>CAVQZE010000001.1:0-1381137 GCA_963718385.1 uncultured Actinomycetes bacterium
TCCATAGCGACTTTAACCAGAGTTCAAATCAAGACCTCGGGCAATTAGTACGGCTCGGCTGAACACATTGCTGTGCGTACACCGTCCGCCTATCAAGGTCGTAGTCTTCGACCGCCCTTACTCCCTCGAGGGGATGGGAGCTCTCATCTCGAGGTGGGCTTCCCGCTTAGATGCTTTCAGCGGTTATCCCATCCAGACGTGGCTAATCAGCAGTGCCCTTGGCAGGACAACTGATACACCAGAGGTCTGTTCGTCTCGGTCCTCTCGTACTAGAGACGACTCCTCTCAAAGCTCCAGCGCCCATGGTGGATAGGGACCGAACTGTCTCACGACGTTCTGAACCCAGCTCGCGTACCGCTTTAATGGGCGAACAGCCCAACCCTTGGGACCTGCTTCAGCCCCAGGATGCGACGAGCCGACATCGAGGTGCCAAACCCTTCCGTCGATGTGGACTCTTGGGAAGGATAAGCCTGTTATCCCCGGAGTACCTTTTATCCGTTGAGCGACGGCACGTCCACTAGTTACCGCCGGATCACTAACACCTGCTTTCGCACCTGCTCGACATGTCTGTCTCGCAGTCAAGCTCCCTTATGCGTTTGCACTCTACGCACGATTTCCAACCGTGCTGAGGGAACCTTTGTGCGCCTCCGTTACATTTTAGGAGGCGACCGCCCCAGTCAAACTACCCACCTGACGCTGTTCCCGCCCCGGATTACGGCAGCGGGTTAGAAGCCCAGAACACGAAGGGTGGTATCCCAAGGGTGACTCCACGAGGACTGGCGTCCCCGCTTCGAAGTCTCCCACCTATCCTGGACAACGCGCACCAAACTTCAACGTCAAGCTGTAGTAAAGGTTCACGGGGTCTTTCCGTCCAACCACGGGTAATCGGCATCTTCACCGATACTACAATTTCACCGGATCCCTCGTTGAGACAGCGCCCAAGTCGTTACGCCATTCGTGCAGGTCGGAACTTACCCGACAAGGAATTTCGCTACCTTAGGACCGTTATAGTTACGGCCGCCGTTTACTGGGGCTTGGATTCAAAGCTTCGCCCGAAGGCTAACCTCTCCTCGTGACCTTCCAGCACCGGGCAGGCGTCAGCCCCTATACGTCGTCTTACGACTTCGCAGAGACCTGTGTTTTTGGTAAACAGTCGCTTGGGCCGTTTCACTGCGGCCCCCTCGAGCTAAAACCCGTATGGGTTTTCACTCTACCGGGGCGTCCCTTCTCCCGAAGTTACGGGACCATTTTGCCGAGTTCCTTAACGAGGGTTCTTCCGATCGCCTTGGTATTCTCTACCTGCCCACCTGTGTCGGTTTTGGTACGGGCACGTCTAACCTCCCTAGAGGCTTTTCTTGGAGGCATGGCTTCAGGCACTTCGGCCCCAAGGGGCCTCGGCGTCCCGTCTCAGGCTTAACGGCCGGCGGATTTACCTACCAGCCACCCTACGCGGTTACCCCAGGTCAACCAACGCCTGGGTTGCCCTAGCCTACCCCGTCCCCCCATCGGTGATAGCGGTTAGGACGTGGTACAGGAATATCAACCTGTTGTCCATCGCCTACGCCTTTCGGCCTCGGCTTAGGTCCCGACTAACCCTGAGCAGATTAGCTTTACTCAGGAACCCTTGGGCATTCGGCGGGCGAGTTTCTCACTCGCCTTTCGTTACTCATGCCAGCATTCTCACTTCCCAGCGCTCCACGGCAGGCTTACGCCGCCGCTTCTCCGCCCTGGGAACGCTCCCCTACCACTCCGAGCAAAGCTCGAAGTCCGTGGCTTCGGCTCCATGCTTGAGCCCCGTTACATTGTCCGCGCCCGACCACTTGACCAGTGAGCTGTTACGCACTCTTTGAATGGTGGCTGCTTCTAAGCCAACATCCTGGTTGTCTGTGCAATCGGACATCGTTTCCCACTTAGCATGGAATTAGGGGCCTTAGCCGACGGTCTGGGCTGTTTCCCTTTTGAGCACGAAGCTTATCCCCCGCACTCTGACTGCCACGCTCTGGAATAACGGCATTCGGAGTTTGCCTGACTTCGGTAAGCTGGTAGGCCCCCTAGGCCAAACAGTGCTCTACAACCGTTATTGAACGCGTGACGCTATACCTAAATATATTTCGGGGAGAACCAGATATCTCTGAGTTTGATTAGCCTTTCACTCCGACCCACAGCTCATCCCCGCCGTTTTCAACCGACGTGGGTTCGGTCCTCCACGGGGTCTTACCCCCGCTTCAACCTGGCCATGGGTAGATCACTCAGTTTCGGGTCTACCTCCAACGACTAAGCGCCCTATTCAGACTCGCTTTCGCTACGGCTCCGTTTCCTTAACCTTGCCGTTGAAGAGTAACTCGCTGGCTCATTATGCAAAAGGCACGCCGTCACGGAACAAGTCCGCTCCGACCGCTTGTAAGCACACGGTTTCAGGTACTATTTCACTCCCCTTCCGGGGTACTTTTCACCTTTCCCTCACGGTACTAGTTCACTATCGGTCACTGAGGAGTACTTAGCCTTACGGGGTGGTCCCCGCGGGTTCCGACCGGGTTTCACGTGCCCGGCCGTACTCAGGTACTCGTCAAGGAAGGCTGTACGTTTTCGCCTACAGGGCCATTACCTTCTGTGGCGTGGCTTTCCATCCACTTCGGCTAACGCACAACTTTGTAACTTCCCGACCCGCCGGCAGACGGATCAAGACGAGCCCTACAACCCCTACACGACAACGACTGCCGTCTATCACGTCGCATAGGTTTGGGCTCTTCCCTTTTCGCTCGCCACTACTCAGGGAGTCGAGGTTTCTTTCCTTTCCTCTGGGTACTTAGATGTTTCAGTTCCCCAGCTTGCCTCCTCGCACCCTATGTATTCAGGTGCGGGTACCGCCGCATTACCAGCGGTGAGTTTCCTCATTCGGAAATCCCGGGATCAAAGGACTGGTCAGCTCCTCCCCCGGGCTTATCGCAGCCGCCCACGTCCTTCATCGGCTCTCAGTGCCAAGGCATCCACCGTGTGCCCTTGTTCTCTTGATCAGAAGAACTCCGGTATAGATGTCGCTATGGAGTTTTCAAGGTGCACGCGGGACGCAGCCCACTAGAGAAGAACCGCCCTCTGCCTCTAATCGGACAGAGCCCGGTCTCTCAAAACTCAACAGCGTACGTCTATGATTCGTCGAGGTCGACGTAATTTCTAGGCGAGCCGGCTGCCTGACGGCCCACTTGCAGTTAAAGCAAGCAGGCCATCAAAGGGACCGGCGCCTACCGGAGTCAAGAGCTCCGGATTCCCTAGAAAGGAGGTGATCCAGCCGCAGCTTCCGCTACGGCTACCTTGTTACGACTTCACCCCAATCATCGACCCTACCTTCGACGGCTCCCTCCCTTGCGGGTTAGGCCACCGGCTTCGGGTATTGCCAACTTTCGTGGTGTGACGGGCGGTGTGTACAAGGCCCGGGAACATATTCACCGCGGCATTGCTGATCCGCGATTACTAGCAACTCCGCCTTCATGGAGGCGAGTTTCAGCCTCCAATCCGAACCGGGACCGACTTTTTGGGATTCGCTCACCCTCGCAGGTTTGCAGCCCTTTGTATCGGCCAATGTAGCACGTGTGTAGCCCAAGACATAAGGGGCATGATGACTTGACGTCATCCCCACCTTCCTCCGATTTGTCACCGGCAGTCTCCTATGAGTCCCCGTCTTTCACGCTGGCAACATAGGACAGGGGTTGCGCTCGTTGCGGGACTTAACCCAACATCTCACGACACGAGCTGACGACAGCCATGCACCACCTGTGTATTTGCCCCGAAGGGCTGCCGAGTTTCCCCGACATTCAAATACATGTCAAGCCTTGGTAAGGTTCTTCGCGTCGCGTCGAATTAAACCACATGCTCCGCTGCTTGTGCGGGCCCCCGTCAATTCCTTTGAGTTTTAGCCTTGCGGCCGTACTCCCCAGGCGGGGTGCTTAATGCGTTAGCTTCGGCACGGAGGGAGTCGACACCCCCCACACCTAGCACCCATCGTTTACGGCGTGGACTACCAGGGTATCTAATCCTGTTCGCTCCCCACGCTTTCGCGTCTCAGCGTCAGTACCGTCCCAGAGAGCCGCCTTCGCCACGGGTGTTCTTCCCGATATCTGCGCATTTCACCGCTACACCGGGAATTCCACTCTCCTCTTCCGGACTCTAGCCACACGGTTTCCACCGACAGCTCGAGGTTGAGCCTCGAGTTTTCACAGCGGACCTGTGAAGCCGCCTACACGCTCTTTACGCCCAATAAATCCGGACAACGCTTGCCCCCTACGTATTACCGCGGCTGCTGGCACGTAGTTAGCCGGGGCTTCTTCTGGAGGTACCGTCACCCTCTGGGCTATTAACCCGAGTGGCTTCGTCCCTCCTGAAAGAGGTTTACAACCCGAAGGCCTTCTTCCCTCACGCGGCGTCGCTGCGTCAGGCTTTCGCCCATTGCGCAAGATTCCCCACTGCTGCCTCCCGTAGGAGTCTGGGCCGTGTCTCAGTCCCAGTGTGGCTGATCGTCCTCTCAGACCAGCTACGGATCGTCGCCTTGGTGGGCCTTTACCCCGCCAACAAGCTAATCCGCCGCGGACTCGTCCCCGACCGGAGGCCGAAGCTACCTTTTCCAGCCGGCCCGAAAGCCAGATGGGACATCCGGTATTAATCCGGGTTTCCCCGGGCTATCCCAGTGTCGAGGGTTGATTATCCACGTGTTACTCACCCGTTCGCCGCTGTCCCCAGCCCCGAAGGACTGGTTCTCGCTCGACTTGCATGTGTTAAGCGCGCCGCCAGCGTTCGTCCTGAGCCAGGATCAAACTCTCCGTGAAGATGAATGCCGGTCACTGGTGTTGACGTTGCCAACACAGGACCGACGGTCTTTTCACTTTGAGCTTGTGCTCAAAGTCTGCCTCTCTGTGAGGAGAGACAAGACAGGGTTGATTCCTCTCGCGGCTGGCCGAAGCCGACCGTCCGAGGTCTCGACGTAAACGCACGCTGTTGAGTTTTCAAAGACCGGACCACCTTGTCCAGGCGGCACAAGAAAGGCCCCCGACTCGCGCCAGAGGCCTCAGGATGCTCGGACTACTCAGCTCCGAATGCCCTAGAGGCGCTCCAGTTGTGTCGGATTGCAGGGACTTTCCAGCGCAGCCCACTCGGGCGGCTCGGGAAGTGTAGCAGCGGTCGTCTGCCTGTCAACCAAGCCGAATTCGGAGGTACTGGCGCTTGCCCGCCTGGAGCAGCGCGCCGTCGAGCGAGGCCCGGTCGACCTCGTAGCCGGCGACCGGCTCGCCGTTCATCTTCACGCCGCCCTGGTCGATCATCCGGCGCCAGTGGCTGGCCGACTGACCGAGGCTCGGCTGCAGGAGGGCGGGCAGGTAGACGGGGTCGTCCGCCCCGTCCCAGGCCACTTCCGTCACGTCCTCGGGAGCCTCGCCGCGCTGGACGACGCGGGCGAAATGCTCCTCGGCGGCCTGCGCGCGCCTCCTCCCCGTGCGACCGTGCCACGATCGCGCGCGCGAGCTCGAGCTTCGCGGGCATCGGCTCGCCCTCCGGGACCGGCCGCTCGACGACGAGGCCGTACCACTCGGGGAGCAGCGAGTCCGGGATCCGCATCGTCCGGCCGAACATCTCCTCCGGCGGCGCCGTCAGCGGGATGTTGTTCCCCATCGACGAGCTCATCTTCTCGCCGTCCCACGAGAGCAGGAGCGGCGTCGTCAGCACGACCTGCGGCTCGAGGCCGTACGCCTCCATCACGTCGCGGCCGGCGAGCAGGTTGTAGAGCTGGTCGGTGCCGCCGAGCTCGACGTCGGACTCGATCGCGACCGAGTCGTACGCCTGCATCAGCGGGTAGAGAAGCTCGGAGACCGAGATCGGCTCGCCGGCGCGGAAGCGCTTCTCGAAGTCGTCGCGCTCGAGCATCCGCGCGACGGTGATGATCCGGCCGAGCCGGACGACCTCGGCGTACGTCAGCTTCGAGAGCCACTCGCCGTTGTAGCGCACCTCGAGCAGCGCCGGATCGTCGATCAGGATCGTCTTCGCCTGCTCCAGATAGACCGCGGCATTCGCGTCGATCTCCTCGTCCGAGAGGATCGGCCGCTCCGACGAACGGCCCGACGGGTCGCCGATCCGCGTCGTGTAGTCGCCGATGATCAGGACGGCCGTGTGGCCCTCGTCCTGGAACGCGCGCATCCGCTGGAGCGGGATCCCGCGGCCGACGTGGATGTCGGGCGAGGTGACGTCGATGCCGAGCTTCACCCGGAGCGGGCGGCCTTTTGCGAGCTTCTTCTCGAGCTCGCCTTTCGGCAGCACGTCGACGGCGTTGCGCGTCAGCTCCGCGATCCCCACGCCGCCGAGTGTATTCAGAACCGGGGTAGAATCCTGCCTCTCCCGTGCCTCTGCGCAAGCACACGCAACAAGCCGGCGGCTCCGCCCCGGCGCAGGCGCCGGATCCGCAAGCTCCGCCTGCTCGCCCTCATGGGCGTGTTGGCCGTGCTGGGGACCGCGGCGTTCTCCTACGGCCTCGTCGTCGCGGTCGGCGCGCAGCTGAACGGGCTCGATCCGTTCGCAGCAGCCGCACCAGCAGGTCGACGGCTACATCTACGCCGGCGACGGCCACACGATCCTCGCCGTGCTGCGCGGATCGCAGAGCCGCGTGCTCGTGCCGAGCCAGGACATCTCGCCGTGGATGAAGCAGGCGATCGTCGCGACCGAGGACAAGCGGTTCTGGGAGCACCGCGGCATCGACATCCGCGGCATGGGCCGCGCGCTCTGGGCGGACATCCGCCACCAGGGCGCGGTGCAGGGCGGCTCGACGATCACGCAGCAGTTCGTCAAGAACTCGCTCACCGGCAACGAGCGCACGATCACGCGGAAGCTGAAGGAGGCGGCGCTCGCGTGGCAGCTCGAGCAGCGCTGGAGCAAGGACCAGATCCTCACCGCGTACCTCAACACCATCTACTTCGGGAACGGCGCGTACGGCGATCGAGCGCGCCGCGCGAACGTACTTCGGGCACACCGCCGCGCGGCTGAACCTTCCCGAGGCGGCGCTGCTCGCCGGGATTCCGGAGGATCCGAGCCTCTACGACCCCGTCGCGCATCCGGTGGCGGCGAAAGGACGCGCGGATGACGGTGCTGCGGCTGATGCTCGCGCAGGGCGTGATCAACACGGCGCGATACCGCTGGGCGGTGCGGCAGCCGATGCCGAAGCCGCAGGACGTCCACCTCTCCGGCGTGCAGGGCGTCGCGCCGTACTTCGGCGAGTACGTGAAGGCGCAGCTGATCGACAAGCTCGGCGCGAAGCGCGTGTTCGGCGGCGGCTATCGGGTCAACACGACGATCGACCTGCGGCTCCAGGCGCTCGCGCGGACGGCGATCAAGAAGTGGCTGCCGAGCGCGGCCGGCCCGCAGGCGGCGCTCGTCGCGATCAACCCGACGACCGGCGCGGTGCTCGCGATGTACGGCGGCAACAACTTCCACGCGAGCCAGTTCAACCTCGCCGTTCAGGGCGAGCGGCAGCCGGGCTCGTCGTTCAAGCCGTTCGTGCTCGCGACGGCGCTGAAGCAGGGCATCTCGCCGCAGACGACGCTCGTCTCGAAGCCGATCTCGATCTTTCTCGGGAACAAGTACTGGTACGTCCACAACTTCGAGGGCGAGTACCTCGGGCCGATCAACCTCGCACAGGCGATCACGGTCTCGGACAACTCGGTCTTCTCGCAGCTGACGAAGATCGTCGGGCCGGCGAACGTGGCGACGACGGCACGCAGCCTCGGAATCACGAGCCCGCTTCAGGGCTACTTCGCGATCGGGCTCGGCGCCGAGCCGGTGAACCCACTCGAGATGGCGCGCGCGTACGCGTCGTTCGCGAACGGCGGCTATCGCGTCGACGGCAGCTTCTTCGGCAACGAGCCGCGCGCGATCACCGAGATCAAGACGGAGTCGGGCGACATCGTCGGAACGAACGCACCCGCGCCGAAGCAGGTGCTCTCCTCGTCGGAGGATGAGCTGCTGACGCAGATGCTCGAAAGCGTGATCACGTCCGGGACAGGGAAGGCTGCGGCGCTGCCGGATCGCGTGGCGGCCGGCAAGACGGGGACGACGGAGAACTACGGTGACGCGTGGTTCGTCGGCTACACGCCGCAGCTCGTGACCGCGGTCTGGGTCGGGTATCCGAACAAGCTCGTGCCGATGCGCTCCGAGTTCCACGGCCGGCCCGTCGTCGGCGGCACCTTCCCCGCACTGATCTGGAAGTCGTTCATGGAGTCGGCGCTCGCGGCGATGGACGCGCCG
Organism: uncultured Actinomycetes bacterium; assembly: GCA_963718385.1. GTDB lineage: Bacteria > Actinomycetota > Thermoleophilia > Gaiellales > Gaiellaceae > Palsa-739. The sequence continues at coordinate 8,275 of CAVQZE010000001.1, forward strand.
CCGGAGTCGTTCGCGAGCCCTCCGTATCTCTCGGTCGCCGCGAAGCAGGTCACGTACCGCGACAACAAGATCGAGCTCGACAACGGGCTCTGCCGCGACACGTCGACGATCGTCTACTTCATGGGGCGCGGGCCGGCGCGCACCGCGGCGTGCAAGCGGAACGAGGTCGACGTGCCGAACGTCGTCGGGTGGACGCTGCCGTCGGCGGAGGCGCGGCTCGCGGCGATGCCGTTGACGCCGCAGTTGATCTACAAGCCGGCGACTGCCGGCCAGCGCGTCGGTCACGTCGTGAGGCAGTTCCCGCTCGGCGGAACGCTCTCGTCGTTCGACAAGGTGACGCTCGTGCTCGCGAAACCGCTGCACGGTCTCGTCCCGCACGTCGTCGGGCTCAATCTGCGGAAGGCGCAGACGAAGCTGCGGAAGCTGAATCTTCAGCCGTCGGTTCGGTTCGGCACCGGCAAGCCCGGACGCGTCGTCTCGCAGGAGCCGCTCGCCGGCGTGGCCGCGGCGCCGGGAATGACGATCCACCTGATCGTCGCGCGCGGCTAGATCGGCCGGCTGAGGAAGGGCGAGCCGGCGAGGCCATAGCGCCATTCGCGGTCGGCGGCCTTGGTGAGGCCGATCCGCGTGCCGATTGCGATCGCCGGCGTTTCTGTACGCGGGAGGAACGCGAACGGCGGCTCGTCGAGCCGCAGGCCGTCGAGGTCGCCGTTGACGCCGAGTGCCTCGCAGAGCTTTCCCGGGCCGGAGCAGAGCGCCCGTTCCGCGTCGACGCCGCGGCGCGCGCGCATCGCGTCGAGGCCGTGCTCGGGCCGCAGCGCGCGGATCAGCACCGCGTCGGCGCGGCCGGGCTCCGCGCAGACGACGTTCAGGCACCAGTGGATCCCGTACGAGCGGTAGACGTACGCGTGTCCGGCCGGGCCGAACATCGCGGCGTTCCGCTTCGTCTGTCCGTTGAACGCGTGGCTCGCCGGATCCTCCGGGTCGTACGCCTCGACCTCGACGATCGGCCCTCCGACGCCGTCGACGAGCAGCGTGACGCCGATCAGCTCGGGCGCGACCTCGTGCGCCGAGCGGGCGAAGAACTTACGCGGGAGCGGTCTTGCGCGCACGGGCGTCGTATTTGACGAGGGCCGGGAACAGCAACGAGAGCACGGCGCAGCCGATGACGCAGAAGATCCCGCCGGAGACGATCGACGTGCGGATGCTCGTGATCGACGCGACCACGCCCGCCTCGAGGTTGCCGAGCGACGGCGCGCTCGCGACCTGCGCGAACTCGATTCCGGTGAGCCGGCCGCGCAGCGAATCCGGTGTCAGCTGGAGCAGCATCGTCCCGCGCAAGACGGCGCTGACGAGGTCGGCGCCGCCGGCGATCGCGAGCAGGATCAGCGCGAGCCAGAGCTGGTTCGCGAAGCCGAACGCAGCGATCGCGCCGCCCCAGAGCGCCGCGGCGATGATGACGACGAGCCCCTGGCGGCGCACGTGGTTCACCCAGCCGCCGAGCGCAGACGCGACGAGCGCGCCGGCGTACGTCGCGGAGTAGAGGTAGCCGACGAGGGCGGGATTGTGGAAGCGGTGCGTCGCGAGCGCGGGAAAGAGCGCGGTCGGCATGCCGAAGATCATCGCGTTCGTGTCGACGAGCATGAAGCCGAGAATCACCTTCTGCTGGACGATGAACCGGAAGCCGTCGACGATGGAACCGAGGCTCGGCGACGACGTGCCGCCTTCCGGCTTGAGCGACGGCAGCAGCCACACGGCGACGAGCGTCCCGAGGAACGTGACCGTGTCGATCACGTATGCAGTCGTCACACCCGTCGTCGCGATCAGGACGCCGGCGAGCGCGGGGCCGGCGACGGCGCCGAGGCTCGAGCTCAGGCCGTTGAGGTTGTTCGCCGCGACGAGCTGATTCGTCGGCGACGAGACGCGGGAAGAGCGAATGCTGCGCGCCTGCGCCGAATGCGAACGCAGACACGGTGACGAACGCGCTGAGGAAGCACACCCACGCCTGCGGATCCGGCGACGCCGCGTTCGCGACGGCGATTGCGGCGCCGACGATCATCCCGCACTGCTGGATCAGCATCAGCTTGCGGCGGTCGAACGCGTCGGCGAACGCGCCGCCGACGAGCGTCATCGTCAGCATCGGGATCAGCTCGGCGAGGGCGAGCAGTCCGACGGCGAGCGTCGAGTTCGTGAGTGCGTACACCTGGTACGACAGCGCGACGTAGCCGACCTCGCTGCCGATGAACGACGCGGACTGCGCAAACCAGAGGCGACGGAACGGCTTCGAGTCGCGCAGCGGGCTCCAGTCGAGCTGGAGCTTTCCGAGCAGTTCGCGGACTCCGGGCGACTCGAGGTCGGGCGGCCGGCCCGGGCCTTCGCCGCCGAGGGCGCTCACGCGGCGGCGCGCGTGCGGCGCGCGTCGTAGCGGACGAGTGCCGGAAAGATCGCGGCGCAGATCAGCGTTCCGATCACGCACGCGATTCCGCCGAAGACGATCGAGAAGCGGACGCTTGTGAGCGACGCAATCGCACCGGCCTCGAGATTGCCGAGCGCGGGCGTGCTCGCGACCTGCGCGAACTCGATGCCGCCGAGCCGGCCGCGCATGTGGTCCGGCGTCACGGTGAGGACGATCGTCGAGCGGAAGATCGCGCTGATCTGGTCGGCCGCGCCGGCGAGCGCGAGCAGCGCCAGCGCGATCCACAGCGTCGAGGTGAAGCCGAATGCGGCGATCGCGATTCCCCAGCCGGATGCGGCCGCGATGATCGCGGCGCCCTGTCGGTTGATGCCCATCACCCAGCCGGACACGAGCGAGGCGGCAAACGCACCGGCCGCAGGCGCCGCGAACAGGAAACCGACGGACGCAGGGCTTGCGAACACCTCCTGCGCCATCTGCGGGAAGAGCGCTGCCGGCATGCCGAAGATCATTGCGACCGAGTCGATGATGAAGAAGCCGAGCACGACGTGCTGGCGTCCGAGATAGCGGAAGCCGTCGACGATCGCCCCGATCGTGACGCGCTCCGCGTCGTGCGCGGGGGGCACGGGCGGCATGCCGAAGATCAGCGCGAGAGAGACGGCCATCCCGACGAACGCGACACCGTACGTCCACGTCAGCCCGATCCATGCGATGAGCACGCCGGCGATCGCAGGACCGACGACGAGACCGAGGTTGTTGTAGAGGCCGGTCAGAGCGGCGGCGGCCGGGAGCTGCTCGAGGGGAACGAGACGCGGCGTCACCGAGCGGACTGCGCCGGCGCCGAGCGAGAACGACGACCAGCTCAGCAGCGTGATCACGAAGACGAGGACGGCGCTCTGCGTGTTCGCGGCGGCGACCACGACGAACGCGCCCGTCGTGACGATCACGCCGGCGAGGCTCCAGATCAGGATCCGGCGGCGGTCGTGCGAGTCGGCGAGCGCGCCGCCGAAGATCGTCACCGTCACGAGCGGGACGAACTGCGCGATCGCGAGGATGCCGACCGCGAGGCTCGAGCCGGTGATGTCGAACATCTGCACCGACACGAGCACCGGGAGCATGCGCCAGGCGATGTACGCGACGGTCTGGCCGAGCCAGAGCCGGCGGAACGCGGGCGATTCGCGCAGCGGCGTGACGTCGACGGCGATCCGCGCGAAGAGCCCGGGCGCGGCGCGCGGCTCGGGGTCCGTCATGAGTTCGAAAGCTACAGCAGCCGGGTGCGGCGGGAATGAGCCCCGCCGCACCCGTTGTCACTCTTACTGCTGCGTGACGTTCCCCACCTGGATCGCGGTGAAGAACACCTCGTCGGCCTTTACTGCGTCACCGGAGGTGATCTGGCAGTTGAAGTTCATCGTCACTGCGGAGCCGATCGTCACCGCGTAGTTCAGCGAGACGATCTTCCTGTCGTTCGTCGTGCCGAGGTTGACGTTCACGAAGTTGCTGTTCGCACCTCCGCCTGCCGGCTGGAGGTAGCACTGCGCGTTCGTCCCCGTGCCCTGCGAGAGGAGCCGTGCACTTGCAAGGAACACGTACGACCCCGGCTGGAGGGAGAGCTGCGCAACGGCCTGCGGCAACGTCGTCAGCGGGACGTTCCCGACGAACGAGTTCACCGTGAACGCGTTGCTCGGGCCGATCGGGCCCTGTGCTCCGTCCGCACCTGCCGGACCCTGGGGACCCTGCGGTCCTGCGACGCCCTGCGGACCCTGAGCTCCCGCTGATCCGTTTGCGCCGGCGGCTCCGGCGTCGCCGGTGTCGCCCTTCGCGCCTGCCGCACCGGCTGCGCCGGTCGCTCCTGCCGGACCGGTCGCCCCCTGCGGGCCGATTGCACCTGCGGGACCCGCCGGCCCCTGGCCGCCGGACATGCCGTCCGAGCCGTTCGTTCCGTTGGCGCCGTTCTGACCGTTCACGCCGTTTTGCCCGTTCAGACCGTTCAGGCCGTTGGCACCGTTGGTGCCGTTGGTTCCGTTGGCTCCCTGCGGCCCCTGCATTCCAGGATCGCCCTTGTCACCCTTCGGGCCTGCCGGACCGGCCGCACCGGTTGCACCGGTTGCACCCGTCGCGCCTGTCGCACCGGTCGATCCCTTCGGCCCGGCCGGACCCTGCGGCCCTGCCGGCCCAGCGGGTCCCGCCGGTCCCTGCGCACCGGGCTGGCCGGCACTGTTCCACGAGACTGCAAGCTCGCCCGACCGGCAGGACGAGTCGATGCGGAGATTCCCGGTGCTCTGGCTGTAGCAGCCGTGAATCGTGGTGTCCGTGCTGTGCGAGGTCGTCGCGTACGCAACGCCGCCGCCCGCCGCCAGCACAACAATTGCCAACGCGAGCATGAGCCCGCGCGGCTTCATGTGGCCCTTCATGGGATGTGCCTCCCTCCCCCTAGGAATGGACGCTCGACCCTAGACCGGCGGGGGCCTGCGTTACAAGAGGGCGGCGGCGAGTGCCTCGGCGACCCGTTCCTGGGCCCCGCGCTCGAGGCCGGTGAAGAACGGCAGCGCGAGCGTGCGCGAGCTCGCGTCCTCCGACACCGGGCAGAGCCCCTCGCGGAAGCCGTAGCGCTCCCGCATGTACGGCTGGAGGTGGATCGACGGGAGGTAGCGGTTGAAGCCGATCTGCTCGCGCTCGAAGTGGGCAATGACGCGCTCGCGCGTTGCGTTGTCCGCGAGCTTCACGACGTAGACGAACCACGAGCGCTCGTGATCGGCGTCGTCGGCGCACGGGAGCTCGACGCCGTCGATGCCGCCGAGCAGCTCGTCGTAGCGGCCCGCGACCTCGCTGCGCAACGCAAGGATCTCGTCGAGCTTCTCGAGCTGCGCGATCCCGATCGCGGCGCCGAGGTCGTCGAGGCGGTAGTTGTAGCCGAGGCGAACGTGCTCGAGCCAGCCGCCGGAATCGCCGCGTCCCTGGTTGCGGAGCGAGCGCAGAAGCCGCCACTCCTCCTCGGAGTGCGTCGTGACCATCCCGCCCTCGCCGGTGGTGATCTGCTTGTTCGGATAGAACGCGAAGACGGCCGGCGTTCCCTGCGAGCCGAGCCGCGCTCCCTTGTAGCGCGCGCCGAGCGCCTCGCACGAGTCGTCGATCACCGCGAGCCCGTGCTTCGCCGCGATCGCGCGGATCTCGTCGAGCTCACACGGGTAGCCGTAGATGTCGACGGCGACGATTGCTTTCGTCCGCGGCGTGATCGCCGCCTCGACTGCGGCCGGGTCCATGTTCAACGTGCGCGGGTCGACATCGGCGAACACCGGCGTCGCGCCTTCGTAGATGAAGCAGTTCGCAGACGCAGCGAACGAGTACGGCGACGTGATGACCTCGTCGCCCGCACCGATCCCGGCGCTGATGCACAGCAGATGCAGTCCCGCGGTGCCGGATGAGACCGCCGCCGCGTACGGCGCGCCGACCGTCTCCGCGAAGAGCTCCTCGAAGCGGTCGATCGTCGGCCCGAGCGAGAGCCGTCCCGAGTGCAGCACCTCGAGCAGCAGCTCCTCTTCGCGCGCGCCGACGTACGGCCCCGAGAGCGGGACCGGACGCACGTCGAGCTCGGTCACGACCCTGCCTGTCTCAAGCTTGGGCGCGCGTGGGCGCGTACTCGAGCCACTGGCCCCAGCGCTCGCTGCGCCCGTGCACGGTGTCGAGGTACGCCTTCTGGATCTCGAACGTCACCGGGCCGGGCGGAACGGAATGGTCGTCGATCTCGCGGATCGGCGTCACCTCCGCCGCCGTTCCGACCATGAAGACCTCATCCGCGAGGTAGAGGTCGGTGCGGATCAGCGGCTTCTCGACGACGGTGTGGCCGAGATCCTGCGCGATCTGGATCACCGTGTCGCGCGTGATGCCGACGAGGATCGACGCGGAGAGATCCGGCGTGTAGATGACGCCGTCCTTGACGATGAAGATGCTCTCGCCCGAGCCGTCGGCGATCGTTCCCTCGGCGGTGAGCAGGATCGCCTCGTCGTAGCCGGCGCGGTTCGCCTCGCCGACCGCGAGCATCGAGTTGATGTAGACGCCGGTCGCCTTGGCGACGTGCGGGATCACGTTCGGGCCGACGCGCTGCCAGCTCGAGACCTTGACGCGGATGCCGTTGCGCAGTCCGTCCTCGCCGAGATACGCGCCCCACGGCCACGCCATGATCGCGACGTCGACCGGGTTGTCGCGCGCCGCGACGCCGAGCTGGCCGTAGCCGGAGAACGCGATCGGGCGCAGGTAGCACGAGGGCAGCCCGTTCGCGCCGATCAGATCCCACGTCGCCGCCCTCAGCTCGTCGACCGAGTACGGGATGTCCAGGTAGAGGAGCTTCGCCGACGTGTGCAGCCGCTGGAGATGGTCGGCGAGCCGGAAGACCGCGGTGCCGCCGTCCGTCTCGTACGCGCGGACACCCTCGAAGACGCCGGAGCCGTAGTGGAGACCGTGGACGCCGACGTGGACGGTCGCGTCCGCCCAGTCCACCAGCTGTCCGTTCATCCAGATCTTCGCGGTCTCTTCCATCTCGGTCTCCTTGTCGTCGTTCAGGCGGTCGAATCGTACCCGTCGTCGGAATCCGGCTCGGCCTCTGTCAGGTCGGCCGCCTCGGCGTGCGCGAGCCGCGCGAGGTCGCCCGGCGTGAGGCCGATCACGTGCTGCGGCGAGCCGGCGCCGGCCCAGACGACCTCGAGCTGGAGCAGCTCGTGGTCGAGCACCGTGCGCGTCACCGCCGACGCCGGGAACGGCGCGACGGCTCCCGGCTCGAAGCCTGTCGCCGCGAGCACCTCCTCCGGCCGCGCGACGCGCGCGTACCCGGCCTTGACCGCCGCAGCGACCTTGTTCGGGTCGGCGCGCCGGTCGCCGGGAATCAGCGCGAGGACCGGTCGCCCGTCGCAGATGAAGACGAGCGACTTGACGATCTCGTCCGGCTCGCACCCGACGGCGCGCGCCGCGTCCTCGGCGGTCTTCGTCCCTTCCGGGAACTCCTCGAGGCGCGCGTCGATGCTCGCGGCGCGCACGGCGGCCGCAACCCGCTCCACCGAGTCGGGCCACGGGTCCACGGGTTACTCGGCCGGCTCCAGGTCGAGGAAGCGGGCGTCGTCGAAGCCCTCGGCGCGGATGTGCTCGACAACCTCGGGCGGCGGCGCGGAGTCGATCGAGAGCACCATCAGCGCCTTGCCGCCGCGGCGGCTGCGCGAGACCGTCATGTTCGCGATGTTCACGCCGGCCGCGCCGAACAGCGTGCCGACGCGTCCGATCACTCCGGGCACGTCGTCGTAGCGGAAGAACACGAGCAGCGGCGCAAGCTCGATCTCGAGATCGAAGCCGAGCGCGCTCACGAGCCAGAGCCGGTTGTCGCTGCCGATCGTCGTGCCCGCGACGCGGATCTCCTCGTCGCCGACGCCGACCTCGACGCGGATCAGATTCGTGTAGTCGCGCGCCGACTGCGAGCGCTCCTCGCGCACCTCGATCCCGCGCTCGCGTGCGATCAGCGGCGCATTGACGTAGTTCACCGGGCGGTCGGCGCGGCCTTCGAACGCGCCGTTGAGCGCGGAGACGGTGAGCAGCCGCGTGTCGTAGTCGGCGAGTCCGCCGTACGCGGTGAGGACGATGCGGTCGGTGCGTCCGCCGGCAAGCTCCATCGCGAGGCGGCCGAGCTTCGCGGCGAGCGGGATGTACGGCCGCAGCGCCTCCATGTCCTCGGCGCCGACGGAGGGAATGTTCACGGCGTTCGTCACGAGCCCGCCGTCGAGCGCAGCCGCGACCTGCTCCGCGACGATCAGGCCTGCGCGATCCTGCGCCTCGTCCGTCGACGCGGCGAGGTGCGGCGTGACGACGACGTTGTCGAGCTCGAGCAGCGGTCCGGAGTACGGCTCCGAGGAGAAGACGTCGAGCGCGGCGCCCGCAAGCTTGCCGGAACGCAGCGCATCTTCGAGTGCGGCCTCGTCGACGAGCTCGCCGCGTGCGGCGTTGACGATCCGCGCGCCGTCGCGCATGCGCGCGAACGCGGCCGCGTCGATCGAGCCGCGCGTCTCCGGCGTCAGCGGCAGATGCAGCGTCAGGAACTCCGCCGTGTCGTAGACGTCCTCCGGCGTCTCGAGCTGCTCGACGCCGAGCTCGCGGAACCGGTCGGCGCCGACGAACGGGTCGTACGCGACGACGCGCATGCCGAGGCCCCCGGCGCGGCGCGCGACCTGCTGGCCGATGCGGCCGAAGCCGAGCACGCCGAGCGTCTTTCCCGCGAGCTCGATGCCGCCGTACGCCTTGCGCTCCCAGCGGCCCTGCTTCAGCGCCGCGTGCGCCTGCGGAATGTTGCGCGCGAGCGCCACGAGCAGCCCGATCGTGTGCTCCGCGGCCGAGACGACCGTCGACTCAGGCGCGTTCGCGACGACGATCCCGCGCATCGTGGCGGCCTCGACGTCGACGTTGTCGACGCCGACCCCGGCGCGGCCGATCACCTTCAGGCGGTCGGCGCGGCCGATCAGGTCGGCGGTGAGCTTCGTCGCCGAGCGGACGACGATGGCGTCGTAGTTGCCGATGATCTCGGCGAGGTCGCTGTCCGCGTCGACGTCGACGTCGAACCGCTCGCGCAACAGCTCAACTCCCGCGTCGGAGATCGTCTCGCGGACGAGGACTTTCATGCGACGGGAGCGCTGCTCTCGAACGCCTCGAGCGCAGCGGTGACCGCGGCACCGCGCTCGATGTCGGCGCCGATGTCCGCGAGGACGATCTCGACCGCGGCCAGCGCGGTCGTGATGTCGAAGATGTCGAACCAGCCGATGTGGCCGATCCGAAAGATCTTGCCCTTCAGATGTCCTTGGCCGTTCGCCATCGTCATCCCGAACCGCTTGCGCAGGCCGGAGATCAGGTCGCCCGAGTCGATGCCGTCGGGGACGCGGATCGCGGTGACGACGGAGCTGCGGTCCTCGTCGGGCGAGAACAGCTCGAGCCCCATCGCCTTCGCGCCGGCGCGCGTCGCGCGGCCGAGGCGCACGTGGCGCTCGAACACCGCGTCGAGCCCTTCGTCGAGCAGCAGGCCGAGCGCGACGTCGAGCGCGACGACAAGCGACGTCGCGGGCGTGAACGGCGCGTCGAGGTTCGCCTGCGCCTTCTGCGTCCGCTTCCAGTCGAGGTAGTAGCTGCGCGACGGCTTCGCCGCGGCGAGCGCCGTCTCCGACACCGCGCAGAGCGCGAGCCCGGGCGGCGTCATCAGTGCCTTCTGCGAGCCGGACGCGACGGCGTCGAGGCCCCACGCGTCCATCTCGAGCGGAACGGCGCCGAGACTCGACACCGCGTCGACCGCGACGAGCGCACCCGCGGCCTTCGCCGCGGCGGCGAGCGCCTGCACGTCGGCGACGACGCCGGTCGACGTCTCCGACTGCGTCAGGTACACAACGTCCGCGCCGCCGAGCTCCGTCAGCCGCGCAGCGAGATCCTCCGCGCGCGGCGACTCGCCCCACTCGTACCGGATCGGCTCGACCTCGGCGCCGTGCACCGCGAGGATCGCCTCCCACCGCTCGCCGAACGACCCGGCGGAGACGACGACCGCGCGCGAGCCCTCGCCGAGGTTCGCCGCGACGGACTCCATCGCAGCCGTCCCCGACGCCGTGAACATCAGCACGTCGGCCTTCGTCCGGCAGATCTCCTGGAGCCGCGCGAGACAGCGCTCGTAGACGGGACGGAAGTCCGCGCCGCGGTGGTGCAGCACCGGCTCCGCGAGCGCCGCGAGCACCTGCGGCGGCACCGGCGTCGGCCCCGGCGTGAAGAGATAGCGCTTCTCCGGCATGGCTCTCAGCGTAGTCGCACGAGCGGCGGCGGTCCTTCTGTTTGTCCGGTTCCCGCTAGTGGTGCGAGCCGAACTGGATGACCTGCTGGAACGTCGGCCGGTTCGTCCAGCGCATCGTCGCCGGGAGGAAGCCGGAGAACTGGATCCGCTCGGCGGTCGCGCTCGAATGCCACTGCGCCGGATCGGAGCCCTGCGTCGCGGCGAGCGCGTTGCCCGCCGCGTCGAGCGCGGCCCAAAGCGAGGCGGCGCACACGCTGAGGTTGCCGCCGCCGCAGTACGCGGTCGAGAACGGCGCCTTCACCGGCATCCCGAGCAGCGTGCGGAGATCCTTGTCGACGTACGAGTACCAGCCGGCGCCGTAGGAGCTGCCGCCGGAGTTCGCCGGATTGTCGATCGGCGCGAGCGTCTTCAGCTGGTCGGTGAGCGGGCCGAGCACCGGCGCGAGGTCGGCGACGGCGAGCCGCGGCCACCACGCGTCCATGATCGCCGCACCAGGCGCGTCGATCAGCCCGTCCCCGTTCGCGTCGAGCCGGCTGCCGTCCCATTCGCCGAGCTGGCTCAGCATCTGGGCGTCGCGCGCGCTCGGCGCGGTGCCGTGCGAGAGCACATCGGCGAGCAGCGGCACGAGCGTCCAGCGGAGATCCGTCGTCGCCGCCTCGTTCATCGCCGCGACGACGCTCGTCGCGGTGTGTGTCTTCTTCGCGGCGACGCCCTTGTCGAGCAGCAGGACACGGTGCACCGAGCCGTACGACCAGTTGTCGTCCGCTGCGCCGAAGCCGGCGGCCGGCTTGTTGTTCCAGTTGACGATCTCGCCGCTCGCCGGGTCGACGACGTGCGGGTGCGCGAGCGGCGCGAGCCAGCCGCGCCATTCGTAACTGCCGTCGCCGTTCGTCGGCAGGCCGGGGTCGACGCCGGGCGCGCGCAGCGGCAGCCGTCCGCTCGAGTACATCGCGATGTGCTTCGAGTCGGCGTAGAACCAGTTGAACGTCAGGTCGAAGCCCGCCATCGTCTGGAAGAACTGCTGCGGCGAGTGGACGGCGGCGGTCGTAAGCGTTTGAAACGGAATCGCCGCGAGCAGCTCGCGGCCGCGCGTCGAGCGCTGCGACGCGATCGCGACCTTCGTCCCGTTCGACGTCGCGTAGCCGACGACCGGACCGTGCACCGTCGTGTGGAACGTGAGCTCCGTGTCCGGCGTCGTGCCGAGCCCCTTCAGCGTGCCGGCGTCGAACGTCCCCATCGCACGGCACGTGCCCTTGAACATGTAGTGCAGGTCGTCGCCGCCGCAGAGCGTCTCCGCGAACTGGTCGGTGACGTCGGAGCTCGCCGAGGTCGCGCTCCACGCATAGTCCGGCCCGCGGCCGATCTGGAGATAGAAGCCGAGCCCGGGGAACGCGACGCCGCGCGCGTCGAGCCCGCCGCCGTGGAGATCCTCCTCCATCAGGATCTCCGGCGAGAAGTAGCCGACCTGCGGCCCGGCGACGAAGATCGGGTGACCGTTCGCCGAGCGCTTCCCGGAAATCAGGAGCGCGTTCGACATCAGACGGTGCTGCTCGGTGCGGAGGGCCGGACCGGCGGCCGTGAAGCTGCCGGGATCGAGCGCGACATTCCCGGGGCCGACGCCGGTCGGTCCGTTGGTCTCGTACGGGAACGACGACGCGATCGTCACCGGCGTCGACGGATCGCTCTGCTCGCGCAGGTCGTTCCAGACCGAGAGCCCCTTCGCCGCGCCGAGCCGCTGCTGCAACGCGCCGAGGAACAGCGCGCTGTTCGCCTCGTTGCCGCCGCCCGCGCCGAATACCGCGCCGATCAGCGTTCCGATCGCGACGACGTCGTTTCGCGTGAACGGCTTCACGAATCCGCCCTGCGCCTTGAAGTACGCGTTGATCCCGGCGAGATACGCGTCGACGTCGCGGATCAGCTGCCGGCCCTTCGCCGTCTTCTGCGCGAGCGGCACCTGCGCGGCGAGGAACGTCTCGGTCTGCGCGCTCGGGATGAACTGCTTGCCGGAGAGCGCGACCGAGAACGCGTCGTAGCCGGGGACATCGAGCGCAGAGATACGCGCCGGCCCGCGAAGCAGCTGGAGGTCGATGCCGCGATCCTCGGCGGTCGCCCAGCCGGCGCCGAACTCGGTGTTCGCACGCGTCGTGCCGTAGATATGCGGGACGTCGAAGCTGTCGCGGTCGATCGTGACGCCGCTCTTCGGGCGCTCGACGCGCGTCGGCTTCGCGCCGCCGAGGCCGAGCGTCTCCGGCTTGTAGAGGCGCTTCACGTCGGCCGTCGTGACGTTGCCGCGCAGCGGCGTCAGCCCGTCGTAGAGCGGCAGCTGGCTCGTCAGGTCGACGCCGTTCGAGGCTTCGCCGGGCGGCAGGATGTTCAGCGCGAGGAGCGCGTGGTCGGGCGGCGGAGCCGCTGACGCCGCTCCCAGGAGCAGTGCGCCGGAGAGGGCCGCGGCAGCCACGAACAGCCACGTCTTCTTCACCAGTCGCGAGCCTACTAGGCTCGTGACATGGACGCTCTCGTCGCCTTCGCCGCCGCGCTGATCGCGCTCCGGCTCGCCGGGGCGCTCGCGCGGCGCTGGCGGGCGAGCCGCCGGCCCGAGCTCGCGGCGTGGGCGTGGTCGCTCGCGGCGTATGCCGTCGCCGCGGCGGCGATCGCCTGGAGCGAGGCGGCGCAGTGGGACGCGCGCTCGTTCCGCGTCTACTACGCCGCCGGGGCGCTGCTGACCGCGCCGCTGCTCGGCGTCGGCTCGCTCGCGTTCGCCGGCCGGCGGCGTGCGATTCCGGTCGGGCTCGTCTACGTCGGCCTGGCCCTCGGCGTGGCGCTCGCGATGCCCGTTCACGGAGCGTTTTCGCCGCACGGGATCCCGCCGGCGCAGGATCATCTGGCGTTCTTCCCGGCGCGGCTGCTCGCCATCGTCGCGAACATCCTCGGGACGGTCGCCGTGGTCGTCGTCGCGGCCCGTTCCTTCCGGACGCGGCCGCTCGGGAACTCCCTGATCGTCGCCGGAGTGGTCGTCGCGGCGACGGGCAGCGGGCTCGCCGGCCTCGGTTCCGCGGGGACATCGGTCGGAATCGCGCTCGGCGCCGTCCTGCTCTATGCGGGGTTCGTGGCGCCGCCGACCGTCAGCTTCGGCCGCACCGCCGCTCCGCCCGCTTGAGACAATCTTCACAAAGCGGGGCGTCTGACCCGGTCCGTACCCTGTCCGGGCAACTCGCATAGCCGCACCGAGTGGTGCCGGTCTCGGCCGACTCTGCCCACTCGGTTCCCGTGCAAGCGATCCTGGAGGTCTTTCTTGCGGCGATCCATTCTGGCCTGCGCCGGCCTGCTCGTGTTTGCGTGCGCAACAGCAGGAACCAGCGCTCCCCGCGCCGACGCGAACCGCGCGGCGCTCAGTGCGGCGACGATCAACCGGCTCGGGGCGGAGATCGCCCGGGCCCAGCAGGAGACCTGGCGCTGGCAGCATGTGATGGGCGCGGCGCTCACGCCGACCGCGGGCCGCGTCCTCGCGACGATGCAGGTGAATGACGTCAGCCGGGCCGCGCGGATCTGGCGGCAGCGGGCCGAGACGGCCCGGCGCAAGGCGCAGCACCCGCCGCAGCTCCACGCGTGGCTCTGCATCCACCACTACGAGGGCAGCTGGACGGACACCGGCGACCCGTACTGGGGCGGGCTCCAGATGGACGTCTCGTTCCAGCGCCACTACGGCGGCTGGCTCTACCGCCACAAGGGCACCGCCGACCACTGGACGCCGCTCGAGCAGATCTGGACGGCCGTCCGCGCCGCCCGCACCCGCGGCTTCTGGCCGTGGCCGAATACCGCGCGGTACTGCGGCCTGATGTAGCGCTGCAGTCACGTCACCGTCACGGTGACTTGACAATGACATCATTGTGATGTCATAGTGCAGCCATGCAGATCGACGGTTACGTCCAGGCGCTCCGTGAAGACCTCGTCCGCGTCGCGGCTCTCGGTGACGAGACCACGGCCCGCGCGGCCGAGCTGCTCGCGGTGGCGCTCGAGTCCTCCGTCGCCCGGCGCCTCCAGGAGGTGCTCGGCGAAGCGGCACTCGAGGTCTCGTCCCAGCTCGACAGCGGCCGCGTCGAGGTCCGGATCGCCGGCGGCGATCCCGAGCTCGTCGTCGTCCGCGACCAGGAGGCCGAGCCCGCTGCGGCGGGCGACGACATCCTCGACGCTCGCATCACGCTCCGGCTCCCGGAGGGACTGAAGCGGCGGGTCGAGGAAGCGGCCGCCAAGGACGGGATCTCCGTGAACACCTGGATCGTCCACGCGGTCGCGCGGAACGCGCATGCCGCCCGGCGGTCCTCCGGCAAACGCCTCACCGGCTACGGCCGCAGCTGAAAGGAGTCCTCATGTCCGACCTCCTCATCCGCTCCCACACCGCCAGCGACTCCGGCTGGACCTACGACGACCCGTCGGGCGTTCCCGACGCGCCGCTCGAGGTCAGCCTGCCGCAGCCGCTCCGCAGCGGCGTCGAGACGGCGGCGGCCCGCGAGGGCCTCACGCCGAGCGCGTGGCTCATGTCGCTCGTCTCCCGCAACCTCGCACCTCCGAACCTGAAGGCGGTCTGATCATGCCCGAGCATCGCTTCGACACTCCCAGGCCGGTCGACCTCAAGGTCACGATTCCGGCCGGCGACATCGACGTCGAGACAGTCGACGGCGACGAGTCCGTGATCACGATCGAAGGCGACGAGAAGCTCATCGAGCAGACCACCGTCGAGCAGCGCGGCGACACGATCGTCGTCGACTTCCACGGCAAGCGGGGCTTCTTCGGCGTCAACATTTCGATCGGAGACCTGACGTTCGGCGCGGGCCGGCTCACCGTCCGCGCTTCGGTCCCGCACGCGAGCAAGGCTCGCCTCGCGAGCGCGTCGGCCGATGTGACGGTCAGCGGCATGCTCGAGTCGCTGGAGACGAAGACCGCGTCGGGCGACGTGCGCGTTACCGGCGAGGTCACGGGCGCCGCGGTGATCAAGAGCGTGAGCGGCGACGTGCGCCTCGCGCGCGTCGGCGGCGACCTGCGCGCGCAGAGCGTCTCCGGCGACGTGAAGGCCGAGTTCGTCGGCGGGTCGCTCGTCGCGAAGTCCGTGTCCGGCGACGTCCGGATCGAGTCGATCCGCCAGGGTCACGCCGAGGTCACGAGCATTTCAGGTGACATCGAGATCGGCATCGCAGCCGGCTCCGGCATCGACGTCGACGCGAACTCCGTCTCGGGCGACCTCTCGTCCGAGGTTCCGCTCGCGGACGCGCCGGATCGCAGCAGCGACGAATCCCCGACGGTCGTCGTCCGCGGCAAGACGGTCAGCGGCGACTTCCGCGTCTTCCGCGCGGCGTGAGGTCGCTGCTCCGCAGCCGCGACGCCCGCCTCCTCTTCGGCGGCGAGGCTGTCTCGCTGTTCGGCGACTGGGCGCTGATCATCGTTCTCGGGATCTGGGCGAAGTCGCTCACGGGATCGAACGCGGCCGCGGGGCTCGTCTTCTTCGTGTTCGCGGCGGGGCGGCTGACGGCTCCGCTCGCGGGTCTGCTCGCAGACCGTGTGCGCCGCCGGCGGCTCATGGTCTGCGCCGACCTGTTCCTCGCCGCGACCGTGCTCCTATTGCTCCTCGTCCACGACCGGAGCGACCTGTGGCTGATCTACGTCGTCACGCTCTTCTACTCGATCGGCGGATCGGTGTTCGACTCCGCCCGTGCCGCGTTGCTGCGCCTCGTCTTCCCTGATGACCAGCTGCCGGAGGCGAACGGCCTGCTGCAGACGATCACGCAAGGGCTCCGGCTCGTCGCTCCACTCGCCGGCGCGGGGCTGTATGCCGCCGTCGGCGGCGGTCCCGTCGCCCTGCTCGACTCCGCGACGTTCCTCGTCTCCGCGACGGCGCTCTCGCTCCTCCATGTCCACGACGAGAAGCCGGAGCCGCATACGCATGGATTCGCCGTCGAGGTCTCGGCCGGCGCACGGCACATCCTCGCGACGCCCGAGCTGAAGACGATGCTGGTGGGAGGCGCCGTCGCGATGCTCGTGATCGGCTTCGCAGAGACGTTCGTCTTCGCGCTCATCGACGCGATCGGCAAGCCGCCGTCGTTCCTCGGCGTCACCAGCACCATGCAGGGCGTCGGCGCGATCGTAGGCGGGCTCAGCGCGGCGGCGGTGATGCGCCGGGTCGGCGACGTACGTCTCGTCGGGATCGGCCTCGCGGGATTCGCGGCCGGCGATCTGTTGCTCCTCGTCCCCAACCTCGCGACCGTGTTCGTCGGGTTCTTCATCGCGGGCCTTGCCATCACCATGACGGTCGTCGCGTTCATGACCGCGCTGCAGACGCGGACGCCGCTCGCGTTGCAGGGCCGCGTCTCGGCCGCGGCCGATGTCGCGCTGACGGTCCCGCAGACACTGTCGATCGCACTCGGCGCAGCGCTCTCGACGGTAGTGCCGTATCAGGCGCTGATCGTCGCGATGGGGGTGGTGCTCGGCGTCGCCGCGCTGTACCTCGCACGCGGCGCGCACGTCAGCCGAGAAGCTTCTCCCGCAGCAGCTGGTTGACGACCTTCGGGTCGGCCTTGCCCTGCGTCTCCTTCATCACCTGGCCGACGAGGAAGCCGAGCACGCCTTCCTTGCCGCCGCGGTACGTCGCGACCTGATCCGGGTTCGCGGCGAGCACCGCGTCGATGATCGGGTCGAGCTCCGAAGCGTCGCTGACGGAGGTCTGCGAGAGGAACTCGTCGGCGGAGATCGCCCTCGTCGTCGCCGCGGCGAACGCGTCCGTGTACGCCTCGCGCGTGATCGCGTCGCGCTGCTTGACGATCTCGGCGAGCGGCGCCGCGTTCTCCGGGAGGAACTCCGCTTCGTTCATGGCGACGGCGGCGGCGGTCGACAGCGGCACACCGTGCGCGGCGAGCGCCTCGGCCTTCCACTCCTTGCCGGTCATCACGAGCTCCTCGGCCGGCGCGTGGCCGAGCTCCGTGCCGAGCCGGCGGATCCGCGCGGCCGGCAGCTCCGGCAGCTCCGCGCGCAGCCGCTCGACGAGCTCCGCCGGCGGCTCGACCGGGACG
This sequence comes from uncultured Actinomycetes bacterium, assembly GCA_963718385.1. Lineage (GTDB taxonomy): Bacteria > Actinomycetota > Thermoleophilia > Gaiellales > Gaiellaceae > Palsa-739. The sequence continues at coordinate 25,541 of CAVQZE010000001.1, forward strand.
AGGTCCGGCTCCGGGAAGTAGCGGTAGTCGTCCGCCTCCTCCTTCGAGCGGTGCACGGTCAGCGTGTCGGTGTCCGCGTCGTAGTCGTACGTCGACTGGACGACGGTCTCCCCCGCTTCGTGCGCTGCGGTCTGCTGGCGGATCGCGGCGTCGATCGCACGGCGGATGAACGTGAACGAGTTCATGTTCTTGATCTCCCAGCGCGGCCGGTAGCCGGTCTCGCCGGCCTCGCGCACGGAGACGTTGACGTCGGCGCGCAGCGTGCCCTTCTCCATCTCCGCGTCGGAGATGCCGAGCTCGACGATCGTCTGGCGGAGCAGGCGGAGGTAGCGGTCGGCCTCGTCGGCGGAGCGGATGTCGGGCTCGCTGACGATCTCGAGCAGCGGCGTGCCGCCGCGGTTGAAGTCGACGAGCGAATAGTCGGCGCCGACCGAGCGGCCGGTCGCGCCGCCGGCGTGCACCGTCTTCGCCGCGTCCTCTTCGAGATGCGCTCGCGTGATCCCGACGGTCTCGTCGCCGTCCGCCGTCGGGATCACGAGCTTCCCCGGTCCGCAGAGCGGCTGCTCGTACTGGCTGATCTGGTAGCCCTTCGGCAGATCCGGATAGAAGTAGTTCTTGCGCGCGAACACGGCGTGCTCCGAGATCTCGCAGTCGAGCGCGAGGCCGAGCAGGATCGTCAGCTCGATCGCCTTCCCGTTCGCGACGGGCAGCGCGCCGGGATGCGCGAGGCAGATCGGGCACGTGCGCGTGTTCTCGTCCGCGCCGTACTCGAGCTCGCAGCGGCAGAACATCTTCGTGCGCGTCTTCAGGTGCACGTGCACCTCGAGACCGATCACGGGCTCCCACTGCGTCATGACGCGAGCCTCGTCGGCACAGGATCGAAACCGATCGCCTGCTCGAGCGCGCGGCCCGCGCGGAAAAGCGTGTTCTCCGAGAACTGCGGACCGATCAGCTGTAGTCCGACGGGAAGTCCTTCGGAGAGGCCGCACGGAACGTTGAGCCCCGGCAGGCCGGCGAGGCACGACGGGATCGTCAGCAGATCGCTGAGATACATCGCGAGCGGATTCGCGGTGCGCGCGCCGAGCTCGAACGCGACGGTCGGCGACGTCGGCGAGACGATGACGTCGAAGCGCTCGAACACCTCCGCGTGCTCGCGGACGAGCATCGTGCGCACCTTCTGCGCCTGGCCGTAGTACGCGTCGAAGTAGCCGGCGGAAAGCGCGTACGTGCCGACCATGATCCGCCGCTTCGGCTCGTCGCCGAAGCCCTCGTCGCGCGTGCGGGCGTACATCTCGATCCGGTCTGTCGCGTTCGCCGCGCGGTAGCCGAAGCGGACGCCGTCGTAGCGCGCGAGATTCGACGACGCCTCGGCGGGAGCGATCAGGTAGTAGCACGGCATGCCGTAGTCGACCGAGAGCGGCAGCGAGCAGTCCCCCACGTCGGCGCCGAGCTCGCGGCAGAGCTCGATCGTGCGCTGCACGGCGTCGCGGACTCCCGGCTCGATCGCCTCGTGCTCGTTGAACTCGCGCGGCACGCCGATCCGCAGTCCCTTCAGATCGTCCGCCTCCGGAAGCTCGACCGCGTGGGGCAGCTCGACCGTCGTCGAATCCCAGACGTCGCGGCCGGCGATGATCGAGTAGAGGAGCGCACAGTCGCGGACGTTGCGCGCCACCGGACCGACCTGGTCGAGGCTCGACGCGAACGGGACGATCCCGTACCGCGAGACGGTGCCGTAGGTCGGGCGGAGGCCGACGTTGCCGCAGAGCGCGGCGGGCTGCTTGATCGAGCCGCCGGTGTCGGAACCGAGTGCCCACGGCGCGAGGCCGGCCGCAACCGCGGCGGCCGAGCCGCCGCCGGAGCCGCCGGGGACGCGCGTCGGGTCCCACGGGTTCCGCGTCGGGCCGTACGCCGAGTTCTCGGTCGACGAGCCCATCGCGAACTCGTCCGTGTTCGTCTTGCCGAGCAGCGAGAGGCCGCGCGCCTTGAGCCGCTCGACGACGGTCGCGTCGTAGACGGGGACGTAGCCCTCGAGGATCTTCGAGCCGGCGGTCGTCTCGACGCCCTTCGTCCCGATCACGTCCTTCAGCGCGATCGGGATCGACGTGCCGTTCGGCTCGTCGAGGACGCGGAGGTAGCAGTGCAGCTCCGGGTCGCGATCCGCGATCGCGGCGACGTACGCGGCGTGCAGCTCGGCCGACGAGACCTCGCCGCGCTCGACCAGCCCGAGCGCGTCCTCCGCGCTGAGTCGGAGCGTGTCGATCATGCGGGCGGCACCCGGAATGCGTCGCCCTCGCGCTCGGGAGCGTTCGCGAGCGCCTCCTCGACCGGGAGCGACGGCCGCGGCTCGTCCTCGTCCCAGACGTTGACGACGTCGAGCGGATGCGACGTCGGCGGGACGTCGGAGAGGTCGAGCTCGGCGACCTTGCCGACCGCGGCGAGGATGTCGTTCAGCTGCGCGCCGAGCCGCTCGACGTCCTCCTCCCGGAGCTCGAGGCGCGCGAGATGGGCGACATGCATCAGTTGTTCGCGGTCGATCGCCATGACGTCATCCTTCCAAAACGAAGCGGGCCCCTCTCGGGGCCCGCCGCACATGGTTCCGAGAGAGTTCTCCTACGCTGCCTGGACGTTCGCGGCCTGCGCGCCCTTCGGGCCTTGCACAACCTCGAACGAAACGCGCTGGCCTTCGGTCAGCGACTTGTAGCCGTCCATGGTGATAGCCGAGAAGTGCACGAAGACGTCGTCGCCGCCCTCGCGCTCGATGAAGCCGTAGCCCTTCTCGTTGGAGAACCACTTAACGGTGCCCTCTGCCAACTTGACCTTCCTCCTTGCAAAAAACAACGACGGCTCGGGCACCGAGCCGCCGACCGACGTGAAGCAGGCCGGAGTGTAACTCAGCCGGCCGTTTTCGCAAGGGCTCCGCGACGGGCACGGGCGGCCGTGACGGTGTTCTTCAGGACCATCGCGATTGTCATCGGACCGACGCCGCCCGGGACCGGCGTCAGATAGCCCGCGACCTCGGCCGCGGCCGGGTCGACGTCGCCGAAAAGTCCGTCGTCCGTGCGGTTCATGCCGACGTCGATCACGGCGGCGCCGGGCTTGACCATGTCGGCGGTCACGACGTGCAGCTTCCCGACGGCGGCGACGAGGATGTCCGCCCCGCGCGCGTGCGCGGCGAGGTCGCGCGTGCGCGAGTGGCAGATCGTCACCGTGGCGTGCGCGCGGAGAAGGAGCTGCGCCATCGGCTTGCCGACGATGTTCGAGCGGCCGATCACGACGGCCTCGGCGCCCTTCGTCTCGATCTCGTACTCCTCGAGCATCCGCATCACGCCCATCGGCGTGCCGGGGACGAGCGTCGGCCGTCCGAGCGCGAGGCGGCCGGCGTTCTCCGGGTGGAGGCCGTCGATGTCCTTGCCGGGATGGATCGACTCGATCACCGTGTTCTCGTCGAGGTGATCCGGGAGCGGGAGCTGGACGAGGAGCCCGTCGACCGCGTCGTCCGCGTTCAGGCCGGCGATCACCGCGAGCAGGTCGGCCTCGCTGATGTCCGCGGGAAGGTGGTGGTCTTGCGACTCGAACCCGGCCTCGCGGGCCGCCTTGTGCTTGCCGCGGATGTAGATCTCCGAGGCAGGATCCTCGCCGACGAGCACGGTCGCCAGCCCGACGTGGCCGAGCTCCGCGACGTCGGCGGCGACCTCGGCGCGGACCTTCGCGGCGAGCGCCTTGCCGTCGATGATCTTCGCGGTCATTGGGCGGAGCCTATCGCTGGTGCCTGGCACCTAACGGCTCCTAGGTGCCAGACCACTTCGCGGAACGGAGGTGCCGGGCACCACTAAGCTCCGCTCGTGGCGAAGGGGCTTCCGCGGAAGAACGATGCAGCGTCGATTCGCGCGCGCCAGGAGGCGCTCGGGCTCGACGGCGCGGTGACCGGCATCGACCTCGAGCCGTTCGCGACAGCGGCGGAGACGGTGACCGGCGTCGCGGTGATCCCGGTCTCGGTCGCGGAGCTGCACGTCTCTCTCGGCCACTACAGCCTCTCGGACGACGGCGACGTCGTCGAGAGCGGCCGCGCGGAAGAGGACGTCGCCGTGCCGCTCGCGCACACCGAAGGCGGGCTGACCGCGTCGGTGCAGCGCGGCGCGAAGGCCGTTGCGGAGTCGGGCGGCTTCCGGACGCACGTCGTCGCCGACCGGATCACGCGCGCGTCGTGCTTCGTCTGCAAGGACGCGACGGACGCGCTCGCGCTCGCGCACTGGATCGAGGAGCGCGTGCCGGAGCTGCGCGCGTTCCTCCGCGACTCCGACATTCCGGAGCTCTCGCGCCACGCCGTCCTCCGCGAGGCGAAGACGCACGTCGTCGGCCCGATGTGCCACGTCCTCTGGCGGTTCACGACCGGCGACGCGGTCGGGCCGAACATGATGACCCGCAATGCGTACGCGCTGAACATGGCGTACGTGCTCCCTAACGCGCCGGTCGCGATCGACCGCGCGATGCTCGAGGCGAACATGGGCGGCGACAAGAAGCCGTCGTACGAGTACTTCCAGTCCGGGCACGGGAAGACGGTGATCGCGGAGACGACGCTGACGGACGAGGCGATCCGCCGCGTGCTGCGCACGACCGCCGAGGATCTCGAGGCGCTCGCCTGGGCCGGGACACACGGCGCGGTCGCGTCCGGCATGCAGTCCGTCGCGTTCACGCCGGCGTCGGCGATCGCCGCGATCTTCACCGCGACGGGCCAGGACATCGGGATGGTCGGGACGAGCTCGATGGCGCACGGCACCTGCCGGCGCATCGACGGCGGGCTGCACGTGGCGATCCGCTTCCCCGGGCTCGAGGTCGGCACCGTCGGCGGCGGCACGACGCTCCCGACCCCGCGCGAGTGGCTCACGATGATGGGCTGCGCGGGCGCGGGCAAGGTCTACCGCTTCGCGCAGCTCGTCGCCGCCGCCGCGCTCGCGCTCGAGATCAGCGCGTCATCGCGCGATGGCGACGGCCGGCTCCGAGAACTTCTTCCGCGCACACTTCGAGCGCGGCGGACTTCGGTAACCGGGGGAACCGCAGGGTTCCCCCGGTCGCCCCCTCCTTCGGCGCGAGTGGCGGTTCGCGCTGGCGCTCCGCCGGGAGCGCGGTCCCGGCTCCGCGGGTGCTTCGCGGTCCCCCTAGAGCGATCTCGGCGCGCTGTCTACCCCGCGCGGCCCGTGGTGCTGAAGCATCCCGGGCCGCAAGGTTCGGCCTCCACCTAAAGCGGGCTTTCGCCCCGCTTTAGCCTCCGGCCTTTGCCGCACCGAGCTTCGAGCGAACAGGCCGGAGGCTAACGCTCCCCGTAGGGCGTGTTGGCCTCCGGCGCACCAGCGGCGCGGGATGGGCGAAGCCCACCACGAGACGCGCGGCACCGCTATCTCGCTCAGATCAACCTGCGTGACGCGCGATCGTCCGGCGACGGCGAGACCGCGCTCTCGCCGCAGCCCCACCTCCGCCCGCCACGCGAGCCGAGGGAGGGGTCATCTAGGGGAACCCCGGTTCCCCTGGACTCAGAACGGAACCGCGACTTCCGAGACGTCGATGCCGAGCGACTTCGCCAGGCGGACGCCGTGGTCGAGCTCGTTCTTCAGCCGCTCGCGGTCGCGGGCCTCCATCAGCTGCCCGATCATCTCGCGCGCCTTCGGCCGCCAGAGCACATGCGCCGCGAACTCCGGCAGCATCCGGGACGCCGCGTCGACCAGCGTGTTCCGCACCTGCGGCCCCGCTCCCTCGAGCAGCACCCGCTCGTACGCCATCCCGGCGCCGTGGTGGATCCCGTCGTCGATCGCGAGGCGGTTGCAGATGTCCTCGAGGATCGTGCCGCGCGACGAGCGTGCGATCAGCCGGAAGCGCGGGATGATCAGCCGCTCGAAGAAGACCTGCATCAGGAACACCTTCTCCTCGAGCGAGTCCGCCTCGAGGAACATGTGGCCGAGCGCGTCGAGGTGCGGGTCGCGCTCGCCCTCGCCGCCGATCTGGCCGATCAGCTTCAGCCACGCCTCGGTGTGGCGCGCCTCGTCCTGCACCATCGTCGTGTAGTACAGCCGCGCCTCCGGGTCGGGCGCCGCGTTGAGCAGCTGCGCCGCCATCTCGACCGCGAGCACGTCGGCCTGGAGCTGCTGCATGACGACGGAGCGCCATACGTCCATGCGCCGCGCGCGGCGCTGCGGCGTGCCCTTCCCCTCCGGCACCGGGGCGATCTCGCCCCACGGGAGGTCGCCCACCAGCCACTCCTGCCGCTTGGCGAGGTGGTAGAAGCGGAGCACGCCCTCGTAGGCGCTGCGGTCCTCGCCCGGCTCCTGCTCTTCGGTCAACGGCTCGGCGCTCATGGGTGCAGAGGTTAACGCGCCCGTGGTACGACTCGATCCGTGATCGCCCTGATCTTCAGCTACGAGGCGCGCGACGCGGCCGAGTTCGAGCGGGTCTACGGGCCTGACGGCGAGTGGGCGCAGTTCTTCGGCCGGGGCCGCGGCTACGTCGGAACCGAGCTGCTCCGGGACGTCGAGGTGCCGGGCCGCTACGTCGTCGTCGACCGGTGGGATTCGGCCGAGGCGTACAACGAGTTCGCCGCCGCGAACCGCGACGAGTACATGCGGCGCGTCGACGACACGCGGTTCCACTACGACCAGGAGCTGCGGTTCGGGACGTTCGAGAGCGTCTGGAGCTCGTAGCTCTCCTCACTCGAACGAGGGATTCGCCTCAGGTCCGGCCGGTCCGGTGCCGATCAGCAAGCCGAGGAATCCGACCTGCGGCGCGGAGGGATGCCGCATGGTCATGAGAGTTGGTTTGGTCGCAGCCCTGGTGCTCGCGCTGATGGTCGCCGTCAAGGACGGCCGCTTCCTGAAGACGACCGGCCTCACCGCCGTCTGCGTCGTCGCCCAGACCGCCGCGGACGGGACGCAGCTCGAGGCGTGCCGCCCGGGGAAGCTGCAGGGCGTGCCCGATCTCTCGGGGAACGGGTGCAAGGACGCCGGCAAGGCCGGTTCCTACGAGTACTGGCGCTGCCCCGCCCCGGTCGCCTCGGCGCCGAACGGGCGCTGAGCTACCAGAGACGATAGGCCTGGCGGGACACGGTGACCCCGTGTCCCGTCCGACTCCGGCAGGTGACGCCGGTCAGAGCGGAGCGGCAGGTGAACGGGCCGCGCGTCCAGGTCTTTCCGTACGGAAGGTCGACGTAGCGCGGGGTTCCGGTGTAGAGGATCCCGCCCGAGCAGTTGCGCGTCGCGGCCTTGCCGGCGGAGAGGTAGAAGCCGTGCCAGTCGAGGCCGTTGCATTTTGCCTGGAGGCTCTTCGCGTAGCTCGACGAGGCGATCTGGCACACGAGCGCCTTCGGCTGGATGAGCAGGCACTTGATGTTCCCCGACGGCGAGTGGAACCCGGGGATCGTCGCGGCCGAGGCCCCACCCGCGGCTGCGAGCGCGATGACGGCGACGACGAGGAGCCTGCGCATCGGGGTCGCAGGGTAGCTGCGTCCAATCCGATCGCCGTCGTCCTGCCGTATCCGTCGTCGGCCGCGCCGCGCTCGACGACCTTCGTGTCGCCGGCCGCCACGGAGACACCCGCGTCGTGCGCGGCGTGCGCCCACCAACCCGCCCCGGCTGCGCATTTCGACAGCACGGGGCCGCCTTCGCCACGCAATGCGTGAGCGACCGGCGTTGAAAAGAGGGAACGCGAACAGGAATAATCGGTCCGCGTATGTCGGTGGAGGAGCGGACGGGGACGGAGCGGGTGCTCCAGGCGCGGGAGCGATACGTCCCGCGCGGCGTCTCCACGCCCAATCTCGTCGTCTCGAAGGCGTGGGGCGCGAAGATCTGGGACGTCGACGGGCGCGAGTACCTCGACTTCGGCGGCGGCATCGCCTGCCAGAACCTCGGCCACGGCCCGGCCGCCGTCGTCCGCGCGATCCACGAGCAGGCCGACAAGTTCCTGCACCAGTGCTTCATGGTCGGGATCTACGAGCCGTACGTCGAGGTCGCGCGGCGGCTCGACGACCTCTGGCCCGGCGACGCCGCGACGAAGACGCTGCTCGTCAACTCGGGCGCCGAGGCGATCGAGAACGCCGTGAAGATCGCCCGCGCCGCGACGAAGCGCGCCGGAGTCGTCGTCTTCGACCGCGCGTTCCACGGCCGCACGAACCTGACGATGGCGATGACGTCGAAGCTCGTCTACAAGCAGGGCTTCGGGCCGCTCGCGACGGACATCTACCGCGCGCCGGCGCCGTACCCGTATCGCGGCGTCTCGACCGAGGACGCACTCCACGGGCTCGAGCTGCTGTTCAAGCAGGACGTCGACCCGAAGGACGTCGCGTGCATCGTGCTCGAGCCGGTGCAGGGCGAAGGCGGGTTCATCCCGATGCCGCAGGAGTTCATCGCGGCGCTCGACGAGCTCTGCGACGAGCACGGAATCCTCTATGTCGACGACGAGATCCAGTCCGGCTGCGGTCGCACCGGCCAGATGTGGGCGATCGAGCACTACGGCGTCGAGCCGGACATCCTCGTCGCGCGGCAAGACGCTCGGCGGCGGCCTGCCGCTCGCATCGGTCACGGGCCGCGCCGACGTGATGGACGCGGTGCACCCCGGCGGCCTCGGCGGCACCTTCGGCGGCAACCCCGTCGCGTGCGCCGCGGCGATCGCCGTGCTCGACGAGCTCTCCGCGCCCGGCTTCGCGCGAGCGCGCCGACCAGATCGCGGCAGCTGCTGCGCACGCGCCTCGACGAGATCGCGTCGCGCCGTCCGGTCGTCGGCGAGGTGCGCGGGCTCGGCTCGATGCTCGCGCTCGAGCTCACGGAGCGCAACGGCGACGCGGCGAAGGCCGTCACGTCGTACGGCGCGCGAGCACGGTCTGATCCTGCTCTCGTGCGGCCTCGTACGGAAACGTCATCCGGCTTCTGCCGCCGCTCTCGGCGACGGACGAGGAGCTGGAACAAGGGCTCGCCATCCTCGAGGAGGCACTTGGCGACGCAGGCTCCGGCTAGGGCCGAGACGCGACGCCGGCGCGACCGCGCCCGCCGTCCGCCTCACGGGAATCCGCCGCACGTACGGCGACGTCGTCGCGATCGCGGATCTCGACCTCGACATCGCCGAGGGCGAGTTCTTCACGATGCTCGGCCCGTCCGGCTCGGGAAAGACGACGACCCTCCGCGTGATCGCAGGCTTCGAGCGCCCCGACGCCGGCAAGCGTCGAGCTCGCGGGCGTCGGACGTCACCGGCACCGCGCCGTCGCAGCGCGACGTCAACACCGTCTTCCAGGACTACGCGCTCTTCCCGCACATGACCGTGCTCGAGAACGTCGAGTACGGCCTGCGCGTCAAGGGCGTCGGCCGGAAGGAGCGCCGAGCGAAAGCCGAGCGAGGTGCTGGAGCGCGTCCGCCTCCCCGGTCTCGGCGCGCGCAAGCCGGTGCAGCTCTCCGGCGGCCAGCGGCAGCGCGTCGCGCTCGCCCGCGCGATCGTGAACAACCCGACGGTGCTCCTGCTCGACGAGCCGCTCGGCGCGCTCGACCTGAAGCTGCGCCAGGAGATGCAGGTGTTCCTGAAGGAGCTGCAGCGCGAGCTCGGGATCACGTTCGTCTACGTCACGCACGACCAGGAAGAGGCGCTGACGATGAGCGACCGCCTCGCCGTCTTCAACGAGGGGCAGATCGAGCAGATCGGGACGCCCGCCGACGTCTACGAGCATCCGGAGACGGAGTTCGTCGCAGGCTTCGTCGGCGTCTCCAACGTGCTCGAGCGCGACGGCAAGCGTTTCACGATCCGCCCCGAGAAGATCCACATGAGCGAGACCGGAACCGGCGAGCCCGGCGTCGTCCGCGACGTCGTCTACGTCGGCATGGTCACGCGCTACATCGTCGACCTGGACACGCGGCGGCGAGCTCGTCGTCGTCCAGCAGAACCTCGAGACCTCGTCGCAGCAGGCGCTCGAGGCCCAAGGCAGAGCGGGTCCGCCTCTCGTGGCGGCCGGAGCACACGTACGAGATCATCAAGGAGGGAGACGACCAGTGAGAAGGATTCGCAGGGCTCACGTCCTCGCCGCCGTGTTCGCGGCCGCGCTGTGCGTGCCGGCGGCCGGCGTCAGCACGAGCACCGGCCTGCCGACGTCGGTCGGGAAGGGCGAGGGACAGCTGAACCTCATCGCGTGGGAGGGCTACACGCTAGCACGCAGTGGGTCAAGCCGTTCCAGAAGGCGACCGGCTGCAAGGTGAACGCGAAGTACGCCGGCTCGTCGGACGAGATGGTGACGCTGATGCGTCGGGCGGCGGCTCGCAGTACGACGGCGTCTCCGCGTCCGGCGACGCGAGCCTCCGCCTGATCTACGGCAAGGACGTGCAGCCGGTCAACCCGGCTCTGATCCCCGACTACAAGGACTTCATCCCGGCGCTGAAGTCGCCGCCGCACAACACGATCAACGGCGTGCACTACGGGATCTCGCTCCAGTGGGGCCCGAACACGCTGCTCTACAACACGACGAAGGTGAAGCCGGCGCCGACGAGCTGGTCGGCGATCTACAGCCCGAAGTACAAGGGCAAGGTCACCGTGCCGGACAACCCGATCCAGATCGCGGACGCGGCGCTCTACCTCTCGAAGACGAAGCCGTCGCTCGAGGATCACCGATCCGTACGAGCTGAACTCGACCCAGTTCAACGCGGCGATAAATCTGCTGAAGCAGCAGAAGCCGCTGATCAAGAAGTACTGGGCGCTCGCCTCGGACGAGATCGACCTGTTCAAGAACGGCGACGCGGTGATCGGTGCGACGTGGCCGTACCAGACGAACACGCTCATCGCGGACAAGGTCCCGGTGAAGGACACTGATCCCGAAGGAGGGCGCGACGGGCTGGGCCGACACGTGGATGATGTCGGCGAACGCCAAGCATCCGAACTGCATGTACAAGTGGATGGCGTGGGTCTCGACGCCGAAGGTGCAGGCGCGAGCAGGCGATCTACTTCGGGGAGACGCCGGCGAACGCGAAGGCGTGCCCGATCATGAACAAGCTCTCCCCGGGCTCCGCCGCGCAGTACCACTGCGGCGCGTCGCCGAAGTACTTCAACTCGATCAAGTTCTGGAAGACGCCGGTGGCCGCGTGCGGCAACGGCAAGAACGACTGCATGGACTACACGCAGTGGCAGCAGGCGTGGACGCAGATGAAGGGCTGATGAGCCCTGGCCGTCCGCGCCGCTGACGTCGACTCGAAGACGGGCTCCCCATTGCGGGCGGCCCGGCTCGGGCTCTCGTCGTTCTTCTGGAGGCACCGCTGGGCGAAGGCGCTGCTGCTGCTCGTCCCGCCGCTGCTCGCGTTCGCGCTCGTCTATCTCGCGTCGCTCGTCGCGCTGTTCGTCTCCTCGTTCTGGACCGTCAACCCGTTCACGACGGAGATCGAGCACATCTGGACGCTCGACGAACTACCAGACGATCTTCGAGTCGAGCGCGTACCGGCACGATCGCGCTCCGCACGATCGGGATCGCCGCAGCGGTGACGATCGCCGACGCGCTGCTCGCGTTCCCGCTCGCGTACTTCATGGCGCGGATCGCGCGGCCGCGCACGCGCACGTTCCTCTTCGTCGCGGTGCTGCTGCCGCTCTGGTCGAGCTACCTGATCCGCGTCTACATCTGGCGGCTGATCCTCGCGCAGGACGGCGTGCTCAACTGGTGCGCTCGAGAAGCTCGGGCTGCCCGACCAGCAACCTCGCGTACACGAACTGGGCGGTGTGGATCATCTTCTCGTACGTCTGGCTCCCGTTCATGATCCTGCCGATCTACGGCGCGCTCGAGCGGATTCCGGAGTCGTACATCGAGGCGTCGCGCGACCTCGGCGCGAGCGGGTTCACTGACGTTCCGCCGCGTGATCATGCCGCTCGCGCTGCCCGGCGTCGTCGCGGGCTCGATCTTCACGTTCTCGCTGACGCTCGGCGACTACGTGACGCCGCTGCTCGCGGGCGGAGCGAGCTCGCAGTTCATCGGCAACGTCGTCTACGACTCGGTCGGGATCTCGAACAACGTCCCGTTCGCGGCCGCGTTCGCGGCGATCCCGCTCGCGGTGATGGGCGTGTACCTCCTGGTCGCGCGCCGGCTCGGCGCGTTCGAGGCGATGTAGTGGAGTCGACGGCGACACGCATCGTGCTCCGCGTGTGGACGACGCTCGTCGTCCTGTTCCTCTGGGTGCCGCTCGGCCTGATCATGGTCTACGCGTTCAACGCGTCGAACATCCAGAGCTGGCCGATCACCGAGTTCACGACGAAGTGGTTCAGCGTCGCGTGGGACTCGCCCGACGTCCACTCCGCGATCCTGGCTCTCGGTCAGCGCCGCGCTGCTCGCGACCGGCGATCGCGCTCGTCCTCGGCTCGATGGCGGCGTTCGCGATCTCGCGCTTCAAGTTCTTCGGCCGCGAGGCGATCACGTTCCTGCTCGTGCTGCCGATCGCGCTGCCGGGGATCGTGACCGGAATGGCGCTCAACTCGTTCTTCATCTTCGGCCACATCAACCTGTCGCTGTGGACGATCGTGATCGGCCACGCGACGTTCTGCATCGTGATCGTCTACAACAACGTCCTCGCGCGACTGCGGCGGTCGTCGCCGTCGCTGATCGAGGCGTCGCAGGATCTCGGCGCCGACGGGCTGCCAGACGTTCCGCTTCGTCGATCTGGCCCGTCCTCTCGACGGCGCTCGTCGCGGGCGGGCTGCTGGCGTTCGCGCTGTCGTTCGACGAGGTCGTCGTCACATACTTCACGGCGGGCGCCCAGAACACGCTTCCGCTCCTGATCTTCGGCTACATCCGGCTCGGGCAGCAGCTGCCCGTCGTGAATGCGATCGCATTCGCGATGATCCTCCTGACGGTGATCCCCGTCTTTCTCGCGCAGCGCCTGATGCGCGACACAGGCGTCCTCCGCCGCGGAGCGGGGAACGTCACGGAGGCAGTCGAGTCGGCCCAGGTGACAGCGGTCTGAACAGGGAGGCACGAGATGAGCACGACGACCACGTCCTACAAGAACTTCGTCGGCGGCGAATGGGTCGACGCGGCCTCGGGCGAGACGATGGAGGTGATCAACCCGGCGACCGGCGAGACGATCGCCGAGGTGCCCAGCTGCAGCGCGGAAGACGTCGACCGCGCGGTCGCGGCGGCGAACAAGGCGCTGCCGGACTGGCTCGACTCGACGCCGAAGGAGCGCTCCGAGCTTCTGCACAAGCTCGCCGACGTGATGGACGAGCATGCCGAGGAGCTCGCGCAGCTCGAGTCGCTGAACGTCGGCAAGCCGCTGATGGCCTCCCGCGACGAGATGCCGTTCTCGTCCGACAACCTCCGCTTCTTCGGCGGCGCCGCGCGGCACCTCGAAGGGCAGTCCGCGGGCGAGTACATCAAGGGGTACACGTCGATCATCCGGCGCGAGCCGCTCGGGATCGTCGGCGGAATCTGTCCGTGGAACTACCCGCTGATGATGGCCGTCTGGAAGATGGGTCCGGCGCTCGCCGCCGGCAACGTCCAGATCCTGAAGCCGTCGGAGCAGACGCCGCTGTCGCTGCTGCGGTTCGTTCAGCTCGCGCAGGAGGTGATCCCGGCCGGCGTGCTCCAGGTCGTCACCGGCGACGGCGTTCCCGTCGGCGAGCGGCTCGTCGCGCATCCCGACGTCCGGCTCGTCTCGCTCACCGGCGACGTCTCGACCGGCAAGGCGATCGCGCGCAACGCCGCCGACACGCTGAAGCGCGTCCACCTCGAGCTCGGCGGCAAGGCGCCGATGGTCGTCTTCGACGACGCCGACCCGAAGGCGGTCGCCGAGGGAATCCGGCTCGCCGGCTTCTGGAACTCCGGCCAGGACTGCACCGCCGGCTCGCGCGTGATCGCCGGCCCGAAGATCTACGACAAGCTGCTGGAGGAGCTCGTGCCGCAGGTCGAGTCGCTGAAGGTCGGCGACCCGATGGAGAGCGACGAGATCGAGATGGGCTCCGTGATCTCGAAGGCGCAGCAGGAGCGGATCCTCGGGTTCCTCGAGCGGGCGAAGGGCGCGACCGTCCTCACCGGCGGCGGCACGAACGGCAGCAGCAAGGGCTTCTTCGTCCAGCCGACGGTCGTCACCGACGTGAAGCAGACGGACGAGATCGTCCAGGACGAGGTCTTCGGCCCGGTCGTGACCGTGCAGCGGTTCGCGGACGACGACGAGGCGATCCGCTGGGCGAACGACGTGCCGCTACGGGCTCGCGTCGTCGGTCTGGACGCGCGACGTCGGCCGCGCGATGAACGCCGTGCGCCGGCTCCAGTTCGGCACGGTCTGGGTCAACGACCATCTGCTCCCGATCACGTCCGAGATGCCGCACGGCGGCTACAAGCAGTCCGGCTACGGCAAGGACATGTCGATCTACTCGATGGAGGAGTACACGCAGATCAAGCACGCTGCGTTCAAGATCGACTGACCCAGTTGGGCTAGAGCGTTGGGACACGACCCGGGGTCTGACCCCGGGTCGTGTTCGTTGCAGACGTCACGGACACCTTTGAGGGATCAAAACGGTTGCGCGAATCGCCGAGATCTTGTCTGCGGAAAACAGGTCAAAGCGTGGCAGTGCGCTCTGTCATCGCTCCTTGCGGCACGTCGGGTCAAGCACGAAGCAAGGAGAGCGAATGAACAGCGGAGGCCACCGCGGTTTCACCGTCGTTACCGTCATCACACTGATCTTCGCCCCCTTCTTCGCGCACCACCATTGGGTGTGGCGCTTCATCGGGGAGACGAAGCAGACACACGTCGAGAAGTGCGTCGTGCACCAGCCGTGCCCGCCGCACCGGGTGGTCGTGAACATCGACAAGCAAGGTTCGCTGCCGCCCGATCCGCCGCCCCCGTCCCGTCCCCCGAGGCGGCACTAGCGCGACATGTCGGTGCTGATGCTGGTCGTCGCCGCGGCGCTCGTCGCGTTCGACTTCCAGAACCTGCTCGCCTGGTGGCACGGGAAGCTCGTGCCGCCGGGCGAGCGTCCGACCTGGCAGTTCACGATCGTCATCCCCCTCTACGGCGACCCGCGCTACTTCGCGGGCCGTGAGGGAGTCGCGCAGTACCGCGCGAACGTTCTCGTCGCGCTCGAGGTCACGCCGCCGCGGATGCAGGCGTTCGCCGACGAGCTCGAGGCGGAAGGCTGGAAGGTCTGCCGCATCGTCGCCGAGAAGCCGAGCCCACCGGTGCTGATGAAGGAGGCGCTGGCGAGCGTCACGACGCCGTACTGCCTGCGGCTCGACGCCGACACGCACATCGGCCCCGGGCTCGAGCGAATGGTCGCCGGCGTGATCGCGAGCGATGCCGACCTCTGCTCCGTCAAGGTCGAGGCCGAGAACACGAACACGATGTCCGCGAAGCTCCAGGCGCTCGAGTACCGCATCGCGATGCTGTCGCGCCACTACCGCCCGTGGCTCACGTCCGGCGCGTGCTTCGTCGGCAAGACGGACTCGCTCCGCCTGATCTTCGATCAGCACTCACTCTGGACGCCGGGCGAGGACATCGAGACCGGCCGGGTCGCGCACGCGCTGAAGCTGAAGATCCGGCACGCCGACTTCGTCGTCACGACGGAGGTCCCGGACAGCTTCGGCGCGCTGTTCAAGCAGCGGCGGCTCTGGTGGGCCGGCACGTTTCGCCACTCGTTCGTGAACGCCGACCGCAACCTCGTACAGCTTCCCGTCTGGACGAGCTACATGCTGCTCGCCGTCTTCGCGAGCGTGTACTTCAAGTGGTGGAGCCTCATCGACTGGAAGGCGTTCCTCTTCGAGCTCCCACTCGTCTTCCTCGTCTACGCGTTCGTCACGTTCATCTCCAACATCCAGGTGCGGAGCTGGTGGATGATCGTCTTCCCGGTCTACGCGCTCGCCCAGTCGCTGATCATGCCGCCGCTCGGGGCCGTCAACTACGTCGTCCTGGCCCGCCGAAAGGGCAAGGCCGGCCGCTTCCGGTTCGGCTACCGGCGGGGCCTACCGGCCGAAACGCTGGAGCGGGTGCGGCTGGAACGGGTCGAGCGCTACGCGTCCCTCGTCGAGGAGTCGCGCGCCCAGGTCTAACTGACCGAAATCCGATTTCGACGTCTAAGTCGAAGACCCGTCGGGATGCGGCGGATACGCTCTCCAGGGGAGGTGGGGTGCGTGGCAGGAGACGAGCTCGGACGGGCGGCGGCGGTCGCCGATCGGTTCCTCGACAACATCGAGACGGTCGTCCACGGCAAGCGCGAGCAGATCATGCTCGTGATCGCGGCGCTGATGTGCAGCGGGCACGCGCTCCTCGAGGACGTCCCCGGCACCGCGAAGACCGTGCTCGCCCGTGCGATTGCGCAGTCGATCGAAGGCGCGGTCTCGACGCGGATCCAGTGCACGCCGGATCTCCAGCCGACCGACGTGACGGGGCTGTCGATCTACAACCAGCTCGAGCGCGACTTCGAGTTCCGCCCCGGTCCCGTGTTCGCGAACGTCGTGCTCGTCGACGAGATCAACCGCGCGATGCCGAAGACGCAGTCGGCGCTGCTCGAGGCGATGGCGGAGCAGCAGGTGACCGTCGACGGCGAGACGCGCAAGCTCGTCGATCCGTTCCTCGTGATGGCGACGCAGAACCCGATCGAGTACGAGGGGACGTTCCCGCTGCCGGAGGCGCAGCTCGACCGCTTCTTCGTGCGCGCGACGCTCGGGTATCCGGGGGCCGACGACGAGCTGCGGATCGTCGACGAGCAGCTCGGCAGTCATCCGCTGACGCGCCTCGAGCCCGCGGTGAGCCTCGACGAGATCGCGCTCCTGCGCGCCGCCGTCGGCGGCGTGTTCGTCCACGAGGCAGTCGCGCGCTGGGTCGTCGACCTCGTCCGCGCCACACGGCACCTCGACATCGTCGCCATCGGCAGCTCGGTGCGCGGCTCGCTCGCGCTGAACCGCGCCGCGCGCGCGTGGGCGGTGCTGCACGGCCGCCGCTACGTCACGCCGGAGGACGTGGAGCAGCTCTTCGTTCCAGTCCTGCTGCACCGGATCCTCTTCCGCCCCAGCTTCCTCGCCGATGTGCGCGACAAGGGCTGGGACGTCTCGAGCCTCGAGGTGCGCGAGCGCTGCTTCGCCGTCGCGCCGAAGCCCGGCTTCGACATCGACCTCGACGTTCCGGCGACCGTTCCGTAGCGCATGCAGCGCGGCGTCTTCCCGCTGATTCCGCGCCGGCAGGTGATCGGCCTCGCGTTCGGCGGCGTCCGCAGCGCGCGGCGCGGGATCGGCTCCGACGTCGCGAGCTCGCGTGAGTACCGCCCGGGCGACCAGGTCGCGTGGATCGACTGGGCGGCGTCTGCGCGACTCTCCGCAGCGCGCGGCGACGACCGGTTCATCGTCACCGAGCGCTTCGCGGACGAGGCGCCGCGTGTGATCGTCGTCTGCGACCGGAGGCCGTCGCTCTCGATCGAGGCGTCGCCCCTCCGCACGCTCGACAAGCCGAAGGCGCTGCTCGCGGCGATCGAGCTGATCGGCCTGAGCTCGACCGCGGCACGCAGCCTCACCGGCTACCTCGACCACGCGAACGGCGACGCGCACTGGCTGCCGCCGCGCACCGAGCACCGCGCCGAGCCGCACTCGTTCGACCGTCCGTTCCGCGCGCCGGCCGACACCGTTTCGCGCGCGCTCGCGCATCTCGCCGAGCACCGGCGCGACCTGCCGACACAGACATTCGTCTTCATCCTCTCGGACTTCATCGTGCCGCCGGACGAGCGCGTGTGGCAGCGCGCGCTCGAGCACCGCTGGGAGCTCGTTCCCGTCGTCGTGCAGGACCCGGCGTGGGAGCGCACGTTCCCCGACGTCGGCGGCGTCTCGGTTCCGTACGCCGACCCGCGTACGGGCCGAGTCGCTCCGGTGCTGCTCACCGAGCGCGAGGCCGCGCGGCAGCGCGAGCGGAACGAGGCGCGCTGGGACGAGCTGATCCGCCGCTTCCGCGTGTTCGGGACCGAGCCTGTCGCCGTGCACGACCACGATCCCGGGGCGGTGCTGAGCGCGTTCCTCCGCTGGGCCGACCTGCGACAGGTCGCGCGGGGGCTCGTCGCGTGAGACGGCAGCTGCTCGTCGCCGCGGTCGTCACGCTCGCCGCCGCGGCCCCGGCAGCCGCCACGCTGCCGAGCGTTCCGTCCGGGTCCTCGATCGGCGACGGCGTGCCGCTGAAGGCGTACGCATCGCTGACACCGCCGATCCACCTGTTCGGCGACCGCGTCACCGCGAGCATTGCCGTCGTCGCCGACACGAAGTGGGTCGACCCGGACCGGCTGCGCGTGACGGCGAGCTTCCTGCCGTACCGGCCGATCCACCCGCCGACGATCCTGCGGCTGCACACCGGGCGCTTCGAGCAGCTGACGTGGACCTGGACACTCCGCTGTCTGCGCTCGCCGTGCGTCCCGCGCTTCCCGCCGAGCGACACGGCGCACGTCTTCCACTTCCCGCTCGCGCACATCGACTACCTGAAGCCGAACGGGAAGCCGGCGTACGGGATCACGTCCGCGTGGCCGCCGCTCGAGGCGATCACGCAGATCGGCCCGAGCGTCGCGGCGGCGCTGGGCCAGAAGGGCGCGCTGCCGTGGCGGTTCCGCATCGCGCCGGTCGCGGCGCCGGCGTACCGCGTCTCGCCGTCGTCGCTCTACTGGCTCTCGCTGGCGCTCGCCGCGGCTCTCGGCTGCGCGGCGCTGCTGCTGGCCGGGCGCTGGGCGCTCTCGCTCCGGCCGGAGCGCGTTGCGGGGCCGACGTTGTCCGGAACCGCGACTCCGCTCGAGCGCGCGCTCGTCCTGCTCGAATGGGCGCGCGCACACGACGACGACACGCTGCAGCGAAAGGCACTCGAACGCGTGGCCGACGAGCTCGGCACCGACGTCGGCGACATCGACGAGCTGACGGAGAAGGCGCGCGAGCTCGCGTGGTCGTCGAGCGGGCCGGAGAGCGGCGAGGTCGACACGTTCTCGGAGCGCGTGCACGAGCAGACGCACGTGGAGGAACCGGAGTGAGGCTTCCGACGCTTCACCGCGACGGCGCGACCCAGCTCGCGGAACTCGGCGCGATCGCCGGTCCGGCCCGGCGCACCGCGTTCCTGCGCGTCGCGCTCGCGGCGGCGCTCGCAGGCACGCTCGCGGTCGCCGTCCTCGCCGCGCGCTCCGCCGGCACCGGCCGCGCCGCCGTGCTGCCGGCGGGCGCCGACACCGGCGTCGTCGCGCTCGACATGTCGGCGAGCATCTCCGGCCCCGTCTACGCGCGTGTCGCGACGACGCTGCAGGGGATCGTCGCGGCGAACCAGGCGATCGGGCTCGTGATGTTCTCCGACACGGCGTACGAGCTGCTGCCGCCGAACTCGCCGCCGACCGCGCTGAGCCAGTTCATTCCGTTCTTCGTGCCCGTGTCGTATGCGCACGGGAACCCGATCTTCGCCCAGAGCCCGTGGTCGCAGTTCAGCGGCGGCACGCGCATCTCGAACGGGCTCGCGACGGCGATGCACGCATTGCGCGCCGCCGGCGTCAAGCACGGGTCGATCCTCCTGCTCAGCGACCTCGACGACTCGGCCGGCGACCAGCCGGCGCTCGTCTCGGAAGCGCTCGCGCTCCAGCACGCGCACATTCCCGTGCGCATCGTCCCGCTGTTCGCCGACCCGACGAACGTCCGGTTCTTCGCGTCCTTGTTCGGGGACAACGCGTTCGTCAGCCCCCGCGCGTTCACGCACACCGCGACGCGTCACGAGCAGTCGATCACCGCCGCGCTGCCGTGGGCGCTGCTCGCGCTCGGGATCCTGCTCGTACTGCTCCTCGCCGGCAACGAGCGGCTGAACGGACGGCTCGCGATCGGATCGGCAGCGTGAAGCTCCTGCGCCGGCACAAGGTCGCGGTCGCCGCCGTCGTCTGCGCGGGGCTCGCAGCCGTCTTCGTGCTGCTCGCGCTCGACGTGAAGACGTGGCACACGGCGATGACGCGCGACGACCTTCGCTTCCGCGCGATGCACTCGCACCGCGCGCTGTGGAAGCCGCAGACGGCGCTCCCCGGCGACCCGGCGCAGCATCTGCTCGGGCTGGACAACGCGGTCGCGTACCGGCGCGCGCTGCAGCTGTTCTGGTTCAGCCGGATCGGCTCCGACCCGGAGACGCGGCAGGACCTGCCGACGACGCGCGCGCAGGCGCAGGCGCAGCTCGAGACGGCGATGGAGTCGGCGCAGACGGCCGGGCGAGCGCTCCAACGCGGCGAACCTCATCGGCGTCATCGTCGTGACGAGCCCGCTCGTCACCGACCCGAAGGCGGAAGAGGCGACGCTCACGCGCGCGGCGACGTTCTTCCAGCAGGCGATCTCGCTCGACCCGACGAACTACGACGCGAAGCTGAACCTCCAGCTCGTGCTGCTGCTGCAGCGGCCGGGCAAGTCGATGGTCGGACGCGACGCGCGCGGCGGCTACGGCTTCGGCCGCGGCCACGGCGTCAGCGAGACGGGCTCGGGCTACTGATGCTCGCGGTCACGTTCCTGACTCCCGTCGGCGCGCTGTTCGTGCTCGCCGCGGCGATCCCGCTCGCCGCACTGGCCGCGACGGAACGCCGGTCGGCGACGATCCGCCGGCTGTTCGCCGTCGCCGCGCCGCGCCGGCGGACGCTCATTCCGGTCATCGTCGCGCTCGTCGCGCTCCCGGCGCTCGTCGGGGTCGCTGCCGCGCAGCCGATCGTCGTCCACCAGAAGTATCTGAACGAGCGCGACGACGCGGAGGCGTTCTTCGTCTTCGACACGTCGCTGTCGATGGACGCGAAGGCCGCGCCCGGTGCGCCGTCGCGGCTCGCGCGCGCGAAACACGACGCGCTGCTGCTGCGCGCGCGCCTGGGCGACATCCCCGTCGGGATCGCGTCGATGACCGACCGCACGCTGCCCGACCTGATGCCGACGACGGACACCGCGCTGTTCAGACGCACGCTGTCGACGTCGGTCGGGATCGACCTGCCGCCGCCGAGCCAGCCGTACAACACCGGCCGCGCGTCGACACTCGAGGCGCTCGTGCCGGTGATCCAGGGTCACTTCTTCTCGACGACGCCGCGCCACCGGCTCGTCATCGTCTTCACCGACGGTGAGTCGCACACAATGTCACCTGCGCTGCGGTACACGCTCGTGCCGCCGCCGGGCGTGACCGCCGTGTTCGTCCACGTCTGGGCGCCGACCGAACGGATCTTCGGCCCGAAGGGCCGGCCCGACCCGCACTACCGGCCGGACCCGGCGAGCGGCGCCGCGCTCGACTCGTTCGCCGCCCTCATGCACGGCGGGAGCTTCACCGAGCACCAGATCGGCCCGCTCGCGCGCGCCCTTGCGGCGAACACCGGCAACGCCCACACGACGCGCCGCGTCGAGACGTACGCGCGCATCGC
Source organism: uncultured Actinomycetes bacterium (assembly GCA_963718385.1). GTDB lineage: Bacteria > Actinomycetota > Thermoleophilia > Gaiellales > Gaiellaceae > Palsa-739. Next base: position 46,889 of record CAVQZE010000001.1, read on the forward strand.
GCTCGCGCCGTGGTTCCTGCTCGCCGGCGCGATCCCGCTCGGCTTCCTCCTCTGGAGGCGGAACCTCTAGTCGTCGGCGTCGACGCCGGCGTCGTGGTCGAGCGTCGCCAGCTGCTCGTAGAGGTGCCAGCGCTCGTCGACGTCGTGCTGCTCCTCGGCGGCGAGCTCGCCCGCCTCGCCCGGGTTTGCGCGGACGAGCGATGCGAAGCGGTTCTCCTTGGCTGTGAACTCTGCGACGGGGATCTTCGGCGGCCGCGAGTCGAGCTGGAACGCGTGGGTCTGCCGCGGGTCGTAGCGGTAGAGCGGCCAGTAGCCCGAGTCGGCGGCTTCCTTCTGGTGCGCCATCGCGGTCGCCATCTCGATCCCGTGGGCGATGCAGTGGCTGTACGCGATGATCAGCGACGGGCCGTCGTACGACTCGGCCTCGGCGAACGCCTTCACCGTCTGCGGATTGTCGGCGCCGAGCGCGACCTGCGCGACGTAGACGTTGCCGTAGCCCGCCGCGATCAGTCCGAGATCCTTCTTCGCCGTGTGCTTGCCGCCCGACGCGAACTTCGCGACGGCGCTGCGCGGCGTCGACTTCGACGCCTGGCCGCCGGTGTTCGAGTAGACCTCGGTGTCGAGGACGAGCACGTTGACGTTCGCGCCGCTCGCGAGGACGTGGTCAAGCCCGCCGAAGCCGATGTCGTACGCCCAGCCGTCGCCGCCGACGATCCAGACGGACTTCTTCACGAGAGCGTCCGCGAGCGACGCGAGCCGCCGCGCCTCGGGCGACGCGAGGCCGGCGAGGATCTCCTTCAGCTCGGCGACGCGCTCGCGTTGCGCGATCACGCCGGCCTCGTCGCTCTGATCGGCGTCGAGGATCGACTGCCGTAGCTCCTCCGGCACGCCGCCGTCCAGCGCCTCGAGCAGGCGGCGCGCCTGTCCGGCCTGCTGGTCGAGCGCGATGCGCATGCCGTAGCCGAACTCGGCGTTGTCCTCGAACAGCGAGTTCGACCACGCCGGCCCGCGGCCGTCCGCGTTCGCCGTCCACGGCGTCGTCGGAAGGTTGCCGCCGTAGATCGACGAGCACCCAGTCGCGTTCGCGACGAGCAGGCGATCGCCGAAGAGCTGCGTCAGGAGCTTCAGATACGGCGTCTCGCCGCAGCCGGCGCACGCGCCGGAGAACTCGAAGAGCGGCTGCAGCATCTGCGAGCCCTTCACCGTCGCGATCTGCACCTTCGACCGGTCGATCTCAGGAATCGAGAGGAAGAACTCCCAGTCCCGGCGCCCGGGCTCGAGGTCGTCCGGCTTGGGGAGCGCGTCGAGCGACTTGTGCGCGGGATTCGTCTTGTCCTTCGCCGGGCACACCTCGACGCAGATGCGGCAGCCCGTGCAGTCGTCGGGCGACACCTGGATCGCCATGCGCATCCCCGGCAGATCCTTCGCGCGCCACTCCTTCGACCGGAAGCCGTCGGGTGCGCCGTCGAGTGCAGCGGGATCGAAGACCTTCATGCGGATCGCCGCGTGCGGGCAGACGAGCGCGCACTTCGCGCAATCGATGCAGATCGACTCGTCCCAGACCGGCAGCTCGTCCGCGAGGTTCCGCTTCTCGAAGTGCGCCGTCCCGACCGCGAACGTTCCGTCGGCGGGCAGCGCGCTGACGGGAAGCCGGTCGCCCTCGCCGGCGATGAGGATGCGCAGGAGGTCCGGACATCGCGGAGGCGTGCCTGCCGTTCGCGTGCGGCGTCACGTCCCCGGGCACGTCGACCTCGCGGAGGGAGTCGAGGGCGAGGTCGACGGCCCGGAAATTGCGCTGCACGATCTCCTCACCGCGCTTCGCGTACGTCCGCGCGATCGCTTCCTTGATCGCGCCGATCGCGCGCCGCGCGGGCAGCACGTCCGCGAGCGCGAAGAAGCACGTCTGAAGCACGGCGTTCGTCCGACCCGGCAGCCCGGCCTCGCGCGCGACGCGATTCGCATCGACGACGTAGAGACGAATGCCCTTGGCAAGGATCTGCTCCTGAACGGCCTCGGGCAGGTGCTCCCAGACGTCGTCGGGCCCGTGCGGGCTGTTGAGGAGGAAGGTCGCGCCGTGCTCGGCGACGCCGAGGACGTCCATGCGCGCGCAGGAGATCGAAGTTGTGGCACGCGACGAACCGGGCGTGTCCGATCAGATACGAGGAGTAGATCGGCCGCGGGCCGAAGCGAAGATGCGAGACGGTCGTCGAGCCGGACTTCTTCGAGTCGTAGACGAAGTACGCCTGGACGAAGAGGTTCGTCGACTCGCCGATGATCTTCGCGGAGTTCTTGTTCGCGCCGACGGTGCCGTCCGAGCCGAGCCCGTAGAAGACGCAGCGCCTGACGTCGTCCGGCTCCGTGTCGAACGACGGGTCGACCTCGAGGCTCGATCCGGAGACGTCGTCGTCGATCCCGACGGTGAAGTGACGCTTCGGCGTCTCGGCCGCTAGCTCGGCGAAGACCGCCGCGGCCATCGCCGGCGTGAACTCCTTCGACGCGAGGCCGTAGCGGCCGCCGAGCACGCGCGCCGGCAGACGATCCTGTTCGCTGAGCGCGCTCAGGACGTCCTCGTACAGCGGCTCGCCGACGGCGGCCGGATCCTTGCTCCGGTCGAGGACGGCGAGCGCCTCAACCGTCGGCGGGAGCGCCGCGGCGAGCGCTTCGCCGTCGAACGGGCGGTAGAGCCGCACCTTCACCACGCCGACCTTCTCGCCGCGCGCGGTCAGCGCCGCGACGGCTTCCTCGACCGCGCCAATGCCGGAGCCCATCAGCACGACCACGCGCTCGGCGTCGGGCGCGCCGACATAGTCGAACAGGCCGTAGCGCCGGCCGGTCAGCTCGGCGAGACGGTCGAGCTCGTCGGCGACGATCCCGTGCGTCGCGGCGTAGTACGGGCTCGCGCCTTCGCGGGACTGGAAGAAGACGTCGGGGTTCTGCGCGGAGCCGCGCAGCACCGGGTGATCGGGGCTCAGCGCGCGGTCGCGGTGCGCGCGCACGAGGTCGTCGTCGACGAATGCCCGCAGGTCGTCGTCGCCGAGCGGCTCGATCACGTTCACCTCGTGCGAGGTGCGGAAGCCGTCGAAGAAGTGGAGGAACGGGACGCGCGAGCGAAGCGTCGCGGCCGTCGCCACGGCAGCGAAGTCGTGCGCCTCCTGGACGTCGGAGGAGCAGAGCATTGCGAAGCCGGTGCCGCGCGCGGCCATCACGTCACTGTGGTCGCCGAAGATCGAGAGCGCGTGCGTCGCGACCGTCCGCGCCGCGACGTGCATCACGAACGGCGTCAGCTCGCCCGCAATCTTGAACATGTCGGGGAGCATCAGCAGCAGCCCCTGCGACGCGGTGAAGGTCGTCGTCAGCGAGCCCGTCTGGAGCGCCCCGTGGATCGCGCCGGCGGCTCCCGCCTCGGACTGCATCTCGACGATCCTGGGTACGTCGCCCCAGAGGTTCGGCCGGCCTTTCGCCGACCACTCGTCGGCGTGCTCGCCCATCGCAGACGCCGGCGTGATCGGGTAGATCGCAACGACTTCGCTCGTCGCATGTGCGACAAGCGCCGCCGCCTCGTTTCCATCCACGACGATACGACTCCCACTCATGCCTCAAGCGTCGCCGAGGCGGCGCCCTGCAGCATCGGGGCGGCCGCCCAGCCGGGCTCGGTACTAGACCGCAGCCGCCTGCCGCTTCGGGCAGAATCGAGAGATGGCGGTCGAAGCCATCCACATCCGCCCGCGCGACGCGGAGCAGTTCCACGCGATCGACTCGGCGGTGGCCGTCGCCGGGAACGGGCTCGAGGGCGATCGCCACTACCACCCGGACGGAGCCGCTCCCGGTCAGGCGCTGACGCTCGTCGACGCCGCGATCGTCGAGGAAGTCGGGCTGGCTCCGGGCGAGACGAGACGCCAGCTGACCGTCCGCGGTGTCGAGCTGAACGACCTCGTCGGGAAGCGGTTCCGCGTCGGCGAGGTCGAGTGCCTCGGCGTCGAGCTCTGCGAGCCGTGCAGGCACCTGGAGCAGATGACGCGTCCCGGGATCATCGCGGAGCTCGCGCACCGGGCCGGCATCAACGCGGACATCGTCGTCGGCGGAGTGATCCGCGTCGGCGACGCCGTCGAAGAGCTCTAGCCCCGCGCCGATCTCCGCCGTCTACCCCGCAGCACCGGCGACCGCCTTCGCTACCCTGGCGCGATGCTCAGACTCTCATTGCTCGCCGTCTGCGTCGCGCTCGTCGCCGGCGCCGCCTCCGCGGCCGCTGCGGCGCCGCCGTCGCTCCTCAAACCGTCGACGCTGAACGCGAAGGCGCCTGCGAAGTACGCCGTCTCGTTCAAGACGACGAAGGGGACGTTCGTCATCACCGTCAATCGCGCATCGGCGCCGCTCGGAGCAGACCGCTTCTACAACCTCGTGCAGGCGCACTTCTTCGACGGTGTGGAGTTCTTCCGCGTCGTGAAGGGCTTCGTCGTCCAGTTCGGGATCAGCGGGACGCCGAAGGTCGCGGCCGCCTGGGCCAACGCGAACATCAAGGACGACCCGGTGAAGGGGTCGAACGCGATCGGCACGATCACCTACGCGGACGCCGGCCCGAACACGCGGTCGACGCAGGTCTTCATCAACCTCGGCAACAACGCGTTCCTCGACAAGCAGGGATTCGCGCCGTTCGGGAAGGTGACGTCCGGAATGAGCGTCGTCAACAAGCTCTACGGCGGCTACGGCGAGAAGGCCACCGAACACGCAGAACGACATCATCCAGCAGGGCAACGCGTTCCTGAAGAAGCACTTCCCGAAGCTCGACAGCATCGTCACGGCACGGCTCGTCCCCGCGGGCTGAGCACCGCGGAGACGAGCAGGCGGTGACGCGCCCTACTGCTGGTCGTTCGGGATCAGCCGCGGGCCGGTGATCAACGCCGCCACGGCGGAGAACACCTCGTTGAGGCCGTCGACCGACTCGTTGTCGAAGAACGTCGTCGAGTCGGACGAGATCCCCTGCACCGCGCCGTACGCCGTGATCGTCGGGCTCTCGTCCGCGCCGGTGTACGAGAAGCAGCGGTTCGAGGTTCCGCCGACGCCGTTCAGCGTGTAGCCGATCCCGAAGATCGTCGTGCCCGTCGCCTTCACCGTGTTGGCCGACGACACGCCCTGGTGGCACGGCTTCGTGCGGTACGGCGAACTCGTGCCGTAGTACGTCGGCCCGTTGTTCGCTGCGCCGTCCGTGAAGAAGACGATGTAGTGGCGCGCAGTCGGGCGGCCGTCCTTCACGAGCTCGGCCTGCGCCTGCTCGATCGCCGTCGCGTACGACGTGGCACCGCTCGCGGGGACGCAATCGACCGTCGAGACGAGCGCTGACGAGTGATCGAGGACGCCGTTCTTCTTGTACGCCGACGTGATCGGGACGAGGAGGTACTTCGACGAGGTCGAGTCGTACGACGTCGACGACGGGGTCGCGCAGTTCGACTTTCCGGAGTCGACCGGCGGGAGGACGACGAGGCCGACGCGGTCGAGCGACGGGTCGAGCTCCGTCAGCATCGTCTCGATGCCCTCCTTCGCGTTGTTCAGCTTCGTGCAGCTCGGATCGTTCGCACCGGACCACGTCCAGCACATCGAGCCGGTTCGGTCGAAGACCATGACGATGTCGGCCGGGCGGTCGGCGCACGGCCCGCACGCCGTCGAGCGCACGTGGAGCGGGATGCTGTTGATCCCGAAGATCTTGAGGAAGAACGTGCTCGCATTCCCCGTCTCGTCGACGACGATCGCGTTGTCAGGCGCGCAGCCGGGCAGCGACGCGACGCACTTCTCGGACACGACCTCCTTGACGCCGGTGATCCCGCCGCTCGTGATCACGTTCTTGCCACCCGGACTGGCGCCGTACTGCGTCGCGGTGCCGGCGGCGACCTGCAGGTTCGGCAGCTGCGATGCGCCGGCGAGCGAGGCCGCGTCGGCCGAGCTCTGAAGCGTGCGCTGCGAGTAGTACGCGTAGCCGATGTCGATCGAGAGGCCGACCATCCCGAGCAGCGGGATGATGGCGGCGACGATCAGCGGAATCACCTGCCCCGCCTGGTCCCGGAGCAACAGCTCGAGACGGCGGCTCATCCAGCGTTTCACGGACACAGTTCCTCCCCCACATCTTCGGCGGAGGCCGCAACGCCTGTGAATGCCCTAGTTGGGACGGTTCATCGGCAGCGGACGCGGCCGCCCCGTCCCTGATTCGAGGGAAGACCCGTAGGGGATGAGCCGTGAAGCGGCTTCGGGAACCACCCAAGAGGGGATTCCATGAAGCCGCGCGCTGCCGCGACCATGCGTCCAGCTTCTTGCGGCCCACGTCCTCGGAGGGAACCAATGTCTGCGGCACAGCTTCGCGCTCGTCTTCTCTTCCCCGCCACGTGCTCGTCCGGGCTCTCGTGGCGGCTCGCGCTCAACGCGGCAACACGCCGCGAGGATGCGCTCCTCGCACTGCGGCGCGCGTAACACCGCCCGTATCTGTGCACGGGAACGGGGCCCCTGAGCCGTCGTGCGTCAGAGCCCCGTCCACCGTCCGATCCGACCTGCGCAGGGGGAGCGCCTGGGGTCGGGTCGGCTCACGCCTTGACCGGGACGAATGGGAGGCATTGTCCGGCTCGGCGTTGTTGCGTGGATTGTCGATAGAGCCGGACGCGACGTCCTGACCCAGCTGAGTCAATCTTCGGTGAACTGCGGCCGCGGCAGCAGGCCGAGGCGATACGCCGTCAGCACCGCCTCGAGGCGCGACTTCGCGTTCAGCTCGCCGAGCGCTGCCTTCACGTGGTTGCGCACGGTCTCCTGGGAGAGCCCCATCCGGTCGGCCATCTGACGCGTCGTCAATCCGGTGCCGAGCATGCGCAGGACCTCGGCCTGCCGCGGGGTCAGCGTCGGAACGTCCGACGGCACCGGCTCGGGCCCTTCCGTCACCGGATGTTGGCCGCGGATCACGCCGAACACGCCGACGATCTGGTGGCCTTTGCGCAGCGGCACCGAGCTGATGTCCACCTCCTGCCGCGCGCCGTCCGCAAGCCGGACGGTCGTCGTGTGATCGCTGAACGGTGCCTGCCCCATGATCCGCAGAGCGAAGATCCGCCGCGCCTTGTGCACCTCGTCCGGCGCGAGCGCGTCGGTGAACTTCTTTCCGACCGCGCCCGGGACGAGCTTCCTCGGCGGCGTCGTTCAGCCAGACGACCGTTCCCTTGCGGTCGAGAAGGTACATCGGCAAGGGCAGTTCCTCGAGCGAGCCGTGGATGTCGCCCCCGAGCTGCGCGACTTTCTCAGCTAGCTCGCTCATACCTCCCGGAGGCTATAGCCAGTCGTCCGGGTCAGGCGCGGGCGCGCGGCGACGGTCGCGCAGCATCCAGAGCCCCGCCAGTGCGGCGGCAAGTGCCGTGAGGAAGACCGGATCGGCGAGACCGACTGTGAGCCAGAGCGCGACGGCCGCGACGATGAGGCAGCAGCGCGACGCCTTGTCGTCCCATGCTGCGCGCCACCACGCGACGACCGCCACGCGAACGGCGACATGCCGCGGCGGCGGCGGGGGCTCCGGTTCCGGGACGGTCGGCTCGCTCGGCGCGGGATCGAGCGCGGGCGGCGGAGCCGGCGGCGCGACGCGAGGCACCTGAGCCGGAGGCGACGGCGGCTGCCACGAAACCGGGTTGAAGCCGTAGACCTCGACGAGCTCCTGGCCGGCGCTCGGCTCCTCGGACGGCGGATACGACCAGACCTCGTGCCGCCCGCCGTCGCGCGTCTCGATGATCGACAGGCGATCGGTTCCGTCGCGCTGCGGATCCTCGCGCTGGAGCCACTCGAACGCGAAGTCGACGGCGGCGAGAAACTCCGTCAGCCCACCGGTGAGATCGCGCGGCTCGGCCTCTCCGGCGACGAGCTGCACTGCGTACGTTCTTTCGGTCTCCCCGCCCGCATGGCGTTCATCTGTGGCCATGCCAACTCCCTCCTACGACCTTCATCGGGACGGAAGCGGCGAACCGGCATAGCTCGGTTGAGGAGGGTTGCCTGAACAGACAGCGAACGAGCGGCCATGCACACCATCGGCGTCCTCATCTACATCGCGCTCGGCATCATCATTCCCGGCATCCCCGCCTTCATCGTGGGTCAGCGCCGCGGAGTCGAGTCGCCCGGCCTCGCGTTCGTGCCGTTCGTCGGCCCGATCCTCGTGATCCTCTGGTCGATCGGACGCTCGGGCTGGCTCTGCCTGATTCTTTTCGTTCCGCTCGCCAACATCGTGTTCGAGATCTGGGTCGCCTTCGTCGTCCCGCGAACGCACGGACGGTCGGGCTGGTGGACGCTCTGGTTCATCATCCCGCTGGTCAACATCGTCGCGTTCTACTGGTACGCGTTCACGCTCGAGCCGGAGACAAGCGCGGCCTGAGCATCGGCTGACTCGACCGAAAGAAGGAGAACGTCATGTGGTGGGCATACGGAGGGATCGGCGTCGTCCTGTACATCGTGCTGCTGCTCGCACTCGGCGTCATGTGCATCCGCAAGGGGCACTGGGTGCTGTTCGTCCTCGGCTTCTTCATGCCGTTCTTCTGGATCATCGGCGCGATCATGCGGCCGACGAATCCGCGAACCGCCTAGCAGCACGCTCCCCCCTTCCGGGCAGGTCTAGCGTGCGCGGATCCTCGACGAACGGCGTGTTTGTTTCGGGATCCGGGGCACAGTCCCCTATCAGGGGGATTCAGATCCTCGGCATCGTCAGCTTCCCTACGGACACCACCGACTGGTGGGGTGATCGGCAACTGCGGCGATGGGGGACTGATGCATCTTGCGGGGGAGGGTTTACACATCCGCGTCACGGAGCCTGAACGGCTCCGTGACTACTTCTTGCGGCTCGGCGCGAACGCGGAGATCGTCGGCGAGGGGGCCCGCCAGGTCGTCGTGGTCACGTCCGGCGAGAGAGACGATGTGGCTGCGTATCTCGCGTCATGGACCGCGATCAACGGCGTCGACGCGAGTATCGAGCCGCCGCGCACACCGGTGCTCGGAGGCGCTCGGAGGCACGCCCCTCGTCCTCGGCTGGGCGATCTCCTGCTCGCAAAAGGGATGATCACAGAGGAGCAGCTGGACGAGGGGTTGGTCGAGGCCCGTGTCTCGGGCGATCTACTGGGCCGGATCCTGCTGAGGCACGAGTGGATCTTCGAAGACGAGCTCGCGCGAGCGCTTGCCGAGCAGCTCAATCTCCCGTACGTGAACCTCCGCAACGCGGGAATCGACTATGCGCTCGCCCGCATACTTCCGGTCGAGACGGGCGTCCGTTTCGCGGCGATCCCCATCGGGGTGCGTGGCGACCTCGTTCGCGTTGCGTTCGCGGATCCGTACGACGAGGGAGCCCGCGACGCGGTCGGCGCGTATGTCCAGAATGTCGAGCCTGTCGTCGCTGAATTGACCGATATCGAAACTGCCTGGAGAACGGTCGCGCGGCGGTACATCGCAGCCTAATCCGGATCTTTAGCGACTAGGTCCACGCGGAACGCTCAGAGTCCACCGGCCTTCGACGACAACGCTTCGCTGTCCCCATCGGTGCCGCGGCTCCTCGGCGAACCAAGGAACTCGAACGCCGCTGAGCAACCGCGACCGACGCCTGATGTTCGGGGAATAGAGCTAATGACCGAACGGGAGGATGCCGATAACAGTTCGGCCGAGGTCGGAGCTCCCTCGGACGACCTGCGAGCCGTATGCAGGACGTCAGGGTTCTCCCGGGCCACGAGCCGAAGGGCGCCACCGGGGGCCCTTCCCCCGTTAAGCTGTACGAGTCGGCAACTGGCACGCACACGCGACCTGGATAGAGGCGCCTACCGGAGTCGAACCGGTGTACACGGCTTTGCAGGCCGTTGCCTAGCCACTCGGCCAAGGCGCCCGAGGCGCGAATCGTACCCGGGCTACGTGGGGGCCAACACTTCGTCCAGGAACGCGACGGCTCGCGTGAACGCGTCGATGCGGTTCGGGAGCTTCTCGACGGTGTGGCCTTCGTCCTCGTAGATCAACAGCTCGCAGCGGATGCCCTTCTCCGTCAGGACGCGGTGGATGTGCTCCGACTCGCCGACCGGGACGCGTGGGTCGTTGCGGCCGTGCTGGACGAAGAGCGGCGCGCGGATCGCGTCGATGTGCGTGACCGGTGACGCCTCCAGCAGGAAGTCGCGGTCGTGCGCGAGCGAGCCGTACTCGCGCTCGCGGGCGGCACGGCGGTAGTCCGACGTGTTCTCGAGGAACGTGACGAGGCTCGAGATGCCGACGGCCTCGATGCCGGCGGCCCATAACTCCGGCTGGAACGCGAGGCCGGCGAGCACCATGTAGCCGCCGTACGAGCGACCGTAGAGCACCGCGCGCGACGCGTCGATCTCCGGGCGCGCGGCGAGCCATTCGTGCAGCGACGCAAGGTCGCGCACCGAGTCGAGGCGCAGCCGCACGTCGTCGAGATGCTCGAAGCGCTTGCCGTACCCGGTCGAGCCGCGCACGTTCGGCGCCGCGACCGCGTAGCCGCGCGAGACGAGGTACTGCGTCAGCGGCGCGAAGCTCGGCGAGAACCACGGCCGCCACTGCGACTCCGGGCCGCCGTGCACGGTGACGACGACCGGGAACGGGCCGTCGCCTTCCGGCTCGAAGAGGAAGACGGGAATCGACTCGCCGTCGAAGCTCTCGAAGCGGTGCGGCTCGGGCTCGACGAGGATCACCGGGTCGACCGCGCGCGGGCTCGTCGTCAGCCGTGCCAGCTCGCGCGTGTCGAGGTCGTAGACGTAGACGTCGTGCGGCTCGGTCGGCCGCGAGAGGCCGAACGCGAGCAGCGAGCCGTCCGCCGAGAACACCGGATGCTCGACGACGCCCCGGCCCGGCAGAGGCACCGTCTCGCGCAACTCGCCCGTCGCCGGATCGCGCAGCTCCAGCGTCGAGTAGCCGTCCTCGTTCGCGACGACGAGCAGGCTCCTCCCCGCCGCGTCGCCGAAGCACTCGAGATCCCAGCGCGACTCGACGACCGTCGACCACGCGCGCGACGCGAGGTCGTACCGGCAGATCGCGAACGTGTCGCGCGCGTCGTTCGTCGCGGCGAAGAAACCGGACGAGTCGGCGAGCCAGACCGGGTCGAGGAACTCCGCCTCGTCGCCGTGCGGCGTCGCGTGGACAACGTCGCCGGTCGCCGGGTCGAAGAGAAACAGGTCGTTGTCGCCGGCGCGGTCGCCGATCCGGCTGACGACAATCCAGCGACCGTCCGGCGAGATGCCCGCGGCCCAGCACCAGCCGCCCGGCTCGTAGCTCCGTTCCTCGCCGTCTGCCAGCGTGCGCACGACGACGTCGAAGTCGACGTTGTTGCGACGGTTCGTCGAGTACGCGAGCAGCGCGCCGTCGCCGCTGAGCAACGGCGACTCGTGGTGGAACCGTGGATCGACGACGAGTGGCTCGGGCTCCGCGCCCGGCTGCGCATCCAGCAGATAGAGCTGCGTGCGCTCGTTGCCGCCGTCGTCCATCTCGAGCAGGATCCGCCCGTCCGGCAGGAACTGTCCGGCCACCGGCTCCGCGAAGTCCGTCAACTGCCGAAGGTCGCCGCCGCGCGACGGCACGACGTACAGCTGTTGGGTTCCGGGCACGTTCGAGCCGACGAGCAGCGTCGAGCCGTCGCCGGAGAACGAGAGCGGCGCCGCCTGCCGCATCTCGAGGAGCGCCCTCAGCTCCAGCATTCGGTGCTAGGCCACGACTCCGGAGAACTCCGGGATCACGTCATCGCCGTAGGCCTGCAGCGTCTCTTCCTGCCCGTGCGTCATCAGGTAGATGTTGAACTGGTCGACGCCGACCGCCTCGAGCTCCTTCAGCTTCGCCTTCGTCTGCTCGACGTTCCCGATCACGCAGAAGCGATCGCAGATCTCGTCGGTGACGAACTCGCCGTGCTTCGCGCCGACGCGCGAGTGCTCGTTGTAGTCGTAGAACTTGCGTGCCTGCACGTAGTCCGTCAGCGCCTTCGGGACGGAGTCGCCGTCGGCGCCGTAGCGCTCGATCAGATCCATCACGTGGTTCGAGACCATCGCCGGGAACCAGCGCACCTGGTCGCGCGCGTCGGCGAGGTCGTCGGTGATGTGCCCCGGCGCGCCGACGATGCACTTCAGCGCTGCCGGGTCGCGGCCCGCCTCCTCCGCGGCTTTGCGCGCGGTGTCCATGATCCACGCGATGATCTCCGGGTCGGCGAGCTGGATGATCACGCCGTCGCCGACGCGCCCCGCGACGCCGAGTGCGCGCGGGCCGTAGCCGGCGACCCACATCGGGATCTGCGGCAGCTCGGGCCGGACCCACTTCAGCTCGAGATCCTTTTCGTTCCAGTTCACCTCGCGGCCGTTCATGAACTCGCGGATCATCGCCAGCGCCGCCTCGAACTCCGCGACCTTCACCGGCTGCTTGCCGATGTAGCGCACGGCGGAGTCGCCGCGGCCGATCCCCATCGCCATGCGGCCGTCGGAAAGGTCGTGCAGCGTCGCGTACGCGCTCGCGAGGACGGTCGGCTCGCGCGTGCCCGGGTTCGTGACGAAGTGGCCGAGCTTGATCTTCGACGTCTCGCGCGCGGCGACGGCCAGCAGCGGGATCGACTCCTGCCAGAGCACGTGCGAGTCGTACGTCCACGCGTACTCGAAGCCGTGACTCTCGGCGAGCTTGATCAGCTCGAGGAAGCGCGCGTACGGCGGGTCGGGCAGGACGGTCACGCCGAAGCTCAGCACGACGCGAGCATAGCGACGGCGCGGGTGCCCCTTCCAGTAATGCCGTCTAGCTTCTGGGTCGCTAGCACCAAGCGATGCAAGGACGCAGGGAGCACTCGTAGTTCAAACTACGGGTGCGACCGAGGACGCCGCAGCGCGCAGCGTGATAGCGGGCCAGAAGCGGGCATGTATTGCTGGGAGGGGCACCAATCAGCGCGTCTGCGGCGGGCGCCAGCGTGGCGTCAGCAGCGCGGCGAGCCCGGCGAGGATCGCCGAGGACGACGAAGCCGGCGCGGCCGTCGCCCGGCAGCGAGAACGTCAGTCCGACCAGCGGCGCGCCGACGACGATCGACGAGCGCGGACCACATGTTGACGAAGCCGACCGCCGTGCCGGGCGCGTCGGGACGGTCGAGCGCGGCGCCGGCGAACGCCATCGGGAACGGCACGCCGCTCGCGAGGCCGATCACCGCAGCGGCCACGACGAGCAGCGCCGCGCGGCAGCGGCAGCGCAAGCGCGACCGCGCCGGCGCCGCCGAGCGCGAGGCTCAGCGCGACCCAGCGCGACGCGTCGTCGCGGCGCAGCAGCGCACCGCCGCCGATCCTGCTGAAGAACGCGAGCAGCAACGTCAGCGAGCCGGCGACCGCGGCGAATCGCTTCGAGTGCCCGTGATGCTCGAGCAGCGTCACGACCCAGTTCCCGACGATGACGCTGAAGCCGAACGACGCAGCGTGAATCGCCGAGAGGCGGAGCAGGTAGCCGTCGCGGAAGAGTCCACGGTCGAGCTTCTCCGCGGCGTGCCGTGCGGCGCCGCGGGACGACGGCGCGAGAACCAGAAGCAGCGCCATCGCCCCTGCGACGACGACGCCGGAGAGATACGGCGCGCGGAATCCGTAGCGCGTCGGCGAGCGCCGGGACGACCGCGATCGCAATGCCGGGCGCGAGTACCGACGCCGAGCCGTAGACGCCCTGGAGGAACGGCGAGCCGCCGCGCGCGCGGATGTAGTCGCTTCCCCCGACAAAGCCGAGCCCGGTTCCGAACCCGACCACGAGCTTCCCGACGAATGCGAGCGCGATGTACGGGCCGATCAGCGACAACGCGTTCCCCGCGGCGACGAACCCGAGCCCGGCCAGCGCCGTCGCCCACGCGCCGAACCGATCGGCCGCACGCCCGCCCGGGATCTGCATCGCCATGTGGACGAGGAACTGCGCGGTTGTCAGCAGCCCGATCGTCGCGAGCCCGACGCCGTATGCGTGCGCGAGTCGCGACGCAACCGCGCCGGTCTCCGTGATGTTCCAGCCGACGGCGAAGCCGACACCGAGCCCGGCGACGACGACCCTCGTCCCGATGCCTCCCTCCCCCGCCACCGCGCGAGCGTACGCTACGACCCAGATGAGCGTTACGCCGCCGGCGCCGGGCCGGAAGAACATCGCGCTGATCGCGCACGACAACCAGAAGCAGGACATGCTCGACTGGGCGCGCTTCAACCGCGGCACGCTCGCGAAACACGAGCTGCTTCGCGACCGGGACGACCGGCGCGCTGCATCGCCGACGAGCTCGGCCTCGACGTGCACCGCTTCCTCAGCGGCCCGCTCGGCGGCGACCAGCAGATCGGCGCGGCGATCGCAGAGGGCCGGATCGACTTCGTGATCTTCTTCTGGGACCCGCTCGAGCCGCATCCGCACGACGTCGACGTGAAGGCGCTGCTGCGGATCGCCGTCGTCTACAACGTCCCGATGGCGTGCAACCGCGCGACCGCGGACTTCGTGCTCTCGAGCCCGCTGCTCGCCGTCTAGCGCGAACGCAACGCAACCGAACGCCAACGCGTCGCTCAGCAGATTCTCAGCACTCGCAACGAGTGTCGGTGGCACCGGAAGCTACCGAAGGAGCGTCATGAAGAACCGTCTCACCGCCGTGTTTGCAGCCGGCGTCATCGCGACCGGGGGCGCGGCGTCGCTCGCCGCCGCCGCCCCGCAGCATCCGGCGAGCAACGTCGTCCACCTCTCCGCCGTCGCGAACGGGCTCGCGTACAACAAGAAGGTCCTGCACGCGAAGGCGGGCATGGTCACGATCGACTTCACGAACCTCTCGCACCTCCGTCACAACGTGCGGCTCGAGGTCGGGGAGAAGGAGTTCGGAGGCACGAAGACGATCGCGCACGGCTCGACGACCGTGACGGTGAAGCTGGCGAAGGGCACGTACCACTTCTACTGCTCCGTGCCGGGCCATGAGGACGCCGGCATGTCCGGGCAGCTGATCGTCTCCTAGGCGCGCACGGCCCGCGGACAGGTCCCGGGGTCTGACCCCGGGACCCGTCCCGGTCGCCTAGATCCGCTCGAGCACGACGACCGGGATCTCGCGGTCGGTCTTCTCCTGGTACTCGTCGTAGTGCTTCCAGACGCCGTTCATCTGGCGCCAGAGGCGGTCACGCTCCTCGCCTTCGGCGACGCGCGGGCGGGCGCGGAACTTGTCGGCTTTCACCTGGACGCCGACCTCCGGATTCGCCTCGATGTTCTTGAACCAGCCGGGATCGTCGGGCGCGCCGCCCTTCGAGGCAACGATCACCGGGTTGTCGCCGTCCCAGCTGAAGATCAGCGGGTTCGTGCGCGGCTCGCCGCTCGTGCGGCCCGGTCGTCGTGAGGATCAGGATCGTCGAGCCTTCGCGCCACTCGTAGCCGACCTCGCCGTCGGTCTCGACGTAGCGGCGGACGTGCTCGTCGCCGAAGAGGTTGTCGTCGCTCATGCGTATCGCTCCAGTGTCTTGGTTGTGAGCCTGTCGAGTGCCTGCACCGACAGCTCCAGATGCTCGTCCTTCGTGTCCTCCAGCTTCGTGTGCGAGAGCCCTCGTAGCGATTGAACGAAGATCATCACGGTCGGAATTCCCGCGCGCGCGACCTCGGCGGCGTCGTGCAACGGGCCGCTCGGAAGGCGGTGCGACGTGCCGCAGACCTCGCGGATCGACTCGTCGGCAAGCTCGATCAGCTCCGAGTCGAAGAGGATCGGCTCGATGTTCCAGATCCGGTCCCACGCGACCTCGACGTTCTCCTCGCGCGCGAACCGCTCGCTCGCCTCCTGCGCGAGCGCGAGCAGGCGTGCGAGCTTCGCCGCGTCGAGATGCCGCTGGTCGAGCAGCTGCTCCGCCGTCTCGACGACGGACGTCACGATTCCCGGCTTGCAGACGACACCGCCGGACGTGCAGACCGCGCCGTCCCCCACTTCCGCGGCGATCGGGCGGATCTCGAGCGCGAGCTTCGCCGCGCCCGCGAGCGCATCGCGCCGCTTGTCCATCGGCGTCGAGCCGGCGTGCGCAGCCTGGCCGGTCCACGTGACGAGATGGCGCTCGACGCCGAACGTCCCGAGCACGACGCCGAGCGGAAGATCCATCGACTCGAGCACCGGGCCCTGCTCGATGTGGAGCTCGAGATAGGCGACGGCACCGTCCAGCTGCGACCGCGCAGCGCTCGCGCCGTCGAGGTCGACGCCGTGCTCGCGCAGCGCGTCCGGCAGCGCGACGCCGTTCGCGTCGTGCCGCGCGCGCAGCTCCTCCAGGTCGCTCATCGAGCCGGCGGCGGCGGACGAGCCGAACAACGAGCGTCCGAACCGCGCGCCCTCCTCGTCGGCCCAGTTGACGAGCCGCACCGTGAGCGGCGGCGTCCCGTCGGCGGCGACGCGCCGCAGCACCTCGACGCCGGCGACGACGTTCAGCGCGCCGTCGAGCCAGCCGCCGTTCGGCACCGAGTCGATGTGGCCGCCGATCAGCAATGACTGATCCGATGCGCCGTCGAGCGTGAACCACTGGTTGCCGGCCGCGTCGATCTCCTCGCGCGCGCCCGTCTCCGCGACGATCCCGCGCAGCCACTCGCGCGCGCGCTCCCACGTCTCCGTCCACGCGACGCGCTGCGCGCCGTTCTCGTCGCCGGTGAGCTCGCGGAGCTCCTTCAGCTCCCGGACGGTGCGGCTCGGATCGAGGGCCATCGCGCTCTGAGCCTATCGCGCGGGCATGTGATAGATACGCGCCACGGTGTCGGCTGTCGCGATCGGGGTCACGAAGCGGAGACGCGGCGACGGAATGCGCCGTGGCGCGCGCCGGGCCGTCGCCGTCGCACTGCTGCTGCTCGCGATGATCGGCTTCTACGAGCTGTACCGCTTGGTCTGGTCGTCGGCCGGCTGGTCGTGGCCGTTCGTCGTCGACTCGACGTCGATGCCGCACGTCTGGACGATCATCAAGGCGTTCGGCCAGCCGGCGCAGGTCAACCAGCCGCCGCTGATCACCGTCCTCTTCCACAAGGCGCTCTTCACGATGAAGGAGGCGATCGTCGGCTTCGCGCTCGGCGGGATCGTCGGGTTCGCGCTCGGGATCGTGCTCGCGCACTCGCGGCTGCTGCAGCGCGGCTTCCTCCCGTACATCGTCGCGAGCCAGACGATCCCGATCCTCGCGATCGCGCCGATGGTCGTGATCTGGGTCAACCCGCGGCTGCCGGGGCCGTTCCAGGGCTGGGGCTCCGTCGCGGTGATCGCCGCGTTCCTGACGTTCTTCCCGGTGACGATCAACACGCTGCGCGGCCTGCAGTCGGCCGACCCGCGCGCGCTCGAGCTGATGCGGACGTACGCGGCGAGCCGCTGGACGATCCTCTGGAAGCTGCGCGTGCCGTCGTCGCTGCCGTACGTCTTCGCGGCGCTGAAGCTCGCGGCGACCGCGTGCGTCGTCGGCGCGATCATCGGCGAGCTGCCGTCCGGGCTCCAGTCCGGGCTCGGCGGCGCGATCCTCAACTTCAACCAGTACTACTCAATCGAGCCGCAGGAGCTCTGGGCGACGAACATCGTCGCCGCACTCGTCGGGATCCTCTTCTTCGTCGTCGTCGTGATCGCCGAGAAGCTGATCGTGCGCCGCGCACCGGAGAACACCGGATGAGCGACGACGTGGTCGTCAAGATCGAGAACGTCACGAAGACGTTCCCACGCGGGAATGTCACGGCGCTCCAGGACATCGAGCTCGACATCGCGCCGGGCGAGTTCGTGTCGCTGATCGGCCCGTCCGGCTGCGGCAAGTCGACGCTGCTGCGCGTGATCGGCGACCTGATCGAGCCGACCGCCGGCTCGGTGACGGTGAACGGGAAGCCCGCGCGCCGCGCGCGGATCGACCACGACTACGGCATCGTCTTCCAGGACGCGGTGCTCTTCGACTGGCGCACCGTCGCGAAGAACATCGCCGTGCCGCTCGAGCTGCTCGGCTGGAGCCGCGAGCGGCGGGCGAAGCGCGTCGACGAGATGCTCGAGCTCGTGGAGCTCGCCGGCTTCGCGGATCACAACCCGTGGCAGCTCTCCGGCGGCATGCAGCAGCGCGTGTCGATTGCGCGCGCGCTCGCGTTCGAGCCGGCGCTGCTACTGATGGACGAGCCGTTCGGCGCGCTCGACGAGATGACGCGCGAGCGGCTGAACCTCGAGCTGCTGTCGATCTGGCAGCAGCTCGGCTCGACGGTCGTCTTCGTCACGCACTCGATCTCCGAGGCGGTGTTCCTCTCGACGCGCGTCGTCGTGATGAGCCCGCGGCCGGGACGCATCGCCGGGGTCGTCCCGATCGACCTGCCGTTCCCGCGCACCGTCGAGACGCGCGAGGATCCGCACTTCTTCGAGCTCGTGACGCAGGTGCGCGAGCTGCTGCGCCTGCGCGGCGAGCATCTGCTGCCGGAGGAAGAGGCGAAGCTGCTGGAGACGACGAGTAGCGAGCTGACGCCGTCGGCAGCGTGCGCGCCGCGGGCGGACGCGCCGCCGAATGGGTGCCCGCAATCGCGGTGTTCGTCCTCGCGATCGCCGCGTGGGAAGGCGCGATCTCGGCGTTCCACATCCAGCAGTTCCTGCTGCCGCGGCCGAGCGACATCGCGTCGACGTTCTGGACGAGCCGTCACCTGCTCTGGCCCGCGGGCTGGTACACGTTCAAGGAAGCGCTCGGCGGGTTCCTGGTCGGGTCGGCGCTCGGCGTCGTGTGCGCGACGGTCGTCGCGCGGTTCGAGACGATCGGCACGGCGGTGATGCCGGTCGCGGTCGCGGCGAGCGCGATCCCGATCATCGCGTTCGCGCCGATCTTCTCCGCGTGGTTCAACCCGCTCTCCCCCACCTCGAAGATGGCGATCGCCGGTGTTCTCTGCTTTCTGCCGGTTCTCGTCAATACGCTGCGCGGCCTCCAGAGCGCGAGCCCGCGCCAGATCGAGCTGATGCGCTCGTACGCGGCGAGCGAGCGCGAGATCTGGCGGCGCGTGCGCGTGCCGACCGCGCTGCCGTATCTCTTCACCGCTCTGAAGGTCGCGAGCGTGCTGGCGATGATCGGCGCGGTCGTCGGGGAGTACTTCGGCGGCGCGTTCAACGCGCTCGGCGTGCTCATCCGTTCCGACGCCCAGGTCCTCGACTTTCAGACCGCCTGGGCGGGGATCCTCGTCGCGTCGCTGCTCGGGCTCTCGCTCTACTTCGCGGTCGTTCTCGTGGAAAGAGTCGTCGTGCGCTGGGCTCCGGAGAATCGGGGGTCGTAATCCGCGGCGCCGCGCGATAAGAATCGAAGCATCGACGTGAAAGGGGTTGGCATGGCAAAACGGAGGGTCGTAGCACTACTGCTCGTCGTCGCCGCGGTGGCGGCGGTGGCGGGTTCCGCACGGAATGCGTCTGCTGCGCCGCAGGGGGCGAAGCTGACGAAGGTCACGCTGCAGCTGAAGTGGGTGCCGCAGGCGCAGTTCGCCGGCTACTACGCGGCGAGCCTGCTCGGCTTCTACAAGAAGGCCGGTCTTGACGTCACGCTCAAGAACGGCGGCCCGGACATCATTCCGGAGCAGGTCGTCGCCTCGGGACAGGCGCAGTTCGGCGTCGACTGGCTGCCGAGCCTGCTCGCCGCACGCGACAAGGGCACCGATCTCGTCAACATCGCGCAGGTCTTCGCGCGGTCGGGGATGACCCAGCTGACGTGGAAGAGCTCGGGCATCAACACGATCGCGAAGATGAAGGGCAAGAAGGTCGCCAACTGGCTCGGTGGCAACCAGTACGAGCTCTTCGCCGCGCTGACGAAGGCGGGCATGGATCCGGCGAACAACAAGGGCGTCACGATCGTCCAGCAGCCGTTCGACATGAACCTGTTCCTCAAGAAGCAGGTCGATTCGGCGTCGGCGATGACCTACAACGAGCTCGCCCAGGTCCTCGAGTCGAAACCGGGGGTCAAGCTCTCGCAGATCAACGTGATCAAGATGCAGGACGCCGGGACCGGCATGCTCGAGGACGGCCTGTTCTCGACCGGCAAGTGGCTCAGCTCGCCGGCGAACCAGGCGATCGCGGTCAAGTTCATCGGCGCGTCGCTGGCCGGCTGGATCTACTGCCGCGACAACCAGGCCGCCTGCGTGAACCTGACGCTGAAGGAAGGGCCGACCCTGCCGAAGGGTCACCAGACCTGGATGATGAACCAGATCAACGAGCTGATCTGGCCGAACAAGAGCGGGATCGGGATCATGAGCAAGGCCGACTACACGAGGACGGCCTCGATCTCGAAGCAGTTCGGCGTGATCTCGAAGACGCCGTCCGGCGCGTATCGCACCGACCTCGCCGCAAGGGCCGTCGCGCAGCTGAAGGCGCAGGGCCTCGACGCGTTCGGCAAGGGCTGGAAGCCGCTGAACGTCAAGGTCACGCCCGGCGGCAAGTAGGACTCGCACGGTTCCGGGGCCGTCCGTTCGGGCGGCCCCGGGGCGCCGGAGGCGACCCTGTCTTTCGGCCGGGCGGCGGCGGCTTTGCCGCCGTCGCTTCCAGCTCCGGGGCCGGGCTTGAAGACCGTCCGCGCAACCTCCTAGACTCGCCTCGCAGCGGCCATCGATCGGGAGGTACGCATGTCGGACGACCATCACCCCGAGGAGATCGCGCACGACGTCGAGGCGATCCGCCAGCGACGTCGCCTTCGAGCGGGAGCAGCTCGACGCGTCGATCAAGCACGACTACTCCACCACCGAGACGGGCGTCGTCCCGCTCGACAAGCGGCGGCCGATGTGGCACTTCATGGGCCTCTGGACGACGTTCGTCGCCGGGTTCTCGTACATGTTCCTCGGCTTCGAGATCCGCGACGGCGGGCACAGCCTCGCGTCGACCGTCGGGATCACCCTGCTCGGCTACGGGATCTACATCGTCTACGCGATGTTCTCGTCATACATGGGCGCGCGGACCGGCCAGACGTTCGGGCTGCTGACGCGATCCGTCTTCGGAAGCATCGGCTCGGTGATCGTCTGCCTGTTCGTGCTGATCGCGCCGCTCGGCTGGGTCGGCTTCCAGGCGAACCTGCTCGTGACGCTCTGGGACGGCTTCTACAGCTGGGGCCACATCTTCTGGCTGACGCTGATCGTCGCCGGGCTGATGATCTTCAACAACCTGCTCGGCTTCACCGGGATCAGCGTGTTCGCGCGCTACCTCGTCACGCCGCTCCTGATCCTGTGGGCGCTGTACATGGTGATCAAGGGCTTCATCGTCGACGGCGGCTCGTTCGGCGGCACGCCGAGCGGCAGCGGCCTCCCGGTCTGGGTCGCCGTCGACCGCGGTGATCGGCTTCTCGATGTGGGGCAACGAGCAGGACTTCTGGCGGTACGGGAAGCCGAAGTTCTGGTGGCCGATCTGGACGTACCTGTTCGCCGCGGTGTGGTTCACGCTGTTCACGATGGCCGGCTGGATGATGGCCGCGCTCGCAAACTCCGACGATCCGGCGAAGATCTTCAACTTCACCGTGAACTACTCGCTGTTCGGCTGGTTCTGGCTTGCGTGGATCATCGCGACCGTCAGCCAGGTCGCGATCAACGACGGCAACTACTACGAGTCGGTGAACGCCGGGCAGAACCTCGTCGGCGGCTGGCGGCACTGGCGACGCTGGTACACGGTGCTCCTCATCGCCGGCGGCGGCGTGCTCGGCGCCTGGCTCGTGAACTTCCATTTCTTCAACGGCTGGTTCAAGGTCTCGACGTTCCTCGCGATCTCGGTGCCGTCGGCGTCGGTGATCATGGCCGTCGACCACTACCTGCTGCCGCGGCTTCTACAAGATCTCGCGGCCGCTGCGCGACGTCCCGTCGTGGGAGGACGCCGGGCTGGTTCAACTGGCCGGCCGTGACCTCGCTGCTCGTCGCCGTGTTCTACGGCGTCACCGGAGCGGCGAGCTGGCCGAACGGCTGGATCGAGTCGTCTCCGCCGACCGGCTGGGGGCCGGTTCCGCTCGAGTCGTGGGTGATCGCAGGTGGGCTCTACGTCGCGCTCGTCGGGCTTGCGACGCTCTTCGGCCACGTGCACAGCCAGCTCGCGTTCAGCAAGCACGCAATCGCGGCGAACGTGCCCGGCGGCGCGATCGTCGACATCGCTTCCGAGGCGGAGGGCGGCCCCACGCCCAGACCCTCGGCGATCCCGGCTGCTGGCCGCTAGCGGTACAGGCCGGGTTCGACGACGACGGGCTCCAGGATGCGGCGCTGGAGCCCGTCGTCAGCACGTGCGCGCCGCGCCGCCTCGCCGCAGCTCGACGAACTCGACGTCGCCGGCGGCGAGCGCGTGCTCGATCAGCTTCCGCAGCACCTCGACGCGGTGCGGGCGGCCGGACAGGAACGGGTGGCAGGTGAGGACGAACAGGCAGCCGTAACGGCGCATCGCGTCGAGCTCGCTGAGCCAAAGGTCGAGCACCTTCTGCGGCGACTCGATCGGGCCGCGGAACGGCGGGTCGGGGAGATAGGCGTACTGCTCCCAGTCGTCGAGCGACCAGTGCACCGGCAGCTCGACGATCTCCCCCGCTCCGGTGTCGAGAAGGTACGGCTTGTCGTCGTCCATCAGCGACGAGTCGTAGTCGAAGCCGTGCTCCGCGACGATGCGCGGCGTGCGCCACGCGGGCTCCCAGCTCGGGCAGCGGTAGCCGCGCGGGTCGGCGCCGGCGCGCCGCAGCGTCTCGAGCGCGCGCTCGAAGTCGGCGCGCTCCTCTTCCTCCGTCTGCGAGATCGGCGAGAAGTGCGCGTACGAGTGGTGCCCGATCTCGTGACCGGCGGCGAGGATCGCCTCGACCGTCCGCGGCTAGCGGTCGGCGGTCAGCCCCGGGCACGAAGAACGTCGCGGGCAGCGAGTACTCGCGCAGCAGGTCGAGGATGCGCGGGCCGCCGACGTGCGGGCCGTACGCCTGGTGGCTCATCACGCCGGCGTTGCTGCGCGTGGCGCGCGCCCTCGGCGAGGATCGGCGCCTCCGCGTCGACGTCGAACGTGAGGCACGCGAGGATGCTCATGCGGGTGCGCCGCCGATCGCGCGCAGCGACAGCAGGTCGTAGAGGACGTTCGCCGCGGCGAGCGCGGTCTGCTGGCCGGGACCGTCGTACGACGGCGACGACCTCGACGACGTCGCAGCCGGCGAGCTTGATGCCGCGCAGCGCACGCAGGAACGCGAGCGCTTCCGCGGTCGAGAAGCCGCCGACTTCCGGCGTTCCGGTGCCGGGCGCGAACGCCGGGTCGAGGAAGTCGATGTCGAACGACATGAACACGGGCCGCGTCGCCGACCTTCGCGCGCACGAGCTCGCCGTACGCCGTCGGCCCGAGGTCGCGCAGCTCGTCCGTCGTCAGCACGGTGAAGCCGAGGTCGCGCGCGGCGTCGAGATCCTCCGCGCCGTAGAGCGAGCCGCGCATCCCGGCCTGCACCGACGCTTCCGTATCGAGCAGTCCCTCCTCCGCCGCGCGCTTGAACGTCGTCCCGTGGAAGTACGGCTGGCCGAAGTACTGCTCCCACGTGTCGCCGTGCGAGTCGAGCTGCACGAGCGCGAGCGGCCCGTGCTTGCGCGCGAGCGCGCGCAGCTCCGCGAGCGTGATCGAATGGTCGCCGCCCATCGCCGCCGGGAAGACGCCGGCGTCGACGATCGCGGTGAGCGCCTCCTCGATCTGGCCGTAGGTGCGCGTCGTGTCGCCCGGCGAGACCGGGACGTCGCCGTAGTCGACGATCGACAGCGACTCGACGACGTTGACGTCGAGCGCCGGGTTGTACGGACGGAGCAGCGACGACGCGGAACGGATCGCCTCCGGGCCGAAACGCGGCCCGGTCCGGAAGCTCGTCGCCGTGTCGAACGGGATGCCGTAGACGACCGCGTCGACGCCTGCGAGGTCGGTGACGTGCGGCGCGCGCATGAACGTGCGGATCCCGGCAAAGCGCGGGATCACCTGCGCGTCGAGCGGCTTGTACGGCGGGCGCGGCACGGCGGGAGCCTGTAACGCTTTACCTGCTCCGTACAGGGCGTTCGCTACCCTCGAACGGCTGTGGGGGTCACGCACGCCTGGACTCGTCGCGCCTGCCTGGCACTCGCCGTCGCCGCCGTGGGACTCGCCGTCGCGCCCGGCGCGAATGCCGCGACGTACGCCAAGGGTCTCGACGTCTCGCACTGGAACGGAAGCGTCGACTGGATCCAGGTCGTCGGCGGGGGCTACTCGTTCCTCTTCGCGAAGGCGACCGAGGGGACGACGCTCACCGACCCGACGTACTCGATCAACCGCGCCGGCACGAACGGAATCGGGATGCGCTTCGGCGCGTACCACTTCGCGCGGCCCGGCGGCTCCGGCGACGCGGGCATCGCCGCGAGCGCGATCGCGCAGGCCGACCACTTCGTCGACGTCGCGCAACCGGCAGCCGGGCGACCTTCCTCCCGTGCTCGACCTCGAGACGAAGGGCACGCTCGCGCAGGCCGGTCTCGTCAAGTGGACGCAGGCATGGCTCGCGGAAGTGTCGGCCCGCACCGGCGTCAACGGTCTCATCTACGCATCGCCGAGCTTCTGGAAGAACGCGCTCGGCAACACGACCGCATTCGCAACCGCCGGCAACCGGCTCTGGATCGCGCACTGGACGAAGAACGCGGCGCCGAGCGTCCCCGCAGCGAACTGGGCCGGCATCGGCTGGACGTTCTGGCAGTGGACCGACTGCTCCAAGATTCCCGGCTTCGTGCACTGCAGCGACGGCGACCGGCTGAACGGGACGAATCCCGCGACATTCGCGATCAAGGCGTCCGGCGGCGGCGCGCCCGTTGTCGCGACCGCGCCTTCCGTCGTCGGAACGCCGAGCGCCGGCGCGGTGCTCGCCGGCGTTCCCGGCACCTGGAGCGGCGCGAAGCCGGTCGCGTTCACGTACCAGTGGCAGCGCTGTACCGCGACCGGCGCGAGCTGCGTCGCGATCACGGGCGCGACGCTCGAGACGTACAAGCCCGGCGACCGCAGACGTCGGCCACGCGCTCGTCCTCGGCGTCACCGCGACGACGGCGAAGGGAACCGCCGGTGCCGCGTCCGCGCCGACGCTCGCGATCGCGCCCGCGGGCAGCACGGCCGCGAGCCGGCCCGCGGTGCTGACTGCGCCGCAGGTCTTCGGGACGCTGACGGCGGGCCAGACTGCTCGCCGCGAACGCCGGAACCTGGAGCGGCTCGCCGACGTCGTACGCGTATCAGTGGCGGCGATGCGACGCGACCGGCGCCGCGTGCGCCCCAATTGCTTCGGCGACCGCGGCGTCGTACACGCTGACGCCGGACGACATCGGCACGACGGTCTCGCTCGTCGATCACCGCAACGGGGAAGGGCGGCGCGCAGTCGGCGACGGCGCCGACGACAGCCGTGATCGCGGCGGCGCCCGTACCTGCCGCCGTCGTTACGACGCTCGTCGCACCGCAGGGCGGCGCCGGGCGCGGTCGTCACGGACGACGCGCGCGCAACCGTGACGTGGCAGCCGGGCGCGATCACTCCGGGCGCGTCGGTTACGCTCGCGCACGTCGACCCGGCGCTCGCTGTCGCCGGGACGGGCGTGTCACTCGACGCCGGAACCGCGCTCAACCCGTTCCCGTGGCCGGTGGACATCGCGTATGCGACCGCCCCGCTCGGACAGGTCGTCGGCTTCTCGACCGACGGACGCGTCTGGCTCCCCGTTGCGCCGCTGAGCACCGGGACGACAGCGCTTCCGGTCGGTCTGACGCAAGGCGCGTACGACGACGGCACCCTGCAGCACATCGTCACGAAGATCCCGGGGAGCTTCGCGCTCTTCGTGCCCGGAGCGTGGGGCGACCCGTCGCTCGTCTCGGCGCACGCGCCGGTGCTGCAGCGGACCCAGCGGGTGACGGCGACGCGCAAGCCGGGCCGCGTCGTTCTTGTGACGACGCAGCTGATCGTCGACTCGCAGACCAAGCTTTACGCGAACGCGTACGGGCCGAGCGCGCGGCCGTCGATCTTGCCGCGCGGCTCGATCTTCGCCGTGGCGCTGCACGGCACCGCGACGAAGACGGCACGCGCCGAGCTGTTGAAGCCGGGGACGGTCGCGGTGCGGCTGCGGCTCTCCGGCAAGCAGCTACCGGCGGGCTCGACCGGGAAGATCATCGTGACGGCGATCGACCCGTGGGGACGCAAGTCGAGCTTTGGGCTCGGCTTCAAAGCACCGTAGACTCGCGCACGTGGCCCCGGGCCTCGTCGTCCGCAACGCGCGCCTGCTCGACGGGCGTCTCGTCGACCTTGCGGCCGAGGACGGCCGGTGGACCCGCGTCGGCGCGTGTCGACGCCGACGGCGCGGAGCAGATCGACGCGGACGGCCGCCTCGTGACGCCGCCGCTCGTCGACTGCCATCTCCATCTCGACGCGTCGCTCACCGCGGGCCGGCCGCGCTGGAACGAATCGGGAACGCTGATCGAAGGCATCCACGTCTGGGGCGAGCTGAAGCCGAGCCTCACCGAGGACGACGTCTTCGCGCGCGCACACGAGATCGTGCGCTGGTCGGTCGCGCAGGGCACGCTGTTCATCCGCGCGCACGCCGACGTCTCCGGCGAGAACGAGGCGATGGTGCGCGGGCTGCTGCGCCTGCGCGACGAGGTCGCCGATCTCTGCACGATCCAGGTGACGGCGTTTCCGCAGGACGGATTGTTTGCACGCGCCGGCGATGATGTCCGGCTCGAGAACGCGATCCGGTTGGGCGTCGACTGCGTCGGCGGGATCCCCCACTACGAGCCGACGTCGGAGCTCGGGCTGCGCGAGGTGCACCGCGTCTTCGAGCTCGCGAAGCAGTACTCGCGCCGGATCGACGTGCACTGCGACGAGACGGACGATCCCGCGTCGCGCTTCCTCGAGGTGATGGCGGACGACACGGTGAAGTTCGGGCTCGGCGGCCGCGTGACCGCGTCGCACTGCACGGCGATGGGCTCGTACGAGCCGTACTACTCGTCGAAGCTCCACGGCTTCCTGCGCCGCGCCGGAATCAACATCGTCGTCAATCCGTACGCGAACTCGCTCATCCAGGGACGGCTCGACGTGTATCCGAAGCGGCGCGGGTTCGCGCAGCTGAAGGAGCTGCTTGCAGCCGGCGTCAACGTCTCGCTCGGGAACGACGTGATCATGGATCCGTGGTACTCGATGGGCCGCGCCGACATGATCGAGGCCGCGTCGCTCGCGCTGCACTTCACGTACATGAGCGGGCTCGAGGAGATTCCGGAGATGCTGCGCTGCGCGACCGAGCGCGGCGCGCGCACGCTCGGCGTCGAGGACGAGTACGGGATCGAGGAAGGCAAGCCCGCGGATCTCGTCGTCTTCGACGCGCCGAGCGCGCTCGAGGTGCTGCGGCTGCACGCCCCGCGCCGCTGGGTGATCCGCCGCGGCCGCGTCGTCGCGGAGACGACGCCGGCGCGGACGACGCTCCTCGGCGAGCCGGTGACGTTCACGCCGAATTGATGGACAGCGGCCGCGCCGGGTGATATTTCACCGGTTTCAAGAGACACACCATCCGAGGGGGAGGGGCAACAATGCGGCGTTTCAAGGAGCTTGGGCTTCGCCGTGGCCGCCGGACGGCGGCCGTCGCGGGCATCGCGGCGGTCGTGCTGGCGGCGGCTGCCGGCATCGCGTACGCGACGATCCCGAGCAGCGGCAACGTCTACACGGCGTGCATGCTCAAGGGCGTCGGGACGATCAGGCTGATCGACCCGTCGCTCCCGTCGTCGAATCTGCTCGGGCACTGCTCGGCGCTCGAGACACAGGTCAGCTGGAGCCAGAACGGCCAGCCGGGAGCACCAGGCCCGCAGGGGCCGCAGGGCGCCAAGGGAGATCCCGGCACTCCGGGCGCAACGGGAGCGACCGGACCGGCAGGACCGGCCGGGGCCGACGGCGCCGCGGGTCCCGCCGGGACCGCGCAGGGCCGAAGGGCGACCCCGGAGCGACCGGGCCGGCAGGTCCGGCCGGAACGGGCGGCGGACCGCCGGACGCGTATCAGTTCGTGCAGTTCATTCCGCAGCAGCTTGGACACACGACGTTCGGCGCCTTGAACACGCCGGCCGGTGCCTACTTCGTGACGTTCACGCTCACGATCGGCAATGTCGAGGCCGACGGCTTCACGCCGAACGACTTGCAGATCCATCCGAACTGCACCGTCTACGGCACCGGCTACAACGCGGTCGTCGCGCAGGCCTCGATCGCGCCGGGGGACTACGCGACGCTGTCGGGCAACGGCATCGTCACGACCGACGGCTCCCTCCCGATGGAGCTCGACTGCAGCGGCATCTTCATCGGCCAGACCGCTTACTACCAGCAGGTCGAGCTCGACGCCGTCGCCGTCAACCTGCACTAGGAGAACCGAGCATGGGTCGCGCTCCGGCGACGGAGCGCGGCCCGCTCACGCCGCGGCCTACGCAGTCGCGATCGGGCGGCCGACGGTCATCGCTTCGCGGAACGCCGGGTCGAGCGTCTGGAAGCTCGCGTCCGGCTGCACGCCGAGCGCGTCGAGCGTCTTGCTGAAGAAGCACCGCGCGGCCGCGGCGAGGACGACGTTGAAGATCTCGCCGTCGTCGAGCCCGAGCGCGCGCAGGCGGTCCCAGTCCGCCTCCGTCACCGACGTCGCGTCCACGACGACCTTGTCCGCGAGCTCCATGATCGCGGTGTCCGCCTCGTCGAGGCCTGCAGGTAGCGCGCGCACGGCGTCCGCGTCGTAAAACTGCTCGGCGAGCACCTTGCCGTGCGCGAGGCAGCAGTAGCTCGACCGGAGCCGCCGGGCCGCGGCGAGCGTCGCGAGCTCGTAGCGGCGGAGGTCGCTCGACTCCTTGATCGCGCCGTTCAGCTGCTGCCAGGCCTCGAAGACCGCCTGCCGCGTCGCAAAGGCGCGGACGAAGTTCGAGCCGCTGCCGTCCGGATCGAGCTTGATGAACGCCATTCCCGGGAGTCTAGGCAGGACGGGAGTTCCGGCCTACGATCCGACCCACACCAGGGGTCAACAGGGGGTAGGGAATGAAACGAAGGATCGCGATCGGAGCGGCGTTCGTCGCCGTTCTCGCTGCGGCCGCGACGACGTACGCACTTGCGGCGTCCGGGGCCAGCACCACGCAGACGATCAATGCATGTGTCAGCGGCAACGGCGACATCCGGCTCGTGTCGGCCGCCGCCAACTGCCGGCACAACGAGAGCCCGATCAGCTGGAACACCGTCGGCCCGGCCGGGCCGCAGGGTGCGCAGGGAGTCGCGGGCCGCGACGGCCAGACGGGACCGCAGGGGCCGGCCGGCGCGTCGGGTGTGAATCCGCCCGATCCGGACCACGTCAGTGCGGGGACGATGGCCGTCGTCGCCCAGGTCCAGGGCAGCTTCAGCGCGAACGTCCTCGGCGTCTCGCACGAGATCGTGTCGCCGCGCGACCCGGCCTCGGGTCTCGCGACCGGTAAGCGGATGCACAAGCCGATCACGATCACGGCCGCGTTCGACGCGTCGACGCCGCGGTTGATCCAGGCGCTCGTGAACAACGAGAACCTGAAGACGGTCACGATCAACTTCACGCCCGCGGGCACGAAGGGCGCGACGATCGTCCTGACGAACGCAAGCGTCTCGCAGTACGACCAGACCGGCGAGACGGTCTCGTTCCAGTTCACGTACCAGAAGATCACGTGGACGTGGGTCGACGGCGGCATCACCGCGTCGGACGACTGGGAGGCACCCGTCAGCTAGAACGATCTCCGGCTTCCCGCAGGCGCTAGCGCGTCTGCGGGAAGCCGAGGTCGACCTTCGACGTGGCCGGATCCGGCCAGCGCGAGGTGACGACCTTGCCGCGCGTGTAGAAGTCGATTCCCTCCGGCCCGTAGATGTGGCGGTCGCCGAACAGCGACGCCTTCCACCCGCCGAAGGAGTAGTACGCGACCGGCACCGGAATCGGCACGTTGATCCCGACCATCCCGGCCTGGACGTCGAACTGGAACTGGCGCGCAACGCCGCCGTCGCGCGTGAAGATCGCCGTCCCGTTTCCGTACGGGTTGTCGTTGACGAGCCGGATCGCCTCGTCGTACGTCGCGACGCGCGTCACGCCGAGCACCGGCCCGAAGATCTCGTCGTCGTACGCGCGCATGCCGGGCTTCACGTCGTCGAGCAGCGACGGATTGAGGAAGAACCCGTCCGCCGGCGCGCCTTCGCGGCCGTCGACGAGCACCTTCGCTCCTTCGCCGGTCGCGCCTGCGACGTACGACGCGACGCGGTCGCGGTGCTCCTTCGTCACGAGCGGCCCCATCTCCGACGTCGGATCCATGCCGTCGCCGACCTTGACCTTCGGAATCCGCTCCTTGATCGCGTCGATCAGCGGATCGGCGACGTCGCCGACCGCGACGACCTGCGAGATCGCCATGCAACGCTCGCCGGCGGAGCCGTACGCCGCGGACACCGCAGCGTCGGCCGCCATGTCGATGTCGGCGTCGGGCAGCACGATCATGTGGTTCTTCGCGCCGCCGAGCGCCTGGCAGCGCTTCCCGTTCGACGTCGCCGTCTCGTAGACGTAGCGCGCGATCGGCGTCGAGCCGACGAACGACACCGCAGCGAGATCCGGATGCTCGAGCACCGCGTCGACCGCGACCTTGTCGCCCATCACGACGTTGAACACGCCGTCCGGCAGTCCCGCTTCCTTCAGCAGCTCCGCCGTCCAGAGCGACGCCGACGGATCCTTCTCCGACGGCTTCAGCACGAACGTGTTGCCGCACGCGATCGCCGGCGCCCACATCCACATCGGAACCATCGCCGGGAAGTTGAACGGCGTGATCCCCGCGACGACGCCGAGCGGCTGCCGGATCGAGTAGACGTCGATCCCCGTCGACGCCTGCTCCGAGTACTCGCTCTTCAGCAGCGTCGGGATGCCGCAGCAGAACTCGATCACCTCGAGCCCGCGCGTCACCTCGCCGATCGCGTCGGAGAGAACCTTGCCGTGCTCGGCCGTCAGGAGCTTCGCGACCTCCTCGCGCCGCGCGGCGACGAGCTCGCGGATCCGGAAGAAGATCTCCGCGCGCCGCGCGAGCGAAACCGCGCGCCAGGCGGGGAACGCCTCCTTCGCGGCCTGCACCGCCTGGTCGACCTCCTCGACGGTGGCGAAGTCGACGGCGCCGGTCTGCTGCCCCGTCGCCGGGTTGTACACGGGGCCGCTGCGGCCCGACGTCGCCGGCGACCGCGCGCCCTCCGATCCAGTGGCTGATCTGCTTGAGCGCCGCGGGCGCTTCGATGGTCTCGGTCATGAACGGGAGCGTAGCGCTAGGCTCCCGGCATGGCGACGATCGAGACCAATCCGCAGCTCGGCGAGCAGGTGCGCGAGGACGCCAAGCGCTACGTCCTCCACTCCTGGTCGGTGCAGGACGCCCTGAATCCGCTCGCCGTCGCCGGCGCGGAGGGCCGCTATTTCTGGGACTACGACGGCAAGCGCTACCTCGACTTCGCGTCGCAGCTCGTCAACGTCTCGATCGGGCACCAGCACCCGAAGCTGATCGCGGCGATCAAGGAGCAGGCGGACAAGCTCTGCACGATCGGGCCGCCGATGGCGACCGAGCCGCGCTCGACGCTCGCGCGCCTGATCTCGGAGGTGACGCCGGGCGACATCTCGATGACGTTCTTCACGAACGGCGGCGCGGAGGCGAACGAGAACGCGATCAAGCTCGCGCGCTGGTACACCGGCCGCCAGAAGGTCGATCGCGCGCTACCGCAGCTATCACGGCGCGACGGCGGGCGCGATCACGCTCACCGGCGACCCGCGCCGCTGGCCCGCCGAGCCGGGGATCCCCGGCGTCGTGCGCATGTTCGACCCGTACACGTATCGCTGCCCCGCGGGCCATCCCGATCCGTGCCCGGTCTGCTCCGGCGCGCCGCACCTCGAGGAGATCCTCCAGTACGAGGGCGCGCACACCGTCGCCGCGGTGATCCTCGAGACGGTGACGGGGACGAACGGGATCATCGTTCCGCCGGACGGCTATCTCCAGTCGATCCGCGAGGTCTGCGACCGCCACGGGATCCTGCTGATCGCCGACGAGGTGATGGCCGGCTTCGGCCGCACCGGCAAATGGTTCGCCGTCGACCACTGGGACGTCGTTCCGGACATCATCACGATGGCGAAGGGGATCAACTCCGGCTACATCCCGCTCGGCGCGATGGCGATCCGCGAGCCGCTCGCCGCGTGGGTCCGCGACAAGAACTTCGCCGGCGGTCTCACGTACAGCGGGCATCCGATCGCGTGCGCGGTCGGCGTCGCGTCGATCGAGGCGTTCCGCGAGGAGGGCATCGTCGAGCACGCGGCGGAGATGGGCCCCGTGTTCGGCGAGGCGCTGCGCGGGCTCGCGGCGAAGCATCCGTCGATCGGCGAGGTGCGCGGGCTCGGCTGCTTCTGGGGGCTCGAGCTCGTGAAGAACCGCGAGACGCGCGAGCCGCTCGTGCCGTTCAACGCGGGCGGCGAGGCGGCGGCGCCCGTCGCGCGACTCGCGAAGGCCGCACTCGAACGCGGGCTCTATCTGATGACGCACTGGAACGTGGTCATGGTCTGCCCGCCGCTGACGATCACCCGCGAGGAGCTCGACGAGGGCGTCGCGATCCTCGACGACGTGCTGGCGATCGCCGACGAGTACTACGCGGACTGAGCTACTGGAGTTCGTCGAGGCGCCGTCGGCATACACACCGCCGGGGCCCGGCACGCTGTCGGTCACGACGCCGCGCTTCGCGCTGCGCGGCGACACCGGCGGCAAGTGGACCGGCGTCGAGCGGATCCGGCTGCGCGAGGACGAGATCGACGACGCGGTCGACGCGGTGCGCGCGTTCATGCGCGCGAACGGAAACACGACCGCGAGCTGGTGGCTCACCGAAGCGTCGATGCCCGATGACGTCGAGGAGCTGCTCGTCGCGCGCGGGCTGACGCGCGTCGAGGGCGACTACCTTCTCGACGGCCTGCTGCTGACGACGGAGCCGCCCGCGGGGCCGTCGGAGATCGTGGCGCGCGCTGTCCGCGACCGCCGCGGAGTACGTCGCGGCCGCCGCCGCGATGTACGAAGGCTTCGCCGTCGAGCCGGCCGAGCGCTACGACGAGGCGCGGCTCGCCGAGGAGTTCGCGGTACGACAGGACGCAGGCATCGACGTCGTCTACGCGCGCGTGGCTCGACGGCGAGCTGGCCGGCCACGCGCGCGCGATGTTCTCGCCGCGCGGCGTCTACATGACCGGCGGCTCGACGGTACCGTCGGCGCGCGGCCGCGGCGTGTACCGCGCGCTCGTCCGCGCGCGCTGGGACGACGCGGTCGCGCGCGGCACGCCCGCGCTCGCCGTCTCCGCCGGCGCGATGTCGTCGCCGATCCTGCAGCGCCGCGGCTTCGAGAAGGTCTGCGGGTTCCGTCGTCTCCAGGACGTAGCCTCTACGGCATGACCGCCGTGAAGGAGATCTGCCTGCGCTGCGGCGCCGAGATGGAGTGGCGCCAGTCGACGTGGCAGTGCCCGCGCTGCCGCTTCAAGCTCGGCTGCTGCGAAGGCGAGGCCGGCGATTGTCGCGATCCCGGCTAGCCGAGCTCGAGCAGGCGGAGCTGGCGCCGGAGGAGCTCGCGTCGGTTCTCGTCTGGCTCGTCCTCGCCGACGTCCCCGCCGACGAGACGGAGCTGAGCGCGGCGCGGCGGCGCGCGATGCTCGTCCTCGCAGCCGGCGGCGACCCGCACCGCGACCTCGCGCCCGACGACGTCGCCGTCGTGCGGCTCGCCGAGGAGCTCGACCGGCCGGAGCGCCGCGCGGCGCTGGCGGCGGCGCTCGACCGGCTCGCCGCGGACGCGGAGGGCCTCGCTTCCGTGACGGAGACGCTGGCGATACTCCGCGGCGACTCCGAGCTCGCCTGGCGGGTCTACGCGATCACGCTGCTCGCGGACGAGCTGGCCGAGGACTGAGTGCCTACACTGAGTCGCCGCCTCGATGTCGACTTCGACCCCTGACGACCGCCGCCGCAGGGTCACGCTTCCCCGCAGCCTGCCCTCGGGCCGCCGCCCCGAGCCGTATTCGCGAGCCGACGCGCCGTACTTCCGCAGCGGCGGCTTCTTCGTCCGCGTCGGCGGCCTCGCTGCGCTCATCGGCGTTGCAATCGCGGTCCTCGTTCTCCGCGCCTGGTCGATCCAGATCCTCCACGGCCCGCAGTACACGTCGATCGCGAACTCGCAGTCGTTCCGCATCGTCGACCTCACCGGTCCGCGCGGCTCGATCGTCGACGCTCGCGGACGGCCGCTCGCGGGAACGGCAGGACATCTCGTCGTCGACGCCGATCCCGACGCGCTCGGCACGATCGACGCGCACGGACGCTGGAGCCCCGACGCCGAAGGCGCGGCCGACCTGCGGCAACTCGCGAAGCTCGCGCACGTCGGCGTGCCGACGCTGCTCGTGCGCATTCGCCGCTCTGTTCTGCGCTCGCCGTTCGCGCCGGCAGTCGTGATCGCGCACCCGAGCTCGGGCCTCTACAACTATCTCGCCGAGCGCGCGTCGAGCTATCCCGCGTTCAAGGGCACGTGGCAGCCGGCGCGCACGTATCCGCAGGGCGCGCTCGGCGCGGAGTTCCTCGGCCTGCTCGGCGAGGTCAGCCAGAACGAGCTTTCAACGCCGCGCTACGCGCACGCGAAGCCGGGACAGATCGTCGGCCAGTCCGGCGTCGAGGCGACGTACGACTCGCTCCTCAGCCCCGGCTTCCTCCGCGCGCATCTCCGCGTCGACTCGCGCGGTCGCATCGCCGGCCCGCTCGAGGTCGCGCACGGGAAGCCGTTGCCGACGTTGAAGCTGACGATCGACGCGCGGATCCAGCGCGCGGCGGACAAGGCGATCCGCGACGGCATCGCGCTCGCGCGCGCCAACGGACACACCGATGCGACCTCCGCCGCAGCGGTCGTGATGAACCCGCGCACCGGCGGCATCTACGCGCTCGCGAGCTACCCGATGTACAACCAGGTCGCCGCCGCGAACAACGCCGCGTACCGCAACTCGCTCTACCGCTCAACGAGCGCGAACCCGCCGCTGCTCGATCTCGCGACGCAAGGTCTCTACCCCACCGGCTCGACGTTCAAGCCGATCGTCGCCGAAGCCGCGCTCACGCAAGGGCTGATCACGCCGAACACGTCGCTGCTCTGCAGCGGAGCGTTCCAGCTCGGCAACTTCACGTTCCACAACGTCGAGGCCGGCGTCTATTCGTACATGCCACTGCACACCGCGCTCGCAGAATCCTGCGACACGTGGTTCTACCGGCTCGGGAATCTCGTCTACCTCCACCAGCCCGGCGGCGCCGACCTCGCGATCCAGCAGTGGGCGCACACGCTCGGGCTCGGGAGGACGACCGGCGTCGACCTGCCCGGCGAGCAGGCGGGAGTCGTGCCGACGCCGGCGTGGCTGCAGCGCACGCAGCACCTGCCGTGGTACGAGGGCCAGACGATCAACCTCGCGATCGGTCAGGGGCTCCTCGCGGTCACGCCGCTGCAGCTCGCCGTCGCGTACTCCGCGCTCGCGAACGGCGGCACCGTCGTGCGGCCGCACGTCGCCGGCTCGGTGCTGAACGGCACGGCCGTCCGGACGCTGAAGTTCCCGCCGGTGCGCCACGTGAAGCTGACGGATCTCGCCGCGATCCAGCAGGGCCTCTACGAGGCGGCGCACTCCCCCACCGGCACCTCGTCGTCGGTCTTCGCGAACTTCCCCGTGCCGGTGGCCGGCAAAACGGGCACCGCGCAGGCGCCGTACGGCAGCGACCACTCGTGGTACGCGTCCTGGGCGCCGGCGACGAACCCGAAGGTCGTCGTCGTCGTGCTGATCGTGCACGGCGGCTTCGGCTCGGAGGCGGCAGCGCCTGCCGCGAAGGAGATCTACCAGGCCTTCTTCCACGTCAAGTGACCGTGCCGTCGTAGGATCCGGACGATGCAGGGCCTCGAAGGGAAGACGGCACTCGTCACCGGCGGCGCGACGCTGATCGGCGCCGCGGTCGTGCGCGCCTTCGTCGACGCCGGCACGAACGTCGCAGTCGCGGACATCGACGAGATCGGCGGGCGCCGCCTTGCGGACAATCTCGGAGACGCCGTGCTGTTCGAGGCGACCGACATCCGCGACGACGCGCAGCTCACGCGGCTCGTCGACGCGACCGAGGTGCGCTTCGGCGGCGTCGACTTCCTCGTCAACCTCGCGTGCTCGTACGTCGACGAAGGCTTCGCATCGGAGCGTGCGGACTGGCTCGAGTCGCTGAACGTGAACGTCGCGAGCGCCGCGATGGCGGCGAAGTGCGTGCACTCCGCGATGGTCGCGCGCGGCGGCGGCGCGATCGTGAACTTCGCGTCGATCTCGTCGAAGGTCGCGCAGACCGGACGCTGGCTCTATCCCGTGAGCAAGGCGGCGATCGTGCAGCTGACGCGCAACATGGCGCTCGACCTCGCGCAGGACAACATCCGCGTCAACTCGGTCTCCCCCGGCTGGACGTGGTCGAAGGTGATGGTCGAGCTCACGGGCGACGACCGCGCCAAGACCGACCGTGTCGCTGCGCCGTTCCACGTCCTCGGCCGTGTCGGCGACCCGGACGAGGTCGCGAACGTCGTCCTTTTCCTCTGCTCCGACGAGGCGTCGTTCGTCACCGGCGCCGACTGGGCCGTCGACGGCGGCTACTCCGCACTCGGCCCCGAGCAGGCCGAGCCCGCGATTCCGAAGCTCGCCGAATGACAAGGAGGCGCAGTTGAGCACGATTCTGATCGTCGGCGGCGGCCAGGCCGGGCTCCAGCTCGCGCTCGGCCTCCTCAAGGGCGGCCACGAGGTCACGGTCGTCTCGAACCGGACGCCGGACGACATCCGCGACGGCAAGGTGATGTCGAGCCAGTGCATGTTCGACGCGGCACTGCAGCGCGAGCGCAACCTCGACATCAACTTCTGGGAGGACGAGTGCCCGCCGGTCGGCGGCATCTCGCTCGCGGTCCCGGCGCCGCCCGGCGTCGAGACACCGACCGGCAAGGTGATCGACTGGGCGGCGCGTCTCGACGCGCCCGCGCAGTCCGTCGACCAGCGGCTGAAGATCCCCGGCTGGATGGACGAGCTCGAGAAGCGCGGCGGCAAGCTCGTGATCGAAGACGCCGGCGTCGACGAGCTCGAGCGGTACACGCGAGGCGAACGACCTCGTGATCGTCGCCGCGGGCAAGGGCGAGATCACGCGGCTCTTCGAACGCGACGCGGAACGCTCGCCCTACGACCAGCCGATGCGCGCGCTCGCGCTGACCTACGTGACGGGAATGACGCCTCGGCCGCTCTTCTCCGCCGTCGCGTTCAACCTCATCCCCACCGTCGGCGAGTACTTCGTCTTCCCCGCGCTGACGACGACGGGGCCGTGCGAGATCATGGTCTTCGAGGGAATCCCCGGCGGCCCGATGGACTGCTGGAGCGACGTGACGACGCCGGAGGAGCACCTCGCGAAGTCGAAGTGGATCCTCGACACGTTCATGCCGTGGGAGGGCGAGCGCAGCCGCGACTGCGAGCTCACCGACGCAAACGGCATTCTCGTCGGGCGGTTTCCGCCGACGGTGCGCAAGCCCGTCGCAGAGCTTCCGTCCGGACGGCTGGTGCTCGGCCTCGCCGACGCGATCATGCTCAACGATCCGATCACGGGCCAGGGCTCGAACAACGCCGCGAAGATGGCGTCCGCATATCTCGCCGCGATCGACGAGCACGGCGACGCGGCGTACGACCGCGCGTTCATGGAGAGCGCCTTCGAGGACTTCTGGGACGGCTACGGGCAGTACGTGACGGCGTGGACGAACGCGCTGCTCTCCCCGCCGCCGGAGCACGTCCTGAAGCTCCTCCAGGCCGGGAACGAAAACCACGACGTCGCGCACCGGTTCGCGAACGGGTTCGACAATCCGCGCGACTACTTCGACTGGTTCATGTTCCCGGACAAGGCCGACGCGTATCTGGCCGAGGTCGGCGCAACGTAGAAAAGAAAGAGCGGCCCGCAGGCGCGAGCCGCTCTTGGATGCCAGTCCCCGGTCTCCCGCGCCGCAGGGGATTGGATAGGAGGCCGTTCCAAGTGGATGATCGGACGCAACGGCGTCCGACGCGTCACCCGGACAGGGGATCCGTCCGGTCTTACCGAGCCTTTACGCGCACCGAACCGAATCCGGTCGCGGCAGGCATGGAATGAGAGCCGTCCGCCAAGGAGGGATCTCATGCTCAGCGCGCCGCTCATCGCTGCCGCCGCACTCGCGGCGACCGCTCCGAACAACGGCTCGCCGCCGACCGTGTCCGGCACGGCGCAGCAGGGCCAGACCCTCACCGCGTCGACCGGGAGCTGGAGCGGCGACTCGCCGATCAGCTACATGTTCCGCTGGCAGCGCTGCAACAGCTCGGGCGCGAGCTGCGGCGACATCTCGGGCGCAACCGGGCAAACGCACAGCGTCGGCTCGTCAGATGTCGGCCACACGCTCCGCATCGTCGTGACGGCGACCAACTTGGCCGGCAGCTCGTCGGCCGCGTCGAGCCCGACCGCCGTCGTCGCATCCGTGGTCAAGCCGCAGGCGACGAAGCAGCCCGATCCGCACGGCACTGCGCAGGTCGGCCAGACGGTCACCGTCGACAACGGAACCTGGACGGGAACGAGTCCGATCTCCTTCACGTATCAGTGGCAGCGCTGCAACTCCGCGGGGACGTGCACGAACCTCGGCGGCGCGACCAAGTCGTCGTATGTCCCCGTGACGTCCGACACCGGCTATCGCCTCCGCGCCGTCGTCACCGCGAAGAACAGCGCCGGCTCGACGAGCATCTCGTCGAACGTCACGGCGGCCGTCCTCGCCGCAGTCGGCGCTCCGGCGAACACCGCGAGGCCGTCGATCTCCGGCTCGAGCGTCAACGTCGGCAGCACGCTGACCGGCTCGGTCGGCGGCTGGAGCGGGACGCAGCCGATCGCGTTCGCGCTGAGCTGGCAGCGCTGCGACAGCTCGGGCGCGCACTGCCAGACGATCTCCGGCGCGACAGCCTCGACGTACACGCTCGGGTCGTCGGACGCGGGCGCGCGGATCGTGTTCGTCGTGCGCGGCTCGAACGCCGGCGGCGCGAATACCGCGTCCTCGTCGCCGACCGACGTCGTCACCGCCGACCCGGCCGGCGCGATCCACCTCGAGAACGGCAAGGTCTCGATCCCGGTCACGAGCGTCGCGCTGCCGAACCGCCTCGTGATCTCCGCAGCGGCGTTCTCCCGCTACCCGCTTCGCTCGCGCAAGCCGTTCGTCGGCCGCTTCCGTGTCGTCGACACGCGCGGCTACGTCGTTCGCGACGTGCTCGTTCGCGCGCTCGGCCTGCCGAACGGCTGGGTCGCCGCGTCGCGCGAGGTTGTGACTGGCGTCAATGGAATTGCCGCCGTCCGCTTCGTGCCGACACGTCGGCTGCCACTGAAGCGGAGCGAGACGCTCGCGATCTACGTCCGCGCGCGGAAGGCGGGCGACAGCATGCTCGCGGGCATCTCGACTCGGCGGCTCTTCCAGGTACAGCTCGCGCCGCCGCGACGGCGCTAGTCGGGAAGCTGCGCCAGCCGAAACTGGTTCCCGGACGGGTCGCGGAAGCCGGCGTCGATTCCGTACGGCTGCTGCGTCGGCTCCTGCCCGAACTCGACGCCGCGGTCGCGCAGCTCCTCGTAGGTCCCCTGGCAGTCGTCCGTCGAGAAGAAGAGGCCGCCCATCGCACCCTTCGCCATCAGGTCGAGGATCTGCTGCCGCGTCGACTCCTCGAACACCGGCGGCCCCGGCACCGACATCAATACGACGGCGACGTCGTCCTGACCGGGCACGCCGACGGTGAGCCAGCGGAAGTTGCCCATCTCCGGCATCGTCGCGTCGACACGAACCTCCATCCCGAGCTTCTCGGTGTAGAACGCGAGTGCCTCGTCCTGGTCGTGCACCCACACGTTCACGGTCGTGAGCTGCTTCAGCATCGTTGCCTCCCTGTCGTTTGCGCTGGGAGCGACGTTAGCCGGACGCGACGAGGCTGTCTTCTCGAAAACTGCTCGTCTGCGGGCGCGCGTAGGCCTGGAGCACGCACGTCGGGACGCGCGCATGTGTCGCGGCGGGCGGATACGTCGCGCGATAGGCGGTCGGCGAGAGCCCGTACGCACGGCCGAACGACGTCGTGAACGAGCCGACGCTGACCAGACCGACATCGAGGCAGATCTCGGCGACGCTGCGGTCGGTCGTGCGGAGCAGCGCCGCTGCGCGCTCGAGCCGCCGCGTCAGGAGGTACTGATGCGGCGTGTCGCCGAACGCGCGCTTGAACTCGCGGCTGAAGTGCGCCGGCGACAGTCGCGCCGCGCGCGCGAGAGCGGGAACGTCGAGCGGCTCGCGGTAGCGCGCGTCGATCAGATCCTTCGCACGAAGCAGGTGGCGTGCCGGCGGGACGGGCTTCACCCCGGCACCGTAACCCGCGACGCGTAGGCTGCGGCGATGCCGTCGTTCTCCGATCTGCTGGCCGAACGCCGCGTTCTGGTCGCGGACGGGGCGACCGGGACGAACTACCAGGACATGGGGATCGAGCCCGGTGTGGCACCCGAGGAATGGGTCTTCGACGCGCCCGAGAAGGTGATGGAGCTCCACCGGCGGTTCGCCGACGCGGGCTCCGATCTCGTGCTGACATGCAGCTTCGGCGCGACGGGTCTCCGGCTCGCGGACGGCCCGCTTGCGGGACGAACCGGCGAAGTGAACCGGCGCGCCGCGGAGCTCGCGCGCGAGGCCGTCGGCGCCGACCGGCTCGTCGCCGGCTCGCTCGGCCCGACCGGGCAGCTGATCGAGCCGTACGGGCTGCTGACGCAAGAGGCCTGCGTCGAGGCGTACGCAGAGCAGGCCGGCGCGCTCGCGGCCGGCGGCGTCGACCTCCTCGTGCTCGAGACGTTCTTCGCGCTCGAGGAGGCCGTCTGGGCGGTCGAGGGCGTGCGCCGCGCAACCGACCTCCCGCTCGTCGCGTCGTTCAGCTTCGACCAGGGCACGCGGACGATGATGGGCGTCAGCGCCGCCGACGTGATCGCCGCGGTTGCGGACTCCGGCGTCGCGGCGCTCGGCCTGAACTGCGGCCGCTCGCTCGCCGACACCGACGCCGTCGTCGGCGAGTTCCTCGACGCGGGCCTCGGCATCCCGCTCTGGGTGAAGCCGAACGCGGGCGTGCCGAAGATCGTCGGCGATGCGGTCATCTATGAGGCCGACCCCGAGATGCTCGCGCGCCATGTCGCGGGCTACGTCGAGCGCGGTGCCCGCATCGTCGGCGGCTGCTGCGGCTCGACGCCGGAGCACGTCGCGGCGATCGCCGCCGCCGTCCGCTGACGGGAAACCCGCAGACCCGTCCGCGTCCGGTCCGATGCCGCCGCGCAGGCCGCAGGCGAGGCTTTCCTCGACCCTCGAAAGGGAGGCTCAAATGAAGGCTCTCGTCTACCACGGCCCGGGCAAGCGCGCCTGGGACGAAGTTCCGGATCCGGTGCTCCAGGCGGACGGCGACGTGATCGTGAAGATCAGCTCGTCGACGATCTGCGGCACCGATCTCCACATCCTCAAGGGCGACGTGCCCGAGGTGAAGCCCGGCACGATTCTCGGCCATGAGGCCGTCGGCACCGTGACCCAGAAGGGCCCGGGCGTGACGACCGTCGACGTCGGAGACCGCGTTCTCGTCTCCTGCATCACGTCGTGCGGCCGCTGCCGCTTCTGCAAGGAAGCGCGCTACGGCCTCTGCACCGGCGGCGGCGGCTGGATCCTCGGCCACCTGATCGACGGCGTCCAGGCCGAGTACGCGCGCATTCCGTTCGCGGACACGTCCGTCTACAAGGTGCCGGAGCAGCTCACCGACGAACAGGTGCTGTTCCTCGCAGACATCCTCCCGACGGCATACGAAGTCGGCGTGATCGCCGGCGACGTGAAGCCGGGAGACACGGTCGCGATCGTCGGCGCAGGCCCGATCGGCCTCGCCGCGATCATGACGGCGAAGCTCCTCACGCCGGGCCGGATCGTTGCGATCGACCTCGCCGACAGCCGCCTCGAGAAGGCGCGCGCGTTCGGCGCGGACGTCACGATCAACAACGGCACGGAGGACGCGCTGGCGATCGTGATGGCGTTGACGGATGACCTCGGCGCCGACGTCGCGATCGAAGCGGTCGGCGTGCCGGAGTCGTTCGAGCTCTGCACCGAGCTGATCCGTCCCGGCGGCCGCGTCGCGAACGTCGGCGTGCACGGGCATCCGGCGACTCTCCATCTGGAGAAGCTGTGGATCCGCGACGTGACGATCACGATGGGTCTCGTCGACACGAACACGACGGCGCGGCTGCTGAAGCTGATCGCGGAGGGCAGGCTCGACCCGCTGCCGTTCGCGACGCACCGCTTCCCGCTCGCGTCGTCGATGGCCGCGTACGACACGTTCGCCGCTGCGGCGGAGACCGACGCCCTGAAGGTCGTGCTCGAGGCAGTTCCGAAGGAGCTCGAGCCGGCCCCGGACAAGCACCTCGCCGGCGCCACCGCCTAGCGAGGACGCGTGGGCGGCGGCGGACACTCGCCGCCGCCCATTGCGCGGCCTACCGAACGGTGAAGACGCCCTTCTTCACCGTCGAATGCGCGGAGACGCACGCGTACCTGTAGGCGCCGGGACGGAGGGTCGCGACGATCGTCGCTTCCTGGCCCGGCTTGATCAGTCCGGTCTTGTAGTTGGACGAGAGGTCGAACCCGTGCGAGACGGTGCCGTTGTTGGTGACACCGAAGACGACTCTCGTGTACTGCCGGCTCACCGATGTGTGGTTGAGGTGGCAGCTCGTGTTGGTGATCCGCACGGGGTTGTTGAACGCCGGGTTCGCCGACCCGGGAGAGACGAGAACGCCCGCCGCAATTGCCGCAACCGCACTAGCCGTGACCGCCGCAACGACGAAACGGTGGACTCGCATCGAAACTGGCCTCCGAGGGTCGTGGTGCCTGTCACGTGCCCTCGTGCCCCGGCCGAACGTGAAACGAAACAGGAAAGCAAGCGGATGATGGGACTCGAACCCACGACGTCGTCATGGCAAGCGGTCGTGGGTTCAGCCCGTCGTAGGCTCAATCGCAGTCTAGGTACGGCGTCG
Organism: uncultured Actinomycetes bacterium; assembly: GCA_963718385.1. Lineage (GTDB taxonomy): Bacteria > Actinomycetota > Thermoleophilia > Gaiellales > Gaiellaceae > Palsa-739. The sequence continues at coordinate 89,910 of CAVQZE010000001.1, forward strand.
GCCGGTTACATGACGCTTTTGGGGCGTTGCGCGGATGCCGTTCGTTTCGAGGCGATTCGTTGGAGTTTGGGCACGGAAACGGGTTTGCTGCCCAAACTCGGCCTTTCTCGTCCTCATCGACTACCTCAAACTGCTTTCCGACGTCCGCCGGACAAGTTCGATCGGCCGGCGGTGAAGTGGCACGGACGGCTAGAGCTCGAGACGACGGTGTTGACGATCGCGGAGTCGCAGCTCGCGGTCGCGCGCTCGGCGCGTTGCAGGCCGGCGACACAGAGACGCGGTCGGGATTCTCCAGCGGTTGCGCCGAGTGCGGCCGACGCTCTCACACGAGTTCGGCAAGCCGAGGCTGGCGAAGAAAGGTGCCGGGGCCGAGAGAAGTCCTGACCTCATCTGGGGGTCAGAGTGGCCCGAGGAAGACTCTGCCCCGGCTGCGAACTTTCTTGCCGCGCCAATGTTGTCGGCACTCGCGTCACCGGTCCTAACTGGACTAAGGACCAGTTCTGATCTGGTCCTCGGCCCATCTCGTCCAGCGACACTCGGCGACCCTTGCCGCCGAACCAGATGCTCGCCGAACCAGCGGCCGTCCTCGGGGGCCGGCGTAAGTGAACCGGTCTACCCCTTTTGGGTGATCTCCTCGTTAGTTCATCTCGTTTCACCAAATTGCCCCTCCGGCACGGCCTCGAGGCTCGTAGGATCATTCCCGGGAATCAGATCGGGGAGGATCCACCTACGCCTTATCTGACTCCTCGCACGGAAGCTCGAGAAGCGGGCGGCCCCGCATTTTCGAGCCGAAGAGCCGGGCTAGGGAAGCTCTGCGGGACCGGTTCGAATCGAGATGGCGGGGGGCACGTCGCAGGCGGCCCTGCGCGCGCCCCCAGGCCATCTCGCCTCCGCTAGTGAGCTCGCGCTCGGCGCAGTCCTCGCAGTAGACGATAGGACTCGGCGGGTCATCGTCGGTGAAGTAGATCCGCCACCGATCGCGTGGATCCCACCAAGCCTCATCGCACTGTGCGCAGATGAGCACTCGGACAAGCGGGCGGGACGGGTCAGCCACTTGGTCTCCCAGGGGGTTGGGAAGAATCCAGTGCCGCAACACGTCGGAACGACAATAAGCAATCCCTACCCTCGCCTTCTAGTGACGAAGCCGGCCAATGCGCCATGGAGTTCACGCAAATTGCGCAAAACCCTGTCCGAGGCGAATTGCGTGTACGGGTAGGGCCGGGACGGCTACCGCGCGACGGTACCCCCCGTGCGCGCGGCGGGTCGTCAGACCCGCTAACCGTCCCGGCGAGGCTCCGGGTACCCAACCAAACGCCGCTTGAAACCCACCGACGTCTTCAGGTGACCCTCGACAACGACTACTAGAGTCCGCGGCGAGCGGATCGTGAGTGAATCGACCAGCTACACCGTCGCGGCACTCAGTCGGCGCGAGGCAAAACGGCTCGCGCGAGAACTACGAGGCGTTCTAAGAACGGGTCGAAGTCGTAAGAACGGCGCGTGCATCTCGTGCCCTCGAGACGCACCGCAGGCCGTAGCACCGCGGGGGAAGGGAGCGGCCCGGGCATGTGGGCGGCCCTGCGCGGCCCGGGCATCCCGGCCCAGCCGTGTAAAGCTCTTGCAAAACGCGATTGAGCGTCGCACCGAGAGCGCTAGGCTGCGAAAGCAGAGGGAGTGTTGGGCCGCACCTCCTCCCTCTCCCCCGGAGAGCCAGACAGGACTTGACGGCAACAAGTTTGCTTTACGTCTGGCTCTCCCCCTTTCTTCTCAGTTCAGGCACCCTGGCCGCGGACCGTCCGAACGTTGAGCGCGCATCGTCTCGGAGGGGCGTACGGTTGGTCGGCTCGACATAGGGCGGCCGATCCTCCGGGACCCTTGCCATCCGGATGGTCGATGTCGTAAGGCGCGCGGCTCGTCTTCCGTGGCTGCGCAATCGACGAGGAGGCCCTCGTTCCGGCAGGCGAAGGTAGCTTCGTTCCTGCAGGCGAGGGCCTCACTTTGAGCAGCAGCGGATGGCGCCTCAGGGGCTCCCTCAGCACACGGACGCTTTCACCCGCACTCTCAAGAGCCGCAACCTCGCCAGGCCGAGCTCGCACACCGCGAAAATGCGACCGACGGCTTCTTATCGGTACGGCGTGTACCAGAGGCGAAAGCTGGAGTGGTCGAAGCGCTCGCACTTCGCGCCGCTGTGGGGCGGCGCAGCGACGCGATTAAGGCTCTGCATCGGTCCGGTGTAGACGCCGTACCTCCGGAGCCGAGTGTGTCTCCGTCGCGCATCCCCGTGCCTCGAACCCTGCACCACTCTCCGCGCAAGTTGGGCAGTGGGGCGCCGCGCGCGGTGGATCGGTGTTGGTGACGCGAATCGGCCACTTCCCGTCTTTGTCGGGGGACCATTCGCGTCCGCACATGCTGCATGTGAACTCTGGAACGGCCGGCACCGATGCAAACGAAACCTGGCGCTCGACACTCACCCCCCGCTACCCAAACTCACGGTGAGCACAAACGGGACAGTAGGCGACTGCCTCGGCCAGCTCGTCATCGGTGAGGTACAGCCTCCAACGCTCCAGGGCGTGGTCCAGACGAGTTCGCACTCGATGCACTCGAGCGTCCGTGTCTTCGGTTGGGAAGTGGGTTCGGCCATCGTCGTTGCTTGACGTAATGGGAGGCCGCTCCCAGCGTCGAGATTCTCACGCTCGGCAGAAACGCTGTCTAGACCTGCTTTGCGAGCGCCCAGCCGACTCCTTCTGGCTCAACTCCCTTTCTAGCGTCAGTGCTCTCGGTTGCTTCTGGGTCAAGCCGCACAACCAGGACGCACATGCGCGCCGACCGAGTCCTGGGATCACGGTGCGAGAGGCGTGATCCTCGTCCCTCTCGTCTCGCTGCATTGCCTAGGGTCTGCTCTGATGGCGGCCCTTAGCGCTGGCCCGAGCGTTCGTCTCCTACTTCCGCGCAGACGACGATCTGCGCGAGCGCTTAAACGAACAGGTTGAATCCGTTGAAGACGTAGAAGCAGACGCAAATCCAATAGATCAGCATCAGCACCCACACGATCCCCGCCATGTACACCGACGCGACGTTAAACGGATTGACCATCGCGACGCCACAGTACGACCAGACCGACGCTGGTTACAAGCCGAATCACTCGAATGAGGGATTAACCGCCGTACCGACATGCTGGAGTGAGCGAAGCGAGTTCCGCGCTGTGGTCGTCCGAGCCATCAGCTCTACGCGAACTCAAGGCGGATCTGGCGCTCCAACGGCAACGAGACCGTTGCCCCGAAGTCTGGGAAACGGTTGAGCTCGGAACTGTCATTCGTTAGCTGCACTCTTTGTCGCGCTCTCGCGTCTCCATCGCTCAAACGCGCGCCAACCGGGACATGCGGCCGCTAGCTGCTTAGCAAGCCGCGCAGCCTCGCGCAGCCCACCCCCCCTCCACATGCAGCTCCGACAGCCCATGCGGCGCAATCATCGCCACAGACTCACCCGCCTCACACCAACCCCGAACATCAGCGGATCCAGTCGCCCTCCCTTCGGCCACGAAGACGCCGTCTGCCGCGAATGGCTACGAGCACCGCTTCGGAGTCACGCCGGCTCGTTATTTCCAGTGCGAGACATGGGACGAGATGGAGCGGGGACTGCGGAGGCCGCGGTGCGTTCGTAGATGTCGTCGAGCTCGTCCGCCTTCTGGGCGACGACGAGGAAGCTGAACGCGAACAGCCGCGGCCAGATGCGCGCCAACCGTGCCGAGGTCGTGTCGGCGGCGCGAAGCGCCGTGCTCTCGCCGACCATGTCGCGGATCGGCGGGCCGAATCCCTTCACCTCCTTAATCACGAAGCCGGCGTTCGCGAGCAGCTTCTTGAACGAGTAGATCGTGAAGAGCCGCGTGTGCGTCAGGTCGAGGATGCCGCGCTTGCCGTAGTTGAACTGCCCGAGGACGAGGCTCAGGCGCATCACAAGGTACGCGATGTTGCCGGTGCTCGCATAGAGCGTGCCGCCGGGCTTCAGGATCGCGGCCATCTTGCGACGCTCTCCTCGGGGCGCTGGAGATGCTCGATCACGTCGAGCACGAGCACGCAGTCGTAGCGGCCGTGCCGAGCTCGCGGTCGAAGTCGCCGTCGAGGTCGAGCGCGAGCGCCTCCGCGTCGCCCGCTCCGGCGGCCGCTCGAGGTCGGCCGACGTGACGTGCGCGACCTTCTCCGCGAGCTGCGCACTGAGGGCGCCGCGGCTCGCGCCGAGATCCGCGACCTGCCAGTTCGCCGGCCACTCGCGCGACGAGGATCTCGTGGTGCAGCGTGTTGTCGGCCTGCTTCACGCGGTAGCCGGTCTCGTCGAACGCGCCGAAGTCGAACTTCGGCTCGTAGAACAGCCCGACGCTCGCCCGAGCCGGACCTTCGAGACGGCCTTGAGGCAGTTCACCGCGTACTTCAGCCCGTTCACGCGGGAGATCTCGTCGCCGTAGAACGTCGGCACGGGGATCTCTTCGATCGACCCGCCCGGTGGACAGGAGCTGGATCAGGACTTCGGTGTCGAAGTGGAAGTCGTCCGAGTTGAGCTGGAAACGGGATCGACGCGGAGCGCGTCGACCTTGTAGGCGCGGTAGCCCGAGTGGAACTCGGAGAGGTCGCTGCCGAGCATCCGGTTCTCGATCGCCGTCAGGACCTGGTTGCCGACCCACTTGTAGAGCGGCATCCCGCCGCGCAGCGCTCCCGGCGGTTGATCATCCGCGAGGCGATGAGCGCGTCGGGCTCGTCCTCGCCCGAGCGCGTTCACGATCTGGGGCAGGTACTCCGGCGCGTACTGACCGTCGCCGTGAAGCAGCACGACGTAGTCGTAGCCCTGCCTGATCGCGTGGAGGTAGCCAAGCTTCTGGTTGCCGCCGTAACCCCGGTTGAACGGCGTCCGGAAAACCGTCACGTTGTGAAGCCGAGCGGCCGCCGGCCGCCTGGGCTCGTCTCGAAGGTTCGATCGCTCGACGAGTCGTCGAATACGTAGGATCTCGGCGAAGAGGTCGCGAAGCTCGGCGGGGATCCGCTCGAGAACGCTCTCGATGAAATCGCTCCGCCTGGAACGCGACAATGAAGATGGCTACCTTCGTGCGCGCGAGGACCTCTTGGGCCGCCGCCACGGCGTTCTGTCGATGGCGAAGCGCAGATGCGCGGCAGGCTGAACGGGCCGCGAAGGCGAGTCAGCCACAGCTAAGCAGTTGCAGACCGGATCGAGACAACGACGCCGAGTATCCCACGGGACCCCTCGGACGGCTACCGGGTCGGCCGGCCGCGCCTGCCGTAACGGTCCTCCATCTGTGTCACGGTGGGGCCGGACGCACGAGGGACTCAATTACGGCGGCGGCAGGGACGCCGTGGAGCTTATCCTCGAGTTTGTCCTTAACGTGGTAGCCGGGGATGCCGCGAACACGAACGGCAGCAGCACGAGCACGAGCGCAAGCTCCCGGATCAGGTCTTTCGGATACTGGAACGCGGTCGCAACGCCGCACGCGTAGAGGCCAGCGAGGACGAGGAAGGCGGGGTCGACGACACTGCGAAGCCTCAGCGCGTAGATCGCACACACGAGGATTGCGATCCCGACCACCAGGATCAGCGGCACGGCTGCTTGCCCGAGCTGGGCAGTGTCGATCCGCGGGTTCCAGGACTGCGATGCGGCTTTGACCAGCGCCCGCTCCCAGCCTAGGAACGGAGCCGTGAGGCGCTGGCTTCCCTGGCTGAAGGGGAACGCACCCAGCTGGACGCGGAGATAGAGCCACCAGGCGACGGCCGGTAGGACTGCCGCCGCGAGGATCGGCGACCGGCGCCGCCGCCACAGATCCCAAGCGGCGATAGCAACGGGCACAAGGACGAGCGGTTCCTTCACGAGACACAGCGCCGCGAACAGGGCCAATGCTAAGCGACTGCGGCCGCGTTGGTAGGCGAGGAGGCCGAACAGCAGCAGTGCTGCACCCAGCGGCTCGGTCGTGTCGGCTCCTACCGAGAAGATCAGGCCAGGGTTAAGGGCGACGACGAGTCCGCCCCACAGCGTCCAGCCAAGCGCACCCGCTAGGAGGCTGGCGGCGATACCTGCGAGGAAGATCGAGGCGAGGCCGACGGCGAGCAGACCGTCCGGAACGGCGCTCGGCCGTCCGCCAAAGCTTGCAAACCAAGCAAGCCAACCGTAGGCGGGGTGGCCGTAACGATACGGCGCCTCCTCGATCAGCCTGTGGGCCTTCCCCGTCGCCAGCGGGTCGCGCACGATCGCGTAGAAATAGGCGCCGTCGTAGAAGCCAGACTCTCCGCGGAGTTTGAACGTCGGGTCGTCGTGGCGCGCAAGCTGCGCGAGCGGGATCTGGTCGTGCAGGCGGACCAGTGAGCTGGTATCCCAGCCCTGCGAATTCAGCGAGACCGCGACCACGGCGGCCGCTGCAGCCAACGCAGCGAGGCCGCACGTGAGTGCAATCAGGCGATGATGGGGCTCTGACGAACGCAACGCAATGCGCAGCTTAGGCTGACGAAGGTTGGTGTCGAGCTTGCGGCGGAGTTCGCCGTTGGCAATGTCACCGGCCGGCGGATGCGACTCGGGAGCGCCGCGGTTCGGCAGACCTAGCCGCCAGCAAACGAGACGAGCCCAAACAACTCGCCCGCCCGGTGCCATTCAGCTTCGACATTCGGGAACCACTCCTCATCCTCAAGTTCGCCATTCCAGTTTGCTTTCGCCGGGGTCTCAGCGCTTAGGGCAGGCTGACGTGAGTCCCGTGATCCGGTAGAGGAGCACACCGCCGACGGCGCGTCGCGTCGCGATCCGGTCGAGCGCGAGCTCCCAGTAGCGCGCTTGCGACGGGTCGACGACGACGGCAGTGACGTGCTTCTCGCGGATGTAGTCGCGGAGCAGCTGCGCCTGGGCCGCACGGACCGGAGCGCCCACCGCGACCCATTCCACCGCGTTCGATGTCACGAAGCCGGCAGGTGGGCCTTCGGTTAGGTACCCGCCGGCCATCGCGAACCGGAAGTCGCTCACCGCCTGCCAGAGATCTGCGTCGCCGGCATCGTTGACGGGCAGCGGCAGGATCGTCTCGCCCGGAGCGAGGCACTGCCGGTAGGCGGCGTCCGTGAAGAACGGCGGCACAGCGTAGGTCCGGCTCCAGGTGTTCAGGCCAGGATAGGGCAGCGTCGCGACGATCGCGAGCGCCGGCAGAACCCACCGAACGGCGCCCGCCTGTGAGGCCGCCCACAGCGACACCATCGCCGCGACAGCAAGCGAGACGAAGACGGAGAGCCGTACAGGGAGGACGTTCCTGAACAGCGGCCGGTAGCCGACGTGCTCCCACGGCAGCGCGACGATGCCGTGCCCGTAGACCATCAGCTCGAACCCGAGCGTCGCGACAACCGCCAGGAGGAACGACACGACCAGGAACCGAGCGCCGGGCGTCCGCCGCCGCCTCCACGCGAAGAGGGCGACGATGACGAGTGCCGGAACACCGACGTAGGCGCCCTGCTCCGAGACGTTCCCGGGGAAATGCTGCGCAACCGAGTCGGCCCAGCCGTGACCGACGAGCGTGAGCCTGGTCGGAACGACGAAGTTCAGGAGGTCGGCGTTGTATAACGGCGCGGTTTGGATCGCCTTTCCACTGATGCCAGTGAGCAGGTAGTAGTCGAACGGCGCGGTCAGAACGGCCGCGAGCGCGTACGCGCCGCCAAGCGGGACGATCGACGTGACGAGGCGCGAGCGCAACGCCGGCGCGACGGCGAACGCGACCACGAGCGAGCACGCCAGCGCCACCGTGAGCGTGAACGCGACCTCTGTCGATATCAGGACCTCGAGCGCGAGAAGCGGCCCAAGCCGTACGACGAGCGCCCATGCCGACAGTTCATCCTCCACGTACTGCAACACGACAAGTGCGGCCAGCGGGATGGCGAAAGCGGCCGTCAACTGCATGTGGCCGAGCACGTGACCGAGCACATAGCTCGAGAAGCCGAAAAGATAGCCGCCCACGAGCGACGGCCAAAACTGTCGCGTCAGGTGGCGGCACAGCAGAAAGCCTGCCCACGCCGTCAGCGCAGGCATCAGCACCGCCGCGATGCTGTACGAGATGACCGGACCGGCCGCCAGCGTCAGCGGCGCGAAGAGCAACGGCAGGCCTGGGAGCAGCGCAGTCCACGCGAGGTTGACGCCGCTCGGCGACCAGGCCGCGTGGGTCACGAGGGGGTTCGTCCAGTGCAGGATCGCGTGCGGCCACCATGCGAAGAGCCAGATGAAGCTCTCGGGATCGGCTCCTGCGCCGACGTATCTCGAGCCGGGTCGAGTCAGGGCGCCGATCCCAAAGGCGAGGACCGCGACTACCGTGTAGAGAAGGAGCGCCCACAGTCCTGCGCGGTCACGGCGCACCGTCACTGCACGACCCTAACGGTTGCAGACGTGGCTTGGCGCCTGGCTGCCGGTCATCATCCCAGCCCTATTTCAATGCGAGTGTCCGCGTGCGACGGCGGTGTTGCTTGCGTCCGGCGTACCGGGGGCCCGGCTACCAGGTGATGACACGTACGACTCATCGACGGCGAGCACTACCGCCAGCTGCGCGACCGTCCGAAGTTGGCCGGCGGCCGCGAGCGTTCGTGCCTGACGCGCACAATCAGGAGGAGCAACTTGAGTTCGTCCTCGGGGACGTCAAGTGTGGAATCTGAAGCGGCGCGACCGGATGGCGACGCCACAGAGTCGGTCGAAGCGGCCTATGTCCACAAATAAAGACCCCGTTTCCGGGGCCTTCGTTAGTAGAGAGCGGATGATGGGACTCGAACCCACGACCTTCTGCATGGCAAGCAGACGCTCTAGCCAACTGAGCTACATCCGCGTGGCGGCGGAAGTATAGCCGCGGCTACGCGGAGTCCAGCGCTTCGTTGACGAGGCGGTCGGCGAGCTCGTTGTGCTCCCGGCGCACCGCCGTATACGTGACCTTGCCGACTGCGCGGGCCAGCCGCGCGGCTTCCACGGACAGCTCGCGCAGCGCCTCGTTCTTCACGCGGTAGACGCCCGTCATCTGCTTCACGAGCAGCTCCGAGTCGGAGACGACCTCGAGCTCCGGGATCGCCAGCTCGACCGCGCGCTCGAGCCCGGCGATCAGTGCGCTGTACTCGGCGACGTTGTTCGTCGCGATGCCGATCGTCTCGCCGTGCGCCGCGAGCACCGTGCCGTCCTCCGCTTCGATCACGAAGCCGTACGCGGCCGGGCCGGGGTTGCCGCGCGCGCCGCCGTCGGTGAAGAGCTTCGCCTTCACAGCTCGGCGAGCGCGTACACGTCGTACGCCGGCTCTTCGTACGGATGCGCAGCGACGAGCGCGTCGATGACCGCGCGCAGGCTCTCCTGCGGCACGACCGTCTCGACGCGCAGCTCCGCGACGCGCTCCTCGCGGCCGGCCTGGCCGATCGACGGATCCGTTCCCTCGGCGCCGAAGAACGTCCCCGTTCCGGCCGCGTACCACGAGCAGCGCGAGTACCTGCCGATGCGTCCCGCGCCGGCGGCGAACACCGCGTCGCGCGTCGCCTCGAGCGCCTCGCGCGGGACGAACCACACGAGCTTGACGTTCACGACGGGTCGATCTGCGCGCGCTGCAGCTTGCCGGAGTAGTCGACGTAGATCGACTTCCACTCGGTGAAGAGATCGAGCGCGGCCTGCCCCGCCTCGCGGTGGCCGTTGCCGGTGTCCTTCGTGCCGCCGAACGGAAGATGCACCTCCGCGCCGGTCGTGCCGGCGTTGACGTACGTGATGCCGGCCTCGAGGTCGCGCATCGCGCGGAACGCCTGGTTCACGTCGCGCGTGTAGATCGACGACGACAGACCGAACCGGATCCCGTTCGAGACGCGGATCGCCTCGTCGAAGTCGCGCACCTTGATCAGCGACGTGGTCGGGCCGAAGATCTCCTCCTGCCCGACGCGCATCTGCGGATCGACGTCGCCGAAGATCGTCGGCCGGTAGTAGAAGCCCTTCGCGAGATCGCCGTCCGTCGCGACCTCGCCGCCGGTGAGCAGCCGCGCGCCTTCGCCGACGCCGATCTCCGTGTACGAATGAATCTTGTCGATTGCGGCGCGGTTGATCACGGGACCGACGTCGGTGTCGTCCTCCCAGCCGGGGCCGAGCCGGAGCTTCTCCGCCGCGGCGACGAGCTTCGACGCGAGCGCGTCGTACACCGACTCGTGCGCGATCACGCGCGACGCGGCGGTGCAGCGCTGGCCCGAGGTGCCGAATGCCGACCAGAGGATCCCCTCGACCGCGAGATCGACGTCCGCGTCGTCCATGACGATGATCGCGTTCTTGCCGCCGAGCTCGAGGTGGACGTGCTTCAGCCCGTCGGCGGCCGCCTTCGTCACGGCGACGCCGGTCGCGCGCGAGCCGGTGAACGTGATCACGCGCACGTCGGGGTGGCGCACGAGCGCGTCGCCCGCGTCTTCGCCGAAGCCGTGGACGATGTTGACGACGCCGTCCGGAATGCCGGCCTCCGTGAGCACCTCGACGAACCGTGCGGCAAGCTGCGGCGTGTCCTCCGCCGGCTTCAGCACGACGGTGTTGCCGCAGACGAGCGCGGGGATCATCTTCCACGACGGAATCGCGACCGGAAAGTTCCACGGCGTGATCGCGCCGACGACGCCGATCGGCTGGCGCACGCTCATATTCCACTTGTCGCGGAGCTCGGACGGCGTCGTCTGGCCGCTGAGGCGGCGGCCCTCGCCGGCCATGTAGTACGTGATGTCGATTGCTTCCTGGACGTCGCCGCCGGCCTCGGCCTTCACCTTCCCCATCTCGTGCGTCATCAGGTCGGTGAGCGCTGCCTTCTCGCGCTCGAGCACGCGCGCGACGTTGAAGAGGATCTCGCCGCGCTTCGGCGCCGGAACAAGCCGCCACTCCTCGAAGGCCGCCTTCGCGGCGGCGACCGCGCGGTCGACGTCGTCGGCCGTCGAGCGCGGGAAGACGCCGATCGTCTCGCCGTCGGCCGGGCTCGTGCTCTCGAAGGTCGCCGTCGCCATGACGGCGAGCGTAGCGGAGGGCTAGGAGGGGTTGGCGGAGTCGTGCTCGTCGCAGGGGTGCGATGGGCGGTGCGAGGCAAGGACGCAGGGAGCGTCGATAGCCGCACTATCGATGCGACTGAGGACGCCGCATCGCGCCGTCCAGCGCGGCCCGGCGACTCAGCCGCGACTGTGCCAACCCCTCCTATACCTCGGGCGGTGGGTCGGTGTCCGGGAACGTCCCCGGGATCCGCGCGCGGCGGCGATCGCGAAGACGGCGCCGCTCCTTGTCCTCGGCGGACGGCTCGCCGCTGCGACGGTCGGGCCCGTCACGGCGGTCGAGGATGACCGTCACGTTCGGGTTGTCCTTGTAGTACTCGACCATCTTGGCGAAGAGCTCGCCCTCGAGCTCACGCGGAATCACGCAGTAGATCATTGCTTCCCGGATTGTAGGGACGGAACCGGCTTACGCCAGTCCCAGCTACAACCGCGCGATCTCCGGAACGAGGCGGCCGTCCTCGTCGACATGCGCGTTCCACGCCTTGAAGCTCGACTCGAGCTCCTCCAGCTCATGGCCGCGGCGCTCGAGGCGCACCGGCTGGCCCGACTCGGGCGTGATGCGGTACTGGTACCACGAGATGTCCCACGCGACCGTGACCGCCATCTCGCCGGCGCTCCCGGACAACGCGACGATGCTCGCCGCAGGGTCGCCGAGGCTCTTCTTGATCCCGCCGACGGTGCGCCGGTAGCTGCTCGCGTTGAAGAGGTCCGCGGCCTCGAGCAGTGCGACCTCCTCGACGGAGAGGCGGCGCAGGATCGGCTCGGGCGGCGCGAGTGGCGCCTCGGCGCCGGCGCGGCTGAGGCCGAGGAGCTCGACGAGCCCGCGGCGGCGGCGCTTCCGCTCGCCGACGATGGTCGGGACGGTCGGCGTCCCCTCTTTGATCCACCCGTGCTCGAGTGCGGTGTCCTGGCAGAGCGGGCAGACATCAACCAGCTCCGCGCCCTCCTCAGGCGCGTACCGGATTGCCCTCTCCCCCATCAGGAGCGTCCGCTGGCAAACGGCGCAGACACGTGTCGTGCGAACCTGGGTCACGTGCACATGGCGACTATAGCCCGGCCAACGAGACTACTTGCGGAGCGGCTCCGACGTTCGCTACTGTGTCTTACATGTGTGTTTTACATGTAAGTGTAACCGCGTCGTGAGGGGACGCCACGGCCCCCGCTCGCGCCACCACCACGCCGGGCACTGGCGCGTCTTCGCGCGCGTCGAGCGGTTTAACGAGCCGGCGCTGCTCCTGCTCCTCCGCGAGCGGCCCGGACACGGCTACGACCTTCTCGAGCGGCTGCCCGAGCTGACGGGCGAGCAGCGCGTCGAAATGGGGAACCTCTACCGGCTGCTGCGCGCGCTCGAGGAGGAGGGTCTCGTCTCGTCCGAGTGGGACGGCGACTCCCCGGGCCCGGCGAAACGCCGCTACGCGCTCACCGACACCGGCGCGCAGCTACTCGACCAGTGGGTCGAAGCGCTGCGCACGTCGCAGGAACGCACCAACCGCTTTCTCGAACGCTACGAACGAGGAAAGGAGGTGAACTGATGCATCACGGAAGACATTTCGGCCCGGGTCACGGACCCGGACGCGGCGGACGCCATTTCCGCCGGCCGTTCCCGAATCGCGAAGAGCTGATCGAGCGCCTGGAGAATTTCCAGCGCGACCTCGAGCAGGAGCTCGCGAACCTCGACGACGTGCTCCGGCACTTGCGCGGCGACGCGCAGCCGGCACAGCACTCCGAGGGCTGAGGAGTTTCCGGAAGAGGCGCGGGCTTACGCCTTCGCCTCTTCCCGCTCCTTCTTCGTCTGCTCGATGATCTTCTGCGCGACGTGCGTGGGAACTTCCTCGTAGCGGAGGAAGCTCATCGTGTAGTCGCCGCGCCCGCCGGTCATCGACGTCAGCGCCTGCGAGTACGTGAGGACCTCCGCCATCGGCACCTCGGCGCGCACCGATGTCATCCCGCCGCGCGGCTCCATTCCCTGCAACCGCCCGCGCCGCGAGTTGAGGTCGCCGTTCACCGCGCCGACCGCGTCGTCCGGCACCGTCACCTCGAGCTCCATGATCGGCTCGAGCAGCACCGGATCCGCCTTCTGGTACGCCTCCTTGAACGCGAGCGAGCCGGCGATCTTGAACGCCATCTCCGACGAGTCGACGGAGTGCTCCATCCCGTCGATGAGGACGACGCGCACGCCCTGGATCGGCGCGCCGGCGAGGTCGCCGTGCTCCATCGCCTCGCGGACGCCCTTGTCGACCGCGGGCCGGTAGCTCTGCGAGATGACGCCGCCGACGATCTTGTCCACGAACTCGTAGCCGAGCTCGCCGTCCTCCGCGGGCAGCGGCTCGAGCCGGATCTCGCAGTCGCCGAACTGGCCGCGGCCGCCGGTCTGCTTCTTGTAGCGGTGCCGCGCGCGCGACTCCTTGCGGATCGTCTCCTTGTACGGGACGCGCGGCGGGTGCAGCTCGACGTCGACGTGGAAGCGGCTGTGCAGCCGGTCGACCGCGACCTCGACCTGCATCTGCGACAGCCCGGACAGCAGCTGCTCGCCCGTCTGCGGGTCGCGCCGCATCTGCAGCGTCGGATCCTCCTCGCTGAGGCGGCGCAGCCCGGTCGCCATCTTCTCCTCGTCGCCCTTCGCCTTCGGCGTGACGGCGAAGCTCATCACCGGCAGCGGGAAGTCGATGTGCGGCGGCTCGACGGGAACCTCGTGGTCGACGAGCACGTCGCCGGTGACGACGTCCTTCAGCTTCGCCACTGCGCCGAGGTCGCCGACGCCGAGCGCGTCGACCGGCTCGTTCTCCTTGCCGTTGAGGAGCAGGATCTGGCCGAGCCGCTCCTTCGCGTGCGTGCGCGGGTCGACGAGCGTCGTGTCGCCGGTGACCGGGCCGGCGAGGACGCGGAAGCAGCTGATCCGCCCGGTGAACGGGTCGGCGATCGTCTTGTAGATGAAGACCGCCTGCTTCGCGTCGCCGAACTCGATCGTCGTTCCCTTCTTCGCGGGCGACGGCACGCCCTCGACGAGCAGGTCGAGCAGCGCCGTCGAGCCGAGGTTCTTCGTCGCGACGCCGCAGGCGACGGGATAGAGCTCGTCGCGCGTGACCGCGTCCTTCAGCGCGGCGGCGACGTCCTCCGCCGGCAGATCCTCGCCGTCGAGGTAGCGCGCCATCAGATCCTCGTTCGTCTCGACGACCGCGTCGAGCAGCCGCTCGCGGTGCTCCTGCACCTGCGCGGCCATCGTCGTCCGGGATCGGCTGCGGCCCGCCCTCCTTGCCGCCGGCCGGATCGAGGTACGCGCACATGTGCAGCAGGTCGACGACTCCCGTCAGCTCGTGCTCGGCGCCGATCGGGAGCTGAATCGCGACGCAGCGATCGGAGAGCTGCACGCGCACCGCGTCGAGCACGCGGTAGAAGTCGGCGCGCTCGCGGTCGAGCATGTTCACGAACACGACGCGCGACAGCTCGTACTCCTCCGCGCGCGCCCAGACCTTCGCCGTGTTCACCTCGACGCCCATCACGCCGCTGAGCACGACGATCGCGCCCTCGACGACGCGCAGCGCCGCCAGCGTGTCGGCCTGGAAGCCGGCGTCGCCCGGCGTGTCGAGCAGGTTGATCTTCCGGCCCTGCCAGTCGAGATGCGCGAGCGATCCCGAGAGCGACATCTGGCGGCGGTGCTCGTCCTCGTCCCAGTCGCCGACCGTCGTGCCCTGCTCGATCGCTCCGAGCCGGTTCGTCTTTCCCGCCTGGAACAGCATGGCCTCCGTCAGCGAGGTCTTCCCCACCCCGCGGTGTCCGACGACGGCGATGTTGCGGATCTTCCCGGGCTCGGTCGCTGGCATCAGGCTCGTGTCCTCCTGGCTTTGGGCTCCGGCGGCAATCGTATCGCCGCGGAGACCGCGGGAACGCTAGGTGGGTTCGAGCGTGGCGCGGGCGGCGGAGCCGGCGAGGCGCGCCTTCAGGCGCAGGATCGCCTTCGTGTGGAGCTGGGAGACGCGGGACTCGGTCACGCCGAGCACCTCGCCGATCTCGCGGAGGGTCAGCTCCTCGTAGTAGTAGAGCGTCACGACGAGCTTCTCGCGCTCGGGCAGGCGCGCGATCGCGTCGGCGATCGCCTCGCGCATCTCGGTCTGGGAGAGGGCGCCCTGCGGGTCGGGCGCGTCCTGGTCCTCGATCGTGTCGATGAGGGCGATCTGGTCGCCGCCGGAGCCGGAGACCGTCCAGAGCTCGTCGAGGGCGGCGATCGAGGAGCGCGCGATCTCGCTGAGGCTGTCGCCGAGCTCCTCCTCGGTGATGCCGAGCTTCTTCGAGATCTCCTCGTCGGTCGGCGCGCGGCCGAGCTTCGCCTCGAGCTCGCCGATCGCGCGCTCGATGTCGCGGGCGCGCGAGCGCACCGAGCGCGGCACCCAGTCCATCGCGCGGAGCTCGTCGATGATCGCGCCCTTGATGCGCGCGATCGCGTACGTCTCGAACTTCACGTCGCGCTCGGGGTCGTAGCGCTCGATCGCGCCGATCAGCCCGAGCAGCCCGTACGAGACGAGGTCGCCCTCGTCGACGTGGGCCGGCAAGCCGGAGCCGAGCCGGCCGGCGACGTACTTCACCAGCGGCGCGTACGTGAGGATCAGCCGGTCGCGGAGAGCCGGGTCACCGGTCTTCCGAAACCGGAGCCACAGCGTCTGGGTGTCGTCGGCCCTGGCCACGGGGGAAGAATACGGCGCGCGGGGGCGGTTTCCTCAGTTACCGCGGAAGGCGGCGACTCGCGAGGGAGCCGAGCCAGCCCGCGATCGCGAGCGCCGCGACCGCCACGAGCCACCCCACCGACCCGCCCTCCGGCGCCGATCAGCGCCGCCCACGGCGACCGCCGCGAGCACCGCCGCGAGGGCCGCGAAGAGCACGCCGAGAGCGTTCCGCTGCGAGGGCGCCGCCACGGCTGGAGGGTATCCGCGAGGCCGCCGATACAATCGGCAGCCAACCCAGGGGCGTAGCTCAATTGGTAGAGCACCGGTCTCCAAAACCGGGGGTTGCAGGTTCAAGTCCTGTCGCCCCTGCTGGGTCTTCCTCGAAAGCTAAGCCCGCGGCTCAGCGATGCTGAGAGATGGGACCGCGATGCCGCGCGTCGTGCCACGTTTGCTCCGACGATGGGCCAGACCGATGGCCGGCAGAACGTTTCTCTCGGGTGGGCTGAGACGTGGAAGCAACGCGTTCAGATGTTCGACTTCGGTGGCGGTGAGGTCGCTCTCCAGGAGCAGCGACTGGATGACGGCGCAGACCGCCTCTTGGGCAGCACTCGACAGAGTGTCGAGCTGTTTGAGGATCTGTTCGAGTTCCTCGAGCAAATCACTGGTGCGACTGTTAGAGGGCGTGGAGGCGGCCGCAGCGGTCATGGGCTCCTGACAGGGCTGTTGGGAGCGAGTATCCAGGCGTAGGCTGACTGCTCGGTCGCCTGTCCCGCGTGCCGCAAACGGGGGAGATCGTCTAGACACGCAGGCGGGACGGATCCACCACGTATCGAGTCGCCGCCGAACCGGACGCCGACGGGTTTCCTACCCGTTGGGCCGGTGACCCGCTCAGGGCTCCGACGTAGTCTCCGTGCGTTGGAGCGCCGCCCGGGCGAGCATCCGCGAACAGGAGTTCACACGTTGAGTCAATCCCTCACTGGTTATCACCAGGATCCTCGCAGCGACGCCAGCTGCCGGATGATTGCCTATGACGAACAACTCGATGTATCCGTCTTTCTGACTGAGCGCGATCGGGTGTTCGTCCACGATGGGCAAACGATGAGTAATTGGACGCTGGCAAACCCGAAAGAGGAGCTGCGCGATTGGCTTCCGCCCGTCCATTACGACCTGGCGATGGACGCACTCAGCCGTTACTCGCTCCGGACATAGCGCTGCCGCGGCGCACGGACGGGGTCTCAGCCTGGCGTGCCCAACACCGGTCTAGCCCGACTGCGAGAAGTGCGGGCGTCCCGACTGTGCCTCACAGGGGCAACCGGGGGAATAAAGAAGCCGGGTACCTGTGAAACGGAGGCGACTGGGGGGACGCCCGCCACTCGCGCCGTTGCGGCCAACGACGCAACAGCGACGCTACGCCCCTGTCTGGCTTTCGTCGCCTATGCAGATGAGTAGATTCGCAGAGGTTTTGACGGTGAACCGACCTACCCCTTTCGGGGGATCCTCTCGCAGGTTCACCGTCATCGCTCTTTACGTCCGGCCGGAACGCCTCGTAAGATCGTTAACCAAAGCCGGGGGCGCAAGGGGGAACGTGCTTCGTCTGGCTGGTAGATGCCTGGGGGCTGTACGCGGCCATACAACCCGTCCGGGCATCTCACTGGTGGATGTCCGAACGTCACCCAGGCGGCCGTGGGGCGCCCGGACATCCACGGAAATTAACCCTCCGTATTCCAGCTCCGGGAAGGAGAACGAACCGCCTCTTCCCTTCGTCGCCGCCTAGTTCAACCCGTTTCCGTCGGAGAATCCTGACGCACGCATTCCGGTACGCGATGGACTGTTGCCTTTCGGGCGTCCGGAGACGCTCGCCGGGGGAGCAGACGCCGGCACACTCCCATCCGAGAGCCTCGCGGCACTGACTGGCGCCGCACCATCCAGATCGCTCCCATCCGAGAACCCCGCGACACTCACCGGCGCCGCACCATCCAGATCGCTCCCATCCGAGAACCCCGCAACACTCACCGGCGCCGCACCATCCAGATCGCTCCCATCCGAGAACCCCGCGACACTCACCGGCAAGGCCGCACCATCCAGATCCGCTCCCATCCGAGAACCCCGCAACACTCACCAGCGCCGCCCCATCCAGATCGCTCCCATCCGAGAACCCCGCAACACTCACCGCCGGAACCACGGCGGGCGCGTCCTCGGCGCTCGACGTGGTTTCCACCGGAATTGCGCGCGTGGCGTCGTCGCCGCCCAGAGGCACGGCCGCCGTGTCTGCAGCAGCTGCTGCGCCGGCGGCGGCGGCGGCGGCGAAGAGTGTGACGGCGAACGCGACGGCGAAGACTGTGCGTAACGTCGTTGCGCGGCGCCTCGTCAAAACCGGAAGTCCTGAAGTGCTTCGGTCGCGCGACGGTAGAGGGTCAACGCCAACTCTTGCTCGTTGCGTGCCAGCGCGAGTTCAGCCTGTGCAGTCCACACCGCCGCCCGATGGCTTGTGGACGACAGCTGCTCGAAGACGGAGTCCGCAGACGCGAACGCGTCAGCAGCGTCGTCAAGCCGCTCTTGCGCGAGCAGCGCTCGACCGAGCACGAGCTGGGCATTCCCGATCTCGTCGAGAAAGTCGACCCTGGCGTCGAGCAGCTTCAGAGCGAGCAGCGCCTGCTCCTCGGCGCGATCGAACTCACCGTTGCGGAGATGCACCTGCGCGAGCGACGAGACTGCTTGCGCCGCGTCGGGGTCGCTACCAATCTCGTTGGCCACGGCGAATGCCGACTTCAGCAGCTCAACGGCTACATCGTTGTTGCCCAGCAGATAGTTGAGCCCACCGAGGTTGTTCAGCAGCCGACCGACATTTCGCCGGTCGTTCTGCTCCTCATAAAGCGCCTTGGCACGCTCGGCATGGGAGCGCGCGAGGATCCATTGTCCGTTCCGCTCGGCGATGATCGAGGCCTGGAAATAGGAGTGCGCCAGACTGCGTTCGTCATCGAGGGCCTGGGCGAGCTCAAGTGCCAGCTCGACGTCTTCTCGAGCAGCGTGCCAGTCGCGCTCGCGCCGGTAGCAGCGCGATCGCCAGCGCAGGATGCTCGCAACCAGCCGATCGTCCGAGAGACCTGAACGGCGGATCAGGTCGAGCGCCTCACTGAACAGCGAAACGGCGGTCGTGACTGAGGAGAGCTTGTACCTGCACCGGCCGATGTGGAGCAGCACTCGCGCACGGTCGACATCCGTGAAGGCCGGACCCTCGGCAAGGTCTCGCGCGCCTGTCAGAAGTTTGAGTGCCTTGTCGAGCTCGCCGCGTGCCGTACGCGCCGAGGACTCTGCAAGCGTGGCGCGCAGCGCGAGCTCAGGGCGCATGCCGGAGACAGGCCCGGCCTCTTCGAGGCACTTCAGCGCCTCGTCGTACCGCGAGCCCTGGATCCCCGCTTCGGCCCGAACAACTAGGCCGGCTGACCGCTCGGAATCCTCCGACGAGCTGCCGGTCTCGAGATACGACCGGTCGACCCCAACCGCTCGGCGAGCCACTCGAGCGTACAAACAGTAGGCCTGGCCCTTCCGCGCTCGATCTGGCTCACGTACTCCTTGGTGAACCTGTCCCTCGCGACGTCGGCCTGGGTCAGCCCGCGCGCGATCCGCAGCTGCCTGACGCGCTCCCCCAAGACGGTGGGCGCAGGGATCGGGATTTGAGTTGCTTGGAGGTCAGACATCCGTCGGAGTGGAGAACCCGCTTCATAACCTAAACCCCGAGCCGTGAGAAGTGAAGCGGTGCCAGGGATCCCCCGAAAGGGGGATGGGTGAACCGGCGACGACTGTGATTCAGTCGCACAGCTTGGATCCGAGCCTCGAATGCGGCGGGGGCTGACCCACGCATCGGCGGGAGCTCGCAAGGGGGCCGCGGCCGTCCGCTCGAGCTCCCGCCAATACTGGCTGCCCGTCTTAGACGTCGGTGTACGGCCAGGCGAACCCGCCGCCGAGCATGCCGCGCTCGAACTGGTTCACCTGATCCCAGTCGACCGGCGTCTCCGGATCTGCGTGCTCCGGCGTCGCCTTGACCTCGTCGGCGGTGACCGTCAGCGTCACCTTCCGCGCGTCGTGGTCGACGCTCACGATCGCTCCCGCGGGAACGACGTGATGCTTCTTGCCGTAGCTGACGACGAGATACGCCTCGCCCGCCTTGTAGTCCGCCCACGACACCGTGCCGACCGGGCCGTCGGAGCCCTCGACGTCGTAGCCCTTGACGCTCTGGTCGTGGCCGACCGCTCCCTCCGGGAACGACCACAGGTCGGTCGCTGTGCTCATGTCTCCCCCTCGTCAACGCGGGCTGGAATGCGATGTGGAACCCGGCTTTGTGCACCTCGGCCGCGATCGAGAGCGCGGCCTTGAACGGAACGGCGGGCATCACGACCTGCCAGCGCCCGTTCACGTACGCGATGTCGATGTAGCGGAAGTTGACCTTGGCGAGCCGCCACGCGAGCGCGTTGGCCGCCGTTATCGTCGGGAACGTACCGAAGATCGCCGTACGTGTAGCCCGGATTCTTCTGAGCGACCGGAGCCGTCTGCTGGAACGTGATCCAGAAGCCGGCCTTTGCCGCCTCCGCCTCGAACGACTGGCGCTGCCGCCGACGTATCGGCGCCGCCGATCGAGGCCTCGTAGTCGCCGCAGCCGTTGTTCGTCGATCTTGATCCCCTTGAAGCCGTACTTCTCGGCCCGCTTCTTGATCGCCTTCGCCTCGGCGAGCGTCGCGAAGTGACCGAACACGACTTCGTCGTGCATCCTGCACGTGGTCGATCCGGCAGCTCTTCGTCGGCGCCGCACTCGACCGGAGCCGAGCAGGCTGCGACGGCGAGAGCTGCGAGCGGGAGCGCAAGGAGCAGGCGGCGGCGCACGACGCCACGGTAGCGGAGGCGCAGGCTCCGGTGGTTACAGACCGGTGAGCGCGAGTTGACGGTAGTCCGCGAGGCCCGAGACGCCGACGCCGACAAGCCGCAGCGCGCCGGGGCGATCCTTCAGGCCGCGGTCGAGAAGCCGGCACGCAAGTCCGCCGATCTGCTCCGGGTCGTCGATCCCGACGGCCAGTGAGGTCGAGCGGCTGCGGATCGAGAAATCCGCGTAGCGGAGCTTCGTCGTCACGGTGCGCGCCGTGCGTCCCGTCCTCTGCAGGTGTTGCCGCGACCTCGATCGCCATGCCGCGCAGCTCGTCGTGGAGCCGCTCGCGGTCGACGAGGTCGCGCTCGAACGTGTTCTCGACGCTGATCGAGATCCGTTCCGTGTCGAGCTCGAGCCCGCGCGGATCGAGGCCGCGTGCACGGTCGCGCAACAGCCTCCCCACGCTGCCGGACAGGAGTGGCCGCAGCTCCTCGTCCGAGAGCTCTGCGAGCGCGCCGACCGTGTCGACGCCGGCGGCGCGCAGCCGTTCCTCCGCCTTCGGTCCGACGCCGGGGAGTCGCCGTACGTCGAACGGTGCGAGGAACGACGCCTCCTGTCCCGGCACGACGACCAGCAATCCACCCGGCTTGCGCGCATCGCTCCCGACCTTCGCGACGACCTTGCACGGCGCGACGCCGAGCGAGCACGTGAGGCTCGTCCCGGCGCGCACGGCAGTCTGCACCGCCTCCGCGACGACGCGCGCCTCGAGGAAGTCGCCGGCGACCTCGCCGAGGTCGAGGTACCCCTCGTCGATCCCGGTCTGCTCGACGGTCGGCACGATCCCGCGCACCGTCGACCAGACGTGACGCGAGTATTCGCGATAGAGCGCGTGGCGCGGCCGGACGAAGACCGCGGTCGGGCAGCGGCGGATCGCCTCCGCCGCGCTCATCGCCGAATGGATCCCGAACCCGCGCGCAACGTAGTTCGCGGTGGCGACGACGCCGCGGCCGCGCGGATCGCCGCCGACGACAAGCGGCTTTGCGCGCAGCTCCGGGTTCTCGAGCTCCTCGACGGCCGCGTAGAACGCGTCGAGGTCGAGGTGCGCGACGATGCCGGGGACGGCCATTGCCGAACAAGCGTACGGTCCGGGAACGACGATAGGCTCCGCTCCGATGGCGGTTCTGACGTCGCAGCTCGATCGCGACTCCGACGAGTTCTCGCGCCGCCACGAGCGGATGGCGGCGCTCGTCTCCGAGCTGCGCGAGCGGACGGCGCAGGTCGCGCGGGGCGGCGGCGACGCGGCGGTCGAGCGGCACCGGTCACGCGGCAAGCTGACCGCGCGCGAGCGGATCGACCGGCTCGTCGACCCCGACACGGCGTTCCTCGAGCTGAACGCGCTCGCCGCATGGGAGCTCTACGACGGCGACGCGCCGAGCGCCGGAATCGTGACCGGGATCGGCGTCGTCGAGGGTCGCGAGTGCGTGATCGTCGCCAACGACGCGACGGTGAAGGGCGGCTCGTACTTCCCGCTGACCGTGAAGAAGCACCTGCGCGCGCAGGAGATCGCGGAGCAGAACCGGCTGCCGTGCCTGTATCTCGTCGACTCGGGCGGCGCGTATCTCCCGCTCCAGGCGGAGGTCTTCCCCGACCGCGAGCACTTCGGGCGCATCTTCTTCAACCAGGCGCAAATGTCGGCGAAGGGGATTCCGCAGATCGCGGCGGTGATGGGCTCGTGCACCGCCGGCGGCGCGTACGTGCCGGCGATGAGCGACGAGACGATCATCGTGCGCGGCACCGGCACGATCTTCATCGGCGGCCCGCCGCTCGTGAAGGCCGCGACGGGACAGGACGTAACCGCGGAAGAGCTCGGCGGCGCAGACGTGCACGCGCGCCGCTCCGGCGTCGCAGATCACTACGCCGCGTCGGACGAGCACGCGCTCGCGCTCGCACGCGAGATCGTCCGCAACCTGCACTCGCGCCGGCCCGAGCCGCCCTGGGATCTCGCCGAGCCCGAACCGCCCGCACTCGACCCCGCCGAGCTGTACGGCCTCGTTCCCGAGGACTTCCGCCACCAGGTCGACGCGCGCGAGCTGATCGCGCGGCTCGTCGACGGCTCGCGCTTCCACGAGTTCAAGCAGCTGTACGGCGAGACGCTCGTCACCGGGTTCGCGCACATCGAGGGCTTCCCCGTCGGCATCCTCGCCAACAACGGCGTGCTCTTCGCGGAGTCGGCGCAGAAGGGCGCGCACTTCATCGAGCTCTGCTGCGCACGCAAGATCCCGCTCGTCTTCCTCCAGAACGTGACCGGCTTCATGGTCGGGCTCGAGTACGAGGCCGGCGGAATCGCGCGCGACGGCGCGAAGCTCGTGATGGCCGTGGCGAACGCGGCGGTGCCGAAGTTCACGGTCGTCGTCGGCGGCTCGTTCGGCGCCGGCAACTACGCGATGTGCGGACGCGCATACTCGCCGCGCCAGCTCTGGATGTGGCCGAACGCACGCATCTCCGTGATGGGCGGCGAGCAGGCGGCGACGGTGCTCTCGATCGTCGGCGACGTCGACGAGGACGCGATCCGCGCGACGTACGAGCGCGAGGGCAACGCGTACTACTCGACCGCGCGGCTCTGGGACGACGGGATCATCGACCCGCTCGACACCCGCCGCGTCCTCGCACTCGGGATTGCGGCGTCGCTGAACGCCGAGATTCGCGAGACGACCTTCGGCATCTTCAGGATGTGAGCCGGTGATCGCGCGCATCCTCATCTGGAGCCTCCACGACTCGAAGACGACGCTCGCGGAAGTGCGACAGCACCTGCCGGAGCTCGCCTATGACGACCGGTGGATCTCGAACGAGGTTCAGGAGCGGCTCGGACTGATCAGCTTCGAGGACGACTTTCCCGACATCGGCTGGCTGCTGGAGCTGATCGGCAAGGAGCCGGACATTGCAGAGGAGTTCGACGTCGAGTGAGCCGTCGCGGGTGGGCTGCGGCACTCATCGTTGCCGTCGGACTGCTCGCCGTTTCGTTCGCGCTGCTCCGCATCAGCTGGTACGCGCACAACGCGCTCACCGACATCGGCACCTACCGGAGCTACCGAGACGCGATCGGCTCGGGTCTCGTCCCATATCGCGACTTCACCGTCGTCTACCCGCCGGCGTCGCTGGCCGCGTTTCTCGCGCCCGCGGTGCTGCCGTGGAGCTACGCGACGTCCTTCGCGATTGTGGCGTTCCTCTGCGGCGTCGCGTGTCTGCTCGCGGCGGCGTTCGCACTGGACTCCGTCGACGCGGACCCGGGACGGATCGTGTTCGCGCTCGGGTTCATCGCGATCGCGCCGCTGATGCTCGGCGCGCTGTTCGACACGCGCTTCGACCTCTGGCCGGTCGCGCTCGCGGTCGGTGCGCTCGCAGCGCTGCTGCGCGAGCGGCCGGGGCTGGCCGGGGCGCTGCTCGGTCTCGCGTTCGCAGCGAAGCTCTGGCCGATCGTGCTCGCGCCGCTCGCGCTCGCTTACGCCTGGCGCCGCTGGGGACGCCACGCCGCGTTCGTCGGATCGCTCTCGTTCGGCGTGGCCGCCGTGCTCTGCTTCGTGCCGTTCGCCGTCGTCGCGCCGGGCGGCGTGTGGCACAGCCTCACCGACCAGCTGCGGCGTCCACTGCAGGTCGAGAGTCTCGGCGCGTCGTTGCTCATGGCGGCGCATCACATCGGAGGTCTCGCGCTGACGACGGTCACGACGCACGGCTCGCAGAACCTCTCCGGATCGCTGGCCGGCGCGATCGGTGCCGCATCGACGTTGCTGGAGCTCGCGATCCTCGCGGCGGTCTGGATCGCATTCGCGCGGCGGACGAGACCCGGCGGCGAGGAGCTGATCGTCGCCTGCGCCGCGGCCGTCGCTGTCTGTGTCGCCTTCTCGAAGGTGTTCTCGCCGCAGTACCTGATCTGGCTCGTGCCGTTCGTGCCCCTCGTGCGCGGCCGCCGCGGGCTCGCCGCGTCGCTGCTGCTCGCGGCCGCGCTGCTCCTGACGCAGACATGGTTCTCGCACCACTACTGGCCGCTCGCGCTGGACTATGCGCAGCCGTGGTCCTGGCTGTTGCTCGTGCGCGACGTCGCCGTCGTTGCGATCGCGCTCACGCTCGCGTGGCCCGCGCGCGACGCGCTGCCGGAACAGCGCACGCGGCTCGCCGCGTTCGAGGCGATCCGCCCGCGGGCATAAGCTCCGCTCGTGGCAGCACTCACCGTCGAACGGGACGGCTCGGTCCTGCGCGTCACGCTCGCGCGACCGGACCAGCGCAACGCGTTCGACGCGGCGTTGATCGCCGAGCTCGCGGAGGCGTTCGTCGACGTCGGCCGCTCGCGCGCCGTCGTGCTCGCGGGCGAGGGACCGAGCTTTTGCGCCGGGGCGGACGTCGACTGGATGCGCGCGTCGGCAGGTCTCTCGTACGAGGAGAACGTGGCGGATGCGAACGCGCTGCGGAGGATGCTCGAATCGATCGACGGCTGCCCCGCGCCCGTGATCGCGCGCGTGCAAGGTCACGCGCTCGGCGGCGGCGCCGGCCTCGTCGCGGCGGCCGACATCGCGATCGCGTCACGCGACGCGGTGTTCGCGTTCTCCGAGGTGAAGCTCGGGATCGTTCCGGCGGTGATCTCGCCGTTCGCGCTCGCGAAGATCGGTGCGAGCGCGGCACGCCGCTACTTCCTCACAGGCGAGCGGTTCGACGCGGAGACGGCGCTCCGGATCGGGCTCGTGCACGAGGTCGCCGACGACCTCGACGCCGCGATCGAGCGCGTCGTCGCGGAGCTCCTCTCCGCCGGCCCGCACGCTGCGCGCTGGGCGAAGCGGCTCGTCCGCGAGCGGCCGGACGGCCCCGAGACCGCCCGCTGGATCGCGGAGCGCCGCACGAGCGCCGAGGGCCAGGAGGGTCTCGCCGCGTTCCTCGAGAAACGCGCACCGAGCTGGCATGATCGCGGATCATGAGCCTGCGCAGTCGGTTGTTTGCGCTGACGTATGACCGCCAGCTCGCCAAGGTCGAGCGGGAAGGTCTCGCCGACATCCGGAAGGAGTCGATCGCCGAAGCGAGCGGACGCGTGCTCGAGATCGGCGCCGGCACCGGCGCGAATCTCGCCCTCTACGGCCCCGCTGTCGAGTCGCTGACGTTGACGGATCCCGAGCCGCCGATGCTGAAGCGGCTCGAGAAGCGCGCGCACGAGGAGGCGCCGCAGGCGAAGGTACTGCGTGCGCCCGCCGAGGAGCTCCCGTTCCCCGACGACTCGTTCGACACCGCCGTCTCGACGCTCGTTCTCTGCGGCGTCGACGACCAGCCGCGCGCGCTCGGCGAGCTTCGGCGAGTCCTCAAGCCCGGCGGCAAGCTCATCTTCGTCGAGCACGTGCGCTCCGACGATCCCGGACTCGCGCGCAAGCATGACCGCATGAACGGCTTCAACCACTTCCTCGTCGGCTGTGACTGCAATCGCTCCACGCTGGCGTCGATCGAGGCGGCGGGGTTCGCGGTCGAGCACGTCGAGCACACGACGTTGAACAAGGTGCCGAACGTTCATCAGCCCGCTGATCGTGGGAACCGCCGCCGCTCCGTAACGCGCCGTATTCTGTCTCGCTTGCCTGACCTGGGATCAGGTTCGGTTACGTGACGTCGCGCCGGTTGGCGAGCGCGATGCCGACGAGTGCGAACGCGATCGTCCAGGCGAGGAGGGTGGCGCCGCCGGCCGCGGCGGGGAGGAGATGTTTCTCGGTGAGTCCCATGAAGCCGTTTTGGGCGTGGACGGGTCCGAAGCGGCCAACCGATGGGACGAAGGCGAACAGGAGGTTCTCGGCGATAAAGCCCCAGGCGAGCAGGCCGATGATCGCACCGACCTGGTTGCGAACGATCACGCCGAGGCCGACGCCGAGGGCGCCCCAGAGCGCGACGCTGGCCAGCGTGCCGAGCAGAAGCAGCGTGGTCTGGCTGCCGTTCAGCGCGTAGTCGATACCGCGGCCGGCGAGGGTGGCGTACCCGATCGCGAAGCCGATCCCTTCACCGACGACGCCAAACACGAGTCCGGCGAGCAGGCCGGCGGCGAGCTTGGCGGCCACGACACGCGAGCGTCTCGGTGTGAAGAGGAAGGTCGGGCGGATCGTGCCAAACCGATACTCGCTGGTCACGAGCATGATCCCAGCCAGCGCCGAGAAGACCCCGGCAGTGCTGCCGACGCTCAACAGCCCGCGCTGATCCTCGGTGCCGGTCAGGTGCGGCGCTTTCGTCAGCAGCCCAGAGAGCAGCGAGAAGAGCAGAATCAGGGCGACCATCCCGAGCACGATCCCGATGGTTGTCCGGGTCGAGCGAATCTTCAGCAGCTCGGCTTGCGTCTGGGCGATCACGACTGCGTCTCCGGCTCGGTCGTCAGCTCCAGGAAGACATCCTCGAGCGACGACCCCTCGGCGACAAGCTCGTGGATCGGCACACCGGCTGCGAACGCGAGATCGCCCAGCTTCTCGCTGGTCACGCCGTGCACCAGCAACCCCTGTTCGTTCACGGCCGTCGCCTCGATCCCCTGCTGCCGCAATGCCTCCTGGAGCTTTCCCAGCGCGGGGTGCGAACGCGGATCGAGCCGCCGACGCGAGCGGTCAGCTGGTCGAGTGACGACTCGACGACGAGCCTGCCGCGATTGATGATCAGCACCTGATCGACGGTCTGCGCGACCTCAGCGAGCACATGGCTCGAGACCAGCACTGTTCGGCTGCCGGCAGCGAACGCGCGCAGGAAGTCGCGCAGCCAACGCACGCCCTCCGGGTCGAGCCCGTTCGCCGGCTCGTCGAGAACCAGCAGCTCGGGATCGCCGAGCAGCGCCGCCGCAAGTCCCAGCCGCTGCCGCATCCCGAGCGAATACCCCTTGACCCGCCGTCCCGCCGCGCCGTCGAGCTCAACCAGACGCAGCACCTCATCGACACGAGCATCGGGCAATCGCGCAGCTCGGCTCAACATCCGCAGATGGTCGCGACCGGAGCGCCCCGGATGGAAGTCCGTCGCTTCCAACACCGCACCGACCCGCAAGGCAGGCTGCTCGAGCTCGGCGTAGGCGCGGCCGAGGATGCGGGCACTGCCCGCGCTCGGTCTGGCAAGCCCGAGCAACATCCGCAACGTCGTCGTCTTCCCGGCGCCATTCGGGCCGAGGAAACCCGTGATCGTCCCCGGAGCAAGCGCGAACGAGAGCGAATCGACCGCGAGCACCGTGCCAAACCGCTTCGTCAGCGAATCCGCCACCACCACCGGGTCGGCGGCCACGATCGCGGACGAGACCGGTTCAGACACCGCTGGGCCGCAACTCCGCGTCGACTCCGCAGACCGGACGGGCGTTCTGGTCGAGTTGATCCACGCTCGCCACGATAGACGCGATCGTCTCCTCCTCAGGACGTCTCATCAAGCCGTCACGCGTCAGCGATCCGGCTTCGTCAAACGCTGGCATGCCCAACCGTCCTCACGCCTGACGTCAAGCCGGACGGCAGTCGGCGCAGAGGCCGACGATCTCGACGCGATGGTCCGTCGCGACGAAGCCGTGGCGCTTCGACACCTCGTCGAGCCAGTCGCCGAGGCCGCATTCGTCGACCTCGACGACGCGGTGGCAGTTCGAGCAGAGCAGATGATGGTGATGCGTGTCCGCGCAGAGCCGGTAGCAGTGCTCCGTCCCGTGGTGCGAGAGCGAGTCGACGACGCCCTTCTCGTTGAGCAGCGCGAGCGTCCGGTAGACGGTCGCCAGGCCGACGCCTGAGTCGCCGCGGTCGCGGAGGCGCCGCCAGAGCGCCTGCGCGGTCACGTCGTCCTGCTCGCGGGCGAGCTCGCCGAGCACCTCGAGCCGCGCGCGCGTCGGGCGGACGCCCTTCCGGGCCAGGAGCTCGCCGAGATCCGGCGGCGTTGCTTGCGGGCCGCACTCATGCGGCTATTCTAGCCAATAGATGAGATTGAGAATCGTTCTCGTCTATGATGGTGCATCCACGCTCCTCGCCACCGGCTGCGCGCAGGCACCGCCGGCGCCGGCAGTCCGAAGCTCCAGGTCGTCGCGGCCGAGAACTTCTACGGCGACATCGTCCGGCAGATCGGCGGCGAGCCACGTCGTCGATCACCTCGATCCTCTCCGACCCGAGCGCCGACCCGCACCTCTACGAGCCGGGCACGCGAAACGGGCTCGCGGTCTCGCATGCGCGGCTCGTGATCCAGAACGGCGTCGGCTACGACGCGTTCATGCAGCGGCTCGAGGACGCGTCGCCGAGCTCGGACAGCGGATCGTCGTCACGATCGCCGACGTCCTCGGCGTGCACGGCAAGGACGCGAACCCGCACCTCTGGTACGACGTGCCGAAGCTGCACGCGATCGCGGCGCGCGATCGCCGCCGGGCTCGAGCGCGCGGACCC
Organism: uncultured Actinomycetes bacterium; assembly: GCA_963718385.1. Taxonomy (GTDB): domain Bacteria; phylum Actinomycetota; class Thermoleophilia; order Gaiellales; family Gaiellaceae; genus Palsa-739. The sequence goes on from CAVQZE010000001.1 coordinate 118,852, forward strand.
GCCGCACGCGGCCGCGTACCGCTCCGGCCTGCGCCGGTTCGAGTCGAGCCTCGGCGCCGCTGCAGCAGCGAGGTGGCGCGGATCAGGAGGTCGTTCGCCGGGAACGCCGGTCGCCTACACCGAGCCCGTGCCCGGCTACCTCCTCGCCGCGGCCGGGCTTGCGGAACGTCGCGCCCGCAGCGTTCACGCGCGCGATCGAGGACGGCACGCGAGCCGCCGCCGCAGGCGCTCGCGCGCAGATGACGCGCGCTGGCGACCGGCAAGAAGATCGCGCGTGCTGCTCTACAACAGCCAGGCCGTGTCGCCGATCACGCAGCGCATCCGCGACGCGGCGACGAAGGCCGGGATCCCGGTCGATCGGCGTCACCGAGACGCTGCCGCCGGACCTGACGTTCCAGCAGTGGCAGCTCGCGCAGGCGAGGCAACTCGTACGCGGCCCTCGAACGGTGACGGGCCGGTCGTCTCCGTTCGCGACCTCGAGCTCGCGCTTCGGCGAGCGCGTCGCTCTGGGACGGCCTCGAGCTTCGACCTCGCGCGGAGGCGAGTTCCTCGCCGTGCTCGGCCCGAACGGCACCGGCAAGACGTCGCTGCTCCGGATCCTGCTCGGACTGCTCGAGCCGACGGCGGGCAGCGTCGAGGTCGCGGGACGGCCGCCGCAGTCGAGCGCGCACGACGTCGGCTACGTCCCGCAGCAGCACGCCTTCGACCGCGACCTGCCGCTGCGCGGGCGCGACCTCGTGCGCTTCGGCCTCGACGGCAACCGCTGGGGCGTCGGCCGGTCTCGGCCGCGACGGGTCGCGCCCGCGATCGACCGGGCGCTCGACGAGGTCGGAGCGACGGGGTACGCCGACGCGCCCGATCGGCCGGCTCTCGGGCGGCGAGCAGCAGCGGCTGCGCGTCGCGCAGGCACTCGTCTCCGATCCGCAGCTGCTGCTCGCCGACGAGCCGCTGCTCTCGCTCGACCTCTCCTACCAGGCGGTCATCACGAGCCTCTTCGACGAGCACCGCCGGCGAGCCGGGAACGCCGATCGTCTTCGTCACCCATGACGTCAACCCGGTGCTGCCGATCGTCGACCGCGTGCTCTACCTCGCTCCCGGTCGCTGGGCGATCGGGACGCCGGACGAGGTGCTGACCTCGGAGACGCTGTCGACGCTCTACGACACCGAGATCGACGTCCTGCGCGTGCGCGGCCGCGATCGTCGTCGTCGGCACGCCGGACGACCAGCACGTGCACCACATCGACGAGGCGCCGCACTGATGTTCGTGCAGCTGCTCGGCGAGCACTTCGTGCACACGGCGCTGCTCGCCGGCGCGGTCGTCGCGGTCATCTCCGGCGCGATCGGCACGTTCGTCGTTACGCGCGGCGCGAGCTTCGCCGTGCACGCGATCTCGGAGCTCGGCTTCACCGGCGCGGCGGCCGCGCTCGTGCTCGGGATCGACGTCGGTCGTCGGGATGATCGTCGGCTCGCTCGCCGTCGGCCTCGTGCTCGGGCTCCTCTCGCTTCGCGGTCGCGAGCGCGACAGCGCGATCGGCGCGGTGCTCTCGTTCGGGCTCGGCGTCGGCGTGCTGTTCCTCTTCCTCTACCAGGGCTACGCGACCGAGGCGACGAACCTGCTCTTCGGGAGCATCGTCGGCGTCAGCGACGCGCAGCTGCGGAATCTCGTCGATCGTCGCGGTGATCGTCGGCGCGGGGCTCGTCGTGCTCTACCGGCCGCTGCTGTTCTCGAGCGTCGACCCGGATGTCGCGGCGGCGCGCGGCGTGCCGCTGCGCGCGCTGTCGGTCGCCATGTTTCTCCTGCTGGCGCTCACGACCGCGGAGGCGATCCAGGTCGTCGGCGTGCTGCTCGTGCTGACGCTCGTGATCACGCCGGCCGCCGCGGCGCAGCGGCTCACCGTGCGGCCCGGGCTTGCGATCCTGCTCAGCATCGCGATCGCGCTCGTCGCGACGGAGGGCGGGATCCTGCTCTCGCTCGCGCAGCCGTGGCCGACGAGCTTCTTCATCAGCTCGATCTCGTTCGCCGCGTACCTGCTCGCGCGCATCGTCGAGGCGACGCGCGACCGGCGGCGCTCTCAGCCGCACCGAGCGCGCGCCGGCGACGGAACGCAAGCACCGGCAGGCGACGAGAGCGAGGCGAGGCACGGCGCCGAGCGCAGCAACGAGCGAGTGAGTCGGCGAGCCCGGCTGCGACGCGACGCCGGCGGCTGACGCCGGCAGCGGCCGGCGCAGCGGCAGCGGTGAACGCGGCGAGCGTCGACGGCGGGCGGCGGATCCCGCGCACGACGAGCAGCTCGCGGTAGTCGCTGACGGCGCCGTCGCCGTGGCGCGACGCGCCGGCCGGAAGCGGCGCAGGCGCGAGCATCGCGACGCGCGTCGACGCGCTTCCAGCTCTGGAGGTACGTCGTCGGGTCGACGGCGCCGTTGTAGCCGAGCTTGCGGAAGCGCTTCGGGTGAATCTCGAAATGCAGATGGTGCGGCGTCGTGAACGCGTCGCCCGTGTTGCCGACGAACCCGAGCTGCTGGCCGGCGCGCACGTGCATGCCGTTGCGCGCGAGCTTCGTGTAGCCGGAGAGGTGCGCGTAGTAGAAGCGGTTGCCCTGCTTGTCGCGCAGCCAGAGCCGCCAGCCGCCGAGCCTCTCCCAGCCGACGCGGAAGACCCTGCCGTTCGCGACGGCGAGGACCGGCTCGCCGAGCGGCGCGAAGATGTCGTCGCCGTGATGCCAGCCGCCCGGGCACGTCGCCGCGCGGCCCGCCGTAGGTGTCGATGAAGCGACGCCGGCCCGGCGACCGGGAACGTGTACGGCCCCGCCTCGAGCGGCGGCGTCGCGGTGAGCGGGCGCCCGGTCGGCCCGTGCTTGCGCGGCGCGTACGCATAGTCCGCGGCGACGTAGCCGATCATCAGCCGCGTCCCGGCGGGAAGCCCGCCGTGCGGCGCGATCAGTTGGAGTGACAGGCCGGACTGCCACCAGCCGAGGCCGACGTGCGTCGTGTTCGGCGCGGTGCGTAGCGCATGGCGGCCGTCGCGCTTCAGGATCCCCCAGTCGCCGACCGGCACGGTCTTCCGCTGCTTGAACGTGACGAGAACGCCGCCGACGACGAGCCCTGCGAACGTGCTGCGCAGGCGCCAGCCCTTCCCGGTTGCGTCGGCGGCACGAGCGTCGCCTTCAGCTCACGGACGCGAATCGCGCCGCCGAAGAGACTGCAGCCGCCGGAGCGAGCTCGTCGCGGTCGCGCTCGCTCCCGTGCAGCCGGAGACGTCGGCGCGCTCGCGAGTCCGCGCGGAGAACGGCGCCGTTGTCGGGGTAGCTCGAGCGCAGTCGCGCCGGCGCCGGCGGGGACGCGCGCGGAGACGGCGCCGACCGAGCGGATCCGGTGCTGCGGCAGCAGGAGCAGAAGCGGACCGGCGCCGACGCACGGCGGGCCTTTCGGCGTTGGCGATGTGCGATGCGCGGTGGTCGTCGTTCGGCGCGGCCGGTCGACGTCGATGCGGTCGTCGCGGTGGTCGTCGGCGTCGTGTCGGTCGGCGTCGTCGCCGTCGTCGGCGCAGTCGTGTCGGTCACGACGGCGGTTGTCGTGTCCGTCGTCGTCGGAACCGGCGGGTCGTCGGCCAGCGCGAAACCGGCGCACACCAACGCCGCCGCCACAACGCCGAGCGCCGCAGCTCCCAGGACGCCTCCTCGCCGGCTCACAGGCGCAATGCTGACAGACGCCGCTCGGCGGCGTGGGGCTACGTCAGTGGAGGTGTGCGTCGGCCGCGAGCTCGTCAGGGCTCATGCGCTCGGCCAGCAGCGCCGCGAGCGCCGTCGTGAGCGGCATCGAGAGGATCAGCCCGATCGAACCGACGAGGGCGGCGACGAGCTCCTCGGCCACCGCCTCTCCGTTCACGGCGTCGGTGAACGACGTATGCCCGATCGCGAAGATCAGCAGCACCGGCAGTGTCGCCCCTGCGTATGCGAAGACGAGCGTGTTCACGGTCGCGGAGATGTGGTCGTGCCCGACATCGAGGGCGCCGTTGAACAGCCCACGGAAACGGAGGCTCGGGTTTGCGCGACGCAGCGCGAGCACCGTCGATGACTGGCTCACGGTGAGATCCACGAGAACGCCGAGCGCGCCGATCACCATCCCGGCGATGAGAAGGCCGCGCAGCGAAAGAGTGGACTGGGTCGACGCGATGTAGAGCATCTCGTCCGATGCGGCGCCGCTCAGATGCGCCAATCCGGCGACGAGATCCGCGAGTCCGGCGGCAACGAACAAGCTCAATGCGGTTCCGAGCAGCGCGGCGATCATTTTTGGACCGAGCCCGTACGCGAGCGGCATCGTCAACAGCATCGCGGCGCACGCGCCGACGATCGCGACGGCGACCGGCTGGTTGCCGTCGACGATCGCGGGAAGCACGAAGACCACGATGACGACGAGGCTCGCGAGGAGCCCGAGCAGCGCGCGCAGACCGCGGAATCGCGCCGTGACGAGCAGCAGCGCGACGAACGCAACGCCGAGCCAGAGCAGCGGCTTCCGCCGGTCGAAGTCGGAGAAGGAGTACGGGTCGACGTGCGGCCCGGCGGTCGTGCCGGCGGGGACGGCGTTGCGGTAGACGCGGATCCGGTCTCCCGCCGACAGCACGAGGACGCTGCCCTGTCCGATGATCGTGAAGGCGGTGCGGGAGCCGGAGCGCGGGCCGCTCGTCAACGTCACCGTGACGCGCCGGCAGCCGCGCGCACCGGGATCGCTGCATGCGACGGACCTGACGCTGTCGACGACGGCGCCGTCCGTGTGCGTCGTACCGATCGCGGCGCCGCTCGCAGCGGTGCCGTGCGGCCACAGAATGACGAGCCCGACAATTGTTCCGGCGACGAGCGCACCGACCATGAGCAGCATCACGGCGAAGACGAACGACGGACGCGAGGTGCGCGGCAGCCGCCGGCGCTCCTCGCCCCAGAAGTGCGGATCGGGATGCTCTGCTCGCTCCGCCACCCGATGCATGCTGCCCGCAGCAGCGGTCGTCGCCCGTTACTCGACCCGGGCCGGGTCGCCGCCGTGTTCGGCCGAGCGGTAGATCGCCGCGATCGTCCGCGCCTGGCCGAGAGCGTCAGCGCGGCCCAGCAGCGGCTCCTCGAGCCCCCTGACCGCGCGGCTGAAATTGTCGGACTGGAGCCGGTAGCGGTCGGCGTCCTCGATCTCGATGCGTTCCGTCTCGCTCCCGCGCCGCACCTCGATCGCGGGGCGCTCGCAGCTCCACGGGCTCGCGACGCGGAGCGATCCCTCGGCGCCGACGATCTCGAGGCTCTGCTGCAGCGGCAGATCGAACGCGCAGTCGATCTGCGCGACGACGTCGCCGCGGGAAGACGAGCGTGCCGGCGAGGCGCACGTCGACGCCGCTCGGCCCGACGATCTGGTGCGCGGTGACCGACGTCGGCTCGCCGCCGGCGAGACGCGAGCCGCTGACGCAGTAGCAGCCGACGTCCAGGAGCGAGCCGCCGTCGAGCTCGGGGGACATCTGCACGACGCCGGCCGGCAGCGGAACGCAGAACGTCGCGCGGATCAGCCGGACCTTGCCGACGGCGCCGGCTGCGAGGAGGTCGGCGAGCCGTTGCGTCTGCGGATGGTGGCGGTACATGAACGCCTCCATCAGCAGCCGTCCCGCGGCGTCGGCGGCGTCGAACGCGCGCGCGGCCGCGGCCGGGTCGCGCGTGAACGGCTTCTCGCAGAGCACGTGCTTGCCCGCCTCGAGCGCGCGGATCGACCACTCGACGTGCAGAGCGGCCGGAAGCGAGATGTAGACCGCCTCGACGTCGGGGTCGTCGATCAGCGCGTCATAGGTGCCGTACGCGCGCGGGATCCCCCACTCCGCGGCGGACGCGTCGGCGCGCGCCTGCTCGCGGCTCGCGATTGCGACGACAACGCTTTCGGGCGACGCCTGCAGCGGCGGGATCACGGCGCTGTTGATCGAAGCGGTCGAGAGAATTCCCCAGCGCACCGGCTCCATTCGGCGATCGTACGTGGACGTGCGTAGAGTCATCGGCGCATGCGCCGCCTGCTGGTCGCCAACCGCGGTGAGATCGCGCTCCGAATCTTCCGCGCGTGCCGCTCGCTCGGGATCGAGACCGTCGCCGTCGTTGCGCCGGACGACACCGGGTCGCTGCATGCGCGGTCGGCGGACGCCGTTGTCGCGATCGCGTCGTACCTCGACGCGGCGGAATACGTGCGTGCGGCGCGCGAGAGCGCCGCGGACGCGGTGCACCCGGGTTACGGGTTCCTCGCGGAGAGCGCGGAGCTCGCGGAGGCCGTGCTCGACGCGGGTCTCGTCTGGGTCGGCCCGCCGCCGGCCGCGCTGCGCGCGGGCGGCGACAAGCTTGCGGCGAAGGAGACGGCGCGCGCGGCCGGCGTTCCGGTGCTGCCGAGTGGCGCGCCGGAGGAGCTCGGGTTCCCGTTGCTCGTGAAGGCGGCGGCCGGCGGCGGCGGGCGCGGAATGCGCATCGTCCGGTCGGCTGCAGAGCTCGACGACGCACTCGCGGCGGCGCGGCGCGAGGCGCTGGCGGCGTTCGGCGACGACACGGTGTTCTGCGAGCGCTATCTCGAGCGGCCGCGCCACGTCGAGATCCAGCTGCTCGCCGACACGCACGGGACCGTTGTCGCGCTCGGCGAGCGCGACTGCTCGATCCAGCGCCGCCACCAGAAGGTGCTCGAGGAGTCGCCGTCTCCCGCGATCGACGCGGAGCTGCGTGCGCGAATGAGCGAGGCCGCCGTCGCGTTCGCCCGCGCGATCGGCTACGAGAGCGCGGGCACCGCGGAGTTCGTCGTCGCGGACGGCGACGTTCTTCTTCCTCGAGCTGAACGCGCGCATCCAGGTCGAGCATCCGGTGACGGAGCTCGTGACCGGCGTCGATCTCGTGCGCGAGCAGCTGCTGATCGCGCGCGGCGAGCCGCTCTCGGCGCGCGCTTCCGTTGACGGCCACGCAGTCGAGGTGCGGCTCTACGCCGAGGACCCACGGAGCTTCCTGCCGCAGGCCGGCCGGATCGAGCGGCTCCGGCTGCCGGCCGGGATCCGCGTCGATGCGGGAGTCGAGGAGGGCGACGAGATCGGGACGTCGTACGACCCGCTGCTCGCGAAGCTGATCGCGCACGCGCCGACGCGCGAGGAGGCATTCGACCTGCTCGCGTCTGCGCTGCGCGAGACGGAGGTCGACGGCGTCACGACGAATCTCCCGTTTCTCCGCTGGCTTGTCGCGCACCCGCTCGTGCGCGCCGGGCTCGCCACGACCGCGTTCTTGACGGAGAACCCGCCGCTGTCGGAGCCGCCCGCACGGGCGCCCGGACCGGCCTGGCGCGGCGCGTGGCGGCTGAATCTGCCCGACCCGCCGCCGCGGGCCACACCCGACGCCGACGCGGCCGCGCGACCCGACGGCACCGCGGCCGAGCAGTCGACGGTGACCGCGCCGATGCCCGGCACCGTGATCCGCGTCCTCGTCGCCGCCGGCGCCCGCGTCGCCGCCCGCGAGCCGCTCGTCGTGCTCGAGGCGATGAAGATGGAGACGCCGCTCGTCTCGCCGTACGACGCGACCGTGCGTGCGGTGCACGTCTCGGAGGGCGACCGGGTGGCCGGCGGCGCCGTCCTGGTCGAGCTGGACGAGTAGCCGCTAGGCGCGGACGAGGATCTTCCAGCGGCGAAGCGTCCGCACCGGAACCGACCGGTGGGTGCTCCGGCGGCGGAGACCGATGGCACGGAGAACGCTCATACCCTCCGTATCGGCCACAGTCAGTGCCGCCTGAACCCCCAGACAGGCCAAGGGACAGAGCTAACGCGAAGCGTTAGTGAAGGCCGGAGGAAGCGGCTCGGGATGACGCAGTCACCACGAGCCGCGCAGGGAAGCCAAGACGCCGAGAGCCGTCTTGGAGGACCGCCAACTCACCCGCGAAGGCGAGACCGCGCTCTCGCCGTAGCGTCACCGCGCCCTACCACGCGAGCCCAAGCCTGCAGAAGATCTAGAAGATCTTCTGGAGCTTCATGGCGGCGCCCATGTCGCCCTTGATCTTCAGCTTGCCCGTCATGTAGGCGCTGGTCGGGTTCAGGTCGCCGGCAACGATCTTCTCGAACGTCTCGACGGAGGTGCTGATCGTCGCGTCGGCGTCGCCGCCGCCCTCGATCACAGAAAGGGCGCCGTTGTCGACGTCGACCTTCCACTGCCCCGCCCCCTCGATGTCGAACACGTACGAGTTGGTCATCCCGGCCGTCTTCGCCGGATCGGCCTGCGACTCGAGGTTGGAGAAGAACTCCTGCACGCTTGCGGACATCTCTGAAAGCTCCTTCGTCGGTTCCGGGGCGAGAGTACACCGCGGCCGGACGCGGCCGCGCGGTACCATCGCCGCCCGGATGGGCCTGACGATCGGGATCTCTCTACCCGGGCAGGAGCCGGCGGACACGCTGGCACTGCCGGTGGCACAGCCGCTCGGCGGCGAGGGCGCCCGGATCGTCGACGAGAAGCTCGGCGGCAAGCTCACGCGGCTCGCCGAGACCGGCGAGCTGCGCAGCGAGCGCGGCGAGGCCGTCCTCCTCCACCTCGACGGCGAGCTCGCGGCGCCGCGGCTCGTCGCCGCCGGCGTCGGGCCTCGCGACGCGGTCGACCTCGACGCGCTGCGCACGGCCGGCGCGGTCGCAGCGCAACGTGTCGCGCGCGTCGGCGGCACGCTCACCTGGCTGCTCGACGAGACGCTCCCAGTTCCGCTCCCGGAGCAGGCCGCAGCGCTCGTCGAGGGGACGATCCTCGGCGCGTACGCGCCCGGGCGCTGGAAGACCGGCGACAGCGACCGGCGCGAGCTCGAGCGGATCGTCGTCGGCCATACGGAAACGGAAGCGATGCGCACGGCGGTCGAGCGCGCCGCGCTGATCGCCGAGCGGACGAATCGCGCGCGCGACCTCGCGAACATGCCGCCGAACGAGCTCGACCCGCAGACCTTCGCCGAGCACGCGCAGCAGCTCGCCGCGGAGCACGAGCACCTCACCGCGCAGGTCCTCGGCCCGGCGGAGATGGACGCGCTCGGCATGGGCGCGCTCACGGCGGTCGGGCGCGGCAGCCGCAACGAGCCGCGCCTCGTCGTCCTCCGCTACGAGCCGCCGCAGCCGACGCGGCCCGACACGATCCTCGGGCTCGTCGGCAAGACGATCACCTTCGACGCCGGCGGAATCTCGCTGAAGTCGGCCGCGCACATGGAGGACATGAAGGGCGACATGGCCGGCGGTGCAGGAACGCTGCACGGAATCGGCGCGATCGCCGCGCTCGGACTTCCGGTACGCGCGCTCGCCGTCCTCGCCGTCGCGGAGAACCTCCCCGGCGGCGACGCGTTCCGTCCCGGCGACATCCTGCGCGCCGCGAACGGCAAGACGATCGAGATCGTCAACACCGACGCCGAAGGCCGTCTCGTCCTGGCCGACGCGCTCTGGTACGCGCGGCGTGAGGGCGCGACCGACGTCCTCGACCTCGCGACGCTCACGGGCGTGATGGAGCACGCGCTCGGCGACCTCTACGCCGGCGTCTTCGCGAACGACGACGCGTGGCGCGACCGCATCATCGCCGCAGGCGAGCGCAGCGGCGATCTCGTCTGGCCGTTCCCGCTCCATCCGCGCTACCGTCGCTACGTGGACTCGACGTTCGCCGACATGAAGAACGCGTCGCTGCTCCGCCAGGGCTCGCCCGCGCTCGCCGCGGAGTTCCTGCGCGAGTTCGCCGGCGAGGGGCCGTGGGCGCACATCGACATGGCGGGCCCGGGCTTCCTCGAGCGCTCGCGCGGCGACTACCTGTGCGTGCCGGGCGGAACCGGATTCGGCGTGCGGCTGATCGCCGAGCTCGCGACGGGTCTCGCGTGAACTACGACCTGAGCGAGGAACAGGAGCTCGTCCGCGCGACGGTGCGCGAGTTCGCGCAGACGCGCGTCGCGCCCGTCGCCGAGGAGCTCGACCGCGAGGAGCGCTTCCCGTACGAGCTCGTCGCGGAGCTCGCCGAGCTCGGGCTGATGGGGATGCCGATCCCGGAGGAGTACGGCGGCGCCGGCGCCGACACGCTCTCGTACGCGATCGCGATCGAGGAGCTGACGCGCGTCGACTCTTCCGTCGCGATCACCGTCGCGGCACACACGTCGCTCGGGACGATGCCGATCTATCTCTACGGCACCGACGAGCAGAAGCGCGAATGGCTGCCGCGGCTCGCGTCGGGACAGGGACTCGCCGCGTTCGGGCTCACCGAGCCCGGCGCCGGCTCCGACTCGGGTGCGACGCGCACGCGCGCGGAGCTGCGCGACGGCAGCTGGGTGATCGACGGCTCGAAGATGTTCATCACGAACGCGGGCACGGACATCAGCGCGTGCGTGACGATCACCGCGCGCACCGGCGACGACGAGGTCTCGACGATCATCGTCCCGAACGGGACGCCGGGTTACACGATCTCCGCGCCGATGAAGAAGCTCGGTTGGCGCGCGTCCGATACGCGCGAGCTGTCGTTCGAGAACTGCGCGGTCCCGGAGACGAACCTCCTCGGCGGGCGCGGCCGCGGCTTCCAGCAGTTCATGGAGATCCTCGACGGCGGTCGCATCTCCGTCGCCGCGATGGGCGTCGGCCTCGCGCAGGGCGCGTACGACCTCGCATTCGCCTACGCGCAGGAGCGGCAGCAGTTCGGGCGGCCGATCGCGAAGTTCCAGGCGGTGCAGTTCGCGCTTGCCGACATGGCGACCGAGATCGAGGCGGGCCGGCAGCTCGTCTACCGCGCCGCGTGGCTGAAGGACGAGGGCCGCCCGTTCGGGCTCGCGGCGGCGCAGGCGAAGCTCTACACGGGGCTCCTCTCGAACCGCGCCGCCAACGCCGCCCTCCAGATCCACGGCGGCTACGGCTTCATGGACGAGTACGCGATCTCGCGGCTCTACCGCGACCAGAAGATCCTCGAGATCGGCGAGGGCACGAACGAGGTCCAGCGCATGGTGATCGCGCGCCTCCTCGGGATGTAAGGCAAACGGGCAGAATTCCGGGGATGCTCCCCGTCGTTGCAGCTGCGGTCGCCTCCGTCCTCTTCGGGCAGGCGGTTTGGCGGCTCCGCGGCGCGCGGCCGCGCCGACCTCGCCGGCTGGGACCGCGTCGCGCTGTTCGCACTCGGGCTTGCGGTGACGTTCGTCGCGCTCTTCTCGCCGCTCGACCGGCTCGCGGACAACAGCCTGCTCTCGGCGCACATGGCGCAGCACGTGCTGATCGGCGACGTCGCGCCCGCGCTGTTCGTCGTCGCGGTGCGCGGGCCGCTCGTGTTCTTCCTGCTGCCGGCGGCGGTGCTCGGGCCGCTCGCGCGGAATCGCGGCGTGCGCGCGGTGCTCCACGTGCTGATGCGGCCGGCGGTCGTGTTCGCGCTCTGGGCGTTGAACCTCGCGATCTGGCACGTCCCCGCGTTCTACGACGCCGCGCTTCGGCATCCGGAGCTGCACGAGTTCGAGCACGTCTGCTGGTTCGTCGCGGGGACGCTCGTCTGGACGATCCTCGTCGACCCGGCGCGGCACGGACGCCTGACGGTCGGCGGCCGCGTCGCGTTCGCGGCGGTGCTGTTCGCGTCGGGGCAGATCCTCACCGACGTGCTCGTCTTCTCGTTCACGCCGCTCTATCCGGCGTACCACGGTGCGTACGGGCTCTCCGCGGTCACCGACCAGCAGCTGTCGGGCGTCGTGATGATGGTCGACCAGCTGGTGATGCTCGGGATCTGCGTCGCGCTGCTCCTGCGCCCGCGCTGGAGCCGCGTCGGCGCGGCGCGGCCTCGAGCCGTCGCGCGCGTGAGCCCGACAAGCTTCTCGTTCGAGCCGCTGTTCGTCGTGCTCGTCGCCGCGGCGGCGGTGCTGTACGTGCGCGCGGCGCGCGGCGACAGGCCGTCGGGATGGCGCGCGGCGTCGTTCGGCGCGGGCCTGTTCCTCGTGCTGGCGCCGCTGAACTCGCCGCTCGAGACGGTCGCCGCCCACTACCTGCTGCTGATGCACCTGCTGCAGAACGCGCTGATCGCGGACATCGCGCCGCTGCTGATCCTGCTCGGGTTGACGCCCGCGATGCGCGCCTCGCTGAACGCGCGCGGCGCGCGGCACATCCGCGCGCGGTACGCGCTGCCCGCGTGGCTCATCGTCTGGTACGCGACGCACGCAGCGAACTTCTACGAGTGGGCACTCCGGAGCAACTGGCCGCTCAACATCGAGCACGCGCTCCTGATCGGCGCCGGGCTCGTGTTCTGGTGGCCGATCGTCTCCGGCCGGCTTTCGACGCCGGCCGCGCTCGCGTATCTCGGCGCCGGCTTCATCGCGTCGTCGTTCCTCGGACTCGCGCTGATCTTCTCGACGCGGCCGCTCTACTCGTTCTACGCGCACACGCCGCGGCTGTGGGGCCTGAGCCCGGCGCGCGACCAGAACCTCGGAGGGATCCTGATGAACGCGGAGCAGACACTCGTGTTCCTGCTCGCGATCGGCTACTTCGTCTGGCGGCTGCTCGAAGAAGAGGACGCGAGCGGCCGAATCACGGAATCCGGCCCGGCCGGAGCTGCACGAGCACCGCAACCGCGAGAACGATGAACGCGACGACCACGAGCTCGGCTGCGGCACGGCGCGTCCGCCAGACGTAACCGACGACGAGCGCCGTCGCGAAGAGCGCGGTCTTCACGAGGAGCACGCGGCCGTACGACGTCGTCCAGAGTTGCGACACCGCGACCAGCTCGTAGCAGGCGCGGACGATCCCCGTCACGGCGAGCACGACGACGGCGGTCGCCGCGAGCACGACGGTGCGGCGCATCGTCGGCGGCCGAATCGCGACCAGTCCGACGAGGACGCCGACCCACGCCGCGGCTGCCGCGACGTGCAGCAGGTCGACGACGACGTTCACGCGCGCGAGCCCCGGATCGAGCGCGTGTCCCGCAACGGCGGGCACCGGCGCGAGACAGAGCGCGGCGATCACCGCGGGCCGGAGCGCGCGCCGGTCCATCGTCGCGGCGGCTGCGAGCGTCGCGACGACGAGCGCGACGACGAACCCGGCTCCGAGCGCCGTTCCGTCGCGCGTCGCGAGGCCGACGCGGTGCGCTTCGTCCCCCGCCCCGACGGCGGCGAGCACGGCGGAGACGCAGAGCAGCAGCGCGAGCCGGTCCGCCGCTTCGCCGTCCGGGAACCACACGACGAGCGCGAACAGCGCGAGCCCAACGGCGACGAGAACGCCGGCGAGGAAGATCCAGCGCGCGAGCACGCTGTTCACCGTCGGCCCGGTCGCCAGCGGCGTGAGCACGGAGTGCGGCGGCGCGCGTCCGAGGCCGACGCCGAACGCGAGCACGCCGGATTGGAGGTGCCCGTCGTCGGAGACGATCGACCAGCGGACGGAGTAGTCGCCGTCGGCGAGCGCGCGGCGGAACAGGATCACGAGCGTCCGTCCGCCGCCGCCGACGCGCGGTCGCTCGGTGAGCACCCGGCCGCCGCCGTTTCGCACGACCTCGTTCCCCGGCGCGGGACGGATGTCGTCGTCGAAATCGACGAGCACCCCGAGCGGCGACTGGGCCGCCACCGAGCCGTCGACCGGACTCGTGTGGAGGAGCCGCGCATGCGCCGAGGCAGCTCCGGGCGCCGCGAGAGCGGCGAACGAGGCGGCCACGAGAAAGGCTCGGCGGCGGGGCACGGTCACCTATTCAAACCGCCGCGGCCGCTGGTACCGTCGCGCCGTGCTGTTCCGGCAGTTCGTGGACGACGATCTCGGATGCGCCTCGTACCTCGTCGGCGACGAGCACGCAGGCGTCGCGGTGGTCGTCGACCCTGCGTACGCGATCGAGCAATACCTCGCCGAGGCGGAACGGCGCGACGTCGAGCTCGTAGGCGTCATCGAGACGCACACGCACGCGGATCACGTCTCCGGGCACGGACGGCTCGCGCTCGAGCACGGGCTGCCGGTGTGGGTGCACGAGTCCGCCGGCGCGGCGTTCCCGCACGAGCCGCTCGTCGACGGAACGGAGATCGTGCTCGGCGACGTCGTGCTCCGCACGATCCACACGCCGGGCCACCGGCCCGAGCACTGCGCGTTCGCCGTGATCGACCGCACGCGCGGCCCGGAGCCGTGGCTCGTGCTCACCGGCGACTCGCTCTTCGTCGGCGACGCGGCGCGGCCCGACCTCGCGGTCGAGGCGGTGACCGGCGCCGAGGGGCTGTTCCACAGCCTGCGCCGGCTCGTCGATCTCGGCGACGGCGTCGAGGTGTTTCCCGGCCATGTCGCGGGCTCGCTCTGCGGCGTCGCGATGAGCTCGAAGGCGTCGACGACGATCGGATTCGAGCGCCGCTTCAACCACGCGCTGCTCGAGGATCACGACGAGTTCACGGCAGCCGCTGCCGGCCCGCAGCCGCCGCGTCCGCCGAACATGGAACGGATCGTCGAGCTGAACCGCGGCCCGTTCCTCGGCGCGCAGCCGCCGCTCGCGCGGACCGCCGACGCGAGACGCAGCGGTCCTCGACGTCCGCTCCGCGCGCGTCTACGCGGCAGGCCATCGCGCCGGCGCGGTCAACGTCCCCGTCGCCGGCTCGAGCTTCGCCACGAAGGCCGCGTTCGTCCTCCCGCCCGGCCCGGTCGCGATCGACGCGCGGGACGAGGCGGAAGCAGTGCGCGCCGCCGCAGCGCTGCGCGCCGTCGGGATCTTCGAGCTCGCCGGCTGGCGCGAGGGCGGCGGCGACGAGCAGCTCGAGCCGGTGACGATGGAGGAACTGGAGCAACGTCTTGTGGCCGGCGAGATCGAAGTGTTGGACGTGCGTGAGGCCGACGAGTTCGAGACCGGCTCGATCCCCGGCGCACGCAACGTCCCGTACCGTCTCGCGCGCGAGGCGACCGAAGCGGAGCTTCCGATCGTGACGGTCTGCGAGAGCGGCCCGCGCGCCGCGGTTGCGGCAAGCGTGCTGCAGTCCGCCGGCGTCGACGCACGGCCCGTCCTCGAGGGCGGCGTCCGCGCCTGGCTCGCGCGCGTCACCGCGTGAGCGCGAGGCTGAGCCAGCTCTCGGCCTCGCAATAGAGCGTCGGGTTGTTCTCGGGCGTGTAGTACGCGAGGATCGCGACCGCCTGCGACAGAGCCCAGCCGCGGGCGCGCTCCCAGGTCGCGTCGTCCGTCGGCAGCGCGTCGCGGAACGCATCGCGAGCCGCGGGCGAGTGCAGCTTCCACGCGACCATCACATCGCACGCGGGGTCGCCGACGCCCATCGCCGCCCAGTCGATCACTCCGCTGATGCGTCCGTCGCGCACGAGCCAGTTGCGTGCGTCGAGGTCGCCGTGATGCCAAACCGGCGGGCCATCCCACGGCGGCGCGGCAAGCGCGCGCTCCCATTCCGTCGTTGCCGCCGGATCGCCGTCGAACCGTTCGAGCCAGTGGCGAATCCCCGCGTCGCGCTCGGCGAGCGGGATACCGCGGCCGCGCGGTGCGCCGTTCGGGTCGATCCGCTGCAGCGCTCCGACGAGCGCGGCAAGATCGCCCGCAGCCCCGATCGCGTCGATTTCCTCGACCGGCACCGTCTCGCCGTCGACCCAGCTGTGGATCTCCCAGAACCACGGATAGGCGCCGCTCGGACGACCCTGCGCGACGGGAGCTGGAATCTCGACGGGAAGCAGCGGAGCGAGCCGCGGCAGCCAGTCGATTTCCTTGCCGCCGGGCGTCGTCGGCCCCTGCCGCCGGGCCAGCCGCACGGACAGCGAATCGCCGAGACGGAAGATCGCGTTGTCCGTCCCCATCGGCTCGACTGCGCGAAGCGGTAGCTCCGCCCACTCCGGAAACTGCTCGACGAGCAAACCACGCACGAGTGCCTCGTCGAGCTCGAGCTCGTCGTCGTGCATGCGCGTCACCGCGTAGGTCAGACCTCGGCGACGGCTGGGTAGCCCCAGCGCGAGAGCATCGCGAGGATCTCGTCGCAGTGCGCGCGGTCGCGCGTGAGCAGCGTCAGCTCGACGCCGGTCTCGCCGACTTCGATGTCCGGCGACTCGCGATGGTGCTTCACCTCGACGACGTTCACGCGCTCGTCGCCGAGCCGCGTGAGCAGCTGCGCGAGCTGTCCGGGACGGTCGCCGACGCGCGTGCGCACGACGAGGAAGCGGCCCGCGACCGACAGTCCGCGCCGCATCACCGAGATCAGCAGCGTCGCGTCGATGTTGCCGCCGGAGAGGACGGCGACCGCCGGCCCGGAGCCTTCGATGCGCCCGCAGAGCAGCGCTGCGATTCCGACCGCGCCGGCGCCCTCGACGACGAGCTTCGTCCGCTCGAGCAGGAGCACGATCGCCTCGCTGATCTCCTCGTCGGTCACGGTGACGATCCCGTCCAGCACCGCGGCGAGGATTCCGGACGTCAGCTCGCCGGGCTCCTTGACCGCGATTCCGTCGGCGATCGTGAAGCCGGAGCCGCCGGGCCGCGTGCCCGCCGCCTGGACGCCGACGATGCGCAGGCCCGGGCGGACGGCGCGCAGCGCGAGCGCGATGCCCGATGCGAGCCCGCCGCCGCCGATCGGGATCACGACGGTCTCGGCGCCCTCGATCTGCTCCGCGAGCTCGAGCCCGATCGTCCCCTGCCCCGCGATCACGAGCGCGTCCTCGTACGGATGGACGAACGTCGCGCCGCGCTCCGTCGACCTCCGCCTGCGCCGCGGCGAGCGCGTCCTCGAATGCCGGGCTCGTGAGCTCGATCTCCGCGCCGTAGCTCCGCGTCGCCTCGACCTTCGCCATCGGCGCGTCCTGCGGCATGAAGATCCGCGCCCGCGCGCCGACCTCGCGCGCCGCCCACGCGACCGCCTGGCCGTGGTTGCCCGCGCTCGCGGCGACGACGCCGGCCGCGCGCTCGTCGGCGCTGAGCGTCGAGATCCGGTTGTACGCGCCGCGGATCTTGAACGAGCCGGTGCGCTGCAGGTTCTCCGCCTTCAGGTGCAGCTCGCGGCCGACGAGCCGCGACAGCGTCTCGGAGCGGTAGACCGGCGTGACGCGCGCGACGCCGTCGAGCCGCGCGCGCGCCTGCTCGATCTCAGGAAGTCCCGGTGCTGTTGTCGTCGTCGTTTCGCTCAATGTGGAACACCTTCTCCAGTATCTCTCGTACCGCGGTGAGCGGATCGAGCTCCCGCCGCTGCACGGCGTCGAGCAGGCGCTGCAGCTCCGGATCGTCGGCCACGGCGTGCTCGAGATGCTGCCGCGCGCGGCCCGAGGCGACGGAGAACACCTCGCGCGCGAGGTTGCGCCGCCGCCGCTCCTCGAGCAGCCCCGAGTCGACGAGGTACGCGCGGTGCTCCTCGATCTTGGCCCAGAGCTCGGGGACGTTCTCGCCGCGGACCGCCTCGGTCAGGATGATCGGCGGCTGCCGCTCGCCCGCGCCGCCGAGCGCGAGGATCGACCGCACCTCGTTCAGCATCGTCTTCGCGGCCGGGTGATCCATCTTGTTGATCGCGATCACGTCGGGGATCTCCATGATCCCGGCCTTCAGCGCCTGCACCGAGTCGCCGGAGCCGGGCATCAGCACGAGCAGGACGGTGTCGGCGATGCCGATCACCTCGACCTCGCTCTGGCCGGTGCCGACGGTCTCGAGGAAGACGAGCTCCTTGCCGGCGGCGTCGAGTAGGAGCAGCGCCTGCAGCGTCGCCTCCGCGAGGCCGCCGAGGTGGCCGCGCGTTCCCATCGAGCGGATGAAGACGTCCGGATCGAGGAAGTGGTCGGCGAGCCGGATCCGGTCGCCGAGCAGCGCGCCGTGCGTGAACGGGCTCGACGGGTCGACGGAGACGACGCCGACGCTCTTGTCGTCGGCGCGCACGTGCCGGACGAGTGCGGAGATCAGGCTCGACTTGCCGACGCCGGGCGGCCCCGTCAGGCCGACCGCGAATGCGCGGCCGGTGTCCGGGTAGAGGTCCGCGACGACGTCGTACGCGAGCGCGTCGCGGTTCTCGACGAGCGTGATCGCACGCGCGAGTGCGCGCCGGTCGCCGCTGCGAACGCCGGCGGCGAGCGTCTCGCGCGTCCACTCGCGCCGGCCCGCCACTAGCGCGCACTGAACTCGAGCTGCGACGGCTCAGGCGCCGGCGGCGGCGCGCCCATGTTCGCCTCGGCGCTGCCCCGCGCGAGCACGTAGCCGGCGACCGCGGCGAAGATGAAGGAGATTCCCGCGCCGATCCAGACCCAGCGCGGACCGCCGATGTGGAGCAGCGCGCCGGCCAGGACGGTGCCGACGCCGGTGAGGAAGTACGTCGCGCTCATCACGAGCGTCAGCGCGCGGCCGCGCATCACATCCGGTGCGCCGCGCTGGACGAGCAGCGCGTTGCAGACGATCGCCGCGCCGTCGCCAAGGCCGGCGACGACGCAGAAGACGGAGGCGACCCAGACGTTCGGGCTCAGCCCTGCGCCGGTGAAGCCGACCGCCATCAACGCGAGCGCGAGCCCGTACGCGCGCGCGATCCCGATCCGCTCGAGCAGCCGGCTGCTCCAGAAGCTGCCGATCACGAGACCGGTGCCGATCGCTGCGTAGAGGAGGCCGTACCCGAAGTCTCCGGAGTTGAAGACGTCCTTCGCGAGGAAGATCTCCGCAACGTTGGCGCCGCCGATCCCGAGCGACGCGATTCCCCAGCCGACGAGGACGGCGAGTAGCGCGCGCGAGTGCGCAACGGTTCGGAACCCGTCCGCGAGGTCCGCCCAGTGGCCGCGTGAGAGCGCCGTCTCGGACTGGAGTTGTCGCGCGGCGATGCGGGCGACGAGTGCGGCGGAGACGAGGAACGAGACGGCGTTGATCCAGTACGCGGCGTTCGGGCCGAACGCCGCGGTGAGGACACCGCCGATGATCGGACCGATCGCCCAGCTCACGTTCTCGATCGCGACGAGGAGCGCGTTCGCCTCCGAGAGCACCTCTTCCGGGACGAGATTCGGAACGCTCGCGAATGCCGCCGGCCTGAAGAAGCCGTTCGCGAGACCTGCGACGGTGGCGAGCGCCACGATCACTCCCGGGCTCGTGGCAAACGGAAGCGCGCAGAACACGGCAACGCGCGTGAGATCCGCGCCGATCATCAGGGAACGGCGCTCGAGCCGGTCGAGCAGCGGCCCGAAGAAGAGCCCGACGACGATCGTCGGCAGGAACTCGACGATGAGCACCGCGCCGACCCAGACGCCCGAGTCCGTGCGGTCCTTGACGTCGATCGCCAGCGCGATCGCCGCGACCAGCGTTCCGAGGCTCGACGCGAGGGTGGAATAGAAGAGGAAGCGGAAGCCGGGAACCCGCAGCGGCGCCAGTTGCCGTCGGGAGATCCAACCGGTCACAGGTGACTTAGGGTAACAAGGTCAACGAGCGATTGACGGGACGTCGGACAGGACCTGCCCGAGCGCCTCGGCGAAGAACTCGATCTCCTCCGCGGTGCCCACGGTGACGCGGATCGCCTCCGGCGCGCCGAACGCGGCGAGCGGGCGAACGATCGCACCGCGATGCAGCAACGCGTCGAAGACGGCGCGTCCGTCGCCGACGTCGGCGAAGAGGAAGTTGCCGACCGCCGGCCCGACCGGGTCGAGGCCGTGACGGCGCAGCGCCGCTTCGAGCGCGGCGCGTCCCTCGGCGTTCAGCGCCCGCCGCGCGGCGAGCTCGGCGTCGTCGCCGACGCTTGCGAGTGCCGCCGCCTGCGCGGTCGCGGTGACGTCGAACGCGCGCCGCACCTTGCTCGTCGCGGTCACGACGTCGGCCGGGGCGACGCCGTAGCCGACGCGGAGCCCCGCGAGCCCGTAGATCTTCGAGAACGTCCGCAGTACGACAACGCGGCGGCCGGCGTTGAACGCCTCGGCGATCCCGTCGAGGTAGCCCGGGTCGTCGATGTACTCGAAGTACGCCTGGTCGAGCACGACGAGCACGTGCTCGGGAACCGCGTCGAGGAACCGGAGCAGCTCGTCGCGGCCGTTCGCCGTTCCGGTCGGGTTGTTCGGATGGCAGACGTAGACGAGCTTCGTGCGCGGCGAGATCGCCGCGAGCAGCCCGTCGAGGTCGTAGACGTGGTCGCGCAGCGGCACCGTGCGCGCGACGGCGCCCATCTTCGCCGCGTCGATGACGTAGCTCGGGAACGACGGCCAGCCGCAGACGATCTCGTCGCCCGGGTCGAGCGCAGCCTGCGAGAGGAGATCGATCACGCCGTCCGCGCCGCCGCCGACGACGATCTCCTCGAAGCGAACGCCGTGGTGCTCCGCAAGCGCGGCCCGCAACGCGTAGACGCCGCCGTCGGGGTAGCGGTTCAGTTCGCGGGTGCTGCGCTCGATCGCCTCGAGCGCCGCCGGGAACGGCGGAAACGGGCCTTCGTTCGACGCAAGCTTGACGACGCGGTCGAGTCCGAGCTCGCGCTGGACCTCCTCGACCGGCTTGCCGGGCTCGTACGGGACGAGCTCCGAGATCGCGTCGCGGAAGAGCCCGCCGCTCACTCGACTCCGGCGTCGCGGCGCTTCCGCAGGCGCCAGGCGACGAGCGCCGCCGCGGCGAGCGAGCCGGTGACCCAGCCGGTCCGCTTCGCAGCCGGCTTCGACTCCCGGGCCTTCTGCTTCACCGCATATTTGCCGCCCTTGACGACGGCCCAGCCGATGACTGCATTGCGCGTGTTGACGACGCCCACCCGATCTCCCTTCCTCTGCGGCCGAGGCTACCCGAACCGCCCCGCAAACGAGAAGAGCCGCCCTACGGAAGGCGGCTCGACTCTGCGTGAAGAAGCTAACTCCCCCGGGGCCTGCGGGCGGCATGACCCCGGGGGATAGGGACGAGGGCACGTCCTTAGGAGAAGAGATGCCGCCCCGGGGAGAAACTTGCGCGGCGTTTTTCAGGCGGTGGAGGCGGCTCTGGGCTTCCGGTTCGGGATGTGGATCGCCCGGCCGAGGGCGACGAGCCCGGCCTCCTTGATCGCCTCGGAGAGGGTCGGGTGCGGCGCCATCCCGTCGGCGACCGTCTCGACCGTCGCCTCGGCGTCGATCGCGACGACCCCGGCCTCGATCAGGTCGGTCACGTGCGGGCCGACCATGACGAGCCCGAGCAGCTCCCCGTAGCGCGTCTCGTGGATCGACTTGACCCAGCCGACACTCTCGTCCTGCATCACGGCGCGCGCGTTCGCGACCCACGGGAACTGGCCGACCGCGACGTCGTCGCCGTACTGCTCGCGCGCCTCGGCCTCGGTGAGGCCGACGCCGGCGATCTCCGGGTCGGTGTAGATCGGCCGCGGCACGGCGCGGTTGTCGACGGTCGCGTCGTGGCCGCACGCGTTCTCCGCGGCGACCTCGCCCTCGCGGAACGCGGTGTGCGCGAGCTGCCAGTAGCCGGCACAGTCGCCGACGGCGTAGATGTGCGACACCGTCGTGCGGCGAGACTCGTCCGCGTCGATGCCGGTGCGGCGGTCGAAGTCGACGCCGATCTCCTCGAGCCCGAGCCCTTCGACGAGCGGCCCTCGGCCGACGGAGACGAGCATCAGGTCGGCCTGCACCGACTCGCCGTCGCCGAAGTGGACGGTGAGCTGCGAGCCGTCGTCGTCGACAGCGGTGCACTGCTTGCCGAGGTTGAGCGCGATGCCGCGCTTCCCGAACTGCTTCGCCAGCTCCTTCGCCGCGTCCGCATCTTCCTGCGGGATCAGCGTGTCGAGCATCTCGACGATCGTCACTTCGGTGCCGAAGCGGCTGAAAATCGACGCGAACTCGCAGCCGATGATCCCGCCGCCGAGGACGACGAGGCGCTTCGGCACGGACTCCTGCGCGAGCAGCCCGGTCGAGTCGACGCAGCGCGGCGAGTCGAGCCCCGGGATCGGCGGGCGGAGCGGGAACGAGCCGGTGGCGACGACCGCCGAGCGGAACGTCACGTCCTCCCCGCCCTCGACCGCGATCGTGTTCGCATCCTTGAAGCGGCCGGTCCCCTTGACCCACTCGACGCCGTTCGCCTTGAACAGCCCGGCGACGCCGGACGTCATCTGCTTGACGACGCCGGCCTTCCACGCGTTCGACGCGGCGAAGTCGAGCCGCGCCTCGCCGACCTGGACGCCGAACTTCGCGAAGCTCTCCTCCGCCTCGCGCAGCGCGTACGCGGTCTGCACCCACGCCTTCGTCGGGATGCACCCGACGCGGAGGCAGGTGCCGCCGAGCTCCGGCTCCTTCTCGATGCAGGCGACCTTCGCGCCGAGCTGTGCGGCGCGAATCGCTGCGGTGTACCCGCCGGGGCCTCCGCCCAGGACGGCGACGTCAACGTCCATCGTCTCTCGCTCCTCGAATCGTTTCCGAGGACAAGCGTAGTCGCGGTGTGGTGGTCGGCGCAGCCGCAGGGGCCGGGGAGCGGCCGCCAAGCGACCGCTCCCCGCCGTCGCCCCCGACCGGCTCCTAGCCGAGACAGATCACGTACAGCGTGCCGGTCGCCGGCCCGTTGGTGTCGCTGTTGAACAGGAAGATTCTCCAGCCGTCGTCCGCCGCGGTCGGCCTCGTGTCCTCGCTCCCGACGTCGGTGTTGCTGTCGAAGCCGCCGCCCACCGCTTTCTGACCCGTGGCGCACATGACGGTGACATCGTCGGCGTCTCCGCTGGACCCGCTCGTTGCGAGGTTGAAAGGCTGCGTGTGCACTGACACCGCAGCGGTGCCGGCGGCCCCGGGCGGGCCTTGCGGGCCGGTCTGTCCCTGCTGTCCCGTCGCTCCGGTCGCTCCAGTCGCTCCCGCGGCACCAGCCGGTCCCTGCGGACCCGGATCGCCTTTCGGTCCAATAGGCCCGCCAGGATCACCCGCCGCGCCCTTTGGGCCTGCCGGTCCCTGCGCTCCCGCAGGCCCCTGTGCACCCGCAGGGCCCTGTGCGCCCGTGTCGCCCTTGGCACCCGCAGGTCCCGCCGGGCCGGGCTGCCCGTGAAGGCTCTGGACGAGCGACCGCGAGAGGTTGCCACCCGCGATCGTGTGCGATGCGATGTCCTTCGACGTGATCGAGCCGTCCCGGATGTCGGCACCCGTGATGAGCGCCCGGACGTTGCCGCTGGCTACGGCGGAGATCGACAACGCAGCGACAACGCCGCAGAGCGCGAACCCTGCCTTACGCATTGTGTTCCTCCTTCGGTTGAGCAGTGGAGGGACAGTCGCGCGGGTCGCTCACAAACTGCTCACGGCCGCGGCTCGCGTCCGCCACCGCGTCGTGCCAAGCTTCGGCGGCAATGAACGCCGAGTTCCGGCTCCTGGGGCCGCTCGAGTTGCGGCGGGATGGGCAGCCCGTTCCGCTCCGGGCGGCGAAGCAGCGATTGCTGCTGGCGAACCTGCTCGTGCATCGGGGCGAGGTTGTCTCGGTCGACCGGCTCGTCGACGATCTCTGGCAGGAGTCGCCGCCGCGTAACCCGCAGCACGCGCTCGAAGCACAGGTCTCGCGACTCCGCGCGGTGCTGATGGAGACCGCGCCGATCGTCTCACGGTCGCCGGGGTATGTGCTGGAGGTCGAGCCCGACGCGGTGGACGTCGTCCGGTTCGAACGGCTGATCGCGGCGGCGCAGGGGGCCGAGCCAGAGCCCGCGGCCGCCTTCGCGGCAGAGGCACTCGAGCTCTGGCGAGGGCCGCCGCTCGCAGATTGCACCTACGAACCTTTCGCGCAGGCGGAGATCCACCGGCTCGAGGAGCTCCGTTGGGAGGCGCTGCACACACGGTTCGACGCCGAGCTCGCGCTCGGCCGCACGGATCTGATCCCGGAGCTCGAGTCACTCGTCGCGACGGAACCGTTGCGGGGGCGGCTCGTCGCGCACCTGATGCTGGCGCTGTACCGCGCAGGACGGCAGGCCGAAGCGCTCGCCGCGTTCCGCGATCTCCGTGAGCGGCTCGACGACGAGCTCGGCCTCGAGCCGGATCCGGATCTGCGCGAGCTCGAGACGAAGATCCTTCGGCACGACGAGTCGCTCGCCCGGCCCGGGTCGGCGGCGCCCGCCGCGCCGCAGCGCAAGCTCGCGACGATCCTCTTCGCCGATGTGGCGGACTCGACCGGGCTGGCGGTCTCGCTCGATCCGGAGGCTCTGCGCGCGGTGCTGCGCCGCTACTTCGACGTCGCGTCGGCGGCGGTGACGCGTCACGGCGGGACGGTGGAGAAGTTTGTCGGCGACGCGGTGATGGCGGTCTTCGGGACTCCCCTCGCGCACGAGGACGACGCCCTGCGCGCTGCGCGGGCTGCGGTCGAGATCCGCGAGGCGGTCGCGTTGCTCGACGTGGAGCTCGAGCGCTCGCTCGGCGTCCGGCTCGCGGTGCGGCTCGGGCTTGCGAGCGGCGAGGTGCTCACAGGCGGCGCCGGCGAGCCGATGGCGACCGGTCCGGCGACGATCGTCGCGAACCGGCTCCAGCAGGAGGTCGGACCGGGCGAGATCGCCGTCGACGCGCTGACACGAAGGCTGACGGCGGCTGCGGCGCGGTACGAGGAGCTCGGCGCGGTCCCGCTTCGCGGCTTTCGCCAGCCGACGACGGCGTTCCGTCTCGTCGCGCTCGTTCCCGGGGCGCCGGCGGTCGCGCGCCGGCTCGACGCACCGCTCGTCGGGCGCGAGCCTGAACTCGCAACGCTGCGCGCTGCCCTGGCGGCGGCGACGTGCGGAAACGAACTGCGCGCCGTCACCGTCCTCGGCGCGCCCGGAATCGGCAAGTCGCGGCTCGCACGCGAGCTCGTCGCGTCCGTCGGCGACGACGCGACGGTGCTGCTCGGCCGCTGTGACGCCTACGGGGAGGGCGCATCGTTTGGCCCGCTCCGGGAGGCGCTTCACAGCGAGGAGGCCGTCGCCGCCGTGTTCGGCTCCGACTCGGCGGTCCCGGCGGAGGAAGTGCCGTGGGCATTCCGGCGGTACTGCGAGACGCTCGCGTCGGAGCGACCGCTCGTGCTCGTCCTCGACGACCTCCATTGGGCCGAGCCGGCGCTGCTCGACCTTGTCGAGTATCTCGCCGCGTCGTTGAGCGGCGCCCCGATCGCGCTCGTGTGCATCGCGCGCGACGATCTCGCCGAGGAGCGGCCGTCGTTCCCCGGGGCGGGAGAGCGCGTCGTGCTCGAGCCTCTGTCGAACGAGGACACCGACGCGCTGGTCGACCATCTGCTCCCCGAGTCTGCGCTCGACGAGGCGACGCACGACCGGCTCGTCGTCGCCGCCGAAGGGAACCCGCTCTTCCTCGAGCAGCTCGTCGCGCACATCGCGGAGACCGGGCTGCTCGAAGCGCCGCCGACCGTGCGCGCACTCCTCGCCGCGCGTCTCGACCGCCTCGGCCCCGGCGAGCGCGGCGTGCTCGAGCGCGCGGCGGTCGTCGGGCGCGAGTTCGCGGCCGCCGACGTGACGGAGCTGCTCGATGCCGCCGTTGCGCCGACGGTTGCCGCGCATCTCGATGCACTCGTGCGGCGCGGTTTCCTGCGTGCTGCGCCTGCCGCATTCCGCTTCCGCCATTGGCTGATCCACGAGTCGGCGTATCGTGGCGCGCCGAAGGAACTCCGGGCCGAGCTGCACGAGCGCTTCGCCGACGTCCTCGGACGCGGTGCGGCGGACGACGAGCTGGTCGGCTACCACCTCGAGCAGGCGTACGTCCTCCGCACAGAGCTCGCGCCGCCCGACCGGCACGCGCGGCGACTCGCTGCGGACGCGGGCCGGCACCTCGGCGTCGCCGGTATCCGAGCGTGGAAGCGGAGCGAGGCGACAGGTGCATCCAAGCTGCTCACGCGGGCCGTGGCGCTGCTGCCGGCCGATGACGAGGAACGGCGCGACCTGCTCTGCGAGCTCGGCGTCGCATTCGCGGCGGCCGGCGAAACCCGACGTGCGGAGGAGACGCTGCGGCTGGCGCTCGACGCAGCGACGCATGCGGACGACCGCCGGGTCGAGCTGCGAGCCGAGATCGAGCTGTCCGGATGCCGTCTACTTGACGACCCTCAGGCGGCCTCGGAGCGCCTCCTGGCTCTCGCTCCCAAGGCTCTTCCGATCTTCGAGGTCCTCGACGATGCTCGGGCGCTCGGGCGGACGCTGATGCTGACCGGGTGGGTGTACGGCGGGATGCAGTGCCATTACGCGCTTTCCGAGATGTCGGCTGAGCAGGCGTTGGAGCACTACCGCCGAGCCGGCTGGCCGATCGCGACCTGTCTCGGCTACATCGCGGCCGCGATCTGTTTCGGTCCAGAGCCTGCACGGTCCGGCGTCGAGCGATGCCGGACGCTGCTCACGAGCCAAGTCGACGACCACGCCGGCGAAGCGAACGTCCTCGTCCACCTCGGCGGACTGCTCGGCATGTGTGATGAACCACTGGAGGCTCTCGCGCTCGTCGCGCGTGCACACGAGATCTACACCGAGCTCGGACGGGAGCCGACGATTGCGTCGACGTGCCTTCCGATGACGGCGGCAATCGAATACGGGACCGGCGACCTCGATTCCGCCGAGACGCATCTCCGCGAGAGCTGTGCGCGGCTCGAAGCTATGCAGAACCGGAACGCGCTCGCCAGTGTTGCCGCACAGCTCGCCGATGTGCTCCTGCTCCAGGACGACCTCGCAGGTGCGGAGACGTGGATCGACACCGCCCGGCGCTGCGCCGCTGACAGCGATGTCCACGCGTTGATCACGATCCGCTGCGCATCGGCGAAGGCACTTGCACGGCGGGGCCGGCTGCCTGACGCACGAGACCTCGCAGCGTCGGCAGTCGAGCTCGCCGAGACGACAGACACGCCAAACCGGCGCGCCCAGGCTCTTCTCGACCTCGCGCAGATCCTCGATGCCGACGGTGCGCACGCCGCCGCCGATGCGCGGCGGGACGCAGCGCTGACGCTCTACGACGAGAAGGAGAACGTCGTTGCCGCGAACGCCGTGCGGAGGGCGCACACATTGCCGCCCTCCGCACGATCGTCGTCGGCCTAGACGCCTGTTGGGTCGCCGCCGCCGGCCAGCGCCACGAGCGGGAGCACCGCGGCGAGGACGAGGATAAAGCTCGCGACGAGCGACATCCGAAGGGCGAAGTGCTTGCTGGTGAAGCGGCGCATCGTGTCCTCCTCTGAGGAGTGGTTGATGACGCCGCCCAAACTCCGTCCGCCCGCAAACGGCGGGCCCTTGTCGCGCTAATCGCGCGCTAACGAAGAGGACGTGCTGGTGCTACAGCCGCGCGAGCATCGTCACGGCGTTGCCGGTCTCGCGGACAGGCTCGAAGCCGAAGCGCTCGTAGAAACCGGTCTGCCCCTTCTCGGCGCTGAGGCTCACCGCCGCGTAGCCGTCCGTGCGGGCGCGCTCGAGCAGCGCCGTGAGCAGCTCCGCGCCGGCGCCCTTGCCGCGGCGGCTCGGCACGACCGAGATCGTCAGTTCCGGCGTCTTCTCGTCGACGAATCCGAAGCCCGGCTCGTCCGCGGGAAAGAGCCGGTACCACGCGACGCCGTAAGCGTGCGGGCCTTCGAATGCAACGACTCCCGCATCGCCGGGCCGCCCCCAGTTCTGGACGTAGCGGAAGACCGGAAGGTCGGGATCCTCGTTGAACCGCCAGTGGTATGCGTGCCGGAGCATGTCCCGCAGGAACCGCGCGTCCTGGCTGTCGACCGGACGGAGCACGAAGCCAGTGTAGGCCGGACTAGAGCGCGAGGCCCGGGTCTTCGAGGAACGCCTTGACCGTGCCGAGGAATGCGGCGCCGGTCGCGCCGTCGACGGCGCGGTGGTCGCACGTGAGGGTCATCGTCATCACCGGGAGCACGAGCAGCTCGCCCTCGACGGGGACGACCTGGTCGCGCGTCCGGCCGACCGCGAGGATCGACGCCTGCGGCGGATTCAGCACGGCGACGAACTGGTCGACGCCGAACATGCCGAGATTCGAGATGGTGAACGTGCCGCCGTCGAGATCCTCCTGGCGGAGCTTCGCGTCGCGCGCGCGAGCGACGAGGTCGCCGCGGACGGCCGCGATCTCGGCAAGCGAGAGCCGGTCGGCGCCGCGGACGACCGGGACGACGAGACCCTGCGGCGCGGCGACGGCGATGCCGACGTCGGCGCTCGGATAGACGAGGAGCTCGTCGTCGCCGAGGCGGACGTTCATGTCGCGGTGCCGCATCAACGCCTGGGCGCAGAGCCGCGTCAGCAGATCCGTGATCGTCACGCGCACGTCCGGGTTGAGCTCGCGCTGCCGCTGGACCAGCTCCTCGGCGCGCGTCATGTCGACATCGACGGTGAGCTGGAATGCCGGAACCGTCCACGCCTCCGTCAGCCGGCGCGCGATCACCTTGCGGATGTTCGAGAGCGGGCGCCGCTCGATCTCGCCCGCGGCGACAGGCACGGCGACGGCCGCAGCCGCAACGGGCGCGCCGGTCTGCGCCTCCGCGCGCTCGACGTCCTCCGCGACGATCCGCCCGTCCGGGCCGGTACCGCGGACCCCCGCGAGATCGACGCCGCGCTCGCGCGCGATGCGCCGCGCAAGCGGCGAAGCCTTGATGCGTCCGTTCGACGTCGTCGAGATCGGCGTCGGCTCGGGCGCTTCGGCGGCTGCCGGTGCCTCGACGACAGCCTCGGGCGCAGCCGGCGCGTCGGCAGCAACGTCCGGCACGCTCTCGTCCTGCGCGCCGATGAAGCCGATCGTCCGCCCGACCGCGACCTCGCCCTCGGTGACGGCGATCTTGAGCAGCACGCCGCTCGCCTCCGCCTCGACCTCCTGCGTCACCTTGTCCGTGTCGAGCTCGTAGAGCGGCTCGCCCTTCTCGACCGCGTCGCCTTCCGACTTCAGCCACTTCACGATCGTCCCGGACTCCATGCCCTGGCCGAGCCGCGGCAGCTTGACCTCGCTAGCCACGACCCACCGTCTTGCGAATCGCGGCGAGCACGTCGTCGGCGTGCGGCACGACGTAGTTCTCCATCACCGGCGCGAACGGCAGCGGCGAGAACCGCGCGCCGACGCGCTCGATCGGAGCGTCGAGCCAGTCGAAAGCCTGGTACTGCAGCACCGCAGCGACTTCTGCGCCGAAGCCCATCCGCGTCACGGCCTCGTGCGCGACGACCGCGCGGTTCGTCTTCTTCACGGAGTCGACGAGCGTCTGCTCGTCGAGCGGCTGCAGCGTCCGCGGGTCGACGACCTCGACGGAGATGCCTTCCTTCTCCGCTTCCTCGGCGGCCTTCAGTGCGTCGTGCACGAGCCGGCCCGTCCCGATCACCGTGACGTCCTCGCCCTCGCGATGCACGCGCGCCTTGCCGATCGGGATCGGCTCGATCTCCGCCGGCACGTTGCCCTTGATCCCGTACAGCGTGCGGTGCTCGAAGAAGACGACCGGATTGTCGTCGTAGATCGCCGACCAGAGCAGTCCGCGCACGTCCTCCGGCGTCGACGCGAACACGACCTTCAGCCCCGGGATGTGGACGAACCACGCCTCGAGCTGCTGCGCGTGCTGCGCGCCCGGCGACCAGCCGGCGCCGCCCTGCGTGCGGAAGACGACAGGAACCGTGACCTGGCCGCCCGACATGTAGCGGTGCTTCGCGGCCTGGTTCACGACCTGCTCCGCGGCGAGCGTCATGAAGTCCTCGTACATGATCTCCGCGACGGGTCGCATGCCCTGCAGCGCCGCACCGATCGCGGCGCCGGCAAGCGCCATCTCGGAGATCGGCGTGTTGCGCACGCGCGTCGGCCCGAACTCGTCGAGCATCCCCTGCGTGACGCCCATCGAGCCGCCCATCTCGGCGATGTCCTCGCCCATGATGAAGACGTCCTCGTCCTGGCGCATCGCCTGGACGAGCGCGTCGCGGACGGCTTCGCGGTAGCTCAACTCAGGCATAGATGTTCTTGAGCGCGTCTTCCGGCGCGGGATCGGTGCCCGCCTTTGCGAACTCGACCGACGCCTCGACGATCTCCGTCACCTCGGCGTCGAGCTCGTCGAACTCGGAGTCGGTCAGCTCGATCTTCGCGCGCAGCAGCGTGATCGGATCACGCGTCTCGCGCAGCTCGCGCGCCTGCTCCTTCGGACGGTAGACCTGCGGGTCGCCGATGTAGTGGCCCGTGAAACGGCACACGTCGAGATGGACGAAGACCGGCCCCTGCCCGGAGCGCGCGTGCTCGAGCGCCTTGCGTGCGGTCTTGTACACCGCCTCGAAGTCCTGGCCGTCGGCCTTCAGCGCCTTCATCCCGAACGCGTCGGCGCGCTTCGAGAGATCGCGGATCGGCGAGTGCTGCGATTCCGGCGTCGACTCGGCCCACCCGTTGTCCTCGAGCACGAACACCGCCGGAACCTTCCAGAGCTGCGCGAGGTTCAGCGCCTCGTGGAACGTGCCGATGTTCGTCGCGCCGTCGCCGAAGAACGCGAGCGCAACGCGCGGCTCGCCGCGCATCTGGAACGCGAGCGCGGAGCCGGTGATCTGCGGGAGGCCGCCGCCGATGACGGCGTTCGCGCCCATGTTCCCGCGCTCGATGTCGTAGAGATGCATCGAGCCGCCGTAGCCGTGCGAGCAGCCCTCCTGCTTGCCGTACAGCTCGGCCATCAATTCGTTCGGATGCGTGCCCTTCGCGAGCGTGTGCCCGTGCGCGCGGTGCGTCGACGCGATCACGTCGCCGTCCTCGAGCGCGCGGCAGACGCCGACGGCCGCCGCCTCCTGCCCGATCGCGACGTGCAGGAAACCCGGCAGCTCGCCTGCGCGGAAGCGCTCCTCCACCTTCTCCTCGAAGCGGCGGATGAGCAGCATCTCGCGCAGCACGTCGCGGAGATCGCTCTTGGTGAACGTCGATTTGGCTGCTTCGACCTTGGCCACGGCGGGAGTGTACGGTTCGCGCGATGGCGCTCGTCGACCGGTGGAACGAGATCGAAAACGGCCTGGATCCGAGTTGGAGCGAGGCCGAGCTCACGCTCTCCGTCGTCGACGAGTCGAACGGAAGCCGCGCTGCTGCGCTGCTCGCGCCGGCCGGCCCGGGCCGGCACGGCAACGCGCTCCGCTTCGCCGCGCACCCCACCGGCACTGTGGGACCCGAAGCGATCCGGCGACTGCTCGGCCGTCTCGACGAGGAAGGGATCGAGGGCACGCTCGAGGTCGTTTCGACGAGCGTGACGGCCGCGGTGTTCGTCGCTGACCCGGCGTCGCTCGCGTCCGGTTGGGACGCAGTGCTCGCGACGCTCCCGGCCGACTGGAGCGACCTGCTCTGCGAGCTCGCGCTGACATCGACCGACCACCTCGAGATCGGTGCGCTGCTGCTCGCGCCGGTGAACCCGCTGCAGCGCGCGGGCAAGCCTGGGTTCCGTTTCCGCGTCGCGCGCTCGTTCGGCTACGGCGCGTCGCCGGGAATGGTGCGGCGCTGCCTGGAACGGCTCGACGACGCCGAGATCCCCGGCGAGGTGCACGTCGTCGAGGCGATGTCCGGCTCGCACCCGGTCGGGACGCAAGGCCCGGTCTGGTACGTCGCCGGCAAAGCCGTCTAGCCGACGGGTTTCGCGCTCGGCATGTAGACCGTCGCGCCGCCGTCGACCATGATCGTCGCCGCGTTGATGTACGCGGCTTCGTCCGACGCGAGGAAGAGCACGGCGTTCGCCACGTCCTCCGGCCGGCACATTCTCGGCATCGGATATTTGACGGCCGACGCCTCGACGTACTCCGGCGTCGCATTGCCGACGGCTCCGGGCGTCAGCGTGAGACCCGGCGCGACGGCGTTGCAGCGGATCCCGCGCGTCCCGTACTGCGACGCGACCGATTTCGTCAGCAGCACGACGCCCGCCTTCGACGCTCCGTAGGCGGCACGCACGCCGCGGCCGACGAACGCGTCGATCGACGCCGTGTTCACGATCGAGCCGCCGCCTCGTTCCAGCATGTGCGGGATGGCGTGCTTGCAGCCCATGAACATGCTCTTGAGGTTGACCGCGATCAGCCGGTCGAAGACCGCCATGTCGAGCATGACGATGTCGGTGTCCACCGCGTTGGTCGCCGAGTCGGTCGCGTTGTTGTGCAGCACGTCGAGGCCGCCGAACGTTTCGACCGCCGTCTCGATCATGCGCACGACGCTCGGCTCATCGGAGACATCGACCTCGACGACGACTGCGCCGGGGAGATCGCCCGCCACACGCTCGGCCTCGGTCGCGTTGATGTCGGCGAGCACGACCGACGCGCCTTCGCGCGCCATCACGCGCGCGGTGGCTTCGCCGATGCCGCTGCCGGCGCCGGTGACGATCGCGACCTTGCCGTCGAGGCGTCCCACCGCCCGGAGTATGTCGCGTAGTCAGCCGGAGAGCGCGACGCCGCTGTGCAGCGCGGCGTGCTTGTCCGACTTCGAGGTCGGCGACCAGACGTAAGGCGTGGTCGTGGTCACTGGGGTGAAGCCGAGTTGCTCGAGGATCGGGCGGCTGTCGTTCGAGGCGTCGGTTTCGAGGTAGTGGTAGCCACGCTCGGCGGCAAGGGTCGCGCGGTGGGCGACGGTTGCTCGGTAGATCCCGCGCCGGCGCCACTCGGGCAGAGTCGCGCCGCCCCAGAGTGTCGCGAACTCAGTGCCGCCCTCGAACCGGATCCAGGCGGCGCATACGACTGTCGCGCCGGCTTCCGCCACAACGATCGCGAGCGCGTCGGGATCGGCCGCGCGCTCCGACTCGAGCATCTCGACGAGCCATGTCCGCTGGCCCTCGTCCCCCCACACCGCCTGCTCGAGTTCGGCTATCCGCTCGAAGTCGGCGCGGCTCGTCACCTCCCGCACCGACACGCCCTCGGGTAGCCGCACCGGTCCTGCGATCTCGGCGACGCACGCGATCACGATCGTCTCCGTGTCCTCGGGCACGAATCCCGCCGCACGGAGCCGCTGCGGCAGGTCGCCGGGCCGGTCGTGCCCGTGCAGCTTCCACTCGAAGCCCTGGCCTCGCTCGGCGAACGCGCGAACCTGACGCGCGATCAGCTCGTCGAGCTCGGCACCCTCGAGCCCGCCGAGATCGCGATAGAGAACGAAGCCACGGCCGGCCAGACCGACGAAGCGCAGAAGCGGTCCGTCGCGCTCGACCGTCACACCTTTCGGCAACCGATCGGAGACGCGAGCGCGGACCTGGGCGTCGTAGGCGGCCAGCAGCTCGGAAGCGTCGGGCACGAGCGAACCTTACGGGGCGCGGATTGCGTCAGCCGGAGAGCGCGAAGCCGCCGTGCAGCTTGGCGTGCTTGTCCGACTTGAAGACGTACTTGCCGGACTTCAGCGAGACCTTCCACGTCGTCGTTCCCTTGAATGCGACGCCTGTCGCCTTCGAGATCCCGGGGCCGGTGAGATGGAAGTTGTCCTTCGCCGAGCGGTCGCTGACGACGATCGTGAATGCGCCCGTCGCAAGACTCGAGAGCGCCGAGCCGTCGGGCGAGCGGAGCGAGATCTTCGCGCCCGGGCCGACCGACCCGAGCAGCTTCGTCGCAGCAGGTTTCGGAGTCGGAGTCGGCGTCGGCGTCGGCGCGGGCGGCGTTGTGGTCGGCGCGCCGACGGTGAACGTCCCCTTCATCGTTGCCACATGCGCGTCGCAGACATAGGTGTACGTCCCCGCCGTGAGCGTGATCGTGAACGTCTTGTCCTCGATGGCGTCGACGTCGGTCGAGACGCTCACGCCCGGCCCCGTCAGGTCGAAGTTGTGGACGCTCGAGTGGTCGTGGATGACGAGTGTGTACGTGCCCGGATCAAGATTCTTGACGCGCGTGCCGTCGGGGCCGGCGAGGTTGATCGTGAACGAGTCGCCCGCGCCGACGTCGCCGGTGAGGACGGGGTTGTCGGCCCGAGCCGCGCCGGCGCCTGCGGCGGGCAGCGCGACGAGGAGAGCAACGAGGGCGAGCGGAAGCCTGCGCATGCCCCCATTACGGCGTTCCGGGCGGACCGGATTGCTCATGCGCGGAGAACCGCGTCGAACTGCGTTGCGAGCGCGTCGACGATCTTGCCGCGCAGTGCCGCCGCGTCCTCGTCGGTGAGCGTCCGCTCGGGCGAGCCGAACGCGACGCGGAACGCAAGCGACCGCTTGCCGTCGCCGATCTGGCCGCCGCGGTACTCGTCGAAGGCGCTGACGTCGCGCAGCTCCGGCCCCGCGGCGTCGCGCATCGCCGCCACGAGCGCCGCCGCCGGCACGTCCTCGTCGACGACGAACGCGAGATCCTGGCGCACCTCCGGGAACGGGCTGACCTCCTCGTAGGCGACGGACTCCGGCGCGGCCGCGACAAGGGCGTCGAGGTCGAGCTCGAACGCGCCCCAGACGCCGTCGAGCACCGACGGATGCAGCTCGCCGAGCCAGCCCTCCGCCGTGCGCGCCGACTTGCCCGGGTGGAGGAACGGCTCCGTCGCGCGCTCGAGCGCCGGCTCGAGCTTCAGCGCCGCGTACAGCTGCTCGACCGCCCACTTCGCCTCGGCGAAGCCGCCCTCGACGATCCCCGCGACGTGCCAGCGCTCGACCGGCAGCGCGCCGTCGCCGCGGAGATAGACGCGCGCGATCTCGAAGAGCGCGATCTCCGTGTTGTCGACGGCGGCGTTCGCGCGCGCCGCGTCGACGAGGCTCGGGCGGAGGCTCGTCCGCAGCGCGGCCGCCTCGGCGGAGAGCGGCTCCGGGAGCAGCAGCGCCGCCGGATCCTCCGCGGCGGGGACGAACGTCGGCGTGTACGCCTCGGCGAAGCCGCAGCCGACGAACACGTCCTCCGTGAGCCGCCGCAGCTGCTGCCAGCGCGTCAGCCGCCCGAAGGTCGCGTCGCGGCGCGGGCAGCGTGAACGGCACTTCCTCGAGGACGAACCGGGCGACCTCCTCGATCACGTCGACCTCGCGCGTCACGTCGCGTGCGCGCCAGGTCGGAACCGTCACCGTCCAGTCGGCCGTGACGTCGAAGCCGACGCTCTCGAGGATCTCGCGCTGCCGCGAATCCTCGACGTCGAGCCCGACGAGCGCGCGTGTCCGCTCCGGGCGGAGCACGATCCGCTCGCGCGCGGGCAGCTCACCGTGGACGTCGGCGTCTCCCGTCCAGCGCGCGCCGGACAGCTCGACGATCAGCTGCGTCGCGAGCGTCGCCGACGGGCCGGCGAGATACGGGTCGACGCCCTTCTCCCAGCGGTTCGAGCCCTCGGTGCGGAGCGCGAGCCGCTCCGAGCTGCGGAGGATCCCGACCGGCTCGAAGTTCGCCGCCTCGAGCAGGATGCTCGTCGTCGTCTCGGCGATCTCGGTCTCCTCGCCGCCCATGATCCCGGCGAGCGCGACCGCGCGCTCCGCGTCGGCGATCATCAGGTCGGCCGAGTCGAGCTTGCGCAGCGTCCCGTCGAGCGTCTTCATCTCCTCGCCCGGCCGTGCGCGGCGTACGACGATGCCGCCGCGCAGCGTTTCGTAGTCGAACGCGTGGAGCGGGTTGCCGAGCGCGAGCATCACGTAGTTCGTCACGTCGACGACGTTCGAGATCGAGCGGACGCCGGCGGCGCGCAGCCGCGCCTTCAGCCAGACCGGCGACTCCGCGATCTCCACGTCGCGGAACAGCCGGCCGACATAGCGCGGGCAGCCCTCGGCGTCGTCGATCCGGATCTCCACCGGCTCGTCGCCGTCGCGCGCCGGCTCGACGCCGGGCGGCGGCGCAAGCTCGCCGCCGAACAGTGCCGCGACCTCGCGCGCGATCCCGTAGACCGAAAGCAGATCGGGCCGGTTGCCCGTCGGCTCGATGTCGAGCACCTGCTCGGCGAGCGGCAGCACGTCGGCGAGCGGCGTCCCCGGCACCAGCGCGGCGTCGAGCACCATGATCCCGTTGTGGTCGGTGCCGAGGTCGACCTCGTCCTCGGCGAGGATCATCCCCTCCGACATCTCACCGCGCAGCTCGCGCCGGTCGAGTGTGATCCCGTTCGGCAGCGTCGCGCCGGGGAGCGCGACCGCGACCTTCGCGCCCGCGCCGAAGTTCCACGCGCCGCAGACGATCTGCGACGGCTCCTTCTCCCCCACGTCGACGCGGCAGAGCTGGAGCCGGTCGGCATTCGGATGCTTCGCCGCCTCGAGCACGAGCCCGACGCGGAAGCGGTCGAGGTTGCCGCCGTCGGTCGAGACGCCGCGCCGGACGACCTCGTTCACCTCGGCGGTCGAGATCGAGAGCCGGTGCGCGATCTCGTCCGCGGTCGCGTCGACCCGTACGTACTCGCGGAGCCAGGAGAGCGGAACCCTCAAAACTGCCTCAGGAAGCGGAGGTCGTTCTCCCAGAACGGGCGGATCCCGGGGATGCCCATGCGCAGCTGCGCCGTCCGCTCGATCCCCATCCCGAACGCGAAGCCCGTGTACTCCTCCGGCCCCCAGCCGACGAACTCGTAGAGATACGGATCGACCATCCCGGAGCCGCCCATCTCGATCCACCCGGACTGCTTGCAGGTGCGGCAGCCCTCGCCGCCGCAGATCGGGCACGACACGTCGGGCTCCATCGACGGCTCGGTGAACGGGAAGTAGTGCGTCCGGAACCGCACCTCGCGCTCCGGCCCGTAGAGCGCGCGCATCACGTGGAGCAGCGTCCCCTTCAGGTCGGCGAGCGAGATCCCCTTGTCGATCGCGAGGCCTTCGAACTGGTGGAAGATCGGGAAGTGCGTCGCGTCGATCGTGTCGCGGCGGTACACGCGGCCGATCGAGACCATGTAGATCGGCGGGCGCTGCGACTCCATCTTGTGGATCTGCGCCGGCGACGTCTCCGTGCGAAGCACCGTGTCGTCGTCGAGATAGAGCGACGCGCGCGGCGAGCGCGAGGGATGCCACGGCGGGAACCCGAGCGCGTCGAAGTTGTAGCGCGTCGTCTCGACCTCCCGGCCGTCGACGATCTCGTAGCCGAGGCCGAGGAAGACGTCCTCGACGTCGCGCCGCACCTGGGTCGACGGGTGGAGCGAGCCGCGCCGCCGCGGCTGGAGCGGCCGTCCTTCGCCGCGGGCGAGCAGCTCCGCCGGGAGCGTGACGTCGACCTGCTCCGTTGTGAGCTTCTCGTCGAGCTCGGCGCGCGCGAGCTCCTCCTCGCGTGCCGCGACCGCCCCCTCGATCGCCTCGCGGGCGGCGTTCAGCGCCATGCCGGTCTCGCGGTCGCGCACCTCGCGCAGCGCGAGCTTCAGCTCGCTCTTTCGCCCGAGGTATTCGACGCGCACGTCGTCGAGCGCGACGACCGTCGACGCGGCCGCAACCGCGGCAAGTGCCTGCTCCTGAAGGGCCTGCGGCTCCACGGCGGCGACTGTATCTCTAGCATCCGCCGCCGTGAGCGCGTACGACCGCATCGCCCGCATCTACGACCCGTGGAGCGCAAGTGTCGTCGAGGACATCGGCTTCTACGTCGAGGAGGCGGTCGCCTCGGGCGGCCCCGTCGTCGAGCTCGGCGTCGGCACCGGCCGGATCGCGATCCCGATCGCGGCGGCCGGCATCCACGTGATCGGCGTCGACTCCTCGCAGGGGATGCTCGACGTCTGCGCCGAGCGCGGCCGCGAGGCCGGGGTCGCGCCGCTCCTCGACCTGCGGCACGGCGACATCCGCCGGCCGCCGGTGGACGAGCGCGTGCCGCTCGTGACGTGCCCGTTCCGGTCGTTCCTGCATCTGGACGGCGACGAGGCCCGGCTCCAGGCCCTCACCTCGGCGCACACCCTGCTGCGACCCGCCGGACGGTTCGTCTTCGACGTCTTCGTGCCCTCCCGGGAGGACATCGAGGAGACCGACGGCCGCTGGATCGAGCGCGAGCCGGGGATCGACGAGCGCGCCGACTGGGATCTCGAGCAGCAGACGCTGACGCTCTCGGTGCGCGGCGAAGGCGGCGCGTCGACGATGACGCTGTGGTGGCTCGAGCCCGAGCGCTGGCACGTGCTGCTCGCCGAGGCCGGCTTCGACGTCGAAGCGTGCTACGGCTGGTTCGACCGGCGCCCGTTCGAAGGAGGCGAGGACAGCGTCTGGATCGCGCGCGAAAATGATCGCCGCAAATTGCGACAAAATCGTGAACGCGACCTCTTGATGCGACGACGCGCGAATGCATACGTTCTCTCTTGCGCCGAGCACAGAACGCGACTAGGTCGAGACTTCGACCGAGCGGCCGTACGAAGAGGGGGCAACCCCAAGGCGGAAGGCCAATCGGGCGAAGTGGACGAAAGCGTCACTGGCTCGGCGAAACTTTGGTCCGGCCCCGGGAACCGGGCCGGCTTTTCAGCCGTTCGAAACGGCGTCTTGCGCGCCGCCTTCGTGGACGGGACGATCGGACGATGGCGCTTGGCCCATCCTCGGACGACGTGTTATCATGGAAGCGCTCTGACATCCGCCGAAACACGGAATGGATCCTCGACATCCTCGAGGAGGACGATGGCGAAGAAGAAGCGGAAGAGGACACCTGAGGAGCGAGCGCGCTCGGCGGAGATTGGCCGACGCCTCGAACGCCGGATTGCGGAGCTGAAGGCCGCGGAAGCTGGCCGAGCGGCGAGCCAGCTCGTAGAGCGCGACCGTCCCGGCCATCGCGACGTTCAGCGACTCGGCGTCGCCGGTCTGCGGGATCGTCGCGCGCACGTCGCAGCGGGCCAGCACGTCGTCCGGCAGCCCGTCCCGCTCCGCGCCGAGCACGAGGACGACCGGAGCCGACGAGATCGACCTCGTGCAGCGGCACGCCGTCGTGCGCGACGAGCGCGATCCGGCGGCCGGCGGCCTCGTCGAAGCCGCAGACGGGGACGCGGAAGACCGCGCCCGTCGAGGCACGGAGAGCCTTCGGCCCGGTGGCGTCGGCGCAGCCCGCCGAGAGCGCGATCCCCGCGCCGAAGGCGTCGGCGGAGCGCAGCAGCGTGCCGACGTTCCCCGGGTCGGCGACCTGCCAGAGCGCGAGCGTCGCCGTCACGCGAGCCGCGCGGCAGGTCGTCGCGGCGGTAGACGCCGATCACGCGCGGCGGGTGCCCGAGCGACGACACCTCCGCGAGCAGCTCGGGCGCGACGTCCTCTCCCGCGACGAGCAGGTCGACCGGCTCGACGCCCGCGGCGAGCGCCGCCTCGACCAGATCCTCGCCCTCAGCGACGAGCAGCCCGAGCTTGTCGCGCCAGCGCCGGTCCCGGAGCTTGCGGACGAGCTTGAGCCGCTCGTTGTCGCGTGAGGTGATCAGGCGGCCGCGTCGGCCGCCAGCGCGGCCTTTGCGCGCTCGGCGACCGCGCCGAACGCTGCGGGATCGTTGACGGCGAGGTCGGCGAGCACCTTGCGGTCGAGCTCGATGCCCGCCTTGCCGCAGCCGTTCACGAACTGGTTGTACGAGAGCCCGTGCATCCGGGCCGCCGCGTTGATCCGCGTGATCCAGAGCCGCCGGAACGTCCGCTTCTTGTTCTTGCGGTCGCGGTAGGCGTAGACGAGCGAGTGCTCGACCTGCTCCTTGGCGTAGCGGTAGTGGGAGTTGTTCCAGCCCCAGTACCCCTTCGCCTGCTCGAGGACCTTGCGGCGCTTCTTCTGCGCGTGGACGGATCGCTTCACCCTCGGCATCAGCGGATCCTCAGCATCTTCTTCAGCGCGCCCTTGTCGGACGCGGCGACCTCGCGCTCCTTGCCGAAGCCGCGCTTAAGCTTCGACGACTTGTGTTCCAGGTTGTGGCTGCGCATCGTCGGCCGGCGGAGAATCTTGCCCGTCCCCGTCACCTTGAACCGCTTCTTCGCTGCGCTCCGGGTTTTCGTCTTCGGCATCTCGTTTCACTCCTGCGTTCTTCGTCGGGCCCAGCAGCATCACCATGTTGCGTCCGTCGAGGAGCGGCTGGGACTCGATCATCCCGATCTCCTTGACGTCCTCGGCGAGGCGCAGGAGCAAGTCGCGACCCCGTTCCGGATGGGTGGTCTCGCGTCCCCGGAACATGATCGTCACCTTGACCTTCGCGCGCTGGTTCAGAAATCGCTCTACGTGACCCTTCTTGGTGTTGTAGTCATGGACGCCGATCTTCGGGCGGAGCTTGATCTCCTTGACCTGAATCTGGCTCTGGTGCTTCCGAGCCTGCTTCGCCTTCTGCTCCTGTTCGTACTTGTACTTCCCGTAGTCCATGACCTTCGCGACCGGCGGGTCGGCCTGCGCCGCGACCTCGACGAGGTCGAGGTTCTTGGCATAGGCGACTTCGCGGGCCTCGTCCGTGGTCTTGATTCCGAGCTGTGCCCCGTCCGCGTCGATCAGGCGGACGCGTCGGGACGCGGATGGCGTCGTTGATGCGCGTCGTGTCCCTGTTGGAAGGACGGACAGGCTCTATCGGCCGGCGCCTGTGGCCTCAAAGGCAGATCACCAAGTCGGGCTTACTCCTCCTCGAATTCGCTCTTCAAACACAGAAAAGCCGCTCACGCAGCGGCCCCGTTTCCTCGTCTGCTCGACTCGGTTGAACCCCGCGCGGGCTCTCTGGCCCGGGAGGTGAGGAACGGGTCCGCCCCTGCTTCTCAGGAGACAAGCGTAGCAAGCTTGGCCGTGAGATCCACAAGGCCGATCTCGAACTGCTCCCCGCCCCGCTCGCGGACGGCGAGGGATTCGTCCGACTCCCGGTCGCCGAAGACGATCGTGAACGGGATCTTCTCCATCTCGGCGGTGCGGATCCGCTTGCCGATCGTGTCGGTCGGCTCCCCCACGTCGACCCGGAAGCCGGCCTCCCGGAGCCGCTCGACGATGCCGAGGGCGGCCTCGAGATGCCCCTCGCCGACCGGCAGCACCCGCACCTGGACCGGAGCGAGCCAGAACGGGAAGGCGCCGGCGAAGTGCTCGGTGAGGATCCCGATGAACCGCTCGAGCGAGCCGAGCAGCGCGCGGTGGATGACGTACGGCGTGTGCTCGCGGTTGTCGGCGCCCATGTAGGTGAGGCCGAACCGCTGCGGCATGATCGCGTCGAGCTGGATCGTGCCCATCTGCCAGGAGCGGCCGAGCACGTCCGTCATGTGGAGGTCGATCTTCGGGCCGTAGAACGCGCCGTCGCCCTCGTTCAGCTCGTAGGCGATCCCGCGCCGCTCGAGCGCCGACCGCAGTGCGCCCTCGGTGAAGTCCCACTCCTCGTCGGTGCCGACCTTGTCGTCGGGGCGCGTCGAGAGCTCGAAACGGGCCTCCAGCTCGAACAGGTCATAGAGATAGGACGCGTAGTCGAGGCAGCGCGAAGATCTCCGCCTCGATCTGGTCCGGCGAGCAGAAGATGTGGGCGTCGTCCTGCGTGATGTGGCGGACGCGCAGCAGCCCGTGCAGCGTGCCGGCCAGCTCGTCGCGGTGGAGCGTCGACGACTCGGCGTAGCGGAACGGCAGGTCGCGGTACGAACGCAGCGCCGATCCGAACAGGAGCATGTGCCCGGGGCAGTTCATCGGCTTCAGCGCGTACTGCTTCTCGCTGTCCTCCTTCGAGGAGACGAAGAACATGTTGTCCTTGTAGTTGTCGTAGTGGCCCGAGGTGATGTACGTGTCGACGTCGTAGAGCAGCGGCGTCTTCACCTCGACGTAGCCGCGCGCACGGTTCTCCCGGCGCCGCAGGTCCTCGAGCTCGTTCCAGATCACCATCCCCTTCGGGTGCCAGAACGGCGAGCCGGGCGAGTGCTCCGAAAGATGGAAGAGATCGAGCTGCGTGCCGAGGCGGCGGTGGTCGCGGCGCTTCGCCTCCTCGAGCTGCTCGAGATGCGCGGCGAGGTCGTCCTGCGTGTAGAACGCCGTGCCGTAGATGCGCGTGAGCTGCTGCTTCGACGAGTCGCCGCGCCAGTACGCGCCCGCGATGC
This sequence comes from uncultured Actinomycetes bacterium, assembly GCA_963718385.1. GTDB lineage: Bacteria > Actinomycetota > Thermoleophilia > Gaiellales > Gaiellaceae > Palsa-739. Next base: position 160,407 of record CAVQZE010000001.1, read on the forward strand.
TCGTGAGCTTCAGCGCCTTGATCGGCTTCGAGGTCTGCAGGTGCGGGCCGCGGCAGAGGTCGGTGAAGTCGCCCTGCGTGTACAGCGTGATGTCGCCCTCGGCGGTGTCGACGAGCTCGACCTTGTACTGCTCGCCCTCCGCGGCGAATCGCGCCTTCGCGTCGTCGCGCGAGATCTCCTCGCGCGTCCACTCGCGGCCTTCCTTCAGCTCGCGCCCGATCTCGGCCTCGATCTTGTCGAGGTCCTCCTCGTGGATCGGCTCCGGAAACTCGAAGTCGTAGTAGAAGCCGTTCTCGATCGGCGGCCCGATCGCGATCTTCACGCCGGGGTAAAGCCGGCGGACGGCCTCGGCGAGCAGATGCGCGGAGGAGTGGCGCAGCACGTAGAGCGCGTCGGCGTCCTGGGTGTCGCGCGTCGTCAGGATCTGGATCGACTGTCCGTCGGCGAGCGGCGCGCGCAGATCCTGCGCGGTGCCGTCCGCGCGGATGAGCACCGCCTGCTCGGCGAGCTTCGGTCCGATCGCGCGCGCGGCGTCGAGACCGGTTGCGCCGCCGGCGAGCTCGAGCTCCGTCTTGTCGGGAAGAACGACTTTCATCGTGGGCACAGGATATTCACTCGCCGCGGAACTCCATCAGCACCCACGGCGCGGTGTGCTCGTCGTCGGCGTCGTGCTCGGAGACCGCGACGAAGCCGGCGCGCTCCCAGGCCCGGACCGCGGCCTCGTTCCAGCGGTACGGATCGACGGTGACGCGCGTCCAGCCGCGGTCGTCGAGGAGGTGGCGCGCGGCCGCGCGGGCGGCGTCCGGGCCGAGCCCACGCCCGCGCGCGGACGGGATGAGGAACATGTCGAGACCCGTGCTGTGAATCTGGAGATAGCCGACCGGCTCGCCGTTCGCGACGACGACGTACGCCTCGACGTCGTCGCGTGCGAGACGCTCGCACATCTCGTCGCGCGTGAATGTCTCGTCGTCCCAGTAACGCGCAACGTTGGGATCCGCGTGCCACGCGACGAGCATGTCGACGTCGTCGTTTGTCGCGCGTCGCACCGTCGTCTGCATGCCGCGAATGTCGCTCATCTATGCGCACAACATACGTTTCCCACTTTGAAGACAGATGCGAACGCGCAAAACGCGTGTATGCCGTCCGAACGCCCCATGACAATGTCCAGCGTGTCGTGTGGTGCGCACACACGTTTGCGCAAAGGTGTGAAAAGGCATCATGTAAACGCAGGACATTGCCGATGCGCATGCAACAAACAGCCGAGGCGCCTCGCATATTTAGGTGCGTTGTTGCCTCGCAAGTCTCTCGCTCACTAGGAGGAGGCACATGGCAGCACCGAAGAAGAAAGCCGCAATTCGTCGCCGTACATCCGCGGCGAAGCGGAAGACGACCACCGCTCGTAAGTCCGCCGTGAAGCGCACGACTGCGCGCAAGACGACCGCCCGCAAGGCTGTCGCGAAGCGGAAGACCACGGCGCGGAAGACGATCGCCAAGCGCAAGACCACTGCGCGCAAGGCTGTCGCGAAGCGCAAGACCACAGCGCGGAAGGCCGTCGCGAAGCGCAAGACCACGGCTCGCAAGGCTGCCCCGAAGCGCAAGTCGGCGCTGAAGCGGAAGACCACCGCGAAGCGCAAGACCACCGCGCGGAAGACCACGGCGAAGCGCAAGACGACGACCCGCAAGAAGGCCGCCGTCAAGCGTCGGCCCGCGGCGAAGCGCAAGGCCGCTCCGAAGCGGAAGACGACAGCGCGTAAGGCTGCACCGAAGCGGAAGACCGCAGCGCGCAAGGCTGCACCGAAGCGGAAGACCGCCGCTCGTCGGCCGGCCGGCCGCAGAGTTCCGCCGCGGCGCACCAGCCGCTGACGCGAAACTCATCGCACCCGTATGAAGGGCCCCTCACGGGGCCCTTCATCGTTCTCGGCTAACGAAAGGCGTAGCGCAGGAAGAGATGGCTGTCGCTGCGACGCACCGACTGCAGCGTCGCCGCGTCGCGCCGTTCCGGGAGCAGCTCGACGCCTTCCGCGAGCGACGGCCGCGCCGACGCGCCGCGGCCCGCGACGAGCGGCGAGACCGTGAGGAACAACTCGTCGACGAGACGCTGCTCGAGCAGCGTTGCGAACGTCGTCGGCCCCGCCTCGGCGAGGATCATCGCGTGGCCGCGCTCGTGGAGAAGCTCGATCGCGCGCGCGAGGTCGACGCGTGCGCCGTCGTTGACGGCGACGACCTCCGCAGCGGGAATCGCCGCAAGAAGATCTGCCGCCGCAGCTTCGGTCGTCAGCACGAGCGCGCCGGCGAGCACCGGATGCGCGGGATCGAGCGAGCGGCCCGTGGTGACGACGGCGACATCGACGCGCTCCGCGAGACCGCGGCTCCGTCGCAGCTCGGCGAACGCGTCCGCCGCGTCGGGATAGATCCGCTGCGGCTGCCATGTGCCCTGCGGCGACGCGCGCAGCGTTCCGGCGCCGAGCAGCACGACGCCGGCGCACGCGCGCAGCAGCCCCATCACGAAGCGGTCGGCGTCGCTGTCGCCGGCGACGACGGAGTTCGAACGCGGCACGCCCGGAATCGAGACGACGCCGTCGATCGTCTCGACGAAGTTCGCGACGACGCACCGCTCGCCGAACCCGAGCCGTCCGCCGTACAGCCGCCGCAGCTCCTCGGGCAGCTCCCACTCCGGCCCGCCGGCGCGTTCGTCGAGCAGCTCGAGCGGCGTCAGCGTGCCCGCACCTCGTCCAGGAACTCGCGGCGCAGGTCGGCGTCCTCGTCGTACGCGCCGCGCCAGAACGTCGTCACCGTCTCGCGAGCGCTCCTCTGCGACGCCGCGCATCTGCGTGCAGAGGTGCGCCGCGCGCAGATGGACTGCGACGCCGCGCGGGCTGACGAGCTCCGCGAGCGCGTCGGCGATCTGCTCGCCGAGCCGTTCCTGCACCGTGAAGCGGCGCGCGTAGAGCCGGACGAGCCGCGTCAGCTTCGAGATGCCGAGGATCTCCTCGCCGGCGACGTACGCGATGTGCGCGGTGCCGTGGAACGGCAGCGCGTGATGCTCGCACAGCGCGAAGAACGCGATCGGGCCTTCGACGATCTGGCTGCGTGCGCCGTCGACATGCGCCGGACGCTCCGACGGGAACGCGGTGCGCAGCTTCGCGTCGCCGTCATAGCCCGCGGTCGCGTCGAACATCGCCTGGAAGAACCGCCGCGGCGTGTCGCGCGTCCCGGGCGTGTCGAGATCCATCCCGAGCTCGGTCAAGATCTCCGCGAGGTAGCGCTCGTACCGCTGCCGGTCCGCAGGTGCAATGTCACGCGGCTCGGCCTCCTCCCACCGTGTCGCGAGCTCGACGACGTTCACAGAGCCTCCTCCGGTTGATGAGCGAAGCCGCGAAGCAGGAGCTCGCGGCGCAGCGCGAGCGCGGCGACGACGCCGAGCTCCGCAATGACGATCCAGACGAAGACGAGCGGCTGCCCGAGCACGAGGCAGATGCCGAGCACGAGCAGCTGCGGCGACATGCCCATGTTCGCGAGCACCGAGACGGTCGCGCTGTCGTGGTACGCGAGCCGCGCCTCCGCGGCCGCGTCGCGCAGCCGCCACTCGACGAACCGCTCGACGAGGCGATCCTGGGGCGCGTACGCGAGCGCGTACACGCGTCGCAGCAGTCCAGTCGGCCCGCCTTCGGCTTCCGGCATCGCGGCGGCGTCACCGCCCCGTTCCGCGCGATAGAGCCGCTCGACGTTGAAGTTGACGTTGAGGACAGTCGTCAGCGCGAGGAAGCCGACGAGCGCGGCGAGCCCGTTCCCGGTGTACCAGCCGATGCCGGCGAACAGCGCCGCGTCGACGACGAGATCCATCTCCGAGTCGAGGTAGCGGCCGAACGCCGTCACGCGACCGGAGAGGCGCGCGAGCTGGCCGTCCGCGTTGTCGAGGACGGTCTTCAGCTGGATCAGCAGCGCAGCCGCGACGAGGTCGCCGCGGGCGAGCTCGACCGCGCCCGCGATGCCCGCGACACCCGACGCGACGACGACCACCGGCGGCGGCACGCGCAGCGGCAGCAGCGCGAGCACGACGACGTGCGCAAGCGGGCGAAAGACGTGCTCGCAGACGAAGTCGGTTCCGGCCCGCGCCTTGCGGGAGCGCGCGAGGCTAGACAAGGCCCCCCTCGTCCACGGGGTTCCCGGCCACGATCAGCGCGCGCGCCGCGTCGACCTTGCCCCACGTGTCCCAGAGCAGGAAGCCGCGCGGCCGCCGCGCCTCGTCGACGTAGGCGACGACGCCCTTCCGGTTCGGCTCGTCCCAGCGCTCGACCGTGAGCAGCCCCGAGTCGACCTCGCCGACCGCCTCGTAGCCGAGGTCGAACATGTCGGAGTAGAAGAACGGGAGATGGTCGTAGCGGATCTCGGCACCCGCCATGTTTGCGCCGGCGACGCGGCCGTGCGTGTTCGCGTGATCCTCGTGCTCGACGCGGACCCGGGTGCCGAGCGCCAGATAGGGGAAGCTCGCCACGTCGCCGGCGGCGAAGACGTCGTCGACGCCCGTCGGCACAGCCGTAGTCGTCGACGACGATGCCGTTGTCGACCGCCAGTCCCACGGCTTCAGCGAGCTCCGTGTTCGGAATGATCCCGAGCCCTGCGACGACGATGTCCGCCTCGAGCTCGCGGCCGGAGCCGAGCGTGACCGTGCCGCCCGTGACGGCGGAGACGGTCTCCCCGGCGAGCACGTCGACGCCGCGCTCGCTGTAGTAGCCGGTGACGAACGCCGACAGATCCGCCGGCAGAAGCCGAGACGCGATACCGGCGTCCGGGAAGATCATCGTCACCTTCGCGCCGGCGCCGGTCAGCGCGGCGGCGATCTCGGAGCCGATGAAGCCGCCGCCGATCACGACGGCTCGCGCGCCGTCGGCCCGCGGACGCAGCGCGTGGAAATCGTCGAGCGTCCGGAAATAGACGACGCCGTCCCAGCCGGCGACCTCCCGCGGCCGCCCGCCGGTCGCGAGCAACAGCTTCTCCCACGCGTACTCCTCGCCCGCGTCGTCGGTCGCGCGCTTCGCGTCGAGGTCGACGGAGACGATGCGCCGCCCGAGTACGAGCTCGGCGCCGGTCTCCTCGGTGCCGCGCCAGATCTTCGCCTCGTCGCCGCCGCTCCAGAGACCCTTCGTCAGCGGCGGCCGCTTGTACGGCGCGTGGGGCTCAGCGCCGACGATCGTGATCGCGCCGTCAGCGTCGTGCTCGCGGATCCCCTTGGCCGCGGCATCGCCGGTCATCCCGCCGCCGACGATCAGATAGCGCGTCGAGTGCATCTCCCCTCCCGATCGAACGTCACGATGCCCTGTCGAGCTCGACGAGCGCACGGAGACTCTCGTGCTCCTCGGCGCAGGCCGGGCATCCTGCCAGATGTGCCCGCAGCCCGGGCACGTGAGCGTCCCGGTCGCCGCCGGCCAGCTCGAGCTCGACGTAGAGGTCGAGCAGGTCGAAGCATTCGTCGCAGTCCACCTCCGGCTCGGACGGCCCGAGCAGGCGCAACAACGTCAGTGTCAGATCCTGTTCTGCCATCACCATCCTCCTTCGAAGCCGGCTGCCGAGAGATGGGCACGGAGCCTCCGGCGCGCGTCGTGCAGCGTCTTGTAGAGCGCGTTCCGATTCGTGCCGCGCCGTTCCGCGAGGACGTCGATCGGAACGCCGTTGAGTGCGAGTGCGACGAGCACGTCGCGCTGCTGCGGCGTGAGGGCCGAGTTGATGCCGTCCTGGATCGCCACGAGAAGTGCGCCTCGCTCCGCGTGCGCCGCAGGGCCCGCGGTCGCGTCCTCGAACTCTGCCCACGTCTCCGGGTCGAGCGGCAACTCGCGACCGCGCCAGGCCCGGCGCCGGACCTTCACGGCGGCTTCGAGCAGGGCGAACTTGTAGGCCCATGTGGTGAACCGGCTCTCGCCGCGAAACTCGTCGAGGCGGCGGAGCACGGACACCGCCGCATCGCCCGCCGCATCGTGTGCCAGCTCGTCGAGCTCGGCACGGCGGAGCTCCGGCAGGCTCTGCCCCCTGCGTGCGACCTCGAACCGCGCCGCCTTCAGGAGCAGGTCGTGGAGCCGCGCGACCGCCGCGTCGCGGTCGCTCCCCTCGGAGCGCAACCCGTTGAGCCAGCTCTCGGAGTCGGAATCAAGCCGCTGCGGGTTCTCTACGACGAGGGTCATCCCCTTGTTTGTGTCCTGCGAGCCGCGGTCCTTACCTCAGGTGCGAAATACTTCCGCCAGGTGGACGACTGGATCGAGAACGACGGCGCACTCGAGCGGACGTACGAGTTTCCGACGTTCGCGGACGCTATCGCGTTCGTCACGCGCATCGCCGACCTCGCCGAGGCGGAGAACCATCATCCGGACATCGCCGTCTCATACCGGAAGGTAACGCTGCGCTGGACGACGCATTCCGCGGGCGGGATCACCGATCGCGACCGTGAGCTGGCCCGCCGCAGCGACGAGGTCGTCGTGCCGTGAGCGGCCTCTCCCCGCGCGGCGCGGCGTTCATCGGACATTACGAAGGCTGGCGCGAAAAGCCGTACAACGATCCGACGAACAACGCGACGATCGGCTTCGGCCATCTGATCCACATGGGGCCGCTCACGCCGCACGACGTCAAGGAGTGGGGAACGATCACGCGCGACCACGGCATCCAGCTGCTGCAGGGCGACGCGTCGGTCGCCGACGCCGCGATCGATCACACGATCACGCGGCCGCTCGCGCAGTGCGAGCGCGACGCCCTCGCGTCGTTCGCGTACAACTGCGGCGGCGGCTCGCTCGCGGGCTCGGTCGGACGCGCCGTCAACGCGAAGCAGGATCCGACGGCCGCGCTGGAGCAGTTCGTGCATTCGGGTCACGTCGTCCTCGCGGGACTCGTCGCGCGACGGAAGGCGGAGGCGCTGCTCTTCACCTCCGGCGACTACGGCGACGGTCAGCCGTCCGCGCCGCCCGCAGCGCCTCGAATGACGCCGAAGCCCGCGGCTCTACCGACGGAGATTCCGACCCCGGTTCCCGACTGGGCGTGGCAGTGGGTCGAGTGGAAGCTCGGCCGCGGAACGTTCAAGGGCCACGCGAATGACGCCGCGCTGCGCGGCATCACAGGCGCGCCGGCGACCGTTCCGCCGTGGAGTTGGACGTTCCTCAGACGGTTTCAGTAGCTAACGCGCTCTCGCTGCGAGCGCGTCGCGGTCGACAATCATGACCTTCCCGCGCCGCAGCTCGACGAGCCCGCGCGTCTGCGCATCGCCGAGCACACCGTTCACCGTCGCGCGCGACGTTCCGGCGAGCCCGGCAAGCTCCTCCTGCGTCAGCGGGATCTCGACCGCGCCGTCCGCATCGCCGGCGTAGACCTCCGCGAGCTCGCCGAGCCGGCGCAGCACTCGCCGCTCGGCGGGAAGGTAGAGCGCCTCGAGCAGGCGCTCGTTCATGCGCCGCACCTCGGTTGCGAGCAGTGTCACGAGAAGGTCGTTGACCGAGGGATGCTCGCGCCGCAGCCGCGCGAACTCGGTCTCCAGCACGCAGAACGTCTCGGCCGCTTCGAGCGCCTCGACGGTCGCCGAGCGTCCGCTCTTCTCCCCGACGAGCGCCATCTCTCCGAAGCTCTCGCCCGGCCCGCGCACGGCGATCGTCGACTGGTCGCCGAGCGGCGTCATCACGCGCACCGCGAACCGGCCCTTCACGACGAGGTGCAGCGAGTCGGCGGGATCGCCGCGATGGAACACGACCTCGCCGCGGCGGAAGCTCCGGCGGCGCGCGAGCGAGAGCAGCCGCTGAACGTCGTCGGCGGGCACACCCTCCAGCAGCTGCCACTCCATCAGGCTCGATCCTCCGTCACCGCGCGCGCCTCCGCAACGTCGAGAGCCCGCCGGCGGACGGGCTCTCGCGTCCCCCGCTGCGGCCGCTCTAGCGGATGTTCGAGAGCGGCACGAGCGTCGAGGCCCCGTGGGCGTCGGTCACGACGACCCACCCGGGGTAGGGAGACGGCGTGACACTGGGCGTCGGGGCCGTCTGCGCCGTGCCCCTGCCGGTGCACGACGAGGCCGCGTTCGCCTCGGAGCCGGTCGGGACGAGCGTCGGGCGGCCGACCTCGTCCAGGACCTGGACCCAGCCGGGATACGGCGAGCCCGGCGCGCAGTTCGCGGCCGAGTTGTCGACCGCCTCCGTGCACCGCTTCGCGGGCAGGAGCACGAACTGCGGGATGGCGACGTTGACGTTCACGACGACCCAGCGCGCCGGCGTCGGGTGGCACTTCACCGGCAGCAGCGTGCGCCCGTTGGCGGACGCGACCGGCGAGGCGACGACCGCCGCCATCGCGACAACTGCAGCGGCGAGGAAATTGCGGAGCGCCTTGTGAGAGAGGTGAAACATGGTGCCCTCCAAGTTCGGGATGCATCTACCTGCATGTCCGACGCTACGAGGGCGCGGCGCGCGCGTCGTTCGTCCTGCCGACAAGCCGAGTGTCAGCGTCGCGACATCGAAGGCGCCGCCGCGCAACGCAGAGAGCCCGCCGGCCGGCGGGCTCTCGCGTCCCCCGTGCTGCGAGGCGATCTAGCGGTAGCTGGAGATCGCCTCGAGCGTGGGTACACCATTGCCGTCGTAGACGTAGACCCATCCCGGATAGCGGGACTTCGTCCGGAGCGGCTCGGTGATCGTCGAAAACGTCTGCGCGGTCTTTGCAGAGCAGCTCGCGGCGCTGAACCCGGAACCGGTCGGGACGAGCGACGAGTTGCCGGGCACCCGCACCCAGCCGGGGTACGGCAGGCTTTCCGCTCCGCAGTCGTTGGTCGACGCGGCCTTCGTGCAGCGGGTCGCCGGGACGCTCAGATCGTCGTTGATGGAGATCCACTGTGCCGCGGTGACCCGGCACGGGAGCGCCGTGCGGTGCTTCGCGGAGGCGAGCGGCGAGACGACCGCGACTGCGACGAGGACGGCGGCGAGAACGGCGAGCCGTCGGATCATGGTGTGGGAGACGTGGAACATGTTGCCCTCCAAGCTGTTGGGGAATGCACCTGACTGCATGCCCCGACGCTAGGTGGGCGCGTTCAGTGCGTCGTTCGCGCGTCCGACGGACGGAGTGTCACGGGCGCGACACAGCGCCGGTCGGATCGGATTCGACCTGCACACCGCGCCGCAGACCGACGATCGCGACGACGGCGGCCACCGCCATCGCTCCCGCCATCGCAATCAGCACGGAGTGCGTCGCATCGGCGAAGTCGACGCGGATGAAGTGCGGAATCGTCCCGCCGCTCGTGCCGCCCTGCGACTGGGAGATCTGCGCCGCGGCAATCGACGCCTTCGCCGAAGGGACGCCCTGCGCGACGAGAGACGCGGCCGTCCGCGTTTTCATCTCGGTGACGAGGACGGTGCCGAGGATCGCGAGGCCGAGACTCGCGGTGTAGTTGCGAACCGTCTGCGTGATTCCGGTCGCTTCCCCGTACGAGAGCCGGGACGCGCGGTTGACGGCATCCGTGCTGGCGGGGCCGAGCATCAAGCCCATGCCCGCGCCGGCGAGGACGATGAACCACACCTGCGAGCCGAGGCTGAGGTGCGTGACCTTGCCGGCCCAGAGCGCGTACCCGACCGCCGCGAGGACGCAGCCGAGCACCACCGGCCGCTTCGCCCCGATGCGATCGAGCATCCGTCCACCGATCTGCGCGGCGACGACGAAGCCGAGGAAGTAATAGAGAAGGACGAGACTCGCCTGCGACGCCGACTTGCCGAGACCGATCTGCGCGTACTCGCTCGCGAAGAAGAACGTCGGGATGAACACGAGCGTCGAGATCCCGAGCACGAGGTTCTCGACCAGGAACGGCCTGATCCGGAAGATGTGGACCTCCATCAACGGCGACGTCGTGTGCAGCTCGACGAAGTAGAAGACGACGAGGAGCGCAAGGCCGCCGACGATGCAGAGCCACGTGCCGGGGTTGCTCCAGCCCCAGATCAGCGACTGCTGAAAGCCGAACACGCTCAACGCGACGCCACTCGCGATCAACGCGAGCCCCCGATAGTCCATGCGCGCCGGCTTGTAGACGGTCGTCGGCTTCGAGATCGCGATCAGCGCGAGCGCGATCAGAGCGATCGGGATGTTGACCCAGAAGATCGCGCGCCATGTCCACTGCGTGAGAAAGCCGCCGAGCGTCGGCCCGACCGCCGTGAGGGCGCCCGCGATGCCGAAGAAGAGCGCGAGCGCCTTGCCGCGCTGGCGCAACTCGAACGTCTGCACGACGATCGCGAGCGCTGCCGGGAACATGAGCGCGCCGCCCGCGCCCTGAAGGACGCGGAACGTGACGAGCCACGCCTCGGCGAAACTTCCCTTCGGCGTCAGCCCGCAGAGCGCCGACGCGCCGGCGAACACGATCACGCCGGTCACGACCATCCGCTTGTGCCCGACGGTGTCGGCGAGCCGGCCGCCGAAGGCGAAGAGAGCGGCAAGCGAGAGCAGATACGCGTTGATCGCCCACTGCACTCCGGTGCTGGTCAGCCCGAGCTCGTGCTGAATCTGGGGCGCGGCGATCGAGACGATCGTCTGGTCGATGAACATCATCGACACGGCGAAGATCATCGCTGTGAGGATCAGATTCCTCGAGCCGGACATGCTGCGGCGAATCATGTCGGACTCCGATGCCTTCAGGCGAAGACGATGACGGCGCGGCCGCGCAGGCCGCCGGCCTCCATCTGCCGGTGCGCGTCGGCGGCGCGCTCGGGCGGGTACGTCGCGGCGACACGAAGCTTCAGAACACCTTCCGCCGCGAGGTCGCGGAGCTCGCGCAGCCAGTCCGTCCGCTCGAGCACCTCGCGGACGAGCACGCGGTGGATCTCGATGCCGTCCTCGACGTCGTCGCCGTCCCATGTCCTGACGTACGCGAGCCCGCCGCCCGGGCGGATCGCGGGCAACGCGCTGCGGCCGAGCAGCGCGGTGTCGTAGACCGCGTCGACGCCGCCGGGGGCCGCCGCGAGCGCGGCCTCGACGAACTCGCCGCGCGGCAGGACGACGTCGGCGCCGAAGCCGCGAACGAGTGCCTCGTCCTCCGAGGCCGCGTCGGCGAGCACGCGGAGGCCGCGCAGCTTTGCGAGTGGAATCACGTAGGACGCGAGGAGCCCGGGGCCGCCCGTGACGCCGAGTGTCGCGCCCGGCTCGAGCCCGAGGAGCTCGAGACCGCGGAGCGCCGTCAGTCCGTTCATCGGCAGCGTCGCCGCCTGCTCGAGCGTCGCTCCTGGCGGAATCGGGACGACCGACGCGGCCGGCGCGATCACGAGCCCGGCCTGCGCGCCGCCTTCCGGGCGTCGCGGCGTGACCGCGGCCATCACCTCGTCGCCGACGGCGAGTCCCTCGACGCCGGCTCCGACCGACTCGACGGTGCCGGCTGCGTCCATGCCGGGAACCCACGGCGGCGGGAGCTCCGCGTCTCCGCGCGCCCGCAGCGCGATGTCCGTCGGGTTGACGGCGGCCGCGCGGACGGCGAGACGCACCTCCCCCGCGCCCGGTTCGCGCACGTCGCGGTCGGCAACGTGCAGGACGTCGGGACCGCCCGGCTCGTCGATCGTGACTGCGCGCGTCACAGCCACTCCAGCAGCTCCGCGACCGTTCCGAGGGTCAGATCCGGCCGCTGCTTCTCCGGCACGCGGTCGAGGTCGACGTCGGCGCTGATGCCGGTGCGGACGAGCACCGTCGGCGAGCGGCCGAGGTGGCCGAGAGCGATGTCGAGGCGGATGTCGTCGCCGACGACCGCGATCTCCTCCGAGCGAACGCCGAGCTGCCGGCTCATCACCCGCACCGCCGCCTGCGACGGCTTGCCGACGACGACCGGGCGTGCGCTGCTCGCCTTCGCGATCGCGGCGGTGATCATCGCGCCGCGGCTGAGGATCGGGCCGTTCGCGCCGGCGTACGCCGGGACGTAGCTCGCGGTCAGGAGCTTCGCGCCGGCGATGACGGCGCGCGCGGCTCGCTCGAGCTCCTCGAAGTCGACGTGATCCGAGTGCGCGACGAAGACCGCGTCGACCGGGCCGCCGTTGTCGACCATCTCCATTCCGACGCTCGTCATGTACGTACGCGCCGGCTCGCTCGCGAACGGGATCACGCGCATCCCGGCGCGGTACGCCTGCACCGACCGCAGCGGCGTCAGTACTTGTCCATCTTCGACGGGCAAACCGGCGACGCGCAGCTGGTGCGCGAACGCGTCCGGCGGCAGGTGGCTGCCGTTCGTGAAGACCGCGAACGGACGGCCGGACGCGACGATCCGGTCGAGCACCTCGCGCGCGCCGGGGATCGCGTGCACCTCCTCCGGGCCGGTGCGGTGGACGAGCGTTCCGTCGATGTCGAAGACGAACGCGCGAACGCTCTCAAGAGGCACGGCGCCACTCCACGAGATCGTCGCCCTTCTGCACGCGGAGGTACGAGATCGACTCGCGCCGCTCGACCTCGCGCAGCAGACGGACGAGCGGATGACGGTTCGCTGCGGCAGCAGCCGGCGCGTGCCCGGCGATCGGCCGAATCGCGTCCACCTGCTCCTGCGGCATCGTCAGACGCAGCAACAGCTCCTCATCCGAGATCCCCGCGCCGAAGCGCTGTCGCGCGCCGTCGAGGCTGACCGGCTGCGCGTCGCGGAGCGACTCGACCTGCGGCAGCGAGAGCACGCGATCCGCGACATCGGGATCGGGCGGCGCCGGGAACTCGCCGTAGTGGCCGAGGAAATAGCGAACGGTCTCGTCCGAGACGGTCGTCCAACGCTCGGCGTCGACGACGTTGCGGAACGCCTGCGTCGCCATGAGCTGCGAGACCGGCGTGACGAGGATCGGATACCCCATCTCCGCGCGCACGCGCACGATCTCCTCGAGCACCGCGGGGAACAGCTCGGGCCGGCCGATCTCCTCCAGCATCCGCGTCGTCGTCGTCACCATTCCGCCCGGCAGCTGGTGGTGGTAGTACGCGGCGTCGTACTCGCGCGGCATGCCCGGCGGCAGCCGCTTCTCCCAGACGAGGTTGCGGAAGTACGCGTCGACCTCGGCAAGCGCAGCTGTGTCGAGCGCGTGCGAGTAGCCCTCCGCCTCGAGATTCCGGAGCGTCGACTCGACGGTCGGCTGCGACGTTCCGCTGCCCGCCGGGCCGACCGCGGTGTGGAGCACCTGGAAGCCGGCGTCGAGGCCCACCATGTAGACCTGCGGCGCGAGCCCGATCGTGCAATGGCTGTGCAGCTCGACGGTGCGTCCCGTCGCGACGAAGTGCGGCGCGAGCTCGCGCACGGCGTCCGTCGTCAGCAGCCCGCCCGGATCCTTGAGATAGAACCGGTCGATGTCCGCGCAGTCCGCGAGCGCCGCGACGCGCTCCGCGTAGTACGCGTGCGTGTGCACCGGGCTGATCGAGTACGTCAGTCCGACGACGATCTCCTCGACGCCCTCCTCGCGCGCCATCCGCGCGACGCGGCGCAGCGCGGCCGGGTCGTTCGCCGGCTCGGCGAACTGGAAGCGGCGGATGCCGTTGCGGACGACGCACCGAAACGCGAGGCGCATCACGTCCTCGCCGCACGGCTGCCACGCGATGAAGCGCATGCCGGTACCGATGAAGTTGAGCGGCGTGTTCGGCATCGCCGCGCGCATCAGCCGGATCAGCTCCCACGGATCCTCGCGGTGAAAGCGCACCGAAACCGCCATATGCGTGCTCGACGTGAAGTCGAGCGCGTGGAAACCGACGCGCTCCATCGTCGGCGCGATCGCGAGGATGTCGCGCGCGGTCAGTCCCGTCGCGCCCCAGAGGCTCTGGTTGCCGTCGCGGGTCGTCGTGTCGACGATCTCGACGGTCCGGCTCACGGCTCGACCCGGAAGAGCGGAGTCCCGTACTCGACGGCCTCGCCGTTCTCGACGCAGACCTCCGTGATCGTTCCGGCGACGCCCGCGTGGACGGAGTTCATCATCTTCATCACCTCGATGATGCAGACGAGCGTGTCCGGCTCGACCGTCGAGCCGACGTCGACGAACGGCGCCGCTCCGGGCGCCGGCGCGCGGTAGAACGTGCCGAGCATCGGGGCGACGATCGCGTCCGCGTCGGCGGGCGCGCGCTCGGGCGCGGCGGCCGGCGCACCGCTGCGCACGACGTGGAGCGACAGCTCGCCGGTCTCGACGCGAAGCTCGTCGAGGTCGGACTCGTCGATGATCCGCAGGATCTCGCGGACGTCGTCGTCGTCGAGAGCCATGTCAGTCCTTCTTCTCGCCGACGCCGAACGCGCTCATTACGAGTGCCATTGCGGAGGCGGCAGGCGTCCCGGCCGGCTTGTGCACCGCGGTGACCGGCCGCGACTGGACGACGAAGAGCTCGCCGTCGCGCGCGATCGCCCACTCGACGTCCTGGTGCGAGCCGAAGTACCGCTCGATGCGGCCGGCGACTTCGACGAGCGCCTCGAGCGCCGCCGCGTCGAGGCACGCGACCTCGCGCCGCTCTGCCGGCACGTCCCGTCGGACCGCGCCGCGGCCCGCGGTATCCGGGACGTACTCGACGTCCTTCGCGTGCACGTGCTCGCGGACGACCTCGCGCGTGACCTTGCTGACGAGAAAGTCGTCGGGCGTCACCTCGCCGCCGACGACCGCGAGGCCGAGCCCCCAGCTCGCGTTCACGGCGACCATGCTCGGGTCGCCGCTCACAGGGTTGCACGTGAACAGCACGCCGGAGACCTCCGCGTCGACCATCAGCTGCACCGCGACGCCCATCGCCGGCTCCTCGCCGTCGCTGAGCCGCGCGCGGTACGAGATCGCCGGCGGGCTGTAGAGGCTGACCCAGCAGTCGCGCACGGCGTCGCAGACGTGGTCCGCGCCGCGCACCCAGAGATACGTCTCCTGCTGCCCCGCGAACGTCGCGTCCTGGCTGTCTTCGCCCAGCGCGCTGGAGCGAACGGCGACCGGCGGCTCTCCCAGCTCGGCGTACCGGCGCACAACCTCGTCGCGCACCGCGTCGGGAATCGGCGCGGAGCGCATCGCTTGGCTGATCGCATGCGAGGCGGCGCCGACGGACTCGACGTCGGCCGGCGACATGCGCGACATCTCGGCCGCGATCATCCCGCCGAGACCCGCCTCGTCGACGAACGCGCGGAACGCCGACGTCGACACGGCGAAGCCGGGCGGAACCGGGATCCCGCCTGCGATCAGCTCGCCGAGCGTCGAGCTCTTACCGCCGAACGCGCTGCTGTCCCCGTGACGCAGCTCGGCGAGCGTCCGCGTGTGCCCGCCGTCGCTCACTCGAGGATCGTCACCGTTCCCGCCGTCCCGTCGACGCGGATCATCTGCCCCGTCTTGATCGACGACGTCGCGCGGCCCGTCCCGACGACCGCCGGCAGCGCGTACTCGCGGCAGACGATCGCGGCGTGCGACATGACGCCGCCGATGTCGGTCACGGCCGCGCGGATCTTGGAGAAGATCGGCGCCCACGCCGGAGACGTGATGCTGCAGACGAGGATCTCGCCGTCGCGCACGTCGGCGATCTCGGCGACCGTCCGCACGACGCGCGCGGGACCCTCGACGATGCCGGGCGACGCGGCCGTCCCCGTCAGCTCCGGGCCGCCCTCCTGCTCGCGCGCCCACGCGTGCACGCGCTGCGTCGTCACGCCCCAGAGCATGATCAGCGCCGGATCGAGCATCTCCTCCGGCACCGCACCGACGGCAGGCGGCGGCGTCCACTCGCCGAGCCGCTCGAGGATCTCCTTGCGGCGCGCGACGATCGGCGGCCAGTACTTCGGCCCGCGCGCCGGCCCGCCGGTCGCCCACGTCAGCGCGAGCTCGTCGAGCGCCTCGTACACCTCGAGCCGCGTCAGCTGGAAGATGTCGTCGCGGTCGGTCGAAGAACCCGTGCGCGACGAACAGGTCGCCGAACTCGCGGATCTTGTTCCACCACTCCGTGAGGAACCAGTAGTCGCAGATGAACTTGTGCTCCTCGACGTACGGGAACACCGTCCGTGAGAGCGCGAGCAGCTCGTCGAACCCCTTCCGCGCATCGTCGTTCAGCAGCGCGGCGTAATCCGTCGCGAGCTTCTCCCGCGTCTCGGCAATGTGCTCGGCGGGCCGTTCGATGTCCACGCCGGCGTTCAGCGCGCCGATGTGGCCGATCAGCGACGCGTACGGGATGCGCGGGTCGTCGAGCCAGCTCGTGTACGTGTGGTAGAGCCCGTCGCCGGTCGCCATGTGGAACCACGGCTCCTTCACCTGCTCGAGCTCCGCGAGCCACGCGCGACCCGCATCGCTCTGCGCGAGCTCCGCGTCGATCTCGGCGGGCGAGCGGCCCTCGACGAACGCGCCGTCGACGCCGGTGTCGATCGCGAGCCGCGCGAGCCGCCGCAGCTCCTGGTCCGGCCGGAAGAGCAGCACGTCGAGGCCCGCGACCATCTGCGCGATGTGCTGGTCCGGGATGTCCGGCAGGTTCGCCTTGCACAGCTCGGCGAACGTCATGTACGCGCCGTAGCCGAGCAGCAGGAACTCGAAGTGGTGCTGCCACATCAGATCGAGCAGACGCAGCGCGTGCCGGTACGCCTGGATCACGGCGCAGTAGCTCGTCTCGTCGTCCTCGAACGCGACGGCGTCGGGCTCGTACTCCCCGAGCTCCGGAACCTGAAGCTCGCCGAGCTCGACGATCAGCGCGTCCATCTTCACGCGCCACTTGCCGTAGAGCTCGTCCCAGTTCGCGTAGTAGTAGCCGGCGCGCGCCTGGAAGTACCCCGCGCGCTCGCCGATCTTCGCCGGATCGAGAACCGGGTTGCCGGAGATGTAGATGTAGCCGTTGATGCAGCGCCAGTCGATGCCCATCGCCGGCGGGACCGCGAAGACGCGGTTCTGCCAGTTGCCGATCGCCTGGTACGGGCTGTCGACGCAGATCGCGTCGAACGCCGGCATCGGCACCGGGAAGTGCATCGAGTTCCAGAACCAGAACCGCCCCTCGTCCTCCGCGCGGCGCTCCTCGTCGAAGCGGGCGTAGTACGGGTACATGTCCTCCCAGCCCTCGCAGCCGGGCGGAGTCTCGATCTCATACGGGCTCGGGAAAGACCCGACCGCAGATGGTGCTCCCATGTGGACTCCCTCCTCGACGCCGGGCTCGCCCGGACGAAAGGCATGTGCGCTGCGCGATTCTTATCGCACAGCGCACGCCCGGCGCATCCGTGTCAGCAGGGAGTGACCACGACCCCTTCCAGCGTCCCGACGACGGCCCCGCTTGCGCCCTTCGCTGTCGACGTCGTGTGGAACCGGTAGGTGGCGAGGATCCGCGCCCCGACGAGCTCCGGGTTCGGGCTCCTGACGATCCGGCCGCAGAGGCGACCGTAGAGGACGCCCTCGGACGAGCATTTCTCGAACCCCGGCTTGAACGGTGCCGCGCGAACGAGGCCGGCGTTCGTCGTCCCGGAGATCCGTCCCTCGATCACGTCCTTCTTGAGGGAGAGCCACTGGAAGTCGCCCGCGTGGACTCCGCGCCCGAGACCGTCCTTCTCGTAGGCGGTCGCGAGCAGCTTGATCGCGAGGGTGCCCGGCGAACTCCTGGGCGAGTCCGTGGTCGCATGGGGCGTTGTTTGTGAGCTTGACCTCCAGCGCGCCCTGCGTGCGGAGCGTGACGCAGTCGGTTTTCTTGCAGACGTGCCTCGTGCTCGTCTTGAGAGCCATCTTTCCGTGGACGTCCTTCGACAGCGACGTGACACACGTGTCGGAGCCGATGATGTCGTCGGGGTTGTCGAAGCAGACTCCCGGCGGCGTGCAGACGATCGTGAACGTCCCCTTGGCCGAGTCCTGCTTGCCGATCGCGCAGGTGGCGGTGACGTCGACCGTCGCCCCGCATGGGCACTGCTTGTCGTTCGGGAGCACGGCGCTCCAGATGTTCGGGCCGCCCGACGGGATGGCGACCTTGACGGGGTCGGCAGAGCAGCTCGTCGTGACGATGACCTCTTCGCACGTCCCAACGGTTCCCGACACGAGCAGCGAGGTCGGCGGAGAGCCACCGAGTCCGGTGACTCCGGTGATCGTGATGGGCATCGAGCACCTCCTTGGTGCAGAAAGCCCGCAGCGGGCCGAATCTCGCACTCGTGGAGGCGGCCCGCCACGGTGCAGGCACCCGTCGCCTAGTGCCGGTCGAAGCCGAAGTGCTCCGACGCGTGATCCTGCAGCCGGTCTGCCGCCGGCAAGGTCGCCGTCGCGAGCACCGCGCCGGCGACGATCGTGCCGGCGACGAGCGCGACGCGAAGCGCGAAGCCCGGAACGCGATTGCGCAGCGGGCCGAGCAGCTTCCGCGCGTGGGCGAGCACGTGGATGCCCATCGCGCCGAACCAGACGATGAAGCTCGCCTTGTGCAGGCCGACGATCGTCCCCTGGGTCTGGCCGTCCACGAGCAGCACGACACCGGTTCCGAACAGCACGATCGTCGAGAGCACGACGACGGGCGCGACGAATACGCGCAGCACCACGTTCGGCGGCCCGCCTTCGACATACTCCTCGCCCCCGAGGTAGTAGCGCAGCATCCGCCACCCGGTGCTCGCGAGCTTCAGCGCGACGAGCGGGATCAGCAGCATCCCGACGAACGCGTGCACGGTAAGAAGCGAGCGAACGTTGAGCAGCGTCGCGCCCTCGATCGCGAGGAGCAGTAGCAGGATCGCGGCGGCCACCGCCGTCAGCTGACGGTTGCCGGCACTGCCACCCGTGAGCCGACGCCTGTTCGAGATCATCGAACCAGGAGACCAGCCGAACCTGTGAATGGCCTGAGAACGGCTAGGGGCTGCGCGGCGTATTCAGCGCGACCGCCGCGCGGATCAAGGCTTTGAGGGCCTTCTCGTCGATCGTCTCGCCCTCGCGAACGTCGATCGCACGCCTGACGTTGCCGTCCAGGCTCGAGTTGAAAAGACCTGCCGGGTCGTCGAGCGACGCGCCCTTCGCGAAGGTCATCTTCACCACGGCCTTGTAGGTCTCGCCGGTGCAGATGATCTTGCCGTCGTGGTACCACGTCGGGACGCCGCGCCACTTCCACTCCTCGACGACCTCCGGGTCAGCTTCCTTGATCAGTGCGCGGATCCGGGCGAGCGTCTCGCCGCGCCAGTCGTCCAGGTCTCTGATCCGCTGGTCGATCAGCTCCGATGGAGACGCGGGCTTCGCCATGACGGAGCGAGTGTAGTTCGCCGATCCGATCGTCGCGGTGCGGGCCGCCCCCGTCGAGTCGTGACGGTGGCGGCCCGCGGTGTGGCGGTCAGAGCGCCGGAGCCGGGGCGACGCCGGCGGCCGGCGCCTCCGAGCCACGGAGGCCGCTGACGAGCATCCGGACGGCGACTGCGAGGAGCAGGCCGCCGAGGATCGCGATGCCGATCCCGGCCCACAGCAGCCACGCGAGCTTCACGCCGGCGGAGACGTCGGCGGACACACCCGGAGTGCCGTCGGCGTTCATCACAACGACCGACCACGAGCCCGACTTCGGTTTCCAGGTCAGGTGAGCCGCGTCGGTGCCGACAGCCCAAGCGGCCCAGAAGGTCCGCGACGCGGGCCGTCCAGGGTTCGCCGAGCCGTTGTGGGCGACGTAGGTGACCGCGAACGGGTCGAGATCGATGTTCTTCGCGGTGGCATAGGACGCGTCGGCGAGGTAGGCGTCGACCGCCGCCTTGCGGGCGATCCCGACGAAGACGGGCTTCGCGGAGGAGACCTGAAGGCGGACATTCCCAACGAGCCTCTTCGGGACCTCCGTTCCGACCGTGACCTCCTCGGTGGCGATCGCCCGGGTCGAGCTCGCGTATCGATGCGCGTTCGTCGTCAGGTAGCCGGATCCGTCGCGCTTGGCGACGTCGGTCCAGATCGCGACTCCGGCGACAGCCAGCACGACAGCGGCGATGAGGGCGACGATCGCTCCACCGATCGCGAGACCCTTCCGGCGCTTCTGTGTAGACGTGTTCATGGTGCTCCTCTCGGTGCGGGTGTACTCCGAGGAGCGTGCACCGAGCACGACGCGGCGACCATGGAGCGAACCGGCAGCCGAAGGTACGGGTAACCGCCGTCAGGTCACGGCGCCGCGTGGTGTTGCTCGATTCGCGCCACCGCGGCACGCGCGACCGTCGGCATCGCGAAGTCGGGGAACGCGAAGGTCGAGCTGGCATTGATCTCGCAGAGAACAAACGTGTCCTCGCCTTCGGCGGTCTTCTGTCCGTAGAGGAAGTCGATGTCCCAGATGACCGGCAACGCGTGCGTGTCGACCGCGGCGATCCGCAGTAGCTCCGGAACCCACTCGCTCTCGACGCGTGCACGCAGCTCGGCGTAGCGACGCTCCTCCGCGGGCTCCCACCGCTTCTCGGACGAACGGGCTTCGGCGTCGGGCGGCATGAGCCCGCGTGGGAACTGGTGGGTGAAGCCCACGACTCGATCCTGGCTCAGGTACGCACGGATCAAGCCTTCGGGCAGGCGTAGCTGGAAAGGCTGGTCGACCATCAGCCCGGTTCCTTCGAAGTACGGCTCGCAGCGAGCCAGGAACTCGGACAACGAGAGCGTTTCGGGTGGTGCGCCTCCCGCGGCGTGCTGCACGATCACGTTGGACGGATCGGCTGCACGCTCGACCTTCCAGACGCCGCCGCCGCCCATCCCGCGATGCTGCTTGAGCACCACCGGCCCGCCGGCGAGCCGAGCGGGCAACGCGTCCGCGAGCTCACGGAGCGAGCGATAGAGCCGCGTGTCGGTGCCCCAGCTCATCTCGCGCGTGTCGACGAGCACCTCCTTGGTGGCGATGCGCATGACGACGTCCGGGTGCGCGCTCACCCACACACCCTCGGCGGCCACCTCACGGAGCAGCGTGTCCAGCTTCGACCGATCGAGTCCCTGCTCGATTGGATTGACCCAGACGAGCACGCCGTCGAGGCCGCGCAGCTGCGTACGCACGCTGTCGATCGTCTCGTCCGAGTAGACGACGGGCTCTGCGTCCACTCCGAGGTCCGAGAACGCGACGAACACGCCGTGGAGCTTGCTGTCCTCGACAGCCGCCGCTCCGGCGTCGAACGGATCCCACTCCGCGCGCCAGAGGAGGCCGACCTTCACGCGTCGCCCGCTCGAATCGTCCGCCAGGAGTCCCACGTGATCTTGAGGATCACCGCAGTGATCACGAGCCCGATCAGCGGGTCCACCCGCGGCAGCCCGAACGCCACGAGCGCAGCACTTGCGACGACGCCGAGCGACACGAAGCCGTCGACGCGCGCGTGGTTCCCATCCGCGATCAGCGCCGGACTGTGCAGCCGCTTCCCGCCGCGCAGCCGCACCTGCGCCGCGATCTCGTTCCCGACGAACCCGATCACGCCCGCCGCCGCCAGCGCCCACAGATGCGTCAGTTCCTGCGGATGGATCAGACGGCCGATCGACTCGTAGAGCGCGACGCACGCGGACACGAAGATCGTGAACACGACAAACAGGCCGGCGAACTTCTCCCCTCTCGCGCTCCGCAGGTAGAAGGCGATCCCGAGCGGGACAGCGGTGAGCGCGTCGCCGGCGTTGTGGATCAAGTCCGCGAGCAGCGCGACGCTGTTGGTCGCGAAGAACACGAACGCCTGCGCGAACGCAGCGACGCCGAGCACGGCAAGGCTGATCGCAACCGTACGAACGCCGTCCCGCGAGCGGACAATCGAGCGGTCTACGAGTCCGTGCGAATGTCCGTGCTCGTGCTCGGCGTGACCGTGACTCGCTTGTGCCACACCGTGCCGATGCGGCCCCTCGCCGTGATCATGAACATGCCCGTGATCATGGTCATCACGTGCGTGACGATGGTCGGTACTGCGCTTGAAGTTCGTTGCGCTCAGAACATCAGCGTAAGCGACTTCTGGTAGGTCGAGACGCCGTGGATGTATCCCCAGCCGTTGATGACGCGGTCCCACGCGTTGAGCCAGAACGAGTGGGCGCAATGGGTCGAGGTCGGGTCGCCGGAGACGGTCGCGTTCCACGGCGACGGGCCGGGCGGTGGGACGACGCCGCCGACGACGCCCTGCCAGAGCCGGCTCGGCGAGATGTGCGCGCTGTAGCTGTCGGACGACACCGCCTTCGACTTGTTGTCGCCCCAGTACGCGGTGAGGCTCCAGCCGAGCAGGTGCGACAGCGGTGCCTCCGCGGTGATCTTGAACCGGAACGTCGGGGCGCCGGTGTTGACGATCGCGCAGGCGTTCACGACGACGTTGCCGGGCTCGTGCAGGATTTGCTGGAGGTTCACGATCGGTGTCGTGTTGTCGATCATCACGCTGGCAAAGCGGCCGGGATCGGTGTCGCTGCCGATCTCGGTGGCCGGGCTCTCGGCGGCGAACAGCTTGATCCTGATCGTGTTGAGCCCGTTCGGCCTGCTGGTGGTGTCGAGCAGGAGGCCGAGCCAGAAGTTCAGCCAGATCTGTCCCGGCGAGCGCAGCTCGTAGTAGCCGTCCGGGCTGCTCGCCGATGTCGTCGCGAGCTCGAATTCGTTCAGCGGCACACTCCAGAGGTAGTCGCCGAACGGCTGCTTGATCTGCTGCGGCGGCCCGACGGGACCCTCGATGAACACCTGGTAGAAGTTCGCGCCGATGCTGCGCGCGTGCTCCCAGTTGATCATCAGCGGCAGCGTCCCGCCGAACGGACAGTCCTTCACCTGGAAGAAGTACGTCGGATCGATCGTCGTGTCCGCGTAGCCGTTCGGGAGGTGCGCCGCGTCGGCCGGGACGAAGCCGATCCCGAGCAGGTACAGGCCCGGCCGCCGAGTACACGGACGCGGTGAGGTCGACCTCCTCGACCTGCGACGCGCACGCGATGAGCAGCTGGTTCGACGACAGGACGGCAACGCTGTACGGCGCGAACGCGGTCGGGCCTGCGATGTCGGTGTGCGTCGCCGGCGTCGTCGTCAGGTCGATCTTCATGACCCGGCCGGACGGGTTCGGCTGCGGGACGAGGATCACGCTCTCGCCCGCGTCGGCGAACGTCATGTGACGCGGCCCGTTCAGGCCGCTCGCGATCACGTGGTGCACGTTGAGAACGAGGTCGAAACGGGTGATCGTCCCCGCGTCGGTGCTCACGTAGAGGAAGCGGCCGTCGCCGGTGACGAGCACGCCACGCGGGTTGGCGATGGTCGCAGCGACGGTCTTCGTGCCGTTGCTCAGGTTGACGCGCTGGATATGTCCGCCGGTGAACTCGCAGACGTACGCGTAGCCGTGGGCCTCGTCGAGGGCAACCTGGTCGACGCCGTTCATTCCTGAGGCGACCACGGTCGCGGCCGCGCGATTCATGTTGGCGAGGCTGAGCCGCAGCAGGGACCCCGGCTTCTCGGTGACATAGGCATGGATGCCGTCGATGCTCAACTCGACATCCGACGGTGCGCTGAAGCCGGTGCCGAGCACGGTCTTCGCGTGCGTGTGCGCGTTGACGGCGATGATCTCGCCGTTGCCCGCATCCGCCGCGTAGAGCTGATCCGTGCTGACACGGTACGAGCTGCCGACCAGGTCGGCGAATCCGGTTGCGATCACAACGGGAACGGGAATCGGCATGGTGCCCCCTTAAGGCGTTGAGGTGCTGGTTGTGAACGCGAGCCGCGTTATTGGCGCTCACCTCGGGGTGCCTGCTCCCAGTGATGGTTCGGGACGAGCATCGAGTCCGCCTCGGCGGCTGACTCAAGCCACATCCCTTCGACCAGCGGCATCCCCCTTCTCCCCTCTGCCGCCCCTGCACGATGCCAAGCCCAGAGCCGCCCGTCAACCTGCCCTCAAGTCAGGTTGACCGAACGGAGCGCGCACACTCTGCCGCGATGAAAAAAGGCCCTGTTTCCAGGGCCTTCGTGTGATGGGCGGTACTGGGCTCGAACCAGTGACCCCCAGCTTGTCGATTATGCGCGTCCGCTCGGGCCGGTTCGCTCATGTTCGGAACATCCTGCATTTCGCCGGTTTCGCCTTGTGTCTGTTCGCAGGCGTTCGCTGCGAACGAACGGCGAACGTGCGCACCGTGCGCACCGATTATCGCGCTTCACGGCTGGTCAGCTCCTGCGTCCACAGCGGGTAGAACGTCCAGCCGGGGCGCGCCTGCTTCGCCGCTGCGACCGCCTGCACCTCGGCGTCGTTCATGGTCGCCGCGTCGATGACCTGCTTCGTAGTCCCGTACGACGACCCGCGCAGCACGCAGTCGAGAATGACGCGGAAGCGCGGCATCACGTCCCGACCCCAGCCGCAAGCAGCTTCGACGCGAGCTGCGTCTTCGCCTTGTCGCTGAGTCCGGCGTAGAGCTGTCCCGTCACGCGAGCGTTCGCATGGCGCGCGAGCACAGCAACCTCCGCGAGCGACATACCCGAGTCAAGTGCAAGCGCTACGAATGAGTGCCGCAGGTCGTGCAGCCCGACCGGCGGTATGCCCTCCGGGTTGAGGCCCGCCTTGCCGCCTGCCGTGTGCAGCGCGCGGAGCGCGTTGCGACGGCTCTGTGGTTTCCCACACGCCGTGGTGAAGATGAGCGACCCCGGCTGCACGAACCGCAGGTCGATGCCCGCCTGCCGCGAGCGGTGCTCGCGCAGTTCGCGCTCAAGCGCGGGCAGGAGCGGCATGGTCGCCGTCGAGCTGGGCGTCTTCGTCACCTCGCGGAGTGTGAGGTCGTCGTCGAGCTGACGGCACACCCGGAGCGTCTTCTTCGTGAAGTCGATGTTGGTCCACTTCAAGCCGAGCGCCTCGCTGATGCGTAGCAACGCGAACGTGCAGGTGGCCGCGACCGGTCGGAATGTGTCGGTCAGCTCCGTGAGGAGCTTCGATAGTTCGTCGTTGCTCAAGTAGCGCGGCTCACTCTGCCGCTGAACGCCGGGACGGTCGTCGCGGTCGAGGTCAGGGACGACGTTGCGCTCCACGATCCCCTCGCGCTTCGCGTGGCGGAAGCACGAGGACAGCATCGAGATGACCGACGTCACCGACGACGGCGACATCTTCGTCCCGAGCTTGTCGACCAACCGTCGCAGGTCGGCCTCGGTGATCTCGTTCATCGCTCGATGCCCGAGTACGGGGACAACGTGCTTGTGCATGCGCTGCCGGTAGAGCTTCACGGTGCGAGGCGAGTACCGCTTGCGCGGGTCGCGGTGTGTGATGCGCAGGTCGAGAACGGCGAGCCACTGCTCGATCACCTCCCCGAGCGTCGGCATCAGCGAGCCGGTCCGGGAGCTTCACCGCGGGAGCGATCAACGCGGAGCGCCTGCAGTTCGAGAATCGCGTCGGTCTTCGTCGTCGCGTCGAGCGTGACCCACGTGGCCGACTTGCCGCCGAGACGGACGCGAGCCTCGTAGGCGACGGTCCGTCTGACCGCGTCCGTTGCATAAGGCCGGGAACGCGCCGGTTGCCCGTGTAGACGGGCTTGCGGGAGCGCGCGCCCGTAGAGTGCCGTTGACATGGGAGATTCGTCCTCCTGTGTCCGTGCCCCGGACGGTGTCAGCCGTGCCGGGGCTTGATTTTGTTGACCCCTCAATTGTAGTCCTTCCCGCGCTCCATGGCTCGCGCGGCGACATACACTGGTGCGTCCCTGGCGACGCGACTCCACGCTCCCCCGCTTCGCGCGCATGCGCATCGCGTCGTAGCTACAGCCGTCCTGCTCGCGGCTTCCGCAAGCGTCAGCCAGTTACGCGATGAAGCCCGCTGCGCCAGCTCGTCGCGCACCGCTTCGGCCACGACCTCGCGTATGTGCTCATCGAGTGCTGCGAGCAGCTCGGGCGAGAGCAGCTGCTCAAGAAGCTCGGCGCTCAGACGCCCGATCACAACCGACCGCTCCCGCGACGTACGCGCGCGTGAGCCGCTGCGAGGCGTTGATCGGACTCGACAAGGCCGGTTGGACGCAGAGGGGCGCACAGCGCGTCGGCGGGTGCGGCGAGCTGTACGCGGTCGGTCATGCCGTGATGAGTTCTGGCGTCATCATCAGCCTTCGCCGACCCTGCGGCCTTTCCGTTTCGCCGCGCCGACCGTGATCCAGCCGTGCACCGTGTGCGTGGGAATGAAGCCGGTGACGAGCACCCAGCGGGCGTCGTCGTCGCCTTCGTCGTAGACGACGAGGCACGCGTCGGAGTCCGGCGTCCATTGAACGCGGTAACCGCGAACCATCCCCTCTTCGGTCTCCTCCTCCCAGTGCCAGTCGTCCCAGCCCATCGCCCTAGCGAATGCCAGCTCGGCGCAGGCTTGATTCACGAAGGGGTCGGTCCGGTGGGCGTACGTCATGTCGTGCTCCTTCCTGCCGACGTGTCGTCGGCGTCGTCTGTGCCGGGAGACGTGTCGGACAAGTGCGTCCGTCCTAAGTGCGTCCCCTTTAAGGGGGGACGCACGGACGCACCTGTCTCCGCAGCCCCGTCTCCCGTGGCGGACGAAGGTGCGTCCCAAGTGCGTCCCTGCTCGGACGCACTTGCCTCGATGGTCGGGTGAACAGGGTCGTCGCGGTGCCACAGCGCAAACTTCGTACCGGTCCCGGTGTTGAGCAGCAGGCCGTCGCTGAGCATCTGGTCGCGGCGCTTGCGCTTGTAGGTCGCCTGCCCCGACACAGCGGCGTCGACCTCGTTCCACGAGCAGCCACCGTGTTCGAGCACGAAGTTCTCGATGTCGTCCCACACGCGCTCGGGCCGCTTCGGTTCCTCGTCTGCGAGCTGGAAGCCTTCGCCGTCAGCCCACGCAAGGTTCAGCGTGCGTGCGTGGTGCTCGCTCGACCAGCGTGCCTTCTGCACGTGGACGCGCAGATTTCCGTGCCCGCGTTGCTGAACGTGGAGCAGCGTGTCGCCTGCGCCTTCCCATGCGCCGCTGACCTTGCCGCCCTTGTTCTCGTGGTGCACGAGCACGACGGCGACCGGCCGCCCCGATGCTTCACGTACGGCGTCGACGCGCTTGAGGAACGTGCGCACCTCGCTGATGAGTCCGGCGCTCTCCATGCCGACGCTCGTCAGCGGCCCGACGAGCAGCACGTCGATCTCGTGCTCGCGGATCGTCTCGCTCAGCGCGAGCTGGTACTCGACCTCGGCAAAGGTGAACTCGCCCCACGGCCCTTCGTACACGTACAGACGGGCGTCGACCGATGAGCCTTCCCATTGCGCCAGCTTGCGCGCGAGCTTGCGCCGGAACAGCGGTCGCGGCCCTTCGTTCTCGATGATCAGCACCCGTACCGGCTTCGGAACCGGGATGCCGAGCCAGTCGTCACCGGCAGCGAGGTGGAAACCGAGGTCGTCGACGAGCGTCGTTTTGCCGACGCCGCCGTCGCCGTAGACCATCGTGTCGCTGCCGTACGCGATCAGCGGCCCGTCGCTGCTGCCGAGGATCGACTCGCCACCCGGCTCATCGACAGCGGCGAACGCTTCCACCGTGACGACCGTCAGCTCGCCGGACTCGTCGTCATCGCGGGCCGATACGGCGTCGAGACCGACAAGCTCGTCGAGTGCGGGGCGTCTGTCGTCGTTCACGCTCGCACCCCGCCGCGAACGTCGAACATGTCGACAGGGCGTTCCAGCCGAACCAGCCGACGCACGCGCGCCCAGCGCAGCCCCTTCGCGTCGAGCCGCCCGCGCCCGACCGGCAGTCCCGCCAACAGGTCGGCACACGTGCCGACATCAACACCCATTCGGAACGCCGTATCGAGCCGGTCAACGTTCGGGTAGCGCCGCCGCAGCTCGTCCCACTGCGCGGGCGTGATCGCGTCGTGTGTGTCCTTGCTGACGACGCTCACGATGCGTCCTCGGACGGCTCGTCGAGTGCAGACACGACGCCGACGACTCTCTCCTCAGCTGCGTCGAGCACTGCGAGCGCGTACAGCAGGTCGCCGTCCTCAACAGCTTCGCGCGCCTTCACGATTGACGCAGCGACGTCCCCGACCAGGGCAACCCACGGGCTGCGCGCGATCACCGCGCACCGCCTAGAGCTACATCGGGCGGGTGAGGCTCGTCAGCTGATGGTCGGCCTGGGGACCGTGCGCGCCGCGCCGTCCGCGTCCTGCGGCTGCGTGGCGTCCGGCCAGCGACGTGCGCACGCCGTGCGGGCATCCGCACTGGGCGCGTCCTGCCTGCGCGAGCAACGACGACGCGAGCGTGAAGGTCGCTGCGGCGCGCGAGACGAACCTGCTTAGGCATCTCGCCATCGCCGTGGTCGTGCAGCGCGACGTCACCATCGTGCGCGGCTTCCATATCCGCGTCGCTGCACTCGACGTAATCGTCGGTCACTTCGGGAATGAGGCGGTCGCTGAAACCTTCATCCGCCCGTCACGTTAGCGCGATGTCACGACCGGCGCTAGACAGTAAGAGGGCCGGACGACGAGTCCGGCCCTCACAGCGGCGAAGCTGGATGAAGGTTCCGCCGACGCGCATCGAACCGTAGCGCGTCGGCAGAGGCTGCGCACGCGCCTCGCCGACAGGGGGTAGCTTCCAGTACATGGACGCCAACGCCGACGAGCCCCGCTACCTCGCGCGCGTCGGCTACACCGAGATTCGCCACCTTTCCGTCGACAAGCTCGAATGCATCGACGAGAACGAGAGCAGCGACAGACCGCCGAAGCGCACCGACGCGCGTCGAAGGAGCTTGAAGCCACCTGGGCGGCAGCGCGCACCGCGATCCTGGACGGTCTTGCGCGCCTTCGGTCAAGCGGACGCCTTGACCGGCGGATCGTCAGCGACTTGCGCGCGCTCGAACGCGGCGTCGAACGGATCGACCGGCACGTCGGCCTCGGACGGTAGGCGTAGGCGATTCGCGGAGCTGCCGTGCGTCGGCGCTGTGGCGGCTCACCAGTCCCGAGAGACGCGACGCTTCCCCGGTCCACTCGGCGCGGTTGCTCGGTTGCACCGCCGATGCTCCGGGACCCGACCAGCGTGTCGGGTCTCCGTCAACGTGCCCCAGGTCCCACGGCTCATCGCTACAGATCGGCTTCCCACAGCGCGCGCACGAGGCTTTACCCATCGCTACGAACGTCGCCAAGCTGCGACGTCTTGCGCGATGCACCGGCGCCGTAGTCGGGTTTACCGCGATTCGCGTTCATGCAGCGATTTTCTCAGTGGGGGGGTGAAAATTGCGCGGGTCACCACCCAATGCTCCGCTTAAAAACCCGGGCACCGGGTGGGCCGGACTCCCTACACTCTAAGTCGTGATGCAGAGGACACCGACCCGCGCGCTTCCGCTCATCAACAAGGGCATCGAGCTGACACCGACCGCAAAAGCGTGTTGCGGCGTCTGCCGCACGTGCGTCATACGAACGTCGTCACGCTGGCGCTGGCCACGGCGACCAGCGCAGCTCTTTGTCTCGCGCGGTTTGTCAAGCGCTCGCGGCCTGCCAACGTCTGACCTTCTAAGCGTCCGAATCAGGCGGGTCGGGACGACAGATGAGCGTGCCGCCGTAGTGCGGGTCGCTACCGAGCAGTTGTGACGCCTTGTCCTCGCTCCACGTCGCCACGACCTCATGGACGAACCACGTGCCCTGCGGAAGGTCGATTCGCAAGCCGCGCGTAGGCGTCTCCTCGCTGACGTGCATGTACTGGGCTCCTTCGATCACCCCGCCATAGTCGTCATAGAGGGCGAATCGATACTGCCGACGAGACATGCTCGGAGGATACGAAGGTCGCCAAGGCCAGCGTGCGGGAATGACACTGAGCGCCGTACGGATCGGCGCTAGACGCCCTTTAGCTCGCATGCGGGATTCGCGGTCTCGACAAGAGAGACGAACTCGTGCCAACCGTTCATCGAACCGACCACGTCTACCCGCCTGCCGGTGAAGCGAATAGTTGTGTGTCCCGCCTGCCGCGAACGGATCGATGTGATTTCGCTCAGCCGAGCTTGTCGGCGGCGGGCGATGCCTCGGAACGTCGCAACGTCGCCGACGAGATCGATCCGGTACGCGTCGACGAAAAGCGCGTTGAACCAAAACCAGCCCAGCGTGGCGAACGCGCCGACCTCGAACCATGTCGGGCCAGGCTGCACGATCAGGGACACGCCGCCAACGCACGTAAACGCCGTGAGGGCAGCGAGCATGAAGTACGGCCACAAGCCAGCGATGCGGTAGCTACGAACGACGCCGTCCATTTGCGATCTATCGGTCGCGCTCGCGGCCGATGTAAGTGCCCACGGCAGAAAATGACGCATTTGGGCCGCGTAAGTCCAAGGCTCGCCTGCGCCAGCGTCCGGCAATGACGCCTGAGGTCTAGAGGCTGCGACGGCGGCTGACGTACCGAAAGCCGACGACGAGCGCAACTCCAACGGCGATGCCCACGACCATGCCGGTGACCACATGCAGACCACCGGACAAGCCACCAATGGCGAAGACCACAGCGACGGCGAACACAATCGACAGCAAGCGTGACTGTGTCGAGTTCAAGGCAGCAGGCTGCGCTTGATGAGGTGCCAGAACAGTCCGAGCGCAATCAACGGCAACCCGACAAGCGCGAGCTTCAAGCTCCCGGTCGATACACCCCAGACGACAATCGCCGCGCCCGCCCCGCCCCAGAGGTACGCAACGCCGAAGCCCACCCGCGGCATCTGCCCCTTCTTACCGGTCGCCCAGGTCGGCCAGCCGCGCGTCTGCCCGATCACCGCGAGGAGGACCATCACGACGAGCAACCCGAACCCGCAGCCGACAGCAGCAGAGCCGACGAGGCTAAGCCCCCACCGGGCGTAGCCGTACACACCCGAAAAGGTCGAGACGAGCAAGAACGTCGTCGAGGTCGCCTTCCAGGGATGGCGCACGGCCTCGTTCGTGTCCGTCATCCAGCGCGTTGCTTCACGAAGATGAAGATCGGCGACGCTCGTCGCGGCCTTGAGCCTGTCCCGGAGCACCGGCTCGCGGATCTAGCCCGCGTGTGTCATGGCACGTCTAAAGGCGGTCGCGCGGCGCTGCCGATGATTGGGGCATGCGCGCTCTCGGGATCGCTCTCATCGGCATCGGTAGCGCGTACCTGATCGCGGTTGCGGCGTGGACAGGTGGACTCGTGCCATTCTCGCGGCGCGAAGCCTCTCAGCGCGGGGAATCGTACGACCACGAACGCGCAAGGGGGCTGCGTGGTTGGAACCTAGTCACGTCAATCGCAGCCGTACTGATCGGCCTCGGACTCGTAGCGAGCCACTAGCCCTTCAAGCGAATAACACCTGGCGAGGGCAAGCGTCCGGGAATGTCACCCGAGCGGCTCGCGTACCCATGGGTGTCCTTCCGTCTCCCGCCACGCGTGCCATCCCGGTGGGAGATCGGCCAGTTCGGTCACGGACGGGTCTCGCTCGATCACATGGTCGACATGGACGGGTATGCCGTTGGACCGATCGTCAGTGTCACCGCGGCCGTTTAGGAATTGCCAACCGCGCGGGTCGTCGCCATCGTGTGTGACCAGAAGAATCGGCCACGCTTGCTCCATCACCTGACGGGTGGTGATGACGAGACCGTTGGGCGAGTCGAACATCGAACACGAAGCCTAGGCAAGCATGACGATGTTGGCCTGGGCGAGCGTCCGGGAATGTCACCCGAGAGGACCGATTGACTACGCGCTCAACCGACGCCTGAGTCTCTCGACCTCGATCCGAATGTCAGCCTCGTACTCGATGCGGTTCGCAGGGTCGTCTTCCCACTCCGACGCAAGGGCCACGAACGGGCGTATGGCGTCTGCCAACTGGTCGAGGTCTCTCGACAGCTGCCAAAGCTCCTGCGCCCCTTCATACGGCGTTCGGGTTCCTTGGAGTACGTCATTCGCGCACTCCACGGCGCGAGCCGCGAGGGCATCGACCTCACTCATGCCGAAGAGGCTATCCAGTCACCGAGAGACAGGCGTCTCACCTGGGCCAGCGTCCGCGAATGACACCCGAGGCGACTACTACTCGTCCCTCAGTAACCGGCTCTCGTCCTCGTACTGCTTCCGCCTCGTGTCGTCGATCTCTCTGAGTGACTTGAGTCTCAGCGGGAGGAACAGCCGAAGCCAGAGCGGACGCCACGGATACTTCCGCTGCCGCGGCGGCGGGACGTAATTAACCGGCGGTGGCGGCGGGTGGGACAACGCTCTTCTCTGATTGTCGCAGACGTAGCTGCCGCGTCACCCGCCTGCGCCAGCGTCCGGGAATGTCACCAGAGCCGGACGCGGGGTAAGAATGCGTAGGCGGCGACTGTGGCCAATCCACCGAACGAGATGGCGGCAACGGCCACCAGTGGATAGGTCCAGAGTGGCGCGGGGGTTCCCGGTTGCAGTACCGAGGAGACCGCCATGGTTGGGAACAATGTGAGTGCACCGAACGCAAGTCCGAGCCGACCGAGCGAGGGCTGCGGTGTTCTGCGGCGAGCGCCCACTGCCGCGACGACCCCGAGCCCTAGGAAGCACGCAGCGCCGACCTGGCCGGTCGCATCGACCCATGTCGGCTGGCTCCCGGCATGCATGTGCCCCGAGATCAGGACCAAGACAGTTACTGCAACTTCGGTTGCGAGCAGCACGATGGTGGCCCGCCGGAGCGTGATCAAGTCGGTCACCGCGTGACGCCGCTCGACCCCGACATTGCTCATGAGTCGTTGTCCGCGTGCCGCATCCACCGCGGCGAGGGGCTTGCGGAGTGGTGCGCGCGCAGGGTGCGGACGAGGCGGGCGACCCCATCGGAGTTCGGGATGTCGAAGAAGCTGACTCCGAGACCGTCTTGACTCGACCCGCGTGCAGCGAACGGCGCGCGCGCAGCGAAATCGAGGCCAGTGTTCTCCCACTGCGCTGCGCGCGCATTGACCGTCCCGAGATGAACACAGCCCCGTCCCGAGCGTGACGTGATGGAGGAGATTCCTGGAAGCGCGTCGAGGTAGATCGACTCGACATGGTCGGCCTTCCGTCCCCGCGTGACGATCAACGCGCGTCGGTCGGTGACGGCATACACGGTGCGTCGTTTCCACCAGGTCTTGTAGACGAATCGTCCCGCCACCATGTAGAGGCCGATCAAGATGAACGGGAGTGCGAGCACGATGCCACCAGTCGCTACGCCGAGAACCCGAATCGCCCAAATGGTGACGAGTGAGGTCCAGACGATGCTGAACGGAATAAGCGTGATGTCGCGCTTCGTGAAGAGCACGGTTGGGTCGGGGCGGCCTACCCAGCAGAGCAACTCATCAGTCTCGATGTGTCGGACAAGGCGTTCTAGCTCTGGCCCACGAAGAACAGACCAGGCAAGCGTGCCTTCACGAACCGGCTCAGGGACCGACCGGCTAAGTTCAGCATCGGTCCTGGCCGCGAACACCATGTCAAGGTGATCGCCCAACTCGGTCAGGGTGAGTTGATTGCGCGCGTAGAGGTCGCGTAGCTCGATCAGCGCCCGCTCACGCTGCGTTTCCAGGCTCGAATCGCGCTGAAGGTCTGCGCTCACACCCGCCACAATCGGCACCCATCCCCGCGCTCTTGAGCGCCTGCGGCGAGCATTGACCCATACGGATTATCCATCGCCGCTCGCGCTAAAGATGGGGCCGGGTCGGGCCGATGCGGGATCGGATGCTGCGTCGTCTCCGCTTTGTCTCGCTCGTGCTCGCGCTCGCCGTCGCAGGCTTCCTGCCGACGCTCGCGTTCTCGCGGAACGCGGTACTGCGCGCGACGGGGACAACGATCATGCTCGTAAGCCAGGGCGTGACGACGACACTCTCCTCGCCCGCGCTTGAGCACAAAGTGACCAAGATGAGCAACGCCGAAGCGCAGCAGTCGACGATCCTCATCGTGGTTAACGGGCGACTGATCGTGAACTCGCCCGCATCCGGTTATCGCTCGTTCGCAATCAACGCGGCCTGGAACGCTGCCGCGGCGAACGTGCGAACAGCAATCGCATCGGTTGAGATGTACATGACCGACAACCACCCCGGAAGCCGCTACGACCCCGACTCAAGCCGTACCGACAGCGGCTACATGGGCATGACGATCAAGCGCCTCGCCCACGCCTACGACCTGAACCTCCCGAAGGACCACCTCGTCATCGTTCGCGCGACCCGGACGAGCTACTGCATGCAAAGCACCGTGGACGGCATCACCGTGTTCAAGAACGGCCCGAATGCTCTGATGAAGGTCGGGCACTGCTAGCCGTTGGCTAACGCCTGCGGCTAGGTCGTCGGACGCCGAGAGACTCCTGACACTTCGCCATGCTTCTCATCATCGGTCTCATCGGGTTCGTAGCCTCGACCACGGCCATGATGAGCCTGTACGTCTGGGCCAGCTGGGGCACCCGCGCTCCGAGACGCGTGCGCTACGTCCCGCCGCGCTATCTGGTCGTCTGCGGTGCGGCCATGATCGGCTCGCTTGTCTTGATCGCGGCGAGTGGTTCGATGAACGCCTAAGCCACCGCTGGCTAGAGGACTTCCGGCTGCGCGAGCGTCCTCTTAGGTGAGCTGCGCACGGCCCTTCGTCGTCGCGTGCGACGCTCGCACAGCAGCGCTAAACTCGAACAACGGCGCACCTTGCCGGGGGAACAGGTAGCCACCTCGCCGTAGCACGAGGCGACACCACTGCCGCTTACACCCTCTGAGGGCAACACCCGCCGATCAGTGCAAGCCCAACCGAACGGTTTGCGGACGATGACAGTCATCGTCGCGGAGCGTTCGACGCTGAGGAGGTGCCGAGATGTTGTATGGCAGGAAGCTGGACCCGTCGTCGCGGATGTCCACGATTGGAGGCTCGAAGGTCGACGAGGTGCGGACCGGCATGGAGTACGGCCCAGGGGTGAGCAGCGAGCCGTTCATTCGCGCCGATCCCCGACCGCGACACGTCGGCCCGGTGGGCGTCATCAGCCCGCTCACGCTGACGGGCGAGGTGGGACTGGCGGAGTTCGAGCGCGCCCGAGCCATGGCGCGCGAGAGGCATGCATCGCCGGTGCCTGCATCACGGGAACCGACGATTGACGAGCGTCTCCGGCGACTCGGTATCCATCCGCGCAGCACCCGCTAGAACGTCCCGCCACCCCGTGCCGTGCCGACCTGCGCTACGACGCGTCGCCGCGCAAGCGTGCGAGCTGCTGGCTTGGCAGGCCGCCCGGTGCCGTCAGTGGGTCTTCCGTGAGGATCTCGCGCCGCCTCTTGCCGTACAAGCGAATGTCCGGGTGGCGCGCCTCGTGCACGGCGTAGAACTCGTCAAGCGACATGTAGCGGGCCTTCCACGCTTCTCTGTCCTCGACTTCGCGCACGGCTTCGATGCACTCGGGGAATGCGAAGCTGTCCGCGCGGTCGAAGTCGTCGGGGCTGCACACGAGCAGCTTGCCCTCGGCGTAGGTGAGAACGGTGTCGTCCACGCGACGAAGGTACACGGGCGAGCGGACGTCTGAAGGGTGGAAGCCGCGGGGCGTTCGTGACGCTGACGCCGCCGAGCTAAGCAGACGCTCGACCCGCCGCGGAGTTAACTGGTGGACTCGGCGTCGACGTCGGCGAGCGACGGCTGATCCACCTTCTCTTCATCGGGAATGTCATCCCCCGGACGGCCAAAAAACAATGCGATCTTGTTCCGCAGAAGAACACGCACGTCGTGCTCAAGCTCAGCGCGCTTCGCTTTAACGAACTCGCCGTGCATCTTCATCGGAAACGGTGTGATCGTCGTAAACACAATCGCCCGCTCGTCGTCAAAGCACCCTGGAAGCGGATCGAGCACAAAACTGTCGACACCAGCAACATCCAACCCAGCCTCCGCGCGCGCATGAATGTCGTTGCTCGCCCGGAGCGCGTCAAGTTGTTCAGGAGTTAGATGCTTCGGGATCGTCTCAATACGGGCCAGCAGGAGGCGGTTGCGCTTACCCTCGTTGAATTCGCAGTCATGCGAGACGACAGCGACAAACTGACGCTCAGCTCCGACGATCATGCTTTCGGTCGGCTTCGCGCTCTCAATCGTTGTGAAGGACGTCTCTGTAGAAATCACCTTGTATTGCGCCGCTAGGCTCGGGAAGAGCACGTCCCTCAGGATGTCGCCCTGACGCAAGCCGGAACTCCACCGCAGCGCATACACGTCGTGCCCGGTCTAGTCCGGGTAGTCGATACGGAACCCCTCGTCGACGTTGAGCGCAAGCAACTCGTTCAACATCCGCACTTCGTCGAGGCTGATACTTTCCTCGGTGTAGTTCCAGCTGTCGATGGCCCACTCGATGTCCGAGAGCGAGGTAACGCTCCTGCTCCTTCGAGAAACCACCAGCACGCGCTCACCCGTGACCTGTCCGTGGAACCCGAGCGCGGCGACGAACGGCAGCACCATGGCACCAACGCGGCCAAGCGGACTCGTAGAGCTTGCCGGAAGTGAAGGCGGAACCGTTGCCGCCGTCACGTCTCCCTCGACGAGGTAGTAGGCCGCCAGGTCGTCGTTCATGCGGTGGAGTGAGCAGTCAACTCTGCGATGTCAACCTCGCCCGTCTCCGCGTACTTCGGCCCGGCGCTCAGGGCGACGTCGCGCAACAGGCGAGTGACCGCTCGAATTCCGTCTTCTGTCACAACGGTCTTGTTACCGAGGCGCGCTTCGAGATTGTTGTTGATGTCGATCCCGAGATCGATCCCGACCTCCTCGACACGGCCCTCCCACGGTCGAAGCGCGACCAAGTTGAACCCCGGGTTTATCGGGCGCTCCATGACCCGCGTCTCGTAGTTTCCGACAGTGAGCGTCACGAAGTAGGTGTCTCTGACGCGTACGGCGACTCGCGCAATCACGTCTTGCAGCGACTCGGGATCGACCGCGCTGCGGAAATGCGTGGCGAGGACATGCTCGGCTGGGTTCTCCCCACCCTCCGGGTACGGGAATTGCATGCTCGCAACGATCCCGACGGAGATCGGCTCAAGCTCCGCTTCCCGTAGGCCAGCAAGAGCAACGAAGAGCTTCTCCTCGACATAGTCGAGTCCGCGCTCGACGTCGCCGAGGTAGTCACCGTAGAACCTCACCTGAAACTGCGCCATGACCGCCGAGACCGCCAACTGCGATGACGTGCTGGTCAACACTAGGTGTGGCGTGGTAGGCGGAGCATCCGGTGGTAGGTACTGGCGCAAGAGGACGTTCGGGAACTGCGGCTTAACCGCTTGCACGATCACCTCGTCACGGGACGCGTCCCGGCCAACGAGGGTGTCGAATTGGAGGACGCTCTGAACCCCAGCGAGCCGCGACGACGGTAGCGCCATGATCCTCATTCTAGGCAGCACGGCGGCTGTCTCAACCCCGCGCCTCGAACGGCGTAAGCTCCCCGACGCCGTCCAGCCCCGGAACGGAGGAACGATGAGGGCAGGACGTGACTGGCAGGCGGGACGCGTTCGCTACCTGGTCCACTTCTCAGACGGCGGTAGCGGGATGCGACACCGCGACGAGCCGTTCGACGTCGGCGACGAGCTGAGCGAGGGCGGGCGGCGCTACACCGTTGAGCGCGTCGAGCAGCCGCCGAACCCGGAAGCGCTCGGGCACGCGTGGGCGGTGCTCAAGGCTGAATAGTTGGCGTTGGCGATCAGCCGCACGCGTTGCCGGATCAGGGACAGCCGCTTCCCCGGAAGAAGGGTGACTCGAATGTGCCTCCGCGCGCAACTCTCGGAGGCTTGCTCGCAACGAACCGGAACGTGAATCGAGTGAACTCGCGCCGACCTGCGCGACATGTCTCAGGGCGGAAGAGACGCACCGTGACGCGGTAGGGATGGTAGTGACCAGCCGCGCAATAGGGCTTGCAGTCGTTCTGGTGGCCGGTAGCTGCGCCGATTGCTTCCGTGCCGTTCCAGCGCGACCATTTTAGGTTAGTGAGGAAGAAGTTCCCATCGCCACACGCGACAAGAATTTCGACAGGGCGAACACTTGGGGTATTCAGGCACCCTGCGAATGCTGGAAGTCGAACGTCAGCAGCGCCCAGCTGAGCCGCGGCCAAGCCGAAGGCGGTACAGGCAAGTCCAACGAAGAAGATACGGGCAGCCACCATGATTCACGATGACATTTGGTCATCATTTCGCCAATCCCTCCTAGAGGCATTCGGATCGCCCGCCCCGGTGCCGCTCGACAGCTGCTGTTGTCTGCTCAGGAGATATTTCGGAGCAAGTGTGCGCACCGTGTGCGCACCGCGGATATTTCGTTAGCCCCGAAGTAAACGAAGCCCCCGCGTTTGCAGGGGCTTCGTCCGATGGGCGGTACTGGGCTCGAACCAGTGACCCCCAGCTTGTCGAGCTGGTGCTCTCCCAACTGAGCTAACCGCCCCGGTCGGGCGGAAGTGTAGCGGCTCGCTTCAGAAGATCTCGGGGCACCACGGGAGCGGGCGGTGCGCGAACAGCGCGTCCGCTCGCTCGACAGCTCCGGGGCGCAGCTCTTCGAGCCGCAGCGCGCTTGCGAGATCGCGGAACGAGACGGCGCCGAGGTACGCGGCGCCGAGCGCGGCGACGTCAAGGGCGATGTCGGGCTCCGCGTTTGTCTGCGTTGCGGTGCCGTTCTCGAGCGACCACCGGCCCTCGTTCCACGGACACACGGTGTCGCGCACGTCGAAAACGATCGTGCCGTCCGCGGCGTAGCTCCGGCCCGACAGCGCGGCGCCGACGTCGACGAGCCGCACCCACAGCGCGTCGTACATCGTGTAGCGGGCACGGCGCGGCGTGGCCAGCAGCAGGAACAGCGGATGATCGGGTGGGAGCAGCGACGCGGTGATCGTCTCCGTCCAGTCGGCGTCGAGGAAGTACCGCCAGATCTCCGCGGTCGCGTGCGCGTTCGCTCCGACCGCTTCGATCACCTCGATGCGCGCTGTCGAGACGGCGCCGTCGAACGCGGGATGCCGCTTGTACATCGCGTACCCCTGCGTCTCGCCGTCGACGTCGAGGACGACGAGCCGGCGCGGGTTGTCGTCCTCCATCGGGGCCGAAATCCGGCGCGTTCGCCACCACGCTTCGGTACGTGAGACGACGCCGGCACGTTCGCTGCGCAGCGCGTCGAAGACCGGCGGGAACAACGTCACCGCCTCGTCGGCGTCGACGAAACGGACTCGGCCGCGCGGCTCGAACGGCTGCCCGTACGCGCTCCAGACGCGCGGGATCGCCACCTCGCCGCACCACGACGCAAGCCCGTAACCGAAGCGGCCGTAGATCGTCTCCTCCGACGCCCACAGCGCAGCGATCGGCTCGCCGCGGCGATGCGCGTCTGCGAGCTGCGCCTCCATCATCCCGCGCAGCGCGCCGCGCCGGCGATGCATCGGGTACACGCCGACGACTGAGACGCCGGCGCACGGCAGCGAGCCGCCGGGCACCGTCAGATCGAACGGGAACGAACCTGCGCCGCCGACGATCTCGTCGCCGTCGAATGCGGCGAACGTCCGGTCGAGCGACGTGACCTGGAGAAAGCGGTCGAGACGCGCGTCGTCGGGCGGGCGCGCGAAGAGATGGCCGATCGCATTGATCGCGCGGCCGAGCTCGTCGCGGTCGCGACACGGACGGACGGTGAACGTCACGACCGCGGAGACTAGCTACGACACGCGTACCGTCAAGACGAGGACGTTGTCCGCGCCGAGGGTCGTCATCCCCATCTCCGCCGAGCTCTCCACGTTCGTCGCCTGGAGCTTGTAGACGCCCTTCTTCGCGAAGACGATCGTGCGGGCGGTGCCGGAGTACAGGCGCGGGTCGCCGAGCGCCAGCGTCGGGCCGGCGAGCTGGACGAGGTCGAACGACATCGGGCAGTTGACCCGAATCTGGAGCCGCGTGCCGCGCTTCACCGCAATCGACCGCTTCGGGCCGAGCGCGTTCGAGGCGACGTCGCCCCAGGAGTGGCAGCCCTGGACGACGTGGACGATCGTCAGCCGCACCGTCGGCGAGACAACCGCGGCGGTGCCGGTCGGGACGCCGACGACGGCGAAGGCGGTCGCGGCGGCGAGGAGGAATCTCTTCACTGCTCCAGTCTCGCCGCGCGGGCCGCCGCGGCACACCGCAGAAGCTACGGATCCGCAGTACGGACTAGTCTCAGGCGCGTGGCCGAGCGCTGGACACGGACCGTCCTCCGCTTCCGCGTTCCCGTCCTGATCGCCTGGGTCGCCGTGCTCGTCGTCGGCGCGGTAGCGTCGGCGCGGCTGCCGGCGCTGCTCTCGAACACGTTCACCGTGCCCGGCACCGATTCCGACCGCGCCCGGGTCATCCTCGCGCGTGAGTTCGGCGAGCGTCCCGACGGCGTCTTTACCGTCGTCTTCCGCACGCGACACCCGTCCGCGCCGGCGGTGCGCGCGCGGGTGCGGCGGGAGCTTCGCGCCGCGGCGCGCCTCGTGCCGACGGGACGCGCCGGGCCGCTCCAGGCCGGCGGCGGCATCCTCTTCGGGACGATCGACACGACACTCGATCTCCAGCACGCGAAGCGATACACGACCGCGGTTCGGCGCGCGTTGCCCGGGGCGCTCGTCACCGGACAGCCCGCGATTCAGCACGACCTCGAGCCGGTGCTCTCCTCCGACCTGCGGCGCGGCGAGACGATCGCGCTGCCGATCGCGCTGCTCATTCTCTTCGCGGTGCTCGGCGTCTCGGCCGTTGTCGTGATCCCGTTCGTCTTCGCGGCGTGCACGATCACGCTCACGCTCACCGCCGTGTACGTGCTCGCGCGGCTGTTCCCGATGGTGAGCTACGTGACGAACCTCGTCGAGCTGATCGGGCTCGGGCTCGCCGTCGACTACTCGCTGCTGATCGTGTCGCGCTACCGCGAGGAGCTCGACCGCGGCGACGACGTGGATGCGGCGATCGTCCGCACGATGGGGACCGCGGGCCGCTCTGTCGTGTTCTCCGGAATCACCGTCGCGATCGGGCTCGCACTGCTCCTTCTCGTGCCGGTTCCATTCGTCCGCTCGATCGGCGTCGGCGGGTTCATCGTTCCGCTTGCGTCGATCGCCGCAGCGGCGACGCTGCAGCCTGCGCTCCTCTCCTTTGCGGGGCGGCGCGGTGCTCGCCGCGTTCCCGTCGCGGCATTCGTCCGCTCGCGGCTCGGGCTGCCGCTGCCGCAGCTGCCGGGGACGGTCGACGTCGAGAACGGATTCTGGGCGCGGTTCGCACGCACGATCATGCGCCGGCCCGTCGTCTTTCTCGCGGTCGGCACGGCGATCATGCTCGGACTTGCGGCGCCGGCGTTCTTCCTCCACGTGACGCCGGGCTCGATCTCGGCGCTGCCGTCGTTCCCGCAGTCGGCACGCGGGCTGGCGCTTCTGCGCAGCCGCGCGGGTGCAGGCGCGCTGACGCCGACACAGATCGTCGTCGCCACCGCGGCGCGCGCGGCGGCGCACGCGCACCGGAAGTGCACGCCGCGATCGAGCGGCTCGCAGACTCCCTCTTCCGCGACCAGGAGGTTTCCGTGGTCGCGCTCGGGCGGCGCATCGCCGTACGTCTCCGCCGACGGCCGCTACGCGCGCGTGATCGCCGTCGGCCGGCACGAGTACGGGGACGAGCGCTCGCAGGCGTTCGTGCGCCGGCTGCGCGGGACGCTCGTCCCGGCGGCGCGGTTCCCGGCCGGCGTGCGCGTCCTCGCCGGTGGCGCGCCGCCGCAGGGCGTCGACTACCTCGACCGCTCGTACGGCGCGTTTCCGTGGCTCGTGCTCGCCGTGCTCGTGCTCACGTATCTCGTGCTGCTGCGCGCGTTCCGCTCCGTCGTGCTTCCGCTGAAGGCCGTGCTGCTGAACCTGTTGTCGGTCGCCGCGGTCTACGGCGTGCTCGTCGTCGTCTTCCGCTGGGGCGCGGGCGCGCAACTGCTCGGCCTCTACCGCGTGCCGCAGATCGAAGGCTGGATTCCCATCTTCCTCTTCGCGGTGCTGTTCGGACTCTCGATGGACTACGAGGTCTTCCTCGTGTCGCGGATGCGCGAGGCGTGGGACCATGTGCCCGACAACAAGCGCGCCGTCGCGCACGGGCTCGAGCGCACCGGGCGGATCATCACGGCCGCGGCGCTGATCATGGTCGCCGCGTTC
Source organism: uncultured Actinomycetes bacterium (assembly GCA_963718385.1). GTDB lineage: Bacteria > Actinomycetota > Thermoleophilia > Gaiellales > Gaiellaceae > Palsa-739. The sequence goes on from CAVQZE010000001.1 coordinate 202,180, forward strand.
TCCGGGTTCGTCGCGGGGCGGATCGCGGGCCTGCAGGAGTTCGGCGTCGGCCTCGCGGTCGCCGTGCTGCTCGACGCGACGATCGTCCGGATGATCCTCGTGCCGTCGCTGATGGCGGTGCTCGACCGGCGGAACTGGTGGCTGCCCGCGCGCGTCGCTCGGATCGCGCGCGTGCAGCCATCAGACGTGACTACTTGACGACGGTGATCGCCAGACGGATCGCCGGGAGCTGGTATCCGAGCGCGAGCCCGGGCACGTCCTGCGCATAGGTCAGGACGGGAACCATCCCGTAGGGCGTGTTCGGATACGACGGCTGCTGCGTGTAGAGCAGCGGGTACATGTCGATCAGATGCGTACCCGGGCCGCCGGTCGCGACGAGGTTCATCACCGTGTCGCCGTTCGAGTTGAAGCCGCAGCCGTAGCCGACGTAGCTGTTGTCGTAGTCGACCGCGATCGTGTTGTCGAGCTGCGTCCAGCCGAGTCCCTTGAGATGGACGGTGAACCGCTGTCCCACCTTCAGCGTCAGCGACGAGACGCCCTTGCCGAAGATGCTCCGCTTGACGTAGTACGGGACCTGCGCCTTCACCTGGCCGTTCTGGATCAGCTGCACGACGTGCCAGCCGCCCAGTCCGTCGGGAACCGAGATCGCGCTGCGAGAGCGAGCCGGCCGCCGTCGTCGTCGCGTTCCCGAGCGGGACGGAGACGAACGACCAGCAGGTGCCGGTGCAGTTGACGCGGTTGCCGACGACGGTCGACCACTCCAGGTCCACCGGGGCGTTCGGCGCCAGGCCGCTCGCGGTGACGGCGACCTTCGAGTTGACCGCGCCCGTCGACGAGGAGAGCTGTGCGGTGGCCGCCGTCGAAGCGGCGAGCCCCGTCAGCTGCAGCGTCGTCTTCGCGTCGAGCGTCGGCGCGACGTTCGCCGGCCAGTCGAGCTGTGCCTTCGGCCGTCCGTTGTCCTTCGTGACGCGGAACGCGAACTTCTCGCCCGTGCCCCACGGGATCGGCGACTGCTGGATGTTGAGGTACTTGTAGCTGATCGCGTCGGCAACTTCGATCGTGTGCGAGCCGACCGGACCGGCCGCGCGAATGTGCGCAACCGCGACGCCGCGCGTCCAGTTCGCCATCATCGCGCCGGCGTAGTGGTTGTCGTACAGCAGCGACGCGCCGCCCTCGTACAGCGACGAGCCGAGCCCGTTGTACGTGACGGTGATCATCGTCCCGATCGGGCCGCTCTTCGGGCTGATCGTCGCGGAACGCGCGACGAGGAAGCCGCCCTTCGCGACCTGGACGCCGTTGATCACCGCGTAGATGTCATGGACGCCGCCGAAGTCGCGGGGCGCCTTCAGCTTCAGCGACAGCTTCCCCTGCGCGTCCGTCTGTCCCTGGCCGAGCACGACCTGGATCTTCGAGGCCGAGCGGCCGAGGTAGTCGACGCTGTCGGGGCGGGCGTCGACGACCCATGTCACGTTCGCCGTGCCCCAGACGATCGACACCGGCTTGTTCGCGGGAAGACCGCTGCCGGTGAGCGTGAACGGTGTTCCGGCGACGGCGTCGTCGGGCTTGGTCGCCAGCGTCGTCATGGTTGCCGCCGGCACGGACGCGGGCGCGAGCGGGCCGGGAAGCGCTGCGACGCCGGAGAGCGCCGGGATCGCGAGCGGTGTCGGAGCCGCGGCGGCGAACGCCGGCAGGAGCAGAGCCCCCGCCAGCGCTGCCAGTCCCGCAGCCCACTTCGTATGCCTGGTCATCTGTGCGACTCCTTTGGCTGCGGTTACGGAATGACGTTGATCGTGTAGTCGTAGGTCGCGGTCTTGCCGCTCTCGAGCGTGAAGACGAGGTGCAGCGTCGTCTCACCGAGCGGATAGGTCGCGGGGATGATCCACGGGGCCGACCAGAAATAGACCTGGCTGCCGGCCGTTCCGTGAGCGCCCCAGTTGAGCTTCACGTCGGGCACGCCCGCGATCGACACGCCGGCCGTGTTCACGTTGTCGGACGACAGGACATCGGTCGTAGCGAGGTCGGTGCCCCACGAGCGGACGACGACCTGCTCGCCGCGCTTGAACACGTTCGCCTGCGAGCAGCCGACCGGCCGCTTCGCAACGCCGACCGGGCCCGTGCCTGCAACCGTGTCGACGTAGAGCGACGCCGCGAGCGCTGCGCCGGAGCCCGAGCCCGCTGGACCCGCCGGTGCCGCCGGCGTGAACGCGGTCGGAGCGGTCGGCGAGATGTTCAGCTGCGCGGTTCCGACCGGCATCTGGACGAACTGGCCCTTGAGCTGCTTGCCGTTCTGCTTGAGCTGGATCAGGACCTTGACGGCCACGATCCCGGTCGGCTGGGTCGCCGGCACCGTCCACGTTCCCGTCCACGGCAGCCCGGTCGATGCGCCCGGTGCCGTCGCGCCGTACTTCAGCTTGATGTTCGGCTGGTTCGGGATCGTGACGTAGAAGTACTTGACGGCCTTCGGATCGACGACCTTCTTCGACTTCGGGTCGACGGCGTAGGCGCGGAACACGACGTTGTCGCCGGGCTTGAACCAGCTGCTCAGCGCGCCGTCGGTCGTGACCGTCTGCGCGGCGACGAATACCTGGACGACCTTGTCCGATGGGAACGGAACAGGCGTCGCGGCCGACGCGGACATCGTCGCCGAGGCGGCGACGGCCAGCGCGGCACCGAGGATCAGGATCTTCTTCATCGTTCCTCCGTTACTTCGTGAGGGTGCCGCTGACCTTGACCGTGAAGCTGCCGTCGTCATGGCTGTAGGCGCCCGTCAGCTTCAGGGTGCCCTTGGCCTTGGCGAGCTTCCCCGTCGCCTTCAGCACGGCGAGATGGGACGTGATCGGTGAAGTTGTGGCCGCCTTCGTCTCCGCAGCCGCTCGAGCCGGGAAGCACCTTGAAGGTGATCGTTCCGCCGCTGCCGGCGATCTTGCCGGTGCCGGTGAACGGGATGCACGGCTGCTGGCTCGTGTCGCCGGTGCCGAGGCCCGTGATCGAGCCGGAGCCGATCTGGGTGGCGGTGCCCTTGCCGCTGGCGGCGATCGTCGCGGTGCTGCCGTCGATCTTCGTCGTGGCCGTGCCGGCGTACTTGCCGGCGAACGCGACCTTCTTCGGCGCGGCGGCGAGGCTGGTCGAGGCCAGCACCGCTGCGAGAACCACGGCAGCGAGAGCCAGGATGGAAAAACGGTAGGTCTTCACAGGTGCGCTCCTTGTACGGGGTATGAGCCCATGGTCGATCCCGCGCGGCGCCGCGGCATCAGGGCGGAAACGCCCCGCGATTTCGGAGAACTACGGGGGCGCCCTGCGGGCGCTTCCGCTCAGATCTTCTCGAGCGGGGCGTAGTCGAGCATCAGGCGGCGCTCCGACCCGTCGTCCGCGAAGCGCACGGTGATCACGCCGCCCGCCTCGATGCGGACGACGACGCCCTCGCCGAGCGTCCCGTGGCGGACGGAGTCGCCGGTCGAGAGCGACGGAACGTCGTCGCGCGGCGCGATCTGGCTCTGTTTCGGCGCGCCGTAGTTCGACCACGACGCGGGCCGCAGCCGCTCCCGCTCGACATGCCGTTCGGGCAACTCGTCGAGGAACCGTGACGGCAGGTTGTACGAGCGGCCGCCGTAGAGCATTCGCGACGACGCGTGCAGCATCGTCAGCTTCTCCATCGCGCGCGTCATCCCGACGTAGCAGAGCCGCCGCTCCTCCTCGACGCCGTGCTCCTCGATCGAGCGCGAGTGCGGGAAGATCCCCTCCTCCATCCCGATCAGGAACACGACGCGGAACTCGAGACCCTTCGCGTTGTGCAGCGTCATCAGCGTCACGAGCGAGCCCTCGCCGCGGATCGAGTCCTGGTCGGAGTAGAGCGAGACCTCCTGCAGGAACGACGACAGGCTCGGCTCCGGCGTCTGCTCCTGCCACTCGCGCGCGACGGCGACGAGCTCCTGCAGGTTCTCCATCCGCCCCTGCGACTCGATCGTCCGTTCCGCCTCCAGCGACTCGATGTAGCCGCTGCGCTCGAGCACGCGCCTCGATCAGCTCCGGCAGCTCGAGCTCCTGCGCCGCCGACATCAGCGACTGGATCGTGGTGCGGAACGAGGCGACGGCCTTCGCCGGCCCGGTGCCGACGCCGGCCGGATCGCAGCGGTCCATCGCCTCCCAGAGCGACATCTCGGCCTGGTCGGCGAACGTCATCAGCTTCGCGAGCGTCGAGTCGCCGATCCCGCGCCGCGGCCGGTTCGCGATCCGCAGCAGCGAGATGACGTCGAACGGGTTGTCGATCACCTGGAGGTACGCGACGAGATCCTTCACCTCGGCGCGCTCGTAGAAGCGCGGGCCGCCGATCACCTGGTACGCGACGCCCTGCCGGACGAGCACGTCCTCGAGCACGCGGCTCTGCGCGTTCGTCCGGTAGAAGACCGCGACTTCGCTGCCGGAATAGCCCTGCTCGACGAGCATCGCGATCTCCGCCGCGACGTAGCGCGCCTCCGCGTGCTCGTCCTCGACCTCGATCGCGCGCACCGGGTCGCCGTCGCCGAGCTCCGACCAGAGGTTCTTGTCCTTGCGCTCGCGGTTGTGGCGGATGACGGCGTTCGCGGCTTCGAGAATCGAGTTCGTCGAGCGGTAGTTCTGCTCGAGCGCGATCGACCGCGCGCCGGGGAAGTCGCGCTCGAACTCGAGAACGTTGCGGATGTCGGCGCCGCGGAACGCGTAGATCGAGTTGTGCGTGACGAGGCCCTCGGCGACGAAGTTGTGCGTGCGCTCGATGTCGAGGTCATACACCGGCGCATCGAGCGTGATGCGTTCGACCCGTTCGACGAGATCGAACTTCCCGTTCTCGTCGACCATGACCATGCCGGGACGCACTGCGGAGGCCGGCATGAACGGGAGGGAGTTGCGTTCCTTGCCGACCGCCGCGTCTTGCTCAGCGAGACGGGCCGTGTAGCGCACGGAGACGTCCAGGCCGTCCTGAATGCGATCGACCGTTTCGTGGAGCTTCTTGTAGTCCGCGAACGACGACTCGTACTTCCACCCCGAGGATCCCGCGTAGGCGGGCCGTAGCGGCAGCCCGAGCCGTTCGAGGGCCGCACGACCTTCCTCGTCGTACCCGAAACAGAGAGATGCGGTGCTGCGGTCCGGCGCCGCGCCGGTCACCGCAGAGCGCGACGGTGAGGCGGCGCCGAACCCGGGCGCCGGTCGTCGTCGTGGCGGAGCTGAAGTGCGGGTGCGCGAAACTCAGCCCCTCGTCCGCCAGAAGGCGCAGACCTCCCGCGTCGGTGTCGAGCTCGGCGAACACGCGGTCGAGAAGCGGCTGGCTCCCAACAAGGCTGCTGCCGTCACGCGTTCGACCGGGCCGCGCGATGAACGGAATCGTCGGCAGCCCGTAGCGGAGGGACAGGAGCATCTCGGCCGCACGCGCTTCCGCCTCGTTCTCGAACGTTCCGACGACCCACGCGGCGTCGGCGTGCTCACCGTTGAGACGGATCGCCGGCCCGGCGAGCGTCTGACTGCGCGCGTTCGTGTACGTCCGAGACGTCCCGATGCGGAAACCGTGATCGCGCTTCCACATCAAGTACGTCATATGCACCTGCGGTGTTCGTCCTACCTTGAAGCCGGCGAAATGAACGTGCTCGGGAGTCGAGACGATGCGACGTCCGGACGCCGTCGTGATTGCGATTCCGTCCGTCGTGCTCGACTCGTGCGTCCGCTCGACGCACCCCGGTCCGAAGACGCCGCTGCCGAAGCATGTGAGCACCTCGTCGCCGGCTGCCACCTGCTCGATCGGCTTCCTCGTGCCGTCGGCCATCGTGATCTGCGTGCCGGCGACGAGACACTGGTCCGGGTCGCCGACGGCGAACACGTTGCCGTGCTCGGCGGCGAGCAGCTGCAGCAGCCGGTACTGCGAGTGGTTCGTGTCCTGGTACTCGTCGACGAGGACGTAGCGGAACGCCTTCTGCCATTTCTCGCGCGCTTCCGGGAAGCGCTCGAGGACCTCGACCGTGAGGAAGAGCATGTCGTCGAAGTCGACCGCGTTCGCGGCGTGGAGCTTCCGCTGGTAGACGTCGTAGACGTCGGCGACGGTCTGGTCGTAGAAGCTCGCGACGCGCGCGGCGTAGTCGGCCGGCGAGACGAGCTGGTTCTTCGCGTTCGAGATCTGCGAGTGGATGCCGCGCGGCGTGAAGCGCTTCGGGTCGCGGTCGAGCTCCTCCAGGCACTGCTTCGTCAGCCGGATCTGGTCGGCCTGGTCGTAGATCGTGAAGGTGCTCTTGTAGCCGAGGAGCGGTGCCTCGCGGCGCAGGATGCGGCCGCACGCGGCGTGGAACGTCATCACCCAGGACGCGCGCGCCGGCGGGCCGATCAGGTCGGTGACGCGGTCGCGCATCTCCGCGGCGGCCTTGTTCGTGAACGTGATCGCGAGGATCTCCGGCGGCTTCACGCCGACCGCACCGATCAGATGCGCGATCCGGCGGGTCAGCACGCGGGTCTTGCCGGAGCCGGCTCCGGCGATCACGAGCAGCGGCCCTTCCGTCGTCAGCACGGCCTCCCGCTGCGCCGGATTCAGGTCTTCGAGGTAGGTCTCCGGCGTCGTCGCGGCCATCGTCCGATCGTAGCGGCGGCCCCCGTCGGTCCTCCCCATGCGTGTCCCGCGGCGACACGTCCTGGTGCCTGGCACCGGGACGTGGCTGGTGCCGCCGATGTCCCGCGGAGCCGCTGTCCCGGGGTCTGACCCCAGGGCATGGGCGCGCGGGACGTAGGATCGCGTCGTGCGGGTCGCGCTGATGATCGAAGGGCAGGAGGGCGTCACCTGGGACGACTGGTGCGCTCTCGCGGACGCCTGCGAGGTGAACGGCGTCGAGACGCTCTTCCGCAGCGACCACTACATCTCCATGTCGGACGAGTCCGCAAACGTCGCGCATGACGCCTGGACGACGCTTGCGGCGCTCGCCGCGCGGACGACGACGCTCCGGCTCGGCACGCTCGTCTCCCCCGCCACCTTCCGGCTGCCGGCGCTGCTCGCGAACGCCGCGGCGACCGCTGACCACGTCTCCGGCGGGCGGATCGAGCTCGGGCTCGGCGCCGGCTGGATGGAGCGCGAGCACCGCGCCTTCGGCTTCCCGTTCCCGGAGACCGGCGTCCGCGTCGCGATGTTCGCGGAGCAGCTGGAGATCGTGCACCGCCTCTGGACCGAGGATCGCGTCGACTTCAGCGGCAAGCACTACGTGCTCGAGGACGCGCCCGGGCTGCCGAAGCCGGTGCAGCGTCCGCATCCGCCGCTGCTCGTCGGCGGCGGCGGGAAGCGCGGCACCGCCGATCCCGCTGCGCGCTTCGCGGACGAGTACAACACGCCGTTCGTCACGCCCGAGGAGTTCGCGGCGGTTCGTGCGCGCGTGTCCGCAGCGTGCGAGCGCGTGGAACGCGACCCGGCGACGATGCGCTTCTCGACGATGACGGGCTGCGTGATCGGCGCGACGCGCGCCGACGCGCTCGAGCGCGCACGCGAGCAGCACGCGCGCATGCCGCGCGACGCCGACTTCGACGCGTGGCTGGACGGCTATGCGGAGCGCGCGCTCGTCGGCTCCGTCGACGAGGTTGCGGCGCGGCTGCGGGAGTACGAGAGCGCGGGCTGCGACCGCGTGATGCTCCAGCACATCCTGCACGCCGACCTCGAGCCCGTGCGCCTGATCGGCCGCGAGCTCGCGCCGGCGCTCGCGTAGTGGCCGAGTCCGGCACGACACGGATGGAGGCGTTCAGCGACGGCGTCTTCGCGATCGCCGCGACGCTGCTCGTCCTCGAGTTCAGCGTCGACGTCTCGAACGGCGCGGATCTCGGCAGCCAGCTGCTCCATCTCTGGCCGTCGTATCTCGCGTACGTCACGAGCTTCGTCACGATCGGGATCATCTGGATCAACCACCACTGGTGCGTCGCGACGATGGCGCGGACAGACCGGACCCTGCTGTTCATCAACGTGCTGCTGCTGATGACGATCGCGTTCCTGCCGTTCCCGACGAAGCTCGTCGCGCAGTTCCTCCAGAAGCCCGGCGAGCAGGCGGCGGTCCTCGCGTACGCCGCGACATTCGTCGTGATGTCGATCCTCTACAACGTGTGGTGGCGCTACGCGAGCCGCGGACGACGGCTGATCGCCGACGACGTGCCCGACTCGCGGCTTCGGGCGATCTCGCGCGCGTTCGATCCCGGCGTGCCGATGTACGTCGGCGTGTTCGTCGTCGCGATCTTCAGCCCGCTCGCGGCCGTCGTGCTGACGTTCGCGATCGCGGCGTTCTATCTCCCGTCAGCCGCGCTGTTCGAGCGCGACGGGCTAGCCACGCCGACGCCTCCGCGAGCTCGGCGGCGTCGCTCGACTTGAGCACGACCTCGACCTCCGGCCCGGTCGCGCCGAAGCTCGGATACGAGCCGACGAGCAGGTTCGGCCAGCGCTCGCCGGCCTCGCGGAGCGCCGGCGTGATCTCGCTCTCGCGCGTTCGGTAGACGCGCCGCCAGGCGCCGATCGGGCTGTCGCGGCGGAACTCCTCCTCGATCGCGCCGAACATCGCCTCCATCTCCGACGGCAGTCCGGGGAAGACGTAGACGTTCTCGATCGCGAAGCCGGGCGCGCCGCCGAGCGGGTTCTCGAGCACGCGGCTGCCGCGCGGGAGCTGCGCCCAGCGCGCGGCGTACTCCGGGTCGCGCGTGAACCGGGCGCGCAGGTCGGCGGCGGCCTCCGCGTGCTCCTCCTGCGGCACGGAGAACGCGTGCGCGATCGCCTCGCGCGTCAGGTCGTCCGGCGTCCCGCCGAGCCCGCCCGTGACGAGGAAAAAGTCGACGCGCGGCGACTCGGCGCGGACGAACTCGGCGATCTGCTCGATCTCGTCGGGCACCGCAGCGAGCATCCGCACCGCAACGCCGAGCGGCGCGAGCCGCTTCGCGAGCCACGAGCCGTTCGTGTTCGGCGTGTCGCCGGAGACGAGCTCGTTTCCGATCGTGAGGATCGACGCGGTCGCCATGGCGCGAGGCTAGAGGTCACCGTCCGCGTCGCGCCCGAACCGCTCGAGGAAGAGGCGGTCGTGCGTGACGAGCAGCACGGTTCCGTCGTAGCCGGCGAGCGCGCGCTCGAGCTCCTCGATCGCCGCGACGTCGAGATGGTTTGTCGGCTCGTCGAGGACGAGGCAGTTGACCCCGCGCGCGGAGAGCAGCGCGAGCACGGCGCGCGTGCGCTCGCCCGGCGAGAGCGACGCGCCGGCGCGCAGCACGTCGTCGGCGCCGAGGTCGAACTTCGCGAGCAGCGTCCGCGCGTCCTCCGGCGCGAGCCGACTCTCGTCGACGAACGCCTCGACGAGCGGCTCGCCGTCCGCGAACGTTGCGCGCCGCTGCTCCAGCTCGCCGAGGACGACGCCCGGTCCCGCCCATCGCGAACCTGCTGCAAGCGGCACGCGGCCGAGCAGCGCGTCGAGGAGCGTCGTCTTGCCGCTGCCGTTCGCGCCCACGACGGCGACGCGCTCGCCCCAGCGCACGTCGAGATCGAGGGGGCCGAGAACGAAAGCACCGCGCTCGACGCGCGCGCCCTCGAGCCGGACGACGACGTCGCCGCTGCGCGCGCTCGGCGCGAGCCCGAGCTGCAGTTCCCACGGCTCGTACGGCTTGTCGACGGCGTCGAGCCGGCCGAGCCGCTTCTCCGTCGCCTTCTTCACGTCCTTCGACTTCTTCTTCTTGCGGCCCTGGCCGTAGCCGCGCTCCTCCCACTGCTGCATGCGGCGGCCCTGCTCCTCGATGCGGTCGCGCTCGGCGACGTAGCCCTCCCAGCGCTCGTAGGTGACGCGCGCGCTGCCGGGCGCGCTCGGCCTCGTACTCGCTCCAGCCGCCGGCGTACTCGCGCGCGCCGCGCGTCCAGACGTCGAGCTCGACGACCTTCGTCACGGTCCGGTCGAGGAACGAACGGTCGTGCGAGACGACGACGATCGAGCCGTCGAACTCGGCGACGAACGACTCGAGCCGCGCGAGCCCGGCGAAGTCGAGGTCGTTCGTCGGCTCGTCGAGCAGCAGCACGTCGAAGCGGCTGAGCAGGATCGCCGCGAGCGCGGCGCGCGCGGCCTCGCCGCCGGAGAGCCCGGCGAGCTCGCGGTCGAGTCCCGCGCCGAGTCCGAGCTCCGCGAGCACAGCGGCCGCCCGCGATTCGAGGTCGCCGCCCCCGCGGGCGAGGAACGCATCGAGCGCGTCGTTGTATGCCGCGGCGAGCTCCGGCTCGGCGCCGAGCCGCGCGGCGAGGCCGTCCATCCGTTCCGCAGCCGCCGCCACGCCGGTGCGACGCGCGAGATACGCGAGCAGCGTCTCGCCGTCGAGCGGGTCGCGCTCCTGCGGCAGGTGGCCGACGGCGAGCGACGGCGGGTTGCGCCTGATGGTTCCGCGATCCGGCTCGTCCTCGCCGGCGAGCAGCCGGAGCAGCGTCGACTTCCCCGCGCCGTTCGGCCCGACGAGCCCGATCCGCGCGTGCGGCGGCACGACGAGGTCGACGCCGGCGAGAACGACGTGGGCTCCGTGCGACTTCGTGACGCCGGACGCGGCGAGAGTGCCGACCGGGCGCATACACACCTCCTGACGAGAACATGCCGATCCGGTCTCAAAGCGACACGAGCGGCGGGAACGCGGAGTTGGGCTCTCGTCAGTCCGTCATAGGAGGCGCGGTGCGCGCCGCCGGCGAGTCTAGCGAAGGATACGCTCCGAGTGTCTGGGGGCACCGATGTCGAGCACTGCACCACACCGAGTCGTGATCATCGGCGCCGGTTTCGGCGGACTGTTCGCAGCGCGGTTCCTCCGCAATGCGCCCGTCGATGTGACGCTCGTCGACCGGACGAACCACCATCTCTTCCAGCCGCTGCTCTATCAGGTGGCAACCGGGATTCTCTCGCCGGGACAGATCGCTCCGCCGATCCGCGACGTGTTGAAGAATCAGGGCAACGCGACAGTGGAGCTCGCCGAGGTGACCGGGATCGACGTCGACGCGCACGTGGTCGACATCGTGCGGCAGGACGGGCTGCGGCTGACGCTTCCGTACGACAGCCTCATCGTCGGCGCGGGTGTCGGCCAGTCCTACTTCGGACACGACGAGTTTGCCCCGTTCGCGCCGGGGATGAAGACACTGGGCGACGCGCTCGCACAGCGCGAGCGGATCTTCAGCGCGTTCGAGATGGCGGAGCTCGAAACCGACGCAGACGCCCGCAAGGCGTGGCTCACGTTCGTCGTCGTCGGCGGCGGGCCGACCGGCGTCGAGATCTCCGGGCAGATCGCCGAGCTGGCGCGGCGCGCGCTCAAGGGCAACTTCCGCCGGTTCGACCCGGAGACCGAGGTGAAGGTCCTACTGTTCGAGGGCGGCGACGCGATCCTCGCCACCTTCGGCGACCGGTTGTCGGCGAAAGCGAAGACAGCGCTCGAGAAGACCGGCGTCGATGTCCACACGGGGACGATCGTCACCGCGATCGATGCGGACAGCGTTGAGGTCAAAGGGCCGGACGGAACGGTGACCCGCTATCCGGCGAAGACGAAGATCTGGGCCGCGGGCGTTTCGGCATCGCCGCTCGCGAAGATGCTCGCCGAGCCCACCGGCGCGGAGCTCGACCGCGCGGGCCGGATCAAGGTGCTGCCGGACTGCTCGCTGCCGGGGCATCCAGAAGTCTTCGCCGTCGGCGACATGATGAATCTCGACGATCTACCAGGCGTCGCCGAGGTCGCCCTGCAGACGGGCATCCACGCGGCGCGGACGATCAGGCGGCGGCTCGACGGCGAGGAGGCGCTGCCCTTCAAATACCGCGACCTCGGCAGCATGGCCGCCATCTCGCGCCGTCGCGCCGTCGTCAGCTTCCACGGCATCCGCGTCACCGGCTTCCTCGGCTGGGTGATCTGGATGTTCGTCCATCTCGCCTTCCTGACCGGCTTCAAGAACCGTTTCAAGACGGTGATCAGCTGGATGCTCAGCTTCATCGGTGCCAGCCGCACGGAGCGTGCCCTAACGGGGAGAATCGAGCCGTGAGCAGCCTGCTCGCCTCCACCGCCGTCGACCTCGCCCGCGCGCAGTTCGCGACGACGTCGATCTACCACTTCCTGTTCGTGCCGCTGACCCTCGGGCTCGGCCCGATCGTCGCGGTGTTCCAGACCATGTGGCACCGCACGAAGGACGAGCAGTGGCTGAAGCTGACGCACTTCTTCGGAACGCTGTTCCTGATCAACTTCGCGATCGGCGTCGCGACGGGGCTCGTGCAGGAGTTCCAGTTCGGGATGGACTGGTCGGTGTACTCGAAGTTCGTCGGCAACGTCTTCGGCGCGCCGCTCGCGATCGAGGGCCTCGCCGCGTTCTTCCTCGAGTCGACGTTCCTCGGCCTCTGGATCTTCGGCTGGAACCGGCTTTCGCCGCGGCTGCATCTTGCGACGTTGTGGATCGCCGTTGCCGGCACGTGGCTCTCGGCGTACTTCATCCTCGTCGCCAACTCGTTCATGCAGGACCCGGTCGGCTACACGGTCGTCAACGGAGAGGCGCAGTTGACGAGCATCTGGGCGTTGCTGTCGAGCCGTTGGGCGGGCTACGCATTCGTCCACACGATCCTCGCCGGAATCGAATGCGGCGCTGCCGTCGTGTTCGGCGTCTGCTGCTGGCACTTCCTGCGCAAGCGCAACGTCGAGCTGTTCCATAAGGCCGCGAAGATCGCACTGATCTTCCTCGTGCCCGCCTCCTGCGCGAACCTCTGGTTCGGCAGCCACTTCGGGATCCTCGTCACCGAGCTGCAGCCGATGAAGATCTCCGCCAGCGAGGCGCAGTGGAAGGACTGCTCGCACTGCCCGTTCTCGCTCTTCCAGGTCGGCGGATTCACGGAGCAGGACCAGACGCCGAGCTTCTCGATCGAGATCCCGGGAATGCTCTCGTTCCTCGCCACCGGATCGTTCAAGGGCTCGGTGACGGGCCTCGACGAGTTGAACAACCAGTACCGCGCGCTCTACGGGCCGGGGAACTATCTGCCGCCGATCGAGGCGATCTACTGGAGCATGCGCGGGATGGCGTACGCGGGCTCGCTCGTCGCGCTCGTGTCGATCATCGGCGCATTCCTCTACTGGAAGCGACGACTCGAGAAATGGCGATGGTTCCTCTGGGCCGGAATCGTCACGGCGTTCCTCCCGTTCGTTGCGTGCATATTCGGTTGGTGCCTGACGGAGATCGGCCGGCAGCCGTGGATCGTGCAGGGGCTGCTGAGAACCGCGGGCGCGAACTCGCCGAATGTCGGCACGACGTGGCTCGCGATCAGCCTCGCGGTCTTCGTGACGCTCTACATCGCGCTGCTCGTCGCCGACGTCTGGCTGATGCGGCGCTACGCCGGGCGCGATCCCGGCCACGCCGACGACGAGACGGGCGCCGCTGCGCCGGCGATCGGGTACTAGCCGATGAATCTCCAGATCCTCTGGTTCGTGCTGATCGCCGTCGTCTGGTCGGGCTACTTCCTGCTGGAAGGCTTCGACTTCGGCGTCGGCATGCTGCTGCCGTTCCTCCCGCGTGACGAGTCGGAGCGGCAGGCGATGTTCCAGTCGATCGGCCCGGTCTGGGACGGCAACGAGGTGTGGCTCGTCGTCGCCGGCGGCGCGATGTTCGCGGCGTTTCCCGCGTGGTACGCGACGATGTTCTCCGGCTACTACCTCGCCTTGCTGCTCGTGCTCGTGTGCCTGATCGTCCGCGTCGTCTCGTTCGAGTGGCGGACGAAGGCGACCGATCCGCGCTGGCGCGCCGTCTGGACGTGGGCGAACGCAATCGGCAGCTTCGGCGCGTCGTTCGTCTGGGGCGTCGGGCTCTCGGCCCTCCTCTACGGCACGCCGATCGACAACTACGGCAATTTCACCGGCAGCTTCTGGAGTCTCTTCAGCATCTACACCGTCGTCGCCGGCCTTGCCGTCGTGCTTCTGTTCGCGTTTCACGGCGCGACGTACCTCACGTTGAAGACGACGGGCGACCTGCTGGCACGCGCAACCGAGACGACGCGGATGCTCTCGATCCCGGCGGCGATCGCCGGCGCGGCGTTCCTCGTCTCGACGGTGTTCGTCGCGATCAACCGCAACGACAAGAGCGTCTTCCCGCCCGTGTTGCCGGCGGCGCTCGGCGTTGCCACGCTGCTGCTCGCTGCACTCTTCGTTGCGCGGCACCGGCTGGGGCTCGCGTTTGCGATGACCGGGCTCGGCGCGATTCTCGTCGTCGCAACGCTGTTCACCGGTCTCTACCCGCGCGTGATGGTGTCGAGCACGAGCACCGTCTACAGCCTGACGGTGGAGAGTGCGGCGTCGCAGCACTACACGCTCGCCGTGATCAGCGTCGTCGCGCTGATCTGCCTGCCGCTCGTCCTCCTTTACCAGGGTTGGACGTATCACGTGTTCCGGCACCGGATCGGCGACTCGCCGACCGCGTGATCGACCGCCGACTGCTGAGGCGAGCGCGCCCGGCACGGGTTCTGCTCGCCGCGGACGCGGTGCTCGGCGTCGGTGCGGCGCTGCTCGTCCTCTGCCAGGCGCTGCTGCTCGCGCGGATCGTCGCGCGCTCGTTCGACGGCGCGTCGCTCGCCGAGGTCCGGCCGAGCATCGTCCTGCTCGTCGCCGTGTTCGCGGCGCGCGCGCTGCTCGCCTGGGGATTCGAGGTCGCCGGGCGGCGCGGCGCGGCGACGGTTCTCTCGCAGCTGCGGCTCGACCTCGTCTCGTCGCGGCTGCGAGCGCAGCCGGCTGCGCTCGACGGAGCGCAGAGCAGCGAGGTCGCGTCGCTCGCGGTTGCGGGCATCGGCGCGCTCGAGACGGCGTTCGCGCGCTATCTGCCGCAGTTCGTCCTCGCCTGCGTCGTCCCGGTCGCGGTTCTCGCGCTCGTCGCGGTACTCGATCCGATCTCCGCCGGGCTGTTGCTGCTGACGCTGCCGCTCGTGCCGGTCTTCATGTGGCTCGTCGGCCGGTACACCGCGCAGCGCGCGCACGAGCGGTGGCAGGCGCTTGCGATTCTCTCCGCGCATTTCCTCGACGTCGTCCGCGGACTGCCGACGCTGCGTGCGTTCAACCGCGGCGAGGCGCAGACGGAACGGCTCGAGCAGGTCGGCGACGAGTACCGCCGCACGACGATGGCGACGCTGCGCGTCGCGTTTCTGTCGGGATCGGTACTCGAGCTTGCGGCGACCCTCGGCGTCGCGCTCGTCGCGGTCACCGTCGGCGTCCGCCTCGTCGACGGCTCGATTCCCTTCGAAACCGCCCTGGCGGTGCTCGTGCTCGCGCCGGAGCTGTACGCACCGCTCCGGAACCTTGCCGCGCAGTACCACGCGAGCGCGGACGGTCTCGCCGTCACCGGGCGGCTGCTCGAGCTGATCGAGGCGCCCGCGCTCGTCGCAGACGGCGCCGCACCTGCGCCGAGCGCACGCGGCGCGGCGATCCGGCTCGAAGGCGTGTCGTTCTCGTACCCGTCGCGCGAGCTGCCCGTTCTGGAGGACGTCGACCTCGAGCTCGCCGCGAACGAGACCGTCGCGCTCGTGGGCGAGAGCGGCGGCGGCAAGAGCACGATCGCGGCGCTGCTGCTCCGCCTCTGCGAGCCTGCGGCTGGACGGATCACCGTCGGCGGAGTCGATCTCGCCGGCTGCGACGCGGCGTCATGGCGCGCGCAGATCGCGTGGGCGCCGCAGGATCCGACGCTGTTCCGCGGCACGGTCGCCGACAACATCCGGCTCGGCGATCCCGACGCGTCGGACGACCGCGTCCGCGACGCCTCGCGGCTCGCAGGCGCGCACGACTTCGCCACCGCATTGCCGCTCGGGTACGACACGCCGCTCGGCGAGGGCGGCCGCCGCCTCTCCGCCGGCGAGCGGCAGCGGATCGGGCTTGCGCGCGCGTTCCTTCGCGACGCGCCGTTGCTGATCCTCGACGAGCCGACGGCGAATCTCGATCCAGCGTCGGCGGAACTGGTGGACGCGGCGATCGAGCGGCTCCGCGGAACCCGAACCGTTCTCGTGATCTCGCACCGGGCCGAGCTCGCATTCGGTGCCGACCGCGTCGTGGCGCTCGAACACGGCCGTCTGCACGAGGCGGTGCCGGCGTGACCGCGACGCTGCGCAGGCTGCTGGCGCTCGCGGGGATGCCGCGGAAGCGCGTCGCGCTGTCCGTCGGGCTCGGCGCGCTCGCGGTCGCTTTCGGCGTCGGCCTGCTCGCGACCTCGGGTTATCTCCTGTCGCGGGCGGCGGAGCATCCGCCGGTTCTCTCGCTGACCGTTGCGATCGTGGCGGTGCGGTTCTTCGCTCTCGCACGGCCGCTCGCGCGCTACTTCGACCGGCTCGCGTCGCACGACCTCGCGCTGCGTGCACTCGCGCGCATCCGCGTGCGCGTCTACGAGCGCATCGAGCCGCTCGCACCGGGACAGCTCGGCGGCTACCGGCGCGGCGACGTCGTCAGCCGCGTCGTCTCCGACGTGGACGCGCTGCAGGGGCTGTACCTACGCGGGATCGGTCCGCCGCTCGTCGCGCTCGTCGTCGGCGCCGCGTGCGTCCTCGCGACGGCGGTGCTGCTGCCGGCCGCCGGGCTCGTGCTCGCGGTCGGGCTGCTCGCCGGCGGGGTCGCCGTCCCCGCGATCGCCGCCGCACTCGGCCGCGGCTCAGCGCCGGCCGAGCGCGGCGAGCTCACGGCGTCGCTCGTCGAGCTGCTGCGCGGCGCGCCGGAGCTCGTCGTCTACGGACGCGGCGACGACGAGCTCGCCCGCATCGAGGAGGTCGACCGGAAGCTCGTGCGCAGCGAACGCCGCGACGCGCTCGTCGCGGGACTTGCCGACTCGCTCTCGATCCTCGTCGTCGGGCTCACCGTTGCCGGCGTGCTGGCCGTCGCCGTTGACGCGCACTCGACCGGAACGTTGAACCGAGTGCTTGTGGGAACGCTTGCACTGCTCGCGCTCGCATCGTTCGACGCGGTGGCGCCGCTCCCGGGTGTCGCGCGCGAGCTGTCTGCGACTCTCGCCGCCGGCCGGCGCGTGCTCGCGCTCACCGACGAGGAGCCGGCCGTGCGCGATCCCGAGCATCCGCTCCCCCTCCCGTCGACCCGGACGGCGGTTGCGCTGGAACACGTCACGGCGCGGTACGCGGACGAGGACGTGCTCCACGACTTCGATCTGCGGCTCGAGCCGGGACGCCGCGTCGCGCTCGTCGGCCCCAGCGGTGCGGGCAAGACGACGGTGACGAATCTCCTGTTCCGCTTCCTCGACCCGGACGCCGGGCACGTGACAATTGCCGGCGAGGACATCCGGAACTACCGGCAGGAGGACGTGCGTGCGACGTTCGCGCTCGCCGGGCAGGAGGCGCATCTCTTCGACACGTCGATCCGCGAGAACCTGCGGATCGGGCGGCCCGGCGCCGGCGACGAGGAGCTCGACGACGCGCTCGCGCAGGCGCAGCTCGCCGACTGGGTCGCGGCGCTCCCCGACGGGCTCGACACGCTCGTCGGCGAGGAGGGAGCCGAGCTCTCCGGCGGTCAGCGCCAGCGGCTCGTGCTCGCGCGGGCGCTCCTCTCGCGCGCGCCGGTGCTCGTGCTCGACGAGCCGACGGCGCACCTCGACCCGCCGACGGCCGAGCGGCTGATGGACGACGTCCTCGACGCCGCCGGAGACCGCACCGTGCTCCTGATCACGCACCGCCGCGAGGGGCTCGCGCGGATGGACGAGGTCGTGTCGCTCTAGCCGAGCGGGAACGGCTTGCGCGCGAGCGCGGGCAGCGCCTGCGCGGAGACCCACAGCGGCGTCGTCGCGTACTTCGCGGAGTAGCGGAGGCTGCCGTCGGCGCGGGTCATCCGCGCGAGGTAGCGAAACGCGGCGGCCGGGGGCTTCGCGCCCGCGGCGAGGTACGCCTGGATCGCCCACGCCGTCGACTGCACGTTGGAGCCGGTGCCCGGCTGGAGCTCGAAGCCGCCGTCCTTCGCCTCGCGCGCCCGGAGGTACGCCAGGGCGCGCGTCACGGGTGCGCCGCGAACGCCGACGGCCGCGAGCGCCTCGACCGCGGCGGCGGTGTCGTCGTTGTCGGGACGGAGACCGGTCGCCCACGCGAAGCCGCCGCTCTTGGTCTGTCCCGCCTCGAGCCGGCGCACCGTCGCCGCCGCGACCGGCTGCCCCGCCTGGCGCAGCGCGAGGATCCCCCAGATCGTCGAGTTGAGCGTCGGCCCGATCGCGCCGTTCGGTCTCTCGAGCGCGTGGAGCGACGCGAGCAGCGCCGGCGACGCGCCGCCGCTGACGGCCTCCGCCATCGTCGAGAGCTCGAGCTCGGTCGGCGTGAGGCCGGTCTCGTGCGCGGTGAGATACGCGCGTGCAGCGTCGGGAACCGTTGCGCCTACGGCGCGCAGCGCGAGCACCGTCGTCGCGGTCAGCCCGATCGTGGAGCGGCCGCCGGGCTCCGCGTAGCCGCCGTCGGGCTGCGCGCGTCCCTGGACGAACGAGAGAACGCTCGCCGCGGCGAGCACTGCGATCTTCAGTCCCACACGACCTCCGTGTGCAGCCGCTTCCCGTACCGCTCCAGCAGCCGCCGTAGCTCGGGACCGGCGGCGAGTGCGAGCGCGAAGTTGCCGACAGCATGTGCGGTGTCGAACGGGAATCCAGCCGCCTGGCGCGCGAGGAACGACGACCACGTGTGCGGGTAGAAGCCGTACCAGTTCCAGACATCGAGGACGAACCCGTACGCGTAGCCGAGGACGAAGCACGTCACCGCGAGCGGGATCCGGCGTTGGAGCGCAGGCGCCATCGCGGCGCCGACCGCGCCGCACGCGCCCCACGCGAGCATCTGCCACGGCGTCCACGGGCCCTGGCCGAGGAAGAAGTTCGAGACGAAGGCGGCCAGCGCGCCGACTGCGACTCCGGCGCGCAGCCCGAGCGCGACGCCGGTGACGACGACGATCACCGTCACGGGCTGCACGTCGGGGATCGGCGCCAGCAGCACCCGGCCTGCAGCTGCCGCGGCCGCAAGCGTCGCGATCAGCGTCACCTCCTTCGCCGACGTCGGGCTGCCGTCGAGCCACGCCATGCCGCCGACGATCAGCGATGCCGCGGCAAGCAGGAGCGCGAGCGCCGACGCATGCGTCGCGAACGCGGCGGCAGCCGCCGCGGCGAGGCCGAGACCGATCGCAATCTGCGTTGCGTGGCTACGCAACGAGCGCCTCCCGCGCGATCCCGAGCGAAACCTCGCGGTCGGCGACGGCGTGCGCGAACGCGACGTCGTGCGTGACGACGAGCGTCGCGCGGTGCGGCGCCTGCGCGCGAAGCAGCGCCGCGAGCTCGGCCTTCCGCTCCGGATCGACGCCGCGCGTCGGCTCGTCGAGCACGAGTAGATCCGGCTCGTTGACGAGCACCGTCGCGAGGGCGAGCCGCTCGCGCTCCCCGCTCGAGAGGTCGCGCGGGTGACGTTCCTCCGCCCACGCGAGCCCGACCTCCGCGAGTGCGCGCCGCGCGCGGGTCGCATCCGTGCCGAGCGCGACCTCGTCGAGCGCGGTCTCGCGCACGAGATACCGACCCGGATCCTGGAGCAGGAACGCCGCGCGGCCGTGACGCTCGACGGTTCCGGCTGCGGGCTCCAGCAGACCGGCGGCGAGCTTGGCCAGCGTCGTCTTCCCCGATCCGTTCGGGCCGGTGAGCGCGACGATCTCGCCGCGGCGCAGCTCGAGCGACGCGTCGTCGAGCACGCGCGGGCCGCTGCCGTACGCAAAGGACGCGTCCGCAACGCGTGCGACGACGTCTCCGCTCCCATGTAACACGGTGTTACTTGAGCTTTGCGCCGTTCCAGCACTCGCGCATGAGGCTTGTAACAGAGTGTTACTTGGAGAGTTCGTCCAGGCTGGACGATGCTCGTCGAGCCACGCGATCGCGTCGTCGCGCGGCGCGTCGAGGACGATGCGGCCACACTCGAGAAAGATGACGCGGTCGGCGCGACGAAGCGCGGCCGCAGGCCGCTGCTCGGAAAGCACGACCGCAGCGCCGCTGCCGAGGGCGCGGTCGAGGAACGCCTCGGCGCCGTCGGGGTCGAGCTGCGACGTCGGCTCGTCGAGCAGCAGCAGCTGTGGATCGAGCGCGAGCGCGGACGCGAGGCAGACGCGCTGCAGCTCGCCGCCGGAAAGCTCCGCGACACGTCGCCCGGCGAGATGCTCCGCCTCCACCGCTGCGAGCGCGTCGTGGACGCGCGGAAGGATCGTCGCCGGCGGCGTGCCGACGTTCTCGAGCCCGAACGCGATCTCCGACTCGACCTGCGCGAGGACGATCTGATCCTCCGGATCCTGGAAGACGGTTGCCACGATGCCGGCGAGCTCTGACGGCTTCGTCCTGCGCGTGTCGTGGCCCGCGACCTCGACGCGGCCCGAGAAGCGTCCCGCCGTGGAACCACGGCACCAGGCCGCCGAGTGCGCGCACGAGCGTCGACTTGCCGGAGCCGGACGGGCCGAGCACGAGCACGACCTCGCCCGGCTCGACGCGGAGCGACACGTCGTCGAGCGCAGGCGCGGCATCCGGATACGCGAACGACAGCCGCTCGACGGTCGCTAGAGCCACAACGCCCCCACGACGACGATCGCGACGGCGGCGGCCACCGCCGCGAAGTCGAGCGCGCGCCACGGCGGCGAGGGCAGCCGCGTGCGCCCGGAGCGGCCGAAGCCGCGCGCCTCCATCGCCTCCGCAAGATTCGTGCCGCGCTCCAGCGAGCCGGCGAGAAGCGGCGAGAGCAGCGCCGCGTGCCCGCGCAGCCCGGCGGGCGCGAGGTTGCGCCCGCGCAACGCCTCGACGAGCCCCGTCGCGTCGCGCTCGAACGTCGGCACGAGCCGCGTCGCAAGCGCGGCGGCGAGCACGGAGCGGCGGCCCGTCGACGCGGCGATCAGCCGGTCGTGGTCGAGCAGCAGCGCGTACACGGCGAACGCCAGCCCGACCGCCGCGAGGCGCAGTGCGTTCAGCGCCGCGATGTAGAGCTCCTCCGT
Source organism: uncultured Actinomycetes bacterium (assembly GCA_963718385.1). GTDB lineage: Bacteria > Actinomycetota > Thermoleophilia > Gaiellales > Gaiellaceae > Palsa-739. The sequence goes on from CAVQZE010000001.1 coordinate 223,132, forward strand.
CGTCACGTCGAGCCGGCCGAGCACCGGGATGTCCGGCCCGCTCCAGAGCACGTGCCAGCCCGTCGACTGCAGCAGCGGCGAGAGCAGGAACACGAACCCGGCGCTGAACAGCGTTCCCCAGAGATACGGACGCGCGCGCCGCCCGGCGCGGAGGCATACGACGAGCAGGCCGGCTGTGAGCGCGCCGACCGACCAGAGATGGTCGGCAAGCAGCGCGGCGACCGCCAGCGCGGCAAGAAGTGCGGCTGCAGCGGTCGGCCTCACGGAACCGCGTACCGGTAGCGGTACAGCGCCGGGTCACGCGCGAGCGCGGCCGCGTCGCCGGAGTAGTCGAGCTCGATCGCGCCGCTCGAGAGCTTCTTCGCCGTGAAGCGATGCGGGCCGCCGACGAGCCGCAGCACGTTCGCGCCTGCCGGCGCGGATGCTGCGACCGTCCCGTGGACGAGCTTCGCGAGCGCACGCGCGCCCGCGGAGTCGGCGCCGACGACGACAGCGGGCCGCACCTTCCCGCCGTAGCCGTGCAGGAACGGCTCCGGGAACGCGCCGACGACGGCGGGCACCGCTTCGCCGACGCGGCCCCAGTCGCGGTAGTCCCACCACTCGACGTCGCCGGGATGGAGCACGTACTCCGCCGCGCCGCGGTCGGCCTCGATCCCGTTGACGAAGTAGAACCAGTCGTGGCGCGAGCCGGCAGAGCCGGAGACGCCGTCGATCGACTGCACGAACCGTCCGCCGTACCGCGTCGAGATCTTCAGCGACCGTGCGAGCGCCTGCATCGCCGTCTCGCCCGCGGGCACGGTGCGCACGAGAAGCACCTGCTTGCCCTCGTCGCGCGTCACCCACAACGTCGCCTTGCCGGAGCCCGCGCCGCCGCCGCAGCCGGCGAGCAGCGCGGCGGCGGCGACGGCGACGAGAGCGGCCCGGATCACGGCAGGCGGTTCGAGCGCACCGCGCCGGGCGCGATCGCCCACACGAGCCCGTGCGGAGTCTTGAAGCAGATGTGCCCGGCCGGCGCGGAGATCGTCCGGGAGCCGGTCGCGGAAGGCGAGACCCGCCGGCACCTTCTTCGCCCCGGTGTCGTCCTGCCCCGTCGCCGCGTAGCAGCCGGGCTTCGTCATCGTCAGCACGAGCGTCGGCGGGCCGCCGTTCGCGCCGAAGCTGGCGTAGTACCACTCGACGGTGTCGCCGTCCTTCAGCTGCACCTGGTCGGCTCCGACCGGCGGCGAGACGCCGTTGACCTTGAAGACCCAGCCGGAGTCGCCGGTGCCGCCGTAGTAGCCGACCTGGTCGACGTAGTTGCCGAACGACGATGCCGTGACGTGCGCGTAGAACTCGCCCACCCTGGCGGCGGTCTGGAGCGCCTCCAGCGGCGTCGAAGCGACCACCGTGGGATTGCTCGGACCGAAGATCGTCTGCGTCTTGCCCTCGACCCGGATCTGGACGAGAGCGGCTGCGGCGAACGGCACCACCATGAGGGCGGCAACGAGCGCAGCGATGACTATGAGGGAACGGCGAAGCACGAATCCTCCCTTCCGCGAGGGGTTCGGTGTCTGCGGCGGGCAGCAGGTCTTCTGACTCGGGGCTCCCTCCCCCGCCGCCTTCCCAGGCCCGTGGGCCCAGTGGCGTCGTGGCGGAGAAGCGTCTCCCCTTACAGCGGCGGGACCGTCCCGGCCTTGCACCGGAGTTCCCTTACCGCTCGCCGATGTGCGGGCGAGTCTAGCATCGGGGCATGTCCTCCCCTCTCGCACTCGACCTCGACGCGGTGCTCGCAGACACGCGGCCGTTATGGAACGACTGGGTCGAGGACGCGTCGCGGCGGACGCGCGTCGAGCTCGACCTTCCGGAGGACCGCGCGGCCGCGGCGGTGCTGCTCGACGAGCGGCTCGGCGACTGGCGGCCTCTGCTCGAGCGCTTCGCCGAGGATCGCGCGCCCGTCTACTTCCGGCCGCGGGCCGAGACGGCCGCGCAGCTGCGCAAGCTCCAGGCTGCGGGAGTTCGGCTCGGCGCGTTCACCGATGCGCCGCGGGAGCTCGCGGACGTCGCGCTCGCGCACGCCGGCGCCGCGCGTCGTCTGGCGGCGGTCGGGACGCTCGACGAGGTGCTCCGCGAGCTCGGCGACGGCGCGGTCGTGGTGCGCACGCGTGCGGAGCTCACGGCGGCGGCTGCGGTCTAGGATCCAGGCGTGGAGCACGATCTTTCAGACCGGCGCTTCGAGACCCTGCTCGAGCGGCTCGACCGGATCGGCGACGAGCTGACGAAGATGAACAAGCGGCTCGACAACGAGGAGAACTTCCTCCGCCTGACACGCGAGCTGAACTCGCTGAACGAGTCGCTGCAGGCGATCGCGTATGCGGCCCTCGGCCAGCAGGCGCCGCAAGTCCGCCGCCGCAGACCTTAACGGGGTCAGACCCCGTTAAGAGAACCGTCGCGGTCGCGTGGCCGCGCGACCGCGACCGCCACGTCACCGCGAGCCTTAACGGTGACAGTCACTGTTAAGAGAACCGCCACGTCCTAACGGGACATGCGCAGCCCTAGGGCTTGTGCCAGATGTCGAGCACGCCGCTCGTCGAGTGGTTGTTCGCGTTGCCTTCGGCGAGCGCGACGCGGCCGTCGACGACGATCGGGCTGTTCCAGTGGCCGCCGCCGGACTGGAGCGTCGTCAGCAGCTTGCCGGTGGCCGGCGCGTAGACGTTGAGCCCGCCGCCGGGGTTGTAGACCCAGAGCAGTCCGCCGGCGACCACCGGGCTCGTGCCGCCGGTCGCGTTGCGCCAGGCGGAGACGAGCCTCCCGTTGCGGAAGCGCCACGCCTGCGTGCCGCCGTTGTCCGCGACGAACATCCACGTCCCCGACGCCGGGCGCCAGACCGCCGGCGCGGTGAACAGGTCGGTGCCCGACGGCGTCGAGACGACCTGAAGCTCGTTGTCCTTGTGCGGCGCAGCGCCCTTCATCTTCGCGACGCTGAGCAGCCGGATCTTCCCGTCCTTGCCGCCCTGCGCGATCACGGTTGCACTCAGCACGACCGGCGACGTCGAGCCGAGATCCGCATCGGTCGTGTTCAGCTCGTCCGTGTTCGTCGGCGTGTAGTTGCCGACGAGCTTCGTCGCGTCGGGCGAGAGCCGGAGAACCGCGTCGCCCCAGTTCGTCTTCCCGTCCCACGGTGCGTTCCCCGTCGCGACGAGGAGCTCGTGCGTCTTCGGGTCGACGACGGCGCCGGCGCGTCCCCAGATTGCGGAATCGCTCGCGCCGCAGCTCGCGGGGAACAGCAGCCCGGTCTGGTCGCTGCAGAGCGAGTTCCAGACGTGGAGCAGCGTGCCCTTCGCCGCGTCGATCACCGCGACATGACCCTGGTACGGCGGTGCGTCGCCGATGTAGCCGCCGGTCGTCGCGATCACGTGACCGCGGTCGAAGTTCAGCGACGCGGCGATCTTCTCGCGCTGCGGCAGCCGCGTGATCGAGACCGTCCACGCAGCGTGGCCGTCGGCAACGGCGAGCTTCGAGATCGTGCCGCCCGGCGACGCGGCATAGATCCACTGCCGGCTCGGGTCGGCGACCGGCGTCGCCGTCGTGATCTGGGGCGAGCCGGCCCACGACGTGTAGCCCAGCGGCGTGTACGTCCAGAGGACAGTGCCGGTCGTCGCGTCGATCGCCTCCGTCTTCCCGTACGTCGTCGTGACGAAGAACGTGTCGTGCGTCGCGCCACGAACGCGGACGCCGTGAAGATAGATCGGAGACGAGTCGACCGTCCCGTCGAGCTGCACCTGCCTCTCCACGAGCTTGCGGACGTTCGCGGCCGTGATGCCGGTTGCGGCCGTCGACGCGTTCGTGCGCGCAGCATTCCAGCCGAACCGCGTCCAGTCCGGCCCGGTTGACGCGCTGTGGCCGACGGACGTTGCGACGACGAGTGCCGCCAGAGCGGCGGCGGCGAGTGCAATGCGATTGCGGCCCACGTTGGCTAGGACGCCGTCACCGCGCAAAAGCTTGCGTTACCGGCGGAGAAGAACCCGGCGGAGCTCGTCCTCTTTGCCGGGCTCGAGGATCGCCAGCACCTGGTCGCCCGCCTCGAGCGTCGTCGACCCGACGGCGATCTCCGCCTTGCCCTCGCGCATCACGGAGATCAGGCGCGCACCCTCCGGCAGCGAGAGCCCCTCGACGCGCTTGCCCGCCGACGGCGAGTCGCGATCGATCAGCACCTCGACGATCTCGAGGTTCTCCTTGCGCAGCTCGAGCAGATGAATCAGGTCGTGCTCCGGCACCTCGTGCTCGACGAGCGCCATGATGCTCGACGTCGCGCAGATCGTCGGCGAGATTCCGAGCAGATCGAAGTGCGCCTGGTTGCGCGGGTCGTTCACGCGCGCGATCGCCTTCGGCACGCCGTACTTCTCCTTCGCCATCTGGCAGATCACCATGTTGTCCTCGTCGTCGCCGGTGAGCGCGAGGACGATGTCGGGCGGACGCGCGATGCCGGCGCGCTCGAGCACGTGGAGCTCGGTCGCGTCGCCGCGCTGCACCTGATGCTCGAACTCTTCCTCGAGGCGCTCGAAGCGGTCGCGGCGCTCCTCGATCAGCGTCACCTCGTGGCCGAGCCGGAGCAGCGACCGTGCGACGTTCGCGCCCGACCTTGCCGCCGCCGGCGACGATGACGTACATCATGCCGTCGTCCTTTGCGGAACCGGGATCTCGCAGGCGCGTACGGCTTCCGTCAGCGTGTCGATCGCCGTCTTCGTCGGACAGACGGTGCGCATCCCGAGCGAGGCGTAGAGATCGGCGCGCGCAGGGTCGAGCACGCGGACGACGACGCAGTCGATGCCGAACCGCTTCTGCGCGACCTGGCCGACGACGATGTTCGTGTTGTCGCCGTTGGTCGCGACGACGACGGCGTCGGCGTCCTCGATCCCGGCCTCGCGGAGAAGGTCGGCGTCCATGCCGTGGCCGACGAGGAAGAGCCGGGCCAGTGGTCGCCCAGCCGCGAGAGCGCGTCCTCGTTCTCGTCCACGACGGTGACGTCCCAGCCCTCCTGCTGAAGCTGGAGCGCGATCGACGAGCCGACCCGGCCGCAGCCGATGATCAGAGCGTTCAATCCGAGCGTGCTGTTCCCCATGACGTGCGCAGCGTAGCGCGGAGGGCGCGGTCGAGGGCCGTCAGGCGCCGGCTTCCTCGAGGACGCCCTGCGGGAAGGCGACGATCAGCACCTCGGCCGGGGACTTGCGGAGGACGTAGTCGACGGTCGGCGAGAAGAAGCGCGACTGGCGCCGCCAGCGCGGGCGACGAGCCGAGCACGATCAGGTCGGCGCCGCTCTCGGCGGCCGCCTCGACGATCGCCTCGCCGATCGATCGCGCCCGGACGGTCCGGCCGACGACCTCGACGCCGTGGTCGGCGCCGAGGGCGGACGCCTCGGCGAGCGACGCCGCCGCCTGCTCCTCGAGCTCCTCGAGCGGTGCGTCGAGCGGCAGGTCGAGCGGCACGCGGATCACGAACAGCGCCTCGACCGACGCGCGGCGCTCCTGCGCGAGCTTCACCGCCGTCGCGATCATCTCCTCGCCGATCTCCCCGAGCTTCATCGGCACGAGGATCCGCGAGAACTCGGCCTCGGGCAGGACCTGCTCGTCGGTGGCGACGACGTGCTCGAGCAGCCCGCGCCCCGTTCGCGCCGCACGACGAAGTAGACGACGAGCCCGCCGAGCAGCCACGCCGGACCGCCGTAGCGCGCGCCGATGTGCGTCACCATCGCGACGACGAACACGGCCGCCGTGAGGATCGCGCCGATCAGCGACGGCAGCGGCAGGACGCCGCCGCGCATCTTGATGCCGAGCGGCACGCGGAACGGGCGGCGCAGGTCGGGCTGCGAGAAGCGGAGCTTCACGACCGCGAGCTGCGCGGCGGTGAACGCGAGCAGCACGCCGAAGCTGAAGAGGCTCGCGAGGAACGTGACCGGGCCGCGTGAGGAACGCCGTGCCGAGCAGCAGCGCGATCGAGATCACCGCGGCTGCGATCACCGACGCCGGCGCCACGTGCGTCCGCCGGTTCAGCCGGCCGAACGCGCGCGGCAGCTGTCCGTGCTCGCCGAGCGAGTACGCGAGCCGGCCGAAGCCGGAGATCGACGTCGTCGCCGCCGCGAGCAGCACGAGCGCGCCGGTGAGGCCGACGTAGACGCGCAGGATCTGCCCGAACCAGTGCGGCAGATGCGGCTGGAGCGCCGAGACGATTCCCATGATCGGCGCACGCAGCCACTCGACGCCGAGCGCCGTCGTGCCGTTCTCCAGCGGGAACGCCGACAGGCCGACGAGCGCGATCAGGACGTAGATCACGACGACGCCGCCGATCGCGCTGAACAGGCTGCGCGGCAGATCGCGGCCCGGGCGCCGCGCCTCCTCCGCGAGGTTGGCGACGGTCTCGAGGCCGGTGTACGCGAGCATCGCGAGCGGCAGCGCGAACGCGAGCTCGTGCCAGCTCGGCGTCGTCCCGAGCGAGAGGCCGCGCGTCAGCGCCTCCGTCGAGAAGAGCAGCCCGAACCCGAGCACGACGAGCACGAGCTGCGTGACGAGGTCGAGCACGGCACGACGATCCCGAACGTGTAGAGGTGCGTGTGCCTGCACGAGACGCACGACGGCGATTCCCGCGATCAGCAGGCAGCCGACGATCGCGTCGCCCGGATGCCGCGCGATCGAGTCGATCCCGAGCGCGATCCCGAGGTAGTGCGGGAAGAACAGCGCCGACAGCGCGATCACGATCAGGTAGTCGAGGAAGAGCACCCAGCCGGTCAGGAAGCCGGCGAGGTCGTTGAACGCGACGCGGACGAACGTCGCCGCGCCGCCGGTCTCGCGGATCGACGCCGTTCCCTCCGCGTACGAGAGCGCGACGAGGAGGAACAGCGCGCCGACGATGCCGAGGATGAACGGCGTGAAGCCGAGCGCGTGCAGCGCGATGATCCCGAGCGCGAAGTAGATCGACGAGGCGATCTCGCCGTACGCGACGGAGGCGAGCGCCGGCGCGTCGAGGACCCGTTCGAGGCGGGGAAGCTTGCGGGCCATGCGCGGGGAGCCTAGCTCCGGCGCAGGAGGTAGAGCCGGCCGGCGCCGAGCCCGACGAACAGCGCGCCGAAGAGGTAGCCGACGCCGCCGCCGGCGGCGGCCGTGCGGACGAGGATCGCCAGCCCGAGCACGATCGCGATCGACGCGCGAAGACGACGACGGTGTGCCGCTGCGCGGATCTCATGACGGCGCCCTCCCCGCGGCCACCATCACGCGGCACGGCGCGTGCTTGAGGACGAAGTCGACGGTGTCGCCGAAGATCGCGCGCCGGCCGGACTGGAGGCGCACGCGGCGCGGCCCGCCCATGACGACGATCTCGGCCTCGCGCCGCTTCGCCTCGGTCACGATCGCCTTGCCCGCGTTGCGCGAGCGCGCGATGCGCCCGATCACGTTGACGCCGTACGACTCGCCGATCGCGCTGCGCCTCGTCGAGCTGCTCGTTCGCCGCCTCGACCTCTGCCGGCAGGTACGCGTCGAGCGGCAGGTCGAGCGGCACCTCGATCACCGTCACGGCGACGATCGTCGCGCGGCGCTCCGCGGCGAGGCGGCACGCGACGTCCATCGCCTCGTCGGACGGATACCCGGGCGCGATCGGGACGAGGATGCTGCGGTACTCGAGCGCGTCCGCCGGCCCGATCTGGATCGGCGCGCGGACCGTCTCGGCTGAGCGGCACGTGGAGAATCCGCCGGCGGTAGACGACGTAGAAGACGAGCCCGGCCGCGAGCCAGCCGATGCCGGCGTACCGGATCGCCGGCGACTGCGTCACGATCACGAGCCACGACAGTCCCGTCCCGAGCCCGCCGACGATCGCGAACAGCGGCCACTCGACGCCGCGCAAGCGCAGGTTCGGCTTCGCGCGGAACGCCACCTCGTCGTGGCCGCGATGTCTGACGCGAATGGCGACGAGCGACGCGTGCGCGATCGTGAACGAGAACGTCGCGCCGAAGGCGTAAATCGCGCCGAGGAACGCCGTCTTCCCGGAGAACGTCAGCGCGATCGGGATCGCGCCGGCAAAGACGACGAGCGCGAGCCACGGCGTCTTGAACTTCGGATGGATCTTCCGGAACACGAGCGGCAGCTGCCGGTATCCCGACATCGCGTACGTGATCCGCGACGCGCCGATCACTCCTGCGTTCGGCGCCGATGAAGAGGATCGTCGAGGCGAGGATGCCGAGATAGATCTGGAGGACATGCGTGACGACGCTGCCGAGCCCGAGATTGTTGACGAGCCCGAGCACCGGGTCGTTCTGGTACCCGTGCTGGCCGTTCAGGTGCTCGGTCGGCGGCAGCGCGAGCAGCGTCGTGTAGCCGTGCTGCGCGGTGTGCACGACCGGCATCGCCGACAGCGCGATCCACGGCAGCGTGAAGTAGATGGCGAAGACGGCGATCGCAACGAACATCACGGCGCGCGGCACGGTGCGGACCGGGTCGCGTGCCTCCTCCGACATGTTCGACACCGTCTCGATGCCGGTGTACGCGAGCATCGCCACGGGAATCGACAGTGCGAAGTTCGACCAGGTCGGCGCGACGCCGAGATGGATGTTCGCCTTCAGGATCGACGGTGAGAGCACGAGTATCGCGCCGACCGCGACGAGCAGCAGCTGCGTGGCGAAGTCGGCGACGGCGAGGAAGATGTTGATCCGCGCCGACTCCTGGATGCCGACGATGTTCACGACGACGAGGACGACGATCACCACGATCCCGAACACGATGTCCCACGGGTTCTGGCGCAGCGGCTCCCAGAAGACGGAGAGGTAGTGCGGGACGAAGAACGCCGAGACCGCGATCGTCGCGATGTAGTTCAGCATCTGCGCCCAGGCAGCCGTGAAGCTCACCGTCTCGTTGAAGGCGTGGCGCGCGAAGCTCGACGAGCCGCCGGCCTCCGGATAGCGGACCGTTCCTTCGGCGTAGGTCGCGGCGGTGCACGCGAAGATGAAGCCGGCGATGATGAAGACGACCGGCGTGAGCCCCAGCGCGTAGACCGCGACGACGCCGAGCGCGTAGTAGATCGAGGAGCCGACGTTGCCGTACGCCGTCGCGAAGAGGGCATTCGTCCCGAGCACGCGCTCGAGCTGGTGCTGACGCCGGCGCCTGCTCACGCGCCGACTCTAGACGGCGCCCCTTACGTGTGGGCGCTACCGCGGCCGGCGACCGGGCCTGTCGCGACCATCACGCGGCACGGCGCCTCCCGCAGCACGGACATGATCTCCGGGCGGAAAAGCCTGCCGGAAGCCGCGGCGCGACTCGACCGGCGAGCCGACGACGATCAGCTCGGCGCGGTGGTCGCGGGCGAGCTCGGCGAGCTTGAGCCCGAGTGCGCGTTCGCGCGTGCGTACGAGGTGGCGCCGCGTTCCGACGCCGTACGAGTCCGCGATCGACGCCGCTTCGCCGAGCTCGGCCCGGAGCTCGGCCGTCTCCGCGACGAAGTGCGCGTCGAGCGGCAGATCCGGCTGGACGACGAGCGGCGCGACGAGGACGACCCGTGCGCGGCGGTCGGCGGCGAGACGGCACGCGAGGTCGACCGCGTGCTGAGTCTCCTCCCGCCCCAGCAGCGGGACGACGATGCTCTGGAACCCGACCGCCGCCGTACGCCGCGCGAGCCGCCGGACCCGGCGGCGGGCACGCAGCACGAGGGCGCGCGTATCGACCCGACCGATCTTCATCGCAGGATCTGGTACGGGACGCTGGCAAGGATCACTCCCGGCTCGAGCAGGAGCAGGCGCTTGATGTACAGCGAGCGCTGGTTGTGGAGGAGGCGCCGCCAGCCGTGCGTGACGAGCTCCGGCATCAGCACGAGCACTTCCGTGCCCTCCTCGGCGGTGAGGTCGCGGAGATACCGGAGCAGCGGCCCGCCGATGTCACGGTACGGCGCCTCGTCGATCTCCAGGGTGACACGCGGGCCTTGCATCGACCACTCGTGGCGGATCGCACGCGCATCCTGGCTGCTGAACGCGAAGTTGACCGCGCGCGTGTCGTCGATGCCGAGCGTCGTCGCGTAGTTCACCGCGCGCATCGATGCCGCATTGACGCTGGAGACGAGAACGCGCGCGACGATCCGCTTCGCCGGCACCGCAGGCCGGCCGGCGACCGTCGGCACGTCCGCGATCACGACGCCCGGCTCGGTGAGCAGCCGGAACTTCAACGCGAGCTCGCTCGGGTGGCGAACCTGCGCCCACATCGACGCCGACTGGAAGTACTCCGGCACGACCACGGTGACGAAGTCGGACTCGCCGCGCGGCAGCCGCCAGACCTGGTCGAGCATCGCCTCGCTGACCCCGAGACTGCGGTCGAGGATCTCGAGCTGCGGCTCGCCGCCGACGCGTTTGAACCAGCGCGGCCGAATCCCCGAGTCGCTGCTCGAGCGCGGTACGTGGACGGCTCGGAAGTCGCCGCCGGAGATGGTGCGCGCGAACCAGAGCGCACGGTCGACCGCGTCGTCGAGCGCCTCGACGACGAGGATGGTGACGTTGCGCGCCGGCGGCGCCGCAACGACTGCTGCCGCACCCGCGGCAAGCCGGCGCGCCGTCCGGACGTAATGGCGGCGCACGCCGTAGAAGCCCGCGATCATCAGCGGGATCGCGACGATCACCATCCACGCGCCTTCCTGGAACTTCGTCACGACCACGACCACCATCACGACGCAGGTCGCCAGCGCGCCGACACCGTTGATGACGGCACGCCACCGCCACCCCGGGCCGTGCGTCCGTAGCCAGTAGCGCACCATCCCCGCCTGCGACAGCGTGAACGCCGTGAACACGCCGACGACGTAGAGATGGATGAGGTTGTTGACGTTCGCGTGGTAGATCCAGACGAGGAGCGCCGCCGCGCCGGCGAGCACGACGACGCCGTTCGAGAACACGAGCCGGTCGCCGAGGTTCGTGAACTGACGCGCGATGAACCGGTCGTGGGCAAGCAGCGCCGACAGCCGTGGGAACCCCTGGAACGACGTGTTCGCGGCGAGGATCAAGACCGCGAAGGTGAAGATCTGGACAACCCAGTAGAACCAGCCGACGGCGCTGCCGGCCGGAAAGACGGCGCGCGCGATCTGCGAGACGACGGAGTCGGTGGTGCTCGGACGGGCGTGCGTCGCGACCGCGAGGTAGGACACGCCGATAAAGATCGTGATTGCGACGACGCCGAGCACGCCGAGCGTCCGCGCCGCGTTCTTCGACTGCGGGTGACGGAACGCGTTCACGCCGTTGGCGATCGACTCGACGCCGGTCAGCGCGCTCGCGCCGGACGCGAACGCCTTCAACACGAGGAACAACGTCACCGCGGCGACGCCTGGCGCGATCGCATGCGGCGCGACCGCGCGCGGGCACTGGCTCACCGCGCACTTCGTCACGCCGGCGCCGACGGCGACCAGCATCGCGACGATGAAGCCGTAGGTCGGAAGTGCGAAGGTCATTCCGGACTCCCGGATGCCGCGCAGGTTGACGACCGTGATCAGCACGATTGCGAGGAGCGACAGCTCGGTGTTGTAGTGGTTCAGCGCCGGAGCTGCAGACGTGATCGCGAGAACGCCGCTCGCGACGGAGACGGCGACGGTGAGCACATAGTCGACGAGAAGCGCCGCCGCGGCGACGAGGCTCGGCAGTGTGCCGAGGTTCTCGCGCGCGACGACGTACGCGCCGCCGGAGGTCTCGTACGCACGGACGGTCTGCCGGTACGACGCGATCACGATCGCCATCAGCAGCGCGACGGCGATGGAGATCGGCAGCGCGATATGCAGCGCGCTCAGACTCGCCGTGAGGAGCACGACCATCGCCGCCTCGGTTGCGTACGCGACGGACGAGATCGCGTCCGCGGCGAAGATCGGCAGCGCGAGACCGATTGGGAGCAGCTCGTCCTCGGCCTGATGCGACTGCATCGGCCGTCCGACGAACAGGCGCCGGGCGCGACGCGGCGGCTCGACCGGCGGTCCCGTCCGAGCGTCCTCGCGGGTCGCGCTCACGCGCCAACGCTACTAGGCGGCGCGGCGGCGGGAGTGCATCCTCGGTGGCCCGGTCGGCATCGGCTTCAGGACGACCGTCTCGGTCGGGGCGTTGGCGAGGAGCCAGGCCAGCTCCTTCTCGTTGAAGCCTCCGCCGCCGTTGACCGGCGCAGGCGCGACGATGCGGTCGAACCGCTCGACCTCCCAGAGCCGCCGCAGCGCGTGCGTCAGGGTCCGTCCCTTCTCGATGCGCGCGTCCACCGCGACCCCAGCGCGGAGGGCGGCGTGCTCGACCGCCTCGAGCAGCGGCATCGCGAGCTTGACCTCGTCCTTCGAGGGCGAGTCCTCGCCGTACCGGAGCGGCACGATCAGCAGGTACGCGGGAACGAGCACCGCCTCCTCGGCACGGGCGATGCGGATCGCCGCCGCGAGCACGGTCTCGTCGAGCGCGCCGGAGAACGGCACGAGCACCCGACGCGCGTCCGCGAACACCGGCAGCCGCTTCGGCGGACGGCGGCGGACCAGCACGACGACGAGCGCGATCGCGAGCACGATCGCGGCGCCGAGCAGGCCGGCGTCGAGCTTCGTCACTGCACCGCCTCCGGCCGGTCGGCTCGGTTCGCCACGACGCGGATGTCGACGCCCGGCAGCTCGCGCACGAGCGCCGAGACGAGCGAGCCGCGCAGCACCTCGCGGCGGCGGCTCTCGTCCGGCGTGCCGACGAAGACGTACGTCGTTCCGCGCTCGTAGACGACGCGGCGAACGCACGCGACGAGGTCGTCTCCCTCCTCCTCGAGGAAGTGCGCGCCGAGGACGATCGCAAGCCGGCGCAGCGCCGCAAGCGAGACCTGCTCCTCCTCGCTCAGCCGGCTCGAGGGACCGCGCACCCACAGCGCGTCGAGCTGCGCGCCGAGCCGCTCGGCCGAGCGCCAGGCCCGCCGCAGCAGCCGTTGCGACCGCGGTTCCGGTGTGACGAGCGCGAGCACCCGCTCCGCCACCGCCTGCTGGCTGAGCGGATCGAGGACAAGCGTCTGGCGACGCGCCTCGACGTCCTCCGCGACCTCGCGCAACGCGAGCTCGCGCAGCGCCGAGAGCCGGTCGGTGCGAAAGAAGTTCTGCAGTGCGATCTCGGCGCGGTCGGGCGCATACACCTTCCCGGCCCGCAGCCGCTCCTGCAGCGCCTGCGGGGAGATGTCCACGAGCACCACCTCGTCGGCCTCCTCGAGGATCCTGTCCGGGAACGTCTCGCGAACGCGGACATCGGTTAGCTCTGCGATCGCGTCGTTGAGGCTCTCGAGGTGCTGGACGTTCACGGTGGAGATCACATCGATGCCGGCGTCGAGCACCTCGTCGATGTCCTGGTAGCGCTTCTCGTTCCGCATGCCCGGCGCATTCGTGTGGGCGAGCTCGTCGATGAGGGCCAGTTCCGGCGCGCGGCGGATCACCGCGGCGGCGTCCATCTCCTCTAGCTCGAGGTTGCCGTGCGCCGCCGTGAGCCGGGGCAGCGGCTCGAGCCCTTCCGCGAGCGCCGACGTCTCCGGCCGGTCGTGCGGCTCGAGGTAGCCGATCACGACATCGCGGCCTTCGGACTGCGCCTGCCGGCCCTCCTGCAGCATGCGGTAGGTCTTGCCGACTCCCGCGGCCATTCCGAGAAGGATCCGGTAGCGGCCCCTCATGGGCCGATGCTACGCGCCAAAGACGTTGTAGACGATGAGGTCGATCAGCTTGATGCCGATGAAGGGGAGGATCACGCCGCCGAGACCGTAGATCAGGAGGTTCCTGCGCAGAAGCGCAGTCGCGCCGATCGCGCGGTACTTGACGCCCCTGAGGGCGAGCGGGATGAGGGCGGGGATCACGAGCGCGTTGAAGATGATCGCCGAGATGATCGCGCTCTTCGGCGAGCCGAGATGCATGATGTTGAGCGCGTTCAGCGGCCCCTTCTCACCCGGCTTCGTCGCGTACGTGAAGGCGAACATCGCCGGCAGGATCGCGAAGTACTTCGCGACATCATTCGCGATCGAGAACGTCGTCAGTGAGCCGCGCGTGATCAGGAGCTGCTTGCCGACCTCGACGATCTCGATCAGCTTCGTCGGGTTCGAGTCGAGGTCGACCATGTTGCCGGCCTCTTTCGCCGCGGTGGTGCCGGTGTTCATCGCCACACCGACGTCGGCCTGTGCGAGCGCAGGTGCGTCGTTCGTACCGTCTCCGGTCATCGCGACCATGCGGCCTTTGGCCTGCTCGTCCTTGATCAGCGCCATCTTCGTCTCGGGGGTCGCCTCGGCGAGGAAGTCGTCGACGCCCGACTCCTGTGCGATCACGGCTGCGGTGACGCGGTTGTCGCCGGTGATCATCACGGTGCGGATGCCCATTCGGCGGAGCTCGTCGAAGCGCTCGCGCATGCCGCCCTTGACGATGTCCTTCAGATGGATGACACCAAGCGCCCAGTTGTCGCGCGACACCACGAGCGGCGTCCCGCCCTGCTCGGCGACGCCCTGCACGAGCTGGTCGAGCTCGGGCGGCGCCTGGCCGCCCTGCTCCGCGATGAACTTCTTGACGGCGTCCGCGGCGCCCTTGCGGATGAGGGTGCCGTTCACGTTGACCCCGCTCATGCGCGTCGTCGCGCTGAAGGGGATGAACTCGTGCTCCCCGAGCTCACGCTCGCGCAGGTTGAAGCGCTCCTTCGCGAGCACGACGATCGAGCGGCCTTCAGGCGTCTCGTCGGCCAGGGACGCGAGCTGCGCCACCTCGGCCAGCTCGCGTTCCTCGACGCCGGGCACCGGCAGGAACTCAGTCGCCTGGCGGTTGCCGAGGGTGATCGTGCCCGTCTTGTCGAGGAGAAGCACGTCGACGTCTCCCGACGCCTCGACCGCGCGGCCCGACATCGCGAGGACGTTGCGCTGCACGAGGCGGTCCATCCCGGCGATGCCGATCGCGGAGAGGAGGGCACCGATCGTCGTCGGGATGAGTGCCACGAGCAGTGCGATGAGCACGGTCTGCGACAACGGCGTCCCGGCGTAGAGCGCGTACGGCTTCAGCGTCACGACGGCAGCGAGGAACGTGATCGTCAGGCCGGCGAGGAGGATATTGAGCGCGATCTCGTTCGGTGTCTTGCGGCGCTCGGCACCCTCGACGAGCGCGATCATGCGGTCCAGGAACGACTTCCCCGGCTCCTGCGTGACCTGGATCACGAGCCGGTCCGAAAGCAGCTTCGTCCCCCCGGTGACGGCCGAGCGGTCGCCGCCGGACTCGCGGATGACCGGCGCTGACTCGCCGGTGATCGCCGACTCGTCGACCGAGCCGACGCCCTCGACGATCTCGCCGTCGGCCGGGATGATCATCCCCGCCTCGACGATGACGATGTCGCCCTTCTGGAGCTCAGGCGCGGCGATCTCCTCGAGGTGGCCGTCACGGCTCTGCCGCAGCGCCGTCGTCGTCGTACGCGTCGCGCGCAGCGCGTCGGCCTGCGCCTTGCCGCGGCCCTCGGCGATCGCCTCGGCGAAGTTCGCGAAGAGCACCGTGAGCCAGAGCCAGAAGGCGATCACGCCGACGAACGCGAGCGCGCTGTGGTGGCCGCGCGCGAGCTCGAGGAAGAAGATCACGGTCGTGATCACGCTGCCGAGCTCGACGATGAACATCACCGGGTTCTTGAACTGCTTGCGCGGGTCGAGCTTCGGGAACGAGCCGCCGACGGCAGCGACGACAAGGTCGCGCGAGAAGACGCTGCCGCTACGACGGGCCATCACGATCCTCCTTCACGGTCGAGAGCGAGGTTGAGCTCGAGCACGTTGACTCCGGGCTCGCCGAAGAACCCGAGGCTGCGGCCGTCGGTGTTCGCGGAGATCAGCTTCTGCACGGTCGAGAGCGGCAGGTGCCGCACGGCAGCGATCCGCTTGGACTGGAGCTGTGCGTACGCGGGCGAGATGTCGGGATCGATCCCGGAGCCGGACGTTGTGACCGCATCGACCGGAATGTCGTGGATCGTCAACCCGGGGTTGTAAGGGCCTTCGAGCTTCAGGATCGCCGCCGCCGCCTTCTGCACGTTCGCCGCGAGCGCCGGGTTCGTCGGTCCGAGGTTCGCGAACGTCGTGCCGGCGGCGTTGTACGCCGGCGAGGTCGCGGACGGCCGCTCGTGGAAGTACTTCGGCTTCGTGAAGCTCTGCGCGGCGAGCCGCGACCCGACGACGGTGCCGTTGACCGTGATCAGGCTGCCGTCGGCCTGGTCCTTGAAGGCGACCTGGGCAAAGCCGGTGAACAGCGCCGGGATCGCCAGACCGAGGACGAGGGTGAAAAGGACGCCCGCGATCACGGATGACTTCAGATCGCGCAGCATCAGTGCGTCAGCCCCTCGACGATCGGGCCGAGCGTGAGGGCCGGGAAGATCATCAGCCCGGCGGTGAGCACGATCACGCCGACGAGCAGAATGACGAACGTCGGCCCGTCGGTGCGGAACGTCCCCGCCGACGCAGGCACGATCTTCTTCTTCCCGAGCGCGCCGGCGAGGGCGAGCGCGGCGAGCATCGGCGCGAACCGGCCGAAGAGCAGAGCGACTGTTCCCAGGTCGGCGCTGAAGTTCGTCAGCCCGAAGCCGGCGAACGCGCTGCCGTTGTTGTTCGACTGCGAGGTGTACGCGTAGAGCGTCTCGCTGAATCCGTGCGCACCGGGGTTGAAGATCGACGCCATCCCCGACTTTGTCGCGATCGAGATCGCCGCGAGCGTGAGCGCCATCGTCGGCACGAAGAGCGCCCCGACCGCCGCGTATTTGATCTCACGCGCCTCGATCTTCTTCCCGAGCCATTCCGGCGTACGGCCCACCATCAAGCCCGCGATGAAGACCGCGATGATGATGTAGAAGAACATCCCGTAGAGACCCGACCCGACGCCGCCGAACACCACCTCCCCGAGAAACATGTTCACGAGCGGCACGGCGCCGCCGAACGCGGTGAACGCGTCGTGGCCGCCGTCGACGGAGCCGTTCGACGCGTCGGTGGTCGCGGTCGCCCAGAGCGCGGTGTTGGCGATCCCGAAGCGGACCTCCTTGTCGGACATGTTGCCGCCGCTCTGCCCGTTGCCCTGAGTGATGTTGACTCCGGAAGCGCGCAGCACCTGCGAGCCGTGCTGCTCGGCAGGGAACGCGATCGCAACGCCGACGACGAACAGTACGACCATCGAGGCGAGGACGGCGATCGCATGGCGCCGTGCGAGCACCATCTTCCCGAACATGAAGACCTGCCCGGCGGGGATCAGGAGGATCGCGATGACCTCGAGGAAGTTCGTGATCCCGTTCGGGTTCTCGAACGGGACCGCGGAGTTCGAGTTGTAGAAGCCGCCGCCGTTCGTCCCGAGCTGCTTGATCGCGAGCATCAGCGCGACCGGCCCGCGCGCGATCTGCTGCGTCACTCCCTCGAGCGTGTGCGCATTGACCGTGGCCCCGAAGGTCTGCGGGTCGCCCTGCGTGAGGAGAATGAACCCGAGAATCAGCGAGAGCGGCAGGAAGATGTAGACGAGCGAGCGGTAGAGGTCGACCCAGAAGTTGCCGAGCGTGCCGGTCGACCGCCGCGCGATCCCGCGGATCACGGCTGCGAGCACGGCCATCCCGACGCCGGCCGACACGAACTGCTGCACGGCGAGCGCGGTCATCTGCGTGAAGTACGACATCGTCGACTCGCCGGAATAGAACTGCCAGTTCGTGTTCGTGATGAAGCTCGCGGCGGTGTTGAGCGACAGATGCGCGGGCACCGCCGCGTTGTGATTCGGATTCAGGAAGATGTGCGCCTGGAGGCGCAGGATCGCGTAAACGACGAGGAAGAAGAAGACGCTGAAGACGAGAACGGTCTTCGCGTAGCCCTTCCAGTCCTGCTCGCGCTTCGGGTCGGTGCCGACGATCCGGCAGAACCGCGCTCGATCGGCGCGAGGACACGGCCGCCGAAGCGCGGCGCCGTGTAGACGCGGGCCATGTAGACGCCGAGCGGGTACCCCAGCCCGATGAGTACGGCCGTGTAAACGACGATCTGCGCGATGCCCTGGCCCATGACCTAGAACTTCTCCCCGCGGAAGAGGGCGTAGACGAGGTAGGCGAGCACGAGCAGCGAGATCAGGAGCCCGATGACGTTCGCGGCGGTCATCAGACGCGCTCCAGGACCCAAAGAAGGAAGAAGATGAAGGTGAAGCACGCAAGTGCGATCCCCATGGCGGCGAGGTCGTACATCACGCGATCTCCAGGGCGGCGGTGACGACCGCGAGCGCGGCCGCGACGTCGGGACCGGGGCTGCCGGCCCCGCCACGCGCGTAGAGGGCACCGTCTGGATCGGTGAGGAGACCGCGCACAGCGAGGATCCCGCGGGCCGAGACCGGCCGCTCGAGATCGTCGAGGCGGTCGGCAAGCGCGGCGAGCGCGGCGCCATGCGGACGGAGCGCGACGCGGTTCAGCGGCGACGCGCCCGGCAATCGCTCCGCCGAGACGCCGGGAACGATCTTCCGGATCGAGGTGCCGAGCGCCCGGCGCTCCCGCGGGCACGTGAGCTCCGCGATGCGCCAGTCGAAATCCTGCGGAAGATCGCGCTCGCGAAGGCGCGCGATCCATGTATCGGCCTCGGCGCGCGAGCGCCGCCGCTCAAAGAATGTGCGCGGAGCGAGCCGCTCCGGAAGCTGGACTGCACCCATGCCGCCACGGTATTCCGGGCTCCGTCAACGGCCTCTGAAGGTTCCCGTGGCGGTTCTTAAAGTTGTCTCAAGGCTCGCGCAGGTCCGGATCGACGAGGCGATATCCCGCTCCGGCCTCCGTGAGGAGATAGCGCGGGTCGACGGATCCGGCTCGATCTTGCGGCGGAGATGCGAGACGTAGACGTGCAGGTAGTGCGCCTCGACCTCGTACGCCGGCCCCCACACCTCGCGCAGGAGCGTGCGATGCGTGAGCAGCTTGCCGCGATTCTGCGCGAGAACGCGCAGGAGGTCGAACTCGTGCGGGCGTGAGCTTCACGCGCTCGCCGCCGCGCGTGACGGCGCGTTCCGCAACGTCGATGCGGAGATCGCCGACATCGATCACCGGCTCCTGCACTGCGCCGCGCCGCCGCATCACGGCGCGTAGACGGGCGAGAAGCTCGTCGACGCTGAACGGCTTCGTTACGTAGTCGTCGGCGCCGGCATCGAGGGCGGCGATCTTCTCGCGTTCTTCCCCGACCGCCGAGAGCACGATCACCGGTGCGTCGCTCCACGAGCGCAACTCGCGGCAGACGTCGGTGCCGCTCCCGTCCGGGAGGACGAGGTCGAGGATCACCGCCTCGGGCGGATGCGCGGCAGCAGCGGTGAGCGCCTCCTCCGCGGTCGCCGCAGAGTCGACGGTGTAGCCCGCTCCGCGCAGCGTCGCCCGCAGCGCACGGAGGATCTGCGGCTCGTCGTCGACGACGAGGATCGCGTTGTCCGTTCGAGCTCATGCCGGAAGCTCTGCCGGTACCTCGACGACCGGCAGCGCGAGCGCGAACGATGCGCCCTGACCCGGACGCGACTCGGCCCAGACGCGGCCTCCGTTCGCGGCGGCGAACCCGCGCGCGATCGCGAGGCCGAGGCCGGCGCCCGGTGCGTGTCGTCGCGGCGGTAGAACGGCTCGAAAACGCGCTCGAGCTCGTCCTCCGCGAGCCCAGGCCCCTGGTCGACGACGCGGACGATCGCCTCCATACGCGTCGCGGTGATGCGCACGTGCACCGTCGCGCCGTCCGGCGAGAACTTCAGCGCGTTCTCGATCAAGTTCGCGAGCACGCGCTGGATCTGCGTCGGGTCGACGTTCACGAGCGGCGCCTCGCCGGCGACCTCGACGCGATCTCTCGCGCCGAGCGAGATCGACGGCCTCGTCGGACGAGCTCGTCGAGCGACCAGAGCTCGGGCGCCGGTGCGGCGCCGCCGGCCTCGAGCCGCGAGAGGTCGAGCAGGTCGGCGACGAGCCGGCTCAACCGCTCCGAGTCGACGTCGATCGTCTCGAGCAGTTCGGCGCGGTCCTCGTCGCTGAGATCTGGAGCGTCGGGTTGCGGAGCGCGCCGACCGCGGTGCGGATTCCCGTCAGCGGCGAGCGGAGATCATGGGAGACCGCGCGCAGCAGCGCCGTCTTGACGAGGTCGCTGCGGCGCAGCGCCTCCGCCTCGAGCGCCTCGCTCTCCAGCCGGTCGCGCTCGACGGCGACCGCGAGCAGCGCTGCGAGCGCCGGCAGGAAGCGATGCCTGCGCCGCGACGTTCGGGTCGGCGCCCTCCGGCATGTAGATCGTGCCGACCGAGCGGTCCGCGGCTTCGAGCGGGTGCGGCGAGGCCCCCGCCGGGGGTCGGCGCGGCGGGCCGAGCTCGATCTCAGGCCCTCTGGACGCCGAGGACCTGGGCCGCCCGGCTCGCCACCTCCTCGAGCTCCTCGTCGAGGCCGCGACCGCGCAGCAGCTCCGTCGCGAGCTCCGCGAGTAGCGCCGACTCCCGTTCGCGCTGCTCGGCGGCCGCCGCGCGGCGGCGCGTCCGGGCTGCGAGCTCGCTGACGACGACCGCCGTGGCGAGATAGACGGCGAGCGCGAACCAGTTCTCGCTGTCCGCAAGCGTGAACGTGTGCACCGGCGGCAGGAAGAACCAGTTGAACGCGAGCATGCTCGCCACCGACACGGGCAGCGCGAAGCCAGAGCCCCCACACGACGGCGATCGGCAGCACCGCGAAGACGTAGAGCACGCCGAGGCTGAGCACCGGCACGTACGGCTTCACGAGAAAGATCACGCCGGTCACGAGCGCGACCGACGCCAGGCTGCAGAGCACCCCGCCGAGCAGACCGCGGCGCGACCAAGGATTCATCAAGGCAACGGTACTCCGTCGGCGGGACCGCGTCCCGCCGACGGAGCCGTTCTGTTCGAGCTAGCCGTGAACCGAGATCATCAGCGGAATGATCAGGATCGCGACGATGTTGGCGATCTTGATCATCGGGTTGATCGCGGGACCGGCGGCGTCCTTGTACGGGTCGCCGACGGTGTCGCCGGTGACCGCGGCCGCGTGGGCCTCGGAGCCCTTGCCGCCGTACTCGCCGTCCTCGATCAGCTTCTTCGCGTTGTCCCAGGCGCCGCCGCCCGAGGTCATCGCGATCGCGAGGAAGAGGCCGGTGACGATCGTGCCGATCAGCAGGCCGCCGAGCATCTTCACGCTGATCAGGCCGACGATGATCGGGAACGCGATCGGCATGAGCGCCGGGCAGGATCATCGAGCGGATCGCCGACCTCGTGACGATGTCGATCGCGCGTCCGTACTCCGGCCGCGACGTCCCTTCCATGATGCCCGGATCCTCGCGGAACTGGCGGCGCACCTCCTCGACGACCTCGCCGCCGACGCGGCCGACCGCCTGCATCGCGAGCGAGCGCGAACAGGAACGGCATCAGGCCGCCGATGAAGAGGCCGGCGATCACCCACGCGTCCGAAAGGTCGAACGCGATCGAGCCGAGCGTGCCGTGGCCCGCCCCCTGCGTGTGCAGCCCGTCGGCGTACGACCCGAAGAGGACGAGCGCAGCGAGCGCGGCCGAGCCGATCGCGTAGCCCTTCGTGACGGCCTTCGTCGTGTTGCCGACGGCGTCGAGCGGATCGGTGATCGCGCGCACCTCCGGCGGCAGGTCGGCCATCTCGGCGATGCCGCCCGCGTTGTCGGTGACGGGCCCGTACGCGTCGAGCGCGACGATCAGGCCGGTCATCGAGAGCTGCGCCATCACGGCGACGCCGATGCCGTAGAGGCCGGAGAAGTGATTCGCGACCAGGATGCCGGCGACGATCACGATCACCGGCAGCGCGGTCGCCTGCATGCCGACGGCGAGCCCCTCGATGATGTTCGTCGCGTGGCCGGTCAGCGACGCCTTCGCGATCTTCTTCACCGGATTCCAGCGCGTGCCGGTGTAGTACTCGGTGATCCCGACGAGCAGCGACGTCACGACAAGCCCGACGAGCGCCGAGCCGTAGAGGTTGCCGAACGAGAACGGGCCGGTCGAGTCGAAGGCCTTCGTCACCGGGATGAACAGCACGGCGGAGATGACCGTCGCGACGATGACCGCGCGGTAGAGCGCGTTCATCACGTTGCCGCCGTCCCGCACGCGCGCGAACTGCACGCCGATGATCGACGCGATGATCGAGACGCCGCCGATCGCGAGCGGGAAGAGCCAGAGGCTCGTGCCGGTCGTCGCCGCGGCGCCGGTGACGCCGAGCAGCATCACGGCGACCGCGGTCACCGCGTACGTCTCGAAGAGGTCGGCAGCCATGCCGGCGCAGTCGCCGACGTTGTCGCCGACGTTGTCCGCGATCACGGCCGGGTTGCGCGGGTCGTCCTCCGGGATGCCCGCCTCGATCTTGCCGACGAGGTCGGCGCCGACGTCGGCGGCCTTCGTGTAGATGCCGCCGCCGAGCCGCGCGAACACGGAGATGAGCGAGCCGCCGAATGCGAGCCCGATCAGATGCTCGATCGCGAGCTTCGGGCGTGTCGCCGATCCATGCGGTGAGCACGCCGTAGTAGCCGGCGACGCCGAGCAGGCCGAGACCGACGACGAGCAGTCCGGTCACGGAGCCGGCGCGGAACGCGACGTTCAGCGCCTGCGGCAGCCCGTGACGCGCAGCCTCAGCGGTGCGCGTGTTCGACCGGACCGCGACGTTCATCCCGATGAAGCCCGCAGCAGCGGAGAGCACGGCGCCGATCAGGAAACCGACCGCGGTCGCCCAGCCGAGCGAGTGGTAGAAGCCGATCAGGAGGAACGGCGCGATCGCGACGATCGCGATCGTCTTGTACTGGCGGCGCAGGTACGCCGCCGCGCCTTCCTGGATCGGCCCGACCGATCTCCTGCATGCGCTCGGTGCCGGCCGGCTGGCGGAGAAGCCAGACCGTGAGCCAGATGCCGTAGAGGACAGCTGCCGCTCCGCAGAGGAGGGCGAACAGCACTGCGTGATCCGATAGCCAGCTCATAGCCTGGGGGCTCTCCTTGTTGAATCTCGACACGACAAAGCCAGCGCCGGGTGTCCCCGGCGCGGCCAGCTTTGTATCAGATCAGCGCATGCCTTTGCCCGGGAGCCGGATCGCCGACTTCACCTGGGCCTGGCGCGGCGGGGCGAACTGCTGGTCGCGTCCGTGGACGGCCTGCGTCTCCGGGCGGCCGTCCGGCTGCGCCGTCTTGGTCTTCATCCGCTTGTTGCGCTTCTTCTTCGCCATGGCGACAGCGTACTCACACGGCTTCGGCAAACGCGAGCTGGAGATTGGCGACGACCTGCTGGATGTCCTTCCGGGGCTCCTCGGGGAGCAGCGGAGCGAGCGCCTTCAGCGCGTCGATCGCCAGCTGCGCGTCCTCGAGGTCGCGCGCCTCGGGGGCGAGCTTGCCGTAGGCGAGCGATGCCAGCAGCGAGCAGGTGTGGACGAGCAGCTCCGAGACCTTCGCCTTCCGCAGCTCCGCGACGAGGTCCTCGGCGGACGGCCCGCCCGCGGTCACCCGGTCACCCGCTCCGGCTCGACCTGCTCCGCGAAGATCTCCTCGATCGTCGCGCCCTCCGCGTGCCGGGCGATCTGCCGCTCGGCTGCGTTCCGCTCCGGGATCGCGAGCCACGGTGCGGCGCCGAGCTCCTCCGCGACGGGCAGCACCCATTCGACGAGCTGCTCGATCCGGGCGCGCGCCGGGATGGACTCGCCGCGCTCGAGGTCGATCAACTCGCCCGACAGCCCATGCCGGATCGCGCGCCAGAGGTTCTCCTCGAGCAGCCGGTTCGGCCAGCTCGGCAGCGGCTCCCCCTCGTCGAGCGCCCGCGCGCACCGCGCGACGAGCGAGTAGATCAACGCCGACAGCGCGCGCGCCTCGCCGAGGTCCGGCTGCCCGTCGCAGATCCGGAACTCGACGGTCGGGAAGACGAGATGCGGCCGCACGCTCCACCAGACCTGCGTGTGCTCGGTGATCGAGCGGGTCTCGTAGAGGAAGCGGATGTAGCGCTCCCACTCGTCCCAGCCCTCGAACGCGTCGGGGATGCCGCAGCGCGGGAACATGCGCGTGAAGAGCTGCGTGCGCGCCGAGTGCAGGTGCGTGAAGACGCCCTCGACGAACGGCGAGCTCGCCGAGAGCGCGAGCATCTCCGGCAGGAAGTTCCGCAGCGCGCTGAAGACGCGGATCGCGCGGTCCGGGCCGTTCACGCCGACGTGCACGTGGAGGCCGAAGGTGTTGTTGCGCCAGACGACGTAGCGGAGCAGCTCGTCGTTGCGACGGTAGTGCGGCGTGTCGATGATCCGCTGCTCCTGCCACGGGCTCCACGGATGCGTGCCGACCGCCGACAGGCCGACCCCGAGCCCGTCCGCGAGCGCGCGGAGCTGCGCGCGGCGCTCGCCGATGCGTTCCGCCGCCTCGGCGAAGGTCTCGCAGCGGCCGGTCCGCACCTCCGCCTCCGACGCGATCAGCTCGCCGGCGAGGTGCGGCTCGAGGTCGGTGCCCTTCGCTGCCGCCTGGATCTCCTCGAAGCGGCTGACGAGCCCGAGCGTCGCCGGATCGAGGAGCGCGAACTCCTCCTCCACCGCGACGGTGAAGTCGGGAACGTCCTCGAAGCTCGCGCGCGACTGCGCGAGCAGCTCCTCGTAACCGACCTTCTGCTCCTCACCCACGGGCGAAAGCCTAGTTCAGACGAGGAGCCGTTCCGCGATGCGGGCCCAGCTCCAGTTGCGCTCGACGGCGCGGCGCGCGGCGAGACCGAGCTCGCGGCGCTCCTCCGAGGGAAGCGCGAGCAGCTCGGCGATCCGCGCGCGGAGCGCGTCCGCGTCGCCCGCGGGCGACGCCGTGAGGTGCGCGAGCGCGGGCGGGTACTCCGTGCGCGAGGCCGGCCGCCACCTCGGCGAGCCCGGAGTGGTCGGCGACGACCGGCGGCACGCCGGCCGACGCGGCTTCGGCGGCGACCATGCCGAACGCCTCGGGGAAGATCGACGGAACGGCGGCGACGTCGCAGAGCGGCAGCAGATGCACGAGGTGCCGGTGCTCCAGCGGCCCGGTGAAGAGCGTGCCGGGCGGAGCCATCGCCTCGAGCTCGGCGCGGTAGTCGCCGAAGCCGACGATCACCGCGCGCGCGTCGAGCCCGCGCAGCGCCTCGAGCAGCACGTGGACGCCCTTGTTCTCGATCAGCTTCCCGAAGTAGACGACCGTCGGCCGTTCGTCAGCGAAGAACGCGCGCGAACCGCCCGGCGTTGCCCTCGTCCGGCAGCCGCTCCTCGCGATTGCCGGGGTTCGGCGGGTCGCGACGCGCCTCGTCGAGCAGCGCCGCAAGGGCCTCGTCGCGCGGCTCCGGCCGGAAGAGGTCGACGTCGACGCCGGGCGGCACCTCCTCCACCCGCTCGACGTGGCCGACGACGTCCTCGAGCACGCCGCGGATGTGCGCCGAGCCGACGAAGACGCGGTCGGCATGCGCGAGCGACTCCGCTCCCCAGCGCTCGAGCTCCGGCCGGCCGCGCATCGAGTACTCGAGCTCCGAGCCGTGCGCGTACACGGCGGTCCGCGCGTCGACCGCCGCGGCGACCGGGCCGCCGAGCAGCACGTGGTTCGCGAAGACGAGGTCGGCCGGCAGCAGTTCGCGCAGCGCGGCGGCGTTCGCCTCGACGAAGCGCTCGCGCTCCTCCTGCGTCAGATCCTGGAGCAGGCGCGGCTCGAGACCCTCGTACCGGTCGAGGACGAACACCGGCAGGATCCGGCCCGGCAGCTCCGGCACGACGACGCGTGCACCGCCGAGGTCGAGCTCGTCCGGGTGCCGCTCCTGGCAGACGACGGTCACGTCGTGGCCGGCGAGCGACCACTCCCTCGCGATCGCGCGCGCGTAGACGTTGGAACCGGTTCCGCCGAGGAGGTAGCCGTGCCAGACGAGGATCCGCACGGCGCGCGGGGCCTAGGTCAGGTGGAAGTAGAGGGCGTAGAGCAGCTCGACCGCGGGGTTCGACGTGTGCACCGTCACGTCGGCCGGCGTCTCGAGCAGCGCCTCGGAGTAGTTGAAGACGATCTTCACGCCGGCGGCGACGAGGTCGTTCGCCGCGCCCTGCGCCGCGCCGGCCGGAACCGCGAGCACGCCGACGATGATGTTCTTGTCGCGGATCAGATCCGCGAGCGCGCTGTACTCGCTGACGGTGACGTTGCCGACGGGCCGCCCGACCTTCTCCGGGTCGGTGTCGAGGACCGCGGCGATGTTGATCCCGTGCTCGGCGAAGATCGGGGAGCTGGCGATCGCCTGGCCGAGCCGGCCGGCCCCGATCAGCGCGATGTTGTGCTGCCCCTGGGTCCGCAGGATCTTCCGGATCTCGCCCAGGAGCGAGTCGATGTTGTAACCGACGCCGCGCTTGCCGAACTTGCCGAAGGCGGAGAGATCACGGCGGATCTGGGTCGCGTTGATGTTCGTGTACTCCGCGATCTCCTGCGAGGAGATCCGCGACTTCCCCATCTTCCGAGCCTGGGTCAGCACCTGGAGATACCGGGAGAGCCGAGCCGCAACTCCCACCGTCAAACGATCCGCCACCTACGCGTCCTTCCGTTCCGTTTGTAACACCGGCGGCTGTTGTAGCAAGAGCTACGACGCCTCTGCTTGTGCAACCGCTTTTCGTAGTCCATCCGGGTGAACGTAGTAGGTGAAACGGCGCCTGCCGTCGACCTCGACGACCGGCAGCCACTCGCGGTAGGCGGCCTCGAGCTCCGGGTCGCCGCCGATGTCCACCTCCCGCAGGTCGAAGCCCAGCTCCGCCTGGAGAGACCGCACCTGGGCGAGCGCCCGGTCGCACAGATGGCAACCCTCGGCGTGGTAGACGACGACCTCGGCCACGTAATCGGAGGGTAGACCTCCTTGACGGGCCGGGAGGCGGGTACCAGACTCGCGCTGTCGGCTAAGGAGCTCACGGCATGCAGGGAGTGGCATGCGGCGACGTGAGCTGCGGCGCACCAGCGTGCCCCCTCGCGGGGGTGCGTCCCTTTGCATGCGAAGACACGGCGCCGACCGGCACGCGCCCGACGCGCGTCGCACCACGTCAGGAGGAACGGCAATGACTCCGGTCACCGGAATCGAGCTCGAGGGCGTCCGCCACGTGACGCTCGACGAGCCGGAGCTCCGCGCGCACGTCATCGCGCCGCCGGCGCTCGCACACGTCATCTCGAGCCGCGGGCTGGAGGAGGGCCTCGCCCCGGCGAAGTTCAAGTTCCCGACGAAGCCGACGAGGAAGAAGCACCAGTTCGACGGCGGCGCGTTCTGCGACGACCTGCACAAGGCGCTGAAGGACTCCGTCGCCGGGTACGTGATGCGGATGCGCCAGAACGGCGCGACGATCTACACGCTCGAGTGGAACTGGGCGAAGGAGCCGACCGACGGCGGCGAGGGCTGGAATCCCGACGTGCGCATGCACATCGCCAGCTGCAGCAAGCTCGTCACCGCGATCGCGATGACGAAGCTCCTGCACGACAAGAACATCTCGTATGACGCGCCGATCATCAGCCACCTCCCGAACTACTGGGTGAAGGGTCCGAACGTCGACAAGATCACGTTCGCGCATCTGATGACGCACACGTCGGGTCTGGCGTACCAGGTACCGACGTCGGCGTCGGACTACGCGTTCATGAAGTCGCAGATCGCCGCGGGCACGCAGAACCTCGGCAAGTACAGCTACCAGAACATGAACTTCGGGCTGTGCCGGATTCTCATCTCGACGATCAACGGCAACATCTCGCCGAGCACGTCGTTCCCGTTCCCATTCCTGCCGAACCCGAACGACATGGTCTGGGATCTCGTGACGATCAACGCGTACTCGCAATACGTGAACAGCCACGTGTTCTCGCCGTCGAACGTGTCGGGCCCGACGCTGAACCATCCGTCGCCGGACGCACTCGCGTACACGTTCCCGGTCTCGGGGAACGGCTGGAACTCCGGCGACCTGTCGACGATGAGCGGCGGCGCCGGCTGGCACATGTCGGTCGACGACCTGCTGAAGGTGATGCACACGTTCCGCAAGGCGGGCTCGATCGTGCCGGCGGCCGAGGCGCAGAAGATCCTCGACCGCGGCTTCGGCATCGACATGATCCTGTCGACGCCGCTCGGCAACCTCTACAACAAGAACGGGCTCTGGCAGGACGGCGGCGGGCACGTCGAGCAGAGCCTCGCGTACTTCTTCCCGGAGAACATCGAGTGTGTCGTGCTCGCGAACTCACCGATCGGCAAGCCGCCGAAGTTCTTCCGTGACGTCGTGACGCAGATCTATACGAAGCACGTGACGTGAGGTACGTACCCCTCCAGCAAATGTCCTCCGGCTCCTGGAACCCGATCACACGGCGCGCTGCGGCGTCCTCGGTCGCACCCGTAGCTACGGCTACGAGTGCTCCCTGTGTCCTTGCATCGCTTGGTGCTCGTGCCCCAGAAGCTCGCCAACATTCACTGGAGAGGTACTACGGATAGATCCCGCGCGTGACCGTCGCCTCGGCCACACGCTGCACCGCGAGCCCGTACGCTGCCACCCGCATCGGCAGCGTGCGGCGCTCGGCGGTGTCCCACGTCTCGTCGAACGCGCGGCTGACGATGTCGTTCAGCTTCGCGTTCACCTCGGCTTCCTTCCAGAAGTACTCCTGGAGGCCCTGCACCCACTCGAAGTACGACACGACGACGCCGCCGGCGTTCGCGAGCACGTCGGGAAGGATCAGCACGCCGTTCTCTTCCAGGATCGCGTCGGCGCCCGGTGTGACCGGGCCGTTCGCGCCCTCGCAGATGATCGATGCCTTGACCTGCGCCGCGTTCTGCTCGTTGATGACCTGCTCGAGCGCGCACGGCGCGAGGATGTCGCAGTCGAGCACGAGCAGCTCCGCGTTCGTGATCGCGTCGGCGCCCTTCAGCCCGGCGAGCGTGCCGTGCTCGCGCTTGTGTGCGAACGCCGTCGGGATGTCGATTCCCTTCGCGTTGTACCAGCCGGTCGTCGAGTCGGAGATCGCGACGACGAGCGCGCCTTCCTCGTGCAGGAACTTCGCGAGGTAGCTGCCGACGTTGCCGAAGCCCTGCACCGCGACGCGCATGCCGGCGAGCGAGCGGTCGCGCTTCGCGACGGCGTCGCGGATGCAGAAGAGCCCGCCGCGCGCGGTCGCCTCCTCGCGGCCGAGCGAGCCGCCGATCGACAGCGGCTTGCCCGTGACGACGCCGAGCACCGAGTGGCCCTTGTTCATCGAGTACGTGTCGAAGATCCACGCCATCACGGCGCCGTCGGTGCCGACATCCGGCGCGGGGATGTCCTTCTCCGGGCCGATCTCGTTGATGATCTCGCTCGTGTAGCGGCGCGTCATCCGCTCGAGCTCGCTGCGCGACAGCTGCTTCGGGTCGCACACGACTCCGCCCTTCGCGCCGCCGAACGGGATGCCCATCAGCGCGCACTTCCACGTCATCCACATCGAGAGCGCCTTGACCTCGTCACGGGTGACGTCGGGGTGGTAGCGGATGCCGCCTTTCGACGGCCCGCGCGCGATGTTGTGCGTGACGCGAAAGCCCTTGAAGACGTTGGTCGTGCCGTTGTCCATGCCGACCGGGATCGAGACTTCGACGACCTTCTTGCACTCGCCGAGGACGGCGACGAGGTTGTCGTCGATGTCGAAGATTGCGGCGACGCGGCGGAGCTGCTCGCGTGCGATCTCGAAGGGGTTCTCGCGCAGATGCGAGACCGGTGCTCCGACTGCGGTCACAGTCAGCTCCTTTTCCCGAGCAAATGAAAGGGTTTGCGTGGTGCCGCGGCGAGTATACGCCGGGTCACCGGAGGGTGAACCGCACCGTTCTGACGGTCGCGGGACCGCCGCCGACGGGGGTCGCGCGCACGCGGATCGTGTACCCGCCTGGGGCGAGCCGCCGTCCTGTCGGCCCTCGCCCGGTCAGCGCGAAGGTGTAGCGGCCGGGGAGCACGTCGCGGAGGCGCGCGAGCAGTCCGACGCCGACGAGCTCCACGTCGAGGCGCGCGACCGGGACGATCGCCGGCGTGCCGGCAGTCGCCGCGACGCGACCGGCGTCGACGGTGAGCTGCGGCATCGCGAGCGTCACGTTCGGGAGCAGCGACGTCGCTCCCGTCCGTGCGGTCGCCCACGGGACGCGGATGGCACCTTTGCCGCTGCGCACGACGACGACGCCCTCGGCCGGTGCTCCGGTGGCGCGTAGTCGTACGACAACGCTGCGTCCCGCGGGGATCGTTACAGCGGTGCGATCGAGCGCGAGTTGGACGCGGGTCGAGCCGTTGTCCAGCCGGCGCGCGGCGACCGTTGTGCGGACGGCATGCACCGAGACGTTCGTCACGGTGAAGGTCGCGGTTCCGTCGCGGCCGAACGCGAGCGTCGCCGGGGTTGCGGACAGATCGCTCGTCGCAGCCGCGCCGACGTCGACGAGGCCGGCGCCCTGCGCGGTGACCGGCTCGTCCGGCAGCGCGCGCGCGGTTCCCGCGAGCAGGCCCGCGAGTGCAGCAGCACGGAGATGCGGCCGCGCCTGCGCGAGCAGCGCCGCGGCGCCCGCCACGATTGCCGCGGACGCGCTGGAGCCGTTCAGCGTGACGAAGCGCGTCGATCCATCGGGATTCGCGCCGGGATCCGCGGTCGTCAGCCCGACGCCGGACGCGACGAGGTCGGGCTTCACGCGTCCGTCGAACGCGAGGCCTGTCGAGGAGAAGCTCGTCACGTGCCCGCGATCGGGATTCGCGGCCGTCGCCGCGCTCCGCAGCGAGAGCGTCGCGGTCGCGCCCCCGGCGAGCCGCGGCAGCAGGGTGCGCGCGACGGCGGGCGGCAGCGAGACGACGGGCACGGTCAGCGACCCGTCGGAGCCGAGCGCGCCCGCGGGCAGTGGACGGCGGCCGTAGAGCAGCACGGCGAGCGCACCGGCCGTCGCGGCATTCGTCGCGGCCGTGAGCGGCGCAGCGCCTGCCGGGACGAATGCGGCGCGTCCTGCGACGAGGCTCGCACCGCCGGGCGAGAAGAAGGCCGTCAGCCGCGAGGCGGAACGCGGCCCCGCGATCTCGAGGCTCGCCCGTCCCGGCACGGCGACCGCGCCCGCGAGCGCCAGCGTTCCGGCGAAGAGCGTCGCGAGCCCGCTGCGGATCACGACCCGCGCACGCGCAGCCTGCGGCCGCGCGTCCATCGCACCGACGGTCAACGCGGCGGGCGACGCGCCGGGAGCGGAGACGTCGCCGTAGCCCGGTGCCGGCGGCGCCGTCGTTCCCCGAAGGCGCGACGACGAGCGTGTCGAGCGCGAGCGCACCGGCGACGGCGCGCGCCTCCGGCGCGTCGGCGAAGGCCGCGAACGGCTCGGCGAGCGGAACGAGCGCGACGCGCGCGGCGTCGCTCGCGTCGCCGTCGTCGTTCGGGTCGACCGCGCGGTCGAGTCCGGCGACAAGCTGGTCGCTGCGCGCGTACACGGCCCAGTGCCCGTGCCCGTCCGACTGCGAGCCGGCGACGCGGATCGGGAGAACCGACGCACCGGTCGCAACTCCCGCGCCGCCGACGAGCAGGCCGGCCATCTCCGTCCCGTGCCGCTCGAGCTGCGAGGGGCCGCCGGGACCGACGAGATCGATCGCGTCACGAACGCGGCCGCGCAGATACGGCACCGCCGCGTCGACGCCCGTGTCGAGCAGCGCAATCGTGACGCCGCGCCCGCTCGCGCCGGCGAGATGGACGCCGCCGCCGGACACGGGGCCGGTGAACGCCTGCGTCGAGACCGACGCCGGATACGCGGCGCGGACCGGATAGACGCCCGCGACCGCGGGGTCACGCTCGAGCAGGGCGACAGCGCTCCCACCGACGCGCGCGGAGAATCCGTCGAGCACCCGGCTGAAGCTGAAGTCCGGATGGAGCGCGATCCCCTGCGCGCCGAGCCGCGCAAGCACGAGCCGCTGCGCCGCGAGCGCGTCGCGCGTCCACGCGCGTTCACGCGACGGCGACGCCGACCCGCCGGCCGCCGAGACGCGCTGCGCGAGCGACGGCGCCTTCAGCACGACGATCACGCGCTGCGCGAGCGCGACCGATGGACGCGACGCAACGAGGCCGAGCCAGCTCTCTGCTCCCGTCGCCGGAGCCGGCGCCTGGCCCGCGCCGCTGCCCGTCGCGAGCAGTGCGCCGGTCGCGGCGACGGCGACCGCCCCGAGCAGGACGGCACGGCGCGGCTCAGCGCGAGGCATACGCATCGAGCCCAAGATATCCCGGGTACGGGACGGGCTCGGCGAAACGCGCCTCCGACGCGATCATCGCCGCGTTGTCGGTGCAGAGCTGGAGCGGCGCGAGAGCGGCGCCGGGGAGCGCCTCCCGCAGCTCGGAGTTCGCTGCGACGCCGCCGACGACCGCGACCTGCGCGTGGCCGAGCTGCGCGGCCGCCTCCTGCACTCGGCCGACGAGCGCGCGCACGATCGCGCGCTGGTACGACGCGGCGAGATCCGCGCGCCGCGCCTCGAGCTCGTCCGGCGTCAGCTCGCGGACGGCGTAGAGCAGCGCGGTCTTCAGGCCCGAGAACGAGAAGTCCAGGCCGGGGACGCGCGCGACGGGAAAGTCGTACGCCGCCGGGTCGCCGTCACGCGCGAGCCGGTCGATCTCGCGCCCGCCGGGATAGCCGAGGCCGAGCAGCCGCGCGCCCTTGTCGAACGCCTCCCCCGCCGCGTCGTCGAGCGTCGTCCCGAGCAGCTCGTGCTCGCGGTGGTCGCGGACGTGGAGCAGCATCGTGTGCCCGCCGCTCGCGAGCAGGCAGAGAAACGGCGGCTCGAGCGGCGCCGGCTCGAGATAGAGCGACGCGACGTGACCGCGCAGATGGTCGACGGGAACGAGCGGCAGCCGTCGCGCCCACGCAATCGACTTCGCCGCGGCGAGCCCGACGAGCAGCGCGCCGATCAGCCCCGGCCCTTGCGTGACGGCGACGCGGTCGACGTCGTCGAGTGTCGCGCCGCCCTGCGCGAGCGCCTCGCGGATCACGGGCGAGATCAGCTCGAGATGCCGGCGCGAGGCGATCTCCGGCACGACGCCGCCGTACCGCGCGTGGAGATCCTCCTGCGATGCGACAACGTTCGAACGGATCTCGCCGTCGGCCGAGACGAGGGCGGCCGCCGTCTCGTCGCACGACGTCTCGATCCCGAGGATCACGCGCCGGAGGAGCGCACGACGGGGTCCTTCCACATGATCAGCGCGTCTTCGCGGTTGTCCGTGTAGTAGCCGCGGCGGATTCCGCGGCCTTCGAAGCCGAGGCGCTCGTAGAGGCGGATCGCCGTCTCGTTCGAGACGCGAACCTCGAGGGTGTAGCCGCGGCGCGCGTCGTCGGCGGTGAGCTCGAAGAGCCGCTCGAGCAGCATCGTCGCGATTCCGTGGCTGCGGTGGCCGGGATGCACCGCGACGTTCATCACGTGCCATGCGTCGACATAGCGCGAGACGATGAGATAGCCGCAGAGCCTCGCGTTCTCGTCCTGCGCATTGATCGCGCCGAGGCAAAGCGAGCTCGGCTTCGCGAGCTCGCCCGCGAACATCGAGCGCGACCACGGCGTCGGGTACGAGAGCCGTTCGATCTCCTCGATGTCGCCGAGGTCGGCGAGGTCGAGGCGGCGGAGCTCGATCGTCGTCACTGCGCGCTCGGCTCCGCATCGGGCAGGCGCAGGTACAGCGGCTCGATCGAGTCGACCGGGCCGAGTGCGCCCGCGAGCTGCGCGTGGAAGCGCGCGCGCGGGAGATGTCGCTCGTCGCCGTCCGGCGGGACGACGACGCCGCGCTCCTCGAGCAGCTGCCGGTAGCGCACCGCGCCGCTGCCGACGCACACCGTGCCTTCGTCGAGCGACAGATCTGCCGGCGCGAGCACGCGCGGCTCGCCTTCGAGCAGCGCGAACACCTCGTGCCGCCGCGCGTCGATGACCGGGACCGTGCCGGGCGCGCCGGCCGCGAGCGCGTCGAGCGTCGACACTCCCGCGCCTTCGAGCTCGAGCGCGACCGCGAGCCCGCGCGCGGCGGCGAGCCCGATGCGCACGCCGGTGAAGCTCCCCGGTCCGATCCCGACCGCGAGCGCGCCGATCTCGGACGGATGCGCGCCGCCCTGGCGCAACAGCGCGTCGACGTCCTCGAGGAGCGTCTGAGCGCGCGACGTGCGCTCGCCCAGGACCTCGCCGTCGTCGACGAGCGCGCTCGTCGCCACCTCGGTTGCCGTGTCGAAAGCGAGGGTCAACATTCGTCGATCGAAATCACCCTGCGAGACTCGTCAGCATGCCGCATGCGGACGACGAACCGCGCCGCAGGCAGCACGCCCGCACCCGCCTCCGGCCACTCGACGAACGCGATCGCGTCGTCGAAGTACGGCTCCAGATCGCCCCACTCCGCCGCCGAGACGCCGGAGAAGCGGTAGAGGTCGAGGTGCGAGACCTCCGTTTCGCGCCCGTGGTAGCGATGCCCGATCGTGTACGTCGGGCTCGTCACGCGCTCGCGGACGCCGAGCGCCGCGCACGCGCCGCGGACGAACGTCGTCTTCCCGGCGCCGAGCTCGCCGGACACGGTGACGACGTCGCCGCGCGCGAGCCGACCGGTCAGCTCGGCGGCGAGCGCCTCGGTCTCCTCGGGCGACGCTGTCGTCGTCTCGGCCACAGACGGAAGCGTAGAGTTCGCGGCGATGCCTGCGTACCTCATCGTCGAGACCGACATCACGGATCCGGAACAGTACGAGCTGTACAAGGCGGCGGCGCCCGCCGCGCTCGCCGAGTACGGCGGGCGGTACGTGGCGCGCGGCGGCGAGACCGCAGTGCTCGAGGGCGACTGGAACCCGACGCGGCTCGTCGTGCTCGAGTTCCCGGATCTCGAGGCCGTGCAGCGCTTCTACGAGTCGCCGGAGTATCAGGCCGCGAAGGCGCTCCGCGAGGGCGCAGCGCACCTGAACATGGTCGCCGTCGAGGGAATCTGAGACGTCCGAGAGCGGCCCTAGACTCACCGCCGTGAGTGCAGTTCCGGTCGAGCACCTCGGCGAGCTGGAGGCCTACGGGGCCGAGGTCGCCGGGTGCACGCGCTGCCGGCTCTCGCAGGGGCGGACGCAGGTCGTGTTCGGCTCCGGCAACCCGCACGCCGACCTGATGTTCGTCGGCGAGGCGCCGGGCTTCCACGAGGACAAGCAGGGTCTGCCGTTCGTCGGCCAGGCCGGCAAGCTGCTCGAGAAGCTGCTCGCCGGGATCGGTCTGCAGCGCAGCGACGTCTACATCGCCAACGTGCTGAAGTGCCGGCCGCCGGGCAATCGCGACCCGCAGCCGGACGAGATCGAGGCGTGCGAGAGCCACCTGTTCCGCCAGATCGAGCTGATCGAGCCGACGGTGATCGCGACGCTCGGCAACTTCGCGACAAAGCTTCTCTCCGGCAAGCCGCTCGGCATCACGCGCGTCCACGGCCAGGAGCAGCAAACGACGCTCGCCGGCCGGCGGCTCCTGCTCTACCCGCTCTACCACCCGGCCGCGGCTCTCTACACGCCCGCGATGCTGAAGGTGCTCGAGTCCGACTTCGCGCGCCTGCCGTCGCTGATCGGCTCGGCAATGCCGGAGCTCGCACCCGAGCCCGCGCCGGAGCTGACGCTCGTCGCGCCCGCCGTGGCGGCGGCGCAGGTCGAGCAGCTCGGCCTGTTCTAGATTTCCGGGGCGATGGGCGAGCCGCGCTGGGACGGAGACGAACGCGGTGAAGGGATCGCCGACGCCCGCTCGTTCGCGCCCGGCGCCGAGGTACTCGTCGAGGCGATGCGAACCGGCAACTGGGTCGCCGAGCAGCCCGAGTTGCATCTCCTCCCTCACCTGCAACGGTGCTGCGAGTCACTGCCGTTCGAGTTGACCGGCGCAGGCGTTTCGGAGGACGGGTCGTTCGACGTCGATCTCCGCTGGCTCGGCGAGGCGAATGCGATCGGCCAGGTCCGCGCGGCGATCTTCACGCTCGTCGGCAGCTTCGCCGAGGTCGCCACGTATGTCAGGCAGCGCCGCGGCGACTCCGCGGTCTTCGAGGTCGTCACCGGCAGTCCCGAAGCGGAGAGCTTCGCCCCGCACGGGCACGCGGTTCGGCTCAACGTCGCGGAGACTGCGTGATGCCCAGCCGCTAGGAGAGCACCCGCTCGAGCGCCGCGCGATCCGTCGGCTCTCCGTGCGCGGGCAGCACGAGCTCGACCGGCAGGTCGAGCAGCGGACGGAGCCGTTCGACGACGTCGTCGCGCGTCACGTTCGTGCGACCGCCGAGCTGGATGTCGAGCCCGGTGCCGAAGTCGGAGAGCGAGTCGCCGGCGACGATCGCGCTGATCGACGGCACCCAGAGGACGAGATCGTTGTCCTCGCGACCCGCGTACGCGCTGATGCCGAACGGCCACGCGCCGGGACCGTGGAAGTGTCCCTCACCCTCGCCCGCGCGCAGCCAGGCGAGGTCTTCGCTCTCCATGCCGCGAACGCGTTCTGGGTCGATGCCGAACTTTTCGACCCAGTCCTCCCAGGTGTCTGCTGGCGGGGTGTGCACCGGGAGGCCGAGCGAACGGGCGTCGCGCTCGTGGTACGGCGCAGTCAGCACGACTGCGGTCGCGCGATCGCGCAGCTCGTCGGGAACGGAGAGCGGGTCGAACAGCACGAAGTCGTCGCCGAGCGCGATCCCGTACGACGAGACGAGCTCGGGCCACCACTCCTCCTCGTTCCAGCCGGGATGCGGCGATTGCCAATGCCAGACACCGGGACGCAGCTCGCGCATGGGCGCGATGCTACGGGATCGCCGCGAGACGTTCTAGGCTCGCGGCCGGCCAGAGCTTCTTCGTGTCGTAATACGTCGCGAATACCGGAACCGAGTCCGGAAGCACGACCCAGCTCAGCTTCGATCTTGTGTAGATGTGAACGTCGGGCGAGACCTGCGACGGATCGTCGAGCGTTCCGGCCCGTACGAACCGGATGCCATCGCTCGTGTAGCGGCTGAAGACCGCGACCTGGCAGCTCGGACAGCGGTAGATCCGCTGCTTCTTGCCGCCGCTGCGTGGGACGTCGACCGCCTGCGGTTCGCCCGCGACGAACTCGACGCGGTCGGTCTCGATCAGCACGTTGATCACGAACGCGCTTCCGGTCTGCCGCTGACAGTTCAGGCAGTGACAGCAGTGCGTGAACAGCGGAGCCGACGTGAGCCGGTAGCGAATGTTTCCGCAGGAGCAGCCGCCTTCGAGCGCGCCGCTCACGACTGTCAGCGGCCGATCGAGACGACGCGGCCCGTCCAGCGGCCGCGCGGCGCCTCGACGACGATCTTGTCGCCGACAGCCTTCCCGAGCACGGCGCGACCGACCGGCGACTCCGGCGACACGCCGCCGACGCTCGAGATCTCGACGGTCATCTTCTCGCCGTCGGCGTCGCGCTCGATCTCGACGTGTGAGCCGACCATGACGACGTTGCTCGCGGCCGCCGCGTCCTCGTCGATCTCGACCGCGTTCTGAAGCCGTGAGCGGAGAATCGTGATCCGCCGCTCGAGCAGGCCCTGCTCGTTCTTCGCGGAGTGGTATTCGAAGTTCTCGGAGAGATCGCCGTGGGCGCGCGCGACCGCGATCGCCTCGATGATCTCCTTGCGGCGCGGGCCTTCGAGCTCGGCGAGCTCGGCCTCGAGCTGCTCGCGCTGCGCGCGAGTCAGTTGTTCGGCGTGCGGTTCCGACACTGCTAGTGGCCGCAGCCGCAGGAGCCGCCGCAGCAGCCACCGCCGCCGCCCCCGCCGAACGACGGCTGCTTCGCCGCGCCGTGGACGGCGAAGGTCGAAAACTGCCGCGCAACGTTCGTCGCCTCGCAGTCCGGGCACGCGACCTGCTGCTCACCGCGGACGAGCTCCTCGAAATGCGACTCGCACTCCATGCAGACGTACTCGTAAATCGGCATGGCCCGGATTCTACTCAGACGCCGAAGAGCAACAGCTGCGCCACGAGCATCACGGCGAACGAGATTCCGCCGCCGAGCGCAAGCGCGCGCTTCGGCGCGTCGTGGACCGCCTCCGGCAAGAGCTCCGAGAAGACCATCCAGATCATCGCGCCGGCGGCGAAGCCGAGACCGACGGGAAGGAACGGCACGAACTGCTCGACGAAGAGAAACGCGAGCGGAGCGATCAGCGGCTGCGGGAGGCTCGAGAAGACGCTCCATCCCGCTGCGGCGGCAACCGTCGCGCCGCGCGGGACGAGCACGAGGCTGATCGCGAGGCCCTCCGGGACGTTGTGCGCCGCGATCGCAATCGTGATCAGCAGGCCGAGCTGCTCCCCTCCACCGTAGGAGACCCCGACACCGACACCCTCGGCAGCCGAGTGGACGGTCATCACGGCGACGATCACGAGCGCCTTCATCGCGTCCGCTCCGGCGAGGCGGCCGAGCACGAGCCCGTCGTTCTCGCCGATCAGCCGCCGGAAGCCCCAGATGAAGACCGCGCCGGCGGCAGCTCCGAGCGCGAGCCGCAGCGGGCCGAGGTTGAAGCCCTGCCAGAGCAGGCCGACGCTCGCGGCCAGCATGAACCCCGCCGCGATCGCGTTCGACGTCCCCAGCCACGTCCTCCCGATGCCCTTCCTCGGGAGAAAGAGGAACGGAATCGCGCCGAGCCCGGTCGCGAGCGCCGTGAACAGCGCCGCGACCGTCACGGTCCAGACGTTGACGGGCATATCCCCACGATCGGCGCAGGCCCGGCGGAGCCGCATCGGGAGGTTCGCGGGCGTGCGGTGGCGGACGAGTACTGAGGCGCGAGGAGTACACTGCCCGTGCCCGGCATCCGCTACGGAGCTGGAGCGAGAGAGCGATCGAACGCATTCACGTCATCGGCTCGGGCCGTGTCGGCTCGGCTGTCGCCGCGAGACTCAGCGAGCGAGGCGTCGCCGTGGGCGCGGACGCTCCGGATCTCGTGCTGCTCTGCGTGCCGGACGGCGCGATCGCCGAGGTCGCCGCATCCGTCGAGCCGGGGCCGTGGGTCGCGCACGTCAGCGGGGCGACGCCGCTCGCCGCGCTCGCACCGCACACGCGCCGGTTCAGCGTGCACCCGCTGCAGACGTTCACGCGCGCGCGTGGGCCCGAGCAGCTCGACGGTGCGTGGGGCGCGGTGTGCGCGGAGAACGACGAGGCGCGCGCGGCGGGCGTCGAGCTCGCGGAGACGCTCGGCCTGCGGCCGTTCGAGCTCGCAGACTCCGCGCGCACGCTGTACCACGCCGGTGCAGTGTTCGTCTCCAACTACCTCGTGACGCTGCATCGCGCAGCGTCGCTGCTGTTCGAGTCGGCAGGCGCGCCGCCGGAGGCGCTCGAGCCGCTGCTGCGCGGCACGATCGAGAACGGCTTCGAGCTCACCGGGCCGATCTCGCGCGGCGACTGGGAGACCGTCGACGCCCACCGCGCAGCGATCCACGCCGCGCGACCGGAGCTCGCCGACCTCTACGAGACCCTCGCCGGCGCGACGCTGGCGCTCGCGACATGAAGACGATCCACACCGTCGACGAGCTGCGCGCAGAGCTGCGCGGCGTTTCCGGGATCGGGCTCGTTCCGACGATGGGCGCGTTTCACGAGGGGCATCTCTCGCTGATCCGCGCAGCGCGCGCGGAGAACCAGATCGTCGTCGTGTCGCTCTTCGTCAATCCGGCGCAGTTCGACGAGGGAGCCGACCTCGACGCGTACCCGCGCGACGAGGAGCACGACCTCGAGCTCGCGGAGGCCGCGGGCGTGGACATCGTGTTCGCGCCCGACGTCGACGAGATCTACCCGCCCGGGTTCCAGACCTGGGTCGAGGTCGAGGACGTCTCGCGCGGGCTCGAAGGCGACGCGCGCCCGGGCCACTTCCGCGGCGTCGCGACGGTCTGCTTCATTCTCTTCAACGTCGTGAGGCCGGAGCGGGCGTACTTCGGCCAGAAGGACGCGCAGCAGGCGGCGGTCGTCCGGCAGCTCGTGCGCGACCTCGAGCTGCCGCTCGAGATCCGCATCCTGCCGACGGTGCGCGAGGTCGACGGGCTCGCGCTCTCGTCGCGCAACGTCCTGCTCTCGCCCGAAGAGCGCGCCCGCGCGCGCATGCTGCCGCGCGCACTCGTCGCCGGCGCGGATGCGTACGCCGCAGGCGCCGATCCCGTCGCCGCCGCGCGCGCCGAGCTCGACGGCCTCACTCCCGATTACGTCGAGCTGTTCGACCTCGACGGCACGCTTGTCCTCGCGTCCGCCGTCCGCGTCGGCTCGATCCGCCTCATCGACAATGTCATCCTGAGAGGAGACCTCGAATGAGCGCAAAGCCTCCGCGCTACGCGTCGTGGACCGCCGGCAAGCTGCCGCTCCCGGAGCTGCTGGAGATCAAGCGCCGCGGCGAGAAGATCGTCATGGTCACCGCGTACGACGCGCCGAGCGGGCGCCTCGCCGACGCGGCCGGCGTCGACCTCATCCTCGTCGGCGACTCCTCCGGGATGGTCGTGCACGGACGCGAGTCGACCGTGCCGGTGACGATGGAGGAGATCCTGCTGATGACGCAGTGGGTGACGCGCGGCGCGAAGCGGCCGCTCGTGATCGCCGACATGCCGTTCGGCTCCTACGAGGTCTCCGACGAGCAGGCGGTCGAGAACGCCGTTCGCCTCGTCAAGGACGGCGGCGCCGACGCGGTGAAGCTCGAGCGCGGCGGCACGACGATCTCGCGCGCGCATGCAATCGCCGGCGCGGGGATCGCCGTGATGGGCCACGTCGGGCTGACACCGCAGACGGCGACGATGCTCGGCGGCTTCAAGGCACAGGGACGCAGCGCCGACCGCGCGCAGACCGTGATCGACGAGGCGCTCGCGCTCGAGGCGGCCGGATGCTTCGCGATCGTGCTCGAGGCGGTACCGTCGGCGGTCGGGCGTGCGGCGACGAAGGCGCTCTCCGTGCCGACGATCGGCATCGGCGCCGGGCCGGACACCGACGGCCAGGTGCTCGTCTGGCACGACATGCTCGGCTACTACGAGGGCCAGTCGCCGCGGTTCGTGAAGCGCTACGCGGATCTCGGCGATGTGATCACCGAGGCGCTCGCGCGCTACGCCGAAGAGGTGCGCAGCGGCACGTTCCCGGAGGAGCAGCACACGTACGCGATGCCCGAGGACGAGCTGAAGGCGTTCGAAGCTACAGATTCGACGCGGCGACGATAAGCACCGGGACGACCGCGGCGATCGCAACGGTCGCCGCGGCGCGCGCCCACGTCCAGCCGTGTACGGAGCGGACGCCGACGAGCAGCAGCCACCCGCACCACGCGAGGCACGCGAAGAACAGCGCACCGAAGATCGCGTCGGCCCGGCCGTAGTCGTCGCCCCCCGTGCGGAACAGATCCTGGCCGTAGATCGCGATGCGAATCGGCCACAGCGTGACGAGCGAGAGCGCGAGCGGCGTCGCGGAGAGCGCAAGCGTCTGCCGCGCGCGGCGGTAGCTGCCGAGACTGCCGAGCCGCCGCGCCGCGCCGAAGAGCAGGCCGCCGCCGATCCAGTAGACCGCGAGCGCGTACACCGCGCCGCCGAGGAACGCCCACACCGGAACGAGCACGAGCGACACCGACGGGTCGTTGAGGATCGTGCGCGCGACGGTCGTGCCGAGGACGCCGGCGATTCCCGCGAGCCCGATGATCGCCGTGATCGGCTCTGTGCGCGCCTCCACCGCTTCCGCCGACTCGTCGCGTAGCGAGACGAAGACGGCGCGCGGCGCGACGAGCACCATCGGCGCGCGGACCCACCAGTTGCGCTCGAACGCGGATGCGGGCGCGGCTTCGCTGCTCACGCCGGGAGGGTAGCCTCCCGCCCGTGGAGCCCGCCGATCCGGAGCTGACCGCCCAGGTCGCCGCCGCGTCGCCGTTCACGGCGTTCCTCGGCGTCGAGATCGTCTCGGCGTCCCCGCACGAGGTGCGCGCGAGGCTCGCGTGGAGCGCCGAGCTGTGCACGACGGGCGGGATGCTGAACGGCGGCGCGCTGATGGGTCTCGCCGACAACGCGGGCGGCTTCTGCGCGTTCCTGAACCTCCCGGAAGGCTCGGCGGGCACGGCGACGATCGAGTCGAAGACGAACTTCTTCGGCCCGGTGCGCGGCGGCTACGTCCACGCCGTCACGCGTCCGCTGCATACGGGCAAGCGGACGATCGTCGTCGACACCGAGCTCTACGACGACGACGGCAAGCTCGTCGCCCGCGTCACGCAGACGCAGGCGGTGCTGTAGCCGCTACGCGGCGACCGCGGCGGCCGGCAGCACATGCCGGAGGAACGTGCCGGTGAAGCTGCCGTCGACGCGCGCGACGTCTTCCGGCGTTCCGGCCGCGACGATCTCGCCGCCCGCCTCGCCGCCTTCGGGGCCGAGGTCGACGATCCAGTCGGACTGCTTGATCACGTCGAGGTTGTGCTCGATCACGAGCATCGTGTTCCCCGCGTCGACGAGCCGCTGCAGCGTCTCGAGCAGCTTCTCGATGTCCGCGAAGTGCAGACCCGTCGTCGGCTCGTCGAGGATGTACAGCGTCCGCCCGGTCGCAACCTTCGACAGCTCCGACGCGAGCTTGACGCGCTGCGCCTCGCCGCCGGAGAGGGTCGTCGCCGGCTGGCCGAGCTTGATGTAGTCGAGCCCGACGTCGTGCAGCGTCTGCAGCCGCCGCCGGATCTTCGGGATCTTCGCGAAGAACTGGAGCGCCTCCTCGACCGACATGTCGAGGATCTCGGCGATCGAGCGGCCCTTGAACCGCACCTCGAGCGTCTCGCGGTTGTAGCGCGCGCCCTTGCACGTCTCACATGGAACGTAGACGTCCGGCAGGAAGTGCATCTCGATCTTGATCTGGCCGTCGCCCTTGCACGTCTCGCAGCGGCCGCCGCGCACGTTGAACGAGAATCGCCCCGGCTTGTAGCCGCGCACCTTCGCCTCCGGCGTCAGCGAGTACAGCTCGCGGATGTGCGTGAACAGATCGGTGTACGTCGCTGGGTTCGAGCGCGGCGTGCGCCCGATCGGCTTCTGGTCGATCTCGATCACCTTGTCGAAGACGTCGATGCCGTCGACTGCGGCGTGCGCGCCCGGCTTCACGCGCGCCCTGTTCAGCCGGTTCGCGAGCGCCTTGTAGACGATCTCGTTCACGAGCGTCGACTTCCCGGAGCCGGAGACGCCGGTCACGCAGATGAACTTGCCGACCGGGAACTCGACGTCGATGTCCTTCAGGTTGTGCTGCGATGCGCCGCGCACGAGGAACGTGCCGCGATCCTCGTCGCGCCGCTCCGGAATCGCGATCGTCCGCGTGTGCGACAGGAACTGTCCCGTCACGGACTTCCGGTTCCGCGCGACCTTCGCCGCCGGCCCTTCCGCGACGACTTCACCGCCGTGCAGTCCGGCGCCGGGCCCCATGTCGACGAGCCAGTCGGAGCGCCGCATCATCTCCTCGTCGTGCTCGACGACGAGCACCGTGTTGCCGAGGTCGCGCAGCCGCTCGAGCGTCGCGATCAGGCGCGCGTTGTCGCGCTGGTGCAGCCCGATCGACGGCTCGTCGAGGATGTAGAGCACGCCGACGAGCTGCGAGCCGATCTGCGTCGCGAGCCGCAGCCGCTGCGCCTCGCCGCCTGAAAGCGTCGCCGCGGCGCGGTCGAGCGTCAGGTAGCCGACGCCGACGTCGTCGAGGAACGTCAGCCGCTCGCGGATCTCCTTCACGATCCGGTGGCCGATCAGCTGCTCCGTCTCCGTCAGCCCGAGCTCGTCGAGAAACGCGAGCGCGCGCTTCACCGACATCTGCGTGAAATCGTTGATCGACCGCTCGCCGACCGTGACCGCGAGCACCTCCGGCTTCAGCCGCGCGCCCTTGCAGACCGGGCACGGACGGAACGACATGTACTCCTCGATCCGCTCGCGCTGCTGCGACGAGTCGGTCTCCCTGTAGCGGCGCTGCAGGCTCGAGACGATCCCGTCGAACGAGAGCATGTACTGGCGGCGGCGCCCCATCCGGTTGCGGTACTGGACGTAGACCTTCTCGCCGTCGGTGCCGAACAGGAACTTCGCCTGGTCGTCCTCCGACATCTCCGACCACGGCTGCGACGTATCGATCTCGTACCGCTCGGCGATCGCCTGGATCACCGCCTCGTAGAAGCCGGACGAGCCGCCGACCGACCACGGCACGAGTGCGCCGTCGTCGATCGAGAGCGACGGATCGGGAACGAGCAGGTCCGGGTCGATCTCCTGCTGCGAGCCGAGGCCGGTGCAGCGTGGGCAGGCGCCGTGCGGCGCGTTGAACGAGAAGATCCGAGGCTGGAGCTCCGGAAGCGACACGCCGTGGTCCGGGCACGCGAAGTTCTGCGAGAACAACATCGGCTCGCCGCCGTCGAGCCGGTCGATCACGATCAGCCCTTCGCCGAGGCCGGCCGCCGTCTCGATCGACTGCGTCAGCCGCGTGCGCAGGTCGGCCTTCATCACGAGGCGGTCGACGACGACCTCGATCGTGTGCTTGAACTTCTTGTCGAGCGCCGGCACGCCGTCCTCGAGCAGGTACTCCTCACCGTCCACCTTCACGCGTGTGAAGCCCTCGCGCACGAGCTCCTCGAGCACATCCTTGTGCTCGCCCTTGCGGTCGCGGACGACGGGCGCGTTCACCGTGAAGCGCGTGCCGTCGTCGATCCGCAGCGCCTGGTCGACGATCGC
This sequence comes from uncultured Actinomycetes bacterium, assembly GCA_963718385.1. Lineage (GTDB taxonomy): Bacteria > Actinomycetota > Thermoleophilia > Gaiellales > Gaiellaceae > Palsa-739. The sequence goes on from CAVQZE010000001.1 coordinate 267,664, forward strand.
GTCGATCGACTGCCCCGCGATCGGCTTGCCGCAGACGGGACAGTGCGGCCGGCCGACGCGCGCGTACAGCAGACGCAGATAGTCGTAGATCTCGGTGACGGTGCCGACGGTCGAGCGCGGGTTGCGCGACGTCGTCTTCTGGTCGATCGAGATCGCGGGGCTGAGGCCGTCGATGTGGTCGACGTCCGGCTTCTCCATCATCTGGAGGAACTGGCGCGCGTACGCGGAGAGCGACTCGACGTAGCGGCGCTGGCCCTCGGCGTAGATCGTGTCGAACGCGAGGCTCGACTTGCCGGAGCCGGAGAGCCCGGTGATGCAGATCAGGCGGTTCCGCGGCAGCCGGACGGTGATGTCCTTGAGGTTGTGTTCGCGCGCCCCGTGGACGACCAGCTCTTCGGCAGCCATTGGTGGCCCATTGTATCGCCCGAACGTGTGTTCGGGAAGGGCCAGTTACGACGCGAGGATCCGCTCGACGAGCCCGTAGACCTCGCGCGGTCCTGAGACGCACGGAATCTCGAGCTCGCCGGCGACGATCGTGCCGTAGCCGAGCAGCCGGCCGGGGAGCGACTGCTCGATCTCCACGGCGCCGAGCCGCGAGAGCCGCACCGCGGCGCCGCGGCGGTGGAGGATCCCGTGGACGACGAAGAGCTTCTCCGTCGTAAGGACGACGTGGGTGCGCTCCCAGCGCCAGACGGCGAGGACGGCCATCGCGGCGGCAACAGCGAGCAGCGCGGCCCCGGCGGCGGAGATCGGCCAGCCACCCGCCATGCCGATCGCGCCGAGCACCGCGACGACGAGCGCGCGGAGGAGCGGTCGCACGAGGACCACGCCGTGGCGGCGCGCGTCGAGGCAGACCCGTTCGTCCCTCATCGTGAGCATGGGCCTGACCGTTCGACGCGGGAGCGGGGTTCCCTGGCCGGTCAAGGACGGCGCCGCGGGTGCCGATTATCGGTTCAGGATGCGGATTCCCAGGCCTGGACGGTTCGAGCTCGTCGCCGCGGCGTTCTTCGCGGTCACGGTCGTCTTCGCGGTCCAGACGGCGCACGGCTGGACGGGTGACGACTTCGGGATCTACGGCCGTGCGGGACGGACGCTGCTGTCGGCGTCGTCGCTGCACGCGTACCACAGCCCGCTGATCCAGGCCGGGCCGCTCGAGCTCGCGCTCGACGGCGCGCTCTGGCACATGCACGGCTGGCCCGTCACGCTCGCGATCGTCTCCGACCTGCTCATCGCGCTGCTGCTCGTCGGCGCGGTGTTGCTGTTCGTCGGGCGGCGGACGCTCGCACTCGCGGTCGTGTGCGGCGGCGCGCTCGCGCTCGGGCTCGTCACGCACCCGTACACGCTCGGACACTTCGCGGAGCCGATCTCGGCGGTGCTGTGGATCGCGGCAGCGCGCGACGCGCAGCGCGGCCGCGTCATGCGCGCCGGCGTTCTCGTCGGGCTCTCGGCGGCACTCGAACCGTGGGGGCTGCTCGGCGTCGCCGTGCTCGCGCTCGCACCGAGCCTGCGCTCGGCGGCGAAGGGCGCATGCATCGCCGGCGGCGCGTTCCTGCTGCTCTACGCGCCGTGGCTGCTTTCGGGGGACTTCAAGATGTTCACGTTCCACTGGCGCGTCACCGGCGGCGCGCTCGCGCTCGTGATCCCCGGCCACTCGTTCGGCTGGTCGCTGCGACTGCTGCAGGCGCTCGTGACACTCGCGATCGTCGTGCCGCTCGCGCGCCGCGTGCGCGGCCTGGGCGCCGCGATCTTCATCGTCCCCGCGGCGACCGCGATCGTGCGGCTCGCGATCGACCCGATGGGGACGTACTACTACTGGGATACGCCGCTTGTGATCGAGCTTGTCGGCGCCGCCGCGGCGGTCGCGTCATTCGACTCGATCCAGGCCTGGGCCGGCAGCCGGCTCGGCCGTGTCGCCCCGACGAGCTAGGCCTTGCGCCAGCGGCCGAACACGAGGCCGCCGAGGGTGAAGCCGAGCCCAAACGTCCCGATCGAGAACGTGCTGATCGCGACTGCCTTTCGCCCCTTCGAGAGACGCTGCCAGCGGCCGAGCACCTCCTGCTCCTCGGTCGTCAGCGCTTCCCCACGCCGCTGCTTCCGCATCGCGCCGCCGGCACGCAGCCCGAGGTAGAGGTCGTCGAAGATCTCGGCGGACTCGTCGGCCATCACACCAATCTATAGCCTCATTCGGTCGTGACGGCATGCATCCTCCATGTTTCCGACCTCCACGTGGGCGCGCGCGAGGATCCCGAGGTTGCGGCCGCGCTCGGGGAGCTCGTGTCCCGGATCGGGCCGGAGCTCGTGGTCGCCTCGGGCGATCTCGCGAATCGTGGCCGCCGGGAGGAGCAGGAGCGGGCACACGCGCTGCTGGCCGGCCTCGACGTCCCGGTGCTCGCGGTGCCAGGGAACCACGATCTCCCGTACACGTTTCCCGCGCGCTTCACCCGCCCGTGGGCGGAGTTCGAGCGGCAGTGGGAGACAACCGAGCCCGTGTACGCCTCCCCCACGCTGCACGTCGTCGGGCTGAACTCGGCGCGGCCGTTCCGGCACCAGGGAGGCGCGGTCGACAACGCGCAGCTCGCGCGCGCCGTCGAGCGCCTGAGCGCAGCCGCGGACGGAGCGTGCCGCGTCGTCGTGCTCCATCACCATCTGCTCGGCGCGCCGTGGCGCGCGGCACGGAAGCGACCGTTGTCGCATCGCGACTCGGTGCTCTCAACGCTCGCCGACGCGGGCGCCGAGTTGATCGTCGGCGGGCACATCCATCAGGCGGCGGTCGGCGAACGGCGGGAGTTCGAGGTCGTCGAAGACAGCGGCCACGCGGTCGTCGTCTCGATCGCGCCGGGTCTCGGCCGGCCGCGGCCGCACCGCCTCGGCGAGGCACGCGGCCTCCAGGTCTACGAGATCGCCGACCGGACGATCACGGTCGAGACGTATCTGTGGCGCGACGCCGGTCCGGAGCCGGCCGCGCAGCGCGTCTTCCCGCGTTCCTAGCTCCGCAGCGACTCGAGCAGCCGCATCCGCGACGCGGTGAACTCCTCGTCCGTCAGGACGCCGGAGTCGTGCAGCTCCTCGAGCAGGCCGAGATAGTGGGCCGGGTTCTCGGTCGGGTGGTCGTGCGCCGCGGGCGCGGCCGCGGCGGCCGCCGCCGCGGCGAGCGCCGCGCCGGACGCCTCGGGGTTCGGCGGCGCGCCGAACGGCGAGCCGATCCGGTCCGGGTCGATGCCCGCGCGCTGCAGGCGCTGCCGGTATTCCTGGACGCCGAGCCCGCGCTGCGGGAAACGATACGCATCCGGCCCGAACAGCGGCCGCTTCTGCACGAAGCGCCGGTAGCCGATCACGAGGATGATCGCGCAGAGGAAGCCGGCGATTCCGACCCACGCCGGTTCCGGGCCGATCGTGGCGACGACGATTCCCCAGCCGATCAGCGAACCGGCGAGGCCGATCAGGATCGTCAGCCACGCAGGCATCGGATCGGGGCCGGGCACGGCGAACCGTGCGAGGCCGCCGGTGATGAACGCCGAGAGAAGCAGGGCGATGACGCTGGCCAGCATTCCGACGGAGCGTAGCGCGTGCGGTTACGCGTGGACGTGCTCGCGGACGCGCGGCGCTGCCGCGGTCTCGAGCTCGCCGAGCAGGCGCCACGAGATCTCCGCGATCTCGTCGACCGCGCGCTCGAACACGGCCTCGTTCGCCCGCGACGGCTTACGGTAGCCGCTGATCTTGCGGACGAACTGCAGCGCGGCAGCGCGGGCCTCCTCCTCGCTCGCGGCCGGCGCGACGTTGTACAGCGTGTGAATCGAACGGCACATCAGGCTGACACCTCCTCGAGCGCCAGGAGCTCCCGGCGCAGGTCTTTGATCTCGTCACGGAGTTTCGCGGCGTACTCGAACCGCAGCTCCTCGGCGGCGACGAGCATCTCTTCCTCCAGCGTGACGACGAGCTTCTCCAGCTCCTCGCGGCTGAGGCCTTCGACCTTCGCGGCGCCGCGGCGGCGGCGTCCCGGCACGTGCGGCGCGCCGAGCGACAGGAACTCGGCGATGTCGGAGACGCCCTTTGTGATCGTCTCCGGCGTGATCCCATGTTCCTCGTTGTACGCGAGCTGAATCGTGCGGCGTCGGTTCGTCTCGTCGAGCGCGTCCTTGATCGCCTCGGTCTGCTTGTCGGCGTACATCAGCACCTTGCCGTGGATGTTCCGCGCCGCGCGGCCGATCGTCTGGATCAGCGAGGTGCGGCCGCGCAGGAAGCCCTCTTTGTCCGCGTCGAGGATCGCGACGAGCGACACCTCGGGCAGGTCGAGGCCCTCGCGGAGCAGGTTCACGCCGACAAGGACGTCGTACTCGCCGAGCCGCAGCTCGCGGATGATCTGGATCCGCTCGAGCGTGTCGATCTCGGAGTGCAGGTAGCGCGCCTTGACGCCGGACTCGAGGAGATAGTCCGTCAGGTCCTCCGCCATCTTCTTCGTCAGCGTCGTGACCAGCGTGCGCTCGCCGGCGGTCTCGCGCTTGCGGATCTCGCCAAGCAGATCGTCGATCTGGTTGCGCGTCGGGCGCAGCTCGACGTCGGGGTCGACAACTCCGGTCGGGCGGATCAGCTGCTCCGCGACCCGCGTCGCGTGGCGCTGCTCGAACGGCCCCGGCGTCGCCGAGACGAAGACGAGCTGCGGCACCTTCGCGAGGAACTCGTCGAAGCGGAGCGGACGGTTATCGAGCGCGGACGGAAGCCGGAAGCCGAAGTCGACAAGCGTCTGCTTGCGCGAACGATCGCCCTCGTACATGCCGCCGACCTGCGGCACGGTCTGGTGCGACTCGTCGACGAAGACGACGAAGTCGGACGGGAAGTAGTCGAGCAGCGTGTGCGGCGCGGTGCCGGGCGGCCGGCCGTCGAGGATGCGCGAGTAATTCTCGATCCCGTTGCAGAAGCCGAGCTCCTGCATCATCTCGAGGTCGTACTCGGTGCGCTGGCGGATCCGGTGCGCCTCGAGCATCTTGCCCTCCGACTCGAACGCGCGCACCTGTTGCGCGAGCTCGTGCTTGATCTCGCCGACTGCGCGCTCGATCGTCGGCTTCGACGTGACGTACTGCGTCGCCGGGAAGATCGTGATCGTGTCCTGGCGCGCGAGCACCTCGCCGGTGAGCGGGTCGAAGTGCGTGATCTGCTCCACCTCGTCGCCGAAGAACGAGATCCGGTGCGCAGTCTCGGAATACGCGGGCTGTACCTCGACGACGTCGCCCTTGACGCGGAAGCGGCCGCGCCCGAGCAGCGTGTCGTTGCGGACGTACTGGATGTCGACGAGCTTGCGCAGCATCAGGTCGCGGTCCTGCTCCTCGCCCGCGGTGACGAAGACGACGCGGTCCTTGTACTCCTCCGGCGAGCCGAGGCCGTAGATGCACGAGACCGACGCGACGATGATCACGTCGCGGCGCGAGAGAAGGTTCGACGTGGCGGCGTGGCGCAGCCGGTCGATGTCGTCGTTCCGCGACGAGTCCTTCTCGATGTAGAGGTCGGCCTGCGGGACGTACGCCTCGGGCTGGTAGTAGTCGTAGTACGAGACGAAGTATTCGACGGCGTTCGTCGGGAAGAACTCGCGGAACTCGTTGCAGAGCTGCGCGGCGAGCGTCTTGTTGTGGGCGATGATCAGCGCTGGGCGGCCGACCTTCTCGATCGTCCACGCCATCGTCGCCGTCTTGCCGGTGCCGGTCGCGCCGATCAGCGTCTGGTAGCGCTCGCCCGCTTCGATCCCCGCCGCGAGCGTCTCGATCGCGCGCGGCTGGTCGGCGATCGGGCGGTATTCGTCGGTCGTCGCGAACTCGGGCACGGCGTCAAGCGTATCGACGCGAGCCAGGGCTACCCCACCGGACCGAGGATCTCCCGCAGGAGTGTCTTCGCCTGCGCGCGCAAGGCCGGGATGCGACCGCAGACCGTGCACCGATAGGTCTCGACGCCGCCGCCGGTGTCGCCGACGACGATCCGCGCCGAGTCGGGCGCCCACGCCGCGGACGTCAGGTTCCCCTTCGCGCCGTGCAGGTAGACGACGAGGTCGCCCGTTCGCGTCTGCCACAGGCCGGCCGCCGACGGACCGGCGGTGACGACCCACCTCCCGTCGGGACTGAACGCGACCTGGCTCACCGTCGACACGTGGAATCGGAGCTTGTCTTTCTCCGCGCCGGTGGTGGCGTTCCAGAGCCACGCGTCGCCGTCGACGCTCGCTGTCGCGACGAGCTTGCCGTCAGGGCTGAAGTCGACCGACGTGACGCCGAACTGGTGGCCGACGAGGGGATGGAGAAGGTCGCCGGTCCGCACGTCCCAGATGCGCGCGGTGTGGTCGGCGCTGCCGCTCACGAGACGCGACCGCCGTCGCGAGAGAAGTCGAGCGACGTGATCGAGCCGGTGTGACCTGTCAAGACATGCCCCGCCGCGCCGTCGCTGGCGCGCCAGAGCCTGACGCTCCCGTCCGCAGCGCCGCTTGCGACTGTGCCGTCCGCGCCGACGGCCAATGCGGTCACGGGCGAGCCTTGCGCTGCCGTCCACAGCAGCCGACCGGCCGACGTCCACGCCTTGACGTTGCCGTCGTCCCCTCCCGTGATGACGACGGCGCCGCTCGAAGCGACGGCGCGCACCGGTGCGCCGTGCGGGAACGTGGCGCGCAGCGCACCGGTCGAGGCGCTCCAGAGCTTCGCGGTGCCGTCCTGTCCGGCCGTCAGCACGCCGCGTCCGTCGGACGTGAACGTCGCATCGTTCACCGGTCCACCTTGCGCGAGCGTGGGACCGTGACCGCCGGCGTTCCAGAGGTGCGCGGTGCCGTCCGCGGACGCACTCAGCACCTGCTTCCCGTCCGAGCTGTACGCAACTGCCGAGACCGGGCCGGCGTGGGCGCCGAGAGGCGCGAGCACCGGGACGGTGGTATCCGAGAGCCTCGCCGTCCCGTCGGCGCTCGCCGTGAGCAGGAGCCTGCCGTCGCGGCTGTACGACACCGATGTCACGGAGTCGGCGTGCCCGGCGAGCGCACGGGGGATCGCCCCGAGCGGCGTCGTCCAGATGCGGACAATCGGGTCCACGCCGACGGTGGCGATCTGCTGTCCGTCGGGGCTGACCGCAACGGCAAGCATCTTCTGCTGGCTCTGGCCGGACAACGTATTGAGCGAGGCTCCCGTCGCTGCATCCCAGACGATTGCCGAGCTGTCGATGCTCGATGTGACGATCCGGTCGTCGGGCGTGAAGACGACATCGTCGATCGCGGCCTCGTGGCCCACGAGGAGATGCTGCTGGCTCCACGTCGCCGTATCCCAGACGTAGCCGTTCCGCCGTCCGGTCGTTGCGAGGTACTTCCCGTCGAGCGAGAACGCAGCATCCGTCGCCTCGCCCGTCTGCTGCGGCGATGCGACGAGATCGCCGGACGGGAGGCGGTAGACGCGGATCACCGGATCGCCGGTCTGCACCGTCGCGGCGAGCAATCCGTCGGTGCTCATCGCGATCGTCTGCACGGGTCGCGTACCCGCGATCGTCCTTACGAGACTCCACTCGCTGCGTCCCAGATCCGGAACGTCTTGTCGCTGCTGCCCGTAAGCACCTCGCTGCCTCCGTCGGCGAACGCGACGTCGAGGACGCCTGCGTCGTCGTGGAACGTCTGGAGAAGCTTCTTCGTCGTCACGTCGTAAAGGACCGTCGTGCCGTCGGCGGTTCCAACCGCGATCGTCTTGTCGTCGGGTGCGAACGCGGCCGTCGTGATGACCGCGCCGAGCTTCTGCGACTCGACGAGCGCGTGCGTGGTCGTCCGGAAGATGCGGAGGGTTCCGCCGTGAACCGCCGAGGTGGAGCGCGCCGAGGTCGGGCCGCCGCCGGCACCTGTCGCGACCAGCGAGCCGTCGTGGCTGAAGATCGCGGCGTTCACCGGTTCCCCGCCGCCGTCGAGGATGGCTCGGACCCGAAGCTGCTGCAGCGAGTTGCGGAGGCTGTCCTCGACGTCGGCTGTCGCCGCGCTGTCGGACGCCTGCAGCGCCGCCTGCACGCTCTTCACAGGGTCGACCGTCGAGCTGGGCCTGCGACCTGGCAACGAGCTCGCCGATCTTGTTGATTTTGGCCTCCTGCTGGTAGAGCCGGGCCTGGTTGTGCGCGATCCCCTTCTGGCGACGGGCGCGGGCCGCGGCGCTGTCCGCGCGTTGCCGCTGCGTCTTCTCGGCTGCAAGCGCCACCGCGGTCGTCTGCTGCGCCTGCTGGGCTTTCTTCGTTTCCTGCTCCGAAGTCGCGGCCGACGCGTTCGCAGCGTTCTCAGCCTGCTTCTCCTTCTGCTCCGCGTGACGTGCCGCATGCGCCGACGTCTCCGCATGCTTCTGTGCATTCGTCGCAAGTAGCGCCGCTCTGCGTGCGCGTTGCGTCTGCTTCTCCGCCTGCTGCTGCTGTTTCGACGCTTCGTTCTTCTGCGAGATCGCGTACGCGGCGAGCGCGATCATCGCCGCGGCGATGACGCCGGCGCCGACCGCGATGAAGAGCAGCCGCCGATTGCGTCGCGCCGCCGTCTCGCGCTCGGCCTCGAGCGCGGCCGCTGCGACGAAGCCGCGCCGCCACGAGAGCACCGGCTCGGCGAGAACGTCGTGGAAGATCTCGTAGCGCCTGCCCGCCCCGTCGCCGTTGACCGAAGCAACGCGGAGGATGCGCTGCGCTGCGAGCAGGTCGAGCACGCCGCGGAGTTCCGCGGGCGGTTCGTCCGTGTAGCCGACGAGGTCGTCGAACGACTGCGCGATCTTCGAGCGGGTCGGCGTGACGAGGAAGGTCGAGCGCACTCGCCGCGATTGCCGCATCGTGCGGTGTCAGCGTGCCGAGCGTCCGCTCGAGATGCATGCTGACGATCGCGCGCGCGCCGCCCAACCGCTCGAGCGTCGCGAGGCGAAGGAACGACGAGCCCGCCGCGTGCTCCTCCTCCCAGACGCGCTCCATCACGAGCTGGAGGTACGGCGCCTCGATACGGCCGGCGGCCCCCGAGCCGTTGCCGCCGCGGAGCCGGCGGCGACCTCGTCGAGGACGGCGGTGACGAGCGCGGCCTCGATGCCTGCGCGCTCGGCAGACGGGACGAGCTCGTTCCAGCGGTCGATCGGCCCGACGATCGCGGCACGCGCCGGCAGTCGCGGTCAAGGTGCGTCGATGCCGCAGACGGTTCGCGAAGACGTTCGGGATCCGCGCCTGGAACGCATCGAGCCGCGAGAGCGCGTCATCGCGCAGCGAGATGAGGACGTGGACACGGGGCTGCGCGAGGAGCTCCGGCAGCTCGTCGAGCAGCGTGCCCGCCCCTCGCGCGTGGTAGAGGAAGTACTCCTCGAACTGGTCGAGAATCAGGTACATCTCGCGCCCCGTGCCCGCGCCGCGGCGAGGAACGCCGCGCTCGCCGGCCCAGACGTCGAGAACGACGACCTCCGCGGCCTCCGGCGCGAGCTCGCGAGCCTTCGCGCGACGGCCGGCGCCCGCAGCATCGAGCTCTTGCCGACACCGCTCGGGCCGTACAGAACCGTCAGCTTCGACGCGAGCATGTTCGCGACGACGATCTCGGCGTCGCGCTCGCGGCCGAAGAAGAACAGCGCGTCGAGCTCGGAGTCCTCGAACGGCGCGAGCCCCTTGTACGGCGAGTCCGGCAGCGCAGTCGCACTCATACCGACACCGCCACCGTCGACGTGGACCGGCCCGAGCAGCTCCGATGTACTCGTCGAGCGCCACCTCGAGCAGGTCGACATCGCGGCGGCGCCAGAACTCGCCGCTCGAGCGGCTTCGCGCCCGGCCTGCACGGCCCACGAGCGGTAGCTGAGCGCGCTCGTCGCCCCAGATCCGCTCGAGCACGACGCGGAGGTTCCAGTCGGCCATGCCGTAGCCGAGGAACAGGAAGTGGCTCCGCCGCAGCTTCGCCGCGAGGCGCGACCGGAACCGCGCCGCCGATGTCCGCCGGCGCGAGGTAGTCGATGTAGTCGTCCTCGGTGACGACGAAGCTCTCCCACTCCGCGTCGGGCTTCGGGTCGATGCCGGCCGTGGAGCTTCAGGATCACCGTCCTGCGTTCGAGCGAGAGCTCCGTCGCATACGTGTTCGGCAGCTCGATCGACGGACGACGTCGCCGTCCGGCGCCAGGTGGCAGAACCGGCCGCGGTGCCGGCCCGAGCGCGACGTACGAGACGACGTCGAACTCCTCGCCCGCGTCGAGCAGCGCCTGCTCCAGCGCAAGGTCGTAGCTCGTCGTGACGAGCAGCTGGTGCGGCGCGCCGCTCTCGCGGAGCAGCGGCGGAAGCGCGGCGAAGAATCGATGGATCGGATGTCGGCTGCGCACGTCCGCGGTCGAGCAGCGTCGTGCAGCTCGTCGTACAGCGGCCCGGACGCCCTTCATGAGCGCGACGAACTGCGGCGACCCGCGTCGAGGTCGCCCGCGCTCGTCGGGCGGATAGCTCGAAGCGCGTCGGCAAGCTGCGCGGCGAGCTCGGCGACGCTCGGTGCCGAGCACCGGCGACCGAGCCGGCCGCCGCCGAGCAGCGTCGCGACGACCTCGCCGAACTGGTCTTCCGGCGAGGCCACGACGCGAAGCCGGCTCGAGGCCGGCCTCCTGGCGGAGGATCGACGCGTGCAGCTGCTGGAGCTCCGGGCTCGGGGTCGATGTCCGAGCTCATCGAGCGAACGTGCGCCGGGCGTCCGTCGTACGACCGCAAGCGCGTCGGCCTGGCGGCCGGCGCGGTAGAGGGCGAGCATTAGCTGGCCGCGGAGCCGCTCGCGGAGCGGATGCTTCGCGACGAGCGCCTCGAGCTCCGGCGACGAGCTCCGCGTCACGGCCCGCGTCGAGCTCCGCCGTCGATCAGATCCTCGTGTGCGGCGATCCGGAGCTCCTCCAGCCGGAAGACCTCGCACTTGTGCGAACGGCTCGAAGCGCGACGTCGGCGAGCGGCTCGCCGCGCCAGAGCGCGAGCGCGTCGCGCAGCATCCGCGCCCGCTCCGACGGCTCCCGCCCGCGCCGCGTCGCGGACGAGCAGCTCGAACCGACCGAGGTCGATGCTGACTCCCGATCGACCGCGAGCATGTACCCCGGCGGACGCGTGACGAGCGCGTCATGCGCCGAGGAGCTTGCGCAGCGCCGAGACGAGATTCTGGAGCGAGGTCGCCGCGGTGCGTGGCGCGCTTTCGCCCCACAGAGACGTGATCAGGAAATCTGTGGACGCGACCTCGCCTGCGCGGAGGACCAGAACCGCCAGAAGCGCCCGCTGCCTCGCGCCGCCAAGGGGCAGCAGGACACCGTCTTCGCCGGCGACCTCGATTGGTCCGAGTATCCGGAAGTCAGTCATTTCCTACCTGTCTAGACCTCGCAGAGCGCAGTCGACTTCTGTCACCGGAAGCCAAGCCGGTCAACGTTAGCGCGCTGTGACCGGGAAATGAGAGACCCATTTGGGTGCTCTCCGACGGTGGCCGCATGGCTGCCAAGAACCCCATCCGCATCGGCGCCGCGGCCGCCTTCGTCATCGCCGCCTCGCTCCTCGCAATCAACGTCCAGCAGGCCCCCGCGCAGTCACCTGACCTCTGCGAGGGACCCCGTACGGTGTCGACAATCTCACCGACGGAGCTCCGTGTCACGCAGACGCGGGACGGGTCGGCCGAGGTTCCCGCCGCGTACGACTGGCCCCTGGAACCGTTCGACCGGCAGCATCCCGTTCGCGGCTTCCTCGACGACCCCCGCATCGGCTCCCACGGGTCGCATGCGTTCCACTTCGGCATCGACATCTCCGCTCCCGACGGCACGCCCGTCTACGCTGTTCGCGGCGGTGAAGTGTTCTTCGACTCCGGCCAGGCGATCGCGGTGGTCGTGGGACCGAACCACGAGTTCGGCTACTGGCACGTCGTCCCCGCCGTCACGTCGCACGAACACGTCGCGGCACACCAGCTGCTGGGCTGGATCGCAGCCGGCTGGGGGCACGTCCACTTCGCCGAACGCATCAACGGCGTCTACGTCAATCCGCTTCGCCCCGGCGGTATCGGCCCATACACGGATGCGTCCGCACCGAGCGTCGCCGGAGTCTCGATCCAGGACGGGGGCAACGGCGCCCTGACGTTCGTCGCAGACGCATATGACATGCCGTCGCCGGCCGTGCCCGGCGAGTGGGCGGGTCTGCCCGTCACGCCGGTGCTCCTGCGCTGGCGCCTGTCCCGCAACGGTGGGCCGACGTCACCGTGGACGGTCGCGGCCGATTTTCGGGAGCGGATGCTCGACGCTGCGCTCTACCCCTCGGTCTACGCACCGGAGACGACCCAGAACCACCCGGGTCGCGCCGGCCGGTATTGCTTCTACCTCGCAGGCGGACTAAACCTCGACGACGGCACCTACGAGATCGAGGTACAGGCGACAGACACCCGCGGCAATCAGGCAGACGGCCGACTCGACTTCCAGATCGCCGCTGGCGCGGTCGCGACCTAGGCAGGATTCGCCCAACATGCGGCTAACCCGACCCTCTCCGTCCATGCGAACCCTCCCGCTCGTGCTCGTCATCCTCGCGGCCGCTCGCCCTCCCGGCGGCGGCCGCCGCGTACCCCTGGCCGGTCAAGCCGTTCGACCGGCAGCACCCGATCCGCGGCTTCTTCGGCGACCCGCGCACGGTGTACGCCGGCGACGTCGACAACAACGGGATCTCCGGCCCCGGCAGCTTCTCGTTCCACCAGGGCGTCGACATCGTCGCGCCCGACGGGACGCCGGTCTACGCGATCGCCAACGGCCGGATCCGCTACATGGGCGCCGCGACGCTCAACCTCGTCACGCCCAAGAAGGTCACGTTCCAGTACTTCCACGTCGTGGCCGTCGTCGGCGAGGGCCAGCACGTCGTCGCGCGCCAAACGGTGATCGGCTATGTGCAGGCGCCGTACGGCCACGTCCACATCTCGGAGATCCGGAAAGGACATGCCGTCAACCCGCTGCAGCGAGGCCACCTCACGCCGTACGCCGACACGACGCGCCCCACGGTCGCGAGCATCCTCGTCGAGAACCACGACGGCGTCGTCCAGGACCCGACCGGGCTCTGCGGCCGCGTGCAGATCGTCGCCGACGCGTATGACACGCCGCCTCTGCGCGTCACCGGGAAGTTCGACGGGCTTCCCGTCGCGCCGGCGCTCGTAACGTGGCAGATCACGCGCGGCTCGAAGGTCGTCGAGCCGACGCGCATCGCCGCCGACTTCCGCCACCGGGTCCCGCCGAACTCGCATTTCTGGGACGTCTACGCGCGCGGCTCGTACCAGAACGACACCCGGTTCGGCGACCAGCAGTTCGCGGCGACACCCGGCCGCTACCTGTTCCTCCTCGCGCCGCGGTTCGACACGCGGTATCTGCGCAACGGCACGTACACGATCCACGTGCGCGCGACCGACGTCCGCGGCAATACGAGCGCGTCGACGAAGACGTTCTCCGTCGCGAACAGCGGCGCCGGGTGTCGCGGGTCGCTCGCGTCGGCCGAAGCACCGGCCCCGCCGCCGGATCTCGTCCGGCACGGTACGTCCGGCTAGCCGAGTCCGAGCTGCGACTTGTACGCGCGCCGGTAGATCCCCTTCAGGCGCTCGACGCGTGAGACGTACGCGCGGGTCTCCGAGAACTGGATGTCCTCGTGCGCCGCGCGCCAGCGGTCGACGTTCTCCTGGCCCGCGTTGTAGGCGGCGAGTGCCGTTCGCTCGTCGCGGTACTTGTCGAGCAGGTGGCGGAGATACCACGCGCCGTAGCGGACGTTGAGCTCGGGGTTGTAGAGATCCGAGACGACGAACTTCGAGCCGCCGGTCCGGATCGCGATCCCCTTCGCCGTGCTCGGCTGGAGCTGCATCAACCCGATCGCGCCGGTGCTCGACTTCGCGTTGGCGTCGAACTTGCTCTCCTGCTCGATCACCGCGGCGAGCAGCGCCGGGTTGAGGTGGTAGTTCGCGGCGTGGCCGCGGACGATCGAGGCGTAGTGGAGTGGGTACCAGAGGCGCGCCCACCACGGCGGCTCCGTGCGCTGGAGATAGAGGACGGCGCCGGCCGCGGCGACGAGCACGGCGACGCCCATGATCAAACGCCTCAGGATGTGAGCTCCTCGACGACCCCGGCGACGAACGCGTCGAGCTCCGTGAGCGTGCCGTCGTTGACGTAGGCGAAGTCGGCGCGGCGGATCTTCTCCTCGTCCGGGATCAGGCGCGACTCGCGGTCGGCGAACGCCTCGCGCCGCGCGGCGCGTACCGACTCCGGCGCCGTGATGACGACGACCTTGTCGAAGCGCGACTCGCCGCCGGTTTCGTAGAGCAGCGGGATCTCGAAGACGGCGAGAGCCGGCGGATCGGGCTCGGCCCGCACCTGCTCGAGCCAGGCTTCGGACGCGCGGCGCACGATCGGGTGTAGCACCCCTTCGAGCCAGGCGAGCTCGTCGCGGTCGGCGAACACGATCCGTCCGACCGCCGCGCGATCGACTTCGCCGTCGTGCGCGAACACCGCGTCGCCCCACCGCGCGCGAACCGCTTCGATGAACTCGTCGTCGCCGAGGTAGATGGCGTGGACGATCTCGTCGCTCGAGACGACGGCTGCGCCGTGGCGCGCGAACGCCGCGAGCGCCTCGGTCTTGCCTGCCGCGATACCCCCGGTGATCGCGACCGCGAGCGGCCGCGCCACGCTAGTCGGACGCGGGCTCGGAGGACTCGGCCGGCGCCGCGTCCTCGGCCACTGCGACGGGCTCGGGCTCCGGCTCGGTCTCCGCGACCGGCTCGGCCTCGACTTCGACTTCGACGTCGGCCTCGGGCTCCGCGGCGACCTCGTCGGCGACAGCGACCTCGGGCTCCGCGGCGACCTCGTCGACGACGACAACCTCGGCCGCCGGCTCGTCCGTGAAGACGTCCTCGGAGAGATCGATCGTCGGAGGCGCGGCCTCGTCGCCCGGCTTCGGCTGGATCGGCATGCCGTCCTCGACGCGCTTCAGCGACAGCGAGAGACGACGGCGCTCGGCGTCCACCTCGAGGATGCGCACGTTCACGTCGTCGCCCTGCGAGACGACCTCGCGCGGGTTCTCGACGTGATGCTGCGCAAGCTCGGAGATGTGCACGAGGCCCTCGACACCGGGGAGGATCTCGACGAACGCGCCGAACGTGACGACCTTCGTCACCTTGCCCTTGACGACGTCGCCCTCGCCGTAGCTCTCGAGCACCTGCTGCCACGGGTCGGACTGCGTCTGCTTCAGGCCGAGCGAGATCCGCTGGCGGTCACGGTCGATGTCGAGCACCTTGACCTGAACCTTCTGGCCGATCTCGAGCACCTCGGACGGATGGTTGACGTGGCTCCACGAGAGCTCCGAGATGTGGATCAGGCCGTCCATCCCGTCGAGGTCGACGAACGCGCCGAAGTCGACGATGTTCGAAATCGTGCCCTCGACGACGTCGCCCGGGTTGAGCTTGTCGAGGATCGCCTGGCGCATCTCCTTGCGCTCGTCCTCGAGGACGGCGCGGCGCGAGAGGACGACGTTGTTCCGCGAGCGGTTGAGCTCGATCACCTTGCACCGCAGCTCCTGCCCGAGGTACTCGTCGAGATCCTGGACGCGGCGAATGTCGACGAGCGACGCCGGCAGGAACCCGCGGACGCCGAGGTCGAGGATCAGGCCACCCTTGACGACCTCGATCACGCGGCCCGTGACGGCTTCGCCCTGCTCGTGCGCAGCCTCGATCGCCTTCCAGGCGATCTCGAAGCGCGCGCGCTTCTTCGAAAGAATCAGACGCCCCTCGGCGTCCTCCTTGGTCATCACGAGCGCGGCGATCTCGTCGCCGACCGAGACCTCGTCCGCGGGGTTCACCGAGCGGCGGATCGACAGCTCGCTGACCGGGATGACGCCCTCGGACTTGTAGCCGATGTCGACGAGGACCTCGTCCTTGTCCACGCGCACGACGGTGCCGTGGACGACCTCTCCCTCGTTGATCGTGGGGAAGGTGGACTCGTAATCCGGGACGAGCTCGCCGTCCGGACCTGTCGTCCAGACGCCTTCTTCGAGCCGGGGATCGTTGATGGTTTCGTTGGCCATATTTGCGGCGGGTCAGTATAGCCCCACAGCACTAGACGCCCAGGAGGCCTGATTTGTTTGCCGGTGGGCTGTCCTCGTCACGTGCCGTTCACTGCCGACTGGCATAGTTCGTAGTCCGGTGCACGAGGCAGGCAGTCTCACGCATGCCGTCCGGCAGGTCTGGGCGCTCGCATCGTACGGCCAAACGGCCGTACGCGTCGGCGTGCGCGGGCGGCGCGAGGGAGCGCTGGTCCGCCGGGAGGACCGGCTCGTGTTCGTCGTCGGCTCGCCCCGCTCCGGGACGACCTTCACGGCGACGCGGCTCGGCGAGCAGCCGGGGTTCGTCGATCTCGGCGAGGTGAAGCCGCTGAAGGCGGCGCTGCCAGGCCTCGTCGAGCTTGGGCCGGCCGACCAGACATTCGCGATCCGCAGGATCCTCGACCGCGTCCGCCGCCTCGCGTTCGTCCAGCACCTCCGCGGTGTCGAGCAGACGCCGGAGACGAGCTTCGTCGTCGGGGCGGCGCTCGGCGCCTACCCGGGCTCGACCGCGCTCCACGTAATGCGCGACGGACGCGACGTCGTGTGCTCGCTGCTCGAGCGCGGCTGGCTCAGCGCCGGCCGCAACGGACACGACGACGCGCGCGCGGGCTACGGGGCGCACGCGCGCTTCTGGGTCGAACCGGAGCGGAGGGACGAGTTCGAGCACGTGAGCGACGCGCGGCGCGCGGCGTGGGCCTGGCGACGGTACGTCACGTCGGCGCGCCTCGCTCCCGCGGAGCGGACGGTCGAGCTCCGTTACGAAAGTCTCGTCGGCGACCCGGCGGCGGAGGCAGAACGGGTCGGCGGCCTGCTCGGTCTCGACTCCGGCCTGCTCGCGGCGTCGTTCGGAGAGGCCCACCCCACCTCGGTCGGCCGGTGGCAGCGCGACCTGACGGCGGAGCAGGTCGCCGACGTCGAGGCCGAAGCGGGCGAGCTGCTCGCCGAGCTCGGCTACGCGTAGCCTCGATACCCTGGACTCGTGGACGAGCGCTACCCGATCGGCGACACCGACTCCGTGGCGGTGGCCGTTCTGCGGCACGAGACCCGCGAGCCCGGCTACCCGCAGTGGTCGTGCGCGATCGGGCGCACGGGCCGCGAGGCGACGGTGCACGTGCCCGGGCACTATCCCGGCGTTCTCGCGCAGCGGCTCCGCGTCGCCAACGAGAAGTTCGCGCCCGGCGCGCGGCTCGGCCGCGACGAATATCTCGACCTCACGGCACTGACGCGCGACGAAGAAGAGTCGATCGCGATCTCCTCCACCGCCCGCTCCCCGGTCCGCGTCACGCTCGAGGTGCCGCGCGAGGAAGTACCGGATCTTGTGGCGCTGCTCGACCAGGCGCAGGCGCTGATCGAGGAGCTGAAGCAGGGACTCGGGCTCGTCCCCGATTCGCTCCCCGACCTGTCCTAGCTCTTCGCCTCGCCCCAGGTGTCGCCGGCGCCGACGTCGACGGCCAGCGGCGGGTCGAGCGGATACGCCGCGCACATCTCGGAGCGCACGATCTCCTTCACCGCCGACAGCTCCGCGTCGGGCGCCTCGACGAGCAGCTCGTCGTGCACCTGGAGCACGAGCCGCGCGCTCCGGCCCTCGTCGCGCAGACGGCGCTCGATCGCAACCATCGCGACCTTGATGATGTCGGCGTTCGAGCCCTGCATGACGAAGTTCACGGCGATGCGCTCGCCGAGCCCGCGCGTCTGCCGGTTGCGCGCGCGGATCTCCGGCACCGGGCGCCGTCGGCCGAGGAGGCTCGTCACGTAGCCGTCGCGCTCGCACTGC
The DNA here is from genome assembly GCA_963718385.1 of uncultured Actinomycetes bacterium. GTDB lineage: Bacteria > Actinomycetota > Thermoleophilia > Gaiellales > Gaiellaceae > Palsa-739. Next base: position 285,473 of record CAVQZE010000001.1, read on the forward strand.
TCGATCGTCCGCTGGATGAAGTCCTGCACGAGCGGGAAGCGCGCGAGATACGCGTCGATGTACTGCTGCGCCTGTTCGCGCGGGATCTCGAGGTTCTCGGAGAGCCCATACGCGGAGATGCCGTAGACGATGCCGAAGTTGATCATCTTCGCGATGCTGCGTTCTCCCGACGTCAGCTTTGCGGGGTCGACGCCGAGCACTTCGGCGGCGGTCGCGCGGTGGATGTCCTCGCCGCGCTCGAAGGCCTCGCGCAGCTTCGGCTCGCCGGACACGTGCGCGAGGATCCGCAGCTCGATCTGCGAGTAGTCGGCGGAGATCAGCCGGTGACCAGACTCGGCCACGAACGCGGAGCGGATCTCCTTGCCGAGGTCGGTGCGGATCGGGATCGCCTGCAGATTCGGGTTCGACGTCGAGAGCCGCCCCGTCGCGGCGACGGCCTGGTTGAACGTCGTATGGAGGCGGCCGTCCTCGCCGAGCAGCGCCGGCAGGGGGCCGAGATACGTGTTCAGCAGCTTCGTCAGCTCGCGCCACTCGACGATCACCTCGACGATCGCGTGCTCGTCGCGGATCGAACGCAGCACCTTCGTGTCGGTCGAGTAGCCGGTCTTGCCCTTGCGGCCGGGCGTGAGCTCGAGCTTCTCGAAGAGGATCCGCGCGAGCTGCTGCGTCGAGCCGAGCATGAACTCTTCGCCCGCAAGGTCGTACGCGCTCGCCTCGAGCTCCTCGACGCGGTCGGCGAGTCGCGCGGTGATCTCGCCCATCCGGTACGTGTCGATCTTGATTCCGGCGTCCTCCATCGAGCGGAGCACGCCGACGAGCGGCATCTCGACGTCCCGGTAGAGCCGTTCGCTGCCGCGCTCACGGACACGCTCGAGCAGCGGATCGCGCACGCGCAGCGTCACCGCGGCGTGGCGGACGAGCCGGTCGGTCTCCTCCTCGGCGTCCGGCACGGGCTTCGCCTCGACCGCGTACTCGGCGGCGAGGTCATCGAGGAGGTACTCGCTGCGGCCGGGTTCGATCAGATACGCGAGGAGCATCGTGTCGTCGACGGCGTCGACGCCGATCGCCTTCGCGTCGTGCGCAATCAGCTCGCCGTGAAGTTGCGTGGGACGCGGCGCGACGACGACCTCCGCCCCAGTCGCGACGGCGATCCGTCCCTCGTCGGCGGCCACCGCGACGACGCCGTCGAGCGCCGGCAGCTCCGCCGCTTCGCGCCACGCGACCGCGGTGCCGGCGACGACCGGCGCCTGCGCAGCCGGCACGGCTTCGTCGAGATCGTCGATGCGCGAGAGCAGTCCGCGGAACTCGAAGCGGCGAAACATCTCGCGGAGCTCGGAGCGGTCCGGCGGCGCGAGCACGAGCTGAGACGGATCGCAGTCGAGCTCGAGGTCGCGCCGCATCGTCGCGAGCCCCTTCGACGCGCGCGCCTGGTCGGCGAACTCCGTCAGGTTCTTTTTGCGCGCGGGCGACTGCTCCTGCGCGTGCTCGAGCACCGACTCGAGCGTGCCGTACTGCGCGATCAGCTGCCCGGCGGTCTTGTCGCCGATGCCGGGAACGCCGGGGATGTTGTCCGACGTGTCGCCCTTCAGCCCGATGAAGTCGGGAATCTGGTCGGGCCGGATCCCATAACGCGCCTCGACGCGCTCCGGCGTGTAGACCTGCACGTCGCTGACGCCGCGCGGCGTCATCATCAGGCAGATGTTCCCGGTCACGAGCTGAAACGCATCGCGATCGGTGGAGACGACGCACGTGCGGATGCCGGCGCCGTCGGCGTCGGTTGCGAGCGTCGCGATCACGTCGTCTGCTTCCCAGCCCTCGAACTCGAGGTTGCGGTAGCCGAACGCCTCGACGATCGGGCGGAAGTACGGGAACTGCTCGCGTAGCAGGTCGGCCATCGGCTTCCGGCCTTCCTTGTAGACAACCTCGACCGCTTCGGCGGCGGCGGCACGGTGCACCGGCCGCGTGTCCCACGCGACGGCAACGCCCTTCGGCTTGTAGTCCGAGAGCAGCTTGAAGAGCATGTTCGTGAAGCCGAGCAGCGCGCCGGTCGGGAAGCCCTCGGAGGTCGCGAGCTCCTCCGGCAGCGCGAAGAACGCGCGGTAGGCGAGGTTGTTCCCGTCGACGAGGAAGAGGTCTGCGTCGCGCGCCGGCGCGTCGTCGAGGTCGAGCTCGAGGCCCGTCAGCGTCTTCGGCGCCATCCCCGCGAGTTTACGCGGACTACTTCAGTGTCTTCAGGTAAGCGATCAGCGCGGCGACGTCGCCCTGCGGGATGATCCCGCCCCAGTGCGGCATGCTCACGATCGGTGCCTTGCCGATCACGCTCCCGCTGCGGATCACGGCGGCGATCTTCGCGTCGGTATTGAATTCGCCGCGGAAGTCCTGGCCGGTGAGCGGCGGAATCGTCTTGTCGGGCGACAGCGGGTTCGGCACGCCGCCGAGACCGTTCGGCCCGTGGCAGTTGATGCACCCGTAGCGAACGTAGAGCGCAGCGCCGGCAACGGCCGCGCCCTGTCCCTGCGGGATTGCCACCGGCTCGTTCTCCGAAACGGCCGGCAGACCGGCGCGGATGTAGGCAACGAGGTTGGAGACCTGCGTCGTCGACAGCACCGCGCCCCAGACCGGCATGTACGGCTGCTTCGGGTTCGCTGATTCGCCCAGCCCGTGATTGATGATGTGCGTCAGCTGCGCGACGGTCAGCGTCTTGCCGACGGACGTGAGCGCCGGGACAGACGGCGAGATGCCGCCTTCGCCCTGCGGGCCGTGACACTGCGAGCACGCGAACTGGTTGAACGTGTGCGCGCCGGCGGCAACCGCCGGACTGACCGACGCCGCCACGGTGAGGGCCGGCGTCGTGCCGGCGGCGACCGTGACCGTCGTCGTGTGCGAGCGCCAGTTTCCGGCGGCGAACCCTCCGATGGTGCCCGCCGCGACCATCGCCACGGCCGCGAAGGCAATCGCTGGTACGACCCAGGTGCCACGACGTCCGGCCATCGTTGGCCCCAAGACTCGCCGCTGACGCACCGCGGCACATCCGTAGGAAGCCGTAGCGGTGCTTGAATCCGCGCGTGCCGCGGATTCCACTTCTCTCGGGCACGCGACTGATCGTCGCGACCGCTCCCGACGACGCGCTCGTGCTGCGGCCTCACACGCCGGGCGAGGGCGTCGCCGACGTCGCGGCCGCGGTGCGCGACGCACTGCGGTTCCCACTCGAGGGCGCGCCGCTCGAGGCACTCGCGCGGCGCGGCACACGCGCGACGATCGTCGTCGAGCCGCCGGCGCTGCCGATCCCGTCCGTCTCCGCCGATCCGCGCCAGCTCGCGATCGGCGCCGTCGTCTCGGAGCTCGAGCGCTGTGGCATCCCGACCGGGTACCAGACGATCCTCGTCGCAAGCGGGCTCGCCCGCCGCACATCGCAGAAGGAGCTCGAGTCGCTCGTGACGCCGGAGCTCGCGCGGCGCTTTCACGGACGCGTCGCCGTCCACGACGTCGAGGAAACGGATCTCGTCGAGCTCGAGGACTCCGCGCTGCCGCCGTTCCGCGTCAACCCGGCGCTCGTCGACACGGATCTCGTCGTCGTCGTGACCGCCGCCGAGACCGTGTTGAACGGCGGTCCCGCCGCACTGCTGGCGGCCTCCGACACATCGGCGTTGCGGGCGGCATCCGCGGACTCGCTGCTCGAGACGCGGGCGTCGCAGGGCTGGCGGCTCGCGCTCGCGCTCGAGCGGGCGCTGGCCCGGCGCGTGCCGCTGATCGGCGCGTCGCTCGTCCTCAACCATCCGCTCGTGTCGGGCGCGCTTCACGGGTACCCGTACGATCCCGAGGCGCTGGAGCGCATCGCGCGGTCGCCGCTGCGCCATCTCTACTCCGCGCTGCCGGGCGGCCTGCGGCGGAGCGTGCTGAGCTCGCTGTCGACCGAGCTGAGTGCTGCCGGCGCGTTCGCCGGGCCGCCGTCGGTCGCGCACACCGAGGCGATGCTGCGAGCGCTGGAGTTGCGCCGCGCGGAGCTCGACGCGCCGCTCGACGCGATCGTGATCGGGATCCCGGGCACGACGCCGTACCTCCCGCGCGAGCGCCCGAATCCGCTGCTCGCGGCCTACCTCGGGCTCGGGCTCGCGCTGCGTCTGTGGCGCGACGCGTTCCCGGTCGCCGAGGGCGGCACGGCGATCCTCGTCGACCGGTTCGCGCGCCACTTCGCGCATCCGACGCAGCAGCCGTACCGCTCGTTCTTCCACGCGACGCGCGTCGGGCGCGATCCGGAGCTGCTCGCCGAAGCCGAGCTCGCAGCCGCCGCGGACGCGCGCGCGCTCCGCGACTACCGCGCCGGACGCGGCGTGCACCCGCTACTTCCGTTCCGCGACTGGGACGCATGCCGCCCGGCGCTCGACCGCCTCGGCGCAGTGCTCGTCGCCGGCGCGCGCGACGCGACGGCGGTGCGCCAACTCGGCTTCGTCCCGGTCCACGGCATCGGCGCCGCACTCGAGATGGCGGAGGGCCGCACCGGCGGGCCGCCTCGCATCGGCTTCCTGCTCTCTCCTCCGTATTTCCCGTTACGAGTCGGCAGCCAGGCGGAAGCCGGAGGCTAACGCTGCCGAAGGCGCGTTAGACGGAGGCTGACCAGCGGCTCGGGACGGCCTTGGGCCGCCACGAGTCGCGCGGGGCTGGCAACTCGTCGAGATCGCTCTGGGTGCACTGCGAAGAGCCCGCGGAGCCTGGACCGCGCTCCCGGCGGGAGCGTCACAGCGAAGAGCCACCAGAGCCCAAGGACGGTCCACCAGGGGAACCTCGGTTCCCCTGGTTCAAGTCTCGCCGAGATAGGTCTTGCGGACCTGCTCGTTCTGCGCGAGTGCCTTCGCATCGTCGGCGAGCGCGACCTTTCCGGTCTCGAGGACGTAGCCGCGGTTCGCGACGTCGAGTGCCATCAGCGCGTTTTGCTCGACGAGCAGGATCGACGTGCCTTGCTTGTTGACCTCGACGATCGTCTCGAAGATCCGCTCGACGAAGATCGGCGCGAGTCCCATCGACGGCTCGTCGAGCATCAGCAGCGTCGGGCGCGCCATCAGCGCGCGGCCGATCGCGCACATCTGCTGCTCGCCGCCGGACATCGTCCCGGCCTTCTGCGTCCGCCGCTCGGCGAGTCGCGGGAAGAGCGTGAAGACGCGCTCCATGTCGGCCTTGAACTCGCTCTTGTCGGAGCGCTGGAACGCGCCCATCTCGAGGTTCTCGGTCACCGTCATCCGCGGGAAGAGCTTCCGCCCCTCCGGCGACTGCGCGATGCCGAGCTTGACGATCTCGTGCGCCGGCTTCGCCGTGATGTCCTCGCCGCGGAACACGATCGTCCCCTTGCGCGCATGGTTGAGGCCGTTGATCGAGCGCAGCGTCGTCGACTTCCCCGCGCCGTTCGCGCCGATCAGCGTCACGATCTCGCCCTCGCGCACGTTGAGCGAGATCCCCTTCAGCGCCTGGATCGAGCCGTAGAACGTCTCGACCGAGTCGAGCTCGAGGATCAGCTCCGGCGCCGCCTGCGGTGTCGCCGCGGCGCTCATGACGAGACCGCCGCCTTACCGAGGTACGCCTCGATCACGCGCTCGTTCTTCTGGATCTCCTTCGGCTCGCCCTCGGCGATCAACTCGCCGTAGTCGAGAACCGTGACGCGGTCGGAGACGCCCATCACGACGCGCATGTCGTGCTCGATCAGCAGCACCGAGAGTCCCTGTTCCTCGCGCAGCCGGCTGACGAAGGTCGTGAACTCCGCGGTCTCCTGCGGGTTCATCCCGGCGGTCGGCTCGTCGAGCAGCAGCAACTTCGGCTCGGTCGCGAGCGCGCGCGCGACCTCGAGCCGGCGCTGGTCGCCGTACGAGAGGTTGCGGCCGATCTCGTCGTCCTTCCGGCGCAGCCCGCTGAACTCGAGCAGCGCGCGGCCGCGGTCGCGCGCGTCGCTCTCCTCTTTTTTCACCTTCGGCGTGCGGAGGATCGCCTGGATCGCGTTGCCCTTGAGCCTGACGTGCATGCCGACGAGCACGTTCTCGAGCGCCGTCATGTTCTGGAAGAGCCGGATGTTCTGGAACGTGCGGCCGATGCCGCGCTGCGTGAAGATGTGCGGCGGCTTCCCGGTCAGGTTCTCGCCCGCGAAGAAGACGAACCCCAACGTCGGCTTGTAGACGCCGGTGAGCATGTTGAAGAACGTCGTCTTGCCGGCGCCGTTCGGACCGATCAGGCTGACGATCGAGCCTTCGGGCACGGTGAAGTCGACGTCGTCGACCGCAACGAGGCCGCCGAACTCCTTGCGCAGCCGCTGCGTCTGGAGAAGCGGCTCGCTCATGTGGCTTCTTCGTAGATCTGCGCGCCGTGCTCGACGTCGTAGAGGTACTCCTCGTGCACGCCTTCGTGGAACTCCGCCTTCCGCCGCGAGCTCGGGATCAAGCCCTCCGGCCGGAACAGCATCGTGACGACGAGGATCACGCCGAAGATCCCGAACTCGTACAGCGGCACGTCGAGCGGCTTGTGCCAGACCTGGACCAGCGCGCCGCCGGGGCCGAACTTGTCGTTCAACCACGCGCCGACGTTCGACAGTCCTTCGCGGTCGAGGTACGAGAGGAAGCACGCGCCGAAGATCACGCCCCAGATGTTCCCCATGCCGCCGAGGATGACCATGCAGAGGATGAAGACGGAGATCTGGAAGAAGAAGTCGTCCGGAAACGCGCCGCTCTTGTAGCTCGCGTAGTACGCGCCGGCGACGCCGCCGAAGAACGCGCCCGTCGCATACGCCCACGTCTTCGTGCGCATCAACGGCACACCCATCGCCGCGGCGGCGATCTCGTCCTCGCGGATCGCAACCCACGCGCGGCCGAGGCGCGAGTCGCGCATGCGCGCGCTACAGAAGATCGTGATCAGCACGAGCACGAGCGATGTCCAGAAGAAGATCTCGTCGAAGTTCGTCGCATTCAGGTAGTTCGCCGGCAAGCCGAGGTGCGCGTGCGCCCAGTTGCCGAACCCCGGGCCGTCGATCGGCGTGATCCCTCCCGTGCCGTTCGTGAGGTTGAAGCCGAACAGGTTGTCGCCGTTGCGCGCGATCTGCGGCAGGATCTCGCCGAAGCCGAGCGTGACGATCGCGAGGTAATCGCCGCGTAGGCGGAGCGTCGGGAGGCCGATCAGCACGCCGACGAGCGCGGTCGCGAGTCCCGCCAGCGGCAGCACGAGCCAGATCGAGAGATGGAATCCGGTCGCGCCCTTGTAGAGGCCGACTGCGCCGAGATCGAAGTTCTGGCCCGCGAACTGGTTCGACGCGAACCAGCCCGCCATGTACGCGCCCATCGCGTAGAACGCGACGTAACCGAGGTCGAGCAGTCCCGCGTAGCCGACGACGAAGTTCAGGCCGAGGGCCATGATCGAGAAGATCATCATCGCGACCATCGTGCTCATCTCCGGGAACGACAGGAAGATCGGGATCCCCGGCAGGTTGTCGACGTAGAACGGGTACGTGATCGCGAGCAGCAGCACGGCGCCCGGGAACACCCAGGTCCCGACTTTGCGGCCGCGCCACGTCCAGTTCTGGTACGGCACGAGCACGAGCAGCAGCACGACCGCCGCCATCACGATCGCAGAGTTCGCCCAGACGCCGAAGAACTGGATCAGCAGTAGGCCGATCGCGACCCAGACGACGGCCTTCACCGTGCGACGCGTCCGCCGCGAGAAGCCGAGCCAGCGCTCGTGCGACAGGCCGACGAGGCCGAGACCTCCCCACCAGGCGCGCGCGATCGCGGACTTGGACTTGCGCCACATCGTCAGGCGCCTTCTGGTGTCCGTTCGCCGAGGAGTCCCTCGGGCCGGAAGACGAGGATCAAAATCAAAATCGAGAACACGATCGACTGCGTCCAGTCGCTGCCGGGCGAGTGCCAGCGCAGTCCTTCGTTGAAGGCCTGGATGAAGCCGATGCAGAGCGCGCCGAGCACGGCGCCGGGGAGGTTGCCGATGCCACCGAGCACGGCCGCGGTGAACGCGATCAGGCCGAGCTGGAAGCCGGTGTCGTAGCGCACCTGCCCGAAGTACAACGCGTAGAGAAGTCCGCCGGCCCCGGCGAGCGCGCCGGCGATCATGAACGTGAACGAGATCGTCCGGTTGACGTTGATCCCCATCATCGCGGCGGCGTCTCGGTCCTGCGCGGTCGCGCGCATCGCCTTCCCCTGCCGCGTCTTCTGCACGAGCCACATCAGCAGCGCCAGCACCGGCACGGTGATCACGACGACGATCAGCTTCTCCCACGTGAACGAGACGCCGCCGACCGAGAAGACGTCGCCGGTCGGGAGCACCTGCGGAACGGCCGTGTAGCCCGGGCCTTTCCACGCGATCGCGATGTCCTGGAGGATGAACGACATTCCGATCGCGGTGATCAGCGGCGCAAGTCGCGGCGCGCCGCGAAGCGGCCGGTAGGCGACTCGCTCGATCGTCACGTTGAGGAGTCCGCACACACCCATCGAGACGAGCAGGGAGCAGACGATTGCGATTGCGAGCGACCCGTTCGACGAGTGCCCCGTGAGGTGGAAGACCGAGATCAGCATCGTCGCGGCGAACATCGCGCCGAGCATGAAGACGTCGCCGTGCGCGAAGTTGATCAGCTCGAGGATTCCGTAGACGAGCGTGTAGCCGAGCGCAACGAGCGCGTACACCGCTCCGTTGGTGAGGCCGATAAAGCCGATGTTCGTGAAGTACGCCGGGCCTCGGGCGAAGTTGACGACGAGCCAGACGACGAGTAGGCCGATCAGCAAGGTCGCCATGATCGGCATCACGTAGGAGCCGAGCGGGCGGGCCGGCTTCGCCAGCGCTTCGGGATGGGCAGTCGTGGCCATGGGAGAGAAAAGAGTGGCGATGAGCGCCGGGGGAGGACGATGCCTCCCCCGGCGTCATGCGCGTTACTTCTCTGCCGCTAGCCCATCAAGCTCGCGGGCGGAGTCAGCGTCTTGACCGGCACGAGAGCCTTGCCGGCCTGCTTGTAGATCGTGATCGGCGTCAGGCTCGTGTCGCCTGCCGAGTTGATCGTGAACGTGCCGAGGATCCCATTCGTGATCGTCATTCCGAACAGGGCCTTCGTCGTCGCCGAGCGCTGGCCGCCACCCTTGGCGATTGCGTTCAGCATGACGTCCATCGCCTGTGCGCCGTAGGCGGCGTACGGGTTCGGGTACGTCCCGATCTGCTTGCCGAAGCTCTTGACGAAGACAGCGCCCTGGCCGGTAAGGCCCTTCGGGGGCTGGCCGGCGACGCTGATGAACGCGCCGTTGGCGACCGAGCCGTTCGCACCCGGATCGCTGAAGCCGTCAGGCATCTGCAACTTGATCCCGGGGTTGACCGACTTGATGTCCTGCATCAGCTTCGCGCCGTTGTTGCAGACGATGCCGCCGAGGAAGACGACCTGCGCACCCGATGCCTTGATCGAGTTTGCAAGCGCCTCGTAGCTCGACTGCTTCGCGTCCCAACCCTGGAAGCCGACGACCGTGATCCCGAGCTTCTTCGCCGCGTTCTTGTACGTCGTCGCGACGCCGAAGCCGTAGGTCTGCTTGTCGTTGAGAACGAAGACCTTCTTCAGGCCCTGTGCCTGCGTCCACATTGCGTCCGCGGGGCCCTGGATGTCATCCGTCGCCACGACGCGTGCGTAGTTGCGCACGCCCGTCGGGTAGTACTTCTGCGGCTCGCCCGGATCCCACTTCTTCGTGAGGCCGACGTTCGTGTTCGCCGGGCTGACCATGCCGAGCGGACCGGGGTTCGCGCGGTTCATGATCGGGACCTCGATCTTCGCGCAGCCCGAGTTGAACGTTCCGAGCACGCCGATGACCGACTTGTTCTGTGCGTAGAGGCGGGCGTTCGTGGCGCACTTGCCCGAGTCCCAGGCTCCAGCCTGCGCGGTCGAATCGTCGCAGGACTGGTAACCGATCTTGTACGAGCCGGCCTTCCAGCCGGCGTTGGCGAGGGCCCAGATCTCCGCCCGCGAAACCTGGACGGTCTGGTGCCTGATCGCGCCCTGCAACGGCAGGTCGGACGCGATGATGAAGTCCGGGCTACCCGACCCCTTGTAGATGACCGGTCCACACGACGACGACGGCAACGGCGTGACGCTCGTCGCACTCCTCGCGCCGCCGGCATACCCGGCTACCACCGCAGCGACGGCCACAGTCGCACCGAGCAAGACCCCAACCGAAACCTTTCTACTCACGCTTCCTCCTCAATCGCATCCACGGGCGATTCCGGCATCCGGAACCGATGCGTGAGTATCCCCTGTTGAAAACCGGGTTTCAAGAGCCAACCCGGCTTTGGGCCGCTTCGAAAAAGGAAGCGAGTGCGGTCTACGATTCAGGCGTCACGCCGAAGTGGCGGAATTGGCAGACGCGCCGGACTCAAAATCCGGTGCCCTTCGGGGCGTGTGGGTTCGACCCCCACCTTCGGCATCGAACGCCGCAGCGCTGACGCGCCGCCTCGCCCGGGCGGCGGCGCGTCAGCTGCTAGGGACTAGGTGCAGACGACGGTCGGGTCGGTGGTCTGCTTGATGACGCCGGCGGGGTTCAGCTTGTAGGCGAACCAGTTGCCGACCTGCGAGTAGACGCAGTAGTGGGTCTGGTCGAGGGGCGCCGTCGCGGTGACGCCGGCGGCCTCGAGCGCCGGGTTTGCGTTGTTGACGAAGTCCGTGCCGGGAATCGCCTGGTCGTAGGTCGATTTCGAGCAAAGCGATCGTCATGTTCTGGTAGCCGTTGTCGGTCGTGCTGGTGGCCGCGTCCGGGTCATTGGTACCGGCCGGGACGTTGTCGGCGTTGTACGACTCGACGCTCGGGATGAGCGAGCGGACGTTGGCCGCGGCGGCGGTCTTGTTGGCGCGATCCTTGAAGCTGAGGTACGACGGCACCGCGATCGCGAGCAGGATGCCGAGGATGATGATGACGACGAGGAGCTCGATCAGGGTGAAACCCTCCTCGGAGCTCAGACGTGTCGTTGGGCGCATGGTCATAAAGGGTGCGGCTCCTTCCAGGAGAGGCGGATCTCCGCTTGTATCGGTCGGCACCCACCCCCGGGCTAGCCTCGAACAGGGGATCTGTCACCCACGCCGGGGGAGGTCGCAGCGCAGCGGCCGCCGTCCATTTGGGATGATGCCGCGCCCGGTGGCGGGAAAGCCCATGAGAGGAGTGCGGCAGTGAGCGATACGGTCAAGCACGTCGAAGGTGCCGTGGCAGAACGGATCGAGCAGGACGTTCTGCAGCCGATGGCGGACTTCCAGGATCCGAAGCAGGAGTGGCGGCGGCTCTTCTCGGAGCTCTACGGGACGTTCTTTCTCGTCGTGGTGGCCTCGGGCGGCGGGATGATGGGCCAGGCCTTCCCCGGCACGATCAGCCGAACGGCGGCGGTTGTCGCGCCGGGTCTGATGGTGATGGGGATCATCATGTTCATGGGCAAGGTCTCGGGTGCGCACCTCAACCCGGCCGTGAGCTTTGCGTTTTGGCTTCGCGGCGATTTCCCGTTGCGCCGTGTGCCGGGCTACGTGGTCGTGCAGCTGATCGGAGCGACGCTTGCCGCGCTGCTGGTGCACGAGGTCGTCAAGGTCTCGGCGACCTATGGCTCGAACTATCCCGCGAGCGGCTACTCGAACTGGCAGGCGGTGCTGATGGAAGGGCTGCTCACCCTCGGCCTGGTCAGCGTGATCCTCGGCACGGCCTCGGGCGCGCAGAACATCGGCATGTTCGGAGCGCTCGGCGTCGGCGCCTACATCGCCCTCGCCGGACTCTGGGGCAGCCCGATCTCGGGCGCCTCGATGAACCCCGCTCGCACGTTCGGCCCCGACCTCGTCGGACAGCGATTTCGGACCAGCTACTGGGTCTACGTCGTCGGCCCGCTCGTCGGTGCCGCGATCGCCGTCGGATTCGCCTATGTCCTGCGCGGCGCCGGAGGCGGCAAGTCCGGCTCCGAAGCTGCACAGGGCGTCCTGGCGACCGACATCAAGAGGCCGGACAAGGCTTGACGCGTTGAGCGACAGCCATGGCGGACCGGTCGTCGTCGGCTACGACGGCAAGGAGACGGCCCAGCGCGCCCTCGCCCGCGCGGTCGAGGAGGCGAAGACGCGCGGCGTGCAGCTCGTTGTCGTCGCGGTCGAGGACATGCCGCTGGACCCACAGGGCCCGCAGAACTACGGGAGTCTCGACGACGAGCCGATGCGGATGATCCCGATCGAAGCGCCGCCGGACCTCCAGGACCTCTTCGCCGGCGCGCAGACGTCGATCGACGCGGCAGGCGTCTCCGCCGACTACCTCTGGGCGGCCGGCGACCCGGCCCGCGTGATCGCGGATGCCGCGCACGACCGGAAGGCGTCGGTCGTCGTTCTCGGAGCGCACCACCACCGGTTCATGGACCGCCTGCTCGGCACCGACGTGCCTGCGGAGGTCGAGCGCGAGCTCGGCGCGGACGTCATCCGCGTCGAATAACTGCGCAACGCACCGGCCCGCGCCCCGTCGTCCTGCTAGGACTACAGCGATGGCGAAGACGGTCGGCATTCTCACCGGCGGGGGCGACTGCCCCGGCCTGAACGCGGTGATCCGCGCGGTCGTCCGGCGCGCCGACACGGCCGGCTGGGATTGCGTCGCGGTGCGTGAGGGCTGGCGCGGTCTCGTCGAGGGCGTCTTCGAGGATCTCGGGCCGCACGAGGTGTCGGGGATCCTGCCGCGCGGCGGCACGATCATCGGCACGAGCCGCACGAACCCGTACAAGATCGAAGGCGGCGTCGAGAAGGTGCTCCGGAATCTCGCCGACCGCGGTCTCGATGCGCTCGTCGCGATCGGCGGCGAGGACACGCTCGGCGTCGCATCGCGTCTCTACAGCGAGCACGCGTTCCCAGTCGTCGGCGTCCCGAAGACGATCGACAACGATCTCTCCGGCACCGACTACACGTTCGGCTTCGACACCGCGGTCACGATCGCGACGGAGGCGATCGACCGGCTGCACACGACCGCGGAGTCGCACAACCGTGTGATGGTCGTCGAGGTGATGGGCCGGCACGCCGGCTGGATCGCGGTGATGAGCGGGATCGCCGGCGGCGCCGACGTGATCCTGATCCCGGAGCAGAAGATGACCGTCGAGGCGGCGTGCGGCGAGATCCGCCGACGGCATGCGCGTGGGAAGAACTTCTCGATCGTCGTCGTCAGCGAGGGCTACGAGCTGAGCTACGAAGGCGGCGAACAGAGCAAGGTCGTCGGCGCCGAGGCGCGCGCGAGCGACCAGTTCGGGCACGTGCAGCTCGGCGGCGTCGGCGACGTGCTCGGCTACGAGATCGAGGAGCGCACCGGCTTCGAGACGCGCGTCACTGTGCTCGGTCACATCCAGCGGGGCGGTTCGCCGACACCGCGCGACCGCGTGCTTGCAACGCGGTTCGGGCTGAAGGCGGCGGATCTCGCGGTCGCCGGCGAGTTCGGCCAGATGGCCGCGCTGCGCGGCGACGACGTGATCGCGGTCTCGCTCGAGGAGGCGACGGCCGAGCTGAAGACGGTGACGCCGGAGTGGTACGAAGTCGCGCGCGCGTTCTTCGGCTAGTGCCGCGGCTCGCCGCGATCGATCTCGACGGGACGCTTCTTCGCAGCGACGGCACCGTCTCGGAGCGCACGCGAGGCGCGCTTCGCCGCGCATCGGCGGCCGGCATCGAGATCGCGATCGTCAGTGCGCGCGGCCCGCGCGGAGTGGCCGAGATCGCGGATGCGGTGGGGCTCTCCGGCACGGCGATCTGCGGCAACGGCGCGATGGTGCTCGATCTCGAGACGCGCGAGATCGACCGGGTGCGTGCGATGGAGACCGAGGTCGCGTTGGGACTCGTGCACGGGTTGCGTGAGCGCCTGCCGGGGATCCTGTTCGCGGTCGAACGCGAGACCTTCGCGCACGAGCCCGGTTTCTCCGCGTGGGACTGGGAACCGCCGTCGGGGACGCGCGTCGCAGACGCGGTCGAGCTGCTCGATGAGCCGCCGACGAAGCTGATCATCCGGCACACCGGTCACGAGGTCGAAGCGGTGGCGGCCATCGCGCGCGAGCTCGCCGGTGACGACGCGGCGGTCTACCTCTCGGGCGACTGGGTCGTCGAGGTCTCGGCAGCCGGGGTGAACAAAGCCGCCGCGCTCGCCGAGCTCTGCGAGGAGGTCGGGATTTCCCGAGACGATGTGATCGCGTTCGGCGACCACCTGAACGACGTGCCGATGCTCGCGTGGGCCGGTTATGCAGTCGCCGTCGCGAACGCGCACCCGGACGTGATCGAGATCGCCGACGAAGTGACCGTGTCGAACGACGAGGACGGCGTTGCAGTCGTGCTCGAGCGCGTGGCCGGGCGCTAGGGCGCAACCGCGACGATCGCGGCCATCGTCGGAGTGACGAGGATCTCCGTCGCGACGAGCCGGGGGTCGCGGAGCAGGAACTCGCGCACCGGATCGCCGTCGACAGCGCCGCCGGGAGTGAGGTCGTCCTTCACGATCACGCCGCCGGGCGCGACGAGGTCGAGGATCGCCTCCCAGTCGTAGTCGCCCGAGTCCGCGTACACGAGCCCGAACGGCCCGCGACCGCGAAGTACGACGCCCCAGTCGCCCTCCACCAGCTCGACGTTCTCGATCCCGTCGAGCCGGCGCCTCGCGACTGCGATGCGTTCCGGGTCGAGCTCGACCGTGACGACGGAGCGCGCCGTCTCCGCCATCGCAGCCGCGCCCTCGCCGAACGCGGAGCCCAGCTCTGCGACGTCGCGACCCGCAGCAAGCACGCGCAGGAGCGCGCGCACCTCGGGGACCGAGCTGCCGCCGTCGGTCAAAGTTCGGCGAGCGGGAACGAGCGGTTTCGGCGCGGCGGTACGAGGAAGTTCTGCCGGTGCGTCGTCTTCAGCACCGAGTTGAAGCCCTGGCCGCGCGCCTGCGGCTGCAGCTTCAGCGTCGTCCCGTCCGGCAGGACGCCGTCCATCGCGAGCCGGTTGCGGTGGAAGTCGTCACTCGACGGGTTGAAGACGACGAAATGGACGCCTGCCGCGGAGCCGGTGACGAGGCCGTCGCGCTTCGGGTTCGCCGACCACGCGAACGGGTTGTCGAGCGTGTTGAAGTCTGCGCGCTGCGGGATCGCCGTTCCCTTGACGTAAAGCGTTCCGTCCTCCCCCATGTGGTCGGCCGTCAGGCGCGAGCTCGTCTGGATCGACGCGCTGTGCCCGAAGCGTGCGGTGCGGTCGAAGTCGCGCTGCACCTCCGCCGAGCTCGAGACGAGCTTCGGACCCTGCGGAACGACCTGCGCGTTCTGCGGCACCTTCAGTCCGGGACGAAACGCGGTGTCGACGCGTTCCTGGAAATCGAAGTTCAGATACCACGCCTCGAGGTCCTCGAAGATGTGCGACAGATGCATATGTGTGCCGCCGCGGAAGTAGCCGCCGCGGGTGTCGACGAGACCGAGCGTCTCGAAGTTCGCGATCCGGCGCGGACCGAGCCCGGCCTTCTGCGTCGAGGTGAAACCGAGGAAGAGCTCGGAGTCGTGCGGGATCAGGTACGCGCCGGGAACGCCGGCCGCGATCGCGAGCTTCCGCGGCAGGTCGCCGCCGACGAAGCCGCGGCGCAGACTCGCCGGCTCGAAGACGCCGAGGTCGTCGAGCAGCGTCTTCCGCGCGTCCTCGATGTGCTCGAGGCGGTCGCTGCGAATCAGCAGGGCGACGTCGTTCTGCTCGAGCACCGTGTTGTGCGGATCGCTCGGGAACCGTCGCGTGTCAAGGAGCACCGGCTTCTTCGCGCGGCGGTCATACGGGAGGTGGCGCTGCGCAGCGGCGGAGACGTGACGGGTGAAGTAGGGCAGTCCCCACGCGACGGTGACGCCGAGCCCGGCCGGCGTCTGCTCGTACTTCGACTCGAGCGTGAGCAGCGCGTCCTCGAGGTCGCGCTTCGCCTTCGCAAGATCGGTGTCCTTGAGCGTCGCGGTCACGACGAGGTGGTGCCGCGGCGGCACGATCACCTCGACACCGTTCTCGACCACGACAGGAATCCCGTCGAGGACGTGCTGCTCCGGCGGCCGCGGCCCGGCTGCGACGGCGGGCGTCTTCGGCGTCGACGGTCCGGAGAGCTGGTCGACCAGCTCGTAGATGCCGGCCGCGCCGAGGGCGGTCGCGCCCGCGCCGACGACGAGCTGGCGACGCGTCAGCTTCACCTCTGACCTACCGCTTCGGGTCGACGAGGACGAGGCTGTGCAAGAGCTTCTGCAGGTTCTTCAGCACCTGCGGGCCGGTGTACGGCGCGATCACGTGCTCGCTCACGGTGTAGAGCGACCCGTTGTGACGCCACGCGTAGAGGAGATGCCATTGGTCGGCGTCCTGGTTCGCGGAGTACATCGTCGCGTGGATGTTCCCGACGTTGATCGTCGCGTGCGGATCGGCGAAGCACTTCGTCTTGCCGCGGATGACGCGTTTGCCTTCGATCGCGACGGTCGTGCACTCGGGGATCGTCGTCCGGCCCGGATAGCCGCGGAAGTTGACGTGGACATCGCCGCTGCCCATGTCGCCGTGCGAGAGGAAGCTGACGAGGTAGCTGCGGTCCTTGCCGACGGAGTAGATGTCCTGCCACTCGCCGCCGATCTGCGCGTCGAGCGGGTTCGGCATCCACGTCGGGCAGTACACGGGCGCCCCGACCTTGTCGGCGAGCTTCGTCCAACCGGCGCGCCACGCCCCCGGACACGCAGCCGTCTTGCCGCTCGCGGGCGCTGCGGCTGCGGACACTGCGACGACGACCGCCGCGACCGCCGCACACGTCGCCGCCCTGACCACCCTGACCTTCACGCGCGAAAGGGTAGCGCCGAATTCGCGCGGGCCGTACGGCCGCTAGACCTGGGGCGGGGGGCCGCCCGCGAGCAGCGAGATGTCGCCCCCATGGACGATCACCGCGTCGACGCCGGCCCGCTCCAGCTCCGCGACCTCGTCCAGGGTCGTGAGCGGAAGGTCGGCGATCGCGAGCTTGCCTGCGGGAACGGCGGCGAGCAGGTCGAGGACGACCTCCAGCGCGGTTTCGTCGCCCTCGGCCTCGAGCGGCGAGAGCAGGAAGATCTCCGGATCGATCCGCTCGAGCGCCTGCTCCAGCTCCTCCTCGTTCCTGACCTCGACCGCGCAGTCGAGCCCGAGCTCGAGCGCGCGACCGTGCAGCTCCTCGAGCCGGCCGTCGTCCTCTTCGAGAGCGTCGAAGACGAGCATCACCGCGTCGGCTGCCTCCGAAGCCTGCTCGAGCGAGACGTTGGCGCGCCAGAGGATCGGAAGCGACGTCGCCGCGCGGACCGCCGTTGGATCGCCGCGAACGACCAGTGCTTCCGCGCGCTGTCGCTCGGCTGCCTGCGCCGCTTCTGGATCGTCGACCGCTGCGATGACGGAGATCCCGTCGCCCTCGGCGATCGCGTGACTGAAACGGCTGCTCGCCATGCCTCTGGGGCCGTAGCCTAGATCACCCACGGCGCTACTGGCCGATCGGGTGCCAGACGGTCTTCAGCTCGAGGAAGCTCGCGATCTCCCACGGGCTCTGCGTGTCGGCGCGGCCGGCGACGACGCGCTTCACGTTCTCTGCCGCGAGCCGCTCGAGCTCGGGACGCTCGCCGTCGGCGCCGCAGACGTCGAGCGCGTTCACGTCCATGTGCGACGCGAGGACCGGCGCGAGCTCGCCGCGGAAGCCGGTGAGCAGGTTCACGACACCCCCGGGAAGATCGCTCGTGGCGATCGCCTCGGCGAGCTCGACCGCGGCGAGCGGACGCGTCTCGGAGGCGACCGCGACGACAGCGTTCCCACCGACGAGCGGCGGCAGCAGTCGCGTGACGAGACCGAGCAGCGGAGGCTCGTCCGGTGCGAGCACGGCGACGACGCCGGTCGGCTCGGGAATCGTGAAGTTGAAGTACGGGCCGGCGACGGGATTCGAGCCGCCGAGAACCTGCGACAGCTTGTCGGCCCAGCCGGCGTACCAGACGATCCGGTCCACCGTCTGCTCCACCTCGGCGCGGCCGTCGCAAAGCTCCGCGAGCTCGGAGATGCGCGCTTCGACCATCTCCGCGAGGCGGTAGAGAACCTGGCCGCGGTTGTACGCGGTCGCGGCGGCCCAGCCCGGCTGCGCGGCGCGCGCGGCGCGGACGGCGTCGCGCACGTCCTTGCGCGATGCGCGCGCGACGTTCTGGCCCTCGGCCTCGTACGTGCGCCCGGACTCGCTGCGCGGGAACGCGCCGCCGACGAAGAGCTTGTAGGTCTTCTTGACGGGGAGCCGCTCGCTCATCCCGCTCCCGGCGCCGGCCAAGCCGGCACCTCCGCTCCATGATGAGCTCCGTCGAGCCTACGCTCGTTCATTCGTTCTCGAATCGCAGATACGGCTCGAGCCCGTGCAGGCCGCCCTCGCGCCCGAAGCCCGACTCCTTGTAGCCGCCGAATGGCGACGTCGGGTCGAAGCGGTTGTACGTGTTCGCCCAGACAACTCCGGCGCGGAGCCGTTGCGCCATCCAGAGGATCCGCGAGCCCTTCTCGGTCCAGACGCCGGCACTGAGCCCGTACGGCGTGTTGTTCGCCTTCTCGACCGCCTCGTCGGGCGTGCGGAACGTCAGCACCGACAGCACCGGCCCGAAGATCTCCTCCTGCGCGATCCGATAGCTCTGCGCGACGTTGGTGAACACCGTCGGCGCGAACCAGTAGCCCTTCTCCGGAAGCCGGCACGGCGGCTGGTAGATCTCCGCGCCCTCGGCTTCGCCGGCGGCGACGAGCTCCTTGATCTTCTCGAGCTGCATCGCGGAGTTGATCGCGCCGACGTCGGTGTTCTTGTCGAGCGGGTCGCCGACGCGGAGCGTCTCGAGGCGCCGCTTCAGCTTCTCGACGAGCGGCTCGTAGATCGACTCCTGCACGAAGAGGCGCGAGCCGGCGCAGCACACGTGGCCTTGATTGAAGTAGATCCCGTTGACGATTCCCTCGACCGCCTGGTCGAGCGCGCAGTCGTCGAAGACGATGTTCGCGGCCTTGCCGCCGAGCTCGAGTGTCAGGCGTTTGCCGGTGCCGGCGAGCTGCCGCTGGATCGCCTTGCCGACCTCCGTTGAGCCGGTAAAGGCGATCTTGTCGATGTCGGGATGCTCGACGAGCGCGGCGCCGGTGCGTCCGTCGCCGGTGACGATGTTGACGACGCCGGCCGGCAGCTCGGCCTGGCGAAGCACGTCGCAGAAGAGGAGCGCCGTCAGCGGCGTCGTCTCCGCGGGTTTGAGGACGACGGTGTTGCCACACGCGAGCGCCGGCGCAATCTTCCACGACAGCATCAGCAGCGGGAAGTTCCACGGAATGATCTGGCCGGCCACGCCGACGGGTTGCGGGCGGCGGTTCGGGAACGCGTACTCGAGCTTGTCGGCCCAGCCCGCGTAGTAGAAGAAGTGCGCCGCCGCGAGCGGAAGATCAACGTCGCGGGACTCCTTGATCGGCTTGCCGCCGTTCAGCGACTCGAGCACGGCGAACTCGCGCGACCGCTCCTGAAGAATGCGCGCGATCCGGAAGAGGTACTTCGCGCGCTCCGAGCCGGGGAGTTTCGACCAGCCGTTCTGTTGCGCGTCGCGCGCTGCGGCAACCGCCGCGTCGACGTCGGCGGCGGTTCCCTGGCCGATCGCGGCGAGTGGCTCCTCGCTCGCTGGCGAGATCGTCTCGTAGGTCTCGGCCGCCTCGAGCCAGCGACCGCCGACGAAGTGCCCGTAGCGCTCGTCGAGGTGGACGACGTCGCGCGACTCGGGTGCCGGCGCATACGTCCAGTCGGCCGGGACGGGTGCGCGATCCTGTTTGCGGTCGAGGTCAGACACGACGTCTCCGCTGGGCTGCGGGTGCGGTGGCGGTTGTCGCGGCCCGTCCCACCACCCACCCCCCACCCTTTTGGGTGGGGCAAAAAATAGGGGCGCACGTGTCACGCATGTGGACCAAGTTCGTCACGGAAGGCAAGATCTTCGTCCCTGCGTCAGTCGACGGTGAAGTAGTCGGGGGACTGGTACGCGCCGGTCTTCTCCTTGCGGAGCTGCATCAGGATGTCGTTGAGGAGCGACGACGCGCCGATCCGGTACAGGTCGGGCGTGAGCCACTCGGGGCCGAGCGTCTCGTGCACCAGCACGAGGTGCTGCACGGCCTGCTTCGCCTGGCGCACGCCTCCCGCCGCCTTGAAGCCGATGCGCCGGCCGGTCTCCTCGTGGACATCGCGCACCGCCTCGAGCATGCAGAGCGCGACCGGCAGCGTCGCAGCCGGGTTGATCTTTCCCGTCGACGTCTTCACGAAATCGGCCCCGCCTGCAATCGCGAGCAGCGTCGCACGCCGCACGTTGTCGTACGTTCCGAGCTCGCCCGTCTCGAGGATCACCTTCAGATGGGCGTCGCCGCACGCCTCCTTCACCTGGACGATCTCGTCGTACACCTTCGCGTAGCGGCCCGAGAGAAACGCGCCGCGGTCGATGACCATGTCGATCTCGTCGGCGCCGAGCTCGACGGCGCTCCTCACATCGGCGATCTTGACCGGGAGCGGAAACTGCCCGGACGGGAACCCCGTTGCGACTGCCGCGACCTTGACGCCCGTACCGCGCAGCCGCTCGCGCGCGACTGGGACGAGGTTGGGATAGACGCACACCGCCGCGACCGATGGGACTCCGGGATCGCCGGGGTCGGGACGGATCGCCTTCGACGCGAGCGCGGCGACCTTTCCCGGTGTGTCGGCGCCCTCGAGCGTCGTCAGGTCGGTCGTGCGGATCGCGAGCTCGAGCGCGAACACCTTTGCGTCCTTCTTGATCGACCGCTTGGCGAGCTCCGCCGCCCGCGCCTCGAGCGCGACCGCATCCACGGAGCCGATCCGCGGGAGCCGCGGCTCGAGCGGCAGCTCGAAGCCGGCCGGGAGTACGGGCGCCTGAGCCACACCCTGAGTCTAGACCCGGGCCGCCGAGCGCTACGACGACGGCGGTGCGAGCTGGTTCAGCGCGATGCCGAGCCAACGCA
Organism: uncultured Actinomycetes bacterium; assembly: GCA_963718385.1. GTDB lineage: Bacteria > Actinomycetota > Thermoleophilia > Gaiellales > Gaiellaceae > Palsa-739. The sequence continues at coordinate 306,447 of CAVQZE010000001.1, forward strand.
CGGCATGGCTTTGCCAGAGAGCGCTGTCATGCCCGCCGGGATAGACGTCGAAGACGTGGCGAACATGCGCGGCCGTCAGCTGCCGGTCGAGCTGGACGTTGTCAGACACGAATCGTGGATCCGCGCGCCCGACGTAGAACGCGAAGAACGTCGGCTCCTGCTGGAAGACCTTCGCCAGCTTCGGTACTTGCGCGAAGACACTCGCGTACGCGTCGTCGGCGTCCGTACCGACATCGAGCGTCTGTTCGCCTGTCGGATCGGTCGGCCGAAAGTAGCCGCTCCACGACTCCATCACCGAGTACTCGCCCGGGTGGTGCGCGTCGAGGATCGCTGCGCCGTAGCCGCCGGCCGACAGCCCGACGATCGCTCGCCCCTCCCGCGACGCGATCGTCCTGTAGTTCGCATCGAGCCAGCGCGGAAGCTCGACGGCGAGCGCCGTCTCCCAGTTTCGACCGGGCCCCCAGTCGTGGTACTCGGGATCGCCGTTCTGAGTGCGCGTTCCCTGCGGGACGACGACGATCGCCTGTTTCCCGGTGCGCTGCGCCGCGGTTGCGACCCAGCCGACACTTCGGTACGCGGTCGGTCCCGCGGGAAGCCCGTGCAGGAAGTAGACGACGGGATAGCGGAGCCCGCTCGTCGCATATCCAGGCGGGAGCACGACGAGCACATGAAGCGGAGCGTTCAGCGACTGTGACGGAAACGCGGTGTCGATCACCGTCGGCGTCGAGTCGTCGCGCCGATCCGCAAGAACCGCGGCAGCGCCCACGCCGCTCAGCAGCGCGAGGACGACGACAAGTGCTGCACGACGCGATCTCGACACGAGGAAGGTGCCTGCCTCGTTGCCCTCACGCTAGCGGCCGGGTCCGCACAACAGCACCCTCCGCCTCCAACTCATAAGGGTTTCTCACGTAACCGCGGACGAGATAGGAGAACGGCATCGTCAACGGGCGGTGCTGCATCTGCCAGACGTGACAGAGCTCGTGGGTGACGAGGTCGTCGTCGGCGACGAGCGCATTGCTGCGCAAGAGAATCGTCCAGTGCGCCGCGTAGCCGTCGAAGCGGCGGAACCACGGCAGGCGGAAGAGGCGCGGCGAGACGACGATGCGGACGTGACGGGTCGACACCGGTCGCGGATACAGCTCGAGCCGGTCCAGCCTCGCCTTCGCCTGGGCGAGCGCCGCGCGCGCCGCGTCGTCCACGCGCTCACGCTATAGCGTTGCCAGGCTGTGAAGCGACGATTCCTCCGCCTCCTCGAACGCACCGGGCTGATCGGCCCGGCCTTTCGCGCGTGGGAGTCGGCGCAGGCGTTCCTCGCCGGACGCGGTCCGCAGAACGACGCCGACGACGCCCTGCCGGTTCCGCCGCCGCGGCTGATCGTGCGTGTCGCGGGCACGGCCGACGTCGCGTGGTTCCTCGAGGGGGGCCGGCTCGGCGCCGCGAGCGTGCGCGGCGCGCTCCAGCGCCAGGGCGTCCGGCTCGAGGAGCTCGGCGCGATGCTCGACTTCGGCTGCGGCTGCGGGCGCGTGACGCGCAACTGGGCCGGCCTCGGCGACGTCGACGTCGCCGGCACGGACGTCAGCGCGCCGGCGGTCGACTGGTGCCGCAGGCATCTCCCGTTCGCGCGCTTCGAAGTGAACGGACTGGAGCCGCCGCTCGTCTTCCCGGACGAGAGCTTCGATCTCGTGTACGCGCTTTCGGTCTTCACGCATCTCACCGCCGACCTGCAGCTCGCGTGGCGCGACGAGCTGCGCCGCGTGCTCCGGCCGAACGGTTTCCTGCTGCTGACGACGCACGGCCGCTCCTACCTGCCGCGGCTCGAGCGCGACGAACGCGACGCGTACGAGCGCGGCGAGCTCGTCGTCCGCTGGGGCGACGTCGCCGGCACGAATCTCTGCAGCGCGTACCACCCCGAGCCGTATCTCCGCGAGACGTTCGCGCAGGGATTCACGTTGCTCGAGATCGAGCCGGAGGGCGCAACCGGCAACCCAACGCAGGATCTCGTCCTGCTGCGGAAGCTCAGCGCGTCAGCGTGATCTTCTTCAGACCGGCCGGGTTGTCGATGTCGAGGCCGCGCAGCTCCGCGAGGCGCATCGCCGTCACCTGACCGGGGATCACGGCGGTAAGCGGGCTGAGCCATTCCGGGATGTCGGGCACGAGCGGCAGCCGCGTGTGTGCGTCGGCGAGTACGGACTCGGAGTCCGAGACGCCGATCACGCGCGCGCCGCGTTCGAGCAGCGGCGGCAGGATCTCCTCGACGCTCGGCTGCGCCGGACCGCTCGGAGCGACGACGATCGCCGGCCAGCGCGGCTGGATCGCCGCGATCGGGCCGTGCATCAGATCGGCCGGCGAATACGCCTCGACGAGGAGTCCCGAGAGCTCGCGGATCTTGAGCGCGATCTCGAACGCCGTGCCGTAGTTGACGCCGCGCGCGACGACGGTCGCGCCGATCGCGTTCCGGTACTCGCGGAGCGGCGGCGCGGTGTCGAACGAGAGCGCGAGCTGGCGTTCGAGAGCTTCCGGCATCTGCTCGAGCTCGCGACGCGCGGCGTCGTCGTTGCCGATTGCGGTGAAGAGGAGCGCGATCGCGCCGAGCGAGTTGAGGTACGTCTTCGTCGCGGCGACCGCGCGTTCTTCGCCGGCTTCGAGCGGCAGCACGGCTTCCGCGGTAATCCCGAGCGGCGAGTCCGGGTCGTTCGTGATCGCGATCGTGGGTCTCCCCTGCCGCCGTGCTTCGAGCAGCACCGACACGACGTCCGGCGACGCGCCCGACTGCGAGATGCCGATCACGAGGCCGCCGTCGAGCCGCGGCGGCTGGCCGTAGATCGTGTAGAGCGACGGCGTCGCGAACATCACGGGCACGCGGTGCGCGCGCCCAAGGACGTACTGCGCGTAGCGCGCGGCGTTGCTCGACGTGCCGCGCGACGCGATCAGGACGTAGCGGATGTCCTCCTGGCCGAACGCGCGCGCGAGATCGGCCGCGTGCGGTCCCTGCCGTTCGAGCAGCCGCGCGAGCGCCGCCGGTTGCTCGCGAAGCTCGGCCTCAAGCCACGACACGGGCCTCCCCCGCGCAGAGAACGCTTGCGATCTCGAGCCGGTCGTCGAGGACGACGACGTCTGCGGGGCCGCCAGGCTCGAGCAGGCCGAGGTCGGGCCGGTTGATGATCGTCGCGGGAACCGTGGTCGCGGCGCCGATCGCCTGCTCGAACGGAATCCCGAGTGCGTGCAGATTGCGCACCGCCTCGATCATCGTCAGCACCGTGCCGGCGAGCACGCCGTCGTCGCGCGTCGGCACGCCGTCGGCGACCTCGACCTCGACTTCGCCGAACGGATACGTGCCCGGGCCTTCGCCGGCGCCGGCCATCGCGTCGGTGACGAGTGCGGTGCGACCGCCTGCGGCCGCCCATACGAGCCGAACCGTCTCGTCGGCGAGATGTCGGCCGTCGACGATGATCTGGACGAAGACGTCACGCCGCGTGAGCGCGACGCCGACGATGCCCGGATCGCGCGAGCGCACTGGACGCATTGCGTTGAACAGGTGCGTCACGGTGGCGATGCCGAGATCGAACCCTGCGTGCGCCTCGGCGGCCGTCGCATTCGAGTGGCCCGCGGAGACGACGACGCCGCGCCGTAGAAGGCGGCCGATCGCGAGGTCGGCGCCCGGCAGCTCCGGAGCGATCGTGACCTCGGTGACGCGACCGGCGTCGAGGAGCCGGTCGAGGAGCGCGAGGTCAGGATCGCGCCGATGCTCGGGCGGGTGCATGCCGAGGCGCTCGGCCGAGAGGAACGGCCCTTCGAGATGGGCGCCGACGACGCGCGGGCGAACGTCGTCGGCCGGCAGCGCGCGCAGCGCGTCGACGATCGTGCTCTCGGACGCCGTGATGAACGTCGGCTGGTACGCGGTGACGCCGGTCTCGAGCAGTGCCTCGCCGGCGCGCACGTAGTCCTCCGTCGACGCGGCGAGGAAATCGACGCCGCCGAAGCCGTTGACCTGCAGATCGATGAATCCTGGGACCGCGATACGCCCACGGACCGCGCCGCCGAGGCCGACGGCGACGATGCGCCCGTCCTCGACGTCGACGTCGCCCGGCAGGAGCTCGCCGCGCACGAGCGCGGCCTCGACACCCAATCTCATCGCTTCTCACCCACCGCGAGCCGTACCGAGCCGCCCGCGCCGGCGAGCCGCTCGCGCGCCGTCGGCGTGTCGACGCCCGTGAGCAGCGAGACGAGCGCGACCTTCGTGTCTCCGCCGGCATCTGCGAGCGCCGCATCGACCTTTTCTTCCGGCGCACCGCTTGCGAGCACGACATTGCGGCGCGCGCGTTCGCGCAGCTTCGCGTTGTCCTGCGCGACGGAGACCATCAGGCCCGCGTACGTTCGCCCGAGACGCACCATCGTGACGGTGGAGATCGTGTTCAGCACGAGCTTCTGCGCCGTGCCGGCCTTCAGCCGCGTCGAGCCGGCGATCGCCTCGGGCCCGACGACGACCGCGACCTCGTAGTCCGCGAGCAGTGACGCCGCACTGCCGCGGACGCAGACGACGGCGACGCGGAGCGCACCCGCCGTCTTCGCGACTTCGAGCGCCGCGAGCACGTACGGCGTCGAGCCGCTCGCCGTGACCGCGACGACTGCGTCTCCGGGACCGACACCGAGCGCCCGCAGATCGGAGGCGCCGCGTTCGGAGTCGTCCTCGCCTTCCTCCCCGCTCGCCGTGACCGCGACGACTTCGCCCGGCGGCGAGCCGAAGGTCGGCCCGCACTCGGCCGCGTCCATCGCCGCCAGCGCGCCTGACGTACCCGCGCCGACGTAGATCAGGCGTCCCGCCCGCGGCGAGCCGTTCGACGATCGCGTCGATCGCGGACGCGAGCTTGTCGCCCGCGTCGGCGACGGCGGCCGGCACCGACGCGTCCTCGTCGTTGAGCAGCCGCACGAGCTCGCGCGACGTGTGCAACTCGAGATCCGCGAACCGCGGCGCCGCAGCTTCGGTCGGCCGCTGCGTGCGGCCGGTCAGCGCGGCGCTGATCGCCTCCCAGACCTGTGGCGCATCCGGCGTCGCGAGGCTCGTCATGTGCCCGCACGCCTCGTAGCCCCACGTCCAGAGATCGTCGATGCCTTCCTCGCGCGCGCCGGCGACCGCGGCCTCGAGCTCGGGAATCTCGTCCGCGGTGAGGCCGAAGCTCGGCAGCCAGAGCTGCGCGCCGACCCCGTGGCGGTCGCACGTCTCGCGGAGCAGCTTCGCGAACCGGCGCACGAACGGCCCCGCGGGCTCGTTCCAGTGCTTCCAGTACGGATCGGTCGCGAACGTCGTCAGCCCCGGCAGCGAGGCGACGTCGTTCCAGTCGGAGATGCCGTGGGCGCCGTCGGTGGACGGCAGCAGGCAGATCGTGTTCTGGCCGCCGCGGTCGGCGACGTGTGCGACGACCTCACGCAGGAAGTCGACGACGGACGCCTCGCGGAACGCCTGCATCTCCGGCGTCAGCTCCGTCGGCAGCGCGCCGCCGAACCGCTCGGCGCACGCGTCGCAGCGGCATGCCCACCGCCCCTCGTCGTCGACGCCGACGTGGATCGGCACGACCCACGCGGGCTCGTCCCAGAACACGGAGTCGGCGCCGGCGTCGAGCACGACGTCGGCCCAGTCCTTGCAGAAGGCGCGGTACGCGGGCCGGTTGAGGCACGCCGCCGCGACGCGACGACCGTCGTCCATCACCTGGCACGCCTCGGGATGGAATGCGACCCAGCGGCTTTCGGCCTCGCCGCCGAACGTCCGCCCGAGCCCCCACGGGCTCACCTGCACGGACAGCCCCTCGGCATGCGACGCCTCGAAGATCTCGGCCATCGTGCCGCGGTAGTACGCGAGGTCGTTCTCGGAGACCGTGTGCAGCACACCCGTGTAGCCGCGGGCGGCCAGGTCAGCCATGTCCCGGCGCGCGTGGCGCACGATCCGGACGCCGAAGTACGAGCAGCCCGCGCTCACGCGCAGACTCCGGGAGCGACCGGCGACCCGGCCGAAGGACGTGCAGCGGCCGGGCCGCGCGGATGGAGGGTTTGATCCAGGTCGCTCTCCTCGGAGGGAGCCGGACGCGATTCCGGCATTCCGCGACTGATCTTTTCACACCCGCGGAATGTGGTCAATACCAATTTAGATGCCACCGAAACCGGTTCTAGCCGCGGACGGCGCCGGAGGTCAGGCCGAAGGCGATCCGCCGCTGAATGAGCAGGAAGAAGATGACGACGGGGATCGCGGTCAGCGTCGAGGCCGCCATCAACGCGCCCCAATCCGTCTGCCGGCTCGTGCCGAGGAAATAGGAGAGCCAGACCGTGAGGGTCTGGCGCGCCCCGTCGTTCAGCAGCGTGCGCGCGAAGATGTACTCGTTCCAGATCGTGATGAACGCGAACACCGAGGTGGCGACGAGCCCGGGCGCGACGAGCGGAAGCAGGATCTTCATGAACGCACCGAGCCTGGTGCTCCCGTCGACCATCGCTGCCTCCTCGAGATCCTTCGGGATGCCGAGGATGAACCCGCGCAGCGTGTAGACCGAGAACGGCAACACGAACGTGAGGTACGTGATGATCACGCCGCTCAGGACGTTCACCTGGTGGTAGCGGGCGAGCACCACGTAGAGCGGGATGATGAGGCCGGCGCCGGGCAGCATCTGGATGCCGATCACGAGCACGATGAAGAGGCCTCGCCCCGAGAAGCGGTACTTCGCAATCGCGACTGCCGCGAGGAACGCGAGCGTCATCGCGATCGCGACCGTCACGGTCACGACGATGAGGCTGTTCTTGACGTCGGCCCAGAAGAACGGCTTGTGGATCGCGTCGGCGAAGTGGCGCAGCGTCGGGTGGAGCGGGATCCAGGTCGGCGTGAGCGAGTTCACCTGGTCGTCCGGCTTGAACGCCGTCGAGATCATCCAGAAGACGGGGAACACCATCAGGACGGTCAACACGAGCCCGACCGCATTCCACATCTGACGACGCGCGTTGCGAACGGTCACGTCGCCTCGTTCCCCGTCCTGATCATCCGTCGCACGTAGAAGACGCTCAGCACGGCGACGATCACGAGCATCAGGATCGAGATTGCCGCGCCGCGGCCGAAGTTGGTCTGAAGGTAGCCCTCCTCGTAAAGGTAGACGCCCATCAGGTAGTTGCCCGGGTGGAGATGCGGCTGCCCGATCAGAAGGAACGGCTGCGTGAACACCGAGAAGTCCCAGATGATCGAGAGGCTCGTGAGGATCAGCAGCACGGGCTTCAGGATCGGCACCGTCACGTCGAAGAACACGCGCCACGACCGTGCGCCGTCGATCTCGGCCGCCTCGATCAGCTCGCGCGGCACCTGCGACAGCGCCGCATATGAGGTGATGGCAACGAACGGCACCGCGCCCCAGACGATGAGCGCGGTCACGATGCTCAGCTGCGACAGCGTTGAGCCGTACCAGTCGTGGTGGTAGTAGTCGCCGAAATGGAGCTCGGTCAGGACGTAGCTGATGACGCCGTTCTGGTAGTTCGTCATCCACTGCCACACCTGGACGGCGACGACCTGGGGCATCGACCACACGAGGACGAGCGCCGAGGTCAGAGCGATCCGCACCCACATGCTGACGCGGACGAGCAGCAGCCCGAGCAGGACGCCGATCACCATCGTCAGGCCGACGTTCGCGATCGTGAAGACGATCGTCCGCTCGAGCGTGTGCCAGAACACCGGGTCGTGGAGCACGGTCCCGAAGTTGTGCAGCCCGATGTACTTCCCCTTGTGCTGCACGAGCTCGAAGAGCCCGTACTGCTGAAGCGAGAGGCGACCGAGGCTGTAGAGCGGATAGCCGAGGATCGCCACCATCGCGACGACCACCGGGAGGATCAGCAGGTACGGCACCGCCGCACTGCCGGCCCGCCGCCAGGTGAGCGGCCGCCGCCGCCGCGCGATGGGCGCGGCGGCGGCGGTTGGGGCCGTTGAGAGCCGGCCGCTCAGGGGATTAGCTCTGGTTCAGAACCGACGTGATGTTCGCGCTTGCCGACTGTGCGGCCTGCGCCACCGACAGCTTTCCGGTGAGGATCTCGGAGAGCATGTTGCGGAGGATATTCCCGTTCTCGACGTCGACCCAGTGCTTGGCCGCGGGCACGAACCAGCTCCGCGCGGCTGCGCGCTCGTTGACGCTCGTTCCGAGCAGGTTGGTCGCGTTCGGGATATTGCCCTTCGCCTGGAGGCCCTTCTCGTTGCTCGTGCTGGTGAAGTCCTTGATCCAGTCAGCAGCGAGTGCCTTGTTCGAGCTGCCGGCGGGGACCGCGAGGTCCGAGCCGCCGAGGAAGCCCGGCATCGGCTTGTTGGCCGTGTGGCTCGGCATCACGAACTGCGCCGTGTTCGTCTTGTACTTCGTGCCGACGCAGCAGCTGAACCAGCCCGGGCCGATGATCGACGCGGCGGTTCCCTGCGAGTACACGGTGTAGGGCGCCGGATTGTTCTCGTCGGAGGTCGGGCTCGCCTTCGACGTCGCGTTCCAGAACGCCTTCCAGGCGGTCAGGCCCGCGATCGACTGCTTCGAGTCGAGGGCGCCGACCCACTTGCCGCTCTTCGTCTTTGCGATCGTGCCGCCGAAGTCGTAGACGAACGCCATCGCGAAGTACCAGTCGGTGCCGGCGCTGTAGACCGGCGAGAAGCCCTTCACCTTCGCGTTCGACGACGCAAGCTTGCCCGCGTCGGCGATGAACTGGCTCAGGCTCGTCGGCGTCTTCTTGATGCCGGCCTTCTTGTAGAGGTCGGTGCGGTACGTGACGACGCGCGAGCCCGCGTAATAGGGGACGCCGTAGGTCTTGCCGCCGTACTGGCCCGACTTGGCCAGGCCGGCGAGCCAGTTCGCCGAGTTCGCGAAGTTGGACTTGAAGGACGAGATGTCGGCGAAGGCTCCCGCCGCCATGTACTTGACCATCTCCGTATTGCCCATCTCGATCACGTCGGGCGAGGTGTTGCCCGCGATCGTGGCGTCGAACTTCTGAAGGTGATCGCCCCAGTTCTGGTACTGGACATCAACAGACCAGCCGGGATGGTCGCTCTGGAACTGCTGGTTGGCGGCCGCAACGAGATCCGGCCAACCGGACTGCGCGTCGACCTGCAGCCAGACGGTCAGCTTGTTCGCCTGCTGCCGGCTGGTGCCGGCGCTCGCGGTCGCCGCGACGACCCCGAGTACGGCGACGATGGCCGCCACCGCGATGATTCGTAGTCTCATGAACCTCTCCTCGAGCCGTCGACGCGGAACCTCGGCGCTAAAGATCCCCGGTGGCCTTCGAGGGCGCGCGCGATGGTTAGGACGCCGAGTGGTCTGTACCAAATGGCCACGCGCGGAGGCTTGCACACCAGACCACCTGTGTCAAGAGGGTGAACGACCGGTCCGGTGAGGAGTGGCTCAGGCCTGCGCGCTGGGGCCGAGCTCGGTGACGATCCGGTAGCGATCGCCGCGATAGATCGACTGCACGAACTCGACCGTCCGGCCACTCGCGTCGCGGCTCGTCCGCTCGAAGAGGAAGGCCGGCGAGTGGAGCGGCACTCCGAGAGCCGACGACTCCTCGTCGTTCGTCACCGTCGGCTCGATCGACTGGGTGCCGCTCGCAATCGTGATCCCGTAGCCGTCGCGGAGCAGGTCGTAGAAGGAGCCGGTCAGGCTCTTCGAGGACAGACCAGGCACGAGGGCGCTCGGAATGTGGAGCGTCTCGATCGCCATCGTCTCCCCGTCTGCGAGCCGAAGCCGCTTCACGACTACGATCTCGTCTCCTGGAGAGGCGTTCAGGAAGCGGCCGAGACGGGCTCCGGCGTGTTGGGTCGTCATCGAGAGGGTGCGGCTTCCGGGCGTCATCCCGCGGCGGCGCATGTCCTCGCTGAACGAGGTCATGGTCAGCTCCTGCGAGATCTTCGGGTGCTGGACGTAGGTGCCGCTGCCTCGCCGCCGCACGAGATAGCCCTCCCGGGCGAGGTCGCCGAGGGCCGCCCGGACGGTCAATCGCGAGACACCGAGGTCGGCGCTCAGCTGCCGCTCGGACGGAATCGCCGTCCCCACGCCGAGCTGCTCGATCAGGTCGAGAACCTGCTGCCGCGTGGCGCTCGTCTTCGTGACGCGCTGCGGCGAGCCGGCTACCACTTCGTCGTTTTCGCGCCCCGCCATGGCCTTGGACGACTATACCGCGCCGACAGAATTGGTCAATGCCATTGCAATCCGGCGTCTCGGCCGGTATAGATGGGGAACGGCCGTGGGAGCGATCGTCCTCGACAACGTCACGAAGGTCTACGCCGGCGGCGTCGTCGCCGTGGATGCGATCTCGCTCGCGATCGAGAGCGGCGAGTTCCTCGTCCTCGTGGGCCCGTCCGGCTGCGGCAAGTCGACGCTCTTGCGGATGATCGCCGGTCTCGAAGAGGTCACCGACGGGAAGATCGCGATCGCCGACCGCGACGTGACCGACCTGCCGCCGCGCTCGCGGGACGTCGCGATGGTCTTCCAGACGTACGCGCTCTATCCGCATATGACGGTTCGCGAGAACCTCGGCTACGGGCTCCGCGTCCGCAAGACGTCGAAGCCGGAGACCAAGCGGAAGGTGGAGGAAGTCGCTGAGATGCTCGGGCTCGAGCAGCTGCTCGACCGGAAGCCGGCTGCGCTGTCGGGCGGCCAGCGGCAGCGCGTCGCGATGGGCCGCGCGATCGTGCGCGAGCCGAAGGCGTTTCTCATGGACGAGCCGCTTTCCAACCTCGACGCGAAGCTGCGCGTCGGGATGCGTGCGCAACTCTCGGCGCTGCACCACCGGCTCGGCACGACAACCGTCTACGTCACCCATGACCAGGTCGAGGCGATGACCCTCGGCCATCGCGTCGCCGTGATGCGCGACGGCCGCATCCAGCAGATCGACACGCCGCAGGCGCTCTACAACCGGCCGACGAACCTCTTCGTCGCAGCGTTCATCGGCTCGCCGGCGATGAACCTGGTCGAGGCCGACGTCGGCGACGGCGCGCTCGAGTTCGGCGGCTACCGGATCCCGGTTTCGCTCGACGGCTCCTTGCCGCCGCGCGTCGTTGTCGGCATCCGGCCCGAGGCGTTCTCGGAGGCCGGCGGTGCGAGCCCGGAGCTGCCGACGATCGAGGTCACGGTCGAGGTCGTCGAGGAGCTCGGACCCGACACGCTCGTGATCTTCAACGTCGAGGAGGCGAAGGTCGACGTCGGCGAGATTCACGAGGAGGCGGGCGACGAGGAAGACCTGCTCAAGATCGAAGGCGTTCACTTCACCGCGCGCCTCGATCCGCAGAGCTCTCCGCGGCCCGGCGACGCGATCCGCCTCGCGGTCGACACGAGCCGCTTCCACTACTTCGATCCCGCGACCGGCCTGCGCCTCGAGCCGCAGCACGAGCCGGCCGCGCTCGCACCGGCCCAGTAGCCGGCGCGATGCCGGCCCGCGTCGCCGCAGTCCTCGCCGTCGCGGCCGCCCTGCTGCCGTGCTCCTCCGCCGGCGCGACATCGGCGAAGCCTCTCCGGCTTCTCGCCGGCGGCGTGATCGTCGGCGCGCTCGAGGGGAAGCCGACCGCGTCTTTCCTGGCGCGCGTCCGGGCAGGCGAGATCGGCGGCGTGATCCTCGTCGGTCATTCGTGGTCGGCATCGACGATGACGGCGACAACCGCGCAGCTTCAGGCCGCCGCCTGCGTCGCCGGCTCGCCGCTGCTGATCGGCGTCGATCAGGAGGGCGGCCACGTGCGACGGCTCCCGTGGGCGGCTCCATTCGAGTCGCCCGCTGCGCTCGGGGACATCGGCGAGCCGGGCGTCGTCGAGCAGAAGGCCGGTCAGGCAGCCGTCGCGCTCCGTGCGGCAGGCGTCGACGTCGACTTCGCCCCGGTCGCCGACGTTCGTTCGGCGCAGTCGAGCTGGCTCGGCAGCCGGACGTTCTCCACGAGCACGGCGCTCGTCGCGAAGCTCGTCCCGGCGTTCGTCGACGGTCTGCAGTCGGCGGGTGTCGCGGCGACGGCCAAGCACTTCCCCGGACTCGGCAACGCGACGGCGAACACCGACGACCGCACGGTCGTGGTGCGGTCGAGCGCTGTCACGCTTCGACACAACCTCGCTCCGTTTCGCGCGGCGGTCGCCGCCGGCGTGCAGCTCGTGATGATCTCGAGCGCGGCGTATCCCGCCCTCGATCCAGCGGCGGAGCCGGCGATGTTCTCGCGGCCGATCGTGACGACGCTGCTCCGCAAGGAGCTCGGGTTCCGCGGCGTCGTCGTCACGGACGCGCTCGACGCTCCCGCAGCCGCGCGGACGCCGCACGCTCCCGCGCGGGCGATCGGCGCCGGCGTCGACCTGCTCCTCTACACCGGAGAAGGCGCGAGCGAAGCCGGGTACACGAATCTCGTCGCGGACGCCTCCGCGAGCCCGAAGCTGCGGGCCGAGCTGCGCGGTGCCGCCGCTCGTATCGACGCACTGAAGCGCTGGCTCACGGACGCGGGCGAGCCAAGCTGCAGCTGACGGGCGTTTGCCCACACCCCCACCCAAGGGTGGGGTCGCATCCCTCCGCCCTCGGATGCGACGCTACCGGACACTTCGATACGCGGCTGTCGCGGCTTTCCGGCGGAACGCCGGCGCGGGTCGGGTCTAGAGCCCGAGCCGCTCGAGTGTCGTCGTGTCGCGGCGCCAGCGCGGGCGCACTTTCACCATCAGCTCGAGATACACCGAGCGGCCGAGGAGCGCCTCGATCTCCGGGCGCGCACGCGTGCCGATGTCCCGCACCATCGTGCCACCCTTGCCGACGAGGATCTGCTTCTGCGACTCCGTCTCGACAAGGATGTTCGCGTGCACGACCGTCTCCCCCAGCTCAGTCACTTCGACCGAGATCGCATGCGGCACCTCGTCGCGCGTCAGCCACAGCGCCTTCTCGCGCACGAGCTCCGCGATCTGGTGCTCCACCGACAGATCCGTGCGCTGCTCGACCGGAAAATAGAGCGGCCCTTCCGGCAGCAGCGCGGCCAGCTCGTCGCGCAGTGAGCCGATCCCGTCGCCGGTCTTCGCGCTGATCGGGTGCAGCGCGTGGAAGTTGCCGAGTCGCGCCGCCGCGTTCATCTGCTGCGCGATGTGGCCGCCTTTCAGCCGGTCGACCTTGTTCAGGGCGATCACGATCGGCACATCGAGCGCGAAGACGCGCGACGCGATGAACCGGTCGCCGGCGCCGATCCGCTCGCGGGCCGACAGCACGAACATGACCGCCTCGACGTCCTCGAACGCGGAGTCGACCGTCCGCTGCATTCGCTCCGTCAGCTCGTCCAGCGGCCGCTGGAAACCGGGGAGGTCGACAAGCACGAGCTGGTAGTCGTCGCCGTTCGCGATCCCGAAGATGCGGCGGCGCGTCGTCTGCGGCTTGTCGGAGACGATCGCGACCTTGCCGCCGCACAACGCGTTCACCAGCGTCGACTTGCCGACGTTCGGCCGGCCTGCGACTGCCACGAAGCCGGATCTCATGTCGTGGGGAGGTTCCAGCCGTCCGGCAGGAGGCCCTCCGGCCGGTACTCGGCGACCGAACCGTCCTCGCGCCGGAAAAAGACCGTGCCGATGCGCCATTCGTGGAGCCACTGCCGGCAGCCGCCGCACGGCGCGGCGGTGATCCCGATCGCAGTGAGCTCGCCCGGACGGACGCCGTCGCTCGCTGCCTTCGCGATCGCGGTCTTCTCGGCGCAGATGCCGAGCGGATACGCGGCGTTCTCGACGTTGACGCCGTCATAGACGCGCCCGTCCACAGTCACCGCGGTCGCGCCGACGAGGTAGTTCGAATACGGCGCGTACGCGTTCGCCGCCGCCGCCTCGGCGCGCGCGACGAGCTCCTCGCCGGTCACGAGCCGCCGCCGTAGAGGAACTGGCCGTTGGTGGACTCGTGCAGCGACAGTTGGAAGCCGAGCCGCCCGACCCGTTCCTCGAGCTCCGCCCGAGTCCAGAACCGTTTGATGATCCGGAACTCCCGGCCGTCGGCGAGCGAGCGCAGCTCCTCCTCTCCGGCCGGCACGCGATCGCCGATCGCGCCGTCGAGCAGAAACACCCGCCCACCTGGCTTGAGCGCCCGTCGTACGACTGACCAGAACTCGTCGAATCGCGCCTCCGGCACATGCGAGAGCCAGAACGAGAAGAAGCACAGATCGAACTGCTCGGCGGGATTCCAGTCGAAGACGTCCGCCACAACGTGCTCTGCGTCCGGCGTGTTCAGCGCGAGCGTCTCGGAGTTGACGTCGACCGCGACCACGCGCTCGGCGAGCCGGGCGAGCTTTCGCGTCCAGATGCCTGTTCCCGCCGCGAGCTCGAGCACGGCGCCGCGCGGCGCGAAGTCCTCGAGCGCATCCTCGACCTCCGCGACGTCGGCCCACCAGCCGGCCTCCGTCTCCGCGTCGACGACGTAGCGGCCGCGCCGGAACCACCAGTCGTCGTACTCCGGCGCGCGCTCGGCGTAGTAGCGCCGCTGCTCGGCGAGCAACGCATCGATCTTCACGACAGCACCTGGAACACGACCAGCGTGACGAGCGCACCGAGCACGCCGCCGTAGAGAACCTCGAGTGCGGAGTGGACGCCCGACTCGACGCGCGTCTGCGCGACGAGCAGCGCCATCACGAAGAACAGCGACGAGACGAGGAAGCGATGGTCGTCGCCGATCACGTACGTCGCCGCCATCCAGCCGGCGAACGCGACGGCCGCATGCCCCGACGGAAGTCCGCCGCGCAACGGCGTCCCGCTTCCGGTCCACGCCTTCGTCGCGATCACGATCAGCACGACCAGCACGAGCGCGACGATTGTGATCTCGGCCGGCGCATCGCGCACGCGGTCGAGCAGCCGCGCGGTCCGGTGCGCCGCGGCCGAGGAGAAGACGAGATAGCCGATCGCGAGCGCCGTCACCGAAGCGATCAGTACCGCGCCGGCCGCGACGTCCTTCGCAAGCTTCGCGTTCGGGTCGAACGACGTCGTCGACGCGTCGATCGCGCCTTCGATCGCCGAGTTCATCATCTCCGCAACGAGCACGAACGCGATCGCGAAGAGCAGCGCGATCAACTCGAGCCGGCCGACGCCGATCCAGACCGCCGCGGCGATCACCGCGATCGCGATCACAAAATGGATCCGGAGATTCCGCTGCGTCCGGAGGACGTGGATGATCCCCTCGAACGCGTAGTTGAAGCTGTCGAGCAGCGTCGGCGCGCGGCCCGGCGCGGGCGGCGCGGCGCGCGGGCGGCGCGGCGGATCCGGGGGGCGCTCCTCGCCCTGCGGTCGCGGCGTCGTCACGCTCATTGCCCGCTCCCGCCGCCGGCAAAGCCGACGCCTCCGCTCCTGTGCGGCTCCGTCGAACCTACGCCGCTGTGCAGCGCCTCCCGCGCCTCCATCTCGGCGCCGTGGTCGTGGCCGACGAGATGGAGCACCGCGTGGATGAGCGGTGCGCGCCACTCATCGCCGACGACCTGCGGGCACATGACGACGTCGCCGAGCTGGCGCGGCAGCCCGTCGGGAATCGTGTCGCGGCCGTCGATCGGGAACGCGAGCGCGTCCGTCGCCTCGTCGATGCCGAGATGCTCGGCCTTCAGCGCGCGGCTCTCGTCCGGCCCGACGAGCGCGAGACCGACCTCGCCGTCATCGACGCCTTCCGCGCCGAGCACCGTCCGTACGAGCTCGACCGCCGCGGGCTCGTCGAACGCGACGCCGGACCGGTTCTCGACCTCGACCTCGATCACGTCTTCCGTGCCGTCCCGGTCTCCTCGGCGTGGCGCTTGTACGCCTCGACGATCCGCTGGACGAGCTTGTGGCGCACGACGTCCTGATGCGAGAACTGGACGAACGCGATCCCGTCGATTCCTTCGAGGATCCCCTGTACCTGGATCAGACCGGACGCCTGCTCACGCGGGAGGTCGATCTGCGTGATGTCGCCGGTGACGACGACCTTCGAGCCGAAGCCGAGCCGCGTCAGGAACATCTGCATCTGCTCCGGCGAGGTGTTCTGTGCCTCGTCGAGGATGATGAAGCTGTCGTTCAGCGTGCGGCCGCGCATGAACGCGAGCGGCGCGACCTCGATCGTGCCGCGCTCCATGAACGCGTTCAGCTTCTCCGGGTCCATCGTGTCGTAGAGCGCATCGAAGAGAGGGCGCATGTACGGGTCGACCTTCGCGAGCACGTCGCCCGGGAGGAAGCCGAGGCGCTCGCCGGCTTCGACCGCGGGACGCGTGAGGATGATGCGGCCGACCTGCCGCTCCGAGAGCGCCGCGACGGCGAGCGCGATCGCGAGGTACGTCTTGCCGGTGCCGGCCGGGCCGATGCCAAACGTGACCGTGCAGTTCCGGATCGCGTCAACGTAGTGCTTCTGCGTCACCGTCTTCGGCGTGATCCGGTTGCCGCGGTGCGACCAGACGACGTCCTCGAAGATCGCGCGAACGTCCTCCGCCTC
Organism: uncultured Actinomycetes bacterium; assembly: GCA_963718385.1. Lineage (GTDB taxonomy): Bacteria > Actinomycetota > Thermoleophilia > Gaiellales > Gaiellaceae > Palsa-739. The sequence goes on from CAVQZE010000001.1 coordinate 322,860, forward strand.
GTCGATCGCGTTGAGGACGGTGTCGATCGTCCCGGCGCCGATCTCCTGGCCGCTCTCGACGAGCTCGACGAGCTCCTCGACGACCGCGCGCGCCTCGGCGACCTTCACCTCCTCGCCCTCGAGCGTGAGCCGGTTGCCGCGGAGGTTCACGCTGCAGCCGAGCCGGTCGCGGAGCGCGACGAGGACGCCGTCGCCGATCCCGGCGAGCTCCGCCGCGACCTCGTTGGGGACGTCGAGGACTTCCTGCACCGCTCTCAGTGTAGGAGTAGCGCCGCCCGGAGCGGCCCCGCGCTCAACGGGCGATATGAACGGTTCCGGCGGCGCCCCGGTTGCCGGCCTCGTCCACGGCGACGATGGTGACGGTCTTCCCGCGGGCGGAGGCCAGCGGGATCGACGCCGCGGTGGTCTTCACGATCGCCGGCGCGAGCCCGGGAACCGAGACGCGATAGCCGCGGAGGCCGATCAGGTCGGGCACCCTCGTCCAGCTCACGATCACGCGCTTCCCGGAGCGTCCCGCGCGGACGTTGCGTACGGCGCCCGGTGGAACCGTGTCCTTCGTCACCTTGCCCGTCGAGTCGACGATGCCGTAGCCGACCTTGAACTGAAGCGTCGTCGGCGGGCCGAGGTAGCCGCCGTTGTCGACCGAGCGCAGAACCCAGGTCAGCGTCTCACCGATCGCCCCGTGGTCGGCGAAGCTCGAGTGCTGGATCTGCTGCTCGAACGTTCCGTCGGCGCCGTAGATGCGAAGGTCGACTCCGTCGTTCGCCGGCGACGGGTTCCAGTCGACCTCGACGTTCTGGCCGGAGCTCGTTGCCGTCGCGACGATCGCCGGCGCAGCCGGCAGGCTCACGTCGAGGTCGTACAGAAGGTCGGAGTCCCGCGTGTCCCACCACGCGCCCGAGTGGCCGTAGTAGTCGTCGCGGCCGACGTCGAGCTGGAGGTTCGCGAGCGAGTCGCCGTCCTCGAGCTCGGCCTTCATCAGGTCGTTCGGGCTGTCGCACACGTGGCCGTCGTTGCACGCGTGCGGCGCCTCGTCGGGGACGGCGCCGAGCCCGTGGGTCAGCTCGTGGGTCGCCACCGCCGCGCGCGTCCCGTCGTCGGTCTCCATCCCGCACGTCTGGAGATAGACGATGCTGTACGCCCACGACACGTCGGCGGTGCCGCCCTGACCGCACACGCCGAACTCCTCGCCGACGTGCAGCGAGCCGTCGTAGTAGATGAGGTATCCCTTGTCCGGGCTGTCGAAGCCCGCCGCTTCGAGATCGGCGACGATCTGTGTGTACGACTCGCCGCTGTTCGCGTGGGCGAGGTGCACGACCGAGATGTCGACGCGCTGGTAGTCGCTCGGGCAGCCGGTCACCTGGAGGAGGTCGAAGCGCGGCTTGCGGGTCGAGTCCTGGCCGAGCCACCAGTTGCTCATCGCCGCGATGTCGGAGGTGATGCGCGGCGCGAAGTACGAGAAGCGATCGGCGCCGTCGGCGGGGATCGCGTAGATCGCGTGCCACTCGAACGCGCTGACCGCGTCGGGAAGATCGGCCGACTGCTCGCCGCTGCCGCACCACGGGAGCGGCGCCGCGGCGGCTTTGCCCGGGAGTGTGAGCGCGAGAACGACGGCTGCAAGTACGACGAACGCAGCGGCCGCGGGCGCGCGGCGCACTAGTGCCTCTTCAGGTAATGCCGTCTAGCTTCTGGGTCGCTAGCACCAAGCGATGCAAGGACGCAGGGAGCACTCGTAGTCGAAACTACGAGTGCGACCGAGGACGCCGCAGCGCGCAGCGTGATCGCGGGCCAGAAGCGGGCATGTATTGCCTGACGGGGCACTAGGCCAGCTTCTCGCGAACGATCTGGCTCACGACCGAGCCGTCGGCGCGGCCGGCGATCTGCGGCATCACATCCGCCATCACGCGGCCGAGGTCGGCCATGCTCGTCGCTCCGACCTCTGCGATCGCGTCGTCGACGATCTCCTCGATCGCATCCTCCGAGAGCGGCTCCGGCATGAACTCCTCGAGCACCTCGAGCTCGTACTCCTCATCCTCGGCCTGCTCCTCGCGGCCGCCGGAGCGGAACGCCTCCGCCGCCTCGACGCGGCGCTTGCGCTCGCGCTGGAGGACCTGGAGCTCTTCGTCGTCCGAGAGCGGGCGCTGCAGTTCCTTCTCCGAGGTCTTCAACGCGTTCAGGATCAGGCGCAGCGCGTCGCGGCGGTCCGCGTCGCGCTCCTTCATCGCATCCTTGAGCTCGTCCTCGATCGTTGCGATCAGGCTCACGCCATCCTCCCGGTCAATCCTCCGCTCAGCACATGCCAGTGCAGGTGGAAGATCGTCTGCCCGGCCCCTGCGCCGGCGTTGACGACGACACGGTAGTCCGTCAGGCCCTCGTTTGCAGCAACCTCGGCCACGAAGTCGAGCATTCGCTTCGCCTCGTCCGGCGGAAAGTCGCCGATCTCGTGGAAGGACGAGACGTGCCGCTCGGGCAGAATCAGCAGGTGCGTCGCGGCCTGCGGGTTGATGTCGCGGATCGCGACGAAGCCGTCGGTCGCGGCGACATGGTCGCCTTCGCGATAGAGCGTGCAGAAGAGACAGTCGTCAGGCAGCGAGGATCCCCTCCTCCGAGACCGCGGCGCCGCTGACCGGGACGAGCGCGCCGACCGGTGCCGATTCGGGGAGCAGCCACGGCGAGTAGTCGTCGCCGTAGCCGCGGCCCGGCCGGTCGACGAGCACGCGGTCGGCGCAGCCGATCTTCGTCTGCCAGCGCGTGAGGCACGCGTCGTGCGACGCGGCGCGGAGGCGGGCGCCGCGTTCCTTCTTGATCTGCGGCGGGACGGCGTCGTCGCCGGCGGTGACGGTGCCGGGGCGCGGCGAGTACGGGAAGACGTGAATCTTCGTCAGACCCGCGTCGCGCGCGGTTCGGAGCGTGTTCGCAAACGCCGGCTCGTCCTCGGTCGGGAAGCCGACGATCACGTCGCTCGTCAAGTTGAACTCGTCCTGCAGCGGCGCGAGCCGGCGGAGATACGTCGCGACGGTGTAGCGGCGGCCCATCGCCCGGAGAACGCCGTCGTCGCCGGACTGGAGCGGAACGTGCAGATGGCGGCTGACCGTCGGCGTCTCGCGGAGCGTCGCGATCAGCTCGTCGTTCACGTGGTTGATCTCGATCGACGAAAGCCGGAGCCGCTCGAGTCCCGGCGTCGCGCCGGCCTCGCGCACGAGTCGCGGCAGGCCGTACCCGGCGGCGCGATCGCGGTAGCAGCCAAGGTTGATCCCGGTCAGCACGACTTCGCGGTGGCCCTGGTCGACGCGGCGGCGGATCTCCGTCAGAACCGCTGCGGCAGTGCGGCTGCGCGACGCGCCGCGGACGAGCGGGATCACGCAGAACGCGCACGAGAAGCTGCAGCCGTCCTGCACCTTGACGAACGCGCGGACGCGGTCGAGTCGCGCGTCGGCCTGGACACAGCCGATCGCGCCGACGTCGCCAGCAACGAACTCCGGCGTCTCCTCGCTGCGGCGCGCGACGACGACGACGTTGTCCGGGAGCCCGGCGAACGCGTCGGCAGCGAGATTGGCGCCGCAGCCGGTGACGTAGACGCGGCGGTGCGTGCGCGCGGCGCGGGCCGCTTCTTTCCGCGACTTCGACACGGCCTCGTGCGTGACGCAGCACGTGTTGACGACGGCGACGTCGGCGCCGTCCGCGCGTTCCGCGTGTCCGTCGGCGAGCAGCCGCTCGCGGACGTCGTGCGCGTCGACGTGCGAGACCTTGCAGCCGAGGAAGCGAACGGAGAACGTCGCCATGCCGGGACTGTAACTAGCCGGCGCGGAAGAGATCGGCCGCCCAGCCGTCGGCGACGCGGCGGTCGGCGTGCTCCCAGCCGGCGAGGTCGGGCGTGTCGCGGTCGAGGTAGCCGGAGCTGATGAAGAGTTGCGCCGCGAGCCGGGGCGCGAGCCGTTCGACGACGTCGAGTGCGACGTTCGCAACGGCGACGACCACGGGCGGGAGATCGTCGGCGAGCCCGTCGGCGACGCGCGCGGTCACGTCGACGCCGTTCACGCGGGCGTTCGCGTTCGTCGCCTCGATCGCCGCGTCGTCGAGGTCGACTCCCGTCACCGGAGCGAACCCGAGCTTCGCCGCGCCGATCGAGAGGACACCGGAACCGCAGCCGATGTCGAGCAACGAGCCCGGCGCGACGCTCTGCAGAAGCTCGAGGCTCAGGCGCGTCGTCGGATGCGCGCCCGTCCCGAACGCGCGACCGGGATCGACGACGATCGCCTCGAGTCCAGGCGGCGGCTCCTCCCACGGCGGCCCGACCCAGAAGCGGCCGACCACGACGCCGTGGTGGAACTCCCGCCACGAGTCCTCCCAGCCCTCGCGCACGTCGGTCGCCTCGAGGACGTCGAAGCCGATCGGCGGCTCGTCGGCGTACACCGCGAAGGCGCCGTCGAGCTCCTCAACGCCTTCCGGAAATAGATGAAGCAGGAGCAGAAGCTCCGCGTCGCCGCCGACGATGACGTAGCGGTTCAGCGGAACGCGCTCTTCAGCTTCTCGAAGAAGCCGTGGTCGTGCTTGTAGGTCTTCTCGTCCGTGTGCGTGTCGAACTCCTCGAGCAGCCGCCGCTGCTCGTCGCTGAGGTGGTGCGGGACGAGGACGTTGACGAGCACGCGCTGGTCGCCGCGGCCGAAGCCCTGGAGGACGGGCATGCCGCGGCCGCGGAGGACGACGATCTCGCCCGGCTGCGTGCCGGGGTCGAGGTCGAGCTCCTCGTCGCCGTCGAGGGTCGGGATCGTGACCTTCGCGCCGAGCGACGCCTGCGTCATCGTCAGGTCGACGGTGGAGAAGATGTCGTCACCCTCGCGGACGAAGCGTTCGTCGGGCCGCACGCGAACCTGGACGTAGACGTCGCCCGCGCGGCCGCCGCCGTCGGCTGCGTGTCCCTCGCCGGAGATGCGGATCCGCTGGCCGTCGTGGATCCCGGCGGGGATGTCGACCTCGAGCGTGCGCTCTTGGACGACGCGGCCCTCGCCCGCACACACGGTGCACGGCTGCTCGATCTTGCGGCCGGAGCCGGCGCAGGTCGGGCAGGTCTGGGCGCGCACGAATTCGCCGAAGACGGTGCGCGAGATCTGCTGGAGGCGCCCGGCGCCGCCGCAGGTCGGGCATGTCGTCACGTTGGTTCCCGGCTCGGCCCCGTCGCCGCCGCAGTGCGAGCAGACGACGGCGACGCCGAACGGCACGTCGCGCTTCACGCCCTTCGCTGCGTCGACGAGCTCGATCTCGACAAGCGCGCCGACGTCGCCGCCACGTCCGCGGCCGGCGCGGCCGCCGAGCGCGTCGTCGCCGAAGAACGCCGCGAAGAGGTCGGAAAGGCTTCCGAAGTCGACGTGCCCCGGCTGGAAGCCGCCGCTCCGGAGGCCCGCGTGTCCGTAACGGTCGTAGAGCTCGCGCGTCTCCGACTTCGACAGCACCTCGTATGCCTCGACGACCTCGCGGAACCGCTCGTCCGCATCGGGTGCGTCGGAAACGTCCGGATGCAGCTCGCGCGCGAGGCCGCGGAACGCCTTCTTGATCTCCGCCTCGGTCGCGTTCCGCGAGACGCCGAGGACCTCGTAGTAGTCGCGCTCGGTCGTCGCCATCAGCGCTCGTCGTAGATCGACTCGACGAAGCGCGAGAGCTCGTTCGCGGCGGAGCGGACGGCGCCGACCGCCTTCTCGTAGTCCATGCGCACGGGACCGACGATGCTGACGGCGCCGAGCGCGCGGTGCACGAGCCCGTACGACGCGCCGACGAGCGCGATCTCCAGCAGCGCCGGATGGTCGAGGTCATGTCCGACGCGGACGAACGGGCGATGCGTTTCCTGCGGCGCACCGAGAACGTCGAGCAGCGCGGCGCGCTTCTCGACCAGCTCGAAGAGGCGGCGGTACGCCTCGAGCTCCTCGCTGCGAACTTCGCCGAGCAGGTCGGCCGCGCCGCCGACATAGAGACGCTGCTCCGCGGAGAGGACGTCGACGAAGACCGGGCGAATCGCTGCGAGCAACGCGCGCTCGCGAACCGAGAGGCTCTGATCTTCGAAGCGCCGGCGGAGCAGCGTCGTGCCGAGCTGGAGTCCCGCAACGGTCTCGTTCAGGTACTCGCCCGCCCATTGCACGAGGCCCGGATCGACCGGCTCCTCGAACTGGAACAGCCGCTTCGTGACGCCGCCGGCGGACGTGATGATCACGACCATCACGAGCTCGGGCTTGAGCAGCAGCACCTCGACATGGCGGACGTGCGTCCCCTCGAGCGGCGGTGCCGAGACGAGAGCGAGCAGCCGCGTGACCTGCGACAGCATCTCCGTCGTCGCCTGCAGCGCGGACTCGACCTCGGGTCGAGTCGTGTGCAGGTCGAGCGGGAACGCGGCCGGCTGCGGGTCGAGCCGGCCGAGCAGCTCGTCCGCGTAATAGCGATAACCGCGCTCGGTCGGCACGCGCCCGGCGGACGTATGCGGATGCATCAGCAGGCCGAGGCTCTCGAGCTCGGCAAGCTCCGCGCGCACGGTGGACGGCGACGCGTTCAGTGACGACCGCTCGACGAGCGCCTTCGAGCCGACCGGCTGCCCGGTGGCGACGAACTCCTCGACGACCCGGCGCAGGATCTCCTGCTGCCGCGCGGTGAGCTGAACGGTGTCGATCTGACCGGGCATTTGCAGGGATTTTAGCCGCGCGAGCAGCTGACCCGGTTCACACGACCAGCTCGGCCGTCACCGCGTCGCCGAGATACCGCCCGCGTTCGGTGAGCGTCAGCGCGCGGCCGTCTGCAACCCGCTCGGCGAGGCCGAGCCGTTCGACGCGCGCGAGCCCGTCCGCGTCGAGCGCGGCGTCGAGCCCTGCGAGCGACAAGGGCTCGTCCAGACGCAGCCCGAGCATCACGCGTTCGCGCGCGCGGACGTCGCCGTCGAGCGGCTCCAGCTCGCGCTCCGGGGCCCGCCCCGCTCCGAGCGCCTCCAGGTAGCGCCCGAGCCGCGGCGTGTTCCGCCGGCGCACATTCTCGATTGTCGAAACCGCGCCGAGCCCGATCCCGAGGTAGTCGCGGCCGAGCCAGTAGGCCATGTTGTGCCGCGCGCGCAGGTCGCGCCCGCCCGCGTCCACGGGCGCACGACAGAAGTTGGCCGTCTCGTACCAGCGGTAGCCGGCGCCGCTCAGCCGGGCGACGACGCGCTCGAAGTAGTCCTCCATCGCGTCGGCCTGACGGGCCAACTCCTCTCCCCAGGCATGGGTGAAGCGCGTCCCCGGCTTCGCCTCGAGCTCGTACGCGGAGAGATGCTCCGGCTCGAGCGCGAGCGCGTCGTCGAGGTCCGCTTCAAGATCGGAGGCGCTCTGGCCGGGAATCCCATAGATGAGATCGAGCGAGACGTTGTCAAAATTGGCATCACGCAGATAATGCACGGCGCGTCGGACGTCGTCAGGTCCGGCAACACGCTCGAGCACGCGCAGCAGCTCCGGCCGGAACGTCTGGGCTCCGAGCGACACACGCGTCACGCCCGCATCGCGCAGTGCGCGGGCGAGCTCCGGCGTGACCGTTTCCGGATTCGCCTCGACCGTGAGCTCGTCGGCGGAAGGCAGTGCCTCGAGCAGCCGCACGAGCTCCGGCAGCGCGGTGAAGGTCGGCGTTCCGCCGCCGAGGAACACCGTCTCGAGCCGGTCGGCGAGCGCTCCGCCGCCCTCGAGCTCGAGCTCGCGCAGCAGCGCGTCGACGTACGCGGCGTGCTGTCCCCCACGCCCGACGACCGTGACGAAGTCGCAATACCCGCACCGGTGCGCGCAGAACGGCAGATGCACGTAGAGATGGCGCGCGCCGCTCATTCCGCCGCCACCCGCCGTGGGCGCGGCACGAGCTCGCCGCCGCAATTCGGGCACACATGCGCCATCGCATCGCCGCACGCGGGACAGAATGTGCACTCGAACGAGCAGATGACCGCGGCGCAGTCGGGCGCGAGCGCAGCGCCGCAGCGCTCGCACGCGGCACGCATCTCGAGCGTCACGAGCTCTTCCCCGACTGCCCGATGTTGAGCACGGCAAGGAATGCCTCCTGCGGCACCTCGACCATGCCGACCTGCTTCATCCGCTTCTTGCCCTTCTTCTGATTCTCGAGCAGCTTCCGCTTGCGGGAGATGTCGCCGCCGTAGCACTTCGCGATCACGTCCTTGCGGCGCGCCTTCACGGTCTCGCGTGCGATCACACGCGAGCCGATCGCCGCCTGGATCGGGACGTCGAACATCTGGCGCGGGATCTCCTCGCGCAACTTGTCGACGAGCAGCTTGCCTCGGTCGTACGCGAAGTCGCGATGAACGATCAGCGACAGCGCATCGACCGTCTCGCCGCCGACGAGGACGTCGACGCGAACGAGATTCCCCGGCTGGAAACCGACGAGGTCGTAGTCGAACGACGCGTATCCGCGCGTCCGCGACTTCAGCTGGTCGTAGTAGTCGAGCACGATCTCAGCGAGCGGCAGCTGATACGTGAGATGCACGCGCTCCGGCGAGAGGTACTCGAGGTGGTCGAACGAGCCGCGGCGGTCGTTGTTCAGCTCCATCACCGCGCCGACGTACTCCTTCGGGACGATGATCGACGCCTTCACGTACGGCTCCTCGACCTCCTCGATCTCCGCGCGGGAACTCGGCCGGGTTGTGCACCTCGAGCCACTCGGTGCTGTTCTTCCGTTGCACGCGATACGCGACGTTCGGCGCGGTGACGAGCAGGTCGAGGTTGAACTCGCGCTCGAGCCGCTCGCGCACGATCTCCATGTGCAGCAGGCCGAGGAAGCCGCAGCGAAACCCGAAGCCGAGCGCCTGCGACGTCTCCGGCTCGTAGAAGAGCGCGGCGTCGTTCAGCTTCAGCTTCTCGAGCGCGTCGCGCAGCTCCGGGTACGTGTCGGAGTCCGTCGGGAAGAGCCCGGCGAACACCATCGGCTTGACGTCCTTGTAGCCCGGGCAGCGGCTCGTTCGCGCGGCGCGCAACCGACGTCAGCGTGTCGCCGACGCGCAGGCTCGAGAGATCCTTCAGCCCCGTGATCACGTAGCCGACCTCGCCGGCCGACAGCGACTTCACAGGCGTCATCGTCGGCGAGAAGAAGCCGAGCTCCTCCGCGTCGAATCGCGTTCCGGTCGCCATCGTCTGCAGCGGCTCGCGGTGCGAGAACGAGCCGTCGATCACGCGGACGAACGCGACGACGCCGCGGAACTGGTCGTACGACGAGTCGAAGACGAGCGCGCGCGGCGGCGCATCCGCATCGCCGGCCGGCGCCGGAACGCGCTCGATGATCGCGTCGAGGACGTCGCCGACGCCGATGCCGGTCTTCGCCGAGATGCGAAGCACGTGCTCCGGGTCGTCGCCGAGCAGGTCGGCGACTTCGGCCGACGCGCCGTCCGGATCGGCGGCCGGCAGGTCGATCTTGTTCACGACGGGGACGATGTCGAGGCCGTTCTCGATCGCGAGGTACGCGTTCGCGAGCGTCTGCGCCTCGATCCCCTGCGCCGCGTCGACGACGAGGAGCGCGCCCTCGCACGCCTGCAGCGAGCGCGAGACCTCGTAGGTGAAGTCCACGTGGCCCGGCGTGTCGATCAGGTTGAGCTCGTGGCCCTTCCAGCTCACGCGCACGGCCTGCGCCTTGATCGTGATCCCGCGCTCGCGCTCGAGATCCATCGAGTCGAGCACCTGCGCGCGCATGTCGCGCGCCGACACGGCGTCGGTCAGCTCGAGGATGCGATCGGCGAGCGTCGACTTGCCGTGGTCGATGTGCGCGATGATCGAGAAGTTGCGGATCCTGCTCTGGTCCAAGGGGCCTCCGCGGCGATCGTAGCCGCAGGCCCGGTTCACGTTGGAGAATGCGCAGGGTGAGAGAGCCGTATCCACCGATCGAGCCCTACGCGCACGGGATGCTCGACGTCGGCGACGCGAACCACGTCTACTGGGAGACCTGCGGCAACCCGGACGGGCGGGCGGCACTCGTCGTTCACGGCGGACCCGGGTCCGGCTGCGGACCCGGCAGCCGCCGCTATTTCGACCCGGAGCAGTACCGCGTCGTCCTCTTCGACCAGCGCGGCTGCGGCCGGAGCACGCCGCACGCAAGCGATCCGGCCGCCGACATGAGCGCCAACACGACTGAGCATCTGCTCGCCGACATGGAACGCCTCCGCGAGCACCTCGGGATCGAGCAGTGGCTCCTGTACGGCGGGTCGTGGGGATCGACGCTGATCCTCGCCTACGCCGAGCGGCACCCCGAGCGCGTGTCGGCGATCGTCATCCCGGGCGTGACGACGACGCGGCGATCGGAGATCGACTGGCTCTATCGCGGCGTCGGCCGGTTCTTTCCCGCGGATTGGGAGCGGTTCCGGGCCGGCGTGCCGGAGGCGGAGCGCGACGGCGACCTCGTCTCGGCGTATGCGCGGCTGATGGAGAACGCGGATCCCGATGTTCGGGGGAAGGCCGCAGCCGACTGGCTCGACTGGGAGGACGCGGTCATCTCGCAGGAGCCGAAGGGCACGCCGAAGGCCTACAGCTCCCGGCCGCCGGATGCGCAGCTCGCGTTCGTCCGCATCTGCTCGCACTACTTCTCGAACGGCGCCTGGCTCGAGGAGGGCGCGCTGCTCCGCGACGCGCACAGGCTCGCCGGGATTCCCGGGGTGCTGATCCACGGCCGGCTCGACCTGGGCTCGCCGCTCGGCACCGCGTGGGAGCTGGCGCGCGCGTGGCCCGACGCGAGACTCGTCGTGATCGACGACTCGGGACATACCGGGAGCGACGCGATGCGCAGCGAGATCCTTGACGCGCTCGACGCGTTACGCGCGGCGTAGGCGCGTGCGGAGCGACAGGAGCGCGTTGAGCTCGCGGACGCGGAGCAGCTTGCAGCAGAGGAAATACGCGGCGATCGAGGCCACGAGCGCCAGGCCGATCGAGGTGAGCTGACCCGCGAAGGATTGGCCGACTGCGTTGTCGACCACGCGCCAGACCGTCCACGCAACCGCGGCGACGACCGCCGACGCGACGACGACCTTCAGCGACGTGGCGGCGATCGCACCGCCGTCGATGCCGCCGAGCCTGCGGCGGAGCAAGACGAACAGCGCCCACGAGCCGGCGAGATTCACGAGTGCCGTCGAAAGCGGGATCCCCCAGACGCCGTAGCGGTAGAGCGCCCCAGTCGAGGAGCGCGTTCAGGAACAGGTTGCCGAGCGCGACCATCGTCGGGATCCAGTTCTCCTGGAGGCTGAAGAAGCCGCGGTTGAGCATCAGCATCGCGCCGTTGAAGACGAGGCCCGCGCTGAACGCGGCGAGCGCGCCGGCGACGACCGGCGTCTGGTCGGACGTGAAGTGGCCGTGCTGGAAGAGGATCCGCACGATCGGCTCTGCGAGCACGGCGCTGATCACCGCCGCCGGGAGCGAGGAGGAACACGATCTGCCGCAGCCCGCTGCTCACCGTCTCGCGGAAGCGGTTCGTGTCGCCGCGCGCAGCAAAGCGCGACAGCGACGGGAACAGCACCGTCGCGATCGCGACGGAGAAGATCCCCTGCGGCAGCATGTAGATCAGGAACGCCTTCTGGATCGCGCTCGGCGCGAGGTCGGGGTCGATGAAGCGCGACGCGAAGAACGTGTCGATGACGGCGTTGAAGTTGATCAGCCCGAGCCCGAGCGTCACCGGGACCATCAGCACGAAGACGCGTTTGACCGCCGGGTCGCGCCAGTCGATCACCATCTGCAGATGCCCGTCGCGGCCGCGCAGCCACGGCACGCGGCAGCAGCGTCTGGATGATCGTCGCGATCGAGGATCGAGAACGCGTAGACGTACAGCTTCGCGTTCATCGTCGTGCGCCTGCGGCACGCCGATCACGAGGCCGACGATGATCGCGAGGTTCCAGAACACCGGCGAGATCGCCGGCACCGTGAAGTGGTCGTAGCTGTTGAGGATCCCGACGATGATCCCGCAGACGCCGAGCAGCACGACGATCGGGAAGAGGACGCGCGAGAGTCCGACCGCGAGCGTCTGGTCGTCCGCCCGGGTCGCCGAAGAGCGCCGATCACCCACGGCGCGATCAGGATGTAGATCGCGGTCAGCGCGCTGAGCCCGAGCAGCATCAGCCAGAAGAGGCTCGACGCGACGCGCCAGGCGCGCTTGCGCTCGCCGCGCTCGAGCAGCTCGCTGAAGACCGGGACGAACGCGGACGAGAGCGCTGCGTCGGCGACGAGCGCGCGGATCAGGTTCGGGATCTGGAACGCGACGGTGAACGCGTTGATGCTCCCGGCGACGCCGAAGTAGTTCGCCGTCACGATCTCGCGGACGAGGCCGAGGATCCGGGAGAGGCCGGTCGCGGCGGCGAAGATCGCGGTCGAGACGGCGAGGCGGCGTCGCGTCGCCTCGGGGACGGCGCCGGGCGGATGCGGGCGCTCCGGTGTCGGGACGAACGCCGTCTCCGCGCCGGAGAAGGAGTCCTGCTCGAGGGCGGCCATCGTCTCGGCCTCCTCGAGTGCGTCCCACGCGAGCTCGTCCTCCCGCAGGCGCGCGGGCCGCAGGATCATCGTCGGCTGGTCGCCGGCGTCGGCGACGAGCGGCCGGCTATCGACCGTCGTCTCGTCCGGCTCGAAGTAGGACGGCTTGCCCTCGAGCCCGACGGCGGCGGTCGCGCTCGAGGCGTCGCTCCTGGCGCTCGCGCTCGCGGTCGTCGCTCACAGCAGGGAGCATAGGGAGCGGACTTGCGGGAGCCGCCGCCGGCCTGCGGCTGCTACCATCTTGCGGCCCGCCGGAGCGGGCATTTTCACGCGATGCCGAACATCAGACAGCAAGAGAAGCGCGTTCGCCAGGCCGCCCGTCAGCGGGCGGAGAACCTGCGCTGGCGCTCGACCGCGAAGACGCTCATGCGCCGGCTTCGCGAGGCTGTCGACGAGGGCGACTCGACCGTCGTCGCGCAGCGGCACACGGAGCTCGAGCGCTGGCTCGACCGCGCCTCGGCGCACGGCGCCCTGCACAAGAACACCGCGGCCCGCCGTAAGGCGCAGGCCTCCCGCGTCGTCGCCGGTGAGCGCGACGCGTCCTCGGTCTCCTAGTTCTAGGCCGCTGCCCGTTCGCGCGGCCGCGTGATCGCGACGAGCGCGCGCTCGAACTCGAGGTCGACGGGCAGGCGCGAGCCGCCCTTCGATGCGGCGTCGAGCTCGCTGAGACGGACGATCGCCGCGGACAGCTCCTCCGGCGAGAAGTTCGCGGCCTGAGCGAACGCCTTCTCGGCGGCGAACGGGTGCATCTTCAGCTGTCCCGCCGCGTCGCGCGGGCGCACGCCTTCGTCGGCGAGCCGCGCGCAGCGGCTGACCTTGCCGACATGGCTGGCGAGGATCGCGACGAGGCGGATGAGCTCGCTGGAGCGCGGCTTGCCGGATCGTTCGAGCAGCGACTCTGCCGTCGCCAAGACGAGGCCGACATCGCGGGCTCCCCACGCGTCGGTGAGCGTGAAGATCGACGTCTCCGCGCTTCGGGGCTCGCGAGGCGCTCGACGTCGACGAGCGTGATCGTGTCGCCGGCGGCCCAGGTCGCGAGCTTGTCGATCTCGGTCGTGAGCGCGTCGAGGTTGTCGCCGACGATCTCGACGAGCGCGCGGCACGCGTCGCCGTCGGCTTTCGCGCCGATCCGCGAGAACTGCTCGGCGACCCATTCGTGGATCCGGCGCTTCTGGACGTCGAAGGCGAGGACGTCGCCCAGCCTTCGCGACGGCCTTCGTCAGTGCGGAGTCGGCCTTGATCTCCTCGCCGACGAGCGCGAGCACGGTCGCCGGCGCCGGCGACGCGAGGTACGCCGCGATCTCCTTCACGTCCGCCGCCTTCCAGCGGTCGACCTCCTCGACGATCACGAGCCGGCCCTCGGCGACGAACAGGCCGAGCGCGTTGCACGCCGCGACCACCTCCTCGCCGGAGACCTCGCGTGCGTTCAGGTGCTCGGTGCGCGTCAGCGCCGATCCGGTCGCGCAACCGGAGCAGGGCCCGCGCGATCTTTGGGCGGTCGCTGCCGGTGAGGAGATAGACCGGCTTCAGCTCGTTGGCCACGGTGCCAAGCATAAGCGGCGGCCGCGAGGGCACCCGCCGCGAGTGCGGCTGCGACCGGCGCAGAGCGAACCTGCGCGCCGGGCAGGCCGCCGAAGAGCCGCGCGCAGCCGGCGAGATAGGCGGCGCACCAGCCGTTCGCCTGTGCGAGGACGACCGCGACCGGCCGCGCGACCGGGGCGACGAGCGGCCGAGACGAGCGCGAGCCCGAGCATCGGCGCGACGGCAGGCGCCGCGGCAGCGTTGGCCGGGACCGTGAGCAGCGGAATCTGGTGGAACTGGAACCAGGACACCGGCGCTGTGCCGAAGCCGCACGCCGCCGAGACGGCGACCGCCGTCCGCAGCCAGTCCGGCAGCGGGTAGCCGTCGAGGACGCGCCGGATCCGCGGCGCGAGCAGGAAGATCGAGAGCACCGCCGCGAACGAGAGCTGGAAGCCCGCGTCGAGCACGTTGTAGGGGTTCCACGCGAGCAGCACGACGGCGGCGAGGAGCAGAGCGTGCCACGCGTCGCGTTGCCGACCGAGGATCCACGCGAGCGAGCCGAGCGCGCCGGCGACGCCGGCGCGGATCACCGACGGCTGCGGCCCGACCGCGAGCACATACGCGCCGATCGCTCCGAGCGCGCCGACCTCCGCCGCGACTGCGCGAGACGCCGAGCAGGAACGCGAGCGCGAGCGCGCCGCTTGCGACCACGACGACGTTCCCGCCGCTGACCGCGAGCAGATGGTAGAGCCCGCTCGCGCGGAACCGTTGTTTCAGCGTGTCGCTGAGTCCCTGGTCCTCGCCGAGGACGATCCCTTCGATCACGGCTTTCCGTTCGCCGCCGAGACCCGGCGCGCCGTCGCGGCCGAGCCACGCGTGCAGCCGGTCGGCGACGCCGCCGAGACCACCGCGCCGCCCGACCACGCGCCAGGTGTCGGCGCGCAGCACGGCGTGGACCCCGTGATGGCGGAGCCACGTCTTCTCGTCGAAGCCGTGCGACGGTCCGCGCGGCTGCGCGCAGCTCGCCGAGGAGCGCCAGGGTTGCGCCCTGCGGCGGCGCGCGGCCCGGCGGGAGCTCGAGCAGCACCGGCTCGCTCGGACGCAGCTCGCCCCAGCGGACGACCAGCGCGCGAACACGCGTCTCGAAGCGCCCGGGGCGCGGCGGTTCCTCGGATCTCGACGACGGCGCGCTCGGCGGTGCCGATGCGCGGCGCGAGCACGCTCGCGTCGAGCGTCGCAAGCCGGTGGCTCGCCCACCACCACCCCACGAGCGCAAGCGTCACCGCAACCGCGACGACGCGCACGCGCGGCTCGCGCGCGCCGACTGCGACCGCGATCGCGGACGCGCCGGTGGCCACCACGAGGACAGCGTTCGCGCGAAGGAGCAGCGCGCCCGCGAGCCCGAGGCAGAGCGCCGCAACGAGCAGCGACGGAAGGCGCCGGCTCACGGCAGCACCAGCCCCTTCAGCTGCGCGATCCGCGCCGGACCGATCCCCGGCACGGCGTCGAGCTCGTCGACGGAATGGAAGGCGCCGTGCGCCTGCCGGAACGCGATGATCTTCTGCCGCCGTCGCAGGACCGACGCCCGGCAGTGCGTCGAGCTGCTCCGCGGTCGCGGTGTTCAGGTCGAGCGGCGCCGCCGGCGAGGCACCCGCCGCCGGAGGGGGAGCGGCGGCGGTCCCGCCGGCGGGACCTAGCGCGGGCACCACGACCTGCTCGCCGTCGGCGAGCGGTGCCGCGAGATTGACGAGCGCGAGATCCGCTTTTGCGGTGACGCCGCCGGCGAGCGCGACCGCGTCCGCGATCCGCGTCCCCTGCCGCAACCGGTAGAGCCCCGGCTTCCGCACCGCACCGACGACGTCGATGACGACCTGGCGCGCGGCCGTCGCAGTCGCAGCCCGTCGCGCCGGCCGCAGCGGCTCGACCGCAGGCGCACGCGCACCACCGCCGCCCGCATGCCGCAGCACCAGCACCGCCGCCACGACGAGCAGCAGTCCGGTCGCGAGCAGCCGCCGCCGCGACGGTGAGAGAGACCCGAGAAACGCCATGTCGCCCATTCTGGCAACACGAACGTCACGAAACGGTGCCGGTTCTGTGGAGACTCTCTAGCCGACGACGAAGTTGACGAGCTTGTCCGGCACGACGATCGTCTTCCGGATCTCGACGCCGTCGAGGTGCGCCTGCACCCTCGCGGATGCCTTCGCGCGCGCGACGAGCTCGTCCTCGGACAGGCTCGCCTCGACCTCGAACCGGTCGCGCACCTTCCCGTTCACCTGCACGACGAGCTCGAACGTCGCGCGCTCGAGCTGCGCCTCGTCGGCGACCGGCCACGGCTGCTCCCAGAGCCGCTCGTGCCCGAGCACGGCCCACAGCTCCTCGGCGACGTGCGGCGCGTACGGCTGGATCAGCGACACCGCAGTCTCCGCGGCGAACCGCGCACCGGGCGCCGCGGGATCGTCGGACAGCGCGTTCACCAGCTCCATCACCGCCGAGATCGGCGTGTGGAACTGGAACCGCCGCATCGACGTCGTCGGTCACCTTCGCGATCGTCTCGTGCGCCTTCCGCCCGAGCGCGCCCTCGGCCACGACCGCCCGCAGGCGCGCGCTCGGCGACGTCGTGCACGACACGCCACAACCGGCGGACGAAACGGACGATCCCCTCGAGCCCGGACTCCGTCCACTCCATGTCCTGGTCGGCGGGGCCGATGAAGAGGATGTAGAGGCGCACCGCGTCCGCGCCGTACGCAGCGACGAGATCGTCGGGGCCGAGCACGTTCCCACGTCGTCTTCGACATCTTCGTGCCGCCGCTCTGCACCCAGCCCTGGTGGAACAGGCGCGCGAACGGCTCGCGGAAGCCGAGCATCCCGAAGTCGTTCATCGCCTTGACGAAGAAGCGCGAATAGAGCAGGTGGCCGGTCGCGTGGTCGATGCCGCCGATGTACTGCGAGACCGGCAGCCAGTAGTCGACGATGCGCCGTCGAACGGCGCACTGTCGTTCTGCGGGTCGACGTAGCGCAGGAAGTACCAGGACGAGTCGACGAACGTGTCCATCGTGTCCGGCTCGCGCGAGCGCGTCGCCGCCGCAGCGCGGGCACGCGACGTGCATCCACTCCTCGTTGGAGGCGAGCGGCGCCTTCCCCTTCGGCGTGTAGTCCTCGATGTCGGGCAGCAGCACGCGGCAGCTCGTCGTCGGGCAGCGGGACGGTGCCGCACGCGTCGCAGTAGACGATCGGGATCGGGGCGCCCCAGTAGCGCTGCCGCGAGAAGCTCCAGTCGCGTAGCCGGTACGACACCGTCATCGTGCCGCGGCCCTGCTCCTCGAGCGCGGCCACGATCCCGCGGGCGCCGTCCGCCGCAGCCAGCCCGTCGTAGCCGCTCGGAGTTGATCAGCCGTCCGTCCTCGTCGATCACCTCGACGACCGGGAGGTCGAACGTCTCGGCGAACTCGCCGTCGCGCTCGTCGTGCGCCGGGACGGCCATGATCGCGCCCGTGCCGTAGTCCATCAGCACGTAGTCGGCGACCCAGATCGGCAGCCGCTCGCCGTTGACGGGGTTCGTCGCGTGGTGGCCGGTGAAGACGCCGGTCTTCTCCGTCTCGGCGGCGCGGTCCTCGGCGCGGCGCGCGCCGGCGTGGCGCGCGTACGCCTGCGCCTCCTCGCTCGCGTGCGCCTCGACGAACGGATGCTCCGGCGCGACGACGAAGAACGTCGCGCCGAAGAGCGTGTCGGCGCGCGTCGTGAAGACCGGCAGGTCCAGGTCGAGGTCGTCGACGCGGAAGAGGATCTCCGCGCCCTCGGAGCGGCCGATCCAGTTGCGCTGGATCGTCTTCGTCCGCTCGGGCCACTCGCCGCCGGGCGGCAGGTCGTACGCGAGCAGCTCGTCGGCGTACGCGGTCGTCTTGAAGAACCACTGCGTCATGTTGCGAAGCTCGACGAGCGCGCCGCAGCGCTCGCAGTGGCCGTCGACGATGTACTCGTTCGCGATCACCGTCTGGTCGTTCGGGCACCAGTTGACCGGCGCCTCCTTCCGGTACGCGAGACCCTCCTCGTAGAACTTCAGGAAGAGCCACTGCGTCCAGCGGTAGAACTTCGGGTCGGCGCGACGAGACCTCGCGGTCCCAGTCGATCGCCCAGCCGAGGCGCTTCATCTGCGTCGCGGATCGTCGCGATGTTGCGCTCGGTGATCTCGCGCGGATGGCCGCCCTCGCGGATCGCCGCGTTCTCCGCCGGCAGGCCGAACGCGTCCCAGCCCATCGGGCGCAGGACGCGCCAGCCGCTGCGGCGGCGGACGTGCGTCTGGACGTCGCCCATCGTGTAGTTGAGGACGTGGCCCATGTGGATGCCGTTCGCCGGACGGGTACGGCAGCATCTCGAGCTGGTACCAGTGGCGGTCGTCGGCGCGGCTCGCCGGGCTCCGGGTTGGAGACGTAGAAGGCCCGCGCGTCCTCCCAGACGCGCTGCCACTTCTCCTCGATCGCCTTCGGGTCGTACCGCTCGTCCATTTCTGTCTCCAGAGACGAAAAAGCCTCTCGCGAGAGAGGCCATGGGAACCCGGCGCGGCTCCCGCCGCGCGTGACTCCCTGTGTTAGCTAAGCCGCTCCAACATTGGCGTGGACTGTAGCAACCGATAGCGTCGGCGTCATGGAGCGTTTCACCTTTGCCGAGGGCTACGTGCCGGACGACTCCCGGCTCGACGGCGTCTCGATCGCGCCGCTGACCTCGCCGATGCGCGACGGCGCGCCGTTCCAGGCTGCGATCTTCCGTCTCGCCCCCGGCGGGCGCGTCGCACGGCATCCCGCGGCGGTGCCGCAGCTGCTCGCGGTGATCGAGGGAAGCGGCGTCGTAAGCGGCGCCGACGGCGTCGAGGAGCCGATTCACGCGGGCGAGGCGGTCGTGTGGAGCGCCGGCGAGCAGCACGAGACGCGGAGCGACGACGGGCCTCGTCGCGCTCGTGCTCGAAGGCCCGGGACTCGGGTAGCGTCGCCGTCGTGCTCGAGCTCTTTCCGGAGACGGCGCGGGTCGAGGGCGGCGAGCTCTCGATCGGCGGCGTGCCGGTGTCGCGGCTGGCGGCCGAGCACGGGACGCCGCTGCTCGTGTTCTGCGAGGAGACGATCCGCGCGCAGGCGCGCGCGTACCGCGACGCGGCACCGGACGCGCTCGTCGTCTACGGGACAAAGGCGTTCGCGAACGTCGAGTTGCTGCGCGTGCTCGCGTCGGAGGGGGTCGGCGCCGACGTGTCGACGCTCGGGGAGCTGGCGTTCGCGCAGCGGGCCGGGATTCCGGGCGAGCGGCTGCTCTTCCACGGGAACAACAAGTCGGACGAGGAGCTGCGCGCGGCGGCGGAGACGAAGGCGACCGTCGTCCTCGACGCGCTCGACGAGCCCGACCGAGCCGAGTCGGCCGGCGTGCGTCGCGTGCTCGTGCGGCTGACGCCCGGCGTCGAGGCCGTGACGCACCAGGCGATCGCGACCGCGCACACCGGATCGAAGTTCGGGCTCGCGCGCGAGGACGCGCTCGCCGCGATCGACCGCGCGCGCGGCCTCGGGCTCGAGGTCGCCGGCGTCCACTTCCACGTCGGCTCGCAGCTCGCGCAGATCGACGAGAGCCTGCTCGCGGTCGACCGGCTCGCGGCGTTCTGCGAGCAGGCGCGCTCCGAGCTCGGCTGGACTCCGTCCGTGATCGACCTCGGCGGCGGGCTCGGCGTTCGCCACAACCGGGACGAGCATCCGCCGGAGGTCGCCGCGTGGGTGCAGCCGCTCGTCGCGCGGCTCCGCGAACAATGGCCGGAGCCGGCGCAGGTCGTCTTCGAGCCGGGCCGGTCGCTCGTCGTCGCGCGCCGGCGTCTCGCTCTACCGCGTCGGCGTCGTGAAGGAGAGCGGCGGCGTCTCGTACGCGGCGATCGACGGCGGGATGTCGGATAACCCGCGGCCGCAGCTCTACGGCGCGCGCTACGAGGCGCTGCTCGCGAGCCGCGCGGACGAGCTCACGACCGGCGTCTACCGCGTCGCGGGGAAGCACTGCGAGTCCGGCGACGTGCTCATCGAAGCCGTCGAGCTGCCGAAGCCGGTGCGCGGCGACCTGCTCGCGGTTCCCGACGACCGGCGCGTACACGCTGTCGCTCAGCTCGAACTACAACGGCATCCCGCGACCCGAGGTCGTGCTGGTCCGCGACGGCGAGACGCGCGTCATCCGCCGCCGCGAATCCGTCGACGACCTGCTGCGGTACGAGACCTAGGGCCGTCAGTAGCTGAAGACGGTCGCGTCGTCTCCGGCCCACTCCCACATCGGCGTCGCGCCGGCGACCTTCACGTTGCCGACCTTCTCGTCGTCCGCGAGCCCGCGGGAGTTGAGGCAGATCGGGCAAAGCCAGAGCTCGCCGCCACCGTCGGTGAACTGCTGGAACAGCCGCTCCAACGGCGGGCAGCCGTCGCACGCCTCACCTTTCGCCTCACCCGGCAGGGCGAGCCGCACCGCGTCCTTCGTCGCCCAGATGACGACGGACTTGCCCTGATCGAGCGCGGCGGTCGCGACGAGAAACGCGATCATCACCCGCTCCGCGTCCTCCATCCCGGTCGCGAGATTGACGAGCACCTTTCCGGACACGCGGGCTCCTGTTCGGGAACATCGGCGTAATGATGGGTAGACAGGAATGAATAGAAGATCGAGAAGTCTCGCGATCGGCGCGGCCGGCGTGGTGCTGGCGGCCGTCGTCGCTGGATGCGGGAGTGGTGGTGCAGGGCCTGCTGTTCGGCAGGCGTCTCCCGCGTGCAGCTCGACCAATCTGCCGGCCTGGTCGCCGGACGGGAAGCAGATTGCATTCGTCGGCCGGCGCCTCGGTCATGGACCGCTTCCCGTGCGCGCGATCTGCGTCGCGACTGCCGACGGGAAGCATGCGGCGCCGCTTCCGCAAACGGTCTGCACCAGGCGATGCCGCCTCGACCTGATCGACTCCCCGACGCAGTTGTTTTGGGTGCGCCCGAACCTGCTCCTTTACGGGGACGACTTCCGCATCTTCACGATCCCCCTCGGCGGCACGCCAGAGCCCCTCGGGAGGCAGCCCGGCTCGTACGAGGAATTCTCCGTCGATTCGGCGGGAGACCGCGTCGCCGCGGGGTTCTCGAACTGCCCCCAGTGCGCCGGGCCGGTGACCGTCCTCGGCGTCCCGTCCGGAAGACTCGTCGGCACGATCGGCGGCAACAAGCTCGACAACATCACTCCGAGCATTTCGCCGGACGGCGGTCAGGTCGTGTTCGTGCGCCAGTCCGCCGACGACTCCGGCCGAACGCAGGGGATGTGGGCGGCGGCGGCGGACGGCAGCCACCTGCGGCGACTCGTGGCGAACGGCTACACGCCGCTCTGGTCTCCCGCCGGCAATCGAATCGCCTACCTCGCCCCCTCCGGAGCCTTACAGCTCGTCGCGCCGCAGGGCGGTGAGGGCGAGACGCTCGTCGCGCGAAGCGTCGGCTGGCTCTTCGGCTGGTCGCCGGACGGGAAGCAGATCGCGTTCCAGGGCCAGGGTGGATGGCTCGAGATCGTTGACGTCGCGACGCGCAAGATCCAGAAGCTGATGCGGCTCCGCTTCGTGCCGAACGTCGTGTGGTCGCCGAGCTCGCAAGAACTGCTCGTCAAGACGCAGCCGCTTCGTCAGAGCCGCTGCGCGTCTCTCTGGCGCGTGCCTGCCGGCGGCGGCAAGCCGCAGCTTCTGCGGAACTGCTAGCGCGCGCGGGCGGCCGTGAGGAAGCCGGGACGGACGAGCCGCGGCGGCGCTTTCAGGCCCGCGTCGCGTACCGGCGGGTTGACCGGCTCGACGCACGGCGGCGCGCCGAAGCTCGCTGCGCGGCGCTCGGCCGGCGCGTCGGCGTAGAGCGTCGTCCGCTGCCGCGGCGTGCGGCCGTTCGCGCGGATCAGCTTCTCCATCTGCTCCGGCGTCATCTCCTGCCCGTGCTCGGAGCCGGCCGCGCGCGAGATCGACTCGTTCATCAGCGTGCCGCCGAGATCGTTGACGCCGGCGCGCAGCGCGGCCGCGACGCCGCGCGGGCCGAGCTTCACCCACGACGCCTGGATGTTGTCGATCCACGGATGGAGCGCGAGCCGGCCGACCGCGTGGATCAGCAGCGCCTCCGCGAACGTCGGCCCGCGGCGCGCACGTCCCTGGAGATACATCGGCGCCTCCATCGGCACGAACGGAAGCGGCACGAACTCCGTGAAGCCGAGGCTGCGCCGCTGCTGCTCGCGCACCGCGACGAGATGGCGCGCCCAGTTCCGCGGCCCATCGACGTGGCCGAACATGATCGTGTTGTTCGAGCGCAGCCCGACCGAGTGCGCAGCGTCGTGCACCTCGAGCCACTGCGCCGTCGTGATCTTGTCGGGGCAGATGATCGCGCGGATCTCGTCGTCGAGTACCTCCGCGGCGGTGCCGGGAAGCGAGCCGAGCCCGGCGTCGCGCAGCCGCTCCAAGTAATCGGTGAGCGAAAGGTCGAGCGTCGTCGCGCCCTGCCAGATCTCGAGCGCGGAGAACGCGTGCACGTGCATCCCCGGGACGGCGTCCTTGATCGCGCGCACGACCGACTCGTAGTAGTCGCCGGTGAACGCGGGATGGATGCCGCCCTGAAGGCAGACCTCCGTCGCGCCACGCTCCCACGCCTCCTCGACACGTCGCGCGATCTCGTCGTGCGGGACGAGGAACGCGGGGCCGCGCAGGTTCGCGGCGAGCTTGCCCTTCGAGAACGCGCAGAAGCCGCAGCGGAAATAGCAGACGTTCGTGTACTGGATGTTCCGCGTGACGACATAGCTCACCGTGTCGCCGTTGACCTCTCGGCGGAGCACGTCGGCGGCGGCGTAGACGCGCTCGCGCTCCTCGCCGCGCGCGGCGAAGAGCCGCGTGATCGCGTCCTCGTCGAGCTCGTCGCGCGAGTCGAACGGCAGCGCGTCGCGCGGGACGAACGGAACGTCGATCGGTTCGCCCGGAGCCCAGTCGTCCTCGCGCGCGAGCCCGAGCGCGTCGGATGCGCGGAGCGCGCGCTCGAGGATCTCCGGCTCGAGCCACTGCGCGTCGAGCCATTCCGGATAGACCGGCAGCCGCGCGGCGAGCTCGAGGCCGCGGCTGCGCGTCGCGTCGCGCAGCAGTTCGATCGCGGGCCACGGCGCCTCCGGGTTGACGTGGTCGATCGTCACCGGCGAGACGCCGCCCCAGTCGTCGATGCCGGCGTCGAGGAGAACGGCGAAGTCCTCCGTCAGGTTCGGCGGTGCCTGGAGGTGGATCTCCGGCGGCAGGATCAGGCGCGCGGCGGCGATCGTCCAGAGGTGGTCGTCCGTCGTCGGCTCGGGTGCGTCCGCCATCTGCGTGCCGGGCTTGGCGCGGAAGTTCTGGACGATGACCTCCTGGATGTGGCCGTGCCGTTCGTGCGCGGCGGCGATCGCGACGAGTGCGTCGAGCCGCTCCTCGCGCGTCTCGCCGATCCCGATCAGGATCCCCGTCGTGAACGGGACGCGCTCCGCACCGGCGGCGTCGAGCGTCGCGAGCCGCGCGGCGGGCAGCTTGTCGGGCGAGCCGAAGTGCGGGCCGCCGCGCTGCGACAAACGCTCCGACGTCGTCTCGAGCATCGCGCCCATCGACGCGGCGAGCGGACGCAGCGCGCGCGCGTCGTCGCGCGTGAGGACGCCAGGGTTGAGATGCGGCAGCAGTCCGGTCTCGTCGAGGACGGCGCGCGCCGCGCGGGCGAGGTACTCGAGCGTCGTCGCGCAGCCGAGCTCCGCGAGCTCGTCGCGCGCCGCGCGGTATCGCAGCTCCGGCTTGTCGCCGAGCGTGAAGAGCGCCTCGCGGCAGCCGGCGGCGGCGCCGGCGCGGGCGATCTCCAGCACCTCGTCGATCGTCAGGTACGCGCGCTCGCCGCGCTTCGGCGGCGCCGCGAACGTGCAGTAGTGGCAGACGTCGCGGCAGAGCTTCGTCAGCGGGATGAAGACCTTCGGCGAGTAGGTGACGAGGCGCGTACGCCGCGTCGCCCGCGCCTCGGCGCAGAGCTCGTCGAGAGGCGTGGCCAGGAGCTCGCGCGCGTCCACGAAAAGAGCTTACGCGCCGCCGAGCAGCCTGCGGACGACTGTCCAATGCGGACACGACCGGTGCCAGGCACCCGGACATGTCCTGTCGCGACCGAACACCACGACCGACCGAGGATTCGCGAAGCGGACAGGTCCGCGCGAGCGCCGTCCAGGTGCCAGGCACCGAGACGTGGCTCTGCGGGACGTGTCACGGTGCGAGATGATCCCCGCATGGGCAGATACGACGGCGGCTCCGTCCAGAGCGCGATTTACGTCTCCGGTCACGCCGAGTGGCCGATCCTCCCGGAGGAGTGGGAGGCGGCCGCGAAGGCGAAGCTCGACGAGGGCGCGTTCGACTACATCGCGGGCGCGGCAGGCGGCGAGGGCACCGCACGGGAGAACCTCGCGGCGTTCGAGCGGCGGCTCCTCCGCCCGCGGATGCTCAAAGGCGCCGTCTCGCGCGACCTCTCGGTCGAGATCCTCGGCACGAAGTCGGATTCCCCGGTGTTCCTCGCGCCGGTCGGACAGCTCTCGACCGCGCACCCGGACGGCGAGGTCGCCGTCGCACGCGCCGCCGCCTCCACCGGAGTCCCGATGGTGCTCTCGAGCGCCTCGACGTCGACCATCGAAGAGGTCGCGGCGACGATGGGCGACGCGACGCGCTGGTTCCAGCTTTACTGGGTGAACGACCGCGACGTCGCCGCGAGCTTCGTCGCACGCGCCCAGGCGGCTGACTACTCCGCGATCGTCCTCACGATCGACACCGGCACGCTCGCCTGGCGGCCGCGCGACATCTCGAACGCGTACCTCCCGTTCCTCCGCGGCCACGGCTGCGGGAACTTCTTCAGTGACCCCGCGTTCCTCGCGAAGCTCGACAAGACGCCGGAGGAGGACCCGCTCACCGCGGCGGCGACGATGCTCGCGACGTTCTCGAACCTCGGGCTGACGTGGGCCGACCTCGCGTGGCTGCGCGAGCGGCTCGACGTGCCGCTGCTCGTGAAGGGCGTCGTCACCGCAGAGGACGCGCTGCTGGCGCGCGAGCACGGCGTCGACGGGATCCTCGTCTCGAACCACGGCGGCCGCCAGGTCGACGGCAGCATCTCCGCGCTCGACGCACTCGTCGAGGTGCGCGCAGCGCTCGGCCCGGACTACCCGCTGCTGCTGGACGGCGGGATCCGCCGCGGCGCGGACGTCGTGAAGGCACTCGCGCTCGGCGCCGACGCCGTCCTCATCGGACGGCTCTACGCGTACGGGCTCGCCGTCGGCGGCGCTGACGGCGTCGAGGCGGTCGTCCGCCAGCTCCTCGCCGAGGTCGACCTGACGATGGCGCTTTGCGGCGCCTCGTCCGTGGCCGACCTCGACGCGAGCCTCGTCACGGCGCTAGGCTCGTAACGTGGACCTCCGCGACAACGCTGAGGAAGCCGCCTTCCGGGCCGAGCTGCGCGCGTGGCTCGACACGAATCTCCCGGAGGAGCGGCGCGGCTACCGCGGCGGAGCGCAGCGCTTCGACGACTCGTTCTACCGCGACTGGAGCCGCGCGCTCTACGACGGCGGCTACGCCGGCCTGACGTGGCCGAAGGAGTACGGCGGCGCCGGCGCGCCGTACAGCTACCAGGCGATCTACCTCGAGGAATCGGCGCGCGCGCAGGCGCCGTCGCACATCGGCGTGATCGGGATCGGCATGGCGGGGCCGACGATCATGGCGCACGGCTCGGAAGAGAAGAAGCAGGCGCACCTTTCGAAGATCCTCTCGGCGGAGGAGATCTGGTGCCAGGGCTTCTCCGAGCCGGGCGCGGGCTCCGACCTCGCGGCGGTTCGCACGCGGATGGAGCGCAAGGGCGACGTCTTCGTCGTCAACGGCCAGAAGGTGTGGTCGTCGTTCGCGCACATCGCCGACTGGTGCATCCTCGTCGGCCTCTCCGACCCCGACGCTCCGCGCTACAAGGGGCTCACGTACATGATGGTCGACATGCACGCGCCCGGCGTCGAGGTGCGGCCGCTGCGGCAGATCACGGGCGAGTCGGAGTTCAACGAGATCTTCTTCACGGATGTCGAGGTCCCTGTCGAAAATCTTCTCGGCGACGAGGGCCAGGGCTGGCAGGTCGCGATGACGACGCTGCTGCACGAGCGCGGCACGCTCGGGTTCGCGTTGAGCGCACAGCTCGAGGTGCACCTCGGCCGGCTGATCGAGGTCGCACGCGAGCGCGTGAACGGCGACGCGCTGGCCCGCGACAAGGTCGCGCAGGAGTGGATCGACCTCCAGGCGCTCCGCTACACGAACTACCGCGCGCTGACGACGTACCAGCGCACCGGCATCCCCGGCCCCGAGGGCTCCGTTGCGAAGCTGCGCTGGTCGGAGCAGAACCAGCGGCTGACGAAGCTCGGCCGCGAACTGCTCGGCGACGACGGCATCCTCGACGACGGCTGGTGGCATCACCAGCAGCTGCGGAGCCGCGGCAACACGATCGAGGCCGGCACCTCCGAGGTGCTGCGCAACATCATCGCCGAGCGCGTCCTGGATCTCCCGAGGAGCCGCTGATGGATTTCTCGTTCACCGAAGAGCAGCAGGAGCTGAAGCGCCTCGCGCGCGGCTGGCTCTCCGAGCGCTTCCCGCTCGACCGCGACTGGGACGGCAAGCAGGACGACGACTGGGGCGGCCTCGCCGACCTCGGCTGGCTCGGCGTCTCGATCGCCGAAGACGAGGGCGGCGTCGGCCTGTCGTTCCTCGAAGAGGCGATCCTCGTCGAGGAGCTCGGCTACGCGCTCTACCCCGGTCCGTATCTCGAGACGATCGGGCTCGCGCTGCCGTGGCTCGGCGCCGACGAGCGCGCGGCGGTCGCGTCGGGCGAGACGAAGTGGTCGGCCGAGATCAACGGCTTCGTTTCGAATCTCGGTTCCGTCGACCGCGTCGTCGCCGACGGCTCCGCGTTCGACGCCCGCGGAGAAGAAGTCGCGTCCGTCGACCCGCTGCGGCCGCTCGGCCGGCTCGAGTACGGCGACAGGACACCGCTGGCCGGCGCCGAGGACGTGGCACGCGCGCGCACCGCGATGGCATGCGAGGCGGTCGGCGTCGCGCAGCGCGTCCTCGAGCTCGGGATCGAGCACGTGAAGACGCGCGAGCAGTTCGGCAAGCCGATCGGCGTCTACCAGGCGGTGTCGCACGCGCTCGCGAACACATACGGCGACGTCGAGCTGGCGCGGTCGCTCGCGTACTGGGCCGCGTGGTGCGTCGCCGAGGGCGACGAGCAGGCGCCCGTCGCGGCCGCGGCTGCGAAGTCGTTCGCAACGGAAGCCGCCGTCGCCGCCTGCGAGCGGTCGATCCAGGTGCACGGCGGCACGGGCTTCACCTGGGAGCATCCGCTCCACCGCTTCTACAAGCGGGCGCTCTGGCTCGAGGGCTTCGGCGACCGGCCGGCGCAGCTTCGCGCCGAGGTGGCTGACGCCGTCGTCGGCGCGGCCGTCACCGCCGGCTGAGAGGAGATCCCGTGGACGGACTGATGATGGACTTCCAGCTGACGCTGCCGCCCGTGCTGCGGCGCGTCGAGACGTACTACGGCGACAACGCCGTCGTCACGCGGCTGCCGGACAAGAGCTTCCACCGCACGACGTGGGGCGCCGTCGCGACGCGCTCACGCCAGCTGGCAGTCGCGCTGAAGCAGCTCGGGCTCGAGCGCGGCGACCGCGTCGCGACGCTCTGCTGGAACCACAGCCAGCATCTCGAGGCCTACCTCGGCATCCCGTGCGGCGGCTTCGTCCTCCACACGCTGAACCTGCGCCTGCACCCGAACGATCTCGCGTACATCGCGAACCACGCCGGCGACCGCGCCGTCATCGTCGACAAGAGCCTCGTGCCGCTGCTCGAGTCGTTCCGCGAGCAGACGAAGATCGAGCACGTCTTCGTCGTCGAGGACTCGTACGAGGAGCTGCTCGCGACGGCGTCGGCCGCCGACTGGCGCGACCCGGAGCTCGACGAGAACGAGGCCGCGGCGATGTGTTACACGAGCGGCACGACCGGGATGCCGAAGGGCGTCCTCTACTCGCACCGCTCGGCGGTCCTGCACTCGCTCGGCGTCGCGGCGGGCAACCCGCTCGGGCTCGGCATCTCGGAGGAGGACGTGATCCTCCCCGTCGTGCCGATGTTCCACGCGAACGCGTGGGGCTACCCGTATCTCGGCGCGATGCTCGGCGCGAGCCTCGTCTTCCCCGGCCCGTACCTCGATCCGGAGAGCCTGCTCGAGGACTTCGTCCAGGAGAAGGTGACGTGGACGGCCGGCGTGCCGACGATCTGGATGGGGATCCTCCAGATGCTCGACGCGAATCCCGGCAAGTGGGATCTCTCGCGGATGAAGGGAATGCTCGTCGGCGGCTCGGCGGCGCCGCGCGCGATGATCGCCGGCTTCAAGCAGCGGCACGGGCTCAGCGTCGTGCACGGCTGGGGGATGACCGAGACGTCGCCGGTCGCGTCGACGGCGCAGCTGCTCGGCGACCTGAAGCGACGCGGACGAGGAGACGCAGTTCGACTTCGTCGCGATGCAGGGCATCCCGCTGCCGTTCGTCGAGCTGCGCGCGCGCGTCGGCGACGACGAGATCCCGTGGGACGGCGAGGCGATGGGCGAGCTCGAGGTGCGCGGGCCGTGGGTCGCGGCGGCGTACTACGACACGCCGGAGCAGGCCGACCGCTGGACGGACGACGGCTGGTTCAAGACCGGCGACATCGTCTCGATCCACCCGCGCGGCTTCATCCAGATCAAGGACCGCTCGAAGGACGTGATCAAGTCGGGCGGCGAGTGGATCTCGTCCGTCGACCTCGAGAACGCGCTGATGGCGCACCCGGCGGTCGCCGAGGCCGCGGTGATCGCGGTGCCGGACGCGAAGTGGGCGGAGCGGCCGCTCGGCGTCGTCGTGCTGCGAGAGG
Organism: uncultured Actinomycetes bacterium; assembly: GCA_963718385.1. GTDB lineage: Bacteria > Actinomycetota > Thermoleophilia > Gaiellales > Gaiellaceae > Palsa-739. The sequence goes on from CAVQZE010000001.1 coordinate 351,834, forward strand.
GACAGACCGCGACGAGCGACGAGCTGCGCGACTTTCTCGCGCCGCAGTTCGCGAAGTGGTGGCTGCCGGACCGGTTCGAGTTCGTCGACGAGATTCCGAAGACGAGCGTCGGCAAGTTCCTGAAGACGGCGCTGCGCGACCAGTTCGCGCAGGAGCCCGCGCCGGCGCCGCAGTCGTGAAGGCCGCGGTCCTCCGCGAGGTCGACGGGCCGTTCGACGTCGCCGACGTTCCCGATCCTGCCGCGGACGGGAAGACGGTCGTGCGCGTGCGCGCGGCCGGGATCAACTTCGCGGACGTGATGATCCGGCGCGGCGTCTATCCGCAGATGCCGGAGCTGCCGACGATCCTCGGCTCGGAGATCGCCGGCGAGCTCGAGGACGGGACGCGCGTGATGGCGTTCACACCGAGCGCCGGCGGCTACGCGGAGCTGACCGCGGTCGATCCGGCGTCGGTGGTGCCGCTGCCGGCGAACGCGACCTTCGCGGAAGGCGCGTCGTTCCTGCTGACGTTTCTCACGGCGTACATCCCGCTGACGCGGCAGGTGCGGATGCGCGAAGGCGCGACGGTGCTCGTGTACGCGGCTGCCGGCGGCGTCGGGACCGCGGCGATCCAGGTCGCGCTCGCGCTCGGCGCGGCGCGCGTCGTCGCGGCTGCCGGCTCGGCGGAGAAGCTCGACGTGTGCCGCGAGCTCGGCGCGGCGGAGGCGTACGTCTACGACGAGCTGCCGGAGGATCTGCAGGCCGACGTCGTCATCGATCCGGTCGGCGGCGAGCTGTTCGCGTCGTCGCTGCCGCGGCTGCGTCCGCTCGGCTCGCTCGTGGCGATCGGTTCCGCGGCCGGCCCGTGGCCGGCGCTCGATCCGCGGCTGCTCGTCGGCCGGAACGCCGGTGTGCACGGCTTCTATCTCGGCCGGCTGATGCGCTACGACCCGGCGATCGTCGTCGCAGCGGTCGGCGAGCTGCTTGCGCTGTGGGAGAAGGGCGCCGTGAAGCCGCACGTCGGCGCGGAGTTCCCGCTCGCGGAGATCGAGCAGGCGCACGCGCTCGTCGAGTCGCGGCGCAGCGTCGGCAAGGTCGTGCTGCTGCCGTGAAGGCGTTGGTGACCGGCGGCCGCTCCGGGATCGGCGCGGCGATCGTCGACGCGCTCGGCGACGCCGACGTCACGATCCTCGACCTCGCGGACGGGCACGACGTCGGCGAGGTCGCAACGTGGCACGCGCTCGAAGGGCCGTTCGACGCGGCGTTCCTCAACGCCGGGATCGCGATCGGCGAAGGCGACATGGCGGCCGTGACCGACGAGGACTACCGGCGGATCATGCGCGTCAACGTCGACGGCGTCGTCTTCGGCGTGCGCGAGCTCGCCGCGCGGCTGATGCCGAACGGCGGCTCGATCGTCGCGACTGCGTCGCTCGCAGGTCTCGTGGCGGCGCCGCTCGACCCGGTGTACGCGGCGACGAAGCACGCGGTCGTCGGGCTCGTGCGCGCCGCCGCGCCGGCGCTCATCCAGCGCGGGATCCGGATCAACGCGCTCTGCCCCGCGTTCACGGACACGCCGATCGTCGCGGAGGAGATTCGCGGCGTGATCCCGCCGCTGATGGAGCCGTCGTTCGTCGCGGAGGCGGCACTCCGCGCGTTGAACGACGAGGAGACGGGCCGCGCCTGGGTCGTTCAGATGAACCGCGTCGAGCCGTACCGCTTTCCCGGCGTCCCCGGTCCACGTTGACGCGGTCGCGCCCCGGTTGGGGCCAGGATCCGCCGGCGGCGCCGCACGTCTGGCACACGCTCGGCTACCGCAACGTCGAGTACGGCGACGGCCACGTCGTGATGGAGTGGGACGCGCCGGTCGAGTACTGCTTCCACGGGCCCGGCGAGATGCGGATCGTCCACGGCGGCATGGTTGCAACGTTCCTCGACACCGCGATGGGCGGCGCGTGCTGGTCGCTGATGGAGGACGACGAGGACTTCCTGACCGCGGATCTCCGGGTCGAGTTCATGCGCTCGGCGACGCCGGGCACGCTACGGGCCGAGGGGCGGGTGATCCAGCGGAACCGCCGCGTCGTCTTCTGCTCCGCGGAGCTGTTCGACGCGGAGGGGACGCTGCTCGCGGCCGCCCGCTGCACGCAGATCATCCGCCGCTCACGGTAGAGCCCTCCGCGGCCGATATTCGGCCTGATGAAGCGCGTTCTCGCCTGGGTCGTGCCGGTCGCCGCGGCGGCCGCCGTCGCGCCGATCGCCCGTGGCGACGGCGGCGACGCGTGGATGTTCGTCCGCGGCGGGCGGGTGCTGCTGTCGGCGGACTGGAGCCGGACGTTTGCGAATCCGGGGATCCAGGTCGGGCCGCTCCAGCTTGCGCTGTACGGCACCGTCGGGCGCGTTCCGGTCCTGATGGCGATCGTGCTCGGCGTCGCGGCCGTGCTGCTCGTGCTCTTCACGGCGCGGGCAGCCGGTGTCGAGCAGCCGCGGCTGCTCGCGGGAGTCGGGCTTGCGGCGGTTGCGACGGGATTCACGCGCGCAGGCTTCGACGCGGGACATCCGGCAGACTCGCTGCTGCCGTTGCTCTGGATCCTCGCCGCGGTCGAGGCGCGGCGCGGCCGCACCGTTCGTGCCGGTCTGATCGTCGGGCTTTCCGCAGGGCTCGAGACGTGGGGGATCCTCGGAATCGCGGTGCTCGCGCTCGCGCCGTCTGTGCGCGACGCGGCACGCGGCTTCGTCGTCGCTGTCGGCGCCGCGACGGTGCTGTTCCTGCCGTTCGTCGCGGCCGGTCATTTCGGGATGAGCCACTACCGCTGGCTCGTCTCGTCGCAGTCGCTCGTTTCGCTCTTCGTCGCTCCCGGCAGCGCTGTCGGCTGGCCGCTGCGAATCGCGCAGGGCGCGCTCGCACTCGGCGCGGGCGTCGCGGTCGCGCGCGCCGCGCGCAACTCGCGTCATGCGGTCTGGCTCGTTCCCGGTGCGGTCGTCGTCGTGCGGCTGCTGCTCGATCCGCTCGACAGCGGCTACTACTTCGTCGCGATCGAGGGCCCCGCGCTCGTCGGGCTCGCGCTCGCCGCCGCGATCGGCCTACGGCTGCCCGGGCGCCGGCTTGCCCGCGAGCCGCTCGCGTAGCGCCGCCTTCACCTCGGGCCAGTCGTCGTCGATCACCGCGTACCACGCGGAGTCGCGCCGTTGTCCGCCGCGCACGACCATGTGCTTGCGGAAGACGCCCTCGAACTGCGACGGCAGCGCGGCCAGCGCGGCGCGCGCGCGTTCGTTCTTCTCGTCCGTCTTGAACTCGACCCGGTGGAAGCCCTCGCGCTCGAACGCGTGCTCCATCAGCAGGTACTTCGCCTCCGCGTTCACGCCCGTGTTCCACGCGACGGGCGACAGCCACGTGTTGCCGATCTCGAGCACGCCGTCGCGCTCGCGCACGTTCATGTACGACGTCGAGCCGAGCGGAACGCCGCCGACAACCTGCGCGAACGGGAGCCAGAGCTCGCGCACCGACTCGAACCAGCCGTGGAACACGTCGCGGCTCTCGTTGGCGACGAGAGGGAACCAGCGGAAAACGCGCTCGTCCTGCGCTGCCTCCCAGAGCGGCTCCTCGTGCCGCGGCTCGAGCGGCTCGAGCCGAACACGCGCGCCCTCGAGAGCTACGTGAAGCGCCAGACGCCCCCGTCCTCGAACGAGCGGAGGATCCGGCGCGCGACGACCATCTTGTGGACTTCGTCGGCGCCGTCGTAGATCCGTGCGGCGCGCGCCATGCGGTACATCACGGCGAGCGGCGTGTCGTCGGTGACGCCGAGGCCGCCGTGCACCTGGATCGCGCGATCGATCACGTCGTTGAGCACGCCCGCCGCGTAGAACTTGATCAGCGACACCTCGACGCGCGCCTCGTCTCCCTCGTCGAGCCGGTGCGCGGCCTGCAGCGTCATCAGCCGGCACGCCTGGATCTCCGCCGCCGACTCGGCGATCCAGTTCTGCACCGTCTGCTTGTCGGCGAGCGCCTCGCCGAACGCCTTGCGCTCGAGCGCGTAGGAGCACATCAGCTCGAACGCGCGCTGCATCTGGCCGAGCCAGCGCATCACGTGGTGGATGCGTCCGGGGCCGAGGCGCTTCTGCGCGATCCGGAAGCCGTCGCCCGGTTCGCCGAGCGTGTTCGCGACCGGGACGCGCACGCCGGTGAAGAGCGTCTCGCAGTGCGTCGCCCAGCCGCGGCCTTCGTGTCCCATCACCGGGATCTTCCGCACCAGCTCGTAGCCCGGCGTGTCGGTCGGGACGAGGATCATCGACGCGCGCTTGTGCGGCTCCGCGTCGGGATCGGTGACGACCATCACGACGCCGAAGCCCGCGCCGTCGGCGCCGGACGAGAACCACTTGTGCGCGTCGATCACCCAGTCGTCGCCGTCGCGCACGGCGCGCCCGCGGAGCAGCGTCGGGTCGGAGCCCGCGACCTCCGGCTCCGTCATGCCGAAGAACGATCGCGTCTCACCGGCGACAAGCGGATCGAGGAACCGCTCGCGCTGCTCCGGCGTCCCGTACATGTGGAGGATCTCGCCGTTGCCCGCGTCGGGTGCCTGGCAGCCGAGGATCAGCTGCGCGATCGCGCTGCGGCCGATCTCCTCGTTGAGGTACGCGTACTCGATGAAGCCGCTGCCCGTGCCGCCTGCTTCCGGCGGCAGGTGCGGCGCCCAGAGGCCCGCGTCCTTCGCGTGCTGCCGCAACTCGGCGATGAGCGCGTCGGCCGCGTCGTCCTCCGCTGAGAGGGCGCGCTCGTTCGGGTAGATGTGCTCCTCCATGAAGGAGCGGACCTGCTCGCGACGCTCGACGACCGGCTCTGGGATGACAGCGGACACGGCTACGGCGATGATCGCAGACGTGCGCGAGGAAATGCAGCGGGCAGTGTCGTCCGTCCTGGGCCGGGAGGTCGAGATCTCGGAGCCCGTCCTGGTCGCCGGCGGCGCCTCGAAGGAGGCGTGGGCGGTCGACGCGGACGGCGAGCGGCTCCTCGTCCGCCGGGCGGCTGCCACCGTGATGCACCACTACACGCTGTCGCTCGCGGATGAGTTCTCGGTTCTGATGGCGGCGTACGAGGCGGGCGTGACGGTGCCGCGCCCGTACGGGTACGTCGCGGATCTCGCCGGCCGCGAGGCGTTCGTGATGCAGCGACTCGAGGGCGAGACGATCGGGCGGCGCATCGTCAAGAAGCCGGAGCTGGCGGCGGCGCGCGAGCTGCTGCCGCTGCAGATGGCCGAGGAGCTGGCGAAGATCCACGCGATTCCGGCGGCGCGCGTGCCGTTCCTCCCCGCGGCGCAGTTCGACCGGATGGTGGCCGAGCTCGACGAGGTCGGCGAGCCGCACCCCGCGATCGAGCTCGGGCTGTGGTGGCTGCGCGAGCACCGGCCGCCGCCGCGGCCGGTCGTCGTCACGCACGGCGACTTCCGGATCGGCAACCTCGTCGTCGACGAGGGCGGGCTCGTCGGCGTCCTCGACTGGGAGTTCGCGCACCTCGACGAGCCCGCGCGCGACATCGCGTTCGGCGCTCGTGCGCGCGTGGCGGTTCGGCGTTCCGGAGAAGCGCCTCGGCGGCGTCGGCGACGTCGAGCCGTATCTCGAGCGCTACAACGAGCTGACCGGCTTCGACGTGTCCGCCGGCCGAACTGGACTACTGGGAGCTGGCAGGAAACGTCGGCTGGGCGATCGGCTGCCTCACACAGGCGCAGCGCCACCTCAGCGGCCTCGACCGGAGCGTCGAGCTCGCGATCCTCGGCCGCCTCGGCGCCGAGGTCGAGTACGAGATCTGCCACCTGCTCGAGAAGGCGGCCGCATGAGCGACCGCCCGACAGCGCAGGAGCTCGCCGAGGCGATCCAGGAGTTTCTCGCCGGCGAGATCCTGCCGACGCTGAGCGATCACCGGCTCCGGTTCCGGATGCTCGTTGCGCTGAACGCGCTCGGGATCGTCTACCGCGAGCTTGCGGCGCTCGAGCCCGGCGACGACGCCGAGCAACGGGAGCTCGCGAAGCAGATCCGCGCCGGCGACGTCCCGCCGGGAACGCTCGCGCGCGTCAAAGCCGACGTCGAAGCGCGGCTGCGGATCGCGTCGCCGCGCTACCTCGACCGCTACTAGACGAACGCGCTCTCGCCGGTGAGCGCGCGGCCGATCAGGAGCTTCTGCACCTGGCTCGTCCCCTCGTACAACGTCAGCACGCGCGCGTCGCGGAGGTAGCGTGCGACCGGGAACTCGTCGACGTAGCCGTAGCCGCCGTGCACCTGCAGCGCGGCGTTGGCGGCGCGCACCGCGACCTCGCTCGCGTAGTACTTCGCCTGCGACGCCGCGAGCGTGTACGGCTGGCCCGCGTCCGCGAGCGCCGCGGCCCGCCACGCCAGCAGCCGCGCGGCCTCCGTCTCGGTCGCTGCATCCGCGATCAGCTCCTGGACGAGCTGGAACGCGGCGATCGGCTTGCCGAACTGCGTCCGCTCCGTCGCGTACGCGGTCGCCGCCTCGACGCAGCCGCGCGCGAGCCCGACCGCGCCCGCGGCGAGCGAGATCCGCCCGTTGTCGAGCGCCGACATCGCCACCTTGAACCCGGAGCCCTCGTCGCCGAGCCGCGCCGAGTCCGGCACGCGAACGCCGTCGAGGAACAGCTCCGCCGTGTCCTGCGAGCGCAGCCCGAGCTTCCCCGTGATCTTTCTCGCGCTGAAACCCTCGCTACTCGTCGGCACGAGGAAGCACGTGATCCCGCGCGGCCCCTCGCCGCCGGTACGCGCGAAGACGAGCGCAACGCCCGCCCACGAGCCGAGCGTGATGAAGATCTTCGAGCCGGAGATCACCCAGTCGCCGCCGTCGCGCTCCGCGCGCGTCACGAGCGACGCGGGGTCAGACCCCGACCCCGGCTCCGTCAGCCCGTAGCACCCGAGCGCGCGCCCGTCCGCGAGCTGCGGCAGCCACTCCGCCTTCTGCTCGTCCGTCCCCCACTTCGCGATCGTCTTGCCCGCGAGGCCGTTGTTGACCGAGACGATTCCGCGCACCGACGAGTCGGTACGGCCGAGCTCCTCCATCACGAGGCAGTACGAGATCGTGTCGAGAGCCATGCCGCCGTACTCCTCCGGCAGGGCGCAGCCGAGGAACCCGACCTCGGCCAGCTTGGCCACGATTCCGCGGTCCATCGTCTCCGTCCGGTCCCACTCGCCGGCGTACGGCACGACCTCGCGCTCGCAGAACTCGCGGGCGGAATCGCGGATCAGCTCCTGTTCAGGCGTGAGAGTGAAGTCCATGTGCGTATTCTCCACGCATGCCGAATCTCAAGGGAAAAGTCGCAATCGTCACGGGCGCGGGCCGGGGTATCGGCCGCGCGCATGCACTGGCGCTCGCCGCGGCGGGCGCGAAGGTCGTCGTCAACGATCTCGGAGGCTCGCTCGGCGGCGAAGGCGCCGACGCGTCGCCGGCCGAGCAGGTCGTCGCCGAGATCAAGGCCGCCGGCGGCGAAGCCGTCGCGAACGCCGACAACGTCGCCGACTACGAAGGCGCCGGGAGGCTCGTCCGCCAGGCGATCGACGACCTCGGCGGGCTGGACATCCTCGTCAACAACGCGGGGATCCTCCGCGACCGCATGCTCGTCAACATGACCGAGGCCGAGTGGGACGCGGTGATCAACGTCCACCTGAAGGGGCACTTCTGCCCGACGCAGCACGCGGCGACGTACTGGCGGGAGCGCTCGAAGGCCGGCGAGGAGGTGCGCGGGCGCATCATCAACACCGCGAGCCCGTCCGGTGTCTTCGGGAACGTCGGCCAGGCGAACTACGGCGCGGCGAAGGCCGGGATCGCGGCGTTCACGATCATCGCTGCGCAGGAGCTCGGCCGCTACGGCGTCACCGTCAACTGCGTCGCGCCGAACGCGCGCACGCGGATGACCGAGGACACGTTCGACATGGGAGAGATCCCGGACGGATTCGACCCGCTCGACCCGGCGAACAACTCCGTCGTCGTCGTCGCGCTCTGCGCCGACGAGGCGCAGGGGATCACGGGTCAGGTCTTCCACGTCTGGGGCGGCGCGGTGAGCCGGCTCCAGGGCTGGACGGGCGCCGACCTGTTCGACGCACCCGACGGCTGGGACGCCGACTCGCTGCTCTCCGAGCTGGAGGCGAAATACCCGGACGGCGTCAGCCCGCGCGGCATGGCCGAGAACATGGCGTCGGTCGGCGCGCGGTCGCTCAGCAGCAAGTGACGCAGCAGCGGCGCCGCATCTACCTGATGCGCCACGCCCAGGTGCGCTACTTCGAGGGCGTCCAGCCGGAGCAGGTGATGTTGACGGACGAGGGCCGCCGCCAGGCGCAGGCGGCGGCCGCGGCGCTCGCCGGCGTCAGCTTCGATCGCGTGCTCACGAGCGGGCTGCCACGCACGCTCGAGACCGCGCGGATCGTCGCGCCCGGCGTCGAGCCGGAGGAGCACAGCGCGTTCCGCGAGATCGAGAGCGGCGACATCCGCGGACTCGATGCGAACGAAGTACAGGAGATGATGGCAACCGCGTTCCGCGGCGTCACCCCGCTCGAGACCCAGTTCCTCGGCGGCGAGACGATCGGCGAGCTGTTCGACCGCGTGCTCCCGGAGCTCGACGAGCTCCTCGCCGACCCGAGCTGGGACGTCGTGCTCCTCGTGCTCCACGGCGGCGTCAACCGCGCGATCCTCGGGCGGGCGATCACCGGCGACCGGGTCTTCCTCGGCGGCTTCGAGCAGTCGCCCTGCTGCGTCAACGTCCTCGACGTGGCCGACGGCGGCGCGTTCATCGTCCGCGCCGTCAACCACACGCCGTACGACCCGGCCCACGTGGACGCGCCGCGGGCCACGACGATGGAGCACCTCTGGGCCGAATACCTCGAAGCCCGCAGCCGTAGAGCCGCGGCTGACCTATGACCCTGTACGCGCCCCTCCCGATTCCTTAGGGTCCCGCTCCGGATGGGTCTCCTCTCGATGCGCAACGTGTCCCTGCGCTTCGGCGGCATCGTCGCGCTCGACGACGTGTCGCTCGAGGTCGAGGAAGGGACGATCGCCGGGCTGATCGGGCCGAACGGCGCCGGCAAGACGACGGCGTTCAACGTGATCACGCGGCTCTACCGCCTCGACTCCGGCGACGTCGTCTTCGACGGGCACTCGCTGCTGCGCACGCCCGCCGAGCGGCGTGATCCGCCACGGGATCGCGCGCACGTTCCAGAACGTCGAGCTCTTCCCGACGATGTCCGTGCTCGAGAACGTCCTCGTCGGCGCGCACACGCGCGCTCGCGGTTCAAGTCGGAGCGCGCGACGCAGCAGAACGCACTCGACGACCTCGACTTCGTCGGCATCGCCGATGTCGCGAACCGCCCCGCCACCGGACTGCCGTTCGGGACGCTGAAGCGCGTCGAGCTGGCGCGCGCGCTCGCGTCGCGGCCGCGGCTGCTCCTCCTCGACGAGCCGGCGGGCGGGCTCAACCACGAGGAGGTCGACGAGCTCGGCGATTTCATCAAGCGGCTCCGCGACGAGCTGAAGCTGACCGTCCTGCTCGTCGAGCACCACATGAACCTCGTGATGAACGTCTCCGATCACGTGCACGTCCTGAACTTCGGCCGGACGATCGCGAGCGGCCCGCCGCGGAGGTCCAGCGCGACCCGAAGGTGATCGAGGCGTATCTCGGCGGCGAGCTCGAGGACGACGGCGTAATGGCGGCGCTGCTCGAGCTGGAGAACGTCGAGCGCGCGCTACGGGCCGGTCGAGGCGCTGCACGGCGTCTCGCTCGCGGTCGACGAGGGCCAGATCGTCCGCCGTGCTCGGCGCGAACGGCGCCGGCAAGACGACGACGCTGCGCGCGATCTCCGGCACGGTGCAAGCGCGAGCGGAACGATCCGCTTCGCCGGCAAGGCGCTCGGCCGCGGCGGTCCCGACGGCGTGGCGCGGCTCGGCATCGCGCACGTGCCCGAGGGCCGCGGCACCTTCGCCGAGCTCACCGTCTGGGAGAACCTGCGCCTCGGCGCGTACACCGGCGCGGCTCCGTCAAGGACGACTTCGCCGCGCGTCACTGACGTATTTCCCGTGGATCGACAGACCGCCGCAACCAGCAGGCCGGGACGCTCAGCGGCGGCGAGCAGCAGATGCTCGCGCTCGCCCGCGCGTTCATGCAGCGCCCGCGCCTGCTCCTGCTCGACGAGCCGTCGCTCGGCCTCGCGCCGCGTGCTCGTGACCGAGATCTTCCGCATCATCCAGGAGCTGAACGAGCACGAAGGGCTCACCGTGCTCGTCGTCGAGCAGAACGCGCACATCGCGCTCCAGCTCGCGCAGACCGCGTACGTGCTCGAGGTCGGCCGCGTCGCGCTGTCGGGGCCGAGCCGCGAGCTGCAGCAGCACGAGTCCATCCGCCGGAGCTACCTGGGCTACTGATGACGGAGCTCGCCCGCAGACTCGGCTCCATCTCGCAGCGCCGGACCGCCGTCGGCACCGGCGCATCGCCTGCCGGTGATCCTGCTCATCGCGGCGATCGCGATATTCCTCGTCGTCGGCTCGCTCTCGAGCTCGATCTTCGCGCAGCAGACCGTCGCCGGCCTCTCGCAGGGCGCGATCTTCGGGAGCCTCGCGCTCGCGCTCGTGCTCATCTACCGCGCGACCGAGGTGATCAACTTCGCCCAGGGCGAGATGGCGATGGCGACGACGTACATCGCCTATCAGCTCATCGCTCTGGGGGCTCTCGTACTGGACGGCGTTCGTCGCTGACGCTCGCGATCGCGTTCGTGCTTCGGCGTGGTCATCCAGCTCGTCGATCATCCGGCCGGTGCAGCACGTCGGTGATCGCCGTCGTGATCGTCACCGTCGGCCTCTTCATCCTCATCGACGGCCTCGTCACCTGGAAGTGGGGCGCCGACCTCAAGTTCATGCCGGCGCCGTTCGGCAACGAGCGTCTACCACGTCGGCAGCGTCGCGTTCTCGCGCCAGGACCTCGGGACGCTCGTCGTCACGATCGTCTCGGTGATCGCTGCTCTGGGTGCTCTTCCGGTTCACGAAGCTCGGGCTCGGCATGCGCGCCGCCGCGCTGCGCCCGGCGTCGGCCTCGCTCGTCGGCGTGCGCGTGAACTGCGATGCTCGCGATCGGCTGGGGCCTCGCCGCCTCGCTCGGCGCAGTCGCCGGACTGATGACGGAGCCGACGGTAGTTCCTGCAGCCGACGATGATGCAGCCGGTCCTGCTCTACGCCTTCGCCGCCGCAGTGCTCGGCGGGCTCGAGAGCCCCGTCAGGCGCGGTGATCGGCGGCCTCCTGCTCGGCGTCTTCCTCAATCTCATCGGCCAGTACGTCGGCTTCGCGACATCGGAGCTGCGGCTGCCGATCGCGTTCGCGGTGCTGCTGATCGTCCTGCTGTCAAGCCGCACGGGCTGTTCGGCCGCAAGCAGGTGAGGCGCGTATGAGGACGGTACCGTCGCCCGCGATCGTGTCGCTCGCGATCGTCGCGCGTCGTGCATCGTGCTGCTGCCGCTTCCAGCTCGACGACTACCACCACGGGCTCGCCGCGCAGGTCGCGATCTACTTCATCGCGATCCTCGGCCTGAACATCCTCACCGGGTACACGGGGCAGATCTCGATCGGGCACGGCGCGTTCATGGCGATCGGCGGCTACACGACCGCGGTGATGTCGCACTACCACGACACGAACCTGATCCTGACGCTGCCGCTCGCGTTCGCGATCTCGTTCGTGCTGCGGCGTGCTCGTCGGGATCCCGGCGCTGCGCCTCTCCGGCGTCTACCTCGCGCTCGCGACGTTCGCGTTCGCCGTCTCGGTGCCGCAGTTCGCGCTGAAGTTCTCGAAGTTCCTCGGCGGCAGCAACGGCATCCAGACCACGACCACGCCGACGCAACTCTGGCTCTACGGCGTCACGCTGGTCGCTGCGCCGGGATCGTCTTCGTGCGTCGCCTGGCTCGTGCTCCGCGGGCGCACCGGCCGCGCGTTCCGCGCCGTTCGCGACAGCGAGATGGCCGCGGCCGTCGTCGGGCGTCACGCTCCCGATCTACAAGACGCTCGCCTTCGGCATCTCGGCGGCGTTCGCCGGCGTCGCCGGCTCGCTGCTTCGTCCTCGCGACGAACGGCTTCGCGCAGCCGAACGAGTTCGCCGTCTTCCTCTCGCTCGAGCTCCTGGTCGGCGCCGCCGTCGCCGGCCTCGGCTCGCTCTGGGGCGTGCTCGTCGGCGCGCTGTTCATCGGGCTGCTGCCCGACGGTCTCCGCCGACGTGCCGCTGATCGGGTCGGCGCACGGCCAGGACGTCGTCTTCGGCCTGATCGTGATCGTGATCATGCTCCTGCTCCCGACCGGCTTCGCCGGGCTGCTCCGCCGGCTCGCGGACGCTGCCCGGGATCCGGACGGCGACGGCGGAGAAGGAGACTTGACTCGCGGTTCAACTCCGACTAACAAATCGGATCCGAGAGAGTCATAATCCCGAATTCGGATCTGGCTTCTCGAAGCAGGATCGAACCCACTGAGGAGGGTCGGATGGGTAAGAAGGGACGGATGCTGGCGGCTGCTCGCCGGCGTACTGATCGTCGCGGCGGTCGCCGTCACGGCGGCGTTCGGGGCGCACCGGGCGGATCCGGGCGTCACCTCGACGTCGATCTCGATCGGCGGAACGTTCCCGCTGACCGGGGTCGGCGTCGCTGTACAAGACGATTCCGGCGGCCGAGAAGGCGTACTTCGACTACGTCAACGACCACGGCGGCGTCAACGGCCGGAAGATCAACTTCACGATCCTCGACGACGCGTACGACCCGTCAAGACGGTGCCGCTGACGCAGCAGCTCGTCGAGCAGAACAAGGTCTTCGCCGTCTTCGGCAGCCTCGGCACCGCGCCGAACCTCGCCACGTGGAGCTACCTGAACCAGAAGAAGGTTCCCCAGGTGCTGCATCGCGACCGGCGACTCGTACTGGGGCTACTCCGTCGAAGAAGTACCCGTGGACGATCGGCTATCAGCCCGACTATCCGGGTGAGGCGAAGGTCTACGGCAAGTACATCGCGACGACGATGCCGAACGCGAAGATCGGCGTCCTCTACCAGAACGACGCGTACGGCAAGAACTACTACGCGGGCCTGCGGGTCGGTCTCGGCGCGAAGAAGAGCCAGATCGTCGAGCGCCCAGTCGTACGACGTCACGCAGACCAGCCTCACGCAGCAGATCCTCGCGCTGAAGGCGGCCGGAGCCGACACGTTCGTCATCTTCGCGACGCCGTCGCCGACGATCACGGCGCTCGTCACCGCGACGAAGGTCGGCTGGACTCCGACGACGTTGATCAACAACGTCTCGGCGAACCGGTCTTCCTGCGGATCGCGGCGCCGAACGGCGCGAACGTCAACGGCGTCATCTCGACGAACTACCTCGTCGTCGGCGACGCTACGCGCCGCAGGCGAACTCCGCGGGCGTGAAGCTCGCGACGTCGATCATCTCGCAGTACGCGCCGCCGCTCTCGCCGAGCTTCAAGGGCGGCGACGCGAACGTCGTCTACGGCCTCGGCGCCGCGTGGACGATGGTGTACGCGCTCCAGCACGCCGGCAAGACCCCGACGCGGGCCGGCCTGATGAAGGCGCTGAAGAGCATGAACAACGTGACGGATCCGTTCGTGTATCCCGGGCATCAAGCTGCAGACCTCGGCGCGGGACAACTTCCCGATCGAGCAGGAGATCCTGATCAAGTGGGCCGGCGGCGCGACGGGCGACTTGGCACCGTTCGGGAAGCTGTTCAGCAGCGTTCGCTGACGAGCGACAGATGGTGGGAACGGGAGGGGAGCTTCGGCTCCCCTCCGCGTTTCCGGCGCGCGCCGACGTCGTCGTCGTCGGCGGCGGCGCGATCGGCGCGAGCGCCGCGTTCCATCTGCGGCGGGCCGGCGTCGAAGACGTCGTGCTGCTCGAGCGCGACGCGCTTGCGTCGGGGTCGACGAGCAAGGCGGCCGGCGGGATCCGCACGCAGTTCGCGGACGAGCTGAACGTCCGTATCGCGCTCCGGTCGCTCGACGAGTTCGAGCGGTTCGAGGAGCTGACCGGCGCGGAAATCGCGTTCCGGCAGTACGGCTATCTGTTCCTGCTGGACTCCGAGGCCGACGCGGCGACGTTTCGCGACGCGCTCGCGCTGCAGCACGCGCTCGGCGTGCCGTCGCGCGAGCTGACGCCGGCCGAGGCGGGCGAGCTCGTCCCGCAGCTCTCGCTCGACGGGCTCGTCGCGGCGACGTTCTGCGAGCGCGACGGCTACGCGACGCCGGAGGCGGTCGTGCAGGGCTACGCGTCCGCGTCGGGCGCGACGATCGTCCAGGGCTGCCCGCTCACCGGCATCGACGTTCGCGCCGGGAAGATCGTCGCGGTCGAGACGCCGCGCGGGCGGATCGCAACGGACACGGTCGTCTGCTGCGCCGGCATCTGGTCGCGCGAGGTCGGCGCGCTCGCCGGCGTCGAGCTGCCGGTCGAGGGCGAGGCGCGCTCGATGTGGTTCACGCCGGAGGACGGCGGCCTCCCGGAACGGCTGCCGCTGACGATCGACTTCTCCACCGGCTTCTACGTCCACCGCGAGGGGCCCGGTCTCGCGTTCGGCGGCCGCGAGCGCGCGCTGGAGGACGTCGCGGAGGCGGCGGCGCGCCGGCTGCCGGCGCTCGTCGAGCTGCCGGTGCAGACGTCGTGGTGGGGCTGGTACGACGTCAGCCCCGACTGGAACGCGCTCGTCGGAGAGATCGGCGGAGCCGGCGCGGTTCTTCTACGCGACGGGCTTCTCCGGCCACGGCTTCCAGCAGGCTCCGGCGGTGGGCGAGCACCTCGCGGAGCTCGTGACGGGCGGGACGCCGACGCTCGACCTCTCCGCGTTCGCCGTCGAGCGGTTCGCACCGGCACGCCGCGGCCCGAGACATTCGTCGTTGCCTGAGCCCGTGACGGCCGGACGGCGTCGTGCCAGGCACCGGGACATGTCCGCGGAAGACGATGACGGCGACATTCCCAGGAACCCAGGTTCGCGGCTTTGCCGAACGCCGTCTCGCGGCCGGAACGGGCACGTCCGGTGCCAGGCACCGGGACATGTCCGTCGCAGCCAACCCATGGCAGCGACTAGCTCGGCCAGCTGCGCGACTTCGGACGGAGGTCGTACTTGCCTCCGTCGCGGCATTGCGCCGACCAGTACGTCGGCGTGCTCCGCTGTCGCTGCGGGTACATCCGCGTCGCGTAGTACGACGCGAGCGCCTCCGACTCGGGAACGGATGCGCCGAGCTTGTTCGCGACGTACCAGATCGACTGCATGCCGTAGCACTCGACCTGCGCCTCGTTGACGTAGCCGAGCATGTGGTACGACTCGTGCGCGACGACTGCGAGCGCCATCGCGATGTCGGGAACCGTGTCACAGTCGCTCGAGACACACGTGCGCGGGTCCCAGCGAACCGGCGACTGATGGAACCAGGTGAGGTACGTGCACTCGTCGGGCCGCATCAGGAAGTAGTCGAGGGCGTGGTTGTCGAGGAACGGCGTCACGCCGAGCACGTTGGGGCTGGGCTCGCCGAGCGGGCCGCACCGGACCGAGACCTTGTGCCGCGTCAGACGGCCCGCGACAACCTCGGCGATCTTCTCCTCGTAGGTCGCGGGCCGCGCGAGCAGCGTCTTGTCCTGCGCCGTCAGCGGGCGCGCGGTGGCGTGCGCGGAGCCCGCGGCGAGACCGGCGACGACAAGGACGCCCAGAACGATCCGCGCGCGCATCGGTCAGTCATCGGCAAAAGCGCCCGGATCCGTGAGTGGAGCACGGCAGGCGAAGCGCTCGCACACGTAGACCGCGGGCTCGCCGTCGACGAGCGTCTTCCCCTCGAGCAGCGGCACGCCGTCGGCCGGGCCGAATGCGACGACGGCGTTCGGGTCGAAGCCGCGTAGCGCGGCGCGGGCGACATCGCTGTCGGGGCCGCCGACGATCGCGAGCTCGCGCGGCGGCGAGAGATGGAGGTCGAGTGCGCACAGCGCCCAGCCGAACGCCGACGGCGCGCGCGGAAGCGCGTCGCGCACGAGCAGCAACGCGGCGGTCGCGCGGCGCTCCAATTCGTCATCGCCCCAGATCCGCGCGAGGCGCAGCAGCACGAACGCGAGCATCGAGCTTCCCGACGGCGTCGGGTGGTCCTCGATGTCCTTCTGCCGGGCGACGAGCGCCTCGCCGTCGGACGGCGTGAGGAAGAAGCCGCCGCGCTCGTCGTCCGCGAACAGCTCGACTGCGAGCAGCGCGAGCCGCCGCGATTCCTCGAGCCAGCGGAGCTCGCCGGTTGCGACGTGGAGCTCGTAGAGGCCGTGCGCGACGTCGGCGTAGTCCCCGAGGTAGCCGGTTCCCTTCGCGACGCCGTTGCGCCAGGTGCGGTGCAGGCGGCCGCCGTCCGAGAGCGGGCCGAGCAGGAACTCCGCGAGCGCGCGCGCAGCGTCGAGCCAGTCGGGCCGGTCGAGCCTCCGCCCCGCCTCCGCAAGCGCGGCGAGCAGCAGCCCGTTCCACGACGCGATCGCCTTGTCGTCGCGGAGCGGCTTCGGGCGCAGCTCGCGCGCGGCGAACAGCGCGGCGCGCTCGTCGTCCGCCAGTCCGCCGCGAAGGACGAACCGTCCGTGCTCGAACGGCTGGAGCAGCGCGTCGCGGCCGGGGCCGATCGCGCCCGCGAGCTCCTCCGCCGTCCAGGTGAACGTCAGCCCCTCGACGCCGTCGGTGTCGGCGTCCTGCGCCGACGCGAAACCGCCGCCGTCGAGCGCGAGCTCGCGGAGCGACGTACTCGACGGTGCTCTCGACGACCGCGCGGTACGTCGTCGTCCCGGTGAGCACCCACGCGTGCAGATACGCGGGCACGAGCAGCGCGTTGTCGTAGAGCATCTTCTCGAAGTGCGGCACGAGCCACTGCCGGTCGACGCTGTAGCGGTGGAAGCCGCCGCCGACGAGGTCGTACATCCCGCCGGCGGCCATCCCGTCGAGCGTGCCGAGCGCGAGGTCGAACTCGCCGCGACGCAACAGGAACTCGACGACGGACGCAGGCGGGAACTTCGGCGCGATCCCGAAGCCGCCCCACTGAGGGTCGAACTGGCCGCGCAGCGTGTCGACCGCCCCGTCGAACAGCTCCGCGGCGAGCGGCTCGCGCGACGGCTCGCGCGCAGCACCCTGCCGCAGCGCGTCGACGAGCACCGCCGCCTGCCGGCCGACGTCCTCGCGCCGCTCGCGGTACGCCTCCGCGACCGCGCCGAGCACCTGCCGGAACGCAGGCATCCCGTGCCGCGGCTCCGGTGGGAAGTACGTGCCGCCGAAGAACGGCTCGCCGTCCGGCGTCAGGAACACCGTCATCGGCCAGCCGCCCTGCCCCGACAGCGCGACGACGGCGTCCATGTAGACCGCGTCGACGTCGGGCCGCTCCTCGCGGTCGACCTTCACGCTGACGAACAGCTCGTTCATGTCGCGCGCGGTCGCCTCGTCCTCGAACGACTCGCGCTCCATCACGTGGCACCAGTGGCAGGCGGAGTAGCCGATCGAGAGCAGCAGCGGCTTGTCCTCCGCGCGGGCCCGCGCGAACGCGTCTTCGCCCCATGGGTACCAGTCGACGGGATTGCCCGCGTGCTGGAGCAGGTACGGGCTGGTCTCGTGCGCGAGCTGATTCGCCACCGCAACGGCGACCTTACCCGCGTGTGCCACGATTGGGCCGTGGTCGGAGCGCCTCCTCCGTGCGTGATCTCACATCTCCGTGTCGGCGGGTCGACGTCGACGGCAGGCGTCTTCTTCAACGGCGCCACCGGCTCGCTCGTCGGCCGCGTCACCTTCACGAACCTCGGCGCGACGTGCGCGCTCTCGGGCCGGCCGCGCGTCCGCTTCGCCGGCGGGCCGGCGGCCCACGTGCGGCAGCGCCAGGTCCCGCTCCGGGGCGAGCCGCCGGTGGTGGTCCGACCCGTACGCCACGGGCAGACCGTCGCCGTCGAGATCTGGTGGAGCAACTGGTGCGGGCCGAACAGCCGGCCGGCGAGCGGGCCCGGCCCGCCGCCGACGTCGGTGACGGTGACGCTCCCGAGCGGCGGCGCCACGCACCTGAAGGTGACGGCGGCTCCCCGCTGCGACGAGCCCGCCCACCCGTCGACGATCTCCGTCGACGCGTTCCGTCCCGTCAGCTAGCGCGCGTACCCGACGATGGCGCCGTGGCGCTCGAAGCCGAGTGCCGCGTAGAGCGCGCACGCCGGCTCGCTCTGGCAGAGCACGACGGCCTCGCGTCCACCCTCCTCGTGCAGCCGGCGCAGCGCGAAGGTGCAGACCGCAAGTCCGAGCCCGCGGCGGCGGAACTCCTCGCGCACGCCGACGGGCTCGAGCTCCCCGACGGCGTTCTCGTCGTCGGGCCAGACGAGGCAGTACGCGGCAAAGCGGCCGTCCGGAGCCTCGACGACGCAGTCGAGTGACGCGCGGTACGGCCACGTCGCGGTGACGGTCGCGTAGCTCGCCTCCGTCACGCGCGACGGCGCCCATACGTCGCGGTGGATCGCGACGCGCTCGGCGAGGTCGTCCGGCTCGACCGTACGGCAGCGGTAGCCGTCGGGAAGCTTCGGCGAAGCGGGAGGCTCGGCCAGGTCGCGGACGTTGAGGTGCAGCGCCTCGCCGGGGCGCACGAAGCCGTTGCGTGCGAGCGCCTCGCGCAATGGCTCTTCGTCGTCGAACGTGAACGCGGACGTCGCGTCCGGCTCGTCGAGGATCTCGTCGAGGAGCTCCAGCCGGTCGGACCGGACGTCGAACTCGAGCTTTCCGGTGGCGCCCTTCAGCCACGACCACGCGACGACGGAGCCGTCCTCCTCCCAGAGCCGGATCCGCCACTCCTGCCTCGCGCCCCTCGTGCTGGCGCAGCCCCCACGCGATGTCGCCGATGTGCCACTGCGCACGCGGGCCGAGCCGCCGGCGCTGCTCGAGTGCGAGCTGCTGCATGGCCGGCAGGTCGTCGTACCCGCGCCAGGGACGTGATGCGATGATCGAGGCGATGGCTCGATCCTACGGGGAGCTGACAGTCGGGGACGTCTACCGCAGCCGTTTCGGCCGCACCGTGCTCGAGGCGGACAACGTCTGGTTCACGCTGCTGACGCTGAACACGAACCCGATCCACTTCGACGCGGAGTACGCCGCGACGACCGAGTGGAAGCGGCCGCTCGTCGACTCCACCTTCACGCTCGCGCTCGTCACCGGGCTCTCGGTCGCCGACGTCTCGGAGCGCGCCGTCAACCTCGGCTGGCGCGAAGTGCGGCTGCCCGCGCCGGTCTTCGCAGGCGACACGATCCGCGCCGAGACGGAGGTCGTCGCGAAGCGCGAGTCCGAGTCCCGCCCGGGCCAGGGGATCGTGACGGTGCGAACGCGCGGCCTCAATCAGCGCGACGAGGTCGTGATCGACTTCGAGCGGACGATCATGGTGCCGACCGGCGATGCAGCTCGAGACTGACCGGCTCGTGCTGCGCGAGCCGCGGCTCGACGACGTCGACGACGTGCTCGAGCTGATCGAGGACGACGAGGTGATGCGCTGGATCGGCGGCGAGGCAGGCGACCGCGACGCCGCGGTCGAGCACGTCGAGCGGTGGATCTCCCGCTGGGAGCGCGACGGCGTCGGCCCGTTCTCCGTGCTCCTCGACGGGCACGTGATCGGGCGCGTCGGACTGCTGGTCTGGGACACGCGCACGTGGGAGACGGCGTCGTTCGAGCTGGCCGGCGCGCACGCGCAGCCCGAGCTCGGCTGGGCGATCGCGCGGCGGTTCTGGGGCAGCGGCTACGCGACGGAGGCGGCGCGTGCCGTGCGCGACTGGGCGTACGCCGAGCGCAACGTCAAGCGGCTCGTCTCGCTGATCGCGCCTGACAACGTCCGCTCGGCACGCGTCGCGGAGAAGCTCGGCGCGGAGCCGACGGAGGAGATCGAGACGCATCACGGCCCGGCGCGCGTCTGGGTGCATCCGCGATGACGGGGTTCCAGCCGCTCGCAGGGATCCGCGTCGTCGACGTGACGGCGTCGCTCGCCGGGCCGACGTGCACGCAGTTGCTCGCGGCGTTCGGCGCCGACGTCGTGAAGATCGAGCCGCCCGGGGGCGACCACGCGCGCGCGTGGGGGCCGCCGTTCGTCGACGGCGACGGCGCGCTGTTCTTCGCGGCGAATGCGGGTAAGCGTTCGCTCGTGCTCGACCTGAGAACCGAGATCGCCGCGCTCCTCGAGCTCGTCGACGACGCCGACGTGTTCGTCGTCAGCCTGCGCCCCGGCCTTGCGGAAGAGCTCGGCCTCGACGGCGACGCGCTGCTCGCGCGGAACCCGCGGCTCGTCCACTGCACGATCGGCGCGTACGGGCGCACCGGACCGCTCGCCGGCCGGCCCGGCTACGACCCGCTGATGCAGGCCGCGAGCGGGATCATGAGCGTCACCGGCGAGCCCGACCGCCCGCCGGTGCGCGTCGGCGTCTCGCTGATCGACTTCGCCACCGGACAATGGGCCGCGATCGGGATCCTCGCCGCGCTGCTCGAGCGCGGCCGCGACGGCAAAGGACGGACGGTCGACACGTCGCTCTACGAGACCGCGCTCTACGCGATGTCGTCGCATATCGCCGGCTACGCGGAGACAGGAGAGGCTCCCGGCCGGCACGGCTCGGCCTTCCTTCCGATCGCTCCGTACGAGGTCTTCCCGACGAGCGACGGCGGGCTGATGATCAGCGCCGGGAGCGACGCACTCTGGACGCGACTACGCGGCGCGCTCGAACTGCCGGACGACGAACGGTTCCGGACGAACCCCGACCGCGTGCGCAACCGCGCTGCCCTCTCGGAGACGATCGCTGCGGTGCTGCGGACGCGGACGAGCGCGGACTGGGAGGCGGCGCTGACCGAGGCGGGCGTCCCCGTATCGCCGGTCCGCGACGTCGGCGAAGTCGTCGCGCACGCGCAGACGCAGGCGCTCGGGATCTTGCAGCAGCTCGGTCCCGGCACCACTGTCGCGCCGCCGCTGTCCTTCGACGGCGAGCGGCTGCGTTACGCGTCGCCGTCGCCGAAGCTCGGCGGCTGACGGAACCAGAGCGCCCACACGGCGGAGCCGACGAGGAGCACGGCGAGCCAGAGCCAGTTCGCCGCGAAGCCGAGCACGCTCGGGATCGTGTGCGAGCTCCAGCCGCGCTCGACGACCTGCTCGAGCCAGTCGTCGTTCGCGATGTTCGCGACGCCGTACGCGAGCAGCAGCGCGAGGAACGCGCGCGCCGCCTGCGACGACGGCAGCCGCGAAAGCAGCAGCGCGGTCACGACGAACAGCAGTCCCTGCAGGCCGTGATGGACGCCGTGGTGGACAGCGTGATGCGGCGCGTTGTGGAAGCTGACGAGCTTCCCGGTCTGGAAAAGCCACCCGAGCACCGGCACGCCGTCGAGGTAGAAACCGAGCTCCGCGGCGATCCACGGCGAGGCGAGGACGAGGAGAACCGCAGCGAGTGCAATGCGGAGCCGGTCGCCGCGCGCGTGCCGCGGCGACTCCGGGCCGTCGGCGCGCAGCGAGAGGACGACGACGGTCGCGACGCCCGCCGCCGGAATCGCGTTGAGCCAGCGCGCGTCGAGATTCGACTGGCGCACGACACCCGGCACCGCGAAGACGACGCAAAGAACCGCCGCAGCCCATGCGGCGGGCCGCGCGCGCCGCGGCAGCCGGCCCGCGACGACGGCGAGCACCGCGAGCGCGACGAGCGCACCGGGGAAGTTCAGGTCGACGACGACGCGCGACAGTCCGGCGCGAATCCCCGTTCCACTGACGTTGTAGAGCTCAGCCGCCGGCAGCCGCGAATACGTGACGAGCACCGCAACGAGCATCGCGGCGAGCAGCGCCCAGACGATCGCGATCTCGCGCGGCAGCCTCACGGCCAGGGGCCGGCGCGATAGACGTAGCCCTCGAGCCGCCGCCCGAGCACGCCTTCCAGCCACTCCGACACACTGACGAGCGCGTCGAGGTCGACGCCGGTCTCGATCCCCTCGCCCTCCAGCAGGAACGCGAGATCCTCCGTCGCGACATTTCCCGTCGCGCGCGGCGCATACGGGCAGCCGCCGAGCCCGCCGACCGACGCGTCGAGCAGATGGGCACCCGCCTCGACCGCGGCGAGCGCGTTCGCATAGCCCGTGTTGCGCGTGTTGTGCCCGTGGAACCCGTCGGCGCCGGTGCGCGTGACGAGCGCGCGGACGCGCGACGGCGTCGCGACGCCGATCGTGTCGGCGAGCACGACCTCCGCGCGGCCGGTGAAGCGCGCAGCGAGCTCCGTCACGACGCCGGCGTCGACTGCACCTTCGAATGGGCAGCCGAAGGAGACGGAGATCGTCACCGTCGCGGGAACGTCCGCCGCGTCGACGATCGCTTCCGTGCTCGCGACCGCCTCGTCGAGCGATGCGTTGACGTTGGCGCGATTGAACGCCTCCGTCGCGGCGAAGCCGACGTTGACGCGGTCGAGTCCGCACGTGCGGAACCGCTCCCACCCGCGCTCGTTCAACACCAGGCCGGAGAGCTCGACACCGTCGCGCCGCTCGACCGCCGCGACGACCTCCTCCGCCCCGGCCATCTGCGGCACGCGCTCGTCGCGGACGAAGCTCACCGTCTCGATCCGCGGCAGCCCCGCCGCACCGAGCCGGTTCACGAGCTCCGCGCGGACGGCAGGCGCGAGCGTCTCCGGCTCGTTCTGGAGCCCGTCCCGCGGCCCGACGTCGCAAAGCGTCACGCGCACGAGAAGAGCGTAGTCCCGCTACCGGGTGCCGAGCTCCATCCCCAGCAGGCGCGGCAGCTCGGCACCGGCGCGCGCGGCGAGCGGCGGGCGCTTGCCCTGCTCCTCCGCGGCTTCGCACGCCATCACCGACGCACGGACGATGCCGCCGCCGATGCGCCGGAACGGCTCCGGCGGCAGGCGCGGGACGTGCCGCGTCGCGAGCGGCAGCCGCGTCCACTCGTCGTCCGCGCCGAGCGCAAGCGACGCGAGGATCTTGCCGCCGAGCCACGTCGGGCCGACGCCGTGCCCGGAGTAGCCGGCGCCGTAGTGGATGCGCGTGCCGGGCTTCGTCGCGAAGAACGGAAGGTGATCCGCGGAGACGTCGATCGGTCCGCCCCACGCGCGCTCGACGCGCGCCGCGTGCAGTCCCGGCAGCAGCCGCCGTAGCCCGGCCTCCGCGCGCGCGGCGGTCGGCCGGTCGCCGCTGAACCGCTCGTCGACGCGTCCGCCGAATCCGATCGGGCCTGAGCCGCTGCCCATCAGCACGCGCCCGTCGTTCGTCGTCCGGAAGTAGTGGAGGAACATCCGCGCGTCGACGATCGCCTCGCCGCCCGTCCAGCCGATCTCCGCGAGCAGCTCCGGCACCGGCTCCGTCAGCACGACGTACGAGCCGAAGTTCGTCAGGTTGCGCGACGCCGGGCTCCAGCCGGTCAGCGCGGCGTTCATCGCGAGCACGATCTCCGGCGCGCGCACCGTGCCGCGCCGCGGTCTCGACGACGCCGTCGCGCACGCGGCGCACCGGCGTTCCCTCGTACACCGTCACGCCCGCGTCGAGCGCGGCGCGCCGCAGCGCGCGCACGAGCAGCCCGGGATGAACCGTCGCGCCGTCCGGGAAGAAGACGCCGTCGCGGAATACCGGCGACGCCGCGCGTGCGGCGACCTCGTCGCGCGAGAGCGCGACCGCCTGGTCGGCGCGGCCGACGCGCAGCCGCCGCCTCGACCGCATGCGCCACGGCAGCATCCTGCGCCGGCGACGCCGACACCATCAGCATCCCGCTCTCGCGCAGCCACACGTCCTCGCCGCGCGCCTCCGCGAACGCACGCACGCCGGGGACGATCTGCTCCGCCGCCGTCGCAAGCTCGCACCGCGTCCTCGTCGCCGAGCACCGCGCGCAGTCGACGCGAGCGACGCCCAGTAGCCGTGGAGAAAGCCGCCGTTGCGGCCGCTCGGCCCGGCGCCGCAGATCTCCGCTTCGAGCAGCACGACGCGCAGCTCCGGCGCACGCTCGCGCAGCGCGAGCGCCGTCCAGAGACCCGTGTACCCGCCGCCGACGATCGCGACGTCGGCGGCGACGTCGTCCGTCGAGCGGCGCTGCCGGCCCGGGCTCGCTCTCGGCTGCGAGAGCCTCTTCGAGCCACCAGGCCGGCAGCGCCGGCTCGACGGTCAAGCTACGCCGCGCCCTCGGGGGCGAGCCCGCTGCCGATCTCGATCGGCACGGTCTGCCGGCGCACGCCGGCGGCGGCCCAGTAGCCGAGGATCCCGACGAGGACGATCACCGCCAGCGTCCCGATCGTCAGGTATTCGAACGTCAAGCGGTCGACGCCCCAGTAGCCCTTGAAGTCGTAGCCCACGCCGAACAGCTTCTCGAGCGTGTCGGGGAAGACGCCGATCCACGAGCCGAGCGCGACCCAGAACGTGATCATCACGGTCGAGACCCAGATCCCGGCCATCCCCCACGGATGCGTGTACGGACGGTGCACGTGACCGTGCGAGTAGCGGAGCTTCACCGCCGCCGGGAAGATCCAGAGGTACGAGATCAGCGTCGTCGAGATTGCGATGTCGAGCACGACGACGAACTTCGCGTTGTCGCCGCCGTTGAACGCTGCCAGCGCGACGATGCAGAAGAGCGACGCCGCGACTCCCGACAGGACGTTCACGCGCACCGGCGTGCCGAGCTTCCGGTTGAACACGCCGAAGTACGGGAAGAACGCGCCGTCGTATGCGGCGACAGCCTGGATCCGGTCGGAGCCGATCATCCACACCGCGCCCGACGTGACGAGCGCGAGGATGAAGCACAGCGTCATCACGACCAGCAGCGCGTGTGCCGCGCCGCCGTACACGCCGTGGAACACGATCGTCACCGCGCTCGATGAAGCCGCCGATCCCGGTCACGGACTTCGCCGGCAGCACGAGGATGATGCAGAGCACCGGGATCGCGTACATCAGCACGCCGATGATCCCGCTCTGCAGCACCGACATCGGCACGTCCTTCTGCGGGTCCTGCATCTCTTCGGCGGCACCGTTCTGCAGCTCGAAGCCGACGAGGTTGAAGAGGAGGATCGGCACGAGCCCGAAGAAGACCGAGCGCGTCGGGCCACAGCTCGTGCGTCGGGAACCCGCGGCGCCGTGCTTGATCCCGTAGATGATCACCGTGATCGAGAAGAAGCCGAGCACGACGCCGCGCGTGATGGCGCCGAGGTTCGGGATCCACTTCCCGTAGCGCAGCGAGATGATCGCGACGCCGATCGAGATCCAGATGAACGCGAGCTTGAACACGTAGTCGCCGACGGTGCCGCTGCCGATCTGACGAGATGTTCGAGCTCCACGCGCTCGTCGCGATGAACGCGAGCGAGCCGCCGACCCAGAGCGGGTTCGTCACCCAGTAGAGGATCGCCGCGATCCCACCCTGAAAGCGCCCGAACGCAGAGCTTCACCCACTCGTACGGTCCGCCCTCCTGCGTGAACGCCGAGCCCATCTCCGACATCACGAGCATGTACGGAATCACGAAGAGGACCGCGAGCAGCACGAGCCAGAAGAAGCCCTGGGGCCCGCTCTTCGCGATCGTCCCGAGCGTGTCGAGCCCGACGAACGCACAGACGGTGAAGAAGATCATGTCGAACCTGCTCAGCGACTTGATCAGCTTGCCGCGCTCGTGGAGCGCGAGGGTCGTCGTTTCCTCGACGAGCTGAGGATCGGTGCTCACGTGTTCCCTCCCTTGTTGACTCGCTCCCATGCCTCGGCGAGGACTTCGCCGAGCACACCCGTGATCGTGTCGAACTCCTTCTGTGTCGCGATGAGCGGCGGCGAGATCTGGATCACCGGATCGCCGCGGTCGTCGGCGCGGCAGATCAGCCCGCGCTCGAAGAGGCGCGGCGACAGGAAGCCGCGCAGCAGCGTCTCGCACTCCTCGTCGCTGAACGTCTCGCGCGTCTCCTTGTCCTTCACGAGCTCGACCGCGTAGAAGTAGCCCGCGCCGCGGACGTCGCCGACGATCGGCAGGTCGAGCAGCTGCTCGAGCGTCGCGCGGAACGCGTCCTCGTTGCCGAGCACGTGCTCCATGATCCGCTCGCGCTTCATGATCTCGATGTTCTTCAACGCGATCGCGCTCATCACGGGATGGCCGCCGAACGTGATCCCGTGCGTATACATCGACGTCGACTCGAGGAACGGCTCCATCACGCGGTCGGTCGTGACAACCGCGCCGATCGCCGCATACGACGACGAGAGCCCCTTCGCGCACGTGACGATGTCGGGCCTGACGTCGTAGCGCTCGGACGCGAACCAGTGACCGAGCCGCCCGAAGCCGGTGATCACTTCGTCCGCGGAAAGCAGGATCTCGTACTTGTCGCAGAGGGCGCGCACGCCGCGCCAGTAGCCCGCGGGCGGAAGGAACGCACCGCCGGCGTTCTGCACCGGCTCCATGTGGATCATGCAAACCGTCTCGGGGTCCATCTCGAGAATCGTCTGCTCGAGCTCGGCGAGGAGGAACGCGGTGAACTCCTCCTCCGTCTCCTCCGACGGGCGGTGGTAGCGATTCGTGTTGCTGACGTGGCGCACCTCGGGAACCAGCGGCTCGAACGGCTTGCGGATCTCCTCGATGCCGTTGATCGAGAGCGCACCCATCGTCGTGCCGTGGTACGCGATGTTGCGCGCGATCGCCTTGTAGCGGTGCGGGCCTTTGCCGCGGGCGGCGTAGTACTGCCGCGCGAGCTTCCACGCGGACTCGACCGCCTCGGAGCCGCCGGAGACGAAGAAGACGCGGTTCAGGTCGCCCGGCGCGAGCGACGCGATCTCCGCCGCGAGCTCGATCGCGCGGGGATGCGCGTACGACCAGTTGGTGTAGAACGGCAGCTCGCGCATCTGGTCGAGAGCGGCCTGACCGATCTCCTCGCCGAAGCCGTAGCCGAGGTTGACCGAGAAGAGCCCGGCGAGCGCGTCGAGGTAGCGGTTGCCGCCGATGTCCTCGAGGTAGCAGCCGTCGCCGCGCACGATGATCGGCGGCTCGTGCCCGCTCATGCGCGTGAAGTGGAGCCAGAGATGGTCGCGCGCGGCGCGCTGCAGCGCGTCGGCGTCGAGCGCGGTCTGGAACGTCGTCACGACGCCGGCTCCGTGACCGGCGAGTGCGCGCCCCAGTCGTACAGCTGCTTCCACATCTCGAGATAGAAGAACGTCTCCGTCGTCGCGACCCCCTCGAGCGCACGCATCCGGTCGGTCAGCTCGAGCAGCTCCTGGCGGCCGGCGACGACGACCTCGACGACGATGTCGAAGCGGCCCGCGGTCACGACGACGTAGTCGGCCTCGGGCCAGTGCGAGATGTGATCCGCCACCTCGCCGGGCGGACCCGACGTCTTCACGCCGACGAGCGCCTGCTCGAAGCCGAGGCCGAGCGGATTCGTGACGGCGACAACCTGGAGGATCTCGTCGTTCGGTGAGGCGCGCGTAGCGCGCGCGGACGGTCGCCTCGGAGACGCCGAGCCGCGCGGCGATGCGCCGGAACGACTCGCGGCCGTTGTCCTGGAGCGCCTCGATGATCCGCCGGTCGAGCTCGTCGATACGCCGCGCGGGCGCGACCGGGCCGCGGCGCGAGCCGGCGGCAAGACTCAGCAACTGGGCATCTGGCCTGCGCAACGCGAGGCATTCGTACCACCTGGCTGCGCGTTGCGTCAACGAATCGGGTGGAAATCGACCAATCGCGGGGCGTCGGCTCTTGACTTCCGGCGACGTGGTGCGAGATCGTCAGCCATCCAGCCAAGGGGGAGGAAACGATGGCCCGCACACCGCTGCTGCGCGCGATGCAGCGCCTGGCCGAGGAGCACCGCACCGCCGGCCGGCTCGGCATTCCACCGGATGAGCTTCGCGGCCGCCGCAGGGAGGCCGCCTACACGCGCGGCGACTTCCTGAAGCGCGCCGGCGTCGCAGGCGCCGCGGTCGCCGTCGCAGGACCGGCCGCGTTCGCCCGCCCCTCGGGCTCGAACTGGCATTCGCAGCAGCGGATCGCGATCGTCGGCGGCGGCATCGCCGGCCTCAGCGCCGCGCTGACGCTCGCCGACGCGGGCGTCGCGAGCACCGTCTACGAGGCGAACACCGCCGGCATCGGCGGCCGCATGCACTCCGACCGCTCGGGCTACTGGTCGAACCACCAGGTCTCCGAGTTCTGCGGCGAGCTGATCGACACCGGCCATGAGACGATCCTCGCGCTCGCCGACCGCTTCGGCCTCACTGCCTCCGACCTGCTCGCCGCGCAGCCGAAGGGAACGGACGACACGTACTACTTCCTCGGCGACTTCTACCCGACGAGCCAGGCCGATAGGGATTTCCGGCCGGTGAACAAGGTGCTGCAGAAGCTCTCCGACGCGGCCGGCTACCCGACGACGTGGGACAGCAACACAGCGACCGGGCGGATGCTCGACCACATGTCGGTGTACGACTGGATCGAGACGTACGTTCCCGGCGGCCACCGGTCGCCGTTCGGCCGGCTGCTCGACGCCGCGTACGCCGAGGAGTACGGCGCGAACACGACCGACCAGGCGAGCCTCAACCTCGTCTACCTGCTCGCGTTCCAGCCCGTCCCGGGCCATATGTCGATCTTCGGCGAGTCGGACGAGCGCTTCCACATCGCCGGCGGAAACCAGCAGCTGCCCGAGGCGATTGCGGCGTCGCTCCCGTCCGGAACGGTGAAGCAGGGCTGGACGATGCAGGCGATCCGCACGAATCGCGACGGCTCCGTCTCGATGCAGTTCGCAACGCCGGGCAAGACGCAGACGGTCACCGCCGACCAGGTGATCCTCGTGCATGAGCTTCGCGGTGCTGCGCACGCTCGACTACTCGGGCGCGGGCTTCGACCAGCGCAAGCAGACGGCGATCACGCAGCTCGGCGCCGGCCGCAACGCAAAGCTCCAGCTGCAGTTCAACAGCCGGCTCTGGAACGCGCAGGGCTCGACCGGCAGCGTCGTACACCGACCTCGGCATCCAGAACACGTGGGACGTCACGCGCGCGCAGGCCGGCGCGACCGGGAATCCTCGTCGACTACTCGGGCGGCGACAACGCGGGCGGCTACGCGCCGTCGACGCCGTACTCGAACGCCGGCTCGAACCCGCAGGTCGCCGCGTACGCGCAGGCAGTTCCTCGCGAAGCCGAGACGGTCTTCCCCGGAATCATCGAGGCAGTGGAACGGGAAGGCGACATTGTCGACGCCGTTCCGCGATCCGCTGCTCAACTGCTCGTACTCGTACTGGCGCGTCGGGCAGTACACGTCGTTCTCCGGCTACGAAGGCGTGCCGCAGGGGAACATCCACTTCGCCGGCGAGCACTGCTCGCAGGACTTCCAGGGTTACATGGAGGGCGGCGCGAGCGAGGGGATCCGCGCGGCGAACGAGATTCTCGGCGTCAGCTAGCTACTAGTCGAGCCCGTTCGCAGTGATGTGCGCGGGCTCGATGCGCACGGTGAGCCGCCTGTCGCGCGGGCCGCCGAACGCTGCTCCCGTGTACTTGTGCGAAAGGTGCTCGATCTGCTCCTCGCCGGGATCCGGCGTGACGATCGCCGGCCCGTCGATCGCGAGCCAGCGGTACGGATCCGCCGCGTCGAGGACGAGAATCGCGGCGCGCGCGTCACGCTCCATGTTGTCCGCCTTGACGCGTCCGGCCTGCGTGTTGAACCAGACGCCGGTCTCGTCGACGTCCATCCAGACGACCGTCGACTGCGGCGAGCCGTCGCTCCGCAGCGTCGTCACGATCGCGTGATGCGGTTCGGAGAGGAACTTCCTCTGCGTCTCGTTGAGCTCCGGCATGCGCGCCTCCCGTCGGTTGTGTGTTCGTCCGATCGACATCCACGCTACCGCGCCGGCGGCCGGCTAGGCACCCTTTCGGGGGATGCACAGTGCTCCCTTCGAGGGATGGGTGACGGCCGATCGGGGCGGTAACGTTGACAATTGGTTGACGAGTACTCGGACTGCGCCGCAGTGGTCCGAGGGATTTTCGTCTCGTCAGCCGCACAAAAAGGGGGCGCGCCCGATCCCTACCCCTAGCGAGGGTGCGCCCCCTCCCCCTCCCCAAAAACGGGCGGCCCGATATCAGCGGTGCGGTGCGCGGAACGCGAGCGGCGTATTCCCGAGCTTCGCCGGGCTCACGTTCTCCTCAGGCGCGCTCAGGCGCTCGGCCTTGTTCGGCGCCCGCGCGAGCACATGCAGCGCGTAGTGCGTGACGAGCGTCGCGTCGTTGCCGCCGGGAATGCTGCGGTGCACGACGACGTGCAACGAGTGCATTCCCGCGGCCAGCGGATGCAGCACGAGCGAGTTGACGCCCATGTTCAGCGTGCCGAGATCGCCGGGGAAATAGATCCGGCAGATCAGCGGGCCGTTATTGCGGTAGAAGACCCAATAGTCGGCCGGGTGCGGCACGGAAGCGCCGTCGAGCGAGACGGCAATGCGGTACCGCGACGCGTCGTTGCGCGCGTCCCCGGACGTGAGCGCCGACGTCAGCGCCGTGTCGAGCACAAACGATGTGCGCGGCACCGTCAGCCGATACACGCGCACGGTCCTCACACCGGGCTGCACCGGACGGAAGACGTCGAACGGGAGGAGCCGGTACTTCGCCGCGTCGATGTACTCGGGCAGCTGGCCGAACGCGTGCGTGATCACGGCACTCGCGAGGTTCGCGGCGTTCTCGTCCATGTCGGTCTTCGCGTGCGGCGGACGAATGGCGCCGGCCGGAAGCACATTGTCGGCCCGCGCGGCGCCCGCCGCTGCTACGACGGCGACGACAATCGCTGCGAATCCAACGGCGCGGCGCACCCCACTTCAACTTACACCACGCTTGACGGCAGGCCGTTCGGCGCCTACCCTGATTCTCGGTTCCGTCCCCGGCGAGAGGAGGTCGTTTCACATGAAGCCTGTGCTCACTGCCTCCTCGGTCGTTTCGACCTAGCCGGCGCGACGGCGCACCCCTTCGGGATGCGGCGCTGCGTCGCCGTTGTCCGCGTTCCACATCTCGAAGGAGAAATGCGTTGCCTCAGTACGACTTGAGCGATCTCGGCTGGAATGCCGAGCTCGCCGACAACCTGGAGCCCGGTCTCGTGCCGGGACGCGTCTCCGCGGCGCACCGTGCTGCGTACGACGTGCAGACGGCCGAGGAGGTCGTTCGGACCCGCCTGCCCGGACGCCTCGTCCACGAGAGCACCGACGTCGCCGTCGGCGACTGGGTCGGCCTCGGCGACGGTCTGATCCGCACGGTGCTGCCGCGCCGCTCGGCGATCGTCCGCAAAGCGGCCGGCCTCGTCACGGCGGGCCAGACCCTCGCCGCGAACGTCGACATCGCGTTCATCGTCAGCTCGCTCGGGCCGGATCTCGAGCCTCGCCGGATCGAGCGCTACCTCGTCACGATCTGGGACAGCGGTGCTGCGCCGGAGATCATCCTCACGAAGAGCGACCGCTTCGAGGACCCGTGGGAGATGGTCGCCGAGGTCGAGGCGGTGGCGATCGGCGTTCCCGTGCACGTCGTCAGCGCGCACACCGGCGACGGCTGCGACGCACTGCGCGTCCGCATCCAGCCCGGAACGACGGCCGTCCTCCTCGGGTCGTCCGGCGTCGGCAAGTCGACGCTCGTGAACCACTTCGCCGGCCGCGAGCAGATGGCGGTCAAGGAGACGCGCGCGGACGACGACGAAGGGCGGCACACGACATCGCACCGCGAGCTGATCGCGCTTCCGGGCGGCGGCGTCGTGATCGACACGCCGGGTCTCCGCGAGCTCCAGCTCTGGGACGGCGGCGGGCTCGACGAGACGTTCGCCGACGTCGAAGAGTTGGCGGGCGACTGCCGGTTCAACGACTGCTCGCACACGCTCGAGCCTGCGTGCGCGGTGCTTGCCGCGGTCGAGGACGGCACGCTGGCGGCCGAGCGGTTCCAGAGCTGGCGCAAGCTCCAGAAGGAGCTCCGTGCGATCGCGATCCGCCAGGATCATCTCCTGCGCAAGGAGGAGTCGCGCAAGTGGAAGCTGATCGCGAAGGAAGGACGGGCGAAGGCGCGGCGGGTCTGAGCGGCTGCTAGGCCGACTGGCCGACGATGTCGAGCGGCTTGACGATCTCGGGGAAGTGGCACGCGGTCGGATGGCCCTGCCCGCGGTCCTTCAACTCCGGCTCTTCCGTCGCGCACAGTTCCTGCGCCCGCCAGCAGCGGGTGCGGAACCGGCAGCCGGACGGCGGGTTCGCCGGGCTCGGCACGTCGCCCTCGAGCACGATCCGCTTCCGCTTGCCGCGCTGCGTCGGCTCCTCGATCGGCACCGCCGACAGGAGCGCCTGCGTGTACGGATGCGACGGCGAGTCGTAGATCTGATGCTTCTGCCCGATCTCGACGACCTTGCCGAGGTACATCACCGCGACGCGGTCGGAGACGTGGCGGACGACGGAGAGGTCGTGCGCGACGAAGATGTAGGTCAGGCCGAAGTCGCGCTGCAGCGACGCGAGCAGGTTCACGACCTGCGCGCGAATCGACACGTCGAGCGCGGAGACCGGCTCGTCGAGGATGATCAGCTGCGGGTTGAGCGCGAGCGCGCGCGCGACGCCGATGCGCTGCCGCTGGCCGCCGGAGAACTCGTGCGGGAAGCGGTTCGCGTGCTCGGGCGAGAGGCCGACGGTGCGGAGCAGCTCGTCGACGCGCAGCCTGCCCTGGCCGCCGCGCCACTGCCCGTGGATGCGCAGCGGCTCCCCGACGATGTCGCGCACGGTCATGCGCGGGTTCAGCGACGCGTACGGATCCTGGAACACGATCTGCATCTCGCGCCGTACGTCGCGCATCTGCTTGCGGCTGAGGTGCGTGATGTCGCGGCCGTGGAAGACGATCTTCCCGCTCGTCGGATCGGTGAGCCGGATGATCGTGCGCGCGAGCGTCGTCTTGCCGCAGCCGGACTCGCCGACGAGCCCGATCGTCTCGCCTGCGTGGATCGTGAGGTCGACGCCGTCGACCGCGTGGATCTGGCCGACGGTCCGTTTCGCGATGCCGGCCTTGATCGGGAAGTACTTGACCAGGCTCTCGACCTTGAGGATCTCGTCCCCGGTGTTGGCGCGCTGCCGCTCCTCGGTGCTCACGAGACGCCGCCCGACGGCACCGCCGTGTCCGAGAACTTCGAGCGAATCCCGATCAGCTCCGAGCTGAAGTGGCAGGCGGTCATGTGCTCGGAGTCGTCCTCCGTCGGCCCGAGCTTCGGCACCTCCTCGCGGCACGGCGCCCGTCCCTGCGACACGAAGCAGCGCGGATGGAACGCGCAGCCCGACGGGCGGTTGATCAAGCTCGGCGGCTGGCCCGGGATCGGCTGGAGCCACTCCTCGTCCTCGGTCAGCTTCGGCAGGCTGTTCATCAGCCCGATCGTGTACGGGTGCCGCGGGTGGGCGAAGATCGTGTGCACGTCGCCCATCTCGACGATCCGGCCCGCGTACATGACGATCACGCGGTCGCAGAGCTCGGCGACGATGCCGAGGTCGTGCGTGATCAGGATCGTCGCAGCGTCGGTCTTGTGCTGAATCGTCTCGATCACGTCGAGCACCTGCGCCTGGATCGTCACGTCGAGCGCGGTCGTCGGCTCATCGGCGATGAGCAACGCAGGCGAGTTCGCGATCGACATCGCGATCATCGCGCGCTGGCGCATGCCGCCCGAAAACTCGTGCGGGTACTGGTCGAAGCGGGCGTCGGGATTCGGGACGCCGACGAGGGTGAGCAGCTCGACGACCCGCGCCTTGACCGCGTCGTCGCTCTCCTTCGGGTAGTGCGTCTTGATCGCCTCGGAGAGCTGGAAACCGATCGTGAGCACCGGGTTGAGCGAGGTCATCGGGTCCTGGAACACCATCGCGACCTCGTCGCCGCGGAACCGCTGCAGCTCCTTCTTGCTCAGCGTCAGCAGGTCCTTGCCCTTGAAGAGCGCCTGCCCGCTGGCGATCCGCCCCGGCGGCATCGGGATCAGGCCGAGGACGGTGAGCGTGCTGACGCTCTTGCCCGAGCCGGACTCGCCGACGATCCCGAGTGTCTCGCCCGGAAACACGTCGTACGTGATGCCGTCGACCGCGTGGACGATGCCGTCGTCGGTCTTGAACTCGACGACGAGATCGACGATCGACAGAACGGGCTCAGGCACGGACCCTGCGCTGCTGCGGGTCGAGCGCGTCGCGGAGGCCGTCCCCGACGAAGTTGATGGCGAGAACGATGATCACGATCATCAGGCCCGGGAACAGCGTCAGCCACCACTTCTGCGGGTTGTTCTGGCCCGCGGAGATGAGCACGCCGAGCGAGGGCGTCGGCGGCTTGATGCCGAAGCCGAGGAACGAGAGCGCGGCCTCGATCAGGATCGCAGTTGCAACCGCGAGCGTCGCGGTGACGACGATCGGGCCGAGCGTGTTCGGAAGGATATGGCGGAACATGATCCGCATATCTCCGCCGCCGGCGGCCTTGGCGGCCTCGACGTACTCCTTCTCGCGCAGCGACAGGAAGACGCCGCGGATGACGCGGGCCGTGCTCGTCCAGAGCAAGAGCGCGAGGATGATGGAGATCCGCCACTGGTCTCCCTGTCCGAGCAGCGCGGCAGCGGTGAGCAGGATCGCGAGCACCGGCAGCGTCAGGACGAGGTCGGTGAAGCGCATCAGCAGGTTGTCGAACCAGCCGCCGAAATAGCCGGCGATCGCGCCGAGCAGGAGCCCGATGATCGTGGAGACGACGGCGACGAAGAGGCCGACCTCCGCCGACGTTCGGATGCCGTAGATGATGCGGCTGAGCTCGTCCTGGCCGATCTCGTCGGTTCCCATGATGTGGTGCCCCGACCACGTCGGCGCGTGCAGGACGTTGTTGAGATCGATCTGGTCGAACGGGTACGGGGCGATGAAGGGCGCAAAGAGCCCCGCGGCGAAGACGATGATCAGCACGATCAGCCCGCCCATCGCGAGCCGGTGCCGGAAAAAGCGCATGCGGGCATACGTCCACTGGCTCCGGACCTTCAGCTCGAGGCCGGCCTCGACCGTCGAGTCGACCGGGGCCGACGCGACCGGCGGGATGTTGCCGAGCGGGACCTGAACCGGCTCAGTCATAGCGAACGCGCGGATCGAGGTAGCCGTACAGGATGTCCGCGATCAGGTTGAACGCAATGATGAAGACCGCGGTCACCGCGAGGTACGCCATCACCGCGTAGACGTCGAGCTGGCCGAGCTTCGTGATGAAGTAGTAGCCCATCCCGTCGAGCGAGAAGACCGTCTCGGTGACGATGGCGCCGCCGAGCAGCGCGCCGAAGTTCAGCGCAGCAACCGTGACGACGGGGATCAGCGCGTTGCGGAAGACGTGCCGCATGATCACGCGCCGCTCCGAAAGGCCCTTGGCGCGGGCCGTGCGCACGTAATCCGTGTTGATCACGTCCAGCATCGAGGCGCGCATGAACCGGCTGTAGACCGCGAAGCTCGCGATCGTCAGCACCATCACCGGGAGCGCGATGTGCTGGAGCCTGTCCAGCGACCAGGTATCCGACGTCACCCCGCTGTTCAGGCCTGACGTGTAGAAGATCCGCACGTTCCACTTCAGGTAGATGTCGGTGAAGATGACCTGGAGCAGCAGCGCGAGCCAGAAGACCGGCATCGCCAGGCCGAGGAAGCTGAACGTCGTGAACGAGTAGTCGAAGACCGAGTACTGCCGGATCGCCGAGTAGATGCCGACGGCGATGCCGAGCACGAGCGCGATGAGCTCGGCGATCACGACCACCTGGATCGTGTGCCCCATCACGCGGGTGAGGTCAGGCCAGATCGGCTGTGACGTCAGCAGCGACGACCCGAGCCTGTGCTCGAAGGCGTCCTGGACCCAGTACCAGTAGCGGACGGGGATCGAGACGTCGAGGTGGTACGTGTGCGCGAGCGCTGCGTAGTGCTCACGCGAAAGCTTTGGGTTCGACAGCAGGTTCTGCCGTGGGTCGCCCGCAAGCGAGATGAAGGCGAAGCAGAAGAACGTAGAGAGAATCAGCACCGGGATGCTGAAGAGGACTCGCCGCGCAATGTAGGTCAGCATGGTGGGGTCTCGTGTCCGGGGTGGTCAGATTATGCGGCCCGCGCCCCCCGGTGATGCGGGGGCGCGGGCCGATACTGCCGAACGGTGAGGGCTGGTGCTAGCCCCTCGTTCCGGTCGTTACGCCTTCCAGTGCCATTCCTGGATGTTCCAGGTGGCGCCGTTCGTGCCCGGGTTGTTCTTGACGCCGAGCAGGTCCGTCTTGAACGCGAGCGGAGCCGGCCGCTGGTAGAGCGGGATCGTGGGCACCGTGGCCGCCATGAGCGCGTCCGCGGCGTTCCAGAGAGCTGCCCGCTTGACCGGGTTGCTCTCGCTCTGGCCCTTGTTCATCAGGTCAGACGCCTTGCGGCTGCAGTAGTGGAGGTAGTTCGAGTCTCCACCGCAGCTCCAGATGGTGAAGTAACCACTCGGATCGCCGTCGCCGCTGACCCACGCGAAGTCGACGAGGTCGTAGTCACCGGTCGAGACGTACTGACCGAAGAACACGTTCGCCGCGCGGGGAACGAGGTCGACCTTGATGCCGATCGCCTTGAGCTGCGCCGCGATGATCGCGCCCTGGGTCGCCCGAACCTGGTTCGAGGACGTCCAGGAGAAGCGGAACTCGGCCGGGTAGCCCGAGCACGTCCACACAGCCGACGTGTTGGGATCCGGAGCCGACGGGCCGCCCTGGCAGTGCTGCTTCAGCAGGGCGAACGCCTTGGCCTGGTTGAAGTTCCACTTCGCGAAGTCGGGCTTGTAGGCGGCCTGCGTCGAGAAGTAGACCGCGCTGTTCAGCGGCTTGAGTCCCTTGGCAAGCGAGCCGTAGATCGTGTTGATGATCGACTGACGATCGATGCCCAGCATGATCGCCTGACGCATCCACGGCGAGCGGAGCAGCGGGTTCGAAGCCTTCGGACCCTCCTGCAGGTCGAGATGCTCGTAGTAGTAGCCAGGCACCGAGCTGAACGTCACGCCGGGGGTCGTCTGAAGCGGCGCGAGCTGGGAGCCGAACGTCGGCGACATGAGGCCGTCGACCTCGCCGCCGCGCATCGCCTGAACCTCAGAGTTCGTGTCGGCGATGATCTTGAAGTCGACCTCGTTCAGCTTCGCGGGCGCGTAGAAGAAGGGGTTCTTCTTCAGGACGGTGCCCTGACCCTTCGTGTACGCCGCGAGGTAGAACGGGCCGTTCGCGACGGGCTTGCCCGACGCGTCGCAGATGCAGTCGGTCCAGATCTTGTTGAAGTCGAGCCCCTTGAGAGCGAACCCGGGGAGCACGCCGGTGAACAGCGACTGCCAGTCGGCGTAGAAGCCGCACGGGTTGTCAGCGGTCGGGCCGCTGGCCGGGCACTTCTTCCACGTGACGACGACCGTCTTCGGCCCCTTGGCCTTGACGCTCGCCATCTGGTCGTAGCCGGCCGTGCTCGTCAAGTCGTTGGTCTTGATCGAGCCGTTCAGCTCCTGCCAGGTGTAGACGAAGTCCGCTGCGGTGACGGGGACCTTCTGGCCGCCGTCGTACCACCACGCGTTGGGCTTGATCTGGTACACGATGCCGGTCGAGCTGGCCTTCGCCGACGACGCGAGGTCGAGGAAGTACTGACCCTTGTCGTTGAGGTTGAAGGCGCCGTGAATGGCCTCGTTCGCTGCGATGAGGCCTCCGGCGAGCTGGTTGCAGCAGTTCAGGTTCTGGTTGAACCCGTTGATGTCCTGCTCCTCAGCCCAAATGGTCGTGAGCTTCGCCTTGCGTGCCGCAAGCGTCCGCGGCGTGTGGGCGAAGACCTTGGCAAACGGCTTCGCAGCAGGGGTGCCGCGCGATGCGCTCGCTGACGCCGCAGTCTTATGCGACGCGGTGGCGGACGTCACCAGCACAAGCAAAGCGGCCGCAGCTCCCGCAAGGAGCCAGAGGCGTCTGTGCATCGAATTCCCTCCGTTGGAATGGCGCCGGGAGCCCGGATTACGGCGGCGCCTGCTAGCTCCCACGCCTGAGTAGGCGTCCCGTCAGATTTCGTAGACGACGGCGCGACAGCTTAGTTAGATGTTGCGGCGAAAGCCAGGGTCGCGGCTAGACCGCGAAAATGTTGCCGGCGCGGAGCGTCGTCGGAGCCAGAGAACGGGTTGATAGAGCCAAAATGTGCTCATCCCGGATGTCCTGCTGGAGCGAGACGGCGGCCAGCGGCCTGACCGTGGTGGCGGCCGCAAGGGGGTTCGGAGTGCCCTGGAGGGCGTGGCCGAGCGTGAAAGATGACCCAGCTGCGGCTGCCGCGACGGCGACGGCTGCGGCGGCGACGGCCACCTGCATCCGCACCCCCGCGAGGCGCCGGCGGCGCGGGAGGACGATCTGGCCAGGCTGCTCCAGCTCGGCGGCCCGCATCTGAGCGGCGATCGCGCCGATCTGGGCGCTGTAGGCGTAGCAGTCGCCGCACCCACGGAGATGGGCGTCGAGGCGCGCGCTCTCGATCTCGGACAACTCTCCGTCGAGCCGTGCCGAAGCCGACTCGCGCGCCAGCATGCAGTCGCTGGGCGGCACTAGGGTCAGCATGGTGCTTCTCATGGGTCTAGACGTCCTGCCCGGCCGGAAGTTTGTTGGCCGCGCAAGTATCTATCGGTCGTCCGGGCCTCGAGATCAAGCGTGCGCGCACCTCGCCTAGCCGTGTCCCCAGCCGCCGCCGCCCGGCGGGTACGTCCCGCCCGGGGTCGAGGTGGGCTGTGACCAGGCGACGGAGAAGGACGATCCGTCGCTCGAAAGGGGGCTCGGAGTCGCGTTCGCCGCGGGCATGGTGCTCGCGAACCGGCCCCGGAACAGGCCGCCGGACGTCCCCTGGAGGTTCACGGCACTCGCCGCCCAGGCCGGGTCGCTGACTGTTCCGAGATGGCCGTTGCCCGTCACGGATGACGCGGTGAACAGGGCCGTCCCGAAGTTGGTCAGCGGGAGCGGGCGGCAGCTGCCGCGGCCGCTGCACGAGGACGGCGCCTCGGCGATCCACTCGGCGGAGCTCAGGTCCGGCGAGGTCATCGTCAGGTTCCGCGTGAAGAACGTGCGGCGCGTGTTGTTCGCGATCCGCAGCGAGACGGTGCTCCCGGTGACGGCGACGCTCGCGGTGAACGAGTCGCCGGGCGCGAGCTTCAACTTGATCGTGACCGGCGCGGCCGGGACGAGCTCGTACCAGACGCTGTAGCTCGG
This sequence comes from uncultured Actinomycetes bacterium, assembly GCA_963718385.1. Lineage (GTDB taxonomy): Bacteria > Actinomycetota > Thermoleophilia > Gaiellales > Gaiellaceae > Palsa-739. The sequence continues at coordinate 390,957 of CAVQZE010000001.1, forward strand.
CTTGCCGGTGGCGCTGCAGTTCGCCTCGGTGCCGATCTGCTCGAGCGCCTGCGACGCGTCGCTGAAGCCGCCGAGACCGACCCAGAACGCCGAGTACGTCTGGTTTCCGATCGTGCAGGCCGCCCTCGGCTGCGTCCAGCTTCCGGAGACGTTGGAGAACGTCGTCGGCGCGGCGCCGGTGGTTGCGGCGGTGCCGTTGTCCGTGACGGCGTAGCCGGCCCAGTTCGAGCTCGTCTGCGTCGGGATGTCGCGGACAGCCGCGTGGGCGGCGCCGGCGCCGAAGAACAGCGCTGCGCCTCCGGCGAGGAGGAGCGGCGCGAGTTTTCGCGCCCGCATCAGGCGTTGCTCCCGCCCGGCGTGGGCGGAGCGCCGTGCCAGCCGCCGTGTCCGCCGTAGGCGCGAGCAGGCGGCGTCCCGTTGACGAGCGCGGTGACGCGCTGGGTCAGGTTCGCCGAGAGAGCGTCCGACTGCACCTGCGTCAGCTTCCCGGCCGTCACCGCCTTGGCGAGGTCGGCCTGCTGGTCCGCGACGAGCGCCTGGATCAGGCCGGCGGAGGACTTGCCGGCCGTCGCGTCGGCGATCTGCGCGAGCGTCTTGCCGGACCGGAGGTCGGTCTTGAGCGTTGCGGCGGAGATCCCGAGATACGTGGCCGCGGTCGAGAGCGACGCGGCGGGGCCGAACCCGCGGCTGAAGCCGGGGTTGGGCCTGAACCCGCCGGGGCGCAGCCCGGCCGGGAAGGTCCCGTTCACGATGTTCGTGATGGCCGGCGTCAGGTTCGTCGAGATCGCGTCGGACTGAGACTGCGTCAGCTTGCCCGCCGTCACTGCGGCGGCGAGCTGGGTCTGCGCCTTCGTCACGAGCGCCTGGATCAGCCCGGCCGCGGACTTGCCGGCCGTCGAGTCGGCGATCTGCGCCAGCGTCTTGCCAGACCGGAGGTCCGACGCCAACGTGGCCGCGGAGATGCCGAGATAGGACGTCACGGCCGCGAGGTTCGCCCCCATCCCGAAACCGCCGAGGCGGCCGAACATGCCGGATGCCGCGAGGGTCGGCTTGGCCACCTTGGCCTTCTCCTTCTTACCGTCGCCGTGGCCGGCCGCGGCTGCAACGGCTGCGCCGCCGAGCGCGAGGGCGACGGTGAGAGCTGCGCCGAGTGCGAGCTTCCGCTTCGAATTCATGGGTCGGGGTCCTTTCGGTTCGCGTCCGGTCCACCTCCCACCGTGCCGACAGAAGCTAAGAGCCCGGTAAACAGCGTGTAAGGCTGCCGTGAGTTGTTACGAAGCGGGCGCGAAGAAGCGCTGCGGATTCGCGACGAGCATCGTCTCGATGTCGTCCTGCGACACGTCGGCCTCGAGCAGCTTCGGAATGACCGTCGTGTGGAAATGAACGTAGCTCGGCTTCTCGTTCGCGAACGCCGGGTCGCCCGTCATGAAGTCGCAGAAGCACGCCGCGTCATGCCCGATGTGGATCTGGCCGACGTAGCCGTCTGCGACGAGGCGGGCGAGCGTCTCGATGCGCTTCTCGTCCGGATTGAAGTGCGGGATGTTGAAGCGGTCGCAGCCGAGCCATGCGCCGGTGTCTGCGATCGAGCGCAGGTAGTCGAGATCGTTGCTGTCGCCCATGTGCGCGATCACGATGCGCGTCGGGTCGACGCCGTGCTTCGTCAGCTCCGCGAGCGCGAGCCGGCCGGTCTCGGCGACGGCGTTCGTGTGCACCATCACCGGCGCGCCCGTCTCGACGCTCGCTACGGCGACGGCGGCGAGGATCCGCGGGATGTCGCCGACGAGTCCGTGGTGCTCGACGCAGCACTTCAGGAACGCCGCCTTGACGCCGGTGTCGTCGATCCCCTCGCGGATCTCGCGCACGAAGAACTCCGCGATCGCGTCGACGCTGCGGTAGACGAGGAAGTTCGGGAGCTGGAGGAACGCGTAGAGGCCGGTCGCCACGACGATGTTCAGATCGACCTCGGCGTTGACGCGCTGCAGACGCGGGATGTTGCGGCCGAGCCCGGGCGCCGTCGCGTCGACGAGCGTGTGAACTCCGACGTCGCGCAGCGCGCGCAGCTTCGTGATCGCGTCGGCGACGCGCACGTCCTCGTCCCAGTAGCTCGGTCCCCACACGTGGCCGTAGTTCTGGAGCGCCTCCGGCTCGGCGATGAAGACGTGCTCGTGCATCAGCGTCGGGCCGAGCTGCGTCAGCTCGACCGGCCCGCGGACGGTCTCGACGGTGCTCATCGCGCGCCGGGGCGCACGAGTCCCGAGTCGTAGGCCGCGATCACGGCCTGGACCCTATCCCGGACTCCGAGCTTGCGCAGCACGCTCGAGACGTGCGTCTTCACGGTCGTCTCGCTCAGGACGAGCTGCTCCGCGATCTCCGCGTTCGAAAGCCCTGCTGCGAGGAGACGGAGAATCTCGCGCTCGCGGTCGGTCAGCCGCGCGACCGCACCGTCGTCGTGCGTCGCCGGCTCATCGGCGGCGAACCGCTCGAGTAGACGGCGCGTGACCGTCGGCCCGAGCAGCGCGTTGCCGGCGGCAACGAGCCGGATCGCGTCGACGAGGTCGCCCGGGCGCACGTCCTTCAACAGGAAACCGCTCGCGCCGGCGCGGACCGCGGCGTAGACGTACTCGTCGAGATCGAAGGTCGTGAGCACGAGGATGCGCGCCGCGTTTCCCGCTGCGACGATCTGCCGCGTCGCCTCGATCCCGTCGAGCTCCGGCATCCGGATGTCCATCAGGATCACGTCGGGCTCGAGGTCGCGCGCGAGCGTCACCGCCTCGGCGCCGGTCTCCGCCTCGCCGACGACCTCGAGATCCGGCCGCGTCTCGACGATCAGGCGGAAGCCGCTGCGGACGAGCGCCTGGTCGTCCGCGATCAGAACGCGGATCGGCACTAGATCGGGATCTGCGCCGACACGAGGTACCCGCCCTCCGGCCGCGCGCCGGCGTCGACGCTGCCGCCGAGCATCGCGACGCGCTCGCGCATCCCGATCAGGCCGCTGCCGCCGGTTTCGGTCGCGCTGCCGTTCCCGTCGTCGCGAATCTCGAGCCCGAGCTCGTCGCCGTAGCGGACGCGCACCGTCGCATGCGCCGCACCCGCGTGCTTCAGCGTGTTCGTCAGCGCCTCCTGGACGATCCTGTACGCGGAGAGGTCGACCGCCGCCGGCAGAGGGCGCGCGGCGCCTTCGAACTCGAGCGCGACGTCGAGGCCGGTCGCGCGCACCTGCTCGACGAGCCCGTCGAGCCGCGCGAGCCCGGGCTGCGGCTCGTACTCGGCGCCGTCGTGCAGAACGCCGAGCACGCGGCGAAGGTCGCCGAGCGCTGCACGCGACGCGAGCTCGATCGCTCGGATCGGCTCGCGCGCCCGGCGCGGATCGACGTCGAACACGTCGTCGGCCGCGGCTGCCTGCACGACGATCACGCTGAGCGCGTGCGCGACGACGTCGTGAAGCTCGCGCGCGATCCGCGACTGCTCCTCGGCGACCGCGCGCCGCGCCTCCACCTCGCGCTCGCGCTCGAGCCGCTTCGCCTTCTCCTCGATCTCGCGCACGTAGGCGCGGCGCGAACCGATGCTGTCGCCGAGCAGCCACGCTGCGACGAGGAACACGACACGTGCCGCGGAGTCGCCGAACGCCGCGTAGTCGGATACGGCGAGCGTCAGGGTCAGCACCGCGATCGAGGCGATTCCCGTCATGCGTGCGGCACGGGTGTCGGAGCTCGCCGCGAGCGTGTAGAGCGCAACCGCGAGCTGGAGCGGCAACAGCCAGTAGTCGAACGCGACGAGCGCGAGCGCGACGGCGGTCACGACGAAGACGACGGCGACCGGCCGCTGCCGGCGCCAGAGCAACGGCAGCGTCTCGAGCACTCCGAGCGCGACCGCCGCCGGCGGCCCACCGCGATGCCGCGTCGTGACGATCGTGACGGCGAGCAGGAGCGCGACGACCCCGACGTCGACGAGAAGCGGGTGGCGGCGCAGCCAGTTCCAGATCATCTGCGCCTACCGTACTCGGGGTCGGCCTACGTGTCGCGGCGGACGAGCAGCACCGCGGCGATCGCGATCGCAACGGCCGTGTACGCGCAGAACAGTCCGAAGCCGGGACCGGGCGCGAGATCGTGCGGGCCGTGCGTGAGGGAGAAGACGTCCCGGCCCGCCGCGTCAGGCAGGTACTTCGAGATCGCGTCGTTCCAGCTCGACGGGAGGATGTTCAGGAGCGGCGGAATCACGAAGAAGATCGCCGCGAAGGCCGCGATCCCGCCGGCGGTGTTGCGGACGATCGCGCCGACCGCCATCGCGAACATGCCGAGGACGACGAGATACAGCGCGCCACCGAACACGGCGCGCGCGACGCCGGCGTGCGAGAACGAGATCTGCAGGATGTGATGCTGGTCGAGGACCGCCTGGCTCCCCCAGAACGCGAGCAGCACCGACGGCACCATCAGCGCGAACGTGACGACCGCGTAGACCGCGAGCTTCGCCCACAGCACGGGCAGCCGCTTCGGAACGGCAGTGAGGCTCGCGCGGATCATCCCGGTCGAGTACTCGCCGGTGATGATGAGCACCCCGAGGACCGCGATTGCGAGCTGCGACAGGTTGACGCCGGCGAGCGCGACGTCGAGCGGCTGCCGGTTGGCGCGCTCCTGCGGGTTCATATGCGCCCAGTGCGAGCCGACGATCGTCGCGAAGAGAAGCGGCAGGCCGATCGTCAGCACCACGGCGACGAGCAGCGACCAGCGGGTCGAACGGAGCGAGTGGAGCTTCGTCCATTCCGAGACGGCGACGCGCGGCCTGCGGTCGACTCTTGCCGCGTCGAGTCGAGCCGCGGCACCGCTGACGACGTCGGCCGAGCCGACGCTCACGCTGCTGCGCCTCCGTCGAGTCGCCCGGTCAGCGCTCTCCGCCGGCAGCCGGCTTTGAACTCGACGTCGTCGCGCGTCAACTCCATGAACGCCTCCTCGAGCGACGCCTGCTGCAGCGTCAGCTCGTGCAGCACGACGCCGTGCGCCGCGGCGGTCTCGCCGATCTGCTGCCGCGGTCAGGCCGCCGATCTCGAGCACACCCGGCTCGCTGCTCGCAACGGTGACGTCGGGGCCGAGCACGAGCTCGCGCAGCCGCATCGCCTGCGGCGAGCGCACGCGGACGAGACTCCCGGACGCGCGCACGACGAAGTCGTCGACGCTCGTGTCCGCGATCAGCTTGCCGCGGCCGACGACGATCAGATGGTCGGCCGTCAGCGCCATCTCGCTCATCAGATGCGACGAGACGAACACCGTCCGTCCCTCGGCGGCGAGCGACTTCAGGAGGTTGCGAATCCAGTGGATGCCCTCGGGGTCGAGGCCGTTCACCGGCTCGTCGAGGAGCAGCACCTCCGGGTCGCCGAGCAGCGCGGTCGCGATGCCGAGCCGCTGTCCCATGCCGAGGGAGAACTTCCCGGCGCGCCTGCGCGCGACGTCGTGCAGCCCGACGAGGTCGATCAGCTCGAGCACCCGCTTCTTCGGGATGCCGTGCGTCTGCGCGAGCGCGAGCAGGTGGTTGTACGCGGAGCGGCCGGTGTGCACCGAGCGCGCCTCGAGCAGCGCGCCGACCTCGTGCAGCGGCGCTCCGAAGTCGCGGTAGCGCGCGCCGTTCAGCGTCACGGTTCCGGAGGTCGGTGCGTCGAGGCCGAGGATCAGGCGCATCGTCGTCGACTTGCCGGAGCCGTTCGGCCCCAGGAAGCCGGTGACGATGCCGGGGCGGACGGTGAAGCTGAGGTTGTCGACGGCGCGCTTGTCGCCGTAGTCCTTCGTCAGTCCGTGGGCCTCGATCATCTGTGTCCACGCTAGCCGCGGCTCCCGACGGCGGCCTCGGTCGCGCGAACGAACCACTGCCTCCTACGAAAGGAGGATCTTCAGTCGCCCTTCTGCTCTTCCTTCTCCTTCTTCTTTGCCGCGACCTTCTCGTCGTGCTTCTCCTTCCGCTGCTCCTTGGCCTCCGCCACCTTCACCTTCGCGTCCGAGTAGGCGCCGCCGACCAGGAGCTTGCCGCCGGTCCAGCCGAACACGGCGACGACCATGATCAGCGCAAGCGTGACGTTCCACGCCGTCGTGATCAGCTGCTGCGCCGTCGAGTACGCGACAGCGGTGTTGTTCGCGACGTCGCAGCACGTCTTCAACGCGAGCGCATTCGTCGCCTGCGTGATCCCGACAGCGCCCGGCGTGAACGACACGACGTTGGCGAGCGAGCCCGAGCCGATCACCCACATGATCGAGTTGAAGGTGACCGGGATCGCGAACGCAGCGAGAAAGACCGCGATCACGCCCATCTTGCAGAGGTAGCCGAGGAGTGACGGCAGGGCCGCGCGCGTCAGGTACTGCCGCGGCTCCGAGAGAATGGCGCCGCCCTTCTTCATCCCCTGCCAGAACTTCTTCACCTTCGGCCAGAAGATCCGCACGAGCAGCAGGATCAGGAAGATCCCGCCGGCGACAATCAGCAGGAACGCGACCGGGTGGTTCTTCTCGTTGCTGAAGTTGAGACTGAACGCCCCCGGCACGGACAGGAACATGTAGAGGTAGACGAACGTGCCGACGACGGTGAAGAAGATCTTCTGGACGAGGTACGCGGCCGTCGCGCCGCTGAAGTTCATGCCCGGGATGATCGCGATGAACATCAGCAGCGTCACGAACGTGCCGATGTTCGCTGGGAGAAACCCGTTCATCGCGACGCCGACCGCGTATGCGGTGAGGATCGGCCAGACCGTCGCCTCGCCCGGGTAGGCGTAGCTGACGATCCCGTAGTAGGAGAGCCCCGTGAACAGCGTCTGGCCCGTCTGGAGGATCAGGGCGAAGACGATGTACTTGACCGGGACGGCCTTGATCTGGTCCCAGAGCGACGACAGCCAGCCTTTGACGTCGACGCCGAGCAGCTGAAGGATCTCGAGGAAGATCGCGATCCCGATCAGCCAGATGCCGATCTTCAGGAACCGGTGCCATCGCGAGCCGTGCCAGGGCGAGACCCGCGCGGCGGCTGTCGCCGTTCCGCTCACGCACGCAGTCTGACGGGGCGACGGGACGGCCGCCACCCGGAGGGTGCCGCGCCCTCAGCGCGCGAGCGCGAGACCCGTCGCGGGGTCGAAGAAGTGCAGGCGGCTGTGGTGGACCGCCAGTTCGAGCTCGGCCTCGACCGGAACGGGACGGCGCGAGTCCAGGCAGGCGGTGAAGATCGCGCGGTCGTCGGCGAAGAGCTTCCCGTCGTCGTCCTTGTGCTCGGCCGCGGCCCGGACCGCTTCTGCCACGACGCGCGGAGCGTCGAGCGTGAAGATCACGTGGGTCTCGGCGCCGAGATCCTCGACGACCTCCGGCTTGATGCGCAAGCGCGGCAGCTCGGCGTCCGCGGCCGCGCCGTGCTCGAAATCGGTCGGGCGGATACCGAGCACGACCTTGCCGTTCACGCCGCCGGCGCCTGAGCTTTCGGGCAGGGCCAAGCTGTGGCCCCCGAACGAGACGCGCCCCTCGTGGATCTCGGCATCGACGAGATTCATCGCCGGCGATCCCATGAACGCGGCGACGAAGAGGTTTGCGGGATGGTGGAAGAGATTGTGCGGCGTGTCGTACTGCTGCAGGAGCCCGTCGCGCAGGACGGCAACGCGCTGGCCGAGGGTCATCGCCTCGACCTGGTCGTGCGTCACGTACACCGTCGTGACACCGAGCCGCTCGTGTAGACGGGCGAGCTCGGCCCGCATCGAGACGCGGAGCTTCGCGTCGAGGTTCGACAGCGGCTCGTCCATCAGGAACGCCTTCGGCTCGCGGACGATCGCGCGCCCCATCGCAACGCGCTGGCGCTGGCCGCCGGAGAGCGCGGACGGCTTCCGGTCCATCAGCTCCTCGAGCCCGAGCGTCACACCCACCTCCTCCACGCGCCGCTTCCACTCGGCCTTCGGCAGCTTGCGCAGCCGGAGCCCGAACGCGAGATTCTCCCGCACCGTCATGTGGGGATACAGCGCGTAGTTCTGGAAGATCATCGCGATGTCGCGCTCCTGCGGCGGCATGTCAGTGACCTCGACACCGCCGATCGAGACCTCCCCGTCCGTGACGTCCTCGAGCCCGGCGACCATGCGCAGCAGCGTCGACTTGCCGCAGCCCGACGGACCGACGAGGACGCAGAACTCGCCCTCCGCGATGTCGAGCGAGAGCGCGTCGATCGCCAGAACGCCGTTCGGATAGACCTTCGTGACTTCCGCGAGCGAGATCCCGCTCAAGTGACCGCTCCTTCCCGCATCCGAAGGCTCTCAGGGATCAGCTCGCCGTGCGCCGAGGTCAGCTCGTCGCAGAGAGCGTCGATCTCGTCGAGCGTCAGCACCGCCGCAGTTGCAGCGTCGAGCATCGCGGCGTGCCGCACGTGGTCGGGCCGGCCTTCGAGCACCGCGCGCACGGTCAGCTCGACGACGCTCGCGTAGTTCCGGTTCAGAGCGGCGAGCTGCGGCGGGTAGTCCGAGACGACAGTCGGCTGGACGCCGGTGCCGTCGACGAGACACGGAACCTCGACGCATGCGCCCTCCGGGAGACCTGCGATCAGGCCGGCGTTCGGCACGTTGCCGTAGATCACCGACGGCTCGCCGGTGACCATCGAGTTGACGATCGTGGATGCGTACTCGTTCGACCGCTTGAACTCGATCGGCTCGCCCGCCGCGAGCGCGTCGCGTACGCGCGCGTACTCGTCGAGGTTCGCCTCGCTGCGGTGGATGTACTCGTCGACGGGAATCCGGTAGCGGTCGATCTCGTCGTCGTGACCCATGAACCACGGCACGTACTCCGCGGCGTGCTCGCTCGATTCGGTCGGGAAGTAGCCGAGCCGCCGGTAGAGCGCGACGCGCACGCGGCGCTGGAGCTCGGCGTCGCCGGCGATGCGCTCGTCGAGACGCGGGTACAGGTTCTCGCCGCCGTGCTCGAAGCGGAGGATGAACGCCTGGTGGTTGATGCCGGCGGAGAGGAACGTGACCTCGCTCTCGGGTACGTCGACGAGCTCGCTGAGCATCTCGATCGTGAACTGGACGGAGTGGCAGAGCCCGACGACGTGCGAGGTCGGCGTGCCCTTGTAGACGAGCTCGCAGAGCGCGGCCATCGGATTCGTGTAGTTCAGGAGCCACGCCTCCGGCCCGCAGAGCTCGGCCATCTCGTTGCCGAGGGCCAGCATGTGATCGGCCGTTCGCAGTGTCCGGAAGATGCCGCCGATCCCGAGCGTGTCGGCGATCGTCTGCCGTAGTCCGTAGCGCGCCGGGATCTCGAAGTCGCGCAACGTCGCGTCGTGGCCGCCGATCTGAACCATGTTGAGGACGAAGTCCGAGCCGGCGACCGCGGCGCGCCGGTCGAGGTGCGTCGTGATCGTCGGGCTCGCGCCCCGCACCTCCGCCACGCGCCGCGCCATCGCCTCGGCGGTCTCCAGCCGCTCGGCGTCGATGTCGTGGAGCGCGATCTCGACGTCGCGCAACGCGGGGAACTCGAAGATGTCGCCGAGGAGGTTCTTCGTGAAGACGACGCTGCCCGCGCCGATGAAGGCGATCCGCGTCATTCCTTGGTCGCTCCGAGCGTGAGCCCGTTGACGAAGTGCTTCTGGAGCACGACGAACACGATCAGCGTCGGGACCGCCGTCATCAGCGCCCCGGCCGCCAGCAGGTTGTTGTCGGTGAAGAACTCGCCCTGCAGGTTGTTCAGCGCCGCTGTGATCGGCAGCTTGTTGCCGCTCGAGATCAGGATCAAGGGCCAGAGGAACTCGTTGTAGATGAAGGTGAACTCGAGCGTGGCCAGCGCAGCGAGCGCCGGCTTGCAGAGCGGCAGGATGATCCGGAAGTACTGGCGCAGAACGCCGGCGCCGTCGACGCGCGCAGCCTCCGTCAGCGACTTCGGAATCGTCTTCATGTAGTTGGCGAGCACGAACGTGCAGAAGCCCGTCTGGAACGCCACGTTGATCGCGATCAGCCCGATGTACGAGTCGTAGAACACACCGCTGTCCGATAACCACAGCGGAAGAGGCAGCCACAGGTACAGGCGATACAGCGGCTGTAGGACGACCTGCTGCGGGAGAAGGTTCGCCGCCATGAAGAAGATGAGCAGCGGGACGGTGAACCAGTACGAGAAGCGCGCGACGACGAACGCAACGGCGGACGAGAAGAACAGGATCAGGAAGATCGCGGGGATCGCGACGATCATCGAGTTCCGGAAGTAGTGCAGCATGTTCGACTGCGTGTACGCATGCTCGAAGTTCTTCAGGTTGAGGTGCTGCGGCCACGACACGTAGCCGTGCGCGGCCGTGTCGGCGTACGGCCGGAGCGCCGTGAAGATCGCCCAGAGGATCGGCGAGATCCAGAGGAGCGTCGTCAGGATCAGGAACAGGTGCAGCCCGAGACGCGACGTGCGCCGCCTGCGCGTGCTCTTGCGCTTGCGGACGGGCCGCGCCGCGTCGACCGTCGCGCTCGTCATGCGTGCGACTCCTGGAAGCTGTTCCACACGAAGATCACGATCGGGACGATCGAGATCGTGAGCAGCACGACGGCGATCGCCGAGCCGTAGCCGATGCGGCTCGCCTCGCCGACGATGTTGTCGGTGATCAGGACGGAGAGAAGCTCGAGGCCGTTCCGCCCCCCGTTGATGATGTAGACGATGTCGAAGGCGCGCAGCGATTCGATCACCGTGATGACGACGAGCACGATGTTGATCGGCTTCAACGCCGGCAGGATGACCTTGAAGTACGCCTGCACCTCACTCGCGCCGTCGATGGCGGCCGCCTCGCGCAGCGTCGGGTCGAGCGCCTTCAGTCCGGCGAGGTAGAGGATCATCACGTAGCTCGCGTGCCGCCAGCACGCAAAGGGAAGGACGGCCCAGAGGCTGACGGACGGATTCCCGAGCCAGTCGATCACGTGTCCGTGGAGCGGATCCGCGAAGAGGCTGCTGACGAGACCCTGCTGCGGCGACAGGATCAACTCCGTGATCAGCCCGATGATCGCCGGCGCGATCACGACCGGGATGTAGAGGAAGCTCTGATAGATCCGCGAGCCGCGGAGCTGCTTGTCGAGCTGGTACGCGAGGAACATCCCGAACGGCGTCCCGATGAACGCCAGGGCGAAGAGCCAGTAGAGGTTGTGCCTGAACGCCGGCCAGAACGCCGGGTAGATCGTCGCGATCTGGCGGTAGTTGGCCGTCCCGGCCCAGTGGATCGTGCGCAGTCCGCCGATCCCGTCCCAGTTCGTGAACGACAGACCGATCGACGCGAAGGTCGGGAACCAGATCAACGCGCCCGTGACGATCACGGGGATCCCGACCATGACCGTGATCGCTACACGGTCACCAAAGGAGAGGCGGACGGCGCGCTTTCGTTTCCGCGCGCCGCCCGCTCTCGTGCTCGTTGCGATGTCGGTCGCCATCGCGCCGACTGCACTATCTCAGAATCCGAAGATCGCCTTTTTCTGCTTCTGGATGCTCGACGTGAGCTTGACGTAGTCGCCGGGGTTGTTGACGAAGGACTGCAGCGACGGCTGCATCACCGTCGAAGCGAAGTCGGGCCGCGTGTCGCGGTCCATGTACTGCGCGATGTTCTTGGTCGCGGCGATCAGCTTCGCTTCCTTCTTCTGCAGAGGCGAGTACGCCGCCGTGTTCGTGTGCTTGTTCGACCCGAGGTTGCCCGAGTTGATCTTGAGGTAGGCGTCGATCGCCGGGCCGGTGCCGAGGAACTCGACGAGCTGCTTCGCACCCGTGATGTTCTTCGGGCTCTTCGAGATCATGTAGCCGTCGATCGGGGCGTCGATCGAGTCCTGCCCCCACTTCGGGTTGATCATCGGGAACGGGAAGAAGTCGATGTCCTTCGCGTTCGCGGGCTGCATCGCTCCGGTGAGGAACCCACCGAGCAGGAACATGCCGGCCTGCTTGTTCTCGAGCGCGGCCGCGCCGTCCTGCCACGTGAGACCGCCGATGCCCTCCGAGTAGTACGGGAAGAGCTCGGTCCACTTCTTGAAGACCGCCCTCACCTGCGGACCGTCCCACGCCTGCTTCCCCGCCATCAGGCTGACGTGGAACTTGTAGCCGTTCATCCGCATGTTGATGATGTCGAAGGTCCCCATCGGGGGCCAGCCGTCCTTGTCCGTGAAGGCGATCGGCGTCAGGCTGTCGGCCTCCATCTTCTTGGCGAGAGCGATGTACTGCGCCCACGTCTTCGGGACGGTGTAGCCCTTCTCCGCCCAGAGGCTCTTCCGGTAGTACACGGCCCACGGATAGTTCTTGTTGGGCACGAAGTACTGGTGCCCGTCGGCGCCCGTGGACGCGGCCTTGAAGGCCGGCGGCATCTGCGGTGTCAGCACCTTCCAGACGTCGTCGATCGGCGTCGCGAGACCCTTCGCCGCGAAGAACTGCATCCGGTAGCCGGCGAACCACGTGAACACATCGTCCGGGCGGCCCTGGAGATAGTTGTTGATGTGGTCCTGGAACGGGCCGTGGGCGAACGTATTCGTCTTGACGGCGATTCCCGTCTTCGCGGTGAACAGCTTGGTGTCCGCGAGCAGCGCCGGGATCCCGGCGTTCTCTTCGTACGAGCCGAGCGTGACGGTGCCGCCGAGCGCCTCGCGGAGGGCGTCGGGCAGTGCCGCGCTTGCGCGGCCAGCGGCGCCGAGCCCGTAGAACGCGGCCAGTCCGCCGGCGCCGGTCGCAAGGAGACGGCGCCGGTTGATGCGTTTTGTGCCGACTTCGTCTTCGTTGGTCGGCTGACCTTCATCCGACATAGAGAGCCTCCTCGGGTCTCTGGACGGGGGGAAACCGCCCTCGCAAAAGCGAACACGATCGCCCAATACCTGACGAAACGTGACCTTGACGTATTCACCAGATCGTGTCAAGTATTCCCGGCAGCCCGTCCGAAATTGCTTGCGCAAGCACGGTTCCAAGCGGGTTGACGCGGAGTGTTCGGTAACGTTAAGTATTGTGAGTTTCCCCGACCGGCAGGATCGATGCTCGCAGCACAACGCCAGAAGCTGATCGTCGACGAGATCCGGCGCGAAGGCGGTGTCCGGGTCCGGGAGCTGACGACGCTGCTCGGGGTCTCGGAGATGACCGTCCGCCGGGACATCGACGTGCTCGCCGCGGCCGGGCTCGTGGAGAAGGTTCACGGCGGCGCAACGCTGCGCGGCGGGCTGAGCGCAGAGGAGCCCGGGTTCGAGGCGAAGTCTCACCGCCAGCTCGACGAGAAGGAGTCGATCGCGCGCGCGGCGAGCAAGCTCGTCGAGCCGGGCCAGGCGATCGGGCTGAGCGCCGGGACGACGACGTGGCGGCTCGCCCACATGCTGACGGGCGTGCCCGACCTGACGGTCGTGACGAACTCGCTCCAGGTCGCCGACGTCCTCCACCGCTCTCCGCGCCCCGATCTCACCGTCGTGCTCACCGGCGGAGTGCGGACGCCTTCCGACGCGCTCGTTGGACCCGTTGCGGTCAACGCGGTGCGCTCGCTGCATCTCGACGTGCTGTTCCTCGGAGTGCACGGGATCGCGGCCGACGTCGGGTTGACCACGCCGAACCTGTTGGAGGCCGAGACCGACCGCGCCCTTGTCGCGGTCTCGGCGCGCCTCGTCGTCGTCGCCGACCACGAGAAGTGGGGCGTGCGCGGCCTCAGCCGGATCGCCGGCCTCGACGACGTCGACGTCCTCGTGTCCGACTCCGGACTTTCGGCGCAGGCCCGCGCCGAGATCAAGGAGCACATCGACCGGCTCGTGATCGCCTCTGAGCGACCGACCGCGGCGAGCCGGCGCGGTGTTGCGTGAGCGAGTCGCCCGACCTGCGCCGCGACGAGCTCACGGGCAGCCTCACGTACATCGTCGATTCTCGGCAGAGCCGCCCGAATCTCCCGGAGGCGACCTGCCCGTTTTGCCCCGGCGGTCTCGAAGCGCCCGATCCGTACGACGTGCGCTGGTTCGAGAACCGCTGGCCCGCGATGCCGGGCGACCGGTGCGAAGTCGTGCTCTACACGCCCGAGCACGACGCCACGTTCTGGTCGCTCGGCACCACCGGCGCGCGCAAGGTGATCGATCTCTGGGCCGAGCGCAGCGCAGCGCTCGGCGCGCGCCCCGACATCGACTACGTGCTCGTCTTCGAGAACCGCGGCGCGGAAGTCGGCGCGACGATCGCGCACCCGCACGGCCAGATCTACGCGTTCGACTTCGTGCCCGAGCTGCCGGGCCGCGAGCTCGGCGGCGGCGGTTCGCTCGGCGACGCCGGCGAGCGCCTCGTCACCGAGTTCGAGGACTGGAAGGCGTGGGTTCCGGAGGCGCCGATCTTCCCGTACGCGCTGCGCCTGGCGCCGGACGACCCGGTGCCCGACCTGCCGTCGCTCGACGACGCCGGTCGCAACGCGCTTGCCGCGCTTCTCGTCGACGTGCTCGAGCGCCTCGACCGGCTCTTCGACGCCGAGACGCCGTACATGCTCTGGATTCACCAGCGGCCGTTCGACGGACGCGACTGGCCCGGCGCGCGCCTGCACGTCGAGATCGTGTCGCCGTGGCGCGCCACCGGCGTCACGCGGTACATCGCCGCCGGCGAGATCGGCTCGGGGATCTACTTCAACCCCGTTGCGCCCGAGGCCGCCGCCGAGGCGCTCCGCGGCGCGCTCGTCCAGGCGGGCTGAGCCGTGCGCGCGGGCGCGCTCGAGGAGCTGCTCTACCTCGGCGGCAGCGCGAGCTGGGAGCTGCCCGGCGTCCCGAGCCTGAACCGCCTGCCGGCGCACGCGACACTCGACCGCGCGGGGACGCCGCGTCATCGCCCGCTCGACGGCGAGTGGCAGTTCAAGCTCGCCGCGTCGCCGGAAGATGCGCCGGCCGCGCTCGCCGAGCGCCGCGGCTGGCGGCGCGCTTCGGTTCCGGGTCTCTGGACGATGCAAGGCTTCTCGACGCCGCGCTACACGAACGTGCAGATGCCGTTCTCGGAGCTGCCGCCGCACGTACCCGACGACAACGAGACGGGCCTCTACCGCCGCTCGTTCGAGGTGCCGCGCGGCTGGCGCCGCCGGCCGGTCGTCCTCTCGTTCGGCGGCTGCGAGGGCGCGCTGTACGTCGTCGTCAACGGCGAGCCGGTCGGGATCGCAAAGGACGCGCGCACTCCCGCGGAGTTCGACATCTCCGACTTCGTCCACCACGACCGGCCGAACGAGCTCGTCGCGGCGGTCGTTCGCTGGTCGGATGCGTCGTTCATCGAGGACCAGGATCAGTGGTGGCACGCCGGCCTGCCGCGTTCGATCGCGCTCGTCTCGCCGTCGATCGGCGAGCTCGATGTTCGCGCCGAGCTCGACGACGGCTTCCGCAGCGGGCGGCTCACGGTCCGCTCGGACGTGGACGGAGACGTGCGGCTCGTCGACGCCGGCGGTCGCGTCGTCGCAGCGGGCGCGCTCGCCGACGGCAGCTTCGACTGCGCGGTGCGTGCGCCGCGCCTCTGGTCGGCCGAGCAGCCGGAGCTCTACCGCCTCGAGCTGAGCGCGGACGGAGAGACCGTCGGCTGCAACGTCGGCTTCCGCCACGTCGAGGTGCGTGACCGGGCGCTGCTCGTCAACGGCGAGCCCGTCCGCATCAACGGCGTGAACCGGCACGAGCACGACGACGTGACCGGCCGCGCGCTGACGCGCGAGTCGATGGAGACGGACGTCCTCCTGATGAAGCGCTTCAACGTCAACGCCGTGCGAACCGCGCACTACCCGGACGATCCCTATTGGCTCGACCTGTGCGACCGCTACGGGCTCTACGTGATCGACGAAGCGAACATCGAGTCGCACGCGTTCTACGACGAGCTGTGCGACGACCCCCGCTACCAGGCGGCGTGGCTCGAGCGCGTGTCGAACATGGTCGAGCGCGACAAGAACCATCCCAGCGTGATCCTCTGGTCGCTCGGCAACGAGAGCGGATACGGACGCAATCACGACGCGGCCGCCGGTTGGGTCAGGAAGCGCGACCCATCGCGGCCGTTGCACTACGAAGGCGCGATCAGGCGCGACTGGAGCGGCGGCTTCGCCTCGACCGACATCGTCTGCCCGATGTATCCGGAGCTCGATTCGATCGTCGCCTGGGCCGAGGCGGAGACAGACGATCCGCGGCCGATGATCATGTGCGAGTACTCGCACGCGATGGGGAACTCGAACGGCGGGCTCTCCGACTACTACGACGCGTTCGACAAGCACGACGCGCTGCAGGGCGGCTTCGTCTGGGAGTGGGTCGACCACGGCATCAGGCAGCGCGATCGCCGCGGCCGCGAGTACTGGGCGTACGGCGGCGACTTCGGCGAGGTGCCGCACGACGCGAACTTCTGCGCCGACGGCATCGTCTGGCCCGACCGCACGCCGCATCCTGCGCTGAACGAGCTCAAGTTCCTGGCACAGCCGATCCGCGTGACCGCGCTCGGCGGCGGCCGGTTCAGGATCGCGAACCGTCACTTCTTCACGGGTCTCGACGCCTATCGCGGCGAGTGGGAGCTGACCGTCGACGGCGAGCGAATCCGCGACGGCGATCTTCCCGCGCTGCGCGTGCGCCCGCAGGAGTCGACCGACCTCGCACTCCGGCTGCCCGATGATCCCGGCGAGCGCTTCGTCACGTTCCGCTTCTTTCTGCGCGATGCGACGGACTGGGCGCCGGCGGGACACGAGGTCGCGTGGCAGCAGCTCAGGCTGCCGTCGACGCGGCCGGGCGCGGCGCGCGGACGCGCAGTCCGGCCCACGAGCGACTGGACGCTCGAGGCCGGCCGGACGCGTGCCGCCGTCGACGCCGCGACCGGTCAGCTCCGCGAGCTTGCCGTCGACGGACGGAACGTGCTCACCGCAGGCCCGCTGCTGCAGCTCTGGCGTGCGCCGACCGACAACGACGGGCTCCGGCTCGTCGAGGAGAAGCGCGACTGCAGGCGTGCTGCCGCGCTGGCTCGAGCTCGGGCTCGACCGGCTCGAGCTGACGCTCGAGTCGGCGCGACTCGGCAGGAGCTCGATCGACGTCGTGCACCGCGCGCGCGGCGTCGCCACGCACCGGCACGTCGTACCGTCTGCTCGAATCGGGCGAGCTCGTGGTCGAGAACACCGTCGAGCTCGCGCGCGGCGTCGACGACGTTCCGCGCATCGGCGTCCGCCTCGCGCTGCGGCCCGGGCTCGAGCAGTTGTCGTGGTACGGGCGTGGGCCCGTGGGAGAACTACTCCGACCGGCTCGCGTCGGCGATCGTCGGGCGGTTCGAGAGCACGGTCGCGGATGAGTACGTCCCGTACATCGTTCCGCAGGAGCACGGCCACCACTCCGACACGCGCTGGTTGTCGCTGCAGAGCAAGACCGGGCTCGGGCTGCGCGTCGAAGGCAGGCCGGCGATCGGATTCTCCGCGAGCCACTTCACGGCGGCCGATCTCTACGGCGCGCTTCACACGTGCGACCTCGAGCCGCGGCGCGACGTCTTCCTCAATCTCGACCACGCGCAGCGCGGCCTCGGCACCGCCAGCTGCGGCCCGGACACCGCCGAGCGCTACCGCCTGCTCGAGCGCTCGTACCGGTTCACGTACGTGCTGCGGCCGTTCGCTCGCTAGCGAAGCGAAGCGCCGGAGGACGCGCGCGCGACGAGCGAGCTGCCCGTGCGTCCCGTCCGCGCGAGATACGCCGCCTCGATCTGCGCGGCGATCTCCGCGGCCTCCGCGGTGTCGGTGAGCGCGACGATCGATCCGCCGAATCCGCCGCCGAGCAGGCGCGCGCCGTACGCGCCGGCGTCCTCTGCCAGCTCGACGAGGAGGTCGATCTCGGGGATCGACACCTCGTAGTCGTCGCGCAGGCTCGCGTGGCCGGCGAGGAGCAGCGCACCCGCCGCCGCAAGGTCATTGCGCTCGAGCGCGGCCGCGAAGTCGAGCACGCGCTGGTTCTCGGTGACGACATGGCGCAGCCGCCGCCGCGACAGCTCGTCCAGCGCGTCGACCGCGTCGAGCGTGACCTCCGTCGAGCGCTCGGCGCCGACGAGCCGCAGCGCGTGCTCGAGCTCGCGCCTCCGGTCGGCGTATCCCGAGCTCTCGTGGCTGTGCGCGATGCCCGAGTCGACGACGACGAGAGCGGCGACCGCCGGCACGCGAACTCGCCGGTACTCGAGCGTGCCGCAGTCGAGCAGCAGCGCCTCGCCTTCGCGGCCGAGCACCGACGCCGCCTGGTCGAGGATCCCGCACGGAACACCGACGGCGCGAAACTCGGCCCGCTGGCACGCGCGCGCGAGCTCGAACGACTCGACCTCGAACTCGGCCACGGCGCACAACGCGAGCGCGACCGACACCTCGAGCGCCGCCGACGACGAGAGCCCCGCGCCCGTCGGCAGATCGGATCGCACCGTGCCGTCGAAGCCGATCGCCGGCCGGCCGAGCAACGCGAGCTCGGCCGCAACGGCCTGCGCATACCGCGCCCAGCCGGTGACCGCAGCTCCGCCGCCGTCGGCGGCGAACGGCGGCGCGGCACCGAGACTGCTCCGAGACAAGCGCGATCTCGGGCCGGGCCTCCCCCACGTCCACCGAGACGCCGTACTGGATCGCAACCGGCAGCACGAGCCCACCGCTGTAGTCGGTGTGCTCGCCGATCAGGTTGACGCGGCCGGGCGCGAACGCGATCACGTGACGGAGAATCGCAGCTCGGTCGTCGATTCGAAACCTCTCCGGGTCTCAGCGGTGGCAACCGGCGGTGAGTCGTGCCGAAGCGACGGGCCGCTGCTCACGCGGCGTCACGCTACCAGCGTTGGAGGAGGCGTCGAAGTCGGCGTCGAAGCGTGCTTCGTGCTCCACGCCGACAGCGCCGACATCACGCGGATGCGCGACCGGCTGCTCTTCGACGGCGCCGACGCGGGCCGGAAGCTGACCGCGTTCTGGACGCTGCTCGCACTCGCATCGGTGATCGCGAGCGCCGGCGTCGTCGGCGACTCGACCGCGACGGTGATCGGCGCGATGATCGTCGCGCCGTTGATGACGCCGATCCTCGGAACGGTGCTCTCGATCGTCACCGGCGACCTGCGAAACCTCGTGCGCTGCATCGCGCTCGTCGTCGCCGGAGCCGCGCTCGTCGTCGCGATCGCGTGGGTTCTCGGCGAGCTCGTCCAGGTGCCGATCGTCGCGGCGACGAACTCACAGGTCGCGGTCCGCGTGCACCCGCGGCTGATCGACCTCGTCGCAGCGCTCGCGACCGGTGCGGTCGGCTCGTACGCGCTCATCCGCTCCGACGTGTCCGACACACTGCCCGGCGTCGCGATCGCGATCTCACTCGTGCCGCCGCTCGCGGTCGTCGGCCTGACGCTCGAGTCGCACCGTCCACACCAGGCGGTCGGAGCACTGCTTCTCTTCCTGACGAACGTCGGTGCGATCCTGCTCAGCGGCCTCGTCGTGATGGCGCTGTACCGGGTGCGCAAGACGGCCGAGGCCGAGCGCGGTGGCAGGCTCTTGAGCAGTCGGATGGCGGCAATCCTGATCACGGCCTGCATCGTCGGCCTCGCGGTGCCGCTCGCAGCGGCGAGCAAGCAGGTCGGAACCGAGCAGACCCAGCGCGACAATGTGACGCGCGTCGCAGACGCATGGGCGCAGCAGCACGGCTGGCTGGTCGTCGGGGTCGACTCCGGCCCGGACGGCGTGGAGGTGCGCGCGATCGGCCCCAAGCCGACACCGAATCCCCAGACACTCCGAACCGCCCTCGACGCCGCCGGTTACGAGAACGTCACGGTGCACCTCGACCTCACGAACGTCGTGCGCGCCAATCTCGAAGGCCGCTGAGAGCCGAGCGGCGGGAGGGAATGGAGCTAGTCGGACTCGAACCGACGACCTCCTGGGTGCGATCCAGGCGCTCTCCCAACTGAGCTATAGCCCCGCGGCGGTCTAGTGTAGCGAGGCTTCCGCGGGCGTTCCGCCGCTGTCCTTCTCCATCAGCTTGCCGTCGCGGATCGTCTGCGCCATGTCCTTGGACTGCTCGCGGTACCAGGTTCCGTCCTCGAACTGGATCGCCGGATACAACGACTGGCCGGTGCCTTCGGTGAGCGCGGTGCGCTTGGCCTTGGAGTACGGCCCCGGCACGCGCTCGTAGTCGACTCCTGCATCGATGAGCGCCTTCTCGACGGCCCAGCACGGATGCCGGCCGATCTTGACCCACTGGTTCGAGCAGCGATAGAGCTTGACCGCCACGATGCCTCCCCTTCGTCGGCTGACCCCGGCTCCTACGATACGCCGATGCGCGCGGTTTCACTCGACGCGGCGGGGCTGCCGGTCGTCGGCGAGGTCGACGAGCCGGGCGGCGACGGCGAGCTCGTGCGCGTGCTCGCGTGCGGGCTCTGCGGATCGGACGTCGAGAAGCTCAGGCCGGAGTTCGCCGGCGTCGTGCTCGGGCACGAGGTCGTCGCGGAGACAGCGGACGGACGCCGCGTCGCGCTCGTCCACCACCGCGGCTGCGGCGAGTGCGAGCGCTGCCGCGGCGGGCACGAGTCGACGTGCGCGGAGTTCGCGCGCGCGACGATCCGGCCCGGCGGGTTCGCGGAGCGGGTGCGCGCGGACGCGTGGATCGATGTGCCGGCCGGAATCGACGACGCGCGCGCGACGGCGCTCGAGCCGCTCGCGTGCGTGGTGCGCGGCGCCGAGGCGGTTCCGGCAGGACGCGTGCTCGTGCTCGGGCAGGGCTTTGTCGGGCGGCTGTTCGCGGCGGTGCTCGCGCGGCGCGGCGACGATGTGTTCGCCGTGGACGCGGATCCGCGGCGGAGCGGGCGCGCGCCCGACGGGCCGGTCGACGCGGTCGTGGTCTGCGCGCCCGGCGCCGGCGCGACTGCGCTCGAGTCGGTGCGCCCCGGCGGGACGATCCTCGTCTTCGCCGACGCGGGCGCGCTGCCGGCGGACGCGATCTACCGCAACGAGCTCACCGTCGCCGGCCGGCGCTCGGCATCGCCCGACGCGATGCGCGCGGCGGCCGCGCTGCTCTCGGAGCTCGAGCTGCCGGAGCCGACGGTGCTCCCGCTCGAGCGGTTCGCGGAAGGGCTCGCGCTGTTTCGTGCACGCGAGGCGGCGAAGGTCGTGTTCGTTCCGTGAGGGCGCTGCGCTATTACGGCATCGGCGACCTGCGCGTCGAGGAGGTGCCGGATCCGGTGCCGGGCGCCGGCGACGTGCTCGTGCAGGTCGAGGTCGCGCTGACGGACGGCACCGACCTCAAGACGTTCCGTCGCGGGCATCCGCTGCTGCATCTCCGAGGTGCCGTCGCCGTTCGGGCACGAGTTCTGCGGGATCGACGTCGCAACGGGTCGACGCGTCGTCGCCGCGAACTCCGCGCCGTGCGGCGAGTGCGCGGCCTGCCGGCGCGGCCAGGAACCGCAGTGCGCGAACCTGCTGCCGCTGCTGAACGGCGCGTACGCGGAGCTGATCGTCGTGCCGGAGCGGATCGCGCGCGTGAACCTCGTGCCGGTCCCGCCCGGGCTCGCGCCCGAGGTCGCGGCGCTCGTCGAGCCGCTCGCGTGCTGTCTCCGCGGCGTCGAGCGCGCGGAGATCGAGCCGGGCGACACCGTCGCGGTGCTCGGTGCGGGCCCGATCGGACTGATGCTCTGCGCGTGCATCGCGGACGCGGGCGGGCGTCCCGTCCTCGTCGGCGGGCGAGCGGAGCGGCGCGCGCTCGCGCCCGCATTCGGCGCCGAGCCCGGCGACGGGTGCGACGCGGACGTCGCGATCGAGGCGACCGGTTCGGCAGAGGGATGGCGCGATGCGCTGTCGCTCGTGCGCGTCGGCGGGACCGCGGTGATGTTCGGCGGGCTGCCGTCCGGGACTGAGGTCGCCGTCGACGCGTATCGCGTCCACTACGACGAGCTGACCGTGCGCGGTGCGTTCCATCACGCGCCGCAGCACGTGCGCGCCGCGCTCGCGTTCCTCGCAAGCGGCGCGCGGCCGTGGGCGACGCTGCTCACGCACGAGGTCTCGCTCGAAGGACTACCGGGACTGTTCGCGGATCCGCCGCGCGACTACCTGAAGGCCGTCGTCCGGCCTTAGGAGCGTCTGGCGGAATAGGTTCCCGCCAGACCCTCCTAGGCGGCGAACAGCGTCAGGTCAGGCTCGCGCTCGCCGCGGAGCACCTCGAGGTCGACCTCGACGCAGCGGATGCCGCGCGACTCCGCGAGCGCTATCGCCTGCGGCTTCAGCCGCTGCGCGGCAAGGATGCCGCGGCACGACGCCTTTGCGGGATCGCGCCGGATGAAGTCGAGGTAGCGCGTCAGCTGCTCGACCGCCTCGATCGTCGCGATGCGCTTGATCTCGACGGCGACCCACTCGCCGGCCGGGTCCTTGCACATCAGGTCGACCGGGCCGACCTCCGTCGGCCACTCGCGCTTCACGAGCACGAGCTCCTCGCCGAGCGCGGCCGGCGCGGCGGCGAGCTGTTCCTGCAGGTCGCGCTCGACGCCGTCCTTCTGCAGCGCGGCGGACTCGCCCATGTCGTGCGACACGTCGCTCAGCACCTCGACGAGCCGGATCTCGAGCACGTCCTCCGTCTTCGGCTTGCGCACGACGAGCGTGTCGCCGCCGTCCTCGACGACGGTCGGCGCGGTCATCCAGTTCAACGGCTTAAAGCCTCCGGCGTCGTCGTGCACGAGCACCGAGCCGTCGGACTTCAGGATCAGCAGCCGCACCGCCTCCGGGAGAACGGCGTTCAGGCGGCCGGAGTAGCGGACTTCGCAGCGGGCGACGAGCAGACGCACGGCGGGACCCTACTGTCCCGCGCGGACATGGCTAGTGGAGGAGCGTCCGTTCGAGCGCGAGCCGCCATTCGGCGCGCCGTTCGTCGACCTCGCCGTCCGCCATCGCCGGCTCGTAGGTCGGCCCGCGGGCGACGAGCGCCGCGACCTCGGCGGGGGTCTTCCAGACGCCGGTCGCGAGTCCGGCGAGCGCGGCCGCGCCGACGGCGGTGCTCTCCTTCTCGGCGACGACCTCGACCGGGCGGCGGAGGATGTCGGCCTGGAACTGCATCAGGAACGCGTTCCGGCTCGCGCCGCCGTCGGCGCGGAGGACGTCGATGCCGCCCGGGTGCGCTTCGAGGACGTCGGCGACTTGATGCGCGATTCCCTCGAGCGTCGCGCGCGCGATGTGGCCGCGCGTCGTGCCGCTGGTGATGCCGGCGATCGAGACCGCGCGCGTCGGGATCCCAGTGCGGCGAGCCGAGCCCGGCGAGCGCGGGGACGAAGGTGACGCCGCCGGTCGACCCCGCCTCGACCGCGAGCCGCTCGACCTCGTCCGGCCCGGAGACGATCCCGAGGCCGTCGCGGAGCCATGTGCACGGCGGCGCCGCTCGTCAGCACCGAGCCCTCGATCGCGTACTGCGCACGCGCGCCCGGCGCGACCGCGGCGACGGTCTTCAGCAGCCCCGGCGGCGCGGGCTCGGCGCTCGCCGCCGACGTTCACGAGCACGAAGCTCCCGTCCCGTACGTCGCCTTCGCCTCGCGCGGCGCGAAGCAGCCCTGGCCGAAGAGCGCCGCCTGCTGGTCGCCGACGAGTCCCGCGATCGGCACCGTCGCGCCGAAGAGCTCCGCCTCGCCGACGACGCCGGAGCTCTCGACGACGTCGGGGAGCAGCGCACGATCGACGCCGAAGAGCGCGAGCAGCTCGTCGTCCCACGCGAGCCGCGCCGATGTCGAAGAGCATCGTCCGCGCCGCGTTCGTCCGGTCGGTTGCGTGGACGCCGGCCGCCGCGTGAGGTTCCAGACGAGCCAGCGTCGACCGTGCCGAACGCGAGCTCGTCGCGCGGCCGCGTCGACGCGCGCGAGCAGCCACTCGAGCTTCGTCGCCGAGAAGTACGGATCGGGAACGAGCCCGGTGCGCTCGCGGATCAGCTCGGCCGGAAGCTCGCGGCAGCGCTCCGCCGTGCGCCGGTCCTGCCACACGATCGCGTTCGCGAGCGGCCGCCCCGTCGCGCGCTCCCAGACGATCGTCGTCTCGCGCTGGTTCGTGATCCCGATCGCGGTCGAGCTCGCCCGCGCTGATGCCCGGCGTCGCCGAGCGCCGCGCCGGCCGCCGCCTCGACGCTCGCCCAGATCTCCGTCGCGGATCCTGCTCGACCCACCCGGCTGCGGGAACGTGCGCGCGATCTCGACGTAGCCGCGGCCGCGTACCACGCAGCTCCGCGTCGACGACGAGGCACGTCGTGCCGGTCGTCCCCTGGTCGATCGCGAGGATCAACCGCGTTCGACGCGAGAGCCGCCGACGATCGCGTCGGTGCCGTCGTCGAAGCGAACCCAGGCCTTGCCCTTGCCGTCGTAGTCCGGCGACCAGACGACGAGCGTCGCGTCGCGGCCGCCGACGCGCACGCGCTCCGTTCCCTCGGGCTCGGTGCCGAGCCACACGCGCAGGAACGGGTTCGCCTCGCGCTCACGGCCGATCGTCGTCTCGTCCGTGTGACCTGGATAGACGGTCGTGTCGTCGGGCAGCACCATGAAGACCTCGAGCACCGACGTGCGTACCTGCTCGAGATCGCCGCCGCCGACGGCGTCGAGAAACAGCGTGTCGCCGGTGAAGACGGACTCCTCGTCGACGACGAACGCGATCATGTCGTCGGAGTGCCCCGGTGTCTCGAGCCCGCGCACGTGGAGATCGCCGAACGTCCACTCACCCGTCTCCGCGACGACCGGAATCCCGTACCGCTCGACGAGAGCGTCCTCGTGAACGACGTGGTCGGCGTGGGTATGCGTCCGGAGGATCGCCGCCGGCGTCGCGCCCCAGGCCTCGACCGCGGCGATCAGCGGGGCGACGTCGGCGCCGGAATCGACGAAGACGGCCGTCCCGCCCTCACGGTCGGCGACCGCGTAGGCGTTGGAGAGCCACTCCGGGTGCATGCTCCGTACCACCAGCACACCGGTAGGCTAACGCGACAACGCCCGAGGAGGAACGATGGCCGGCCTGTGGCAGCGCGCGACGCTGATTTTCAAGTCGAAGACGTCGAAGGTTCTGGACAAGGCCGAGAACCCGACGGAGACACTCGACTACTCATACGAGCAGATGCTCGAGCAGCTCCAGAACGTGAAGCGCGGCGTCGCGGACGTCACCACGGCGAAGAAGCGCCTGGAGCTCCAGACGGCCGGGCTCGAGCAGAACGTCGTCAAGCTCGACACGCAGGCGCGCCAGGCAGTCGCCGCCAACCGTGAGGATCTCGCGCGTGAGGCGCTCCAGCGCAAGGCGACGACGCAGCAGCAGCTCCAGGATCTCGACACGCAGGTGAAGTCGCTCGACGACCAGCAGCAGAAGCTGATCGAGGGGCAGCATGCGCTCGAGGCGAAGATCGAGTCCTTCCGGACGCAGAAGGAAGTGATCAAGGCGCAGTACTCCGCCGCCGAGGCACAGGTGAAGATCGGCGAGGCCGCGACCGGGATCGGCAAGGGCATGGCGGACACCGGGATGGCGATCCAGCGCGCGAAGGACAAGACGGACGAGCTGACCGCGCGCGCCGCGGCGATCGACGAGCTGACCGGCAGCGGCGCGCTCGAGGATCTCACCGCCGCGCCGGGCACGACGCAGCTTGACCGCGAGCTGGCGCAGATCTCCTCCAACGCCCAGGTCGACCAGGAGCTCGCGGCTCTGAAGGCGGAGGTCGGCACCGGCGGCGACGCGAAGCAGATCGAGGCTCCCGCCGCCGAGGACAAGCCGGCGCAGTAGTGCCGCTCGGCGACATCTTCTTCGGCCGCAAGAAGCTGAAGGAGCCGGCCGACGACAGGCTGTTCGCGCTGACGACGGCGGCGGTGACGCTGGACGTCGAGTGCGGCGTGAAGCCTGCCGGCGTCGGCGCGGTCATCTTCAAGCCGCTGTCCGCGGGCGAGTTCACGCAGGTCGACCAGGACGTGTCGGATCTCCTCAAGTCGGTCGCCTCCGGCTCGGGGTCGACGATGGACCGGAAGACCGACACGTTCGGCTACGAGTGGGTGATCATCCGCGACACCGACCTCGAGGATCAGGTCACGGCGGCGCACGCCGTCGCGCAGGAGTTCAGCGACCGCGGCTTCGGCGCGCAGCTGCTCGGCGCGGCGTTCCGCTTCGCCGAAGGCAACCAGCCGGTCTACTGGGTCTACGGCTTCAAGAGCGGAACGTTCTGGCCGTTCGTCCCGACGGGCGACAAGCGCGAGCGCGACAACGCGCGCGAGCTGGAGCTGAAGGCGAAGCTCGACCCCGAGCTCCCGATCGAGCCCGACCTGAGCAAGTGGCTCGGGTTGTTCGACGCGCCTATTTGAGGGCGACGAAAGCCGGAATATAAGCCTGGTACAGTCGTCGGGCTGCGCGCCCCGACGTCATGAAGGGCTGGGAATGGCCGACGAAGAGACGCCTGCGGCGGATCAGGAGCGGCTGCACGAGGACGCAACCGCGGGCGATGCCGGCGCCGACAGCCGCCAGGTACTCACGTGGATCGGCGCCGTCGTCGCGCCGCTCAC
The DNA here is from genome assembly GCA_963718385.1 of uncultured Actinomycetes bacterium. Lineage (GTDB taxonomy): Bacteria > Actinomycetota > Thermoleophilia > Gaiellales > Gaiellaceae > Palsa-739. The sequence goes on from CAVQZE010000001.1 coordinate 417,344, forward strand.
GCTTCTGACCGCGCTCGCCTACTACTTCGGCTGGCGCCGCGAGCGCGCCTTCGCCGGCTACTTCGGCATCGACCCGAGCGTGCTCGGACTGTCCTCGAACGACTACGTCCTGCGAAGTGTCGGTCCGCTCTTCGCCCCTGTCGCCTGCGTGCTCCTCGTCGGCTTCGTCTTCGTCTGCGCCCGCTTGCTGGTGAGCGGCCGGACGCCGCCGCGCTGGCTCGCCCCGTCGGCGCTGATCGTCGGCCTCGCCGCGCTCACCGTCGGCGTCCTGCTCGCAGCCGGGCACGGCATCGCCTCGAACTTCATCTACCTGCAGGCGTTTGCGCCCGCGCTCGGCGTCGTGCTGATCGCCTACGCGCTGAGCCGCACAGCGGGCGCCGCCAACCCACGTCACCGCGGAGCGCTGCGGGGGCTGCACTATCTGACGATCTCCGTCGTCCTGGTCAGCCTGTTCTGGGCGACGGCGGAGTACGCGGACAGCCGCGGCACGAAGGAAGCAGAGACGCTCGCGAAAAATCTCACGGTCGATCCGTCGGTCACCATCTTCAGCAAACAGAACCTGAACATCAAACCGGCCGACTATGGCCCCGACCCGCGATGCCCTCTCGTGTTCGCCTCCAGGAACCCGCGCAGCGACTACCCGTACAGCTACTCGGGGTTCACGCTGCTGCTGCGAAACGCCGGCGACTGGTATCTCACCCCGACTCCGCAGGGGCAGGGTTCTCCGTGGACGCCGCTAGGAGAGCCGGTGCTGATCATTCCCGACAACGACGCCGTCCGGATCGAGCTCGACCGAGGACTCGGCTACCCGGTGAAGCCGCTTGAAGGGACGATCGCCGTGAGCGCGCCCGCCTTCACCTGTTGAGCGGCCCTCACCCGCTGGACTGCCGCCGGGCGCGTGTCACGCGGGCGTCGACCGCGATGCGCGGTAGGCGAAGAAGGAGATCGTCGCCAGCAGCGCCGTAGCGAGTGCGAGCGGCGCGGGGTTGTCGACCTTCAAGACGAGGAGCCCGCCGACCAACGCGCCGAGCAGCATCGCCGCGACGGAGAGTCCGCGACGCGCGATCTTCGAGCCGTGTCCGCCGGCGAGCGCCGAGTCCGCAGCGACACCGGTCAGCGTCATGGTCAGCACCGTCGTCGTGAGATCGGGGACGGCGAGCTTCCTCGCGGTGGCGTTCTGAACGCCCATCGCGACGGCGAGGAGGACGATCACCGCGTAGCGGCTTCCGTGCTCGACAGAGAAGGCCGCGACGACGAGCGCGCCTGCGACGAGCAGAAGCTCCGTCGCCGTCGTAGCGGTCAGGTGGCGCCCCCTGTCGCTCGACCAGCGAGCACCGATCCGGCCGCCGGCGACGCCGCCGACGAGAAACGAGCCGAGCGCGGTTAGCGAGGCCCAGACCGAGATGCCGCCGGCACCCGCGATTCCGAATCCGAGGAAGACGACGTTGCCGGTCATGTTTGCGACGAAGACATGGCCGAGCTTCAAGTAGCTCGTCGCGTCGACGAGCCCGGTGACCAGGGTCAGGGCAAGCAGCAGCGGCGGCAGCAGCCCGTCCGGACTGTCCCGGCGGGGCCGAATCGTGCCTGCGATTTCCTGCCAGACATGTGTCCCGGTCACGTGCGAGTCGTGTCGCCTGTCAGCTGCACGAGCACCTCGAAGAGCGCTGCGAGGTCGCGGTGCTCGTAGCCGGCGGCTCGCGCCAGCGTGAGCATCTCGTCGGCCGCCGCGGCAGACGGAAGGGGGACACCCAGTTGCCGTGCGGTGTCGAGCGCGAGCACAATGTCCTTCTGCATCAGGCCGATGTCGAACCAGGCCTCGTCGGGCAAGTCGAGGACGAGTGCGGCGCGGGCCTTCAGCATCGGCGAGCCGATCGGGCTCTGCGTCATCACCTCGACCGCCCGCTTGCGGTCGATGCCCGAACGTTCGGCGAGGACGAGGCCCTCGGCGAAGGCCAGCATCTGCACGGCGAGGCTGATGTTGATCGCGAGCTTAAGTACCAGCCCCTGCCCGTTCTCACCGATGTAGTTCGGAGTCCCGAGCTCGCGCAGGATCGGCTCGACCCGCGCATAGGCGTCCTTGTCGCCGCCGACCATGATCGTCAGCGTCCCGGTCTGCACCTGCGGCACGCTTCCCGACACCGGCGCGTCAAGCATCGCAGCCCCGCGCTCCGCCACCCGCTGCGCAATGTCGCGACTCACGTGCGGGCTGACCGTGCTCATGTCCACCCAGACTTTCCCGGCAGCGAGGCCCGCAAGGATTCCGTCCGGCCCCGACGCGACGTCCTCGAGGACGCCGTCCGTCGGAACGGACGTAAAGACGACATCGGCGGCCTCCGCGATCTCGCGCGGCGTGTCGCGCCAGACCAGCCCCTCGCGTTCGAGCTCCTGCACTTCCTCGCGGTGTCGCGTCTCGCCGTAGACCGTGTAGCCGGCGCCGAGGAGACGGACGGCCATGTTGCCACCCATGTGCCCAAGGCCGACGAAGCCGAGCGCGGTCACGGCGGCAAGCATGACAGAGCCCCGCGGTGGCAGGTCGGACGCGGCCTAAGAGAACAGGTGACCCCAGTGCGCGGCGATGATAAGGAGCAGGCCGCCGCAGGCAACCATTCCTCCCGCAACGACCATCCTGAACCGGCTCGATGCCAGGACGATGCCGTGCCAGGTGTGCGTCCGGTCCACTTTGGTGAGCGAAGCCGACACGATCCAGATGCCTGCGATCAGGAAGAGCAGGAAGGCCACCTCGGCGACCTTCACGCCGCTGCTATGGGAGAAGGCAACAAGCCTCACGTCGAGCGCTACGCGGGAACGGAGCGGCCCATCTCGCGGGCGATCTTCTCGAGCGCCGCGAGGCGCTTCTCGAGCGGCGGATGGTCCATGAAGAGCTCGCCGGCCTGCGAGCGCCAGTTGGTCGGGATGATGAAGAACGCGTTCATGCCGGCGACTTCGCGCAGGTCGCGCTCCGGGATCTGCGTGATCTGGCCCGAGATCTTCTGGAGCGCGCTCATCAGGTTCTCCGGCGCGCCGGTGATCAGCGCGGAGCCGCGGTCGGCGGCGTACTCGCGGTAGCGCGAGATCGTCCGGATCAGGACGAAGCTGATCGCGTACGTGACCATCGCGACGACCATCACGATCAACCAGACCGGCACGCCGCCCTGGTTGTTGCCGTTGTTGCTCCGGTTGCCGCCGCCCATGCCGCCGCCCCACATCCCGAAGAAGAGGCCCCACCGCGTGATCAGCGCGGCGAGCATCGCGAAGAAGCTCGCCAGCGTCATGATCAGGACGTCGCGGTTCGCGATGTGCGACAGCTCGTGTCCGAGCACCGCTTCGACCTCCTGCGGGTCGAGCCGGCGCCAGAGGCCGTTCGTGATCGCGACGGCCGCATGCTTCGGGTTGCGACCGGTGGCGAACGCATTCGGGACGTCGCTGTCGACGACCGCGATGCGCGGCTTCGGCAGGTCGGCCATCGCGCAGAGCCGCTCGACCATCGCGTGCAGCTCGGGCGCGTCCTCGGCGGAGACGATCTTCGCCCCGGAGGCAGCGAGCGCGATCCGGTCCGACGTCCAGTACTGGACGGCAGCGAGCCCGACGACGATCACGAGCATCGGCACGAGCCCGACGTTCAGCACCGAGAAGAGAACGACCGCGAAGATGACGTAGAGCAGCCCGAGGAGCCCGCCTGTCGCGAGCATCCGGAGCGACAGCCCGGTGTCCCGACCGAAGTTCCTCCGCTTCACGCCGCCATCGTAGCTCCGAGGGGTCGAGCGAGGTTCGTCCGGCAGGCAGTCTTAGCCCTTGTTTAGAGTCTGGCTCCGGATGCGTCGCACCCTTCTCATCTGTGTCGCCGCCGTCGGACTCCTCGGCATCGCCGCGGGGTGCGGCTCGGAGGGCGTCACGACGCCGACGCCCGTCACCGTCGTCGGCACGCTGCCGACGGCGGCGAAGGACCCGCTGACGCCGGCGTTCGCGCTGAAGGGCGACCCGGTCGCCGGGAAGAAGATCTTCCTCTCCTCCGGCTGCACCGGCTGCCATACGCTCGCCGACGCGGGATCGACCGGAACGGTCGGACCGAACCTCGACCAGTCCAAGCCGGACTACCGCAGGGCCACGGCGCGCGTCACGCTCGGGAAGAGCCCGATGCCGTCCTTCAAGAGCTCGCTCACAACGCAGCAGATCGCCGACGTCGCGGCCTACGTCGTCCAGGCGACCGGCGGCACGCCGTAACGGCAGTCGAGCTTCCGCCGAGCTTTCCGCGCGACGTCCGCGCGTTCGCGACCGACTTCGACCGCACGCTCGTCGGCGAGGACGCGACGCTGCACCCGCGGACGGCGGCCGCGATCGCGGCTGTCCGGGAGGCGGGAACGCACGTGATCGTCGTCACAGGCCGCATGTTCCGCTCGGTGCGGCCGTACGTCCTCGCCGCCGGCCTCGACGATCCGGTCGTCTGCTACCAGGGCGCGTTCGTCGCCGACCCGGTGAGCGGCGAGATCCTCCGCCACGTGCCGATCCCGCGCGACGTCGCGCTCGAGGCGATCGACGCCGTCGTCGAACGCGGCTTCCACGTCAACTGTTACGTGGACGACGAGCTGTACGTCGCGGAGGTGACGCCGGAGGCGACGTCGTACGCGGGCTTCCAGAATCTCGCGATCCACGCGGTCGGCGACCTGCGCGCGTGGCTCCATGCCGATCCGACGAAGCTCGTCGCCGTCGGCGACCCCGTCGGCGCTCGACGAGTTGGAGGCGGAGCTGAAGCCGCGGTTCGGCGGACGGCTGTACATCTCGAAGTCGCTGCCGTACTTCCTCGAGTTCGCGCATCCGGACGTGAGCAAGGGCGCCGGGATGCAGTTCGTCGCCGACCGGCTCGGCTTCACCGCGGCGCAGACGGTCGCATGCGGCGACGGCGAGAACGACCGTGAGCTCCTCGACTGGGCCGGGTTCGCCGTCGCGGTGGCGAACGCGCAGCCGGACATCCTCGCCCGCGCCGACCTCGTCGTTCCGTCAGTGGACGACGAAGGCGTGGCCGCGCTGCTCGAGGCGTTCGTAGACTCCCGGGCATGATCGACGCACGCGCAGCGCGGAACGACCCGGACGAGTTCCGGCGCAGGCTCGCGCGCAAGGGCGCCGCCGAGCAGTTCGACGCCTGGCTCGCCGCCGACGAGAGCTGGCGCGCGCTCGTCCCGCGCGTCGACGACCTGCGCGCGCAGACGAAGCTGAAGGGCAAGCCGACGCCCGAGCAGCTCGAGGAGATGCGCGGCGTCAAGGAGCAGCTGCAGGCCGCGGAGCAAGAGCTCGCCGAGGCGGAGGCCGCGCGCGACCTGCTTCTGCAGGTGCTACCGAATCCTCCCGACGACTCCGCGCCCGACGGCTTCACCGACGAGGACGCGGTCGAGCTCCACACCTGGGGCGAACCGCGGCTGCCGCCCGATGCGAAGGAGCACACGGAGGTCGGCCGCTTCGACATGGAGCGCGCGGCGCGGCTCTCCGGCTCCCGGTTCGGCTATCTGATCGGCGACACGGCGCTGCTCGCGCTCGCCGTCTACCGCTTCGCACTCGACCGCGCCGGCGCACACGGGCATGTGCCGATGCTGCCGCCGGTGCTCGTACGCGAGGAGGCGATGTACGGCACCGGGTTCTTCCCCACCGACCGCACGAACATCTACGCGATCGAGAGCGACGAGCTGTATCTCACCGGAACGTCGGAGGTCGCGCTCGCGGGGCTGCACATGGGCGAGATCCTGGAAGAGCTGCCGCTGCGCTACACCGCGTTCTCGACGAACTTCCGCCGCGAGGCCGGCGCCGCCGGGAAGGACACGCGCGGCATGTTCCGCGTCCACCAGTTCAACAAGGTCGAGCTGTTCACGTTCATCGAGCCGAGCGGTTCCGCGGACGAGCACGAGCGGCTGCTCGCGATCGAGGAGGAGATCCTGCAGGCGCTCGAGCTGCCGTACCGCGTCGTCAACGTCGCGGCGGGCGACCTCGGGGCGCCGGCGGTGAAGAAGTACGACTGCGAGGGCTGGTTCCCGTTCCAGCAGCGCTACCGCGAGCTGACGTCGACGTCGAACACGACGGACTTCCAGGCTCGCCGCCTCGGCGTCCGCTTCCGCAACGGCAAGAACCTCGAGCCGGTGCACACGCTGAACGGCACGGCGGCGACCGACCGCGCCGTGCTCGCGATCCTCGAGAACTTCCAGGGCGAGGTGCCTGACGTCCTGCGCGCGTACGGCGCGCCGGCGCGCGTCACGCGCTGACGCGTCCCGAAGGGCGTCTTGCGGCGGGGCGATCTCGGCGCCATCCTGGTGTCGTGGACGAGCCCGTGATTTACCGCGAAGAGATCGTGGCTCTACAATTCACGGTCAGCGACATCCTGGAGACACTCACCCGAATCGAACATCTGCTGAGGGATGACGATGCCGAAGAAGATGACGAAAGCTGAGATCGAGGAGGCACAGGACCGCGCGCTCGCGAACGCGCGGCGGCTTCGCGAACTCGCGGAGAAAGCGCAAGCCGAGCTCGACGCGAAGAAGCAGCAGCAGTCTTAGCTGCCCGATCGTCTACGGTGCCCGCAGCGGCGGGGTGCCGGAGCGGTCGAACGGGACGGTCTTGAAAACCGTTGTGCCTTCACGGGCCCCTGGGTTCAAATCCCAGCCCCGCCGCCTTTACCCGCCGTTGTTGCCGAACACGGTCGCCCAGTCGTGCTTGAGGCTGACGACCGTCCAGTCGTGCGTCTCGGCCAGCTCCAGCGATGTTTCCGCGCCGGCGGTGTACGCGAACTCGCGCTCGTCGTCGTCGTGCAGGACGAGAAGGCGCAGCGCCGGCCGGTCTTTGCCGCCCGCGTAGCGGAGCATCGGGATGTCGCCGTTCGAGTTCCCGGCGGCGAGGATCGGACGCTTCCCGATCCGGCTCCAGATCCGGATCGGCTTGACCGGCCCGTCGTCGAAGAAGTCTCCCGCCGCTTCGTAGGAGACGGTGCCGCCGTGCTCGTCGTCGGTGTACGCCAGCGCGTTCGAGCTGCCGATCACGCGCTCCGAGGGGATCCCGTAGATCTCCTCGGTGACGGGCCGCATGAAGTCGCGGTCGCCGCCGGAGGCGATGTAGTTCGTGAAGCCGTGCGCCTCCAGATAGCGCAGCAGCTCGATCATCGGCAGGTAGCCGCATTCGTTGAATGCGCGGCCGAGCGTCGGGTGCTTGCCGGCGCGTAGGAACGCGTCGGCGGCGCCCGAGTAGTGCTCGACGCTCTGTCCGGCGAACGCCTGGAGCATGCCGCCCATCAGGACACCGAGGTCGGAGTCGTCGCCGTGGTAGTGCTTGTTGATCGCCCCGCCGAGCCACGCGTAATCCTTGTCGTACGCGGCCTGCCACGGCTGCTTCGTGCGCAGCGACTCATCCTGCTCCGCCATCTCGGCGAGCCGCATCAGGATGAAGCCGAGCTCGATCGGCATCGGCTTCTCGCACCACAGCGTGCCGTCGTTGTCGTAGACGGCGACCCGCTCGGCGGGCGGGACGTAGTCCGGCCCGCCTTCCGTCGTCACGTGTTGGACAAACTCGACGATCGCCGCGCGCGTCGGCGTGTCGTGCCAGGACGGCAGGTGCTCGCTCACTGCGACCGGATCAGCATCTCGGCCTGGCGTTCCATATCGACGTACGGCTCGCCGCTGACGTCGACCGCGACCCGGTTGATCGTCCCGCCGGTAAAGGCGTACGGGGACTTGCCCGGATAGTCGTCGGTGACGGCCTCGCCGCTGTGCCGGCCGACGTAGAGCCCCGAGCCGGCGATCGCGTACGCGCCGAGCTGGGTCTTGAGCTTGCCCTCGCCGACCTTCTTGTCGCCGTGGTAGAGGGACAAGGTCCCGGTCGCGCACGTCGGCTCCATCCCCTCCTTCTCGAACGACGCCGAGAGGATCAGGTTCTCGCCGGTCGGGATGTCCTCGGTACCGACGATCATCTGCTCCTCGGCGCCGACGAAGTTGTTGACGTAGTGCAGCCGGTTGTCCTTGACGTAGAGCGCGTGGCCGCCGAAGCGCGACCCCATCGCGAACAGCACTCCCTGCGCTCCGGGCGCCGGGATGTCGACGAGCGCGCCGATCACGAACGAGCGGTTTTTCGTGTTGACGGCCTGCCACTCGCTGACCGGGGCCGTGCCTGGGAAGTACACGTAGCGGTTGCGCGGAGCGGCCAACTGCGGGCGCGGGTCGGTCATGATCTCGACCGGCGTGCGGTCGTCGAGCGGGAACGCCCCGTTGGCGCCGGCCTCTCGGAACCAGACGTTCACGAGCTCGCGCAGCTTGTCCGGCTGCTCGGCCGCGAGGTTGTGGACCTCGGCGCGGTCGACGTCGGTGTTGTAGAGCTCCCACTCGTCGTCGTTGAAGTTGCCCCAGCCTGCGATTGTCGGATGCGTCGTGACCGCTTTCCAGCCTTCGTGCCAGATCGAGCGCGAGCCGAGCATCGCGTAGAACTGCGTCTTCCGCGCGGACTCGACCGAACCGTCGTCGAGGCTCTCGCGCATGCTGACGCCGTCGATCGCCGACTGCGTGTGGCCCTTGATCGTCTCCGGCGACTCGACGCCGAGGATGTCGAGAATCGTCGGCACGATGTCGATCGCGTGGTGGTACTGGTGGCGGATCTCGCCGCGCGCCTTCGTTCCTGCCGGCCACGAGATGATGCACGGGTCGCTCGTGCCGCCGTTGAACTCGTAGCGCTTCCACATCTTGAACGGCGTGTTGAACGCCATCGCCCAGCCGTTCGGATAGTGGTTGTAGGTCTTCGTGCCGCCGAGCTCGTCGATCATCGCCAGGTTCTGCGCCAGATCGTCGGGGACGCCGTTGGCGAACTTCATCTCGTTCGTGGAGCCGTTCGGCCCGCCCTCGCCGCTGGCGCCGTTGTCGGAAACGACGACGATCATCGTGTTCTCGAGCATGTCGTTCGCCTCGAGGTAGTCGAGCAGGCGTCCGATGTGGAAGTCGGCGTGCCCCATGAATCCCGCGTACACCTCGGCCATGCGCGCGAAGAGCTTCTTCTCCTCGTCGTTGAGCGAGTCCCAGGGACGCGTGACGTCGAGCATCGGGAACGGCTTGCCGTCCGGCCCCGTGCGCGTCTGGTCGCCGATCGGGTTGACGGGCGGGAGCTCGGTGTCGGCGGGGACGATGCCGAGCTTCTTCTGGTTCGCAAGCGTCTGTTCGCGGATCGCCTCGTAGCCCATGTCGAACTGGCCCTTGAACTTGTCGATCCACTCCTTCGGCGCGTGGTGCGGCGCGTGGCAGGCGCCCGGCGCGTAGTAGAGGAAGAACGGCTTCTCGGGTGCGACCGCGTTCGCATCGCGGATGAACTCGAGCGCCTTGTCGGTGAGGTCTTCGGTGAGGTGGTAGCCCTCGTCCGGCATGCTCGGCTGGTCGACCGGATGGTTGTCGTAGACGAGGTCGGGGAACCACTGGTTCGTCTCGGCACCGAGGAAGCCGTACCAGCGCTCGAAGCCGCGGCCGGTCGGCCAGTTGCGCCGTGTCGCGGCGAGGTTCATCTCGTCGGTCGGGCAGAGGTGCCACTTGCCGACCATGTACGTGTTCCAGCCGCGCTCGCCGAGGATCTCGGAGAGCATCCCGTTCTCGGGCGGGATCGTGCCGCTCGCGTTCGGGAACCCGATCGCCGCCTCGGTGATGCAGGCCATGCTGTTCCGCGTGTGGTTACGCCCCGTGAGGAGGCAGGAGCGCGTCGGCGAGCAGAGCGCCGTCGTGTGGAACTGCGTGTAGCGCACGCCGGCGTTGACGATCCGGTCGATGTTCGGCGTCTCGATCGGCCCGCCGTAGGAGCTCAGCGCGGAGAAGCCGACGTCGTCGAGGACGATGTAGAGCACGTTCGGCGCGCCGTCCGGCGCCTTCGGCGGCTCGAACGGCGTCCAGTCCGGCGTCGAGTCGCGGATGTCGACGTTGATCGTGCCCTTGAAGACTTCGCCCATCGTTCGCTCCCCCTCTTGGCCGTGCATTCAGGGTGGGCACGAGCCCACCACCGCCACCGCATGGTGTCTATCAGCCCGTCAAGCGGCTGTCGGGCGGTGTACCCCCCAGTTCGGGGCATGCTGCTACACCACGTTGACAACGACCTGCTGCACCGCTGTGTTCGAATAGCCGCCGACGTTCCACACCGGATCGAGCGGCTGTCCCGTTCCGCGCGCGTCGGTTGCGCGACACGCGACGACGTGGCGGCCAGGCTCCGGCGACCAGTCATATCGCCAGCTGCGCCACGCCCACTGCGACGCGGCGTCGTCGTCGAGCGTCGCCGCGTCCCAGCTCGCGCCGCCGTCGACGCTGACCTCGACGGATTCGATCGGCGCCCAGCCCGACCAGGCGCGGCCCTCGAGCACGACCGGCGTCTCGTGCACCGTCCGCTCGCGCGTCATGAAGTCCGGCACCCCCGGCGGGAGCATCAGCGCGCGCGGCTGCATGCGCGTCACCGGCGTGCCTTCGTCGTCCTCGTCGACGCGGAAGCGATACGCGTGGCTCTGCTGGTAGCCGGTGAACGGCTTGTCGAGCAGCGTGATCGAGTCGAGCCACTTCACGTTCGTCATCCCGTACCAGCCCGGCGTGACGAGCCGGAGCGGGAAGCCGTGCTGCGCCGGCAGCGGCACGCCGTTCATCTCGTACGCGAGCAGCACCTCGTCGCGCGACGCCTCGGCGAGCGGGAGCGCGCGCTGGTAGTGCTGTTCGAATCCGCCCTCGACGCCGTGGTCGAGCCCAGTGAAGAGAACGTGTGTCGCGCCGGGGCGGACGCCTGCGCGATACAGCACCGACTCCAGCGAGACGCCGCGCCACCGTGCAGTGCCGACGGCTTCGAGCAGCCACGGCTGGCTGATCGGCCGCGGATCGAGGCGCGCGCGTCCGTTGCCGGCGCACTCCATCGTCGCGACGAGCTCGACCGCGGGCAGCGCGCGCAGCTCGTCGAGCGAGAACTCGCGCGGCAGCTGCACGTCACCGTCGACCCGCAGCCGCCACGCATCCCCGTCGACCTCGGGAATGTCGTAGTGGATGAGGAGGTAGTGCAGCCCGACCGGAGTCACCGGATAGCGGAGCGCCTCCAACGGCATGCCGTGGTTGCGCGCGGCCAGCTGGAGCTCGGGAAGCGTGACGCCGTCGTCGGCCATCGCGGCATTATCGTCCGCTGCGGTGATCTGCCTCCTCCCGAACTGCTGCTTCCTCTCCGAGACCTCGCGGATGATCGAGATCCATCGGGCGCTCGAGACGCGCAGCGCGGCGGTTCGCGTGGCGACGCACGGCGGAACCTACGAGTCGGCGCTGCGCGACGCGGGCATCGCGTACGACGTGATCGGCCCCGGAATGTCGCCGGAGCGCTGCGCGGCATTCGTGCGCTCGGTGCCCGGCATCGGGCCGACCGACCAGAGCATGTGGAGCGACGAGGAGCTCCGGAGGTACGCGGAGCTCGAGCACGCGTACTTCGTCGAGCACGGTGTCACTGTCGCCGTCACCGGCTGGACGCTGACGGCGCTGCTGTCGACGCGACTCGCGGGAATCCCGCTCGTCACCGAGCACGCCGGTTCGTTCGTGCCGCCGGTGTTCGAGCGCGGACTGCTGCCGCTGCCACAGGTGCGGCTCGGGCTGCCGCTGGAGCGGTGGCTGCCGCGCAGCCTGCGCCGGCGGCTCTACAACGCGGGCGCGACGCGGCTGACGATCTATACGCACGGTTTCAATCGCGTCGCGGACGAGCTCGGCGTCGACGGCGTGCCGAGCTTCGGCGCGCTGCTGCTCGGCGACCTGACGCTCGTCACCGACGTGCCCGAGGTGCTGGGCGTGTCGCGGGAAGACGTCGACGAATGGGAGCCGAAGGATCCGAGCCGCTACCGCGAAGGCGTGCGGTGCAGGTACGCGGGACCGATCTACGCGCACCTTGCGCTGCCGGTGCCGGAACGCGTCGAGCGCTTCCTCGCGGAGCCGGCGGTGTACGTCGCGATCACGTCGAGCACCGAGGAGCTCGTGCGCGACGTCGTCGACGCGCTGCGCGAGCTCGATCTGCGGATCCTCGTCGCCGCCACCGTGCACGACCTCGGCGATCTCGAGGAGGACGGCCGCGTTCTCGTCGAAGCTGTGCTCCCGAGCCACGAGATCATGCCGCGCGTGCCAGTCGCGGTCATCTCGGGCGGCCAGGGAAGCGTGCAGATCGCGCTCGCGTCGGGAACGCCGTTCGTCGGGATCCCGCTGCAGCCGGAGCAGCACGCGAACGTCGCGCTCGTCGAGCGGCAGGGCGCGGCGCGTCTCGCGCTCCGCCCCGGTGACGTTGCGCGCGCGGTGCGCGACCTGCTCGACGGCGACAGCTATCGCGACAACGCGCGCCGCCTGCAGACGGCATTCGCCACGGTCGACGGGCCGGGCGCGGCCGCCGACGCGATCCTCGGCGTCAGCTAAGTCGCTGCCGCCGGCGCGGCAGTCGCGGTCATCCGCGGGCCGAGTCTTGCCGAAGCGACATACGACACGACGACGGCGACGATGACGAGCGGCATCAGGGCGACGGCGTCGGACTCCAGGAAGACGCTGGCAAGGAGGACGGACGTGAGCGGCAGGTTGAGCATGGCCACGCTCATCGCGCCGATGCCCATCCCGACGCCCGCGATCATCGGAAGCCCCGGCGCGTGCGAGAGCGCGATGCCGCCGGCGGCTCCGAGGAAGAGTGCCGGGAAGACAGGCCCGCCACGGAAGCTGCTCAACGAAAGGCCGTAGGCGATCCCCTTGCAGGCGACGAGCAGCACGAGCGCGCCGACCGACCAGCCGGCGGCGCTCTCGATCAGCTGCGGGAGCTGGTCCTGGCCGGAGAAGAGCACCTCCGACGTGCTTCTTCCGGTTCCCTCCGCGAACGCGATCGCAAGCCCGGCGACCGCCAGGCCGACGACGGGGGTCAGCAGGACCATGCGCGACTCGACGATCGGCTGCAGGTACAGGCCCAGCCACCTGATCGCGGCTCCGACGACGGCGGCCGCGATGCCGATGCCGACGGCCCAGAGGAACTCGGGACCGTCGGGGCTGCCGAAGGACGGGATATTCGGGATGGCCAGCGAGAACGTCCCGTAGCCGGTCCAGCTGTCCAATCCGACGAAGATGAGCGAGCCCACACCGGCGGCAAGCAGGCCCGGGACGAGCACGACCCCCAGCAACGCACCGCCGATCCCGGCAGCCTCCATCAGCAGGAAGGCGCCGACGAGAGGCGACCCGAGCAGCGTGCTGATCGCCGCGAAGCTGCCGGCGGCGCCGATCACGGCGAACGCCTGCGCGGGAGCGTCGCGCTTCACCAGACGCACCGCAAGCACGCCCAGCCCGCTGCCGATCGCGATCAGCGGCGCCTCTGGCCCGAGCACGGCGCCGAGACACAGCGTCGCGAGCGACGCGATCACGATCCCGGGCAGATCGATCGGAGACACGGGGCCGCCGGTCTTGAAGCCCTCGGCCGGCTTGTGCCCGGCGGTCCCGGGCAGGTGGCGAATCGTCAGGGCGACGATGAGCCCGGCGAGCGCCAGCCACGGAAGCGGCCACCACACCGGCGGATTGTTGAACCCGAGCTCACCCGGCAGCGTCCCGAAGATGTAGTGCTGAGCCTCGCTGACGCCCTTGAGGAAGAAGTAGGCGACGAACGCGACGACGATGCCGACGATCGCCCCGAAGACGAGGAGCACGAGATAGCTGCGGCTCCGGAGAAGATCGACCGGGTTGGGAGCGGCTGCCATCGTCGCGAGACCCTAGCCGGTCGAGCCGTTCAGCGTCCGTCGCCAGCCGGCGAGCACGTCATGCACGGCCGCAGCGCCGACGAGCGGCTCCTGCGGCGGCGCGAGATCGACCGGGTAGAAGATGAACGGTCGCGTCTGCGGGCCGCCGATGCCGCCGTGGAACGAGATCAACTCCTCGAACGCGCAGCCCTCCTCGAGCGACGGCTCGTAGAAGCTGCCGACCATGATGTCCGCGACGTGCTCGAACCCGTCCGCGCGCAGGAGATGCTGCGCGGCGCGCGGCGAAAACGGTGCGAGCGGATCCTCGCCCTCGACGCGGTCCTCGGCGAGGTAACGCGCGCCCGCGGCACCGAGCACGACGGCGCCGTGCTCGGACGAGTGCACGAGCAGCCAGCCGATGTGCGGATGCTCACGCAGCGCCGGCAGCAAGCGCGGATGCCGCTGCGCGATCTCCTCCATCGTCAACCGCCGCCGCTCCTCCATCAGGTACACGAGCCCGAGGTTGCCGGAGCCGAGGACGACGACGTCCTCGTCCGAGACGTCGCCCTTCGCCTTCTTCTGCTTCGTGCCGGTCGCCTCGGAGAATGCACGCGACGTGGCGCGGTCGTTCTCGTCGCCGCCCGCGAGCGGCGCGACGCTCCCGCGTTCGACCGAACGGCGGACGAGCTCGTCGAGGCCGTAGCCGTTGCGCTGCTTGAACGTCGCGCCCTGCGTCTGCCCGTGATCCGAGAGCACGACGATCTCGTATGGACGAGGCGCGTACCGGCGCGCGCGGTCGATGCGTCCGAACTGCTGATCGAGCTTGCGCAGCGCCTCCATCGTGTCGGCGCGCTCGAGCCCCGAGTGGTGCGCAACCTCGTCGTAGCTCGAGAACGTCGCGTACATCGCCGGTCGCCCCTTGAACATGTCGGTCAACACTCCGAAGACGATCAACTCGCGCACCACGACGCAGATGGCCGCGCGCAGGAACGGATACTTGCCGCCGCGATGCCCGCGCGGTCGGACGTCGCGCCGAATCGCGCGCAGCGCCGCGGTCCACTCGAGGAAGATCTCCCAGAACGCGAGCGAGAGCACGCGCGTGACGTTTGTGCCGTTGGCGAGGAACGTGCGATAGCCGGGGTTCGCGCCCTTCTCCGCGTCCATCCGGCTGACCGTGAGGATCACGTGATCCGCCTCGCCCGACAGCAGGTTGCCGCGGCTCGCGCCGCCGTCGATCAGCAGCCCGCGCCCGGTCGCGTGACGGCGCTCGATTTCCGCGCAGTCGTCGGGGCCGGAGCACGCGAAGAGCTTCCCGCTTTCCTTCTCGACCCAGCGGAACGCGGGAATGTCCTCGTTCGAGCCGAGCAGGATCCCGGCCTGCGATGCGCCGGTCTGCGACGAGAGATCGGTCTCCCATTCGACGAGGCGGTGCGTCCCCTCGGTGAGCCAGCGCGCCATGTTGGGTGCGCTGCCGTCGCGCAGCGCGCGCTGGAGGATCGGCATGCCGAGTCCGTCGATCTCGAGGAAGATGATCCCCGGCGCGTCGGTCTGGACGCGGTCATTGCCGCGCTTCGCGATCCGTGCGATCACCTGGAGCGAGTACGCGTCGTCGTCTTCCGCGCCGAAGAGCACTCCGATCGCGACACCGGCCGCGGCGGCGACGATCGCCACGAGGAGTGCCGACCAGAACGAGTCGATCGACAGGTTGCCGTTCGTCAGGCTGTCGGCCGCGAGCAGCATCGCCGCATCCAGGAACAGGATCAGGAAAAAGCCGAGGAGCAGCGTCAGCGGCAACCGGAGCGCTGCGACGAGCGGCGGCAGAATCGCGTTCAGGATCCCGACGATCAGCGCGGCGCCAAGCGCGGCGGCGAAGCCATTGACGTGCGCGCCCGGGACGATCGCGCATCCGAAGAGCAGCGCGAGCGTCGAGATCAGCCACGTGACGAGCAGATGGACGAAGCTCACGCGCGGACGCGTGGGACGCCAGACGCGCGTCTCGCCGTAGCCTGCCGTGGCCATCGCGGCAGCCTATCGTGGGTGCGCGCGTAGACTCGCGCCATGGCCGACTGGGTGACGATCTCGTCGCTTGCGACCGCCGGCGGGACCCTCGTCCTCGCGGGCGCGACATTCGCGTCCGTGCGCTCCGGCAACCGTTCCGCACGGATCGCGGAGCAGACGCTGCTCGCCGGTCTCCGTCCGCTGATCGTGACGGCGCGCCGGGAGGACCCGCCGCAGAAGATCGGGTTCCACGACGACAAGTGGCTCGTCGCGCCGGGCGGCAGCGGCGCCGTCGACGCGACGGACGACGCGATCTATCTCGGGATCGCGCTCCGCAACGTCGGCAACGGCATCGCCGTTCTCCACGGCTGGGGTCTGTACCTCCAGGCGGACGCGCCGAGCGATCCGCGCACGCAACTCGACCACTTCATCCGCCTGACGCGCGACCTGTACATCGCGCCCAACGACATCGGCTTCTGGCAGGGCGCGCTCCGCGACCCCTCGGCACCCGAGTTCGCACTCGCGCACGACGCCTTCCGTTCCGGCGAGCGCGTCCTGATCGACATTCTCTACGGCGACCAGCAGGGGTTGCAGCGGATGATCAGCCGCTTCGCGCTGCTGCCGCGCGACGACGGCGGCTGGACGGCGACGGTCGGGCGCCACTGGAACGTGGACGGCGCGGACCCGCGCTGAAGCGTGGTCGACGAGCACGATGTCGAGCGGGTCGCGCGCGCAGCCGAGGGCCTCCCGCCCGCCGCAGCCGCGAATCTCGAGACGGACTACGTCGTGAACCTGCTCGAGACCGTTCTCGATTACATGATGCAGACGACGTCCGTCGTTCGTGCTCTCGAGCACTTCCGGACACATCGGTGGGACGAGATCCGGACGCACGACGATCTCGACGCGGCGCTCGCCCGCTACGCGGACGACCAGGCCGGCAACACCGCGCTGGCGACGCATCTCTGGGGCAACCGACACTGGACGCGCGCGCACCAACTCCGCGACCTCGCCGCGTTCTTCAGGAGCATCGACGTCGTCGACGCAGAGACCCTGCGCAGCTGGGCACACGAGAGCGAGTTCCAGCGGGACTTCAAGGGCCACGTGAAGGGTCTCGGGCCGGCGGTCTACCAGGCGCTTGTGATGAGACAGGGCGTGGACACGGTCAAGCCGGATGTGCACGTGCGGCGATTCGCAGAGGACGCGGTCGGCCGCCGGCTCGGCGACGCGGACCTGATCGAGGTCGTGTCGCGTGCCGCGGCCCGGCTCGGCATCAAGGCCGTCGAGCTCGACTGGCGGATCTGGGCGGCGGGCGCCGGCTAGATCGCGGGCGGTGCGGGCTCGCCGACGTGCGGGCCGAGATGGTCGGCCATGCGCGCGGTGTCGAACGTGCGGTCGACGGCGTCGTGGAAGTAGTCGTCGGCTGCAGCTTCCTTCGCCTCATGGCTCGAGAACTCGGAGCGGATCCGGCCGAGCTCGCCGGCGTCGAGGAAGATCCCGCCGCACTCCGCACACTCGTCGATCGTGATCTCGCGCTTGACGCTCCAGAAGTGGCGCATCATCACGACGTCGTCCGTGCATTTCGGGCAACCGTAGCGCTTGTCCGGGTCGACGGTGACCGACGGGTCGCGCTGGATGTCGAGCAGCTGATCGCCGAGCGCCTCGGATGGCTCGTCGACCTTGCGCAGCTCGTAGTGGTCGAACCAGATGCCGCCGCAACCGCCCTCGCAGGCGTCGACGGTGAGATCGCCGACGGTCAGCGGCGTCAGGGCGTGGGTGCAGGCAGGACAGTTCATGCCGGGTCTATCGGCAAGGTGCGGCCGCCCCTGTAGCCCTCCGTATGATCGCTGTCATGGTCGAAGGCGAGGAGCTCCGCGGGTTGATGCGTTCGTGGCCGCACGGCGTGTCCGTGCTGAGCGTCGATTTCGACGGCGACCGGATGGGAGTCACGGTCTCGTCGCTCGTCTCGCTCTCGCTCGAACCGCCGCTCGTCGGCGTCTCCGTCGGCAAGCAGGCGTCGTGCTACGAGCTGCTGCGGCGCGCCGGCGCGTTCGCCGTCAGCCTGCTCAGCGCCGACCAGGAGGACGTCGCGCGGCGCTTCGCGGCCGGCTGGCCGCCCCTCGTCCACTGGGAAGGCGTGGCGACGCGTGAGGGCCAGGTGGCGCCGCTGATCGAAGGAGCGATGGGCTGGGTCGAGGCACGCACGCTTGTCGAGCACGACGTCGGCGACCACGGCTTCTTCGTCGGCGAAGTGCTCTCGGTCGAGCGCGGGTCGGCGACGAGCTCGCTCGTCTACCGCGAGACCGAGTACCACGCTCTGTGATCGACGCGGCGATCTTCGATCTCGACGGGCTGCTGATCGACTCCGAGGAAGTCTGGGACGCGGTTCGCGAGGAGTACGTCGGCGCGCACGGCCGCCCGTACGACGCCGAGGTGCAGCGCGCGATGATGGGCATGAGCTCCGACGAGTGGTCGCGCTACCTGCACGAGACCGTCGGCATCCCGGACGAGCCCGCCGCGATCAACGACGAGATCGTGCGCCGGATGCTCGTCGCCTACCGCGAGCACCTGCCGCTCGTCTCCGGCGCGGTCGAGGCGGTCGAACGAGTGGCCGCGCGTTTTCCGCTCGCGCTCGCGTCGTCGTCGAACCGCCCGCTGATCGACGAGGTGCTCGAAGCTCGCCGGAATCGCGCGGTTCTTCCGCGTCACGGTGTCGTCGGAGGAGGTCGGCCGCGGCAAGCCCGCGCCGGACGTCTATCTCGAGGCCGCCCGCCGCCTCGGCGTCGCGCCGGACCGTTGCGCCGCGATCGAGGACTCGCACGCAGGCATCCGCTCCGCGCACGCCGCCGGCATGCGCGTCGTCGCGATCCCGAACCCGACGTACCCGCCCGGCGACGATGCGCTCGCGCACGCCGACGTCGTGCTCGCGTCGCTCGCCGAGCTCAGCCCGGAGGTCGTCGCCGGATCAGCGTGACGCCGTCGCGCATCGGGAGCAGGACGCATTCGACGCGCGGGTCGTCGCGCACTTGCCGGTTGAACGCCGCGAGCGGATGGTCAGGGCTCATCCCGGAGAGCGTGTTGTCGCAGACGATGACGCCGTCCTCGGCGAGCTTCGGCAGCACGGCTTCGTAGTACGCGGGGTAGTCGCTCTTCCACGCGTCGATGAAGACGAGATCCAGCGGCCCCTCGACGTCCTGCAGCAGCTCGAGCGCCTGGCCGAGGCGATAGTCGATCCGGTCGGCGACTCCGGCCTCCTCCGCGAAGCGGCGCGCGAGCGCGGTCGTCTCCTCGTTCACGTCGAGGCTGATGAGCGTCGCGCCCGGCGGCAGCGCCTGCGCCATCGCGATCGACGACCAGCCGGTGAACGTGCCGATCTCGAGGACGCGACGCGGCTGCTTCATACGCACGAGGAACGCGAGGAAGGTGCCGACGACTGGCCCGATCATCATGTCCGGGATGCCGTGACCGCAGACCCGGGTCTCCGCGTCGATCCGCGCGAAGACGTCGTCCGGCGGAGTCGAGTGCTCCTCCGCGTACAGCTCGGGGCCGGTCACTCGACGCGCCCGACGAGCACGCAGCCGTTGTGGCCGCCGAGGCCCATCGCGTTCGAGAGCGCGATGTCGACCTTCACCTCGCGCTTCTCGTTCGGGACGTAGTCGAGATCGCACTCCGGATCCGGATGCTTGTAGTTGATCGTCGGCGGAAGCACGCCCTCGTGAATCGCGAGCACGCACATCATCGCCTCGATCGCGCCGGCCGCACCGAAGCAGTGGCCGGTGACGGACTTCGTCGAGGAGACGGCGAGGTCGTACGCGTGCTTGCCGAAGACTTCCTTGATCGCGTTCGTCTCGGCAAGATCGCCCAGCGGCGTCGAGGTTCCGTGCGCGTTGATGTAGCCGACCTGCTCCGGCTCGACGCCCGCGCGTGCGAGCGCGCTCCGCATCATCTCGGAGACGCCGACGAACTCGGGATCCGGCTGCGCCATGTGGTGCGCGTCGTTCGACGCGCCGTAGCCGAGAATCTCCGCGTAGATCGTCGCGCCGCGCTTCTGCGCCGCCTCGAGCTCCTCGAGCACGAGGACGCATGCGCCCTCGCCCATCACGAACCCGGCACGCGTCGCGTCGAACGGCCGCAGCGCATCCGGCGGGTATTCGTCCTCGGCGACGAGTCCGCGCATCGAGCAGAAGCCGGCGAGGATCAGCGGGTGCATGCACGCCTCCGCGCCGCCGGCGAGAACCGCGTCGGCGTCGCCGCGGCGGATGACCTCCGCCGCTTCGCCGACGGCGTGCGAGCCCGTCGCGCACGCGGAGACCGGCGCATAGTTCGGACCGCGGTAGCCGAGCGAGATCGCGAGCTGCCCGCTCGCCGCGTCGGCCAGCACGCTCGGGATGAACGTCGGCGAGACGCGCGTGGGGCCGCGCTCGCGCAGAATGTCGTGCTGCTCCATCATCCCGAGGAAGCCGCCGATCGCGGTGCCGAAGAGGATTCCGATGCGGCCGGGGTCGTACGCGCCGTCGAGCTCGGCGTCGCCAACAGCCTCGCGCGCGGCGGCGAGGGCGAGCAGCACGTTGCGCTCGAGCTTCCGCACTTCCTTCGGCGAGGCGACACCCGTCGGATCGAAGTCCTTCACCTCGGCCGCGATCCGCACGGGGTACTCGCTCGGGTCGAACGCGCGGATGAAGTCGACCCCGCTCTCGCCGGCCAGCGCCGCGCTCCACGTCGCCCGCGCGTCGTTCCCGATCGGCGTCACCGCGCCGAGACCCGTGACCACTACCCGTCTCACCTGACGAGCTTAGACGCGCGGCACCGGGACGGGTTGCGGGAGATCTCCGGTCAAGAGACCGTGACGACGACGTTCGGACCGGCGCGCGTCACGCGGTAGGCGTGCCTCCGGTCGAGCCCGATCGCCCAGCCGAGCTCGGCTTCGAAATCGCTCACCCGCACGACTTCCCGCACCGATCCGGCCGTCGCGGGCTTCAGGCGGCGCGGCCCCTTGTACGTGATCCGCAGCGTGTTGCCGCTGAGATCCGCACCCGACGCCGGGGTGAACCGCAGGACGAGCACCTTGTTTCCGGCGACCGTCACGCGCCGGCCCGAACCGGACTCCACGACGTGCGACTTCGGCACATAGGCCGCCGTCACCTGGCGAGGTGCCGTGCGGAATGAGAACACGACGCGGGCGGGCTCCGCCTTCACATGCGTGAGCAGAGCCGTCTTCGGCGGCGCGGCAGTTGCCGCAGAGGCGGCGACGCCGGCCGCGAGGATCGCGATTGCGAGACGGTGCATGCCGCCAGCATTGCTGACGGCGGCGGTAGGCTCGCGGAGTGACCGCCGAGCCCGGCCCGCGCGTGCCGTTCCCGCCGATGGAGGCGGAGCTCGTCGCCGAGCTGCCGGACGGCGGCGGCTGGCGCTACGAGCCGAAGTGGGACGGCTTCCGGGGCGTGCTGGAGAACGACGGCGGCGAGCTCGCGCTCTGGTCGCGCAACGGACGGCCGCTGCTCCGCTACTTCCCCGAGCTGCGCGAGCTCGGCGAGCTGCTGCCGCCGCGGTCGGCGCTCGACGGCGAGATCGTGATCGCGCGCGACGGCAAGCTCGACTTCGACGCGATGCAGATGCGCCTGCATCCCGCGGAGAGCCGCGTGCGCAAGCTGTCGGCCGAGATCCCGGCGCTGTTCGTCGCGTTCGACCTGCTGCTGTGGGACGGGAAGCTCGTGCACAAGCAGCCGATCGAGGAGCGGCGCGCCGAGCTCGAGCGCGTCGGCGCGGGGTTCAACCTCTCCCCCGTCTCCGCCGACGTCGCGCAGGGCCAGGCGTGGCTCGCGACGCTCCAGGCGGCCGGCTTCGACGGCGTGATCGCGAAGAAGCTCGGTCTGCCGTATCTCCCCGGCTCACGCGACGGCGTCGTCAAGGTGAAGCCGCACAAGACCGCGGACTGCGTCGTCGCCGGGCTGCGCTGGAAGGCCGGCGGCCGCACGACGATCGCGACGCTGCTGCTCGGCCTCTACGCCGATGACGGCCACCTCGACTACGTCGGCTCGTGCGCCGTCGGCGCGAAGAACCAAAAGGAGATCGCCGCGCTCGTCCTGCCGCTCGTCGACGAGAAGAGCGACCGCGGCTTCTCCGAGCCGAACCGCTGGGGAACGAACGGTCTCGAGGAGCAGCCGCTGAAACCGAAGCTCGTCGTCGAGGTGCGCTACGACAAGCTGGAGAAGCGCCGCTTCCGCCACGGGACGAAGCTGATCCGCTTCCGCCCGGACAAGGACGCCGACCAGTGCACGTGGCGCGAGGTCCGCCCGCCGCGGCGCAAGAGCGACCTCGCCGTCGAAGACCTGCTCGGGTAGGAGGGTCTGGCGAAGTAGCGGCTGTGTCGCCGGGCCGCGCTGGACGGCGCGATGCGGCGTCCTCAGTCGCGTCGATAGTTAGAACTATCGGCGCTCCCTGCGTCCTTGCCTCGCACCGCCCATCGCACCCCGGCAACGAGCACCACTCCGCCAGACCCTCCTAGTCCTTCTTCTTCGCGCGCGACGGCTGCACGCGCTTCGGCTCGCCCGGCATCTTCGGGAAGTTCGGCGGATACGGCGCTTCGCCGACTCCCTCCGCCTCCTCGCGCTCGACCCACTCCTCGCAGCTTGCGGAGATCGCAGACGGCGTCGTCGATCCCGGACTGGACGTCGCCGAGCTCCGCGAACCGCGCCGGCATCGTCGCGAGCGTGAAGTCCTCCGTCTCGACCGCGTCGAGCTCGTCCCACGTGACCGGAGTGGACACCGTCGCGTCGGGCCTCGCCCGAACGGAGTACGCCGACGCGATCGTGCGGTCGCGCGCGTTCTGGTTGTAGTCGATGAAGACCTTCTCGCCGCGCTCTTCCTTCCACCACGCGGTCGTCACGAGGTCGGGCATGCGCCGCTCGACCTCGCGCGCGAACGCGAGCGCGCAGCGGCGCACCTCGCGGAAGCCCCACTTCGGCTCGATCCGGCACGCGATGTGGATGCCGCGGTTCCCCGACGTCTTCGGCCAGCCGACGAACCCGAGCTCGTCCAGCACTTCGTGCACGAGTGCCGCGACGCGCTTCGCGTCGGCGAAGCCGGTGCCCGGCTGCGGGTCGACGTCGATGCGCAGCTCGTCCGGATGCTCGACGTCGGCGCGCCGCGACGGCCACGGATGGAAGTCGATCGTCGCGAGGTTCGCCGCCCACGCCACCTGCGCGATCTCCGTCACGCACAGCTCGTCCGCGGTCCGCCCCGACGGGAACGTGACCGTCGCCGTCTCGATCCACTCCGGCCGTTTCTCCGGCACGCGCTTCTGGTAGATCGCCTCGCCGAGAACGCCGTCCGGGTGCCGCTTCAGCTGCGTCGGCCGCTCGAACAGCGCGCGCACGATCCCGTCGGCGACCGAGAGGTAGTACTGCACGAGGTCGAGCTTCGTCTCCGCCCGTTCCGGGAACAGCACTTTGTCCGGGTTCGTCACCTTGACGGTGCGGCCCCCGATCTCGAGCTCGACGAACGGCGACGGCATTCCGGGAGTATCGTGATTCGGACCGTGCTCGAGGACACGCGTCCCATCCGGCTCTCGCTGGAGCCGCTCGACGACTACGTCGTGATCGAGCCCTCGGACCCCGAGGCGGAGACGCGCGCCGGGCTGATTCTCCCCGCCAGCGCCGAAACGGATTGCATGAGCGGGATCGTCACCGCCGCCGGCCCGGAAGCGGACGGCGTCACGCCGGGCGACAAGGTGCTCTTCCCGAAGGACGCCGGCTACGACGTGCGCCTCGCCGGCTCGTCGATGAAGGTGATGCGCCGCCGCGAGCTGATCGCCCGCGTCCACGATTAAAGAGCTCCAGAAAGGGCAAAGCCCGCTTCGTTGCCGCAGCGGGCTTTGTGGGGGTGTGGGGGTGCCGGAGGAGGGGGGAAATTACCGGCACCCGAAGAATCGGATATTCGCCCCCGGAGCTTCGTCCCCCAACCGAGTGATTCGCGGCTAGACGGGCCGCCAGGCCGGCCTTGGCTCCTCGGGCGGCGGCGAGCCGCGCCGAACCTCGCCCCCGATCCTGAGCTCGTCCGCGACCTCCTCGGCCCGAGCCTCGAGCGTGATCCGGTGCGTGAGGACGGCCGCCCGCTCCTGCATGCGGTGCGACTCGACGACGTCCATCGCCCGCAGGGCCGCGGCGCTCCGCTCGTAGGCGCCGCCGGTGCTGAGGAGGTGCGTGAGCTTGAGCACCAGCGCGACGAGGTCGATCGCGATCAGGAACGCGAGGAAGAACTCGACGTATTTCTTGACCGCCGGATTCGCGTTCTCGACCTGGTCGAGTGCCGCCTGGCGGGCGAGGAAGTCCCGGTCAGCCTTGATCGTCGAGACCCGGTTCGCGACCTGCGCCGACTCGGCCGCCCGCCACACGGCGATCTTGCGCTGGTCGGCGGCGATCGTCGCCGCGATCTGCGGCCGCGCGCTCTTGAGTGCCGCCGCGGCGGCAGCCGCCCGGCGTGCGTCGCGCTTGCAGTACGGGCCGCAGCCCAACTTGTGCGTCTGGGAGCACGTCACCTCGCCGGCCTCGCACTGCGAGAGGAACGTGCTGTTCGTGACCTGACGCTCGAGCGCCGCCTGCTTGCTCTGCACCGAAGCGATCTCAGCCTGCGCCGTTGCGATCTTTGCGTCGTAGAGATGCGTGATCTGGTTCGTCGCCTGGTGGATGCGAGACGTCGTCGTCTTGCTGAGCTGGTCGTTGATCGAGCCGCTGTAGATCACCTGGCTCATCGGCAACCCGACGACGAGCGCGATCGCGAGCGAGAGCACGAGCCGGGGAATCGTGATCACGAGGTTCCACGTCCAGCTCGTGCCGAAGCTCTTGAGGACGAGCCGCTCGATCAAGCAGTAGAGGACGGCCCAGATCGGAAGCACCCAGAGGACGCTCGTGATCGGAGTGCTCCACCACTGGCTCGCCGCGACCGTCATCGCGAATCCGCTGACGAGCGCCATCCCGGCGACCCACATGCCGAGCCCGTTGAAGAAACTGACTTCCGACGGCACCGTCGCGAGGACGAAGCCGTCGCCGCCGGCGAGCCATGCCCAGCCCGCGCGTGCGCGCCGCTCCTCGGTCAAGCCTGCCTCCATTAGGAATACGAGACGCCCGATCCGCCACGGAGTTGGCGCGGCAGGCGGACTCTCAGAACCTTCTTAGAAACGACGAGCGCCCCGAACCTGAGTCCGAGGCGCTCGGGTCGTTCTGCGAAGCGGAGAGGGCGGGATTTGAACCCGCGAGGCACCTTTCAGCACCTACGCGATTTCCAGTCGCGCTCCTTAGACCGCTCGGACACCTCTCCGCGCCGCTGGATCGTAGCCTTGCTCACTTCCTCCACGGGGTGCCGAGCGCCATGGGCGGATGCGGGCGGGCGGCGCCGTGAAGGTTCACGGCGTGCGCCGTCGTCCGTTGCGAGCCCGGGAGCTTGAACACGTTCGGCTGGACCGACACGCCCGCATCGAGCTTCAGCAGCTGCGAGAGCGTCACGCGGTAGTCGACGCCGTAGGCCCGGCGGATCAGGTCGAGCGCCGGATCGTTCGCGTAGAAGAAGCGGTCGCCGTCGCGGAGCGCGGCGAACTGCTTCGTCCACATCGCGAGCTGCAGCGGGCCGAACTCCGTTCCCGCAACGTGCTTCTCCGAGACCATCCCGACGAACGCGTCGACCTTGTTCACGTCACCGTAGATCGCCTTCAAGCGCGCAGCGAGCGTCGTGCGACGGACACCGACGACCGCGTCCTCTTGCGCGTCGTCGCTCCCGAGCGCGATCGGCGCCCCGTTGATGTCGAACAGCTGCGTGAAGTCGAGGATCCCCGGCGTGTTGATGGTCAGTCCTCGCGGGAACTGATCGGTCGACTCGCCCGTGATGTCGGTAAACGACCGGACAGGCGGAAGCCCGTATGCCCTGCGGAGGTCGTTGTAGTACGGGATTCCGTGGTCACGGTCCCGTTGGACGTCGATCGCCCCGAGATCCGAGACATCGAGGAAGCAGTTCGGGTCGATCACCGGCGTACCGCACGGCTGCGTCGCTCCCGGCTTCGGGACCTGGAACAGCACGCTGCGCATCGAGTTGTCGATCTGCTCGTCGTTCTTGTACTGGCTGTTCAGTGCCAACGACGTCACCAGCGGCCCCTCGCCGATCTGTTCGAGCAGGTCGGGGTTTCCGAACGCGAGCGTGAGCGGGACGGCGAGCTCTATGTCGCCGTTTGCCGCCGTCTGGATGATGATTCCCTCGGCTGCGAAGGCCGCGAGCTTCGCCGCCGAGTACGTCCCCGCGGGGACGTCGAGGTCGAAGTCGCCGTGCACCATGCTGTGCATCCGGTAGCCGACGGTCGCGAACTCGTTCGAGAGGCTCGCGTTGACGCTCGGGTCGTAGCCACGGTACCGCGGGAGCTGAACGCCGAGCGACGGAAGGAACTCGTTGTAGGTGATGTACTGCTCCTCGGCGCCGACGATCCGCCGTGCGATCTGGAACTTCAGCTCCGAGGAAGAGACGCCGGCAGCAATCCGACGATCCGGTTGTGCTCCCGCGCGAACAGCGTGTGCACCGAGGTCAGCGCGATGTTCTCGTTCGCTCGGACGTCGCCCGCTTCGACCGCACGCGACGGCGTACCGACAAGCGCGCCCATCAGGTCCATCGGCGGGGCGGTTGCTGCGTTGCCGCGTGCGTCGGCGCGCGGCAGGTAGCCGTCCTTCGTGAGCATCAGCGTCGGCCCGTTGTTCGCCATGCTCCCGTCAACCGGTCCGGTGCGGAGCCACTCGAGCCGCGCGTCCGTTCCGCCGTAGACGCTGAACGCGTCGATGTAGCTGCTGACCGTGTTGATCTGTTGGCGCGGGTTCTGCCTGCTCGTGGCCGTTCCCGGCGCGGCCGGCGTGCGGGCGAAGTCGATCGTGCCGAGGTCGTCCTGGAACTCCTCGAGTGGATCCGTCTTCGCAAACGGGATCGGGAAGTTCTCGGCCGGCGTTTCGTCGCGAAGACCGAACGTGTGGTCGAGGAACTGACCCCAGGTCCAGCCCCACTGCGTGATTCCGTTCTCAGAGAACAGGTTCTGACCCTTGTCGTTGAAGACCCTGTTGCTGATGTACCGCGGCGACGGACCTGTCGACGGCGCAGCGACACCGTCCGCGTAGTTTGTCGGCGCAACACGGAGGTACTGGGTGAACGTCTTTCCCCAGTCTGGATGTCGCTGATTGTTGCCGCTTCCGTCGAGTGAGCGAACAACCATCTGCAGCGACGATGGTTGTGGTGTTGCCGGACTCGCCCCGGCTGCGGTCATTGCAGAAGTGATCGCCGCGACGGCGATCGCGAGAGCCACGATCTTGCGCATGTACCTGCCTCCCAAATCCTGCGAGACGGACGGGCCGCGCGTTCGCAACTCGCGTTTCCGTTACGAGCTGATCGTCAGGCGACCGTATCGCCGCGACCCCCGCACGAGGGTAAGGCGTTCGTAAAACGTAAACGGTTGGTAAAACGCTTTACCGGATCGCAAGAATCACGATCGCGCCGTGCTGCAGTTCGAACGGTTGCTCGCCGCCAACGGGGATCACTGCAGCGGTGAGCGCACGAATCACCGCGTCGGTGTCCGCGTTGCGCGCGACGAGCTGTTGCGTGAGCGGCGAGCCGAGCGCGAAGCCGGTGGCGAAGTCCGTCGCCGAAGGAGAGCGACCCCGAAGAGCGACGTCGTCGAGTCGGACGTTCTCCCAGCCGGCCTCCGCCATATCTGCGCGAATTCGATCCTTGTCGTGGTAGCTGTGCGGCGTCTCCATGAAGCGCGGCGGATCATCGGGAAAGAACCGGGCGAGCTCCGTGTCGATCGCGCGCGGCCCGTGATTCGCGTCGAGCGACCGCCAGACGTTGGCGAGCAGCATGCCGCCGGGCGCGAGCACACGGCGCGCTTCCGCGAAGCCGCGCACCTTGTCGGGCAGGAACATGAACCCGAACTGGCAGAGCACGACGTCGAACGATCCGTCGTCGAACGCGAGCTTCTGCATGTCCGCCTGCCGCCAGTCGATGCCGGGTGCATCAACCGCGTTGCGCGCGTAGTCGACCATCGGCTGGTTGAGATCGGTCGCGACAAGCGTCGCGTTCTCCGGCAGCGCCGCGCGTAAACACCGCGTCAGGATCCCGGTGCCGCACGCGAGCTCGAGCACGCGGAGACCGTCAGTCGCAGGAACCCGTGCAGCGAGATCCGCCGCGTACGGCTCGAACAACACCGGCCCGAGGTACCGGTCGTAGTTCTCCGGCACCGAGCCGGTGAACCCGGCAGCGTCGTCACTCATGCTATTTCCGCAAACGCACCGCGAAGAGCACCCCGAGCGCCTTGAAGCCGTCGCGCCAGGTGATCTTCTTTCCTTCTGCGGCGGTCCGCCCGAAGTACGAGATTGGGAGCTCGTAGACACGCAGGTGACGTCTGCAGACCTCGCCGGTGATCTCCGGCTCGATGCCGAAGCCGTCTTCCCGTGAGGTCGAGCGAGCGCAGCACGTCGGCCCGAAAAGCCTTGTAGCCGGTCTCCATGTCCGAAAGCGTCGTGTTGTAGAGAACCCCGGTCACAAGGCTGAGAAACGTGTTGCCGACCTTGTGCCAGAACAGGTACGCGCGCTGCGGCCGGCCGCCGACGAGGCGGGAGCCGTAGACCACATCAGCGACGCCTCGCTGGATCGGCTCGATGAGCCCGGGAACTTCGGCCGGGTCGTACTCCATGTCGGCGTCCTGGATCACCGCGATGTCGCCGTCGATCAGCGGGATCGCCGCACGGATGGCGGCGCCCTTCCCACGGTGTCCTTGCCGAATCACCGTCACCCCGTCTCGCTGGGCGAGCTCTGCCGAACGATCGGTAGAGCCGTCGTCGACGACGATTACCTGCGCGTCGAGGCCGAGCGCTGCAATCCGATCGAGCACGTCGCCGATCGTGGCCTGTTCATTGAAGACGGGAACGAGAAAGGAGACGCGCACCGCGCAATGCTATGGCACGTAGCGCGGGAAGCAGGCCTCGATCTGACCGAACCGCCGCTTCTGTCCCGAGCACGGCAACGGCGAGCTGTCGCTGAGCCGAATGCGGACCGTGACAAGGCGCGTCGTTCCGTCCGGCACCTGGAGGTGTCCCCAGGCGAGGTACTCGGCGGGGGCGTCGGCGATGTGCAGGTTGTGTGCGCGCGCCGCCTTGGCGAGCGCCGCGGTGTCGTCGTAGATGACCCAGTATGCGCCAGCCGTTCCGTGGTGCTGGCGAACGAACGCCTGGAAGGAAAGGGTGAAGGCGACGAACGCCGCGGCAATCGCGGCTGCGGCTGCGGGCGAGACGACGGCCGAGCTACGGCGAAGGAACGAGACCGCGTCGTCGAGGCCGAGTGCAGCGAGCAGGAATGAGACGGGATAGCTGACGATCACGTAATGCGGCCCCACCCCGCTCCGGGACGACGTCAGGTAGGCGAGGCAGATGCCGGCGAGCCAGATGACGAGGAGCGCCCGGCGTGCGGTGTCGATCTCCGGGTGGCGGCCGTCGCGCACGATGCGCGCGAGCGACGTCGCGATCCCGACCACGAGCAGCACGATGACGACGATCCCTGCCGCGCGGCCGAGGGCCCACGCCGTGCCGGTCTCGTGGGACGCACCGTTGATGAAGCTCCAGCCTTCCGTGCTGACGAGATCGATCGTCCGGCGGATCGCTTCGATCGCTCCCCCGCCGATCGTCCCCCCGTGGCCGCGGCCGTTGTTCAGGATCAGGCTGAAGTCGCGGAAGCCGTGCTTCGCGTTGTGGGCCAGCCACGAGCCGAGCAAGAGGACGCCGATGCCCGCGCCGACGATGACTGCGCGCCAGTCGATGTCGCGCGCGCGATACGCAAGCAGCACACCGATCGGGAGGATGAGCGAGACCGCCGACAGGTTGAGCGAGAGTGCGACGACGAAGACCACAGGGACGAGCAGCGCGACGCGGCTGCGATCCCGCTCGAGCACGACGAACAGTGTCCACAGCAGCACGACCGTGACGAGCGGCAGATAGTCCTGCTGGAACAGGATGCGGGCGAAGACCACCGCCCACGGCGCTGTCGCGAACAGGGCGATCGTGACCAGCGCCACGGTTCGGCCGAAGCGCGGGCGGACGACGAAATACGCGAGCCCGATAGCGACGACCGAGAGGACACCCACCGACGCGGTCGCGAAGAGCGCGCCGTCGTGGATCGCGACGAGGACGGCGACCATGTAGACGTATAGGGGCGGGTTTGCCGCACCCGAGCTCGAGGCCAGACCGATCGTGCGGACGTCGCCGTGGAGGATGTCGTGCGCGATGCGCAGCGCGATCGCCTGATCGTCGTGGAACGTCGCAAGGCCGAGGTGCCGCAGCCGCAGCCAGGCGGCGAGCGCGAGAATTGCCGTCACGCCTGCCGCTTCCCAGCTCAGTCGCAGCGGCCGGCGGACCCCCGTCGTCATCGGCTGACGACGCTAACAGGTGTGTAGGGGGCAGTAGAGCGGAGGGGGAGGGATTTGAACCCTCGATCCGCCTAACGACGGATAACGGTTTTCGAGACCGCCGCATTCGACCGCTCTGCCACCCCTCCGCGGGCGACGCATCGTACCGAGCCGCGCTGCGAAAAACGGAGAAGGAGGGATTCGAACCCTCGATGGAGACATTCATCCCCATAACGCCTTAGCAGGGCGCCGCCTTCAGCCACTCGGCCACTTCTCCGTGGCGAAAAGGCTAGCCGACGGTGAGCTTCGCCACCATCCCGGCGGCCTTGTGGCCGGGGACGGTGCAGTAGAGCGTGTAGGTGCCGGAGGCGAGCGTCGCAGTGACTTTCGCCGTCCCGCCTGGGTTGATCAGCGGCGTCTTCGTGTTGACCGTGCCGCCCTGGACGGCAAGGTCGTGCTGGATCTTCCCGTGGTTGGACACAACGAACGTGTACGTGCCCGGCTTGAGCGTCTTCGAGCCGAGGATGACGTGGAACTCGTCCTCCGCCACCGGCACTGGCGTCCCTGCCGCGGCCGCCTCGACCGTGGCGACCTCCGCCGTCTTCTCGGCGCCGAACACGGCGACCGCGGCGAGCATCGCGAAGAACATCACGAAGCAGAGCACGATGAAGAGCTTCATGCCGCCCTTGCCGGGGAAGTCTGGCTTCCAGCGCGGGCCGAGGAATGACGACGCGAGCGCGAACACGACGAAGATCAGGGCGACGACGCCGAGGCCGGTCGCATGTCCCGAGGTGAGCGCGCCGAGCAGCACGGCGCTATTCCATCAAATCGGGCGGTCAGGTCGCGAGGAGACGTCGCTCGTCGCGGCGGCGGCGGGCGCGGTTCAGCCCCCAGGCGAGCGCGCCGAGCAGCACGAACGGGCCGATCACGATCAGGACGTAGAGCGCCACCGTCGCCTCGAGCGCGAGAAAGCCGATCGCGGAGTGCACCATCCGGCCGAGCCGGCCGCGATGGGTCGGCACCGGGACGACGGCATCCGCCGTGTTCAGCACGAGTGAGACGCGCGCCGTCGTTCCCGCGGCGACCGTGCCCGTCCGCGCGTGCAGCCGCTGCGCGAGCGCGCGCTGCTGCTCCGCGAGGCGGATCTTCAGCAGCACCCGCTGCGCATCCGGCAACGCCGGGTCGCCCAACGCGAGCTGGAGCGCGGCGACCGACCGGCGCAGCTGCGCGATCTGCGCCGTCTGCACCGCGAACGCGTGCTGGAGATCCTGCACCGACACCTGCTGCGAGACGAGCGTGCCGAGCGCCGCGAGCCGCGCGAGCGCGGTCTTCACGTTCTGCGCCGGGATGCGGAGCTCGATCGCCGACGAGCCGCCGCCCGATTGCGGCGTCGAGTAGACGACGGACTGCGCGTAGCCGCCGAGCGAGGTCGCGATCTTCGTCGCCGCGCTCGTCGCCTGCGACAACGTGTCGACGTCGGGCACGCGGACGACGAGTGACGCGGCGGTGTGCTGGAGCCGTCCCGGCGTCGCAGTCGGGGCGAGAGCCCGGTATGAACCGGTCGCCGCGCCGCCGGCACTCGCGGCGTGCCACGTCTTCTGCTGCACCTGCGAGACCGCGGCGAGCGGCGTGTCGGACTTGCCGGACGAGCCGACGAGCCCGTGCACGAGCGCCGCGCCGACCGCGAGCATTGCTGCTGCGGGAACGACGACGAACACGAGCCGCCGCGTCGGCAGCGCGAACCGCGGCACGCGCGAGCGCTCAGGCTTCGTCGCGAGCACGCGCGAGCGCAACGCGTCGGGCGCCTGCAGCCGCGCCGAGCGGAGCCCGTCGAGCAGCGCAGCGCGCCGCTCCTCCCCACTCGTCCGCGGCCGGTCGCCGCGCAGCAGCGCGTCGAGCCGCTCGTTCGAAATCGCGTCAGTCGCGGACATCGCCCATCCTCTCCTCGAGTCGTTGCAATGCACGGCTCAGGCGCGTCGAGCACGCCGATCTGGCTGATCCCGAGAACGCGCGCCGCACTCGGGCCGTCGAGCTCGAGGACGACGCGCAGCGCGACGACTTCGCGCTCCGCCGGCGACAGCTCGCGCAATGCGTGCTCGAGCGGCTCCGGCAGCCCGTCGCCGAACGCGAGCTCCTCCGCGTCGGCGAGGTCGCGCGAGTACGTCTCCTCGCGGCGCTTCCGCCGCGACTCGGCGCGGAACCAGTCGATCGCGACCGAGCGCGCGATCCGGCAGAGCCACGTGCGCGGCGAGCCGCGGCGCGGGTCGAAGCGCCGCCACATCCGGAACGCCTTCTCGAACGTCTCCGCGGTGAGATCCTCCGCGGCCGAGCGGTCGCCGGTGAGATAGACGAGATACCGGTACACGGCGTCGAGCTGCTCGGCGGCGACCTCGTCGAAGGCGGGCCGCGCGAGCGAGCGCGGTGGATCGAGCGAGGTCGAGGCCGCGTTCACGCCCTTCATACGGCGCCGGCCACCGGAATCGTCACAGCCTCAGGGTAGTGGGTGCTCGTGCAGGGCGATCACGGCCGAGGCGAGCGCGATCAGCGCCAGGAGCAGGGCGAACCGAAGAACGGCGGGCACTAACAGGGACCGGGCTGAGCCGTCCCACCAGGGCCGTTCTCGTGCTCGACGATCGTGCCGGTGTTCGACTGCAGGCAGTACGAGGTCGTGTCGGCGCGGACGAGCACCACGGCGGCCCCCGGTGCAAGGGTCGCGCCTGCGTAGGTCTGGTTCTCGGCGAACCACGCTTGCATTGACGCGTCGGCGCCCTGGAAGTTCGTGCCGGCGACGGCCTGGTTCGCCTGAGCCTCCGCCTGCGTGATCGCGGGCGAGGTCGGCCCTTCGTTCTTGCTCTGGGTCGCGAAGAGGTAGGCGCCGATGATCAGCGAGATCAGCAGGACGGGGAGTCCGAGAGAGCGGGCCATGGGCCAGTTATCGGCACGGAGGGCAGAGTGGTTGAGCCTTGGTAGCGTGGCCGGAATGCGCCGCCTGCTGCTCCTGGTCTCGGTTCTCGTCTGCGTCGACACGATGCTCTATGCGGCGCTGACGCCGCTCCTGCCGCACTTCGCCCACGAGTTCGGGCTCTCGAAGGCGCAGGCCGGGGTGCTCGTGGGCGCCTACGCGGCGGGCGCGCTCGTCGGCGGGATCCCGGGCGGCTGGGCGACGGTGAAGATCGGCTCCCGGCGCGCCGTGCTCGTGGGGCTCGTGTTGATGGCGCTGGCGAGCATCGGGTTCGCGTTCGCCGACAGCTTCTGGACGCTGTTCGCGGCGCGTTTCCTGCAGGGTCTCGGCAGCGGGTTCACGTGGGCCGGCGCGATGAGCTGGCTGCTCGCGGCGGCGCCGCGCGACCGCCGCGGCGAGATGATGGGGACGGCGATGGGCGCGGCGGTGTTCGGCGCGCTGTTCGGCCCGGTGCTCGGCGCGCTCGCCGCGGTCGCGGGACGCGACGTCGTCTTCGTCGCCTTGTCGGGTCTGTCGGTGATTCTCGGCGCGTGGGCGCTGCGGATCGACGACGCGCCCGCGGAGGAGCCGTCGTGGCCGGCGCTCGGCGCCGCGCTGCGGAACCGCACCTTCCTCGCGGGGCTCGGCTTCATGACGCTGCCCGCGCTCCTGTTCGGGATCGTGGCGGTGCTGGGGCCGCTGCACCTCTCCGCGGCGGGTTGGGGAGCCGCTGCGATCGGCGGCGTCTGGCTCGTCAACGCCGCATTCGAGGCCGTGCAGGCGCCGTTCGTCGGCCGCCTCGTCGACCGGCGCGGCAACTACTTCCCCGTGCGGATCTCGCTCGTCGCCGGGACGGTCGTGTCGCTGCTGCTCGCGTTCGGCAGCCGGCCGGCGGTCTATGTGCCGCTGCTGCTGCTCGCGAGCCTGTCGTACGCGATGCTCTTCACGCCGGCATTCACGCTGCTCGCAGACGGCGCGGAAGCCGTCGGCCTCGCGCAAGGCATGGCCTTCGGAATGATGAACGCCGCGTGGGCAACGGGCGCATTGCTCGGCCCGGCAGCAGGCGGCGCGATCGCCGATACGACAGGCGACTCCGTCCCGTTCCTGATCGCCGCCGTACTGTGCGCGGGCTCGTTCGTCCTCGTCCGCCCGCGCGCGTCCCGGGAATCCGCCGCGGTTCGCGCCGCTAAGCTGTAACGCTCCAGGGCGCGTAGCTCAGCGGGAGAGCACTCGCTTCACACGCGAGGGGTCGCTGGTTCGATCCCAGCCGCGCCCATTCGAGATCGCTGATTCTTACGCGCGCACTTCGCGGAACGTGACGAGCCGGCCGCGCTGCTCGTCCCACAGCTTCAGCCTCGTCGCGCGCAGCCCTTGCCGCAGCGTGAGTTGCGGCACCGTCCGGAGACGGTCGTTCTCGTTGTGCGCGGCTTGCAGGTTGTAGTTCGGAATCCCGACGCTCAGGTGATGCACGTGGTGGAAGCCGATGTTGCCGGTGAAGAACCGGAGCACGCCCGGCAACCTCAGATATGAGCTCCCCTCGAGCGCGGCGTAGTCGTAGCGCCAGTCGGCGTGCGCCTGCCAGTAGGTGTCTTCGAACTGGTGCTGCACATAGAACAGCCAGATCCCGACTGCGCCGGCGACGAAAAACACGGGAACCTGTACGAGCAGGTAGTCGCGCCAGCCAATCGCCAGACACACCGCTGCGACGATGAGCGCGAGCGCGAGGTTGGTCGCGAGCACGCTGTTTCGCACGCGCCGCTTCGCCCCACGGGGCACGAAGCGCGGCTTCAGCACGAGCACGAGGAGCCAGCCAAAGCCGAACATGATGAACGGATTGCGAAAGAGCCGGTACGCGACGCGCCGCCGCACCGGAAGCGCCTGGTACTCGGACACCGTCAGCGTTGCGATGTCCCCGACCCCGCGCCGGTCGAGATCTCCCGCCGTCGCATGGTGCACTGCATGCTCATGCTGCCAGCCGCGATACGGCAGCCACACGAGCAAACCCAAGGCGACACCTAACACGTCGTTCCCGCGGCGCGAGCGCATGAACGACCCGTGCGTGCAGTCGTGGAACACGATGAACGTGCGGATCAGAAACGCCGCCGCGGGCACGACGAGCACCAACATCAGCAACACGGAGACACGCAGCGCAAACACCATGGCGACGAGCAACGCGAGATACGGGACGACCGACGTCGCCAGATCGACCAGGCTTCGGCCCAGCCGCGGCTTGGCGTAGTCGTCGAGGACGCCCCGCCACGAGCGGTGCGAATCCGAGCCGGTCAACGAGCCGGGCGACGCCACCACGGCCGTTATAGCGGAACCGCCGGTGCGACCGTCGTCACGCGGCCGCCGGCCACCTGCCGCTCAGTGCAAGAACAGCCAGGCCTGGATCGGCACCTTCGTCTTCGGCGGGCCTCCCGTCAGCACCACGCTGAACTCCGGGCCGATCACGTCGAAGCTGTGGATCATGCCGGCAGTGCCGAGTGGAAATGACGCGACTGTCTCGGCGAGCGTTGCGCCTGTGATCTTGCCGATGTCGCAGCTGACGGTCATCGCGACCGGGGCGTGCGGCCACTGGATGATCTCGAGGTTGATGCTGTTGTACGGCGCGACGTTGACGATGCCGGTCATGAAGATCTGGCCGAGCGGATCCGTCGTGAACGTCTTGAAGTACGTGGTCAGTTTCGGCGCTGCCATGACGTACGTCTCCTTTGTTGGGACTTGTCATGTGCCGTCACCGCAACTGGCACCTGCTGATGTCGTGCCGCGTGTGTGCGTCTAGCCGTTCACCTTCGGAGCGACCGGACGCGGCAGCACCGGCTTGACGATGCCGACCGGAAGCGGCTTCGGCTCGACGACCGGCGCCGGCTTCGGCTTCCCGACCTGGAGCTCCATCCGCTCGCAGTACAGATGCGCCTCGAGACGCGCAGCCTGTTGGGTGGCCGGATTGATGTCTCGCAGCCGGAAGATGCCGACGTTGATGAGACTCACACGGCCGAGCTCGGTCTTCCGGTCCTGCGACAGGAAGACGATCGCGCCGCTCAGCTCCTGGTCGGCGGTGTTCTTGCCGTTGAGCACGAAGTCCTCGAACCACGTGGCCCACGGGGCGGCGTTGGCCGCCGCCATCGTCACCACCACGTTCGGGAAGTCGATCTTCCCCGGCTCATTGAAGATGTCGCGCGGAGCGCCGACGTCGTGGACGGTGATCTCCTGCGTCACGGTGAACGACTCGATCTTCGTCACCTTGTCGCACGGCAGCTTGCCGAGCTCGAACCGGAAGTTCTGCGCGAGGAACTGCTTCTGCGCGACCGCCTTCGGCACCGCCACCTTGCCGCCGCCCTTCTGGTCGCGTGTGTACTCCGGAGAGATCTTCAGGCCGAGGAAGCCCGCGGTCTTCGCGCTCGCGTCGAGCGCCGGAATCGTGACCTCGCTGATGAGCGCCTTGAAGAACTGCCGCTCGGTCTTCGCGTTGCCGTTCATGTCCGTGGCGACGATCGAGCCGTCCTTGCGCGAGTAGTTCTGCTTCCACGACGCGGCGATCCAGTCGTAGACGTCCTGGACGAGGCCGAAGCCGATGCTCAAGTCGATGTCGTCGTACTTCACGCCGCCGATGTGCTTCTGCGTGACGTGCGATGCCCCGTCGGTGATCGTGACGACGTCCGCGTACGCGTCGCCGCCTTCCGCCGACTTGACGAAGCCGCACGTGACCCCGTCGAGGTTGAGCGCAAAGTTGCCTGCGGCGGTCGTGCGGGTGCCTGCCATGTCGTTCCCCCTTGGACGTGCCGCAGCGTTACGCCCGGGAGACTACTTCACCGTGAAGTGGCCGAACATCACGGGCTCGTGCGGCGGGCAGTAGTACTTGTACGAGCCCTTCTTCAAAGTCAGGCTGACGGTCTTCGTACCGGTGAACGGCACCGTCGTGAAGTCCTTCGCGTACCCGTTCGGGCCGTCGAGGGAGTAGGCGTGGATCGATGCCATGTCGTGGATCACGAGCTTGTACTTCCCGGCCTTCAGCGTCTTCACGACCTTGTTGTTCATCTTCAGCGTGATCGTGTAGCCGGGGCCGACCGTTCCGGTCAGCGTCGGCGTCGCAGCGTGCGCGCCGAGGGCGCCGGTCGCGACGACGGCCGATGCGGCGGCGAGCGACGCGATGACGAACAGCATGTTTCGCATTCCGTTCCTCCTCCTGGCGGGGTTCGAACGTCCTACGCGTTGTCGGGGGCAACGGATTCCGCGTGGCCCCGTGCGACCACGGTCATGATGTCGAAGAGATTGACGGCGACGGAGACGTCGCCGACGCGGCCCGGAACGGCGTTGGCGGGCACCCCGAGCTTGTGCGCCAAGTACGCGACCGAGTAACGGCCGCCAGGGTGAGTGACGCTCGGCGGGCGAAGCCCTGCGCGATCGAGCGCAATCCGGATCGCAGCCGGCGTGAAGAAGAAGTTGTGGTGGCGAGGGGTGAGCAGGTGCCAGCGCCTGCCGCTGAGCCGGGCGACGAGTGAGGCGGCGTCGCCGGTGGAAAGCGCCACGACGCCGTCCGGGCGGAGCAGTCTCGCCGCCGCACGCAGATCGCGCACGGGATCTGTGGAATGCTCGATGTAGTCCCACATCGTCACCGCGTCGAAGCTCCGCGCCGGCAGCCGCAGATCGGAGAACGACGCCTCATGAACGAGCACGCCGAGCTCGCGTGCGTGCGGAACGATCGCCGACGAGAGGTCGACCCCTTCCACCTGCCAGCCGTCGAGCCGGGCCTCGTCGGCGAAGAATCCGGCCGCGCAGCCGACGTCGAGGAGGCGGCCGCGCTTCGCGTCCCGCGCGAGTAGCCGCAGCCGGGCGCGCGCGGTGGCACGGTGGTTCGGCTCGTCTCGGAGGTAGTCGGCATACCCCTGCGCTCCGACCTCGCCGGCGGACGCGGTGAAGTAGTCGTCCGCGTAGAGGCCGGGAAGCTCGTCGTCGCCGGGCAGTTCCGCCCGGCAGAGAACGCCGCACGTCCGGCAGCGCACGATCGGGTAT
The DNA here is from genome assembly GCA_963718385.1 of uncultured Actinomycetes bacterium. Lineage (GTDB taxonomy): Bacteria > Actinomycetota > Thermoleophilia > Gaiellales > Gaiellaceae > Palsa-739. The sequence goes on from CAVQZE010000001.1 coordinate 455,402, forward strand.
CCGTCCTTCACCAAACGCAGGTCGTCGCGCGCGCTGATGGCTCCGCCGCAGATAGGACAGTCGCCGGTCATGGGCCCGATCATCCCAGAGGTACACTGCCGCCTCCGCTTGCTCGGGCCAGGCTCCGCGCAGTGGGAGCTTGTGAACCGCGTCAGATCCGGAAGGAAGCAGCGCTAAGCAATTCCTCCCAGGTGCCGCGGGTCAGCCTGGCCCGAGGAGGCGGAGCCGTTAGTCTCGGCGCGTGAAGCGGGCCACGCTCCTCGCGGCGATCGTGTTCGGCGCGATCGCGGTCGCGTACGCCCTGCCGATGCAGTCGGTCGGTTGCGCGCAGACTTCCCATTACGCGGCGGAACGGGCGTTCTCAGCGGGGCGGCCGACGATCGACCGCTGGGCGAACGAGACCTGCGACTCGGTGCGCGTCGGCGGGCACGTCTACTCGGCGAAGGGACCGCTGATGGATCTCTGGGCCGCGCCGTGGTACCTCGCGCTGCACGCGGCCGGCGCGGTGCCGCCGAACCGGAATGCCGGCGCCGCCTATCCGGCGGCGATGGTCGGCGTGCCGCTGCGCGCGATCTGGCAGATGGGGCTGTGGGCGGTCGTGCTGCCGTCGATCCTCTTGCTGCTGCTCGTGCGGCGGACGGTGGAGCGGATCGAGCCGGGGCTCGGAACCGCGTGCGCCGCCATTCTCGGGCTCGGGACATTGCTGTTCCCGTTCTCGACGCTGCTGTTCGCGCACGCGCTCGCGGCGCTGCTGCTCTTCGCGTCGTTCGCGGTGCTGTTCCGCGGCGGCTCCGGTCTTTGGCGTGTCGGAGCGGCCGGCGTGCTGGCCGGGCTCTCGGTCTCGACGGACATTCCGCTCGCCGTTCCCGCGGCGGTGCTCGGCGTGTACGCGGCAACGCGGTCGCCGCACGTTCGGCGACTCGTCGGCTTCGGCGCGGGCGGGATCGCCGGGCTCGCGCCGCTCCTGCTCTTCGACCAGTGGGCGTTCGGTTCACCGTTTCATCTCCCCTACTCCGGACCGCCAAGCCAGGGGGCCACCGGTGGCTGGGCGCAGGAGGGCTTCTTCGGGCTCGCGCTGCCGCACCCGCGGATGGCGGTCGAGCTCCTCCTCAGCCAGCGCGGGCTGTTCGTGCTGACGCCGGTGACCGCGGCGGGCGTCGTAGGGATCGTGCTGCTGTGGCGGCGCAATCTGCGAGCTGAGGCGGCGTTGATCGGCGCGATGAGCATCGCCGTTCTCGCATGGAACTCCGGACGGCTGCACTACGACTACGCGCTCGGCGGCTGGGTGCCCGGGCCGCGCTTCCTGATTCCGCTGCTGCCGTTCCTCTGCTTCGCGCTCGCGCCGGTGCTGCGGCGCGCGCCGCTGACGGTGGGCGTGCTCGCCGCGGTGTCGATCGGTGCGATGACGGTGGCGACGGCGGCCGAGCCGTTGCTCTCGAACGACGACACGCATCTCTGGTTCGCACGCGTCTGGCACGGCAACTTCGCGGCGACGGTGCTCAGCCTCGGCGGAGTCGGGCACGGCTGGCTCGCGATTCTCCCGTTCTTCGCGGCGGTGCTCGTCGCGGTCGGCGCAGCCGCCGCTTCCGTGCTGCCGGTCGCCGTCGAACGACGCGACGCCGTGCTCGCGGCGTCCGCGTTCGTCGCCTGGCTGCTTGTCGAGCACGGCGATCCGGAGCTGCTCCGCGTCGACCGCGCCGTCCACAAGGGCTACGGCGTCGTCGCGGCCGTCCTGCTCGTCGCGGCGCTCGGGTGGGTCGCGTTCCGGGTCGCCGCCGGGGACTTCTGGGCAGCGCTCGTGGCCGTTCCGCTGCTGCTGTTCGCGACGATCCGGTTCGACCAGCACACGAAATGGGCGCTCGCCGTGGTGGTGCTCGTAATCGCCGGGCTCGCCGTCGAGCGCCGGCTGCGGCGGCCGGGCATTCCTGCTTGAATCGCTCCGTGGCCGCCCTCTACCGGAAGTACCGCCCGCAGACCTTCGAGGACGTCGTCGGGCAGGAGCCGGTGGTGCGGACGCTGCGGAACGCGATCACGTCGGGGCAGATCCGCCAGGCGTATCTCTTCGCCGGCCCGCGCGGCACCGGCAAGACGTCGATGGCGCGGATCCTCGCCAAGGGGCTGAACTGCGCGCACGGCCCGACGGCCGAGCCCGACGGAACCTGCCACGCGTGCGTCGCGATCGCCGCGGGCACGTCGCTCGACGTGATCGAGATGGACGCAGCGTCGCAGCGCGGGATCGACGACATCCGCGAGATCCGCGACCGCGTCGTGCTCCAGCCGGTCGAGGGCCGCTACAAGGTCTACATCCTCGACGAGGCGCACCAGCTCACGGATGCCGCGTGGAACGCGCTGCTGAAACTGATCGAGGAGCCGCCGCCGCACCTCGTCTTCGTCTTCTGCACGACCGACGTCTCGAAGGTTCTGCCGACGGTGCGGTCGCGCTGCCAGACGTTCGTCTTCCAGCGGCCGCGGCTGCAGGAGCTGCTGAAGGTGCTGCGGATGATCGCGGACGCCGAGGGCATCGACGCGCCCGACCAGGCGCTCGCGCTCATCGCGCGCGGGGCGCGCGGCGCGTACCGCGACGCGGTGTCGACCCTCGACCAGCTCTCGTCCGCAACCGAGGGCAACGTCACGGTGCAGGCGGTGCTGCAGCTGCTCGGCACCGTCGAGGAGGAAGCGCTGTTCCGGCTCTGCGATCTCGTCGTCGACCGCGACACTGCCGGCGCGCTGACGTTCGTCGAGGATCTCTCGGAGCAGGGACACGATCTCGGCCGGCTCGTCTCCGATCTGATCGAGCACCTGCGCCATCTGATGCTCGTGCAGCACATGCACGAGGTGCCGGAGACGCTGCCGGTGACGGAGGAGACGCGCGAGCGGCTGCGCGCGCAGGCGAACCAGCTCGGCGAGCCGACGGTCGTCCGGCTGATCGACCTGCTCGCCGTCGCCGTCGACGACATGCGCCAGGGCGGCGACCCGCGGCTGCCGCTCGAGCTCGCGCTCGTCAAGGTGACGCGCCCGAGCTCGGATCTTTCGCGCGAGTCGGTGAGCTACCGGCTCGAGCAGCTGGAGCAGCGCGGGCCGGTCGGTGCGCCGGCGCCCGCCGTCGTTCCGGCTGCGGCGCCGCGGCCCGCGGAACCGACCGCGTCCGCGCCGGCCGCCGCGCCGCCGGACGTCGATCTCGAGCAGCTCCAGGAGGCGTGGTCGCGCACGATCCTGCCGGCGGTCGAGGAACGCGGCGGCATTCCGGCGGCGTCGCTGCTGCGCGAGGCACATCCGGCGCAGCTCGCGGGCAACACGCTGACGGTCGAGTTTCCTGCGAGCGCGGGATTCCATCGTTCGCTCGCGGAGGATCCGCGCAACGCGACGGTTCTCTCCGACGCGCTCTACGACGTGACCGGCCGGCGGCTCGCGCTCTCGTTCGCGGTCGGCGAGGACGCCGACGACGAGCCGGCCGCCGAGGCGGAAGGCCCGGCCGGCGAGGACGCGATTCTCGAGCTGATGAAGGAGACGCTCGACGCGAAGGAACGGGGTGACGAGACGTGAGCTTCGACATGAACAAGCTGATGCAGCAGGCCGCGGAGATGCAGCAGCAGATGGAGAAGATGCAGAAGGAAGCGGCGAACGAGGTTGCGGAGGCGTCGGTCGGCGGCGGCATGGTGAAGGTGACCGCGAACGGCGCCGGCGAGGTCATGTCGATCGTCATCTCGCCCGACGCGATCGACCCGAACGACGCCGAGGGTCTCGCCGACCTCGTCCTCGCAGGCGTGAACGAAGCGCTCCGGGCCGCGCACGCCGCGCTCGACGCAAAGGCCCAGGCGATGGTCAACGACATGGGCCTGGGCGATTTAGGCCTGCCGCCCGCCTAGCAGCGGCGCTCTCGTCCCAGCCGGTGTCTGACACCAGCGCTTCATCAGGTGCCTGACACTGCCGAGCGATTTGGTGGCTGGCACCGCGGAGCGATTTGGTGTCTGACACCAGAAGGCTGTTTGGTGCCAGACACTCCGTCACGACTTCGTGTCAGACACCGGGCGCGTAGCGGCCCCTGCTACCGCGAGAAGTCCCAGACCCAGCCCCAGACGACGACGCCGATCAGGGCGAGGACGATCAGCAGCCAGATCCAGTTCGAGACGACGAGGTGGCCCGGCGCGGTGCGGCGCGCCGGCTGCTCGGGAGGCTGCGAGGCCACGCTCGCACGATAGCGAGGCCTGTCCGATCGGGGCGGCTACGCTCCGGCGGTGCTGAGCCCCGCCGTCGACAATCTCGTCGCGCAGCTGACGCGGCTGCCCGGAATCGGCAGCCGCACGGCGCATCGGCTTGCGTTCCATCTCCTCCAGGTGCCGAAGGCGGAGGCGCTTGCGCTCGCCGCGGCGATCGAGGACGTGAAGGAGCGCGTCCGCTTCTGCAACGAGTGCGGCAACCTCACCGAGGAAGAGGTGTGCGCGATCTGCCTCGACGCGCGGCGCGACCGCACGAAGATCTGCGTCGTCGAGCAGCCGGTCGACCTTCTCTCGCTCGAGCGCACCGGCGAGTACCGCGGCGTCTACCACGTCCTCGGCGGCTCGCTCTCCCCGCTGGACGGCGTCGAGCCCGAGCACCTGCGGATCGACGAGCTCCTCGGCCGCGTCGAGCGGAACGGCGTCGAAGAGGTCGTGCTCGCGACGAACCCGAACATGACCGGCGAGGCGACGGCGGCGTATCTCGCCGACCGGCTCCGCGGGCGCGTCCGCGTGACGCGGCTCGCGAGCGGCCTTCCCGTCGGCGGCGACCTCGAGTACGCGGACGAGGTCACGCTCGGGCGAGCGCTCGTCGGCCGTCGCGAGATGTGACGCGCCTACACTTTCCGGCGTGACGACCCAGCTCGAATCCGCCCCTCGCGCCGGCGCCGACCCGCGCAGCCGCGACCTCGTCGTGATGAAGTTCGGCGGCACGTCGGTCGGCGACACGGCGAAGATCAAGCAGGTCGCGCGGCGGCTCGTCGGCGCGCGCGAGGCCGGCAACCGCGTCGTCGGCGTCCTCTCCGCGATGGGCGACACGACCGACGACCTGATCCGGCTCGCGCACGAGATCTCGCCGACGCCGCACCCGCGCGAGTACGACATGCTGATCTCGACCGGCGAGCGGATCTCGAACGCGCTCTGCGCGATGGCGATCCACGATCTCGGGCACGAGGCGATCTCGCTCACCGGCTCGCAGGCCGGGATCGTCACCGACGCGGTGCACGGCAAAGCGAAGATCGCGGAGATCCGGACGCAGCGGATCAACGAAGCGCTCGACCAGGAGCACATCGTCCTCGTCGCCGGCTTCCAGGGCGTCTCCGCCGACTCGCACGACGTGACGACGCTCGGCCGCGGCGGCTCGAACCTGACCGCGGTGGCCCTCGCCGCCGCGCTCGGCGCGCGCGCGTGCGAGATGTACACCGACGTCGAAGGCGTCTTCACGGCCGATCCGCGGATCGTCCCGGGCGCGCGCAAGCTGGCTGCGCTCACGTACGAGGAGATGCTCGAGCTCTCGGCGAGCGGAGCGAAGGTGCTGCAGCTACGCTCGGTCGAGTTCGCGCGCAACCACGACGTGCGGCTCCACGTTCGCTCGACGTTCTCCGACGCCGACGGCACGTGGATCGTGGACGAGGAGGATCCGGTGCTCGAGAAGGCAATCATCTCCGGTGTGGCGCACACCGACTGCGAGCCGCTCTTCCGCGTGCGCGACATCGACGCCGCGCAGCTGTTCGCGCTCCTCGCCGCCGCGAGCGTGAACGTCGACACGATCCTCCAGGTCAGCTCCGACGAGATCGTCTTCAGCGCTCCGCTCGACGACCTCGCCGCGTGCGAGGAGGTGCTCGGCTCGCTCTCCGTCGACTGGTCGATGCGCGACGACCTCGGCAAGGTCAGCCTCGTCGGCGCGGGGATGAAGAGCCATCCGGGAATCGCGGCGAAGACGTTCGCGACGCTCGGAGCCGCCGGCGTCGAGCCGAAGGTCATCTCGACGTCGCCGATCAAGATCGCGTGCCACGTTCCGACCGGCGACGTGCCGCGCGCCGTCGCTGCGCTTCACGACGCGTTCGAATTGGAGACCGTCGATGCGTGATGCGCGGATCGGAGTCGTCGGCGCGACCGGCGCGGTCGGAACCGTGACGCTGCGGCTGCTCGCCGAGCGCGGCTACGAGAACGTGCGCGCGCTCGCGTCGTCGCGTTCCGCCGGCGGCACGCTTCCGTTCGGCGACCGCGAGCTGACGATCGAGGAGGCGACGCCGGAGACGCTCGCCGCGGGTGGGCTCGACGTCGTCCTCTTCTCCGTCGGTACGTCGGCGTCGCGCGAGCTCGTGCCGCATGCGGTGCGCGGCGGCGCGATCGCCGTCGACAAGTCTTCGGCGTACCGGCTCGAGCCGGGCATTCCGCTCGTCGTGCCCGAGGTGAACGGTGACCGTGCGCTGGAGAACGACGGCATCGTCGCGAACCCGAACTGCTGCACGATTCCGCTGACGTGCGTGCTGAAGCCGCTGCACGACGCGGCCGGGCTGCGGCGGCTCCGCGTCTCGACGTACCAGTCGGTGTCGGGCGCAGGCGCGCAGCGGATGGCGTCGCTGCTCGCGGAGCCGCAGGCGGAGCACAACCTCGCGATGGATTGGACGTGGGACGGCGACGAGACGGACGAGGAGTCGAAGCTCCGCGCGGAGTCGCGGAAGATCCTCGAACTGCCGGAGCTGCCGATCAGCGCGACGACCGTGCGCGTGCCGGTGCTCGTCGGCCACGCCGAGTCGGTGTGGATCGAGCTCGACGAGCCGCTCTCGCCGGAGCAGGCAACCGAGCTGCTCGCCGCCGCGCCGTCGGTGCGCGTCGTCGACGTGCCGACGCCGGGCGATGCGGCGCAGACCGACGACGTCCTTGTCGGCCGCATCCGGGCCGACCGCGCCGCTGACGGCAACGGCCTCGCCCTCTTCCTCGCGTGCGACAACCTGAACAAGGGCGCCGCGCTGAACGCGATTCAGATCGCCGAGCTGCTGCTCACGCGCCAGCGGGCGGCTGCGTAACCGGCTCGCGGGCCGTCTTCGCCCACGCGGTCTTCTTCGTCAGGCAGCGGCGGCGCGTAGTCAGTCGTCGCTCGCCTCGAGCGACTGGCGCGGAATGTCCCAGACGACGCGCGGGTCGAGCGGGCCGCGGAACAGCGCAACCGTCTGGCGGCGCAGTGCGGCGCAGCCGCCGACCAGCCAGTAGCCGACGGATAGAGCACGGCGACGAGGAACGCCCGAACGAGGTCGGGTCGTAGGTGTACTCGAGCGAAGAGCGCGACGGTCAGCTGGATCGATCGCCAGAACGGCGATCGCGATGCCCCACGCGAGGCCGAGGCCGAACACGTTGTCGCCCGAAGCCGCGAAAGATCGCGCGAGAGACGGCGAGGACGAGCGACAGCGTCAGGGTGCACGACCCAGATCAACGACGCGAGCGACTCGAAGCCGAGGAGCCACATGCGGCGGTTGCGCCAGCGGCATCACCTCCCGAGGTGGACGTGGAGCACCTCCCCTGGCCGCGCGCCCAGCGTTTGCGCTGCGCCCACAGCGCGCGCGGCGTCGCACGGCACCTGCATGCCGACCAGCGCGCGCGGCTCGTACGCCGTGTGCCAGCCGGCGATGAGGAGCGCCACGTCAGGTCGATGTCCTCGGTGGCCATGCGCGAGTCGTAGCCGCCGACGGCGAGGACCGATCGCGGTGGAAGAGCCCGAGCACGCCGGCGACGACGCCGACCCGGCCGGTGAGCGACTGGGTCCGGCGGATCAGGCCGATGATCGCCGCCGCCTCGAGCACCTGCATCGCCAGGATCAGCCGCCGCGGTTCGTCACGTGCGGCGCGCCGGCGACAGCCGCCAGCGATCGGCGAGCGCGCCATCCGGGCCACGAGCAGCTTGAGCGCTGCGGGTGCAGTGCGTGTCGGCGTCGGTGACGGCGACGAGCTCGTGCCGGGCCGCGCGAAGCCGACGTTGAGCTGCTCGGCCTTGCCGAGGTTGACCGGGTCGCGGAGCACCCGGCACCGCGGATCGCCGCCGGCGGCCGCGAGCGCGACGGCCTCGGTGTCGTCGGTCGAGCCGTCGTCGAGGACGAGGACCTCGAGCCGCGGGTAGTCGGACGGCAGCGCCGGCCGCACGCTGGTCGCGATCACGGCCTCCTCGTTGTACGCGGGGATCAGGATCGTCACGCCGGGCCAGCCGCTCCGGGCCGGGTCCGACGGACGTCGCTCGTCGAGCACGCGGAAGATCAGCCCGCCGGCGATCCAGAGCGCCGCGGTGCACACCGGGTACAGCGCGACGAACGCGAGCAGCATCTCAACCGCGAGTCCGCATACCGCCTCTCCTGCGCGGACGCGCCCAGGTCGCAGCACGCCGAGGACGACCAGCGCGAGACGACGAACGACGCGGCGGTCGATCAGCAGGCCGAGCTCGATCGCCCAGCTGTAGTCGCAGCAACCAGGCGACGGCGACGAGCGCCACGAGCCAGAGGAGCGGGCCGAGCACGACGCCCACGATCATGCGCGGTGCGCGACGCCGGGCGGAGCGGCTCGAATCGGACGATCGACGAGCTCGGGATCGCTGGCTCACGGCGCTCGCGGATCTGTCAGCTGCGCCGGCGAGCTCACCGCTGCGCTGCCCGCCCGGGCTACGTCCGGACCACCCGGCGAGCCGGGCCGCAAACCCGGCGATTCCCGGCGGAGCCCCAGTGCCACGACGGCTCGGCGGGCAGCCGCCGGCCTGCGCACCGGTCCGGTTCTCGTACCAGAGCGCCCCGACGCGGTCGTGCACGGCGCCGGCGTTGAGCGCGGCGAGCGCCGACCACGCGGCCCCCGATTCGCGGCCGGATCGATGCCCGCGCGTCGGCGAGATCCACGAGCACCCAGCCGATCCCGGCCGCGCCGCTGTCGAGCCCGACGTGAACCGGAGTCCGAGGTCGCCGGGCAGCTCGTTCCACGCGGACCCCGCGGTCGCGACGCGGCGAAGCCAGACGCCTGCCCGACGCGCGACGTCGCGGTAGGAGCGTTCGCCGGTCGCTGCGCACGCCGCAGGTTGACCCAGGCGATCCCGGCCGCGCCGAGCTCGAAGCCGGACGCGGCTGCAGCGTCGTTGAGTGCGAGCGGCCAGCGGAGCGCCGCCGCGGCCGTCGGCCTCGCCTGGTCGTTCACCCAGCCGAGCAGCCGCTTCGCCGTCTCGAGATCGACGCGGGTCGTGATCGTGGGCGTAACGCTCGAGGAACACGAACGCCGCGCCGGCCGAGCCGTTCAGGAACCCGGTCTCGAACACATCGGGTGCTCTCGAGCCCCTGCGGCAATGGGAGGCGTCCGTCCCTGGTGAGCGCTCGCAGCCGGGCGGCGCCCGCGCGTGCGTACTCGCGGAAGGTGGTGTCGCCCGGTGCGCGTCGGCGAACGTGTCGAGCGCGAGCACGATGCCCGCCTGGCCCATGCCGACGCCGTAGTACGCGACGCTGTCGGACGGGTCGTCCGTCCAGTTCCAGGAGCACTCGATCTGCGGGCAGGACGCCCTCCGCCTGCGCGACGAGCCAGCGCATGCCCGCCGAGCGCGGCCGTGCGGAAGCGCGGCTCGCCGCGTGACGTTGGACAACTGGAGGAGGTAGTCGCTGATCCCGGCCGCGCCGTCGTCGTAGCTCGTGTAGTGCGTCGCCGAACGCTGTCCGTCCGGGTCGGCCCAGTCCGGCCAACGCAGGCCTCCCGACTCCGGCTCGGCGACACCCAGCAGGAAGTCGCCGGCCGCCTTCGCGGCAAACAGGTACCGCGCGTCGTGCGTGACCGCGTAGGCGGCGAGCAGCCCTTCCCCGATCGACGCCGCGCCGACGTCGCGGTCCGTCTGGTAGTGCGGCGCCTGGATCGACCGACCGCCAGGCCCACCCTCCGGTCGGCATGAGCTCGCGGCGCGCGAGCAGCGAGTCCGCCGCCATGCGCACGACCGCAAGCGCCGCGGTCTTCGAAGGGCGGGACGGCGCGCGTAACGCACCCGTCTCACCCGACGACGATGCGGTCGTCGCGATCACGACGAAGGCCCACAGGAACAGGACTGTGACAAGACGCATTCGAGACTGTGCCGACTCCGGCGACGAGGACTCGCCGGACCCGCGGGTATCCTATTACCCTCGGATGAAGCTATCGGCGCCGGCAGTGCTCGTCTTGAGCTGCGGCCTGGCACTCACCGCCGCCGGCTGCGGGAGGTCCGGCGCCGCCGCAGCGTGTCAACCTGCGTCTCCCCGGACACCGATCCCGGCGCCGGAGGTCGTGCTCACACCCGAGGAGAAGGCGGTCTGGGCGCCGCTCCCTCCGGACCGCTCCGCGGTACCGGTGCTGCTCTACCACGGGATCGGCCCGCCGAGCGACTTCTCCACGCGGCGGACGCGCAATACGGCGTCAATGCGTACGACTTCGCCAAGCAGATGACGATGATCAAGCACGCCGGCTATCAGACGATCGGCCTGCAGACGTTCATCGACTTCGTCCGCGGAAAGACGGTGGAGCTCCCGCCGCGGCCGCTGCTGCTCACGTTCGACGACGCGCGCGCGGACTCGTGGACCGGCTCCGAGAGCATCCTGCACAAGCTTCAGCTTCACCGCCGTCATGTTCGTCGACGTCGGTCGCGTCTCGGCGTGCGATCCGGAGTACCTGACGTGGGACGAGCTGCGCGGGATGGAACGCACCGGCCGCTGGAACAACCAGCTCCACGCCGGGCCAACGGCACACGTTCATCCAGTACGGCTCGAGCACGAGCCAGACCGGCGCGTACTACGCGTACAAGAAGCCGGGCGAGGACTTCTCGCAGTGGCAGGACCGCGTGCGGTCGGACATCGAGGCGGGGCAGCAGCAGATGACGGACGAGATCCCGCAGTACCAGCCCGCTCGCGTTCGCCCTTCCCTTCGGCGCCTACGGACAGGAAGGAACGAACGACGAGCGGATCCCGGGCGATCTGCTCGCCTGGCTCACAGGACGCTACGAGGCGGTGTTCACGCAGGACGTGAACGCGCTCGCTAAGCCGGGCAGCGTCACAGCCGCTCGGCCGGATCCAGGTCACGCGCGCGACGAGCGGCGGCCAGCTCCACTCCGAGCTGCTGACGGGCGGGTAGCGCTAGGGCCGCTGCGGCGCCGGGGCCGGAGTGAACGCCTCGCGGACGACGCGGATCACCGTCTCGCGCTTCCCTTCGACGACGGGCTGAAGGCCGCCGAGCTCGAGCCGCGCGAGCTCGACGCTTCCGCGCGCACGCACCGGCTGGAAGCCGAAGTCGGCGAGGAAGTCCGCGGGGAAGATCGTCCGGTGCACGTGGAAGCGGTCGTGCGCCGACTCGCCTTCGGGATACGCGTACGCGAACGCCTCGAGCGCACGGGCGCCCTTGTCGCGCACGTGCCCGATCGCGGTGAGGAAGAGCGACTGGATCACCCACGGCTTCGACGGATCGGTGAGGTACGCGCACGTCACGAGCACGGCGTCGTCGCTCGGCGGGCCGGCCGGAAGCTCGGCCGCGCGCGGGAACAGCTCCGACGGCCCGTACTGCATCGAGCCGAGCAGCCGGCCGTCGTCGTCGTAGTACACCGATCCCCACGCACCCCAGTCGTCCTCGACGCCGTGGATCCAGCGGCGCTTGTCGACCGTTCGTCCGGAACGGGACTGCCACCAGATGCACTCGTGGCAGACCGAAGGCGCGGTCGGCAGCGTCGCGTAGGTCAGCCCGGCGATCCGCGACGTCACGGGCGCGGGCCGATCTCCTCGACGACCACGTCGACCGACGCCGCGGTGACGTCCGCCATCTGCAGCAGGTACTCGCGCACGCGCTGCTGCACCGCGCGGCCCAGCTCCGGGATCGACGCGCCCCAGTCGACGACGAGATGGAGCTCGACGCGCGTGCCGCCGTCGTCGCCGCTCACGCGCACGCCGCCGCGCCTGCCGGGGATCGGGCTTTCCGTCAGCCCGCGCACGCCGACGACCTCGCGCGCCGCGTCGGCTGCGTAGCGGGCGAGGATGTCGGTGGAGATCGAGGCCTGGCCCTCCACTGTCCGTAGCCTACGCGCTTCGCAGCACGAGCTCGGTCGCCTCAGGCCGCGCCGCAAAGCGGAACGGCACGAAGGTCGTCCCGAGCCCCGGCGACACGTGCATCGTCGCGGCGGGCGAGCGGTAGATCGCCGCGCACGTAGCGCGCGGTCGGATGCGCGAGCCGCACCTTGCCGCCCGGGTACGGGATGCAGATCTGGCCGTCGTGCATGTGCCCCGCGAGCACGAGGTCGAAGCTGCCGGGCTCGAGCCGGTCGAGGACGCGCGGAAAATGGCAGAGCAGGATCCGCAGGTCGGCGTCGCGCGAGAGCGTGTTCGGATCGAGCTTCTCGCTCCGGCGCACGATCATCCGCGGATGCGTACCGGCGATCCAGATGCGGCGGCCGCGCAGCTCGAGCTCGACGCCTTCGTCGCGCAGCAGCGTCGCCGGCGCGAGCTCGCGGAGATCGGACTTCCGCGCCTGCGGGTCGCGGCTGATCGCGACGTCGTGGTTGCCGAGCACGGCGAACGTCGGCACGCCGAGCCGCTCGACGAGCGCGCGCAGCCGCGCTTCGCCCGAGGGCTTCGTCAGCAGGTCGCCCGTGATCACCGCGAGGTCCGGCTGCCGCTCCGCGGTCCAGTCGACCGCGCGCTCCACCGCGTGCACGCCGCGCGACGGCGGCCCGAGATGGAAGTCCGACAGATGCGCGATCCGCAGTCCGTCGAGCTCCGGCGGCAGCCCCTGCAGCGGCACGTCGAGCGTGCGCAGCCGCACCCAGCCCGCCTCGAACCAGCCCGTACGCGAGACCCGCTGCTGCGAGCCCGCCGATCGCGATCGGAAGTCTCAGACCTGCAGCTTCTCGAGCGCCGGCCGCGGGTCGACGATGTGCCGCTTGAACTTCAGCTCGGAGTCCTCGAGCCCGGCGGCGACGCCGACGAGCTGCGCGAGGTGGAGGATCGGCATCCCGAACTTCTTGCCGGTCGACGCCTCGAGCTTCTGCTGCCACGCGTCGAGCGAGAGATGGCAGAGCGGGCACGGCGTCACCATCACGTCGGCGCCGGCCTCCATCGCCTGCTCGATCGGCTGGATCAGCTCGCCCATCGCCGTCTCCTCGCGCGCCTGGATGATCGGGAAGCCGCAGCACTTGATCTTCGCGGGATAGTCGATCGCCTCGCCGCCGCACGCCTCGATGATCCGCTCGAGCGACCACGGACGATCCGGATCCTCGAAGCCCATGATCTTCGACGGGCGAAGGATCTGGCAGCCGTAGAACGGCGCGACCTTCAGTCCCTTCAGCCCCTTGTGCGCCGTCGTCCTTCAGCTTCTCGTAGCCCTCGCCCTCGGCGATCTCCCAGAGCAGATGCCGGACATCGACATTCGCCGCTGTACGGCGGCACGCCGACCGACTCGAGGTTCGCGTTCACGCGCGCGCGCAACGCGTCGTCGCCCATCAGCATGAAGTTCGCCTGGCGGAGATTCAGCGTGCAGACGTTGCAGACCGTCATCAGCGTGTCGCACTCGGCGGCCTCCGCGTACGCGAGGATGCGCGCGTTCAGGTGGAGGTAGTAGTCGGGCTCCGCCTCGTGGATGTCGCCGGCGCCGCAGCAGGTGACGGACTCGAGCTCGATCAGCTCCAGCCCGACGCGCGGCGCGAGCGCCTGCGTCGACGTGTCCAGCTCCTTCGCGGACAGCGACGCGAGACAGCCCTTGTAGTACGCGACGCGCTTCACGATGTGGTCTCCGTTGATCCTCGGGAAGGTACGGCTGCGGGAACGCCCCGGGCTTCGCGTAGATCTCCTCGAGCGTCCCTTCGACGTGGCCGTGGCGTCAGCTTCGCGAGCGCCGCCTCGCCCTGCACGTGGCCGAGCGCGCCCTGGCGGTCCTGCTCGCGCACGAGCTTGTGCAGGTTGCGCGCCTCGCCGACGTCGCGTCGCGACGTGCGGCGGGAACGCGAGCCCGGCCTTGTTGTGCTTGGCGAGGTTCATCGCGAACTTCATCTGCTTGATCGACGAGACGACGCCCTGCGTCTTCGGCACGAGCTCCGTCTCGCGCAGCCAGCCGGTCGTCTCCGTCGAGCGGATGAACCACTTCGCGTGCTTCGCGCCCATGTCGCGGTCGATGCCGTGCCTTGATCGCCTCGGCGCCGAGCTTCGCGATCGCGTCGCGCGGGTCGACGCCCTTCGGGCAGCGCTCGTTGCAGAAGAAGCAGCGCGTGCACTCCCAGATCCCGTGCTCGCCGCTGTACTGCTCGAGCCGCTCGACCGTCGCGCCGTCGCGCGGGTCGCCGACGAACCGCATCCCCTTCGCGAGCGCCTGCGGGCCGAGGAACTCCGGATCGGACTCCATCGCGTTGCACTCGGAGACGCAGCAGCCGCAGTTGACGCACAGCGACTCCTTGTGGATCGACGTTCATCTGCTCCTGCGTGATCCGGTACTCGCGCCCGTCGTCCGGCCGGTCGAAGCCCGGCTGGAGGTACGGCTTCATCGCCTTGAACTTGTCCCAGAACGGATCCATGTCGACGACGAGGTCCTTCACGACGGGCAGGTTGCCCATCGCCGAGATCACCGGAATCGCGCCGGCCTGCGCGATGTCGTACATGCGCGTCTTGCACGCGAGCACGGCGGCGCCGTCCATGCGCATGCCGCACGAGCCGCAGATCATCATCCGGCAGCTCTTGCGGTACGCGAGCGTGCCGTCTTGCTTGTCCTTGATCAGGTCGAGGCAGTCGAGGAGCGTCGCCTCGTCCGGCGCGTCGATCTCGTACTCCTTCAGCGCGCGGTCGCCGGTCGCTGCGTCGTAGCGCCAGATCTTCAGTGCGACTTGCATGGCGTCGGCCTAGCCTCCGAGTCCGGGGATCGAGCCGTTCGCGTCTCGTACAGTCTGCGAGGCGGGCGGCACGGTGACGTCAACCGTATCTCCGAAGCCGGAGAGCGTGGAGGTCGCGGCGACGACGCGCGGGCTTCGAGCCGGACGCGGCGGCGGCATTCGTGCGCACGCGGTGGATGTAGCCGTCGCTGCCGACCCAGACGTTGTAGACGCCGCGCGGCGGTCGCCGAACCCGTGTCGGCCTTGGCCGTGCGCGCGGTACATGCGTCGCGCCGAGCGCCGCGAGCCGTGCACGGTGCCGACCTCCGTGACGCTCGTCGTGCTGTTCGCGATCGCGTCGAGCGCCTGCGGACGGATCTTGCGACAGCAGGGATGAGAGATCGACGCCGCCGACCTTCCCCGCCTTCTTGCCGTCGAGCTTGATCCACGACTTGCCGGCCGGGAGCAGGAGCGAGAACAGCGGCGACCGGAGGTAGATGTTGCTCCCGTCGAGGACGACGTCCATCGTGCTCGCGATCGGGCCCGCCGCGAAGTGCAGGTGCAGCTCTCCCTTGTGGTTCGGCGTGTCGAACGCGCCGGTGCCCGCGACGAGCACCGTCTCGCTCGCGGTCGCCGTCCCGGCGCGGACTGCGATGCGCATGGTTCCCGGCGTCCGCGGTCTTCTTGGCGGCGGCCTGCACCGCCTCCTTCGCCGAGGTCGCGCGTCGTGGTCGTCGTCGACGCGGATTTCTTGCCGCCGCCGCAGGCCGCGACGCCGAGCGGCAGCGCGACGAGCGCGACGACGAGCGCGGCCGCGCCGCAGCATCAGTACGTCCGCTCCTGCGGGCTCCCACTTCGTGAACCGCACCGCCTTCGTCGACAGCTCGGGGCCGCCGTCGCGCCAGTAGACGATCGAGTGGTGCATGAAGTTCTCGTCGTCGCGCGTCGGGATAGTCGTACGGCCGCGAGTGCGCGCCGCGGCTCTCCTTGCGGGCGATCCCGGCGGTGACCATGCAGAGCGCGGTGTCGAGCATGTTGCCGAGCTCGATCGCCTGCGTCAGGTCGCTGTTGAAGACCTCGCCCTTGTCCTCGATGTAGACGTTCTTGTAGCGCTCGCGCAGCTCCTCGATGATCTCGACCTGCCGGATCATCTGCTCCTCGCGGCGGAAGACGGCGAAGTTCTCGAGCATCGACTCGCCGAGCTCCTCGCGGATCTTCCACGGGCGCTCGCCGGTCGTCGCGGTCGAGCAGCTCCTCGAGCTTGCGCTCCGCGTCGCGCTCGGCCGACTCGGGCACGTCGATCGTCGTGTGCGAGAGCGCCCACTCGGCTGCGGCCGTTCCGGCGCGGCGGCCGAACGTGATCGTCTCCATCAGCGAGTTGCCGCCGAGGCGGTTCGCGCCGTGCACCGACACGCACGCGCACTCGCCCGCCGCGTAGAGGCCCGTCGAGCTCCGTCGCGCCGTCGCTGTCCGTCTCGATTCCGCCCATGTGGTAGTGCGCGCCCGGCCGAACCGGCACCGGCTCGAAGATCGGGTCGACGCCGGCGAACGTCATCGACAGCTCGCGCGAGCCGGGCAGCCGCTCGATGATCCGCTCGGCGCCGAGGTGGCGCATGTCGAGCATCACCGAGCCGTTGATCCCGCGGCCCGCGTCGATCTCCGTCTGCTCGGAGCGCGAGACGACGTCGCGCGACGCGAGCTCGAGCGCGTTCGGCGCGTACTTCTTCATGAAGCGCTCGCCGTCCTTGTTGATCAGGTAGGCGCCCTCGCCGCGGCAGCCCTCCGTGAGCAGGATCCCCGTCGGGTACAGCGTCGTCGGGTGGAACTGCATGAACTCCATGTCCTTCAGCGGCACGCCGGCGTGCAGCGCCATCGCCGTCCCGTCGCCGGTGCAGGCGTACGCGTTCGTCGTGACGCGGTACTGGCGGCCGGCGCCGCCGGTCGCGAGCACGACGGTCTTGCCGCCGACGGTCTTCAGGCCGCCGTTCAGCAGGTCCCAGCAGATGACGCCCTGGCAGCGGTCGTCGTTGAGGACGAGCTGCCATGCGAAGAACTCCTCGTAGACCTTGATGTCGCGGCGGACGACCTGCTCGTAGAGCACCTGGATCAGCACGTGGCCGGTGATGTCGGCGGAGAAGATCGTGCGCGGCGAGCCGGCGGCGCCGAACGGGCGCTGGGCGAGCTTGCCGTCCTCGCGCCGCGAGAAGACCGCGCCCCAGTTCTCGAGCTGGATGATGTCGCCGGGCGCCTCGGCGGTGAAGAGCTCGATCGAGTCCTGGTCGCCGAGATAGTCGGAGCCCTTGACCGTGTCGTAGGCGTGGATCTCGGGGCTGTCGTCGGCCGCGTTGCCGAGCGCCGCGTTGATGCCGCCCTCGGCCGCGCCGGAGTGCGAACGGGTCGGATGGAGCTTCGAGATCATCGCGACGTCGGCACCCGCATCGTGCGCTGCGATCGCGGCGCGCATGCCTGCGCAACCGGCGCCCACCACGAGGACGTCGTGCTTTCCGATCACATCACCTGACGCTATCAGGCGCGCGGCCCGGCCCCGGCGAGATCGGGAGCCGATGCAGCGAACTGCTCGAAGTTCTCGCGGAACATCCGGGCGAGCTCCTGCGCCTTCGCGTCGTACGCCGCCGGGTCGCGCCAGGTCGAGCGCGGGTCGAGCAGCGCCGGGTCGACCCCCGGAACGTCCACCGGGACGGCGAGGCCGAAGACCGGATCTGTGCGGAACTCGGCGCCGCCGAGGCCGCCCGAGAGCACGGCGTGGAGCAACGCGCGCGTCGCGGCAATCGGCATCCGCCGGCCCTCGCCGTACGGCCCGCCGGTCCAGCCGGTGTTGACGAGCCAGACCGTCGAGCCGTGCTCGTCGAGCTTCCGCCCGAGCATCTCGGCGTACGTCAGCGGCGACTGCGGCAGGAACGGCGCGCCGAAGCACGTCGAGAACGTCGGCTGCGGCTCGGTGACACCGATCTCCGTCCCGGCGAGCTTCGCGGTGAAGCCGGAGAGGAAGTAGTAGAGCGCCTGCTGGCGGTCGAGCCGCGCGATCGGCGGCAGGATCCCGAACGCGTCCGCGGTGAGCATGATCACCGACGACGGATGGCCCGCGCGCTTCTCCGGATGCGCGTTCGCGATCTGCTCGAGCTTGTACGCCGCGCGCGTGTTCTCCGTCTTCGAGTCGTCGTCGAGGTCGACGACGCCGCCTTCGTCGAGGACGACGTTCTCGAGGATCGTCCCGTACGTCTGCGTCGTGCGGAAGATCTCCGGCTCGGCCTCGGCGGAGAGGCGGATCACCTTCGCGTAGCAGCCGCCCTCGAAGTTGAAGACGCCGGCGTCGCCCCAGCCGTGCTCGTCGTCGCCGATCAGCGCGCGCTCCGGATCCGCGGACAGCGTCGTCTTGCCCGTGCCGGAGAGGCCGAAGAACACGGCCGCGCGTCCGTCGGCGCCGACGTTCGCGGAGCAGTGCATCGGGAAGACGCCTTCGAGCGGAAGCCGGTCGTTCATCACGGTGAAGATCGACTTCTTGATCTCGCCCGCGTAAAAGGTGCCGCCGACGAGGATCTCGGTGCGCGACGGATGGAGCACGACGAACGTCGCGCTGCGCGTGCCGTCTATCGTCCGGGTCGGCCTCGAGCGCGGGCGCGTGCAGCACGAGCGCCTGCGGCTCGAAGTCCGCGAGCTCCTCGTCGGTCGGGTCGATGAACATCGTCTTCGCGAAGAGCGCGTGGTACGGATGCGTCGTGATGACGCGCACGGCGATCCGGTGCGCGGCGTCGGCGCCGGCGAACGCGTCGACGACGTAGAGGCTCGGCTCGCGCGCGAGGAACGCGGCGACCTTCTCGCGCAGACGCTCGAAGCCGTCCTCCGGGAACGGCACGTTGCCGTCCCACCAGATGCGGTTCTCGGAGCCCGGCTCGCGGACGACGAACTTGTCGCGCGGCGAGCGGCCGGTGTGCACGCCGGTGTCGACGGCGAGCGGACCACCTTCCGCAATGCGCGCGTCGCCGCGCGCGATCGCGTGCTCGTACAGCAGCGAGGTCGTCGGGTTGCGGACGACGTGACCCGTCGGTCGGATCCCATGCGCGGTGAGATCCACGCGACCGCCGACGTCCATCGTCGTCATCGGATCCGAAGCCTCCGCCGCACGTTCTCTATCGTAAGCCCAATGTCCGGTTTGCCGCAGGCCGAACCACTCGCCGACGGAGTGGTCGCGTTGCGCCCATGGGTCGAGGCCGACGCGCCCGAGCTCGCGCTTTGTATCGACGGTGACGAGGAGATCGCGCGCTGGCTCGACCGGATTCCCCAGCCGTATTCCGCCGAGGAGGCTCTCGGCTATATCCGCGGCCAGTCGGGGAACGATCGCGAGTCGCGGTTTGCGATCGCAGACGCAGGCGACAGGCGCCTGCTCGGAGCGATCGGGGCGAGCTGGGACGAGGCGGGCGACGTCACCGAGATCGGCTACTGGCTCCGCGCCGACGCGCGAGGCGGCGGCGCGATGACGCGCGCGGTGCGGCTGATCACGGCCTGGGCGCTGGCGAACGGCGCAGCGCGCGTGCAGCTCCGCGCGGCCGTCGAGAACACTTCGTCGCGCCGCGTCGCCGAGACGGTCGGCTTCCGGCTCGAAGGCGTCCATCGTTCCGCGTACTGGAATCCACGGCTCGGGCGGCGGATCGACTGGGCGATGTACTCGCTGCTGCCGGGCGAGCTCGAGTGATCCCGGTCGTCGACGGCCACAACGACGCGCTGCTGCGCGTCTGGCGAAGCGGCCGCTCGCTCCGCGACCGCGACGACGAAGGCCACCTCGACGTGCCCCGGATGCGGGAGGGCGGAATCGCCGCCGGGTTCTTCGCGATCTTCGTCCCGCTCGAGGACGACGAGCCGGCGGATCCGCGCGCGCTCGTCGTCCAGACCGAGGACGGCTACGAGGTGCCCATGGAGACGGCGGTGCCGTTCGAGCGCGCGGCGCGGATCGCCGACGAGATCGCGGCGATCGCAGAGCGCGACCTCTTCCTCGTGCGGACGGTCGCCGACCTGAAGCGCTGCCTCGCCGGCGAGGAGGTCGGCGCGATCCTTCACTTCGAGGGCGCGGAGCCGATCGAGCCCGGTCTCGGCAATCTCGAGGCGTGGTACGAGCGCGGCCTGCGTTCGATCGGGATCGTCTGGAGCCGCCCGAATGCGTTCGGCCACGGCGTGCCGTTCCGCTTTCCCGGCACGCCGGACACCGGGCCGGGACTGACCGCTGCGGGGCGCGAGCTCGTGCGCGCGTGCAACGAGCTCGGGGTGATGCTCGACGTCGCGCATCTGAACGAGGCGGGCTTCAACGACGTCGCTCGACTGTCGTCGGCGCCTGTCGTCGCGACGCATTGCGGCGTCCACGCGCTCTGCCCGATACCGCGCAGCCTCACCGACGCGCAGCTCGACGCGATCCGCGACTCGGGCGGGATCGCCGGGATCGTCTTCGACATGGCGATGACGCGCGCCGACGCCGACTGGAACGCCGACACGCCGATCGACACGGTGATCGGCCACATCGAGTACGTCGCCGAGCGAATCGGCGTCGAGCATGTCGCGCTCGGCTCCGACTTTGACGGCTGCCGCCCGCCGCCGGCGCTCGACGACGCGACGAAGGTTCCCTCGCTGATCGACGCGCTCGCCGCGCGCGGCTGGAGCGACGACGACTTACGGGCCCTCGGTCATCGGAACTGGCTGCGCGTGCTCGCCGAGACGTGGCGCTAGCTCCTCGTCGCGCGGCCCTTCGCGCGTGACGACAACGGCGACGCACGCGAGGATCAATGCGGCGCCGATTGCGATCGACCACGTCAGCGACTCGCCGAGGAAGATCGCGCCGAGCGCGATCGCGACGACCGGGTTGACGTACGCGTACGTCGCGACCTGGCCGAGCGGCGCGTTTTCGAGAAGCCAGACGTATGCGGTGTAGCCGACGAGCGAGCCGAACGTGACGAGGTAGATCCAGCCGAGGATCGATTGAGTGGAGAAGTCGGACGGATGCGGGCTCGACGTGAGGAGTCCGATCGGCAGCAGGATCAGCCCGCCGGCGAGCATCTCGAGCGCGGCGGCCGCGAAAACGTCGTCCGGCAACGGCACGCGGCCCGACAGGAACGAGCCGGTCGCCCACATCACCGCCGACGCGACGCAGAGGAGCAGCGCCCACAGCGGCGCACCGCCGCTCGGCCGCACGAGCACGGCGAGCCCGAGAAAGCCGACGATGACGGCGGCGAGCGCAGCGCGCGGCGGGCGGTCGCCGGTCGCCGTCCGCATCAGGACGAGCCACAGCGGCACCGACCCGATGATCAGCGATGCGACGCCCGTCGGTACGTGGCGCTCGGCAACGAAGAGCACCGCGTTCGCGCCGGGCAGCAGCGCGCCGATGAGGATGCAGGCGCCGATCGCTGCGCGGGTGACGCGGAAGACCCCGACACCGCTGCGGAGCGCCGCGAATCCAGCCATGAGCAGTCCGGCGGCGATGAACCGCGTCCCGGCGGCGAAGAGCGGCGGGATCGTCTCGCCCGCGTACTTGATCCCGAGGTACGTCGATCCCCAGATCAGGTAAACGGTCCCGAGCGCAACCCAGACCTTCGCGCGGTGGCTCATGCCGCAACACTGCCCGGTCCGGCGGAGGCTGCGGGCCGCGGATGTCGAATCCAGTTCGGATGGACACCGACGCCGCCGCCGCGCGCTTCCTCGACTCGCCGACGCTCTCGGACGGGACACGTCGCGCGTACCGGGTCGACGTCGACGAGTTCTGCCGCTGGCTCGACGCGCGCGGGACGGCGCTCGACGACGTCGACGTCCGCGTCCTCTCCGAGTACGCGGCGCTCCTGCGCGCGGCGCGTCCGGGGCGCACGCCGAGCCGGCTCGCGCCGACGACGATCGCGCGCAAGCTCGCCGCGGTGCGCGCTTTCCTCCGCCACGCGCTCGGCGCGGCGCGCGTTCCCGATGCACCGCTCGCGCCGCGGATCGGCCGCCGGCTCCCCGATGCGCCGCGCGAGAAGGAGGTCGAGGCGGAGCTCCTCGCGCTCGAGGGCGAGGGGCCGATCGCGCTGCGCAACCGCGCGCTCGTCGAGGTCGTCTACTCCGCCGGGCTCCGCAGCGCCGAGGCGGTCGGCCTCGATCTCGCCGACGTCGACTTCGAGCAGGAGCTGATCCACGTTCGCCGCGGCAAGGGCGGCAAGGAGCGCGTCGTCCCGCTCGGCGAGGAGGCGGCGTTCTGGACTGCGCAGTACCTGCGCGACGCGCGCCCGGTGTTCGCCCGCGGCGCCGAGGACGCGCTGTTCCTCTCCGTCCGCGGCCGGCGGCTCGACACGAGCACGCTCCGCCGCCTCGCCCCGCATCCGCACCGGCTGCGCCACGCGTTCGCGACGCATCTGCTGGAAGGCGGCGCCGACCTCCGGACGATCCAGGAGCTCCTCGGCCACAGCTCGCTCTCGACGACGCAGGTCTACAGCCACGTCGACGCGCGCCGCCTGCGCCAGCGTGTACGACAGCTCGCATCCCCGCTCGTAGAGCCGAAACCGGGCGAATGGCTGGCACCTAGACCCCGTTTGGTGCCAGGCACCTCGGGGTCGCCAGGTGCCAGGCACCAGATGGAGGCGTCGCGGGCTCGAACACGAAACAGAGAAGCCGATGGATCCCGCCGTCGAGTCCTTCCTCGCGCTCTCGTCCGCGCGGCTCGCGCCGCGCACCGTCGACGCGTACAAGCGCGACCTCGTGCACCTCTGCGCGTTCCTCGACGGGTCGCCGACCGACGCGACCGCCGACCGGCTCGCCGAGTACGTCGCGTCCATGCGCGCCGAGGGGAAAGCCGCGACGACGATCTCGCGTCACATCGCCGCGGTGCGGTCGTTCTACCGCCACCAGGTGCTGCTCGGCACGCGCACCGACAACCCCGCGGCGGAGCTCGAGCTGCCGCGACGCCGGCGCACGCTGCCGCGGACGCTCTCGCCCGGCGAGGCGGAGCGGCTGATCGAGGCCGCCGCGGGAACGACGCCGCGCTCCCTCCGCGATCGCGCGCTCGTCGAGCTGCTCTACGGCGCGGGGCTCCGCGTCAGCGAGGCCGTCGGGCTCGAGCGCTCCGCCGTCGACCTCGAGCAACGTCTCGTCCGCTGCATCGGCAAGGGCTCGAAAGAGCGCGTCGTCCCGGTCGGCCGCGAAGCGGTCGAAGCGCTCCGCCGCTACCTCGCGCGCGGCCGCCCGCACCTCGACCGGCGCCACCGGCCGGAGCTCTTCCTCAACGCGAGGGGCGGCCCCCTGACGCGCTCCGGCGCATTCCTCATCCTCCGCCGCCTCGCCGCCGTCGCCGGGCTCGAGCCGGAGCGCGTGCACCCGCACCTGCTGCGGCACTCGTTTGCGACGCACCTGCTCGAGGGCGGCGCCGACCTCCGTTCGGTACAGGAGATGCTCGGCCACGCGGATCTCGCCACGACCGAGCTGTACACGCACGTCTCCGACCGCCGCCGTCGCGAGCTCTACTTCCAGGCGCACCCGCACGCCCGCAAGAAGACGAAGGCCTAGTTCCTCTTCGGCTTCGGCGCGCGGCGCTTCAGCTGCTGCGCAATGTTCGCCGCGGCGCGGCGAAACTCCGCGTCGCCCTCGTCGTCGTCGGCGAGACCTTCGAGAAGGACGATCGTGTTGCGCTCCGGCGAGCCGTTCTTGAGAGAGAGGACGGCGAGACGGCGGACGGCGGCGTTTCCGTCGCTGGTCACCATCGTGTGCAGCAGCGACCGGACGCCGTTGACGGTGCTCGGGTGATCGCGCGACAGCAGCTCGAGCGAAAGCAGCGCCGAACCGCGGCACGCGGGGCTCTCGTCGTCGAGACCGCGGCGCAGCAGCTCCTCCTTCGCGCGCCAGCGGAACTGGCCGATCGCGCGGAACGCGACCGCGCGCTCGCGGAAGTCCGCGCTGCGCGCGGCGGACTCGAGCTCCTCGCCCCACTCCGACCGCAGGTCGGCGAGCTCGCGCTCCGAGCCGGCCTGCGCGAGCGTGTCGGCGCTCGCCGCCGCCTCCGCGAGCGTCACGCGTGCACCGCGCCGGTCGCAGCGGCCGCGAGAATCGCCCGAATCGAGCGGTCGACGTCGTCGTCCGTCGTCCGCCAGTTCGAGACGGAGATCCGCATCGCGTGCTCGCCGTTCCATTCGGTGCCGCCGAGCCAGCACGTTCCCTCGTTCTGCACCGCCGCGATCACAGCCCGGGTCCGGTCGCCGTCGCCGAACCGAACGAGAACCTGGTTGAGCACGACGTCGTTCACGATCGTCGCGCCTGCCGCTTCGAGCTCCTCGGCGAACCGTCGCGCGTGCGCGCAGCAGCGGTCGACAAGATCGGCGACGCCGCTCCGTCCGAGCGACCGCAGCGCCGCGTAGACCGCGAAGCCGCGCGCGCGACGCGAGAACTCCGGCGTCCAGTCGACCTCGTCGCGCTCGCGCTTGTCCTCCGCGTGGACGAGATATGCCGCCGTGACGCTGAGCGCAGCGCGGTGCGCGTCGGGATGCGCGCAGAACGCGACGCCCGAGTCGTACGGGACATTCAGCCACTTGTGAAAGTCGGTCGCCCACGAGTCGGCGCGCTCCGAGCCGCGCACGAGATGACGCAGCTCCGGCGACGCCGCTGCCCAGAGCCCGAACGCGCCGTCGACGTGGAGCCATGCACCGGCGTCCTCCACCGCGTCGGCGATCTCGTCGAGCGGATCGAACGCGCCGGTGTTCACCTCGCCGGCTTGCGCGCACACGATCGTCGGGCCGGAGTCTGCCGCGAGCGCGGCGCGCAGCGCGTCGACGCGCATCCGTCCCTGGTCGTCCGCGTCGACGACGACGAGCGACGACGCGCCGATCCCGAGCAGCCGCAGCGCGCGATCGACCGTGACGTGGCGCTTCGCGCCGACGACGACGCGGATCGGCGGCCCGCCGGCGAGCCCGTTCGCGGCGACGTCCCAGCCGGCGCCCGCGAGCACGTGGTGCCGCGCCGCGGCGAGCGCGGTCACGTGCGCCATCTGGCAGCCCGTCACATACGCGACGGACACATCGGCCGGAAGCGCGAGCAGCTCGGCAAGCCAGCCGCGGCAGACCTCCTCGACGACCGCGGCCGCGGGCCCGCCGGCATAGAGCCCGGCGTTCTGGTCCCAGACCGACGCGAGCATGTCGGCGGCCACCGCCGCCGGGACGCCGCCGCCGATCACGAAGCCGAAGTAGCGGCCCGACGGGATCCCGACGAGACCCGGATCCGCGGCCAAGACGAGCGCCGCGACGACGTCCTCCGCCGCCACGCCGTTCTCCGGCAACGGCCCGCCGAGCGCAGCCGTGAGCGACCCGACGTCGGCCTCGGCGCGGATCGGCCGCTCGTCGAGCGTCTCGACGAAATCTGCAGCGTGCTCGGCGACCTGCCGGAAGAGCTCGCGCTCGGTCATTCCGGCGACTCTACCCGCTGCGTCTGTAGATTCAGCCCGTGCCGCACCGCGTCGTGTTGATCCCCGGAGACGGGACGGGCCCCGAGCTGACGGAGGCGACGCGTCGCGTTCTCGAGGCGACGGGCGTCGAGTTCGACTGGGACGTCCGCGACGCCGGCGCCGACGTGATGGAGCAGTACGGCGGCAATCCGCTGCCGCCGCCGGTGCTCGACGCGATCCGCGAGGCCGGCGTCGCGCTGAAGGGGCCGATCACGACCCCGGTCGGCGGCGGCTTCCGCTCGGTGAACGTCGCGCTCCGCAAGGAGCTCGATATGTACGCGCAGATCCGTCCGTGCAAGTCGTACCCCGGCGTCCGCAGCCGTTTCCAGGACGTCGACCTGATCATCGTGCGCGAGAACACCGAGGATCTCTACGCCGGAATCGAGTACGAGCAGGGAACGCCGGACGCCGAGGAGCTGATCTCGTGGATCGAGGCGCACGGCGGCGCACTCCGTCACCGCGACGCGGGCATCTCGATCAAGCCGATCTCGGTCACCGGCACGCGCCGCATCTTCGAGTTCGCGTTCGACTACGCGCGCAAGAACGGCCGCCGCAAGATCACGTGCGTCCACAAGGCGAACATCATGAAGTTCAGCGACGGCCTCTGGCTGCACGTCGCGCGCGAGGTCGCCGCGGAGAACACCGACATCGAATTCGACGACCGCATCGTCGACAACATGTGCATGCAGCTCGTACAGCGGCCCGAGGAGTACGACGTCCTCGTGCTGCCGAACCTCTACGGCGACGTCCTCTCCGATCTGTGCGCCGGGATGATCGGCGGGCTCGGCGTCGCTCCGGGAGCGAACTACGGCGAGAACGTCGCGGTCTTCGAGCCGACGCACGGCTCGGCGCCGAAGTACACGGGACAGAACAAGGTGAACCCGATCGCCGAGCTCCTCTCCGGGATGCTGATGCTCCGCCACCTCGGCGAGCAGGACGCGGCGCAGCGGCTCGAGACGGCGATCGCCGCCGTGATCGCCGAGGGCGCGAGCCTCACCTACGACATGAAGCCGAGCCGCGACGATCCGACCGCGGTCGGGACGAGCCAGGTCGCCGACGCGATCATCGAGAAGCTGGAAGCCGAGGTGCCGGTATGAGCAGCAGACGCAAGGTCACCGTCGTCGGAGCCGGGAACGTCGGCGCGACGTGCGCGCAGGTGCTCGCGACGCGCGACTACGCGGACGTCGTCCTCGTCGACATCAAGGAAGGCCTGCCGCAGGGCAAGGCGCTCGACATCAACCAGATGGGCGCCGTGCTCGGCTACGAGCCGAACGTCACCGGCTCGAACGGCTACGAGGAGACCGCCGGCTCGACCGTCGTCGTCGTCACCGCGGGCCTCCCGCGCTCGCCCGGCATGTCGCGCGACGACCTCGTCGCGACGAACGAGAAGATCGTCAAGGACGTCACGGAGAAGGTCACCGCGCAGAGCCCCGACGCGATTCTCATCGTCGTCTCGAACCCGCTCGACGCGATGTGCCACGTCGCGAAGAACGTCTCCGGCTGGGACAAGCACCGCGTCTTCGGCATGGCGGGCATTCTCGACACCGCGCGCTTCTCGACGTTCATCGCCTGGGAGACCGGCGCGTCGGTGAAGGACGTTCGCGCGATGGTGCTCGGCGGCCACGGCGACCAGATGGTTCCCGTCGTCTCCGCGACGACCGTCGGCGGCGTCCCGCTGCGCAAGCTCGTCGCCGAGGACAAGATCCAGGCGATGGTCGAGCGCACCGCGAAGGGCGGCGGCGAGCTCGTCAACCTGATGGGCACGTCGGCGTGGTACGCACCGGGCGCCGCGGCCGCGCAGATGGTCGACTCGATCATGCTCGACGAGAAGCGCGTCCTCCCGTGCACCGCATACCTCGAAGGCGAGTACGGGATCGACGGCCTCTACATGGGCGTCCCCGTGAAGCTCGGCCCGTCCGGGATCGAGCAGATCGTCGAGCTCGACCTCAGCGACGACGAGCAGACCGCGCTGGCCGCGTCGTCCGCCGCCGTCCGCGAGGTCGTCGGCGTCCTGACCACCGTAGCCGTGGACCTCGGGCTTACCGGACGCACGGCGATCGTCTGCGGCGCGTCGTCCGGGCTCGGGCTCGCCAGCGCGGAGGCGCTCGCACGCGAAGGCGCGAACGTCGCGATGCTCGCGCGCCGGCGCGACCTGCTCGAGACAGAGGCGACGCGCATCGGCGCGCTCGCGCTGCCGGGCGACGTCACGTCCGCGGACGACCTCGAGCAGGCGGTCGCGAAGACGGTCGAGACCTACGGCGGCATCGACATCCTCGTCTGGAACAGCGGCGGCCCGACGCCCGGCCCCGGGGTCGGCGTCACGCCCGAGTCGATCCGCGGCGCGCTCGAGCTGCTGATGGTCCCGGCAGTCAGGCTCGTCGCGCTCTGCCTGCCGCATCTCGAGCGCAGCCCCGCCGGCCGCATCATCGGGATCACGTCGATCGCCGCGAAGGAGCCGACGGCGCATCTCGCGCTGTCGAACTCGATCCGTCCCGGCCTCACCGGCTGGTTCAAGACCCTCTCCAACGAGCTCGGCCCGCAGGGGATCACCGTCAACTGCGTCGCCCCGGGCCGGATCGCGACCGCGCGTCTCGAGGAGCTGTATCCGGGCGGGCCGACCGAGGACGCGCTGACCGAGATCCCGCTCCGCCGCTGGGGAACGACGGAGGAGTTCGGCGACGTCGTCTGCTTCCTCGCGTCAGACCGGGCCCGCTACGTCACCGGCCAGACCCTGGCCGTCGACGGCGGGCTGCAGCGCTTCCTCTTCTAGGACTCACCGCAATCCGGCTACCCTGCCGCCGGTGACGCGCCTCCTCCTACCCGCCCGCATCGCGGGGGCCGTCGTCGCGCTGGTCGCCGTGGCGCTCGTCGCCCTCTATCTCTGGCCGTCGAACGACTTCCTGTTGCTCCCCGATCCGGCGCACCCGGTCGCGCCGCTCGTGCAGGTCCAGGGCGGCAAGGATTCGACGGGACCCGGCGGCATCTACTTCGTCGACGTCGTCGAGCGCCGCGCGAGCATGCTCGAGCGTCTCTTCCCGTCAATCCGCTCGGGCGCGACGCTGATCCCGGCGAAGCTGATCGTGCCGCCCGGCGTCAGCGACGCGCAGCAGCGCGAGGCCGACCTGCAGGAGATGACGACGTCGCAGCGCGTCGCCGCGGCCGTCGCTTTGCGCAAGCTCGGCTACCACGTCATCGCGAAGCCCGACGGCGTGATCATCGACGCGGTCGAGCTCGGAACGAACGCCGCGGGGAAGCTGCATCCGACCGACGTGATCGTCTCCGTCAACGGCGCGCCGACGCTCACGATCGCAGCGCTCCGCACGGAGCTCGCGAAGGTCAAGCCGGGAGACACCGTGTCGCTCGGCGTCCGGCGCGGCGGCACGACCACGACGATCGACGTCAAGACGATCGCCGACCCGCTCGCGCCGCACCGCGCGCTCGTCGGGTTCACGCCGGACCAGTCGGCCGACATCCGCCTGCCGCTGAAGGTGCAGATCGACGCGCGCGGCGTCGGCGGCCCGTCGGCCGGTCTCGCGTTCGCGCTCCAGGTGATGGAGGAGCTCGGCAAGAACGTCTCGCGCGGCTACCGCGTCGCCGCAACCGGACAGATGGAGCTCAACGGCGCCGTCTCGCCGATCGGCGGCGTGAAGCAGAAGACGCTCGGCGTCCGAAAGGCGAAAGCGGACGTGTTCCTCGTGCCGGCTGGGGATAACGCCCGCGAAGCGCTGCGCTACGCGCACGGGCTCCGGATCATCGCTGTGCACAGTTTTCCACAGGCGTTGCATGCGCTGGCAACGCTGCCGCCGAAGCGCTGACGACCGCTGTTTTCGCGCTCTCGCGAAACTCCCGGAAATTCGTCAGTTTTCGTCCTGGACAACCATTGAACCGGCGACGGCGCGCCCTATGATCGCTCCTCGTACCGCCCGCCCACTTTTAGAGAAAGACCGATGAGCAACCGATCAGACGCGACGTGCAGCGATTGTTACTTCCGCCGTGCCGGCCTTTGCGCCCTTCCCGGCGAGACGATCTGTCCGACGTTTCGCGCGACCAGCGCGGGACGACTTGCGCCGCCGAAGCAGCCGCGGCTCGTACCGCGACCGGTGGTCGCCGCGAGCGCTGCAGCCTAGACCGCGGAGGTCTGGCGCGCGCCGTTCAGCAGCGGCGCGAGGCGTGAGACGCCCTCGGCGATCTCCGCAGGCGAGACGAAGCTGAACGCGAGCCGCATCGACCTGTCGCCGCCCGCGCCCTTCGCGAAGAAGTCGGTGCCCTTCACGAACGTGACACCGGCCGGCTCCGCGAGTGCGAGCAGCTCGTCGGTGGACGGACCGGACGGCGTGTCGACCCAGACGAAGTAGCCGCCCTCGGGCCGGCTGACCGTCGCGTCCTCGGGAAGGTACGCGTCGAGCGCTTCGAGCATCGCGTCGCGGCGCGCGCGCAGCAGTCCGTTCACGCGCACGAGGTTCGGCTCGAAGTTTCCGCGCGCGACGAACTCGTGCACCGTCGCCTGCGTCAGGAACGGCGGCGAGATGTACGTCGACACCGCGAGCGCTTCGATCTGCGCCGCGAGCGCGGGCGGGAGCACGAAGTAGCCGACGCGCACGCCGGGCGCGATCGTCTTCGAGAACGACGACGCGTAGGCGACGCGCTCGCCGCCGTTCGCGCGATCGAGGTCGAACAGCAGCGACGGCGCGATGCCCTCGTAGCGGCAGAGTCCATACGGGTCGTCCTCGAGCACGAGCACGTCGTATTGCGGCCGCGAGCTCGACGACGCGCTTGCGGCGTTCCTCGGAGAGCGTGCGGCCGCTCGGGTTCTGGAACGTCGCGATCGTGTAGAGGAACGCCGGCTTCGTCGCCCGACGCGAGCGCCTGCTCGAGCGCGTCCGGCAGCAGCCCCTCGTCGTCCATCGGCAAGCCCGACGACCTCGGCGCCGCGCTGCGCGAGGATCTTCAGCGGCCGGTCGTACGTCGGCGCCTCGACGAGGACGCGCGTCCCCGGCTTGACGAGCTGCTCGACGAGGAAGACGAAGCCCTGAAGCGAGCCGCTGGTGACGACGACGCGGCCCGGCTCGACGCCGTGGCGCGCGGCGATCCACTCGCGCAGCGGGCCGTAACCGCCGCCCGGCCCGTAGAGCAGGATGGTCGTCCCGTCGCGCTCGACGGCGGCGCGCGCGCAGTCCGCCAGCTCGGCGACGGGAAGGCACTCGGGCGCCGGAACGCCGCGGGCGAAGGAGACGACGGCCATGGCTTTCAGCCTACCCGCGCGCGTACGCGGTCGGCGACGAGCTGCGCGACCTCGGTCGGCGTCGTCCCGACCTCGATCCCGCGCGCCTCGAGCGCCTCTTTCTTCGCCTGCGCGGTCCCGGACGAGCCGGAGATGATCGCGCCTGCGTGGCCCATCGTCTTGCCGGGCGGTGCCGAGAAGCCGGCGATGTACGAGAGCACCGGCTTCGTCACGTTCGCCGCGATGAACTCGGCCGCCTTCTCCTCCTCGTCGCCGCCGATCTCGCCGACCATCACGATCAGCTCGGTCTGCGGGTCGGCCTCGAACTTCGCGAGGACGTCGATGAACGAGGAGCCGACGACGGGGTCGCCGCCGATGCCGACGATGGTCGAGTTGCCGAGCCCGAGCTGCGTCAGCTCGTGGCCGATCTGGTACGTCAGCGTCCCCGAGCGCGAGACGAGGCCGACGGTGCCCTCGCTGAAGATCTCCGCCGGGATGATCCCGACGTTCGCCTTGCCGGGCGAGAGGACGCCGGGGCAGTTGGGGCCGATCATCGTGACGCCCTTCGGCTTGAAGTACGTGTACGCGTTCAGCATCTCGTGCACCGGAACGTGCTCGGTGATGCAGATGACGATGCCGATGCCGGCGTCGACCGCCTCGTAGATCGCGTCGGCGGCGAAGCGCGCTGGGACGAAGATCAGCGTCGTGTTCGCGCCCGCCTCGGCGACCGCTTCGGCGACGGTGTCGAAGACGGGAACGCCGTCGACGTCCTGGCCGCCCTTGCCCGGCGTGACGCCGGCGACGAGGTTCGTCCCGTACGCGCGGTTGCGCAGGCCATGGAAGCGGCCCTCGCTGCCCGTCAGTCCCTGGACGACGAGCCGCGTGTCGTTGTCGACGATGACGGCCATTACGCCTTCACGCCCTTCAGCACCAGCGTCGGCAGCGCCATCGTTCCGTCGACGACGCGCTCGGCGAGCAATTCACGCACGCGCGCTGCGTCGGCGCCTTCGCACCCGACGCGCGCGAGCCACGACTCGATCTCGAGCGGACGCTCCATGAAGACCTCGTCCGCGACGGTGAGTCCCGCGAGCTCGAAGAAGCTGTGCCACTCCGCGACCGAGTAGTTGCGCACGTGACTCGGGTCGCGCACGGCGATCGGCCTCCTCCGAGGACTCGCTGACGAACGTGTTGTCGCAGATCACGACGCGGCTGCCGCGCGACGCGCGCCATCTCCTTCACCGCGGCGACGACGTCCTGGAAGTGGTGCGCGGCGATGCGGCACGCGACGGCGTCGAAGCTTCCGTCCGCGAACGGCAGGTGTTCGGCCGGGCCGATCACGTCGGGCTGCATCCCCGGCGCGGGATCGACGGTGACGACGGTCGCGCCGGCCTCGCGCAGCCGCCGCGCGACGTGGCCGCCGCCGGTCGCGACGTCGAGCACCGTCGACGCCGTCGCCCGGCTCGCACCACTCGACGACGAGATCGAGGTCGTCGCCCGACGCGTGAATCGCGCTCTCGCGGTACGCCTGCGCGCGCTCGTTCCAGACGTCTGTCACTTCGCCAGCTCCACCGCGCGCCGCGCTCCGTCGAGCATCGTCGCCTCGGGATGGATGTTCGCGTTCCCCGCGTCGGCGAGGATCGCGCGGCCCTCCTCCGCGTTCGTCCCGTCGAGCCGGACGACGATCGGGTACTGCGACATGTCGAGCCGGTCGAGCGCCTCGAGGATCCCGCGCGCGACCTCGTCGCAGCGCGTGATGCCGCCGAAGATGTTGAAGAAGATCGACTTCACCTGCGGGTCGCGGGTGATCACCTCGAGCGCGTCGACGACGCCTTCCGCCGAGCCGCCGCCGCCGAGGTCGCAGAAGTTCGCCGGCGTGCCGCCGACGTGCGCGACGACGTCGACGGTCGACATCGAGAGTCCCGCGCCGTTGCCGCAGATGCCGACGGTGCCGTCGAGCTTCACGTACGTGACGCCCTTCTCGCGCGCGAACGTCTCGA
Organism: uncultured Actinomycetes bacterium; assembly: GCA_963718385.1. Taxonomy (GTDB): domain Bacteria; phylum Actinomycetota; class Thermoleophilia; order Gaiellales; family Gaiellaceae; genus Palsa-739. The sequence goes on from CAVQZE010000001.1 coordinate 487,883, forward strand.
GCGGATCGGCCGCCGCGGTGTCGCGCATCTCGGCGATGTCGGGATGCCGGAAGAGCGCGTTGTCGTCGACGGTGAACTTCGAGTCGAGCGCCTTCACCTCGCCGTCGGGCGTGACGATCAGCGGGTTGATCTCGCAGAGCATCGCGTCGAACTCGACGAACGCGCGGTACAGCTTCTCGACGATCGCGGCGATCTGCTTCTGCTCCGACGGATCCTCGACCTTCGCGCCGTAGATCAGCCGCCGCGCGACCCACGGCTGGTAGCCCTCGGACGGATCGAGGTGCAGGCGGATGAGCGCGTCGGGATTCTCCTCGGCGACCTGCTCGATCTCGACGCCGCCCTGCGTCGTGAACATGAACAGCGGCTTCTTCGCGCCGCGGTCGAACGTGATCGAGAGGTAGTACTCCTTCGCGATGTCGGACGCCTTCTCGATCCAGAGGCGGCGGACGATGTGGCCGTTGATGTCGAGGCCGAGGATGTCCTTCGCCTTCTGCTCCGCGTCGTCGACGCTGTCGGCGAGCTTGACGCCGCCGGCCTTGCCGCGGCCGCCGGTCAGCACCTGCGCCTTGACGACGACCGGCACGCCGATCTCCTGCGCTGCGGCGCGGGCCTCCTGCGGCGTGTCGGCGCGGCGCCCTTCCGAGACCGGAATGCCGACGCGCCGGAACAGCTCCTTGCCCTGATACTCGTAAAGGTCCACCGGCGACGGACTCTAGCGGCGGCGTGATCGACAGTCGGCGCAGTAGCGCGTGACTACGACTCGGCCCGTGGACGCGATCGTCGCCGAGAACCTCGAGAAGCGCTACAAGACCGTCCAGGCGCTCGACGGCGTGTCGTTCGCCGTGCGCGAGGGCGAGGTCTTCGGGCTGCTCGGTCCGAACGGCGCAGGGAAATCGACGACCGTCCGCGTGCTGACGACGCTGACCCGGCCGGACTCCGGGCGCGCGATCGTCGCCGGCGAGGACGTCGTCCGCCATCCGAACCGCGTCCGCCACGCGATCGGCTACGTCGCGCAGGACTCGGGCGTCGACTGGGAGGCGACCGGCCGCGAGAACCTGCTGCTCCAGGGACGGATCCACGGGATGGCCGGCTCGCCGCTGCGCAAGCGCGTCGACGAGCTGCTCGAGCTGCTCGGCCTCACGGACGCCGCCGACCGCGTCGCGCGCGGCTACTCCGGCGGCATGAAGCGCCGCCTCGACATCGCGCTCGGCCTCGTGCACGCGCCGCGCGTCCTCTTCCTCGACGAGCCGACGACGGGTCTCGACCCGGAGGCGCGCGCCGCGATGTGGGTCGAGGTCGAGCGGCTTGCGGAGCAGGAGAACCTGACGATCCTGCTCACGACGCACTACCTCGAGGAGGCCGACCGGCTCGCGGAGCGCGTCGCGATCGTCAGCCGCGGCAAGATCGTCGTCGAGGGCACGCCGGACGAGCTGAAGGCCGGGCTGCGCGGCGAGTCGGTGACGGTCGAGCTCGAGGACGCGAACGGCCGCGCGCACGAGGCGGCCGACGTCGTGCGCGCGCTCGACGGCATGAGCGAGGTCATCGTCGAGGGCCGCCACGTTCGCGCGCGCGTGCCGAACGGCGCGCAGGCGATCCCGGCGATCCTCTCCGCGCTCGACGGCCGCGGCTTCCCCGTCGCAGCGGTCACGACGGCGCGTCCGTCGCTCGACGACGTCTACCTCCACTACACCGGCCGCGAGTTCTCGGCCGAGGACGAGGAGGGGAAGACGATGATCCAGACCGTGCGCCAGACCGCGTGGATGGTCGCGCGCCAGGGACGCAACCTGATGCGCGAGCCGATCTGGATCGTGATGATGGTCGTCCAGCCGATGATCTGGCTGCTGCTCTACGGCCAGCTCTATCTCGAAGGTGACGCCGTTGCGCGGCGGCGCCGGCAGCTACGTCGAGTTTCTCGCGCCGGGAGTCGTCTGCATGAACGCGTTCTTCGGCGGCTCGTGGTCCGGGATGGCGATGATCTCCGACCTCGACCGCCACGTGATCGACCGCTTCCTCGCCGCGCCCGCGTCGCGACTGGCGATCATCCTCTCGCAGGTCGTGCGCGCAGGGATCACCGCCGTCCTGCAGGCGATCATCCTCCTCGCGGTCGGCTACCTCCTCGGCGTGCGCGTCCACGGCGGGGTGCTCGGGTTCTTCGTCGTGTTCGCCGCGGCGTTCCTGCTCGCGACGGTCTTCGCCGGGTTCTCGCACGGCGTCGCACTGCTCGTGCGCCGCGACGCGTCGATGATCGCGTCGGCGAACTTCGTCAGCCTGCCGCTGATGTTTCTCTCGACGATCCTGATCGGCGCCGCGCTGATGCCGGGCTGGATCAGGGAGGTCTCGCGGTTCAACCCGGTGAACTGGGGTGTCCAGGCGGCGCGAAACGCCGTCGTCTTCGACGGCCCGTGGGGCGAGACCGCGGTCTATCTGCTGCTGCTGCTCGCGGCGACCGCCGCCACGTCGGCGTTCGCGACGTGGAGCTTCCGCGCATACCAGCGCTCGATCTAGCGCCGGGGACTTGACGAGCGCCCGTTTGGGCGGGCATCATGCAATCGGTTGCATGGCTACACGAGCGAACACGATCGCGGACATCGCCCGCATCGCCGGCGTCTCCAAGTCGACGGTCTCGCGGGCGCTGAACGACAGCCCGCTGATCGGCGACGAGACGAAGGACCGGATCCGCGCGATCGCCGAGGAGCACCAGTTCCAGCTCAACGCCCCGGCCCAGCGTCTCCGGACGAAGCAGAGCCACGCGATCGCGTTCGTCACCTACCCGTACAAGATGGAGTCCGGCGTTCCCGACGTCTTCCTGCTCGAGATGATGAGCGGTGCGTCCGGCGCGCTCCATGCCGAGGGCTACGACCTCCTCGTCGTCCCGACCGACCCGAGCGACACGTCATGGGTGCGCGGGTACCTCGAGGCCGGCCGGGTCGACGGCTTCGTGCTCCTCTCGGCGACCTGCACCGAGGCGCATTTCCAGGCGCTCCTCGACCTGAAGGCGCCGTTCATCACCTGGGGCGTCCTGCCGTGGGGCTCGGGCTACTGCTCGGTGAGCGGCGACAGCGTCAACGGCGGCCGGCTGGCGACGGAGCACCTGATCGACCGCGGCCGCACGAAGATCGCCTTCCTCGGCGGGCCTGCCGGCGCGCCGCGAGATCAAGGATCGCTACCGCGGCTACGAGGCCGCCCTCGCCGCGGCGGGCAAGACCGTCGACCCGGCGCTCGTGGCGCATGCCTGGTGGACGGCGGAAGCGGCCGCCGACGGAATGCGCGGCCTGCTCGAGCAGACGCCCGATCTCGACGCCGTGTTCGTGAACAGCGACCTGATGGCCTTCGCGGCGATGGACGTGATCCGCGACCTCGACCGCCGCGTGCCGGAGGACGTCGCGGTCGTCGGCTACGACGACGTCTCGCTCGCGCGGTTCAGCAATCCGCCGCTGACCACCATCCGCCAGAACGGCCCGCTCGCCGGCCAGCTCCTCGCCCGCAACCTGATCGAGCACCTGCGAACAGGGGTCGTCACAACCACCTCCATCCGGGCCGATCTCGTCGTCCGCAAGTCGACGTGAGAGCCGTGTTTTTTTCCCGATCGTTGCAATCGGTTGCACAAGAAAGGAGCACCTCATGATCCCGCTCCATCGGTCCGCGTTCGAGGCGTTCGCCGCGCCGCGCACGCGCCGCGTCTACGACGCGCCACAGGCCGTCGTCCGGACGAGCCGCTTCGCGTTCCTCGCGCGGCTATTCGCCCGCGACCACGCAGATGACCTGGCCGTACGCGACGGGCTCGCCCGCCGCGACGGACAGCTGCGTCACCGTCCCGTCCCGGTGGGCGTGGACCTCGTTCTCCATCTTCATCGCCTCGACGATGCAGAGCACCTGGCCGGCGGCGACCTCGTCGCCCTCGGCGACCGCGACCGCGAGCACCGTTCCCTGCATCGGAGAGACAACGGCATCCCGACCGCCATGCGCGCGCCCCGGGGCATCGGCGCGTTCGCGGCGACGCCGTGCGAGCTCGCGCCAGGCGGGCTCGGGCGCGGCGAGCCGCACCTCGAAGCGCCGCCCGTCGACCTCGACGACGCGAACGCTGTCGACCGTCCGCGCCGAAGTGCCTGACCCGGCGCGCGCCGCCGGTCCCACCGCGAGCTCGTCCGACTCGACGAGGCCCGCGCACGTCTCGGCGCGGATGAAGCACTCGTGCGAAAGCAGCGCCTTGTGGAACTCGATCAGCGTCGCCGGTCCCTCGATCGCGAACTCGCCGAGTGCGCGGAGCATCCGCCGGCGCGCGTGCTCGCGATCCGCGCCGTGCACGATCAGCTTCGCGATCAGCGGGTCGTAGGCGCCCGAGATTTCGTTCCCGGCGTCGACTCCGGAGTCGACGCGAACGCCGGGCCCGGCCGGCTCGCGGTACGCAGTGACGAGACCCGGCGTCGGCAGGAATCCGCGCGAGGCGTCCTCGGCGTTGATCCGGCACTCGATCGCGTGCCCGCGCAGCTCGACCTCGTCCTGCGTCACCGAAAGCGGCTCGCCGAGCGCGATGCGCACCTGCTCGCGCACGAGATCGACGCCGGTGACCATCTCCGTGACGGTGTGCTCGACCTGGATGCGCGTGTTCATCTCCATGAAGAAGTAGTCGCCGTCCGCGGTGAGCAAGCCTTCGATCGTTCCGGCCGAGCGGTAGCCGGCGGCGCGCGCGGCCTCGACGCCGATCGCGCCGATGCGTACGCGCAGCGCGTCGTCGACGGCGGGCGACGGCGACTCCTCGACGAGCTTCTGGTGGCGGCGCTGGATCGTGCAGTCGCGCTCGCCGAGATGGATGACGTTGCCGTGCGCGTCGGCGAGCACCTGCACCTCGACGTGGCGCGGGTCGAGGATCAGCTTCTCCACGTAGACGTCGGGGTTCGCGAAGTACGACTGGCCCTGGCGGCGCGCCGTCTCGAACGCCTTCTCCGCGCCGTCCGCACTCTCGACGATCTCCATTCCCTTGCCGCCGCCGCCCGCGGCCGCCTTGATCAGCAGCGGATACCCGATCGACTCGCCGAGCGCGAGGAGCTCCTCGACCGACCCGACCGGTTCCGTCGTGCCCGGGATGATCGGAACGCCGGCCGCCTGCATCGCCCGCCGCGCCCGCGTCTTCTCGCCCATCAGCTCGATCGCCGCCGGCGGCGGGCCGATCCAGACGAGGCCCGCGTCCTCGACCGCGCGCGCGAACGCCGCGTTCTCGGCGAGGAACCCGTAGCCGGGGTGCACCGCGCCCGCGCCCGCGCGCAGCGCCGTCTCCACGAGCCGGTCGATCCGGAGGTAGCTCTCGGCCGCGGGCGGCGGGCCGATCAGGAATGCCTCGTCCGCGTAGGAGACGTGGAGGGCTGCGCGGTCGGCCTCGGAGTAGACCGCGACGGCGCCGAGACCCAGCTCGCGCAGGGTCCGGAAGACCCGGATCGCGATCTCTCCGCGGTTCGCAACGAGGACCTTGTCGAACATGCCCCGTATTCTCTCGTCTGGTGTCCGCCGCCGATCAGCTCACGGTCGCCCGCGCCCTGTCGGTGCCGATCGTCGTCCTGCTGTTCGCGTGGAACTTCCCGAACCATGACTACTGGGCGACCGCGGTGTTCTGCGTCGCGATGAGCACCGACTTCTTCGACGGGCGGCTCGCCCGCCGGGGCGGGCGCACCTCGCCGCTCGGCTCGCTGCTCGACCCGATCGCGGACAAGGTGCTCGTCCTGGCGACGCTCGTGATGCTCGTCGGCCAGGGCGTCGCGCCGGCGTGGATGGTCGCGCTGATCGTCGTCCGTGAGGTGTTGATCACCGGCCTCCGCCAGGCGGCGATCGAGCGCGGGATCGTGATCGCGGCCCGCGACCTCGGCAAGCTGAAGACGTGGGCGCAGGCGATCGCGGCTGCGCTCGGCGGCTTCGCGGCCGCCGGTGCATGGAGCAAGGACGTCGCCTGGTGGGCGCTGCTCGTCGCGGTGATCCTGACCTGGGTCTCCGGGCTCGACTACGCGCGCAGCGCGCCGAGCCTCTTCCGGCCCCGCGCAACCGCCTGACCGGGACGGCGTCTCTTAACGGGGTCTGACCCCGTTAAGGGGCCGCAGTCTCGTCGTCGCGGCCCGGGAGGAGGGCATCCGGCCAGCGCGAAGGAGGCCGAGCCTCGCTCGATTCGTCGGCGAGAGCGGCAACGATCGCCGCGCGCTCCTCCGCGCTCGGCTCCGGGACGATGACGATCTCCTCCACGACACCACAGGCTAAAGCGCCCCGGAGCCGGGGTCGATACGGTTTCAAAGTGGGACGCCGCCTTTCCACAGCCGCAGCGGTGCTCGTGCTGGTCCCCGCCGGATCGGCCGCCGCGATGACCGACGGCCAGTCCGTGCCGCAGAACTGGGCCGCGCCGCAGATCGCCGCCGTGGCCGCGCAGGGGCTGATGGGAACCTCGAACCCCGCCACCTTCCGGCCGAACCAGAACCTCACGGCGCAGGCGCTCGCGAACCTCGTCGCCGGGCTTCAGGTCGCGCTCACGCCGCCGGAGCCGATCGTGCCGGATCCGAGCCCGCCGACCAACGGCGTCGGCGACTCGGTCCCGACCGACCCGACGCAGCCGGTTCCGCCGGGCGACCCCGGCGCGACAACGACTCCGAACCCGACCCCGCCGGCAACGACGACACCGACCACGACGCCGACGACGCCCGCCCCGACCGTCGTGAAGACGGCGAAGGTCGCCGACCCCACCGCAGTCGTCACGATGGCGCAGCTCGACGCGAAGCTCGTCGACGCCCTCGGCCTCTCCGGCGCCGCGGCCGAGTTCGCCGCCGGCGCGAAGGCCGCCGGCCTGAAGGTGCCGTCCCGCTTCGGCACCGAGGTCGTCGCGCGGCTCCTCGGCCTCCGGCTCAACCACCCGGCGAACGAGGACGGGCTGGAGCTCCGGCCGAACGATCCGGCCTCCCGCGCCGAGGCCGCCTACTCCGCCGCCCAGATCCTGACCTTCTCCGGCGACGACGGGCTCGCAGTGGCCGCCGTCCAGAGCCTCGCCGACACCTTCTCGCTGCCGGCGTTCTCCGCCTGGCAGACCCGGATCCTGAACACCGCGGTCTCGAAGATCGGCATGCCGTACATCTGGGGCGGCACGAGCGACGGCGCCGAGGCGCCGTTCGGCGTCAAGTCCCGCGGCGGCTACGACTGCTCCGGCTTCGTCTGGCGGGTCTACAAGCTCCAGAGCTACCCCGGCGAGCGCGGCCTCGCCTCCGTCCTCCGCGGCCGGACGACCTTCGTGATGAGCGTCGAGGTGCCGAAATCGGAGCGGATCGGCTTCGCCGACCTCCAGCCGGGCGACGTCCTCTTCTTCGGCGCCGAAGGCCCCCGCTCGAGCTCGGCCGAGGTGGATCACATGGCGATCTACATCGGCAACAGCTGGTTCATCCAGTCCTCGAGCTACGGCGTCGCGCTGGCCACGCTGACCGGCTACTACAAACAGAGGTTCGCCTGGGCACGCCGCCCGCTGCAAGAAGCCGGCCTTTCCGGCTGATTCGTTCGAGGGACAGCCTGTGGAAAACCCACGATCACCCCTTCGGGTGATTTGCACCGGTGGGCGGGTAGGGAAGAATCTCCTCGTCTGGCGTCCTTAACTTGTGCCTTGGAGGGAATCGAATGTTGGAGTGGAAGCCCAAGCTCATCACGCTGATTCTGGCGCTCGCGATCGTCGCGATGCTCGTCGGTCTGCATCGGACACGTCGGTCCTCAGCACCGGCGGTCACGAACTTGGGTTGGGACTCAGCTAGCACGTCTACGTCCCTGGGGAGGGAGACAGGTGGTGGATGGCGCGGCAGTTCCGCCTGCTCCCTCGGAGCGCGTAACCGATCCTTGATCGACAGTCGGCTGCGCCGGCCCGCCTCAGGGCGGTGAGCAGCTCCACAAGAGTTCCTCGTAGAGTCCTCGCGCTCGTGGTCCCCGTGTGCCTGGCGGGGGTCGCGGCCGTTGGCGTTGCGCTGGCACGTTCGTCCAGAAGCCGCACAGGTCGGGCGAGCTGCTCGCGATCGTCGGCGCTCTTCACGGTTATGGTCGTCGCCGAGCGGTTCCCCGTCCCCGTCGAGGGGGTGGACACCGGCGGCGTCACGCTCGGCTTCGTCTTCGCGGTCGCCGCGATCGTGCTCTTCGGCTGGCAGGCCGGCGTCCTGGTCGCCGCCGGGCCGACGACCGATCACGCATCTGATCGGCCGCAAGCCGCCGCTCCGCAGTCGCGTACAACGGCTCGATGTTCGCGCTCTGCGCGCTCGCCAGCGGGCTCGTCGATCGCGCAGATCCACGGCGACTCGACCGGCGCGCTGATCGCGAAGGTCGCGCTCTGCGCCTTCCTCTACTACTGGGTCGTCAACCTCGTCCTGATCAGCGCGGTCGTCTCCGCGAGCATGGGGACGCCGTTCCACAAGCTGATCTGGGAGAACGCGCGCCAGACGACGGCGCCGTTCGCGTTGATGGCGTCGGCGGCGCTGATGCTCGTCGTGCTGTGGCAGCGCTCGCCCGCGCTGTCGATCGCGCTCGTCGGGCCGCTGATCGCGATCGCTCTCTACCAGCGGTCGACGTTCGCAGCGCTTCGCGCGATGCGGCTGGCGCTGACCGACCCGCTGACGGGGCTCGGCAACCACCGCCACTTCCACGAGCGGCTGCAGCGCGAGCTTGCGACCGCTGAGCACGACGGCAAGGAGCTCAGCCTCTGCCTCGTCGACATCGACGACTTCAAGCGGATCAACGACCGCTTCGGCCATCCCGTCGGCGACCAGGTGCTCGGACAGATCGCGTCCCGGCTGCGCCAGGGCGGCGAGAGCTTCCGCCTCGGCGGCGACGAGTTCGCCGTCCTCCTCCCCGGGCTCGACGACATCGCCGCGGTCTCGGTCGCGCGGTCGATCGTCGAACGGATCAACGCGCTCGAGCTCGAGCAGGTCGGCGAGGTGACCGTCAGCGCCGGCGTCGCGACGTATCCGACCCAGGGCATCGCCCGCGACGAGCTGATCCGGCTCGCCGACAGCGCGCTCTACTGGGCGAAGGAGGAGGGCAAGAACCGCGCCCGCACCTACGAGCCCTCGACTCTCGAGCTCACCGAGCTCCACCAGCTCGCCGAAGGGCCCGACCGCGCCGCGCGCTACCGCGCCGCCGCCAGCCTCGCGAAGGCCGTCGACGCGCGCGACGCGTACACCGGCAGCCACTCGGAACGGGTGGGCGACCTCGCGAAGCAGATCGCGCGCCGCCTCGGTCTCGACGAGGCCCAGGTCGACCTGATCCGCCTCGCGGCCAGCCTGCACGACCTCGGCAAGCTCGCGATTCCGGAGGAGATCCTCCGCAAGCCGGGCACGCTCACCGACTCGGAGCGCCTCGTGATCGAGCGTCACCCGCAGATCGGCTACCGGATGCTCGAGAGCCTCGGCGTCGAGCCGATCGCCGACTGGGTCCACCATCACCACGAGCGCTGGGACGGCGCCGGCTATCCGCACGGACTGAGCGGCGAGCAGATCCCGCTCGGCGCGCGCATCATCTTCGTGGCCGACGCGTTCGACGCGATGACGTCGGAGCGCGTCTACCGCGAGCGGGTCTACACCGAGCGCGAGGCACTCGACGAGCTCGAGCGCTGCGCCGGAACGCAGTTCGACCCGGGCATCGTCGACGCGTTCGCCGCCGAGCTCGGCCTCAAGCCTGAGCGCGTCGCAGCAGCGGTCTAGCCGAACGCGCCGGCGTACGCGTTCAGCGCCGGCTGGCCGCCGAGATGCGCGTAGAGGACACGCGAGCCCGGCTCGATCCGGCCGGAGCGGACGAGGTCGATCAGTGCGGCCATCGACTTCCCCTCGTAGACCGGGTCGGTCAAGACGCCCTCCAGCCGTGCACAGAGACGAATTGCCTCGACCGTCTTCGCGTCCGGGATCCCGTACGTGCCGGCGTGCCACTCGTCGAGCAGGACGATCTCGTCGTCGCGCAGTTCGCGCCCGAGGTCGAGTGCCGCAGCCGTCCTGCGCGCGATGCGCGCGATCTGGTCGCGCGTCTGGTCCACCGTCGCCGAGCCGTCGATGCCGAGAACCGTGCGCGCCCGCTCCTGCCCCGCGAAGCCGGCGATCATCCCAGCCTGCGTCGAGCCCGTCACCGAGCAGACGACGACCGTGTCGAAGAAGAGGTCGAGTTCGCGTTCCTGTTCCTCAACCTCGTACGCCCAGCGCGCGAACCCGTGCCCGCCGAGTGGATGGTCCGAAGCCCCGGCGGGAATCGCGTACGGCTTCCCGCCGCGCTCCTCGACGTCGGCAAGCGCCTGCTCCCAGCTCGGCCGGAACGCGATGTCGAAGCCCGCTGGATCCAGGCGCACGTCCGCTCCCATGATTCGCGAGAGCAGGATGTTGCCGACCTTGTCGTATACGACGTCCGGCCATTCGACCCAGTGCTCCTGGACGAGCACGCACGCGAGCCCGAGATACGCGGCGACCGCTGCGACCTGCCGCGTGTGGTTCGACTGCACGCCGCCGATCGAGACGAGCGTGTCGCATCCTTGCTCGAGCGCTTCCGATACGAGGTACTCGAGCTTACGGACCTTGTTGCCGCCGTACGCGAGACCCGAGTTGCAGTCCTCGCGCTTGGCCCAGATCTCCACCGCGCCGCCGAGGTGCTCGCTCAGCCGCGTCAGTGGATGCACCGGCGACGGCCCGAACAGAAGCGGTACCCGGCCGACGCCGGCGAGCGCGGTCTCGACGCGCGTCAAAGCGGAATGTTCCCGTGCTTGCGGCGCGGCCGCGGCTCGGCTTTCGTGAGCGCCGTCTCCAGCGCGTCGATGAGCACCGGCCGCGTGCGCCGCGGCTCGATCACGTCGTCGACGTAGCCGCGCTCGGCGGCGGTGTACGGATTCGCGAACTGCTCCTTGTACTCGGCGATCAGCTCGGCGCGGCGCGCCTCCGGGTCGGCGGCCTCCTCGAGCTCGCGCCGGAAGATGATGTTCACCGCGCCCTCCGGCCCCATCACCGCGACCTCTGCGGTCGGCCACGCGAAGTTGAAGTCGGCGCGGACGTGCTTCGAGCTCATCACGTCGTACGCGCCGCCGTACGCCTTGCGCGTGATCACCGCGAGCTTCGGCACCGTCGCCTCCGCGTACGCGTAGAGGAGCTTCGCGCCGTGGCGGATGATCCCGCCCCACTCCTGCGCCGTGCCGGGCAGGAAGCCGGGGACGTCGACGAACGTGACGAGCGGAATGTTGAACGCGTCGCACGTGCGCACGAAGCGCGCCGCCTTGTCCGACGAGTCGATGTCGAGGACGCCGGCGAGCGAGCTCGGCTGGTTTCCGACGACGCCGACGACGTGTCCGCCGAGCCGCGCGAAACCGCAGACGATGTTCTCCGCCCAGCGCTCGTGCACCTCGAGCAGCTCGCCGTCGTCGACGACGCGCCGCACGACGTCCTTGATGTCGTACGGCTTGTTCGGATTGTCCGGGACGATCGAGTCGAGCTCGGCGTCCTCGCGGTCGGGCGGATCGCTTGGCGCGGCGAACGGCGGCTTGTCGACGTTGTTCTGCGGCAGGAACGAGATCAGATAGCGCGCGTCCTCGAGGCACGACTCCTCGTCCGCCGCGATGAACTGCGCGACGCCCGACTTCGACGCGTGCGTCGCCGCGCCGCCGAGCTCCTCGAACGTGACCTCCTCGCCGGTCACCGTCTTCACGACGTCGGGGCCGGTGATGAACATGTACGACGAGCCCTCGACCATGAAGATGAAGTCGGTGATCGCGGGCGAGTAGACGGCGCCGCCGGCGCACGGGCCCATCACGAGCGAGATCTGCGGCACGACTCCCGACGCCTGCACGTTGCGCCAGAAGATCTCCGCGTAGCCGCCGAGCGAGACGACGCCCTCCTGGATCCGCGCGCCGCCGGAGTCGTTGATCCCGACGATGGGGCAGCCGTACTTCACGGCGAGGTCCATCACCTTGCAGATCTTCTCGGCGAAGACCTCGCTGAGCGAGCCGCCGAAGACGGTGAAGTCCTGCGAGAAGACGAAGATCTTGCGGCCGAACACCGTCCCGTAGCCGGTGACGACGGCGTCGCCGTAGGGCCGCTTCTCCATCATCCCGAAGTTCGACTCGCGGTGGCGCACGTAGCGGTCGAGCTCGACGAACGAGCCCGGATCGCAGAGCTTCTCGGCGCGTTCGCGCGCGAGGAGACGGCCCTCGTCGCGGCGCTTCTGCACCGCGCTCTCGCTGCCGGCGTGGAGCGCCTGCCGCCGCAGCTCCTCCATGCGCCGGAGCTTCGCCTCGGTCGTCCCCTGGTCGTCCGGCGCGGCCATCCGCGGTGAGCGTAACGCGCCCGGATAGATTCCTCCCATGGATCCGCTCGACCGTTCGACGATCTGGCCGTACGACGAGGCCGGCGAGCCGCGTGCGTTCTTCTACTCGCGGTACGCCAACCCGACGGTGGCCGAGGCCGAGGCACGGCTCGGCGAGCTCGACGGCGGCACGGCGCTCCTCTTCCCGTCCGGCTCCGGCGCCGCGACGACACTCGTCCTGTCGCAGCTCGAGCCGGGCGCGACGATCGCACTCGCGGCCGGCTGCTACTTCGGCACGAGCGTGCTGTTCCAGACGCTCGCCCGCTGGGGGCTCCGCTACGTCGAGTTCGACCAGACCGGACCGCCGCCGGACGGAGTGCAGCTCGTCTGGGTCGAGGCGCCGTCGAACCCGTTCCTGACGATGCCCGACCTCGCAGCGGCGGCTGCGCATCCGGCGCCGGTCGTCGTCGACTCGACCGTTGCGACGCCGGTCCACCTGCGTCCGCTTGAGCACGGCGCCGACTTCGTCCTGCACTCCGTCACGAAGTACCTCGGCGGACACGACGACACGCTCCTCGGCGCGGTGATCTGCCGCGACGCTGAGACGGCGGCGGCGATGCGCACGTTCCAGACGCGGACGGGAATTGTCGCGGCGGCCGACCCGGCGTGGCAGCTGCTGCGCGGACTGAAGACCCTCGAGATGCGCGTCACACGCCAGGGAGAGACCGCCGCGGTGATCGCGCAGCGGCTCGCGGCGCATCCGAAGGTTCAGGTCGTCCGCTACCCGGGACTGAGCGGGCTGCTCTCCTTCGACGTCGCCGACGCCGACGCCGCGCGTCGCGTCGAGACGTCCACGCGCGTGATCGTGAACGCGACGTCGCTCGGCGGCGTGACGAGCGTGATGGAGAGCCGCTACCGCTGGGAAGGCGACCGCGTGCCGTCCGGCCTGCTCCGCCTCAGCGTCGGGCTCGAGGACGCGGACGCACTCTGGGCCGATCTCGCGGCCGCGCTCGAGCACGCGTAGTACGTCCGGGCTCAGTCCGGGTAGGTCCGGATACCCTCGAAACGGGTGCCTGGGCAGACTGGGCCGCAGGAAACAGGGAGCGAATCAGGGGAGCATTCGATGAGGGACAACCTCGCAGCACGCGCGGGCCGTTGGAGCGCGGCCCATTGGAAGACGGCGACGTTCGGTTGGATCGCGTTCGTCGTCGTCGCCGTCGCGATCGGCAATGTGACCGGCAGCGTCAAGCTCTCGGACTCGGAGCAGGCGACAGGCGAGGCGGCCCGCGCACAGGCGATCCTCGGCAGCGCCGGCTTCTCGCAACCGGCCGCCGAGAACGTCCTCGTCAAGAGCACGACCCAGACGATCGCCGACCCGGCATTCCGTTCCACCGTCGCGCGGATCACCGCGAAGCTCAACACGCTGCCGCAGGTGCAGCAGGTCAGGTCGCCGCTGACGCCTGCCGGCGCGAACGCGATCTCGGCCGACCGCCACGCCGCGCTCGTGCAGTTCTCGATCCGCGGCAAGGCCGACAACGCCGAGAAGCAGATCCAGCCGGTGCTCGACGCGGTCGCGTCGCTGCAGAAGCAGAGCCCAGGATTCACGGTCGCGGAGTTCGGCTTCGCCAGCGCGACTCACGAGTTGAACGACACGATCGGCAAGGACTTCCAGAAGGCCGAGCGGCTCACGGTTCCGATCACGTTCCTGATCCTGCTCTTCGCGTTCGGCTCGTTCGTCGCCGCCGGCGTGCCGGTGCTGCTCGCGTTCACCGCGGTGCTCGCGTCGATCGGGCTCGCCGAGGCGGTGAGCCACCTCGCGCACGCGTCCGACGCGACCAACTCCGTGATCCTGCTGATGGGCATGGCGGTCGGCGTCGACTACTCGCTCTTCTATTTGAAACGCGAGCGCGAGGAACGCGCGGCCGGTCACAGCGAGGAGGGCGCGCTCCACCGCGCCGCGGCGACCTCCGGCCAGGCCGTGCTGATCTCCGGCGGCACCGTCCTCATCGCGATGGCCGGGATGCTGCTCTCGGGCTCGAAGATCTTCACGTCGATCGGCGCCGGCGCGATGCTCGTCGTCTTCGCCGCGATGGTCGGCTCGCTGACCGTCCTGCCGGCGCTGCTCGGCAAGCTCGGCGACCGGGTCGACCTCGGTTTCCTCGCCGTCGTCGCCGCCGGCCTGCTGAAGGTGACGCGGTGGATGAGCCGCGAGCCGAAATGGCTCGTGCGCCTGCGCAACCGGAAGACATATCTCCGCCGGCTGAAGGGCGACCGGCCGGAGTCCCGCGTCTGGTCGACGATCCTCAAGCCGGTGCTTCGCTTCCCCGCCGTCTCCGTCGTGCTCGCGGTGGCGCTGCTGGTCATGCTCGCGCTCCCGCTGCGCACGATCCACACGAAGCTGCTGAGCTTCACCGACCTCCCGCGGAGTCTCCCGATCGTCCAGACGTACATCGCGATCCAGAAGGAGTTCCCGGGCGCGCAGACGCCGGCGCAGGTCGTCGTCCAGGCGCCGAACGTGAACGCGCCGGCTGTGCAGGCGGCGATCGGTGCGATGCAGCAGCGCGCGCTCGCGACGGGTCAGATGTTCCAGCCGATCGAGCAGTTCGTGAACCCGTCGCACACCGTCGTGCGCATCCAGGTTCCCCTCGCTGGAACCGGCGACAACGACGTCTCCGTCGCCGCGCTGCAGACGCTCCGGAAGGACGTGCTCCCGCAGACGCTCGGCAACGTCGCCGGCGTGAGCTACGCCGTCACCGGCGAGACCGCGGGCACGCACGACTTCAACCAGACGATGAAGAGCCGGTTCCCGCTCGTGTTCGCGTTCGTGCTCGGGCTCGCATTCATCCTGCTGCTCGTCACCTTCCGTTCGATCGTGGTGCCGATCACGGCGATCTGCCTCAACCTGCTCTCGGTCGCGGCAGCGTACGGCGTCCTCGTCTGGATCTTCCAGCAGGGACACCTGCAGGGACTGCTCGGCTTCCATTCGAACGGCGCCGTGGTGACGTGGCTGCCGCTGTTCCTGTTCACCGTCCTCTTCGGGCTGTCGATGGACTACCACGTGTTCATCGTCAGCCGGATCAAGGAGCTCGCCGACCGCGGCGAGCCGACGGAGAAGGCCGTCGAGCACGGCATCCGGCGGACGGCGAGCACCGTCACGTCGGCCGCGCTCGTGATGATCGCCGTGTTCGCGGTGTTCGCGTCGCTGCGGACGCTCGACATCAAGCAGCTCGGCGTCGGGCTCGCGGTGGCGGTGTTCCTCGACGCGACGGTGATCCGCGGCGTCCTGCTCCCGGCGACGATGAAGCTGCTCGGCGAGTGGAACTGGTACCTGCCGAAGGCGCTCGACTGGCTGCCGCAGTGTCGCGGCCGAAGGAGAGCCGGAGGCGGGACTCGAACCCACGACCTAGTGCTTACAAGGGACTTGCTCTACCAGCTGAGCTACTCCGGCACGGCGGTCAGCGTACCGGGCGGCGCCGCTACTGCAGGACTTCGCGGCCCTTCTGGTGCGTGAGGATCTTCCGCTTCACGCGCTGGAGGGCGTTGTCGATCGTCTTCGTGTCGCAGCCCAGCTGCTCGGCCATGTCCTCGTAGGACGAGCCTTCGAGGTACAGGCGGAGCGCATCGGACTCGAGTGACGAGAGGCCGCTGCCGAGGCAGAAGATGAGGCTCTGGAGCTCCTCGGTCGAGATCACCATGACGGAGGGCTCGCGCACCGCGGGGCCGGGGATCGCGTCGCCGAGGGTGCACTCGCCCTCGGACTCCTGGCCGGCCGGGGTGTGGCTGAACGAGACATACGTGTTCAGCGGCGAGTGCTTGAAGCGCGTCGCGGTCTTGATCGCGGTGATGATCTGCCGGGTGACGCAGAGCTCGGCGAAGCTGCGGAACGACGTCTCCTTGTCGGTGCGGTAATCGCGCACCGCCTTGTAGAGGCCGACGAGCCCCTCCTGGATCAGGTCGTCGCTGTCGCCGCCGGCGAGGAAGTACGAGCTCGCCTTCAGACGGACGAAGCCGGTGTAGCGGCGCATCAGCGCGTCCATCGCGACGTCATCCCCGTTGCGGGCCTTCAGCACGAGCTGAAGATCCTCAAGCTCTCGTTGAGCCTTCTGCGGCGAATAGGCTGGCGCGGTGCGAGCGGCCAAGGAGGCTCCTCACGTCGTTTGCGGGCAGTTTCCACGACGGCGCTTCATCTCCGTCGCAGAACTCTCACCCTGAAGTTGAGGGAGAACATAGCAACGGGTCCAAGCTATTACAACCCCATTTGCGGTGGACCCAACATGATACGAACGGGTGTTCGGTCAGCCGCCGCGGCGCAAACGCTCGAGCTCGGCCAGCGTGGCGGCGTCGACGCGGTCGCGGAGGTCGCCCGGCGGGTTCGGCTGGTGCGCCGGCGGAGCGAGCTCGTCGAGGAACGTCTTCGAGGACAGCTTCCGCACCTCGACGCCGGACGTGCCGCGGACGGCCGCGTCCGACGAGACGACGGCGACCTGCTCCGACCGCCGGTGCTCGGCCGCGAGGCGCTCGATCAGCGTGTCCGCGTCCTCGGCCCAGCGGACCGCGAGCGGGCCGTGCTGCTCGTCCGGGCCGTGGCCGTCGAAGACGACGATGCCGCGCGCGCCCTTCGCCGCGACCCAGCTCGCGAGCAGGTCGCGCAGCTCCTCGGGCGAGCCGAAGCCGCCGGCGTGAACGAGGTTGAAGCCGTCGAACAGGTAAAGCGTCGGCTCAGCCATCTCGCTGGCGCCGCGCCTCATAGAGAAGGACAGCCGCGGCGACGCTGACGTTCAGCGACTCGACCCGGCCGAGCTGCGGGATCGCGACGGCGAGGTCGCACGTGCGGCGGACGAGCGGGCGCAGCCCCTTCCCCTCCGCGCCGAAGACGAACGCGAGCCCGCCCGAGAGGTCGGCCTGCCACATCGGCGTCCCCGACTCGCCCGCGGCGGCCGCGACCCAGAGGTCGCCGCTCTTGATCTCCTCGAGATAGCGCGCGAGGTTCGTGACGACGGCGACCGGCAGGTGCTCGACGGCACCGGCGGACGCGCGGCAGACCGCGGCGGTGACGCGGGCGGAGCCGTGCGACGGAACGACGACGCCGGTCGCGCCCGCGCCCTCCGCGCTGCGGCAGACGGCGCCGAGGTTGCGCGGGTCGCTGACCTGGTCGAGGCAGGCGAGGAGCGGGCGCTCGCGTCGCGGCGAGCTCGTACGCGTCGGCGTAGGGATACGGCTCGCACCAGGCGAGCACGCCCTGGTGGTCGCGCGTGCCGGCGGCCTCGCTGATGTCGCGGTCGAGCTTCTCCTGGACGCGCGGCCGCTCCGTCTCGCGGAGCCACGCCTCGGACTTGACCGCGCGCTCGGTCGCCCAGAGCTCGAGCACCTCGCGCCGTCCGCGAAGCGCCTCGCGGACGGGCCGGCGGCCGTAGACCTGCTCGCGGCTCACAGCGGGACGAGCTGGAAGCCGTCGTCGCCGTCGCGCATCTCCCAGCCGCGAGCGGCGATCTCGTCACGGAGCCGGTCGGCCTCGGCGAAGTCCTTTTCCCGCCGAGCGCGCAGGCGTCGGAAAGCGAGCTCCACGACCTCATCTGGCGGCCGGAACCGGCGGTAGCGCGAGCCCGAACAGCGACAGCGCCTCGACGAGCTCGCCGTACTGTCCCGCCCGCCGCCACTCGTGCATCAGCGCGAGCGCTTCGGGCGTGTTGAAGTCGTCGTCCAAGATCGTCACGAGACGATCCCATTCCTCGGGCGCCACCGAGGTCGAGTCCTGCGAGTGCAGCGCGTTGAGGAATGTCGCCCACTGAGCCTTCGCCTGCTCGAGCGTCGCGTCGGTGAAGTCGATCGGCTTCCGCCAGTGCGCCGTCATGAAGAACAGCAACACGACCTCGCGTCCCCACGTGTCGAGCACGTTCCGCAGCGAGACATCGTTGCCGAGCGACTTCGACATCTTCTCGCCGGAGAACTCGAGCATCCCGTTGTGCATCCAGACCTTCGCGAAGTCGTGGCCGAGCGCGCGCGACTGGGCCAGCTCGTTCTCGTGGTGGGGGAAGACGAGGTCGAGCCCGCCGCCGTGGATCTCGAACGCCGGCCCGAACGCGGCCTCCGCCATCGCCGAGCACTCGATGTGCCAGCCCGGCCGGCCGCGCGCCCCACGGCGACGTCCCACGAGGTGTCCTCGCCCGGCTTGTTCGCCTTCCAGAGCGCGAAGTCGCGCGGGTCGCGCTTCAGCGGGTTCGGCTCCTGCTCCTCCATCTGGTCGGGCCGCTGGCCGGACAGGCGCCCGTACTCCGGGTCGCTCGCGACGCTGAAGTAGACGTCGCCCTCGACCGGATACGCGTGGCCCGACTCGACGAGCTGCTCGATGAAGCGGACGATCTCCGGCGACGGACTCGGTCGCCTTCGGCAGCTCGTCCGGCATCCCGAGGCCGAGGTCGCCGGTGTCCTCGAGGTACCACGCGGTCGCGTCGGCGGCGAGCTGCGCGCTCGCGCCGGGCGCCGCGTCGTAGATCTTGTCGTTGACGTCGGTGATGTTGTGGACGAGCGTCGCGTCGTACCCGCGCGCGCGCAGCCACGCGCGCAGCCACATGCCGACGACGAACGGGCGCGCGTTGCCGATGTGCGCGCGCTGGTACACCGTCGGCCCGCAGAAGTACATCCGCACCGGGCCGGGCGGCTCCGGCAGCTCCTCCAGCTGCCGCGTCAGCGTGTTGTAGAGACGCATCGTCCTAGCCTACGGTGCGGCGCAGCAGCTCGTCCTGCGGCAGCGACGCGATCACCGCTGCGAGCTCGGGCCCGCGCTCGCGGCCGGTCAGCGCGAGCCGGACGGCCTTCAGATTGCCGCCGACCGCCTTCAGCTCGCGGACGATCGACTTCGCATCGAGCCCGCTCTCGACCAGCTCGCGGAAGCGCGCGATCGTCTCCGGCGAGTCGACGTCGACGTGCTGCGGCTCGAGCACCTGCTGCGCGTACTCGCGCGCCTCCGCGAGGTCGCGCGCGCCGCGCAGCACCGGCGCGACCGACACCGGCACGCCCGCGCGCGCCGCGAGCTCCTCGTCGGAGAGCGCAGCGAGTGCCTCGATCGACAAACGACGGATGCGCGGCAGGTCGAGATGAACGTCGTGCTTCGGCAGCCCGAGCTCCTCGAGATACGCGCGTACGGCCTCCGGCGGAATCCCCGCGTCGCGGAGATCGGCGAGCGACGACGCGCCGTGCCGCTTCGAGAGCTTCGTGCCGTCCTCGCCGAGCAACAGTCCGTGGTGGATGAACTCCGGCGGCTCGGCCCCGAGCGCGCGGATCAGCTCCGTCTGCAGCTCTGCGTTCGCGAGATGGTCGGTGCCGCGGATCACATGCGTCACGGAGAAGTCGACGTCGTCGACGGCACTCGCAAGCTGGTACGTCGGCGAGCCGTCGGCGCGGAGCAGCGTCGTGTGACCGAAGCGCAGCGCGCCCTCCGCGTCGGGCTCACCGATCAGATGCGCGGCCTCGCGATGGCGGACGAACCGCTCGCTCTGCCGCACCGGCCCCTCGTCCCAGCCGAGCGCCGAGCCACTCGAGGTCGGCGACGATCGCCTCCGCCCCGCCCTCGACGTTGCGCGCCTCGTCGGTGTCGTCGATCCGGAGGAGCAGCGTGCCGCCGTGCTCGTCGGCGAAGCGTGCGATTCGCGACGGCGCTCAGCGCGCCGCCGAGGTGCAACGAGCCCGTCGGGCTCGGCGCGAAGCGCACCCTGACCATGCGCCGACTCTACGCGGCTTCGGGCTCGACCGGACCGGCCGAGCTCCAGCCCTGCGCGAAGTGCGGCGTCAGATCGCGGCCGGCGGTCACCTCGCCGCCGCAGGCGCGGCAGGTGTGGACGAGCTCGAGCTCGTTGCCGCACGTGTGCTCGTAGGTGAGCGCCGGCCGGCCGCCGGCCCAGCGCTCGCCCCACTGGCCGAGGCTGAGCAGGATCGGACGGAGCTCCTTGCCGGCAGGCGTCAGGTGGTACTCGAAGCGCTCGGGCCGCTCCTGGTACTTCCGCTTCTCGACGACACCGGCGCCTTCGAGCCGCCGGAGCCGGCTCGTGAGGACGTCGCGCGGGGCTCCCGTGTTGCGAGCGATCGCGTCGAACCGGCGGCTCCCCAACGCGATCTCACGAATCACGAGCAGCGACCACTTCTCCCCGATCACCGACAGGGCGTCGGCGACGGAGCACGGCCGTGGGGTCGTCGTACGCATGGCCGCAGTGTGGCACAAGTGGGTTGACTTTTCCAACTGACTCTTGTAGGTTTGGATTTCCAACCAAGTCAGGAGGAGGTCAGCGATGCACGCGCACGTCGTCAAGACCGGGCTCTTCGGCCCCACACTGCGCGTCGCGCCGCTCCAGAACGGCGACACCGCGACCGTTGCCGCGCTCTTCGCCGGCCTCGGCGACGACTCCCGGCGCACGCGGTTCCTCGGCGCGAAGCCGTGCCTCAGCCCCGCCGAGCTCGAGCAGTTCGCCGCGGAGGACTGCCGCCGCCACGCGGTCGTCGCCTACGTCGACGGCGACCCGCTCCCGGCCGGGATCGCGCGGCTCGTCCGCGACGGCGACAGCGCCGAGATCGCGTTCGCGGTCGCCGACCGCCACCAGGGCAAGCGCATCGGAACGATGCTCGCGCTCGAGCTGCTCGCCGACGCGCGCGCGGCCGGCATCGGTTCGATCACCGCGACGATCGACAGCTCGAACCGCGCCGCGCTGAAGCTGATCCGCCGCTGCACGCAGATCATCAGCATCCGCGCCGAGGGCGGCTCGCTCTCGATCCGCGCGGCGATTCGGTAGTTCTAGGCCGCGTCGCGGTAGCGCTCGACGCGCAGCGAGTGCCAGAGCTCGAAGAGCCGTTCGCGGTCGAGCGGCGAGAGCGTCTGTCCGGTCTTCCGCTCGTGGAGCTCGAACTCGTCGGCGACCATCGCCTCCGTGAACGTCTCGTCCCAGGCGTAGCCGCGCACCCAGCCTTCGCAGGCGCGGGAGACGTCGGCCTTCTGCTTCTTCGCGGGACCGGTCGCGCGCCGGGCGAGCTCGTCGCCGAGCCGGCCGAGCTCGGCCCGCAGCTCCTCGACCGTCCACTCTTCATGTGGTTTGGCCATGTCCCGAGGGTACGACCCCGGGCGGACGGCTAGAAGCGCGGCAGCGACATCAGGTTGTCCGCCGTCGTCGCATCCGGATTCGTCTTCAGATACTCGATCGGATGCGTCGCGTCCGGCTCCATCACCATGACCTCCGCGCGGCTGCCGTCGGAGCCGACGGTGTAGACGTACGTGCCGGCCTGGATGCGGCGGATCACCTCGGCCCGCGTGAAGACGTACGTGTGCGCGCCGTCCGTGCAGCGGAGGTACTGGATCCCGGACTCCTGGCGGCCGTGGAAGAGGTAGCTCACGGAGAGGACGCGCAGCGAGACGATCCCGCTCGTGTACGTGTAGTACAAGCCGCGGCCCATCGTCGAGGCGAACAGCCGGTTCGTCGCCGGATGCCGACCGAGCGCGGTGACGACGACCTTCGGCAGATCGTTGTCGCCGTCGCTGTCGTTGTAGAAGTACCAGCCCGCGCCGTAGTTGTTCGAGCGGAAGACGCCGATGTCGGTTCCGACGTAGAGGACGTCGCTGTTCTCCGGGTCGACGTCGAGTGCAGAGACGGCGATATCGGGAAGCGCAACGCTCGCGCTCGCGCCGGCGATGCTCGTCCAGTGCGCGCCGCCGTCAGTCGAGCGGTAGACATGCGGGTTGTGGTCGCCGTACGTGATGTAGACGACGTCCGCGTGCACCGGGTCGACGGTGATGCACGTGATGACGCCGGCAGGCGGCTTGTTCGCGCCCGACGCCGGCTCGTACCAGCCGAGCTCGCCGCCGTGGTTGTTGCGGTAGAAGCGGCCGTCGACCGTCGCCGCGTAGCAGCGCGTGTCGTCGCTCGGTGCGTACGCGACACGCGTCGGATCGGACGGGATCGTGTGTGCGTTCCACCAGCTGTTGCCCCAGTCGCGGCTGTAGTAGAGCCGCCGGTAGGGCCCGTACGTGTCGGTGACCTTCCCCGCGCCGTCTTTCACCTGCTCGAAGACGGTGGCGGCGCCGATCAGGAAGTTCGAGATCCCCGGCCGGACGGCGACATGCGCGAACGACGCCGGCTGCGTCTGCCGGCCCTGGCTCGGCCACGGGTCGGTAAGCCCCATCGTCGGGTTCACCCACGTGTGCCCGCGGTCACTCGAGCGGCGAAGCTGGCCCGAGCCCGGCGAGACGTAGATGTGGTTGCTGTCGTTCTGGTCGACGACGTACATCCCCCACTCGTTGCCGCCGCCGAAGTCGCTCCACGTCATCGACCCGTCCGTCTGGATGACTCCCTGGTCCTGCGTGGCCGAGCCGGCGACGAACGTCCCGGAGTGCGACACGCCGAGACTCATCAGCTGGGTCGCCTGAAGTCCGTGGCTCGCGAGGCTCCAGTTGACGCCGCGGTCGGTCGACCGGTAGACGCCGCCGTCGCAACAGCACCAGCAGACGTTCACGTTGCCGGGGTCGAAAACGACCTGATGGTGATCCGAGTGCGTGCCGTTCGTCGGATGGAAGTTGAAGCCGTCGGGCGAGTACTGCATGCCGACGCTGCCGATGAAGAGCCGCTGATGGTCGTTCGGGTGGATCGCGACGAGACTCGTCCACTCGTCGTAGTCGACGGCGTCGGTGCCGCCGGCCGGGCCCCATGACGCGCCACCGTCGAAGGTGGCGTACGTGTTGCCGCCGTCCTTGCCGAGCTTGGCGATCACGAACTCGCTGCCGTACGGCCCGTTGCGCCCGATCGCGAGCTTGATCCAGCCCGCATCCGCACCGGTCGGGAACGGAATCGTGAAGATGGCGATCACGATGAACACGACGACGTTGCTCGTGATGCGCGTCCAGTGCGCGCCGCCGTCGACTGTCTTGTAGACGCCGTCGTTCCACATCCCCGCGTAGAGCGTGTCGGGATGGTTGTGCGCCATCACCAGATCGCTCGCGTGGCCGAACCGCACCGTCGTCCAGTTGTCGCCGCCGTCGGTCGACTTGTGGACGCCGTTCTCGCTGGCGAGGTAGACGATGTTGCGGTTCGTCGGGTGGACGAGGATCTTCGAGCAGTGCGCG
Organism: uncultured Actinomycetes bacterium; assembly: GCA_963718385.1. Classification (GTDB taxonomy): domain Bacteria; phylum Actinomycetota; class Thermoleophilia; order Gaiellales; family Gaiellaceae; genus Palsa-739. Next base: position 511,245 of record CAVQZE010000001.1, read on the forward strand.
CCGAGCGCCAGCGCCGTCGACTTCTGCGTCCACGTCGAGCCGGAGTCCGTCGACTTATAGACGCCGACACCGCCGTAGCTCGGCGACCAGCCGGGCGCGTCCTCGCCGGTCGCGGCGTAGATCGTGCTCGGCGTGCTCTCGGAGACCGCGACGGAGCCGACGGCCATCGTGTCCTGGAACGTCCACAGATGACGCCAGCTGCCACCGCCGTCGGTGGTCTTCCAGATCCCACCGTCGGCCGCGCCCGCGTAGAGGATCGCGCCGTTCGACGGATGGATCGCGAGCGACTTCACGCGCCCGTTCACGTTCAACGGGCCGTTCGGATACCAGCGGCCGACGCGATTCGACAACGAGAAGAGCCACGGGAAGCGCTTCACGATGTCGGAGATGCCCGACACGAGCAGATCCGGGCGCACGTCGGCGAGGTACTCGATCAGGTGCCATTCGGGAAGGCCGCCGGCGGGCAGCGCGCCGCGCCAGTCGCGCTTCAGCGTCGCCGTCTCCTGATGCAGCTTCGTCAGCTCGGTGAGCTGAGCGCGATCGGTCTTCGTCGACCGGTCGAGCCCGTGCGCCTGCACGGCGAGCTCCCGGAACGCCGTGCGGTCGAAGTAGTCCTGAACGCGCACGAAGACGCCGCTCTCGAGCCCGTACTGCAGGTGGTAGTACGCGAACCGCTCGAGCCCGATCCGCCGCACGGCCTGCCGGGCCTTCGGAAGCGCGATCGCGGCGTAGACGCCGTCGCGATGCGCGAGCGCCCAGTGATAGTTCGAGCGCGCGTTGTAGCCGGAGTCGTCGACGAGATTCCACTGGCGCCGTTTCGCGTCGAAGACGAAGACCTTCGCGGTGCGCAGGTCAAGTTTCGTGCCTGCGCCGCGGCGCGTCCGGAACTTCAGCATCGCGCCCGTCGCCGGAACGCCGCGCACCTCGACGCAGTCGCTCGCGAAACCGTCGGTCGCCGACGCGTACGGGTTCTCGACTTCCGCCGCCTTGACACGGCGCGCGCCGCGGACGACCGCGAACGCGCCCTTGACCGCGCCGCCGCCCGGATCGAGATTCGCACCGATGCTCTCGCGCAGAACGTCGATTCGCGTGAGCGCCTGGTGCCACTTGCGGTTGAGCTGCGCGTTGGTGAGCTGACCGCGGATTCCGTAGAACCACGCGGCCTTACGCCCAACGTCCTCGCTGAAGCCTTCGGCCGACGGCATACACCGCTCCCCCCATCAGGCCGCAGACAACACCTACCCGGCCCGGAGACTAGGACGGGGCGGAGATCGTGTCAAACGTGCCGACGCGCGGTCAGGCTCCGAGCGCCGCGTAGACGAGCTCGTACGCGGCGACGGCGTCCTTCTCGTGCTGCGCGGCACGCAGCGCGTCCCCGTCGACCTTCGCCGCAACGGAATCGATGAACCGCCACTGAAGCACGGAACGCTTGACCGCGCCGACCGCGTCCTCCGTATACGGATAGAGGTCGAACCCGAGCCGCTCGCCGTTGTCGCCGTAGCCCGCGCGGCGCAGCTCGATCGCGAGCTCGATCGTCTCCATGAACGCGGTCGCGCCGACCATGTTGTCGTCATCGAACGTGCCCCAGCCGGAGTTCGCGTGCTGGTGGCCGAGCAGTCCCTCGGCGGCGAGCAGCGCTGCGTACTCGGCGAGGTTCTCGCCGTTCATGATCAGGTGCTGCCAGTCCATGTTGACCGAGATGTTGTCGATCCCCTGCTTGCGCAGCGTGTGGATCACGTGGAGCGTCATGCCGATGTTGCGCATCAGGATCTTCATCGCCGGCTCGGAGTTCTTGTGCTCGAGGAAGACGGTGACGCCCTTGTCGCGCGCGTACTGCGCCGACACGCCGACGCCGTCGATGAACCGCGCCCACGATTCCTTGTACGGCGTCTGGAACGGGTAGTTGTAGCCCTCGATCCCGGGCCAGATGATCATGTGCGCGCCGACCTCGGCTGCGAGGTCGATCGCCTCGCGCGTCAGGCGCAGCGCCTCGGCACGCGTCGCGTCGTCGGGCGAGCAGAACGCGCCCTTCCCGAAACGCGGGTCGAGGTGGAGACCGCTCGCGATGCAGTAGATGCCGTGCCCGTCGAGCGCCGCGACGACCTCGTCGAGGTTCTTCGGCGAGAGCTCCTGCGGGTAATGGAACTCGTAGTCGTCCATGAGATCGCCGAGCCCCGCGACGGCGGTCTGAACCTTCTGCGCGGTCGTTGCGCTCGTCAGCTCCGGCTTGTAGCCGGCCGCGTTGAAGCGGGTCGCCATGTTTCCGAATGCCCAGATTCCCAGGGAGGTCTTCATCGGGTCGGTCTCCTTTTCTTGTCCAGTGTGACCGCGTTATATCCCGCCGGGCAGCTCGGCGGCTGCGTGATCTATCGTCGTGTCGTGAGGATCAGCCGCAATGACTAGAGCGTGGGCCTGGGACCGTGAGCCGGTCTCGCACGAACGCGACGACGAGTCGTCGGTCACGTGGCGCTGCCACCCCGGCTCCGACTATTGGCGGCTCACGGAGGGCCTTCCGCCGCGGCACGACGGATCGGCGCTGCTGACGCGCGTCGAAGGCGACTTCGAGCTGACGTTGCACGTCAGCGGCACGTTCGCCGATCTGTACGACCAGGTCGGGCTGCTCCTCGTCGCGTCCGAGTCTCGGTGGCTCAAGGCGGGGATCGAGGTCGACGGCGAGCTCTGGCTCTCGGCGGTGTACACGCGCGAGGAGTCGGACTGGTCGAAGGAGCGGTGGCACGAGGCTGCGGCCGCCCTGCGCGCGACGCGGCACGACGGCACCGTCATGGTGTCGATCGCCGAGGGCGACGCATGGCGCGTGTTCCGCGTCTTCCACCTCCCCGGCCCGCTCGGCGTCGGGCCGTACTCGTGCTCGCCGAAGGGCGACGGGTTCGTCGCCGTCGCCACCGGGATTACGCTCTCGGAGTAGGTCAGCCGCGGCCGATGAACGGCATCTTCGTCGCCATCACGGTCATGAACTGAACGTTCGCGTCGAGCGGCAAGGTCGCCATATAGACGACCGCCCGCGCGACGTCGGCCGCATCGATCGTCGGCTCGAGTTCGATCGCACCGTCCGCCTGGAGGACGCCGGTCGTTTGCATCGGCGCCGTCAGCTCGGTGGCGGCGTTGCCGATGTCGATCTGGCCGCAGGCGATGTCGTACGCCCGCCCGTCGAGCGACGTCGATCGCGTGAGGCCGGTCACGGCGTGCTTCGCGGCCGTGTACGGCGCCGACAGCGGACGCGGAACGCTCGCCGAGATCGAGCCGTTGTTGATGATCCGGCCGCCGCGGGGCGACTGGCGTTTCATCAGACGGAACGCCTCCTGCGTGCAGAGGAACGTGCCGGTGACGTTGGTCTCGAGCACGGCGGCCCACTGCTCGAACGTGAGGTCCTCGAGCGGCACCGGGGGAGCTCCGATCCCGGCGTTGTTGAACAGGAGATCGAGGCGGCCGAACCGTTCGTCGACCATCGCGAAGAGCGACGCGACCGACTCCGGAACGCGAACGTCGCAGGTGGCGGCCACCGCGCCGGAGCCGGCTTCGGCCGCCGCGGCTTCGAGCGGCTCCGGGCGCCTCCCCGCGAGCACGACCGTGAAACCCGCGCGTGCGAGCGCGACCGCGGACGCGCGGCCGATGCCGCTGCCCGCACCCGTGACCAGCGCGATGCCCGTCATACCCGGCCGCCGAGCTCGTCCTCGACGTAGACCCGGACGATCTCCTCGAAGTCCGCCTCGGCACGGAAGCCGAGCTCGCGTGCGCGGCGCGCGTCGAAGTTCGCGGGCCAGCCGGCGACGATGCGCATGACGGTCTCGTCGGGCTCGCGCCGAATGTGTCGCACCGCTTCGTCGCCGGCGACGTTCCGCAGAGCGGCAATCTGTCCCGCGACCGTCTCCGAGACGCCGGGCATCGTCAGACAGCGCCGGTCGCCGAGCGCGGCGCTCTCGATCGCCGCCGCGTGCACGAGAAAGTCGACGGCCGCGCGCGGCGACGCGAACCAGTGACGCACGTCGTCGGGAACCGGGAGCACGGCGTCCTCGCCGTTCAACGGCTCGCGGATGATCCCGGAGAAGAAACTCGACGCGGCGCGGTTCGGCTTGCCCGGGCGCACGCAGATCGTGGGCAGCCGGATGCCGACGCCGTCGAGAAACCCGCGCCGCGAGTAGTCCGACAGCAGGAGCTCGCCGATCGCCTTCTGCGTTCCGTAGCTCGTCAGCGGCGTTGTGTGAAAGTCGTCGCCGATCACGTCCGGGAACGGCGCGCCGAAGACGGCGATCGACGATGCGAAGACGACGCGCGGCCGATACCCCGACCCCACCGCGCGAACGGCGTCGAACAGGAGCCTCGTCCCGTCGAGGTTGACGCGATAGCCCTTCTCGAGATCGGCCTCGGACTCTCCGGAGAGCACCGCCGCAAGGTGAAAGACGACATCCGGCCGGCTCGACATCAGCTTCCGCGGCAACCCCGGGCTCGGCGATGTCGGCGACCGTGGCCGACCTCGACGACGTCCACGAGCGTCAGCTCCGAGACGCCGTCGCGCGTCAATCTCTCCGCGAGCTTGCGGCCGATCATGCCTGCCGCACCGACGACCAGCACGCGCACGGTTCGGAGCCTAGAACCCGGACACGTGCGAGTCGAGCACCTGCTGGACAAGCTGGTCCTGGCGGGCGAGCAGTCCGCGCCCGAGCTCCGCGTAGACGTTCTGGAATTCGTCCCCGCTGCGGGTCTTCGCGAGCAGGAGCCATTGCGCCCGCGTGAGCCGCACGCCGCCGAGATGGCTGCGGTAGCCGTAGAGCTCCTCGACCTGCGCCTCGCGGCCGCTCCCCGAGGTCGGCTTCGCGCTCAACGCGACGTAGTCGGCCAGCGCATACGTGAACGCCTGCCAGTCCGACGCGACGTTCGGGCCGAAGTAGGCCCGGATCTTCGCGCCGATCGTCGCGCCGGAGGTCGTCCAGTCGCGGTAGACGTTGTTCCACGCCTGCTGCTCGGCACCAGACTGCGTCGACGAGCGGGCGACGAGGCCGGCGGCGATGAAGCGGCTGTTCGCGACCGCGCTCGACACGGCCTGGCTCATGTCGCTGACGAGCCCCGTCTGGATCTCGAGCGCCTTCTGGTGGTTCTGCCACTTCCGCGTGATCGACGGAATCAGCAGGCTGCCGAGCAGCGCGGCCACCACGGCGACCAGCAGCGGGCTCGAAAGCCATGCGCGCAGCTCGTGGCGCCAGGAGGCCGCACTCCCGGCTTGTTGCTCGTTCGCTGCCTTGCCTTCCATGCGCGGTTGCGCGCGCGAGCGTACCATCCGTCGCCAGACAGATCCTGCGGCGGTCGCATTCACGCGAGAAGAGGAGTCACGATGAGCCTGAATCGCCGCCCATCCGCCGCGCTTGTCGTCGCGTGCGTGGCGCTCGCCGTCGCGCTCGGCGGGACCGGATACGCAGCGGTCGTCCTACCGGCGAACAGCGTCGGAACGGCGCAGCTCCGAAACGGCGCAGTCGTCGCAGCGAAGGTGAAGCGGCACTCGCTGCTCGGATCGGCCTTCAAGCCCGGCCAGATCCCCGCCGGGCCGCCCGGCGCGCAAGGCCTGGCCGGAGCCGCGGGGCCGGCCGGACCGAAAGGCGACTCCGCGACGAAGCTCTTCGCGTCCGTGAAGCCGGGCAACAGCGCGAACGGTCTCGTCTTCGGCCCGACGAGTGGGACGACCGGAAGTCCCGGCCGCGCCCAGGGCGTCGGCATTTACACGGTCACGTTCAACCAGGACGTGAGCCACTGCGCCGTGCTCGCGATTCCCGGCGGTAACGACGTGACGCAGGGCGAGGTCAGCACGAAGACGTCGGGGTCGACCGTGACCGTGCAGACGTTCGATTCACAGGGCGACCCCGACGACCTCGATGACTTCACCGTGGCGGTGTTCTGTTAGGGCTCGAAGACGATGCGCGCGGTGACGCGGCCCTCCTCGACGTCTGCGATCGCCTCGTTGACCTCGGCGAGCGGCCTGATCTCGCGCGTCACGCTCGTCTTGCCCGCAGCGTGCAGCTCGAAGACCTCGCGCAGATCCGTCCGCGTGCCGACGATCGAGCCGACGACGGTGATCCCGTTCAGCACGGTCTCGAAGATCGGCAGTGTCATCTCGTTGTCCGCCGGCAGTGCGACGAAGACGAGCGTGCCGCCGCGGCGCAACGATCCGAACGCCTGCTCGAACGCCTTCGGCGACACCGCGAGGGCGATCGCCTGGTCGGCCCCGCCGAGCTTCTGGATCGCCGCGATCGGATCCTCCTTCGCCGCGTTGACCGTGAACTCGGCGCCGAGCGAACGTGCGAGCTCGAGCTTCTCGTCGATCAGATCGACGGCGACGACCCGTCCGCCCGCAATGCGTGCGTACTGGATCGCCATGTGCCCGAGCCCGCCGACGCCGAACACTGCGACGAGATCGGACGAACGCGTTCCGGCGACTTTCACGGCCTTGTAGGTCGTGACGCCCGCGCAGGTGAGCGGCGCGGCGTCGAAGGGATCGATCCCCTCAGGCACCTTCACGACGTACCGCGCGTACGCGGTCGCGTATTCGCCGAAGCCGCCGTCGATGCCGTAACCCATGTTCTTCTGCTCGAGGCAGAGCGTCTCCCAGCCGGACACGCAGTAGTCGCAGGTGCCGCACGCGTAGCCGAGCCACGGCATCGCGACGCGGTCGCCGAGTGCGACCTCCGTGACCGCCGGGCCGAGCTCGACGACGATCCCGACACCCTCGTGGCCCGGGACGAACGGCGGCGTCGGCTTCACGGGCCAGTCGCCGTGCGCCGCGTGGATGTCGGTGTGGCAGAGACCCGTGGCCTCGACCTTGACGCGGATCTGGCCGGCTGCGAGCTCCTTGCGCTCCACCTCTTCGACAGTGAGCGGCTTCGTGAAGTCGTGCACGACGGCAGCGGTGTACGTGTCGGTCGTCGGCGTCGTGGCGCGCTTCTCGTTGGTGATGGCGGTGGTTGCCATGTGGTGCCTCCTCCGTTGCAGGTCGGAACGGTCGAACCGACACAGACCAGCGTCGCCGTGGCCGAGCGGCGCGGCATCCGCAGCGGCACGGATCGGCACTTCGGCTCCTCCGCTGCCTCGTCTAGCCTCCGCTCGGGTGGACGAGCTGCTCCTGGACCTGGTTCGTCGCGAGCGGGCGCGATCTCCCGTGGCGGAAGACGCGTAATCCGTTACCGCCGCCGCAGGCAGCGGATGACCGCGAATAGCGACACGTCGACCAATCGTGTCGAAGGTTGGGTGAACACACCCGCGGTCGGCCAGTAGCTCGCAACAGCCGATTGCAGCCCAGCATCCGACACTAGGAACTCTCGTCTCTCGGTGCTAGAACCGCCCTCGCGGGGTCGGGACCAGTGGGAAGAGGAGGAACGATGCGGATCCAGATGTCGCGGGCCGGCGTACTTGTGCTCGCCGGCCTCACCGCGCTTCTCGTTGCCGGAGGGATTGCGTACGCGACGATCCCCGACAGCGGTGGCGTGTTTACCGGATGCAGGCTCAACGGCGTCGGGACGATCCGGCTGATCGACCCGTCGGGGCCGAGTACCTCGCTGCTCAGCCGTTGCACGCAGCTCGAGACGCAGATCCAATGGAGCCAGCAGGGCCAGCCGGGTGCGACAGGTCCGGCCGGTGCTGCCGGGAAGAACCCGACCGTTGCACAACTCGCCATCGGCGACTCGCACTGCCCGACCGGAGGCGGCGCGGCGATCACTGACACGAACGGCTCGACGGCGTACGTCTGCAACGGTCAGGACGGGAAGTCGTTCAGCGGCACGTTCACGAGCCCGAGTGGCCAGTTCTCGCTGAGCGTCTCGGATAACGGCGTCCAGATCACAGGCCCCGGCTCGTCGATCAGCCTTGCGGGCAGCGGCGGCGTGTCTGTGCAGAGTACGGGCACCGTCTCGATCAACGGCGGCACGCTGAACACAGTCGCCGACAACCAAAGCGTCACCGTCCACAACGACCGCTCGGAGGTCATAGGCCACGACGCGACGCTCGCCGTGCTCCACGATCGCACCACGGTGATCGACCACGACGATACCGCCCATATCAAGCACGACCGGACACAAACGGTCGACAACAACGAGACGATCACGGCGCACGGCGCTCGCAGCGAAATCGTCGATCACGATCAGACGACCACCATCCACGGCGATCGCGCCGAAACCGTCGACGGCAACGCGAACGTGTCGATCGGGGGCAACCAGCTCCACTCGATCGGCCAGAACGAGAGCATCACAGTCGGGGGAACCCGCTCCGAGACTGTCGGCGGCAACGAAAACATCACCGTCGCCGGCACTCGCAGCCAGTCGGTTGGGGCAAACGACACCCTCAACGTTGGAACAAACCACAGCGAAACGATTGGCGGCTCACTGAGCGTCCATGTCACCGGGCAGGTTGATCTGCGCGGAAGCCTGGTCACGATCAACGGTGGCGGCTCGAACTGCCAGCCGATCGCGCGACAGGGAGACCTCGTCAGCCCTGCGGGCGTAATCGCGACAGGCTCGGCCACCGTCTGCGTCGGCCCATAGCGAACGTCCACGAGGGTGGGCGCGGCGGCGTCCACCCTCGTTCGCCGCCGATCTCGCGGTTTGCTCCGCCGCCTCCCCCTCCCGGCAACCGATCGCAAGATCAACGACAGTCGTCGAGCTCTTGCGCACCATGCTCGCTGTTTGCAGCAAGGAGCTACACATTCCAGACGCTCGCGCGGCGATCTTCGTCGGACTCACTGCAACTCACAGACGAAGCCTTGCCGAAGCACTGGCGTAAGACAGATCAGCTGATCCCCTATGCGGGGGATGTTGCCCTGGGTTTCGTCGGCCATACTCGCGGTTCTTCGTTTGGGGGTTTAGCCGTGATGGATTCTCCGTTGGTGGTTGTTCGGCAGATGCGGCTGCCGTCGTTGACCGTGCCGAGACTGCCGTTGGTCGTCGTGCCTGTGGTTGCTGCCGCCGGTGCAGTGGTAGTGCTCGCCGCGAGCCACTTGGGCGGGACGCACTGGGGGCGTTTGCTGGGGCGGGCCTGCTTCTTCTTGGTGCGACAGTGGCCGAGGCTTTCCCTGTGCGGATCGCCGGCGTCGCTGCGGGAGCGACGTCACTGGCAACGATCTTCATCGTCGCGACCGCGGCCGTGTATACGTGGCAACTGGCGACGCTGGTCGGCTTGCTGACGATGTTGCTGGTGGAGGCGCGGCGTCGAAAGCCGCTCGTTCGGGTCGCCTACAACACTTCCCTCTACACGCTGGGCGGTGCCGCCGCGGGAGCGGTGGCGTTGGTTGTGCCCGGCCGAACCGATATCGGTCTTCTCAGCGCCGGCGCGTTCTACGTGACCGACATCGTCCTCCTCGCGGCAGTCGTCTCGGCCGCGAACAGCACACAACTCCTTCCGGTTCTTCGTGGCTACATGGTTTCGACCTTCACCCCGTTTCTTCTTATGGCGACCACGACCGCGATCCTCGTCGTGCTCTGGGGACGAACGCCGGCTCTGGCGCTGCTGCTCGTCCCGCCGCTTGTCGCGATCGAGCTCTATCAGCGCTCGAGCTCCCGCGAGCTGCGCGCAATGCATCTCGCGCTTACCGACCCGCTCACCGGGTTGGGCAACTACCGCCACTTCCAAGAGCGGTTGCAGATCGAACTCGCTGCGGCCGAGCAAGATCGCACGTTGCTGACGCTCTGCCTCATCGACATCGACGACTTCAAGAGGATCAACGACCGTTTCGGTCATCCGGCCGGCGACCGGATCCTGACGCGGGTAGCCGGGTTGCTGCGCCAGGGCGGCGAGGCATTCCGACTTGGCGGCGACGAGTTCGCCGTCCTGCTCCCCGGCGTCGACGAGCGCGCCGCGCTGATAGCGGCGAGATCGATCGCCGGCCGGGTCGGCTCACATGAAGACGACGAAGTCGGCAGAGTCCTCGTCAGCGTTGGGGTCGCGAGCTTCCCGACAGACGGTGTGGGTCGGGACGAACTGGTTCGGCTTGCGGATCGAGCGCTCTACTGGGCGAAGGAGCACGGCAAGAACCAGGTCCACGCCTACCGGCCGGATGTTGTCGACCTCGCGCAGCTGAAGCGACTCGGCGCCGGATCCGACCTGGCGGCCCGCTACCGGGCCGCGGCTAGCCTGGCGAAGGCGGTCGACGCACGCGACGAGTACACGGGGAGCCACTCCGCACGGGTGAGCGAGATCGCGGCGCGCATCGCAGCACGCCTCGGGCTCGACGCAGAGCAAATCGAACTGATTCGCCTCGCGACTAGGCTCCACGACCTCGGCAAGCTCTCGATCCCCGAAGAGATCCTTCGCAAGCCCGACTCACTGAGCGACGCTGAGCGACTCGTCCTCGAACGCCATCCGCGTATCGGATACCAGATGCTCGAAAGCCTCGGCGTCGACCCGATCGCCGACTGTGTGCTCCACCATCACGAGCGCTGGGACGGCACCGGCTATCCCGACCGGCTGAGCGGCGAGCAGATCCCGCTCGGCGCTCGGATCATCTTCGTTGCCGACGCCTATGACGCGATGACGTCCGACCGCGTCTACCGACGACGGCTGACCGACGCGGATGCCAAGTCAGAGCTCGTGCGCTGCGCAGGCACGCAGTTCGACCCATCGATCGTTGCCGCCTTCATGGACGAGTTCGAGTACAGCGGCGCCGTCGTGGAAGCGCTCGCTTCCTAGCCCGACACCAACGAATCCAACCCGACGATTCCTAAGGAGTTCAGACCGCGATGAGACCCACCTCGAAGCTACTGCTCACACTTGCAGTGATCGTCACCGTCGCAGCCCCCGCAGGCTGGAAATGGGCGTCGACACCGAAGAAGGAACGACATGCCGTGGCATACGCGATCACGCTGGCCGCCGTGCCCGATCCGGTGTCCGCGGACCCCTCGGATCCCTCCCTCAGCCCCGACGGCTGGACCTGGGACACCGGGGAGTAGCAGTCACGTTCATCTCGATACCGGCCACCGAGACTGGCCTCATCGGAGTGCCTTTAACTCGCCCGCGTAGCTCAGCCGATTGATCGCGACTGCGTTTCGGCATGGCAGCGCCGCGACTTCATAGTCAGCGTCGCGTCCACTTTGGAACGTGGCCTCGGGCGACGAGATCGTGTCCGTCCTCGCGTCGGTCGCAGCTGCGGCGGATGACGGCGTTACACCCGCAGTACGACTTCGTAGGCGCCACGCCCGACCAACTCGACGCCTGTCGCATCGACCGTGCTCGCGCGGCTCTGATCAGCGAACTTGTCCGTCTCCGCCGCAGCCTCCTCGCTCTCCCAGAGGGTAAGCGTGAGTGCCGTCCCGGCGGCACGATCGATGAAGAACACTGCTCCTGCGTTGCCCGGAAGTCCGGTGACAAAGCTACTCACTTCCGTCTTGACGTGGTCCTCCATTTGTCGAGTGCTTCTGGAGAGCCCGCCCATGTTGACGTCCTTGCTTCCAGGCGAACCTCCGGACTCAATAGCGGCAGATCATCTGCACGCTGTCCTGCCCTTGCAGATCGGCGTCGGGCGACGTTCCCGGGCGCTGACCGCGTCAGCGTTAGACGCGAGATGCCAACGACTAGGTGGCGCGCCCCGCGCCGTATGGCGGGGCGCGCCGCAGACGCCCGTCCCTTGTGATGGCCGACGGTCGCGCAAGCGACGCTAAGCGGTGACGCGGTCGCCGGTCAAGCCTCCATCACGCAGACATCGGATGTCGTCTCAAGAACAGGCGAGATCTTCTTTCAGAAACGTCTCGCGGTGCTGTGATAGACGCGCGACGGCGCGTCAGTCTCGGGAACGCGCCCGGCTCATCCGCTTCCGAGCCTGTTCGCAGACCAAGCAAGCCCCTGCGATGGCGTTGCGTTTGGGCGAGCAGTCTGCGATGAGCCGATCAAGGCAGATCGTTCGCCGCGCAGTCTCATAGCCAAGATGTTCCATCCCCGCGTCGTCAACAAGTCTGAGAAGACTTCCCCCCAAACCCGGGGCGGTCTCATCCAGGCGACTGCTCGGATTACTCACAACAGAATTCGCATCGCGGTCGCGTGCGGGCAGCCCCGTCGCGGCAAGTCGGTCGCGGCATCGAGATCGACCTCGAGATGCGTAGTGAGTAGGAGTGCGTGATCGAAGCCGTAGCCGGCTTTGATCAGTTCGCCAAGACGCCAGCGCAAGACGCTCTCGACTTCGTACTCGTCGAGTTCTTCGAACTCAGCCGCAGTGAGTGTGCGGCCACCACCAAGGCGGCCCATGCGTCCGTTATCGGCCCGTCAATGAAAAAGGTTGAGGCCAAGTCGAACGCAGCGGCCCAGTGTTTGGCTGAGACGGTCCGGCCCGTCTGCGAACCTGCAAGGTGTGCGGTGGAAACCAATCGTCTGGAACGAGGCCGACCACTATCCGCAATGGTTCGGGTACGGTCAACGCGAAGGGAATTTGCCCCTGGAGGGATCACGGGTCACTCTTGCCGAAGTCCCGGGCCGTACCCTGATTGTGACTTCCGTCGAGCGCGAGCTGGGTCTTGTCTGGCTGATGCCTGTGCGAGACCTCGACGACTACGACTAGCCCCGGTCGAAGGAAGATGGAAGCGCCGGCGGGTGGGGCTGCGGCTCCCACACCTGCCGGCGCTTCGAAAGGTTTGGACGGGCTGCGGCCCCCGGTCCTCCCCTAGCGAGTACATGGTCGGCGATCACGCTCGGCGACCTGAGCCTCAACCGAGTGAACCGAGCCCGTGAACCACCGGTTCAGCGATAGATGAACCGAGGCGCCGGAGGCGATGATGGTCGTACCGAGGGCCCCGATGCGGCGGGGGCTCGCGGAAAGCGCGACAAGTGCTCCCCGGTCGGCGGCGACCGGGTCGAGCACAAAAGTGAAGGCGAACCCATTGCGGCGGGTTCGCCTTCACTTTTCGCAGGAGCTCAAGTCGAGCGCACGCTCCGCCGAGAACAGGGCTGGCATGAGTGATGTCGCTGCGATCGAACTCGTCCGCGAGCAGGCCGGCCGCTTTCTCGGCTACCGGGGTGCGCTGCTTGCGTTGCCGTCCGGTTGGGAGGCATGGAACGCCTACCGCTCCCGTGCGCTCGTCGGGTCGCTTGCGGTGTTCGAGTGGCTCCGCTGGTTCCTTCGACTGGGCGGAGGCGGACTACGAGGGGCCGTTCTTCGCGCCGGGCTCATCGCCTTCACTGCTTGACCCGGCGGCGCTCGTGGCGCGGATGGAATGCGTATATATCGCGCCGGGTCTGCGCGGCGGTGAGCTGTGGTCGCGCTACGAGGCGATACTTGCTGGACTCGGGTTGCCCGTGTACGCGGCCTTCGCGAATCCTCGCCTGGGAGAACGCTTCCGGGCGGCAGATAGTCCCGCCGGGTGCACAACATCGGCCCGGTAGGTCACGGTCGGCCTAGCTTTGCCAAGGCGCGTCATCCCGGTGCGCGGACGAGAGGTACGAGGGCGCGAAGCGGGTCGATCGCGGCCCCGTTGACGCGGACTTCGAAGTGGAGGTGTGGCCCGGTGGCGTCGCCGGTAGCACCGACTCGCCCCAGGACGGTGCCGCCGGAGATCCAGTCGCCGACCTTCACGTCGATCGTCGCCAGATGTGCGTACATCGTTCGGACGCCGCGGCCGTGGGCGACCGTGACGAGCTTGCCCCAGCCGCCTGCGCGTCCCCCCGCCCAGGTGACGAGGCCTGGCGCCGCCGCCATCACCTCTGTCCCGGGCGGAGCGATCAAGTCGATGCCTGCATGGAAGCGATCGCCGCGCGGCCCGAACCCGTCGCCGACCGGTGCGAGCAACGGCCACGCCAGCGGGATCGATGATCCGGCCGGCGTTCGCCGTAAGGCGGCGATCGTTGCCGCTCCGGCGACTCCGTCCGGACGAATTCCTTTGGATTGCTGGAACCGGGTCAGTGACGAGGCGAGCTGTCGACCGAAGCGTCCATCGATCCGTCCGGATGGGAAGCCCTGCCAGGCCAGGGCGAGTTGAAGTTCGGCGACGTCTGGGCCGGCCTCGCTTCGGCGGAGCACCCTTCGCCCAAGCAGTGCACGTCGACCGACAGCGACAGCGATCGGCGCGTGGGCTTGCCGCCCTGCATAGAAGCCCCCGGCGCGGAGTACAGCCTCCAGCGCCGCAGCCTGCGGTCGCGCTGATGCGACCGCCGCGAACGACAGCGCGAGGCAAAGGCCCAAGTAGGAACACGCAACGGCGCGGAGTTGAATCTTCGTCTTTTCCAACGGCACGTGAACTTTGACACAAAGCTCGCCGCGATCCTTGCGCCGAGCACTCCCTCACGGGGTCGTCTGTACCTGGGGACGCGGGGCTTGGCAGGTGCGGTAGGTCCACCTGATTCTGCGGCGGCGCTGTCTTGGTGAAAAGGGGGAGTATGGCCGCCAATATCTTCTTGAAACTTGACGGGATTCAAGGCGAGTCGACCGACGCGAACCACAAGGACGGGATCCAGATCCTGTCGGGGCAATGGGGCGCTCACCAGACCGGAGGATCGGCGCCAGCGGGCGGCGCCGGAGCCGGAAAGGCGCAGCTCGATGACTTCCGGCTTACGCTCGAGTACAGCAGGGCTTCGCCGGCGTTGCTTCTCGCCGCATTGACCGGGAAACAGATCAAGAGCGGCGTGCTGACGTCAGCGGCCCGAAAAACAAGGGCTGAACTACCTCACGTACACGTTCACCGACGTCCTCATCTCCTCATACGCAACAGACATCTCGCCGACCATCGTCCCGGTCGACCAGATCTCGATCGCGTTCGGAAAGATCGAGGTAAGTACATGCCGCAAACACCGACCGGCAAGCGCGGCCCGCCGGTGACGCCGGGTTCGACACCAAGGCGAACAAGACGATCCCGTAGTCGATCCGCTCGGTGCCGGCAACACCGCGACGTCAACGCTTATACCGTTTGCTAGCGGAGCCTTCGTGACGATGACGCTTCGCGTCTCTTAGGCCGGTGCGGTCTTTGTTGGTCTGGTGTTGGGCGCCGAGTTGGCGGGCGAGGGAGATGGTGTTCCGGACGCGCAGAGGTCGGTGACGCGGCCTTCTGTGTCGTAGCGGAAGAAAGTGCATGTGTGGGGGCCGAAGCTACAGGTCACACTCGTGTCCGTCTCGCTGATCGTAGACAGCTGAGACGGTCAGACCCGTTCGGGCGATTTCCCGGCGGGGAACCGTGTTAGTAGGCGTCAACGAGTACGTATGGGCCGTGTGTGTCGTCGAATCGGTCCAGCACGCCTGAGGATACGAGGCGCTCGCGCGCTTCGTTTGCGTCTGAGGTTCGGGTACTGGAGGTAGATGAAGACCTCGTTCGGATCGTCGACGCTTCGCAAGACCCGTTGTGTCTGTGCCTTCTCTCGAGCGCGTGGCTGGTCTGATCGAACATCGGACGCCACTGTCGTAGTCGCCGGTCTGGATGAGAGTGACGATGAACGCGGTCACCGATTTCTCCTCTCAAATGGTTGGCGAGAAGGCACACGGGTGTTCCGATACGCGAGTGACATTGCCGAACGCCCACGCACGGGTTTGCCTTGCGCACACGCGCGGCTGCGTGGGCGTACGGTCTTGCGCTCGCACCTACCGAGCGGAAGGAACGCATGAGCGTTGAGATCAAGAGTTGGCGGTTCGTTACGGTGCCGAGTGGGCGGCGCATGACCTGGACGCGATCATGGCCTTGCACACCGACGACACCGTTTTTCCATCTCCACGGAGGCGGCGAACCAGCGGTGGACCTGGCTGCGACGTGAGGCATTTGCCGCCACAGCTTTCCAGGTGCGGTACATCCGGTTTGAGAAGACCCGGGTCCACATTGGCGCGAACCATTTCGTCAGCAAGTATGAGATGAGCGGTAGCGCGGACGGCAAGACTTTCAGCTGCGACGGCGTCGATGTCATCGCGGTGACTGACGGTCTCGTCGCGCGCAAGGACACCTACCTCGACTGGCCGGCAATTGAACGGCAGGTCGGTACGTAGGCAGCAGGCGTAGTCAGCACGGGTCGCCATGGAATCAGTCCGGCACGATCTACTACACCGACACCGGACCGGGCGTCGTCGCGCCGATGCTTCCCACCCCAGCGCTTGACGACGCGAATCGTGAGTCGGCCAGGCGCGCTCTAGTCCGGAGACCGGGCGTGGTCAGGAGTTCGGGACGGCAGGCTGGCCCATCGCCCGATTTGACGTAACGAGGCGGGGCCTTCGCGGGCCCCGCCTCGTTTTCACCAAGGGGATCTGTGCGCGGTCGTCTATGGCGTGGTTGTCGCGCCACCGTCGCTTGTGCTGCTGTTTGCCGGCACGGGGTCGTGGCCCCAGACGTGGATCCGTTTGGCGGTGAAGGTGGCGGTTGCGGGGTTGAAGCTGGGAGCTCGGAAGAACCCGTTGGCAGCGAAGATCACTCCGACGTGCTGGCCGACCTTGAGGTCGGAGAACGCGAGCCGGCGGCGGTGCGGTCCGCGCAGGTACACGGTGTACGCGTTTGCCTGCAGGGTGACCTGGTGGCCCTTGAGCACCGAGTCGTACGGGCCGGTGTTTCCGACCTGGACGTTCAGCGAGCCGCTCGCGATCCCACTGATCGTGCCGCTGATCCAGTGACAGTTGCAGTTGATGTGGATCCGCACGGCGGTGAGCATGGTCGGGCTCTCTCCGGCTGCCTGCATAGCGACCAGGTCGCCGGCCTGGATCTGCGCGAGTGCGATCGGCTGCCCGTGCGGGCCTTGGTTGATGCGGGTGCTCGAGGCGACGTTGACGGTCAACGTCTGCCCGTTCAATGCGCCGTCGTGGGGCCCGGTCCAGAGCACCCCGACGGTCAGCGTGGTCGAGCCGACGCCGCTCACCTGACCCGCGAACCAAACCAGATGCGGCTTCGGGTTCGAGGAGCGGGTGGTGAACGTTTGGTCTTGCCCGTTGGTCGTGCCGGCGCTGTTCTGGGCGACGAGCCGGTAGTGGTAGATCGTGCCCGCAGTCAGGCTCGAAAGATGCGCGTCGACATGCCTGTCTCTTGCTCCGGACCCGAGGCTGTGTGTCGAGGTCTGCAGGCCGTAGCTCGTCGTCGTTCCGTACTGGAACCAGTAGGTGGTCGACGCTCCGTTCGCGTTCACGTGTCCGTTGACCTCGGCCGAGCGCCGCCCGAACGTCGTCGGCGCCGCCGGTCGTCACCACCGGCGCGGTCGCTGAGCTTGTCGTGAACGTCTGGTCGGCGCCGTTGGTCGCGCCGGCGGAGTTCTGGGCGACCAGGCGGTAGTGGTAGGTGGTGCCGGCGACAAGGCCGAAGATCCCCGCCGAGACCGGGTGACTGCTCGTGCCCGAGCCGGCGTCGTGGGTGCCCGTCTGCAGGCCGTAGCCCGTCGTCGTTCCGTACTGGAACCAGTAAGTGGTAGCCGCACCGTTCGGGTTGACGGTCCCGTTCAGGGTGGCGGTCTTCGCGCCGACCTTGCTCGCCGCGGCGGTCGTCACCTGCGGCGCGTTCGCGGCGGAGGTCGTGAACGTCTGATCTTGCCCGTTGGTGGTGCCGGCGGAGTTCTGAGCGACGAGGCGGTAAGTGATAGGTGGTTCCTGCAACGAGGCCGGAAAGGTTCGCCGAGACGTGCTGGTCAGATGTGCCGCCTCCCGCGCCGTGGCTGCCGGTCTGCAGGCCGTAGCCCGTCGTTGTTCCGTACTGGAACCAGTAAGTGGTCGAGGCGCCGTTCGGGTTGACCGTCCCGTTTACGGTCGCCGTCTTCGCGCCGATCCCGCTCGCGGCCGCCGTCGTCACCTTTGGCGCATTCGCGGCGGAGGTCGTGAACATCTGATCTTGCCCGTTCGTGGTGCCTCCGCTGTTCTGCGCGACGAGACGGAAGTGATAGGTCGTGCCGGCGACGAGGCCGGAGAGGCCGGCCGAGACGTGCTTGTCGGAAGTGCTGCTCCCGGCGCTGTGGGTGCCGGTCTGCAGGCCGTAGCTCGTCGTCGTTCCGTACTGGAACCAGTAATTCGTGCCGCACCGTTCGGGTTGACAGTCCCGTTCAGGGTCGCGGTCTTGGCGCCGATTCCGCCCGCAGTACCCGTCGTCACCTGCGGAGCAGACGCGGCGCTCATCGTGAACGTCTGGTCTTGACCGTCTGTCGTGCCAGGCCGAGCTCTGTGCGACCAGGCGGAAGTGGTAGGTCGTCCCTGCGACAAGACCGGAGATCCCGGATGGAGACCGAACGGCCACTCGTGCCCGAGCCGGCGCCGTGGGCACCGGTCTGCAGGCCGTAGCTCGATGTTGTTCCGTACTGGAACCAGTAGGTCGTCGGAAGCACCGTTCGGGTTCACCGTGCCGTTGAGACGTGGCTGTCTTCGCGCCGATCCGGCTCGCCGCACCGGTCGTCACCAGCGGCGCGTTGGCAGCCGAGGTCGTAAACGTCTGATCCAGCCGTCTGTTGTGCCGGCGGAGTTCTGGGCGACGAGGCGGTAGTGGTAGGTGGTGCCGGCGACAAGGCCGGAGATGTGGCGGAAACCGGGCGGGCGCTCGTCCCAGAGCCAGCGCCGTGGGTGCCCGTCTGAAGACCGTAGCTCGTCGTCGTCCCGTACTCGAACCAGTAGATCGTCGAGGCCCCGCTCGGGCCGACCGTCCCGTTCAGAGTCGCCGCCTTCGTCCCGATCCCGCCTGCCGCCCCGGTCGTCACCACCGGAGCCGAGGGGTCGGCGGCGAGCGCCGGAAGCGCAGCGGCCATGACGACCAACACCGTCAAGAAAACAAGACTCAGTCTGCGCATCACAAGCCTCCAAGGGGACGAATCGCTTTGCCGGACAACGCGAACACTCGTCGTCCTCTGTTCGGGCAACGTCCCGCGTACGTAAGGACGACGCAAAGCAACTCGACCCCCCCGATGCCTTCTTAGCGCATCGCTTCGCGACGAGTATCACGCCGTATCCGGCGGCGTCGTCTGCAAGTGAGTGTGAGAGGTCGCGGATCTGTCGGTAATCCGCTGCGCACGGCGGCTAGACCTCTCCTACATGCTCTTGAAGACTTGTGCCGTACCCGTCAGACGGCGAGCGACGCCGGCCCGCGGACGATGCGGGTCATGGCCGTAGCGTCAAGTGTTGCGCCGACACCTGTGCCGTGGACGACTTCCACGAGCTCGGGCTCCCCGAAGACTTCGCGAAGCGCGTCTGGAACGTGGTCAAGGCCCTCAAGGGTGCCGATCTTCTCGATGTCGGTCGGGTGGTGTTCGAGATGTTGTGCGAGTAGCGGCCAGCGGAGACGGAGGATCGTCCATAGCGCGAGCTGTTTGATCGCGAGTGTGTCCGTCGAGATTTGAGCGCCGGCCTCGATGAGTTCGACGTCTCGCGCGAGGCCGTACGCGTTGACAAGCCGCTTCATCGCTCGCGGATTCGGCTCGAGCAACCGGTCGAAGTCCTGGAGGCGGTGCTCAGTGTGCCGCCTGATCACCTCGACTGGGCGCGGAGCAATGCCTCCTCGACCGCCGCGGCCTCTTCTTCCGGGGTGCGCGCGCTCGACACCGCGGCTCGCAGCTCTTCCTCGGTACCGGCGCTTGCCGTTGCTGCGCGCACCGCCTCAGTACCGCCGCCGTGCCCGTCTGTCGATGGCGCGATCCCGAGGAGGCGCTGGAAGTAGCTACGGCGGAGCCGGTCGGTGAGTCGCGGTACGTCTGCAGAGAGCTGGAACGTCTTCTCGAGGAAGTGGTAGCCGAGCGGGCGCCCCGCCTCACTGGGCATGTCGAGGAACGTCTTGTATTCCTCTTCGAAGCAGTCCCGGATCCAGCGGCTGTCGGCCGCGACGACATAGGTCACGGGCGCGTCGCCGTACAGCGTTTGGATGCCCTCGAGGAGCTCGACGACGAACTTCGGCTGGCACCGGTCGAGGTCGTCGACGATCACCGCGAGCGGCCGCCCGAGCGCGCGGACGAGATGTTCGTAGCGGCTTTTCACGGTCGCGAGTGGATCGCGTGCGTGTGCGAGCCCATCCCGCGCTCCGGCAGCCGAGCGCACGAGCAGCCAATCCCGTATGCCGCGCGTGATTCCGAGCACTGTGAGCCCGAGCCCGATTACGACGGCGAGCGAGCTTGCGAGCGCGGCAAGCGCCTTTACGCCTGCGCCAATGTCATGCGAGGTCGTGATCACGCTGTAGGCAAGCCAAGCGGCGAAGCCGACCGCGAGCAGCCCGATCGCTATCCCGACAATGTTCGCCCAACCATGCTTTACACGCCACCAGACGTCGCTCACTTGGAAGACGAGCCATCGCTGTTTCGACGTCTGCCATAGCGCGCGCCTCCCATTGACGAAGACCGCGCTCAATAACCACCACCATGGCGGCGCAATGCGTTGGTGCTGCCAGGCGTTGAACTCGACAACGATCCACGGGACTGGTACGCGGCCGTCCGGCCCGGCCATCGTCGGCTCACGCAGCTCTGCCGCGACGAAACCAAGCAACGAGGACTTCCCACTGCCCCAAGCCCGTCGAGGTGAAGGATGAACGGACCCGGCGTAGCGTCGCGCCAGCGTTTCCACCCGTTCTCATCGCCAGGCTCGCGGTAAGCGGAACGCACACCACGCATCCGCAACGCGACCACACGCGCGAACGCGAGCCGGCCTAGCTCGTCTTCCTGCGCCGGCCGATCGAGGAGCGTGCCGGTGTCGTCGGCAACCTCTGGCGGTGACGGCTCGGGAGCACCGTTCGGTGCCGGGCCTGGAGCAACCGAAGACCGAAGCGGTGTGGGCAGCTGCGCGAGGCTGAGAAGATTGGGAGAAAACTTCGCCAGCGTCTGCCAGGTCTGTTGCCCGACAATGCCGTCGGCGGGGATGTTCACACTCTCCTGGAATCTCCTGACCGCGGCCTCTGTGCCGGGACCAAATGACCCCCTCCTCCTCACCCGGGTCATACCCTGCCGCGCGCAACCCATGCTGGAGCATGCCGACGAACTCGCCCGTCGAAACGCCGTCCTCCGAAGACGGCGACGCACTGGAATCAGCGGCTGGAGCATCGGACAACGGGTCACACCACCTCGAAACCGCCGCAGCCTTACGCACGAGAGCGTGACAGAGCGAAGGCCTCGATTCAAGATCGCCGCCGCGAGCTGCAGCGAATGCTGTTCCCGTCCGACGGTTGACTAGGAATGTCCATCCTTAGCGGACAGGCGATCCGGTGGAGCTGGAGCGAGGGTCGAGGGCCGTCGCCTAAACAGGCGACACGGTTGTCGTTCCAGTCGCGCTCATCCGGTTCGCGAACGAACCCGTCGTATCTTCTTGCAGTCGACGGGCAAGCGAACGAGGCGTGGGGCGACGACGACGCTTCCCAATGGCTGCCGCTGCGCAAAGGCGTACGTCGGTAGTACGTCGCGAAGCAGATCGCGATCAAAGAGGAAGCCTAGCCGAGCTGAGCCGCTGGTTTCAGAGCCGGCGGGCGAAGGCTGCGGCTCCCCGGCCCGCCGACTCTGGCTCGCATCATTAGCAGCGCGCGGCGTCTTCGATCGCCATCCAGCACCCCGGTGTTTGTGGCGCTGGCACGACTACAGGTTGGTTCGCACCCAGATACAGTCACGCTCGCGGCGGGCTTAGGGCGATCCGATGCGGCGGGTTCGTTCTTTGCCCGCTGGATGTTTGAAGAGCCGGGCTAGGGGGCTGCGGCGACCCTTAGCCCGGCTCTTTATAGAGAGGACGGGCTGCGGCCCACCGTCCCCTCTGCCCGCGAGCCTAGCGCGCTCCGTGGCGAAGTTGATCTCGTTTTGCAAGAGCTTTACAACGCTCTCACCTGAGTGCGCGACGACCGATGCGAGGTTCTCTCTTGGGGAGGGCGAGCCCATGCGGCCGGGCTCGTCTTCCTCGACTCCGATTGCTGAGGCCTCTGACTGTTGGCGAAACGGCAGGAATCCGCCCCTGCGAGCGTTGAACTAGCCCAGTTAGGTCTAGGCGCTGACTGTCGGCGGGTTCAGAATCGCTTGCGTCGGGAGCGGCCTCCCTCATCCAGCGACCCATGGCCGAACCCGCTTCTCAGCAGACGCGCCAGAAACTCGAATGTATCGAGTGCGAGCGCGAGTGGACCGTGCTGACAGAACGCTGGCGCCTGTATCTCACCGATGACGAGCCGGCCGCCGCGGCCGCATACTGTCCCGCATGTGGCCAGCGCGAGTTCGGGTAGCGACGTGCGGCCGAGCAGCACGATCCCGGAGAGCTGGAGCCGGTTCCTGACACGCTCAGGTGCAGCGTGTGCGGACGCGAGTGGTCGGCTGACACCGACGGAAAGTGGCCGATCCGCGTAACTGCTGATCCACCGCGCGTGACGGCACATTGCATGACCTGCGCGGAATCGGGTGTCGGGTTCGAGGCACGGGGATGCGCGACAGAGGCAACGCATCCGAGCCGCTAACGCAAGGTGACCGCGCAGCCGCGTGATGACGCCGCTATACGCCGTCGCGTCTTCTCGTCGATCTGAATCAGTCGCCGTCGATGCTCCACAACCCTTCCGATCCCGAGCTTTGTCGTCTGTCTACAAGAGAGGTGTCTGATTTGCGCCTGTCTGCAAGAGGAGCGTCTGATTTGCGCCGCTGCCGTCCGCGTACGCGATCCGGTAGTGGCAGAGGTCGCCCAGCGGACACTCGAGGTTCGCTGCTTCTCCCTGGCAGACATCGCCTCGAAGGTAGCCGCCTTTGCGGGCTTTGAACCGGTCGGACGAGCAGGACCCAAGTCGCTCAATCGGACGGAAATACGGACGCCAGTCTCGGCATCTTCGAGATCGACGAGCCTGTTCGGGATCGACATCGGCTGAAGGGAGCGCACCACATACGTGCGTTCCTGGTACTTCAGCCGATCGCCGATTCTGAGGTCTTCAACTGCCACAGGTGATTCTCGCTCGTGCTTTTGGCATCGCCACTACCTGTTTGCCACTCGCTCCCTCGGACGAGCGAAAGACCGCGCACTACACCGTTGAGGGCCGCACGGCACCGAAACTGCAGCCCCCAGCTCTTCGCAGTGGCCGTCTTCCGCGCGTTCGGAGACCGGGCGTGTCTAGGCTCCGCAGCGTGCAGGAGCTACTTCTGGCGTGGTTCAGGCGAAACGGGCGCGATCTTCCCTGGCGCAGGACCAGGGACCCGTACGCGATCCTGGTTTCAGAAGTTATGGCGCAGCAGACGCAGATCGAGCGCGTCGTGCCGCGGTGGGAGCGGTGGCTCGCGCGCTGGCCGACGGTCGACGCGCTGGCGGCGGCGTCCGCCGCGGACGTGATCCGCGAGTGGCAGGGCCTGGGCTACAACCGGCGGGCGCTCGCGCTGCACCGCGCGGCGCAGCAGGTCGCGGCGCACGGCTGGCCCGACGATCTCACCGAGCTGCCCGGCGTCGGGCGCTACACCGCGGACGCCGTCGCCTGTTTCGCGTTCGGGCGCGACGTGCTGCCGGTCGACGTGAACGTGCGCCGCGTCTCGGAGCGGACGGGCGCGGAGTTCGGGCCGGCGGACGCGCAGGCGCTGATGGATCTCGGCGCGACCGTCTGTCTCGCGCGGGTGCCGCGCTGCGGCGTCTGCCCGCTTGCCGAGGAGTGCCCATCACGCGGCCGGCGCTTCGAGCCGCTGCGGAAGCAGGGGCCGTTCGAGGGCTCGTTCCGGCAGCGCCGCTCGACGACGCTCCGGCTCGTCGCCGCCGCGGCGCGCCCGCTAGCCGAGCTCGACGCGGAGGCCGTGACCTCGCTCGCCCGCGACGGCCTCGTCATGGTCGCCGGCGAGACCGTCTCGCTGCCCGCCTAGCTCGGTACCATCAGCCGAATGCTCGCCGCAGACCTCTACGTCCTGCTGATCCCAGTCTGGATCGCGCTCTTCATCCTGATCCTCGTCGGGATGCTGGCGCTCCTCGGCCGGGTCAAGGGCGGCAAGTACCTCCGCCCGCTCTTCACGACGATGGCGAAGGTCCCGATCCTGAAGCGCTGGCTGCAGAAGGCGTCGACCGCCGCAATGGAACGCTCGAACCCGGAGCTCGCCAGCGCGATGCGGAAGATGCAGCGCACCGGCGCGATCCGCGATCCGCAGAAGGCGCAGGCCGCGATGTCGCAGCTGACGCCGCAGGAACGCCGCGCGCTGCTCGAGATGCAGGAAGAGCAGGGCCTGATGCCGGAGGCGACGAACCGCGAGATGCGCCGCCGCCTCGAGCGGGCGCGCAAAGACTCGCAGCGCAAGCGCTAGCCCGCCGCGTCAGACCGGGTGCTTCATCCAGACGTTCGGCTCGACGTACGTGCCGGCACCGTTCTCGAACCGCACCGGGACGAGACCGCCAGGGATGACGTAGTCGCCGTCTTCCGGAAACTGCAGGCCCGTCCACTCCTCCCATTCCGTGCGCGACCCGGTGATCGTCATCGAGCGCGGAGCCACATCCAGCACCTCGGCGCCGAGCCGTTCGTGTGTGCGCAGCCACGGGTCGTACGGGAGTCCGTCCTCGCGCCGCCACAGCATGTACCGCTCGATCGGCGTCAACGGGTACCGGTCCTTCCACGTCGGCCGCACCGGCGCGATCAGCTCGTCGAGACCGTGCGCCGCCGCGACGCTCGCCATCCGCCGCAGGAGCGCCTCGGCGAGCCCCGTGCCGCGGTACGCGGGGAGGACCGAGACGGTGATCGCGCAGAGCGACGACGGTTCGCCGGCGACGCCGTTGGTCAGCGCCCAGTCGAGCCCGCGCGGCTCCGGGATGCCGTCCCAGCGCACGGGCACGGTGCAGGCCTGTGCGACTGTCGTCTTGCCGTCGAGCGCCCAGAGCTGGAAGTCTGGGTACACCTCGAACAGGCGTCCCCAGAAGGTGTTGACGATCGGGTCGTGTGCCATGAACTCGGGCCAGATCATCTCCGGCAGCGTGTTCCGGAGATCCTTCTCCGCATGGGTGAGGATGCGGAGCTTCACCGGCGCAGCAGCGCGACGGCCTGCGCGGCGAGCCCCTCGCGCCGGCCCGGGAATCCGAGCCCGTCGGTCGTCGTCGCGCGGACAGCGACGAGCTCCGGCGCGACGCCGAGCGCGTCGGCGAGCCGCGCGCGCATCGCGTCGCGGTGCGGCGCGAGCCGCGGCTCCTCGCCGATCAGCACGACGTCGGCGTTGGCGAGCTCCCAGCCTCCGTCGCGCACGCGCGCCCACGCCTCGCGGAGGAGCTCGACCGAGTCGGCGCCTTCGAGCGCAGGGTCGCCGGAGGGGAACAGCGCGCCGATGTCCTCGAGCCCGGCCGCGCCCAGGACGGCGTCGGTGAGCGCGTGCGCGAGCACGTCGCCGTCGGAATGGCCCGCAAGGCCACGCGGGTGGTCGATGCGGACGCCGCCGAGCACGAGCGCGGCGCCGTCCTCGAACGCGTGGGCGTCGAAGCCGGTGCCGACGCGGTATTCGCTCACGTGAGCCATGAGGCGATCTTCGCGAGATCGTCGGCCGTCGTCACTTTCAGCAGCAGCGGATCGCCGGGAACGACCTTCACGCGGCCGCCGCGCGCCTCGACGAGGCTCGCGCAGTCGGTCGCGTCGCCGCCCGACGCAAATGCCGCGCGCAGGACGTCCGCGACGAACGCCTGCGGCGTCTGAACTGCCCAGAGCCCGTCACGCGGGACCGTCTCGGCGACGGCGCCGTCGGGGCCGACGCGCTTCAGCGTGTCCGCGACGGGCAGCGCGGGAACGGCGCCGTCCCAGCCGTCGGACAGCGGCGCAAGCACGCGCTCGACGATGTCCGCCGGAAGCAGCGGCCGCGCGGCGTCGTGGACGAGGACGACGAGCGCGTCCTCCGGCACCTCGGCCAGCCCGGCGCGGACGGAGTCGGCGCGCGTCTCACCGCCGGGAACGCAGGCGCTGACCTTGCCGCAGCCGAGCTCCTCCGCGAGCAGGATCGCCGGCTCCTCCCAGCCGGGGGGCGCGACGAGGACGATCGCGTCGATCCAGTCGCACTCGTCGAGCCGGCGCAAAGGCTCGGCGAGGAGTGGATCCTCGCCGAGCTTTGCAAACGCCTTCGGTTGGTCGAGACCGAGCCGGTCTCCCCGTCCCGCAGCGACCAGAATCGCCCAGACGGACATGGCCCGGGGTCTGACCCCTTGGCCTTACGCGGTCGCCGCGAGCGGCTTCTTCTTCGCCGCGGGCTTCTTCTTGCCGTTGGTGCCCGGGCCGGCCAAGACGTCGTCGAGCCACTCGGCGCACTCGTCCTCGTCCATGCCCTTGGCGTACATCAGCTCGGAGGCGAGGATCTTCTTCGCCTTCACGAACATCTGCTTCTCGCCGGTGGACAGGCCCTTCTCGTGATCGCGCAACGAGAGATTCCGGACAACCTCGGCAAGCTCGAGGATGTCGCCGGTCTTCATCTTGTCGCGGTTGTGCTTGAAGCGGCGATTCCAGTTCTTCGGCATCTCTGTCGAGCCGCCGGTCAGCGCCTTCAGCACCACTGCAACTTCCTTTTCCCCGATCACCCGCCGCAGCCCGACCTTCTCGGCGTTCTCGCAGGGAACCTGGACCGTCATGTCGTTGTGCAGGATCTTGATCGTCAGGTACTCGCGCTTCTGTCCGAGGACCTCGCGCGACTCCTTTTTGACGACCGTCCCGGCCCCGTGGTGCGGGTACACCACCTTGTCGCCGACCTTGTACAAGCCGGTCCTCCCCTCTCTTTCCGCCTTCTCCGCCAAGAAAGCCGGCGCGCAAGGCGTGCCGGCCAACGGTTGTCCATGATAGCGGAAACCCTCTAAAAAAGCCAAATTCCGGGCAAAAGTAACGCTCGGAAGCTGTAAACGGCTGGGCGCTAGGCCTCGGCCGCCGCCGTTTCCTCGAGCCCGGCTTTCAGCGCCTCGCGCAGTGTCTCGGCTTCCACCACGCGGAGCCCGGCCCGTTTCGGCGTCTCGGGCGGCGCGACGACCTGCTTCAGGCCGAGCTTGGCGCACTCCTCGAGACGGCGGTCGGCCTGCGCCGCCGGACGCAGCCGTCCGGTGAGGCCGATCTCGCCGAACGCGGCCGTTCCCGCACGCACCGGCACGCGGCGCGCGGCCGACGCGATCGCGAGCGCGACGGCGATGTCGGCGCCCGGCTCGTCGATCCGGACGCCGCCGGCGACGTTCACAAACACGTCGGCCTGGCCGAGCGCGATTCCCGCGTGGCGCGCGAGGACCGCGACGATCATCGCCAGCCGCTTCGGGTCGACACCGGTGGCGACGCGGCGCGGCATCGCGAGATCGGTCTGCGAGACGAGCGCCTGCACCTCGAGCAGGATCGGCCGCGTTCCTTCGAGCGCGCACGCGACGGCGGCGCCCGGCTCGCCGTCGGTCGTCTTGCCGAAGACCTCCGACGGATCCGGCACGCCGACGAGCCCCGCGCCGGTCATCTCGAACACGCCGAGCTCGTTCGTCGAGCCGAAACGGTTCTTCGTCGCGCGCAGCACGCGGTGGGCGTGGTAGCGGTCGCCCTCGAACTGGAGCACGCAGTCGACGAGATGCTCGAGCACGCGCGGGCCGGCGACCGAGCCGTCCTTCGTCACGTGGCCGACGAGGATCGTCGCGACGCCGGCCTCCTTCGCAACGCGCAGCAGCCGCCCGGCCGCCTCGCGCACCTGCGCGACCGAGCCGGGCGCGGAGCCGAGCTCGGCGGAGTAGAGCGTCTGAATCGAGTCGATCACACAGACGTCGGGGCGCTCGGTCTCGAGCATCTCGCAGACGACGTCGAGCTCGGTCTCGGCGAGGATCTCGACCTGTCCGGCACCGCCGAGCCGTTCCGCACGGAGCTTCACCTGCGCGACGGACTCCTCGCCGGTGACGAGAAGCGCGCGGCGGTCGACCGAGACCGCGGCGAGCGCCGACAGCAGCAGGGTCGACTTGCCGACTCCCGGCTCGCCGCCGACGAGGACGAGCGATGCCGGCACGAGCCCGCCGCCGAGCACGCGGTCGAGCTCCGGCACGCCGGTCGAGATCCGGGCCGCCTCCTCCGCGTCGACGTCGACGAGCCGGAGCAGCGGCTTCGGCGCCCGCACCCGTTTCCCGGCCGGGCCGGCGATCTCCTCGACGAGCGTCCCGAACGCGGAGCAGCCCGGGCACTTCCCGAACCACCGTCCCGCCGAGTAGCCGCAGTCGGTGCACGCGTATTTGACAGCCGCCTTCGCCACCAGAGGCCAGCGTACGGACGAGGGCGGACGCGATGGTGACGGCTTCCCGGCAACTTGCTCCCAGAAACGAATAAGCGGCCCGCCGCAGGGCCGCTTATTCGTGGGGGATGAGGGTCCGAACCTCGCCGCATCGAGGTTCTGGGGATGTGCCGTCTGGAAGAGATGTTGCCTGGCCCTGCCCGGTTGATTCCTCCCCTTTCGGGTGGTTCATCCCGGCGCTTCACCGGTTTCTTCGCGGAAAAGCCGCAACGAGGTTCCGGGGCGCCCCGAATGGCTCGTTGCCACGCCTGCGGCAGGATCAAGGCAAGGAAACGCAAGTGTTCAAATGGAGGGAATCATGAGAAAGGTCCTCGAGTTCGGTGGAGTCGCCGCCGGTGTCGTACTCATCGCTTTCGGAGTCGCGGCAATCGCGCTCGGTATGAACGGGCGCAGCACGGTTCAGGACAACCTGAAGCAGCAGCAGATCGTCGGGACACCCGACATGACACCCTCGGCGATCGCAGCCGAGGCGAAGTCCGCAAAGCTGCCGGCGAGCATTCCGCTCCCGACCTGCACGATCGCGGGCAAGCAAGTGACGACGGGCAGCCAGGCACGCTGCTTCGCCGAGTACATGCAGATCCACACCTACATGGCAACGGGCGGCCAGCCGTATTCGCAGATGCCGCGTTACGCGACGGCCGACGGCAAGGGAACGAACGACGCCACCAAGGCGACCCAGGCCGACGGCCAGCCTGTCGCGAATCCGGCCCGTGACATCTGGGTGACGGAGACCGCACTGACCGGCGCGCTGAACACGTCCTACATGGCGCAGCAGCTCGGGATGTTCGGCATCGTCGTCGGCATCGCGCTCCTGCTCACCGGCGTCGGATTCATCATCCTCGCCCTGGGCGGCGCACTCACCGCAGGCGGCTGGCTGTTCGCCCGTGCGGAGAGGAAGAAGGAAACGGCCCCGACCGCGAAGACCACCACCACACCGGTCGCCGGCTAAGCGCATCCCCCGCTCCACGGCGAGAAAGGGGCGGCCTCACGGCCGCCCCTTTCCGTTTACGTCGAGATCAGGTTCTCGAGCTGCCGGCGTGTCTCGCCGAGCCGCTCCTTGCGTTCCGAGAACGCGGCCCCGCGAACGCCGGCGACCTTCAGGCGCCGAAGCTCCTGCATCTGGCCCCGGATCTGCTCCAGCAGGCGGTCGACCTCCCGCTGGTAGCGGCGCCGCTCACGGTGGACGCGGGTCGGTGTGTCGACGGCTGCGAGCATCAGGCTGCCTCCTCGAATGCCGGCGTCAGGTCGCCGATCTCGTCCTCGGCGGGTGCCGCCGCGGCACCCGACTCGATCATCACCGCCGAGACGACGGCGGCGAGGGCGGCGAGGCCCGCGAGGACGTAGAACGTGATCTGGAAGCCGTGGGTCAGGGCCGCGGCGCTGAGGCCGTTCGTGCCCGGATGGCTGTGGACGTAGTGGCCGGTGTAGGCCGTCGCGATCGTTGTGGCGATAGCGACGCCGATCGCTCCGCCGATCTGCTGGTTCGTGTTGAGCAGGCCGGACGCGACGCCCGCGTCGGCCGGCTTCACGCCGGTGAGCGCGCCGATCGACATCGGCACGAACGCGAACGCCAGTCCGACGCCGCTGAGCAGGAAGGCCGGGAACAGATTGGCGAAGTACGTTCCGTGCACCGGCAGCTGCGCGTAGAGCACGAGACCGGCGGCAGACATTGCCATCCCGGCCGCCAGGACAACCCGGATCCCGATGCGGGAGACGAGCGCCTGCGAGACGGCGGAGAACACGATGATCGACAAGGTCAGCGCGATGTACGCGACGCCGGTCTTCAGCGCCGAGTAGTGCAGCACCTGCTGCATGTAGAGCGTCAGCAGGAAGAACTGCGAGAAGATCGCCGCCCCTAACAGCAGCGCGTTGATGTTCGACGCGGAGAGCGTCCGCAGCTTGAAGATCCGCAGCGGCAGCAGCGGCGCCGGCGAGCGGACCTCGATCACGACGAAGGCGACGACGAGCGCAGCCGAGGCCGCGAGCAGCCCGATCGTCTCGGTCGTGGCCCAGCCGTGCTGGCTGGCGCGCGTGAGCGCGTAGACGAGCAGCATCAGGCCGCCGGTGATCGTCGCAGCGCCCGCGGTGTCGAAGTGCCGGTGGTCGAGCTCGGCGCGGCTCTCGCGCAGCAGCACGGGGCTGAGCGCCAGGACGGCGATGCCGACGGGCACGTTGATGAAGAAGATCCACGACCAGGTGAGTGCGCTGGTCAGGGCTCCGCCGAGGAGCACGCCGGCGGCCCCTCCACTTCCGGAAGCCGCGCCCCAGATGCCGAGCGCGACGTTGCGGTCACGGCCCTCGCGGAACGTGGTCATGAGAATCGAAAGCGCGGCGGGCGCGAGCAGCGCGGCGCCGAGCCCCTGCACGGCGCGGAAGACGATCAGTGAGCCGGCCGACCAGGCGAGGCCGTCGAGGAGCGAGCTGACCGTGAAGATCGCCATGCCGAGCATGAACATCCGCCGCCGGCCGAGCAGGTCGGCCATGCGGCCGCCCAGCAGAAGGACGCCGCCGAAGAAGATCGCGTAGGCGGTGATCACCCACTGCAGGCTCTCCTGGCTGAAATGGAGGTCGTTCTTGATGGTCGGCAGGGCGACGTTCACGATCGCCACGTCGAGCACGACCATGAACTGCGCGAGCACCAGCACGGACAGGACGATCCAGCGCCGCCTGTCCCCCTGGTCGATATCCGCAGACGGTGCAATAGTGTGACTGCTCATTCGATGTCCCCTCAGATCGTTTGTTGATTCCACGATACAGGAGACCAACGATGTTGCGCTACTCTTATTCCCGATGAGCGTTCCAACCGATCAAGATCGTCGACCGGCCGCAGCCCTGCCTGCCGCGGGAGCTCGTCGCCAGCACGCCGTTCCTGCTGGCCCGGCTCGGCGTCGCCGTGAAGGTGCGCGCCATGAAGGAGTTCGAGCAGGCCGGGCTTCAGCATCTACCACCACAGCGTGCTCGCGCTGCTCGATGAAGGGGCGCGGGAGACGCAGGCGACGATCGCGGACGCCCTCCAGCTCGACCGCAGCCAGCTCGTCGGCCTCCTCGACACCCTCGAGGAACGCGGCCTGATCGAGCGGCGGCGCGACCTGAACGACCGGCGCCGGCATCTCGTCAGCCTCACCCCCGCCGGCAAGAAGCAGCTCGCCCGGTTCCGCACGATCGTCAAGGCGATCGAGGACGAGTTCCTCGCACCGCTCGACGAG
This sequence comes from uncultured Actinomycetes bacterium, assembly GCA_963718385.1. Classification (GTDB taxonomy): domain Bacteria; phylum Actinomycetota; class Thermoleophilia; order Gaiellales; family Gaiellaceae; genus Palsa-739. Next base: position 542,507 of record CAVQZE010000001.1, read on the forward strand.
GAGAGCCGCGCCGACGCTGCACGAGCTCCTGCTCCGCCTCGCCACCAACAGCGACCCGCGGTACGTGATCGACCCGGCCGATCCGGCAGTCGCCGCGGTCGTCGCCGGCGCGCAGTAAACGAAGCGGCCGCCTCTCGGCGGCCGCTTCAGTCTCGGGTGATTTCGGTGGAGCTAGTCCTCGACGACTGGATCGTCGACGTCCTCGTCCTCGGAGACATTCTCCACGGGAGGGACGGTTACCTTCTCCGGCGTGACCTCGCCCGGGATCAGGGTGATCTCGACTTCGTCGCCCGGCGTCCCGTCCTCGTTCGGCTTGCGGCTGACGAGGATCGTCGAGCCGGGCTCGAGCTGGCGGCCGAGCACGAAGTCGGCGAGCGGGTCCTCGATGAAGCGCTGGATCGCGCGGCGCAGCGGCCGGGCGCCCATCGCCGGGTCGTAGCCCTTGTCGACGAGCAGGTCCTTCGCGTCGTCGGTGAGCTCGATCACCGTCTCGTGCGTCGCCATCTGCTCGCGCAGGCGCTTCAGCACGAGGTCGACGATGACCTTGATCTCTTCCTTGTCGAGCTTGTGGAAGACGATGATCTCGTCGATGCGGTTGACGAGCTCGGGGCGGAAGACCTTCTTCAGCTCGCCCATCACGCGCGACTTCATCTCGTCGTACGAGAGACCGTCCTCGTCGCCGACCGAGAACCCGAAGCCCTGATTCTTCGAGATCGCGCCGGCGCCGATGTTCGACGTCATGATCACGATCGTGTTCCGGAAGTCGACGCGGCGCCCCTGGGCGTCCGTCAGCTTTCCCTCCTCCAGGATCTGGAGCAGGATGTTGAACACGTCCGGATGCGCCTTCTCGATCTCGTCCAGGAGGACGACCGAGTACGGCTTGCGGCGCACGGCCTCGGTGAGCTGGCCGCCTTCGTCGTAGCCGATGTAGCCGGGCGGCGAGCCGACGAGCCGCGACACGGAGTGCTTCTCCATGTACTCCGACATGTCGACCTGGATCAGCATGTCCTCGTCGCCGAAGAGGAACTCCGCGAGCGTGCGCGCGAGCTCGGTCTTGCCGACGCCTGACGGGCCGAGGAAGATGAAGCTGCCCGTCGGGCGCTTCGGATCCTTGATCCCGGCGCGGGCGCGGCGGATCGACTTCGAGACGGCGATGATCGCCTCCTCCTGGCCGACGACGCGCTTGTGCAGCTCCTCCTCCATGCGGATGAGCTTCTGCGACTCGGCCTCGGTGAGCTTGAAGACCGGGATCCCCGTCCACATCGAGACGATGTCGGCGATCTCCTCCTCGCCGACCTCGGGCTGATCCTCGACGCTCTCGGTGCTGCGCCACTGCTCCTCGAGCTCGCGCTTCTTCTGCGTGAGCTTCCGTTCCTTGTCGCGGAGCGAGGCGGCCTTCTCGAACTCCTGCGCCTCGATCGACGCCTCCTTCTCCTTCCGGACGCGCTCGATCTCCTCTTCGAGCTCGCGGTGGCGCGGCGGCGCGCTCATGGAGCGGATGCGCAGGCGCGACGCGGCCTCGTCGATGAGGTCGATCGCCTTGTCGGGGAGGTGGCGGTCCTGGATGTAGCGGTCGGAGAGCTCGGCCGCGGCCTTCAGCGCCTCGTCCGTGATCTTCACGCGGTGATGCGCCTCGTAGCGGTCGCGCAGGCCGCGCAGGATCTGCACGGTGTCGTCGACCGACGGCTCCTCGACGCGCACCTGCTGGAAGCGCCGCTCGAGTGCCGCGTCGCGCTCGAGGTACTTGCGGTACTCGTCGAGCGTCGTCGCGCCGATGGTCTGCAGCTCGCCGCGTGCGAGCGCAGGCTTCAGGATCGACGCTGCGTCGATCGCGCCTTCCGCCGCGCCGGCGCCGACGAGGTTATGCAGCTCGTCGATGAAGAGAATGATGTCGCCCCGCTGCATGATCTCTTTCATGACCTTCTTCAGGCGCTCCTCGAACTCGCCGCGGTACTTCGAGCCGGCGACGAGCGCTGCGAGGTCGAGCGTGTAGATCTGCTTGTTCTTCAGCAGCTCGGGCACCTGGTTCGTGGCGATGCGCGCGGCAAGGCCTTCGACGACGGCGGTCTTGCCGACGCCGGGCTCGCCGATCAGCACGGGGTTGTTCTTCGTGCGGCGCGAGAGGATCTGCATCAGCCGCTCGATCTCGTTCTGGCGGCCGACGACCGGGTCGAGCTTGCCCTCGGTCGACTGCTTCGTCAGGTTACGGCCGAACTGGTCGAGCAGCTTCGAGCTCTTCGACTTCTCGCCGGCGGGACCGCCCGCGGCGCCGGCGCCCTGACGGCGGCCGGGACCGGAGAGCATCCGGATGATCTCGTTGCGAATCTTCTCGGCGTCTGCGTCGAAGTCGAGCAGGATCCGTGCAGCGACGCCTTCGTTCTCGCGCACGAGGCCGAGCAGGATGTGCTCGGTGCCGATGTAGTTGTGGCCGAGCGACAATGCTTCCCGCAGCGCGAGCTCGAGCACCTTCTTCGCGCGCGGCGTGAACGGGATCTGTCCGGTCGTGACCTCGTCACCCTGGCCGACGATCCGCGCGACCTGCGCGCGAACCTCCTCGACCGTGATGTCGAGCGACTCGAGCACACGCGCAGCGAGACCTTCTTCCTCGCGAAGCAGGCCCAGCAGGATGTGCTCCGTGCCGATGTAGTTGTGCTTCAGCGCCCTGGCCTCGTCCTGTGCGAGGACGACGACCTGGCGAGCCCGTTCAGTGAAGCGTTCGAACACTGTTCCCTCGACCCCCCTTTCCTGACCGCGTGACCGGCGTGCCGGCCGAAGGTAGGCCCCATCGTAGCCGACACCCTCGGTCGTACGAGGCAGCCGGTCACAGCTTCCTTACGAAGTCTTAGGCGTCACACGATCTCCGCGAACTCGTCCTCGATCAGCCAGTCGAAGCTCGCCGGAACCGTCCCGTCCACCTCGGCGTACTCCCGCAGGAAGAACAGATAGGAGATCCACTCGTCCATCCGGTCGGGGAACTCCCGGCCGCGCTCGTCGACGAGCTTCTGCAGCTCGACGAGATTCCAGTGGCCCCGGCCGGAGCCGTTCACCGGCGCGTCAGCCCGGTAGAGCGCGACTCCCGGGAGGCCGGCGGACGCGAGGACCGGCTCGGGCTCCGGGAGACGCTGGAAGGCAGCCTCGCGCTCCTCGGCTTCGCGGCGCTCGACCTCGCGGGCTTCGGCTTCGCGGGCTTCCGCTTCGCGGCGTGCGGTTTCGCGGGCTTCGGCTTCGAGGCGTTCCGTCTCGCGCTGTTCGGCTTCGCGTGCCTCCGCGGCGCGCTGCTCTTCGTCGGCTTCGCGCTTCTGCGCTTCGCGCTGTTCGGCTTCACGCTTCTCCGCTTCGAGCTTCTCGGCCTCGCGCCGTTCCGCATCGCGCTGCTCCGCTTCGAGCTTCTCCGCCTCGCGCTGCTCGGCTTCCTGCGCAAGCGCCTCGCTCCGCGCCTGGAGCTCCGCGGTGAGCCGCTCGAGCTCTTCGGCGCGCTCCTTCAGCTCTTCGCTGTGCTGCTCGAGCTCGGCCTCGCGCGCGCGATCCGGAACCGGCGCGGGAACGGGGACAGGAGCCGCGACAGTGCGGGCCGGCGCCGCCGCGGCAACAGGCGCGGCGCGACGGTCGCGCCGCACGAGCACGATCCCGAGCAGGACGAGCAATCCGAGCAGGAGCCCCGCGCCGACGCCGGCTCCGATTACCGGAACCGCCCGCGGCCACGCGGCCGAGGTCGGCGCCTCTGCCTGGTCGGCGGGGCGAAGCGTCGGGTCGGGCTGGCCCTGGAGCGACTGGAGCGTCGTCAGCCGCTGCTCGAGGGCGGCGCCGGAACCGATCGTGCGCCGGTTCGGCGGCAACGCGAGCAGCTGCTCCTGCGTCCGGCGGATCGCCGTCGCGAGCTGGCTCTGGAAGCTCGCGGTCCGCTGCGAGACGAGCGCGCCCGCGAACGCGTTCGCGAGCTGCGCCGCGCGCACCGCGGACGAGTCGCGCACCGTGACCGCGACGACGTCGCTCGCACCGACGACGCGCGCGTGCACCTTCGTGAGCAGCGAGTCGCGCGACTGCGTCAGACCGAGCTGCGTCCGCACGACGTCCGCGACCTGCGGCGAGCGAACGAGCACCGCCGCACTCGCGGCGGCCGTCCGCTTGCCGCTCGTGTCGCGGAGCAGCCCGAGCCCGAAGTACGTCGGATCCGTCGGCGAGACGGGCGAAACGATGAGATGCGCGGTCGCGTCGTACTGCTTCGGAGCCAGAAACGCATAGCCGGCGGCGACGGCCGCACCGGCGACCGTCAGCGCCGCGACGAGCGCGCAGAGCCTGAGGGAGGTCAATCGCACCCCGGTATTATCGGCTGAGGACCCGGACTTCTCGACTCTTCTCGGACGGCCCCGGATGTCCTGCCGAAGCCGCTTCCTGACGGTTCCATCACAGTCCACGACTAGGATCCCGGCCGTGAGCGTGGACGGAACGGGCCGCAGCGCCCTGATCACCGGCGGGGCCGGCTTCATCGGCTCCCATCTGGCGGAGCTGCTGCTCGCCGACGGCTGGGAGGTCTTCGTCCTCGACGACCTGTCGACGGGCTCCGAGCGGAACGTCGCGCATCTGCGCGAGCGCCGCGATTTCCACCTCGTCGTCGACTCCGTTCTCAAGTCGTCGGTCGTGAACGAGCTCGTGCACCGCTGCGACGTCGTCTACCACCTCGCCGCGGCAGTGGGCGTGCGGCTGATCGTCGAGGAGCCGGTGCGCACGCTCGTCACGAACATCCAGGGGACGGAGAACGTCCTCGACTACTGCAACGAGTTCGGGAAGCGCGTGCTCGTCGCGTCGACGTCAGAGGTGTACGGCGACCGGCGCGAGCCGGAGCCGCTCGCGGAGGAGAGCCGCCGCGTGTACGGCCCGACGACCGCGCGGCGCTGGGCGTACGCGGAGTCGAAGGCGCTCGACGAGTTCCTCGCGCTCGCGTACCACCAGGAGCGCGGCCTCGACTGCGTGATCGCGCGCCTCTTCAACACCGTCGGCCCGCGGCAGAGCGGCCAGTACGGAATGGTGATCCCGCGGTTCGTCGCAGCTGCGCTCGGCAACCGCCCGCTCGAGATTCACGGCGACGGCTCGCAGACGCGCTGCTTCTGCCACGTGCAGGACACGATCCGCGCGCTCGCCGGGCTGATGGACCCGCCTGCGGTGTCGGGCGAGATCTTCAACGTCGGCTCGACCGAGCGCGTCACGATCGACGAGCTGGCGCGGCGCGTGATCGAACTGACGGGCTCGACCTCCGAGATCGTCTATGTGCCGTACGACAAGGTCTACGGCCAGGGGATCGAGGACATGCTCCACCGGCAGCCGGCGATCGACAAGATCACCGGCACGATCGGCTGGGAGCCGACTCGAGATCTCGACCACATCCTGGCGGACGTGATCGAACATACTCGCACCGCGCCGGCGCTCGTCTAACCCGGAACTTCGCACGACCGCTGGTCCGGCCTCCGGCCAAGTCCCGCTACGCGGAGTCTTGCGCCTCCGGCCTCTCGCCGAGCCGACCTTCGCAACGGCGAAGGCGTTCGCGTACGACAGGCGTCAGCCGACGTACGCGAACGCGAACCAGCGTCCGGTCACCGCGGAGCGCTGGCCGGATGCGACGGCACCGCGACTCCGCACCCCGAACACCAAGCAAACTCGTACGGAGCGTGCCGGAGACCGCGCTCTCCGGCACGCGGAGTTCGCTTTCCACGCTGTAGAAGCGCAGCTTCTACAGCGACCGCAATGCGGGGAAGAGGATCACGTCGCGGATCGACTCGCTGCCCGTGAACAGCATCGCGAGCCGGTCGATGCCGAGGCCGATCCCGCCGGTCGGCGGCATGCCGTACGACAGCGCTTCGACGTAGTCCGGGTCGCCCTGCTCCGCCTCGACGTCGCCGGCGGCGCCCTGGTCGAGCTGTCCCGCGAAGCGCAGCGCCTGCTCCTCGCTGTCGTTGATCTCCGTGAACGCGTTGCCGAGCTCGATGCCGCCGGCGAAGTACTCGAACCGCTCGACGATCGTCGGATCGTCGTCGGTCGTGCGCGCGAACGGCGAGAGCTCGATCGGATAGTCGTAGAGGATCGTCGGCTTGATCAGCTGCGGCTCGACGAAGTGCGAATGCGCGTGGTCGATCAGCTTCGCCCAGGTCGGATCCTTCGAGACGTCGACGCCGCGGCCCTCGAGCGCGCGCCGTAGCTCGGCCTCGTCGCGCGTCCAGAGCCCGAACTCTGCGAGCGCGTCGACGAACTTCACGCGCTCCCACGGCGGCGCGAAGTCGATCTCGTTGCCGCGGAACGACACGACCGTCGTCCCCAGCACTTCCTGCGCGGTGCGCGCGACGAGCTGCTCGATTCGCTCCATCGTGTCGCGGTAGTCGGCGTACGCCTCGTACCACTCGAGCATCGTGAACTCCGGGTGATGCTTGAACGAGACGCCCTCGTTGCGGAAGTCCTTGCCGATCTCGTAGACCTTCTCGAGCCCGCCGACGATCAGGCGCTTGAGATACAGCTCGGTGGCGATGCGGAGATAGCGGTCCTCGTCGAGCGAGTTCCAGTGCGTGACGAACGGCTCGGCGAACGCGCCGCCGTAGCGCGGCTGCAGCACCGGCGTCTCGACCTCGACGAAGCCCCAGCCGTCGAGGATCCGCCGGATCGTCGCGACCGCGCGCGAGCGGACGAGCGCGTAATCGCGCGACTCGTCGTTCATCAGCAGGTCGAGGTAGCGCTTGCGGTAGCGCAGCTCGACGTCGGTCAGCCCGTGGAAGGTGTCGGGAAGCGGCGTGCGGATGCGCGAGAGCAGCTCGAGCGAGTCGACGAGGAGCGACGGCTCGCCGCGGCGCGACTTCGCCGGCGATCCGCTCACGCCGACGATGTCGCCGAGATGGACGTCGACCTCGCCGGTGACCTCGGCGGGGCACATCAGCTGGATGCGGCCGCTGCGGTCGACGAGGTCGAGGAAGACGAGCTTCCCCATGTCGCGGCGCGCCATCACGCGTCCGGCGAGCCGGCGCTTCGTCTCGGCGGCGTCGCGCCGTCGGCGAGCGGTTCCGCGTCGGCGCGGACGGCGGCGATCTCGTCGCGGTCGGGAAAGCGCTTCGGGGCGGTCATCGCGGGCGAGTTTAGTGGCGTCGGAGCCGGAACCGGCTCTTCTGCGGCCGGTCGGGCAACGCAGCACCCGCGAGGAGCGCCTCCGGCACGTCGTGCGTCAGCCAGCGCGCGAGCGCTTCGTCGCCGACCGCTTCCGCAGCGGCCGTCATGCCGATCGCGCGGATCGCGGGCGCGTGCGCGTCGCTCGCGATCAGGTGCGCGAGGCCCGTGTCGAGCAGCGTGCGCGACGACGCAGCCTGAACGCGGCCGAGCCGGCCGTCGACAGAGGCCGCAGTGAGCTGGACGGCGACGCCGGACTCGACGATCGGCCGCAGCTTCTCCGGCTCCGCCTGGACCTCCGCGTTCCGCTCGGGATGCGCGAGCACCAGCCGGAAGCCGCGCGCGCGCAATCGGAACAGCAGCTCCTCGAGGTCGAGCGGCCAGCCGTGGAGCGGCGTCTCCACGAGCAGCAGCTCGGGATTGCCGCCGAGGCCGAACCGTCGCAGCGTCGCGTCGTCGAGCGATTGCGCGGCCACGCAGTCCAACTCGCCGCCGGGCAGCACCTCGACGGCAATGCCCGCCGCACGCGCCGCCTCGGCAACCGCCGCGATGCCCGCCTCCATCGTCTCCGGCGCGGTCGGGTAGTTCGGATGGACGTGCGGCGTCGCCGCGATCCGCGTGATCCCGTCCTCGTCCGCACCCCGGAGGATGTCGAGGCTCTCGTCGAGCGTCCGCGCGCCGTCGTCGACGCCGGGCAGGACGTGGGAGTGGAGATCGATCACGGCCAGACCCGAAGGTCTAAGCCGCCTTGATGTCCATGATCTTGAACTTCAGCTTGCCGCGCGGCGCGGCGACCTCGACGGTCTCGCCCTTCTTGCGGCCCATGATCGCCTTGCCGACCGGCGACTCGTTCGAGAGCTTGTTCTCCGCCGGATTCGCCTCCGCCGAGCCGACGATGTGGTACTCGATCGTCTTGTTCGCGCCGACGTCGCGCAGGCGCACCTTCGTCCCGATCGACACCTCGCCCGACTTGATCTCCTTCTTCGTGACGACGCGGGCGTTCTTCAGGCGCTCCTCGAGCAGCGCAATGCGCGCCTCGAGATGGGCCTGCTCGTTCTTCGCGGCGTCGTACTCGGCGTTCTCCGCGATGTCGCCGAACTCGCGCGCAACGCGGATTCGCTCCGCGATGTCGCGACGCCGGTCCGTCGAAAGTACCTCGATCTCCTCCTTGAGCTTCTCGAAGCCCTCGGGAGTGAGAATGACTTCCTTCACGCGGTCCTCCTGTACTTCGCACCAAAACGCCGGCGGCTAACCGGCCTCCGGCGGGGGCGGATGGTACCTCCCGCGCGGGAAGGGCGTCAACCGAGACCCGGCTACGATTTCCGGTCTATGGCGACGAGTCTCCGGGAGCCGTGGTGGATCGGCGGCGTCGAGGTGCCGACGCGGGTCGTCCTCGCCCCGATGGCCGGGGTCAGCGTCCAGGCGTTCCGCCGGCAGGGGCGCCGCTACGGGGCGGGGCTCGTGTGCTCGGAGATGGTCTCGTGCGCCGGCATCGAGCACCGGAACGAGAAGACGCTCGGGTATCTCCGGGTCAGCGGCGACGAGCATCCGCTGGCGATCCAGATCTTCGGCGCCGACCCGCGGGCCATGGCCGAGGCGGCGCGGATGGTCGAGGCGGCCGGCGCGGACATCGTCGACATGAACTTCGGCTGCCCCGTCCGGAAGGTGACGAAGACGGGCGCGGGCGCGCATCTGCTGGAGGAGCCCGAGCTGGCGTGCCGGATCGTCGAGGCGGTGAGCAGCGCGGTGTCGGTTCCGGTGACGGTGAAGATGCGGCGCGGCGTCGAGGACGGCGCGCGGACGTGCCTCGAGCTGGGGCCGCGGTTCGTCGAGTCCGGCGCGGCGTCGCTGACGCTGCATCCGCGCTCGGCGCGGCAGATGTACACGGGCTACGCGGATCATTCGCTGACGGCCGAGCTCGTGTCGCTCGTCGACGTGCCGGTCATCGCGTCCGGCGACGTCACGTCGCACGCGCGGGCGGAGGCGGTGATCGCGGCGACCGGGGCGGCGGCGGTGATGATCGGCCGCGGCGCGCAGGGGAATCCGTGGGCGCTACGCGAGATCCTCGACGGCGATGCGGCGGCGCCGTCGCGCGAGGAGGTCGCGGCGGAGCTGATCGTCTTCATCCGGGAGACGGTGCGCGAGCTCGGCGAGCGGCGTGCGTCCGGGTTCCTGAAGAAGTTCTACGCGTGGTATCTCGGCCACGGCCGCTTCCCGAAGCCGTTCAAGAAGGAGCTCGTGCAGCTGAGCGACACGGAGGACGTCGTGACGCGGCTGCTGGCGGCGGCGCCGGGCGCGGCGGAGATCGTCGCGCGGCTCGAGTCGGAGCTGCCCGATCCGGCGGACGAGGTTCTCCTCGACCGGCTGCCGATCTCGATCTACGGCGGCGGCTAGGCGCTGCGGCCACGTCTCGGGGTCAGACCCTGGGACAGTGTCCGCGACAGACGATGACCAGGGGTCAGACCCTGGGACGTGTCCGCGAGGGCTACTGGTTCCGTTCCCAGACGAGCCGGAGCCCGTCCAACGTCAGGAACGGCTCGACAGACGAGATCGTCCGCGAGTGCGGCGCGATCAACTCTGCGAGGCCGCCGGTCGCGACCGCCGGCGCGTCCGTTCCGAGCTCGCCGCGGATCGCGTCGACGATCCCGTCCACCTGGCCGGCGAAGCCGTAGACGAGGCCCGACTGGAGACCGCCCGCCGTCGTCTTCCCGATCACCGACGGCGGCTCGACGTAGTCCACCTTCACGAGCCGCGCTGCCCGCTCGAACAGCGCGTCCATCGACACCTCGATCCCCGGAGCGAGAACGCCGCCGACGTAGTCGCCGTCCGCCGAGACGATGTCGAAGTTCGTCGACGTCCCGAAGTCGACGACGATCACCGGCGCGCCGAACCGCTCCTTCGCCGCAATCGAGTTCGCGATCCGGTCCGGGCCGACCTCGCGCGGATCGTCGTAGTGGATCGCGATCCCGGTCTTCACGCCCGGCCCCATCACCAGCAGCGGCGCCTTCGCCCACCGCTCTGCGAGGTGCTCGTACTCCCGGATCAGCCGCGGCACCGTCGACGAAAGGACGATGCCGTCGATCGCCGACAGGTCGAGAAAGTCCGCGAGCAGCGCGCCGAGCTCGTCGCCCGTGCGCTGCGCCTCGGTCGCGATGCGCCAGCGCTCGCCGAGCTCCGCGCCCTCGTAGAGCCCGAAGACCGTCTGCGTGTTTCCGACGTCGACCGCGAGCAGCATCGCGGCGCGGAGACTAGCTAGAACGTCTCGTCGTCGCGGCGCGGCTGGCCGAGCTTCTCGGCGAGGTCCTCGGCGGTCAGCGTCGCCTCGTCGCCTTCACCGCGCAGCTCTTCGATCGTCACGTCGCCGGAGACGACGATGATCTCCGTCCGCGGGATCATCCGCGTCGGCCGGTTCTTGTCCCAGACCCACACGTCCTCGAGCCGCAGGTTGATGAACGGATACGCCTGCTGCGGAACCACCGTCCGCTCGAGGCGGTTGCAGAGGTACGTCGCGTCCGGGGTGAGGATGCAGTAGCGGAAGAGACCGAAGACGGCCTGGTACTCCTTCCGCAGCTGAAGCTCGAGCTCGGCCTCGTATTCGTCGAGATCGTCGAGATTCGACATCCGGGTCAGTGTAGCCGGGCCAGGATCTCCTCCACCCGGCCCCGGCCCGGCACCTCGAGCCCCGGATCGAGATCCGCCAGCGGCTCGAGAACGAACCTCCGCTCGTGGAGCCGAGGGTGCGGCACGGACAGGCCAGGCTCGTCGATCTCCGCCTCTCCGTAGAGGAGCAGGTCGAGGTCGAGGGTGCGCGGCCCCTGGGCCGGGACGCCGTCGCGGCTGCGCCCGAACCGGCGCTCGACCGCGAGGAGCAGCGCCAGCAGCTCCCGCGCCGTCAGCGTCGTCTCGAGCGCCGCCGCGCCGTTGAGGAAGCGCGGCTGGTCGACGTAGCCGACCGGCTCCGTGTCGAAGAACCGCGAGACGCCGACGACATCGATCCCCGGCTCGGCCGCCAGCGCGTCGACCGCGGCGAGGAGAGTCGCCTCACGGTCGCCGAGATTCGAGCCGAGAGCGACGTAGGCACGAGTCACGCGCCGAGGCTACCGCTACGCTGGCCGCCGGTGGCGCGCCGCCTTGTCATCGCCGCCGCAGCGGTTGTCGCCGCGTGCGGCCTGACCGGTACCGCCGCCGCCGCGACGGGCCGGATCTCCGACGACCCGCTCCAGTCGCAGGAGTGGTGGCTGCACGACGTCGGCGCCGACCAGGCGACGCCGCCCGGCCCCGGCGTTCCGATCGCGATCGTCGACAGCGGCCTCGACGTGACGACGCCGGAGTTCGCAGGCCGCCCGAACATGACCCTGCTGAACGCGCAGACCGTCTTCGGCTCCGGCGAGTGGCACGGCACCTTCGTCGCGTCGGTCGCCGCCGCGCCGGCGAACGGCGTCGGCATCGTCGGCGTCTACCCGCAGGCGGCGCTCGAGATCTGGGATGCGAGCCCGGTCGAGAACATCTCGCCGTTCAGCGGAGCGGTCGGCATCGAGACCGCGGCGCAGCACTGTCCCGGCGTGATCAGCCTCAGCTTCGGAAGCCGCACGCCGAGCCAGCAGATTGCGGTTGCGATCATCGATGCGTTTCACCACGGCTGCCTTGTCGTCGCGTCGGCCGGCAACGATCGCCAGCAGGGAAGTCCGCCGTCGTACCCCGCGGACCAGGCTCACGTGCTCACCGTCGCGGCAACCGATCAGGACGACCGGGTGGCGAACTTCTCGACCAGCTCGCCGAACAACGACCTCGCCGCGCCGGGCGTCAACATCGTCGGCGCAGTGCCGCTGTCGCACGACCCGAGCGGCTTCGTCTCCGACGAGGGCGGGACGAGCTTCTCAGCGCCGATCGTCGCCGCTGCCGCCGCCTGGCTCTGGACGATACGGCCGACGCTGGACTGGACGCAGGTCGAGGAGATCCTCCGCTCGACCGCGCGGGACGTCGGCCCGCCGGGCTTCGACGCCGACACGGGCTGGGGGATCGTGAACATCCCGGCCGCCCTTGCGGCGGCGACGCCGCCGCGCGATCCGTACGAGCCGAACGACGACATCGACGAGGTGAAGCCCGGCGCGATGTTCGACGACGGCCAACCGGCGATCACGACCGCCGCGAAGCCGTCGATCCGCATCGCCGGCACGGTCGACCAGAACGAGGATCCGCGCGACGTCTACCGGATCTGGGTGCCGGCGAAACAGGTCGTCCGCGTGTCCGTCGCGTCGGGCGGCGCGGCAGCGGCGAGGATCTGGGGCTCCCAGGCGGTCAGCATCGGAGAGGTTCTCCAAGCCCGTCGGCGCGACCTCGCCGGCACGCAGATCACCGGCGGCAAGCGCGGCTTCACGGCGTACGTCGAGGTGCTCCCGACGGGCCGGAGCACGCGCGCGAGCTACGTGCTGAGCGTCAAGGCCTCGAAATCGTGACGCGCGCCGTGCCGTCCAGCCCGCCCGGGCGAACGGCGGGCTTCGTCACGCTGACGACGACGCGTTCGGCGGCGAAGCGGCGCAGCAGCTCGTCGGCGACCGCGGCGGCGAGCGCCTCGAGCAGGTCGTACGCGCGCGCGTCGGAGATCTCCTTCACCGCGAGCGCGACGTCGCCGTAGTCGACGGCGTCCTCGAGCCGGTCCGAGAGCCCGCGGTCGCCGACGTCGAGCGCGACGTCGAAGAGGAAGTCCTGGCCGTTCTCGCGCTCCGCGGGACGGACGCCGTGGCGGCCGAACACGCGCAGCTCGCGCAACTCGACGGTGATCACGGCCCCGCCACGACCGCGCGCGCGACGGCGAGCGCCTCGACGTGCTCGCGGACGTCGTGCACGCGCAGGATCGTCGCACCGCGCTCGTAGGCGGCGACGGCGGCGGCGACGCTCGCCGATAGCGGGCCGGTCTTCGCGTCCGGGGTCGCCGGCGACCTTGCCGAGCGAGCTCTTGCGCGAGAAGCCGATCACGACCGGCCGGCCGAGCGCGAGCAGGACGTCGAGCCGGCGCACGAGCTCGAAGTTGTGCTCCACCGTCTTGCCGAACCCGATTCCGGGATCGAGGCAGATCCGCTCCTCGGCGATCCCCTCGGCGACGGCGAACGCGAGCCGCTGCTCGAGAAATGCCGCGACTTCCGATGCGACGTCGTCGTAGCGCGGATCCGCCTGCATCGTCCGCGGCTCGCCCTGCATGTGCATCAGGCAGACGTACGCGCCCGCGTCGGCGACGACGCCGGCAAGCTCCGGATCCGCGCGCAGCGCCGTCACGTCGTTGACGAGCTCGGCCCCGAGCGCGAGCGCACGCCGCGCGACCTCCGCCTTCGCCGTGTCGATCGAGACGGGAACCTCGCCGCCGAGCCGCTCGAGCACCGGCACGACGCGACGCAGCTCCTCGTCGGCAGAGACGCCGTCGGATCCCGGCCGCGTCGACTCGCCGCCGACGTCGACGATCGCGGCGCCGTCGGCAACCATCCGCCGCGCCGCGTCAGCGGCGACGTCGGCGTCGAAGTTCACGCCGCCGTCGGAGAACGAGTCCGGCGTCACGTTGACGACGCCCATCACGGACGGCCGCACGAACCGCTCTTCGATCGCAATCACGACCTAACTCTAGGCCGCGAGACATTCGGTGTCTGGCACCAAGCGGCAGTCCGGTGTCAGACACCAAATGGCCCGCCGGTGTCAGACACCAACGATCATTCGCGCTCTGAACGGTGGCATCGCTCGGCGGTGCCTCGAGTGACTACGCCTTTGGTCCCATCGCCCAGACCGAGATCCCACCGTGTCCCCAGCAGTTGATTGCACCTTTGCCGCCGTAGATCGTGGGTGACGGCAGATCATCCGCGCTACGCACGAGTTCGAAGATGAACTCTGCCTTGCCGAGCGAGTAGCCGACGTATGTGAACTGTTGCAGAGTCAGCCGCTCGGAATGGCGATGCCGATCTGCGAAGTAGCCCAGAAGTGTGGCCCGATTCTTCGCCGCGACATCAGTGCGGGGTCCTGACGTCGGCGATGACGGCATACCACTGGAATCCTTGATTGGCCCGAGCGAATAGGCCGCCGAGCTTGGCCGGCTGACCGCTGTTGAACGCGGATAGGAACGTAGCGACCGTCGTCCGCGCCTTCGCGGCTCCACAGGATCCGCCGCCTCGCACGATCGATGTCGGCGCGCTTGCGGCCGTCGAGCCGGTCATTGTCGCCAGCGCGATCGCGGCCAGGGTGAACGCCACCCACCTCATCGTCTAGAAGGTACACCCTTCCTAGTGACCCACCGGCCCGCTCAGGTGTCATTCCCGATCGCTGGCTCAGGGAGTACTCCCGGCGCCAGACACAAGGACGGAGCTAACGCGAAGCGTTAGCGAGGGCCGAACTTATCCTCGCCGGGATGCGAAGCACCACGGCGGGGACGGCACCGCGATCCGCCGAGAATCGCCCTGGGTGCACCGCCGAGCCCGACCCAGCGGAGCCGGGACCGCGCTCCCGGCGCAGCGCACACCGCGAAACGCCACCAGGGCGAAACCCCGGAGGAAAGCGTCAGCTTTGCGCGGGGTCCGGCGGGGGCTGCATCGTCGCGCCCGGGAAGCGGGAACGGACGCGGGCGCGGCTGGCGCTCGCGGCGCGGCTCCTCCTCGGGCACGGGCTCGGCGGCGGGAGGCTCCTCCGGGAACACGGTGGACTCGTCCTCGCCGGCAAGCAGCCGCTCGAACTGGTCGCGGTCGATCGTCTCGCGCTCGATCAGGATCAGCGAGATCCGGTGCAGCTGCTCCATGTGCTCGCGGAGCACGGCGAGCGCGAGCTCGTGCGACTCCTCGATCACGCGGCGGATCTCGTCGTCGATCTCGCGTGCGATCTCTTCGGAGTAGTCGGCCTCGGCGCCGTAGTCGCGGCCGAGGAACGGCTGGTCGTGGCCGCGGCCGAGCACGCGCGGGCCGAGCTTCTCGCTCATGCCGAAGCGCATGATCATCTGCTTCGACGTCGCGGTGACCTTCTCGAGGTCGTTCGCGGCGCCGGTCGTCACCTCGTGGAAGACGATCTCCTCCGCGGCGCGGCCGCCGAGCGTCATCGCCATCTGGTGCATGAGCGCGCTGCGCGTCGTGAGATAGCGATCCTCGGTCGGCAGCGAGATCGTCAAACCGAGCGCCTGGCCGCGCGACACGATCGTGATCTTGTGCACCGGATCGGTGTGCTCGAGGAAGTGGCCGACGATCGCGTGGCCCATCTCGTGATACGCGGTGATCTTCCGCTCGTGCTCGGAGAGAAGGCGGGCCTTCTTCTCCGGGCCGGCGATCACGCGCATGATCCCTTCCTCGAGCTCGTCCTGCTCGATGATCTTCTTGCCGCGGCGCGCGGCGAGCAGCGCAGCCTCGTTGACGAGGTTCGCGAGGTCGGCGCCGGTGAAGCCCGGCGTGCCGGCGGCGAGCGTGCTCAGGTCGATCTCCGGCGCGAGCGGCTTGCCCTTCGTGTGCACCTCGAGGATCTTGTGGCGGCCGACGCGGTCGGGGCGGTCGACGACGATCTGGCGGTCGAAGCGGCCCGGGCGCAGCAGCGCCGGGTCGAGGATGTCGGGGCGGTTCGTCGCGGCGATCAAGATGATGTTGTCCTTCATCTCGAAGCCGTCCATCTCGACGAGCAGCTGGTTCAGCGTCTGCTCGCGCTCGTCGTGTCCGCCGCCGAGGCCGGCGCCGCGATGGCGGCCGACCGCGTCGATCTCGTCCATGAAGATGATGCACGGCGACGCCTGCTTCGCCTGCTCGAAGAGGTCGCGGACGCGCGACGCGCCGACGCCGACGAACATCTCGACGAAGTCGGAGCCCGAGATCGAGAAGAACGGAACGCCCGCCTCGCCCGCGACCGCGCGCGCGAGCAGCGTCTTGCCGGTGCCCGGCGGCCCGTACAGCAGCACACCCTTCGGGATGCGCGCGCCGAGCGCCTGGAACTTCTTCGGGTTCTCGAGGAACTCCTTGATCTCCTGCAGCTCCTCGACGGCCTCGTCGACGCCCGCGACGTCCTTGAAGCCGATCTTCGGCGAGTCCGGCGTCATCCGCTTCGCGCGCGACTTGCCGAAGCTCATCACCTTCGAGCCGCCGCCCTGCACCTGGTTCATCAGGAAGATCCAGAAGCCGAACAGGAGCACGAACGGCAGGAGGCTCGTGAGGATCGACCACCACGGCGATCCGCCGATGCCCTTCGAGTCGAACGTGACCTTGTTCGACTCGAGCAGATTCTGGAACTGGATCTGCGCCTGGTCGGTCGGGTAGTGGACGACGACCTTCTTGCCGCTCTGCAGCGTCGCGTCGATCTCCTGCTTCGCCGGGACGAAGGTAACGCCCTCGATCGACGCCGGCGACGACTTGACCTGGTCCTGCAGGCCCGACAGCGTCATCTTGACCTGTTTCGTGCCGTGGTTACCCAGCGTCTGCAGAGCCAGCCAGACGAGCGCTGCGATGATGATCAGCGGGAAGAGCGCGCTACGGAAGAAGCGGTTCACTGGGTCGCCTCAGGGTACCAGCGAGGATGCCGGTTCCGGCCGGATTCGCCAGGGGTGGCTATGCCCCTTCTGGGACGAGGGCTGCATCCAGGACGCCGACATAGGGCAGGTTCCGGTATCGCTCGGCGAAGTCGAGCCCGTAGCCGATCACAAACCGGTTCGGGATCTCGAATCCGACGTAGCGCACGGGCACCTCGATCTCGCGGCGCTCGGGCTTTGTCAGGAGTGCGCAGACCTCGAGGGTGGCCGGCTCGCGCGCCTCGAGGTTCCGCATCAGATACGAGAGCGTCAGCCCCGAGTCGATGATGTCCTCGACCACGAGGACGTCGCGGCCCTCGATGTTGATGTCGAGGTCCTTGAGGATTCGAACCACGCCGGACGAGTCGGTCGACGCGCCGTAGCTCGAGATCGCCATGAAGTCGATCTCGCACGCGACGGACAGGTGGCGCATCAGGTCGGCCATGAAGAACACGGCGCCCTTCAGCACGCCGACGAGGAGCAGGTCGCGGCCCTGGTAGTCGGCGGAGATCTCGGCGCCGAGCTCGGCGACGCGGCGCTGGAGCGCCTCCTCCTCGATCAGCACCTCGCCGACGGCGCGCTGCAACTCAGCTGCGCTCATGTGCGCTCCACGTGCACGTCCGGATGATCGACGATCCCGGGCACGGCGACAACCTCGTCGCCGCGCACGACGAGCGGCCACGCTTCGCGGTCCGACCGGGGGATCTTGGCGTCGACGAACACGTCCTGAATCTTCCTCGTCCGCCCTGCGAGCCGGTCGCCGGGCTTCCAGCCTCGCACCTTAAGACCTTCGACCTGCGAGGTGATCCGCCACTCGCCCCAGCGTACCTCGCCGTCGAGCTCCACCGGCCCGCGCTCGAGCCAGAGGCGGTCGTACTCGCGCACCGCCTGCACGCCGCCGCCGAGATCGACGCGCTTCGAGCCGGCCGGCGACGCGAGCAGCTCGGCGAGCGCGGGCGCGAGCGTCTCGCGCCGGTCGAGCGCGCGCAGGATGTTCTCGTCCGCGGCCGGATGGAGCCGGCGCAGCAGCGGCAGGATCTCGTCGCGGATCAGGCCGCGCTTCGTGTCGGCGTTCGTCGCGTCGACACGGAACTCGAGCCCTTCGGCGCGGCAGTACGCCTCGGTCTCGTCGCGCCAGACGGTCAGCAGCGGGCGGACGACGCCGTCGTCGCGGCGCGCCTCGATCCCGGTCGCCGTGCCGCGGGACGCGAGCCGGTACAGGATCGTCTCGACCTGGTCGGACGCGGTGTGACCGGTCGCGCGGAGCCGGTCGCGGGCGACGGAGTAACGCTGGTCGCGCAGCCCCGCCTCGCTCAGGCCGTCGCCGTCGAGCTCGACGACCTCCGCGCCGAGCGCCTCGGCGCAGTGGCGCGCGTCGGCGTCGGAGTCCTCGCCGCGCAGGCGGTGGTTCACGTGGAGGGCCGTGACGCGGTAGCCGAGCGCGCCGAGCGCGTGCCAGAGGCAGGTCGAGTCGGCGCCGCCGGAGACGAGGCAGCAGATCTCGCCGCCGGGCGCGATCAGATCCAGCCGGCGGACGTGCTCCTCGATCCGCGCGCGGAGCGCGTCAGTGTCCACACGGCGATTGTGCCGTGCGGGAGGCGGTCACTCGCCTTTGATCAGCCGCGTCGGGTCGCAACCCTTCGCGGCGAGCGCCGGCTGCGCGCCGACGAGGAGATCGTGAACCTCGTTCGCCAGGGTGTAGGAGAGGCCCATGTAGACACCAGCGTTGCCGCCGTTGGCCCTCGCGTGCACCGCTTTCGAGTACTGCGTGAACATCCCCGTCAGGAGCCCGCGGGCCTGGCTGAAGGTCGGGTCGGTCGGCCGCGTCGCGTTGACCTGATCCGCCTCGGCGCTGGCCTGATGCGCGACCGTCCCAGCGTCGACGTCATCGGTCGAGAGCGAGTCCGACCAGTACGAGAGCTGGAACATGTTCGAGCTCACCGTGTCGATGAACTGCCTGTCGGCCGGACTGCAGGTATGCGTAAGCCGCGCCTGTGCGTGACCGTTGCTCAGGAAGAACGAGATTCCGAGCACTGCCGCAGAGCAGACAAACGTCGCAATGGTGAGCCGCCGCAGGGGCACCGCGCCTAATTTCGGCTCGGCACCCGCGGTTTCTCCATCACCCGTTCGGGTTTTCGGGCTCGTGACGGCGCGGCATCCGGCCCGGAATCCGCATGGATTCAAGGGGCGGCGCGCTCTGCGGCCGGCGCCGCGCGGCCCACGAGGCGGCCTCGAGGACGGCCCAGCGAGCGATCCAGAGGAGCGCGGCGACGCGGACGAGCCGCTTCACCACGTCGGCTCCGCGCGCCACGCGTCGATCACGTCGAGCGCGCGCTCCAGCTCCTCTGCCGTGACGGGGAACGGTGTCGCGTACTCGATCGGGTGACGGAGGCGCTGCGCCGGCGGGAGCCCCTGTGTTGCGTCGAGGATGTACGCGACGGTGATCCCGTGCGCGACGACAAGGATCACCCGGGGCTCGAGCCCCGCGATCTGCCGGTACGCCTCGCTGACCCGCGCCGCGATCTCGAGGCGGCTCTCGCCGCCGCCCGGGCACGGTTCGTCCGACGGTGCCGTCCACGCCCATTCGCGGTACTCGTCGAGCGTCTTCCCTTCGTAGCTCCCGACGTTCGGGTCGGCGAGGCCCGGCAGCACCTCGAACGCGACGTCCCGGCCCGCCAGCGCGAGCTCCGCGGTCTCGCGCGTGCGGCGGAAGTTGGACGACACGGCGAGCTCGATCGGCTCACCGGAGAGCTCGCGGCCCAGCGCACGCGCCTGCTCCTCCCCGGTCGGCGTCAGCACGACGTCGACGGCCGGGTCGCCGTTGTTGAGACCGCGAACGCTGTATGTCGACTCGCCGTGGCGCGCGAGGATCAGCCGCTGCACGCCGCGGAGGCTACTTGCACGCGATCGTGCCGGCCCGCGCGGCGGCGAGCACCTGGAGGTACGCGACGAATGCGGGCTTCGCGCTCCAGTCCGGGCGGAGCAGGCCGGACTGCCAGCCGGCGAGCGAGCTGTCGTCGCGCAGCTCGAAGTTGAAGAAGCCGCCGACGGCGGGCTGGCAGTACGCGAGCTCGACGGCTGCGGTCAACTGCGCCGCCTGCTCGTCCTCGGACACCGGCTGCTTGTCGGTCTCGATGCCGGAGTAGAGCGCGCGCGGGCCACCGGGGACGGTCTGGAAGCCGTCCTCGAGGTACCAGACCGTGACGCGGCCCTGGCCGGGGAGCGGCTGCGCGGTGCCGCCGAACGCTTTCGTCAGCGCGGCGAGCAGCCGGTCGAGATCGCCCTCGTCGATCGGTCCTTTCGCGTGCTTCGCGGACGGCGCCTCGGTAGACGTCTGCGGATACGCGTTGTGGCCGACGGTGTCGAAGATCGGCTGCGTCCGCCCGCTCGCGCGGTACGCGGCGCCGAGGCCGGCGAACCACGTCGCAGGCTTCCCGTGCGGCGCGCTCGTGGCGATCACGTTCACGCCGGGCGCGGCCGCGTGGAGCGTGTCCCAGCACGTCGCAAGCAGTGCCTCGTAGTCGGCGGCCGCGGTCTTGTGCGGCTGCCAGAACGCAGACGTGTTCGGCTCCGTCCAGATCGCGACGTCGCGGATCGACGGATACGTGCGCAGGATGTTCGCGACGAAACCGCAGTACGACGCGCGGCCCGCGGCGTCGGTCGGCGCCGACGCCGGCGATCCGGTCACAGCGAGGATCACGCGGATCCGGCGCGACGCGGTGCCGACACGGTTCAGCTCCGTGCGGTCGGTTCCGGACGGGTAGCTCTCGCCCGGGCTCCACGCGATGTTCGCGCGTACGGCTCCGACGCCGAGGTCGCCGTAGATCGAGAGCAGCGACTGCGTGTGCGCGTACCAGCGCAGCGAGTCGTCGTCGACGCCGAGGACGAGCCCGGGCGCCGCGGCGGCCGCCGGAGAGAACACGACCGCCGCGAACGCCGCTGCGAGGAAGAAGCGGTGCTTCACTTGCAGACCCTCCGCTCGTTCCGTAAGGCGGAAAACACGCCGCCGGTAAGGCGGACGTAAAGGCGCTAGAAAATGAGCGAGCGGTACGCGAGGCGCTGCTGCATTCCGATCGCCTCGTAGACGCGGATCGCCGGCGCGTTTTCCGGACGGACGAAGAGGCAGACCGTCGGCACGTGCTCGAGAAGCAACCGGCAGAGATCCCGCATCCCGCGCTGCGCGTTGCCGCGGTCGCGCACCTCCGGGTCGACCCAGACCTGCTGGATCTGCACCGCAGACGGCGTCCACGCGGACGCCTCCGCCTTGAACTGGATGACGCCGTCCTCGAGCCACAGCCAGGAGCGGCCCTCGTCGATCTGCGAGCGCGTGCGCCAGCGGAAGCCCTCCGGGTCGCGGCGCAACGGGTCGATCCCGATCTCCTCGCGGTGCGCGGCCGCGCACGCGGGGACGAGCCGGTCGAGGTCGGCGGCCGTCGCAGCGCGGAGCCCCGTCCCGCCCGGCTCCGGCGGCTCGCGCAAGGCGTAGACCGGCTGGCCGGGACGGTCGTCGCGCGGCTTCGGCATCCGCCGCCGCACCGCATCCCAGAGCTCGTCGACGGCGCGCTCCTCGCCGATGATCATCCGCGCCTGTCCGCGCGCCGCCGCGTCGGCGAAGACGGCGCAGCCCTGGCCCGACGGGACGACGTTCGCGCCGACGTGGCAGAGCGCGCGCAGACGGCCCTCGTCGAGCGTCGCGGAGAAGCGGCCGAGACCGCGGCGGGCGATGTCCTCGAGGAACACGCGCTCGATCGGATCCTCGGCGCAGAAGGCGAGGATCTCGTCGAGCGTCGGCGCAACTGGTTTCCCGCTCACGCGGGAAACTTACCCGGGACAGACAATCTCGTCCGAGTGTTCGTCTGCGCACCGAAGCCGAAGCCAATAGGCTTCGCGCCATGCCAATTCATGTCCGCGCTGAGCCCGGCGAATACGCAGAAGCCGTCCTCCTCCCCGGCGATCCGCTTCGCGCCAAGTACATCGCGGAGACGTATCTCGACGACGTCGTCCAGACGAACTCGGAGCGCGGGATGCTCGGCTTCCGCGGCAATTGGGAAGGGACGCCGGTCTCGGTGCAGGCGACGGGGATGGGCTGCCCGTCGGCGGCGATCGTGATCGAGGAGCTCGTGATGCTCGGCTGTAAGAAGCTCCTGCGCGTCGGCACGTGCGGCGGGCTCCAGCCCCACCACAAGCTCGGCGACATGATCGTGGCGATCAGCGCGGTGCCACAGGACGGGACGACGAACACGTACGTCCACGAGCCGCACTGCCCGACCGCCGACTGGGGGCTGATCCACAACGCGGTGCACGTCGCGCACGAGATGGGCCAGCCGGTTCACGTCGGCCCGATCGTCTCGAGCGACGTCTTCTACAACCCCGACGGCGACCAGTACCAGCGCTGGTCCGACCGCGGCGTGCTCGCCGTCGAGATGGAGGCGGCGATCCTCTTCACGCTCGGCGCGCTGCGGAAGGTGCACGCGGGCTGCCTGCTCACGGTGAGCGACATCGTCGTCGAGGGCGAGTTCACGCGGATCAGCGACGAGGAGCTGCAGGCCGCGGTCGACCGGATGACGCGCGTCGGCCTCGCCGCCGTGACCTCCGATTAGCGGCACCGGCACCGTCTTCCTCGTCAACCCGGCGTCCGGCAACGGCGCCACCGGCAAGCGCTGGCCGGAGCTCGCGAACCGCGCGGCGCACCTCGGGCTCGAGGGCGAGACGCTGTTCTCCGAGCGGCCGGGGCACCTGATCGAGCTCGCGGAGCGGGCGGCGGCTGACGGCGCCGAGCTCGTCGTCTCGGCCGGCGGCGACGGCACGCTGAACGAGGTCGTGAACGGTCTCGCGCGATCGCACGCGACGTGCGACCTCGCGACGATCCCGCTCGGCACCGGCATGGACTTCGTGCGCACGCACGGGATCCCGACGAAGTTCGACGATGCGGTGCTCTGCGCGCGCGACGGCGTGGCCCGCGCGGTCGACGTCGGCCGCGTCTCGTACAAGACCTGGAGCGGCGAGGACGCAGAGCGCTACGTCGCGAACGTCGGCAGCGTCGGCATGAGCGCCGCGGTCGCGCAGCGCGCGAACGGAATGTCGAAGGCGGCGGGCGGCAAGGCGACGTTCTTCTACGCGCTCGTCCGCGTCTTCCTCGAATGGGAGAACACGATCGTCTCCGTCGAGCTCGACGGCGGCGTGCGTCACGAAGGGCGGATGCACGACGTGATCGTCGCGAACGGCCAGTACCACGGCGGCGGCATGTGGCTCGCGCCGGAGGCGAGCTGGGACGACGGGCTCTTCGACGTGCTGCTGATCGGCGACATCACGAAGCGCGACTTCGCGACGACCGCGCCGAAGATCTACAAGGGCAAGCACCTCTCGCATCCGAAGGTCGACCTTGTCCGCTCGCGCGTCGTGATGGTCGACGCTCCGGAGCGGCTGCCGATCGAGCTCGACGGCGAGCAGCTCGGGACGACGCCGGTCCGGTTCGAGGTCGCGCCGGCGGCGGTTCGCGTCCGCGTCCCGCGCGCAGGCTAGTGCGCGTCCGCGTCGCGCTCGAGGCGGCGGCGTACGCCGCGCTCGCGATCCTCGTCGCCGCGGGGACGTTGAACGGCGTCGACCAGTGGGGCGTCGACCACGCGATGCCGGGCGAGCACTTCCATCGTGCGCCGTCGACGTTCATCGAGGCGATCGTGCCGCTGCTGCACGCGACCTACAGCCCGGTTCTGCACGGCGTCGCGGAGATCTGGACGATGCCGGCGTCGGTCGTGCCGTCGCTGATCCTGTGCGGCGCCGGCTGGCTCGTCCTCTGGCGGCGAGGGCGGCGTCGCGCCGCGGTCGTGTGGGCGGCGGCGTGGATCGCGGGCACGGCGATCGAGGTGCTGACGAAGGCGACGCTGACGCGGCATGCGCTGCACACGCAGGACGGGCTCCACATCGCCGGCTTCGACGCCTCGTATCCGAGCGGGCACACGATCCGGGCGGTGCTGCTCGCGGCGACGATCTGGGTCGTGTGGCCCGCCGCGCGCATGCTGGGCCGTCGCGTGGGCGGCGGTCGCCGTCGTGCTGACGGAGCTCGCGGGCCTGCACACGCCGACGGACATCGCCGGCGGGCTGCTCCTCGCCGCGCTGCTGATCGAGCTGGCGCGGGCGAACGCGGACTAGCTGTCGCTCTTCGGCGGAGCCTTCGGGTGGCTCGCCTTCGCCAGCTTGTCGACCTTCTTCTCGAGCGCGGTGAGCCGCGCCTGGAGGTCGTCGATGCCGCGGATCTTCCGCTGGAGATCGTCGAGCCGTTCCTTCGTCGCGTTCAGCGCGCCGACGAACTTGTCGCCGCCGGGCGCGTCGGCGAGCCGCTTCATCGCGTCCCCGCTCAGGTCGGTCAACTTCGTCTTCAGATCATCGGTGCTCGTGGTCGCCATGCGTCCTCCCGTGTCGCTACCGAGACGATACCCGCGCGAGGGGATATCGTCTCCTGCGTGACCGCCGGCTGGGAACGGCAGCTCACGCGGCGCCGCTTCGTCGCCACCGCGGCTGCGGCCGCGGGCTCGCTCGGCTCGCTCGGAGCGCTCGCGCGCGCGGCCTCCGCAGCGCCGGCCGCGCTTCCTGCTCCGGCCCATTCAGGAATCGACCACGTCGTCGTCGTGATGATGGAGAACCGCTCGTTCGACCACTTCATGGGCTGGCTCCCCGGTGCGGACGGCAAGCAGGCGGGGCTGACGTACCTCGACGCGAAGGGCGCGCCGCACGGGACGTTCCCGCTCGCGCCCGACTGGCAGGGCTGCGGCTACCTCGACCCCGACCATTCGTACGAAGGCGCGCGCGTGCAGTGGAACAACGGCGCGTGCGACGGCTGGCTGCTGCCGACGGGCGACGTCTATCCGATCGGCTACTACCGGCAGCAGGACCTCGCGTTCCTCGGCAAGGCGGCGCCGGCGTGGACGATGTGCGACCGCTACTTCGCGTCGATGCTCGGCCCGACGTTCCCGAACCGGATCTATCTCCACTCCGGCGTCACCGATCGCCTCGACGATTCGTTCAACCGCGTCGACCTGCCGACGATCTGGGACCGGCTCGCGGCGAAGAAGATCCCCGCGCGCTACTACTGCGGCAACGTCAGCTTCCTCATCCTCTGGAACAACAAGTACGCGCCGATCACGAGGACGCACTCACGGTTCTTCGCCGACGCGCGGAAGGGGACGCTGCCGGCGGTCTCGTTCATCGACCCGAACCTCACCTTCGTCGACGAAGGGCCGGAGTCGGGAATCTGGAACGACGACCACCCGCACGCCGACATTCGCGCCGGCGAGTACTTCCTCTCGACGATCTACAACGCGGTGATCAAGAGCCCGCAGTGGTCGCGCACGCTGCTCGTCGTCACGTTCGACGAGTGGGGCGGCTTCTACGACCACGTGCCGCCGCCGACCGCGAAGGACGTCGACCCGCGCTACGAGCAGCTCGGCTTCCGTGTGCCGACGCTGCTCGTGTCGCCGTTCGCGCGGCGCGGCGCGGTGGCGCACGGCACGTACGACCACACGTCGATCCTCCGGATGATCGAGTGGCGCTGGGGGCTGAAGCCGCTGTCGGTGCGCGACGCGAACTCCGCGAACCTCGCGACGGCACTCGACTTCTCGCGGCGGAATCTCGCGGCGCGCCAGATCGCGGTGCCGCGGCTGGTCGCCGGCGCGGCCTGCCCCGTCACCTGACGAATCCCCCTTTCAGAACGTTTCCGCCGCGGCGACGTCTCACTAGATGTGAGAGAGCTGATGTTCGAACTGCGGCGTCGAATTCATCTGCTGCACAAGCATCGCGCTGTGAGCATGCACCTGCTCGTCCAGCGCGACGGTGTCCCGTACCGGGTCGAACGCATCGTCTGCAGCGACTGCGCCCGCGTTCTCGCGGAGCAGCCGTTGCAGCGCGCGGTCGCCTAGAACGGGACGGCAGGCGCGGCGGCGGAAACCGGCTCGACCGGCGAATAGCGCGCGCCCAGCGGCGGCCGCGGATCCGGCTCGCCGCGGTTCGGCCAGAAGGCGAGCGCGCGCTCGGCCTGCGCGGCGATCGTCAGCGACGGGTTCGCGCCGAGGTTCGCGGAGACCGCGGCGCCGTCGACGACGTGGAGGCCCGGCTCGCTCCAGACGCGATGCCACGCGTCGAGCACGCCGTCGGCCGGCGTCGCGCCGATCGCTGCGCCGCCGAGGATGTGCGCGGTGAAGGGGCGGTTCAGCAGCACCTCGTTCAGCCCGGAGCCGGGCTCGCCGCCCATCGCGGCCGCGGCGAGCCGCGCCGCCTCATTCGCCTCGGGGATCCACGACGGCGCGGGCTCTCCGTGTCCCGGGCCGGAGCGGAGGCGGCGGCCGGTCCACGTGACGCGGAGCGAGTTGTCGCGCGCCTGCATCACGAGCAGGATCACCGTCCGCTCGGCCCAGCGGCGGACACGGTGCGCGCGGAGGAACGCCGCGGGATGGCGCGCGGCAGCGCCGAGCCAGCGCAGCGGGCGCGGCGTCGAGCCGCCGCCGTCGACGAGGATCGTCGAGAAGAGGCCCATCATGCTCGAGCCCTTCGGGTAGCGCACCGGCTCGATGTGCGTCTCCGCGCTCGGGTGGAACGACGAGCCGATCGCGATGCCTGTCGAATAGTCGACGGACGCGTCGCGCGCGCCTGCGCCGACGATCACCTCGGAGTTCGAGCGGACAAGCGCGCCGACGTTCGCGCCGCCGAGCCCGGAGCGAAACAGCAGCCGCAGCGTTCCAAGGACGCCGGCGGCAAGCACGACGTGCTCTGCGCGGAACAGCTCCGGCCGCTTGCGCACCCACGCGCCCGAACGCTCGGTCTCGATCTCCCAGCCGTCGCCGGCCCGGCGCAGCAGCGTCGCCTCACGCTCCGCGTGCACGGTCGCGCCGCCGCGCTCCGCGAGCCAGAGGTAGTTCCGGTCGAGCGTGTTCTTCGCGTTGTGGCGGCAGCCGACCATGCAGCCGCCGCAGCGAATGCACGGGCTCCGCGGCGGGCCGGCGCCGCCGAAGTACGGGTCGACGCCGTCCTCGTCGCCGAAGTAGACGCCGACGGGCGTACGGTGAAACGTGTCGCCGACGCCCATCCGCTGCGCGACCTCGCGCACGACGTCCTCCGCCGGCGTCTCGAACGGCGTCTCGACGACGCCGAGCATCCGCCGCGCACGCGCGTAGTGCGGCGCGAGCTCCGCGCGCCAGTCGGCGATCGCCCTCCACTGCGGATCGTCGAAGAACGGCGCGAGCGGCTCGTACAGCGTGTTCGCGTAGACGAGTGAGCCGCCGCCGACGCCCGCGCCGGAGATCACGACGAGGTCGTTCAGCATGCTGAGCCGCTGGATTCCGCGCAGGCCGAGCTTCGGCATGAACAGGTAGCGGCGGAGATTCCAGTTCGTCTTCGCGAAGTCGGCGGCGCCGAAGCGGCTGCCCGCCTCGAGCACGGCGACGCGGTAGCCCTTCTCGGTCAGGCGGAGCGCGGCGACGCTGCCGCCGAAGCCGCTGCCGATCACGACCACGTCGACGTCGCTCATCCGCCGGATACTCTCAGAGCCGATGCGGAGGCTCGTTCCCGTCCTCGCGGCGCTCGCGCTTGCGGCTCCCGCAGCGGCGGCGACGATTCGCGGGACGGCGCTCGGCGAGCTGATCGTCGGCACGCCGAAGGCCGACACGATCGTCGCCGGCGCCGGAAACGACTCGATCCAGGCCGCGTTCGGCGGCGTCGACCGCGTCGACTGCGGCGCCGGCCGCGACATCGTCAGCGCCGACGCGCGCCGACCGCGTCGCCGCGAACTGCGAGGTCGTCTCGCGCCGGCTCTCCGTCGACGCGTCGACGAACCCGGCGAGCCAGCACGAGACGGCGGTCGAGCCCGACAGCTTCTCGTGGGGATCGACGGTCGTCGCGGCGTACCAGCTCGGCCGCTTCGAGAGCGGCGCAGCGTCGAACATCGGCGTCTCGGTCTCGACGGACGCCGGCCGGACCTGGCAGCGGAGCGTGCTGCCGGGCGTGACCGTCGAGTCGTCGCCGGCCGGTCCGGAGAGCGCCGCGTCCGATCCGACAGTGGCGTACGACTCGGTGCACGGCGTCTGGCTCGTCGGCGCGCTGACGATCGAGCAGGGCGCGTCGCACGTCTACGTCGCGCACTCGACCGACGCGCTGCACTGGTCGCTGCCGGTCGTCGCCGCGTCCGGTCCGGAGCTCGACAAGGACTGGGTCGCCTGCGACAACAACGCCGCGAGCCCGTTCCGCGGCCGCTGCTACCTCGAGCTCACCGACGACGACAAGGGCATGACGGTGAGCGAGTACAGCGACGACGGCGGGCTGACGTGGTCGGCGCCGGTGCGGGCAGCGGGGTTCCTCGTCGGCACGCAGCCGGTCGTGCTGCCGAACGGAACGCTCGTGGTCGTCGCGGGCAACTACGTCGGCGAGGCTGCGTTGAGCGGATCGATCGTCGCGGCGCGCTCCACGGACGGCGGGACGACGTTCACGACTGCGACGATCGCAGAGCTGCAAGCGGCGTCGAACGGCGCGATGCGCGCGATCTCGCTGCCGTCCGTCGACGTCGACTCGGCCGGGACGATCTATGTCGTGTGGCACGACTGCCGGTTCCGGCCGGGCTGCAAGGAGAACGACATGGTGCTGTCGACGTCCACCGACGGCGTGACGTGGACCGCGCCGTCGCGGATCCCGCTGGCGCCGGTGGCGTCGACGTTCAGCGCGTTCATCCCCGGTGTCGCCGCGGACCCCGCGCATCCGGGGCGGCTCGGCCTCGTGTTCGCGTACTACACGCCGGGCTCGTGCGCACGCGGAACGTGCACGCTGGAGATGGGCTTCACGTCGTCGCCGAACGGCGGCAAGACGTGGACGGCGCTGCAACGGCTCGACGCGCAGCCGATGCAGCTGACGTGGCTCGCGCGCACCGAGGGCGGACGGATGGTCGGCGACTACTTCTCGACGTCGTTCGCCGGCGGCCGCGTCGTGCCGGTGTTCGCGCTGGCGACGTCGCAGCTCGCGGGGCGCTTCCGCGAGGGGATCTTCGCGGCGTCGCTACCCGCCGGCTAGCGCGTCCGCGAGCGCGCGCAGCGTCTCGCCCGCACCGGCGGCGATCCGGACGGACGCGCGGTCGTCGTACGGCGTCTCGTCGCGGTTGACGATCGCGAGCGCGCCGCCGGCGGCGATCGTCTCCGCCGGCAGCCCCGCGACCGGATGCACCTCGAGCGACGAGCCGACGACGAGCAGCAGCCGCGCGCCGACCGCGAACGCGAGCGCGCGCGCCATCGCGCGCGGATCGAGCAGCTCGCCGAACATCACGACGCCCGGCTTGAGGACGCGCCCGCAGCGCGGACATTCCGGAACCGGCAGCAGCGGCACAACGTCCTCGAACGGGACGACGTTGCCGCAGTCGAGGCAGTTCGCGTTCCGCAGCGAGCCGTGCACCTCGACGAGCTCACGCGTGCCGGCGCGCTCGTGCAGGCGGTCGACGTTCTGCGTGATCACCGCGCGCACGATGCCGCGCTCCTCGAGCTCGGCGAGCGCGCGGTGGCCGTCGTTCGGCTCGGCCTCCTGGAGCACGTCGAGCCGCTTCGCGTAGAAGTCCCAGACCTTCGCCGGGTCGGCGAGGAAGCCGTCGATCGACGCGACCTCCATCGGGTCGACCTGCGCCCAGATCCCGCCGGGCGAGCGGAAGTCGGGGATGCCGGACTCCGTGCTGATCCCGGCACCGGTCAGCGCGACGCACGGCGGCCGCGCACGCACGAGCGCCGCGAGCGCCTCGACGGTCCCCTGCCCCATCCCGTCATCGTAGAGTTGTCCCGCGATGGAAGGGTTCACGTTCTCGACGACAGTCCGCGTCCGGTTCGCGGACACGGATGCGCAGGGGATCGCGCACAACTCGGCGTACGTCGTCTGGTTCGAGGTCGCGCGCGTCGAGTATCTCCGGGAGTTCGCCGGCGGCTATCAGTCGTTGCGCGACGAGGGGATCGAGGCGCTCGTGCTCGAGTCGCATCTCCGCTACCGGACTCCGGCGCGGTTCGACGACGTCGTCCACGTGCACACGCGCTGCCACGACGTGCGCGGCGCGCGCTTCCGCTACGAGTACGCGATCGTGCGGGACGACGGCGAGCTGCTCGCGGACGGCTGGACCGCGCACGCGTGCGTCGACGCCGCGACGTTCCGGCCGACGCGGATCCCCGCCTGGCTCGTCGAGGCTATGGAGCGGGCTGAGTCGTCGTCTGATCCGCTGCCGTCGCCGTAGCCGGCGGCTTCGGCTTCTTCGGCTTCGCCTTCGGGCCGACGCGGACGAGCTCCGGCGAGGAGCGGTACGACGAGTAGAAGACGTCGTGGTCGAGGAGCTTGCCGCCGGGCGCGTAGACGTCGCGCGTCACGCTCGTCGACATCGACGGCTCGCCGGGATCGTCGATGACCTTCTCCCCCGGCTTCAGCGACTTGTCGATCGTCTTCTTGATCGGTGCCTTGCCGTGCACGACGAGCGGCGCGGTCGTGGCTCACGACCTTGCGGTGCGTCGGCGTTCCGTAGAGGCCGACGGTCAGCGAGTCGGAGCTGACGATACGTGCGGAGCAGCAGCCAGTGGCCCGTGTCGTTGATGAAGCGGAGATCGACATCGGGGTAGTCGACGGTCGCGTCCCGGCCCTGCGGGTAGTGGCTGATGTAGAGCGCGTGATTCGTCCGCTCGGTGATCTTCAGGCCGGCCTCGTACGCGGCGTTGAAGACCGTCGTCGAGACCTGGCAGACGCCGCCGCCGAGGCCGGTCGTCACCTCGCCGTTGATGATCACCGGCGCCTCGAGGAATCCCTTCGCCGCCGTGCGCTCGCCGGTCGCCTTGTTGAACGAGAACTCCTCGCCGGGCGAGATCAGCTTGTCGTCGACGAGATGCGCGACGAGCTGCGACGTTGTGGATCCGGTTCGCGATCCCGCCGAAGACGGTCGTGTAGCGTCGAGACGACGCCGTGGATGCCCAGCGCCGCCGCGTCCTCCGTCGTCAGCTTCGCCTGCTGCTCGTGCACCGGCAGGACGGTGACGCGGCGCGTCGGGGCGCGTGTGGAGCGCCGCCGCGAGGATCGCGGCCGCGGCGGCGGCGGCGTCGAGCCGGACGCCGGGCTTCGCGGGGACGACGGCGATGTGCGTGCCGTCGACGGCGAAGGTCGCGTTCTTCGGCGGCGACTCGACGCCGCGGCCGATGCTGCTGCAGCCAGAGCGTCCGCCGCCGGGCCGCCGATCTGCAGTGCCGTCTGGCCGCCGGACGGCAGCTCGAGCAGCCGGGCGAGCCGTTGCGGCTGGATCGAGCCAGCGCTTGACGCCGAGCTGGAGCGCGACGGGGCCGGAGAGCGCGACGCGCGCCTGGCGCGGCGGCGGGCGCGAGCGCGGCGGCGCGGACGCGCGGCGCGTCGACGCGCAGCGGCAGCGGTACCGGGCCGGCGGTGCGGTTCGAGCGACGCGAGCGACGTCGACGATCGTGCGTCGCGGCGGCGGCGCGGTCGAGGACGTGTCCCGCGCGCGCCGGCACGACGACGACGTTCAGGCCGTGCCGGACGATCGCGGCGCTCGCGGCTCTTGCGGTCGACGGCCTTCGCGATCTGGCGGAGCTCGTACTGCAGCGCGCCGTGGAGGACGCGCGTCGGCGGCGTCACGTCGGCGCCGAAGACGTCGACGCCGATGCGGCTTGAAGCCGCGCAGCGGGCCGAAGCCGTTGCCCTGGCGCTGCGCGGCGTCGATCGCGGCGTGCCAGTCCGGCTCGACGCCGAGCTGGGTCGGCGCGATCGGGAACCGCTTGCCGGCGGCGGCGAAGACGACCGGCTGCCTCGCGAGGCGCGTCCGACTTCCTCGAGCAGCAGGGCGTGCGCGCTCGTCGCCTCGAGGCCGCCGACGTCGATTCCGTCGATGCGGACGCCGCTTGGCGATCGTCGTCGGCGAGCCGGCGAAGACGAAGCCGAGCACGACCACCGAGCCGACGACGACGGCTCCGATCAGCACGAGCCGGCGGGCGGTCGACGGCCTGCGGCGCCGGGAGCGACTCGGCGTAACTCGTTGTCCGGTCCGGCGCACCGGTCGATGGTAGCCACGGCTCCCGCAGCCGTCAGGGGCGTGGGCCTCACTTTCACGTGTTCTTTACGGACAATGTCCCAGGGTCTGACCCCGGGACGCGTCCGTCAGAAGACGAAGAGCTCGACCCCGCCCGCGACGTTCAGCTCGATGCCGGTGATGTAGCGCGGCGAGATCGGAGCAGAGGAACGCGATCGCGTTGGCGATGTCCTGCGGCTCGCCGGGCCGCTTCAGCACCGTCCGGTTCGACGATCCGCTCGTTCATCGCGGCGTTGGCCATGTGGTACGCCTCCGACCCGATCACGCCCGGGACGATCGCGTTGCACGTGATCCCGTGGCGGCCGCCCTCCATCGCCAGCGTCTTCGTCAGCCCGAGCAGCCCGGCCTTGGTCGTCGAGTAGCTCGCCTGCCCGAAGCCGCCGAGCGTGCCCGCGACCGACGCCATGTTCACGATCCGCCCCCAGCCGCGCTCCTTCAGGTGCGGCCACACCGCCTGCGCGCAGTTGAACGCGCCGGTGAGGTTCACCTGGAGGTCGCGCTGCCACAGCTCCGGCGACTGGTTCTGGAACTGCGCCGCGTGGTCGAGCGTGCCGGCGTTGTTGACGAGGATGTCCACGGAGCCCGAGCTCCTCGACCGTGCGCGCGACCGCGGCGTCGACCTCGGCGCGGTCGGTGACGTCGCAGCGAACGGCGAGCGCGCGGCGGCCCATCTCGCGGATCTCGCGCGACCGTCTCCTCGGTGTGGACGAGCCCCTGCTGCCGCGCGACCGTGGCGAGCGCGCCGTAGCGGTCGGTCTCCTCCGACAGCTCCGACTCGACGAGCAGGTCGGCGACGACGACGTCGGCGCCCGCGCGCGCGAGCGTCAGCGCGTCGGCGCGGCCGAGCCCGCGCGAGCCGCCGGTGACGAACGCGACGCGTCCGGAAAGGTCGATCTCGACAGCCACGCCGAGAGCCTAGTCCTTCGGGCAGGAAGATCTCCTTCGCGATCACGAGCCGCTGGATCTGCGAGGTGCCCTCGTAGATCTGGAACAGCTTCGCGTCGCGCATCAGCTTCTCGACCGGGTACTCCTTGATGTAGCCGTAGCCGCCGAAGACCTGCACCGCGTCGGTGGTGACCTTCATCGCGATGTCCGCGGAGAACCGCTTTGCGAACGACGAGTACAGCGTCGCCTTGCGGCCGTAGCCGTTGTCGAGCATCCACGCCGCCTGCCACGTGAGCAGGCGCGCCGCCTCGATCTCCGTCGCCATGTCGGCGATCATGAAGTTGACGCCCTGGTGCATCGCGATCGGCACGTCGAAGGTGACGCGCTGCTTCGCGTACTCGACCGCGTGGTCGAACGCCGCCTGCGCGACGCCGACGGCGCCGATCGCGGTCCCGGGCCGCGTGAAGTCGAGCGTCGCCATCGCGATCTTGAAGCCGTCGCCCTCGTTGCCGAGCAGGTTCTCCGCCGGAATGCGGACGTCCTGGAGCGCGAACGCAGACGTGTCCGTCGCGCGCTGCCCCATCTTGTCGAGATGCGACTCGATCGTGACGCCCGGCGTGTCCATCGGGACGATGAACGCGGACATGCCCTTGCTGCCGGCCTTCGGATCGGTCTTCGCGAAGACGACCGTCCACGCGGCGTAGCCGGCGTTCGTGATGAAGGTCTTCGAGCCGTTGAGGACGTACTCGTCGCCCTCGCGCACGGCGGTCGTCGAGAGCGAGGCGACGTCGGAGCCGGCGCCGGGCTCGGAGAGCCCAAAGGATGCGAGGATCGGCGACTCGATCAGCGGCGGCAGCCACTTCGCCTTCTGCTCGTCGGTGCCAAACGCGATCACCGGGCCGGAGCCGAGCCCGTTGGCGGTGATCGAGGTGCCGATTCCGGAGCAGCCCCAGTAGAGCTCCTCGCCGACGAGCATCCCCTCGAACCCGGACAGGCCCGGGCCGCCGTACTCCTCGGGAACGTGGAGGTTCATCAGCCCGACCTCGTGCGCCTTGGCGATCACGTCGACCGGGTGGTGCATCGCCACGTCGTACTCCGCCTCCTTCGGGCGGATCTCCTTCTCGGCAAACTCGCGCGAGAGCTCCCGGAGCGCCTTCTGCTCGTCGGTGAGGGCGAACGACACGCCGGTCGCGGCCCCCTGCTCGATCGTCGACATCGTTCCCTCCTCGGGCGTCGATTGAACCGTCAGTCAATCATTCTACTCTACGATTCCGGCAGTGGCCACGACCGCGAAACCGACCGCCCTCGACCCGCGCGACTTCCTCGCGATCGACGCCCTCCTCGACGACGAGGAGAAGGCGATCCGGGACACCGTCCGGCAGTTCGTCCG
This sequence comes from uncultured Actinomycetes bacterium, assembly GCA_963718385.1. GTDB lineage: Bacteria > Actinomycetota > Thermoleophilia > Gaiellales > Gaiellaceae > Palsa-739. The sequence continues at coordinate 576,512 of CAVQZE010000001.1, forward strand.
GGAGCGGATCCTGCCGGAGGTCGGCGAGTGGTTCGAGCAGGGGATCCTGCCGCGCGAGCTTGCGAAGGAGATCGGCGCGCTCGGTCTTTTCGGCATGCACCTCGACGGCTACGGGCTTCCCGGCGCAAGCGCGGTCGCGTACGGGCTCACGTGTCTCGAGCTCGAGGCCGGCGACTCCGGGCTTCGCAGCTTCGTCTCCGTCCAGGGCTCGCTCGCGATGTTCGCGATCTGGCGCTGGGGCTCGGAGGAGCAGAAGCAGCGATGGCTGCCGTCGATGCACACGGGCGAGACGATCGGCTGCTTCGGACTGACGGAGCCGGACGCGGGGTCAGACCCCGGTTCGATGCGAACGCACGCGCGAGCGCGACGGCTCCGACTGGGTGCTGAACGGGTCGAAGATGTGGATCACGAACGGGACGATCGCCGACGTCGCGGTCGTGTGGGCGCGCACGGACGACGGCTCGATCAACGGCTTCATCGTCGAGAAGGACATGCCCGGGTTCACCGCGCCGGAGATGCACCACAAGATGTCGCTGCGCGCGTCGATCACGTCGGAGCTCGTGCTGCGCGACGTGCGCGTGCCGGAGGAGAACCGCTTCCCCGAGATCTCGTCGCTGCGCGGTCCGCTGTCGTGTCTCAACGAGGCGCGCTACGGAATCGTGTGGGGCGCAGAGGGCGCGGCGCGTGCGTGCCTCGAGGCGGCGCTCGACTATGCGAAGGAGCGCATCGTTTTCGACAAGCCGATCGCCGGCTATCAGCTGACGCAGCAGAAGCTCGCCGAGATGGCGCTCGAGGTGAACCGCGGCACGCTCGTCGCGCTCCACATCGGCCGGATGAAGGACGCGGGAACGCTGCGGCCGGAACAGGTGTCGATGGGCAAGATGGGCAACGTCCGCGGCGCGCTCGAGGTCTGCCGCACGGCGCGCACGATTCTCGGCGGCAACGGGATCACGCTCGAATACCCGGTGATCCGGCACATGAACAATCTCGAGTCTGTGTTGACGTACGAGGGGACGCACGAGGTGCACACGCTCGTCGTCGGGCAGGCGCTAACCGGAGAGAACGCATTCCGCTAGATCCGCGGATCGAGGCGCTCTTTACCGAGGAGCGCAACTTCGTGCACCTCGCGACGGTGCTGCCGGACGGGGCGCCGCACTCGATTCCGATCTGGGCGATCCTCGAGGACGGGCGGATCGCGTTCTTCACGCAGTCGACGTCGCGCAAGGCGCGGAACCTCGCGGCCGATCCGCGTGTCGCGCTGTCGCTCGTCGACGCGGACAATCCGTATCGGAACGCGCAGATCCGCGGCCGCGTCGTCGAGACGGTCGAGGGCGACGCCGCGCTCGAGATCATCGACCGGATCTCGCAGCACTACACCGGCGAGCCGTTCCCGATGCGCAGCGGAACCGTGTACTGGATCGAGCCGGAGCGGGCGCACTTCACGGAGCTGCCGTTCCGCCACTGAAACGGGGTCTGCGGCCGTGTCCCGGGGTCAGACCCTGGGACAGTGTCCGCGAAGGACTACTCGCCGTCCCAGTAGTCGACGGCGTCGTCTCGAACGACGCGGTCGACGTCGAAGATCGGCGCAGTGACGTAGAGCTTCCCGCTGTCCGGATATCCGGCGACGGCGAGGTCGGGCTTCGTCGAACCGATCAACACCCGGAACGGCGCCTCCGAACGATTGATCAGCTGGTGCGCGCCCGGCAAGCCCTGCGGGAAGTGCACGACGTCACCCGCCTCGAGCACCCGTTCGCCGTCTCGCAAACGCAGCGTCGGCGTGCCCGCAACGACGACGAGGAACTCCTCGCAGCCGAGCTCCCAGTGATAGGGCCAGAGCTTCTCGCCCGGCGGGGTCTCGTAGAGCGTGCCGCCGAGCAGCTCTGCACCGAGATCGCGTGCGACGCGCGCGCGGCGGTGCGCGTAGCCGGGCCGGTCGTGCTCGTCCGGCAGCTCGTCCTCGAGGAGGTTGAACACCTCGCTCAACGCGGTTCCACCCAACCGCGGATCTGCTGACCGTCGGGGCGGCTGAATCCGGCTACGACGCCGATCTTGCCCCGGTCCGGGTAGGCGACAACCTCGGGGTCGGAGACGGTGGAGAAGAAGACGAACCGCGCCGGCTCTTCGCCGTCGTTGCGCATCTGGTGCGCGCCCTCCTCCCCGCGCCGGAAAACGGCGAGATCCCACGGCCGGAGCACGCGCTCGCCGTCGGGCGTGCGCAGGGTCGGCGCGCCGGCGACAACGAGCGCCCACTCCTCCTCGCCGAAGTGCCAGTGGTACACGGTCTCCTCGCCTGGGCCCAGCTCGTAGAGCGTCCCGCCCCAGAGCGTCGCGCCGAGCTCGATCGCCGAAACGGCGGCTCCCGTCGAAGGCGGCGAAGAGATTGACGCTCAAAGGCCGGGGCCGTCCGACGCGGGCAGCGGGCTCGTCGGCAGCCCCGGGCGCGCGCCGCCCTCGTTGTAGACCGACGGCGCGACGTCGTTCGGCCCGTCCGCGTAGAACAGGCTCGCGAGCCGCTGGATCTGCGGACGGCCGGGGCCGAGCTCGTACTGGCCGCCGCCGTACATCGCAATGCCGCGCTCCTCGCACGCCTCGATGCACTCGAGCAGCCCGCGCGCGGTGCCGAACCGCGACGGCTTGATGTTGAGATGACGCGGCTGCACTGTGAGCGCGTCGAGATTCGCGAGCGAGTGCACCGGCGCGTCGAAGCTCAGGCGATCCTCGGCGCCGGCGAGCGCCTCGCGGCAGCCGTCCTCGAGCCACGGGTCCTCGATCACGACGTCGGGGAAGATCTCGACGACGGCGCGGTACTGCTCCGGATCGGGAACGAGATCGACGCTCGTGCCGCGGTAGTACGCCTTCAGGTCGAGCACACGCACGCGGTCGAGCGCGGCGAGCCGTTCCATCAGCGGACGGTCCCATTCGGACTCGACGTCGAGCTTGAACTCCATCGCGGGCCGGAGCTCGAGCCACGGCTCGATCGCGGCGCGCGTCGACACGACGAAGCGAACGGGACGGTACGAACGGCCGAGCGCGTCGCCGAGCGAGCGTCCCGCCTGGCGGAGCGCGAGGTCGAGCGCAGCGCTGTCGAACGCCCAGCGCCGCAGGTCGCGCGACGAGTGGTCGTCCGGATTGCCGCGCCAGAGCTCGAGCTCGTCGAGCCGCGCCGAAAGATCGCCGAGGCTCCAGTTCCCGGCGAGCGGCAGGTCGGAGGGAATGTGGTCGTGGTCAGGCGCGGTGTACGTGACGTCCTCGCCCTGGCCGGTCTCGCCGCCGCCGCGGAGGACGACCGTCGTCGTCACGCGCGTCCATCCACTCGCCGCCGCGAGCTCGCGGCGCTCGAGCGAAAGCCCGTCGACGGTGACAGGCAGAGCAGCCAGTGCGTCCCAGAGCGGCATGACGGCGAGCGTATCTGCGGAGGGCCGCGCAAAGCGGCCCTCCGCGATACGACGGCTCAGCAGACCGTGGCGGCGACCGTCCCCCAGCCCGCGAGGAGCGGATGGAAGCCGCCGGTGTGCACGACGACGATCCGCGCGGTGTTGCCGTGGATCGTCGAGCCGCTCTTCGTCACCCTGCTCGTTACGATCACCGCCGTCCACGCCGGCACCTTCTTCGCGACGTGGTCGAACAGCGGCGACGCCGTCCAGCTCGCGCCGCACGCCGGCGCCGTCGTCGACGCAAACCCGAAGAACGAGGCCGGCGCCCAGCCGCCGCTCGTCGGATTCACGAGCCACCAGATCGGGCTCCAGAAAAGAACGTCGTGCGCAGCCGCGAGGTCGCCGACGACGAACGTCCCACCGGTCGGCAGCTCGTAGAGCACGACCGGTGCGGTCACGGGCCCGGCGGCGGCGTACAGATCGTCGCCGGCGAACGACACCGTCACCGTCGACGGCCCGAGCGGCGCGGACGACGCGTCGATCACGCAACGGGCGACGCCGGTCACGTCGGTCGTCCCGCTGCAACTGCCCGCGCCGAGGGAGATCGTCACGGCGTGGCCGGCGAGTTGCGCCGTCGTCGCGTCGAGTGCGTCGACGAGCCGTGCGGCGACGTGTGGCGAGGACGCCTGCAGTCCGGCCGGTCCGGCGTACTCGACCGTGGCGGGCCGCGGGCCGACGGTCACGGTCGCCTTGCCGGTGCCGGCACCGCCGTTCTTGTCGGTCGCCGTCAGCGTTGCCGTGTACGTGCCGGGATTCGCATACGTGTGCGACACAGCGAAGCCGGCGGTCGTCGGCGATCCGTCGCCGAAGTCCCAGCTCGCCTGCAGGCCGGCCTGCGTGTCGGCGGTGCTCGGATCGGTCGCAGCGCCGGCGATGCTCAGCGGGACGCCCCACGTCGCCGCGAGACTCGGGCCTGCGTTGACGGTCGGTGCGACGTTGTCGACCTCGACCGTGACGGCAGCCGTGGTCGTGCCGCCGTTGCCGTCGTCTGCGGTCACCGTCACGTTCGCGGTGGCGGGCCCGTCGTCCACGACGAGGCTCGCCGTCAGGCCGGACGGGGTCAGCGTGCCGACGTCGGTCGTCCACGTGTACGTGAGCGCGTCGCCGTCCACGTCCGCCCCGTGCGCGGTGAGCGTCACGGGCGAGCCCTCGCCGACCGGCAACGGCTGGTCGAGCGTCACGGTCGGCGGGTCGTTCACCGGCGTGATCGCGATCTGCATCGTCGCGACCCGCGACGTCACGAGACCGTCGAACGCCTTGAACGTGAACGAGTCGGTGCCGTTGTAGTCGGGCGCCGGCGTGTAGGTGGGCAACGCACCAGTCGAGTCGGCGGTCAGCGTCCCGTGCTGCGGCGGCGTCACGATCGTGAACGTCAGCGGCCCGCCGCCGCCCGTCGCGACGAGCGGAATCGCGACCGGCGTGTCCTCAGCCGTCGTCGTCGTCGAGTCGAGCACCGACGGGACCCACGTGCCGAAGATCTGCCAGCCGAGATTGAACGACGCCCCGGCGATGTCGGCCGCGCAGAGGCTTCCGTCGCCGCCGCACGCAGCGCTGCCCGGGTCGTCGGTCGGTACGTCGGTGTCGTGGATCGCAGCCGCGAGCCGGTCGAGCAGCGCCGCCGTTTGCGTCGTGAACTGCGACGCCGTCAGGCCGAGCGCCGCGAGATTCTGCGGCGACCACGCGAAACCGAACGCGTCGCTGCTCAGCCACGGCGCACGGCTCTGGTAATTGCGCAGCGCGTACACCTGCGACGACACATACGCCTCCATCTGCGTGACGGGCGCAAGCGTGTAGCCGAAGCCCGACGTGAAGGCCCACGCGGCGTTCGCGAGCGGCGCTTCGGTCGCCTCGAGCGTCGCGGTCATGTCGGCGTTCTCCGCCGGTGCAGCCTGCGACAACACGCTGACCTGCTCGAGGTACTCGACGAGCCGGTCGCGCCGCGTCGCATTGTCGGCCCCGGGGACAGCCCAGTTGCGGATGTCCCCGAACACCTCCTGCGACCAGTACGCGACGTACTGGTTCACGTCGCCCCAGAAGCCCGGATCCTGGAGCCAGCCTTCGAGATTCCGTCGGTACACCGTGAGATTGGCGGTCGGCTGGCCGATCCCGATCGTCCAGACGACGCCTTTGACCAGCGGGCCGTTGCCGCCGGCTGTCGCGAGGCCGCGGATGAAGTCGCGCATGTTCGCGCGGGCATTTCCGGTGGCTGTTCGCACGGCCGAGCTGATCTCGTTCAGGCCCCAGATGTCGCCGGCGCTCACGTCGAACCCGGCGGCGATCATCCGGTTGCGCATCTCGACGCCGGCGTCGTACCAGGTTCCGTTTCCGGCGTTGACCCAGTTCGTCCAGCCGGTGACGTTCGCCTCCGCGACGGCGTGCATCTGCGGACCGAGTGCGCGGATCTTCGCCGCCTCGCCGTTACGGAGCCTGGTCTTGTCCGCCGCGAGCGGCGGGATGGAGACGTAGTAGTCGGCGCACGACGACGGGTTCGCACGCATCTTCTGCGCGAACCGCAGCCAGTCGGTCTCGGTGTAGAAGACCGCGCTGAGCGGACGGCACGCGGCCGCCGTCAGCGACCGCACCTGCGGCATCGCCGGCGGAGTGAAGTCAGCGCTCCACTCGGGGTCGAGCGACGGGACGACGGGCGTCGTCGATTCACATTCGGCTGCCGCAATCGAGATCGGGTCAGGGGCGGGGCATGCCGGGGGATCGCTCGCCGCCGTTCCTGCGGGAATCGCGAGGACAACTGCGGCAGCAACCGCCAGCAACGCCGGCGCGCGGACGACCCAGGGACGGTAGAGACTCATCGTCACCCTCCTCACAGATGGTCGAACGCGGGGAGACTAGGACGGTGGCCCGGCTCTCGCATCACGAAAAAACCCTGATCTGACGGCGGGCATACTCCACTGACCATGAGGCAAACACTCGTCTGCGCGGCGCTTGCCGCTCTCGTCGCCGCGACGCCGGCCGCCGCGATGCTGCCGCGCGCGGGCGCCCTCGTCGCGGGCACGTCGCTCGGCGGCGTGCGGCTGGGCGAGCCGGCGGCACAGGTGCACGCGGCGCTCGGCGTGCACGGGGTCTGCAGCGCCTGCACGCAGCCGACCTGGTACTTCACATACCGCCCATTCGACAATCACGGCCTCGGCGTCGAGCTGAGCGGCGGCCGCGTTTCGGCGGTCTACACGCTGTGGCAGCCGCGCGGCTGGCACGGGCCGGACGGGCTCGTTCTCGGCACTTCCGAGGATCAGGTGAACGGGAAGCTCGGCCCGCTCCTCCCCATCGCGTGCGCCGGCTATTCCGCGCTCGTGAAGGACGTCGCCGGCACGCGCACGGCGTACTACGTCCGCAACAACCGTCTCTGGGGCTTCGGGCTGTTGCGCGCGAAGGCCGATCCGTGCCGCTGATCGAGCTCGCGGACATCGAGGCGGCGGCACGGCGGCTCGACGGCGTCGCGAACCGCACGCCGGTCGTCACGTCGCGCACGCTCGACAGCGTCGTCGGCGCGGAGGTGCATCTGAAGGCGGAGAGCTTCCAGCGCGGCGGCGCGTTCAAGTTCCGCGGCGCGTACAACAAGATCTCGTCGCTCTCGGAGCCTGCGGGCGTCGTCGCGTATTCGTCCGGGAACCACGCGCAGGCGGTCGCGATCGCGGCGCGGCTCGTCGGCACGAGCGCGACGATCGTGATGCCGGAGGACGCGCCGACGGCGAAGGTCGACGCGACGCGCGGCTACGGCGCCGAGATCGTGACGTACGACCGGTGGACCGAGAGCCGCGAGGAGATCGGCGCGCAGCTCGCGCGCGAGCGCGGGCTCGAGCTCGTGCCGCCGTACGACGATCCGCTCGTGATGGCGGGGCAGGGAACGGCGGCGCTCGAGCTGCTCGCGGACGTCCCGCAGCTCGACGTGCTCGTCGTCCCGGTCGGCGGCGGCGGGCTGATCGCGGGCTGCGCGACCGCCGCGAAGGCGCTGCGCCCGTCGATCCGCGTCGTCGGCGTCGAGCCGGAGAGCGGGCGACGACACGCGGCAGTCGCTCGCCGCGGGAGAACGCGTGCGCATCGACGTGCCGCGAACGATCGCCGACGGACTGCAGGCGGCGACGCCTGGCGAGCTGACATTCGCGGTGAACCGCGAGCGCGTCGACGAGATCGTGACCGTGAGCGACGCGGAGATCCTCGACGCGATGGCGTTCCTCTTCGACCGGCTGAAGCTCGTGACGGAGCCGAGCGGCGCGGTCGGCGTCGCGGCGCTCCTCGCGCGGCGCGTCGAGCCGCGCGGCCGCGTCGGCGTCGTCATCTCCGGCGGCAACGTCGGCGTCGCGCGGTTCGCGGAGCTGCTCGGCGCGCGGTAGCTACGCGGCGAAGCCGGCGCAGACGACGTCGACGAGCGTCCGCTCGGCTGCGGCCACGCCGTCGGCGTCGCCGGGCGCCTGGCCGAGCACCCAGCGGTGAGGATCTCGTCGATGCCGCCGTAGAAGATCGTCGCCGCGAGGCGCAGGGTCGAGGTCGGCGCGGAACTCCCCGGTCTCCTGGCCGTGCTCGATGATCCGCCGGATCGCTTCGATCGGCTGCACGAGCTCGCCGATCCGCTGCTGCACCTCGGGGCTGCGCGCGATCTCGCGAACGACGAGGCACACGACGTCCGGCTGGTGCAGCCACGTCCGCAGGAGGATCGCGGCGACGTGCCGGAGCTGTTCCCGCGCGGCGCTCGCCCGGACTCCTCGACGGCGCGGATCCGGTCGAGCAGAACGCTCCAGTTCTCGCGGAACGCCGCGTCGAGCACCTCGTCCTTCGACGCGAAGTAGTGGTAGAGCAGGCCGTGCGCGACGCCCGCCTCCTCGGCGATGTCGCCGACGCGGCAGGCGTGGAAGCCCTTGCGCGCGAAGACGCGAACAGCGGCGTCGAGAATCAGGCGCCGTTTCTCCTCCGAAGCCGTCGCGCGCTCGGCCAAAGCGGACGAAGGGTAGTGGTACCGTCGCGGACCGTGCAACCGCTCGAGGGGATGCTCGTCGTCGATCTGAGCCGGTACCTGCCCGGGGCGTTCGCGTCGACGGAGCTGCTGCGGCTCGGGGCGCGGGTCGTCCGCGTCGAGCAGCCGGGCGGCGACCCGATGCGGGACACGGCGCCGGGGTGGTTCGACGCGCTCAACGCCGGGAAGGAGTCGGTGGTCTGCGACCTGCCCGCGGAGGCCGAGTTCGTGCGGGCGCTGCTGGCGCGCGCGGACGTGGTTCTCGAGACGTGGCGGCCCGGCGTGCGGACACGTCTTGGGGTCAGACCCTCGGACGTGCCCGCGACGGCCGTGTACTGCTCGATCACCGGCTTCGGAGTCGGCGGCCGCCACGAGCAGCGCGCGGGGCACGACCTCAACTACCAGGGCTGGGCCGGCGTGCTCGACGATGTCGCGCCCGCGTGGCCTCCCGTGCAGATCGCGGATCTCGCCGCGGGCGGGCTCGGCGCGGTGACCGAGATCCTCGCCGCGCTGCTTGCGCGCGAGCGCACCGGCCGCGGCGCCGAGATCGTCGTCTCGATGACGCACGGCACGCACCGCCTCGCGTCGTACCGGCTCGCCGGCGACCCGATGCCCCAGATCCTCACGGGCGGTCTCGCGTGCTACCGCACCTATGCGACCGCGGACGGCCGCTATCTCACCGTCGGCGCGCTCGAGTCGAAGTTCTTCGCACGGCTGTGCGAGCTGCTCGGGCGGCCCGAGCTCGCCGCCGAGCAGTACGCGCCGGCGCAGGAGGAGCTCGCGTCGGCACTCGCGGAGATCTTCGCCGCGAAACCGCTCGCCGCGTGGCTCGAGCTGTTCGACGGCGAGGACGTCTGCGTCGGCCCGGTGGCGACGCTCGCGGAGGCCGCCGCCGACCTCGGGACGCCGCCGCCCGCGCGCGCCGCTGCGCTCGGCGCGCACACGGAGCTCTGGCGCGCGGAGCTCGGCTAGAGCCCGAGCGCGGCGGGCAGCGCGTAGAGATCCGCGATCCGCGGCTCGAAGTCCGGGTGGCTGCCCGCGCGGTCGAGCGAGGATCGCGCCCATCCCGATCGCCCGCGCGCCGGCGAGGTCGTCCTCGAGCGCGTCGCCGACCATCACGGCGTCCGCAGGCTCGACGTCGAGCACTGCGAGCACCGCGCGGAAGATCGACTCGTGCGGCTTCGACTTCCCGTGATGGAAGGAGCTGAGACCCGCGTCGACGTCGAGCGCGTGATGCGATGCGAAGGCGTTCACGTCGCGGGCGGAGTTGGAGACGAGCCCGATCTTGAGGCCGGCCGCACGCAGCGAGCGGAGCACGGGAATCGTGTCGTCGTAGAGCTCGAAGTTGTCGTGGTACTCCCATGCGCGCGTGATCTCGACCGCACACGTTCGCGCGGCAGGCGCAACGCCGCCCATGCCGACGATGACACGCTCGCTGAACGCGAACCAGATCTCGTCGTCGTGCTCGAGCTCCGGATGGCGCTGGAGGTCGAGGAGCGCGGCGGCGCGCGCGTCGTCGTACCGCGCAGCGTCGAGGGCCAGACCGTGGCGAGCGCCTGCACGGACGTAGCCCTCCGGGCCGAGCTCGGGACCGGGGCGTGCGAGCGTGAAGTCGACGTCGAAGAGGACAGCCTTCAGAGCAGCCATTCGACGACCTCCATGTGCGGCGCGACGTAGTTCCCCTCGGACCAGGCGATCGTCTGCACGATCGTCCAGCCGCGGGCGCGCTCGCGGTCGAGGCCCAGTTCGGCACAGAGGCGGTCGAGCCGGTGGAGCACGTCGCGCTTCGAGTGTCCGAGCTCGGGCGAGCGGACAATCGGCGCGACCGCGAACTCGCGCTCTGCGGCGAGCGGCTTCGGGTCGATCACGAGCCACGGCTCGCGTTGCGCCGAGAGGACGTTGTCCCCGTGGAGGTCCTGATGCACGAGCACCTGCTCGCCCTGCGACGGCGCGAGCTCGCGGATGAGGCCGGCCGCAACGTCGGAGACGCCGCGGTCGAGCCACTGCGCCGTCTCGTCCTCGAGGGTGTGAAAGCCGGCCGCGTCGATCCAGAGCCTCGGCAGGAGACCGATCAGGACATCCAGTGCGCCCTCGCCGCCGACCGCGGATAGGAACGCTCCGGGCTCGCACCGCTCGAGCAGAACGGCGCAGCGCTCGTCGTCGCGGCGGAGCAGCCGGACAGCACCGTTGCCGTTCCAGCGCTCGAGGGCGTCCGGCTCCTGCAGCGACTCGCGGTCCGGGAAATACACCTTGAGCACGGCCGGGGTTCCGTCCTCGAGCGCCGCGCGGACGACGTGGCCGCAGAATCCGGGCGGGTACTGCTCGCCGAGCGTCAAGTTCCAGTCGGCGGCAAGCTCCTCGGCCAGCTGCGGTGCCTGTTCGCGCCAGCGCGCGATCTCGTTGCGCGTCGTCTCGGCCACGCCGCTACCCTATGGGCCGCACGGCGGGGTGTGGCGCAGCCTGGTAGCGCGCTCCGTTCGGGTCGGAGAGGTCCCCAGTTCGAATCTGGGCACCCCGATGCAAAGAGCCGCGGGATTCGCTTCCGCGGCTCTTTCTCTTTTGCCAGGAAGGCGTGACGTCTGCGTGCGGATTCGTTGTCTACGGTCGGTTCGTGCCGCGTCCGCTCCGCATCCAGGCGCCCGGGATCTATCACGTCACGTGCCGCGGGAACCGCCAGGTGCGCATCTTCGACGACGACGCCGATCGCGAGCGGTATCTCGGGCTGGTCGAGACGGTCGCGCGGAAGTTCGGGTGGAAGTTCATCGCGTACTGCCTGATGACGAATCACGTCCATCTCGTGATGGACGTGCCGGACGAGACGCTGTCGCGCGGGATGCAGCTGCTGAGTGGGCGCTATGCGCAGGCGTACAACCTCCGGCACGGCTGGGTGGGTCATCTCTTCCAAGGGACGGTTCCACTCGGAGATCGTCGATACCGACGAGTACAGCCTCGAGGTCGGGCGGTATGTCGTGTTGAACCCGAAGCGGGCGGGGATGGTTAAGCGGGCGGTGCACTGGCGGTGGAGCAGCCTGCCGGCGATGCTCGGGAAGGCGCGCGTGCCGGCGTTCCTCGATGCGGGCTGGACATTGCGTCAGTTCGGGAGAACGCTCGACCGCGCGCGTGCTGCGTATGCGGCGTTCGTCGAGGCCGGCGTAGGACTGGGACGGCCGTCCGGAACGGGCATCTCCCGGGGTCAGACCCCGGGACGGGTCCCGCCCGGCCGCGTCCCCGACGATTGAGCGGCGGCCGGGCTCCGCCCGAAGCCGTACGCGCCCGGCAAACGCTCCGCCAGCAGCCTCACCAGCAACGACACCGGCAGGCCGACGACATTGAGGTAGTCGCCCTCGACCCGCTCCACGAGCGCCGCACCGCGGCCCTGGATCGCGTACGCCCCGGCTCGGCCTTCCCACTCGCCGCTCGCGACGTACGCAGCCACGTCCCCCTCGCCGAGCTCACGGAACGTCACACGCGTCGCCGCCGCCTCGACCACCTCCCACTCCGGCGTCAGCAGACAGACGCCCGACACCACCGCATGCGTCTGCCCGGAGAGCCCGAGGAGCATCTGCGCTGCGTCGTCGGCGTCCACGGCCTTCGCGTACACCCGGCCGCCGAGCACGACCGTCGTGTCCACCCCAACGACGGGCCGGCCCGCCGCGCCCGCAAGCACCGACTGCGCCTTCCCGCGCGCGTGGCGCCGCACGAGCTTCTCCGCGTCCGCGTCAGGCGGGTCGTCCTCGACGTACTCCGGCGCGACGACGTCGAACGGAACTCCCAGCTGCTCGAGAATCGCGCGCCGCTGCGGCGACGTCGACGCCAGCAGCAGCGGCGGCACGACGCTCACGCTGCGGCCTTCCTCGCGACCCACAGCTCCTCCGCCGGCCAGCGGCGGCCCCACTCGACCGTGACGAAGTCGTAATACCCCGGATCCTCCGCACCCTCCGGCGCGCGCAGCTCATGCAGCGCCTCGATCGCGAACCCGTGCGCGCGCAGCAGCGCGATCCACTCGCCGTGTGCGAGATGAAACTCGATCCCCTCCGACTCGGGCCACTGAATCCGATACATGCCGAACTGGTCGCGCAACAGGCTCTCCCCGACGACGCCGACGTCGGGCGCGCACAGATAGACCAGCACGGAGTTCGTCAAGAACACGAGCCGGCCGCCGGGGCGCAGCAGCCGCGCCGCCTCCGGCACCCAGCGCGCCGGGTCGGCCCAAAGGGACGCGCCGTACTCCGACACCGCGAGATCGAACGACGCATCCGGCAGCGGCACCGACTCACCCGGAGCCTCGACGAGCGGAAACTCGATCCCCGTCTCGGCCATCATCCGCCGCGCCGTCGCAAGCTGCGCTGGAGTCGGGTCGACGCCGACCGGCCGCGCACCCCGACGCGCCAGCCACGCCGAGAGGTACGCCGTCCCACAACCGAGCTCGACGACATCGAGTCCCGCGACGTCGCCGAGCGATCCGATCTCCGACTCCGGGACGCCGAACACGCCCCAGCTGATCTCGGCGCGCGCCCACTGCCGTCGCGCCGCGCCGTCCGTGAACTCCGCGTTCGTCCGCGTCCACTGCGCGACGTTGCGCGCGACGGAGTCGTCAGGCGAGCTCATCGGCGGAGAACCAGAGCGCGATCTCCCGCTGCGCCGACTCCGGAGAGTCAGAGCCGTGCACGAGATTGTCGGGCATCGACATCGCGAGGTCGCCGCGGATGGTGCCCGGCTCGGCGTTGGCCGGATTCGTCGCGCCGATCGTCTTCCGCATCGTCGCGATCGCACCCTCGCCCTCGACCACGAGCGCCCACGTCGGCCCCGAAGTGATGAACGCGACGAGCTCGCCGAAGAACGGCTTCTCGTGATGCTCGGCGTAGTGCTCCTCGCCGAGCTCGCGACTGGCGGTCAGCAGCTTGCCCGCTCGCAACTCGAATCCGCGCGCCTCGATCCGACCGAGGATCTCGCCGGCGATCCGGCGCCGGACGGCGTCTGGCTTGATCAGGATGAGGGTGCGCTCCGTGGCCACGGGGCGCCAGTCTAATCAGCCCGCTTCAGCGGGGGGACGCAGAACGCGCCGTGTCCCGAGCGGCACCGCGCCGACGGCGGCAGGCTCGATCGGCGTCTCGCAGAACGGGCACACCTGCCACAGCGCCTCGAGCGGCGACTTGCAGTTCGTGCACGCCTGCTTCAGCTTCGTCGTGCAGATCGGGCAGATCAGGATAGCTCGAGTCGACCTCGGACCGGCACACCGGGCAGTGGAGGTCGCGCTTCGCCATCCGGTCCTCCATCGCCTTGATCTCCAGCTCGCGCTCGCGCCGGTCCTCGATGTACTCGGGCGGCCGGAAGAGCATGTAGATGAGCGGCCCGATGTACGGCGGCACGAGGCCGAGCAGCGTCGCCATCCCCACCATCCACGGATCCTCGATCCGCCGGCGCGCGTCCTTCAGCACCCAGTACCCGAGCGCGAGCCAGAAGACGAACGCGAAGAAGACCAGGAGGTTCCTGGTCACGAGCCACGTTCCCGAACTGAAGAAGCCGTGGACGCTGGCAGCGATCACAGCAGGATCCTCCCAATCAGGTAGCCCGCGGCGAACGCGCCGCCGACGACCACGACAAGCACGAAGATCGCGACGGCGAAGACGCTGATCTTCTCCCGCACGTTACTCGTTGTAGACCCCCGCGCTGAGGTCGGCAAGAAGGTAGAGGGACCCTGTGACGAGAACGGCGCCGTCAGGCCCCGCGAGCGCCAGCGCTCGGAGGCGGGCCGCCTCGGGGTCTGCGGTGTACTCGACATGTCGGAAGTAGCTTTCGGCACGCGTCGCCAGCTCCCCTGCGGGAATCGCCCGAGAATTTGTCGATTCCGTGACGACCACGGTAGCGCCGAGTGCGGACAGGGCCTCCAGCATCAGCTCAGGCCGCTTGTCGTCGAGGATCGAGCAGACGAGGACGTATTCGCGCTCCGGGAGCCGCGGCAGGAGGTAGCCGATCCCGGCGAGGTTGTGGGCGCCGTCCCAGATCTCGAGCGGATGCTCGCCGCGGCGCTCCAGCCGGCCGGGCAGCTCGACGTCCTGGGCGGCAGTCGCCGGGACGTCGCGGTCGAGGAACGCCTCGGCGGCCGCGACGGCGAGCGCGAGGTTGCTCGGCGCGGTGACGACGACGCGGCGCGGCGCCGTTCTCCTCGGCGAGCGGCATGCCACTCCGGCTCGCCGAGCACGACGACGGCAGCCGGCTGGACGACGGCGAGCTTCTCCGCGGCGATCGCCTCGCGCGTGTCGCCGAGGACGTCCATGTGGTCGAGCGCAACGCTCGTGAGCACGACGACGCGCGTGTCGAGGACGTTCGTCGCGTCGTGGCGGCCGCCGAGCCCGGCCTCGACCACCGCGACGTCGACGTGCGCTTCCGCGAACGCAAGCAGGGCCGCGGCGGTCATGGCCTCGAACTGCGTGGCTCCGAGAGCCACGGCCCGGGGTCTGACCCCGGCGGCCGCGCGCTCGAAGTCGGCCTCGACCCCGCCGATGCGGATCCGCTCACTCCACGAGCGCACGTGTGGCGAGACATACGCGCCGACGGTGAGCCCGGCATCGGCGAGCAGCGCCTCGGTCATTCGCGTCGTCGTCGACTTTCCGTTCGTGCCGACGACGTGGATCGCGGGGTACCGGAGCTGCGGGTCGCCGAGCTCGGCGAGCAGCGCGCGCATCCGGTCGAGCCCGAAGCCGTCGGCCGGCCACGGGCTGAGCGAGGCGATCCATTCGGTCGCGTCCATCCGGGTCATTGTCGCCGCGGGACACTGTCCCGGGGTCTGACCCCAGGACGTGGCCGCAGCGTCAGCCGCCGAGCGCGTCGAGCTCGCGACGGAACCGCTCCAGCTTCTCCCGCTCCGCATCGACGACGTCGGCCGGCGCACGCGCGACAAACCGCTCGTTCGCCAGCATCGCCTCCGCCCGCGCGATCTCGCCGCGTAGCCGCTCCTGCTCGGCCTCGACATTGCCGTTCGCCGCGGCGCCTGCCCGCTCCGGCCGGACGACCGCGTCGAAGATCCGCTTCTCGTCGCCCTCGAGCGGCGTCACGACGCCGCTGCGCCGGAACCGCTCCGCAGCCTCCTGCACGCGCACCAGCGCATCCGCGTCCGCCGCGAACCGCGAATCCGCCGCCGGCCACTCCGCGACGATCAGCCGCGACTCGCGCGCCGGCAGATACCCCCAGATCTCCTCCGTGACGTGCGGCATCACCGGATGCAGCAGCGCCAACAGCCGCTCGAGCGCCGCAAGCGCCGTTGCGCGCGCATCCGTGTCACCGTCGTAGAGCCGCGCCTTCGCCGCCTCCGCGTACCAGTCGCAGAAGTCGTCGAACGTGAGGTGATACAGCCGGTCGACCGCGTGCGCGAAGTCGTACGACGCGAAGTCCGCCTCGATCTCCGCGCGCGTCGCGTCGATCCGCGCGAGGATCCACCGCTCCTCGAGCTCGCGCGGCCGCGCGTCCGGCACGGCGTCGCCCGCGTTCGCGAGCAGCAGCCGCGACACGTTCCAAAGCTTGTTCGCGAGCTTCCGGCCCTCCTCGATCGCGCCGGGCGAAAAGCGCACGTCCTGCGTCGACGAGATCTTCAGCAATCCGTAGCGTGTCGCGTCCGCGCCGTGCTCGTCGATCAGCTCGACCGGATCGATCCCCGTTCCAAGCGACTTCGACATGCGCCGCCCGTCGGGCGCGAGCACCGTCGAATGGATGATCACGTCGTGGAACGGAATGTCGCCGAGCAGCTCCAGCCCCGCCATCAGCATCCGGTTGACCCAGAGGAAGATGATCTCGCGCGCCGTCGAGTTGACGTCGCCCGGATAGAACGTCCGCAGCGACTCCGTGTCGTCGGGCCAACCGAGCGTCGCGAACGGCCACAGTGCCGACGAGAACCATGTGTCGAGCACGTCCGGGTCGCGCTCGATCTCCGTCGACCCGCACTCGGCGCACGCGTCGGGTGCCGTCTCGACGCACGTGACATGGCCGTCGGCGCAGTACCAGATCGGGAGCTGATGCCCCCACCAGAGCTGCCGCGACACGTTCCACGGCCGGATCGCCGTCAGCCAGTCGAGCGCAACACGACCGTGCACTTCCGGATGGAACCGGACGCGCCCCGATTCGATCGCATCGATCGCCGGCCGTGCGAGCTCCTCCATCGCGCACCACCACTGCAGCGAGACGAGCGGCTGGATCCTCGTTCCGGAGCGCTCGCAATGGCCGACGCTGTGCCGGTAGCTCTCGCGCTTCTCGAGCAGCCCTTCCTCACGCAGCCACTCCACGACGTAGTCGGCGGCCTCCTCCTCGGTCAGCCCGATCAGCTTGTCCGGAACGTCGCCGGTCATGCGACCGTCGAGACCGATCACCGTCAGCTCGGCCAGACCGTGGTCGCGTCCGATCTCGAAGTCGATCGGATCGTGCCCGGGCGTGATCTTCAGCGCACCGGTTCCGAACTCCGGCTCGACGCGCTCGTCGGCGATCACCGGCACGCGCCGGCCGACCACCGGCACGATCACCTCCTTGCCGATGTACGACGCGTAGCGCTCGTCGCCGGGATGCACCGCGACGGCAACGTCGGCGAGGATCGTCGCCGGCCGCACGGTTGCGATCGTGATGTGCCCGTTGCCGTCCGCGAGCGAGATACCGCGCGTACGTGAGCGCGTCGTCGACCTCGATGTGCTCGACCTCGAGATCGGAGATCGACGTGCGGCAGTCCGAGCACCAGTTGACGATGCGGTTGTCGCGGTAGATGAAGCCGCGCCCGTAGAGGTGAACGAAGAAGCGCATCACGGCGCGGATGTAGTCGTCGTCCATCGTGAAGCGCTCGCGGTCGTAGTCGAGCGAGCAGCCGAGCCGCCGGAACTGACTCATGATCACGCCGCCGTACTCGTGCAGCCACTCCCAGACGCGCTCGACGAACGCCTCGCGTCCGATCTCCTGTCGCGACGTTCCGCTGCGTCGCAGATCTTTCTCGACGACCGCCTGCGTCGCGATTCCCGCATGGTCGTACCCCGGCTGCCAGAGCGCGTTGAAGCCGCGCATCCGATGCCAGCGCGTGAGCGCGTCCTGGATCGTCCCGTTCAGGGCGTGTCCCATGTGCAGCGCGCCGGTGACGTTCGGCGGCGGCACAGCGATCACGTAGCTTGGCTTCGTCGACGACGAGTCGGCGCGGTAGAGGCCCTCCTCCTCCCACACACGCTGCCAGCGTTCCTCGACACCCTGCGGCCTGTAGAGCGGCTCCATCTCCATCAGGAGCCGATCCTAGCCAGCAATCCGGTGAGCTCAAGCAGCGACTATGTGCTGAGTATGCCGAAACGCCTCGACCTCGTGCTGGTCGCCGCGCTCGTCGTGCTCGTCGCCGCGGTCGCCGGCGACGCGCTGCGGCACCGTCACCGCGACGGGAGCCCAGCACAGAAGCGCGCGGCGCCGCTGCCGCCCGCCCCCGTGCCGGAGCAGGTTCGCCTCGTCCCGTCGACGACCGCATACCTGCCGCGCTGTGCGGCCTCCGCGATCCGGCTCCGCGTCGGGCCGGGGCCGGTCCTGACGCTCCGCTACGCGGGACCCCGCTGCCACGTGCCGCCGCTACACCTGCAGGCGGTCGTACGCAACGCCGACGGCTCCGTCGCCTACCGCGGCCCGGCTCTCGCCTACGAATCGCTCTCGGGCAACTACGCCGGGGAAGGCACGGCGCACGGACGGCTGCTCGGCTGCGACCGCGCCGCGACGGCAACCGTCGCCGGCTCGGAGCTCAGCGCAACCGGTCGCTGCTAGCGCGGCTCTTCGACCAGTCGCGCGGCTGCGCGCCGACCTGCTCGAGGATCGTCTCCAGCAGCACGAACGACGACATCACGTGCTCGCGCGCCAGCGCCCGCGCGCCCGCCGCGCTCCCGGCCGTCAGCGCCTGCTTGATCGCGCGATGCTGCTCGGCGTTCCGCTCGTACAGCCCGTCGAGCGAATGGTCTCCCGGCGCCCACACCGCCGGCCCGGAGAACGTCCGCCGCGCGCTCTTCGCCATCTGCTCGACGAGCGGCAGCGCCGCGACGCGGTAGATCACGTCGTGGAACGCGTGATTCGCGCGCACCCAGTCGCCCATGATCGAGCGCCGCTCGTCACCCGGCTCGCGCGACCGCAGCTCCTGCGAGATCCGCGAGAACCGCTGCTCGCACGCGTCGAGCTCGGCGAGATCCTCCGACGTCGCCTTCGTCGCCGCGACCTCGGTCGCGAGGCTCTCCAGCTCCGCGCGCACCATGAACGCCTCGTGCAGCTCGTCGCGGGAGATCGTCCGCACGCGAACGCCGCGGTTCGGCACGAACGAGACGAGCCCGAGCGCCGCGAGCCGCCGCAGCGCCTCCCGCACCGGCGTGCGCGACACGTTGAACTGCTCCGACAGCTGCTCCTGGCGGAGGACGGTTCCCGGGGCGAGCTCACCGGAAACGATCGCCTCCTCGATCACGAGCGCGATGTCGTCGGCCTTGGTGCTGTCGAGACTCATTGCAGACGAGTGTACGCCGGAAGCGTCAGGAACTCGTCGAGCTCCGGCGCGAGAGCCAGGCCCGCGAACAGCTCCTTTGCCTCGTCGCCCGGCCTCGACGGCGGCGATCTCCGACCGCACGCGCTCGCGGTCGAACAGCCCGGCGCGCACCCACTGCCAGACCTGGGAGCGCGAGATCTCCGCCGTCGCCGCGTCTTCCATCAGGTTGTCGATCGCCGCCGCGCCGACGCCGTGGAGCCACGCGTCGAGGTAGCGGACGCCGACCGAGACGTTCGTGCGCAGCCCTGCGTCTGTGACCTCGCCCGGCGTGTCCGGGATCGACAGCAGCGCCGCCTCGTCCGGGACGACGTCCTCGCGCAGCCGGTCGACCTGGTTCGCGCGCGATCGCCGAGCACGCCGTCGAAGACCTCCGTCGCCACCGGCACGAGATCCGGATGCGCGACCCACGTGCCGTCGAAGCCGTCGCCGGACTCGCGCAGCTTGTCCTCGCGCACCTTCGCGAGCGCGACGGCGTTCACCTCCGGATCCTTCCGCGACGGGATGAACGCCGCCATGCCGCCGATCGCGTGCGCGCCGCGCCGGTGGCACGAGCGCACGAGCAGCTCCGTGTACGCGCGCATGAACGGCACCGTCATCGTCACCTGCACGCGGTCGGGCAGCACCCAGTCGCGCGTCCGGAACTTCTTGATCGCGGAGAAGATGTAGTCCCAGCGCCCGGCGTTGAGCGCGCAGCCGTAGTCGCGGAGCTCGTAGAGGATCTCCTCCATCTCGAACGCGGCGAGGATCGTCTCGATCAGAACGGTGCAGCGGATCGAGCCGCGCGGCACGCCGACCTCGTCCTCCGCGAACGCGAACGCGCGCGCCCACAGCCGCGCCTCGAGATGCGACTCGAGCTTCGGGAGGTAGTAGTACGGCCCGCTGCCACGCTCGAGCTGCTCGCGCGCGTTGCGGAAGAACGTCAGCCCGAAGTCGAACAGCGACGCCGAGATCGGCTCGCCGTCGACGAGCACGTGCCGCTCCGGAAGATGCCAGCCGCGCGGGCGGATCAGCAGCGTCGCAATCTTGTCGTTGAGCCGGTACGACTTGTCCGCGGTGTCGAGCGCGATCGTGCGCCGAACCGCGTCCGACACGTTGCGCTGCCCCTCGACGACGTTCGTCCACGTCGGCGAGTTCGCGTCCTCGAAGTCGGCCATGAAACAGCGCGCGCCCGAGTTCAGTGCGTTGATCATCATCTTCCGCTCGACCGGGCCGGTGATCTCGCAGCGGCGGTCGCGGAGGTCCGGCGGAGCCTCCGCGACGCGCCACTCTCCCTCCCGAATCGCCTGCGTCTCCAGCAGGAACCCCGGCAGCGCGCCGGCGTCGAGCTCGAGCTGGCGCTCGTGCCGGCGCTCCAGCAGCTCCTGCCGTGTCGGATTCAGCTCGCGGTGGAGGCGCGTGACGAAATCGAGCGCCTCCGGAGTGAGGACGTCGTCGTCGGACGCCGTCAAGCGGCGGCCTCGCTCCGCTCGAACTGCGCCTCTTCCGTCGAGCCCTTCAGCGCGAGCGTCGAGCTGTCGGGCGCGACCGCCTGCGCGACGAGGTCGAAGTAGCCGGCGCCGACCTCGCGCTGGTGGCGCGTCGCCGTGTAGCCGTGCTCCTCGAGCTCGAACTCGTGCTCCTGCAGTCGGACGTACGCGGGCATCGCCTCGCGAGCGTAACCGCGTGCGAGCTCGAACATCGCCGCGTTCAGCGAGTGGAAGCCGGCGAGCGTGATGAACTGGAAGCGGTAGCCCCAGCCCGCGAGCTGCTCCTGGAAGCCGGCGATCTCGTCGTCGTCGAGGTGCCGCCGCCAGTTGAACGACGGCGAGCAGTTGTACGCCATCCGCTTGCCGGGGAACTTCTCGTGCATCGCGTCGGCGAACGCGCGCGCCTCGCCGAGGTCCGGCGTCGACGTCTCGAACCAGATCAGGTCGGCGTACGGCGCGTACGCGAGCCCGCGCGAGATCGCCGCGTCGATGCCGTCGCGGACGCGGTAGAAGCCCTCGCCGGTCCGCTCGCCGGTGACGAACTCGCGGTCGTACTCGTCGACGTCGCTCGTGAGCAGCGCGGCCGAGAGCGCGTCGGTGCGCGCGACGAGGATCGTCGGCACGTCGAGCACGTCGGCCGCGAGCCGCGCCGCGTTCAGCGTCCGGACGAACTGCGCGGTCGGCACGAGCACCTTGCCGCCGAGGTGGCCGCACTTCTTCTCCGACGCGAGCTGATCCTCGAAGTGCACGCCGGCGGCGCCGGCCTCGATCATCGAGCGCATCAGCTCGTACGCGTTCAGCGGCCCGCCGAAGCCGGCCTCCGCGTCGGCGAGGATCGGCGCGAGCCAGTGCGTGCCGTTCGTCCCCTCGGCCCAGTCGATCTGGTCGGCGCGCATCAGCGCGCTGTTCAGCCGCTCGACGAGCTGCGGCGCGCTGTTCGCCGGGTAGAGGCTCTGGTCGGGATACGTGCTGCCGGCGAGGTTCGCGTCGGCGGCGACCTGCCAGCCGGAGAGGTAGATCGCGTCGAGGCCGGCCTTCACCATCTGGACGGCCTGGCCGCCGGTCATCGCGCCGAGCGCGCGGACGGGCTCGTCGCGGGCGAGCAGCTCCCACAGCCGCTCCGCGCCGAGCCGCGCCAGCGTCTGCTCCGGGACGACCGAGCCGCGCAGCCGGACGACGTCCGCCGCCGCGTAGCTCCGCTCGATCCCCTGCCAGCGCGCGTCGCCCTGCCAGCGCGACTCGAGCGACTCTGCCTCATTCTGGATCCGACTTTCGCGTTCCATGGCTCTCCTCGGGCTCGATGGGCCGATTTCGGATCCTAGATTAGCGGCCGGCACGGATGCAACCGCGATTGCGCGGTTTGTGGATCCGGAGAGGAGAGCGGCTAGCGGTAGGAGCGGAACACGACTTCGGCCACGCAGACCGGCTTGTCGCCGCCCTCGCGCTCGATCGTGGCCGTCATCGTCGACTGGCTGCCGCCCTCGATCTCGTCGACCGAGTCGACGCGGAAGGTGCCGCGCACCCTCGAGCCGGAGGGCACCGGTGCCGGGAAGCGGACGCGGTTCAGCCCGTAGTTGATCCCCATCCCGCCCGTCCGGGGCACGACCTCTTCGGACATCACCGGGATCAGCGACAGCGTCAGGTAGCCGTGGGCGATCGTCGTCCCGAACGGACCGGCCGCCGCCCGCTCGGGGTCGACGTGGATCCACTGGTGGTCGCCGGTCGCGTCGGCGAAGGCGACGATCTGGTCCTGCGTGATCTCGATCCAGGAAGACGGGCCGAACTCGGCCCCGGGCTCGACGTCGGCCACGCCTACGCGGACTGCTCGACGGCCTCGTCGGGCTCGTCGTCGACGTAGGTGCCGGCGCTCGTGACGAGCGTCGGCCGGATGCCCTGCGCGATGCACTCCTTCGTGATCACGCACTTCGTGACGTCGCGCCGCGACGGCAGCTCGAACATCACGTCGAGCAGCGCGGCCTCGATGATCGAGCGGAGCCCGCGCGCGCCGGTCTCGCGGTCGAGCGCCTTGTCGGCGATCTCCCACAGGCCGTCCTCGGTGAAGACGAGCTCGATGTTGTCGTAGCCGAAGAAGCGCTGGTACTGCTTCGACGAGCGCGTTCTTCGGCTCGGTGAGGATCTGGACGAGATCCTCCTTGCGGAGCTGGTGCACCGCCGAGACGACCGGCAGGCGGCCGATGAACTCCGGGATCAGCCCGAAGTTCAGGAGATCCTCCGGCATCACGTCGACGAGCAGCTCGGACGACTCGAGCGAGTGCTTCGAGCGCACCTCGGCGCCGAAGCCGACGGCGTTCTTGCCGATCCGCCGGGCGATGATCTTGTCGAGCCCGGCGAACGCGCCGCCGCAGATGAAGAGGATGTTCGTCGTGTCGATCGAGAGGAACTCCTGGTGCGGGTGCTTGCGCCCGCCCTGCGGCGGCACCGACGCGACCGTTCCCTCGAGGATCTTCAGGAGCGCCTGCTGGACGCCCTCACCGGAGACGTCGCGCGTGATCGACGGGTTGTCCGCCTTCCGCGCGATCTTGTCGACCTCGTCGATGTAGATGATCCCGGTCTCCGCCTTCTTGATGTCGAAGTCGGCGGCCTGGATCAGCTTCAGCAGGATGTTCTCGACGTCCTCGCCGACGTAGCCGGCCTCGGTGAGCGCCGTCGCGTCGGCGATCGCGAACGGGACGTTGAGGATCCGCGCCAGGGTCTGGGCGAGCAGCGTCTTGCCGCAGCCCGTCGGGCCGAGCAGCAGGATGTTCGACTTCTGGAGCTCGACCTCGTCGTCGTTCGTCTCCATCTGGACGCGCTTGTAGTGGTTGTAGACCGCCACGGCGAGCGTCCGCTTGGCCTCCTCCTGCGAGACGACGTAGTCGTTCAGGACGGAGTAGATGTCCCTCGGACGAGGGAGGTTGTCGAGGTCGAGCTGGGTCGGAGCCGTGAGCTCCTCGTCGATGATCTCGTTGCAGAGATCGATGCACTCGTCGCAGATGTAGACGCCGGGGCCGGCGATCAGCTTTTTGACCTGCCGCTGGCTCTTCCCGCAGAAGCTGCAAAGCAGCTGCTCGTTGCCTTCGCTTGCCCTGGCCACGTCTCTCCTTGTACCTCGGATCGCCTGTTTCGTCTACCGGTGGGCGACGACGTTGTCGATCAGCCCGTACTCCTGGGCCTCGTCCGCGGTCATGTAGTAGTCCCGTTCCATGTCCTTCGAGACCTTCTCGGACGGCTGATTCGTGTGCTTGGCGATGATCTCCTCCAGGTTCCGCTTGAGATTGATCGTCTCGCGGGCCTGGATCTCGATATCGGTGCCCTGGCCGTGGAAGCCGCCGGAGACCTGGTGGATGAGGATCTTGGAGTTCGGCAGCGCGGTGCGCTTTCCCTCCGTGCCGGCCGCGAGGAGCAGCGCGCCCATCGACATCGCAATGCCGACGCAGGTCGTCGCCACATCCGGCTTGATGAACTGCATCGTGTCGTAGATCGCGAGACCCGCGTACACCGACCCGCCGGGCGAGTTGATGTAGATGTTGATGTCCTTGTCCGGGTCCTCGGACTCGAGGTGGATCATCTGCGCGACGATCAGGTTCGCGACCTGGTCGTCGATCGGCGTGCCGAGGAAGATGATCCGCTCGTTGAGCAGCCGCGAGTAGATGTCGAAGAAGCGCTCTCCGCGGGACGTCTGTTCGATGACGGACGGGATGATCAGATTCGAGGGATTCATTTCGCTCCTCCGCTACCGGGGGTCCAGAGTTTCGTGTCGGATGGTGCCTTTTCCTTTTCTTCCTTTTCGGGCGTCCAGATCGCATCGCGCGCTTCGGCGAGCTCCTTGGGAATCCGCTTCACCTCGGACGCGACGCGGTCGAGGGCGTCGCGGAGCCGCAGGTCCTCGCGCAGCGTCTCGAAGCGACCCGACTCGCGAAGCGGCCGCGATCGCCTCGTCGGCGTCCTCGCCGACGGCGTCGGCCTGCTCGCGGATCAGCGTCTCGACCTCCTCGTCGGAGATCGACGATTCCGAGCTTGTCGGCCGCCGCCTCGAGCACGAGCTCGCGCGCGACCGACCGCGCCGCCTCGTCTGCGAGGCCCGCGATCAGCTCCTCCGGCGCCTGGCCGGTCATCGCGAGATAGGTGTCGAGCGGGACGCCGCGCGCCTCGACCTGCCGCGCGAGGCCGCGCAGCAGCTCGCGCGTGCGCGCCTCGACGAGCGGCCCGGAGGCGTCGACCTTCGAGGCGACGACAAGCGCGTCGGCGACGTCGGCGCGGAACTGCGCTTCGGTCTCCTCGTCGATCTGTGCGCGCAGCCGCGACTCGATCTCGGCGCGCAGCTCGGCGAGCGTCTCGAACTCGCTCGCGGCGCGCGCCAGCTCGTCGTCGAGCGGCGGCAGCACCTTCTCCTTGATCTCCTTGACGGTCACGGTCACCGTCTGCGTCGAGCCGTCGGCGAGCTCGAACCCGATCTCCTTCGTCGCGCCGGCGTCGAGGCCGACGACGCCCTGCTCGATCTCCTCGACGACGGAGGCGCGGCCGAGCTCGATCACGTAGTCGCGGCGCGTCTCGCCGCCGCTTCCGAGACGAGGTCGACGATGACGGTGTCGTCCGGCTCGACCGGCCGCCCTTCGACGGGGACGAGCTCGGCGACGGTGGACTGGAGCGCCTCCAGCTCGCGCTCCACGAGCTCCTCCGGCACCTCGGGCTCGATCGCGCCGACCTCGAGCGTCGTCCAGTCCGGCAGCTCCGGCTTGGCCTGCACCGAGACGGTCGCGGTGAACTCCCAGTCCTCGTCCTCGGAGGCGGGGAGCTCGAAGTCGAACTGCGGCTGCGCGACCGGGCGGAGGCGGGTCTGCGTCGCGGCGTTCCAGAACCAGCCGCTGATGTGGCTCTCGACGGCCTCCGTCATCAGCCGCTCGCGGCCGACGCGCTGGAGGAGCACCTGGCGCGGAACCTTGCCCTTGCGGAAGCCGGGGATCTTGACGGTCGCCGCGAGATCGGTCGCCGCGTGCTCGACGGCGTGGTGCACGTCGTGCGACGGGACCTGGACCGTGAGCCGGACCCGGTTCTCGGGCAGCTCCTCGACCTCGACTGCACGTGGCCATTCAAGCAGACCCCTTCTGGACGACGTCGCACGGCGAATCCCTCGATCGGGGAGAAGGAGCAGCCCGGGGTCGCGGAGAACTGCACGTCCGCGGCATGGATGTCTGGGTCTGGGTCCTCGTGTTCGGCGTCACCGCCATCTGGGCGGCGATGCTCGGCGCGGTCGCGTTCGTCGTTGTGCGTCGCTGACCACCAACGGTCCCGAACGGCCACGTCCGGTGCCAGGCACCAAGACGTGTCTCGCCGAGACATGGGTGCGCGGGAGTCGCGCTTCGCCTCTGCGATCGCGCACCCCCCGGCGGAAACGGACACTGCCTCGAACGGCCACGTCCGGTGCCAGGCACCAGGACGTGGCCGTAAGGGCCACCGCTAGCGAGTTTTCGCGAAGCGGTGAACCGCTTCGAGGAGCTCGCGGCTCTTCTCGGCGGCCGCGGCCTCGTCGCCCGAGGCGATGGCGCCCGCGACGCAGTGCTGCACGTGATCGTCGAGGATCTGGAACGCGAGGCTCTCGAGCGCGGTGCTCACGGCTGAGATCTGCGTGATCACGTCGATGCAGTAGCGGTCGTCCTCGACCATCTTCTCGATCCCGCGCACCTGGCCCTCGATCCGGTGCAGCCGCTTGATCAACGCTGCCTTGTCGTCGTGGTATCCCGGTGCCGCGCTCATGCCGTTCCTTCGCGAACGCTGCGGAAGCGCCGCAGGCGCAGGCTGTTGCCGACGACGAACAGGCTCGACCCGGCCATCGCGGCCGCGGCGATCATCGGGTTGAGCAGCCCGGCGACGGCGAGCGGGATCGCGGCGACGTTGTAGGCGAAGGCCCAGAAGAGGTTGCCCTTGATCGTCGAGAGCGTCCGCCGCGAGAGGCGGATCGCGTCGACGGCGGCGCGCAGGTCGCCGGAGACGAGCGTGAGGTCGGAGGCCTCGATCGCGACGTCGGTTCCCGTTCCGAGCGCGAGCCCGAGGTCGGCGCCGGCGAGCGCAGGCGCGTCGTTGACGCCGTCGCCGACCATCGCGACGACCTCGCCCTCGGCTTGGAGCCGCGCCACCTCGGCGGCCTTCCCTTCGGGCCGGACCTCGGCGAGGACGCGCTCGATCCCGACCTCGGCGGCGACGCGCTCGGCGGTCGCACGCGTATCGCCGGTCAAGAGGATCGGCGTCAGCCCGAGTGCCTTCAGGCCGCGGACGGCCTCCGCACTCGTCGGCTTGACCCTGTCGCGGACGGAGAGCGTCGCGCGCGCGACGCCGTCCCAAGCGACAGCGATCGCGCCGTCCTGCCGCGAGACCTCGACGGCGTGGCCATCCACCACGCCGCGAACGCCGGACCCCGGCAGGTTCCGGAACTCCGTCACCGGCGGCAGCGCACCGAGCTCCGCGCGCGCGCCGGCCGCGACCGCCTGCGCGACCGGATGCTCGCTTGCGGCTTCCACGGCGCCGGCAAGGCGGAGGATCTCCGCGCGCGCCGACACCGTTCAGCGGCTCGACCCCGACGAGCTCCATCCGTCCCTCGGTGATCGTCCCGGTCTTGTCGAGGACGACCGTGCCGACGCGGCGGGTCTGCTCCAGGATCTCCGGGCCCTTGATCAGGATCCCGAGCTGCGCACCGCGGCCGCTCCCGACGAGGAGCGCCATCGGCGTCGCGAGCCCGAGGGCACACGGGCACGCGATGATCAGCACCGCGACGGCGGCACTGAACGCCGCGGACGCGCCCGCGCCTGCGAGCAGCCAGCCCGCGAGCGTCGCGAGCGCGATCCCGATCACGACCGGAACGAAGATCTCCGAGACGCGGTCGGCGAGCCGCTGCACCGGCGCCTTGCCGGCCTGCGCCTGCTCGACGAGGTGTGCGATCTGCGCGAGCGCGGTCTCGGCGCCGACGCGAGTCGCGCGGACGACGAGCCGCCCGTCCGTGTCGATCGTCCCGCCGGCGACCGCGTCGCCCGGGACGACGTCGACCGGAACGGACTCGCCGGTGAGCAGCGACTGGTCGACCGCGGCGGCGCCCTCGACGACGACGCCGTCGGTCGCGACCTTCTCGCCGGGGCGGACGACGAATACGTCGCCGACGCGCAGCTCCTCGACGGGCACGAGCGTCTCTACGCCGTCCCGCAGCACGCGCGCCTCCTTCGCGCCGAGCTCGAGCAGCGCGCGGATCGCGGCGCTGCTGCGCCGCTTCGCGCGCGTCTCGAGGAAGCGGCCGAGCAGGATCAGCGTCGTGATCACGCCGGCCGCCTCGTAGTACGTCCCGCCGCCGAGTCCACCGACGAGCACGACCGTCGACCACGTCCACGCGGCGAGCGTCCCAAGCGAGATCAGCGTGTCCATGTTCGCCGCACGGTGTCGGGCGCCCGCGAGCGCCGCGCGGTGGAAGCCGAGCCCGCACCAGAAGACGACCGGCGTCGCAAGCGCGAACGCGACCCACTCCCACCCGGAGAAGTGGAACGCCGAGACGAGCACGAGCGGAACCGTGAGCGCCGCGGCGACGGCGAGCCGGCGCGGGAGCGAGTCGTCGGAGTGGTCGTGCGCGTGTCCGGCCTCGTGCGGCGCCGCACCGTACCCGGCCGCCTTCACCGCGCCGCACAACTCGTCGACCGACACGGACTCCGGGTCGAAGTCGACGCTCGCGCGCTCGGTCGCGAAGTTCACCGTCGCCGACGAAACCCCATCGACTTCGTTCAGCGCACGCTCGATCCGCGCCGCGCACGACGCGCACGTCATCCCCTGTAGTTCGAGCTCCATCATACCCCTATAGGGTATCAAGTCAGGAGCCGAACGAATGCCCTCTCCGTCGGGGGATCGAGAAACAGCGAGACGAGGCGGGCAGCGGCCACATCAGTCTGCGGGTCGTCGCTCGTGTCGATCTCGACGTCGTAATCGAGGTGGTGGACCGTGTCGAACCACGCCACGTCGAGGTCGATGTGGGGCCGATCCGTGCGTGCCCGCTCGCGATCCTGCGCGACCACGAGCCGGCAGTGCACGCCGACGAGGAGCACGGGTACCGCAGCCAGGGCGCCGGCGTAGAGCTCGCGCCACTCAGGGATGATCACCGCCTCGGCGACGATGTCGTTCCCCGCGACGGCGAGCTCGGCGAGCGAGTGGACGTAGCCTTTCAGGACGCGGCCGAACAGCGTGCCATCGTCTACGGCGCGGAACCGCGGCAGATAGCCGGCGAGGAAGTCGTCGAGCGAGCGATGAAAGAGCGGCATCGGCGCGGTCGCCTGAACGGCGCGCGCGAGCGTCGTCTTGCCTGCGCTCGGCGAGCCGTTGAGAAGCATGACCTGGCCAGTCACAGCATGAATCTGGCATGTCCTTCGGTCAGACCGGGACAGGTCCGAGGGTCTGACCCCGGGACACGGCCGCGACCGCCGCCGCGACCGACATGCGCGGGCGCGGCACGCACTCGCGCGCCGCGAGCACACAAGAAGGGGGCCAACGGGGGAAACATGGTTTCCCCCGTTAAGCGAGCGGCCCGGCACAGCCGGGCCGCAACGCGCGAGTGCGGGTGAGAGGACTTGAACCTCTAAGGAGCGTGAGCTCCAACGGGACCTAAACCCGCCGCGTCTACCAGTTCCGCCACACCCGCGGGCCGCTCCAGCATAGAGCCCGCGCCCGTATAGTCCCGCCCCGTGGCGGGAATGCGGCCCGAGGACATCTATGCGTTGACCGGCGTTGCCGACCCGCGCATCTCGCCGGACGGGCGGCGCGTCGCGTACCAGGTCTCGTCGATCGACGAGGAGAAGAACGAGTACCGCGGCGCGATCTGGGTCACGGCGCTCGACGGCTCCGGCGAGCCGCGGAAGTTCAGCTCGGGCGAGCGCCGCGACGGCGGGGCGCGCTGGTCGCCGGACGGCCGCTGGCTCGCGTTCACGTCGAACCGCGGTGACGACAAGACGCCGTCGCAGCTCTACGTGATCCCCGCCGAGGGCGGCGAGGCGCGCAGGCTCACCGACGCGAAGGAAGGCGTCGACGAGGTCGTCTGGTCGCCCGACTCGACACGGCTCGCCTACTCGATGCGCGTGCGCGACGACGCGTACGAGGAAGAGGACGAGAAGAAGCGGAAGCCGCGCCGGCTGACGCGCCTCCTCTACAAGCTCGACAACGTCGGCTGGACGACCGACCGCCGCAAGCATCTCTTCGTCGTCGAGCTCGACGGCGGCGAGCCGCGACAGCTGACCGACGGCGACTGCGAGGACAGCGAGCCCGCGTGGTCGCCCGACGGGAAGCGGATCGCCTTCACGTCGCTTCGCGGCGAGCGCTGGGACACCGAGCTGATCGACCGGCTCTACGTCGTCGATGCGAACGGCGGCGAGCCGACGCAGCTCGCCGGCGACGACGGGTCATATACGGCGGCGTCGTTCTCTCCCGACGGCTCGCGGATCGCGTTCCGCTACCAGCTCGAGGACGGCACGTTTCCGCACCACGGCCAGGTCGGCGTCATGGACGCCGACGGCTCGAACCGGCAGCTCCTCACCACGTCGCTCGACCGGCAGGCGAACGCGTACACGGATATCCGCGAGCCGATCTGGGACGGCGACCGGCTCGATCTTCACCGTCGAGGACGGCGGCAACATCCATCTCTACGCCGTCGCGGCGGACGGCTCGTCGCCGCCGGAGCTCCTCGTCGGCGGCGAGCAGTGGATCGGCAGCTACGACGTCCACGACGGCGAGCTCGTCTACGCCTCGACGACGCACACGACGATGCGCGAGCTCTTCGCCGGCACCGACGGGCGGCGCCTGACAGACGTCGGGCGCGCGTTCACCGACGGACGCGACCTCATCGAGCCGGAGCGGTTCACGGCTGTCTCGGCGGACGGCGCGGAGGTCGACGCCTGGCTCGTCCGCCCCGCCGGTTTCGAGGAGGGGAAGCGCTACCCGACGCTGCTCTGCATCCACGGCGGCCCGTTCACGCAGTACGGCACGGGATTCTTCGACGAGTTCCAGGTCTACTCCGCCGCGGGCTATGCCGTGCTCTTCTCCAACCCGCGCGGCGGCTCCGGCTACTCGGAGGAATGGGGCCGCGCGATTCGCGGGCCGATCGACGGCGCCGGCCCGGGCTGGGGCAGCGTCGACTACGACGACGTGATGGCGGTCGTCGACACGGCGCTCGAGACAGTGCGACTTTCTCGACCCGGAGCGGCTCGGCGTGATGGGCGGCTCGTACGGCGGCTTCATGACGACATGGGTCGTCTCGCACACGAACCGGTTCAAGGCCGCGATCTCCGAACGCGCCGTGAATCACATGGTGAGCGCGTTCGGCTCGAGCGACCTCTTCTGGATCTTCGAGCGCCAGCTCGGCGGCCCGATGTACGACAACGTCGACGCGTGGCTCGCGCTCTCACCGGCGACATACGCGAAGAACATCGAGACGCCGCTGCTGATCATGCACTCGGAGAACGACCTCCGCTGCAACGTCGAGCAGGGTGAGCATCTGTTCACGCTGCTGCGGCTGCAGGGCAAGGAGGTCGAGATGCTCCGCTTCCCCGGCGAGGGGCACGAGCTCTCGCGCTCCGGCTCGCCGGTGCATCGCGTGCAGCGCTTCGAGGCGATACTCGAGTGGTTCGGGCGCTACCTCTCGCCCGGAAGCTGAGCCGCTACCAGTCGTTCCAGTGGACCATCGAGTCGAGCGGCTTGCGCCGGCCCGGCTTGAAGTCCGTCCCGATCGAGTAGGCGACCGGGATCAGCGCGACCTGCATCACCTCGTCGTAGGGGATGCCGAGGATCTCCGCCGCGGCGCGCTCGTGCATCAGGTGGAAGGTCGTCAGGACGGTGCCGAGCCCGCGCGAGCGCGCGGCGAGCATGAAGCTCCACATCGCCGGGACGATCGACCCGAAGATCGACGCCTGCCACGCGACGGGCTTGTCCTCGGTCCGGCCTTGCACGCACGGGATCACGTGGACCGGGACTTCGTGCAGGTGCGCGGCGAGATGGCGGACGGCTTCGCCGATGCGGACGAACTGGTCGTTCGCCGCCGGTCGCCGCTCGAGGTACGGGCCGGCGACCTCGCGCCAGAGATCGGCGAGCGCCGCGCGCTTCGCCGCGTCGTCGACGACGACGAAATGCCAGTTCTGTGAGTAGCTCGCGGTCGGCGCCTGCTGCGCGAGGCCGAGGCATTCCTCGAGGACTTCGCGCTCGACCGGCCGCGTCAGATCGAGGCGCTTGCGGACGGCGCGCGTCGTCGAGAGGAGCTCGTCGGTGGTGAGGTCGAGGATCATGCGCCGATCATCGCACGCGGGATACGGTCGGCGTGTGCGCCGCGTGCAGCTCGTGCTCCTGCTCGGCCTGCTGACGGCGTTTGGGCCGATCGCTGTCGACATGTACCTCCCGGCGCTGCCGCAGCTCACGCACGAGCTCGACATCGGCGCGTCGGCGGCGCAGCTGACGCTCGCCTCCTGCCTTGCCGGAGTCGCGATCGGCCAGCTCGTCTCGGGTCCGCTCAGCGACCGGTTCGGCCGCCGCGCGCCCCTGCTCGTCGGCGTTGCGATCTTCGTCGCGGCGTCGCTGGCCTGTGCGGCGGCGCCGACGGCGGCAGCGCTGATCGCGCTCCGGTTCGTCCAGGGTCTCGGCGCCGGCGCCGGAATCGCGATCGCACGGGCGGTCGCGCGCGATCTGACCACCGGCGACGCGCTCGCGCGGTTCCTGTCGTTGCTCATGCTCATGAACGGGCTCGCCCCGATCCTCGCGCCCGTGATCGGCGCGCAGCTGCTTCGCGTCACGTCGTGGCACGGGATCTTCGTCGTGCTCGCGGCAATCGGCGCCGTCGCCTTGCTGGGGGTGGTCTTCGTGCTGCGCGAGACGCTGCCGCCTGACGAGCGGCAGCCGGGTGGCTTCGCGGACGTGCGTGCGACGACGAAGGAGCTCCTCGGCGACCGTGCGTTTCTCGGCTATCTGATGGTGCTCGCGTTCTCGACCGGCGCGATGTTCGCGTACATCGCCGGCTCGTCATTCGTGATCGAGGACATCCACGGCGGCTCGCCGCAGCTGTACGGTGCGATCTTCGCGCTGAACGGCGCCGGGATCGTCGCCGCGAGCCAGCTCAACCGGCGTCTCCTCCGCCGGCACAGCGCGCTGACGCTGCTCGGCGTGGGCGTCGTCGCCTCCGCGTGCGGCGGCTTCGCGCTGCTCGCGGTCGTCGTGGCAGGAATCGGGCTGGCGGGAATCATCCCGTCGTTCTTCCTGCTCGTTGCGAGCATCGGCATGATCATCCCGAACGCGACCGCGCTTGCCCTGGCGCCGCACGCGCGCGTCGCGGGAAGCGCGTCGGGGCTGATCGGGATCTTCCAGTTCACCGTCGGCGCGCTCGCCGCACCGCTCGTCGGCGTCGCGGGAACGAACTCCGCGTATCCGATGGCGATCGTGATCGCGCTGCTCGGCGGGGCGTCGCTCGTCGCGCTGCGACGCGTGCAAAACGTCCCCATAAATGCCGAGTCCCCGTGAACCCGAGGGCCCACAGGGACTTGGCAGACGGCAATCTCTCACGCGTCGCAGAGCGTGTCAAGTGGGTGTTTCGCGGCTAAGGTGAGCGCGC
The DNA here is from genome assembly GCA_963718385.1 of uncultured Actinomycetes bacterium. Lineage (GTDB taxonomy): Bacteria > Actinomycetota > Thermoleophilia > Gaiellales > Gaiellaceae > Palsa-739. The sequence goes on from CAVQZE010000001.1 coordinate 609,507, forward strand.
ATGCAACTGGGGGTCGTCTTCGCCACTGCGGGAGTTGTCGCGAGCCTCGCCGGGACGTCGCCGGTTCAGGCCCGCCTGCACGCGGTCGCGCCTGCGACCGGCAGTGGGACGTTCACTGCGTCGGTGATGACCACGAAGAAGCTCGTCACGCTGACGTGGGCGATCAAGACGTCCGGGGTCGGTGCGCCGGTCACGGCCGCCAACGTCAAGACGGGCGGCGCGCACGGGATCGCGATTCCGCTGTGCAGCCCCTGCAAGGGTCCGCTTCACGGGCAGCTCGCACTCGTCCCGGCGACGTGGTCGCAAATCCGCGCCTCGGCGCGGGTCGTCCTCGCGACGCGCGCCTACCCGGCGGGCGCATTGAGCGGCAAGCTCGTCGTGCCGTGACGCGCTAGCGTCGCGCGCGGACGACCTGCACGAGCGAGTCCGCGCTGTCGTCGGCGCCCGGCGAGCCGGAGTAGGACGCGGCGATCCAGTGCGTTCCGGTGGAGAGCGACGAGGTCGTCAGCGTCGCCTGGCCTCCGCTGAGCGCCACGGTGCCGAGCGTGCGCGAGCCGTCCGTGAACGTGACGCTCCCGGTCGGCGTCGGCGCGCCGTGCGGGGCCGACACGGTCGCCGTGAACGTCACGGCCTGGCCGGAGCCGGATGGGTTCGAGGACGACGAGAGCCGCGTCGAGGTCGCGATGCGGCGCACGTCCTGCAGCGTCGTGTCGCGGCTCGGCGCGTATGTCCCGTCACCCGAGTAGGTCGCAACGATCAGGTGGAAGCCGCGCGACAGAGACGACGTCGTGAGCGTCGCGACGCCGCCGACGACCGGCGCAGAGCCGAGCGTCGTGCCGCCGTCGCTGAACGTGACCGTGCCGGTGACGGCTGCGGAGCCGAACGCACGCACCGTCGCGCTGAACGTCACGGCCTGGCCGACGAATGAGGGATCCGGCGACGAGCGGAGGCTGGTTGCCGTCCCGATCCGGCGGACACGCTCGTTCACGCTCCCGGAGCTCGGCGCGTAGGCCGAGTCGCCGGAGTAGGTCGCGCTGAGCGTGTGCGAGCCGGCGCCAAGCGACGACGTCGTCAGCGTCGCGCGACCGTTGACGAGCGACACGGTGCCGAGCGGGGTCGAACCGTCCGCAAACGTGACCGTGCCGGTCGGCGTGGCGGCGGAGCCGGTCACAGTGGCCGTGAGCGTCACCGTCTGGCCGACGACGACCGGGTTCGGCTGGGCCTTCAGCGTCGTCTTGGACGCGAGACGCTGTACCACCTGCGTCAGCGCGCCCGTGCTCGAGACGTACGTCGGGTCACCCGAGTACGTCGCGGTGATCGAGTGCGACCCGAACGCGAGCGCAGAGGTCGTCAGCGTGGCCTTGCCGCCGCTGACCGGGACGGTGCCGAGCGGCGTCGAGCCATCGGCGAACGTCACCGTGCCCGTCGCGGCCGGCGAGGCGAGCGTGCCGCCGACCGTGGCGGTGAACGTCACGCTCTGCCCGACGGATGATGGGTTGAGCGACGAGGCGAGCGTCGTCGTCGTCGCGACCTGGATCCCGGTTCCGGTCAGGTGGACGGGGATGCCGATGCACTGGCCGCCGACAACCGGGCATTCGAACGGGCTCACGTCACCGCTCGCGGCGCCTGTCGCCGTGGGCGTGAAGGTCTCGTTGATCGTGCAGGTGCCGGGGCCGACGAAGCCGGCACAGGTGCCCGCGGCGAAGCCGAACGGCGGATTCAGGCCGGAGATCCCGGTCGCGCCGCCGAAGCTGTAGCCCGCATCGATCGTCAACGTCGACGAGAACGTCTTCGACGTGTTGACCGGCACCGAGCCGTAGTTGAGTGTCGACGGATTCGACGCGGCGGTCTGTACGCCCGTGCCGGTCAGATGCACCGGAATCCCGATGCACTGGCCGCCGATGTTCGGACACTCGAAGGGACTCACATCACCCGTCGCCGGGCCTGCCGCGGTCGGCGTGAAGGTCTCGTTGATCGTGCAGGTGCCGGGGCCGACAAAGCCGGCGCACGTGCCCGCAGCGAAGCCGAACGGCGGATTCAGACCGGAGATCCCGGTCGCGCCGCCGAAGCTGTAACCCGCATCGATCGTCAACGTCGACGAGAGCGTCTTGGGGACGTTGATCGGCACCGAGCCGTAATCGAGTGTCGACGGATTCGACGCGGCGGTCTGCACACCGACGCCGGTCAGATGCACCGGAATGCCTATGCATTGGCCGCCGACGTTCGGACACTCGAAGGGACTCACATCACCGCTCGCCGGGCCCGCCGCGGTCGGCGTGAAGGTCTCGTTGATCGTGCAGGTGCCGGGGCCGACAAAGCCGGCGCAGGTGCCCTGACAGACGAAGCCGAACGGCGGATTCAAGACCGGAGATCCCGGTCGCACCGCCGAAGCTGTAGCCCGCATCGATCGTCAACGTCGATGACAACGTCTTCGGCACGTTGATCGGCACCGAGCCGTAGTCGAGTGTCGACGGATTCGACGCAGCGGTCTGCACACCGGTGCCCGTCAGATGCACCGGGATACCGATGCACTGGCCACCGACAACCGGACACTCGAACGGACTCACATCACCCGTCGCTGGACCAGCCGCCGTCGGCGTAAAGGTCTCGTTGATCGTGCAGGTGCCAGGGCCGACGAAAGCCGCCGCAGGTGCCCGACGCGAAGCCGAACGGCGGATTCAAACCGCTGATCCCCGTCGCGCCGCCGAAACGAGTAGCCGGCATCGATCGTCAACGTCGATGACAACGTCTTCGGCACGTTGATCCCGACACTGCCGTAGTCCAACGTCGACGGATTCGACGCGGCCGTCTGCACACCGACGCCCGTCAGGTGCACCGGGATACCGATGCATTGGCCGCCGGCGACCGGACATTCGAACGGACTCACATCACCCGTCGCTGGACCTGCCGCGGTCGGCGTGAAGGTCTCGTTGATCGTGCAGGTGCCAGGGCCGACGAAGCCGCCGCAGGTGCCCGACGCGAAGCCGAACGGCGGATTCAGACCGGAGATTCCCGTCGCGCCGCCGAAGCTGTAGCCCGCGTCGATCGTCAACGTCGATGAGAGCGTCTTCGGCGTGTTGATCGGTACCGAGCCGTAATTGAGCGTGGCTGGATTCGAGCTCGCGGTCTGCACACCGGTGCCGGTCAGATGCACCGGGATACCGATGCACTGGCCGCCGACAACCGGACACTCGAACGGACTCACATCACCACTCGCCGGACCCGCCGCCTTCGGCGTGAAGGTCTCGTTGATCGAGCAGGTGCCGGGGCCGACAAAGCCGGCGCAGGTGCCCGACTGCGAAACCGAACGGCGGATTCAAACCGCTGATTCCCGTCGCGCCGCCGAAGCTGTAGCCCGCATCGATCGTCAACGTCGATGAGAGCGTCTTCGGCACATTGATCCCGACACTGCCGTAATCGAGCGTCGACGGGCTCGAGCTCGCGGTCTGCACACCGACACCCGTCAAGTGCACAGGAATCGCAATGCACTGACCGCCCGCGACCGGACACTCAAACGGATCGACCTCGCCTGTGAACGTCCCTGGCGCGGTCGGCGTAAACGTCTCGTTGATAGCGCACGTCGTCGGGCCGACGGCGCTGCCGCACGTCCCCGACGCGAAATGGAACGGCGGATTGAGCCCGCTGACACCACCGGCGCCGCCGAACGAATAACCCGCGTCAATCGTCAGCGTCGACGAGAGCGTCTTCGGCGTATTGATACCGACGCTCCCGTAGTCCAGCGTCGACGGACTCGACGCCGCGGTCTGCACACCGACACCCGTCAGGTGCACGGGAATCGCGATGCACTGACCGCCGGCGACCGGACACTCGAACGGATCAACTTCCCCGGTGAACGTGCCGGCAGACGTCGGCGTAAACGTCTCGTCGATCGAGCACGTCGTCGGCCCGACCGCACCGCTACACGTACCCGACGCAAAATGGAATGGCGGATTCAGCCCGCTGACCCCGCCCGCACCACCAAACGATATAGCCCGCATCGATCGTCAACGTCGACGACAACGTCTTCGGCACGTTGATCCCGACGCTCCCGAAGTCCAACGTCGACGGACTCGAGCTCGCCGTCTGGACGCCGACACCCGTCAGATGCACAGGGATCGCGATGCACTGGCCGCCCGCGACAGGGCACTCGAACGGATCGACCTCGCCGGTCGACCGCACCCGGCGCGGTCGGCGTAAACGTTTCGTTGATGGCACACGTCGTCGGCCCAACCGCACCGCTACAGGTACCCGACGCAAAATGGAACGGCGGATTCAAACCACTCACACCGCCCGCGCCGCCAAACGAATAGCCGGCATCGATCGTCAACGTCGACGACAACGTCTTCGGCACGTTGATCCCGACGTTGCCGTAGTCGAGCGTCCCAGGACTCGCGCTCACGTTCAACGCGCCCGTCCCGGTGAGCTGCACGGGAATCGCGATGCACTGGCCACCGGCGACCGGGCATTCGAACGGATCGACCTCGCCCGTGAAGTTGCCGGTGGACGTCGGCGTGAACGTCTCGTCGATCGAGCACGTCGTCGGCCCGACCGCACCACTGCACGTACCCGACGCAAAATGGAACGGCGGATTCAAACCGCTGACACCGCCCGCGCCGCCGAACGAATAGCCGGCATCGATCGTGAGCGTCGAGGACAACGTCTTGGGTGTGTTGAGCAGGACGTTGCCGTAATCGAGCGTCGACGGGCTGGACGCGGCGGCCCGGACGCCCGAGCCGGTGAGCTGCACCGGAATCGCGATGCACTGCCCACCCGCAACAGGGCACTCGAACGGGTCGACCTCACCCGTCGCCCCGCCCGGCGACGTCGGCGTGAACGTCTCGTCGATCGAGCAGGTCGTCGGTCCAACCGCGCCGCTACACGTCCCCGACGCAAAATGGAACGGCGGATTCAAACCACTGACACCGCCCGCGCCGCCGAACGAATAGCCGGCATCGATCGTCAACGTCGACGACAACGTCACCGACGTGTTGATCGGCACCGACCCAAAGTCGAGCGTCGACGGACTCGACCCAGAGGTCTGCACACCGACGCCGGTGAGTTGCACGGGGATCGCGACACACTGCCCGCCCGCCACGGGGCACTCGAACGGATCGACCTCACCCGTCGCCCCGCCCGCCGTCGTCGGGCTGAACGTCTCGTTGATCGAGCACGTCGTCGGCCCGACCGCACCGCTGCACGTACCCGACGCAAAATGGAACGGCGGATTCAGCCCGCTGACACCGCCCGCGCCGCCGAACGAATAGCCGGCATCGATCGTCAGCGTCGACGACAACGTCACCGACGTGTTGATCGGCACCGACCCAAAGTCGAGCGTCGACGGCGACGATCCACTTGCGTTCGCGTTCGCCGCGCCGATCAGCACGAACGCCGCAACGGCCAAAAGCAGGCCGAGTCTGCGCAGATCCCGCACGTTGCCGCTCCCCCTAGACAGCCCTATCCCAAGCGAATCCGTACAGGGCGGGCACACCACTGTCAAGGAGTGGCCCCGGGAGGAGTCGAACCTCCGCACGCAGATTCGAAGTCTGCCGCTCTATCCACTGAGCTACGGGGCCGTGTCGGACGCGTGAAGCGTAGCCCGGCGACTACGCGGGAACCGCGACGCCGTACTTCCGCTTCAGATACGCGAGGTACGGCTTCGCGTCGATCGTCGAGCCCACGGCTCGTCGCAGCGTCTCCTGCGGCGGGTACTTGCGCGAGCTACGGGGCCGCGTCGGACGCGTGAAGCGTAGCCCGGAAGCTACGCGGGAACCGCGACGCCGTACTTCCGCTTCAGATACGCGAGGTACGGCTTCGCGTCGATCGTCGAGCCCACGGCTCGTCGCAGCGTCTCCTGCGGCGGGAACTTGCGGCCGCTCGCGTGCACGTTCTCGCCGAGCCACTCGCGGATCCCGCCGAACTCGCCGCGCTCCATCTGCGCCGTCGACGTCGCCGACGTCGGAGACGAGCTTCTCCCAGAGCTGCACGGACATGACCGTCCCGAGGAGGTACGTCGAGAAGTAGCCGATCAGCCCGGCCGACCAGTGGACGTCCTGGAGGACGCCGTGCGCGTTGTCGGGCACCTCGATGCCGAGGTACTCCTCCATCCGCTCGTTCCAGATCCGCGGCAGGTCGGAGAGCTCGACACGTCCGTTGATGATGTCCTGCTCGAGCTCGAACCGGAGGATCACGTGCATCCCGTACGTCACCTCGTCCGCGCGGATGCGGATCAGCGACGGCTCGACCTTGTTCACCGCGGTGAGGAACGTCTCGCGGTCGACGCCGCCGAACTGCGACGGGAAGTACTCCTGGAGGCGCGGATAGAAGAAGCGCCAGAACGGCTCGCTGCGGCCGACGAGGTTCTCCCAGAGCCGGCTCTGCGACTCGTGAATGCCGAGCGAGGACGAGTTTCCGATCGGCAGCCTCGCGATGTCGCGGCGGATCTGGTGCTCGTACAACCCGTGCCCGTACTCGTGCATCGTCGAGAACAGCGACTCCAGCGAGTCCGGGTAGTAGTGCGTCGTGATCCGGATGTCGTCGATGCCCGTGCCCGATGCGAACGGATGCTCGGTCGGGTCGATGCGCCAGGTGTCGGGGCGGTGGCCGAAGAGGTCGATGATCTCGTACGCGAGCTCCTGCTGTTTCTCGACGGAGAAGTCCGCGGTGAGGAACGAGGCGTCGATGTCGCGTTCGCGCAGCTCCGCGATCATCGGCACGAGCTCGGCCTTGATCTCCGCGAAGATCCGCGTCACGTCGGCGGACTTCGTCTCGGGCTCGAAGTCGTCGAGGAGGATGTCGTACGGCTCGTCGGTCGGGTCGAAGCAGGCGATGTACTTTCGCCGCAGCTCGACCGCGCGCTCGAGCGCCGGCAGGAAGAGCTCGAAGTTCGACGTCGCCTTCGCCTCGAGCCAGATCGGCGCCGCCTCGGCCGCCGGCGCGCGCCATCTCGGCGGAGAGCTCGGGCGGGACGCGCACGGCCTTGTCGTACTCGCGGCGCGCGAGCCGGATCATGCACGCGTCGTCCGAGTCGGGATCGAGCGACTCCTCGAGCGGGCGCAGCTCGTCGATCAGGCGGCCGACCTCCGGGTCGATCAGCGCCTCGTGGCCGAGCTGCTGGAGCAGCGCGAGATGCCCGCCGCGGCTCGCCGCTCCGGCCGGCGGCATGGTCACGCGCAGGTCCCAGGCGAGGAGAGCGGAGACAGCTCCGAGCGAGTCGATCGTCTCGAAGCGGGCCTTCAGGTCTGCGAGGGCGTCGGCCACCGGCCGCGAACCCTAGCGATTCGGATTGGCCGTGTCCCGGGGTCAGACCCTGGGACGTGTCCGACCTGGGACCTAGGATCGCCGGTGTCCACCCAGGAGGTTCGGCTCGATGAGTGCCAACACCGGCCCGCTCGGCCAGCCACGCGGCATCGGCTTCGTGATCGTGATCTCGATCATCACCTTCGGGATCTACCACCTCTACTGGACCTACAAGACCTTCGAGGAGATGAAGCAGCGCACCGGGGAGGGCCTCGGCGGCGTGCTCGGCCTCGTGATCGGCATCCTGCTCTCGATCGTCAACGCCTTCGTGATCCCGTCCGAGGTCGGCCACATGGTTGCCGGCGACGGCGGCGAACCCCGGGTCAGCGGCTGGACAGGCCTGTGGGTGCTGATCCCGATCGCGGGCTGGTTCATCTGGGTCGTGAAGGTCCAGGGCGCGCTGAACCGGTACTGGACGAGTCAGCAGGCACCGGCTGCGGCCGCGGCATAGTCATGTCCCGGGGTCAGACCCTGGGACAGTGGCCGCAGCGGACAGAAAGGGTGGCGGACGGGACTCGAACCCGCGACCACCGGGACCACAACCCGGGGCTCTACCAACTGAGCTACCGCCACCGCGAGGCGGGTACAGCCTAGCCGGGAGCGACTGAGGACGGCGGTACGCTTCGCCTCGGCGCCCGTAGCTCAGGGGACAGAGCAGCGGACTTCTAATCCGCGGGTCGGAGGTTCGAATCCTCCCGGGCGCATCCCGCCGATAGGCTCCGCCCATGGCCAACGCAACCATCCACACGAACCACGGCCCGATCGCGATCGAGCTCTATCCGGACGACGCCCCGAAGACGGTGGCGAACTTCGAGAAGCTCGCAGGCGACGGCTTCTACAACGGCGTCATCTTCCACCGCGTGATCCCGGACTTCATGGTCCAGGGCGGCGACCCGACCGGCACCGGCTCGGGCGGCCCCGGCTACCAGTTCGAGGACGAGTTCAACGACAACAAGGTCGACCGCGGCGCGCTCGCGATGGCGAACTCCGGCCCGAACACGAACGGCAGCCAGTTCTTCATCGTCACCGCCGACGCGTGCCCGTGGCTCGACGGCAAGCACACCGTGTTCGGCCGCGTCACCGGCGGCATGGACGTCGTCGACACGATCTCCGCGCTCGAGACCGACGGCCGCGACCGTCCGCGCGAGGACGTCGTGATCGAGCGCGTCGAGCTCGGCTAGCCCGTCGAGCGCGCGCCGCCGCTCGGAGATGCGCCAGTACGCAACGCCGGCGAGCGCGATCGCGCCGGCGATCCCGAACGCCATCGCGTACGACTTCCAGCTCGACGCCTCGAACGCCTTGCCGCCGAGGTAGCCGAGCAGCGCCGAGTACGTCGCCCACAGCAGGCCCGCCGCGAGATCGGCGAGGAAGAAGCGGTGCCAGCGCATCGAGACCGCTCCCGCGGAGAACGTGACCGCGGTGCGGCCGCCGGGGACGAACCGCGCCGTCGGCACGATCCAGGCGCCCTGCTTGTCGAGCATGCCGTGCGCCCACTCGTAGTGGCGCTTCGCCTTCGCGCCGGAGAACAGTCGCCGATACGCCGGCTCGCCGACCTTCGAGCCGAGCAGGTACGACACGTTGTCGCCGAGCACGACGCCGGCCCAGGCGCACACGATCACGAGCCAGAGGTACAGCCCGCCGGTCGCCGCCGCGATCCCGGCGAGGATCACGATCGTCTCGCTCGGGACGAGCGGCAGCACCGCGTCGGCCGCGGCGACGCCGAAGACGAGGAGATACGTCCACCACTCCCCGGAGACGAGGTCGGTGAGCGAGCCGAAGATCGTGAGCAAGGGCATGGGCTGCGACGGGAACGGTACTGTCCGCTCAGCGCTTCGATGCTGTCCTGGGACGACATCCTCGAGCTGGCCGCCGATCTGCCGGAGATCGAGAACGGCATGTCGTACGGAACGCCCGCGCTGAAGGTGCGCGGCAAGTTCATGGGGCGCCTCCGCGACGACGGCGACGTCATGGTCGTGAAGTGCGACCTCGAGGAGAAGCCGTTTCTGCTGGAGGCGAATCCGACGACGCTGTTCACGACGCCGCACTACGACGGCTACGGCGCTGTTCTCGTCCGGCTCGACGCCGTGCAGCCGGACGAGCTGCGCGAGCTGCTGATCGACGCGTGGCTGCTCGCTGCGCCGAAAAAGCTCGTCGCCCAGTTCAACGCGGTCGAGTAAGGTCAAGCGCCATGATGGCGAACGAGAGCGGCGACGACCGGCTTCGTCTGGACTACGACCAGACGAACCAACTGCTGCGGACACTCACCGACGTGCGCTTCAAGCTGCTTGCGATCGTTCCGACGCTCGCGGGCGCGGCCGTCGCGTTCATCGGCCACGGGCGCACCGCGGTGGAGATCCTCGCCCTCGGGGTCGTCGGCCTCGTCTCGACGCTCGGGCCTCGTCCTCTACGAGATCCGCAACACGCAGGTCTACGACTACGCCGTCCAGCGCGCGTCGTCGCTCGAGTCGCAGCTCGGGATCGGCCTCTACAAGGACCGACCGGGGAAAAGCATTCGCGTGCTCGGCATCGGCGTCGCCGGCCACGACCACGCGCTCGCGTACGTCTACGGCGCGGCGATCGCCGGGTGGACCTACCTCGTCGCGTGGGGCGCGCTCCGCGCATTCGACGTCGGAAGCGCACAGAAGATCGGCGGGATCGTCGGTGCGGTCGTCGGCGTGCTCGCCGTGCTCGACCTGCTTCGCGTGCGGACACGCTGACCGTGGGAACGCTGCTGTCCGTCAACGTCGGCATGCCGAAGGACGTGCCCTGGCAAGGGAAGACCGTCGTCACCGGCGTCTTCAAGGACCCCGTCACCGGCCCTCGCCGGGTGCGGAAGCTCAACGTCGATGGTGACGGACAGGGCGACCTCGCCGGACACGGCGGCGAGCAGCGCGCCGTCTTCGTCTACCAGCTCGACTCGTACCGCTACTGGGAGCGCGAGCTCGGACGAGACGACTTCGTCTACGGACAGTTCGGCGAGAACTTCACGGTCGACGGGCTGCACGACGACGAGGTCTGCATCGGCGACCGCTACCGCATCGGCACCGCGCTCTTCGAGGTCACGCAGCCGCGCGTCACCTGCTACCGCGTCGGGATCCGCATGAACGACCCGCGCATCCCTGCTCTGCTCGTCTCGCACCACCGCCCCGGCTTCTACTTCCGCGTCCTCGAAGAAGGCGACGTCGAGGCAGGAGACGAGATCGTCAAGGTCGCCGCCGGCCCGGAGCAGATGACGGTCGCCGAGATCGACGCGCTCCTCTACCTGCCCGGGCCATCCGCGCCAGCAGCTGCTGCGCGCGCTGCGCATCCCCGCCCTCAGCCCCGGCTGGCAAGGCTCGTTCCGCGCGCTGCTCGACGTGAACCGGGCGGCGGCAACGCGGGCCTCGGCGACAGCGGGCCCGCCGCCCGCATGGCCCGGCTTCCGCCGGTTGACCGTCACCGCGATCGAGCGCGAGAGCGACTCGGTGATCTCGATCCGGCTCGAGGACCCCGACGGTGCAGCCGCTGCCGGCGGCGCGCCCCGGCCAGTACCTCACCCTGCGCATCCAGCCCGGCGACGAGGAGCGCTCGGTGCTCCGCAACTACTCCCTCTCCGGACCGCCCGGCGCCGGACTACTACCGCATCACCGTCAAGCGCGAACACGACGGCGCCGCCAGCGGCTACCTGCACAGCCGGCTCGCCGTCGGCGACCAGCTCGACGATCGCAGCACCGCGCGGCACCTTCATCCTCGACCAGACGCAAGCGCCCGTTCTGCTGATCAGCGCCGGCATCGGCGCCACTCCGGTACTCGCCATGCTCCACGCACTCGCGACAGGAGCACTCCGACCGGGAGATCTGGTGGCTCCACGGCGCCCGCAACGGCCGCGAGCACTCCGTTCGCCGCCGAGGCCCGCGCGCTCCTCGCCTCGCTCCCGAACGCTCACGTCCACATCTCCTACAGCCGGCCCGGCCCCGACGACCTCCAGGGCCGCGACTTCGACGACGCGGGCCATCTGACCGCGTCGCTGCTCGCCGAGCTCGAGCCGCCGCGCGACGCCGAGGCATACCTGTGCGGACCGGCACCGTTCATGGACGAGGTCAGCGCCGGCCTGGCCGCGATCGGCGCTCGACGCTGTCCCACATCCACACCGAGCCGTTCGGCCCCGCACCGGGTCTGACCCCCGGCATCGCATCGGCGCCGGCGCGAGCACCGCACCCACCGCCGGGAGCAGCCCGGAAACGGCCCGACGATCGAGTTCGCCCGCAGCAACCTTGCCGTCGCGTGGAGCAGCGACTACGCGAGCCTCCTCGAGTTCGCCGAAGCCTGCGACGTTCCCGTCCGCTGGTCCTGCCGCACCGGCGTCTGCCACAACTGCGAGACCGCCCTCATCGCCGGCACCGTCGACTACGACCCCGACCCGGTCGAACCCCCGCCGACGGCAGCGCGCTCATCTGCTGCTCGCGGCCGCACGATAACGTCGTCCTCGACCTCTGAGAAGCGGGTGGCGGGAATCGAACCCGCGTAGCCAGCTTGGAAGGCTGGAGCTCTACCATTGAGCTACACCCGCGCGCGGCTAGCGTACCGTCATGCATCTCTCGGCCGAGGCGTTCGTGCTCGTGCCGGTTCTCGTGGTCGCGTATGCACTCATCGCGCGGGCGGCCCGGCCGACGCGGGCGCAGGCGGTCGCGGCGGGGCTCGGGCTGGCGCTGATCTTCGCGGCGTTCGCGAGCGGGCTGCAGCCGCTCGCGGTGCACACGTTTCTCTGGGCGCATCTGCTCCAGAACGTCGTGCTCGCGGAATGGGCGCCGGCGCTGCTCGTGCTCGCGGTGCCGTCGCGCGTCGCCGCGCGCGCGGCGGGCTTTCCGCTCTTCCGGCCGTTCGTCGCGCTGCCGCTCTGGCTCGTGACGTACTTCGTGTGGCATCTGCCGTGGATCTACGACAACGCGCTGCAGCGGCCGCACTCGCTGCTGCACGTCGAGCACCTGACGTATCTGCTCGCGGGGATCTGCCTCTGGTGGCCCGTCGTTCACGGCGCGTACTCCGCCGGACTGAAGGCGGTCTATCTCTTCGCGGCGTTCGTGCTCGCGTCGCCGCTCGGGCTCCTGCTCGCGCTGGTTCCGCGCGCGATCTACTCGTTCTACGTGCACGCGCCGCGCACGTGGGGGCCGGCGCCGCTCGCCGACCAGCAGATCGCCGGCGTGACGATGGCGGTCGAGGAGGCGATCGTCTTCTTCACCGTCTTCACCGTGTTCCTGTTGCGCTTCCTGCGGGAGGAGCAGGCGTACGGCGCGTTCGACGGCGTCGCGGATGGTAGGACCCCGCCGTGGAGTCGCACGAACTCGTAATCGTCGGCGGCGGCGCGGCGGGCCTCGCGACGGCGGCGCTGCTGCGGCGCGCCGGCCGCGATTCGCTCGTGCTGGAGGCCGGGCCGATCCCGGGGGCCGCGTGGCGCGAACGCTACGACCGGCTGCGTCTGCACACGCCGCGGCTGCTCTCCGGACTGCCGGGACGAGAGATCCCGCGCCGCTACGGACGGTGGGTCAAGCGCGACGACCTCGTCCAGTACCTGCGCGACTACGCGGTCGCAGAACAGCTCGACGTGCGCACCGGCACGCGCGTCAAGCGGATCGACGCGGACGGCGACGGCTGGCTGCTCGCGACCGCGGACGGCGCGCTCCGCGCGGAGACGGTCGTCGTCGCAACCGGCTACAACGGTGCGCCGTGGATTCCCGACTGGCCGGGACGCGACGGGTTCGCAGGCGAGATCGTGCACTCGTGCGACTACCGGAACCCGGCGCCGTTCGCCGGCCGCGACGTGCTCGTCGTCGGCGCGGGGAACTCCGGCGCCGAGATCGCAACCGACGTTGCGGAGGGCGGTGCAGCACGCGCGCGCCTGTCGGTGCGCACGCCGCCGCAGATCATCCGCCGAGCGACCGCGGGCATACCGGCGCAGCTGATCGGAATGGCGATCCGCCACATGCCGCCGAACTGGGTCGATCCGATCTCGATCACGCAGCGGAAGCTTTCGATCCCGGATCTGTCGGCGCAGGGCCTGCCGCGGCCGGAGGTCGGTGTCCGCACCGCGTTCATCGCGACCGGGACGACGCCGATCCTCGACGTCGGCATTGTCGGCGCCGTGAAACGCGGCGCAGTCGAGATCGTCGCCGCGGTCGAGAGCATCGACGGCGCCGACGTCGTCCTCGCCGACGGCTCACGCATCACGCCGGACGCGCTGATCGCCGCAACGGGATTCCGCGCCGGCCTCGACGACCTCGTCGGCCACCTCGACGTGCTCGACGCGCGCGGCCTGCCGAACAAGACCGACGGCGAGCCGGTACTCCCCGGCCTCTGGTTCGTCGGCTTCCGCCCCACCCTCGGCGGCCAGCTCCGCGAAGGCAGCATCGCTGCCCGTCACGTCGCGGCGGCGATCGCCGCCGCGACGTGACGGAGAGCTCAGCTCACGGGTAGCTGACCACGGTGACCGGAGTGTCCGGATTCGCGATGGTCGACGGCCCGCCCGTGTCGTTGACGACGTTCAGGATGCCGCCCTTCCCGGCACTGGCGTCTAGGAAGATCGTGAGCAGATCGTTCAGGCTCGACGCGGGCAGCGTCGCCGGAACCTCGAACGCGTGCGCGGCGAAGATGTCCACGCCCTGGTTGAAGAAGCTGTAGCTGCCCATGCCGTAGCCGCCGAAGCTGTGCACGCTGTTGGCGACCTTGAAGGCGGCCCAGCCGTCGACGCCGGGAGCCTCCATCCACGCCGCCTGGCTCGGCGGGTCGTACGGCATCTCGTTCTGGAAGAAGACGACCTTGCCGTTCTCGCCGTTCCAGATCACCTCGTACTTCTGGTAGTGCTCGACGAACAGGCCGTACGCGGTGACGTTGTCGCCGTTGACGATCAGGCCCGTGTCGGCGGTGTTGGCGGTCCAGCCGACGCCGTTGCCGTGGTCGGCCCGCCAGGCCCAGATGTCGTCGAGCAGGACGTTGTCGCTGTTCACGACGAGACTGGTCGTGGCTTTGCCGGGAGTGGCGCCGCCGATGCGGAAGAACACGTCCTGCAGCGACGTCGGGTCGCGGGGGTCGCTCTTGTGTGCGTGCCGGCTGCCCACCTGCAGCAGCACCGGCGAGTTCTCGGGGCCGGCGTCGAACATCAGCCCGTCGAGCTTCACCCCCGTCACGTCTGCGACCTCCATCGCGGCGTCGCCGTCGGTCGGCACAAGCGTCGGGAAGCCGAGCCCGAGCACAACCGTGCCGGCGCGCTTGACGTCGATCGTCCTGTCGAGGGCGTACACGCCGGGAGTCAGGATCAGGTTCTGACCGCGGGCGAGCGCATTGTTGATCTGTTTCGCGGAGTCGCCCGGGTCCGCGATGAAGAACCGGTCGATCGGGATCGACGAGCCGCCGGTCAGCCCGCTGTCCCATGTCGCTCCGGCGGAGTTGTGCTGCACCGCGGGCACGAAGACGCTGTAGCGCCCGTGAGAGTCCACGTACAGGTACGGGGCGGATCGCGTCACCGGGCTCGTCGCGAGCGTGGTGTACGGGCCGCCGCACGAAGCCTGCGCCGGGAAGCACTGCGCCGGCGCACCAACGACGCCGGAGAACACCTGGTTCCAGACGCCGTTCGTCCAGCCGTCGAGGTTGCTGTTCCTGACAAACCACTGCTGCTGGGAGCCGTTGATCACGGTACTGCCGTCGAACTTTGAGTCGGCGATGAAACCGCCGCTCGCAAATGACGGCCCGGTGCAGTAGTCCATCAGCGTCGTGAGACCGTTGACATGCACGCGACGCATCGGAGCGGCCTGCGACACCGCCCAGAACTCGCCGGTGTGACAGCCGAAGCTCGGATTGGTCACGTTGATGGTCAGGTTCGACAGCGACCGCCAGAAGTTGTTGAGCGCGATGCAGCTGCTGCCGGCGCACTGGTTGTAGACGTTGACGGAGCCGTTGATGACGACGTCGTCCGGTGACGCGCCGAGGCCCGCGACGGCGGTGTAGTACCCGACCTGGAAGTTCAGCGGAGTCGCTGCGGTGCCGTACGTCCCCGGCTTGAACAGCAGCGCGTACCGCTGCGTCCCGAACTGGTTCGAGACCTGCTGGTTGGCGATCGCGTCGACGGTCGCCTGGATCTGGCTCGTCGGCATGCTCGGGTCGAAGATGACGACGTTCGCACCGAAGTCCGGCTGACCCAGCCGTTGTGCGACGACGCGGCTGCGGCCGAGCCGACGCACACGATCGACGCGGAGGCGATCGCGGCGACGAGGATCAGACACCGGCGGAGTGTGCTGTCAAAGGCGGCGTTTGACGGCATGAGCGAGACCACCCTTCCGATAGAGGATGAGCCTCGAAGATACAACGGCCCCGCTCGATCGGGACGGGCGGATTCGAACCACCGGCTTCCTGCTCCCAAAGCAGGCGCTCTACCAGGCTGAGCTACGTCCCGTGCCGCGCAGGCTACCGGTAGGTTCGGCCCGTGGAGCACGTCCGCAGGCCGGCAGTCGGCTACGCAATGGTGCTCGTCGCGGGTGTGCTCTTCGGGCTCAACGGCGCCGTCTCGAAGGTCGCGCTCACGTCGGGGATGTCGGCGCTGCGACTGACGGAGGCACGCTCGGCTGGTGCGTTCATCGGGCTGACGACCTTCGTGCTCGTGGTGCGGCCGGGGTCGCTGCGGCTCCGCCCCGGCGAGTGGTGGCGGCTGGCGATCTTCGGCGTCGTCGGCGTCGCGTTCGTCCAGCTCTTCTACTTCCTCGCGATCAAGCGGCTGCCGATCGGGATCGCGCTGCTGATCCAGTACCTCGGGCCGCTGCTCGTCGCGATCTGGGCCGTCTCGTTCGGGCACGAGCACGTGCGGCGGCGGATCTGGGTCGCCCTCGCGCTGTCGCTGATCGGGCTCTCGCTGATGGTGCAGCTGTGGCAGGGCGTGACGCTCGACGGGCTCGGCGTGCTCTTCGCTCTGATCGCCGCGTTCGTCTTCGCGGCGTACCTGCTACTCGCGGAGAAGGAGGTCGCGGGCCGCGACTCGATCTCGCTCCTCGCGTGGGGGTTCTTCTTCGCGACGGTCTTCTGGACGTTCGTACAGCCGTGGTGGAGCTTCCCCGCGACGACGGTTGGACGGACGGTGTCGCTCCAAGGGCGGCTCGACGGCTGGCATCTGCCCGTGTGGGCGCTCGTGCTCTGGGTCGTCGTGCTCGGCGCGATCGTCCCCTTCGTGCTCATCGTCGGCGCGCTGAAGCACGTCACGGCGACGCGGGTCGGGATCGTGGCGATGCTGGAGCCGGTGGTTGCGACGATCGTCGCCTGGGTCTGGCTCAAGGAGTCTCTCTCGCCGGCCCAGCTCCTCGGCGCGGCGGTCGTCCTCTGCGGGATCGTGCTCGCCCAGACCTCGCGGTGAATCGCGGTTCAACGGTCTCGATCGGCGCCGCCGTCCCGGATCGGGGCTATTGTGGCCGCGGTTTGGTGAAGCGGGTCCTTCTGGCCTCTCCACGGGGCTACTGCGCCGGCGTTGAGCGGGCGGTCGAAACGGTCGAGCGAGCGCTCGCGTTGTACGGGCGACCCGTGTACGTGCGCAAGCAGATCGTCCACAACGTCCACGTCGTACGCGACCTCGAGGAGCGCGGCGCGATCTTCGTCGAGGCGACCACCGACGTTCCCGAAGGCGCGACGGTTGTCTTCTCCGCGCACGGCGTCGCACCGTCGGTGCGCACCGAGGCGATCGAGCGCGGGCTCACCGCGATCGACGCCACGTGCCCGCTCGTGACGAAGGTGCACACGCAGGCGCAGCGTTACGCGCGGCTCGGCTACACAATCGTGCTGATCGGCCACGCGGGGCACGAGGAGGTCGAAGGGACGACCGGCGAGGCGCCCGACGCGATCGTGCTCGTCGAATCGGTCGCCGACGCCGAGTCACTCGAGCTGACGGGCGCGCGACTCGCGTACATCACGCAGACGACGCTCTCGGTCGACGAGACGAACGAGATCGTCGCCGTCCTGAAGCGGCGCTTCCCGCACATCGAAGGGCCGGAGAAGGAAGACATCTGTTACGCGACCTCCAACCGGCAGTGGGCGGTGAAGGAGCTGCTCGGCGAGGTCGAGCTCCTGCTCGTGATCGGCTCGCGGAACTCGTCCAACTCGAACCGGCTCGTCGAGGTCGCGCACGCGGCCGGCGTCGCCGCGCATCTCATCGACGACGAGAGCGACATCGACGAGCGCTGGCTCGCCGGCGTCGAGACGGTCGGGTTGACCTCCGGAGCGTCGGCGCCCGAGCGGCTCGTCGCGCGCGTGTGCGACTGGTTCCGGGTGCGCGGCGCGGGGCAGATCGAGGAGTTCCGCTCGGTGTTCGAGGACGTCGTGTTCAAGCTGCCGGTCGAGCTGCGGCGCGCCTCCGTCCCCGCGGCGTAGCATCGCGGCGCGTGCGCGCGCGACCTCAGCGGCTGGACAGGCTCCCGGAGCAGTACTTCACGCGGCTGCTTGCGCGCGTCTCGGCGTCGGCAGCGGAGGAGGGCGAGCCGCTCGTCGATCTCGGACGCGGCAATCCCGATGTGCCGCCGCCGCCGCATGTCGCGGAGGCGCTCGCGCGCGCGGCGGCGCGGTCGGACACGCACGGGTACGCGCCGTTCGCCGGGCTTGCCGCGCTGAAGGACGCGATCGCGGCGCGGTACGGCGACGTGTACGGCGTCGAGGTCGACCCGGCGCGCGAGGTCGCGGTGCTGCCGGGATCGAAGACGGGGCTGATCGAGTTCGCGCAGGTGACCGTCGACCGCGGCGAGACGCTCGTCCTCCCGGATCCGGGGTATCCCGACTATCGCTCGGCGGTTGCGCTCGCCGCGGCCGCGTTCGCGCCGCTGCCGCTGCTCGACGACGGCCGGCCTGACTGGGACGCCGCGCCACGCGAGGCCGCTGCGGTGTATCTCAACTATCCGTCGAACCCGACGGCAGCGTGCGCGCCTGCGGGGGTGTTCGCGGAGGCGATCGCGTATGCGCGGCGCGCGGGCGCGTGGGTGCTGCACGACTTCGCGTACGGCGACCTCGTCTTCGACGGGCGGCGGCCGGCGAGCTTCCTCGCGGAGGACGGCGCGCGCGAGGTCGGGCTCGAGCTGTTCTCGATGTCGAAGTCGTACGGGATGGCGGGCTGGCGGCTCGGCTTCGCCGTCGGCAATGCGGAGCTCGTCGCGCGCATCGAGGATCTTCAGAACCATGTGTTCGCGGGCGTGTTCATGCCCGTGCAGGAGGCGGGAGTCGCGGCTTTGACCGGGCCGCAGGAGTCGGTCGAGGCGCGGCGCGCGCTGTACGAGGCGCGGCGCGACCGCGCGCTGACCGCGCTCGCCGGGCTCGACGCGCGCAGTGAAGGGACGTTCTTCGTCTGGTTCAGGCTGCCGGACGGCGTCACGTGCGAGCAGCTGCTCGACGAGCACCGCGTCGCGCTCGCACCGGGCGAAGGCTTCGGCGACCAGGGCCGCGGCTGGGCGCGACTGTCGCTTGCGGTCGCAGACGAGACGCTCGACCGCGGCCTCTCGCGACTCGCGACGGCATTCGCGACCTCTTAACGGTGACAGTCACTGTTAAGAGAACCGTCGCGTCCTAGACGGCCGTGTCTCGACCGAAGCGCTAGTCCGCGTCAGAAGCTTCGACGAATGCTCTCAGGCGTTTCCGCGCACGCTCCGGCGAGCTCCCGAAGTACGCGATCAGCGGTGAAGAATCCACGAAGGGAAACACCGATTCGGCCGGATCGACGCAGCCGCGATAGCTGCTCCAGTACCAGTCCTCGGGGCGCTTGCACATCCCGGCTCGCACCGGGTTTCGCGCGATGTACCGAAGCAGCTCGAGCATGTGCTCGTCTGACTCGGCTCGAACGGCGTAGTACCTCTCGCCGAAGAGGTGTCCGTTGCGGCGATGCCTGAGATTGAAGTTTCGCGCGTAGAAGCCGTTCAGGCGCTGCATCCCGGCCGGGAGTGACTCGTCGGGAACGCTCAGCAGGAGGTGGTAGTGCGTGGTCATGAAGCAGAAGGCGTGACACGACCAGCTCCCACGGACGAGTGCCTGGATCAAGAGCGTGCAGAAGAGCGTGCGATCGTCATCGTCGAGGAAGATGTCGCAAGGGCCGGCGCCCTTGGTGTTCACGTGATAGATGCCGGGAGCCGGGTCGCGTGGCGCTCGAGTCACCGCGCCACCGTGCCCGCGGTAACGCGACGGCGCAAGAGTCCATTCCGGCCCTGACTGCGCGCGACGCGTAACCCTTAACGGTGACTGTCACCGTTATGAAGAACCGTTACGCCTTCGCGATCGCCAGTTCGGTGCCGACGCTGATCTCGACCGCGAGCACTTCGCGCTTGATCCAGTCGGCGTGGGCGGCGACGACGTCTGCGAGCTCGGCGGGGACCGTCAGCACGACGCGGTCGGTGACCTCGAAGCCCTCGTCCTTGCGCAGCGCGTTCACCGCGCGGATCAGGTCGAAGCCGCGGCCCTCCAAGAGCAGCGCATCGTCGAGCGCGGTGTCGAGCGCCACCGTGACGCCGTCCGCGGCCGCGACCGCCCACCCGTCGCGGCCGCCGCGCTCGACCAGCACTTCATCCGGCTCGAGGTCGTGGCCCGCGGCGCGGAACCGGCCGCCGCCGAGCTCCTCGAACTCGCCCGCCGCGAGCGCGGCCTGCACCACGCGCAGATCCTTGCCGAGCTTCGGACCCAGAACAGGAAGGTTCGGCTTCACACGCAGCTCCGCGTCGACGCGGTCGAACACGACCTCCTTCACGCGCACCTCATCCGCGATCTCGTCCGCATGCGCCGCCGCCCCCGCCGCGCCCTCGACGACGAGCCGCCGCACCGGCTGCCGCAGCTTCAACCCCGCCGTCGCGCGCGCCTGATGCGCGAGCGTCACAACGGCGCGCACGTCCGCGACCTCATCCAGCAGCGCGCGATCCGCCTCGACGACATCCGGCCACGGCGCGAGATGTACCGACTCCGGCCCGTCCAACACCAAGTTCCGCCACAGATGCTCCGTGAGAAACGGCAGCACCGGCGCGAGCACCCGCAACGTCTGCACCAACGCGTACCAGAGCGTCCCGAGCGCAGCGGCGTCGCCCTCCCAGAACCGCGACCGCGTCCGCCGGATGTACCAGTTCGACAGATCGTCGAGGTACGCCTGGTAGTCGCGCATCACGTCGACCGCCAGCCACGACTCGTACCCGCGCGTCGCATCGGCGACGAACGCACGCGTCCGCTCGACGAGCCACCGATCCAACGGCCGCAGCTCGCCCGACGGCTCCAGCGACGACCACGACGGCCGGAACCCCTCGATGTTCGCGTACAAGACGAAGAACGACACGGAGTTCCACAGCGTCAGCAGCTCGCGCTTGATCTGATCCGCCGCGCGAAAACCGAACAGCAAATTCCGATCCGGCGGCTGCGCGCAGTACTGCCAGCGCATCACGTCGGCACCCATCAGCTGGAACGCGTCGTCGGCGGTGATCGTGTTGCCCCACGACCCGTGCATCTCGCGGCCGGTCTCGTCGAGCATCTTCTCGTAGCCGAGGACATTCCGGAACGGCGCGCGCCCCTCGAGCACGACCGACATGAACAGCTGCGAGTAGAACCACAAACGGATCTGCTCGCGCATCTCCGACACCCAGTCGGCCGGGAACCACTTCTCCCAGTACGCATGATCCGGCAGATCCGCCGTCGTCAGCCCGCGCGCCGCGCCGGTCGCATAGCCCTGCGGAACGAACTCCTCGTTGCGCCAGCCGAGCGTCGAGAACGGGACGATCCCCGCGTCGAGCCAGACGTCGCCGACCTCCGCCACGCGCGTCACCGGCTCGCCGCACTCCTCGCACGCGATCGGCACGCGGTCGATCCACGGCCGCCGCAGCTCCTCGAGCTGCTCGAGCCCGCCGAGCGCGCGCGCCTCCAGCTCGGCCCGCGAACCGATCACGTTCAGATGCCCGCACGCGCACGGATAGAACGGCAGCGGCAGCCCGTAGTAGCGGCGCCGCGAGATGTTCCAGTCGCCCATGTTGTGGAGCCAGTCGTCCATGCGCTTGCCCATGTACTCCGGCGTCCACGACACCGTCGCGTTCGCGTCGAGCATCTGCTGCCGCAGATCGCGGACGGAGATGAACCAGTCGTCGGCGATGCGGAAGATCAGCGGCGTGTGGCAGCGCCAGCATTCGGGATAGCGGTGCTTGTGCAGCCCCGCCTCGACGAGCACGCCCTTCTCCTCGAGCGCGCCGATGATCTGCTCCGCCGACTCGGTCGTCGAGAGCCCGTGCAGCCAGCCGTACTCGTCGTAGAAACGGCCCGACTCGTCGACCGGCGTGAGAACCGGCAGCTCGTTCACGCCCGCGAGCTCGAAGTCCTCGCCGCCGCAGCCCGGCGCGATGTGCACGACGCCGGTGCCGTCCTCCATCGAGACGTCGTCCCACGGGATGACGCGATGCTCGACGGCGGCGCCCGGCGCGAGGTCGTCGAACGGCCCGCGGTAGCGCCAGCCGACGAGCTCCGACCCGGGCTTCTGCTCCTCGAACGCCTCGTCGGGATAGCGCGCCGTCGCGACCCACTCGCCGTTCGCGCGCCGGCCGTACTGCGCGTCCGGGTTCACGGCCGCCGCGACGTTGGCCGGCAGCGTCCACGGCGTCGTCGTCCAGATCACGAGCGACTCGGTCGGCCGGTCGAGCAGCGGGAACCGGACGAAGAGCGACGGGTCGGCCCGGTCGACGTACGAGCCGATCAGCTCGTGCTGCGAGATCGACGTGCCGCAGCGCGGGCACCACTCGGTCGAGCGGTGGCCGAGGTAGAGCCAGTCGCGCTCCTGGACGACCTTCAGCATCCGCCACACGTACTCGATGTTCGTGTCGCTGAACGTGAAGTAGTCGTTGCCCCAGTCCATCCACATCCCGAGCCGCTTCGAGCCCTTCCAGAGCTCGTCGGCCGACCGGACGACCGCGTCGCGGCACTTGCGGGCGAAGTTCTCGAGCCCGTACTCCTCGATCTCCCGCTTCGAGTTGAGCCCGAGCTCGTGCTCGACGCCGACCTCGATCCAGAGGCCCTGGCAGTCGAAGCCGTTCTGGTACCGCTGGTCGAAGCCGCGGAGCGCCTTGTAGCGCTGGAAGACGTCCTTCAGCGTCCGGCCCCAGGCCGTGTGGACGCCCAGGTTCTTGTTCGCCGTGACCGGCCCGTCGAAGAAGCTGAAGCGCGGCCCGCCGCGGTTTCGCTCACGCAGCTGCTCGAAGGTACCCTGGCCCTCCCACCAATCGAGCACCTCGACCTCGAGCGCCGGATGATCGGGTTTGTCCGGGAGCGGCGTGAAAATCGTCTCGGCCATCGGGAAGAGCAGTGTAGAGAGCGGCGTTACAGCAGTTAGAACATGAAAGGAAACCTGAATGGCTAACGACGTCACCGAGGCGACGTTCGAGGATGAGGTGCTTGGAAGCGACGGAGCTGTGCATCGTCGACTTCTGGGCCGAGTGGTGTGGCCCCTGCCACGCCGTCGCCCCCGTCCTCGAGAAGATCGCCGAGGAGAAGAACCTGAAGCTCGTCAAGGTCAACATCGACGAGAACCAGGGCCTCGCGCAGCGCTACGGGGTCATGTCGATCCCGCTGATGGTCCTCTTCGAGAACGGCCAGCCGAAGGCATCTGCCGTCGGCGCCATGCCCAAGGGCATGCTCGAGCGCTCGCTCGGTCTCGGGGAATAGATCGGGCTGAACTGCGGCAGAGGCCGGTGGCGGCCTCTGCCCCCGGCTCCGCTAGCGTGGGGCCGTGCCTCGCTCCTCCGCCACCTCGCATGAGCTCGGGCGGATCGAGCTGCTCGCCGGGCTCTCCGGCCAGACGCTCGCCGTGCTCGCGAAGCGGATGGAGCGCGAGGAGATCGCCGCCGGCACGACGATCTTCCGCGAGGGCGATCCCGGCGACCGGTTCTACGTCCTCTTCGCCGGGATGCTCTCGGTCTCGCAGAAGGACCGCGGCAACCAGGGCGTGCTGCGGCCCGGCGACTACTTCGGCGAGGTCGCGCTGACGATGCCGGTGCCGCGGACGGCGACGGTCGCCGCGATCACGCCGTCCGTCGTCGCGAGCTGCGACAAGGCGACGTTCGACGAGCTGCTGCGGCCGCTGTTCGCGGACGACTAGCCGTGATGTGAGGTCACGAGGACCTTCAGCCCGATCAGCACGATCCCGAGGCTGAGGTTCAGGGTGACGACGACGATCGTCGCGAGCACGCCGAGCTTCTCGATCCGGGAGAACACGATGCCCTGGACCGCCAGCACGGCCAGGCCGACGCCGATCGCGCCCCACACCGCGGTCTTCGGCGCGAGCACGCCGACCTCGCCGAGCACGAGCATCAGGACGGGCGGGATCGCCGCACCGAGCAGCGATGCCTCGCGCCACGCGATGTGCGTGACGGCGTCGAAGGTCAGATGCTCCCCGGTCTGCGCGCTCTGGCCGAGCGCGTGCGCGTAGACGTGCGCGAGCCAGAACACACCCGCCGTGACGAGCACGAGCGCCGCGATGTGACCCATCCCGTTCGGGAACGCCTTCGCGCCCGCGACGACGACGGACAGGACGACGATCGTCCCGTAGATGAAGCCTGAAAGCCGCTCGCCGCGCATCAGCCGTGTACCGCGTCGCTGAAGCGCGGCCACGCCTCGATCGCCCAGTCGCCGAATTCGCGGTCGGTCAAGACACCGCAGGCTAACCCGGCGTCCGGATCGACCCAGACGAACGTGCCGGCGGCGCCGAAGTGGCCGAACGTCCGCGGCGACGCGAGCGTCCCGGTCCAGTGCGGCGACTTCCCGTCGCGGAGCTCGAACGCGAGCCCCCAGTCGTTCGGTTCCATCCGGCCCCAGCTCGGAAGCACGCCGGCGAGCCCGGGGAACTGCACCGACGTCGCCTCCGCGAGCGTCTCCGGCGCGACGAGCGTCGGCTCGAGCAGCTCGCCCGCGAGCGCGAGCAGATCGTCGAGCGGCCCGCGGTACCCCCACGCCGGCGAGCTGCGCAGCGAGCCGGCGAGCGCGAGCGGCTCGAGCACGGCCGCGCGCGAGGTACGCGTCGAACGGCATCTCCGCGCGCTCCGCGACGAGCGCAGCCGCGAGCTCGATCCCGTAGTTGGAGTAGACCCGCCGCCGCCCCGGCTCCATCAGCGGCGGCCCCTCCTCCGGCCCGAGCCCGGACGCGTGCGCGAGCAGATGCCGCAGCGTCGACCCGGGCGGCCCGGCCGGCTCGTCGAGATCGACGCTGCCCTCCTCGACCGCGACGAGCACCGCAAGCCCGGTCAGGAGCTTCGTCACCGACGCCCAGCGGAGCTCCTCCCCGCGCGGCCCGTGCGTCTCGACCGCGCCGCCGCGCCGCACGACTCCCGCGGCCGCCGTCCGCGCGCCCCAGGTGTCGATTTCGCCAAGTGATTCCACGGCGGGGGATACTAGGCGCGTGAGCCGCCGCATCGTCCCAGCGGTGTCGCCCATGGCCGCGACGGTCGGGTACTCCCGCGCGGTGCGCGACGGCGCCCACGTCCACGTCGCCGGAACCGCGGCGATCTATCCCGACGGCGTCGACACGCCGGACGACCCGTACGCGCAGGCGAAACGCGCGCTCGAGATCATCGTCGCCGCGCTCGCGGAGGTCGGCGCCGCGCCGGCCGACGTCGTGCGCACGCGCGTCTACCTCGTCCGCGCCGACGACTGGGAAGAGGTCGGCCGCGCGCACGGCGAGGTCTTCGCCGACGTCCTCCCCGTGACGGCGTTCATCGTCGTCGCCGGGCTGCTCGACCCGCGCTGGCTCGTCGAGATCGAAGCCGAGGCGATCGTCGAGTGACGCCGAAGCAGATCTTCCCGCCGTCGATCACCGGCAAGGGCGCGCGCTTCCCCGAAGGCGGCAGCGTGCTCGACCACGCGTTCGGCCAGAGCGACCCGTTCACGCTCGGGGTCGAGGAGGAGTACATGCTCCTCGACGCGGAGACGTTCGACCTCG
Organism: uncultured Actinomycetes bacterium; assembly: GCA_963718385.1. Classification (GTDB taxonomy): domain Bacteria; phylum Actinomycetota; class Thermoleophilia; order Gaiellales; family Gaiellaceae; genus Palsa-739. The sequence continues at coordinate 634,732 of CAVQZE010000001.1, forward strand.
TCCAGCACATCGACACCGTGCTCGAGGCGGTGCGCGGACACGACCTCGAGGCGCGGATCAACGCCGAGCTGATGCAGTCGATCCTCGAGATCGCGACGCCGGTCTGCCACACGGCGGCCGACGTCGAGCAGCAGCTGCGCCAGCTGCGCGGCTTCGTGATCGCAACCGCGCGCGGCCAGGGACTCCGCGTCGGCTCGGCCGGCACGCATCCGTTCTCGCTCTTCGAGCGCCAGCGGATCACGGCGAAGGACCGCTACCGCTCGCTCGTCGACCAGCTCCAGTACATCGCGCGGCGCGAGCTGATCTTCGGGCTGCACATCCACGTCGCGGTGGACAACCCGGAGAAGGCGATCCAGGTCGTGAACGGCCTCATCGTCCACCTGCCGGAGCTCGTCGCGCTGTCCGCGAGCTCACCGTTCTGGCGCGGCGAGGCGACGGGGCTGCACTCGTCGCGGCACATGGTGTTCGCCGCGTTCCCGCGCTCCGGCCCGCCGCCGCGCTTCAAGGACTACGCGGACTACGCGGAGGTCGTCGGCCAGCTCGAGCGCACCGGCTGCATCGCGGACTACACGCACATCTGGTGGGACATCCGGCTCCACCCGCGCCTCGGCACCGTCGAGATCCGGATCTGCGACGCCGTGACGCGGCTCGACGACGTCGTCGCGATCACCGCGTACTGCCAGGCGCTCGTGAAGCACTACAGCGAGCGGTTCGACGCCGGCGACGAGATCCCGTCGTACCACCGGATCCTCACGACGGAGAACAAGTGGCTGGCCGCGCGCTACGGCCTCGAGGCGCCGCTGATGGATCTCGCGACGGGGAAGCGGAACCGCCAGCCGGTCGCGAGCCTCGTGCGGCGGACGCTGAAGACGATCGCCCCGCACGCCGCCGACCTCGGCTCGGAGGAGGAGCTCGCCGGCATCACGGAGATCCTCGCGCGCGGCAACGGCGCCGACCGCCAGCTCCGCGTCTTCAACGCGAACCGCGACATCACGGAGGTCGTGCGCGAGATCGCCGACCTGACGGAGCTCGCGGTCACCCCGGTCGAGTAATCTCGCGCGGTGCTTGCCGTCGGCGACCGCATCCCGGATGCGAAGGTCTGGACGACCCCGCGCGAGAGCGCGATCACTCGCGGAGCTCGCCGAGCACGGCCCGATTCTTCTCCTGTTCTATTTGTTCGACTGGTCGTCGACCTGAACAAACGAACTGGAGCTCCTGCGTGACAGGAGCGAAGAGTTCGCCGCCCTCGGCATCCACACGTATCCAATCTCGCGCGACAGCCCGTGGACCCACGTCGCGTGGATGCAGGCGCTCGATCTGGACCTGCCGCTGCTGTCGGACTGGAACGGCGACGCAACGCACGGCTTCGGAGTCGCGTTCGAGTACCGCGGGCTGCGCGATGTGTCTGCGCGGTCGGCGTTCCTGGTGGATCAGGGCGGAGTGATCCGCGCCGTGTGGTCGTACGACGTCGCGGCGGTCCCGGACTTCGACGAGATCCTCGCCGCCGCGCGCGAGCTGTTACATGCCCATCGCGTGGTAGCCGCTGTCGACGTACAGCGTCGTGCCGGTCACGTTCTTGGCGTCGTCGCTGAGCAGATACGCCGCTGCGCCTCCGACATCCTCGGCGTCGACATGGCGATGCAACGGGGCGCGTTCTTCGACGATGGCTTCCATCGTCGGGAAGCCGGCGATTGACCGCGCGGCCAGCGTACGCACCGGACCCGCCGACACGGCATTGACGCGGATGTTCTTTTCGCCCAGGTCCCACGCGAGGTACTTGACCGATGCATCGAGGGTCGCCTTCGCCACGCCCATCACGTTGTAGTGCGGGACTGCTCGCTCGCCGCCGAGGTACGTCATCGTCACGATCGAGCCTCCGCCGGCTGCGACCATCAGCGGCTCTGCGGCTCGCGTGCACGCGACCAGCGAGTACGCGCTCACGTCGACGGCCATCCAGAAGCGGTCGCGCGGGGTGTCGGTGAAGCGGCCTTCGAGATCTTCTGCGGCGGCGAACGCGACCGAATGGACCAACACGTCCAGGCCGCCGTCGAAGGCGGCTCCCGACTTCGCCGAACACACGGGCGATGTCCTCGTCTGAACGGACATCGCACTCCGTCACCAGAGCCGTGTCCACCGTCTCCGCCAGCTCGCGGACGCCCTTCTCGATTCGCTCGCCCTGATACGTGAACGCGAGCTTCGCCCCGCCGTCGGCCAGGCGGCGGGCGATCGCCCACGCGATCGAGCGCTTGTTGGCGACGCCCAGGATCAGGGCTCGCTTTCCGTCGAAGGCTCCGGCCATCGCGCGATCCTACCCCGGCCGTCGCCGGAGTCCGGTACCTTGGTCGCGTTGCGTCGCGCCATCCCGCTCCTGGCCTCCTGCGCGGCACTCCTCGGCGCTCTACCTGCCTCAGCCGCGCTCGTGCCGGTGCACCGCACGTTCGGCGACCAAACGGTGCCGCTGATTCGCGTTGGGACGATCCCGCTCCCGAAGCACGGCGCCGCCGCTGACGTCCGCGTCATCGCCGACCTCCGGCTGCCGCCGCTCGCCGAGGCGACCGGCCGCGGGCTCTTCAGCGCCGGCGCGCGCCGCCGGCTCGAGGTGCACAGCACCGCGTCGCGCGCGTACCTCGCGCGGGTCGACCAGGCGCAGGCGCGCGCCGTCGCCGCGCTCCACCGCGCGATCCCGGACGCGCACGTCGGCCGCCGCTTCCGCGTCATCCTCGACGGGCTGACGATCAGCCTGCCGGCGAACCGCCTGCCCGCGCTCATGCGCCAGTCGTACGTGACGCACGTGTACCCGAGCGTGCAGTACACGATGGCGCTCGACCGCTCGCCGTCGATCATCGGCGCCGACGTGATCCAGCAGACGCTCGGCGCGAACGGCACCGGGATCAAGATCGCCATCGTCGACGACGGCCTCGACCAGACGAACCCGTTCTTCAACCCGGCCGGCTTCTCGTACCCGGCGGGCTTCCCGAAGGGCGACACCGCGTCGACGACGCCGAAGGTGATCGTCGCGAAGGTCTTCCCCGGGCCGAACTCCGGCGCCGCCGGCAAGCTCGTCACCGACCCGAACTCGTCGTTCCACGGGACGCACGTCGCGGGAATCGCCGCCGGCGACTCCGGCACGACCGCGCCTCCCGGGCCGGATCATCCGCAGGTGACCGGGCTCAGCGGCGTCGCGCCGCGCGCGTGGCTCGGCAACTACCGCGTCTTCACCGTGCCGACGCCGATCGGCCACGTCGCGAACACGCCGGAGATCATCGCCGCGTTCGAGGCCGCCGTCAGCGACGGCATGGACGTCATCAACTTCTCCGGCGGCGGCCCGCAGGTCGAGCCGGCGAACGACGCGCTGATCGAGGCGATCCACAACGTCGCCGTCGCGGGCGTCGTCCCCGTGATCGCCGCCGGCAACGACCGCGACGACTTCGGCACCGGCTCGGCCGGCTCGCCGGGAACCGCGCCCGACGCGATCTCCGTCGCCGCCGTGTCGAACACGCACGTCTTCTCGCCCGTCGCTCGACGTCACCGCGCCGGGCGCGCCGGACATCCTCAAGGGCATCCCGTTCATCGGCGCCGACGGCAAGACCGCGCCCGACGCGTGGGCGACGACCAACCAGACGCTCGTCGACGCCGGCTCGATCGTCGGGCAAGAACGGCAAGCCGGTCGACCGGCATCTCTGCGGCTCGGGCAGCGACCTCTCGTCGCCGGTGGGCGAGCTGCCCGCCGGCTCGCTGACCGGCGTGATCGTGCTCGCGCAGCGCGGGCTCTGCCCGTTCGCGACGAAGGCCGCCCAGGCGCGCGCGGCCGGCGCGATCGGGATCGTGCTCTCGGACAACCGCCAGGGCGAGGCGAACGGGATTCCGCTCGACCTCGGGCTGCCGGGCGGGATGATCTCGAACCTCGACGGCGCTCACCTCGTCGCGGCGATGACCGCGTCGGGCGGGCGGACGACGATCCACATCGGCCACGATCCGCTCGAGCTCGAGACCGGACGGAGCGGCGTGATCACGAGCTTCTCCTCCGCCGGCCCGACGGCGTTCGGGCACGCGCTGAAGCCGGACCTCTCCGCGCCCGGCGGACAGATCCTCTCGTCGACGCTGCCGAACACGAACCCGTCGCGGTTCGCCGTCTTCGACGGCACGTCGATGGCGACGCCGCACGTCGCCGGCGCGGCCGCGCTGCTGCTCCAGGTGCATCCGACGTGGACTCCCGCGAACGTGAAGTCGGCGCTCGTCTCGACCGCCGGGCCGGCGTGGGCCGACACCGCGCGGACGCAGGAGGCGCCGGTGACGCTCGAGGGCGGCGGGCTCGTCGCGCTGCCGGGCGCCGTCGATCCGCGGCTCTTCATGGATCCCGTGTCGCTGTCGTTCCCGGATCTCAACGTGCTGCACGCGGGCGCGAGCAACGCGCTGCTCGTCCGCGTGACCGACGCGGGCAACGGCGCGGGAACGTGGACGGTCTCGCTCGTCTCGCAGGCGGCGACACCGGGCGCGACGCTCGACTTCCCGGGCACCGTCACCGTCGCGCCGGGCGGCGAGGCCGACGTCTCCGTCGTCGCGAAGGCGCCGGCCGGCGCCGCGCAGGGCGAGAACTACGGCTTCGTCGTCCTCCGCCAGGGCAACGTGACGCGCCGCATCCCGTACTTCTTCCTCGTCGACAAGCCCGCGCTCGCCGGCGCGAAGGTGATCAAGCTGAAGCGCGGCAGAGCGGCACCACGCTCACCGGGCCGAACCTCGTCAACGCAGTACCGCTATCCCGTCGCGCCGTTCGGCAACGCGCCCGACGAGCCGCCGATGAACGAGGACGGCGCGGAGAAGGTCTACGTCACGTCGGTCAACAAGCCGGCGGCGAACGCCGGCGTCTCCGTCGTCGTCGGAGTCGGGCTCGACGCGGATCGATCCGTTCTATCTCGGTGCGCTCGACGAGAACACCGTGCAGGGCTACGCCGGAACGCCCGTCGGCGTCAACGCGCTGACGTACGACTACCTGCTGCCGATCGGCGCCGCCGGGCTCGTCGTTCCCGCGCCAGCAGACGTTCTACGTCGCGGTCGACTCGGGACGCGACCGCTTCAACGGCAAGCGGCTCGCCGGCAAGTACATCCTGCGCTCGTGGGTGAACGACGTGACGCCGCCGACGGTGAAGCTGCTGACGACGCAGGTCGCCGCCGGGCGTCCGACGATCATCGTGCGCTCGCTCGACTCGCAGTCCGGCGTCGATCCGCTGCAGCTGACGATCGGCTACAAGGGCGCGCTCGTCGGCGCGTCCGCGTATGACCCGGTCACCGGCATCGCGTCGTTCAAGCTCCCGCGTCGGCGCCCGCGCTGACGACGGGGAACGATCGCGCTGCGTCTCCAGTCGTCGGACTTCGAGGAGGCGAAGAACATCGACACCGTCGGGACGAACGATCATGCCGAACACGCGCTACGCGACCACGACGCTGCGCGTCGTCGCCGGTGTCGCGGTCGACTGGATCCTTCCGGCTCCGTCGAGCGTGCCTCGCGAAGGGACGGCGAGCTCGCCGTCGCCGCGAGCGCGGTCAGCGCGGATCAAGCGCGTGCGCTTCGCGCTCGACGGCCGCGCGATCGGCGCCGGCAACGTCCGCGAACGGGCTCTGGACGACGACGCTGAAGTCCAAGCCCGCGAAGGGCCGCCACGCTCTGCACGCGCGACCGCGTTCGACGTCGCCGGCGGCGCGCAGCGGCACGGCGCATCGTCGCGGTCTCGTCCTGCCGGTGAGCGAGCCGCGCGTCGCGGTCGTGACCGGCGCGTCCTCCGGGATCGGCGCCGAGCTCGCCCGCGCGCTCGCGAAGCGCGGCTGGCACTGCGTGCTGCTCGCGCGACGCGAGGAGCGGCTGCGCCCGCTCGCCGAGGAGATCGGCGGCGAGTTCGAGATCTGCGACGTCTCCGACCGCGCGACCGTCGAAGCCGTCGCGGCACGCGTGCTCGAACGGCATCCGAAGATCCATCTGCTCGTGAACAACGCCGGCATTCCGGGGCGGGCGAACTTCGTCGACGGCGACGCCGACCGGATCGAGCATCGTGATGCGGACGAACTATCTCGGCAGCGTCTGGTGCCTGCGCGCGTTCATGCCGGGGCTCGCGGCGGCTGCGCCCTCGGACGTCGTGAACCTCGTCTCGGTCTCCGGGAGCGTCGCGTTTCCGCCGTCCGGCCCGTACTCCGCGTCGAAGTTCGCGCAGCTCGCGTTCTCGCGCTCGATCGCGCCCCAGCTCCGCAGCCGCGGCATCCGCGTGCACACGGTGAAGCCGGGCTTCGTCGAGACGGAGGGCTTCCCGCAGGGGCGGCTTCCGGCTCTGCTGCGGCGAATCGTCGTCGGCCCGGAGCCGATCGTGGCCCACATCCTCGCCTCGCTCGACCGTGGCCGCGGCGAGACGACGGTGCCGCTGGTTCTACGCCCCGGCAGGCGGAATTCAGGCGCTGATGCCGAATATCGTCGCTCGAGTGCTTGCCCGTCCGCGCCGAGGGACTAAAATCGGGTTATGAACGAGTTTCGTCCCCCGAGATCGACGACGTGATTGCGGTCGCCGAGTTCCGGGCCGCGCATCCGCCACTTCCTGCGGACGAAGCGAGCGGGTCGCGCGCCAGTCGGGGCTGACGCCGCAGCGGCACCTGCTGCTGCTGATGATCAAGGGCGCGCCGGGCGGCGACGAGCAGTCGACGGTCACGGAGCTGTCGCGAGCGTCTTCAGCTCGCGCAGAGCACGGTCACCGAGCTCGTGCGCCGCGCCGAGGAGGCCGGGCTGATCGCACGCGAGCAGTCGGAGCGGGACGCGCGCGTCGCGTATCTCCGCCTCACGCCCGAGGGCGAGCGGCGGCTGATGCTTTCGTTTACCGAGCTCGCGACCGAACGAGAACAGCTGCGCGACGCGTTCGCGCATCTGACTGAGACCGGCTAGCAACCGTGCTCTTCCCGCGGCGGTGGATGACGCCGTTGCTACCGGACGAGTCCGAGCCCGTGCCGACCTGGACGACCTCGCAGTTGTGCACGACGTCGAGCGAGTCGATGACCGCGCGATCCTGACCCGGCCCGCAGTCGATGGTGTCCTTCTCGTTGTTCGCCGCGTAGATCGTGTCGGAGCCGGAGCCGCCGTTGACCTTGCTGCGCCCGGGGCCTGAGACGTTGATGACGTCATTACCGGAGCCGCCGTCGATGGTGTCGTAGCCGCCGTTGCCGTTGATCGTGTCGTTGCCGCCGTTGCCGTTGATCGTGTCGTCGTGGGCGGTGCCGATCAGGTAGTTCGACTTGTTGTTGCCGTTGATCGTCTTGCCCTTGATGTGCGGCAGCTGCGCGATCACCGGCTCCGTGACTTCCGACTGCGACGTCGCCTTGCCGTACGCATTCGTCGCGGTCACGACGAACCGCAAGCGTCGAGCCGATGTCGGCTGCGACGGGCACGTAGGTCAGCTTCGTCGGCCTTGGCAATGTTGTGGCATGCGCCGCCGGTCGCGTCGCAGCGTTGCCACTGCTGCTTCGTCAGCGATCGGCGTGTCGCCGCTGAACGTTGGGACGCTCGTCGACACCAGCCCGCCGACCTCGAGCGTGCCGACGATCGTCGGCGCGTCGGAGGTGCTCGGGGCGAAGTGCGGCCTGTCGATGACGGGGAACGTGTGGTTCGTGACGGCGACGTCCGAGCCGGCCGGATTCGATCCGGTGATCCAGACGCGGAGCGAGAAACCGATGTCGGCGACGACAGGGACGTAGGTCGCGGACGTGCCGCCAGCAACCTGGACGCAGCTCGTCAGCGTCCCAACCGGATCGCAACGACGCCACGAGTACGTGAACGTCAGCGGCAGCGACCCGTCCCAGGTACCGGACGTCAGCGAGAGCGTCTGGGCGACCTGCACGGTGCCGAGGATCTGCGGCGTCACGCGGAGGAACGGCTTGATCGCGCTGACGAGCTTCGTCGCCTCCGAGTTCTGCGCGACCGCCGCGGCCGAGTTCGTCGCGGTAACCTCGGCGCGGATCGACTGGCCGTAGAGGTCGGACGTGACGGTGAACGTGCTGCTGCGTCGCGCCGATGATGTTGAAGCACGGCCCCGTCGGCGAAGTGCATTTCTTCCACTGGTACGTGAACGTCATCGGGAACGAGCCCGTCCAGGTGCCGTTCGACACGGACAGGAAGTCGCCGATGTTCGGCGCGCCGGTCGTGTTCGTGAACGGGAGCGTGATCACCGGATACGCCGTGTTGACCGGGGGGTTGACCGTGCCTGCGAGCGTGACGATGCCTGTCGGCGGCGGACTGTGCCGACGGCGTCTGACCCGCAGGGTTCGTCGCGGTCACGATGACGCGGAGCGTGTGAGCCGATGTCGGCAGAGACGACCGCGTACGTCGACGCTCGTGCCGCCGGTCGCGACGCAACCGTTCCCGGCCGCGTCGCAGCGCTGCCATTGATAGCCGAAGACAGCGCTCGCCCCGATCCACGATCCGTTCGTCGTCGAGAGCAGCTGGCCCGTCTGCGGGGCGCCGGCGCCGTTGATCGATGGCGCTGCTGCCGGAACAGGCGCGACCGTCTGCCAGTCGGGAGTCGTGTCCGCCGCGCCGGGGCCGTGAAGCACCGACGGCGCACCCCAGACGCCGCCCACGCCCTGCGTCGAGCTGAAGATCCCGATACCGGTTTCGGAGAAGACGAGCGCGTCGCTCGTCGGCGCCCAGCTCGGCGCTGTCTTGTCGGTCGGGTCAGTTGTCACTTGTTTGGCCAGCGCTCCGCCCCCACTCGCCGGGCCGACCCAGATCTGCGAATGCGTACCGTCGCTCGCCTGGAAGGCGATGCTCGTCCCGTCGGGCGACCAGGCAGGATGCGAAAGCGGGCCGACGAACGCGCCGGTGAACGACAGCGGCGACGCGGGTCCGCCTGACGCGTCGACAGTGTTGATGACGCCGCCGGTCACGAACGCGATCTTGCCGATCGCCGTGGGCGACCAGGTCGGGTCGGACACCGTGCCAATGGTCGTAATCTGGTTCTGAGAGGTCCCGGCCGGATTGTTCGCCCAGATGTCGCCGGCGGCGACGTACGCGATGAGCGAGCCGTCGGGAGACCACACGGGTTGCGAGCTGCCGGTGTCGATCGGCGGGAGAACCGGCGTGCACGTCGGACCGGCAGTGAGCGTGCAGGTCTCGATGTCCCCGCCGGCTGAGAACGCGAGCTTCTTCCCGTCCGGCGACCATGATGGGTCGACGGCCCCGGTAATCAACGGCGTTGGTGCCGAGCTGCGAAGAAGGATGTTCCCGCCGTTCACGAATGCGATGTCGCCGTCCGCGCCGCTGCTCGTAGCCGCGTCCGCGCTCCCTCCGAGCGGCAGGAAGACGAGAAACGCGCCTGCGAAGGCAGCCAAGAGGGCAAAGACGCGTTTTTGCACGGGCACGTTGTAGCGGGTCCGCCGGACCGTTCGTACGGCCATCAGCGCCGTTCCAGGAGGTACCAGCCGATCGTGGCCACGGTTTGCTTCGGGGCCAGCCCGCGGACCTGCTCCTTCTCCTCCCCGTCGCAGCCGGCGAGATCCAGATAGTCGTCGAGATCGCGGTACTCGACCTCGCGCCGCTCCCGGATCAGGGCGAGCCGGTTCGTCTCGAACAGCGTGCGGAGGTCGCCCTCCGGGAGGAGCCGCGTGTGCGACGAGTCGCGGGCGCGCTCGAACCGGTCGAGCTCCAGCGCCTCGAGCGGGTCGAGCGGAGCGAGCTGGTCGACGACGAGCGCGCGGCCGCCGAGCCGCGTCACGCGGGCGATCTCGGAGAGGACGATCTCGGGCCGCGCCATGTGGTGCAGCGTCCGCAGCGTCCCCGTCAGATCGAACGAGAAGTCGTCGAACGGAAGGGCAGCCCGCGTCGCCCTCGACGAAGGTGACGTTGTCGAACGCGGCCGCGCGCTCGCGCGCGAGCGCGAGCAGCTCCGGCACGCGATCGATTCCGACGACCTCGCCGACGAGCGGTGCCAGCGCGAACGCGAGGGCGCCGGCCCCGGTGCCGACGTCGAGCGCGCGCTCGTCGCCCTGCGGGAAGACGAAACCCTTGACCTGCTCCGCGAGATCCGCTGCCCGGGCGTCCTGACGCGCCGCCATCCGGTCGGCCGTTCTGGCAAACCGGTCAGGCGTCGACGACGACACGGCGGGCTCGGGTGGGATCACTGTTGATGCCGCAGACCAGTTCGTAGGTGATGGTACCGGCGACCCGGGCATGGTCCTCCGCGAGGATGCCGTGCCCCAGGAGGACGACCGGCGTCCCCGGCGGCAGCTCGCGGTCGAGCTCGACGGCGATGGCGTCCATCGAGACGGTGCCGACGACCCGGCGGAGCTCGCCGGCGACCCGAATCTCCGTCCCGGTCAGGTCGCGGCGGAAGCCGTCCGCGTAGCCGACCGGCACGAGCCCGATCCACGTGTCCTGCGCCGCGACGAACCGCCGCCCGTAGCCGGTGCTCTCCCCCACCTTCAGCAGCCGCGACTGCGCGATGTGGCTCGTCCAGCCGAGCACCGGCTCGAGCCCGTCCTCGGCCGGGTCGGTGCCGAACGGGGAGAGGCCGTAGAGCGCGATCCCGCAGCGCGCGGCGTCGAAGTGGGAGGCCGGGTAGCGGAGCGCGCCGGCGCTGTGTGCGATGTGGCGGGTGAGCGCCGACCACGGCTGCGTGAGCTCGCGGAAGCGGTCGATCTGCCACTCCGTGTACGCCGAGTCGGTGTCCGCCGTTGCGAGGTGGCTCATCAGCCCGACGACCTCGCGCGGCGGCGCCGGCAGCTCCGAGAGACCCCAGCGTCCCATGCCGGTGTCGAGCTTGAGGTGGACGCGAATGCCCTCCGGGATCTCACCGCCACCGATCGCGAGCTCGAGCCGTGCGTCGCGTGCGAGCGCGATCTCGCGGTTGCTGCCGGTCGGCCCCATGACGAGGATCCGCGCGGTTCGGAACTCGTCGCGGAGCGCGAGCGCCTCCGGCACGGTGGCGACGCAGAGCGCGGTCGCGCCGGCGCCGAGCGCCGCGCCCGCGACGTCGGCGGCACCGTGGCCGTACCCGTCCGCCTTGACGACCGCCCATAGCTCGGCGCCGTTGAGGACATGGACGAGCCGGTGGACGTTCCGCCGCAGCGCGCCGAGGTCGATCGTCAGCTCGGAGCGCACTACGCGAGCGCCTCCGGCAGCGCTTCGATGAGATCGCTTGCGACGAGGCCTGCGCGCTGCGGTGCCACGACCGACGCGCGCTGCTGCGCGGCTGCACCGGCGGCTGCCGCGAGCTGCGGCTCCATTCCTTTCGCGAGGAACGCGGCGATGATGCCGGTGAGGACGTCGCCGGTGCCCGCGGTTGCGAGCGACGGGAAGCCCGAGCGCGGAGACGAGCACCCCGCGACCGGGCGCGGCGACGATCGTGTCGGCGCCCTTCAGCAGCACGACGCAGCCGAAGCGGTCGGCCGCCTCGCGCGCGGCGGCGAGCCGGTGCGCGGCGATGTCCTTCGACGTCGCGTCCGAGCAGCCGCGACAGCTCGCCCTCGTGCGGCGTCAGTACGCGCGGCGCCGGCCAGTCCCCGGGCTCGAGCTCGAACAGCGCGTCGGCGTCGACCACTGCCGGAATCGCAGCCTCGGCGAGCACGCGCCGCACGAGCTCCTTCGTGCCCGGCGCACGCCCGAGCCCCGGCCCGAGCGCGAGCGCAGACGCGCGCGGCACGAGCTCCAGCACCGCCGAGGCGGGGTCCTCCGTCCGGCAGCAGCCGCTTCACGGCCTCGAGCACCCGCTGCGCGACCACCGCGAGCACCGAATCGGGCGCGGCGACGGTCACGTAGCCCGCGTCGGCGCGGAACGCCGCCAGCGCCGTGAGACACGGGGCGCCGCTGAGACCGCGCGAGCCGCCGACGACGAGGACGTGGCCCGCCGTGTACTTGTTGTCCTGCGGGCGCCGCCGCGGGCACCTCACGCAGGATCTCCGCCCCGACGAGGCGGTGCTCCGTCTCGAACGGCTCGAGCCCGATGTCGGCGACGAGACACCGTGCCGGCGTGGAACCGGCCCGGCGCGACCTCGAGCCCGACCTTCGCGGCCGTGGAAGGTGACCGTCGCGTCCGCGCGCACCGCGGCGCCGGCGACCTCGCCGGTCGACGCGTCGACGCCCGGACGGCAGGTCGATCGCGAAGACGTGCGCGCCGCTCGCGTTGATCCGCTCGATCAGCGCCGCCGCATCGGCGCGCGGCTCGCCGGCGAAGCCGGTGCCGAAGAGCGCGTCGACGATCGACGTCCGGCTCGCCGAGCTCCGTGTCGCCCGCCGTCGCGTCGACGATCGTCACCTCGCGGCCCTCGCGTTCGAGGCGCGCCGCCATGATCCGCCCGTCGCCGCCGTTCGCGCCGCCGCCGCAGACGACCGTCCAGCGTGCGCGCGTCCGCGAAGAGCTCGAGCGCGATCTCCGCCGCCGCGTTGCCGGCGCGCTCCATCAGCTCCGGCGCGGTGCCGGGAAAGCCGGGGTACCGCGCCTCCGCGGCGCGCATCTCGTCCGCGGTGTAGAGCGGCCCGAGGTCAGGCATCGTTCGCGACCGCGACCGCCTGGGCGAGCTCACGCGAGTGCGTCATCGAGAGGTCGATCTCGCCCGCGCCGACGCGCTCTGCCCACGCCGCGACGCGGCCCGAGAGCCGGACCGACGGCTTCGGCCGCCCGACGATCTCGATGTCCTTCCACGCGAACGCGCGCGCGACGCCGAACCCGATCGCCTTGCCGACCGCCTCCTTCGCCGCGAACCGGCCGGCGTAGCTCTGCGCCGGGTTCTTCCGCGATTCGCAGTACGCCTGCTCCGCCGGCGTGAAGCAGCGGTCGCGGAAGCCCGCGTACCGCTCGAGCGATCGCCGCACCCGCGCGATCTCGATCAAGTCGGTTCCAACGCGGATCACAGGTGCTCCTCGAGCCACTCCGGCAGGTGCGCGAGCGACGACACGATTCCGTCCGGCTGGATCGTCGACGAGTCGACGAGGTCGGGCCGGAACTTCCCGGTGCGGACGAGCACGGTGCGCAGGCCGACGCCGTGCGCGCCGACGATGTCGCTCTCGAGATCGTCGCCGACCATCCACGTCATCTTCGGCTCGGCGTCGAGCGCCTCGCACGCGGCAGCGAAGAACGCGGGCGACGGCTTCCCGAGCAGATGCGCCTCGACCTGCGACGCGTACTCGAGCCCGGCGACGAACATGCCTGCGTCGAGCAGCGGGCCGCGCTTCGTCTGCCACCAGCGGTTCCGGTGCAGGCAGTAGAGAACCGCGCCGGCTTCCAGCTCGGCGAACGCGCGCGCGAGGTTCATATAGGAGAAGACGAGATTGGTCTCCGGCGTCTCGTCCGCGCCGCCGAGCAGCACGGCGTCGGCGCCCTCCCCGACGAGGTCGATTCCGTCGAGGTCGCCGACGAGCGCGTGCATCACGAGGGCGAGGACACGCTTGCCCTTCAGCGCCCGCACGGCCGCCGCGGCGGTCGTCTGGACGTCGTCGTCCTCGAGCTCGACACCGAAGCTGCGGAGCTCGGCGGCGATCTGGACGCGGGAGCGCGTCGTGGTGTTGGTGACGAAGCGGAGCCGGTGTCCGTCGGCCTGGAGCTGCCGCACGGCGTCCGCCGCTCCGGGGATCGGCTCACCGGAGACGTGCAGGACCCCGTCCACGTCAAGCAGAATCGCCGCCATGCCCGGCGAGTCTATTCGCGTCACCCGCTCGGTCGTGCTTCCGACCGCGGAGATCGAGCTCCAGGTCTCGCGCTCGAGCGGACCGGGCGGCCAGCACGCGCAGAAGTCGGAGACGCGCGTCGTCGCGGTCTTCGACGTCGAGGCCTCGACGGCGCTGACGGCCGCGCAGAAGCGGCGCGTCATGGCGAAGGCCGGGCGCGGTGATTCGCGCCGTGGCGCAGGACGAGCGGAGCCAGTCGCGGAACCGCGAGCTCGCCGTCGAGCGGCTGGTGGCGGCGCTCCGCGAGGCGCTGCGGGTGGAGCGGCGCCGGGTCGCGACGAAGCCGTCCGCCGCCGCCCGCGCGCGCCGAGTCGACGAGAAGAAACGCCGCGGCGAGACGAAGCGTCTCCGCCGCCCGCCCGCCGATTAGCCGGTTTACGGCGGTTCTCGATTGACAAGTCTTATTGCTAGCATCAATACTTCAAATCCCGATAACTCCGGTAGCCAATCCTCTGAAGGAGTCCTATGCGTCGCCGAAGCCTGCTTGCCCTCTTCGTCCTCGCCGCGCTCGCCGCCGTCCCGGCCGCGTTCGCCGGCCACGTCAAGAAGTCCGACACGAGCCTGAACCTCGTCGCCTACTCGATCCCGACGAACGTCTACCCCAAGCTTTTCAGCGCCTACCAGGCGACGCCGCAGGGGAAGGACGTGAAGTTTGCGAGCTCGTTCGCCGCGTCCGAGGTGCAGAGCAAGGCGGTCGCCGCGGGGCTCCCGGCCGACGTCGTCAACTTCTCGATCTCGACCGACATGGACCGGCTCGTGAGCACGGGCCAGGTCGCCAAGAGCTGGAGCGCGAACCCGCAGCACGGGATCGTCTCGAAGTCCGTCGTCGTCTTCGTGCTCCGCAACGGCAACCCGAAGCACATCAAGACGTGGGACGACCTCGTCAAGCCGGGCGTCGGCGTCGTGTTCCCGAACCCGTTCAGCTCGGGCGGCGCGCGCTGGGACATCATGGCCGCGTACGGCTCGCAGCTCCGTGAGAAGAAGACGCCGAAGCAGGCCGTCGCCTACCTGACGCAGCTCTTCCACAACAACGTCTCGCAGGACACGAGCGGCCGCAACGCGCTCAACACGTTCCTCTCCGGCAAGGGCGACGTGCTCCTCGACTACGAGAGCGACGCGAAGCTCGCGCAGTCGCAGGGCAAGCCCGTCTACTACCTGATCCCGAAGGCGACGCTGCAGATCGAGACGCCGCTCGCCGCCGTCAACGGGTCGAACAAGGCCGCCGCGACGCAGTTCGTCAACTGGCTCTACACGCCCGCCGCGCAGACGATCTGGGCGCAGAACGGGTATCCGCTCCGTCCTGCCGAGCGTCGAGAAGAAGTTCCTCGTCGCAGCTTCCCGCCCCGCCCGCAGCTGTTCAAGATCGGCTACGTCGGGGGCTGGGACAAGGTGAACACGCAGTTCTTCGACCCGACCAACGGGATCGTCGCGAAGATCGAGCAGGGACTCGGAGTCTCCACTGGTTGACGTCACAGCCCGGATGCCGAGGGCGCGGCGTCGCGCCCTCGGCGCTCCGGCGCTGACAAGCGGGCTCGCGCTCGCGTACCTCAGCGTCATCGTCCTGATTCCGCTCGCCGCCGTCGTCGCGAAAGCGACGGCGGGCGGCTGGCATCACTTCTGGCAGGTCGCGTGGAACCCCGAGGCGAAGGCGGCGCTCCAGCTCACGCTCGAGCTCTCCGGCGCTCGTCGTCGTCATCAACGCCGTGTTCGGGACGCTGCTCGCCTGGACGCTCGTCCGCGACGACTTCCCGGGCAAGAGCCTCCTCAACTCGATCATCGACCTGCCGTTCGCGCTGCCGACGATCGTCGCCGGCCTGACGCTGCTCGCGCTCTACGGGCCGACCGGCGGCATCGGCGTCAACATCGCGTACACCCGCGCGGGCGTGCTGATGTCGCTGCTGTTCGTGACGCTGCCGTTCGTCGTGCGCACCGTCCAGCCGGTGCTGCTCGAGCTCGACCGCGACATGGAGGAGGCCGCGGCGTCGCTCGGCGCCGGACGGTTCACGACGTTCCGGCGGATCGTCTTCCCGAATCTCTTCCCGCGCTCTCTGTCGGGCGTCGCGCTCGCGTTCGCGCGCGCGCTCGGCGAGTTCGGCGCGGTCGATGCTGATCGCGGGGAACATCCCGTTCAAGACCGAGGTCGCGTCGGTCTACGTCTTCCAGCACGTCTCCAGCGACGACCCGACCGGCGCGGCGGCGCTCGCCGTGCTCCTGCTCGTGATCTCGCTCGGCATCCTGCTCGCGATCGGCGGACTGCGCCGCTGGTACACACGCCATGACCGGTAAGTACGTCGTCCGGTTCTCGGCGCTCGGGTACGTCGCCGTGATCCTCGTCGCTCCCGTCGCGCTGATCTTCTGGCGCGCGTTCGAGCACGGGCTCGGGCCGTTCTGGGACGCGATCTCCAATCCGTTCGCCGTGCACGCGCTGAAGCTGACGCTCGAGCTCACGCTCGTCGCGGTCCCGCTCAACACCGTCTTCGGCATCGCGTGCGCGATCGCGATCGTCCGCTACCGGATGCCCGGCGCCGGGCTCGTCAACGCGATCGTCGACCTGCCGCTCGCGCTGTCGCCGGTCGTCGTCGGTCTCGCGCTGTACCTGTTGTACGCGCGCGACGGCTGGTTCGGCGGCTGGCTGACGACGCACGGAATCCAGATGCTCTTCGCGTATCCCGCGATGCTGCTCGCGACGCTGTTCGTCTCGCTCCCGTTCGTCGTGCGCGAGGTCGTGCCGGTGCTGCGCGAGGTCGGGATCGAGCAGGAGGAGGCCGCGGCGACGCTCGGCGCGTCCGCGTTCACGACGTTCCGGCAAGATCACGATCCCCGCGATTCGCTGGGCGATCGCGTACGGCGTCGTGCTGACGACCGCGCGCTGCCTCGGCGAGTTCGGCGCCGTCGAGCATCGTCTCCGGCGGGATTGCCGGCCGCACGCAGGTGCTGACGCAGTACGTCCAGGCGTCGTACGAGAACTTCGACCTGACTGCCGCCTACTCGGCGTCGGTGCTCCTCGCCGCGCTCGCGATCGCGACGCTCGTGGCGATGACCATCGTGAAGCCGAAGGAGGAACGCAGTGGCAATCGAGGCGCGTAACGTCACGAAGCGGTTCGGGGAGTTCGTCGCGCTCGACGACGTCTCGATCACCGTCGCGAGCGACTCGCTCACCGCGCTGCTCGGGCCGAGCGGCAGCGGCAAGTCAACGCTCCTGCGCGTGATCGCGGGGCTCGAGGTCGCCGGACTCCGGCGACGTCTTCATCTCCGGCAAGGAGGCGACGGCGCTCGCGCCGCAGAAGCGCGGCGTCGGCTTCGTCTTCCAGCACTACGCCCCGTTCAAGCACATGACCGTGCGCGAGAACGTCGCGTTCGCGCTGAAGATCCGCCGGCGGCCGAAGGCGGAGATCCGCGCGCGCGTCGACGAGCTGCTGGAGCTCGTGCAGCTCTCGGGGCTCGGCGAGCCGCTATCCGGCGCAGCTCTCCGGCGGGCAGCGGCAGCGCATGGCGCTCGCACGCGCGCTCGCGCCGGAGCCCGACGTGCTGCTGCTCGACGAGCCGTTCGGCGCGCTCGACGCACGCGTGCGCAAGGAGCTGCGCGCGTGGCTGCGCCGGCTGCACGAGGAGATGCACATGACGACGATCCTCGTCACGCACGATCAGGAGGAGGCGATGGAGGTCGCCGACGAGATCGTGTGATGGCGCGCGGGAAGGTCGAGCAGGTCGGCCCGCCGCGCGACCTCTACGAGTCGCCGGCGAACGAGTTCGTGATGAGCTTCGTCGGGCCGGTGACGCGCCTCGGCGAGGCGTACGTGCGCCCGCACGACATCGAGATCCTGCTCACGCCGGAAGACTCGGACGCCGAGGCGATGGTCGAGCGGATCGTCCATCTCGGCTTCGAGGTGCGCGTCGAGCTGCTCGCCGCGCGACGGCGAACGGCTCTCGGTGCAGCTCACGCGCGACGAGGCGACCGAGCTCGAGCTCGCGGACGGCGACGTCGTCTGGATCCGCGCGCGGCGCACGCGCGTCTTCGCTTAGTCTCGCGAAGTGCTCTACCGGCCGGAGGAGTTCGAGCCGCTGACGGACGACGCGTGGGACGCGGAGCGCGTCCGCGGCTGCGATCCGCGCGATCGTCGCGGACACCGACGCCGCGTACGGCGGCGACGAGCTCTGGCCGGTGGACGAGTGGGATGCGTGGGGGTCAGAGGCGCCGATGAAGTGCCTCTACTGCGGCGCCGCGGGCGTCGTCTGGGCGCTCGACGCGCTGCGACGGCGCGGGCACGCGGAGACGCAGCTCGACCTCGCCGACGCCGCGGCCCGCACGCTGGCCGCGTGGCGCGAGGTACCGGACTTCCCGGCAGACGTCGCGCTGCCCGCCGAGCGACAGTCGTCCCTCCTCAGCGGCGAGAGCGGGATCCTCGTCGTCGCGTGGCGGCTCGCGCCGAGCGCCGCGCTCGCGGACGACCTCTTCGCGCGCGTCCGCGAGAACGTGCACAACGAGGCGAACGAGCTGATGTGGGGCTCACCGGGAACGATGCTCGTCGCGCAGGCGATGGCGGACTGGACGGGCGAGCAGCGGTGGGTCGATGCGTGGAACGAGAGCGCCGCTGCGCTGCGGGCTGCGCGCGACGCCGACGGCTTCTGGACGCAGACCCTCTACGGCACGACGGCGCGCTACCTCGGCCCCGCCCACGGGCTCGTTGGCAACGCTCTCGCTCTACGGGAGCCGGACGACGCGACCGCCGCCGTTCTCGCGCGAACCGCGATCCGCGAGGACGGTCTCGCGAACTGGCCGCCGCGCGACGGTGCGCGGGGCGACGAGATCCGCGTGCAGTGGTGCCACGGCGCTCCGGGGATCATCGCCTCCGCGGCCGACTCGCTCGACGAGGAGCTGCTGCTCGCCGGCGCGGAGCTGACGTGGCGCGCGGGCCCGTTCGGGCGCGGAGAAAGGCCCAGGGCTCTGTCACGGCACCGCGGGAAACGGCTATGCGTTCCTGAAGGCGTTCGCACGCACCGGCGACGAGCTGTGGCTCGACCGCGCGCGGCGGTTCGCCGTGCACGCGCTCGGCCAGGTGAAGCAGCGCGGTCGCGGTCGCTACTCGCTCTGGACCGGCGACATCGGCGCCGCGCTCTACGCCGCCGACTGCATCGACGGCCGTGACGGCTATCCGGTCGTCGACTCGTTCGACTGGTAGCCGGCACTGCGCGCGGCGAGCTCGGCGAGCGTCGTGCCCTCGAGCACGTCGCGCATGCTCGCGCGCAACTCGATCCAGAGCGGCTGGAGGCTGCGCGCGTGGCCGGTGTACTCGATCTCCTCGGGACGCACGCCGCGCACGCTCGCGATCGGGCCTTCGAGCGCGCGGATCACGTCGGCGACGCTGATCTCGTCGGCAGGCCGCGCGAGCCGGTAGCCGCCGTCCACCCCCCGCTGACTGACCACGATCTCGGCGCGCCGCAGCTCGAGCAGGATGTTCTCGAGGAACTTCGGCGGGATCCCCTGAGCCGTCGCGAGGCGCTCCGCGCTCACCTGTCCCGGCGGAGGCGCTGCCGCCAGCTCGAGGAGTGCGCGGAGTGCGTAGTCGACCTTTGCGGAGACGCGCATTACGCAACAGCATCGCGCAGAAACGCGAGCTGTGCGGCGTTTGCGAGCTGCCCGACCGCCGTGGGGAAGGCGTTGAAGCCGTGGCAGCCTTCGGCGTAGACGCGGAGATCCGTCTCGTTGCCCGCCGCCTGCCAGCGCGCGGCCATGAAGAGTGTGTCGTCGAGGAGCGCGTCGGCCGTTCCCACGGTGAAGAGCGCAGGCGGCATGTCGCGGAGGTCGGCGTAGAGGGGCGAAACGTCGGGGTCGCGCAACGCGTCGGTGTCGTAGCCGGGGAGGTAGCTGCGCGAGAACCACGTCATCGTGCTCTCCGTCAGCACGAGCGGGCGGTCGCCGAACTGTTTGCAGCTCGGCGTTCCGGAGAGATCGAATACGCCGAACACGAGATTCGCCCCGGCGAACGCGCCGGTGATCCCGTGCCGGTCGCGCAGCCGCAGCAGCGTCGCGGCCGAGAGATGCCCGCCCGCCGACTCGCCGCCGATCGTGAAGCGCGCCGGCACTCCGAGCTCGGACGGACCGTGCTCGATCAACCACAGCGCTGCATCCTCGCAGTCGTCCTGCGCCGCCGGATACGGGTGCTCCGGTGCGAGCCGGTACTCGACGCTGACGCCGACGCACTCCGCCTCGTCCGCGACCGCCTGCAGGAGCAGATCCTGCTCGTCCGCGGCCCCGATCACCCAGCCGCCGCCGTGGAGGTGGAGGAATGCGCCGCGCGGCTCCCCTTTGGGCGCCAGCACTCGGAGGCGCAGCGTCCCGGCGCGCGACGGGATCTCGAGCCACCGCGCGTCCGGCGAGAAGACCGTCTGCGGGAACACGCTCGTACCCGCCTTGCGCTGGCCGCGAAGCTCGACCGGGTCGACCGTCTCCCGCGGCGGCATTGCGGACTGCAGCCGCTCGATCTCGGCGTTCAGCGCCCGCGTCTCGTCGACGGTCTCGAGGCCGAGGATCATGCGTCGCGGAGGAACTCGACCTGTGCCGCGTTCGCGAGCCCGGCGACCGCAAGCGGGAAGGCGTTGAAGACATGGCAGCCCTCCGCGTACACGCGCAGATCCGTCGTGTTCCCGGCCTGCTCCCACCGCGCGGCCATGAACAGCGAGTCGTCGAGAAGCGGGTCGGCGGTGCCGACGGTGAAGAGCGCCGGCGGCATGTCGCGCAGGTCCGCGTACAGCGGCGAGATGTCGGGATCACGCAGCGCCGCGTCGTCGCGTCCCTCGTAATACGTCTCCGTGAACCATGCCATCGAGCTCTCGTCGAGCACGAGCAGCCGGTTGCCGAGATGACGGGTGCTCGGAGTTCCGGTGAGGTCGAACGCGCCGTAGACGAGGTTCGCGCCGGCGAACGCTCCGGTGATCCCGTGGCGGTCGCGGAGGCGGAGCAGCGTCGTCGCCGAAAGATGCGCGCCGGCCGACTCTCCGCCGATCGTGAATCGCGCGGGTACTTCGAGCTCGCCGGCGCCGTGCTCGAGGAGCCACAGGGCCGCGTCCTCGCAGTCGTCGTGCGCCGCGGGATAGACGTGCTCCGGCGCGAGCCGGTACTCGACGCTCGCCGCAACGAGGCCGGTGTGCTCGGCGATCGCCTCGAGCAGCGGGTCCTGGTTGTCGGCCGCTCCGAGCACCCAGCCGCCGCCGTGGATGTGGAGATAGGCGCCCGTCGGCTCGGCGTCCTTCGGAGCGACGATGCGCAGTCGAAGGCCGCCCGCGCGCGACGGGATGTCGATCCACCGCGCATGCGGCAGCATGACCGGCGCCGGGAACAGACCGTCTCCCGTCCGGTCCGCCGCCCGGGTCTCCTCGGCCGGGACCGTCTCGATCCGCGTCAGCGTCGCCTGCCGGCGCTCGAGCTCGTCGTTGAACGCACGCGTCTCGGCGACGCTGTCCTCGCCGAGGATCACTCGACGGTGACCGTCTTCGCGAGGTTCCGCGGCTGGTCGACGTTGAGGCCGCGCAGGCGCGCGATCCGGTACGCGAGCAGCTGCAACGGCACGACCGCGAGCGCCGCCTGGAGGAACGCCGGCGTGCGCGGCACGTAGATCACGTCGTCCGCGTGGTGCTGGATGTCCTCGTTGCCGTCGGTCGCGATCGCGATCACGTGCGCGCCGCGCGCCCGCGTCTCCTGGATGTTCGAGACGACCTTCTCGTAGATCAGCTTCTGATCGGTGGCGACGACGACGACCGGCGTCCCCTCTTCGAGCAGCGCGATCGGGCCGTGCTTCATCTCGCCCGCGGAGTACGCGTCGGTCGGGATGTACGAGATCTCCTTCAGCTTCAGCGCGCCCTCGAGCGCGACGGGCAGGCCGATGTGGCGGCCGAGGTAGAGGAAGAACGGCTTGTCGTAGAACCGCTGCGCGATCTCGTCGATCGGATGGTCGCCGTCGAGGAACGTCGCCATCTTGTCGGGAAGCTCGTGCAGCCTGGTCGAGGATGAACTCGATCTCGTCCGCGGGCAGCGTGCTTCCGGATCTGCGCCATCTTCAGCGCGATCAGGCAGAGCAGCGCGACCTGCGACGGTGAACGTCTTCGACGCGGCGACGCCGATCTCGAGCCCGCAGCGCGTGTAGAGCGTCGACTCGGCCTCGCGCGTGATCTGCGTGCCCATCAGGTTCGTGATCGCGAGCGTGCGCGCGCCGCGCTCGCGCGCGAGCTTCATCGCGTTGACGGTGTCGCGCGTCTCGCCCGACTGCGAGATGCCGATCACGAGCGTGTCCTTCGAGAGCACCGGGTTGCGGTAGATCCACTCGCTCGCGATGTCGGGCTCGACCGGGACGCGCGCCCACTCCTCGATCACGTAGCGGCCGACGACGCCGGCGTGGTACGCGGTGCCGCACGCGACGACGACGATGCGGCGCAGGTTCTGGAGCTCCATCTCGGTCATCCCGAGCGCCTCGAGCACGAGCTCGTGCCCGCGGACGCGGTCGCCGATCGTCTCGCGAACCGCCTCCGGCTGCTCGTAGATCTCCTTCAGCATGAACGTCTCGTAGCCGCCCTTCTCGGCGATCTCGTCGTCCCAGTCGATCCGCTCGGCGACGCGCTCGACCTCGGCGCCGTCGACGAAGAAGCGCGCGCCGGCCGGCGTGATCTCGACGATCTCGCCGTCCTCGGGGAAGTGCACGCTGCGCGTCTCGCTCAGGAACGCGGCGAACGACGACGCGATGAACATCTCGCCCTCGCCGACGCCGACGACGAGCGGCGTCTGGTGCCGGCCGCCGACGAGCAGGTCGGGATGGTCGTGGTGGATCGCGACGATCGAGAAGTGGCCTTCGAGCAGCGGGAAGACGCGGATCATCGCCTGCGACGAGATCGCCGTCGTATTCGCGCTCGAGCAGGTGGACGACGACCTCGGCGTCCGTCTCGGAGGTGAACGTGTGCCCCTGCGCGAGCAGCTCGCCTGCAGCTCGCGGTAGTTCTCGACGATCCCGTTGAGGACGATCGCGATCTGCGTCGCGTCGCAGCCGGTGAGCGGATGCGCGTTCTTCTCGGTGACGCCGCCGTGGGTGGCCCAGCGCGTGTGGCCGAGCCCGTGGTGCGACGACGGAGCCGTTCGGGCCGGCCGCGTCGATCAGGTTCTGGAGGTTGCCGACGGCGCGGACGTAGTCGAGGCGCGTCGTCCTCGCGCAGCGCGATTCCCGCGGAGTCGTAGCCGCGGTACTCGAGGCGCTTCAGCCCCTGCAGCAAGAGCGGCTTCGCCTCTCTGTCTCCGACATATCCGATGATCCCGCACACTTGACAGCTCCTTGCTTCGCCGTCCGGGTTCCGCAAACCTGTCCCGGAAACACGCGAGCCCGGCTACTGAACCGGCCCGCCGCGTCGCGGGTCGGTCAGCCGAGCTCCTGTTCCACGAGCGCGGCGATCCTAGCACAGAGGGCTTCCGCGGCCTCCTCCTCGTCTCGGCCTCGGCGAGCACGCGGACGACCGGCTCCGTGCCGGACGGACGGACGAGCACGCGGCCGTCGTCCGTCGAGCTCGGCGTTGAGCTGCTCGACCTCGTCGAGCAGCCGCTGCGGCAGTGGGCCGCGGCCGGCGCGCGGCACGTTCTGCTTCACCTGCGGGATAGCGCTCCATCGCGGCGGCGGCCTCGGAGAGCGTGCCGTCCGCGAAGCGCGCGCGCAGAGCAGCAGCGCCGGCGACGAGCCCGTCGCCGGTGACGTGGTCGTCGAGGTAGATGATGTGGCCCGACTGCTCGCCGCCGAGCATGCCGCCCTCGCGGCGCAGCGCCTCGAGCACGTAGCGGTCGCCGACGTCGGTCGTGACGACGCGGATGCCGCGCTCCTCCATCAGCCGGTGGAAGCCGAGGTTCGTCATCGTCGTCACCGCGACGAGGTCGACGCCGAGGTCAGCGCGAGGATCGCGACGATCTGGTCGCCGTCGAGCGTCTGTCCCGCGCTCGTCGACCGCGAGCATCCGGTCGCCGTCGCCGTCGAACGCGATGCCGAGGTCGAAGCCGCCGCTCGACGACGAGACGCGCTGCAGCGCGGCGAGGTCGGTCGCGCCGCAGCCGACGTTGATGTTCGTCCCGTTCGGGTCGTCGCCGATCGCCTCGACCTCGGCGCCGAGCTGCTCGAACGCGTCCGGCGCGATGCCGGAGTACGCGCCGTTCGCGCAGTCGACCGCGATCCGCAGGCCGGTCAGGTCGGTGCCGAAGCGCTCGAGCACGTGCTCGAGGTAGCTGTCGGCCGCGATGCCGACGCGGTCGATCTCGCCGCCGCCCGGCGCGGGCGCGTCGAGCAGCGCCTCGATCTCCTCCTCGGCCGCGTCGGTGAGCTTGCGTCCCTCGCGGTCGAAGAACTTGACGCCGTTGTACTCCGGCGGGTTGTGCGACGCGGAGATGACGACGCCGAGGTCGAGGCGGAGCAGCGCGACGGCAGGAGTCGGCACGACGCCGGCGAGCACTGCCGCGCCGCCGGCGGAGACGACGCCGCGCGCGAACGCCTCCTCGAGCTCCGGCCCGACGCGCGCGTGTCGCGGCCGACGAAGACACGGCCGCCGCCGGACCAGAGCGCGGACGCCTTGCCGAGGCGCTCGACGAGATCGGTCGGTCAGGAACTCGCCGACGACCCCGCGGACTCCGTCTGTTCCGAAGTATTGCCTGGCCGATATCGGCGTCAGTGGCCCGTGGATCCGGTCGGCGCACGAGAAGGGAGCGCGTCAGCGCTTGGAGAACTGCGGCGCCTTGCGGGCCTTGTGCAGTCCGGCCTTCTTGCGCTCGACCTGGCGGGCGTCCCGCGTCAGGTAGCCCTCCCGCTTGAGCGGGATGCGCAGCTCCGGGTTCGCCTCGACGAGCGCGCGGGCGATGCCGTGGCGCACGGCGCCGGCCTGGCCGAGAGCCCGCCGCCGTGGACGCGGACGCGGAGGTCGTACTGGCCCTCGAGACCGGCCGTGCTGAACGGCGAGATCGCGAGCGTGCGGTGCGTGGCGCGCGGGAAGTACTCCTCGATCGTGCGGCCGTTGATCCACGTCGTCCCGTCGCCGGGACGGAGGATGACGCGCGCGACCGAGGTCTTGCGCTTGCCGGTGCCGCGGTACTGGGCGAGCTGACTCACTTACTGACTCCAAGTTCAGAGGATGCGGATTCTGCGGGCCGTGCGGATGCTCCGGCCCAGCGTAGACCTTCAGCTTCGTGAGCTGCTGCCGCGCGAGCCGGTTCTTCGGGAGCATCCCCTGCACGGCGCTGCGGATCACCTCGGTCGGGCGGCGGTCGAGCTGCTCGCGCAGCGTCCGGCTCTTGAGCCCGCCCGGGTAGCCGGAGTGGCGGTGGTACATCTTCTGGTCGAGCTTGTTGCCGGTGACCTGCGATCTTCTCGGCGTTCACGACGATGACGAAGTCGCCGGTGTCCACGTGCGGCGTGTACTGCGGCTTGCGCTTGCCGCGCAGCGTGTCGGCGATCGTGCGTCGCGAGGCGCCCGAGGGTCTGGCCGTCGGCGTCGACGACGTACCACTCGCGCGTGATCTCTCCGGGTTTGGCGTTGTAAGTCTTCATAGACAGGAAAGTGGCGGACATCCGAGTCCGCCGGGGCCGAATAGTAGCGAAACTCCGCTATTCCGCCGGGGAAAGCGCCACGGGCGCGACGGGGCGCTTGGCGGCCAGCCAGAGGGCCGGGAGCGCCGCCAGGGCGCGGCCGAGATCGCCAGGGAGGCGGCTCCGCCGGCGGTGTAGACGAGGCCGCCGAGGAGGGCCAGCACCGCCGCGAACAGGCTCGCGACGAGGTCGGAGAAGCCGATCAGGCCGCCGCGCTCCGACGGGCTCGCGAGGGAGACGAGCTCGGTCGTGGCCGCCGACGTAGGAGAGGCTCCAGCCGAGGCCCAGGCCGAGCAGGGCGAGGCTCATCCCGCCGACGCCGCCGAGCCAGACGAGAGCCGCGTTCGAGACGGTCATCAGGGCGAGGCCGGTGACCATCGAGCGACGGCGGCCGAAGCGGTCGATCAGGTCGCCGACGACGAGGACGAGCCCGTACATGCCGACGATGTGGACGCTGATCATCGTGAAGACGTCGCCCTCGTGATGGCCGCGGCCGATCGCGACGTAGCCGGCGAGATTCATCACGCTCGCCATCACGGCGAAGCTCGCGACGGCGGCGACCATCGCCGGGAGGACGCCTGGCGCGCCGGATGATCTGCTTCAGCGGCTCCGGCGGAACCGAGTCGTCGTGCTCGCTCGGGTAGCTGCGCGAGATCTCCTTCGGGTCCGGGTGGACGCGGCCGGCGATGAAGTACCCGGCGACCATGAACGGGATTCCGAGGAGCCACGGCGCCGACGAGCCCGTGCGCCGTCGGCGCGCGGTTCGCGAACAGCGGGCCGAAGAGGAGCGGCCCCCAGATCGCGCCCGAGACGGCGCCGAAGAGGACGAACGACATGCCGCGCGCGCGGTGCCCTGCGGGAACATCTCGGCGGCGGCCGCGCGCGAGAGCTGGATGACCGCGCCCGACGCGCCGAGGAACGCGAGTCCGATCGCGACGACCGTGGCGGACGACAGCGCGCAGCCACCCGCGACGACCCCGCAGCCGACCGCGCCGCCGACGAAGCCGCCGCGGATCACCGGCATTCGGCCGACGCGGTCCATCAGCCGCCCCGCCGGGCCGACGGTGAGCCCGCCGGCGGTGAGAAAGATCGCCGGACCGAGCCCGAGGACGCTCGTGATTCCGGTCACGGCGACGAGCGTCAGCGACGACAGCGCCGCGGCGAGCTGGAACATGCCGGAGTTGCAGACGAGCGACGCCGCGAGCAGGAACGCGTTGCGCTTGACGCCGGGCGCGGTCTCGACGTTCACCGGGCGAGTGTACGTTCGAGCCCGCGGGCGAAGTCGTGCGCGCCGCCGTGCGCCGGGTGCCGAATGTACGGAGCGCCGAGCACGCTCGCGGCGATGCGGCCGACGGCGACGACGCGAGCGCGGCCGTGCGTCACCTCGTCGAGGAACGGACGTGCGGCGCGCACCTCGTCGCCGGTCGGGCGCCGGTTCGAGGTCGCCGTCCCGGGATGCGTCGGAACGACGTTCCAGAGCAGCACCTCGTCCTCGATCCCGAGCTCGGCGAGCACGCGGTGAACGATCGTCGCGGACGCTTCGGCGGGCCCGCCGCCTGTGAGCTGCCGTTCCGACGTGAAGGCGATGCCGCTGACACGCGCGCCGCGGTAGCCGGCGGCCTCGCCGACGAGGACGATGCTCGCGGCCGCGCGCGCAGCGAAGTACTCGCGGAGGCGCGCTTGGCGCAGCTCCGACCGTGCGTACTGGTTGTGCGTCGCGCCGATGCGCGCGCGGGCTAGGCGGTCGACGAGATCCATGCTCGGTACGACGTGGATTTTAGGCTGTCGCAATCCGGGCCAACCCTGATCACTCCGGGACGCCTCTGCGTCGAGAATGGGCTTCGGAAGGAGGTGTAGAAGATGTCGACGATGTCGCACGAGCCTTCGCGTGTCGCAGACGAGCGGCCACGGTGGTCATCGCTACGGCTCATTCCCGAGCGTGGGCCTCGCTCGCGATCACGGCCATGTGGGTCGCCGTATTCGTCACCGCGATCTGGGGGCCGGACGCGAAGTTCAACAGCAATGACGGGAACAGCTCGACCATTCCGGTCGCGCTCTTCGTCACGGTGTTCGCGTTCCTCGGCACCTGGATCGTCGCGAAGTACGGCTTCCGGCAGCACTCGAAGGAGTAAGCCGGGTTGGGAACGGAAGGAGGTGACGGGATGGCAGCGCCGCCCGCTGAGAACGGCATGAGCGCACGCGCTGAGCATCACGCGCAGGAAGCTGAGCGGCTGCTCGAGGGAAAGCTCGGGATCATTACGAACTACGTCAAAGCACAAGCTCACGCAACGCTCGCCGTGTATTACGCGACGAGGGACCACCGCGACGCCATGTGATGCGGGCTACTCCCACTCGATCGTCGCCGGCGGCTTCGACGTCACGTCGAGCACGACGCGGTTCACGCCGGCGATCTCGTTGACGATCCGCCCGGAGATCGTCTCGATCAGGTCGTACGGCAGCCGGGCCCAGTCCGCGGTCATCGCGTCGTCGCTCGTGACCGCGCGGATCACGACCGGATAGCCGTACGTCCGCTCGTCGCCCTGCACGCCGACCGACCGGATCGCGGGCAGCACGGCGAACGACTGCCACAGCTCGCGGTACAGACCCGCGCGGCGGACCTCCTCCTGGAGGATCGCGTCCGCCTCACGGAGGATCTCGAGCCGTTCGGCGGTGACGTCGCCGATGATCCGGATCGCGAGACCCGGCCCCGGGAACGGCTGGCGCCAGACCATCCGCTCCGGCATTCCGAGCTCTTCGCCGACGCGGCGCACCTCGTCCTTGAAGAGCAGCCGCAGCGGTTCGACGAGCTTCATCTGCATGTCGTCCGGGAGCCCGCCGACGTTGTGGTGCGACTTGATCGTCGCGGCGACGCCCTCCGTTCCGCCCGACTCGATCACGTCGCTGTACAGCGTCCCCTGGACGAGCCAGCGCACGTTCCCGAGCTTCCGCGCCTCATCCTCGAAGACACGGATGAACTCGCGGCCGATGATCTTTCGCTTCTGCTCGGGATCCTCGACGCCGGCGAGCAGCTCGAGGAAGCGCGCCTGCGCTTCGACGTGGATGAGCGGAATGCCGAACCCCTCGCCGAAGGTGTCGACGACCTGCAACGCCTCGTCCTTCCGCAGCAGTCCGTGGTCGACGAACACGCACGTCAGCTGGTCGCCGACCGCCTTGTGCACGATCAACGCCGCGACCGCCGAGTCGACGCCGCCCGACAGCGCGCAGAGCACGCGCTCCGACCCGACCTGCGCGCGGATCCGCTCGACCTGCTCCTCGATCACCGCGGCCGGCGTCCACGCGGGCGGCGCGTCGGCGATCTCGTAGAGGAAGTTCTTCAGCACGTCCATTCCGTGCGGCGTGTGCACGACCTCGGGATGGAACTGGACGCCGTAGAGCCGCCGCTCCGGAGCCTCGAATGCCGCGATCGGCGTCGACGGCGAGCCGGCGACGACGCGCGCGCCCTCGGGCGGCGCGACGACCGAATCGCGATGCGACATCCAGACGGTCTGCGTCTCCGGCGTGTCGCGCAGCAGCACCGACTCCTCCGCGTGCAACTCCGTCTTGCCGAACTCGGAGACGCCGGTGCGATCGACGCGTCCGCCGAGATCGAGCGCCATCAGCTGCATGCCGTAACAGATGCCGAGCGTCGGAATGCCGAGCTCGAAGATCCGCGGATCGACGTGCGGCGCGTCGTCCGCGTACACGGACGCAGGGCCGCCGCTGAGGATCAGCGCGTACGGATTCCGCGCGCGTACCGCCTCGGGCGAGATCGTGTGCCCGACGAGCTCCGAGTACACGCGGCACTCGCGCACGCGGCGCGCGATCAGCTGCGAGTACTGGCCGCCGAGATCGATCACGAGAACCGGCCTGTCCTCGGGGCCGGGGAACGGGACGACGTTCGTCGGCTCAGCGGCGATAGTTCGGCGCCTCTTTCGTGATCGTCACGTCGTGCGGATGCGACTCGCGCAGACCGGCGCCGGTGATGCGCACGAACCGCGCCTCCTTCATCTGCGACGAGCGTCGCGGCGCCGCAGTAGCCCATCGCCTGCTGCAGGCCGCCGACGAGCTGGTGGAGGATCGGGCCGAGCGGGCCCTTGTACGCGACGCGACCCTCGATCCCCTCCGGGATCAGCTTCTCGACGTCCTCGACGTCGCCCTGGAAGTAGCGGTCCTTCGAGTACGAGCGCGCCTTCATCGCTCCGAGCGAGCCCATGCCGCGGTACTCCTTGAAGCGCTCGCCCTGCGAGAGGATCACTTCGCCCGGCGCCTCCTCGACGCCCGCGAGCAGCGAGCCGAGCATCACCGTGTCGGCGCCTGCGGCGATCGCCTTCGCGATGTCGCCGGACGACGTCATGCCGCCGTCGCCGATCACCGGGATCCCCTCGCCGGCCGCCACCTCGGCGCAGTCGTAGATCGCCGTGATCTGCGGCACGCCGACACCGGCGACGACGCGCGTCGTGCAGATCGACCCCGGGCCGATGCCGACCTTGATCGCCTCCGCGCCCGCGTCGATCAGCGCGCGCGCCGCCTCCGGAGTCGCGATGTTCCCGGCGATCACCTCGACGCTCGAGACGGCCTTGATCTTCGTCACCATCTCCAACACACCCGCGGAATGCCCGTGCGCGGTGTCGACGACGAGCACGTCGACGCCGGCCGCGACGAGTGCCTGCGCGCGCTCGACCGCGTCGGGCCCGACGCCGACCGCGGCACCGGCGCGCAGCCGCCCGCGCTCGTCCTTCGTCGCCTGCGGATACTCGATCCGCTTCTGAATGTCCTTGACGGTGATCAGCCCGCACAGCCGGCCGTCCGCGTCGACGACGGGGAGCTTCTCGATCTTGTTGCGATGCAGGATCTCCTCCGCCTCGCCGAGTGTCGTGCCGACGGGCGCGGTGACGAGGTTGCGCGACGTCATCAGCGCCGACACCGGCTGCTCGAGGTCGTCCTCGAAGCGGAGATCGCGGTTGGTCAGGATCCCGACGAGGATCCCGTCGTCGTCCGTGATCGGGACGCCGGAGACCTTGTAGCGCGCCATCAGCTCGAGTGCCTCGCGGACGAGCGCGCCGGGCGTCAGCGTCACCGGCTCGACGATCATCCCCGACTCCGAGCGCTTCACCTTGTCGACCTCGGCGACCTGCTCCTCGATCGAGAGGTTCCGGTGCAGGATCCCGATCCCGCCCTCGCGCGCGAGCGCGATCGCGAGCCGCGCCTCGCGTGACCGTGTCCATCGCCGCCGAGACGATCGGGATGCTCAGCTCGATCGACGGCGTCAGGCGCGTGCGCGTCGAGACGTCGTTCGGGAGGACGCGCGACTCGGCCGGGACGAGCAGCACGTCGTCGAACGTGAGCCCTTCCTTCGCGAACTTCCGGTCGAGCGCGACGAGGCGCTGCAGCTCGTCCGGGCGGAGCTCGACGCTCACGCAACTCCCCGAACGATGCGAAGAACCAAGGCCTCCAAGAAGGCGATGGTACCAGCCTCGACGGACGCGAAAGGCCGCGCCGCACACACCGCCCTAACACCCGCGGGCTAATTTTCAGCCGATGCGAACGGTGCTCGCGGCGCTCGCTCTCGCGGCCTCCGTCCTGCATTCGGGGGCGGCTCCGCCGCGCCCGCAGACGCTCTACCAGAGCCCGCCGAAGCAGCAGATCGTCGCCTTCGCGCAGGACGGGCCGTTCCTCGCCTGGTTCGCGCCGAGCGCGAAGACGTGCAACGTCGTCCACGTCCTCGCGCTCTCGAACGGCGGCCAGGTCCGGCTCCCGGACGAGTCGGCGAATGCGGCCAACGTCACCTGCCGCTGGGTCGTCGTGCCGCCGGTGCAGCTCGCGCTCGCGTCGGCCGCCGACAACGTCCTCTGGACGCTGCGCGAGCCTGCGCCCGCCTCCGTTCCCTTCGACTACGTGCTCGGAGCCGGCGTCGCAGATCCGCAGGAACGGCGCTTCGCAGAGGTCGCGCACGCAAAGAACGGGATCGGCCTCTGGCTCGGCGGCGTCGCCGGCGACGGGCACACGCTCGTCTACGCGGTGAGCTCGGTCGCGTACTTCGACGAGGTCGCGTGCCTCGCCGGCGGGTCCTGCCGGAAGAAGCTCGTCGGCGGCGGCATCCACCGGATCACCGGACGCAGCCGACCAGCTGATTCCGAACACGTGGGCGACAGTCGCGCTCGCGGCGGCCGGCAATCGCATTGCCGACGTCCAGGCGGCCGCGGTCGGCAGCGAGGGCACGCCGATCGCGTCACCCGACTACCCGGTCGAGATTCGCGATGCCGACACCGGCAAGGTCACGGCGCACGTCCTTCCACGCGGAACGCCCGAAGCCGTCGCGCTGTCGGCGCACATCCTCGCGACGCTCGAACGGTCGGCCCTCGGGCTTCGGATCGCCTGGTACAACCCCGCGAACGGAACGCCGCTCGGCTCGGTTCCCGTGCCGAAGGGGACGAGCGTCGAGCTGTCGACGAGCGACCAGCTGATCGTGTTCCGCGTCGGCCGCTCGATCCGCGCCGTCTCGGTCGACTCGCACGGCGTCCGCGTGCTCGCGAGGGCCGCCGCACCGCCGATCGGGATGTCGATCGAGGGCAGCCGCGTCGCGTGGGCCGAGAACGTGAAGGGCCGCGGCCGCATCCGCGCGCTGTTCGTGAACGGCCGCGGCTAGACGCGCCTACGCCGACGACCGGCTCGAGCTCTTCGAGCTCGACGCGCGCTGCGAGCCGCTCGCTTCCTGCGGGTCGAAGCGACCCGCGCCGAGCTCGAGCACCGATGCTGCCGCGCACCCGACGCCGTTGCGCAGCGCCTCGTCGAGCGGACGGCCGTTGAAGCGCGCGGCGAGGAATCCTGCGAGCAGCACGTCGCCGGCGCCGACCTGCGCGATCGGATCGAGGCGCGGCGTCGACGCGCGGAAGCGGAACGACTGGCGCTCCTCGCGGAAGAGCCCGAAGCACGACGTCTCCTCCGTGATCAGCACGTTGCGCGCGCCGAGGTCCGCGATCGTGTCGAGCGCCATCAGGAAGTCGTCGTCGCTCGAAGAACTCCTGGCCGACGAGGCTCTCCGCCTCGCGCTGGTTCGGCGCGACGAGGAACGGCTCCGCCTCGACGCCGACGCGCAGCGGCTCGCCCTCGCAGTCGAGCACGCACTGGACGCCGCGGCGGTTCAGGTCGCGGATCGCCTCCGCGTAGAAGTCGTCCTCGACGTCGCGCGGCAGCGAGCCGGAGAAGACGACGTACGGTCGCGACGCGCGAGAGGTAGTGGAGCTTGTCGAGCAGCAGCCCGAGCTCCTCCGGCGCGAACGGCCGGCCCCCACTCGTAGATCTCGGTCAGCGTGCCGGCGGTCGGATCGACGAACGCGCTCGACGTGCGCGACTCGTCGGAGATGCGGACGAAGTCGTTGAGGATCGCCTCCGCCGCGAGCTCCTCGATGATGCGGTCGCCCGTGCGGCCGCCGGCGAGCCCGGTTGCGATCACCGGCGTGTCGAGCCGCTTCAGCGCGCGCGCGACGTTGATGCCCTTGCCGCCGGCCAGGTCATGCTCTGCGCTCGCGCGATGCCGGTGCCCGAGCTGCAAGTTCGGCACGGTGAGCGTCCGGTCGACGGCGGCGTTGAGTGTGACGGTGACGATCACGAGAAGAGTCCGATCAGGTCGTGCACGGTTCGCGTCGCGTACCAGCGGAGGCGCCCGCCGAGACCCGGCCTCGCGACCGAGCGAGCGGCGACGAGCGGCCGCGCCCAGAAGAGCTCCCCGTCCACGCGGACCTCGATGGTACCGAGCCGCTGCCCCCGTTCGACCGGCAGCTTCACGGCCGACGGCGCCACGATCCGCTCGACCACGCGGCTGTCGGCCCGAATCACGCGCACGAGCGGCTTCGTCGCGACGAGCGCGACCGCCGGCCGGCCGTAGCCGAGCGTCGCCTGCGCGTACGGCTTCGCCGCGACGAGCGTCAGCGTCCGGTACTGCGAGACGCCCCACGCGAGCAGCCGCTCGAGGTCGGCGTTGCGCTGGCCGCGGCTCGGGCTGCCGAGGATCACCGCGTAGATCGTGTAGCCCTGACGCCGCACGGCCGCGACCTCGCACCAGCCGGCCTCGTCGGTGTGGCCGGTCTTCACGCCGATCAGCTCCGGGGACGACGCCGAGCAGGTCGTTCCACGTGTGAACCGTGAAGTGACCGTTCTCGATCGTGTCGGTGCGCTTGCGGACGAGCGTGCGGACGAGCGGCGAGTGCATCGCGACCTGCGCGAGCACGGCGAGGTCGCGCGCGCTCGACACGTGACCCGGTGCGTCGAGTCCGTCAGGACGGACGAAATGCGTGTCGCGGAGGCCGAGCTCGCTGCGCCTCCTCGTTCATCCACGAGACGAACAGCGTCGATGTCGCCGCCTGCTGCCGCCGACGCGAGCGTGTCCGCCGCGTCGTTCGCGCTCTGGATCAGCGCGCCCTTGAGCAGGTCGTTGACGGTGATCCTCTGACCTGCGCGCAACGGGATACGCGAGCCGCCGGCGCGAGCCGCCTGCCTCGACACCGTCACCGTGTCGCTCGGCTGCAGGTGCTTGAGCGCGACGATCACGGTCATCAGCTTCGTGATGCTCGCGATCGGGAGCCGCTCCTCCGCGTTGTGCGACGCGAGCACCTCGCCGTTCGACGCGTTGACGATCTCGTAGGCCTTCGCCTGCGGGACCGGCGCGGCCGCGCGGGCCTGGCCGGTGAGCGTGCCGAGCGCGACCACGGCGGCGACAGCGAGGACCGGCCTGCGCACGCTCTGAGGCTACTGACGCGGATCTTCTGGCCGACCTGGAGCGCGTTCGAGCTGACGCCGGGATTGAGCCGCTCGATCTCCGCGATCGTCGTCCCCTGCTTCGTCGCAATCGACGCCGAACGTGTCGCCCTTCTGCACGACGTAGAACGTCGCGCCGGACGGCGTCGTCGTTCCCGTGATCGTCGCGGTCGTCCGCGTCTGCCCGGTCGTCACGGGTGCCGTGGTCGGCGTCGAAACGGTCGGAGGAGCCGAGCTGTGCGAGCCGCCGAGCCCCGAGCGGATCAGCAGCACCGCGATCGTGATCGCGAGGAGAAACGCCGCCGGCGCGACATATCGGGCAAGTCCCTGCCGACTCTCGCCGTCGCCCGGCATCCCTACCAGCCGGAGACGGCCCAGATCTCGCCCGCGAGCCTTGCCGCCTCCGCGCCCGCCGCCGCGCGCCAGTCGCCGCCGCCTCGCGGGACGCGTAGATCACCGATCGCGAGGCGGAGACGAGCGCGCTCGCAGGCCCGCTCGTGAACGCGCGCGCGACGTCGGCCGGGGTCGCGCCCTGCGCGCCGACGCCGGGGAGCAGCAGGACCGCCTGCGGCAGCAGCCGGCGCGCATCCGCGACCTCGCGCGGATACGTCGCGCCGACGACGGCGCCGACCGACGAGAGCCCGCGCTCGCCGACGAGGTCCTCGCCCCATTCGCGGACGAGACCGGCGACGTGCTGCCAGAGCTTCGTTCCGTTCGAGAGCGTCGCGTCCTGGATCTCGTCGCTGCCGGGGTTCGACGTCTTCACGACGCAGAAGAGCCCCGCACCGTTGCGGCGGCGACGCGGCGAGGAACGGCTCGAAGCGAATCGCCGGCCGAGGTACGGGTTGAGCGTGACCGCGTCCGCGAGCGGCGGCTGGTCGCCGCGCGGCTCGACGTACGCCGCCGCATACGCGCGCGCGGTCGAGCCGATGTCACCGCGTTTCACGTCGGCGATGACGAGAGGCCCGCGGCACGCGCGTAGTCCGCACACGTCCTCGAGCGCCTGATGCCGTCGCTGCCGAGCGCCTCGAAGAACGCCGACTGCGGCTTCACCGCGACCGCGTACGGCGCGACCGCGTCGATGATCCCGCGGCAGAAGCGCGAGAACGCCGCGCCGGCGTGCGCGCGGTCGGCCGCGGCCTCGGCGCGCAGCTCGATCGGGAGCTGGTCGACGACCGGGTCGAGCCCGACGACGAGCTGGCAGTGCTTTCGCTCGACGGCTTCCGCGAGCCGGTCGCCGAACGGGCGACGGCCACATCCGAGGCTGCTCGCAAGTCCTGCGCCATCGGGCAACAGGCTACTGGCACCGCCGGAGAGCCGCGACGCCCCCGGGACGCGCGAAGGGCCGCCGCAGCGGCCCCTCGACGATCCTCGGAGGAGACTACGAGCAGGGGGCTAGGTGCCGCCGCCCTTGACCGCTGCCTTGAGCGCGCTGCCGGCCGAGAACTTCGGGACCGTGCGCCGCAGGGATCTGCACCTTCTCGGCTCGGGTTCCGCGGGTTCACGCCGGTGCGCGCCGCCCGATGCGACGTCGAAAACTTGCCGAAGCCGGTGAACGCCACGTCGCCGCCGCCCTTGAGCGTGTCCGTCACCGTTTCGAGGAACGCGTCGACTGCCTTCGCCGCGTCGCGGCTCGACAGCTGGCTCCTGTTAGCGACCTCCGCCACAAATTCCTGTTTCGTCACGAGCCTCTCCTCCTGTCGTGGAACGGTGTAAACAGCTGAATCGACCCTAGCAGGGTTTCGGATTCGGCTCAACCATGCGGTTTTGCGGCACTTTTCGTGCCGGCGAGCAACTCTCCTGCCGTGAAGATGGGCCGAAGACGCACCGCCGCGCGCGCGAGAGCGTCGGCTCCCCCTTCTTCGCGGTCGACGACGCAGACCGCGGTGTGGACGATGAGGCCGGCCTCGCGCAGCGCGTCGACCGACTCGAGCAGCGCGCCGCCGGAGGTGACGACGTCCTCGACGAGGCAGACGGTCTCGCCCTCGTCGAACAGGCCTTCGAGGCGATTCGCGGTGCCGTACTCCTTCGCCTCATTGCGGACGATGATGAACGGAAGCCCGGACGCCAGCGACGCCGCAGCAGCGAGCGCAACCGCACCGAGCGCGGGGCCGGCGAGCCGCGTCGCGTCCGGGCGCGTGCTCCGCCACTGCCGCCGCGATCCGCTCGCCGATCGGGCGGAGCAGGTCGGGCCGCGTCTCGAAGCGGTACTTGTCGAGGTAGTAGCGGGAGCGCTTCCCGGAGCGGAGGACGAAGTCGCCCTCGAGGTACGCGTGCTCGACGAGCGCGCGCGCGAGCGGATCGTCCTGGCTCACCTGCGCGCGGCCGCCAGCGCCTGCCGCGCGAGCGGCAGCAGCCGCTCCGCCTCCGGCGAGCCCTCGACGAACGAGACCATCGACCCGTCGCCGAAGTAGACGTCGAGCCGGTCGCGGTGCCGCGCCGACGAGCGGCGGTAGAAGAACGTCCCCGCGAAGAGCCCGGTGGCGAAGCCCGCGAGGACGAGCGCCCTACGCTTCATCGCCCGGCTCCTTCGGCTTTGCGGCGCGGCGGCGGCGCTTCGGCTTCGGCTTCTCGGCCTCGGTCGAGCCGCGCAGGCAGCTCTTCAGGTCGTAGAAGACGAGACCGACCGTCGGATCGGGCGCGGTCGTGGCGACGACGCCGCGACCGTCGTCGCGGACGACGAAGATGCTGCCGTCCTGGGTCGACGCCTCGAGCTGCGTGACCTCGGCCTCGCCGCTGCGGAAGGCCGCTGCGGCGGCCAGCAGGTCGCCGGCCATGCGGACGAGCTCCTCCGCGGCGGCGGCGTCGGCGAGGGTCGATCCCTGCACCGTGCCGTCCTCGTCGAAGAGCACGGCGGCCTCGATCTGCGACGAGATCTCGGTCAAATCGGCCAATGCCTGCGAGGCGTCCATCCGGCCCGGAGGCTAACACGGTGCAAACTCCCGCCCCGTGGACATCCGCAAACGAGCCCTCGTTCAGAAGTTCTTCGCCGACCGCGGCACGCATCTCGCTGCGATGGTCGCGTACTTCGCGCTGCTCTCGTTCGTGCCGCTCGTGTTCCTCGCGCTCGCGCTGCTCGGCCTCGTGCACCGCGCCGACGCATCCGACTTCCTCGTCAAGGAGCTCGGCCACGCGTTCCCCGGCAGCTCGCTCGACCGCATCGTCTCGCTCGTGCACGAGGTACAGGACAACGCGACGGCGCTCGGGATCATCGGCGGCGTCGGCCTGCTCTGGTCGTCGCTGTCGCTGTTCAGCGCGCTCGAGTCGGCGTTCAACATCGTCTACGGCCGGCCGAACCGGTCGTTCCTGCACGGCAAGGGAATCGCCGGCGCGGTGATGGTCGGGTCGCTCGTGACGCTGTTCGCGAGCCTCGTCGTCGGCGCGTTCGGCGTCGAGGTGCTGAAGCGGTACGCGCCGGGGTTCGTCGGCAACCCCGCGTCGGCGTACCTGCTCTCGATCACCGTCTCGCTGTTCGGCGTCTTCCTGTTCCTCCTCGCGGCGTACCGGGTGCTGCCGAACGCGCCGATGACGCTGCGGGACGCGCTGCCCGGAGCGGTCGCCGCCGCGATCATGCTCGAGGCGTCGT
Organism: uncultured Actinomycetes bacterium; assembly: GCA_963718385.1. GTDB lineage: Bacteria > Actinomycetota > Thermoleophilia > Gaiellales > Gaiellaceae > Palsa-739. The sequence continues at coordinate 672,356 of CAVQZE010000001.1, forward strand.
TCCAGATCCTGCCGGTGTTCGTCCGCTACGCCGACGTGAACGTGACGCTGCGCGTGCTCGGCGGGCCGGTGATCCTGCTGCTCTGGCTGTACGTGATGGCGAACGTGATCGTGCTCGGCGCCGAGCTCAACTGGTGGCGCGCGCAGCGGCTGCCTAGCGCTGCGCCTGCGGTGCTGGGGCTCCCTCCTGCACGATCGACTCGATCCGACCGTCCCGGCGAATGAAGAAGAACCAGGTGTGCGCGAGGCCGCCGTGGCTCCACGTCTCGGTCAGCGTGACGACGGCGCGGTTGTGCTTGATCAGGGCGACGTCCGTCGCGCAGGCGCCGTCGAGCGGCTTCGTCCCCGCGGGGCCGCCGACCGGGATCACGCACGCGATCTTCCCGGGCTTGTGCGGGAACAGCGAGCCGAACTGGCTCGACGCCTTGCCTCCCGCGAAGAACGACGCGAGGACCGCGCGCTGCTCGTTGTCATTGCCGCCGCAGCCCGCCAGCGAGGAGCGCAGCGCCCGCCGCGGCGAGTGCCGCGAGCAGCGCGCGCGCCGCGCGGGCGCGATGCGAGTTCTCGTTCTTCCAGTCGTCGCCGAGCTCGGCGACCGTCCGCTCCTCGCCGTCGGGGACGAAGACCGGGTCGTAGCCGAAGCCCTCCGCGCCGCGCGGCGCGTCGGCGATCCGGCCCGCGAGCGTGCCGCGTGCCGCGCGCCTCGTCGCCGTCGGGCGACAGCGCGACGAGCTCGGAGACGTAGCGCGCGCCGCGCGCGTCCGCGTCGACGCCGTCGAGCTCGCCGAGCAGCTTCGCGATCGCGGGCGCGCCCTCCGGCGCGTAGCGCGCGGACTCGATTCCGGGACGGCCGCCGAGCGCGTCGACCTCGATCCCGGAGTCCTCGCCGATCGTCCACGCGTCGGCGTCCGCGTGCGCGCGGCCGAACTCGGCCTTGCCGCGCGCGTTGTCGGCGTACGTCGCGCCGTCCTCCGGCGGCCACCCGTCGGCGTCGAGCGGCTCGATCGTCCAACCGGGAAGCAGTGCCTCGAGCTCGCGCGCCTTGTGCGCGTTCCGCGATGCGAGGACGGCCCTACGGGAGCGGGAGGGCAACGGCCTCCGCTTGGAGGTTCGCGATCTCGGCGATCCCGGCCTCCGCGAGCGCGAGCAGCTCGTCGAGCGTCGCGCGCGTGAACGGATCCTTCTCCGCCGTCGCCTGCACCTCGATCAGCCGTCCGTCGCCCGTCATCACGACGTTCATGTCGGTGTCCGCGCTCGAGTCCTCCTCGTAGTCGAGGTCGAGGAGCGGCACGCCGCCGACGACGCCGACCGACACCGCGGCGACCGAATCGGTGAACGCCTTCGAGAGCCCGAAGCTGTCGAGCGCGCGCCGCGCCGCGACGTACGCGCCGGAGATCGCCGCGCAGCGCGTGCCGCCGTCGGCCTGGAGGACGTCGCAGTCGAGCCACATCGTGCGCTCGCCGAGTGCGCGGAAGTCGACGACGGCGCGCAGCGCGCGGCCGATCAGCCGCTGGATCTCGACCGTGCGGCCCTGCAGCTTGCCGCGCGCCGCCTCGCGCTCGACGCGGTCGCCGGTCGACGCGGGCAGCAGCGAGTACTCCGCCGTCATCCAGCCGCGGCCTTGGTTGCGGAGCCAGCGCGGGACGTCCTCCTGGATCATCGCCGTGCAGAGCACCTTCGTCTTCCCGACGGAGATCACCGCCGAGCCGTGCGGGTTCTCGAGGAAGTCCGTCTCGAACGTGAGCGGACGCAGCGCGTCGGGACGGCGATTGTCCGCGCGGCTCATGCGACGGCCCGCTCGAGGCTCGCGACCGTCACGTGCTCGACCTCTCCGATCGGGAACTGGAGGAAGCGGCGGCCCATCTCGCGGAACGCGCCGGGGTCGCCGGTCGTGAGGAACCGCGACGTGCCGGGCCGCGCGGCGCCGCTTTCGATCTCTTTGCGTGCGAGCGTCTCCGCAACCTCGCGCGCGGTCTCCTCCGCGGAGAACACGAGCGTCACGTCGCGGCCGAACACGCGCTGGAACACCGGCCGGATCAGCGGGTAATGCGTGCAGCCGAGGATCACGGTGTCGACGCCGGCCTCCTGCAACGGCGCGGCGTATGCGCGCACCGCCTCCTCCGTCTCCGCGCCGTACGGGTCGTCGCTCTCGATCAGCGGCACGAGGCGCGCGCACGGAACCGCGGTGAGCTCGACGCCGGCGTCGAGCGCGCTGCACCAGCTCCGCGTACCGGCCCGCGTCGACGGTTCCCTGCGTCGCGAGCAACCCGATGCGGCGGTTGCGCGTCGCCTGCACCGCGGCGTGCGCCTCGGGCGTGATCACGCCGACGACGGGAACCGCGAGCTCGGCCTGCAGCTGCGGCAGCGCGGCCGACGTCGCGGTGTTGCACGCGACGACGATCAGCTTCACGTCCTGCCGCTCGAGGTACGCGCCGATCTCCTGCGCGAAGCGGCGCACCTCGCCGAGCGGCCGCGGCCCGTACGGCAGCCGCGCATGGTCGCCGAGGTACACGAAGTCCTCGTGCGGAAGCGTGACGAGGCACTCGTGGAGCACGGTCAGGCCGCCGACGCCGGAGTCGAAAAGCGCCCACAGGGCGGATATCCATGGAAGGAGTGTAAAAGGGGCTACCCTGTGCGCGGCTGTGGGTCGGGCAATCGTCCTCCTCGCGTCGCTCGCTGCGGCGCTTCTCCTCGGTGGCTCGGCGCACGCCGCCACCCCGCAGGAGCTGACGATCACGGCCACGGACGGGACGCCGCTCTCGTGCGCGCTCGTCGAGCCCGACGGGACGCCGCCCACCGGCGGCTGGCCCGCGGTGATGCTCTTCCACGGGCTCGGCGGCAAGCATCAGGACATGGAGCCGTTCGCGACGGCGTTCCTCGCGCCCGCCGGCTACGCGTCGCTCATGTGCGACGCGCGCGGGCACGGAACGTCCGGCGGCCTCTTCGGGCTCGACGGCCCGACCGACGTCGCCGACACGCAGATGCTCTTCAACTGGCTCACGGCACGGCCCGAGGTGTCTGACACGCAGATCGGCGCGTTCGGGATCTCGCTCGGCGGCGGCGCCGTCTGGAACGCGGCCGTCGCGGGAGTCCCGTTCAAGGCGATCGTCCCGACGATCACGTGGACGAACCTGCTGACGGCGCTCGCGCCGCAGGGACTGTCGAAGTCGGGGCTCGTCGTGCAGCTCTCGCTCGACGTGCCGTCGTCGCGCTGGGATCCGGCGCTGCTCGCGGCGGTTCCGTCGCTGACGTCGAGCACGAACCTCGGAGTCGTGGCTGCGCTCTCCGCGCCGCGCTCGCCGCTGAACCATCTCTCGTCGCTGACGGTGCCGACGCTGCTGATCCAGGGCCGCCACGACTTCCTCTTCGACATCGACCAGGCCGAGGCGGCGTTCAAGCTGCTGAAGGGCCCGAAGCGGCTCTACCTCGGCGACCTCGGCCATCCGCCCGCGGCGAACCCCGCGGCGGAGCAGCCGACGTACTTCGGCGAGGCTGTCTCGTGGTTCGACCGCTACCTGAAGGGGACGCAGAACGGGATCGACAAGAAGCCGCCGGTCGAGCTCGCGCACGATCCGTGGGACGGCGCGACGACGAGCTTCCCGGGACTGCCGCCGACGAAGTTCGCGAGCGTCGCGCTTCCGGGCACGACGACGATGCGCAGCCCCGGCGGCAAGGTCGTCCGCGGCGCGCGACTCACCGGCGGCCCGCACGAGACGTTCGGCGACTCGACCGTCACCGTCCGCTACTCCGGCGCGAAGAACTGGGACCGCCTCGTCGCGGTGCTCACCGTCGCCGGGAACAACACGCCGATCAGCGCGGGCGGCACGAAGATCAGCGGCTCGAACGGCGTCGCGACGATCAAGCTGATGAACGAGAGCGTCCTCGTCCCGGCCGGCAAGCGGCTCGTCGTCACGCTCGGCGCGACGTCGACGGTGCAGAACAGCGCGAACGCGCTCTACCTCGACGACGTCCCCGCCGGCGCGTCGATCACGATCGGGCGGGAGACGCTGAAGGTGTCGATGCTGACGAAGGCGGTGTCGCGGTGATCCGCGTGCTCGCGGCTGCGGCGGTCGTCGCCGCGCTTGCCGCCGTTCCCGCGTCGAGCGCCGGGCGCGCAGCGACACCCGGCGTGACCGCGAAGCAGATCCTCCTCGGCGGCACCGGCCCGCTCACCGGCGCCGAGTCGGCGTACAAGCCGGTGCTCACCGGCGCGCAGGCGTACTTCGCGTACGTCAACGCGCACGGCGGCGTCTACGGGCGCAAGATCGTCTACCAGGTCGAGGACGACCAGTACGACCCGACGCAGACGGTGTCGCAGACGCAGAAGCTCGTCGAGCAGGATCACGTCTTCGCGATCTTCAACTCGATCGGCACGGAGCAGGCGATCGCGGTCAGCAGCTATCTCAACCAGCAGAAGGTGCCGCAGCTGTTCGTCGGCAGCGGCGCGACCGCGATCGGCAACAACCACGCGAAGACGCCGTGGACGATGGGGCTGCTGCCGAGCTTCGAGGGCGAAGGCGCTGTCTACGGACGCGTGATCGCGACACATCCGAACGCGAAGATCGGCGTCCTCTACGAGAACGACGAGTACGGCAAGGAGCTGCTCGCCGGGCTGAAGCGCGGGCTCGGCTCGCACGCCGGCCAGATCGTGTCGACCGCGAGCTACGTCGTCTCCGACGTGACGGTCGCGTCGCAGGTGCAGCAGCTGAAGGCCGCGGGCGCCGACACGTTCGTGATCTTCGCGCTGCCGGCGCAGGCGATCCAGGCGTTTGTCTCCGCATCGCGGCTCGGGTGGAACCCGACGGAGTACGTCACGTCGGTGTCGATCGATCCCGCCGTGATGCAGATCGTCCAGCTTTCCGCGGGGAAGACCGTCGGCATCGGCGCGACCTCGACGGCGTTCCTCCACGACCCGACGAACCCGACGCAGCAGAGCGCGGTGGGCGTGAAGCTCTACAAGGCGATCATGAAGAAGTACCTGCCGAGCGAGGATCCGAACGCCGTCGCCCACCTCTACGGGATGATGGCCGCCTACGCGATGGTCGACGCGCTGAAGCATGCGGGCAAGAACCTGACGCGCGCGCGGTCTGCTCGCCGCGGCAAGAAACCTGAAAGAGGTTAATCCGTTCCTGCTTCCGGGAATCCCGCTCTCGACCTCGCCCTCCAACTATTTCCCGATCCGGAAGACCTACCTCGTCCGCTTCCAGGGCTACTGGCACGTGCTCGGCAAGCCGATCACGACGAGCTGACAGATGCAGAGCAAAGGAAAGGAAAGCCGCAGATGAACAGACTCCTCCGCGCGGCGCTCGTCGCCGCTGTTGCAGCCGCGACGCTCGTCGCCGCAACGGCCGCAGCCGCCGCCAACTCCGCGTCGGTCGGCATTACCGTCGCCGGCACGTCGACGACGATCCACGTCAGCGTTCCGCAGACGACGGATCCGATTGCCGCGATCAACTTCTTCGTCCCGACGGGCTACACGGCGAACTTCTCCGCCGCATCGGGCACCAACATCGGCAACGTCGACGCGCAGGCGAACGGCCACGACGTCGGCCTGACGCTGCCGCTGAGCGGGCCGGTGACGGTCACGAGCCCGACGACCGCCGCGGGCGACGTCTGCTCCCCCGGCGACGCACGCCGCGATCTGGAACCTGAACCTCAGCGTCGCGGGCCAGACGCTCGTCCTGCCGGTCTACCTCGACCCGACGAGCGGTGCGGCGACCGCGCTCGGCGCGTACCAGATGCGCATCTGCCTGCCGCCGTGGGACACGCCCGTCGGCTCGCCCGGCCGCGCGTTCGAGGGCGCGCAGCTCCTCGACGCGAAGTTCACCGTGACGAACATCTTCACGGCGCCGAGCGGTGCGGTCTCCGTCTGGCACAACCTGTTCACGCCGTACAACCCCGGCAAGGGCACACCGAACGCCGCAGGGACGTTCGAGGCGCAGTCGATCGTCGGCACGCCGGCGCTCTCGCTGAAGGTCAAGAAGACGAAGACGAAGGGCGGCTACGCCGCGGCCGGCAAGCTCTCTCAGGGCGGCCAGGCGGTCTCCAACGCGACGGTCGTGCTCCTGCGCGGCTCGACGTCGGCACGGTTGATCGCCGCCGGCACCACGAAGACGGGCACGTCGGGCGCGTGGGCGAAGACCGGCAAGGTCGTCGGCAAGAAGCTCACGTTCTTCAAGGCGATTTCCTCCGCGGGCGAGACCGCGGCCCCGGCGTGCGTGCAGCCGCTTCCGGCCGCGTTCGCGCCGGGCGGATGCGCAGGCGCGACCGTCGGCGCATTCTCGGTCTCCAGCCCCGTCGCGAAGTTCAAGCCGTAGCAGCGCGCAGAGGCGGGGTCGGGCGCTAACGTCAAGCGCCTGACCCCGCCGATCCGCATCGGAACCTGCTCTTGGGCCGACGAGGCTCTCTCGAAGTACTTCTATCCGCCGAAGCTCCCGGCGAAGGAGCGGCTCGCGTGGTACGCCGAGCACTTCGACACGGTCGAGGTCGACTCGACGTACTACCGCCTCCCGGCGGAGTCCGCGGTCGAGGGCTGGGCGGAGCGGACGCCGCCCGGTTTCACGATGCACATCAAAGCGTTCGGGCTGATGACGCGGCATCCGGTGAAGGCGGAGACGATTCCGGAGGATCTCCGCGACGCGATGCCGATCGACGAGCGCGGGCGCGTCGACCGTCCACCGCGCGAGCTGCGCGGCGAGATCTTCCGGCGGTTCTTGGAGGCGCTCGAGCCGCTGCGGCGCTCGGGCAAGCTCGGCGGGATCCTGTTTCAGCTGCCGTCGTACGTCGTCTTCAAGGAGGCGTCGCTCGACTATCTCGAGTGGGCGCGCGCGCAGCTCGGCGGCGACGAGATGCTCGTCGAGTTCCGCCATCGCTCGTGGCTCGACGATGAGAACCGCGCGGAGTCGCTCGCGTTCCTCGAGCGGATCGGCGCGTCGTACGTCACCGTCGACGCGCCGCGCTCCGAGACGGCGAAGAACCTCATCCCGACGGTTTGCGCGGTCACGTCGTCGACCGCGTACGTGCGCTTCCACGGCCGCAACCTCGGGACATGGAACAAACGCGGCGGCAGCGCGGCCGAGCGGTTCGACTATCTCTACAGCGACGAGGAGCTCGCGGAATGGGTCGAGCCGCTGCGCGAGCTCGCCGCGCAGTCGGAGCGCACGTTCGCGTTCTTCAACAACAACAGCTCGGCGGAGGATCCGGAGAATCCGCTCGGCCGGATCTCGCAGGCGGCGGCGAACGCGCAGCAGCTGCGCCGACTGCTCGACGTCAACCGGATCGCCTAAAGTCCGTCCGTGCACGTCCTCTCCGTGATCCACGGCCCCGAGGCGCGGGCGGAGCTCTTCGCGCCGGTCGTCGCTGAGCAGGGCCACGCGCTCGACGAGTGGAGCTTCATGCTGGGGACCCCGCCGCCGCGGCCGCTCGACTCGTACGACGCGGTGCTCGTCTTCGGCGGCGCGATGCACGCGGACCAGGACGAGTCGCATCCGTGGCTGGCCGAGGAGACGGCGTGGCTCGAGGGATTGCTCGCGCGCGGCGTGCCGACGCTCGGGATCTGTCTCGGCGTGCAGCTGCTCGCGCGGGCGGCCGGTGCGTGGGTCGGGCGGGCGGAGGAGCCGGAAATCGGCTGGTACGGCGTCGAGCTCACGGACGCGGGCGCCGCGGATCCGGTGCTCGGCTCGCTGCCGCACTCGTTCGACGCGTTGCAGTGGCACTACTACACGTATGCGTTGCCGACGGGCGCGGTCGAGCTCGCGCGCAGCGCGGCGTGCACGCAGGCGTTCCGTCTCGGCGACGCGTGCTGGGGCGTGCAGTTCCATCCGGAGGTGACGAGCGTGCAGCTCGAGGGCTGGCTCGGCGACAAATCCGACCCGGCGCCGGACCCGGAGCAGTTCCGCGCGGACACGCCGTCTCGGATCGGCCGCTGGAACGAGCTCGGCCGCGCGCTCTGCGGTGCGTTTCTCTCCGCCGCCGAAGTCGTGCTCGCGCGCGCCGCGTAGTTGCCTCTCGACGCACTCGCTCTCGCGCTCGCTGCCGCCGTCCTCCACGCCGGCTGGAACGTCCTTCTCCACGGCTCCGACGACGTCGAGGCGCGAACCGCGACGGCACTGGCGCTCGCGGTGCTGATCTTCGCGCCGGTCGCCGCCGCGACGTGGTCCGTGCAGTGGAGCGCGCTGCCGTTCATCGCGGCGTCGGCCGTGTTCGAGACCGCGTACTTCGCGTTGCTCGTCGCCGCGTACAAGCGGCGCGAGCTGTCCGTCGTGTATCCGGTCGCGCGAGGCTCCGCGCCGGTGCTCGTATTGATCGGGAGCGCCGTCGTGCTCGGGACGCATGTGTCGACCGGCGAAGCGATCGGAGTGCTCGCCGTCGCGGGAGGCGTGCTGCTCGTGCGCGGCGTGCGACGCGGCACCGGAGGGCTTCCGATCGCGCTGGCGATCGGCTGCACGATCGCCGCGTACACGCTCATCGACAAGCAGGGGCTGCACCACGCGACTCCGATCCCGTATCTCGAGCTGACGACGGCGGCGGTCGCCGTCGCGCTGTGCGGGTCGGTGCTCGTTCGCCGCGGGGCGTCGCCGTTGCGTGCGGAGGTGACGTGGACGACCGCCGCGGCCGGCGTCGGGTCGTTCGTCGCGTACTGCCTGTTCCTGTTCGCGCTGCGCCTCACCGCCGCGCCGGGCGTTGCCGCCGTGCGCGAGACGAGCGTCGTCTTCGCGGCGGCGTTCGCCGCGATCTTCCTCCATGAGCGCGTCACCGGCTGGCGGCTCGCCGGCGCGGCCGTCGTCGCCGGCGGCGTGGCCCTGCTGGCCCTGTCCTAACCCTTAACAGTGACTGTCACCGTTAAGACGGCCGCGACCTCTGCAGGCTCCGAAACCGCCGCGGACGTGACTGTTGCTCTTAACGGGGTCTGACCCCGTTAAGGGGCGCGGCGTCCGTCAGCGTTCGAGCGGAAGCTCGTCGTGACGCGACCACTCGTGCCACGAGCCGGCGTAGTTGCGCGCGTCGTAGCCGGCGTAGCGCAGCGCGAGCGTCGCGAGCGCGGAGCGCGAGCCGGAGTGGCAGTACGCGACAACCTCGGCACCCTCAGGAAGCCCGACGAGCTCGCGGATCCGCTCCGGCTCCGCGGGCACGCCGGGACCGGCGAAGAGCTCGCCGACCTCGACCAGCTTCGCACCGGGGATGTGGCCCTGACGCGGGTCGCACGGATAGCCGCCCTTGCCCGCGTACTCCTCCGGCCGGCGGACGTCGAGCAGCGTCAGCGACGGATCGTCGAGCCGCGACGCGAGCTCGTCGCGCGTCGGCAGCGCGTGGAGGTTCGGCACGAGCGACGCCTCGCGCACCGGCTCGAGCTCGACCGCGCCCGTCGCGAGCTCGCCGGGCCAGCCGGCGATGCCGCCGAGGAGAACCGCGACCCGCGGATGCCCCGCAAGCTCGGCCATCTGCGCCGCAGGCATCGCGCCGACGGCGTCGCCGCGGTCGACGAGCACGAGCCGCTCCTCGCCGGTGATCCCGTGGCGGCGCAGACGCAGCGCGACCTCTTTCGCGATCTCCTGCGCAGCGGCAGCGTCGACGCTCGGCGACGGCGAGCCGAGCACGAGCGGGCGCGAGCCGGGAATGTGCCCGCGCATGTGCGCGTTCGGCCCGCGCACGTCGCCGACGACCAGATCGTCCTCACCGAGATGCGCGGCGAGCCACGCCGCGTCGACGACGCGCGGAAGATCGCTCACAGCGCCGCGACGACGGCGGACTCAGCAGCGATCGCCGGCCGCGCCTCGAGACGCGCGACCCAGTCTTCGACCGCCGGAAACGGATCGAACGCGACACCGAGCGTGTCGCGCATGCGCAGGATCCACGGGACGTACGCGATGTCCGCGAGCCCGTACTCGCGCCCGCCGAGCCACGGCGCAGCCGCGAGCATCGAGTCGAGCTGCAGCAGCTGCCGCTCGAGACGTGGGCGCGCTTCCTCGTCGCCGCGCCGCAACGCGTAATACGGCGACGTCAGCTCGTCCATGCGGAAGATCCGCAGCCGCGCGAGCGCACGGTCCGCCGGATCCGCGGCGAGCAGCGCCGGCTCCGGATACCGCTCCTCGAGGTACTCCATGATCACCGCCGACTCCGCGAGAACCCAGCCGTCCTCCTCGATCACCGGCACGCGCCCGCTCGGGTTCTTCTCGTAGAGCCACGCGGGACGGTCGGCGAGATCGATCTCGACCGTCTCGAATTCGATGTCCTTCTCCGCGAGGACGATGCGGACGCGTGCGCAGTACGGGCAGCGCGCCGCGTCGTAGAGCGTCAGCGGCGCCACTCGGCGCTCCAGCCGTGGTCGGCGTCCTCGACGCCCATCACCGAGGCGATCGCGGCGACGAGCTCGAGCGCCGGCGGCAGATCGGCGGGGGACGCAGCCGTGCGCGCGATCGTGCGAACCTCCTGCGCGTTGGCGCCGGTCAGTCGCGCGACGACCGTCGGGTTCGAACCGAGCGCGATCACGTCGCCGGGCGGCAGCTCGCCGTGGAACTCCGGCACCGACGCGTACTGGTCGACGTCGCCGCCGCGGTCGTAGAGCGTGTACCAGACGAGCGCGCCGAGCTCGACGCCGATCGCCAGCACCACCGCCGGCAGGTCGTACGACAGCTCCTTCGCGAGCCGGCGCACGAGCTGGGGATCGCGGTCGCACAACTCGTCGTGGACGGCGACCCAGCCGTTGCGCGGCCCGGTGACGCTCGTCCCGACTGTCTGCCCGAGGCGCGGCAGCACCTTGCGGACCGCCGTCTCGACGGCACCGGTGTCGTCGGTCTGAACGTGAACGGAGCCGAACGTCGGACCGGTCGGCGCGGCAAGCCGCGTCTCGAGCGCGTCGAGCGGCACCGCCAACGTGAGCTCGACCGCCGAGAAGCCCCAGCGCGCATAGACGCGTTGCGCCTCCGCATTCGACGCGAGCACCTCGAGCTCGAGCGTGTCGAGGCCGAGCTCGCGCAGCCGCGACGCGACCGCGCGCACGAGCTCCGACGCGATCCCCTGCCCCCGCGCTTCGGGCCGGACGTAGACGATGTCGAGGAACCCGAGTCGCGCGCCCTTCCGCGACGCAACGGCGAGGCCGACCTCGTCGGCGAGCAGAACGACGTCGTCGCGCACCGCCTGGTCGAGCGCCGCGACGTCCTCTGCACTGTCGGAGTCGCGCCACTCCGCGTCCGGGATCTCCGTCTCGAACGCGAGCCAGAGCTCGCGAACGAGCGGCAGGTCGTCAGCTGTGGCCTGGCGGATCATGGTGTGCGCTGGGCGAGAAGGAGGTAGTGGGCGCTGAGGTTCTCGTGGGGGTGGAAACGCTCGCGAGCCTCGCGCGCGTCGATGCCACCATAGAGCGCGGCGACCGCCTTGCGCAGGACGAGGTCGCCCCACGGCCACGCGTGCGGGCGCGCGAGATGCCGCGCGAGGTACCAGTCGGCGGTCCACTCGCCGACTCCGCGGAGCTCGGTCAGCCGCGCCTTCACCTCGTCGTCCGGCAGCGCGGCGAGCGCGGCGAAGTCGAGATCCGACCGCGCGATCCCGAGCACGTACGCCGCCTTCGCGCGCGAGAAGCCGCACGCGAGCAGCCCGGCGTCGTCCGTCGACGCGATCCGCTCGCGCGACGGAAACGCCCAGGCGCGACCGACGCGGACGCCGAACTGCTCGACGAGCCGGTTCCGGATCGCGCGCGCCGACTGGAGCGACACCTGTTGCGAGATGACGGTGCCGACGAGCGACTCGAACGGATCCGGCCCGAGCGACGGACGGAAGCCGGCGAGCCGCGGCACGACCTCCGCCAGCACCTCGTCGCCGGCCGCCCACGCGGCGAACGCGTCGAGATCGAACGGCAGCCCGAGCAGCCGCGCGACGACCGGCTCCGTCTCCGCGTCGAGCGGCTCGACGTCGACGCCGCCGGCCGCCGCCGCGATCCGCACCTCGCGCCCGCCGACCGCGCGATGCAGGGCATCGTCATGCCAGAGATTCGCGCGGTCGAGCCCGAACGCACGAAAGCGCTCCGTCGTCAGCTCGAAGTCGAACGGCTGCGGGAGCGCGAGGAAGGCCACGCGGGAACGCTAGCGGCGGGCCGCACACCGGCCCGCCGCCGCAGATGGAACCGTCCTACGGAGTCGTACCGCCGACCTGCTGCGTCAGCTGGCCGAGGCCGGCCGCCGCCTGGTCGAGGCCCGAGTCGCTGCTGCTGCTCGAGCTCGCCGTTCCGCTCAGCCACGCCTGCACCTTCTGCTCGAGTGCCTGGACGCGCTGGTCGAGCTGCTGCAGGACCGCGATCTTCTTGTCCGCGTTCTTGCAGTAGCGGTCGGTGCTCGTGGACGTGCAGGCCTGCAGCTTCGTGAGCTGAGCCTGGATCCGTGCGTCGACCGCCTGCAGCTTCTTCAGGACGTTGTTCGCGAAATCGACGCACCGCTGCGGAGCGCCGTTCGCGCCCGCGCCGCAATGCTTTGCGAACCGCGTCTCGACCTTCTGCACGCGGGCGCGGATCTTCTCGAGCCGCTGCTTCACGTTGTCGCCGCGCTGGCACGCGCTGGGTCGGCGTCGGCGTCGTGCCCGTCGTCGAGCCGGGCGCTGGGTTGCCGTCGTCGCCGAACGCAACCGGAACGGCCGCGAGTGCGAGAACGACGATCGATAGAACGAACAGCCGCTTCACCATCGGTAGTGCTCCTCTGGTCGGAGTGGACTCGCGCACCCTGGTTCCACTCCGTAAGCCCGGCGGCAGGCGAACGTAACCGCGAGGTAAACCCGCGCGAAAATGCCCCGGAAGGGTTACGGCGCTACAGGTGCGACGTGAGCCCGGCGCCGGTGGCGTCGTCGCCGCCGGTGCCGCCGTCCTGCGTGTTCTGGTACCACGACAGCATGTAGCGCCCGTCGTCGAGGTCGCGCGCGAACGTCGACAGCCGCAGCGGATTGAACGTGTCGCACATCACCGCGAGCTCCGTCGTCTCGTGCATCCCGATCGACGCCTCGGCGAGCCCCGGCTGCGGCCCGTGCGGCAGGCCCGACGGGTGCAGCGTGATCGAGCCGACGTCGACGCCCTTCCGCGAGCCGAAGGTGCCGGAGACGTAATAGATCATCTCCTCCGACTGCAGATTCGAGTGGTGATACGGAATCGGCACCGCGAGCGGGTCGAAGTCGAGCTTGCGCGGACAGAACGAGCAGATGACGAAGTTCGGGCCGGCGAAGGTCTGGTGCGACGGCGGCGGCTGGTGGATCCGGCCGGTGATCGGCTCGAAGTCGTGGATCGAGAACGTCCACGGATAGAGGTAGCCGTCCCAGCCGACGACGTCGAACGGGTGATAGTCGACGACGTACGTCTGGTAGCCGCCGCGCACGCGCACCTTCACCGCGAACTCGCCCTGCTCGCGCACCGTGCGCAGCTCCGTCGGCGGGTGGATGTCGCGGTGGTAGTACGGCGCTCCCTCCAGGAGCTGTCCGTACGCGTTGCGGTAGCGGCGCGGGATCTCGATCAACCCCGGCGTCTCGAACACGAGATGCCGCTGCGGACCCTCCGGCCGGAAGCGATACGTCGTGCCGCGCGGAATGACGACGTAGTCGCCGTCGCAGTACGGCACGTCGCCGAAGATCGTCTCGAGCGTTCCGCAGCCCTCGTGCACGAACACGACCTCGTCGCCCTCGCCGTTGCGGAAGTAGTAGTCCATCGACTCTGCGGGACGACAGAGCGAGATCTCGACGTCGTTGTTCCACATCAGCGTGCGGCGGCCGCTGATCTCGTCGCCTGACGGCTCGGTCGCGGCGTACGTCTTCAGGTGCCGGTGCGCGTGGTGCTCCGGTACCCACTCCTCGCGCACGATCGGCTCGAAGTCGCCGAGCTCCATCACACGGCACGGCGAAAAGAGGTGGTACAGGATCGACTCGTTGCCGGTGAACCCTTCGAGCCCCATCACCTCCTCGGTGAGGAGGTCTCCGTTCTCGCGGAACTGCACGTGGCGCTTGCGGGGAACCTCGCCGAGGCGCTGGTAGAACGGCATGCCGGGAGTCTAAACCGCGTTCGCCGCGATCCATTCGGCGAGGAACGGCTCCACGATGCGATACGTGCCCGGGCCGTCGCGGAGGACGAGCTCGACGTCGACGAGCGCGTCGACCGCCTTCTGGACGCTCGACGGCGCGGGAAGCCCGTGGCGGCGCCGGTAGTCGCCGCTCGTGAGCGCCTGCGGCGGCTCGGCGGCGAGCGCCTGGAGCACGACGCGCTGCGTCCGCGACACCGTGTCCCAGATCCGGGTGAAGTACGAGTTCTCGGAGCGCAGCACCCGGGCGAGCGCCGCGTCGACCGTCGCGCCCGTCGCCGTCCCACGCGGCGCGGTCTCCTCCCAGAGCGTGTAGCAGAGCTCCTGCGTCCCGTATGGGTGGCCGCCGGTGATTCCGAGGACGCGCGCGATCGCGTCGTCGCCGATCGGGCGATCGGTGTCGCGAAACCTCTGCGCGATGAACGACGCGAACTCCGTCGCTCCGATCGGCCCGAGCTCGATCTGCCGCGCGCTCCGCCAGAACGGCTCGTTCACATCGTTGAAGAGCCGCCGCATCATGCTCCGCTTGCTACCGAGGTACACGTGGGAGACATCGGGCTGCGCCTGGAAGACCGACCGCATCAGCGCGGGGAGACGCGGATCGAGCTCGAGGACCTCCTGGAACTCGTCGAAGACGAGCGCGACGCGCCGGCCGCGCTCCGCGCAGAGCTCGGCGGGAAGCTCGAGCAGCTTCTCGATCGTCGCGTCGATGTCCTCGCGCGCGTAGCCCGCGGTGAAGCTGAACCCGAGCGAGCCGTCGACGGGATCGACGGTCATCGTCGGAGCGACGCGCAGGCTGCGGAAGATCTGCGCCGCCTTCTCGCGCGCCCGGAAGATCGGCGTCGCGATGTCGTCGTAGATCGCGCGCGACAGGAGCGCGGCGAACTGCTCCTTCGTCGCGGCGCGCATCAGGTCGATCTGGGCGACAAGGACGCCCTCGGTCGTCAGCTCCTGGACGGCCCGCCAGACGAGCGAGGACTTCCCGTAGCGCCGCGGCGCGATGATCACGACGTTCTGGCCGTTGCGGATGTCCGCCTCGAGCTCGCGGAGCTCGGTTTCGCGATCGGTGAACGCCTCGTCCAGCGCCAGATCGCCGTAGCGGAACGGGTTCATCCCTCCGTTATACGCCTAGTAGCGTATCGCTGTCAAGCGAATAGAATCATTCGCTCGCAAGCGCGGCCAGCCGGCGGCCGACCGCCGGCGCGAACTTGAAGCCGTGGCCGGAGCAGGCGGAGCCGACGACGACGCGGCCGCGCCGCTCGAGGACGAACGACTCGTCGGCGGTACTCGTGTAGATGCAGGTCTCCGCGCCGACCGGCTCGGGGGCGACGTCCGGCAGGCGCGCGCCGACCCACGCGGCGATCCGCTCGACGAGCGCCTCGTCGGGAACGCCGTCGGCGTCCGGGTCGGTCTCCGTGCCGGCGTGATGCGCGCCGACCTTCAGCCCGTGCTGCGGGTCGTGCAGCGCGTACATCGCGTGACCGCGCGTCGCCTCGTCCAGCTCGACGACCGACGGCGCCGGCGCGCCGTCGCGCGCGAAGTACGCAATCGTCTCGCGCGTCACGCGCACCGGCACATCCGGGAAGAACCGCGTCACCCACGGACCGGCGGTGAGCACGACGACGTCGGCGTCCACGTCATCGACGGACTCGACGCGCACGCCGGTCTCGACGCGCGCGCCGCGCGCGACCGCGACGTCGAGGAACGCGCGCCGCGCGAGATCGGCGCGGACGACGCCGGCGTCCGGCTGCTCCAGCGCAGTCCACCCATCCGGGACGACGACGCCGAGCGCGAGCGCCTCCCCCGCGTCGAGGAAGCGATACGGCTCGCCGCACGCGTCGAGCGCGGCCGCCGACGTCAGCTCCGGCGCGGAGCAGACCTCGACGAGCCCGTGGAGACCGAGCAGCTCCTGCCCGGACTGCGTCTCGAGCTCGCGCCAGCCGTCCATCGCCTCGCGTGCGAGCCGCACCCACGCGGCATCCGGATACGCGGTGCGGACGATTCGCGTGCGCCCGTGGCTCGAGCCGCGCGTGTGCTCGCAGGTCGAACTGCTCGAGCACCGTCACGTCCATGCCGCGCTCCGTCAACGCCCACGCGGCGGCGCAGCCCATCACGCCGGCGCCGACGACCGCGACGCGCGTCACGCAGCGATCGTGTTCCGGAGAACGCCGAACGGCTCGAGCTCGAACTCGACGATGTCGCCGGCGCCGACCGGGTCGCGCGTCGAGCCCTCGCCGCCGAGGATGTCGCCGGGACGAAGACGCGTGTTGCTCGCAGCGTGCGCGACCAGCTCCTCGAGCTCCATCGTGTCGAGCTCGTCGGCGGTGACGACGACGGGGCCGAGCGAGATCGCGAAGTCGTGCGCCTTCACGCCGGAGAGCGTCGGCGCGAGCCAGTCGTTCATCAGCGTGCAGCCGCCGATCGCGCCGCCCTCGCCGATCACGACCGCGAGCCGGAAGACCGGCACGATCTCTTCGCCGCCCGGAAGATGCACCACGTCGCCCGGGCCGACGATCGCCGCCGGATTCGCGAAACGGAAGTCGTCGCCGTCGAAGATCCGCACCGACGGCGGATGGAGCACCGGCGCGCGCAGCACGACGTCGGCGAGCGCGAACTCCGCGTGCTCGCGCGCGTCGCCGCCGCCGGTGAAGAACGACTGCAGCGTCTGCGCGGCGAGCTGGATCACGCGGTCGCCCTCGATACGGCCGGGCCAGCCGCGCTCGAGGTTGTCCTCCGCCGGACTGAACATGCAGAGCTTCACGGCTCGGTGTGCACGATCACGTCGGAGATCTCAGGGCGTTCGCGGCGGATCAGCTCTTCGACCCGGCTCGCCTCGGCGTGTGCGACGGAGAGCTGCGTCCCGCCCTCGACGCGCAGCGTGAGGTACGCGACGAGTCCCTCGTCGGTGTGGAGGAAGCGGAGCTCGAGCGGGTCGCTGCCGGTCTCGCGGCGCACGATCCGCGCGACGGTCTCGGTGTCGCCCGCGACCTCGGAGTCGTCCGGCCGCGTGCCGGTGCTTTCCTCGGCGAGCGGCTCGAGATGCGTCTGCACCGACGAGACCTCCGGCGCGGCGGTGAGGATCGCGCGCTCGACCTGCTCCGCAATCGCGTGCGCGTCCTCCAGCGGCATGTCGCCGGGGAGCTTCAGATGGAGCGAGAGCTCGAGTCCCGCGTCGACGGCGACGACGCTGACGTTGTGCACCTCGCGCACGCGCGGGACGGCGAGCGCCGCCGCGTGCGCGCGGTCGCGCACCGCCTGCTCGTCGCCGCGCGGCTCGACGTGGACGACGACGTCCGCCTCCGGCAGCGCGGCCTGCACCGCGCGCTCGACCTCGTCGGCCGCAGCGTGGCCCTGGCCGACCGCCTGCTCGGGAGAGACTCCAATCACGACGTCGGCAAAGTACCGGCCCGCGGCCTGGCGCATCCGCAGCCGGCGCAGCTCGACCGGCGGATCGATCGCCGCGATCGCGCGCCGTGCCGTGGCGTCCTCGCTCGCGGGAACGCGGTCCATCAGCACGTCGACGTTGCGCCGCATCAGGCGGATCGCCGCGACCAGCACGAGCGCCGCGACGAACATCGCCGCGATCGAGTCGGCGTCGGCATACCCGGCACGGACGAGCAGCAGCCCGACCAGCACCGCGACGGAGCCCGCGAGGTCGCTCGCGAAATGGAGCGCGTTCGACGAGAGCGCGACACTGCCGTACCGCCGAGCGGCACGCGACGACGCGACCGTCCGCGAGATGTCGATCGCGATCACGACGCCGATCACCGCGATCGCGTACCACTCCGGGCGCACCTCGCCGCCGGAGCCGGTGAGCCGGACGATCGCGCGCCAGACGATGGCGACGCTGGCGAGCACGAGGATCGCGCCCTCGGCAAGCGCGGCGAGATGCTCCGCCTTCCCGTGCCCGTACTGGTGTCCCGGATCCGCCGGCCGCCCCGCGACGCCGACCGCGAAGAACGTCAGGAGCGCCGCGATCAGGTCGATGCCGGAGTGCAGCGCCTCCGAGAGCAGACCGAGGCTCCCGGTCGCGAGGCCCGTGCCGAGCTTGAGCCCGATCAGCGCCGCCGCGGCGAGCACCGAGAAGAGCGCCGTCCTGCGCTGCGGAGTCACGGCCGAAGCGTACGCAGAGCGGCGGCGCTAGAGGTTGCCGCGGAGCGCCTGCTCGCGCTCGATCGCCTCGAACAGCGCCTTGAAGTTCCCGTCGCCGAAGCCGCGCGCGCCGTGGCGCTCGATCACCTCGAAGAACACCGTCGGCCGGTCCTGCGCCGTCTTGGTGAAGATCTGGAGCAGGTAGCCGTCGTCGTCGCGGTCGGCGAGGATCCGGTGCTCGCGGAGCACGGCGTAGTCCTCGTCGATCTCGCCGACGCGGTCCGGCACTTCGTCGTAGTACGCGTCGGGAGTGTTGAGGAAGATCATCCCGCGCTCCTTCAACGCCTCGACGGTTCCCACGATGTCGTCCGACGCCATCGCGATGTGCTGCGCGCCGGCGCCGCCGTAGAACTCGATGTACTCCTCGATCTGGCTCTTGCGCTTGCCCTCGGCCGGCTCGTTGATCGGGAACTTGATCTTCCCCTCGCCGTCCGCCATCACCTTCGACATCAGCGCGGAGTACTCGGTCGAGATGTCGTCGTCGGAGAAGTGGATCATCTCCGTCATCCCGAACACGTTCTCGTAGAACTCGACCCAGTGGTTCATCCGGCCGAGCTCGACGTTGCCGACGATGTGGTCGATGTTCTGCAGGCCGACTCCCGCGACGGCGCCGGTCGGCGAGGCCTCCCTGTAGCCGGGCTTGAACGGTCCTGCGTAGTCGGCGCGGTTCACGAACGTGTGAATCGTCTCGCCGTACGTCGAGATCGCCGAAAGCTCGAGCGAGCCGAAGTCGTCCTCGACGCGGTGCGGCTCGACGACGCCGCGCGCGCCGCGCTGCACCGCCTGCCGGTACGCCTCGGTCGCGTCGGGAACGGCGAGCGCAATGTCCTTCACGCCGTCGCCGTGGCGCGAGACGTGCTTCGTGATCTCGTGCTCCTCGCGCAGCGCGCTCGTGACGACGAACCGGATCTCGCCCTGCTCCAGCACGTACGACGCGCGGTCGCGAACACCCGTCTCCGGCCCCGCGTACGCCGTCCGCGAGAAGCCCATCGCGCGCTCGTAGAAGAACGCCGCCTGCTTCGCGTTCCCCACCCAGAGCTCGACGAAGTCCCAGCCGAGGAGGGGCATGAAGTCGTCGGCCATAACGGGAGTATGACCCTCCCGAATCCCTTACTTCCGGGACAACCGCCCTTAACCGATCGTCCCTACCCTGGCCGCGTGAGGCTCATGGCTCTCGCATTCCTCGTTCCGGCGTTCGCCCAGCACTCGATCGCCCAGCACGTACCGCTGCTGCCGTACGTGCCGTCGCGCCTCGCCGCGCCGAGCTTCAAATACGCGAAGTGGACGCACACCGGCTCGGCCTTGCGGATCTGGTTCCGGAACAAGGCCGGCAACGAGATCGTCTTCGTCGCGGCGCGCTCGAACGGCTCGTGCACCGCCGGCAAGGAGAAGACGTTCCAGCTCGCCGGCGTCAAGGTCTACTGGGGACACACCGCGACGGAACAGCAGGCGTGGCGCTGCGTCGTCGACCCGAGCGGCCACCAGGTCAAGCTCGTCGCCGCGACGTCGCTGCCGCCGACGAAGTTCGCGGACGTCGGCCTCGGCACGATCGTCGCGTCGGGCCACCGGATCAAGTAACGACCTAGTCCCCCGGCGGCGCGGGCGCGAGCTCGCGCCGCCACGCGCGCTCGATCGCGATCCCGGCAAAGATCAGCGCGCCGCCGGCGATCTCGACCGGCTGCAGCGACTCCGACAGCAGCAGCAGCGCAAAGACGACCGCGAAGAACGGCTGCAGGTTCGAGAACAGCGACGCGCGCGATGGGCCGACGCGGTCGATCGCGGTGAACCAGAGGATGTTCGTCAGGAACAGCGGGCCGATCACCGCGTAGACGAAACCGAGCCACGCCTTCCAGCCGAACGAGAACTCCTGCGTCGTCAGCTGCGGGATGCTCGTGAAGAACAGCGGCACCCAGCCGATCGCGAGCACGATCGCGCTGATCCGGAACGCGCGAGTACTTCTGCATCAGCCGCGCGATCACGATCGTGTAGCAGCCCCACGTCAGCGCGGTGGAGAGCGCGAGCAGGTCGGCCGCGCCGTTCGTCGAGAAGCTGCCGCCGCCGCCGACCGTGATCAGCAGCACGCCGAGGAACGTCGACCGCCGCGCCGACCCAGAACTGCCGGTGCAGATGCTCGAGCCGCAGCATGACCGTGACGAGCCCGATGAAGATCGGCGTCGTCGCGAGCAGCAGCGCCATCGTCGTCGCCGCGCCGAGCTTCAGCCCGTAGACGAAGCAGATCTGGTTGACGTAGATCAGCCCACCGGCGAGCAGGACGAGCCAGAGGTCGGCCCGGTCGATGCGGAAGGAGTGCTCTCGGTGGTACGTGTAGATCCAGAAGAGCGCCGTCGCGCAGAAGTAGCGGATCACCGCGTACGCCAGCGGCTGCCATCCCTGCAGGAACAGGTACTTCGTGACGGTGACGTTGAGCGCCCAGAGGAGCACCGTCCCGAGCAACATGGCGTCCACAGGGGAGAACCGGCGCACGCTCGCGACCCTAGCGGGGTTAGGGTGCGGCTTCTTCGTTGATGCGGTAGAGCACCAGGTTCACAGGTCGGCCGAATGCCTCCTGCTCCTTCTCGGCGCCGTCCAGCCGCCATCCGCCGGCCTCATAGAAGCGGCGGGCGCGCAGGTTGTCCGCGTGCACCCACAGGAGCGCTTCGAGGAGACCGCTCGCGCGCAGCTGCTCCAGGGCGCGTGCCATCAGCGCTTGCCCGACGCCTTCGCCCCAGCGTTCCGGAGCCACGAAGAGCCGGTAGATCTCGCCCACGCGCTCCTCGTCGCTCGGGCCGACCTCGACGACGCCGGCGATCCCGCGCTCGTCCTCAGCGACAAGGGCGTTCCGCTCACGCCAAAGCGGGATACGCGGCGCGGGATCGAGCCTCGCCAGCGCCTCGGCTGGGTGGACGTCTGCCAGGCCGACTCGGAAGCTGCTGACCTGGACCGCGGCGATCGCTTCGGCGTCGTCGGGGACGGATCGCCGGATGAGCACGGGCACATTCTTCCTGGCGTGGGCGAGTGCGCTGAACCGCCTGCGTCTGGGCGCAGGTCGTATCCGGCCGCTGCCTGCGACCGTCGCTGATCCCAACGGAAAGCCGTACCCCGGCGTGGGTTAGGGTTTGGCCGATGCCCGAGCCCACCTTCGCCGACGTCGACGCCCTCGTCGGCCCCGCCACGCCGCATTTCGCGTACCAGCTCCGCGCCCGCGTCCGCGAGCTCGTCCGCGACCTCCCCGACGGCCACCCCGTGCGCGCGTACGCGGAGGAGAAGGAGGCGCTGCTCGACCGGCTCGGCCACGCGTCGTCGAAGGCCGAGGACGGCGCCCGCGAGCCGCGCTCCCGCCCCGGCTGGAGCGAGCTGCCGAGCTCCGCGCCCGCCGACGCGCCGCTCCCATCGCGGCAATGAGCCCGGACTCGTCCTCGGTCCTCGTGACCGGGGGGACGCGGGGAATCGGCCTGGCGATCGCGCTGCGGCTCGTGCGCGACGGCGCGACGCGCGCGGTGCTCGGCTACATGCGCAACGACTCGGCGGCGGAGGCAGCCGCGGAGACCGTGCGCGCAGCCGGCGCCGAGGCGGTGCTCGTGCGCGGCGAGGTGTCGAAGCCGCGCGTCGTCGAGGAGATGGCGGCGGCGGGGCCGTACCGCGTCGTCGTCCACAACGCGGCGACCGGCGTGATCCGTTCCGCGCTCGAGACGGAGGACAAGCACTGGGACTGGACGATGAACGCGAACGCGCGAACGCTGTTGTCGCTTGCGCGCGCGACGGCGCCGGCGATGGCGCCCGGCTCGTCGATCGTCGCGATCTCGAGCCTCGGCGCGCAGCGGGTCCTCGAGAACTACGTCCTCGTCGGGACGTCGAAGGCCGCGCTCGAGTCGGTCGTGCGCTATCTCGGAGTCGAGCTCGCACCGCGCGGGATCCGCGTCAACGCCGTCTCGGGCGGCGTCGTCGACACCGGCGCGCTCGATCACTTCCCGAACAAGGACGAGATGCTGCGCTCGGTCGAGCGGACTCCCGTGGGACGGCTCGTCGAACCGGACGACATCGCGGCGGCGGTTTCGTTCCTCTCCTCCGGTGACGCGCAGATGGTGTGCGGCCAGACACTGATCGTCGACGGCGGCTTCTCGCTCCCGGCGTGATGGAGCCGACCGACCTCAACCGGCGGATGTTCGACGACGCGCACCGGCACGCGCAGGGCGGCGGCGGTTTGCCGACGATCGTGCGGCAGACGCTCGGCGAGCTGAAGGAGAAGCGCGTGCTGCACGTGCAGTGCGGCAGCGGCGAGGCGACGGCGGAGCTCGCCGAGCTCGGCGCCGTCGTGACGGGCGTCGATCCGTGGGACGAAGGACTCGATGCGGCGCGCGAACGCTGGCCGTCGATCCTCTGGGTGCAGGGCGAGGCGCAGACGCTGCCGGCGGAGCTGCGGCGCGGCCGCTTCGACCTCGTCTACGCGGGCGAGGGCGTCGTCGGCCGGCTCGCGGATCTCGACGTGTGGGCGAAGGGGCTCGCAGACGCGCTCCGCTCCGGCGGCGAGCTGCTCGTCTTCGAGGATCACCCCGTCGCGGACTGCGTCGACGGGCTGCTGCGCTGGCGCGAGGACTACTTCGTCGAGCCCGCGGAGACCGACAGGGTCTGGCGGCTCGGGCAGGTCGTGACGGCGCTCGCGCGCGCGGGCTTCCGCGTCGAGGCGCTCGAGGAGTATCCGGGCGGCACGTCGCGGCGACGGCACGACCGCCGCGTTCCGGGGACGTTCCTGTTGTACGCGCGCCGCGGCTAGCGCAGCCGCTCGAACGCCTCGTCGAGCTCCGCGTCCGTGATCGTCAGCGGCGGCGCGGCCTGGACGAGCTCGCTGTCGCGGCCGGCGGGAATCAACAGGACGCCGCGTTCGAGCGCATCGTCCGCGTCGCCTACGCGCGCGCGAAGGAGCCCGCGTCCGCGCCAGCCTTCGCGTTCGAAACGCTCGCCCGCCGCGAGCACACGGTCGAGGAGCCGTGGCGCCTCGTCGAGCACGACGAGCGCGCCGGCGCACGCGAGCGGATTGCCGACGTGCGTGTGCGTGTACACGTCCTCCGGCCCGAGCTCCCACAGCTCCGCGAGCCCGTCGCGGTAGAAAAGCGCAGCGGAGATCGGCAGGCCGCCTCCGAGCGCCTTGCCGACGCACATCACGTCGGCGACGTCGTCGCCGGGCCACATCTCGCCGGTCAGGCCGACGCCGCAGAAGATCGAGTCGACGATCAGCAGCGCGCCAGCGTCGTCGCAACGTCGGCGCAGCGTCTCGAGGAATCCCGGCGGCGGAACGATGCATCCGGCGCGACCCTGGATCGGCTCGACGATCACGCACGCGGCATCGTCCGGCAGCAGGCCGGGATCCTCGCCGTACGGGCGCCGGTGCACCGGACCGGGCAGCCAGGCCGCGAACGGATCGCGGAACTCGTCGAAACCCGTCGCGGCGAGCGCGAGCAATCCGGTGCCGTGGTACGCGCGCTCGAACGCGACGATTCCCGGACGGCCGGTCGCGAGCAGCGCGGTACGCAGCGCGATGTCGACGGCGTCCTCGCCGGTGACGCCGAGCTTCGCCGGCCGCGGCAGCGCCGCGCGGAAACGCGTCGTCACTTCCGCGTCGGCGAGATCGCCGAGCGCGTGGACGACCTGCTGTTCCTGCCACGCCGCGAGGATGCGCGGGTTGCGGTGGCCGAGCGCCGCGACGCCGAAGCCGCCGGTGAGGTCGAGCAGCTCGCGGCCGTCCGCGAGCGTGACGCGACAGCCCTCGGCCTTCGCCCAGATCATGCGCGCTCGGGCGCTACGCGTTCTCGCGCATGAAGCCGCGCCGCGCGGCACTCACGAGCGCGACCGCTTCAGGGAACAGCACGCGCATCGCGTCGCGAAGCGCGATCGCCTGCTCGTCGACGCCGCCCGCCGGCTCGATCTGCTGCAACGCAGCCGCCGTCAGCTCGACGGCGGTGCTCAATGTCAGCGTCGCGAACTGCTCGCGCTGCGCCTCTGCGACGCTCTCGGCCTGCTGCTCGGCGAACTCGCGGAGCCCACGCATGATGTCTTCGGGGTCGCCCCCAAACGGGAAGTTCATTCCTTCATCCATGCGTCGCACTGTAGCCGGGCGGTCACTCCAGCGGCCCCTTGTACGTGCGCTCGACCTCCGCGGCGAGCAGCTCCACGGACGGCATCGCCTGCTGCACAGCTGCGGCGAAACCGTCCTCCGTCTGCGCTTTGGCGCCGAGCTCGTCGAGGTACGCCGGCGTCGCGACGCGCGGCCCGGGCTCGATCCCGGCCACGTCATCCGCGACCTCGCACAGCGCCGCAAGTGACGCCGTCTCGCGCACGAGCCGCCGGCTCGCGATCGGCGTGCCGGCGTCATCCAGCGCGAGCCATGTGTGGCCGTCGCCGGATTCGTACGCGACGAGATAGACGCGGCCGGCGCCGAGCGGCTCCGCCGCGACGACAGCGCTCACGCGTTCCTCCGGCGCCGCGAACCCGCCTGCGGCGGCCGCGATGCGCTCGAGATCTTCGCCGAGACTCACGGGCCAAGAATAGACTCGGCGTCTTGGCAGAGCTTTCGCCGAGAACGCTCGAGGCGCGCGAGTTGTTCGCGCCGCTCGGGCCGACCTACGACCGCTACGCGAGCCTGCTCTCGTTCGGGCAGGACCCGCGCTGGCGCGCGTTCCTCGTCTCGCGCATTCCGGCGGATGCGACGCGCGTCGTCGACGTCGCGTGCGGAACAGCGGCCGTCTCGATCGAGCTCGCGCGCGCGGCGCCGGCGCGAACCGTCGTCGGCGTCGACCAGAGCACGGAGATGCTCGCAGCCGGCCGGCTGCGCGTCGAGCGCGCGGGACTCGCGGAGCGGATCGAGCTGCGCGAAGGCCGCGGCGGAGTCGCTGCCGTTCGACGACGGCGAGTTCGACGCGCTGACGTTCACGTATCTCCTGCGCTACGTCGACGATCCCGCCGCGACGATGCGCGAGCTCGCGCGCGTCGTCCGGCCCGGCGGCACGATCGCGATGCTCGAGTTCGGACTGCCGCGCGGCGTGTGGCGGCCGCTGTGGGAGCTGTACGTTCGCGTCGGGCTGCCAGCCGCCGGCGCCGTCGATCTCGCCCGGCTGGCACGAGGTCGGCGAGCTTCCTCGGCCCGAGCATCCGCGGGTTCTACGCGCGGCTGCCGCTCGAGCGGCAGCTGCAGCTCTGGCGCGACGCAGGGATCGGCGAGCCGCGCGGGCGGCGGCTCAGCGTCGGCGGCGGCGTCGTCGTCTGGGGCACGCGCACATGAGCGCGAGCGGCCGGCGTTCTACGCGCTGCGCCCGGGCGGCTGGCGCGACTACGTGACGCTGCTGCATCCGCCGTACACGCTGTGGCATCTGTCGTACGTCGCGATCGGCGCCGCGCTCGCGCCGACGATGAAGTGGGGCCTGCTCGGCTGGACGGCGCTCGCGTTCCTGCTCGCGATGGGCATCGGCGCGCACGCGCTCGACGAGCTGCGCGGGCGTCCGCTCGGAACGCGGATTCCGAGCGGTGTGCTCGTCGGTCTCGCAGCAACGTTCGATCGCGGCGGCGTGCGCGATCGGATCGTCGTCGCCTCGCGTACGACGCTGTGGCTGCTCGTCTTCGTCGCGTTCGGCGCGTTCGTCGTCGTCGCGTACAACCTCGAGCTGTTCGGCGGCGCGTTCCATTCCGACGTCTGGTTCGCGGCGGCGTGGGGCGCGTTCCCCGTGCTGACGGCGTACTTCGCGTCGGCCGAGAACCTGCGGGTCGCGGCGGTCGCCGCGGCCGCGTTCGGCTTCGGGTCGAGCCTCGCGCAGCGCAAGCTCTCGACACAGGTGCGGCTCGTCCGCCGCCGGGTCGACGGGATCTCCGGCGAGGTGCGGCTCCGGGACGGCTCGGTGCTGCCCGTCGACGCCGAGCTCCTCGCCCGGGCGCCGGAAGCGGCGCTGCAGGCGCTCGTGGCGGCGATGACGCTGCTCGCGGCGGCGCTGCTCCTTGCCCGCGCCGCCTGAGCGATCTACGATGAATCGATGACGCTGGTCACAGTCATGGACGTCGTGTTCGCCGCAGGCGTCGTCGTCGCGGCGGCTGCACTCGCTGCGGCGGCGCTGCGTGTCGCGTCCGCGCGGATGCTCGCGGTCGCCACCGCGGTCGTGTTCGCCGCTGCCGTCGCGGCGTGGGTCGTGTACGCGCTGCACGTTCCGCGCGACCGCGAGCTCGCCGTCGCGGCGACCGGTCTCGTCGCATGTGCGATCGCAACGGCCGGATCGGTCCTGCTGCGCCGCGCGCAACAACGGGCCGGACGATACGGACGCGCGGCTCGAGGAATCGCGGACGAAGCTCAACGAGCTCGTCGATGCCGAGGCGACGGAGCGCGCCGCCGAGCTCGAGCGGGTGCTCGCGCGCGCCCGCGCGGACTCCGTGTCGCTGCTCGATCGAGGAGGAGCGCCGGATCGCCGACGAGCGCCGGCGCGAGTTCGCCGAGCGCGAGCGCGAGTCGACGGCGTCGCTCACCGAAGCGCTGACGCGCACGCAGGCGCAGGTGGAGCAGCGACTCGCAGCGTGGGCGCAGGATCTCGACCGCGCGGCCGAGGGAACGAAGCTCCGGATCGCCGAGCTGTCGACAGCGGCAGAAGCAGCTTCTCTCCGAGGTCGAGGTGCGGCTCGCCGCCGACGCCGACCGGCTCTCGGCCGAGAGCGAGGAGCAGCGGGCCGCGCTCGTGCGGATGCGCGGCGAGCTCGACAAGGCGCTCGAGGACGCGATGGCGGCGGCGCAGGCCGAGGTCGATTCGCCACGGCGTCGAGCGGCGGCGCGCGCTCCACGAGCTCGAAGAGCGGATGCGCCGGCGCGAGCGGGAGCTGGTCGAGCGCATCGAACGGGAAGAGGCCGAGGCCGTGCAGCGAATCCGCGCCGGATTCGAGGACGCGGCGCGCCGCCAGGTCGAGCACATGGAGCGCATCGTCGCACGCGCCACGACGGCGTACGCCGACGAAGCGGCGCAGCAGTTCGCCGCCGTCGTGAAGGCCGCGCGCGAGGACGCCGCGCGCACGGCTCGCGCGCGAGCTCGACCGTGCCGTCGAGGTGTTCGCGCGCGAGGCTGAAGGCGCGTTCTGGCGGAGCGGCTCGCGCATGTCGGAGACGCGGGCGCGCAGCGTCTCGAGCGCCGGCTCGACCGAGGTGACGAAGGGGCTCGAGCGGCAGCGCGACGAGTGGATGTCGGCGCTCGACCGGCGCGTCGCGGAGCTCGAAGCCGACGTCCGCCGCCGGCTCGAAGAGCTGGGCGCGGACGCCGACGCCGAGCGCGGCGTGCTCGAGGCGCGGCTCCAGGAGCTGATGCGGCGCCTCGACGCGACGAGCGCCGTCCAGAGCTCTTCCGTAGAGTTCCTCCGCTCCCGCCGCCAACAAACAGCGGGAAGGGTTCGTCCAAGGGAACACGAACTTTCCGACCCATGAGCGAGATGACCGAGATGACCGAGATCGCAGAGCCTGAGATCAGCGAGCGCTCGAAAGTCGAGAGCTGGCGGCTCCATGTGCTGATCGAGGCCGGCTACCCGCTCACGCTCGCCGAGCGCCTCGCGATGAGCGAGGCCGACCTGCACTCGCGGTCGAAGCTCGTCGGCAGCGGCTGCGCGCACGAGACCGCCGCCGAGATCCTGCTTTAGCCGCCGTCGCGTTAGGCTGCGAGCGTGGAAGGTCGAGCCGCTGCCGTACGACGACCGCAAGGTCTACTCCGTCGCCGCGTTCAACCGCGGCGTCGCGCAATGGCTCGGCCGGCTGCCGACCGTCTGGGTCGAAGGCGAGGTGACCGAGCTCCGGCGCCACGAGCGCTGGGCGAGCGTGTTCTTCACGCTCAAGGACCCGGACGACGGCTCGTCCGTCGGCGTGACGATGCCGCGCGGCCAGTTCGACGCGCTGCAGCCTCGAGCTCGCCGACGGCGAACGCGTTCACGTCTTCGGCCGCCCGGAGCTGTTCGAGCAGCGCGGCGACCTGCGCCTGCGGGCGCTGTCGATCGAGCGCTTCGGCCTCGGCGCGCATCTCGCCGCGCTCGAGCGGCTGAAGACGACGCTCGCCGCCGAAGGACTGTTCGCCGACCGAGCGCAAGCGGCCGCTGCCGCTGCTGCCGCGGCGCATCGGGCTCGTCACCGGCAACGACGCCGCCGCGAAGCGCGACGTGATCACGACGATCCAGAGCCGGTTCCCCGCGGCGAACGTGCTCGTCGCCGAGACGTACGTCCAGGGTCCGCGGGCCGCGCTCGGGATCGTCGACGCGCTCCGCGCGCTCTGCCGAGCAGCCGGACGTCGACGTGATCGTCCTCACGCGCGGCGGCGGCAGCTTCGAGGACCTGCTCCCGTTCAGCGACGAGCGCCTCGTCCGCGCCGTCGCCGCCTGCCCCGTGCCGATCGTCTCGGCCGTCGGCCACGAGCAGGACACGCCGCTGTGCGACCTCGCCGCCGACGTGCGTGCGTCCACGCCGACGATGGCCGGCAAGCTCGTCGTCCCGGAGCTCTCTCAGTTGTCGGGAGGTCTCGACCGCGCGCGCGAAGCGCTGGCACGCGGCGTGCGGCGCACGCTCGAGCGGGACGCGCAGCGGCTCGACCGGACGGCCGAGCGCCTCCGCGCCGCGCCGCACCGCGCGCTCGAGCGGGAGCGGCGGCGCGTCGAGGGTGCGCACGAGCGCCTGCGTCGCGCGCCCGCGCTTGCGGTCGAGCGAAAGCGGGCGGCGCTCGAGGCAACCGCCGGGCGACTCGTTGCGTTGTCACCGAAGGCAACACTCAAGCGAGGCTACGCGATCGTCCGGACGGACTCGCACGTCGTCGTCGCAGCGGCCGGACGTCGCGCCGGGCGTCCGCGTCGACGTGCAGCTCGCCGAGGGCGGCTTCGGCGCGCGCGTCGAGGACGTCGAATGAGCGAGCCGGAGCAGACCTTCGAGCAGGCGCAGGCCGAGCTCGAGCAGATCGTGGAGCGGCTCGAGCAGGGCCAGGCGTCGCTCGACGAGGCGCTCGCGCTCTGGGAGCGCGGCGAGAAGCTCTACGCGTTCTGCCGCGAGCGGCTCGACAGCGCGCAGGGCAAGGTCGAAGAGCTAGCCCGCCGCGTCGAGCAGGCGCGTCCCGAGCCGGAGTCCTAGCTCCGCAGAGATCGCGCGCGCGCCCGCGCCGGATCGCCGGAGAGCGCGATCGTCTCGGCGCCGGGGAACGGCTCCTCGACGACGCCGCCGAAGACGACGCACGCGACGCCGCGCGCAGCTGCAGCGGCGCGCGACCTCCGCCGGCGCCTTGCCCTCCGCGCGTCGTCCGGTCGACGCGTGCCCTCGCCGGTGACGACGAGGTCGGCGCCGGCGAGCCGCGCGTCGAAACCGACCGCATCGAGGACAAGCGCCGCGCCCGGCACGAGCTCCGCGCCGAGCGACGCGAACGCGGCACCGAGCCCGCCGGCCGCGCCCGCGCCCGGCAGCTCCGCGAACGGCGCGAGCTCTTCGTCGGCCGCGAGCCGCCGCTCGAGCTCGACGACCGCCGCGTCGTCGGCGCCCTTCTGCCGCGCGAACAGCCGCGCCGCGTCGAGCAGCGGCGACGCAACGTCGCACGCGACGCGCGTCGCCGGCCGGCAGCGACCGTACGACCTCGCGCAGACCCCGGCCGCCGTCGACCGTCGCCGTCCCGCCGAGGCACACGAGCAGCCGCCGCCCGCCGGTCGCCGCGATCAGCTCGCCGAGCCCGCGGCTCGACGCGCGGAGCGGATCCCGCTCCGCCATCGCAACGAGCCCGAGCCCGATCGCCGCAGCCGCTTCGACGACCGCCGAGCCGTCCGGAAGCTCGAGCCACCGCGCCGCCACCGGCCGCCCGAGCGGATCCGCGACCGCGGCCTCCCGCCACTCCCCGCCGAGCGCCGCACGCAACGCGTCCGCCGTCCCCTCGCCGCCGTCGGCGACAGGACACTCGTCCGCCTCGGCACCCGCCTCACGGAAGCCCGCGGCAAGCTCGGCAGCCGCGTCGCGCGCGGCCAGCACGCCCTTGAGCGACGCCGGCGCGACGAGCGCGCGCACTAGCCGGAGACGCCGGCGCGCTCGCGCGGCGAGTCCGGCTCCTCCGCCTCCACCATCTCCACCGGAACCTCCGCCTTCGACGCCGTCGGCATCACGCGCAGCATCGCCAGCGACAGACCCTCGCGCGCGAGGAACAGGAGCCCGACGCCGATGCCGACCGACGCCTCGATCGCCTGCAGCCCGAAGCCGTACGCGACGCCGACGCCGTACTTCGACGCCGTAGCCGACGAGCGCGGACGCGATCGCGACCTGCACGAGCCCGACGTTGCCGGGCCAGAACGGGAAGATCGTGACGACGTTCATCAGCAGCAGCACGACGCCGGCGGCGGGCAGCGGCGCGTGGATGTCGAACGCGCGCATCGCCGTCCACACCGCGAGGAGCTGGAACGATCCAGCCGAGGATCTGGAAGAAGATCGCGACGGCCGCGCCGAACGGCGAGCGCATGACGCCGAGCCCGTGCCGCGCCATCGTCAGGAGCCGCTTCACCGGGCCGAGCCCCTCGATCGCCATCTCCTGGTGATGACGGCGCGCCGAGATGAACGCGAACGCGAAGAGACCGACGCCGATGCCGACGACGAACAGCATCGTCGCGCGCGCCGACGACGGGATGTTCGCCGTCGCGACGACGTAGAGCACGAGCAGGATCACCGGGACGATGTCGAAGACGCGGTGCGCGAACACCGTCCCGACGAGGGTCGCCCACGCGCCTTTCCGCTCCGGCATCTTCCGCGTGAGCACCGCGACGCGCGCGAGCTCGCCGATCCGCCCCGGCAGCACGGCGTTCGCGAACAGCCCGACGGAGAACGCGGAGAAGACGAGCATCGCACCCGGATGCGGCGGCGGCATCGCCTGGTTGATCACCGTCGTCCAGGCGAGCGCGCGCGCGACGACCGACAGCAGATTGAGCGCGATCGCGACGACGACCCACTCCCACCGGACCTGCGTGAACGCCGTCGCCGATCGCGCCGAGATTCGGCGGCCGCGACCAGAAGAGCGAGCGCCGACGACGACGACGAGCGGCAGGCCGAGCGAGCGCGCGTCCGCGTCTTCGACGCGGGAAGCCGTGGCGGCCACGCAGCTTCATGCTGCGCGCCCGGCTCGCGACCTCGCCGTAGATCTCGACGAGCCGCGCTGCGATCGCGTCCCACGAGTAGCGCTCCTGCGCGAGCGCGCGCGCCGCCGCGCCCATCGCCTGTCGCCGCGGCTCGTCCGCGAGCAGCGCCTCGACCGCGTCGGCGAGCGCCGCTTCGTCACCGGGCGGGAACGACGCCGCCGTCTCCGGGCGTCATGACGTCACGGTATCCGGAGATGTCGGACGCCACGACCGGCGTCGCGCAGGCGAACGCGCGCGTCAGCACCATGCCGAAGCTCTCGCCGCCGAGCGACGGCGCGACGAGCGCCTTCGCCGCGAGCAGCTCCTCGGTGAAGGCCTCCTGGTCGAGGAAGCCGAGCACGTCGATTCCGTCGTCGGGGACCCGCAGCCGCGTGATCAGCAGCCGCACGCGCAGCGGGTCGGCGCCGATCACGCGCAGCGTCGCGCCCGTGCGCCGCCGGATCTCCGGCCACGCGTGCAGCAGAACCTGCAGCCCCTTGCGCGCCTCGTGCCGGCCCGCGAACACGAGCCGGTGCTCGCGCCCGCCCGGGTCGGCGTGCGGCGGGATGAGCACGCCGTTCGGGACGATCTCGTAGTCGCCGGGCAGCCAGCGCTGCGCGGACGCCTTCGCCATCTCGGACACCGCGATGCGGTGGTCGATGCCGGTCGGCGAGGAATCCCCAGACCGGCTTCGCGATCTTCATCCAGCCGAGCTCGCCGCTCGCGTGGAACGTCGCGACCATCGGCCCGTCGTAGAACGCGAGCGTCGCGATGCACGGCGTCGGCGTCATCGGCTCGTGCAGATGAATGACGTCGAACTTCTCGCGCTCGAGCGCGTCGCGGATGCGGAAGATCGAGCGCGGGCTGAGGATGATGTTCGGCAGCGATCCCGTTCGCGGGAACGATCACCGAGCGGCCGATCGGGATCACGTCGGGCGGCGGATTGCCGTGGCGGCCGTGCCGCGGATGCAGGACGCGCGTGAACTGACCCGGCGGGTCGTTCCCCATGATCGTCTTGACCTCGCAGCCGAGCCGCGCGGAGCGCCTCCGACTGGAGCTCCGCGTGCTCGACGACGGCGCCCCAGAAGGACCACGAGTACGGAACGACGATGCCCACCTTCACGGCGACCATTATCGTCGGCCCGGCGGTGCGGCTTCGCTCACCACACGATCGCGAGATCCTGAGGCTCGCGCTGCCCGCCCTCGGGGCGCTCGCGGCCGAGCCGCTCTACATCCTGGCCGACACGGCGATCGTCGGCCATCTGGGCCGCCCGCAGCTCGCCGCGCTCGGCCTCGCCGGGATCGTCCTGGCGGGCACGTTCACGATCTTCAACTTCCTGACCTACGGGACGACCGCGGTGGTCGCGCGCGCGTCCGGCGCGGGCGAGCACGAGCGCGCGGCCCGGCTCGCGGCGCAGGCGCTGTGGGTGTCGCTCGCGATCGGCGCGGTGCTGCTCGTCGTCTGCGAGGCGGCCGCGGAGCCGCTGCTGCGCGCGCTCGGCGGCCACGGCGAGTCGGGGCACGACGCGCTCGTCTACTTCCGCATCGCCGCGATCGGCCTGCCGGCGGCGATCGTCGCGCTCGCGGGCCAGGGCTATCTCCGCGGCGTCTCGAATCTCCGCCGGCCGCTGGTGATCGTCGTCGTCGCGAACGCCGTGAACCTCGTGCTCGAGGTCGTGTTCGTCTACGTGTTCCACTGGGGGATCGCCGGCTCGGCGGCGGGCACGGCGATCGCGCAGCTCGGGATGGGCGTCGCGTTCGTCGTCGAGCTGCTGCGCCCGTACGCGCGCTCGAAGCGGCCGAGCCTCGACGAGATGCGGCCGATGATCCGCGTCGGGCGGCAGATCTTCGTGCGGACGGTCGCGTTGTACGCGTCGTTCCTCGTCGCGGCGTCGGTGCTCGCGCGCGTCGGCGACGCGGAGCTCGGCGCGCACCAGATCGCGTACGAGCTCTTCATCTTCCTCGCGCTGATCCTCGACTCGGTCGCGATCGCGGGCCAGGTGATCGTCGGGCGGACGCTCGGCGCGGGCAAGCCGGACGACGCGTACGACGCGGCCGCGCGGATGATCGGCTGGTCGGTCGTCGTCGGCGCGGTGTTCGCGCTCGTGCTGCTGCCGCTCTCGCACGCGCTGCCGCGCGCGTTCACCGACGACCCGGCGGTGCTCGCGCAGGCGGCGAAGCTGTGGCCGATGTTCGTGCTGATGCAGCCGCTCGCCGGCGCGGTGTTCGCGCTCGACGGGATCCTGATCGGCGCGAGCGACACGTCGTATCTGATGTGGTCGATGCTCGCCGCGAGCGCGCTGTTCATCGTGATCGCCGCGCTGTCGCTCGCGCTACGGCTGGGGCATCGTCGGCGTCTGGATCGGCCTCGACGTGCTGATCGCGGCGCGGCTCGCGCTGCTCGGAACGCGGTTCACGGGCCGCCGCTGGGCGGTCGTCGGCTGGGGATAAGATCGAACGATGGACGGGCTCGCCGAGCTGCACACCCATCTCGGCGGCTCGGTCTCGTCCGACATCCTCTGGACGCTCGCGCACGAGCAGGGCATCGCGCTCCCGGTGAAGGACTACTGGGACTTCGAGAGGCTCGTCACCGTCAGCGACCCGCGCGGCGTCCCCGACCTCGACGCGCTCGACCAGATCTACCACTGGACGGAG
Organism: uncultured Actinomycetes bacterium; assembly: GCA_963718385.1. Taxonomy (GTDB): domain Bacteria; phylum Actinomycetota; class Thermoleophilia; order Gaiellales; family Gaiellaceae; genus Palsa-739. The sequence continues at coordinate 706,326 of CAVQZE010000001.1, forward strand.
CTGATCCAGTCGAGCCCGATCGCCGTCGAGACGTCGGTGCACGGCGCGATCGGCGGCGCGTACCGCTCGCAGCACATCACGACGCTCGAGCTCCGGTTCAACCCGATGAAGCGCAACCGCGGCGGCGAGCGCGACCTCGACCACATCATCCTCGCCGCGATCCGCGGCCTCGACCGCGCGAGCCTCGAGTACCCGCAGGTGCAGGCGGGACTGATCCTGATGATGGACCGGACGTTCACGCCGCGGCAGAACGAGGTGATCGTCGAGAAGGCGATCCGCTGGGCGTCGCGCGGCATCGTCGGCGTCGACATCGCCGGCCCGCGCCCCGGCCACGCGCGCTTCGACTACCGGACGGTGCAGCCGATGGTCGACACGGCGCGCGAGGCGGGCCTCGGCGTGACGATCCACGTCGGCGAGGAGGGCGGCGACTTCGGACGCGAGGAGATCGGCGAGGTGCTGGAGGTGCTGCGCCCCGACCGGATCGGCCACGGCATCCTCGCCGCCGGCGACGACGACCTGATGCGCGCGCTCCGCGACGCCGAGGTCGTGCTCGAGATCTGCCCCACCTCGAACCTCCTGACGAAAGCGCTGCCGGACGAGGACGCGGTCCGCGACGTCTTCCGCACCTTCGTCGCCAACGGCGTCAGGTTCACGATCGCAACGGACGGCCCGGAGATGATGCGAACGCACCTCCGCGACGAGCTCGACCTGCTGCTGCGCATCGGCGCGCTGACCGAGGACGAGCTCGCGGAAGCGAACGCGCGCGGCCACGAGGCGAGCTTCATCCGGCAGCTCCGCACGGGAATACGCCTATCGGCCAATGGTTCCGGCGCGGCCACGGCCTTAGCCTCCTGCGCCATGACAGGCACTGCGAACGGCAACGCACCCGCGCTCACGGAGCGCCAGCGACAGGTCGTCGAGCTGATCGCACTCGGTTGCTCGAACGACGAGGTCGGGGCGGAGCTCGGCATCTCGGCCCGCACCGCGAAGGCCCATTGCGACGTGCTGCGGCAGAAGCTCGGCGTCGCGACGACGCCGGCAGATCCCCGCCGCATTCAGGACGCTCACGGGAGAGGACCCCCTATCCCGCGAGCTCGCGCCGGTCTCGGCCGGCGTCGGGGGCTGACGGCAACCCGCGCCCGGCGCCAACGGCCCCGGGCGCGGGGCCCCCTTTCCAGCGGCTGCGGCGCCGTTCAGAATGGGGTTAGCGGCAAACGAGACAATCGATCAGGGTCAGGCGTCGGCCCGGCAGGCGGCACCATGCGCGAGGGCACGAAACCGACGACGTCGCGGGCGCAGAGCCACATCATCAAGCGCCCGCGACTGACAAAGCTCCTGGACGACTCAGGGGCCAAGCTAATCCTGCTCGTAGCCCCGGCGGGCTACGGCAAAACCACCCTCGCCCGCGAATGGACGAGCGCGTACCGGCGCCCGCTGGCGTGGTACCAGGCGTCAACCGCGTCTGCGGACATTGCAGCGCTGGCCACGGGCCTCGCCGTGGAAATGGACGCCGCCGCCGACGACGGGCACACACTCTCCCTCGAACGACTGGCGGCACTCGCGACGGTTCAGCAGCGGCCGGACGTCCTGGCGCGGGCGCTGGCGCGCAGTCGCCAATGGCCGCGTGGACTGATCGTCGTCGTCGATGACTACCACCAGCTCTCCACGTCAGAAGCCGCCGCTGAGTTCGTCGAGCACCTGACAGCCTTGGTCCCGGCGATCTTCTTGGTCATTTCGCGGACGCGACCCAGGTGGGTCGTCTCACGACAAGCCGTCTACGGCGAACTCCTCGAAATCCGGGCGGACGATCTCGCAATGACCCGCGACGAGGCGCAAGACGTCTTAGCAACGTCTTCGTCGCCGACGATGAAGCGTCGGGCGTTCGAGATCTCGCGTGGCTGGCCGGTTGTCATTGGCCTCGCGGCAAGATCCGGACGAACCGATTTTCCAGCCACCCTGCCGCGTCATCTCTATACGTACCTCGCCGACGACCTCCTCCAGGCCACAGCCCCCACGACTCAAACCGCGCTGACTCTGATCGCCATCTGCGGAACAAACGACCGCAACCTGGCCCGGGAGCTGATCGGCTCGAGAGCGGGCGACGCTTTGTTCGAAGCTGAAGCACGAGGGCTTCTTGCGCTCGAGAGCTCTGACCGGCTCGTGCTACATCCGCTACTGAGGGAGTACTTGATCGAGAGGCTCCACGAGTCAGGGAAAACAGCTGCTCTAGCAACGGTCACACCGCTCATCGGGCATCTAAGGGAGACGAGGCGTTGGGCCGAATGCCTCACCGCCGCTGAGGCGCTCCCAGAGGTCTGCGACTCCTACGCGGCGTCGGTTCTTGAGGACTCGCTCGAGGACCTGCTGACCGCCGGACGGGTCGCAACAGTGCGCCGGTGGATTGCCTTGGCGCGCCAGATCGGGCTAACCGACCCAATCATCGACCTCGCGGAGGCCGAGATCGCATATCGGGACGGCGACTACGAGACCGCAATGACCCTCGGCGAGCGGGCGGCCACACTTTTCGGGTCGGGTGAGCTGCAATCGCGCGCCTATCTCGTTGCCGGTCGGGCCGGGCAACTCGGAGATCGTCGCGACGCGGCAATGGAGTGGCTCCGTGCCGCCCAGGCCTCCGCCCGGACCGACCGGACCCGCACACGCGCCCTTTGGGGAGAACTGATGGCTCTGAACGACGGCGAGTCGGGCGATCTTCATGTCCTCCTAGAGCGCTTCGCCGGCGCCGACGATGGAACTGTCGACTACACCCTCCAACTTGCGATCGGTCGGAATTCTCTCGGTTTCGTAACCGACGCCATCGATGAAGGGCTCATGGACTTGAGGAGTGCCGTGGGCTTGCGTGCAAGGTGCGGCGATCCCCTGATCGCACTGTCTGTGATCAACCAATACGCATGGGCGCTCCTCTACGCGGCGCGGTACCAAGAAGCGCTCGGCGCTGCGGACGAATTGATTGCAGATGCTGAGGGAGCCGGTCTCGATTTCGCGATCGGCCACGGCTTACTCGCGAAGGGCCGGGCATTGGTCGGTGTGAGACGATTTGCGGACGCGCAGGATGTGTTTCGCCGAGTAGCCAGTCGAGTTCGGGCGTACCCGGATGAATGGACGTCAGCGGAACTCGCTCTCAGCCTGGCTCGCCTTCAGATCGGGCTTGGGGATCTTGATCGCGCCCGAGATTCGTTGACCGCCGAGCCTTCGGTCCGGCTGACTGCCTGCCAACGCGCCGAGTACTACGGTAACCGCGCGCTGATTGAAGCGGCTTGCGGGCGCCCTGAAGAGGCGACACGGTTCATTGCACAGTCGCCGCAGTCTCGACGAATCGAGGCGCGTGCTGTCGCAGCAATGGTCAACTTGATCGTCGAGCATCAGCTCGGGCGCGCGGACGAGAACTGCGTCGATAGTACGTTCGGAGTCGTGCTCAGAAGTGGATGCCACGATGCGATCGTGAACACTTGCCGCGCATCGCTAGATGTCGCGAGACAGATTGCCAGCAGCGGCGAGCGGGCAAGAGGCTTGAAACCGATCCTCCAAAGATCGTCTGACGAGCCCATCGCGAAGTCGATTGGCCTTCACATTCCGAAGACTCTGAGACAAACGAAAACGCTCTCTCCGCGAGAGACCGAGGTGTACGAGCTGATGATTCAGGGGCGAACCAATCAGGAGATCGCCCGGAGCCTGTTCATCACCGAGTCGACGACCAAGGTTCACGTGCGCCATATCTTCGAGAAACTCGGCGTGCGGTCTCGCGTCGAAGCCGTTAGGGCCTTTCCCGTTGGGGACGAGAGGCTCTAAGCCTCAGCAGCAACAAGCGCCGACAGCGGGACCTGCTCTGGCGCGTTGCGTGGCTCGCTAACGCCTTCGAACACGAAGTCCGCGCGAGTACCCATCCGGTAAGCCTCGTCGGCACCGGTCAAGACGGCCTCGAATGCGGCGACCACGGCTGTGTCGAACTGGCTTTCGACGGCTTGCGCCAGCCGAAGACGCGCAACGCGACTCGGCATCGCGTCCCGGTACGGGCGATCTGAGGTCATGGCGTTGTACGCGTCCGCCACGGCGATGATCCGAGCGAGAAGCGGAATCTCGTCACCGACAAGCCCATCCGGGTATCCGTTGCCATCGACGCGTTCGTGGTGGTGGCGAACGATCGCGGCAATCTCCGTGTAGTCGTCCACGTTTCTGAGAATCCGCTCGCCGATAGTCGAGTGTTGCTCCATCTGCTTACGCTCATCCAACGTGAGCGCTCCGGGCTTCTCGAGTAGCCCAGCCGGCAAGCCGATCTTGCCGATGTCATGTACCAGCCCGCAGAGGTGTACGAGTTTCTGGTCGTCGTCTGAGAGATCCATTCGCCTGGCAATATCGCCAGCGTAGATTGCAACAGCCGCGGAATGACCCGCGGTGTAGCGATCCCGAGCGTCTAGCGTCGCGACCAACGCCGTGGCGAACGACAGGTTCGCACCAGCGAGTCTCGCGTTCGCCGCGCCAAGGGCGCTCGCTGTCTCGATCTGTTGGCGGTAGAGCAGAAGCAGGCGGTGTGCGGCGAACGCTGGAATGGCAAACAGCGCAACGCTCCAAGGCGAGATGGTCTCGTAGGAGTAGGCCAGAAGAGCTACGAGGGGCACCTGCAAGGGGATGCTCGACAACTGGGCGGTTCCGACAGTGCGGGCCGTCTCCGTCCAAGAGCCGGTCCCACGAATCGCAGGCGTAACGCTCGCCAGAGTGAGATCCGTCGTCGCCTCGACGATAAATGCCGCCGTGACGGCGGCAAACACACCCCAAAACGCGACATCTATGGCGCTGCTAACTGCCACCGCGGCGAGGCCAGCACAACCCGCGATGATGACGCTCATCGCGGTCCACGTGACCCATCTCAGCACCGGCTGAGTCACATCACGCCTCGGAAGATTCGCAAGTACCGCTGCTGCCCCGACCACGATCGCGGCCAGGGGACCCAAGACCACAGCGGCGAAGATGCAGAGAAGCGAAGCGATCGACACTTCGGCGGCGGGGGTAAGGCGAATGCTTTCGTGCTCAACCCCCATGGCCAGTAGAGCGAGAGCGCCAACCGTCCACGGGTGGCCGAGGCCGTAGCCAGCGGCGACGAGGCCGAGGCAGATCGACGCCGCGACCGTGACGAGCACAGCAACCCACGCCACCAAGGCTGCCTCGCGACTGACCCTTGCGGGCGAGAGAGTCTGCGGGAATCTATTCAAGATTTAGTTGATTTCTCCCCCAAAAGGGGTATAAGCTGCCGATTGCCGTCAGTCCCCAACCGGAGGAGTTCCCGGTGTATAAGCGTCTTGGTTCGGTCGTCGTTCGTGCGGCGGTCATCGGGGCAACCAGAACCTGGTAGAAGCCTGCGAAGTCTCTGTTGTCCACAGGTAAGGAGCATCCCCCTGTCGAGGGATTTCCACAAGCCTGTGGAGAACAGCGAAACAGATTAGCCATCAGGATCCGGGTGGGTGAGCATCCGGGCTTGATGGTGGTCCCGCCGGCGGTTGTCGACAGGGGCCTGTGGGTAACTCCGAGAGCCCGCCGTCGGGCCGGGTTACCGCGGGACTGAGCTAGCCGATGATGCCGCGGCGGAAGCCGACGGCGACGGCGTGCGCGCGCGAGCGCGACTGGAGCTTGGCCAGGAGGTGCCGGACATGGGACTTCACGGTCTCCTCTGACAGGAACAGGCGCTGGCCGATCTCGCGGTTCACGAGACCGTCCGAGATCAGCTGCAGCACCTCGATCTCGCGCATCGTCGGCTCCTGCTCCAGCTCCCGAAGCGGGCCCTGGAACGGGATGACCTCGGCGCCGCTGTCAGGCCGGCGCCGTGCGGCGACCTCCTCGAAGCGACGCGAGTGGTCCCGGTAACGGTCGAGGATCTCCTTGCGCTCAGCAGCGTCCACGACTGGGGTATCGGCCGCGCTTAAGAGCCGCTTTAGAGTTAGCTACCCCTTCTCAGGGATCCGTATGCCGGCCGAGGCCGCTGCCACAGCCGCATCCACGTTCAACGGGTGGTGACAAGCGGCAAAATGGCCGTTCCCGTACTCGACCAGCGGCGGCTCGATCTCGCTGCAGACCTGGGTCGCGTAGCGGCAGCGGGGATGGAACCGGCAGCCGCTCGGCGGGTTGATCGGGCTCGGGACGTCGCCCTCCAGCACGATCCGCTCCCGCTTCGCGGCGAGGTCGGGATCCGGCACCGGCACCGCCGAGAGCAGCGCCTCGGTGTACGGCATGATCGGCCGGGAGTAGAGCTCCTCCGCCGGCGACATCTCCACGAGCTTGCCGAGGTACATCACCGCGATCCGGTCGCTCACGTGCCGAACGACCCCCAGGTCGTGCGCGATGAAGATGAACGTCAGCCCGAACTCGTTCTGGAGATCCTCGAGCAGGTTCAGCATCTGCGACTGGATCGAGACGTCGAGGGCGGAGACCGGCTCGTCGGCGACGATCAGCTTCGGCTGGAGGGCGAGCGCGCGGGCGATCCCGATCCGCTGGCGCTGGCCGCCCGAGAACTCGTGGGGGTACCGGTTGTAGTGCTCCGGGGACAGGCCGACGACCTCGAGCAGCTCGTCGACGCGCGCCCTCCGTTCCGCCTTGTTGCCGAGCTTGTGGATCTTCAGCGGGTCGCCGACGATCGAGCCGACGCGCTTCCGGGGATTGAGGCTCGCGTACGGATCCTGGAAGACGATCTGCATCTCGCGTCGGAGCGGGCGGAGCTGCCGGGCGCCGTGCCCGTGGATCGGCTGGCCCTGGAAGATGATCTCGCCGGACGTCGGCTCCAGCAGGCGGACGATCGTCCGCCCAAGCGTCGACTTCCCGCAGCCGGACTCGCCGACGAGGCCGAGCGTCTCCCCGGGCTGCACCGCAAAGCTCACGCCGTCGACCGCATGGACTTGCGCGACCTCTCTCTGCAGGATGCCCTTCCGGATCGGGAAGTACTTCTTGACGTCGCGGACCTCGATCAGCGGCTGCCCGCTCTGCCAGACGTCGCTCACGCGGCCTCCGGGTGGCCGCCGGCGATCGTCACGCCGCGGTTCGCGCGCTTGTAGTCCACGTCGAGCCAGCAGCGGTCGAGGTGCGCGGGCGCCTCCGGACGTGGTTCTCGAGGGCCGGCTCGCTCCATGCACTTGTCGAACGCGTGCGGGCACCGCGGGCGGAAGGCGCAGCCCTGCGGGACGTTGATCAGCGACGGCGGGGCACCCTTGATCGAGTGCAGCCGGTCGGGCCGCGGCCGGTCGAGCCGCGGAATCGAGCCGAGCAGACCCCACGTGTACGGCATCTGCGGGTCGTAGAAGAGGTCGCGCGTCTCGGCCTGTTCGACGACGTTGCCGGCGTACATGACGATGATCTCGTCGGCGATGTCGGCGACGACGCCGAGGTCGTGCGTGATCATGATCACGGCCGAGTTGAAGTCGTCCTTCAGGCGGCCGATCAGCTCGATGATCTGGGCCTGGATCGTCACGTCGAGCGCGGTCGTCGGCTCGTCGGCGATCAGGACGTCGGGGTTGCACGAGAGCGCCATCGCGATCATCGCGCGCTGCCGCATCCCGCCCGAGAACTGGTGCGGAAAGTCGTCGACGCGCGCCTCCGGGTTCGGGATGCCGACCTGGCGCAGCAGCTCGACCGCCCGGTTCTTGGCGCCTCGCTTGTCGATCTTCTCGTGCGTCCGGATCGCCTCGGCGATCTGGTCGCCGATCCGGTACACCGGGTTCAGCGACGTCATCGGGTCCTGGAAGATCATCCCGAGCTCGGTGCCGCGGTACTGCTGCATCTCCGATCGTCCGAGAGCTTCAGGAGATCCGTGCCCTTGTAGAGGACCTCGCCCTCGAACCGGGAGTTCACGCCGCGCGTGAGCCCCATCAGCGTCATCGCGGTGACGCTCTTGCCGGAGCCGGACTCGCCGACGATCCCGAGCACCTTGCCGCGCTCGAGCTCGAACGAGACGCCGTCGACAGCCTTCACCATGCCGTCCTCGGTCGCGAACTGGACCTTGAGGTCCTTGACCTCGAGCAGCGTCTCCGCCATTAGGTGGGCCGGATCCGCGGATCGAGGTACGCGTAGAGCAAGTCGACGAACACGCTGAAGACAACGATGAAGATCGCGCCGTACAGCGTCACGCCCATGATCGGCGGCAGGTCGAAGTTGTTGATCGACTGCGCCGCGTACTGGCCGACGCCGTGCAGGTCGAACACCGTCTCGGTGAGGATCGCCCCGCCGCCGAGCACGGCGGCGAAGTCGAGGCCGAAGAGCGTGACGATCGGGATCAGCGACAGTGCGCAGGATGTGCTTGCGCATGATCCGGTTCGGCGTCAATCCCTTCGCCTTCGCAGTGCGGACGTAGTCCTCGTTCGACGTGTCGAGGACGTTCCCGCGCAGCACGCGGCCGTAGAAGCCGATGAACCCCACGGCGAGGACGGCCCACGGGAGGATGAGGTGGAAGAACCACTGCGCGGGATTGTCCGTGAGCGGCACGTACTCCCCGTCCGGGAAGAACGTCGTCAGCCCTCCCTCCGCGAGGTAGTAGCGCGTCACGATGCCGAGCCAGAAAACCGGCACCGAGACCCCGACCAGCGCGAAGATCGTGATGGCGCGATCCGACAGCTTGCCCGCGGAGACCGCGGATAACACCCCCACGATGATCCCGAAGAAGAGCCAGATCACTCCGGCGCCGATGCTGAGCGAGAACGTCGCCGGCATGCCCTGCTCGATCTGCTGGAGCGACGTTCTGCTGGCTCGTGTACGACACGAGGGTGCCGTCGACCATCTTCTGCATCAGCTTGTAGTACTGGACGTAGAACGGCCGGTCGAAGCCCCAGTCGTGGCGGATGTTGATGATGTTCTGCGGCGTCGCGTTCTTGCCCGCGATGCGCTGCGCCGGATCGCCGCCCGGGACGACGATGAAGATCACGAAGACGATGAACGTCACGGCGATGCAGACGAGGATCGCCCCGATCGTGCGCCGGACGAGGAACGCGAGCACTAGTGCTCGACCTTCACCTTCGCGCGCGGGTCGAGCGCGTCGCGGAGGCCGTCGCCGAAGACGTTGAGCGACTATCACCGTGAGCACGATCATGATCCCGGGCGCGAGCGACAGCCACGGCGCGATTCACGATCAGATCCTGCCCGTCGGCGATCAACGTTCCCCACGACGACGTCGGCGGCTGGACGCCGGCGCCGAGGAACGAGAGCGCCGCCTCGAGCAGGATGTTGGTCGCGATGATCAGCGTGAAGAACACGAGAATCGAGCTCGCGATGTTCGGGAGGATCTCGATGAACATCACGCGGAACGGGCTCGCGCCCTGCGCGATCGACGCTTCGATGAACTCTTTCTCGACGCAACGACAGCACCTGGCCGCGCAGCGGTCGGCCGACGTACGGGATGAGGACGTACGAGATGACGAGCGTCGGAATCCAGATGCTTCCGCTCTCGATGTTGATCCCGAAGTGGTGGAAGCCGTTGATCGCGAGCGCCGAGCCGAGCGCGATCCCGAGCAGGATCACCGGGAACGCATAGAACACGTCGAAGAAGCGCGTGATCGTGAAGTCGCCCCAGCCGCCGTAATAGGCCGCGAGCAGCGCGAGGATCACGGCGAAGAACGTGCAGATCAGCGACGAGACGATCCCGACGAAGAGCGACGTTCGGCCGCCGTAGAGCAGGCGCACCATGACGTCGCGGCCGATCGAGTCGGCGCCGAGGACGAACTTGCCGCCCGCGCCGAACCACGTCGGGCCGATCGGGATCGACGAGACGAGGTGACAGTTCGTGTCGCCGAACGGGCACGGATTCCCCTGCTTGTCGACGTAGCCGCCGGCCGAGACGACCGGCGTCCAGACGCCGTTCACCTTGACCTTCTCGAGGACGTGCTGCTGGTTCGGCCCCGTCCCCGCGACGTGCTTCGCGTAGACGGGCGCGAGCAGGCACGCGATGACGATCGCGAAGAACACGAAGAGGAAGAAGAACGCGACGTAGTTTCGCCGCATCCGGCGCCACGCGAGGATACCACGGGCTGCGGCCGCGGATCGCGGCCGGCTCGTCCTCCAGCGGCAAGCAGGCCGGGGCGTGTCGAGCGTGAACTCGGTCTCTGTGGCCCGCTCCGCCACTCACCGCCTCCGGCTCGAAGGTGCGTCGGGGGCGCCGTCGCCGGCGCCCCCGACATTCTGGCATTCGACTTGTTACTTCTGGCAGATCGTCGAGTAGTCGAACTGGTACAGGACGTGATTGACGTAGCACGTCAGGTCCATGTTCGAATAGAAGAAGTCCGTGAACTGCCGGTTGATGAACGGCGCCCACGGAGCCTGCTGCATGACTATCCTTGTCGACCGACGCCCACGGGCGTTGGCCGCGTTGTCGAGCACCGGCTCCTTCTTCAACGAGTCGATCTGCGAGTTGACCGCCGTGTCGTCGAAGTTCGCGTAGTTGTTGTTGTGCGTCTGCGTGATCCGGTCGCCGTTCAGCAGCACGTCGAACCAGTCGAGCGGATGCGGATAGTCCTGGAACCAGTCGGCGAAGCCGATCTGCGCCTTCGTCGCCTGGTTGCCGACGGTCGTCCAGTAGACGGCGGAGTTGATGACCTTCTCCTTCGCCTTCAGGCCGATCGAGTTGAGGACGTCCGTGAGGTACGCGGTCGCCTTCGGGTCGAGCGCCGCGGTCGTGGTTCCACACCGTGACCTGGAAGCCCTTGTCACCCGACGCCGCGATCAGCGACTTCGCCTTCGCGAGGTTGTACGGGTACAGGTTGAGCTTCACGTACTGCGGGTACGTCGGCGGCAGCACGTTCTGCGTCGGAGCCGCGAGACCGCCGTAGATGCGGACGAGCGCCTCGCGGTTGATCGCGTAGTTGACCGCCTGGCGGACCTTCAGGTTGTCGAACGGCTTCACCCGCGTGTTCATGAAGAAGTAGTACGTGTTCGCCGGCGTGTAGACCTTGAGCTGGTCGGCGTACTTCGACTGCACCGACGCCAGCCGGTCCGGCGGGATCTGGTGGAAGTCGTAGTCGTCCTGCCCGCTGATCACGCGCTGCAGAGCGACCGAGTCGTCGCCGATGATGTTGATCGTCATCTTGTCCGGGATTGCCGACCGGAACGTTGCCGTCGAACTGCGACGCGTCGTAGTTCGGGTTGCGGACAACGATGGCGATCTTGTTCGGCTGGTAGCTCTGGATCATGTACGGGCCTGTCGACGGAAGCGGTGTCGTCGACTGATCCTTCGCCGGCGAGCCGGCAGGAACAGGTGCCGCGAACGTCGTCGCCAGGATGTTCATGAAGTCACCCTGGGGCGCAGTCAGATGAATCGTGATCTTGCCGGTGGTGTCATCGACGGAGATCCCGGAGATGTGACCGGTCTTCGTCTTCGAGAACTGGTCGGCACCCACGATGTTCGAGAAGAACCCGACGCCCGGCGAGTCGACCTTGAAGTCGCGCTCGATCGTGGACCGGAAATCGCTGGCCACCACGGTTGCGCCGTTCGAGTACTTGATGCCCTTCCGGAGCGTCAGCGTGTACGTCTTGCCGTCCGACGAAACGGTCGGCAGCGCCTCCGCCAAATAGGGAACGATCGTCGCGCCGTCCGGCCCGTTCACGTGCTTGTAGCCAAGCAGCGGCAGGTAGACGTTCCACATGATCGCCCAGCCCTCGACCGTGTACGAGAGACCCGGATCGAGGTAGTCAATGCCTGTGTCGTACGCGAGGCGGAAGTTCGCGAAACTCTTACTGGTGGACGAGCTACCAGAAGCGCTCGTCGATCCAGTCGTCGTGCTGTTGCTCCCGCCACCGCCGCATGCCGCCGCGATCAGCGCGACGCCTACGGCAAACGTGGCAGCTGTGAGCAGCCACTTCAGCCGATGCCTACGGTCCAAATTACTTACCTCCCCGGGCTCGATTCGCTGATTCGCGGCATCGGCGATTTCCCGCCTCCGCACGCGGTGCATTCTTACATGACGCCTTCCGATGCATTTCGGTTAGGCGTCCTCACAACAATCGGACAACTTTTCGCCGTCGGGCGCGTAGTTCCCCCGGCTCGAGCTCCTCGACGACGCCGTCCGCGCCATCGCGCTGGGTCGAGTGGAGGATCCGGTCGCCTCCGAGCCAGAAGGCGATGTGGTCGGCGCGCTCGTCGCCGTAGGTGACGAGGTCTCCCGGGCGGGCCTCCTCGGGGGCAATCTCCGCCGCCGCGTCCTCCTGCTGGTCGGCGTCTCGGGGCACCAGCCGGCCCGTGGCGCGGAAACTCATGTGTACGAGCCCTGAGCAGTCGATTCCGGCGGCGGTCATCCCGCCCCAGAGGTAGGGCGAGCCGAGCAGTGAGCGCGCGTGGTCGAGCGGGTCGGCGGCCCGCGCGGCGAGCCAGGCGCCGTCGGGCTCTCCGCCGACCGCGTCGGCGCGGATCCAGCCCGGGTAGGCGTACGCCGTCCTGATCCGGATCCAGCCGTCGCTCGTCTCGTCGACGTCGAACGGCTCGCCCGGAAGGATCTGCGTCACCTGCTCCGCGTCGGCGCGCGGCTCGGCGCGAACCGCCGTGAGCTGGTAAACGAACGTGTGTTCGCCTACGCTGTCGGGCATGCAGCTCAGGCTAGACGCGGCGGACCGGCTCGTCGAGCTGGTCGAGGAGCGGCGCGGACCGGTGATCGCCGACGAAGCCGCGCGGCGGCTGTTCGCGCTGCGGCAGGCTCCGGTCGCGCTCGCACGCTCGCTGCTCGAGGAGGTCGTGGCGGCGGACGCGCGGCTCGCGTGGACCGGCGACTCCGTCTCGCTAGCGCGACCGCTCGGCGCCGATCTCGCCCTCGAGGACGCGACCTACGTCGTCGTCGACCTCGAGACGACGGGGCTCCGACCCGGCTCCTCCCAGATCTGCGAGATCGGCGCAGTGCGGGTGCGCGCGCTCGAGCTCGCGGAGGAGTTCCAGACGCTCGTCAATCCGGGGATCCCGATCGCGGCCGCGGCCTCGGCGCTGACGGGCCTTCGCGACGCGCAGCTTCGCTCGGCACCGTCGCCCGCGGTCGCGGTGCGGCGGTTCCTCGAGTTCGCCGGCGGCGACGCGGTGCTTGTCGCGCACAACGCTCGCTTCGACCTCGCGTTCCTCGACCGGGAGACGGAACGGCTCACCGGGTCGCGAATTGCCGCGCCCGTCGTCGACACCGTGCCGCTCGCGCGGCGTCTGCTCGCTGGTCGCGTGCCGCGCGCAAGCCTCGCGCAGCTCTCGCACTTCATCGGGACATCCGTCGAGCCGTGTCACCGCGCGCTCCCGGATGCGCTGGCGACGGCCGAGGTGCTCCTCGCGCTGATCGGGCTCGCGCAGGAGCGCGGCGCCCGGACGGTCGCCGACCTCGCGGCGCTCGCCGCGACGCGCACGCGGCGGGTCTGGGACAAGCGGCACCTCGCCTTCGGCGCGCCTGCGCGTCCCGGCGTTTACCTCTTCCTCGATCGCAACGACCAGGTTCTCTACATCGGTCGCGCACGCGACCTGCGCGCGAGGCTGCGGTCGTACTTCCGTTCCGAGCGGCAGCGGCCGGCGGTCGAGGCGGCCGTCGCGGCGGCCGAGCGGATCGAGTGGCGCGTGCTCGGCTCCGAGCTCGAGGCGGCGCTCGAGGAGCTCCGGTTGATCAGCGAGCTGCGGCCGCCGGGGAACGCGCGTGTCGCGCGACCCGACCGCTACGTCTGGCTGCGCCGGCGCGGAGACGCAGTCGTTGCTTCAGCCCAGCCGACCGACCTCGGGCCGTTGCGGTCGCGGCGGACCGCGCAGCTCGCGGCGAAGGCTCTCGCTGCGGACGAGCTCGCGCGGCCGGCGGCCGCTCTGCCGCGACTGCGCCGGAAGCTCGCCGAGCTCGCGGACGCGCGCCGGTACGAGGACGCGGCGCGGCTGCGCGACCGGATCGGCGCGCTCGAGCGCGTCTGCCGCGAGCTCGACGCGCTCGCGCGCATGCGCGCGCTCGAGCGCTGCATCGTCGTGCCCGCGGCGGAGCCGGGACACGCGCGGGCGTTCTTCGTCGCCGGCGGCCGGATCGCGGACGCCCGGACGCTGCCGCCCGGCGGCGGCCATCTCGAGATCCAGGCCGGGCTCGCGGCCGCGAGACATGCCCCGGGGTCAGACCCCGGGACGTGTCTCGACGAGCTGCTGCTCGTCGGCTCGTTCCTGCGCAGGCCTCCGCCGGAGCTGCGTTCCGTCCCGCTCGAGCTCGACGCGATCCTCCGCGCCGCGGAACATGTCCGCGTTCGCAACGGACGCGCCTCGGGGTCAGACCCCGGGACGCGCCCGCAGGAGACTGGTCTGTTCTAGACCGCGCTTACGCGGCGACGCTGATCAGGTCGCGCAGCGCGCCGAGGCGGGCGAGAGCCTGCCCCTCGAGCTGGCGGACGCGCTCGCGCGTCAGATCGAGCTCGTTGCCGATCGCCTCGAGCGTCCACGGCTCGCCCTCGAAGCCGAACCGCAGCTCGAGGATCCGCCGCTCACGCTCCGGAAGCGCGTCGAGCGCGCGCCGGACGCCCTGGCGCCGGAGCGACTCCTCGGCCTCGTCGAACGGATCGGCTGCCTCGCGGTCGGCGAAGAGATCGCCGAGCTCGCCCTCGTCGTCCGCGCCGACCGTCTGGTTCAGCGAGACCGACGCGTGCGCAGCTCCGAGTGCCTCGTCGACGTGCTGCATCGGCAGCCCGGTCGCCTCGGCCAGCTCGTCCTTCGTCGGTTCGCGGCCCAGCTCGACCTCGAGCCGCCGCGCGGCGCGCGACAGCTTCTGCTGGCGCTCGACGACGTGCACGGGGACACGGATCGTGCGCGCGTGGTTCGCGACCGCGCGCTGCACCGACTGCCGGATCCACCACGTGGCGTACGTCGAGAACTTGTAGCCGCGCCGCCAGTCGAACTTCTCGACGGCACGGTTCAGCCCGAGCGTTCCCTCCTGGATCAGATCGAGGAACGGAACTCCGAGACCGCGGTATCCCTTCGCAATCGAGACGACGAGACGCAGGTTGGACTCGATCATCCGCCGCTTCGCGGTCGGGTCGCCGCGCTCGATCTGCTTCGCGAGCATGACCTCCTCGGCAGCGGTCAGCAGCTTGTGGCGGCCGACGTCGGCGAGGAAGAGCTGAAGGCTGTCGGCGGCGCCGGAGGCAGCGGACGCAACCGGAGCAGGCTCGGGCTCGGCGGCCTTCTCCTTCTCTTCGGACGCCGCGGCCGGCTGTCCGATCTCGAGGCCGATCCGCTCGAGCTCGCGGGTGAGCTCTTCGACTTCCTGTTCGTTGAGGTCGGCCTCGAGCGCGAATGCCTCGAGCTCGGCCGTCTCGATGTACCCGCGCTCCTCGGCGCCCTCGACGAGCGCTTTTGCCTGATCCGTTTCGAGCAATTCGTGAAGCTGGTTCTGCGTCAGGGTCTTCTCAGTCCTTTCGGTCCTGCGTCGAGAGCGTCAGCAAACCTTCTCACTCTAGGAGGGAAATCCTCCGCTTGCCAGGGCAACCGTCACCGGGCTCCAGGAGCCGGATCCCTCGAAGCTTCGAACGTGCGCGGCGCCCTGATATTCCGCCGGACGGACGGGTCTGTTTTGCGCGCGGCACGCGAAGAATCGACAAACCCATTGTACGACTCCGCGCGGTCGTCGGTAAGTGACTCTTCAGGACTTCTTACGTCGGGCCGTGCGCTTCTTGGCCGGGCCCTTCGCACGGCGCTCCGCGAGGAGCTCGACGGCCCGGTCCAGCTCGAGATTCTCGGGGTCGTCGCCCTGTCTGAGACTCGCATTCGTCTCGCCGTCGGTCACGTACGGGCCGAAACGGCCGGCCTTGACGACGATCGACTTGCCGCTGATCGGGTCCGGCCCGAGCTCCGCCAGCGGGGCGGCCGCCTGCCCCTGGCCGCGCCGCCGCCGGGGCTGAGCGAGAACGACCAGCGCCTCGTCGAGCGAGAGCGACAGGAGCTGCTCCTCCGTCTCGAGCGAGCGCGACTCCTTGCCCTTCTGGACGTACGGCCCGTAGCGGCCGTTTCGCACGACGATCTCCTCCCCGTCCTCGCCGACGCCGACGACACGCGGGAGCGACAACAGCCGAAGCGCATCCTCGAGCGTGACCGTCTCCGGCGACATCGACTTGAAGAGCGACGCCGTGCGCGGCTTCTCCTTCGACTCCTCCGGGAGGATCTCCGTCACGTACGGGCCGTAGCGGCCGGTGCGCGCGACGATCTCGAGACCCGACTCCGGATCGGCGCCGAGCGGACGGTCGCCGGACGGCGCCGAGAGCAGCTCCTCGGCCCGCGCAACGGTGAGCTCGTCGGGGACGGTGTCCTCCGGCACGTT
This sequence comes from uncultured Actinomycetes bacterium, assembly GCA_963718385.1. Classification (GTDB taxonomy): domain Bacteria; phylum Actinomycetota; class Thermoleophilia; order Gaiellales; family Gaiellaceae; genus Palsa-739. The sequence goes on from CAVQZE010000001.1 coordinate 722,600, forward strand.
CGCGCGCTGTCCGTCGCGCTCGAGGTACGGGCCGTAGCGGCCGACGCGGAGCATGATCCCCTCGCCGATCTCGATCGAGCTGACCTCGCGTGCGTCGATTCCGCCGAGATCGGAGACGAGCTGCTGCAGGCCCTCGGCGTCGGGCTCGCCGAAGTAGAAGCGGCCGAGCCACTCGACCCGCGCTTCGTCGCCGGCGGCGATGCGGTCGAGGTCGTCCTCCATCCGCGCGGTGAAGTCGTAGTCGACGAGCCGCCCGAAGTGCTGCTCGAGCAAGCCGACGACGGCGAACGCGAGGAATGACGGAACGAGCGCCGTGCCCTTCTTGAAGACGTAGCCGCGGTCGAGGATCGTGCCGAGAATCGACGCGTACGTCGACGGCCGGCCGATGCCGAGCTCTTCCATCGTGCGCACGAGCGTCGCCTCGGTGTAGCGCGCCGGCGGATTCGTCTCGTGGCCCTGCGGCTCGAGCTCGAGCAGCGTGACGGCGTCGCCCTCCTTGAGATTCGGAAGCCGCCGCTCCTCGTCGTCCGAAGCCTCCGCATTGCCGTTGGCGCTCGCCTCGTCGCGGCTCTCCTCGTACGCCGCGAGGAAGCCGCGGAAGGTGATCACGGTGCCGGACGCGCCGAACTCCGCGTCCTCCCCGGCGGACGACGAGCCCACGATCCGGAGCGAGACCGTCTGGCCCTGCGCGTCCGCCATCTGCGATGCGACGGTGCGGATCCAGATCAGTTCGTAGAGGCGGTGCTCGTCGCGGTTCAGCTCGCGCTCGACATCCTGCGGCGTGCGGAACGCGTCGCCGGACGGGCGGATCGCCTCGTGCGCTTCCTGCGCGTTCTTCACCTTGCGCTCGTAGCGCCGCGGCTGCGCCGGCACGTACTCCGGACCGAACAGCGTCGCCGCCTGCGCGCGCGCCGCCGTCAGCGCCGACTCCGACAGCGTCGTCGAGTCGGTGCGCATGTATGTGATGTAGCCGTTCTCGTAGAGGCGCTGCGCGACGCGCATCGTCGTCTGCGCGGTGAAGCGGAGCTTCCGGCTCGCCTCCTGCTGCAGCGTCGACGTCATGAACGGCGCGCTCGGCCGGCGGACGTACGGCTTCTGCTCGACGCGCGAGACGCTGAACGACGCGCCCTCGAGCCGTTCGGCGAGCCCGCGCACCGCCGACTCGTCGAGCTGAAGCACGTCCGTGCCCTTCAGCTTTCCGTCCTGCCCGAAGTCGCGGCCCTGCGCGACGCGCTTGCCGTCGAGCCCGACGAGCCGCGCGGCGAACGACTCGGGATCGAACGTCGCCTCGAGGTCCCACCACGCCGACGACACGAACTTCATCCGCTCGCGCTCGCGCTCGACGACGAGCCGCGTCGCGACGGACTGCACGCGGCCGGCGGAGAGACCGCGCGTGATCTTCTTCCAGAGGACCGGCGAGACCTCGTAGCCGTAGAGCCGGTCGAGGATGCGCCGCGTCTCCTGCGCGTCGACGAGCCGCTGGTCGACGTCGCGCGTCTCGCCGAGCGCGCGCTCGATCGCGTCGCGGGTGATCTCGTGGAAGACCATCCGGCTCACCGGAACCTTCGGCTTCAGCACTTCCATCAGATGCCAGGCGATCGCCTCGCCCTCGCGGTCTTCGTCCGTCGCGAGCAGAAGCTCGTCGGCGGACGCGAGCAGCTTCTTCAGCTCGTTGACCTTCTTCTTCTTGTCGGGATCGACGACGTAGATCGGCTCGAAGCCGTGCTCGACGTCGACGCCGAGGCGCGCCCACGGCTGGCCCTTGTACTCCGCCGGGATGTCGGCGGCCCGCTCCGGAAGGTCGCGGATATGGCCGACGCTCGACTCGACGATGAAGTCCTTGCCGAGGTAGCCCGCGATCGTCTTCGCCTTGGCGGGCGACTCGACGATGACGAGGCGTTTGTGGTTTCCGTTACCTGGCACGGCTGGTCACGATAGCGACCCGCCTGGAGGGTGAATACTGTCCCGATGCGGCCGGCTGCCCTCTACAACGTGATCGCGGGGACGAGTTGGCCGATTCTCTACGGCCTCTACCGGCTCGAAGCACACGGGCTGGAGAACCTCCCGGAGGGCGGCTGCGTCCTCGCCTGCAACCATGTCTCGAGCTTCGACCCGTGGCCGCTCGGGCTGCCGCTGTGGCCGAAGCGGTGGCTCCGTTTCATGGCCAAGTCCGAGCTCTACTGGTTCCCGATGAAGCTCGTCGTCGACGGCGCAGGCGCGTTCCCGGTGAAGCGCGGCCAGCGCGACACGGTCGCGATGGAGACGGCAGTGCAGCTCGCGCGCGACGGGAACATCGTCGCGATGTTCCCGGAGGGGACGCGCCGCTCGAAGGGACTGATGAAGACGCGCGAGGCGCGGCCGCGCAGCGGCGCAGCGAGGATCGCGCTCGAGGCGGGCGTCCCGCTCGTTCCCGCGGCGGTGCAGGGGACCGACAAGTTGCGGCAGTTCGGGAAGATCCGCGTCGCGTACGGGAAGCCGGTCGACGTCGCCGACCTCAGCGAGCTTCCGCTCCGCGACGCCGCGCAGACGGCGACCGATCGCCTGATGGAGAGCATCTACGAGCTCGAGGCATCGTTCTGAGCACGCTGCTCGCGGTCGACGGCGACTCCTTCGCGCACCGCGCGTACCACGGCGTTCCGAAGTCAGTGCGCCTGAACGCCGTCGTCGGCTTCGCGAACATGGTGTCGCGGCTCTGGGAGCGCGAGCGGCCGGCGGCGGTGTTCGTCGGCTGGGACACGCTCACCGTGGCGACGTACCGCCACGAGGCGTATCCGGCGTACCAGTCGGGGCGCGTGTTCGAGGAGTCGATCCTCGAGCAGCTCGAGCTGCTGCCCGACCTTTGCCGGGCGATGGGCTTCGCCGCCGCGAAGGAACAGGGCTACGAGGCCGACGACTTTCTCGCGGCCGCCGCGACCACGTGGCCGGGCGAGGTGCTCGTCGCGACCTCCGACCGCGACGCGTTTCAGCTCGTCAGCGAACGCGTCACGATCCTCCAGCCGGCGAAAGGCGTCAGCGAGATCACGCGGATCGGGCCGGCGGAGGTCCGCGAGCGCTACGACGTCGAGCCGGAGCAGGTGCCGGATCTGATCGCGCTTCGCGGCGACCCGTCGGACAAGCTCCCGGGCGCGCGCGGGATCGGCCCGAAGAAAGCGGCCGACCTGCTGCACGAATACGGCACGCTCGAGGCGGTTCTGGCCGACGGGCGCTTCGCGGCCGAGGCGGAGGACTTACGGCTCTTCCGGCGAATCGCGACGATGGACGCCTCTGCCCCTCTTCCTCCCCTCGAAGCCCAGACACCCACATGGGCGGAGGCGTCCGCCTTTGCCGCGAACCTCCGCCTGAACCAGCTCGCCGAGCGGTTCGCCGCGCTGGCCTAGTGGACGTCCTCACGCATCCGGCGCTCGCCGAGCTCCACCCGACGTGGCATCACCCGGAGCGGCCGGCGCGCCTCCAGGTACTGCTCGACCACCAGCCCGTCTGGAGCGAGGGACGCGCCGCGACGGAGGAAGAGCTTCTGCTCTGCCACACCGCCGCGCACGTCGAGCGCGTCCGCGCCGTCGAGGATCCGGAATGGCTCGACTACGACACGCTCGCGACTAGCACGACGTACGAGGCAGCGGCGCTTGCCGCGGGGACGGCGATCGAGGCGGCGCTCCGCGGCGGCTTCGCGCTCGTCCGGCCGCCGGGTCACCACGCACTCGCCGACCGCGCGATGGGCTTCTGCATCTTCAACAACGTGGCGGTGGCGGCGCGCGCCGCGCAGCGCGCGCTCGGCGTCGAGCGCGTCGCGATCGTCGACTTCGACGTCCACCACGGGAACGGCACCGAGGGGATCTTCCGCGACGACGACACGGTCTTCTTCTGCTCGCTCCACCAGTGGCCGCTCTATCCGGGAAGCGGCGGCCCGACACGACCAGGCCGAGACGACGCTGAACATCCCGATGTCGGCCGGCTCCGGTGACGAGGAATACGTGCACGCGTTCGAGCACACCGTCGAGCCGGCTGTGGCGCGATTCGACCCGGAGCTCGTGCTCGTCTCGGCCGGCTTCGACGCCCACGCCGACGACCCGCTCGCCGACATGCGCGTCACCGAGGACGGGTTCCGCGAGCTCGCCCGCCGCTGCGCCGGGCTCGCTCCCCGGGTCGCCGCCGTCCTCGAGGGCGGCTACGAGCTCGAGACGCTGCCGGGGCTCGTCCAGGCCGCACTCGACGGCTTCTCACTCCCGACGGGCTAAAGCAAACGGCCCCTTTGTGGGGGGCCGTTTGCTGCCGCAGTCACTTTTGATCCGCCATCGCCCCTGAGTGGAAGGGCCTCATTGTCTGGGAGTGTCATCGACTGGCCGGCGCGGCAACTCGCCACCCCGTCTTGGTGAACCGCATCCCCCGTGATGGGTGAGTCCGCCGCTACCCGCGGGCAACAGCGAGCTGGCGGAGCGCCTCGCGGCGCGAGGAGACGCCGAGCTTCCGGAGCAGGCTCTTCACGTGCGTGCGGACGGTGTGCTCGGAGATGAAGAGCCGCTTCGCGATCTCTTCCGTCGTCAGGTTGTCGTCGAGGAGCAGAAGCACCTCGACCTCGCGGGCCGAAAGCGCGGCCGCAATCGAGTCGGGGACGCCCGAGCCGCGGCCGTTTCCGGTGCGAACCTGGTCGAGCAGGCGCCGTGCGACCGAGCCGGAGAGGGCGGCCTCGCCGTTGGCGACGCCGTCGAGGAAGGCGGCGATCTTCTCCGGCGGCTCCGACTTCATCAGGTAGCCGGCGGCTCCGCCGCGGATCGCGGCGAGGAGATTCGCCTCGGTGCCGGAGGCCGTCAGGACGACGACCTCGCACTCGGGGGCGGCCTCGCGCAGGCGCGGAAGCGCCTCCAGACCGTCCATTCCGGGCATCGAGAGGTCGAGCAGGATCAGGTCGGGGCGAAGCTCGGCGGCCGATTCGATCGCGCCTGCCCCGTCGGAGGCCGCGCCAAGGACATCGAAGCCGTGAGCGCGGAGAAGGGACGACAACGCCTCCCGGGTCAGGGGGTGGTCGTCCACGATGAGGATGCTTGCGGGCATGTTCCCCTTATCGGCACGAATCGTTCTGCCGACAAGGGGTATGTGAAAGAACGTCGCAGCGAGTACGAGAACTGGCTCTGGGGCGAGATCCTCCTCGCGGCGCTGCTCGGCGCGCTCCTGGCGCTTTTCCTTTCCTATCCGGCGCTGCGGACGCGATATGACCTGCCGCAGCTGCGGCTCGTGCTCCAGACGACGATGGCGCTGGCGGGGCTGCTGCTCGCTCTTCTGGCCGCCGTCCGCTTCTCCGTCGAGGGCCGGCGGCTCGACCTTCTGCTCGCCAGCGGCTTCTTTGTCATCTCGCTTTCGTCGGCCGCGTTCGCGATCGGGCCGCAGCTCGGCCGCGGGCACGTACGGCCTGCCGAGGCCTGGGCCGCGCTGCTCGGAGCGATCCTCGGGCAGGGGCTGATCGCGGCGGCCCCGCTCGTCAAGGGCCGGACGAAGTACCGCGACTGGGCGATCGCGAACGCGGTCGCCGCCGCCGGGCTGGCGCTGTTCGTCGCGTGGTCGCTGCTCCAGGCCGCGGGCAAGACGCTGCCGCCGCTGAACTCGCCGAACACGGGGCCGCAGCCGTTCTATCTCACCGCGGCGCTCGCGCTCCTGGCGTTCCTCTACCTCGTCTCGGTCGTCGGCTGGAGCGAGCGCTTCCGCCGCCGCGGCGACGACCTCGCGAGCTGGCTCGCGCTCGGCTTCACGCTGATGCTGTTCGCATCGCTCCACTTCGTCTTCCAGCCGCTGCTCGCCAGCTCGTACGTCTCGTACGGCGACTTCCTGCGCGTGCTCGCCTACGGGCTGATGCTCGTCGGCGCGTGGCGCGCGATCCGGTTCGCGGAGTTCGGCCGCACCGTCGCGGAGGAGCGTGCGCGCGTCGCGCGCGAGATCCACGACGGCCTCGCGCAGTACCTGTTCGCGGTGTCGGCGCACGCGTCGATGCTCGAGTCCGGCGCGCCGATCGAGGAGACGCTGCCGCGGCTGAAGGAAGCGGCGCTGCTGGCGCAGCAGGAGGCGCGCTTCGCGATCCTCGCGCTGTCGGCCGCGGGCGGAACCTCGCCGTTCGACTCCGCGCTTCGCCGCTACGTCGAGTTCCTCACCGCCGACGGCGCGCTCGAGGTCGAGCTCGACGTCGATCCGTCGATCCGGCTCGCACCCGACGAGCAGATCGAGATCTTCCGCATCGTCCAGGAGGGTCTCGGCAACGTGCGCAAGCACGCGAACGCGACGCGCGCCGAAGTCGTGATCGGGCAGCGCGCATTCGGCGAGCGCTTCGTCACGATCCACGACGACGGCGCCGGCTTCGACGGCGCCGAGACGCCGGCCGGACAGGGGCTGAAGAACATGCGGCTCCGCGCCGAGTCGATCGAGGGCGGCTTCTCGCTCCGCTCGATCCCCGGGCGCGGCACCGCGCTCGAGGTCGTGCTCCGGACCTAGGTCTGGAGCGGGCGCAGAGCCGGATAGAGCTCGCGGTAGCGCGCGTAGCCCTCGTCGTACGCGGCGACCCACTCCGCGTTCGGCTCGATCCGGTCGGTGACGTGGACGCAGGCGGCGACGGCCTCGGCGGCGTTCGCGAACGCGCCGGTCGCGACTCCGCCGAGGAGCGCGGCTCCGAACGCGGCTCCCTCCTCGGACGCCGCCGTCCGCTCGAGCGGGATCCCCAGAACCGACGCGATGATCTCGAGCCAGAGCGCGCTCCGCGCGCCGCCGCCGGAGACGCGGCCGACCTCCGCCTCGACGCCGAGCTCGCGCAGCAGCTCGAGCGAGTCGCGCAGCCCGTACGCGACGCCCTCGAGCACCGCGCGGACGAGCGCGCCGCGTTCGTGGCGCAGCGAGAGCCCGACGAACGCGCCGCGCGCGTCCGGATCCGGGTGCGGCGTCCGCTCGCCGGCGAGGTACGGCTGGAAGAGCAGACCCTCGGCGCCCGGCGCCCACGTCGCCGCGTCCGCGGTCAGCTCGTCGTAGCTCCCGCCGACGACGTTGTCGCGCAGCCAGCGCAGCGAGCCGGCGGCGGAGAGCATCACGCCCATCGCGTGCCACGTCTCCGGCACGGCGTGGCAGAAGACATGGAGCCGGGCCTCGGCGTCGGGCCGGTACTCGGACAGCGCGGCGAAGACGACGCCCGACGTGCCGAGCGCAACCGAGAGCGGTCCCGGCCGGTCGATCCCCATCCCGATCGCGCCGGCGGCCTGGTCGCCCGCGCCCGCGATCTCGGTCGACTCGTGCACCGGCGGCAGCCACGACGCCGGCAGCTCGAGCAGGTCGACCACCTCGTCGCTCCACGCGCGGCGGCGCACGTCGAAGAGGAGCGTCCCCGACGCGTCGGCGACGTCGATCGCGTGCTCGCCTGTGAGCCGGAGGCGCACGTAGTCCTTGGGCAGGAGGATGCTCGCGATCCGGGCGAAGACGTCGGGCTCGTGACGGCGGAGCCAGAGGAGCTTCGGCGCGGTGAAGCCGGTGAGCGCGCGGTTGCCGGTCAGCTCGATCAGCCGCTCGAGCCCGACGCGCTCCTCGATCTCGGCGCACTCGGCGCCGGTGCGCTGGTCGTTCCAGAGGATCGCCGGGCGAAGTACCCGGTCGGCGGAGTCGAGCGCGACCAGGCCGTGCATCTGCCCGGAGAGACCGATCGCGGCCGGCTCGACTCCGAGGTCGGCGAGCGCCGCCTGCGACGCCTGCCACCAGTCCTCGGGATCCTGCTCGCACCAGCCCGGCTGCGGTGTCGCGAGCGGATAGCCGCGCTCCGCGCGCGCGAGCACGTCGCCCTGCTCGGAGACGGCGACCGCCTTGACGCCCGTCGTCCCGACGTCGAGCCCGACGAGCGCGCGCGTCATGCCGCGACCCTAATCTGTCCGAACGCCGCGCGTGATCCTGGATCCGAAGCCGGGACAACGCGCTCTTGACGTGCGCCGACTGTCATGGGAGGTTTTGCAAACAGGAAATCGCCGCGATCGAGCAGCCCTCCAACCTATTCAAGCGGCAGGCGTCCAAGAGCTAGCTAGATCGACAGTCGTTCAACACGAAAAGGAGTGGGCGTGAGGAAGTCCTATCGCAAGTCGGCGGCCATTTTTGCCGTCATCGTGTTCGGGGTCGCGGCCGCGCTCGTCGCGACCGGCGCGACGGCAAGCACCAGCAGCAAGAAGGCAAGCGTCAGGTCTGCGTCCTGCTGCCGGACACCAAGCTCGTCCGTCCGCTGGGTGCAGTTCGACGCCCCCGACTTCGCCAAGGCACTCAAGGCGGCAGGCGTCACCTACTCGATCAACAACGCGCTGAACGACCCGCAGAAGCAGAAGGCACAGGCTGCCGCGTGTCTGGCCGCCGGCGCGAAGGTGGTCATCGAGACCATGCTCGACGACGGCTCGGCCGCTGCGATCGAGAACTGTTCATGTCGAAGGGCGGCAAGGCGATCGACTACGACCGCCTCGTTCCCGACGGCCCCGCGTCCGTCGTACATCACGTTCGACGGCAAGAGCCGTCGGACGGGCGCAGGCCAAGGGCGTTCTGGCCGGCGCTCAAGGGCAAGTACGAAGCCGGTCATCGCTGAGCTCTGGGGCGGCCAGACCGACCAGAACGCGGTCTGGTTCAAGAGCGGAAACGACGCATCCTGAACCCGCTGTTCAAGAGCGGGAACGATCACCAAGGGCCCGCAGCAGTACGTGCCCGACTGGTCGGCGAACGGCGAGGCGAACGGCGTCTTCGCGCAGATGCTCGTGAAGACGAACAACAAGATCGACGGTGTGATCGCGGCGAACGACAACATCGCCGGCGCCGTGGTCGCGCAGCTGAAGGCCAAGCACCTGAAGCCGCTCCCGCTTAGCGGCCAGGATGCGACCGTCGAGGGTGTCGCAGTACATCATCGCCGGCTGGCAGACCGGAACGGTCTACAAGTCGGTGCCCGCGAGGCGGCCGCCGCGGCCAGCGCTGCGGTCGCGCTCATCAAGGGCAAGAAGACGACTCGACCACCGTCGCGGAACAACGGCAAGAAGAACGTGCCGACGGTCGCGCTTCCTGTCGACCTGGATCACGAAGAGCGAACATCAACAGGCTCTTCACGGACAAGTTCATCAAGAAGAGCGACGTCTGCGTCGGCAACGTTCAAGCAGTACTGCAAGTAGACCGGCACATCACGTAGCCGGACCGACGAGATGGAGGCGCCCCTGATCGGGCGCCTCCATCTGTTTTGTGGTAGGAAACCGCGACCGTGAACGTGACCGAGACACCACTTCTCCAACTCCGGAACATCACGAAGTCGTTCGGATCGGTGCAGGCCCTGACCGATGTCGACTTCGAGGTCCGCGACGGCGAGGTGATGGCGCTCGTCGGCGACAACGGCGCCGGCAAGTCGACGCTGATCAAGTGCATCGCCGGCACCCACGCCGCCGACAGCGGCGAGATTCTCTTCGAGGGCAAGCAGGTCCACATCCACGGGCCGAAGGACGCCTCCAGGCTCGGCATCGAGGTCGTCTACCAGGACCTCGCCCTCTGCGACAACCTCGACGTCGTCCAGAACATGTACCTCGGCCGCGAGGAGCACGACTGGTTCCAGCGCCTCAAGGAGCCGATCATGGAGCAGAAGACGGCCGAGACGCTGAAGTCGCTCGCCGTCACGACGATCAACTCGATCCGGCAGCCGGTCGCCTCGCTCTCCGGCGGCCAGCGCCAGTCGGTCGCCGTCGCAAAGGCGGTGCAGTGGAACTCGAAGCTCGTGATCCTCGACGAGCCGACCGCGGCACTCGGCGTCGCGCAGACCGAGCAGGTGCTCGCGCTCGTCCGGCGGCTCGGCGAGCAGGGCCTCTCGGTCGTGATCATCTCGCACAACCTGCACGACATCTTCGAGACGGCCGACCGCATCACCGTTCTCCGCCTCGGCCGGAACGCCGGCATCTTCGAGCGCGCGCAAGACGACGCAGCAGGAGGTGGTCGAGGCGATCACCGCCGGCAAGCCGACGAAGGTCTCCGGGATCCCGGCGACCGCCGGCACGGGGCCTGCATCGTGAGCACGGCCGAAGTCGTCGGACCGGGGCCTGCTGCGCCGATCGAGGATGACAAGCCGCGGCGTCGTCGCCGGTCTCTACCGGCGCGGGATCGGACAACCTCAAGTCCGGCAACCTCGGCGTCCTGCCGATCGTCCTCGGCCTGATCTTCATCGTCGTCTTCTTCGGCTTCAAGGCGACGAACTTCTTCACCCCGGTCAACTTCGTCAACATCCTCATCCAGATGGCCGGGACGGCGATGCTCGCCTACGGCGTCGTCTTCGTCCTTCTGCTCGGCGAGATCGACCTCTCGATCAGCTACGTGGCCGGGGTCGGCGCCGTCGCGGTTGCCGAGCTCCAGCTGCCCGGCAGCGGGCACCAGATCAACGGGCTGCTGGCGATGCTGATCGGCATCGCCATCTGCGTCGTGATCGGCCTGGCGCAGGGCTCGATCGTCGCGCGGGTGGGTGTCCCGTCATTCGTCGTCACGCTCGCCGGCTTCCTGATCTGGCAGGGCGTGATCCTGCATAGCCTCGCGGGACCGGGCTCGATCGTCATCCAGGACCGCTGGGTCAACTACACGGCCAGCTACGGCTTCAGCCGCACGGCAGGCTGGATCATCGCCGCGGTGATCACCGGTCTCTACGGTTTCGTGGTACTCGGAGGGATGATCGGCAAACGGCGGGCCAATGTCGCGATCGCAAATCCCTGGCTGGCCGTCGCCAAGGTGATCGGGGTGGCCGTCGCCGCTTTCGGGACCGTCGCCATCTGCAACCATGCGATCGTCCAGGGAACGACGCTCGGTCTTCCGCTGGCCGGCGTCCTGGTCGTCATCTTCCTCGTCGTCCTGACGTTCCTCGCCAGGCGAACGACCTTCGGCCGGCACGTCTACGCCGTCGGCGGCAATGCCGAGGCCGCCCGGCGCGCAGGCATCAACGTCCCGCGGATCCGCACAATCGTGTTCATGATCTCGAGCGGCATGGCGGCGGTCGGCGGCATCATCCTCGCCGCAAACATCAACTCGGTCGCCCTCAGCTTCGGCGGCGGACAGCTCCTGCTCGACGCGATCGCGGCAGCGGTGATCGGCGGCGTCAGCCTCTTCGGCGGCCGCGGCGAGGTGCGGGCCGCATTCCTCGGCGCGCTCCTGCTCGCAACGGTCTCGAACGGGCTGAACACGGCAAATTACTCCCCGGCGATCATCTACATCGTGACCGGGCTCATTCTCCTGTTGGCCGTCACGCTCGATACCATCGCGCGCCGGCTGCAGGTCCGCTCGGGCCGCTAGCTAGCTACTTCGCGGTACCGGCGAAGTAGCGCTGCGCGAGCGCCAGCGCGTTCCTGCCCGCGACCGCGCCGAGCTTCTGGCCCGCGCTGTCGTCGACCGGGATGTCGATGCCGGCCGCGAGGCCGGACTGCTCCGCCAGCGACGCCGAATGCGCGACTGCCCGCCCGAGCACGGCGTGCGCCGCGGCCGCGAACGCGCTTCCGTCCGAGACCCAGCCCGGCGAGGGCGGCGTCGGCCTGTTGGGCGTCCAGCGCGTGCCGAGCACCCAGCCGTTCCGCGTGCGGACGAACACCTGTCCGTTGCGCAGCTCGATCAGTCCAGGAACGAGCGGCAGCTGGCTCTCGAACGACAGGTACCGGATCATCGAGATCGGGCGCGCTGTCTGGTACGTGCGCTTCGCGCCGTACGCCGCGATCGCGGCGTCGTGCAGCGCGGCGTTCAGCGCGAAGTAGAGCTTGACGTCCGAAGCCAGCGACGACGTTCGTGCGCGCGCGTTCCAGTCCACCGGCGACGAGCCGACGAATGCGGTGCCTGCGCCGCTGCTCGCACGGATCACGTCGACCGCCGCGCGCTTGTACGAGGCGCTCGTCGAGTCGCCGATCGGCGGAGCTCCCGGATCGATCGGCGAACGCATCGCGAACGCGCGCACGTGGCCCCACTGCGCGCCGACGAACGTCTGCACCAGCGCGGGATTCGGCGCGAGACCCTGCGCGGCGATCTGGCCGAGCGCGAGCGGCTGCCAGAACGTCGGATCGTGCATCGGCGCGCCCGGCCGGCTCACGACCATCGGCGCGTTCTGCGGCTGATAGCTCGGGTCGGCGTAGTGCTGCTGCTCGAGCGAGCCGTCGTGCCGTCCGTACGCGATCACGGCCGCGGCGATCCGGTTGCCGAGCGCCGCCGGCGAGTTGCCCGCCGTGCTCGTGAACGCGTCCGAGTAGCAGAGCGAGCGCATCGTCGCGTTCAGCGAGCCGAACGTCTGCTCGAGGTTCGCACCGTACGACGCGCGCCAGAGGAGCACGCGGTACGCCGCGAAGCTGATCGCCGCCTCGCGTGCAGACGTCACGTCGGCCGCCGTCGCCTTCGGGTCGACGATGTAGCCGTCGGCCTTCGCGTCGTACGCGGCCCACGCGTCCCACATCGCCGCGGAGAGATGGAACAGATCGCGCGCCTGCGTCGTCGGCGCGGCGAGGCCGCGCTGCAGCTCGGCGCGCGCAGCGTCGTCCCAGACGCGCGCGACCGAGCGTCCGCCGACGTTCGCCGGCGTGCAGCCGGCGACGAGGTACGAGTGCGCCGCGGCGGTGGTGCGCGCGGCGACCGCGGGACGCTTCACGTCGACGATGCGATTCGCGGGGACGTCGCTCAGCCGCGTCACGCCGCCGTCAGGGAACCGGACGACGAGCGAGCGCACAGTCGTCGCGCTGCCGAGGCCGAAGTGGACGCGCGGATCCTCCGACGAGAGATAGCTGCTGCCCGCCTGCACCTCGCGCACGAGCTTCTGCCCCGACGGCAGCACCGCCGTGACCGTCGCGCCGGGCGAGAACGTGTCGAGCTTCACGTCGAGCCAGTGGCCGACCGGCCCGTTCGAACGGAGCAGGACGAGCTTGCCGCCGATCGTGTTGATCGCGATGTCCATGCGCCCGTCGTTGTCGACGTCGGCCGCCGCGAGCCCGCGGCCGTTCAGCGTCAGCCCGTCACCGAGCGCGGCCACCGCGCTGCCGAACCGCTCCGGCGCTCTGCTCCCCTGCAGGCCCGCGAGCACGCGCACGGGCTCCGCGTCGCCCTTCAGGCTCGTGACGGGAATCTGCGCCCGCCGCGAGCACGAGGTCGAGCTTGCCGCTGTTCGCGAGGTCGACCCAGGAGTCGCCCCAGCCGGCGAAGCCAGTGCCGAGCGCGGGCAGTGACGGAGGACCGTACGCTCGCGAACGCCGGCGCGCCCGCCTTCGCCGCGCGAACGTACGCGGCCGAGGGCTCGAGGCGGGAGTTGGTCACGAACAGGTCGCCGCGCCCGTCGCCGTTGAAGTCGGCCGCCGCGACACCCATCCCGGCGTAGCGGTCGGCGACGCCCTCCGCCGCGGCGCGCTCCTCGAAGCGGAAGCCGAGCCCGGCCGGATCCGACTTCACTCCGCCGGGCCACGCGACGTTCTCGTACAGATAGTTCGGATCCTCGTCGTTGGCGACGTAGAGGTCGGGCCGCCCGTCGCCGTTGTAGTCCGTGAAGAGCGCGCCGAGGCCGTGCGAGAAGTTCGCCGACTCGAGACCCGCGGCGACGCCGACCTCGCGGAACCGCGAGCGGCCGTTCGCACCCGGCCCTTCGTTGAGATAGAGCAGGTCGCGCACGCCCGCATAGTTCGTCGGGAAGCCCGCGGTCGATCCGGGAACGGGATCGTTGAGATCCGTGTAGCCCGCGACGAAGACGTCGGGGCGGCCGTCGCCGTTCACGTCCGCGACGGCGGCGCCGGTGTACCAGCCGGACGCGGTCATGCCGGCGGCACGCGCGCCCTCGGTGAACGTCCCGTTGCCGTTGTTCCAGAGCAGCTTCACGCCGTCGGTCGTCGTGACGAGGAGATCCGTGCGGCCGTCGCCGTTGAAGTCCGCGGCGACGCAGCCGTCGCCCTTCACGGCGAGGTCGGCGTGCGAGCCGCGGCTGACGTTGACGAACTTCCCGTGCACGTTCTCGAACAGCGCGCTGCGCGGCAGGCCGCCGTTCGCCGCCCACTTCGTCGTGTCGGCGTCGGAGTACGAATTGACGACGTAGAGGTCTTGCCAGCCGTCGTTGTTGTAGTCGAGCCAGCAGAGGCCGCCGCCCATCATCGCGCGGTAGTCGCTCGACATCCCGTAGCGGAACGAGCCCTGGCGGAAGTCGAGGCCGACCTGCTGCGCGACGTTGCGCAGCTTCACGCCGCCGAGCTTCACCGTCACGACGCCGGTCGACGCGGACGGCGCGCTCGGGCTCGCCGTCACGCCGGGCGCGTTGAGGATCACGTAGCCGGGACCGCCCTGTCCGAGCTCGAACGTGCCCGTGAACCGCACCGGGTTCTCGGAGCGTCCGGCGTTCGGCGGCGAGCCCGCGTAGACCGTCCCCTGCGTGATGCCGTCGACGGTCGCGAGGATCGTCGGCGGCGCCTGCCCGACTCCCGGCTGCAGCTTCAAGGTGATCCGGTCGAAGCGAGTAGCTCGGCACGAGGATCCCGCCTCCGTGCGCCGCGCGGATCTGGCGCCGCACGTCGGCGAGCACCGCGCCGGAGATGGACGTCGAGGCGTAGCTCGGATCGCGGAGCCGCAGCGCGTCCGCCCTGGTCTTGAGATCGGCGACCAGGTCGCCGGCGATCGCGAGCGCCGTCGCGTGGTCGATCTGCGAGGAGACGCGCGACGAGTTGATGACCGTCACCGGCGGCAGCGTCGCCGGTGTCCCCGAGCTGCGCCGCGGACGCATTGTCGGGCCGCGCCGGAATCCCGGCGAGCACCAGCAGGCCGGCGAACGCCGCAGCGCCGACGACTCCCGCCGTGCCGAGCCTCGTCGCCCTCGGCAGCCGCCGCGATCCGTCCGCCGGCAGCAGCCACTCGAGCAGCGGCCGCGCCGCGCAGACGAGCGTGAGCGAGCCGAGGAGCGCGACCTTCGCGCCGAACTCCGTCGTCTGCGGCGCGATCAGCAGCGTCGAGAGCAGCCCGATCGTCACGGCGTAGACGAGCCGCGCGGGCCGGCCGAGCGGAATCGTCTTCGGGTCGGTGATCATGAAGAACGTGAAGACGAGGATCTCCGGCGACGTGATCAGCACCCACCAGAAGTAGGTGCCGGTGACCGCGCCGAGATGCCACGACGTCGTCATCGCGTGGCCGCTGAGCGCGACGACGATGATCGCCGCGCCGAACGAGAGCCAGAAGCCGACGGCGATGAAGAGCAGCCGGAGCCGGTAGAGGATCGCGAGCCCGCCGGCGACGATGATCGCGAGCGCGAGCGCCATCCATCCCGTCATCGGCCCCCACCAGAACTCGAGCGGGAAGGCGCGGTTCTTGCCGAGGATCAGGAAGCAGAGGACGAGCCCGAAGTTCGACGGGTTGAAGAGGTGCCGGCCGCGCCACGCGATCACGTACTTCGAGAGCAGCGCGACGGCGGCGGTTCCGGCGTAGATCCACCAGCCGTTCATGCTCCACCAGTCGCCGTGCACCGTCCCGGGAACGCGGAGGATGAACGCGACGCCGTTGCCGGTCAGCAGCGCGCTCGCGGGCCAGAGGATCACGTGCTGCTTGCGGAGCGCGATCCCCATCTCGAGCACGGCGCAGGTCCCGAGGGCGACGAGGATCTGCGCGATCGACAGCTTGAAGTCGAACGCGACCTGGCCGAGGATCTGGAGCGAGATGATGACCGCGGCGAGGTGCAGCCGCGGGTCGCGCAGCTTCGGCAGCAGGATCGGGTAGGTCCGGCCTCGGATGACGAGCGCCGGGCCGCTCCGCGCCGATTCGGCGTGAGCACTCATCGCGGCGCCATGGTAGACGGTTCCATCGCGCGTTCGGTTACGTGAGAATGCCGTAATGAAGCTCGATCAGGCACTAACAATTATGGGGCACGTCGTCGCGGCGGCGCCGTCGCCGGTCTCGGTGTTCGTCGCCGACACGCACGGCGAGATCGTCGCGGCGGCAACGATGGACGGCGCGGCTCCCGACACGCGGCTCAACGCGCAGCGGAAGGCGTACACCGCGGCCCGCAGCGACGCCGTCTCGACCCGCGTGCTGGCCGAAAAGGTGAAGGACGACGCGGTGGAGCGGGCGAGCTTCGACCCGTTCTTCACGTTCTTCCTCGGCGGCGTCGCTGTCTTCGACGGCGCGACCCGCGTCGGCGCGGTCGGCGTCAGCGGCCTGCCGGGAGCCGTCGACGAGTCGCTCGCGATCGACGCGATCGCGGCCGCCGGGCTCGCGACCGGCTAGGCCTCCGCGATGTAGGCGATCACAGTGCCGGTCGCGACCGTCTCGTCCGCGCCGTGCACGATCTCGGCCAGCGTGCCGCTGCGCGTCGCCTCGACCTCGAGCGTCGCCTTGTCGGTCTCGACCTCGAAGAGCATCTCGCCCGCCGTGACCGTGTCGCCGACCTGCTTCAGCCAGGCGACGATCCGCAGCTCGTCGCTCGTCTGGCCGACGCGGCGGCATGCGCACCGGGTGCCACTCAGCGCACCAGCTCCCGCACGACGGCCTTGATCCGCGCGACGCTCGGCAGCACCGCGTCCTCCAGCACCGGCGCGAACGGGATCGGCACGTCGAGCGCGGCGATCCGCCGCACCGGCGCCTCGAGCTCGCCGAAGCACTCCTCGGCCGCGCGTGCCGCGACCTCCGCGCCCCAGCCGCCGGTCAGCGTGTCCTCGTGGACGATCACGAGCCGCCCCGTGCGCCGCACCGAGCCGAGGATCGTCTCGGTGTCGAGCGGGAGCAGCGTCAGCGGGTCGATGACCTCGCACTCGATCCCGTCGGCGGCGAGCTCCTCGGCGGCGGCGAGGGCGCGGTAGAGCGAGACGTGCGTCGCGACGATCGTCACGTCGCGTCCCTCGCGCTTGACGACCGCCTTGCCGAGCGGCACGAGGTACTCCTCCTCCGGAACCTCCGCGGTCGAGTCGAGGCCGCCGAGACCTTCGCGGCCCTTGCTGCCGTAGAGCAGCTTGTGCTCGAAGACGAGCACCGGATTGTCGTCGCGCACCGCGCTCTTGAGGAGCCCCTTCGCGTGGTACGCGTCGGAGACGCAGACGACCTTCAGGCCCGGCACGTGCACGAAGTAGCTCTCCGGGCACTGGCCGTGCTGCGCGCCGCGCAGCGTCGCGCCGACGGGCGCGCGCATCACGAGCGGCACCGACAGCTGGCCGCCCGACATGTAGCGCATCTTCGCGGCCTGGTTCACGAGCTCGTCCATGCACTCGAACAGGAAGTCGGAGTACTGCATGTCGGCGATCGGGCGCATGCCGGCGAGCGCCGCGCCGATCGCCGCGCCGGCGATCACCTTCTCGCTGATCGGCGTGTCGATGATCCGGTCGTGGCCGAACTCCTCGACGAGGCCGAGGTAGACGCCGAACGCGCCGCCGAAGCCGCCCTCGACGCCGATGTCCTCGCCGATCAGGAAGACCGACTCGTCGCGGCGCATCTCCTCGGCGATCGCCTCGCGCAGCGCCTCGCGCGATCGTGAGCCGCCGTCGTCGCGACGCTTCAGGCGTAGACGTCGCCGAGCAGCCTCCGCGGGATCGGGGATCGGGCGAGTTGCGCGCGAACTCGACGGCCTCGTCGAGCTCCGTCTCGACCTCGGCGTCGATCGCGGCGGCCGTCGTCCTCGGAGCAGCTCCGGCGCGCAGCCGCGCGATCGGGTCGCGCTCCTTCCACGCGGCCTCCTCGTCGTTCGTGCGGTAGCCGCGCGCGTCGCTGCGGCTGTGGCCGACGTAAGCGATAGGTCTTGCACTCGAGCGAGCGTCGGGCCGTCGCCGGCGCGGGCGCGCGCGACCGCCTCGATCGTCGCCTCGCGCACGGCGAGCACGTCCATGCCGTCGACGATCTGCGCCGGAACGCCGTACGCCGCGGCGCGCTCGGCGACGTCCTGGACCAGCGACACCTGCGTGTACGGCGTCGAGGCGCCGTAGAGGTTGTTCTCGCAGACGAAGACGACCGGCAGCTGCTGCACCGCGGCGAAGTTCAGGCCTTCGTGGAACGCGCCCTCGTTCGTCGCTCCCTCGCCGAAGAAGCAGGCGGCGACCTGGCCGCTGCGGCGCAGCTTGAAGGCGAGCCCGAGCCCGGTGACGACGGTGTTGCCGCCGCCGACGATCGCGATCGCGGGGAGCATCCCGACGTCGGGGTCGCCGAGGTGCATCGAGCCGCCGCTGCCGCCGCAGCAGCCGGTCGCCTTGCCGTAGAGCTCGGCCATCGCGCCCGCGCGCGCTCACGCCCTTCGCGAGCGCGTGGCCGTGCGGGCGGTGCGTCGAGGTGATCCAGTCGGTCGCGCTCGAGGGCGCTGCAGACGCCGACCGCGACGGCCTCCTGGCCCTGGTACTGGTGCAGCGTCCCCGGGATCTCGCCGTCGAGGAAGAGGTGGTAGACGCGATCCTCGAAGCGGCGGATCAGCAGCATCGCGCGGTAGAGCGCGGCAGAGGTCAGCCGGCACGGCCGCTGCTTCCGTAGAGGCGGATGAGGTCGCGCACGACGGCAGTCATTCTGTCCTTGGCGGCATCGAGCAGGTCGGCGGGACCGTGCGAGCCGAGCAGGTCGTGCGGGCTCGCCCCGGGCGGCGCGGACGCGACGGCATCCGTCAATCCGTCGAGGAAGGCGCGCTTCAACGCCGTGCCGACGTTGAACTTCGCCACGCCGCGCGCGATCGCGTCGGCGACCGCGTCGCGCGGGAAGCTCGTGCCGCCGTGCACGACGAGCGGCACGTCGACGCGCGCGGTGGATCGCGTCGAGCCGGTCGAGGTCGACCTGCGCGGCGCGTCCCTCGAGCACGTGGACGTTGCCGAACGAGACCGCGAGGCAGTCGACGCCGGTCGCCTCGACGAAGCGCGGCGGCCTCGTCCGGGTCGGTGAGGCTCGCGTGCGTCGCGTCGTCGGCGTCCGGCAGCGTGCCGAGCTCGCCCTCGACCGCGATGCCGCGCGCGTGCGCGTCACGCGACAAGGCCGGCGACGGTCGTCGACGTCGCTCGAGCAGAGCATCACCGCGTTGAATCCGGCGTCGAGCGCCGCGCAGCGCGTGCTCGAGCGTGTGCGCCTCGTTCAGCAGCAGCGCGACCGGAACGCGTGACCGCTCCGCGGCGGCGCGGCCGAGCGCGCCGAGCGTCTCGATCCCGCCCGCGTCGAGCCAGCCCTGCTCGACGAGCAGGCAGCCGAAGCCGAGGATCACCGGCGCGCGCTCGGCCTCCGCCGCCTCGAGCACCGCCTCGAGCGAGTAGCCGTCCCAGGCCTCGAAGTAGCCGACGGCGTAGCCGCCGGCGCGTGCGTCGGCGAGCAGACCGGTCAGCGGCACGAGCGCCATCAGAACTCCGGATGCGCAGCGAGGAACGCGTCCGCCTCGCGCGCGCGAGAACACGCCGGCCCAGCAGCCGAGCGCCGTGCACGCAGATCCGCCGATCACGCTCGCGAACCGCACCGCGCGCTCGAGCTCCCAGCCCTCGAGAATGCCGAGCATCAGTCCGGCCGCGAACGCGTCGCCCGCGCCCGACGGCTCGACGACGTCCACCGCGCGGCGCAGGCACCTCGAACGTCTCGTCGCGCGGTGCGAACGTATGCGCCGTGGTCGCCGAGCTTGATCGCGACGACGTTCGGCGCCGTGCTCGAGGAACAGCTCGGCCTGCCGGTGCGGGTCGGTCTCGCCCGTCAGCGCGAAGGCCTCGTCCACGTTCGGAACGAAGTAGTCGGCGAGCGGAAGCAGCGTGCGTGCCGCGTCTGCCGGAAGCATCTGCCCGGCCGGTACCGCAACGTCGAGCACGATCGTCGTCCCGCGTGCGCGCGCTTCGAGCAGCCGCGCCGCGAGCTCGTCCTCGCGCAGCGCGGGAAGGATCAGGTAGCCGCCGACGTAGAGCACCTCGGCCGCGTCGAGCGCCGTCGGCGCGATGTCGGCGGCGGTGAGCGCCGCGTTCGCGCCGAAGGTGTGGATGTAGCGGCGGTCCTCGCCGACGACGGGCACGATCACCGTCTTCGACGTGCCGTGGCCCGCGGTGCGGATGACGCCGCTCGTGTCGATCCCACGCGCGCGGAGATCGCGTTCGACAAAGTCGCCGAGAACGTCGTCGCCGACGCGCCCGCAGACCGCGGCCCGGACGCCGAGCTTGCCGAGCACGATCGCAGCGTTCGCCGCGCAGCCGCCCGGCTGGAAGAGGAAGTCGCCGGTCGCGACGAGCTCGCCGGCCGCCGGCAGCCGTTCGAGCGGCGGGACGAAGACGTCGGCGACGAGGATCCCGACGCAGAGAGCGGGCGGCTGGCTCACCCGTCCGCGACGACGGTCGTCCGCTGGATCCGCGGATCCGTGAAGACGTCGAGCTCGTCACGGCTCTCGGTCGAGAACTCCGAGACGACCGCGCCGTCGTCGCCGGCCTGGAACCAGTGCAGCGTGTCGGGCGCGATCGTGTGCTGCTCGCCGGGCCGAAGCACGACCTCGTGCCAGACGGTGAAGACGCCGTCGGCGGGGACGCGCGCGGCCGGCGCCGCGTGCCGGCTCGCCCTCGGTGTAGAGGTAGACGACGCCCGCGCGGCAGCGGAACGTCTCCTCTTTGCCCGGCGTCCCGTCGAACGGCGGATGCCGGTGCTCGGGGCAGAGCTGCCACGGGAACAGCACGAGCTCCTTCGCGCACACGCGCTCGGTGTTCACGTAGACGACGACCTCGAGCCCGGTCTCGTCGAGGTTCGAGAGGCCGAAGTCGGCGATCTCGATCGCGTCGCGCTCGGGCGCGGTCAGCACGATCCCGGCGTCCGCCAGAATCGCCGCCGCACGCGTTCGCGCCGCGTCCTGCTCGGCCTGCGTCAGCACTGCACCGGCTCGTTCGTCTCGGCCGAGCGGTGCAGCGCCTCGAGGATGCGCCCCTGGGCGACGGCGTCGGCGCGGCCGAGCAGCGGCTCGCCCTCGCCGCGGATCGCGTCGCTCAGGTCCTCGAGCTCGAGGCGATACGAGTCGACGGGATCCAACTCGATCCGCTCGACGCCGTCGGCGCGGCGCACCTCGATCACCGGTTTCTTGCAGTGCCACGGGTCGTCGACGAACAGCGTGCCCTCGCTGCCGGCCACCTCGAGCTCGTCGCGGTCGATGAGCGCGGTGCCGCAGTCGAAGATGCCGAGCACGTCGCCGGGGAACCGGAGCTGGCCGGTGAAGACCCAGTCGGTCCCGGTCTCGCCGACGAACGCCTGACCAAAGACGGACTCCGGCTCGCCGGCGACCAGCCGTGCGCCGCTGACGCAGTAACAGCCGACGTCCATCAGTGCGCCGCCCTCGAGCTCCGTGCTGAGCCGGATGTTCTCCGCGTCGTAGAGGCCGTAACTGAACGCCGTGCGGACGAGCCGGAGCTCGCCGATCGCGCCGTCGTCGACGAGTTGCTTGATCCGTTTCGTCTGCGGGTTATGGCGGTACATGAACGCCTCGCTGAGCAGCCGGCCCGCTCGGTCCGCGACGTCGAACGCGGCCTCGATCTCGTTCGGATGACGCGAGAACGGCTTCTCGCACAGCACATGCTTGCCGGCCTCGAGCGAGCGGATCGACCATTCGGGGTGCATCGTGTTCGGCAGCGAGATGTAGACCGCCTCGATCTGCGGATCTTCCAGCAGCTCCTCGTACGAGCCGTACGCCTGCGGGATGTCCCACTCGCGCGCGTACTCCTCGGCGCGAGCGCGGTCGCGGCTGGCGACGCCGACGAGGTCGACCTTCGGCGATGCGTGCGCACCCGGGATCACGAGCCGGTTGATGTGCGCCGTCGAGATGATCCCCCACTTCACTGCGTCTGCCACAGTCACCCCTCTCTCGTTGATCTCGGCACGCGTAGTATCTCGCGCTGGTGATGGCGGGCGAGCAGCACATCGAGCTCCCGGAGATCGGCGTCGGCATGCTCGGGTACGCCTTCATGGGCAAGGCGCACTCGCACGCGTTCCGGACGATCGCCCACATGACCTGGCCGCCGCCGCTCGTGCCGCGCCTCGTCGCGCTCGCGGGACGGAACGAGGAAGCGGTCGCCGCCGCCGCGCGCCGCTACGGCTACGAGCGCTGGACGTCGGACTGGCACGACATCGTCAGCGACGAGAGCATCGGGCTCTTCGACAACGGCGGCCCGAACTCGCTCCACGGCGAGCCGACGATCGCCGCCGCCGAGGCGGGCAAGCACGTGCTCTGCGAGAAGCCGCTGGGCCGCACGGCGGAGGAGAGCTACGACATCTGGAGCCGCGTCGCCGCGACCGGCGTGAAGCACATGTGCGGGTTCAACTACCGCTTCGTGCCGGCGGTGCGGCTCGCGCGCGAGATGCTCGAAGCGGGCGAGCTCGGCGAGATCCGGCATTTCCGCGCGCGCTACCTCCAGGACTGGGGCGACGACGCGAGCCTCGACACGTGGCGATTCCATCCGGACGAAGCCGGCTCGGGCGCGCTCGGCGATCTCGCCGCGCACGTCGTCGACCTCGCGCGCTTCCTCGTCGGCGAACCGGCGTCGGTTTCCGGGCTCGTGCGGACGCTCATTCCGGGCCGCCAGGTCGACGACGCCGTCGAGGCGGCCGTCGAGTTCGAGAACGGCGCCGTCGGGACGCTCGAGTCGACGCGGCTCGCGCTCGGCAGGCGCAACGCATTCCAGTGGGAGATCAACGGGTCGCTCGGCTCGCTCGCATTCGACATGGAGCGGATGAACGAGCTGCAGGTCTTCCGAGCGGACGGCGACCGCGCGCGCGGCTTCAAGACGGTGCTCGTGTCGGAGACCGACCATCCGTTCTTGGAGTTCTGGTGGCCGCCGGGGCACATCATCGGCTGGGGCGACACGTTCGTGCACGAGATCCACCATCTGCTGCGCGCGATCGCGGACGACAGCTCCGTCGCGCCGTACGGCGCGACGCTGGAGGACGGCTACCGCGCCGCTGAGATCTGCGACGCGCTCGTCCGCTCGAGCGAGAGCGGCACGCGCGCCGCGATCGCGTATCGCACGCTCTGACCGACCCGGCTCCGTCCAACCCGGCTGATACACCCCGAGGCGGAAGACGGGCAACGACGCTCGTGCGAAACCACTCGGGAGGCACCGATGACGATGAAATCCGGCTGGGTGCAGTTTGCGGCAGTCGTGATGTTCGCGGTCGGCTTCATCCGCATCATCACGGCGATCAGCTACTTCGCGAAGAGCAACAAGATCAACAACCTGTCGCTCGGGCTGTTCGGCGGCCAGGTTTGGGTGTGGGGGCTCTGGGATCTCGCGATCGCCGCCCTGGCGCTCTTCGCCGGCTACTCGTTGCTCAGCAACGGGGGCTTCGGCCGCATCGTCGCGTACATCTGGGGCATCCTCGTGATCGTGAACAGCTTCCTGATCCTCGGCTGGGCGCCCTGGTACGGAGCGTTGATGATCGCCATCAGCTCGATGGTCGTCTACGGGCTCGCCGTGACGTCGGGGGACGGTGGCGGCTCGACCGCTCGAGCCTGAACAAGGTGCGGCTCCGCTGGATGTGGAGAGGGGGCCCCGCGCGAGCGGGGCCTTCTCGTTGTTCACACCGATGTCTCCGCATCGGAACACGATCCTCCTTATCCTTGGCGATGCTCGTGCGGAAGCGGCCGCGATGACGTTCTCGCCGACCGTTGCGGTCGCACTCGTCGCGCTCGGAATCGGCGTCGGCGCGTTCGGGACAGTCGTCGGCGCGGGCGGCGGCTTCATCCTGACGCCGATCCTCCTCCTGCTGTATCCACACGACCGGCCCTCGACGATCACGGCGATCAGCCTGACGGCGGTCTTCTTCAACGCAGCGTCGGGCTCTGCCGCCTACGCGCGCCAGCGCAGGATCGATTACCGGAGCGGCCTCACGTTCGCGGCGGCGGCGCTGCCGGGCGCGATCGCCGGGGCGCTCGTCGTCACGTCGGTGTCCCGTTCGCTCTTCGACGTGATCATGGCCGTCGTACTTCTCGTGCTCGCTCTCTGGCTACTCGCGGGCGAGCCGGAGCCCGAGCGGCGCCTCGGCGGACGTCTGACGCACCGCGAGGTGACCGACCGCTACGGCACGACGTACAGGTACGACGTGCCGCTGCGGCGCGGTGTCGCGTACAGCGCGGTCGTGGGCTTCGTGTCGAGCTTCCTCGGCATCGGCGGCGGCGTCATCCACGTTCCGCTCCTCGTGCGGGCGCTCGGCTTTCCGACCCATCTTGCAACTGCCACGTCGCACTTCGTACTCGCGATCATCGCGGGCGGCGGCGCGCTCACGCATGTGATCGCAGGCAGCTTTTCGCACGGGCACGGAGTCCGCCGTGCCGTCGCTCTCTCGATCGGTGTCGTCGGTGGGGCGCAGATTGGCGCCCATCTGTCGCTCCGTGCGAGCGGTCGCCTCGTCGAGCGGTTGCTCGCCGCCGCGCTGCTCGTGCTTGCAGCAAGGCTGTTCATCGCGGCCGGCTGCAGCTACCTCGACGGTGGTTTCGACCGGAACGTCGAGCGAGGCGGCGACGAGACACGTCCGCTCCGCTTCGTCGGCGACCTCTCTCGCGCGGCCCTCGTCGTCCGTCCCGACCTCTACGACGAGCTTGAGCGTGAGCCTCGTGAAGCCGAAGCGGCCGTCGTCGCGCTTACCGGCGACACCGTCGGCGTCGACGTCGAGGCGTGTGTACGCAAGCTCGGCGCGCGCGGCGAGACCGGTGAAGGTGACCGCGAGACACGACGCCGCGGCGGCGACGAAGAAGTCCTCCGGGCTCCACGCCGCCGGGTTGGTGCCGCGGAACACGGGCGGCGGCTCGATCTCGATCGGGTCCTTGCCGTCGACGCGGACTGCGACGCGGCGCCCACCGGTCCACTCGGCCGTGAGCGGGAAGTGGAACTCCTTCGGCCTGACCTTCGCGACAGGTGCTGTCTCGGCGGCCATCAGTCGAGGGTGGCTGCGAGCTGCTGCTCGGTCGTGGAGGTGCCGGTCAGCACGTCAAACCATGCGGCGACCGACGCCGGCGGGAGTGCGCCGACGAACTCGCTTACGACCTCACCGCCGCGGAATGCCTTCACCGCCGGGATCCCCTGGATCCGGTAGCGCTGCGCCAGCTCGGGGTGCGCATCGACATCGACCTTGGCGAGAACGAACTCGCCGGCGCGCCTCTCACCTTCGCGCTCGAGCACCGGGCCGAGCATCCGACACGGGCCGCACCAGGCAGCCCAAAAGTCGACCACGACCGGCAGTTCCCGTGAACGCTCGATCACGTCACGCTCGAAGCTCTCCGTCGTCACGTCCATCGCTTCTCATCCGTCCTTTCGATCGTTGCCCGCCCGCCCAGGTGGCTTGCAGGCGAGATGCTCGTCGTGCTATACAACTATACACGCAAACAGTTTATTCCGAGGGAGCCTTCAATGCCTCTGCCCCAGCCGCTGCCGGACGATCTCGTTGAGCTGATCGCGCGCCGCTTCCGCGTGCTCGCAGAGCCGATGCGCATCCGGCTGCTCGACCGGCTGCGCGGAGGAGAAGCGACGGTCGGCGAGCTCGCGCAAGCGCTGGACGCGTCGCAGCAGAACGTCTCGAAACATCTCGCGATGCTCACCGACGCCGGCGTCATCGGCCGCCGGAAGGACGGAAACCGCGTGTACTACCGGATCGCCGACGAGGGCGTCTTCGCATTGTGCGAGGACGTCTGCGGCTCCCTTCAGGAACAGCTGCGCACCCTCAACGACCTCATCTCCGGAGCGCCGGCGTGACCGAGCTCTCGCGGGCCGAGTCGTTTCCGGCGACGAGGATCT
The DNA here is from genome assembly GCA_963718385.1 of uncultured Actinomycetes bacterium. Classification (GTDB taxonomy): domain Bacteria; phylum Actinomycetota; class Thermoleophilia; order Gaiellales; family Gaiellaceae; genus Palsa-739. The sequence continues at coordinate 748,273 of CAVQZE010000001.1, forward strand.
GAGCATGCGGCTGTTCTCGCGCACGCCGCAGATCGACGCGGCACGTGCTGCGGAGCTGGTCTCGGCTCGAGACGCCGTCGTCGTCGACGTCCGCAGCCGGTCGGAGTGGACGACGGGCCACATCGAGGGTGCTCTCCACATCCCGCTCCCGCAACTTGGCCGGCGACTGCGCGAGGTCCCGACCGGCAAGACCGTCGTGGCCGTCTGCCGAAGCGGCCATCGGAGTACGCTCGCCGCGCGGACGCTCGCAGCGGCCGGTCGCGAGGCCTTCAGCCTGCGCGGCGGCATGAAAGCCTGGGGCCGCACAGAGCTTCCTCTGACGAAGAGCGACCGCAGCGAAGGTCGCGACGGTCGGTAACCGCGGCATGCACCCGCCGACACTGATCGGCGTCGTGCCCGGGGTGTCGTGGCTGGCCACGAACCTGATGCAGCGCAAGATGGAGAAGCTCGACATCCCGCCGATCCCGGAGTTCATCGAGCTCGTCGCGGATTCCCGCGCCCGCCTCTACGCCTGCAAGGCGAGCGTCGACATGTGAGCTCGCACCGACCGGTCATGGAAAAGCCCCGTTGCCGGGGCTTTTCTGTAGCAGGCCTGTAAGCCGGATTTTGTCGAGGGTGACCATCCATCTTTGCGGCTACCCGGCTCCTCGGCGGGCTGCGTCAACGGAGCCTGTTCGCCTTGCACCGGACGGGGTTTGGCAAGCCGGTCGCGTCGCCGCGGCCGCTGGTGGGCTCTTACCCCACCGTTTCACCCTTACCGGCGACGTCTCCGGAGAATCCGTCGCAGGCGGTCTGTTCTCTGTGCCACTTTCCGTCGGCTTTCGCCGCCTCCCTATTGGGAGCGTCCTGCCCTTCGGTGTCCGGACTTTCCTCGAACCGTGAGGTCCGCGGTCACCCGGCCTGCGTGCCGAATGTTACCTGGACGACGACGTTGTCCATCTTCCCGTGCAGGGCGAGGCCGCACTCGGGACAGCGCACCGACGGGCCGTCGTGGAGCACGAACTCCCCGCACGCCGGGCACTCGAGCGAAGCGCCGCGCAGCAGCGCCAGCAGCTCCTGCTCGAGCGTCCGGTGCAGCGGGGCAACGCGGGTCGTCATAGCGTCCGGAACACCCCCACGACCTTGCCGAGGATCTCGACGTAGTCGGCGTAGATCGGCTCGAGCGCGTCGTTCTCCGGCTGGAGCCGCACGCGGCCCGACTCGCGGTAGAACGTCTTCACGGTCGCCTCGTCCGCCGACTCGTCGTCGCCGGCGAGCGCGACGACGATGTCGCCGTTGCGCGCGTCCTGGGCGGTGCGCACGATCACGAGGTCGCCGTCGAGGATCCCGGCGTTGATCATCGACTCGCCCTTGACGCGGAGCAGGAAGTCGCCGCGAAGCGTTTCCGGCACCGCGATCTCGTCCTCGACGTTCTCCTCGGCGAGCAGCGGCCCGCCGGCGGCGATCTGGCCGAGCAGCGGCAGCTTCGGCAGCGACGCGGTCGCTCCGGCCGCCGGCTTCTCGCGGCCGATCAGCTCGAGGGCGCGCGGCTTCGTCGGGTCGCGCTTGAGCAGCCCGGCCCGCTCGAGGTTGGCGAGGTGCGCGTGGACGGTGGACGGCGAGGCCAGCCCGACCGCGTCGCCGATCTCGCGGACGGTCGGCGGGTAGCCGTGCTGGTCGACGTACTCGGCCAGGAACTCCCAGATCTCCTGTTGGCGGTCGGTCAGCTCCACGGTTGGCGCCTCCTGCATAGAGGGGTCACGATAGGGGTCGGGTGTTGGACAGAACGTGTGTTCGCCGGAAGGGTAGACACTCCTGCGGACGGCGTCAAACAGACGTTCGCCCGGCCGGCCGGGCGCTAGGCCATCGGCACCTGGCGGAGCAAGTGCGGGGCGACCCGGTCGAGGATCTCCTCGAGGCTCGCGCCGGTGGCGGTGATGCCGTGGTTGCGGAGCCCGATGGTCGCGTGGGCCGGATCGGGCTCCTCGGCGAGCAGCTGCGCGACATTCGCCGCGAGCTCCTCCGTCCCGCAGGGGAAGTTGACCTCAGTGGCGGGGATCCCCTCGAGCCAGGCGTGGACGTGGAGGATCGCGCCGACGTCGGGGTGCTCCCCGTAGATCTTCCAGTGCTCGATCGCGTCGACGGAGACTCGGCGCGGCTCGATCCCCGGCGGCACGCTGAGGACGATCCGCCGCGCAACGTCGTCGTAGCCGGAGACGAGGAGGATGTCGCGCCCGGGGAGCTCGAGCTGCGACTTGTCGACGCCGCTCGCGCTCATCCAGAAGCGGGTCTCGTCCTTGCGGGCCGAGAGGTTCCCGTAGGAGAGCCCGCCGATCCCGTAGAGGCGCTTGATGTGGCGCAGGTCGCGCTCGCTCACGAGCTCCTCGATGGGGAACGGCGCCGGGAGGAGCCCGAGCGTGTCGAGCCGGCGGCCGACCTCGGAGATCGACTGGGTGATCTCGTCGCCGTCCCACAGCTCCGGCTCGAGGTCGGTGCGGAACTCGTTCTCGATCACGAGCGTCGAGCGCGCGAGCGGGGCGAGCCGCGCCACGACAGCGTCCGCGAGCGGCGCCAATCCCCCGGCGGCCGGGACGAGGTAGCTGCCTCGCTCGAGCGTCGTGAACCAGACGCCTTGCTCCGGGACGAAGGCGAGTGACACGTTCGCGAGCGCACGGACGAGCATCGGGTAGCCCTCGCGCAGCGGGTCCGGCGGCCGCGCGTCGAGTGCGTGGATCGCCGCGACGAACGTCCCGCGCGAGCGGCGCCGGTACGGACGCGGGCGGTCGGGGTCGATGACGTTGAGGACGAGCTCCGGCGCCTCGGCCTCGGCTGCGGGCTGGAACCCGGCCCGCTCGAGCGAGGCGCGGAAGGCGGCAACAAGCTCGGAGAACACTCCGGGCGCCGCATCGCCGACGACGAGATAGCCCATCGCCGCGAGCCTAGGCGGCAGGACTCGGCGCGAAATCAGCAGATTCCCGCACAACGAAAAGGGCCGTCCGAGGACGACCCTTTTGATGCGCTGGAGAGGACTTGAACCTCCACGGCCTATGCGGCCACTAGGCCCTCAACCTAGCGCGTCTACCAATTCCGCCACCAGCGCGAGAGCCGGGCCAGTCTACCCGGCGTGTTACTTCAGGACGTGGAACAGCGCGATGCTGTTCGCGAAGAAGAGCACCGCGAACACCACTGTCCAACGGGTGAGGTTCCGCTCGACGATGTGCGTGCCGCCCTGGGAGGCCGGCGTAAAGCCCATGCCGCCCATGCCGGCGTCGCGGCCGCTGTGCATCAGGATCAGCGAGATCAGCGCGGCGACGATGAGCACCTGGGCCACAGCGAGGAACGCGAGCATGCGGTCAGGGTAGCGAAGCAGCGATACGCTCGCCCGGTGGCAGACGACAACGCACGCGCCCGGATCCAGCACCTGCTCGTAACCGGCGACAACCGGCTGAAACAGGGGGTCGACCCGGAGAAGGCGCGGGAGAGCTGGCTGCAGGCGCTCGAGGTCGCGAAGGAGGCCGGGCTCGAGGAGTCGGTGCGGCCGCTCGTCGAGGTCAGGCTGGCCGACCTGCCGCCGCGCGACTGAGGATCTCCTCGATCCGCTCGGCCTGGCGGCGGATGTCGTGCGCGGCGGCGGCTTCGCGGGCGGCGTCGTTCGGGCACGGGAACGCAGCGGCCGCGCGCAGCGCCTCGGTGAGCGCGCCGGCGTCGAGCGGGTCGACGAGGATCCCCGCGTCCGGCGGCACGAACTCCGGCGGGCCGCCGATCTTCGTCGCGACGACGGACCGGCCGCACGCCATTCCTTCGAGCAGCGCCTGGCCGAGCGGCTCCAGCAGGCTCGGCTGACAGAGCACGCGGCTCTCCGCGAGCAGGCCGGGGATCGCGTTGTGCGGCACGCGGCCGAGCAGGCGCACACCGTCGCGGCCCTCGAGCCGCGCGCGCAGCGGGCCGTCGCCGGCGAAGGTCAGCGTCCCCTCCCCCAGCTCGGCGAACGCGTCGGCGAGGCGGACGACGTTCTTCCGCTCGTCGAGTGCGCCGACGCAGAGGAACGCGGGCGGGCCGTCCGGCGCCGGCGCGACCGCGAACCGTTCGAGGTCGACGCCGCTCGAAACGACCTCCGTCTTGCCGCGCGCCTGCGGCAGCTTCGTCTCGAGCTCGCGGCGCAGGTACTCCGACACGCAGACGACCGTCGACGCGCGCGCGACGACGACGCGTGTCGCCTGCGCGATGCCGGGGAACGAGCCGATGTTGCGCACGTCGCGGCCGTGCGCGGTGACGACGAGCGGCGTGCGCGTGCCGACGGCGGCGATGAAACCGGTCGGGACGAGGAAATGGGCGTAGACGACATCGGGGCGGAACCGCCGCGCCGCGCCGACCGTCCGTCGCGCGAGCGTGAGGTAACGCAGCTTCCCGCCGGCGCGCGCATCGAGCACCGCGTGCTCGACCTCGTTGCCGCGATCGCGGAGCGCGCGCTCGACCTGCGCGACGAACGTGCCGAGATCGGGGTCGGCCGGGCCGGGGTACATCTGGGAGACGAGGAGGATCCGCACGGTGGCTATCGTGCCCGACGTGAGCACGCCGCACGAGATCCGCAAGCTCGGGCAGGTCTTCGACGGCGTCGCCGAGGACTACGACAAGGCGAGGGAGGGCTATCCCGGGACGCTCGTCGACCGCGCGCTGGACCGCGGCGCGATCGAGGCGGGCGCACGCGTGCTCGAGATCGGCTGCGGCACCGGGAAGCTGACGGAGCTCCTCGCCGCGCGCGGGCTCGAGATCGACGCGGTCGATCCGGGCCGGAACATGATCGCAGCCGCGCGGAGGCGCGTCGGCGGCGCCGCGAACGTCCATTTCCACGTCGGTCGGTTCGAGGATCTCGAGCTCCCGGCCGAGACGTACGCGGCGGCGTTCTCGGCGACTGCGTTCCACTGGATCGACCCGGCGGTGGGGTGGCGAAAGGCGGCGGCGCTGCTCGCGCCGGGCGGAACGCTCGCGCTCCTCTCGCACGGCGGCGTCTCCGACGGCCGAACGCCGGGTATCGACGCGGAGTTCCGCGAGAACCTCGCGAAATACGCGCCGGACGTCGCGGCGACGTTTCCGCCCGACCGGAGCCTCGCCGAGGTCACGGCCGGCGCGGCCGAGCGTCGCGAGAACCCGTCGGCGGTCTGGGACTGGGTCATGGGCGAGCGGCGCGGCCTCGCGGTCGCCGAGGCGGCCGACCTCTTCGAGGCGGCCGAGCTCGAAGTGGAAGTCGAGCACGTCGAGCGCACCGCCGACGACCTCACCTCCCACATCAAGACGACGTCGCTCTACTTCTCGATTCCCGAGGACGCGCGTGACGCGTTCGTCGAGGACGACCGCCGGATCGTCGAGCGCCACGGCGGCACGATCCAGTTCACGCACTGCACGTTCCTGATGACGGCGCGGCGGGTCTAGGCGCGCGGCCGCAGCGCGTCGTACATCCCCCACTCCTCGCGCAGCGTCTCGCAGATCTCGCCGACGGTGCTGCGGACACGCAGCGCTTCGCGCAGCGCGGGCATGAGGTTCGTCTCGCCGCGCGCAGTCTCGCGCACCGCGGCGAGCGCGCGTGCCGCATCGTCCGCGTTGCGCTCGGCGCGGACGCGCGCGGTGCGCTCGAGCTGGCGCTGCTCCGTTGCGGGGTCGATCTTCTGCAGCTCGACCTCGGACTCGTCGCCGTCGTCGAAGGCATTGACGCCGACGATCACGCGCTCGCCGCGCTCGACCTGCTGCTGCCACACGAACGCGGACTGCTCGATCTCGTCCTGGACGAAGCCCTGCTCGATCGCCGCGACGGCGCCGCCGAGCGATTCGACGCGCTCGATCAGCTCCCACGCGCGCGCCTCGAGCTCGTCGGTCAGCGCCTCGATGTAGAAGGAGCCGCCGAGCGGATCGGCCGTCGCCGTCGTTCCCGCTTCCGCCTGGAGGATCTGCTGCGTACGCAGCGCGATCGTCGCGGCGTGCTCGGTCGGCAGTGCGAGCGCCTCGTCGAACGAGTTCGTGTGGATCGACTGCGCGCCGCCGGCGACCGCCGAGAGCGCCTGGATCGCGACGCGCACGATGTTGTTCTCCGGCTGCTGCGCGGTCAGCGTCGAGCCGCCGGTCTGCGCGTGGAAGCGCAGCGCGAGCGCCTTCGGGTTCGTCGCGCCGAACAGCTCCGACATGATCCGCGTCCACAGCCGCCGCGCCGCGCGGAATTTCGCCACCTCCTGGAAGAAGTCGTTGTGCGCGTTGAAGAAGAACGACAACTGCTCGCCGAAGCGGTCCGGCGAGAGCCCCGCCGCGACGGCGGCGCGGCCGTACGCGATGCCGTTCGCGAGCGTGAACGCGAGCTCCTGCACCGCGGTCGAGCCCGCCTCGCGGATGTGGTACCCGGAGATCGAGATCGTGTTCCAGCGCGGGATCCGCTCCTCGCAGTACGCGAACAGATCCGTCGTCAGCCGCATCGACGGCTGCGGCGGGAAGATGTAGTTGCCGCGCGCGACGTACTCCTTCAGGACGTCGTTCTGGACTGTGCCGCGCAGGTCGGCCGCGGCGACGCCCTGGCCTTCCGCGACGAGCTCATAGAGAAGCAGGAGCAGCGACGCCGGCGCGTTGATCGTCATCGACGTCGAGACGTCGGCGAGCGGGATGCCGGCGAGCAGGATCTCCATGTCGGCGAGCGAGTCGATCGCGACGCCGGTGCGGCCGACCTCGCCGAGCGCGCGCGAGTCGTCCGAGTCGTAGCCGAGCTGCGTCGGCAGGTCGAACGCGACGGAGAGCCCGGTCTGGCCGTGGTCGAGCAGGTAGCGGTAGCGCTCGTTCGACTCCTCCGCCGACTGCGAAGCCGGCGTACTGGCGGATCGTCCACGGCTTGCCGCGGTACATGTCCGGGTACGGCCCGCGCGTGAACGGCGCCTCGCCCGGCGGCTCGAGCGGCCGCGGCGCGTCGGCGGCGGTGTAGACCGGCTTCACCTCGATGCCGGACTCGTTCCGCAGGTCGTCCGTCGCAGCCACGGCGTCATCGTAGACCGCTCCTCTACAGGCCATCCGCCCTGCTGCCGATAGTCCACAGGCCGATGAAGGCTGCGGCGGTCAGCACCTCGACGAGCATCTGGTCGCGCCGGCCCGCGATCTGGTTCCGGCTGGCGTACCTCGCCGCGGTCAACTCGCTCTTCAGCGCCGCGTACCGGTTCATCCGGTCGCACTACGGGCTCTGGCGCTACTCCGCGCTGCACTACGGCACGCGCCTCGAGCGGCTCGCGTACCTCCACGCGTACCTGACGTGCGCCTGGGCGCGGAAGCGCGTCCCTGCGTACGCGAGCTTCCTTGCCGAGTACAAGCGCGTGCGTGTGCTGCGCCTCGACTCGTTCCCCGAGACGGCGAAGGACAGCTACGTAAAGCGGTACGGATTCGCGGAGCGCTGCTGGGACGGGCGCCACCCGATCGCAGGGACGGTCGTCGACGAGTCGGCCGGATCGTCGGGAACGCCGTACAACTGGCTGCGTTCGGCGAAAGAGCTCCACGACGTGCATCTCGACACGGCGAACTGGGTGCGCTGGACATATCCGACGGAGCGGCTCTTTGCGCTGAACGCGTTCTCGATGGGCGCGTGGGCGACCGGCATGAACATGGGAATCGCGCTCGCGAAGGTCTGCATGGTCAAGTCGACCGGGCCGGATCTCGAGAAGATCGTCGACACGATCGACCGGTTCGGGCCGGAGTACGACTATCTCGTCTGCGCGTATCCGCCGTTCCTCAAGCATGTCGTCGACGCACTCGAACGGAAGGACTTCGACTGGTCGAGTGCACGGATCTACGGCCTCGTCGGCGGCGAAGGGATGACGGAAGCGATGCGCGACTACCTCGAGCAGCGGCTCGTGAAGGTGCGCTCGGGCTACGGCGCGTCGGACATCCAGATCGGGATCGGCGGCGAGACAGATCTCTCCGTTCACGTACGCAAGCTTCTCGTCGCGCGCGCGGACGTCCGCGAGGCGCTGCTCGGTCCGGACGAGAGCCGTGTGCCGATGGTCGTTTCAGTACAACCCGCTCGAGAGCTACATCGAGACGAACGCCCGCGGCGAGTCGCTGATCACCGTGAACAACGCATCCGTCCTCTCGCCGAAGCTGCGCTACAACGTCGGCGACGAGGCGATCACGATGACGCGGCCCGAGCTGCTCGCGCGGCTTGCGGAGGTCGGGATCACGGAGCCGCTGCCCTCCGGGTGGGCGCTGCCGTTCCTTCTGCTCTTCGGGCGCAGCGACTCGACGATCTCGTACATGGGCGCGAACATCTACCCGATCGACGTCGAGTACGGGCTCTACCGCGACGCGTCGCTGGCCGCCTCGATCGAGAGCTTCTGTCTCGAGCTGGCGGAGGCGCCGTCGCTCGAGGCGCGGCCGCTCGTGCACGTGCAGCTTCGCGCGACGGCGGAGCTCGGCGGACCGTTCGGCGGCCGAGGAACGGTTGCGCGTCGCGCTCGTCGAGCACCTGGCCGCGTCGAGCCGCGACTTCGCAGAAGCGCTGCGCGAGTCGCCGGCGGCGGGCGACATCCGCGTCGTCGTCCACGATCACGGGACGGGGCCGTTCGCCGGGCGAAAGGACGCGATCAAGAACGCGTACGTGGTGAAGCGTGAAGACGGCTGACCTGAGCAAGGTGCCGCGCTACGGACGCGCGAACGCGGTCTTCGTCGGCGCGACGGAGTACTCCGGGATCCGCGCGCTCGTCGAGCAGCTGCCGCGCTTCCTGCGCCTGCGGCGACTGCTCAAGCACGCGCCGGGCTACTGCGGCTACCACCTCTACTACAAGTTCCCGTACACGTTCGGACAGGTCGTGCTCTTCGAGGAGATGGACCAGCTGCTGCGCTTCGCGCGCGCGAAGCAGCACCGCGAGCTGATGACCTGGGTGACGGACGGCGAGCGCAATGCCAAGGCCGGATTCATCCGGTTGTACGAAGCCCGGCCGGACCTGTCCTACGCGAACGGCGCGTGGAGCGCCGAGGGCGCGGCCGGCTACGACGAGCGGTTTACCGCGCTCAGCACCGAGGAGCAGGGCCCGTACGTGAAGCCGCGGAAGGCCGTTCCGTGATCGATGTCCGCCAGGTCACGGGCAAGCGGGAGCTCCGCGCGTGGTGCGACCTGACCGAGCGGATCTACGCGGACGCACCGGGCTTCATCCCGCCGCTCCGTCAACAGCTGCGCGACTTCTACAACGGGGACGATCCCGTATCTGGGCGGTGGCGACATCGCGTTTCTCGAGCGTGTGGCGCGACGGCGAGCTCGTCGGGCGGACGACGGCGCACCGCCACGCGAGACTCGACGAGCGGCTCGGCGCGCCGCACCTCCTGTTCGGCTTCACCGAGTTCGTCGACGACGACGCCGTGTTCGATGCGCTCGTGACGGAGCTCGACCGGCGTGCACGCGAGCATGCGGAGCGTCGCACCTCCTCGGCCCGGTGAACCTGCTGCCGAACCAGTCCGGCGGCGTCGTCACCTCCGGCTTCGAGGAGCGCTCCTTCGTCGACGCGGCGTACAGCCACCCGTACTACGCGCCGGCGTACGAGAGTCACGGGTTCGAGCCGATGTTCGCAGGCGCCACAGTGATCGTCCGCGGCCTGCAGGAGCGACACGCGTCCGGTCGAGGATCTGTTCCCGTTCGATGACAGCCGGCTCGAGTCCGAGCACCTCGAGGTCCGGCAGGCGAACAAGAAACGCATCGCCGAGGAGCTGGAGGTCGTGCGCGGAATGCTGAACGCAAGCTTCGCGCAGCGCGCGTACTACACGACGATCGAGCCGGAGGAGCTGGCGTACCAGGTAGACGGGCTCGGCTATCTGATCGACGAGACGATCGCGCTGTACCTCTACAAGGACGGCCGACCGATCGCGTTCATGCTCGCGATCCCCGACATCTCGGAGTTCGTGCGCGCGACGCGCGGGAATCTCAACCTGCCGAACCAACTGCGTCTGCTCGCGACGCGCGGGCGCTACCGGAGCGATGCGGTCTGCGTGATCAAAGGCACCGTGCCCGAGGAGCAGGGAAAGGGCTACATGCGGCTGCTGAGCCGCGAGCTGCTGCGCAACCTCCGCGCCGGCGGCTACCAGACGCTTCGAGGCACGTACATCGAGTTCGAGAACGTCGCCTCCTCCGCGCAGGCGGACGACATGGGCGGCGGCCCGCTGCACGGCGTCACGTTCTACGGACGCGCGGTCGAGTGACCGACCTGCGGGAGCTGCAGCGGCTCGAGCCGCTCTTCTGGCGCGCGCCGTCGGCGCACAACACGCAGCCGTGGGTCCTCGACTACGGCCCCGACCGGATCGGGCTCGGGTTCGACCCGGCGCGCCATCTCGATGCGGGCGATCCGACGCAGCGGGACCTCGAGCTCGCGCTCGGCGCGTTCGTCGAGACGGTGCTGATCGCAGCCGCGGCAGAAGGCGTCGGCCTCGCGTTCGACGGCGACGCGTTCGTCCCGGGGCCGGTGTACGAGTCGCCGTTCGGGCCTGACGATCTGCGGCGCAGGCAAACGAGCCGGCTCCCGTACGAGTCCCGGCTGACGGACTCGGAGCTCGCGGCCGCGCGCGCCGAGCTTCGCGACGGCGAGCGGCTCGACGAGCTGCCGGCGCAGGAGCTGACTCGGCTCTTCCTCGTCGTGGACCGCCACGTCTATGAGTCGCCGGCGATCGTTGCGGAGCTGCGCCGCTGGCTTCGCCTCAGCAAGAGCGACCCGGACTACGAGCGCGACGGGCTGACGTACGAGGCGCTCGCACTGTCGCCGCTCGAGGCACGGCTGCTCGGCTTCGCGCTGCGACCGGCACCGCTGCGGGCCGTCTGCGCGCTGCGGCTCCACCACGCGTTCGCGTCGTCGTCTGCGTCGGTGCTGCGCAGCGGAAGTGTCCTCGTCCTGTCGTCGTCCCGGGGATGTGCGGGCGAGCGGCCGGACACTGTTGCGCGTCTGGCTCGCGCTCTCCGCGCTCGGGTGCTTTACGCATCCGCTGAGTCAGCTGATCGATTTCGAGCCGACCGAGCGCGAGCTTGCGCGGCGGCTCCGCATCGACGCGCCGCGACGCGTGCTGAGCGTCTTTCGCGCCGGACACTCGCCGGCACCGGTTCGCTCCGCGCGCCTGCGGAGCTGAGTCAGGCGGTTTCGGTGGCCTCGCGCGCGCGGCGCGCGACGCCGTCCTGCTCCGCCGCGGCGGCGACGGCTGCGGCGACCGCCGGCACGACGTCCCGGTTGAAGACGCTCGGGACGATGTAGTCGGGCGCGAGCTCTGCCTCGCCGATCGTCGCGGCGATCGCGTGGCCGGCAGCGACCTCCATCCGCTCCGTGATCGTCGTCGCGCGGACGTCGAGCGCGCCGCGGAAGATCCCGGGGAACGCGAGGACGTTGTTGATCTGGTTCGGGTAGTCCGAACGGCCGGTCGCGACGACGGCGTAGAGGCCGGCGATCTCCTCCGGCAGGATCTCCGGCGTCGGGTTCGCCATCGCGAAGATGATCGCGTCCTTCGCCATCGAGCGGACGCCCTCGACGCTGACCGCGCCGGGCTGCGAGAGGCCGATGTAGACGTCGGCGCCGGCGAGCGCGTCGTTCGCGCTGCCCGCGAACCCGTCGGGGTTCGTGTCGGCGGCGTAGCGCGCCTTCACGTCGTTGAGATCCGCGCGTCCCACGTGAATCGCGCCCTTGCTGTCGCAGCCGATCACGTTCTGGACGCCCGCGGCCTGCAGCGTCTTCGTCACGGCGACACCGGCGGCGCCGACGCCGGTCAGGACGACCTTCACGTCCTCGACGCGCTTGCCGACGACGCGGAGCGCGTTCAGGAACGCGGCGAGCGTGACGACCGCCGTTCCGTGCTGGTCGTCGTGGAAGACGGGAATGTCGAGCGACGCGCGCAGGCGCTCCTCGACCTCGAAGCAGCGCGGCGCGGCGATGTCCTCGAGGTTGATGCCGCCGAAGCCGGGCGCGATCGCCTCGACCGCTGCGACGATCGCGTCGGGGTCCTTCGTCGAGAGGCAGATCGGCCACGCGTCGACGCCGCCGAACTCCTTGAAGAGCAGCGCCTTGCCCTCCATCACGGGCATCGCCGCCTCGGGGCCGATGTCGCCGAGGCCGAGCACCGCGCTGCCGTCGGTGACGACGGCGACGGTGTTCTTCTTCACGGTCAGCGTCCACGCGCTCTCGGGATCGGCGGCGATCGCCTGGCACACGCGCGCGACTCCCGGCGTGTACGCCATCGAAAGATCGTCGCGCGTCTTCACGGGCGCGTTCGAGTTCATGTGGATCTTGCCGCCGAGGTGCAGCAGGAACGTGCGGTCGGAGACGCGCTCGACGGTGACGCCGGCGACCTCGCGACACGCCGCGACGATCTCCTCGGCGTGCGCCGCGTCGGTTGCGAGCACGCTGACGTCGCGGACCTTGCTCGCCGCTTCGACGCGGACGAGGTCGATCGCGTCGAGGAGCCCGCCGGCGTCGGCGATCGCGCGGGCGAGGTCGGCGAAGCTGCCGGGCCGGTCGTCGAGACGGACGCGGAGCGTGAGGCTGAACGAGGCGGAGTAGTGGCTCATGCCCTGCAGCCTAAAGCGCGGCGAGGGCGCCGAGCTCTGCATCCCGCGCGGCGAGGGTCGCGAAGCGGCCGCCCTTGCCCAGCAGCTCGGCGTAGCGGCCCGTCTCGACGACCCGGCCGCGGTCGAGCACGACGATCTGCTCGGCGTCGCGAACGGTCGAGAGCCGGTGCGCGATCGCAATCGTCGTCCGCCCCTCGGAGAGCCGGTCGAGCGCCTCCTGGACGAGCCGCTCCGTCTCGGTGTCGAGCGAGCTCGTCGCCTCGTCGAGGACGAGGATCGGCGGGTTGCGGAGGATCGTGCGCGCGATCGCCATCCGCTGTTTCTCGCCGCCGGAGAACCGGTAGCCGCGCTCGCCGACGACCGTGTCGTAGCCCTCGGGCAGCGCGGAGATCACGTGGTGGATCCGCGCCGCCTCGGCGGCGATCTCGATCTCCTCGTCGGTCGCGTCGGGCTTCGCGAAGCGGAGGTTCTCGCGGATCGACGCATGGAAGAGATAGGTCTCCTGCGAGACGACGCCGACGAGCTCGGCGAGCGCCTGGAACGAGAGGTCGCGCACGTCGACGCCGTCGATCGCGACGCTGCCGCGCACGACGTCGTAGAGGCGCGCGGTGAGATAGCCGAGCGTCGTCTTCCCGGAGCCGGTCTCGCCGACGAGCGCCGTCGTCGTCCCCGCGGGCACCGTGAAGCTCACGTCCTGGAGCGTCCACTCGTCGCCGTACTTGAACCAGACGCCGTCGAAGACGACGTCGCCCGAGGTGGACGCCGCCGCCGCGCCCGGCTTCTCGTCGATGTCGACCGGCTGGTCGAGGTACTCGAAGATCCGGTCGAAGAGCGCGAGCGACGTCTGCACGTCGACGCCGACCGACAGCATCGAGCCGACGGGGAAGAACAGCCGGGTCTGCAGCGTCGTGAACGCGACGAGCGTCGCCACCGTGATCGTGTAGCCGTGCGCGAGCGCGATGCCCCCGACCCAGTAGACGGCGGCCGGCATCACCGCGAACGTCGTCTGGATCGTCGCCATCATCCAGCGGCCCGCCATGCGCTGGCGCACCTCGAGGTCGGCGAGGCGAAGCGAGTCGTTCTCGAAGCGGTCGGCGAGCTCGTTCGTCCGCCCCATCGTCTTGCCGAGCAGGATCCCCGAGACCGAGAGCGACTCCTGCACGAGGCTCGAGATGTCGGCGAGCGTCTCCTGCGTCGTCTTCGCGATGCGGCGCCGCTCGGCGCCGACGCGGCGCGTCAGCAGCACGAAGAAGGGGATCAACGCGAACGCGAATAGCGCGAGCTGCCAGCTGAGCAGGAGCATCGCGACCATCGTCGCCACGATCGTCGTGACGTTCGACGCGATCGACGTCGCGGTGGTCGTGACGACGCTCTGGATGCCGCCGATGTCGTTCGAGATCCGCGACTGCACCTCTCCGGTACGCGTGCGCGTGAAGAACGCGAGCGACAGCCGCTGGAGGTGACGGAACACGGCGGCGCGCAGGTCGTGCATCACGCGCTGGCCGACCTGGTTCGAGAGCAGCGTCTGCCAGACGCCGAGCGCGCCGTTGACGATCGCGATCACGATCATCCCGGCAGCGGCGAACGAGAGCGCCCTCGTGTCCGGCGGTTTCGAGTTGATCGCGTTCAGGGCGTCGCGCAGCAGGAACGCGGGAATCACGCCGAGGACGGCCGAGAAAACGATCAGCGTCAGGACCGCGCTGAGCCGCAGCTTGTACGGCATGAACAGCTTGCCGGCGCGGCGGAGCGTGGCACGGCGAACGGCAGGGTCCGTCGTCCGTTCCGGCTGGTTGTCGACCTGGAAGACGCGGTGTCCGGGCATTCAGCCCAGGGTACGTGAGCTAGTAGCGCCGACGGGTACATCGTTGGGAGAAACGTCGGCCTACCATGACGACCGTAGAATCGGGGACGCTACGAGCCGTCCTCCCGGCGTCCTCCTTGCCACACCATGAACTCGCTGAACGATCCCGAAGCCGTCCGGAACACGTACGCCGACGAGAAGCGGTACGCCGCGCGCATGGCGCACCGGGAGACGGCGACGGGACCCGACCCGTACGACCTCGTTTTCGCCGCGGTTGCCGAACGAGAGCCGCGGGACATCGTTGAGGTCGGATGTGGCCGAGGAGAACTCGCGGAACGGATGTCGCGCGAGCTGCAAGCGCACGTCATCGCGCTCGATCAATCCGCGCGAATGGTGGAGCTGACAGCAGCTCGCGGGGTCGAGGCGATCATCGGCGATGTCGTCGACCTACCGTTTGGAGACGAGAGCTTCGACTGCGCGGTTGCAGCGTGGATGCTCTACCACGCCTCCGACCTCGATCAGGCTCTCGCGGAGCTGCGGCGAGTGTTACGGAGGGACGGATGCCTTATCGCGGCGACGAGCAGCGAACGCAACCTTGCGGAGGTGTGGGAGCTCGTCGGCGAGATCGGCGCTCCAGGTGGCGGATTCACGGTCGAAAGTGCCGGGGCTGCGCTCCGTCGGCACTTCAACCACGTTGAGCAGCGGGACGTGTGCGGAACCGTCACGTTCTTCAATCGGGAGGCGGCGTACGAGTACGTCGCTAACACCCGGACTGCTGAGGTGGCCGAGCGCCTGCCGAACCTCGACGGGCCGCTCGTGGCGTCCATGCGCCTCGCGATTTTCGCGTGCGCCCCGTGAATCGCATTCAGGCCATCGGCTAGTAGCCGCTGGGACTGGGCATGCCGAGCTCCTCCTGCAGCGCGGTGCCGAGCGCGAGCAGCTCCCAGTCGGAGCCGGCGGGGCCGATCAGCGAGACGCTCACCGGCAGGCCGGTCGCGGCACCGATGCCGGACGGCAGCGCGACGACGGGGAAGCCGGTCCAGTTCCAGTGGTGCGTCAACGCGATCAGGTCGAGGTCGGTGCCGGCGTGGTCGTAGCCCGTCCCGCGCACGGGCGCGACGACCGGCTCCGTTGGCTCGAGCAGCGCAGTGATCCGTTCCGCGACGAAGCGCGACGTCCAGCGCGCGGTCGTCTCGGCGCGCTTCACCTCCGCGGCGGCGTACGCCTCGACGGTCACGGCGGCCTCTTCGGCGCGCTCGACCCATTCGCGAAGCGACGGCCGGTAGAGCTCACGGCGGTCGTCGAACCGCCGGTGGAACGGGAGCGTGTCGCCGAGCAGAACCGTTCCCCAGTCGTCGAGTTACGTCGAGCGGCGGCTGCGCGGGGAACGGCTCGACGATCTCCGCGCCGAGCCGGCGGCAGGCGTCGACCGCGGCGTCGAACCCTGCGGCGACGTCGGGCTCGAGGTCGCCGATCCGCGGCGAGATCGCGAGACGGACGCCCGCGAGCGAGCGCGGCTCGAGCCGGTCCGGCCCGGCTCCCGACATCGCCGCGAGGAGCGGAACGCAGTCGGCGACCGTTCGCGCCATCGGCCCGGCGTGGTCGAGCCCCGGCGAGAGCGGGACAACGCCGCGCAGCGAGACGAGCCCGCGCGTCGGCTTGATCGTCGAGGTGCCGCTCAACGCGGACGGAATGCGCAGCGAGCCGGCAGTGTCGGTGCCCGTCGCCGCGGGAACCATGCGCGCCGCGAGCGCGGCCGCGGAGCCGCCGCTCGAGCCGCCGGCGGTCCGGTCGAGCGCCCACGGATTGCCGACCTGGTCGGTCGTGCCGCCCCACGCGAACTCGTGCGTGTGCGTGTGACCGAGCAGCACCATGCCCGCGGCCTCGAGCCGCGACCACACGTCACAGGACTCGGCCGGCACCTCGTCGAGCAGCAGGCTCGACGCCGTCAGCGGCTTCCCCGCGACCGCGTAGAGATCCTTCAGTCCGATCGGGATCCCGCAGAGCGCGGTCGCCCCACCCCGGGCGAGGCTCACGTCGGCCCGCGCGGCCGTCACGAGCGCGTCCTCCTCGTAGACCCGGATCCAGGCGTTGATCGAGCCGGGATCGCCGTCGCGCGAGTGCGTGCCGTCCCGCTCGCGGATCCGCGCGAGGCACGCCTGCGCCAGCTCGACGGCGCTCAGCTCGCGCCGCGCGAGAAGCCCGGAGGCCTCGACGACCCCGAGATCGGCCGGATCGCTCACCCGGGGAGTATCTCCGGCGGCACCAACGTCCGTACGATGAGCGCATGGCAGCCGTCACGGTTCGGCTCTTCGCCGGCCTCCGAGAGCGCGCGGGCACCGGACGCGTCGAACTCGACGGCGTCGGGCGCGTCAGCGATGTCTGGTCCGCGCTCGCGCTGGGCGACGAGCCGGCGGGGCTCTTGTACGCGGTGAACCGCGAGTACGCGGAGCCCGCGCGCGAGCTAAGCGACGGCGACGAGGTCGCGCTGATCCCGCCCGTCTCCGGCGGCGCGTTCGTCGTCACCGCGGAACCGCTCGACCTCGCCGCAGCGGTCGCCGAAGTCGCGTCCGCCGACGCCGGCGCGGTCGCGACGTTCGTCGGAACGGTGCGCCGCAGCTCGCGCGGCCGCGACGTGCTCTATCTCGAGTACGAGGCGTACGAGGAGATGGCGGAACCGATGCTGCGCAGCCTCGGCGACGAGCTGAAGGAGAAGCACGGCTTGAGCGACGTCGCGATTCATCACCGAATCGGCCGCGTCGAGATCGGCGAGCCGAGTGTCGTGATCGCCGTCTCGTCGCCGCACCGCGCCGCGTCGCTCGACGCGTGCCGTGAGGCGATCGACACGCTGAAGGACACGATCCCGCTCTGGAAAAAAGAGGTCTACGCGGGCGGCGAAGAATGGATCGGCAAAGGTTCGTGATGGACGAGCTCCGCGAATACAAACCGGTTCAGCCCCGCGGCGGCCTCAACGTCCGCAAGATCCTCGAGCGCATCGGCGCGCTTGCGCTGCTGATCGGCGGCACGGCGCTGAAGTGGGGCTTCCTCTTCGCGAAGTTCTTCGCGTTCTTCATCTCGATCGCGGCGTACAAGCTCTGGTTCGGCAGCTGGACGTTCGCCGCCGGCTTCGTGCTGCTGATCCTCGTGCACGAGCTCGGCCACGCGATCGAGGCGCGTCGTCAGGGACTGCACGTGTCCGCGCCGACGTTCATTCCGTTCTTCGGCGCGTTCGTGACGATCCGCCACGCGGGGCTCTCGCCGTGGCGAAGCGCGTTGATCTCGCTCGCCGGTCCGTTGGCCGGCGGAATCGCAGCGCTCGCGTGCTGGATCGTCGGCGAACAGCGCGACTCGTCGATGCTGATCGTGCTCGCGAATCTCGGCTTCCTGCTGAACGCGTTCAACCTGCTGCCGATCGGATTCCTCGACGGCGGCAGCGTCGCGCGTGCGATCACCGAGTCGTGGCGGATGCCGGTGATCCGCTTCGAGGGCGGCGTGCCGATGCAGGCGCTCGCGCCGGACCGCAGGCGCGCGCTGATCATCGCGGCGCTCTACCTTGGGCTCGCGGGCGCGCTCGTGATCGGCATGCTCGCGACGAAGGGCTCGTCGACGTTCTGATGGAGGACCGCGAGCTCCTCGAGAGTCACCCTCACCTCGCCGATCTGCGGCAGCACACGGACCGCATCGCCGACGAGTTCTTCGACGGCTTCGAGGTCGTGGAGCAGATCGACCGGCCGGCGGTCTCGTTCTTCGGCTCCGCGCGCGTGGCCGAGGGCAGCGCCGTGTACGAGTCCGCGCGCACGACTGCCGGGCTGTTCGCGAAGGCGGGCTGGGCCGTCGTCACCGGCGGCGGGCCCGGCGTGATGGAGGGCGCGAACCGCGGCTGCCAGGAGGCGGGCGGGTTGTCCGTCGGCTTCAACATCGAGCTCCCGCACGAGCAGGGCGGGAACGGCTACACGGATCTCTCGCTGACGTTCCACCACTTCTACGCGCGCAAGACGATGTTCGTGAAGGCGGCGGAAGGGTTCTGCGTCTTCCCCGGCGGCTTCGGCACCGCGGACGAGCTGTTCGAGTCGCTGACGCTGATCCAGACCGGGAAGGTCGTGCACTTTCCCGTCGTGCTGTTCGGCTCGGCGTTCTGGAGCCCGCTGCTCGACTGGGCGCGCGACAGCGCGTTGCCCGCGGGGATGATCGCGCCGCCGGATCTCGAGCTGCTCGCGGTGACCGACGATCCCGCCGAGGCAGTCGCGCTCGTGCTGGAGAGCTTCGCGCACCGCAACGGAACGGCCGCGTAGCCTTCCGGCGTGGAGCTGCGCGACCTGCCATCGGTCGACGAGCTGTGCCGCGGCGTCGACGATCCGCTCGCGGTCGACGCCGCGCGTGCGGTGCTCTCGCTCGCGCGCGAGGAGATCCGCGCCGGTGCCGACCCCGGAGATCTCGGCGAGCGGCTGGCCGGCGAGCTCGTGCGCGTGCGGGCGGCGAGCCTGCGGCGCGTCGTGAACGCGACCGGCGTCATCGTCCACACGAACCTCGGCCGCGCGCCGCTTGCGCCCGAGGCGCTCGCGCGCGTCGTCGAGGTCGGGCACGGCTACTCGAACCTCGAGTACGACGTCGCGGAGGGCGCGCGCGGCTCGCGGCAGGATCACGTCGCGCCGATCCTGCGGAAGCTCACCGGCGCCGAGTCGGCGCTCGTCGTCAACAACAACGCCGCAGCGGTGCTGCTCGCGTGTGCCGCGCTCGCCGAGGACCGCGAGGTCGTCGTCTCGCGCGGCGAGCTGATCGAGATCGGCGACGGGTTCCGCATTCCCGATGTGCTCGCGCGCTCCGGTGCGCGGCTCGTCGAGGTCGGCACGACGAACCGGACGCGCGCCGCGGACTACGAGCGCGCGATCGGGCCAGAGACGGCGCTGCTGCTGCGCGTGCATCAGTCGAACTTCCGGCTCGTCGGCTTCACCGAGGCACCGCGGCTCGAGGAGCTCGCTGCGATTGCGTCGCGGCACGGGCTGCCGCTCGTCGACGACCTCGGCTCCGGCGTGCTCGCGGAGCTGCCGGGCGAGCCGTCGGCAAAGGAGTCGCTCGCGGCCGGCGCGGATCTCGTCTGCTTCTCCGGCGACAAGCTGCTCGGCGGGCCGCAGGCGGGAATCGTCGCGGGGCGGGCGGATTTGGTGGAGCGGCTGCGCCGGCATCCGCTGCAGCGTGCGCTCCGCGCGGACAAGCTGACGCTCGCGGCGCTCGAGGGAACGCTGCAGCTCTATCTGGACGCGCCGGAGCGGATTCCCGTGCTGCGGATGCTGCGCGAGGAGACCGCGGCGGTGCAGGCGCGCGCGGCGCGGCTCGCAGCGCTCGTCGGCGGCAGCGTCGAGGAGACGGTCGCGCGCGTCGGCGGCGGCGCGCTGCCGCTTGCGGAGCTGCCGAGCTTCGCGTGCGCCGTCGAAGAGTCGCTCGCGGCGCCGCTGCGCGCGGCCGAGCCGCCGGTGATCGGCGTCGTCCGCGACGGGATGCTCCTGCTCGACTGCCGCACGCTCGCCGACGACGAGATCGAGCGCGTCGCGCGCGCGGTCGGCGGCGCGCGGGACCGGCGCTAGTGGCCGCTTCCGACCAGCACGCCGGTGACGAGCGAGAGCAGCAGTGAGAACGGCGTGAGCGCCGCACCGAGCCGGCGGTGGCGGAGCGCGACCGCGCCGACCGCTACGGCGATCCCGAAGACGAACCACGTCCAGGTCGCTGCGCCGGTGGCGTAGTCGGAATACCGGCGCAGCCCCGGCGCGTAGTACGGGTCGAACGTGTAGAAGGACACGAGCGCCGACACGGCCGACGCGGGCGCGAGCAGATGCACAGGCCCAGGGCGGCGAGGCCGCACGGCATACACGACTGCGAGCACCCCGCCGACGAGCGTCGCGAGAACCCACAAGAGGCCGACGACCGTCTCGCCGGGCGGCCCGTCGCCGGGCAGCGGCCCGATTCCGTTCGGCCCGACGGCAAGAACGAAGTAGTAGACGGCGGTGCCGAAGAGGATCGCGGCCGTGATCCAGGTCAGCAGGCGGGTCACGCCGTCGACTCTACGACGGTTAGCGTGCACGCATGGCACTCACGGTCGGCACCGCCGGTCACATCGACCACGGCAAGACGACGCTCGTCGAGGCGCTGACCGGGAAGAACACCGACCGGCTGCCCGAGGAGCGCGAGCGCGGGATCTCGATCGACCTCGGCTACGCGCCGCTCGAGCTGCCGGACGGAACGCAGCTCTCCGTCGTCGACGTACCCGGACACGAACGGTTCGTGCGCACGATGGTCGCCGGCGCGAGCGGGATCGACCTGTTCCTGCTCGTGATCGACGCGGCGGAAGGCGCGCGGCCGCAGACGCGCGAGCATCTCGCGATCCTGCGCCTGCTCGGGATCGAGCGCGGCGTCGTCGCGGTGACGAAGTCCGATCTCGTCGACGCAGAGACGCTGGAGCTCGCGTGCGAGGAGGCGCGCGAGCTCGTGCCGGGCGCGCCGGTCGTCGCGGTGAGCGCGCGCACCGGCGCGGGGCTCGACGAGCTGCGCGCTGCGCTTGCTGAGGTCGCGGTCGAGAGCGCGCACGCGGGCGGCGGCCCGACGCGGTTGTACGTCGACCGCGCGTTCACGCTCCACGGAATCGGAACAGTCGCGACGGGAACGCTCTGGTCCGGCTCGATCGGCGACGGCGACGAGCTGCGCGTCGAGCCCGGCAGCCGCGAGGTACGCGTTCGGAGCGTCCAGGTGCACGACGCGTCCGTCGAGCGCGCGGCCGCAGGCCAGCGCGTGGCGGTTGCGCTGCCCGGCGTCGAGCGGCGGGAGCTGCGGCGCGGCGACGCGCTCGTCACGCCGGGCGCGTTCCCCGTTTCGTACCGGCTCGACATCGCGTTGGAGGAGATCGCCGAGATCCCGTCGCGCGTGCAGGTGCACCACGGAACCGCGGAGGTGCCGGCGCGCGTCGTTCGCGTCGGCGAGCGGTGGGCGCAGCTCCGGCTCGCGTCACAGGTCGTCGCGGCGCGCGGCGACCACGTCGTGCTCCGCGCGGGGACGACCGTCGGCGGCGGAACGGTGCTCGATCCGGCGCCGCCGCGGCACGCGAGCGCGGAGCGGATGGAGCTCGTCGAGCGCGGCGAGATCGCGGCGACGGTGTTCGCGCCCGTGCGCGCCGACTCGCTGCGCGGGCTCGGCGCGACGGACGGGCTCGTCGCCGCAGGCGAATGGGTCTTCGCGCAGGAGTGGCTCGACGAGCTCCGCGCGGAGCTCGAACGCCGCATCGCCGCCGCGGATCCGCTCGATCCCGGCGTGCCGCAACCGGCGGAGCCGTGGGCGGCCGCGGTCGTGCCGCTGCTCGGCCTCGAGCGGCGCGGCGCGAAGCTGTACCTCCCCGGCTCCGCCGGGGAGCTGGGGGCGCGTTCGGACGCGGCAACCGCGCTCGAAGCGGAGCTCGGGCTCGAGCCGGTGAAGGTCGACGACGCGGCGCTCGCGCGCTTCCTCGAGGAGCAGGGGACGCTCGTCCGCGTCGGCGACGGATTCGCGGTCTCCGCCGCAGCGTTCGCGCAGGCGCGCGACGCGCTCGTCGCCGAATGCGAGGCCGCCGGCAGCATCACCCTCGCGCGCTTCCGCGACCTGCTCGGCGTCGGCCGCCGCACCGCGCAGCTGCTCCTCGAGCGCTTCGACGCCGACGGGCTGACCCGCCGCAACGGCGACGCGCGCGTCCTGCGCCGCCGTGGGACAATCGCGCCATGACTCCCGACGAGGTCACCCAGCTGATCGACCGCTACAACGACGCGTGGAACGCGCAAGACATCGATGCGGTCGCGTCGATGCACCATCCCGACATCGTCTTCGAGAACCACACCGCCGCCGAGCGTGCCGAGGGCGCGGACGCTGTGCGCGCGCACATCGACGCGATCTTCCGCAACAACCCGACGCTGCGTTTCCGCGGGCGCGCGTTCTACGCCGCGGGCGACTTCGCGGTCAGCGAGTGGACCGCGACGGTAGAGAAGGACGGCAAGACGCTCGAGTGGGACGGCATCGACGTCTTCCCGTTCCGCGACGGACTGATCGCGCGCAAGGACGTGTACTCGTCCTCGCACCGCCCGCGCGAGGTGTGAGCGGGGCCTCCCGGAGCCGAGGCCCCGGGAGGCCGAAGCTCGTCAGGCGGTCGACGTGGCGTCGTTCCAGCGCGCGATCAGCGCGTAGAGGATGACGAACGTCAGCACGAGCACGGTGAGCGCCCACAGCGGGTACTGCGCGCTGCCGACGAACCCGAGCTGGCCGATGATGCTGAGGGTTGCGACGACGATCGTGAACCAGCGAGCCCAGCCCGCTCCGCTGAGCAGACTGAGGCCGGCGAGCATCGCGACAACGCCCCAGATCATCATGACCCAGCCCCACGTCCGCATGTCGAAGACGAGGATCTGGTTCGCGGTGAGCACGAAGTACTGGCCGCGGATGACGGCGATCAGGCCCTCGAAGAAGTCGAGGACGCCGACGATCACCATCAACCAGCCGGCGAACGCGATCCAGCCGCTCCACTTGTTGCTTCCTGCCATTCCCGCCTCCGTTTCGCTTGTACGTGACCCCTATTCTCTTCGCTCTCGGACGGGCGATTCATCCGGCAGGTTGCGCCGCAGGCCGAGTAGCTCGGGCCGGTTGTAGTGGCCGACCGGGTCGAAGCGCTGCCGCTCCTCGAGGATGCGCGCAGGGTCGAGCTCGGCGTAGAGGATTCCCTCCTCGTCGTAGAGCGGGCCGGCGAGATACGCGCCGTCGGGCGCGAGGATCGCGCTGCCGCCGCGCCCGATCGTGCCGGCGCCTTCGATCTCGGAACGCAGCGCGAAGTCGTCCGGGTACGCCGACTCGCGCTGGAAGTGGGACGGCGCGACGACATACGCGCGCGACTCGCGGGCGATGTGGACGAGCGTCGCCTGCCACGCGTCGCCGTCGTCCGCGGTTGACGCGATGTAGATCTCGACGCCGGACTCGTAGAGCGCGAAGCGCGCGAGCGGCATGTAGTTCTCCCAGCAGATCAAGCCTCCGACTCGGCCGAACCCGGTCTCGACTGCGTGCAGCCCGCGGCCGTCGCCCTGGCCGTGGATCAGCCGCTCGTGGTTCGTCGGCACGAGCTTCCGGTGGTGCAGCGCGAGCGAGCCGTCGGGCGCGTGGTAGAGGAGCGAGTTGTAGATCGTGCCCGGCCGCTCGGGGTCGACCTCGTTGACGCCCGTGACGAGCCAGACGCCGTGCTCCTTCGCGATCGCGCCGAGGCGGCGCTCCGAGGGGGAGCCGACCGCGACCGAGTTCTGCGCGATGCGCGCAAACGTCGCCTTCGCGCCGTCGGTGCTCCAGCCTGCGAACGCGCGCGCCCATACCGACGACGGATAGACGGGGACAAACGTCTCCGGGAAGACGACGAGCTCGGCGCTGTTGCCGGCGGCGTCGGCGGTCAGCGACTCCAGCTTGGCGAGCGTCGCCTCGCGGTCGAGGACGACCGGCTCGGCCTGGACGCACGCGACGGTCACGGAGCGGTCCACGGCGTGAGCCTAACCGTCTACGCTTTTGCCATGGCGAAGACCTTCGAGGAGATCACCGACAAGCTCGCCGCGTGGATGGAGCAGCAGCACCTCTTCTTCATCGCGTCGGCGCCGCTCGCCGCAGACGGACACGTGAACGTGTCGCCGAAGGGCGACCTTCGGTGGTTCAGCATCATCGGGCCGCGCGAGGTCGCGTATCTCGATTTCGTCGGCAGCGGCGCAGAGACGATCGCGCACGCGCGCGAGAACGGCCGCATCGTCGTCATGTTCTGCGGCTTCGAAGGGCCACCGCGGATCGTGCGGCTGCACGGCCGCGCGACCGTCGTGCTGCCGGAGGATCCCGGCTTCGACCAGCTCCGTGCGCGTTTCGGCGAGTCGCCCGACGCGGTGCGCTCGGTGATCCGGATCGACGTCGACCGGGTCTCCGACTCGTGCGGCTACGGCGTCCCGCTGATGACGTACGAGGGGAAGCGCACGCAGTTCGAGGCGTGGGTCGACAAGCAGACGCGCGACGGAGCGATGCCCGCGTACGTCGCGGAGAAGAACGCCGAGAGCATCGACGGGCTGCCGGCGATCGACCGCAGCTGATGTGTCTCGCAGGGCGTCGCCGTGGCCAAAACGGCCACGGCCGGTGCCAGGCACCAAGACGTGTCCCAAACGGACCAGCTGCGGCGCGATCCGGCTCGGTTACTTGCAGCGGGACCCCCACGTCTCTGTCGGACCTGCTCGGGGCAGCCACGGCCTGGTGCCAGGCACCGAGACGTGGCCTCGAGGGACACGTCTAGGCGGCAGAGCCGTATCCGCCGCCGCCCGGCGTCTCGATCCGGACGACGTCGCCCGCTGCGAGCTGCCGCGTCACCTTCGCCGGCTGCTCTTCGCCGTTGACGAGCGTGCGTCCGCGCGCGCCGTCCTCGCCGCCGCGCGCGCCGTGCGGTGCGTGCGCGCGGCGCTCCGCGAGAACCGAAAGCCGGCAATCCTCGAGCACGCGGAGCTCGCGGACGACGCCGTCGCCGCCGCGGTGCGCGCCCGCGCCGCCGGAGCCGCGGCGTAGCTCCCACCGCTCGACGCGCAGCGGGTACGACAGCTCCAGCGCTTCGACCGGAGTGATGAGCGTGTTCGACATCGCGACGTGCACGCCGGACGGGCCGTCCGCGTCGGAGCATGCGCCCTGGCCGCCGCCGATCGTCTCGTAGTACGTGAACGCGTCGTTCCCGAGCGCGACGTTGTTCATCGTCCCCTGCCCCTGCGCAGGCACCGGCAGCGCTTCGCCGAACGCGCGGAAGACGACGTCAACGATCCGCGACGACGTCTCCGTGTTGCCGGCGACGACCGCGGCGGGCCGGCGCGCGTTGACGAGACAGCCCTCCGGCGCGGTCACCGTCACCGCGGCGAACGCGCCGCCGGACGCGGGAAGATCCGGCTCGGTGAGGCAGCGCACGACGAAGTAACACGCGGACTGCGTGACCGAGAGCGGGCAGTTGAGGTTGTACGTGTCCTGCGGCGCCGTTCCGGCGAAGTCGATCCGGATCTCGTCGCCGTCGACCTCGACCGTCGCGCGAATCGCGAGATCGCCGTCCACCGCTTCGACGACGTCCTCCGCCGACCAGCGTCCGTCGGGCAGCGCAGCGATCGCGGCCCGCACCATCCGCTCGGAGTACGCGTACAGCTCGTCCATCGCCGCGGCGACGCGCTCGCTGCCGCGGCGCTCGCAGAGCTCGTCGATACGGCGCTCGGCGAGGCGATGCGCGGCGATCTGCGCGCGAAGGTCGCCGCGCCGCTCGTCGGGGTTGCGTGCATTCGCGACGAAGAGCTCGACGACCTCATCAGTGAGCAGCACCGGCGGAATGATCAGGCCCTCCTGGTACAGCTCGCGCGAGAACGCGGGCAGGCTCGCGGGCTCCATCCCGCCGACGTCGGCGTGGTGCGCGCGCGAGACGGCGTAGCCGAGCGACGTGCGCGAGACGAGGGTCACGTCCGGCAGGTGCGTGCCTCCCGTATACGGGTCGTTGAGGATGCAGACCTGCCCCGGGGTCAGACCCCGGGACCTGGCCGCAGCCACCGCCGCCGGCATCGCGCCGAGGTGCACGGGGATGTGCTCCGCCTGCGCGATCATCCGCCCGTCCTCGTCGAAGATCGCCGTCGAGCAGTCGCGCCGCTCCTTGATGTTCGCGGAGAACGCCGACCGGATCAGCACCGCGCCCATCTCCTCCGCAACCGCACGCAGCGCGCTGCCGATCACCTGCAGCTCGACGTTCATGCCCGCTCCCGGCGGCGGCCGAGCCGCCGCCTCCGCTCTTTGGTGAGCTCCGTCGAGCCTACGCTCATCGCGTCAGCACCAGCGTGCCGTCGTCGTTCGTCTCGCCGTGCCAGCCGTCCGGCACCCAGCAGGTCGCGCCGGGAAGCTCGACGAGCTCCGGGCCGGACACCGTGCGGCGGGCCGCCGCCTCGAACGCGATCTCCGGCCCGGGCACGACCTCCGCGGTTCTCACCGCGACGAGCTCGATCTCGCGGGACTCGTCCGCGTAGCCGTAACGCTCCTCGTGTGCACGATGGAACGCGCGCGCGAGCTCCGGCCCGAGCGGCACCGTCAGCTCGAACGACTGGCCGCGGTAGCGAAGGTCGGCCTCGCCCTCCGTCGGAAGGTCGCGCACCTCCGCGAGCGGGCGCACATGCGAGACGACGCGGTCGCGCCGTTCGTCGCTCGCGACGAGACCGAACGCGGAGAGAACGCCGGCCGCCTCCGGCACGAGCACCGCGTCGATCCCGAGCTCCTCGGCGAGCGCGCACGCGTGCAGCGGGCCGGCACCGCCGAAGGCGACGAGCGCGAAGTCGCGCGGATCGTGGCCGCGCTCGACGGACACGACGCGCAGCGCGCGCAGCATCTCCGCGTTCACGACCTCGATCACCGCCGCGGGATCGACGTCGCCGAGCGCAGCCGCCGCCGCGTCGCGGTCGAGCACGAGCCCGCCCGGCAGCTCCGCGGGCAGCCGGCCGAGCAGCAGATTCGCGTCGGTGACGGTCGCGCCGCCGCCCGCGCCGTAACACGCAGGCCCCGGATGTGCGCCCGCACTCTCCGGCCCGACGCGGATCGCGCCGCCCGCGTCGACGCGCACGAGCGAGCCGCCGCCCGCGCCGACGGTGTGCAGGTCGACCGTCGGCAGCCGCACCGGAAACCCGCCGACGACCCGCTCCGCCACGCGCGCCGCGCGGCCGCCCGGCAGCAGGCAGACGTCTGTCGACGTGCCGCCCATGTCGAACGCGATCGCGTCCGCGAACCCGGCGCGGCGCGCGACGAGGCCCGCGCCGACCACGCCGGCCGCCGGACCGGAGACGAGGATCGTCGCGGGATGCGCCGCAGCGTCCGCGACCGATGCGACGCCGCCCGCCGACAGCATCACGAGCGGTTCCGGCAATCCGCCCTCGCCCGCGGCGGCGGCCAGCGCGCGCAGGTACCGCCCCGCGACCGGCGCGAGATACGCGTCCGTCGCGGTCGTCGACGCACGCTCGTACTCGCGGAACTCCGGCGCGACCTCGTGGGACGCGACGACGTGCACTCCCGGATGACGACGCCGCAGCTCGGCCGCAACCGCAGCCTCGTGCGACGAGTCGCGGAACGCGAAGAGCAGACAGACGGCGACCGCCTCCGCGTCGCCGACGTCCGGCAGCGTCTCGAGGTCCAGCGGATCCAGCTCGCCGTCCGGCCCGAGCCGCCCGCGCACGCCGTGGCACCACTCCAACGGAACGAGCGGCTCCGGGTGCGCCTCGCAGAGCCGGTACAGATGCGCGCGCGTCTGCCGCCGCAGATGCAGCAGATGCTCGAACCCTGCGTTGCCGACGAACGCGGTGCGCGCGCCGCGCCGCTCCAGCAGCGCGTTCGTCGCCACCGTCGTCCCGTGCGCGAACCGCTCGACGCCGACAGCGCCGACGGCGCGCGCCGCTGCGAGAACCGATTCCTCCTGCCGCTCCGCCGTCGGCACCTTCGCCGTCCGCACGCGGCCGCCGTCCAGCAACACGGCATCCGTGAACGTCCCACCGACGTCGACGCCCAGGATCGCCACGCTGCGTACTCTGCATCCCCGTGCCCGTTCGCGCCTTCCTCTTCGACTTCGACGGCCTGATCGTCGACACCGAGGTGCCCTCGCGCGCCGGCTGGGCGCACGTCTACGCGCAGCACGGCCACGAGCTACCGCCGGAGAAGTGGGCGCTCGTCGTCGGAACGGTCGGCGCCTGGGACCCGATGGCCCACCTCGAAGAGCTCGTCGGCGAGCCGCTCGAGCACGAGCAGCTGACCGAAGCACGCCGCACGCATGAGTTCGCGCTGATCGACGACGAGGAGCTTCGACCGGGAATCCGCGACTACCTCGTCGAGGCCGAGCGACAGGGTCTGAAGCGCGCGATCGTCTCATCCGCGTCCCGCCCGTGGATCGACAAGCACATCGCCCGGCTCGCGCCGGACGTTAAGTGGGACGCGATCGTCACCGCCGACCACGATCCGGAGCGCGCGAAGCCGCGTCCGGATCTCTACCTCGAGGCGCTCGAGCTGATCGGCGTCGACGCGGCGGATGCCGTCGCGTTCGAGGACTCGCCGAACGGCATCCGCGCCGCGAAGGCTGCGGGGATCTTCTGCGTCGGGATCCCGAACGACGTGACGCGCTCACTCGGGCTCGACGAGGCGGATCTCGTGCTCGACTCGCTCGCGGATCTCCCGCCTGCCGAGCTGATCGCCCGGCTGGACGGCTAGGCCCAGGGCAGGCGCGACCAGTACGACGGCCGCGCGCGGCGCGACGGCTCGAACACGCCGGGGTACGCCTCGTCCGGATTGGACGTCGCCGTTTCGACGCTTGCGCCGTACTGCGCCGCGAGCTCGGAGACCGGGTAGTGCAGCCCCGCGCCCTCCACGCGCGCGCCGACCATGAAGATCACGCACGGCCCGTCGCCCGCGCCGACGAAGATGTGCTCCGTGCCGGGCGGACAGTGGAAGAAGTCCCACGGCCGCAGGATCCGCTCCTCGCCCTCGACGAGCAGCCTGGCCTCGCCGGACAAGACGAGGAACGCCTCCTGCACCGTCTCGGAGTGGTAGAGGCCGTTCGCCTCGCCCGGCTCCAGAACGTGTACCCGGACGCCGAGCTGCCGGAACCAGAACTCCCGGCTCTCGAAGACGCACTCCGAGCCGGACGGCTTCAGCTCGCCGTTCTCCGACGACAGCCACTGTGCGTCGCGCACGTTCACGACGAACCAGCCGTCGCTCGCAGGCGCGAGGCCGGAACCGCGATCCTCGAAGCTTGCCTCGGGCACGGTGCGAGTCTACGCAGCGTCGCTGCGACGACGCCGGAACGCGCGCGCCTTCTCGCGGTTGCCGCAGATGCTCATCGAGCACCACTGGCGCGAGCGGTTGCGCGCCGAGTCGATGAACGCCCAGCGGCAGGTGTCGGAGCGGCACGCCTTCAGCCGCGTCCAGGAGCCGTCTGCCATCGCTTCTCCGGCGGCCGCGATCACGGCGCCGACACCGCCGGCGGGCGCGACCAGGCGGATCGCGCCGGTGTCGAACCGTGCGACGACGCCGGCGCGCTGCGCGGCGGCGTCGAGGATCGCGGAGGCCGCCCCGGTGTCCGCCTCGCCGCCGTTGTTCGCCCACATCAGGTCCCGGAGTGCCTCGCGCAGGTCCCGCGCTGCGCGGGCGTCGGCCTCGTCGGGACGACTGCCCCAGAGCCCGTGCGCCCGCAGCCACACTCCGAGTGCGCCCGCATCCGCAAGCTCGTCGCTCCCCTCCTCGACCTCGAGCGTGTTGACGAAGTCGCAGACCAGCTGCAGCTCGGGCTTGACTGCCTCCATAACCACCCAATACTGTATCACCGGTTACCCACTCGAGGAGGAGTCATGAGCGCGTACAGCGCAGCACCGCTGGACGAGATCGTCGCCGAGAAGTGGCCGTACTGGGCTCCGATCCGCTACCACTTCGACATCCGCTCGTTCGGGATCAACGCCTGGCGCGGGACGACGGGCGACCAGGTGATCAAGCCGCATCAGGAGGGCGACACCGGGCACGAGGAGCTCTACATGGTGCTGAGCGGCCACGCGACGTTCACCGTTGCCGGCGAGGAGATCGACGCGCCGACGGGGATGTGCGTCTACGTCTCCGACCCGACCGCCGAGCGCAGCGCCGTCGTGACCGCGCCCGACACCGTCGTGCTCTCTCTCGGCGGCTGGCCCGGGAAGGCGTTCGAACCGTCCGAGTGGGAGCTCGCGTCGTTCGCGGAGTGATCCTCGGTGAGCTGCGCCTCCGCGGCGCCGGCGGCGAGCCGGTCGACCTGCGGCGCACGCTCGCCTCGCACGGGGTCGCCTCCCTCCCACCGCAGCGCCTCGACGAGGAGGCGTGGACGCTGGAGGCGACCCTTTCGGTCGCGCGCGGCCGGGCGCGCACGGTGCGCCTCTCCGCGGGCAAGCGCGGGCACGCGAAGGTCGAGCTCCTCGGCGGCGCCGCGGGCGAGCGCGACCGCGCGCGCCTGCTCGCAACGGTGCGCCACATGCTGCGGCTCGACGACGACCTGTCCGCGTTCTACGCCGTCGCCGCCACGGACGACGATCTCGCGTGGGTCGTGCACGGCGCCGGCCGGATGCTGCGCAGCGCGACCGTCTTCGAGGACGTCGTGAAGACGGTCTGCACCACGAACTGCTCGTGGGCGTTGACGACGAAGATGGCGACGGCGCTCGTCGAGCATCTCGGCGATCCCGCGCCGGACGGCCGCCGCGCGTTTCCGTCCGCCGCCGCGATGGCGGCCGCCGACGAGTCGTTCTACCGCGACGTCGCGCGCACCGGCTACCGCGCTCCGTACTTCCGCGAGCTCGCGCGCTCGGTCGCGGCGGGCGAGGTCGATCTCGAGGCGCTGACCGACCCGGAGCTGCCGGACGACGAGGTCGAAGCGCGGCTGCTCGCGCTGCCGGGGATCGGCCCCTACGGCGCGGCGCACGTGATGCTGACGAGCCTCGGCCGCTACTCACGGCTCGTCCTCGACTCGTGGACGAGGCCGACGTACGCGAAGCTCGCCGGCCGCAAGACGAAGGACGCGACGATCGAGCGGCGCTTCCGCCGCTACGGCGAGTGGGCCGGCCTCGCGTTCTGGCTGTACCTGACGAGTGACTGGGTGAAGGAGGAGCGATGATCGCGCGTGTGTGGCGCGGCGCGACGAGCGCCGCCGATGCGGCCGAGTACGCCGCGTACGTCGAGACCGAGCTCGAGGCGGCGCGCGCACTGCCGGGAAACCGCGGCACGCTCGTGCTGCGGCGCGCCGACGGCGACCGCGCCGAGTTCGTGACGGTGCTGTTGTTCGACGCGCTCGAGAACGTGCAAGCGTTTGCCGGCGACGATCTCGAGCGCGCCGTGTTCTATCCGGAGGACGACCGATATCTCGTCGAGCGCGAGCTCCGCGTCCTCCACTACGACGTCGACGTCAACCTGACGTGATCGCCCCCAGCAGGCCGTGGCTCTCGCCGCTCGGCCCGGCCAGGAAGTAGAGCGTGCTCGCCGGCCCGGCGGCCGCGCCGTTGCCGAACGCGATCGCCCACAGCCCGTCGACCGAGATCAGCGTCCCGTCGCCGCGGCGCAGCTGGCCCTTGTAGACCCACTTCGCGCCGCGCTGCTGGTACGCGCTGATCCGTCCGTTCCCGAAGTTGCCGACGAGGACGTCGCCCGCGAAGACGCCGAACGTCGACGGCGCGAGCGCGAGCCCCCACGGCGCGTTCGGCGGCGCGTTCTTCCGTCCGCCGTCGGCAACGCGCGCGACGAGCTTCCCGTCCGGGGTGAACTCGTCGACGTACCCGAGCCCCGGCCCGGCAACGTCGTCGTGCTTCGCCGAGTCCTGCTTCGCGTACGTGACGTACACGTTGCCGGCGAGCGCCTGGATGCCGAACGGCGCGAACCCCTTCGGGATCTTCTTGTCGACGAACCCGCCGGAGAGCGTGACCGGGTTGAACGTCGCATCGAAGACGTCGACGCGGCCGTTGTGGAAGTCGGTCGCGTAGAGCCGGTCGTTCGTCACGGCGAGGCCCTTGTAGACGGCGCCCTGGCTCGAGTGGTCGACGCCGGGAATCGCGGTCGCCGCGTTCACGCCCGACGCCCAGCCGAGGATCATCCCGCCCTCGGTCGAGAAGAGGAAGCGCGCGGCGGCGGTCTTCCCGTTCTGCGTGACGGCGAAGTCGGCCGCGTTCCCGTTGAAGACGGTGCCGGTCGGCCCGCCGGGAACGGACACGGTCAGCGCGACCTTCGCGCCGCTGCCGCTGTAGAGCGTCGACGTGTTCGTGCCGTTGTTCGACGTCCACCACGGCGTCGTCGGCCCGGCCGAGAGACCCCAGCCGTTGACGAGCGACGCGTCGGTCACCGGCGCCGTCCCCGATGTGTCGGCGACGAGATTGTTGACGGTGAAGATGTTGTCCTGAACGCGTGCGCCGGCGGGCGCGGCGACGAGGATCGCGGCGATCCCCGCGCCTGCGAGTGCGAGTCGGAACGTATGCATGCGGCCTCCCCTTTGGGCGAGCGAACGCCGCCGGCCACCGTGGGGAGATACGGCGTCTCCGCCGCGCCGGTTTCACGTCGGCTGGGGAAGCCGTAAACCTTTCGTGAACTTTGAGCGATTTGACGCGAACGGGTCACGCGGTTGGCATCGGACCATCCCCACCCTGCCCGCATGCACGACTGTCTTCCTTTCGACGAGACCGTCACGTTCGAGGTTCCCGAGCAGACCGACGCGACAGCCCTGCGGGAGCTCCTTCGCCGCAGCTGGATCTGCTCGCTCGTGTTCTCGGAGACCTCGTGGGTCGTCTACGTCGACCTCGAGCCGCGCAACGACGATCTCGCAGACCTCCTCCGCGAAGTTGAGCGGTGGGTCTCCGAGCGTCACCTGCGCGCAATCAGGTTCCATCTCGACGGCCGGGCGTACGTGCTCGAGGCCGGCGAGATCGCCTGGCCGCTCGCGGCCGCCTAAGACGCCGGGACGGACTTGCCGTGGTCTCGTCCTCGATCCTTGCGGTCGAGGACGAGATCAAGCGCGACGTTCGCGAGCCAGACGACGACGGTGGCGCCGACGTACGTCCAGAAGCCGCTGATGTTGAAGCTCGGGACGATCACGTCCGTCAGCCAGAGCATCAGCATCGCGACGCCGAACCAGGCGAGCCCGAGCGTGAAGATCGCCAGCGGGAACGTGAGCAGCTTCAGGATCGGCTTCAGGATCGTGTTCAGGATCCCGAAGACCGCGGCGGCGATGATCAGTGTGCCGGCGGAGCCGCCGTACGTGACGCCGCTGAAGACCCACGTGACCAGGGCCAGGACGGCGATGTTGAGCAGCCACGAAAGCGCGAGTCGTGCGAGCACCTCGCAGAGGCTATCGAGGGCGATACGCTCTGTGACGTGTTGACGGACGCGCCGCCGTCGGCGGCACCCTTCCTGACGTTGATCTCGCCGCAGCTGCCTCCGGCGCTGGAGGAGATCAGCGTCCCCTGCTATGTGATCGACGCCACGGGTCACATCCGCTGGCTCAACGACGCCGCGAAGGAGCTCGTCGGCGACGCGACCGGGAAAATGTTCACGAGCGTCCTCAACCCGGATGAGTTGCCGCGGGCGAAGTCGCTGTTCCAGCGCAACCTGCACGGGAAGGGACACCGCGACTTCTCGGTCGACGTGATCACGGCCGAGGGCGAGGAGCAGTGCGTCGAGATCAGCTCGGTGCCGCTGCGGTCGAAGCATCGCGCGATCGGGATGTTCGGCGTCGTGCGCCCGCAGAGCGAAGCGAAAGACCGGCCGCCGAAAGTCGACGGCCGTCTGACGCCGCGCCAGCGCGAGATCCTCCGTCTGCTCGCGGACGGCAAATCGACCGAGCAGATCGGGGCGCAGCTGCACATCAGCCGCGAGACCGTCCGCAACCACGTCCGCCACATCTCGAAGCGCCTCGGGACGAAGTCGCGCCTGCAGGCGGTCGCGGTCGCGCGCCGCGAAGAGATCATCTAGCTAGGCTCGCGGGCGGAGCGGCCGAAGCCGGTGCTTCAGCCGGTCTTCAAAACCGGTGAGGTCGTGTAACCCACGGCTGGGTAGGTTCGACTCCTGCGCCGCTCCGTTCTGCCGGCCGTTTTGCCCGCCTCACCGTGGGTGTTAGGGTCGCGGCATGGGCGCCGGGCTGATCGCGTCTTCGGGCGGCTGGCAGTTGGGGATCGCGCTGGGCATCGTGGTGATCGCGGTGGCCGCGGTGATCGTGATCGTGATCGTCATGCTCGCGTTCAAGATCGCGAAGCAGGCCAAGGTCGCGGTGGGCGCCGTCGAGGTCGTGCGGCAGCAGACGGATGGGCTTCCCGGCATCGGCCGGATCAACGACTCGGGCGTCCGCATCCTCCACTCGGCGCGCGCGCTCCGGAAAGTGGCGGTGGGCAAGTGAGCGCCACGACGTACTGGGAGATCTCGCTGCTGATCGGGCTCGTCGCGGCGCTCGTCGTCGCCGTCCTGCTCGCCCTGCTGATCTCGGCCGTACGGAGCATCGAGAAGTCCGTCGACGGGCTGCTCGAGACCGCGGGCAAGGTCGCCGCGAACACGGCGAACATCCCGCAGCTCGAGGCGACGGCGCCCGTGCTGGCGCTGATCGTCGACGAAGCTGTGATCCAGGACGGCTACATGAACGCGCTCACCGACGGGTTCGGAGACGCGGCATGAGTCACACAACGCTCGTCGTCCTCAGCATCGTGCTCGCCGCGGTGGTCGTGCTCGTGCTCGCCGTCGCACTGATCGTTGTGCGCAGCGGGCTGCGGCGGATCTCCGCGGGGCTCGCGACGCTCGGCGGCGCGCTCGAAGGCGTCGAAGCCGAGCATCTGCGCCCGCTCGAGGGCGCCGTCACCGCGATCAACGCGCAGTTCGACATCATTCTCGGCGCGCTGCCGGGGATCGGGCGCAAGGCCGCGATCGTCGCCGAGCGGAGGCCGCGATGACGGTCTGGTGGATCGGAAACGCCGTCCTGCTGCTCGTCGTCGTGCCGATCGTCGTCTACCTGCTGCACGGCGTGCTGAACGCTGCGCGGAGCATCGTCCCGAGCGTGCGGCAGATCGCGACGGTCGCGGAGGCCGGCTCGAACGACCTCGACGCGACGGCGCTGCTGCTGACGACGCAGGACCAGGTCGCCCAGACGCTCGCGCTGGTCGCGAACTACGGCGGCTCGCTCGACGTGATCCTCGACGACGCCGAATAGGAGGAACGGATGCTCGCGATCATGGCTGTCGGCGTCGTCACGATCCTCGCGGTGCTGCTGATCGTCCTCGCGCTCGTCTTCTATCTCGTCTCGGTGATCCTCCAACTCTCGAAGATCACCGGCGGCCTCGACGACGTCATCACGCACGTGAGCGGGATCGTCGAGAAGAGCGCACCGGTCAACGACGTCGTCGCGGACATCAACGCGAACCTCGACGCCGCCGTCGGCGCACTCGAGGGACTGCTCGTGAAGAAGGCCGGCATGGCGGACGCCGTCGGTCTCGTCGAAGGCCTCTATCCCGGCGCGGCCGCCGCGGGCTTCCGCGACTTTCCGGAGAGCACCGAGGTCACGGCGCCGCGCATCGGCGAGGTCTACACGCAGGGCACGCTCACGCTCGCGCGGCTCGGCCGCGAGGCGCCGGTCGCCGCCGCGAGCCCGAACGGGTTCCCGCTCCGCAACGTCGAGGGCGGCAGCCTCGCGGCACGGCTTCTGTATCCGGAGATCCGCCAGTCGCGGCCCGAGTCGCTGGAGCGGTCGCCGGTGATCGGCACGGACGCGCCGGAGCAATACGAGCAGCGGGACGACATCGGCGCGCCGCGCAAGCGTCTCCCGGCCGGCCGCCGGTAACCTGACGGATTAGGAAAGGAGCCTCTGGTGCAGACGCCTGCGGCATTCGAGTACGAGCGCGCGACCAGTGTCGAGGGCGCGATCGCTTCACTTCAGAAGCTCGGCTCCGAGGCGCGCGTGATCGCCGGCGGACACAGCCTGCTGCCGATGATGAAGCTCCGGCTCGCGAATCCGGAGCATCTGATCGACATCAACGACCTCACGGAGCTCGCGTACATCCGCGAGGAGGGCGACGAGATCCGCATCGGCGCGCTGACCCGCCACGTCGACCTGCTGAAGTCCGATCTGCTCGCGCAGCGCTTGCCCGTGTTCCGCGACGCGGAGACCGTGATCGCCGATCCGGTGGTGCGCAATCGCGGCACGATCGGCGGCTCGCTGTGCCAGGCCGACGCGGCCGAGGATCTCTCCGCCGTCTGCACCGCGGTCAAGGCGAAGGCCGTGATCCGCGGCGCCTCGGGCGAGCGCGTCGTCGGCATGGAGGATTTCCACGTCGGCCCGTACATGACCGCCGTCGGCGACGGCGAGCTGCTGACGGAGGTGCGGATCCCGGTCCGCGCGGGTGCCGGCAGCGCGCACGAGAAGGTCGAACGCCGCGCGGGCGACTGGGCGATCGCCGCCGCCTCGGCAGCGGTCTGGCTCGACGGCGGCACGATCGCCGACGTCGGGATCGGACTGAGCGCCGTCGGGCTGACGACGATCCACCTCTCGCGCGCCGAGGAGCTGCTGCGCGGCAAAGCTCCGTCGGACGAGCTCTTCGCGCAGGCGGGCGCGATCGCGTCCGAGGACTGCTCGCCGAGCGCCGACGGCCGCGGCCCGGTCGACTACAAGCGCCACCTCGCCGGCGTCCTCACGACCCGCGCGCTCACCCGCGCGGCCGCACGCGCAACGGAGGCCCGCTCATGAACGTCTCGATCTCGATCAACGGCGAAACGGTCTCCCGCGAGATCGAGCCGCGCCAGCTGCTCGTCCACTTCATCCGCGACACGCCCGATCTCACCGGCACGCACTGGGGCTGCGACACGTCGAACTGCGGCGCGTGCGTCGTGCAGATGGACGGCGAGCCGGTCAAGTCCTGCACGATCCTCGCCGCGATGTGCGAGGGCCACGAGATCCGCACCGTCGAGTCGCTCGAGGTCGACGGCGTGCTCGATCCGATCCAGCAGGGCTTCCACGAGATGCACGCGCTCCAGTGCGGCTTCTGCACGCCGGGAATGCTGATGACGACGCGCGCGCTGCTCGACGAGAACCCGAATCCGACCGACCTGGAGATCCGTACAGCGATCTCAGGGGCGATCTGCCGCTGTACCGGCTACAAGAACATCGTCGCCGCCGTGCAATGGGCCGCCGCCTACGAAGCCGGCGCGAAACAGGAGGTCTGAGCATGGCGACGGTCGAGAATCTTCCGAGCGGCACGACCGAGCGCCCGATCGGCTTCGGCCGGCTGAAGCGCAAGGAAGACGCCCGCTTCATCCGCGGCAAGGGAACGTATCTCGACGACATCCGTCTGCCGGGGATGGTCTACGGCGCGCTGCTGCGCAGCCCGTACGCGCACGCGCGCATCGTCTCGATCGACACCTCGCGCGCGCTCGCGCATCCGAACGTCGCGGCCGTCGTCACCGCGAAGGATCTCGAGACGCTCGGCCTCGCGTGGATGCCGACGATCTCGTACGACACGCAGGCCGTCCTCGCGGGCGACAAGGTTCGCTTCCAGGGACAGGAGGTCGCGTTCGTGATCGCGACCGACGAGTACTCGGCGAACGACGCGCTCCAGCTGATCGACGTCGAGTACGAGCCGCTGCCGGCGATCGTCAACGCGCGCAAGGCGCTCGATCCCGACGCGCCTCTGATCCGCGACGACAAGGTCGGCCAGCGCGACAACCTCGCGAGCCCGACCTGGGAGGCCGGTGACGGCGACGCGACCGACCGCGTCTTCGCCGAGGCCGACACCGTCGTCTCGCGCGACATCATCTATCCGCGCTGCCATCCCGCTCCGCTCGAGACGTGCGGGATCATCGCCGACTTCAATCCGGAGACGGGCCAGCTCGACATCTACAACGGCAACCAGGCGCCGCACGCGCACCGCACCGTGTACGCGCACGTCGCCGGTCTCGCGGAGCACATGATCCGCATCCGCTGCTCCGACATCGGCGGCGGCTTCGGCAACAAGGTGCCGATCTATCCGGGCTACGTCTGCGCGATCGCCGGCTCGATCGTCGCCGGCGTTCCGGTCAAGTGGGTCGAGAACCGCACCGAGAATCTCGTCTCCACCGGCTTCGCGCGCGACTACGTCATGCACGCGGAGATGTGCTCGAAGAACGGCAAGATCACCGGCCTCCGCGTCGACGTGATCGCCGACCACGGCGCGTTCGACTCGACCGCGCAGCCGACGAAGTTCCCCGCCGGGTTCTTCCACATCGTCTGCGGCTCGTACGACCTCGAGGCGTCGCACGTCCAGGTCAAAGCGGTCTACACGAACAAGGCGCCGGGCGGCGTCGCGTATCGCTGCTCGTTCCGGATCACCGAGGCCGTGTATCTCGTCGAGCGGATGGTCGACGCGCTCGCGCTCGAGCTGAAGGTCGATCCGATCGAGCTGCGGATGCAGAGCTTCATCGCGCCGGAGCAGTTCCCGTACGAGACGACCACCGGCTGGACGTACGACTCGGGCAACTACGCGGAGACGATGCGCGTCGCGATGAACATCGCCGGCTACGAGGATCTGCGCCGCGAGCAGGCGGAGAAGCGTGCGCGCGGCGAGCTGATGGGGATCGGCGTCTCGTTCTTCACGGAAGGCGTCGGCGCGGGGCCGCGCAAGCACATGGACATCCTCGGCCTCGCGATGAACGACGGCGCCGACCTGCGCGTGCATCCGTCCGGCAAGGCCGTCGTCAGCATCAGCGCGCAGACGCAGGGTCAGGGACACGAGACGACGTTCGCGCAGATCGTCGCCGAGGAGCTCGGGATTCCGCCGGAGGACGTCGAGGTTCGCCACGGCGACACCGACCGCTCGCCGTACGGGCTCGGCACCTACGGCAGCCGCTCGACGCCCGTCTCCGGCGCCGCCGTCGCGGTCGTCTCGCGCAAGGTGCGCGACAAGGCGCGTCTGATCGCCGCGACGATGCTCGAGACGCGGCCCGAGGATCTCGCGTGGGAGAAGGGCCGCTGGTACGTGAAGGGCGACCCGGAGAAGGGCGCGATGATCGAGGACATCGCCGCGCGCGCGTACAGCGGCGAGACAATGCCGGAGGGCATGGAGGGCGGGCTCGACGCGCAGGTGATCTACGACCCGCCGAACCTCACGTATCCCTACGGCGCGTACATCGCCGTCGTCGACATCGACCCCGATACCGCGCACGTCACGGTGCGGCGCTTCATCGCGGTCGACGACTGCGGCGTGCGGATCAACCCGATGATCGTCGACGGCCAGATTCACGGCGGCCTCGCCGAGGGCGTCGGCATCGCGTTGATGGAGCTGATCTCGTTCGACGAGGAGGGCAACTGCCTCAACTCGTCGTTCATGGACTACCTGATCCCGACTGCGCTCGAGTGTCCCGACTTCGAGCTCGGCGAGACGGTCACGCCGTGCCCGCACCATCCGCTCGGGGCGAAGGGCGTCGGCGAGTCGCCGAACGTCGGGTCGCCGCCGGCGATCGTGAACGCGGTCATCGACGCGCTGCACGAGACGCACGGCGTCGATCACATCGACATGCCCTGCACACCCGCCCGCGTCTGGGCAGCGATGCAGGGGCGTCCCGAGCCACCGCAATGATGAGCAACGCCGTCTCGCGGCGGGCCGGCGAGCTCGCAGCGGAGGGCACGGCATTCGTGATCGCGACGGTGGTGCGCGCGAAGCGCCCGACGAGCGTGAAGGCGGGCGAGGTCGCGCTCGTGCTCGGCGACGGCACGATCGAAGGATTCGTCGGCGGCGTGTGCGCGCAGCAGAGCGTGCGCGTCTATTCGCTGAAGGCGATCGAGACGGAGGAGGCGGTACTGTTGCGCATCGTTCCCGACGGACCGATAGGCGAGGATCCGGAGACCGGTCGCGAGGTCCAGGTCGAGGACGGTTCCGCGATCGCGCACAACCCGTGCCTGTCCGGCGGCGAGATCGAGATCTTCCTCGAGCCGGTGCTGCCGACGCCGCGCGTCCTCGTCGTCGGCGACACGCCGATCGCAGGCGCGATCCTCGCGCTCGGCGCGGAGCTCGGTCTCGAGATGATCCCCGCCGCCGAGCCGGCAACCGGCGACCTCGCGCTCGTCGTCGCGGCGCACGGGCGCGACGAGCTGCACATGCTCCGGCGCGCGCTCGAAGTCGGCGTTCCGTACGTCGGGCTCGTCGCCAGCCCGAAGCGCGGCGCCGCGGTGCTCGACGAGCTGCGTTCCGACGGCGTCTCCGAGGACCACCTCGCGCTGATCGACGTCCCGGCCGGGATCGACATCGGCGCGCGAACGCCGGCGGAGATCGCGCTGTCGATCCTCGCGACGGTCGTCACGCGTTCGCCGCGGCGACCGCGCCGTCCCCGGCGGCCGGGCCGGCGCAGACCGCGTCGCCCGACCTGGCGATCGACCCGATCTGCGGGATGACGGTCGCGATCGTCGCCGACACGCCGTCGGTCACGGTCGACGGCGAGACGTTCTACTTCTGCTGCGACGGCTGCGCCACAAAGTTCCAGGCCCAACACGAGCATGCCCTCGCAGAATGAGGTGACGGGCGAGGCGGCCGGCGAAGTCCGGCAGCTCGTCCCCGACATCGAGACCCTCGCGCAGCGGCTCGCCGGCGTCGACTATCTCGTCGACGAAGGGCTCGCGACGTCGATGTTCCTCAGCGTGCGCCTGCCGCAGCCGCTGCTGCTCGAAGGCGAGGCGGGCGTCGGCAAGACCGAGGCCGCGAAGTCGCTCGCCGTCGTGCTCGACACGCCGCTGATCCGCCTCCAGTGCTACGAGGGAATCGACGCGGCCGAGGCGCTGTACGAGTGGAACTATCCGCGCCAGCTGCTGAGCATCCGTCTCGCCGACTCGCGCAACGCGCCGCTCGGCGAGGAGGAGCTCTTCGGCGCCGACTATCTGATCCGCCGTCCGCTGCTGCGCGCGCTCGAACATCCCGGCCCGCGGCCGGCGGTGCTGCTGATCGACGAGATCGACCGCGCCGACGACGACTTCGAGGCGTTCCTGCTCGAGCTGCTCGCGGACGCGAGCGTGACGATTCCCGAGCTCGGCACGATCCGCGCGACACATCCGCCGATCATCATCCTGACCTCGAACCGGACGCGCGATCTGCACGACGCCGTCAAGCGCCGCTGTCTCTACCACTGGATCGCGTACCCGACGCCGGAGCGCGAGGTCGAGATCGTGCGCCGCCGCGTCAAGGGCTCGTCGGAGACGCTCGCGGTGCAGGTCGCGAACGCGGTCTCGCGCATGCGCGGCAGCGACATCCAGAAGCCGCCGGGCGTGGCCGAGGCGATCGACTGGCTCGCGGCGCTGAGCCTGCTCGGGATCGAGCGCCTGGACGCCGCGACAATCGACCGCACGCTCGGCTCGGTGCTGAAGTACAGCGAGGACCAGGAGGTGATCCGCGCGGCCGGCCTGGAGCAGCTCGTGTCCGTCGATGACTGACGCCTTCGGAGTCGAGACGGTCGTGCTCGACCTGCCGCCGCTCGCGGGCGCGTTGAGCCGCCGCCTGCACGACAGCGGCGTGCCGGTGACGCCGGCGCGCTCGGCCGACTTCGCGCGCGCGCTCACGCTCGTCCGGCCGATCACGCGCCGCCGGCTCTACTGGACGGCGCGCGGCGTGTTCGTCTCCGACTCGGCGCAGGTGAAGGCATTCGACGAGGTCTTCTTCGCGGTCTTCGGCAGCGGGACGACGGCGGAGTCGTTCGAGCCCGACGAGGTGCAGTCCGCTGCGACGCCGCCGGCCGAGCGGTCGACCTCGGTGGCGGCGACTCGGCGCAGGGCGGCATGTCGTCGTCGCCCAGCGGCGCCGACGGAGACGGCGCCGAAGCCGAGGTACCGCTCGCGATCGCGAGCGACGAAGAGGTGCTGCGGCGCAAGAGCTTCGACGCGCTCGAGCCGCACGAGCTCGTCCAGCTCTACCGGCTGATGTCGCGCCTCGAGCTCGCGACGCCGCTGCGGCAGACGCGCCGGCACGAGAGGGCGCGCCACGGCGCGCGCGTCGATCTGCGCCGCACGCTGCGCGCGAGTTTGCGCACGGGCGGCGACCCGATCCGCCTCGCACGCCGGCGCAGGCGCGTCGCGCGGCGCCGGCTCGTGATGCTCTGCGACATCTCCGGCTCGATGGAGCCGTATGCGCGCGCGTACCTCCAGTTCCTGACCTGCGCCGCCGGAGCGGGACCCGATGCCGAGGCATTCGCGTTCGCGACGCGGCTGACCCGTCTCACGCGTGCGCTGACGTCGCGCAATCCGGAGCGCGCGATCCAGCGCGCCGCCGCCGCCGCGCCGGACTGGTCGAGCGGGACGAGAATCGGCGACGCGCTGAAGGAATTCAACGACCGCCACGGCCGCCGCGGCATGGCACGCGGCGCGGTGGTCGTGATCCTCTCCGACGGCTGGGAGCGCGGCGACCCGGCGCTCGTCGGCCGCGAGATGGAGCGCCTCGCGCGTCTCGCCCATCGGATCGTCTGGGTCAATCCCCGCGTCGGTGCGAGCTCGTTCTCGGTGCAGGCCGGCGGGATGGTCGCCGCGCTCCCGTTCTGCGACGCGCTGGTCAGCGGCCACAGCTTCGAGGCGCTCGCCGAGGTCGTCGACGCGATCGGCGCCGACGCGCCGGGCCACGTCGAGCCGCCGCTCGCCGAGGAGCCGGAGCCGTGGGCGAGCGCCACGCCGGTCCCGGGCAGCTCCGTCGCGATGCCGAGCGGCCACGGCCCGAGCAGGGGCAGGACGACGCCGGGCTGGGCCACCGATGAGTGACAAGAAATGCATCTACCCGGGCTGCGAGCGGCCCGCGGTGCCGCCGAATCCGCAAGGCGGACCGCAGCCGTCCTTCTGCGACCTGGAAGAGCACAACGCGCTGACCGCCCACCAGGAGCGGCAGCGGCTCGAGACCGAGAGGAGATCAAGCGATGGCGAATGAGGCGTACCGCGCGGTGTTTCTCCGCGTGCATCCGACCGGGAAGATGGTGCTGAGCCTGACCACCGAGGCCGACGGGAACGAAGGCGCGTACGCGCAGCTCGTCGCCGACGAGCTCGGCGTCCCGCCGCTCGACGTCAAGGTCGTGCCCGCGGACACCGACCGGTTCGGCGTCGGCCACGGCTACAACACGAGCCCGTCCGGGGGCACGTCTGCCGCGGTCGTCGGCGCGTCCGACAAGATCCGCGCGAAGGCGAAGCTGCTCGCAGGCGTCGCGCTCGACGCCGCGCCCGAGTCGCTCACGTGGGACAACGGCGCGTGGGCCGTCGACCCGAGCGACCCGTCGAAGATCAAGACGATCGAGGAGCTCGCGCTGTACGC
Organism: uncultured Actinomycetes bacterium; assembly: GCA_963718385.1. GTDB lineage: Bacteria > Actinomycetota > Thermoleophilia > Gaiellales > Gaiellaceae > Palsa-739. Next base: position 791,429 of record CAVQZE010000001.1, read on the forward strand.
GCACGGCACCGGCGTCCTGCCGCCCGGAGTCGAGGGCGGGCTCGACGCGCAGACCGTCTACGCCGACTGAGGCAGCGTCGCGACGAGCTCGACCTCGACCTCGTCGACGACCTTCAGCGTGCCGAACAGCGTCGAGTACGGCGCGATCCCCCAGTCGCTCTGCTTGACGACGGCGCTCCCGCGAACCGTGCCGTCGTCACCGAGCGTGACGTCGAACGCGGTTGGTGCCGTCGTTCCGACCAGCGTCAACTCGCCCTGCACGCCGAGCCGGTCGCCGTCGATCGTCACAGCGGTCGAGCGGAACTCGACGCGCTGCCCCTTCAGGATCTCGTCGCCGATCGTCTGCTCGATGTTCGCCTTGTCGTCGTCGCCGAGCGCCTGCATCCCACCGGTGCCTTCGCGCACGCGCAGCGACGCGGTGTCCGCACCGAGCACGAAGCTCGCCGGCTCGCCGAGATCGAGTGTCGCCTCCCACGCGGTGACGTCGATCAGCAGGTCGTGCCCGGCCTTCGCCGCGACTCCGGTGCGGCCCGTCTTGACCGTGAGGCTCCCGTTCTCCGGCCCGAGCTTGTAGGTCGGCATGCGCGGACACTATTAAACTGCCGCCACATGGCAGTCGAGCTCGATCACTCCTTCACGACCGCGAAGCCGATCGACGAGAGCTACGCGACCGATCCTCGACCTCGGGCGCGTCGTCCCGTGCGTCGAGGGAGGCAGCGTGCTCGAGACGGTCGACCCGACCTCCGTCAAGGCGGAGATCAAGGTCAAGATGGGCGCGATGTCGATGACGTTCACCGGCACGGTGGAGATCGTCGAACAGGACGCCGCTGCTCACCGAGTCGTGATGCGCGTCAAGTCGCGCGAGGCCGGCGGCCAGGGCTTCGCGAACGCCGACGTCACGTTCGCGCTCGCGGACGGCGGCGGCACGATCCACACGAACGCGCAGATCACCGGCAAGGCCGCGTCGATGGGCGAAGGCGTGATGGTCGGCGTGCTCGACGCGCTGATCGCCGACTTCGCGGGCAAGCTCTCCGCCCTCTAGATGCGCATCGAGATGCGAGCGGTGCGCGCGGGCGAGGTGCCGCCCGACGGCGGAACCGCGGTCCAGGACGATCCCGACCGGCCCGTCTTCCACGGCAACGGTCAGGACGACTACGTCTGCGTGCAGTGCGGCAACCTCCTCGCGACGGCGATGAACCCGGTGCAGATGACGAAGAAGGTCCGGATCCGCTGTGGGCGCTGCTCGACGGTGAACGTCTCGGTGATCGACGGCTACGAACCGCCGCGTTAACGCCGGCGCAACGTTTGCCGTCCTATCGTTCCGCTGATGTCCAGCCCGGCCACAGCTGCCGCCTCGATGCTGCATCTCTCGCTCGTCGTCGGGCGGAGTGCTGCGCGATCGCAACGGCGGCAAGCTCGGGCGCGTCGACGACCTGATCGTGCGGCTCGGCGACGAGGAGTATCCGCCGGTGACGGGCCTCCTCGCGACCGTCGCCGGCCGGCAGGTGTTCGTCGCCGCGGACGAGGTGGCCGAGATCGAGCAGGGCCAGGTCGCGCTCCGCTCGGTGAAGCTCGACCTCCGGCCGTTCGCGCGGCGGCCGCAGGAGGTGCTGCTGAAGAAGGACGTCCTCGACCGGCAGCTGATCAACGTCGACGGCGCGCGGCTCGTGCGCGCGAACGAGATCGAGCTCGCGCGGCTCGACGGCTGGTACCGCGTCGTCGGCGTCGACGTCGGCCTGCGCGGCTGGTTCCGCCGGCTCGCGCCGCGCGCGCTCTCCGACACCGTCGGCGCCGGCCGCTTCCTCGACTGGGCGAGCGTCGAGCCGTTCACGGGACACGTTCCGACCGTGCGGCTGCGCGTGCCGCACCCGAAGCTCGCGCGGCTGCACCCGGCCGAGCTCGCCGACCTCGTCGAGGCGGCGTCGCACCGCGAGGGCGAGGAGATCATCAAGGCGGTCGGCGACGATCCCGAGCTCGAGGCCGACGTGTTCGAGGAGCTGGAGTCGCATCACCAGCTCGAGTTCCTCGAGGACCGTACGGACGAGGACGTCGCGCAGGTGCTGCTGCGCATGGAGGCCGACGACGCCGCCGACCTCGTCGCGGAGCTGCCGGAGGAGCGCCGCGAGCAGGTCCTCGAGCTGCTGCCGCCGGTGCAGCGGCGACGCGTCAGCGCGCTGCTCGGACACGACCCGGCGACGGCGGGCGGGCTGATGAGCCCGGAGTTCATCTGCGTCTACGCGCAGGCGACGCTGCCGGAGGTCTTCGAGCGGATCCGAACGTCGCGCAGCTCGGCGGAGTCGCTCGCGTCGATCTACGTGATGAACACGCGCAAGCGTCTCAGCGGCGCGATCACGCTCGCCGATCTCCTGCGCGCCGAAGAAGGGCTCGCCGGTCGGCGACGTCGCCGGCGTCGCGCAGCGCGTCCGCACCGACGCCGACCTCGAGGAGGTCGCGCGGCTGATGACCGACTACGACCTGACGGTCGTGCCGGTCGTCGACGACGAGGAGCGGATGCTCGGCGTGATCACCGTCGACGACGTGCTCGAGCTCGTGCTGCCGCGGGGCTGGCGGCGCCGGTTCGGCGTGATGGGAGAGGAGTAGCCGATGACGACCGCGCTCCCGATGCGAGAGCTCGATGTTCCTCCGGGTACGCACTGCCACGGCGCAGGCCCGGGACCGCGCGCTTGCGCGGCGCCCGCGCCTCCGCGCGCGTAACCCGCTTCTCGCACGCCTCGTCCTCTTCCTCGCGGTTCTCGGCCCCGGCCTGATCGCGGCGAACGCCGGCAACGACGCCGGCGGCATCGCGACCTACGCCGCGGTCGGCGCGAAGTACGGCTACGACCTGCTCTGGATGATGATCCTGATCACGGTCTCGCTGATCGTCGTCCAGGAGATGGCGGCGCGCATGGGAGCGGTGACCGGGAAGGGGCTCGCCGAGCTGATCCGCGAGCAGTACGGCGTCCGCTGGTCGGCGCTCGCGACCGCGTCGGTGCTCGTCGCGAACCTCGGGATCTGCATCAGCGAGTTCGTCGGGATCGGCGCCGCGCTCGGGCTCGCCGGAATCCCGTTCCAGGTCTCCGTGCCGATCGCCGCGGTCGCGATCTGGCTGCTCGTCGTGCGCGGCTCGTCGAAGGCGGCGGAGCGCGTGTTCGTGCTGATGACGATCCCGTTCTTCGCGTATCCGATCGCGGCGATCCTCGCGAAGCCGCACTGGGGCGACGTCGGCCACGCGGTCGTCGCGCCGCACATCCAGTTCAACTCGGCGTACATCTTCCTGTTCATCGCGACGGCGGGCACGACGATCACGCCGTTCATGCAGCTCTACGTGCAGTCGGCGGTCGTCGAGCGCGGCATCGGGCCGGACGAACTGAACGCCGAGCGCACGGAGGTCGCGGCCGGTTCGATCTTCGCCAACCTGATCGCGCTCTTCATCATGATCGCGACCGGCGCGACGCTCTACATCCACCACGAGCGCACGGTGAACAGCGCGGCCGACGCGGCCAAGGCACTCGCTCCGTTCGCCGGCCGCTACGCCGAGCTGCTGTTCGCGACGGGTCTGCTCGGCGCGAGCCTGCTGGCCGCGGCGATCCTGCCGGTGACCGCCGCGTACGTCATCGCCGAGACCTTCGGCTTCGAGAAGGGCATGAAGCACCGGCCGCGCGAGGCACCGGTCTTCGTCGGCGTGATCACGGTGCTGATCGCGATCGGCACGCTCGTCGCGATCATCCCCGGCATCCCGGTGATCGCACTGCTCGTCGGCGTCCAGGTCGTGAACGGGTTCCTGCTGCCGATCACGCTCTTCTTCGTCTGGCGGCTCGCGTCGAACCGCGAGCTGATGGGCGACTACGCGAACGGGCGGATCTTCAACGTCCTCGCCGCCGCGACCGTGCTCGGGACGTCGGCGCTGTCGATCCTCCTGCTCGTCGTCACGTTCCTCGGCCTGTGAGAACAGTAGGCGTGAACGGGTGCAGCTCGTCCCGGCCGGGCTGGACGACGCCCCACGTCGACTCCGGCACCTCGTTCCACACGCCCGGTAGCTCGCCGAGTGGCTCCGAGACGACAACCCGCGTCTCCTCGTCGAAGTCGGCCAGCCGCTCGTCGTCGGGGTAGAGCGCCTTCAGCGTGTCGTACGCGCTCGAGTAGTAGAGCGTGCGCGACTTCCCCTCGCTCGAGTACCGGAATGCCCAGAGCCGTTCGCCGTCGGTGGCCGCAATCGTCCCCTGGAACGGATGCTCGACACCGTGCGCGCGGCCGACCTGCTCGACGAGGCCGATCGTCCGCTCGACCGCGGACGGCGGGTCGTCCTCGAGGCCGAACGTCAGCGCGAGAAAGAAGAGCACCTCGGAGTCCGCCGAGCCTTCGATCAGCGGGAAGAGCGACGGATCGACAGCCATGACGAGGTCGCGCTTGACCGTCGCGTACTCGCGGACGAGGCCGTTGTGCGCCCACAGCCACTTTCCGTGGCGGAACGGATGGCAGTTCGTCTGCTGCACCGGCGTGCCCGACGTGGCGCGGATGTGGGCGATGAAGAGATGCGATTCGACGTGCTTCGAGAGGTCACGCAGGTTCCGGTCGTTCCACGCCGGCTCCATGCTCTTGAACACGCCCGGCGCGCCGTCCGGGCCGTACCAGCCGATCCCGCAGCCGTCGCCGTTCGTCGTCTCCGCGCCGAGGCGCGAGTGCAGGCTCTGCTCGATCAGCGAGTGCTGGGGCCCGTAGAGGACCTTGTCCATCGCGACGGGATTGCCGTAGTACGCAAGCCAGCGGCACATGCCGTGAAGTCTGCTCCAGACGCGTCATCGGAGGCGTGTGTACGGCCCCGACCCGGGCAGGTGCCCGCACGAATCTCGGCTACCGTGACCTCCCCGGCTGATCCCCCATTCGCTGCTTCCCCTTTAGCCGGGCCGCAGTCATTCCGATTCAACCTCTCATGAGCCGCGCGACCTCGCCGAGCCTCGACCTGGGCCTGCTTACCCGTCTGACCTCGTTCTCGCTGCGGCACCGGCTGCTCGTCGCGCTCATCTGGCTCGCCGTGATCTCGCTCGGGATCGTGGCGTCGCTCCGGATCGGACCGCTCCTTAAAACCGGCTTCTCGCTCCCGGGCACCGACTCGGCACGCGTGCAGCAGGTGCTCGCGCAGGAGTACGGCGACCGCAGCGGCTCGGTCGTTGTGCTGATCACGAAGGACGACCACGCACTCGCACGCGCGCAGCGCGCGGCCGGACAGGCGAGCGCACTCCTTCCCGGTGGACGCATCGACGACGTCGAGCGGCTGCCGTCGGGTGCCGCGGTCTCGCTCGTCCGCTCCGCGTTGAGCGGCGACCGCGCCGCGTCGAAGATCGCGCTGCTGCGCAGGACGCTCGGCCCGAAGGTCTTCGTCACCGGCGACGCCGCGATCCAGCACGACATGGCGCCGGTGCTCACCCGCGACCTCCGCGTCGGCGAGCTGTACCTCGCGGTTCCGGCGGCGCTCGTAATCCTGCTGCTCGTCTTCGGGACGGCGTCCGCGCTGCTGCCGTTCCTCTTCGCGGCTGCGTCGATCCCGCCCGCGCTCGGCATCGCCTGGGGCGCGGCACACATCCTCGAGCTGAGCGACTACCTGCGGAACATGGTGCTGATGATCGGGCTCGGCATCGCGATCGACTACTCGCTGCTCGTCGTCAACCGCTACCGCGACGAGCGCCGCGGCGGGCGCCCGCATCGCGAGGCGGTCGAAGAGACGATGCTCCACGCGGGCCGGACGATCCTCTTCAGCGGGCTCGCCGTCTCGGTCGGGCTGACGCTGATGCTGCTGCTGCCCGTTCCGTTCCTGCGCGGCTTCGGCGTCGGCGGGCTCGTGATCCCGGTCGTCAGCGTCGCCTGTGGGCTGACGCTGCTGCCGGTCATGCTGCTGACGTTCGGCGAGCGGCTCGAGCGCGTGCGGCTGCTCCCCCACGGCCTCGCAGAGCGGCGCCACGCGGGCGAGCTCCGCCTCTGGGTCGCCCATGCCGGCTGGGTGATGCGGCGCGCGAAGTACCTCGCGCCGCTGATCGCGACGCTGCTCGTCGTCGCGGCGCTGCCGCTGATCGGGATCAAGGTCGGGCCCGGCTCGAGCAGCAGCCTCCCGAGCAACCTCCCGGCGCTGCGCGGTCTGACGATCCTCCAGCACGCCGCCGACAACGACTCGCTCGACCCGACGACGATCATCGTCGACACGCATCGCGCGCACGGCGCGGCGGCGGCGACGCCGGCGATCGCCCGGCTCGACGCCCTGCTCCGCGCCGAGCCCGAGGTCGCGCAGGTCTCGCGCGCGGTGCGCGACTCGACCGGCCGCTACCTGCGCATCGACGTCGTCGGCCGCCACGACTCGGCGAGCCCGACGGCGCAGGCGTTCGCCGACGAGCTCCGCAGCACGCTGATCCCGGAGGCGGGCTTCCCCGCGTCGGTGCACGTGCTCGCCGGCGGCGGCGGCGCGGCGGCGACGGACTTCGTCTCGCGCACGCTCGGCTCGTTCCCATGGCTGATCCTCGGCGTGCTTCTGCTCACGTATCTCTTGCTCGTCCGCGCGTTCCGCTCGCTTCTCCTGCCGCTGAAGGCGATCGCGATGAACATGCTGACCGTCGCCGCCGCGAGCGGGCTGATGATCGCCGTGTTCCAGTGGGGCTGGGGCAGCTGGGCCGGGTTCATGAAGGTGCCGCAGATCGAAGGCTGGATTCCCGTCTTCATGTTCACGCTGCTGTTCGGGCTTTCGATGGACTACGAGGTGTTCCTGATCACGCGGATGCGCGAGGTGTGGGACACGACGCGGTCGAACACCGGCGCGGTCACGCACGGACTCGCACATACGGGGCGGATCGTCACCGCGGCGGGACTGATCATGGCGGCGACGTTCAGCGGCTTCCTGCTCGGCTCGATCCCGCCGATGCAGCAGCTCGGCTTCGGGCTCGCGGTCGCGATCCTGATCGATATCACGCTCGTCCGCGGCGTGCTCCTGCCGTCGGCGATGGCGCTCGCCGGGCGCTGGAACTGGTACCTGCCGGCCTGGACCGCGCGCGTGCTCCGCGTGCAGCCGTAGTTTCCCGCTTCGGGCCGCGGTCGACTCCGGACGGCACGACACCCGGCCGGTGACACCCTCGGTGTGGAGATCGAAACCCCCGCTGAAGGAGTCGCACCGTGAAAACTCTCGTACTCACCGTTGCTGCCGTCGCATTTCTGGCTGTCGGCGCGAGCCAGGCGCTCGCCCACCCCTCCGCCCCGCCGGCGAAGACGGTTTCCGTCGCCATGCACGACCCCGGTTGCCACTGGCTCGTCGACCACGGCATGTTCGTGAAGACGATGAAGGTGACCGGTCCGGTCAAGCTCGCCAACTTCGACGAGGCTCCGCTGCTCGTCGCCGGCCCCACCGGCGTCAAGCGGGACGCGGTCGGCAAGCTGCTCACGCTCGCCCCCGGCGTCTACCGCATCACCATGGTCGGGCAGGCAGCCGACGACAACCACCTGAAGCTCGTCGTCCGGTAGCGCCCGGGCCCTAGCCGTCGGAGCGCTGGATCTCGTCGACCGCCGCGCGGCCCTGCTCGTGGACGCGGCGGCGGCGCTCCTCCGGGCTCTCCGCCGGCGCTTCGGGCTCCGGCTCCGGTTCCGGTTCGGGCTCCCGCTCCGCCTCCGGCTCCGGCGCGGCGACCGCAGCCTCGGCGAGCTTCGCGCGCAGCTCTTCGGCCCGCGGATCGGGCGCGTCCGCCTCGGGCGGCGGCAGCGGCGCGGGAGCCGCGGGATGCGGACGACGCCGGCGCAGCGCCTCCGCCACGGCGGCTCCTCCGGCGACACCGGCCAGCCAGGCGACGAGGCGACGCATCGCGGCGATGCTACACTGCCGCCTCTTCCTGCCCCGTCAACGCACCGTTCGTCCCGATCGGTGCAGGCAGTCGGGGCCGACTAAGACCGTGGGAAGGAGTCATCGGGACATTGACGACTTACGAGATTTTGCTGCTGCTTGATCCGGAGCTCCCCGAGGAGCGCCAGGACGAGGTCATCGTCCGCGTGCGCGAGCTCGTCGAGAAGTCCGAGGGCGGAACGTGGCGCAGCCACGACAACTGGGGCCGCCGCCGCCTCGCGTACGAGATCGCGAAGAAGCCCGAGGGCGTGTACCACCTCGTCGTGTTCGAGGCGGACGCCCCGACGCTGGACGAGATCGTGCGCGTGCTGAAGATCGACGACGGCGTGATGCGCCACCTGGCGACGAAGCACGTCGAGGGCTCGAAGACGAGCGCCCCGCGCGACGACGCTGCCCCGCAGCTCGCGGCGCCGGCGCCCGTCGAGGTGGAGGTCGAGGTGGTCGAGGCCGAGGCTCGAGGTTCCCGTTCCGGCCGCCGTCCCCGACGACGGATACGTTGAGCCCGAAGCGAACATAGGTTCGGAAGAGGAGTAGGAGGAATCCCATGGCGAACATCAATCGCGTCGTGCTCGTCGGCAACCTGACCCGTGACCCCGAGCTCCGGCACACGCCGGGCGGCACTCCCGTGTGCAGCCTGCGCATCGCCGTGAACAGCAGGCGCAAGGACGAAACGGGCAACTGGGTCGACAAGCCGAACTACTTCAGCGTCTCCGTCTTCGGCAACCAGGCCGAGAGCTGCGCGCAGTACCTGTCGAAGGGCCGCCCCGTCGGGATCGACGGCCGGCTCGACTGGCGCGAGTGGCAGGCGCAGGACGGCGCCAAGCGCGAGGCCGTCGAGATCGTGGCCGAGAGCGTCCAGTTCCTCGGCAGCCGCGACGGCGCCGGCGAGGCCGGCGGCGCCAACCAGTTCGTGCCGGCCGGCTCGGCAGCCGAGACCGCCGACTTCCCGGCGGCCACCGACGACGACATTCCGTTCTAGGAGCGCACGTGCCCAGAGAGAGAACACAGCAGCGGAAGCGTCCCGGCGGGCCTGCAGGCGCGATCAAGCGCCGCAATTGCTACTTCTGCAAGGACAAGGTCACCGACATCGACTACAAGAACACGAGCGCCCTGCGGAGGTACATCTCCGAGAAGGGGAAGATCCGCAGCCGCCGGATCACGGGTGCGTGCCGGCGCCACCAGGTGCAGGTCGCGCAGGCCGTGAAGCGGGCGCGCGAGATGGCGCTGCTGCCGTACGTGGCCGAGGGCGTCGAGGAGCGCACCGGCGGCCGTCGTGACCGCGGCGATCGCGGTGACCGCGACAGGGACCGCTGAGCATGAACGTGATCCTGCTCAAGGACGTCGAGAAGGTCGGCCTGCGCGGCGAGGTCGTCTCGGTCGCGCGCGGCTACGCGCGCAACTTCCTGCTCCCGCGCAAGCTCGCCGAGGAGGCGACCGCGGCGCGCGTCGCGGAGCTGCGCAAGCGGGACTCGCAGCGGGCGCGGCACGAGGCGAAGTCGGCCGACGAGGCGCAGTCGATCGCCAAGACCCTCACCGAGACGGTTCTCCGGTTCGACGTGAAGGCCGGCCCGACCGGGTCGCTCTTCGGCTCGGTGACGCCGACCGACATCGCCGACGAGATCTGGCGCACGCGCAAGATCCGCGTCGACCGCCGCAAGATCGGCATCGACAACATCAAGCGGATCGGCCGCTACGACGTGCCGATCGACGTCTTCCAGGACGTCCGCGTCGATGTGAAGACCCTCGTCGTCCCCGAGGGCGGCGAGCTGCCGTCTGACGAGGAGCTCGACGCGATGGCCGCCGCGGAGCGCGCGGAGCAGCAGGCCGCAGCGCCTGCCGAGACGCCGGCCGCCGAGTTCGAGTACGTCGACGAGGTCGAGCGGGTCTCGCCCGCCGAGGCCGCGCTCGCGGCCGACGACGCGCCGGCCGCCGAGGCCGAGCCGGCCGGCGAGCCCGAGCCCGACTGGCGCGCCGACGCCGACGCGGCGCTCGGCAACAACTAGGCAACGCGACTTTCCACCGCTCGATCCACAGCGTTTCCACGCGCTGTGGATTGGCGCACAAAGTTCCCGCTCAGAGCGGTCGAACTATGCACAGCCGCTCCGTCCGATCCGGCTGCAACCATGCACGATTCCCCTGCAAAATGGCGCAAAATGACATGTTCACAACGGACCCTTCCAGACCTGGCGGACGGAGGCGCGACCTGCTGGAATCGACGCAGATGGCGCAGCTGGCCCCAGTCGCCTCGAGCGCTTCCGCGAGCGCTCCCGTGCCCCCGCAAAATCTCGAAGCCGAGGAATCCGTCCTCGGCGCGATGATGCTTTCGCCGGGCGCGATCGGCGCCACGAGCGAGATCCTCGACGCCGGCGACTTCTACCGCGAGTCGCACGCGAAGATCTACCGAGCCGCGATCGCGCTCGAGCAGCGCAGCGAGCCGGTCGACGCGATCACCCTCGCCGACGAGCTCGACCAGCGCGGCGAGCTCGAGGACGTCGGCGGCCGCGTCCGGATCCATGAGCTGGCCGCCCTCGTCCCCGCGTCGGCGAACGTCTCCCACTACGCGCGCATCGTCCACGAGATGGCGACGCTGCGCGGGCTCGTCCGCGTCGGCGGCGAGATCTCCCGGCTCGGCTGGGAGCGTCCCGGCGAGACGCCGGATCTCGTCGACCGGGCCGAGCAGCTCCTCTTCGACCTCTCGCAGAACCGCGTCACGAGCGACTTCTCCGACATCGAGTCGCTGCTGAAGGAGAGCTTCGAGCGAATTACCGCGCTCTACGAGTCCGGCGTGGACGTGACGGGGACGCCGTCCGGCTTCCGCGAGCTCGACCGGATCACGTCGGGCTTCCAGCCGGGCAACCTGATCATCATCGCGGCGCGCCCGTCGATGGGGAAGTCGGCGCTCGCGCTCTGCATGGCCGCGAACCTCGGCGTGCGCAAGGGCGTGCCGATCGGGCTGTTCACGCTCGAGATGTCGAAGGCCGAGGTGACGCAGCGGCTGATGTGCAGCGAGGGCAAGGTCGAGTCGCAGCGGCTGCGCACCGGCAAGCTCGCGCCGGACGACTGGCCGCGCCTCACGGCCGCGTGCGACAAGCTCGCGAAGGCGCCGATCTACGTCGACGACAGCGGCACGATCAACCTGATGGAGATCCGGTCGAAGGCGCGCCGGCTGAAGTCGCGCCGTCCGGATCTCGGCCTGATCGTCGTCGACTACCTGCAGCTGATGACGTCGGGCGGCAGCTCCGAGAATCGCGTGCAGGAGGTATCGCAGATCTCGCGCTCGCTGAAGATGCTGGCGCGCGACCTCGACGTGCCGATCGTCGCCCTCTCGCAGCTCTCGCGCGCGGTGGAGCAGCGCACGGACAAGCGTCCGCTCCTCTCCGACCTGCGCGAGTCCGGGTCGATCGAGCAGGACGCGGACGTCGTGATGTTCGTCTACCGCGACGAGTACTACAACGAGGAGTCGGACCAGCAGGGGCTCGCCGAGGTGATCGTGTCGAAGCACCGGAACGGGCCGACCGACTCCGTGAAGCTCTCGTTCCTCAAGCGGTACGCGAAGTTCGCGGACCTGGCGGCCGCGTAAGGGGAAAGGACGCAAGGGCAAGGAGGCACAGCACGATGATGATCGGAGACCAGGTCGTGACGATCGCGCCGAGGGCCACGGCGTTCACCGTGGTCTGCGATGCCTGCCTCGATCTCGACGCCGCTGCAGGCTGGTCGGCCGCGACCTTCGCGGGCCGGCTCGATCTCGATCTCGACCACGGCACGTTCCTCTGCCGGCACGGCCATCCCGTCCGGGTCGAGCGGGCGGCCCCGACCCTGGGAGTCGCCGCCGCGTAGGCCACCCGCCGACCATCGCTTCGGGCACACTTCCGCTCGTGCCTGCCACCGTCATCGTCGGTGCGCAGTGGGGCGACGAGGGGAAGGGAAAGATCGTCGACCTGCTCGCGCAGCACTCGGACCTCGTGTGCCGCTACCAGGGCGGCCCGAACGCCGGGCACACGATCGTGCTCGGCGACGAGACGTTCAAGATCCGGCAGATCCCGACGGGCGTGCTGCAGGGCAAGACGTCGCTGATCGGCGCCGGGTGCGTGGTCGACCCGCAGGTGTTCCTCGAGGAGATCGACGACCTCGAGGCGCGCGGCGTCGCGATGACCGGCGTCGTGCTTCTTTCCGGCAACGCGCACGTGATCATGCCGTGGCACGTCGCGATCGACCAGGCGAGCGAGCGCCGGCTCGGCAAGCTGCAGATCGGCACCACGCGGCGCGGCATCGGCCCCTGCTACGCCGACAAGGCGCTGCGCATCGGCATCCGCGTCCAGGATCTTCTCGATCCGAAGATCCTGCGCCAGAAGATCGAGGTCGCGCTCGCGGAGAAGAACCTCTGGCTCGAGCGCGTGTACGGCGAGCAACCGCTGGAGCTCGAGGAGCTCGCCGAGCGGCTCGAGGGCTACGCGCAGCGCATCCGCCCGTTCGTCGCCGATACGTCGCTGCTCGTCGACCGCGCGCTGAAGGACGGACAGTCGGTGCTGCTCGAGGGCGCGCAGGGCACGCTGCTCGACGTCGACCACGGGACATATCCGTTCGTCACGTCGTCGAACACCGTTGCGGCAAACGCTGCGACCGGCATCGGGATCGGGCCGAACCGGATCGACCGCGTCATGGGCGTCGCGAAGGCGTACGTCACGCGCGTCGGCGAGGGGCCGTTCCCGACGGAGATCGAAGGACCGGATCACGACCGCGTCCGCGAGATCGGGCACGAGTACGGAACCGTCACCGGGCGCAACCGCCGCTGCGGCTGGCTCGACCTCGTCGCGCTGCGCTACGCAGTGCGCGTGAACGGCATCGACCGGCTGGCGCTGACGAAGCTCGACGTGCTGTCGCACTTCGCCGAGCTGCCGGTGTGCACGCGTTACCGGCTGCGCGGCGGCGAGGAGACGGAGGATTTCCCTGCGCATCAGAGCGACTTCCATGCGGCGCGGCCCGTCTACGAGACGCTGCCCGGCTGGGAGGAGCCGATCGACGCGTGCGCATCGGTCGACGACCTGCCGGACGCGGCGCGAGCCTATGTCGCGTTCGTCGAACGCGAGCTCGACGTCGAGGTGACGCTGATCGGCACCGGCGCCGACCGCGACAGCGTGCTGACGCCGCACGGCCTCGAAGCCGTCACGCGCTGAGCCGCGCGAGGTCGTCCGGCGAGTTGACGTTCGCGAGCAGCGACGCGTCGACCTGAACGACAGCGGTGTCGAGCTGCGCGAGGGCATCGCGCAGCCGGAGCTCGCCCGCGACGAGTTGCGCTTCCAGCAGCGGCAATGCGCTGCGGCCGAACGCAGCGGGCAGCGGGCCGGTCTGCGTCACCGCCGCGTCGCGGCACGCGGCCACGAGCGACCGCAGCACGTCGACGGTGACGAGTGGGACGTCGACGGGCAGAAAAACCGTGACTTCGTGCGTCGCGGCACGCAGCCCGGCGACGATGCCGGCGAGCGACGCGCGCACGTCGGCTCCGTCGTCGACGACGGGGAACGGCAGCTCGAGCGCATCCGCGGTCTTGCCGACAGCGATCGTCTCGTCGCACGCGTCGCCGAGGATGCGCCACGCGCGTTCGGCAAGCGTCTCGCCGCCGAGTCGCGCGAGCGCCTTCGGCGAGCCGAAGCGCGCGCTCGCGCCGCCGACGAGCAGCACGCCCGTCAGGCCGCGATCCGCCACGTCTCCGTGTAGACGTTCGCGGAGCCGTTGCGGACGAAGCCGCAGAGCGTGACGCCGCGATCGGCCGCGAGCTCGACGGCGAGACTCGACGGCGCGCCGACCGCGACGAGCACGGGACAGCCTGCGACCGCGGCCTTCTGCACGAGCTCGAAGGAGAGACGGCCGCTGACGCAGAGGATCGACTCGGTAAGCGGCAGCAGCCCGCCGCCGAACGCCCACCCGATCACCTTGTCCATCGCGTTGTGCCGTCCGACGTCCTCGCGCACGCAGAGCAACTCGCCGTCACGGGAGAAGAGCCCCGTCGCGTGCAACCCACCGGTCGCCGCGAACCCCGCCTGCGCTCCACGCAGCAACTCCGGCAGCGCAGCAACGAGCGCCAGCGGCACGCGCAGCTCCGACTCAACCCGCGCCGCCTCGACGGCGACGGCCTCGAGCGCGCCCTTGCCGCACACGCCGCACGACGACGACGTGTAGAAGCTGCGCTGCAGCCGTGTCGGGTCGAATCCCGGCGCGTCGACGTCGACCGTGTTCGCGGCGAGATCGTCCGGGACGCGCGCGGCAGCCGGCCGTAGCCCTTCCGAGATGCAGAAGCCGAGCGCGAGCTCTTCGTCGTTCCCCGGTGTCCGCATCGTGACCGCCACCGGTCGCCCCTCGATCCGGATCTCGAGCGGTTCCTCGACCGCCACGCGGTCGCGCTCGGTCCGGTCGGCGGGCAGGCGGACGACGTCGATCGCAGCGGTGGAATACGGCGGCACGCCCACGCCGGCAAGCCTATGTCCAGCAGCCTGCTCACATACGATCGCGTGGTGAAGGTGCTCGTCGTCGGTTCGGGCGGTCGCGAGCACGCGCTCGTGCGGGCGTTCGCGCGCGGCGGCGGAGCCACCGAGCTCCACGCAGCGCCGGGGAATCCCGGGATCGCTGCACTCGCGAGCTGTCATCCGGCGCGGGCCGAGGATCCCGGGGCGGTCGTGCCGCTCGCACTCGAGCTCGGGATCGATCTCGTCGTCGTCGGGCCGGAGGCGCCGCTGGTCGCGGGGCTCGCGGACGAGCTCCGCCACGCCGGCATCGCCGTCTTCGGGCCTGGAGCCGCGGCCGCCCGGATCGAAGGGTCGAAGGCATTCGCCAAGGACGTGATGGACGCCGCCGGCGTCCCCACTGCGCAGACGCTCGCGGTCGCGCGGCCGCCGTGCGTCCTCAAGGCCGACGGGCTCGCGGCGGGCAAGGGCGTCTGGGTATGCCGGACACAGCCCGAGCTCGACGCCGCGCTCCGTGCCGCCGAGTCGCTTGGCCAGCCGTTCCACGTCGAGGAGCTGCTCGAAGGCGAGGAGGTCTCGGTGTTCGCGCTCGCCGACGGCCGGCACGCCGTTCCGCTTCCGTCGGCACAGGACTACAAGCGCATCGGCGACGGCGACGAAGGCGCGAACACCGGAGGCATGGGCGCGTACTCGCCCGTGCCGCGGCTGTCGCAGGCGGAGATTGCCGAGCTCGTCGAGACGGTGCATGTCCCGGTGCTCGCAGAGCTCGCGCAGCGCGGTGCGCCGTTTCTCGGCGTCCTCTACGGCGGCTTCATGCTCACCGCCGACGGGCCGCGGGTGCTCGAGTTCAACTGCCGCTTCGGAGATCCGGAGACGCAGTCGGTGCTGCCACTGCTCGAGGGCGACTTTCTCGGCGCGCTCACCGCCGCCGCGTACGGCGACCTCGCGGGAGTGGAGCTCTCGACCTCCGAGCAGGCGGCGGTCACGGTGGTGATCGCGTCGCGGGACTATCCGGAGCGGGGCGACGCGGGCACGCCGATCGAAGGGGTCGCCCAGGCGGAGGCGACCGGTGCACTCGTCTCCCACGCCGGCACGGCCCTCCACGGGACGCAGCTCGTCACGAACGGCGGGCGCGTGCTGAACGTGACCGGCGTCGGCGCCTCGCTCGCGGAGGCGCGTGGTGCCGCCTACGCGGGCGCGGGTCACATAGCCTTCGACGGCATGCAGCTCCGCAGCGACATCGCCGGGTTCGCCGATGCCTGACGTGAAGGTCGGAATTCTCGTCGGGTCGGAGTCCGACCGCGAGCGGATGCAGCCGGCGCTCGACGTCCTGGACGAGAAGGGAATCGGGTGGGAGTTCGACGTGCGCTCGGCGCACCGGACTCCGGACGCGGTCGCGGAGTACGCCCGCACCGCGCGCGAGCGCGGGCTCCGCGTGCTGATCTGCGGTGCCGGGCTCTCGGCCGCGCTGCCCGGCGTCGTGGCGGCGCATACCGACCTGCCCGTGATCGGCGTCCCGCTCCGCTCGAGTCTCAGCGTCCTCGACGGACTCGACGCGCTGCTCGCGATCTCGCAGATGCCGCCCGGCGTCCCCGTGGCGACGGTCGGCGTCGACAACGCGCGCAACGCCGCGGTGCTCGCCGCGCGGATCCTCGGCAGCTGAGCTGTCCGGCGAGATTTCCCCGGTCCTAGTCTGCGCGGGAGCGACGCTCGGGCGGTGGCGTTGTTGAGAAACGGCGGTTGTCATGCTGGGATACCGCATCTGTGAGGGTCGGACCGGTCACCGGAGCGACTGCTGTCGCGGCGTTCGTGGGGTTGCTGACTCCCGCAGGCGCCGCGGCCCACCTTCGCACTGGGACGGTCGCTGTTGGATACGGAGTAAGCGTCCGTAGCCCCAACGCGATGAGCCGAGCCGCCTACAGCGTGGGGGTCTACCAAAGCGATCGCGCACTCCATTTGACCGTTAGTGAAGGGCACACGGTCGTCGTACTGGGCTATCTGGGTGAGCCTCTCCTGCGGATCGGCCGGAGCGGGCTCGCCGTGAATCTCAACTCGCCAACGGCGGCGGCCGCCGGTCTACTGCCCAAGGCGGGCAAGGCGAGCGTGGCGCCGGCGGGGTGGCGTCTCGAGGGTGGCAGAAGGTCGGTCGTCTGGCACGACCCCCGTGACCAGCGATTACCGCCGGGGAAAGCGCGCGCGTCCTGGAGCGTCCCGGTCATCGTGGACGGACGCCGAGCTGCGATAACAGGCGCGCTGTGGCGGGTTCGGCCGCCGCCGCAGTGGCCGGGGCCGGTCATCGTCGCCCTGTTCGCCGTCTTTGCCGGGGCGCTCAGCCTGCTAGGCCGCCCATCGCGGCTGTTCGCAGGGTGCATAGCCCTCGGCATCGTCTCGATCGTTGGCGCGATGCTCACCGCCGCGGCGTTCGCTACCGATACCTACGCCTCGCCCGGCACCTGGATCGCAAGCCTGGACGAGTTCGCGTTCGCCCTCGTCGGTATCGGTGTGCTCGTGGCCGGGCCACCGAACGCGCACGTTCCTGCCGGTATCGGTCTCGGCCTCCTCGGCCTTGCCGTCGGCCTCAGCTACGGCGAGGTTTTCCTCTACGGAGCCGTCCTATCCTCCTTGCCGGCGACTGCGACTCGGCTCACCGCCGCGATCGCGATCGGCGCCGGCATCGCGGGCCCGGCTCTCGGGGGTCTTTTCTACCTTCACGCCCCTGCTCCTCAGCTGGGTAACCCTCCGCCCTGATGGAAGACACGCTGCGCTGAGGAACGATGGATAAGCCTGCTCGACTCGCATCAAGTGCGGATGCGGGGGTGCCGATGGTGTCGGGGTGCTGCGCGCGTTTGTTTTCTGTGTCGTCGTTCTCTGCACGCTTGGTTTAGCGAGCGGCGCGTTGGCCCGTGGTCCGGTATTCGTGGTCGTGCCGGGAAGGAGCGGGGGGACGCAGGAGCCGTTGAAGGAGGCGATTCGACAGCAGATCGTGGGTGACCAGCGGACGCTGCGCCGGTTGCGTCGCGTGCAGGCCCGGGACGGCGCGCTGCTGGTCCGCACGCGGGCGCAAGTTCAAGATGCAGCCGATCCGTTTCCGACCGAGGATGAGGCGAGACGGTTGCAGCAGGCGGTCTCGCGGGATGGGGCGGCGGCGAGCCGGGTCGGCCGTTCGATCCATGGTCTCGAGCTCGCGCTTCAGCCGGTGGTGCTGCCATCCGGCTTTTCGTCGGAACCATCATCGGCGATCGGCGCGTACGCGGTGTCGATCGCGGAGCGGTATCTCGGTGTCCGCTATGTGTGGGGCGGCGCGGATCCCAGCTCGGGTTTCGACTGTTCGGGGTTTGTCCAGTTCGTGTACGCGCAGCTTGGGATCTCGCTGCCGCACTACGCGGCCGCGCAGTACGCCACGACGCCGCATATAAGCCCGTCGCTACTGGAGCCCGGCGATCTTGTCTTCTTCGAGCCGCGCTCGGACGGCCCAGGTCACGTTGGGATTTACGTCGGGCAGGGCGTCTTCATCGAGGCTCCCCATACGGGCGACGTCGTGAAGTTCGCACAGCTCTCTGTCGAGGCGAACGAGATCGGGTTCGTCGGCGCGAGCCGGCCCGCTGCCGGCCGCATGTAATTCCGCTCGCGTAGCGGGACGTCGTTTGGTTTGCCCGCCGTGTCGATCGCGCTAGCGGCAGCATGTGGCCGGCTGGAGCGTAGAGCTGGGTTGCCTGTATGAGCTGCCATTGCTGGAACGACCGGTGGGGATAGCCGGGCACGGGCTCGGTGTAGGCGACCGGAGTTGGTGCCGTGGATACCGAGCACGTCGGCGATCGACGCCAACCCGCACCTCTGCTACGACGTCCCCAAGCTCGACCGCATCGCCGCCGCGATCGCCGCCGGGCTCGAGCCGCTGAGTACAACCCCTGAACTCGTGGCCACGCGGCAGGTTCGTAGGCCCATCCGGCGAACCCGATGCTCGTGATCGCCAAATGCTCGGCCGGTGTCCTGATTTGCGGCTTCGCATTCATCGTCTCGCCCGCGTTCGCGGGGGACGGCTACGGCAAGCAGCAGTCTGCTCTCGACTTCAAGCTCGCCGCCGTGCAGGCCAAGATCGCCCAGGCGCGCGCGCGGGAGTCGGTGCTCAACAAACGGATCGGTTCGCTTGACACGCAGATCCACGGGCTGGAGGCGCGTGCCGGTGACATGGCGGGCCGGATCTCGGCATTGCAGACAGACCTTGCGCTCCGCCACCGCCGCCTCGACGCCATCAACACCCTTTTCCGCGTACAGACGTCCCGCGTACACGACCTCCAACACGCCTACAGACTCACCCTCGTCCGTCTCGATAACACGCTCGTCACGCTCTACAAGTCGCCTCAGTCGGGGACGCTCGATCTCGTCCTGCAGGCCAAGAGCATCCAGGACATCCTCGACGAGCTCACCTACCTGGGCGTGATCTCCAAACAGCAGGAAGAGATCGCCCACCAGGTCGCCGCCGCCAAACAACGCGTCACACTCGCGCGCCAGAAAACCTCGCGGGTGCGCCGGCAGGTGGCCGACCAGGCGAACCTGATTCGCGCGCGCCTCGAACAGGTCTCCGTGATCCACAACGAGCTCCTGACTAGCACGCACAGACTCTCCAACGCCCGCGCACACCAATCACTCACGCTTCTCCTCGCACGCGCACAAGAACAAGCATCCGTCAAGGAGTCCGACGCGATCGAGGCGGCAAGCACAGCAATCGAGGCGAAGATCCAAGCGGCACAGCAAACGGACAACACCGCACCCACAACCTCCACCGACAGCTCGACCCCGGCCGCAACCCCAAGCGCCGCCGGTCTCATCTGGCCCGTCAACGGCCCGATCACAAGCCCGTTCGGTCCCCGCTGGGGAGGCTTCCACCCCGGCATCGACATCGGCGTACCAACCGGAACCCCCATCCACGCCGCCGCCGCCGGAACCGTCATCTGGTGCGGCTGGGAAACCGGCTACGGCAACCTCGTCGTCATCGACCACCACAACGGACTCGCAACCGCCTACGCCCACCAGAGCCGCATTGCCGTCAGCTGTAACCAAGACGTCAGCCAGGGACAAGTAATCGGCTACGTCGGCTGCACCGGCTTCTGCACCGGCCCGCACCTCCACTTCGAGGTCCGCGTCAACGGAACCCCCGTCGACCCACTCGCCTACCTCCCATAACACCCCGCCCACCCAAGAACCGGCCCCCGACTCTGGCAGCATCAGCGCGGTGAAACAGTTCGAAGTCTCGGCGACCGTCGCCTGTTCGCGGCCGCAGCGCTCTTCGCCGGCCGGTTTCCTCGCGAAACGCACGAAACTTTGGTCGCCGGTCGGTGGACTGACACACCAGACCTGCCGACCTGCTGCGGCTCTAGACTTGCGTAAGTGATCGCCCGCTACTCCCGCCCGGCCATGGCCAGAATCTGGTCGGACGAGGGCAAGCTCGCGACGTGGCTCGAGGTCGAGCTCGCAGCGACCGCGGCCTGGGCCGAGCTCGGTGTCGTCCCCGCCGACGCGGCGGAGGCGCTTCAGGCGAACGCGACCGTGCCGTCCGCGGAGCGCGTCGCGGAGCTCGAGGCGACGCTGCACCACGACACCGCCGCCTTCGTCGACGCCGTCGCGGAACGGCTCGGCGACGAGGGTCGCTGGTTCCACTACGGCCTCACGTCATCCGACGTCGTCGACACCGCGCTCTCGCTGCAGATCCGCGAGGCGGGTCGGCTGATCCTCGACGATCTCGATCGCGCGTTCGCCGCCGTCGTCGCGCGCGCCGACGAGCACCGCGCGACGCTGCAGATGGGCCGGACGCACGGCGTCCATGCCGAACCGACGACCTTCGGACTGAAGCTCGCCGGCTGGGCATTCGAGCTCGACCGGGGACGCCGCCGCGTCGCGCGCGCGCTCGACGAGATGCGCGTCGGCAAGCTCTCCGGCGCGGTCGGCACCTACGCGGCGACCGATCCCGAGCTGGAGCGGATCGCCTGCGAGCGGCTCGGTCTCGAGCCTGCGCCGACGTCGACGCAGATCATCCAGCGCGATCGCCACGCCGAGGTGCTCACCGCGCTCGCAATCGTCGCATCGTCCCTCGACA
Organism: uncultured Actinomycetes bacterium; assembly: GCA_963718385.1. Taxonomy (GTDB): domain Bacteria; phylum Actinomycetota; class Thermoleophilia; order Gaiellales; family Gaiellaceae; genus Palsa-739. Next base: position 811,851 of record CAVQZE010000001.1, read on the forward strand.
CGTTCGCGCTCGAGATCCGCCACCTCGCGCGAACCGAGGTCGCGGAGGTGCAGGAACCGTTCGGCAAGGGTCAGAAGGGCTCGTCGGCGATGCCGCACAAGCGAAATCCGGTCGTCGCCGAGCGGATCTGCGGGCTTGCGCGCGTCGTCCGCGGCGCCGCTGTCGTCGGGCTCGAGAACGTCGCGCTCTGGCACGAGCGCGACATCTCGCACTCGTCCGCCGAACGCGTCGTCGTTCCCGACGCGTTCCTCGCGCTCGACTACATGCTCGACCGCTTCACGTGGCTCGTCGAAGGCCTCGTCGTCCGCGACGAGCGCATGCGCCGCAACCTCGAGGCGAGCCACTCGCTCTTCTTCAGCCAGCGCGTTCTGCTCGCGCTCGTCGAGTCCGGGCTGCCGCGCGACGACGCGTACCGGCTCGTCCAGCGCAACGCGATGCGCGCGTGGGACGAGGAGCTCGACTTCCGCGAGCTCGTCCGCGCCGACGATGAGATCGCCGGCCGCGTCGACCTCGACGCCGTCTTCGACCTCGACGCGTACACGCGCCACGTCGACACCGTCTTTGCCCGACTGCACGCACTCGCCGACACGAAGGAGCCCGTCCATGCCTGAAGCCGCAACGCACGTCGCCTCCGGAAAGGTGCGCGAGATCTACGCCCTCGACGACGAGAGGCTGCTGCTCGTCACGAGCGACCGCATTTCGACCTTCGACGTCGTCCTCCCCACCGAGATTCCCGACAAGGGCCGCGTGCTCACCGGGCTTTCCGGCTACTGGTTCACGCTGCTGCAGGCGATCGTCCCGAACCACATGCTCGCGATCCGCGAGGACGGGCGCTCGACCGAGTGCCGGCGGCTCGAGATGCTGCCGATCGAATGCGTCGTGCGCGGATACCTCGCCGGCTCGGGCTGGAAGGACTACGTGGCAACCGGATCGACGTCGGGCCACGCGCTGCCGGAGGGTATGCGCGAGTCGGATCGTCTGCCGCGGCCGATCTTCACGCCGGCGACGAAGGCGCAGACCGGCCACGACGAGAACATCACGCGCGACCAGGCGGCGGAACTCGTCGGCGCCGAGCGGCTGGCCGATGTCGAGCGCGTCGCGATCGCGCTGTACACGTTCGCCGCGGAGCACGCGCTGGCGGCCGGGATCATCATCGCCGACACGAAGTTCGAGTTCGGCATCGACTCGGAGGGCCTCCTTGTTCTCGGCGACGAGGCACTGACGCCCGACTCGTCCCGCTTCTGGCCGGCGGACTCGTACGAGGCGGGCCGCAGCCAGGACAGCTTCGACAAGCAGTACGTCCGCGACTACTGCGAGCTGATCAACTGGAACAAGACCGCGCCCGGCCCAGAGCTCCCGGCGGAAGTTGTGGCTGAGACCCGCGCGAAGTACATCGAAGCGTTCGAGCGGCTGACGACGATCCCCTTCCAGGCGTATCTCGACAACCCGTCGGCGGTGCTCGGATGAAGGCGACGGTTCTCGTCCGGCCGAAGTCGGGGATCCTCGACCCGCAGGGGCAGGCGGTCGAGACGGCGCTCGAGCATCTCGGCTTCAACGTGTCGGGCGCGCGCGTCGGCAAGGTGATCGACATCGAAGTCGACGCGACGGACGCAGCCGCGGCACGGACGCAGGTCGAGCAGATGTGCGAGAAGCTGCTCGCGAACCCGCTGATGGAGTCGTACGAGATCGAGGTCACCGGCTAGTGGCCATCCCGCAGCCGCGCATCGGCGTCGTCATGTATCCAGGGTCGAACGACGACCACGATGCGCTGTGGGCGCTCGCGGCGCTCGATGCGGAAGCGATTCCGGTGTGGCACGAGGAGGCGGAGCTGCCCGCGCTCGACGCGGTCGTCCTTCCCGGTGGTTTCTCCTACGGCGACTACCTCCGCTGCGGCGCGATCGCACGCTTCTCGCCGGCGACGGCGGCCGTGGTCGCGTTCGCCGGCGCGGGCGGGCTCGTGCTCGGCGTCTGCAACGGCTTCCAAATCCTCTGCGAGGCAGGGCTGCTTCCGGGCGTGCTGCTCCAGAACGACTCGCTCCAGTTCATCTGCCGCGACGTGCGGCTGACCGTCGAGCGGGACGACATCCCGTTCACCTCGCGCTGCGCCGAGGGGCAGGAGCTCGTGATCCCGGTGAAGCACGGCGACGGGCGCTGGTTTGCGCCGCCGCAGCTGCTTGCCGAGCTCGAGGCGAACCGCCAGATCGTGCTGCGCTACGCAGAACCGTGCAACGGCTCGGCCGGCGACGTCGCCGGAGTCTGCAACGTGCGCGGCAACGTGATGGGGCTGATGCCGCATCCAGAACACGCTGTCGACCCGCTGCTCGGCTCCGCCGACGGCGCGTTGATCCTCGCCTCGCTCGTCGAGGCCGCGCGCGCCGTCGCGCTCACACCCGCCTGATTCCGGTAGAAGTGGTCCCGCGGTGTCGCTGCGGACGGACCGGGCTCAATTCTCGATCCTCGGGCCACTCGAAGTTTCTCGAGCCCGGGGACCGCTCGCGCTGTCGGGGACCCGGCAGAGGCGCCTGCTCGCGGCACTGCTTCTCCGGCCGAACCGCGTGCTCCCGACCGAGCAGCTCGCGGAGGCGGTCTGGGGCGCGGCACCGCCCGCGACCGCGCGCACCGCGCTTCAGGTGCACGTCTCGCAGTTGCGCAAGGTGCTCGGCCAGGACGCGATCGAGACGCACGCGGGCGGCTACCTCCTCCGGCTCGACCCGGAGCAGATCGACGCGGCGCGATTCGAGCGCCTGCTACGGGAGGCGCGTGCCGCGGACGGAGCGCAGCGCACGGCTGAGCTGCTGCGGCAGGCACTCGCGCTCGTTCGCGGGCCGGCGTTCGCGGACCTCGCCGACGAGACGTTCGCGCGGCCGGAGGCGATGCGCCTCGACGAGCTCCGTGTCGCAGCCGTCGAAGAACGGATCGAGGCTGAGCTCGTCTCCGGCGCGCGCGCCGAGCTGATCGGCGATCTCGAGGCGCTCGTCGCCGAGCATCCGCTGCGCGAGCGCCCGCGCGCGCTTCTGATGCGCGCGCTTTACCAGAGCGGCCGCCAGGCGGACGCGCTCGCCGTGTACCGCGACGCGCGCCGCACGCTCGTCGATGAGCTCGGGATCGAGCCGGGAACCGAGCTACGCGACCTCGAGCGGGCGATCCTCGAACAGGACCCGTCGCTCGCGGCACAACCCGAGCACGACGACACGACGCTTCCGCTTCCACTGCCGCTGACGTCGCTCGTCGGACGAGAACGCGAGCTCGACGACGTGGCTGCGCTCATCCTCGGCGACGGCGAGCGCATCGTCACGCTCACCGGCCCCGGCGGGATCGGAAAGACGCGGCTCGCGATCGCGCTGGCCCGGCGACTCGCACCCGCGTTCGACGGCTCGGTCGCGTTCGTCTCGCTCGCGGCGGTCACGGATCCGGCGCTCGTCGTGCCGGCGATCGCGCAGGCGCTCGCGGTGAAGGTCTCCGGCGGACGTTCGCCGAACGCAGCGCTCGTCGAGCGGTTGCGCGAACGACCGACGCTGCTCGTCGTCGACAACTTCGAGCAGCTCGTCGCGACGGGGCCGCTGCTCGCCGACCTCGTCAGCGCGGCGGCGGGCCTGCGCGTCGTCGTCACGAGCCGGACGCCGGTCAGGGTTTCCGGCGAGCACGTGTATCCGGTGCCGCCGCTCGAAGGCTCATCCGCGGTGCAGCTCTTCGTCGAGCGGGCGCGCGCGGCTGTGCACGGCTTCGACCCGGACGACGCGGAGCTCGACGCCGTCGCCGGCGTCTGCACGCGACTCGACGGGCTGCCACTCGCGATCGAGCTTGCGGCGGCGCGCATCCAGCTCCTCTCGCCGGCGGCGCTCGTCGCGCGGCTCGGCAGCCTCGACGTGCTCGCCGCCGGCGCGCGCGACCTGCCCGAGCGGCACCAGACTCTGCGCGCGACGATCGACTGGAGCCACGACCTGCTCGCGGAGGACGACCGGCGGCTGTTCGCGCAGCTCGCGGTGTTCGTCTCCGGCTGGACGGTGGACGAGGCCGAAACCGTCTGCGGAACCGAGCGGTTGCTCGACGGGCTCGCCGCGCTCGTCGACAGCAGCCTCGTGCGTCGCAGCGCCGGGAATCGAGCCGCGCTTCTCGATGCTCGAGACCGTTCGCGACTACGCGCTCGAGCGGCTGGGGCTGCTGCCGGACGCGGACGTGCTGCGCCGCCGCCACGCCGACGTCTTCCTCACCCTGGCGGAGGAGGTCGAGCTGAGCCACTCGGTGCCGAGCGAGCGCGCGCTGTTCGAGCGGCTCGAGCTCGAGCACGGGAACATCCGCGCCGCCTTCACGTTCCTCGTCGACGCCGGCGAGAACGACCGCGCGCTACGGCTCGCGTCGGCGCTTCGCCGCTACTGGCAGATCCACGGCCATCTCGCGGAGGGCCGGCGCCTGCTCGAGGCCGCGCTCGCGGCTGCGGAGAGCGGGCCGGAGGAACGCGCGAAAGCGGTAAACGGATTGGGGATCCTCGTCGCGCAACAGGGCGACTTCGAGGAGGCCGCGAAGCTGTTCGCCGAGAGCCTCGAGCTCGCACGCACGCTCGACAACCCGCAGCGGATCGCGAACGCGCTCTCCAATCTCGGCAATGTCCGTCTCTACCAGGGCCGCCTCGACGAAGCGCGGACGGCGTACGTCGAGGCCGCCGACGTCTGGCGGCAGGCGGGCGACCGGCAGGGCATCGTCACCTCGGCGCAGAACCTCGCGAATCTCGAGCTCGTCGCCGGCCACCTCGACGACGCGTTCGCGCGCTTCGACGAGACGATTGCGCTCGCGCGGGAGCTCGACGATGCGCTCCTCCTCAGCGGCCTGCTGCGCGACTACGCGCGCGGCCTGATCGAAGCCGGGCGCGTCGCGGACGCAAGGACGGCGCTCGGGGAGGCGTATCCGATCATGCGCGACTTCGGCCACCTCTGGGACGTCGCGGGCGCACTGGAGCTCTACGCGGCGATCGCCGCCGCCCGCGACAAAGCCGAGCGCGCAGCGACGCTGCTCGGTGCGGCGGCGCGGATCCGCAGCTCGATCGGCGCGCTGCACCGGCTCGACCAGACGGCGGTCGTCGAGCGGACGCTCGCCGCAGTGCGGGAGCAACTCGGCGAGCCGGCATTCGCCGATGCCTACTCGCGCGGGCAGCAGCTGCCGCTCGAGCGCGCGACCGAGCTTCCTTTGGCGCGTCTTTAGCGAGCCTTTAGCGGCGTGCGGCACTCTGTCGTCACGTCGGCCGTCAGACGACGTTGGGGGTGAAGCAGCATTCCAAGACCCCGGAGCCGCAGCCGGGGTAGCGAGGGCGGGGGGCGATCCCCCGCCTTCGCGCGTTCTACAGCCCGAACGCCTCCGCAAGCGCCGGATGCTGTGCGAGGGCGGCTCGCAGCCGTGCCATGTCCCGTTCCCGAAGCGTGACCGGCCCGCGCCGCGCGACACCGTCGGTCGAGTACGCGAAGCGGACGAGCCGCTCACCGCGTTCCGTCTCGAGCAGCTGCACGACCGACGCGAACCGCTTCCCGCCCGCCTGCTGGCGAACGGTCAGCTCCTCGACGAGATCCGCCGGGCCCCACGGTGTCGCCGACTTCCTCACGGGATCACCGTACGGGCACAACCGTCACGGATCCGTGTCGACTTCTAGGAATGTGCGGCGGCGTCGCCCTGCAACAGGACGTCGTCGTCGAGCCGGAAATGCTCGTGGAGCACCTGCACCGCGCGCTCGAGCTCGCCCGCCCGGACGACGCACGAGATGCGGATCGGCGAGGTCGAGATGATCTCGATGTTGATCCCCGCCTCTGCGAGCGACTCGAACACGCCCGCCGCGACGCCGGGGTGGCTCCGCATTCCAGCGCCGACGAGCGTCACCTTGCCGATGTCCTCGTCGCACTGGAAACCGGCCGCCTCGACCTCCGCCGCGAGGCGCTCGAGAATCGGCTCCGCGTGCGGCAGATCCGACTTCGGCAGCGTGAACGAGATGTCCGTGTGCCCTGCGGCGGAGACGTTCTGGACGATCATGTCGATGTGGATCCCCGCGTCGGCGAGCGGGCGGAAGACGCGCGCCGCGACGCCCGGACGGTCGGGCACGCCGAGGATCGTCGCCTTCGCCTCGCCGGTGTCGCTCGCGATGCCGGAGATGATCGCCTGCTCGAGCATTTCGTCCTCCCTCACGACCCAGGTGCCTTCCGCTTCCGAGAACGTCGAGCGGACGTGGATCGGCACCCCGTGGTTCCGAGCGTACTCGACCGCCCGCAGCGCGAGCACCTTGGCACCGGACGCAGCGAGCTCGAGCATCTCCTCGTACGAGACGATGCCGAGCTTGCGCGCACCCGCGACGATCCGCGGGTCGGCGGTGAAGACGCCCTCGACGTCGGTGTAGATCTCGCACGCCTCCGCGCCGAGCGCGGCCGCGAGCGCGACCGCCGTCGTGTCGGAGCCGCCGCGGCCGAGCGTCGTCACGTCGCTCGACGTCGAGACGCCCTGGAAGCCGGCGACGATCGCGACGCGGCCCTCGTCGAGCGCCTCCCGGACCCGTTGCGTGCGCAGCTCGACGATCCGCGCCTTGCCGTGCCGCGTGTCGGTGACGATCCCGGCCTGTGAGCCGGTGAAGGAGACGGCGTCCCGGCCGAGGTCGTTGATCGCCATCGAGAGCAGCGCCATCGAGATCCGCTCCCCGGCGGTGAGCAGCATGTCGAGCTCGCGGGGGTGCGGCAGCTCGGAAACCTGGCCGGCGAGGTCGATCAGCTCGTCCGTCGTCGAGCCCATCGCGGAGACGACGACACAGACCTGCACGCCGGTCTCGGCGGTCGCGACGACCCGCTGCGCGACGCGGCGGAGCCGCTCTGGATCGGCGACCGATGTTCCGCCGAACTTCTGGACGACGACCGCCACGGGCCTTCGATCGTAGTCGATGCCTCAAACAGCGGGCGGACGCTGTACGTTCCCGGGCATGGAAGGGCACGACGGGCCCATCGAGCCGGACCCCGACGACTGGTTCTCCGAGCCGGACGTCTCCGTGGCGACCGGGGACCGGACGCCTGCGGCGACGACGCCGGAGGTCGCGGATGTCGACGACTGGCTCGGCGACGCCGCGACGCCGAGCCGGCGGCGACGCCGGAGCCGCGGGCCCACAGATCCTCGGATCTGGATCGCCGGCGGCCTCGGGCTCGTGATCCTGCTCATCGTCGGACTCGCGATCGGCGGCGTCTTCAACTCGGGCAGCGGCAGCGGCGGGACGACGGCGCTCTTCACGATCACGTCGCCCGCGGCGACCACCGCGACCACCACGACGACGCCGGGCAAGCACACCGTCGTGGTCGTCCCAGGGGCGCCGCTGAAGCCCGGCGACACCGGCGCGCAGGTGAAGGTGCTCCAGCTCGCCCTCAACCATCTCGGCTACTCCGTCGGCAAGGTCGACGGCGTCTACGGTCCGGGCACGACGCAGGCCGTGAAGAACTTCCAGACGGCGAAGGGGCTCACGGCCGACGGCGTCTGCGGGGCACAGACGATCGCCGCGTTGTCGACTGCGCTGAAGAGCTAGTGGCGGAAGGACTCTCCGCCACCGAGGTCGGCAAGGAGATCGGCGAGCACGCGAAGCACTCCGGCGAGCCCGGCGGCATGCACAAGCACGACCGGATCATCTCGATCTCCGAGGCGATCCTCCTGTCGGCCGTCGCGATCATCGCCGCGTGGTCGGGCTTCTCTGCGGCGAAGTGGGGCACCGAGTCGTCGCTGAGCCTCGCGAAGGCGTCGGCGACGCGCGTGGCGGCGAACCGGCAGTTCGGACTGGCGCTCACGACCCGGGTCGGCGACGCGACGACGTTCAACGCGTGGTTCGGCGCGTACATCAGCGGCAACAAGAACGCGGCGCGCGTCGCCGAAAAACGCTTCCGACCCGAATACCGCGTGGCGTTCAACGCATGGATGGCGGAGCATCCGTTCACGAACCCGAACGCACCGTCGGGGCCGGGCTACATGCCGCAGTACCACCCGTCCGGCCAGAGGGAGTCCGTCGCACTCGATGCGGAGGCCACCGCGCACTACAACGAGGGCGAGCACGCCGCCGAGACGAGCGACAAGTACATCCGCACGACCGTGATCCTCGCGAGCGTGCTCTTCCTGGTCGGAATCAGCAGCCACTTCCCGATCCGCGGCGTTCGCATTGGGCTGGTCACCGTCGGCGTCGCGCTGCTGCTCGTCGCCACGGTGTCGATCATCATCCTGCCGCCGCCCCCGTAGGACCCGGCGACGGGACGCGGTAACGCCCCGCCGCCGTATGGGACCGGGGCCGTCGCTCCAATGAGGAGCACGAGGAGCACGCCGCCGACGGCGGCTGCATTCCGCGCGGCCTCGCTGCCCGAGACGAAACCGCCGACGTCAACGGCTTCTCGCGTACGCGCCGAGGTGGTACTCGCGATTCAGCGCTTCGCTGCGGAGCACGATTGCCCGGTGCGCCTGGGACATGGTCTTCGCGGGCTGGTTTCCGCCGCCGTAGTGAGCGGCCTGCGACGCCGACGCGAACCCTGCGAACAACACGCCGACGATGAGGATGGTCGGAACCTTCATCGGACTCTCCTTGCGTCATCGATCGCCCTTTGCGATCGCTGCGACGCACGCTAGGTGGACGGGCTCGGCGCGTCGTTCTCGCGCGCGACACGCGAAGTGTCAGCACGGAGACAGTTGCCGTGTCGATCGCGCGAACGACGTCGCGGCGCGCTCCTCCTAGCCTCGGAGCGGTCAGTTACGCCAGAGGAAAGGAGCAGTTCGATGTCCGTGTATCCGAACACCGCGACCGCGCCCCGCAAGCGGACCGGGCTCGTCGTCGGAATTGCCGTCTTCGTCGGCGCGTGCGTTGCCGCGGCGGGCCTCGCGCTCTCGCACGGCAGCGGCACCACGTCGGCCCCCGCCTCCGCGCAGGCTGCAAAGACGACGTCGCAGAAGGTCACGCTGATGCAGCTCACGCCCGGCGAGATCGCCGGCGGCGCACTCGGCGGCTACGCCCTCCCGAACGCGAAGGGCCCGTCGCTGCAGCAGGTGCTCGCCTCGATGAGCCCGCAGACGCGCCGCTACACCGAGCGGATCATGTCGCTCACGTTCCAGCAGCTCGCGGCCGGCGCTGCCGGCCATCCGTAGGGCACTCCCAGGGGAGAGGGTCTCGGCCCTCTCCCCTACACGCTGAGTTGCTCGAGCGTCTCGACGGCTTCCTGCGGATCGGGCATCGCGTCCAACTCGCTCTTGATGCGGCGAGCCGCGTCCAGGTACGCACTGTCGTGCAGGAGGATGCGAACGGCGTCGCGCGCTGAGTCGGCGGTGAGGCGGTCGGGCATCAGCTGAACGCCGGCACCCGCGGCAACGACGCGTTCGGCGTTGTAGAAGTGATCGGCACCCTGTGGGACGACGAGGAGCGGTAGGCCGAATGCGAGTGCGCCGAGCGTCGAGCCGGCGCCACCGTGCGTTACGACTGCGGCGCAGTGCGGAAGCAGCAGCTCCTGCGGGATGTACCGGTGGACGTGGACGTTCGACGGTTGCGAGCCGAGCAGCGCGGGGTCGTTCTGCTTGCCAACCGTGACGACGAGGTTCAGCGCCTCGTCGCGGAGGCCGTCGAGCAGCGCCCGGAAGATGCCGAGGTCTCGGTTGTAGACGGTGCCGAGCGTGACGTAGACGATCGGCAGGTCGCGCAGCGCATCCAGCCACGCGAGCTGCGTCGCCGCCGGCCGAGTCTCGACCGTACGGATGCCCTGCACTGCACCCGTAACCGCGCCCGGCACCTGGAGGCTCGGCGGACAGACATCGAGGTACAGGTAGCGGTAGAGGCCGCCGAGAGGGTGCGGTGCCAGACCGTGCGAGGTCCAGATCGGGGCGGCGGCGTCGCCGGCGGCACGGACGACGTCGTTCTGGATGGCGGGTCCGTAGCTGTGCTCCACATACGGGATGCCCGCCGCGGTCGCGACGAGCGGTGCGGCGAACTCCGCGACGTCGTGGACGACGACGTGCGGCGCCCACTGCTCGACGATCGCGAGCAGGTCAGTCGCACGAGGCTCCAGCTCGACCCGGACGAAGAGCTCGGTGAAGAGGAGCGGGCGCACGTGCGAAGCAGGAAGCGTCGCGGCACGCTCTCGAATGCTGCGGGCGACAGGCTCCACGGAGTCCGAGTCGAGCCCGGCACGAAATGTCGTGAAGCCTTCCGCTGCCGCTTCGCCGGCGACGGGTTCGCCCGACGCGAACGCAACGTCATGTCCCGCCTCGGCCAGGGCACGTGCGAGCGGCAGCATCGGCCGGTAGTGACCCGCCAACGGCCTGCAGGTCAGGAGGGCACGCATCGCACCAGGTTACGTCGCCGGATGAAGCCACCACGTGATGCCTTCCCCGATCTGGGTGAAGCCGCACGTCGCGTAGAGCTTCTTGCCGTCGGGAGTCGCGTTGAGAACGGCGTCGGTGGCGCCGGCCTCCGCGGCGGCAGCGCAAACGGCGTGCAGGAGGCCTGTTCCAAGACGCTGCCGGCGAAACGGCTGCCATACGCTCATGTCGAACACGCCGGCGAGGTCGCCGACCAGATGTGACCACGCATGCCCGGCGAAGCGATGTCCGGGCTCCGCGTACGCCGCCGCGTACCAGGTGCGCTCGGCTCGCACGCCGACCTCGATGCGCTCGTCGCGTCGAGCGTCGAGCGCTGCGAGCGGCAACGTCATCCACCACGGCGACCAGCCGCGCTCGAAGCCGGCGTCGCCCAACGCAGTCGCATCGACGTCCGTCGCCAGCCACGCGCCGACGATCACGTTCGAGGGCCTCACCGCGCGCAGCCCGCGCGCGAGTGCTTTCGGGTCGATCTGCCGCGGGAAGAGGAGGTACGCGGCCTCCGGTCCGTGCGCCCACACGAGGCCGTCGTCCTCCCATGACTCGCCGCCGAGGGTTCGCGCCTGGTCGACGAGCCACGCGGTCTGGACTCGCTCGCAGTCCTCGACCGTGACCTGCATCTCGTCGGACCTACGGCTCGGCGTAGTGGGCGTAGTACCGCGTGACCTTGTCCTCGTCGTCGAGGATCACGAGCTCGGCGGTGGAATTGCCGCCGGTGCGGCGGTAGTGGAGCACGAGGCTGTCAACGCCGATGAACAGTCCGATCGGCTCGAAGTGCAACGTGGGAAATCGCTCGAGCCCGGCGGCGAAGTAGGCCCGCAGCGCGTCCTTGCCGACGATCCGGTCCTCGCCGCGACCGATCAACGCGGAGACGAGCGGCGACGTCATCTCGACGTCGTCGGCGTAGTGGTCGAGGATCGCGTCGAGGTCGTGCGCGTTCCACGCCGCGTACCACTCGTCCGCGAAGCGTTGTGCACGGTGCTCGTCCAAGGTGCCGATTCATACCGCATGCACCGGTCGCCTGACGGAAACCGTCATGCTTGCTGGGCCACCGTCCGGGAAATGTCACCTGGTGCTGGGCGGCTTTCCCGCATGCCATTCAGTACGCAGCCCCGATCCGCCCGACCGATGGCCTGTGGATGCTGACGGTGTCTTCATGAAACACGCTTCGGCGTTCGCGTGGGAAGGGAGGGGCAATGACCGCCGCCCCAACATCAGTTCGCCCCGGACGAGACCAGCATCGCTCTCGAACGGTGCTGATCGCGGGCCTGGCGTTTCTCCTCGGCGGGCTTGTGGTTGCGCTGCTGTATCAGTTCGACGGGTTCGGAGGCTCGTCCAACTCAGCCACCGACGGATCGGGCATATCCGCGACGCAGGCCCGTGAGGTGGCCGCGTTCAAGACTGTCGAGCTCGCAGGGAACAACAACGTCGTGATTCACGTCGGCGAGAAGCAGTCCGTCGTCGTAAGGGCCGATGACAACCTCCTCGACCGCGTCACGACCACAGTGCAGTCGGGCAAGCTTGTCATCGCGAACACGCCCGGGAGCTTTACGACGGAGACCCCGATGAGCGTCGAGGTCGCGGTGCCCACGCTCAGCGCCGTGGCGCTCACTGGTAACGGAAACATGGTCGTCAGCGGCATCGAGGCCGAGAGCCTCACAGTGAGCTTGCCGGGCAACGGCACCCTTACCGGAAGTGGAACCGCAACAAGGCTCGGTGTCACTGTCGGCGGCTCCGGAACCGTGCAGTTCGCACGCGTCGTCGCGAACGACGTGCGGGCAGTGGTGAGCGGCTCCGGAAGCGTCTTCATCACTGCAACGAAAACGCTGGATGCCTCCGTATCCGGATCCGGCGCGATCCTCTACACGGGCAATCCGCAGGATGTAACGAAGAACGTCACCGGCACGGGTGCAATCACCGGGAGCTAGTCACCAGCTTCGCCCGCCGGGGCGCGCTGGCGGCCCTTGGCGCCGAAATCTCGGACGTCGCTTCCGGTCGTGTCTCGATCGCGCTCGCGAACGAGCCGCGGTGCGCGCGGGGCGAAGTGTTATCAGAGGAACGCCCGCTCGCCTGAGCCAGCGATGCTTCTATGTTTGTCAAGTCGCGGGCGGCGGTCCGTGTTCGAGGAGGCGGTAGAGGCTGCGGGCGAGGTAGCGCTTGAGGCAGCGGTTTGCTTCGCGTCGGGTTTTGCCTTCTTGTAGGCGTCGTTCGATGTAGGCGATCGTGGCGGGGTGTGTGCGTTTGCGTGTGACGAGGATCATGTGCAGTGCGCGGTTGAGTTTGCGGTCGCCGCTTCGGTCGAGGCGGTAGCGGACCGTTTGGCCGGAGGAGGCCGGGATCGGTGCTGCGCCGGCGAGTCGTGCGAAGGCTGCTTCGGAGGTGATGCGGCCTTGGTGTGACCAGGAGAGGACGAGTTGTGCGGCGGCGTGCGGTCCCACGCCGGGCTGGTCGAGCAGCTGCGGTGCGAGCTTGCGCGTGAGTGTTTCGATCTCGCGGGCGAGCCCGCGTTCCTCCGCTGTGAGTTGCAGTACGCGTCGGGCGATCGAGCGCAGCGCGAGCATGCTGCCGCGGAGTTCGGCGTCATGTTGGCCGTGCGGTCGTGTTGCTGCGAGGCGCTGCAGCAGTCGTGCGCGTGTCAGCGGCCGCAAATCGCTGCGTAGCGGCTCGGGTGTCGTGATCAGCAGATCGCGTAGCTGACAGAGACCGGCTCGCTTGGCATTGACGGCTCCTTCGCGTGCGGCAACCAATGCCTGCAACGCCTGGCGTTCTCCGCCTGCCCGTGGCGTCGCCGGCCGCTGCTGGGCGAGCACGCTGCGCGCCGCACGGGCCGCGTCGAGCGCGTCGGTCTTGCCGCCCGAGCGGCGCTCCCGCCGCAACCTGCCCACCTCGAGTACCCGCTCACCCTGGCCGGTCAGGAAGCGGGTGAGACCGGCACCGAATGAGCCGGTGCCCTCGACCGCGAACGCACGCCGGCCCGGCGCGTGCACGTCGACGAGCCTCAGCGCCTCCGCGTAACCGTCGCTGTCAGCGGCCACCGCCGTCTCGAAGACAACCGTCCCGCTGAGGACATGCACGACCGCCAGCGCGTGCGCATCGCGGTGCGGATCGACACCAACGATGTAGTCCAGCTGATCTGCAAGCATCCGTTACCTGACCTCCAGCCCAAGCGTTGGGGGACACAAACCGGCGTCGGTCTGGGGTGGAAACCGCGGGCGGCAAGACTGTGACGGGTCACGCGCTCACAACGCGGACAGGCTTCTGATCAGGCCAGCAAGCGGGCGCCAGGCCGACACCGGGCTCTCTCCTCGGACACATCACTGGAAAGACACCGCAACAGCGGGTCATCCGAGAATCGAGTCACGAACAAAGAGCACCGAGCCAACCTGACAAACATCCCAGACGGGACACCGACACACTCACAGTTCGGGAATGTTCCCTGACCGTAATCGGCCCGGAAGCCGTAGCCTGACTATTTACAGTGCTTGTGCGGCGGCTTCGGCTTGCACTTCGGTTTCGGTTTCGGCTTCGGCTTGACTGTCGGCGCGCTGTGGAGCGCAAGGTAGTGCTCCTCGCTGCTGCCGCCCTTGGTGCTGAAGATGTCGACTCGGCCGTCGCGGTTCGCGTCGAGGAACGCGAACGTCGGGTATGTCGCCTGAAGAACGGCTGAGCTGAACGCCTTGAATGTGCCGTTCCCTTGATTGACGTAGAACAGGGGAACCACGCCGGGATTCCTCCACTGTGACACGCCGAGGTCGGGCTTGCCGTCGCCATTCATGTCGGCGACCTGGATCGCGTACGGCCAGCTGCCGTTGTTGTCGGACTGCGGCATTCGGGTTGCCGTCTCGTCTCCGAATGACGTCCCGTCTCCGTTGTTGATGAGCACCTGGACCCAGTGGCCGGCATAGAAGGGATGATTCTTCGTGTAGGCGATCAGGAGATCGGGGTGACCGTCTCCGTTCACGTCGAGCGGTGTGATCGCCAGGCCCTCTGAGTCGACACCCCACGGCTTGTCGGGCAGCGCGTTCGGAACGTTCCGGAAATGGCCGGTCCCGTCGTTGAGCAGCAGGCGGTTCGCAACGCCCGGACTGCCGGCGAGGATGAGGTCGGGTTTGCCGTCACCGTTGACGTCGGCAAAACCCGCGCCGTCGTAGTGCGGGGCGCCTACCGATCCCACCTCTGGCGGCAGCGCGCCGTCGGCAACGCGAAAGTGCCCGGTGCCGTCGTTGAGCAAGATCTCGGGCGGCGTTGTGGCGCAACCGTCGCAGCCGCTCGAGAGACTGCCGGCGTAGAGATCGACCGTACCGTTCCCGTCGACGTCGGCCGCGGCGGCCGAGTGCGTGAAGTCCGGCGTGCGCGGGAGGTTGGCGCTCGCGTCCACAAGCTTGCCGCCCGGGGCGGAGAGGATGAGCGTGTTGGGATAGCCGGGGAAGGGCAGCGAATCCAATCCGGTGTCGGCGATGAACACGTCGGTGCGCCCGTCGCCGTTGAAATCGGCGAACACGATGCGGCGCGGAAAGAGGGGCTTCGCGATGGGTCCGTCGAACACGCTGGCCGTCTTGTCGGTGAAGTGACCTTTACCGTCGCCGACGAGCACGGTCACGGGCTCGGGTTGCGGATCCAGGAAGTCGATGCGAGTGACGAGAACGTCGACATTGCCGTCGCCTGTGAGATCGGCCGCGCCGATTTCCTGCAGACCTGCTGGATCGGGAGCGAGTGTCGCGACGAGCTGCGCGGGCAGGAAGCTTGGCCCGGGAGCCGCCGCGCCGGCCGCACCAACCACGACGCCGCCTGCGGCCAAACCGATGCAGATGCGAGCGACGACGGCTCGTCTCATACGCTCAAAGTAGTGGAAGTTGCGGGCTCCGACTAGTGGCGCGAAGCGTTCGATTCCGTGCGCGTCTAATTCGGCTCGTCACCGACCACCGCGATGACAACGGATGCACAGCCCCGGCGCTTGATTGGCTACACCTCCCCACTCCTCGCTCGTAGTCGGTCCGCAGTGCTAGTGCGGAGCTCAGGTGAGAGCGTTCTCGCCTGCACGAGCGCCCTCTCGCTCGACGCCTTACTTTCCGCTGCGGTCGATCAGCTCGATGCGGTAGCCGTCGGGATCCTGGACGAAGCAGATCAGCGAGCCGCCTTCGCGGACGCGGTATGGCTCGCGTTCCGGCTCGATGCCTTGCGCGGCGAGCGCCTCGAGCGTCGCGGCGAGGTCGTCGACCGAGTACGCGACGTGGCCGTACGCGGTGCCGAGCTCGTAGGTGCGGCCGTCGTGGTTGAAGGTCAGCTCGAGCTCCTCGTCCTGGCCCTCGACGCCGAAGAAATAGTTCGTCGCTTCCTTCTCGCCGTTGCGGACGATGTCCATCTCACGGCGGAACTCGAGCCCGAGCGCCTCGTAGAAGGCGCGGCTCCTCGCCGGATCGGTGATCCGGACCATGGTGTGCAGATAGCGGGTCATGGCCGGATCCTACGCGTCACTTGACATATTCCTATATGGATATACGATGCGATGCATGGCAAGGGCAGCGACGACGACGGACGCGTTCAACGCGATCGCCGAGCCGAGGCGGAGGCAGATCCTCGACGTCCTCGCCGGCGGCGAGCGTCCCGTGAACGATCTCGTGCACGCGCTCGGGATCGGGCAGCCGCAGGTGTCGAAGCATCTGCGCGTACTCCGCGAGGTCGGCGTCGTCGACGTGCGCGACCAGGGCCGGCAGCGGCTCTACCGGCTCAACGGCCCGGCGCTGAAGCCGATCCACGACTGGGTCAAGGAGTACGAGCGCCTCTGGTCGGACCGGTTCGACGAGCTCGACGCCGTGTTGGAGACACTCAAGAAGGAGGAAGGAGATGGACGTGACGGCTAGCCGGACGGCGAAGCTCACGCTTCCCACCGACGAGCAGATCCTGATCACCCGGGAGTTCGACGCGCCGCGGCACCTCGTGTTCGCCGCGTGGACGACCCCGGAGCTCGTCAAGCGCTGGTGGCACGCGAACCGCGGCGAGGTGACGGTCGTCGAGATCGACCTGCGCGTCGGCGGCAAGTGGCGCCAGGCGATGGTCACCCCCGACGGCTTCGAGGTCGCCTTTCACGGCGAGTACCGCGAGATCGTCCCGAACGAGCGGCTCGTCTCGAACGAGACCTACGAGGGCGTACCCGACGGCGTCTCGGAAGCGGACGCGACGACGGTGAACACCGCGACGTTCGTGGAGGAGAACGGCGTCACGCTCGTGACGCTGCTGATCCAGGCGGCGAGCAAGACGTCGCGCGACGCGATCGTCGACTCCGGAATGGAGGCGGGCCTGCAGGACGCGCTCGACCTCCTCGAGCAGGTCGCCCTCTCGCTCAACTGAGAGGCGAAGCAACGGCCGGCCGCGCTCGCACGCGGCCGGCCGCAGTTCGGTTACGCCGGTGCGATCTCCGACGTGTCGAAGCAGAGGTAGCTCAGCCCGTACCACTTGCCGCTGTTCGGGTTCAGCGCTGCGTGGAGGCCCGTCGCGCTGGACGTGCCCTCCGTCCAGTTCAGGAATGCCGTCCCGCCCTTGACGCCGACCGAGTTCACGACGACGTTCGTGTCGCCGGTGTCGAAGTCGAAGACGTCTCCGGCGTCGGTCTGGCTGACGGTTATCGTCACCGCGCCGGTCGGCAGGGCGTACGTCCCATCGACGACCGGGTCGATCTTCGTCCCGTTGCAGACCGGGTTGAACGGCGGCCTGCCCGCACTGGCGACGGTTGCGGCGGCGAGCGCGGCCATGCAGCAGAGCACGAGCAGCCTTGCGGCGCGTGCCTTCATCCTTCCTCCTTGTTTGGCGGCGAACTAACGGGAGAGAGAACGGCTCTCGAGCTCGCCGCCGTGACCCCTCGCAGGAGTGAACGCGCTCAGCTCGCGGCGCACACGCAGGACTTCTGCGACCGACCAGGCCTGGAAGGGGCACCCGGTTGCGGTGTGCGGCGCGGCCCCGTCCGCCGTCTCGGACACCGAGCCGAGGCCCCACTCGCCGAGGTGCGCCTCGATGCCCGCGAGGACGCCGTCGACAGGGACGCCCGCGCTGAGGGCGGCGTCGACGTACGGGCCGAGGAGCCACGGCCACACGGTTCCCTGGTGGTACGCGGCGTCGCGCTCCGCGGGCGAGCCGCGGTGGTGCTCCTGGTAGCGCGGGTCGTCGGGAGCGAGCGAGCGCAGGCCGAGCGGCGTCAGCAGCGAGCGCCGGCAGACGTCGACGGCTGCGCGCGCCGCGTCGCCGCTCAGCGGCGATCCGGGCAGGGACACGGCGAGCAGCTGGTTCGGCCGCACCGACGCGTCGTCTCCGCCGGGGCCGTCGACGACGTCGAGCAGCCCAACTCCGTCCGCACGGACGAACCGCGCGTTGAACGACGCAGCCGCCCGGTCACGCAGTGCGGTCTGCCCCGCGACGTCGAGTGCGCGGATCCACAGCGCGTTGACCTCCACCGGCTTGCCGGAACGCTGCGTGACCGGCACGCCGTCGACGCGCGCGTCCATCCACGTCAGAGCCCAGCCGTCCGCGCCCTGCCGCAGCAGCCCGTCCGCCGGATCGACGGAGATCCCGTACCGCGTCCCGTCCACGTGGTGCTGCACGATCTGCTCCAGCACCGGCGCGAGCTCGTTGCCGAGGTCGTCGTCGCCGGTCACCGAGACGTGACGGCCGAGCGCGTGAACGAACCAGAGCGTTCCGTCGACGGTGTTGTACTCGAGCGACCCCGTGTCGGCGGTGTTCGCGAGCATCCCTTCGGAGACGGTCGCCGCCGACGCACGCAGCACTTCGCGTCCTTCGTCGTGCCGGTTCGTCGCGAGGTAGAGACCCTCATACGACGTCATCAGGTCGCGCGACCACTCGCCGAACCACGGATAGCCGGCGACCGCGGTCGGGCGGCCGGCAGGTCGTGACCGCGAACTGGTCGGCGGCGAGGACGAGTTGCGCGTCGACGTCGTCGCGCGCGCCCGCGCTGACGAGCAGCTGTGCCGCGCGGGCACGCGCGGCCGCGACGATCGCGGTCGCCACCTGCGGCCTGACGTCGAACGGCGCGGCAGCGGCCGTCACCTCGTGGCACGCGCCCGGCTCGAGATCGACGGCGAACGTTCCCGCCGCCCAGAGATCCTCGCGGTCGCCGAGGCCGCGTGCCGCCTCCTCGCGCGCGCGCACGTCGCGATACCACTCGCCGCCGGCCGTCCACCCCGCGCCGCCGACGCGATACGCCCCTTCGAAGACGAAGCCCTTGTCGACCTGCTCGACCGCCGGCGCGCCGTTCGCGTGGCGCTCGCCGTGGACGCTGCGCCACGTGCAGAGCGGCGTCAGCTCGAGCCGCACCGGACGGTCTGCCGCGAGTAGCCGGTGGACGACGCCGACGGCCGCGGAGCCGTGCGCCATCGCGAGCTCGCGCTCGACGAGGATCCCGCCGATCTGCCAGCGCCAGCGCGGCACGCCGTCCTCGAGGTCGAACGAGACGAGCAGCTCGTTGCCGCGCGGGTCGACGGTGCCGTCGCTCCATTCGTCCGTTGCGAGACGGAACCGCGCGTCGCCCGCGACGATGACCGGGTCGAGCGCGGCGAGACCGAGGTTCCGGCTCCCCGGCCCGTCCACCGCGACCGCGAGCAGCCCGTGATAGCGGCGCGTGCGGAGACCTGCGACCGTGCCCATCGCGTAGCCGCCGACGCCGTCGGCGACCAGCCATTCCCGCTTCGCCGCCTCGTCCAGCGTTCCACACGCCTGGGGACCGAGGCGGACCGTCATGTGTGTGTGTCTGCTTTCGGCCGTGCCATCAGGTCGCCGAGCGTCGGCACGTATGCACCGCGCGCGCGGAGGATCAACTCACCGACGAGCCCCGTCCATCCCGTCTGGTGACTCGCGCCGAGGCCGGCGCCGTTGTCGCCGTGGAAGTACTCGTTGAACAGGATGTTGTCCTTCCACGCCGGATCGGTCTGGAGCCGGTCGACCCAGCCGAAGCACGGCCGACGGCCGTCGGCACCGACGAGGAAGATCGAGATCAGCCGCTCGCGCAGGTCGGCGGCGATCTCCTCGAGCGTCAGCTCCTTCCCCGAGCCTGTCGGATATTCGACCTTCAGGTCGTCGCCGAAGAAGCGCGCGTAGCGCGTGAGTGCCTCGACGACGAGGAAGTTCACCGGCATCCACACCGGCCCGCGCCAGTTCGAGTTGCCGCCGAACATGCCCGTCGTCGACTCCGCGGGCTCGTAGTCGATCCGCGACGACATGCCGTCGACGTTCAGCTCGAACGGATGCTCCGCATGCCACCGCGACACGGCGCGTAGTCCGTACGGCGACAGGAACTCCGACTCGTCGAAGACGCTCCTTAATAGGCGGAGGACGCGGGGCATGCCGACGACGCCGAGCAGCATGCGCCGTTCGCCGGGCGCGCCCGACGCCGGGTGCGCGGTCTCGAGCAGCTCCGCGGCGCGCTTGTTCACCGTCTCGGCGCGGTCGATCACGTCCTCATCGATCGCCGCGACGCCGAGCAGCGGCAGCACGCCGACGATCGACCGCACCTCGAGCGCGATCGAGCGGCCGTCGGGAAGTCGCAGCCGGTCGTAGAAGAAGCCGTCCGTCTCGTCCCACAGGTCCTGCGACTCGAGCGCGTCGCTGATCAGCGCGAAGTGCTCGAGGAACTTCAGGATCAGATCGGTCGCCGGCCGTCCCCGGTTGTTGAGGATCGAGGCGATCGCCCCCATCGTGAGGGCGAAGAAGCCCATCCAGCCCGTGCCGTCGGACTGCTCGAGCATCTGGCCGGGCGCGAGGTGCGAGCGGTCGATCGGGCCGATGTTGTCGAGCCCGAGGAAGCCGCCCTCGAAGACGTTCGAGCCGTCGCTGTCCTCACGGTTCACCCACCAGGTGAAGTTCACGAGCAGCTTGTCGAAGACGCGGCTGAGGAACGCGTCGTCGCGGCCGCCGTCGATCGCGAATACCTCGAGCGCCGCCCACGCCTGCACCGGCGGGTTGACGTCGTCGAACGACCACTCGTACGCGGCGAGCGCGCCGTTCGGATGCTGGAACCACTCGCGGCACAGGAGCACCAGCTGGTACTTCGCGAACGCCGGGTCGACGCGCGCGAGCGAGACGCAGTGGAACGCGAGATCCCACGCGGCGAACCACGGGTACTCCCACTTGTCGGGCATCGACATGATGTCGAACGCGTCGAATGTCCTCCAGCGCGCGTTGCGCCCGCTCAGGCGTGACGCAGGTGGCGTCGGCTGCGTCGGATCGCCGTCGAGCCAGCGCGAGACGTCGTAGTAGTAGAGCTGCTTGCTCCAAAGCATCCCGGCGAAGGACTGGCGCAGGACGAGCGCCTCGTCCGCCGACGTCGCAGCGGGCGCCAGCTCGGCATAGAACTCGTCCGCGTCGGCGAGGCGCGCCGCCGAGACCTGATCGAAGTCGGCCCACGGATCGCCGCCGCGCACCGCCGGCCGGAGCCGGACCCGGATCGTGATCGTCTCACCCGGTTCGACGCGTGCCTCGTACCAGAACGCGGCCTTCGTCCCCGACACCGCGCCGACCGTTCCGGCGCCGTCGACGACGTGATCGTTGATCCCGTCCTTCGGCGTCGGGCTGGCGGACGCGATACCGAACAGCTTGTCCGAGTTGGTCTCGTTGTCGCAGAACAGAAGCTTCGGCTCGCCTCGGGCCAAGGGCTCGGCGACGAGCTCGAGCTGGCCGAGGAACGGATGCTCTGTGACGACGCGGGACGCGCCGCCGGCAATGAGCTGCGGCCTCTCTGCGTCGAGCTCCCAGGCCCACGTGTTGCGGTACCACGCCGTCGGGAGGACGTGGATCGTGTCCGCCTCCGGCCCGGCGTTCGTGACGCGGACGGTCATCAGGATGTCGTGCGGGTCGCCCTTCGCGTAGTCGACGTCGACGATCCAGTAGCGGTTCTCGTCGAAGACGCCGGTGTCGAGCAGCTCGTACTCGGGATCGAGCTTGCCGCGCCGCGCGTTCTCGGCGAGGAGATCGTCGTACGGGAACTCGGCCTGCGGATAGTGGTAGCGCCAGCGGTTCCACGCGTGGCTCGGCAGCGCGTCGAGATACCACCAGTACTCCTTCGCGTCCTCGCCGTGGTTGCCCTGGTTGCCGGTGAGCCCGAAGATCCGTTCCTTGAGGATCGGGTCGCGGCCGTTCCAGAGCGAGAGCCCGAGACAGAGCCGCTGCTCGACGTCGCAGAAGCCGGCGAGCCCGTCTTCGCCCCAGCGGTAGGCGCGCGAACGCGCGTGCTCGTGCGGCAGGTACTCCCATGCGGTGCCGTCGGGGCTGTAGTCCTCGCGCACCGTGCCCCACTGGCGCTCGCTGACGTACGGGCCCCAGAGGTACCAGTCGCCCGCCTGGCGCAGGCCGTTCTCCAGCCTGCCGAAAGTCTCGACCCGCTCGCGCTCGACGCTCATCGCGGTCCCTTCCCTTTCAGGACATGGACACGAACCGTAGACGCTCGCGGCTCCGTCGCGCTCAGCCCAACCGGACGAAACGGATGCCGTTCACATCCTTGTCACACGGCGGCGGCCGCAATGCCCCAGGTGCCCGTGGTCGACTCGCCCGGCTCGAGGCGGATCACATGCTCGCCGGTACGGAACGCGTTCGGCGGGCAGGTCATCGGCTCGACGGCGATGCTGCGCCGGGCGACGTCGGGAAGCGGGTCGCCCGTGAAGACCATGACGTATGGGTGGCTCTCGTCGACCCACACCGTGACCGCGCTGTCGCCGTCAACGTCGCGCAGCTCGACGCGCGCAAGCCCGTCGCCGTCCCGCTCGAGATCGGTGAACGCGTTGTCGATCCTTGTCGCCCCGATCGGCCGGGCCACCCTGAAGTCGAGCTCCGTCCCCTCGACCGGCGCACTGCGGACCGGGATCCCGCGTTCGTCGGAGTAGAGAACGGTTGCGGCCGGCACGCGCAGGAGCAACGGGTCGATGGTCTCCGTCGCGAGCCGGAGGTACGGGTGCGCGCCGGCACCGTAGGGACACGGCTCGCTCCCAATGTTCGTCGCCGTCCTCCTGACGGAGAGACCCCGCTCCGACAGCTCGTACTCGACGCGGAGCGCGAGCGAGAACGGATAGCCGGGCTGAGGATGCAGCACGTGCTCCAGGATCGCCCGTGCCGGCCTGCGCTCGGCGACCGTCCAGGCGGACCAGCGGACGAGACCGTGGATCGCGTTCTGCGCCGATGCCTCGTTGAGCGCCAGCTGGAGGCGGCGCCCGTCGAACTCGTAGCTGCCGTCCTCGATCCGGTTCGGCCACGGGATCAGCTGCTGGCCCCGCCCCGAGCGGCACATCTCGTCCGGCGCGTAGCCGTCGAGGAGCTCGCGCCCGCCGACCGAGTACGTACGGAGCCCACCGCCGACCTCGACAACGACCGCGCGCTGGTCTCCCGACGCGATCTCGATCTGCTCACCCGACGGGGAGATCACGTGTGCCGTGCGTCTACGTCAGCCGCTCGAGGAGGTGGTCGCCGACGCGCAGCGAGTTCGCCATCGCAGTCAGCGCCGGGTTGACGGCGCCGATGCTCGGGAAGACACTCGTGTCGACGACGTACAGGTTGTCGAGCTCATGTGCGCGGCAGTCGACGTTCAGCACCGAGTTGGCCGCGTCGGTGCCGAAGCGGCACGTGCCGGCCTGATGGGCGCAGCCGGCGACGGGGATCTCGTTCTTCATGTACGCGAATCGCTTGAGCAGGTGGCCCTCGTTCAGGTCGAGCTTGCCGAGGATCGACTTCAGCTTGTCGTACAGCTGCTGCTTCGGGACCTCGTTCGAGGCCGTGTACGCGAGCGTGAGCCTGCCGTCCCGGTCGACCGTGACGCGGTTGTCGGGCAGCGGCAGATCCTCGGTGGAGAGCCAGAAGTCGATCGCGTGCTTCGCGACGCGGTCGAGCGTCCACTCCGGTGCGAGCTTCGTCTCCCCCGGCTGCTCGCCGCGGAACATGTCGGGCTGCGACTTGCCGACCATCTGGATGTTTCCGAGCGGATAGTCGTGCTCGTCAGAGCCGAAGTAGAAATCGTTGAGGCCGAGCGTCTTCTGGAAGATCGTCGGGTTCTCCTCGCGGGAAAGTGCGAGCACCGCCTGGCTGTTGTGGAACATGTAGTTGCGGCCGACCTGATCCGAACCGTTGGCGAGGCCGTTCGGATGCTTGTCCGTCGCGGAGACGAGCAACAGCTTCGCCGTGTTCGCCGCGCCGCAGGCGAGGACGACGATGTCGCCGGCCAGGTGCTCGGTCACGCCGTCGCGCTCGACCACGACCCCGGTGACGGCCGTTCCCTCCGCGTTCGTCTCGAGCTTCACCGCCTGGGCGTTCGTCAGCAGCGTCACGTTCGCGTGCTCGAGCGCGGGACGCACACCGAGCACCTCCGCGTCCGACTTCCCATGCACCGCGCACGGAAAGCCGTCACAGTCCATGCAGCGGACGCACGCGCTGTACGGAAGGTTCGCCTCGTTCAGCCGTACGCCGCACGGCGCGTGGAACGGGTGCAAGCCGGCCGCGGCGAGGTCGTCGGCGAGCTGCTGGATCCGCGGCTCGTGCGACACCGCCGGGAACGGATACGGCGCACTCGCCGGCGGATCGGTCGGATCCTCGCCGTGCGCGCCGTGCACCTCGTACATGTGCTCCGCCTGCGTGTAGTACGGCTCGAGCTCGTCGTACGAGATCGGCCACGCCGGCGAGAGCCCGTCGTGATGCTTCAGTTCGCCGAAGTCTTTCTCCCGCAGCCGGTAGAGCGCGGCGCCGTAGAGCTTCGTCGCCCCGCCGACGAAGTAGTGGATCTGCGGCTGGAACGGCTTGCCCTTCGTGTCGTACCACGTGTCCGGCGAGACGTAGCGGTTGTCGACGAACACGTTGCGCGCAACCCAGTTCTCCGGCTCGCGCGGCAGCCAGTCGCCGCGTTCCAACAGCAGGATGCGCTTCCCGGACGGCGCGAGATGTCGCGCGAGCGTGCCGCCGCCGGCGCCGGTGCCGACGATGACGACGTCGTAGTGCTCCGCGCTCACGGCACGATCCACGGCCCGTACCACTTGCCGTGGCCGGCCACGAGCTCGTCCGCCTCCTTCGGCCCCCACGAGGCGGGCGCGTACGGATGTACCCATCCCTTCGTCGGTGCCGCCTGCGCACCGGAGGGCTTGTCGGCGGCCGCCGCGTCGAGCAGCGGCTGCATGATCCGCCACGTCTCCTCGACGCCGTCCTGCCGTGTGAACCGTGTCGTGTCGCCGACGAGTGCCGCGTGCAGCAGCACCTCGTACGGCGTCGGCCCCTCGCCGCCCTCCTCACCGAACTCCATGTCGAGCGTGATCGTCGAGGTCCGCTTCTCGTCGGCCCGGTGCGCCTCGACGAGGAGCTGGATCCCGGTCGTCGGGTCGAGCTTCACGACGAGCTGGTTCGGCTGCAGCGAGTCGTACATCGCAAAGCCGAGCTTCGGCGGGTGGCGGAAGACGAGGCGCAGCTCCGTCTGCGTTACCGGCAGCCGCTTGCCGGTGCGGATGAAGAACGGCACGCCGGCCCAGCGCCAGTTCTCGATCTCGAGCCTGAGCGCCGCGTACGTCTCCGTCGTCGAGTCATCGGCGACGCCGTCGATCGAGCGGTAGCCGTCGTACTGGCCACGCACGTACTGCTCCGGGTCCGCCTCCTTGACCGCGCGGAACAGCGCGACCTGAGCATCCTTGATCGTCGCCGGGTCGCCACGCGACGGCGGCTCCATCGCGGCAGCGGAAACCACCTGCATCAGATGGTTCACCACGACATCGCGCAGCGCGCCGACCGGATCGTAGAAGTGACCGCGATCCTCGACGCCGAAGTCCTCCGCCATCGTGATCTGAACGCTCGAGACGTAATTGCGGCTCCAGACCGGCTCGAGCATCGCATTCGCGAAGCGGAGATGGAGGATTTCGTCCAGGCCCATCTTCCCGAGGTAGTGATCGATCCGAAACAGCTGCGACTCGTCGATGTACTGGTGCAGCTCCGCCGCGAGCGCCGTCGCCGACGCCCGGTCGTGGCCGAACGGCTTCTCGACGACGACGCGCGCGCTCGCCGTGAGCCCGGCGTCGTGGAGTCCCTTGACGACGCGACCGAACAGGAACGGCGGAATCTCGAGATAGAAGACCGGGCTCTTCTTGCCGTCGATCGCCTTCGCGACGCGGGCGTATGTCGCGTCGTCGCCGAAGTCACCGGAGACGTAGGAGAAGCGCGCGGCGAGACGCTTGAACACATCCTCGTCGAGCTGCTCGCCGGTACCGACGATCGACTCCCGTGCGCGCTGCACGAGCTGCTCGACCGTCCAGTCGTCGACCGCGACGCCGACGATCGGGCAGTCGAGCAGCCCGCGCCGCTCGAGGCGATACAGCGAGCGGAACGTCATCACCTTGGCGAGGTCGCCGGTGATGCCGAACACCACCAGGACGTCGGCGGATGCGTCGGGCATCGCTCGAGCGTAAATGACCTCGGGGTGTCAATGCGGTAACGAACCGCCGGCGAGCGCGACGACGACCCCGACGGCGCCGGCCGCGAGCAGCGTCAGCACGACTCCGCGCCGCAGGAGAAGCAGGAGCACCGCCGCGCCGGCGAGGACGCCGAACTGCCACGGCTCCTGGAGCGCCCGGGCGAGCGGGATCGCGGAGCCGAGGATCGCACCGATCGCGGCGGGGCCGGCGCCGTCGAGGAACGAGCGCGCCCGCTCGTCGCCGCGAATCCGGTCGAACCGCGCACCGCCGAGGAGAACGAACGCGAACGACGGCGCGAAGGCGACCGTAGCGGCGAGCAGCGCGCCGCCGACGCCGAACGCCGCGAAGCCGACCGCAGCAACCGTCAGCACGACGGGGCCGGGCGTCACCTGCCCAAGCGCCACCGCATTCAGGAACTGTCCTCCCGTCAGCCAGTGGTAGCGGCCGACGGCGTCGCCCTGCATCAGCGGCACGATCACGAAGCCGCCGCCGTACGAGAGCGCGCCGACCTTGAACGCGACCCACGCGAGCGAAAGCAGACCGCCGCTCGCAACCGCCGCGGGCGCGAGCGCCGCGACGCCGAGCTTCCCCCGGATGCCGAGCTCGATCGCGCCGCAGCCGAGCAGCACGAGGACGAGCCACGGCCCGATCGTCGCCGCCGACACCGCGCCGGCGGCCGCGTAGACGAACCAGCGAAGGCGATGCGCGCGCCGCCGGCTCGCCGGCACGAGCTGCCACCCCGCATGCACCGCGACCGCGGCAACTGCAGCTCCCGCGCCGGCGCCCGCGCCGCGCACCCAGTCCGGCGGCGAGCCCGCGAGGAAGAGCGCCGACAGCGCGAGGATCAACAGGAGGCCCGGCACGATGAACGCGAGCCCGCCGACGACCGCGCCGACGCGGCCGCGCACCCGCCATGCGCAGTAGATCGCGAGCTGCGTCGACGCCGGCCCGGGCAGGAGATTGCACGCGGCGATCGCGTCCTCCAGCTCCTCCGACGTCATCCAGCCGCGCTCGATGCACAGCCGGCGGATCAGCGCGATGTGCGTCGGCGGGCCGCCGAAGCCGATGCAGCCGATCCGCCCCCACTCCCGCAGGACGGTCGTCAGTCCGGGCTGCGGCTCAGCGGTTCTTGGTGAACTCGTAGCCGAAGCGTCCCTTGATGCAGAGATTGCCGCGGGTGACGTCGTGGTCGTCCGGCGAGGAGACCTTGACGATGTCGCCGTCCTGCGTGTGCAGCGTCAGGTTGCAGCCGACGCCGCAGTACGGGCAGACCGTGTCGACCTGCTCCTGTTCCTCTTGCTTCCATGTGCCGGCCTCGCGCAGGTCGAACTCCGTCTTGCCCATCAGCGCGCCGGTCGGGCAGACGGCGACGCAGTTGCCGCAGTAGACGCACGCCGACTCGGCCAGCTCGACGTCGTGCTCGGTCGAGATGTGCGAGTCGAAGCCGCGGCCGGCGACGGCGATCGCGAACGTGTTCTGGTGATCCTCGCCGCAGGCCTCGACGCACTTGTAACAGAGGATGCAGCGCGAGTAGTCGCGCACGTAGAGGTCGTTGTCGATCTTCACCGGCTGCGCGACGGTCGCCGCCGCGGCGCCGAAGCGCTCGGGCTTCGCGTCGTAGTCGGCGATGTAGCGCTGCGCGTCGTCGGCGTACGAGAGGTCGACGGACGAGCCGAGGAGCTCGAGCACAAGCTGCCGGCTCTTGCGCACGCGCGGCGAGCTCGTGTGCACCGCCATTCCCGGCTCGACCTTCCGCGAGCACGACGGGACGAGCGCGCGGGAGCCCTCGACCTCGACGACGCAGACGCGGCACACGTTCACCGGCGTCAGCGTGTCGGCGTAGCAGAGCGTCGGCGTCGAGATCTCGAGCTTGCGGCACGCGTCGAGGATCGTCGAGTCATCGTCGACGCTGACGGTGAGGCCGTCGATGGTCAGCTGCACGGTCACGCGAGCACCTTGAGATTCTCTATCGCGGACTTGACGGCGCTCGCCGCCGTCTGGCCGAGCCCGCAGATCGACGCGTCGCGCATCACCTGCTCGAGGTCGGCGAGCACCGCGTGCTCGTCACCGTTCGCGCGGCCTTCGGCGAGCCGGTGCAGCGCTTCTTCCTGGCGCACCGTGCCGACGCGACACGGGACGCACTGGCCGCACGACTCGTCGCGGAAGAACTCCGCGATTCGCAGCACCGGGTCGACGAGATCCGCCGATTCGTCGTAGACGAGGACGACACCGGAGCCGAGCGAGACGCCGGCCTCGCGCGCGGCCTCGAACGAAAGCTCGAGGTCGAGCTGATCCGGCCGGAGGAACGACCCGGCCGCGCCGCCGAGCAGCACAGCCTTCGGCGGCCGCGACTCGGCGAGCTCGAGCAGCTCGCGCAACGGCGTACCGAGCGGCAGCTCGTAGATCCCGGGCTTCCCGACGTGGCCGGAGACGCAGAAGAGACGCGTGCCCGCGGTACCGTCGCCGGTGAGGATCTCCGGCACGTTGAACAGCGTCTCGACGTTGTTCACGACGGTCGGCTTGCCGAAGAGCCCGACCTCGACCGGGAACGGCGGCTTGTTGCGCGGCTCGCCGCGGTAGCCCTCGATCGACTGGAAGAGCGCGGTCTCCTCGCCGCAGACGTACGCGCCCGCGCCGATGCGCAGCTCGAGGTCGAACGCGAAGCCGGCGCCGAGAATGTCGTCGCCGAGCAACCCCGCCGCGCGCGCCTGCACGAACGCATTCTCGAGCCGCGCGTGCGCGAGCGGGTACTCCGCGCGCACGTAGACGTAGCCGTGCTCGCAGCCGGTCGCGTACGCGGCGATCGTCATCGCCTCGACGAGCGCGAACGGGTCGCTCTCCATCAGCACGCGATCCTTGAACGTTCCCGGCTCCGATTCGTCGGCGTTGCAGATGAGGTAGTGCGGCAGCGCCGGCTGGCGCGCAACGGCCTCCCATTTCGTTCCGGTCGGGAACGCAGCGCCGCCGCGGCCGAGCAGATGCGACTCCGCGATCTCGTGGATGACGCCGTCGCGGCCGAGCTCGAGCGCGCGATCGAGCGCGGCGTAACCGCCGTGCGCGCGATAGGCGTCGAGCGACTCCGGATCGATGCCGGCCGCGATGCGGCGCAGCAGGCGCAGGTCGTTGCTGCCCGCCTGCGGCAGCGGCGGCCCCGTCGCCGGCAGCTGAATCTCGCGCGGCTCCTCGCCGGCGATCGTCCGCAGCGCCGCGGGCGCGCGCTCGCAGAGGCCGAGGCACGGAGACGGATGCGCGCCCTCGGGGACGTTCGCGCCCGCGAGCCGGCACGCGAGATCCGTACAGACATGAAGCACGTCGGCGGGCCGCTCCTCGAGCGCGATCAGCGCGTAGAACGTCGCGACGCCGTACGCGTCCGCGGGCGGCACGTCGAGGCGGCGGCACGCGTAGCCGAGCGCGCCCTCGCTCACCCAGCCGACGCGCCGCTGCACCGCGCGCAGCGCCGGCAGCAGCAGATGGCGGCCGTGCCGGTTGCCGTGCGCGACGCGGAAGCTCTGCTCCGGCGGCGGCCCCGCGATCGCGTCGATCGCCTCCCGCTCGGCGTCGGTCGGCTCCGCGGTCGGGAGGCGGAGGTCCATCTAGACCGCCTCGATACGGATCGCCGTCGCCTTGAACTCCGCCGTACCCGACTTCGGGTCGGTCGCGTCGATCGTGAGCACGTTCGTCGCGACGAGATCGGGGAAGTGAAGGTTCATGAACGCGAGCCCCGGACGCAGCGTCGGGTCGTAGCGCACCGGCGCCTCGACCGCGCCGCGGCGCGACACGATGCGCGCGCGGGCGCCGTCCGCGACGCCGTAGCGCTCGCCGTCGGCCGGCGCGAGCAGGATCGCCTCGCCGCCGCGATGGAGCGGCGAGTTGTAGCCGCCGGTCTGCACACCGGTGTTGTACGACTCGAGCCGGCGGCCGGTCGTCAAGCGAAGCGGGAAATCGTCGTCGAGCTGGTCGACCGGCGGGTCGTGCTCGACCACCTGGAACGGAGCGCGCTCCTCGACGACGTCGTCCCAGAGCCGCGCGTGCAGGAACGGCGTGCCGGGATCGGTCTCGTCGCCGCACGGCCACTGGATGCCGCCGAGATCCTCGAGGCGCGCGTAGCTCATGCCGCCGTGCATCACCGGCGAGAGGACGCGAAGCTCGTTCCACACGTCCTCGGCCTTCGGACTGCCGAGATCGTGGCCGAGCCGCTTCGCCAGCTCGTAGACGATCTCGACGTCGTCGCGCGCCTCGCCCGGCGCATCGACCGCCTTGCGCACACGCTGGACGCGGCGCTCGCTCGACGTCACCGTGCCCTCCGCCTCCGCGAGCGTCGAGGCCGCGGGCAGGACGACGTCCGCGAGCTGCGCAGTCGCAGTCAGGAAGATGTCCTGGACGACGAGATGGTCGAGCCCCTCGAGCAGGCGCACCGCGCGCTGCTGGTCGGCCTCGCCCTGCGCCGGGTTCTCGCCGACGACGTAGACCGCTGTCAGCTCACCGTGCTCCATCGCCTCGAACATCCCGGTCAGATGCAGCCCCGGCTCCGGCGGCACCGTCACGCCCCAGACCTTCTCAAATCGCGCACGTACGGCGGCATCCTCGATCGGCTGGAAGCCCGGCAGCCGGTTCGGCAGCGCTCCCATGTCACCGCCGCCCTGCACGTTGTTCTGTCCACGCAGCGGGTTGACGCCGGAGCCGTACTTGCCGACGTTGCCCGTGAGCAGCGCGAGGTTGATGAGCGAGAAGACGTTGTCGACCGCGTTGTGGTGCTCCGTGATCCCGAGCGTCCAGCACATCTGCGCGCGCTCGGCGTTCCCGTAGGCATGCGCGAGCTCACGAATCGCGTCGGCCGGAACGCCGGTCACACGCTCCGCCTCCTCCAGCGTCCACGGCTCGACCGACTCGCGGAACTCCTCGAAGCCGCTCGTCGCCCGCTCGACGAACTCCATGTCCGCGAGCCCCGCGTGGATGATCTCCCGCGCGACCGCGTTCGCCAGCGGGATGTCGGTGCCGACGTCGATCCCGAGCCAGAGATCGCCCCAGCGCGCTGACGGCGTCAGCCGCGGGTCGACGACGATCAGCTTCGCGCCGGCGTTCACCGCCTTCAGCACATGGTGGAAGAAGATCGGATGCGCCTCGCGCGCGTTCGAGCCCCAGAGAAGAATCAGGTCCGCGGCTCGGACCTCCTCGTAGGAGCTCGTCCCGCCACCTGCACCGAACACCGTCGCCAGACCGACGACGCTGGGCGCGTGTCAGGTTCGGTTACAGCTGTCGATGTTGTTGGAGTGCAGGGCGACCCGGGAGAACTTCTGCGTTGCGAAGTTCAGCTCGTTCGTGGCCTTGGAGCAGCTGAAGAGACCGGTCTGGGAGCCCTGGTCGAGCGCCTTCCGGAAGCCGGCCGCGGCGCGGTCGAGCGCCTCGTCCCAGCTTGCCTCTCTCAGCTCTCCGCCGTCGCGCACGAGCGGCCGGGTCAGCCTGGCGTAGCGCATTGGCATATGCCGAGTCTAGAGCGGGCTCAGGTCCTCACGCAGAAGAGAGAACATGACCGAGTCGACCCATTCGCCGTCGCGGAGATACGCGCGCCGCTTCACGCCCTCACGGACGAACCCGGCCCGGTCGGTGTGAGCGAGCCCGCGCTCGTTGAACGCGTAGACCTCGAGCTCGAGCCGGTGGTAGCCGAGGTCGACGAGAAGGTGCCGCTGGAAAAGCCGCGACGCGTCGACGGCGACCCGGCCGCCGCGGAAGTCCGGGTGCACCGCAAGCCGCTCGATCCGCGCGATCCTGCTGCG
This sequence comes from uncultured Actinomycetes bacterium, assembly GCA_963718385.1. Lineage (GTDB taxonomy): Bacteria > Actinomycetota > Thermoleophilia > Gaiellales > Gaiellaceae > Palsa-739. The sequence continues at coordinate 843,400 of CAVQZE010000001.1, forward strand.
CTCGTTGCCGAGGTGGAATCCCATCCCGCCCGCGCGTTCCCCGTCGACCTCGATCACGAAGCGGCCGAACGACTCCGGCTCCTGCTGCGAGCGCTCGATCTCCGCGAGCAGCGAGTCGCGGTCGAAGCCGCTGACCGGACCGAGGAACGGGCGGACGTCGTCATCCGCGAGAAGCTCGACGAGGAAGTCGACGTCGTCGGGCGCCGCGCGGCGGATCGAGACGCCGCTCACGTCTCCGGCGCGAGCGCACGCACGCGCCGCTTCGGCCGCAGCGCTCCGGTGCCGAGCCCGACGCCGAGCAGCACGAGCGCGAGGCCGCCGATCGCGATCCCGGCGATCGGCTCGCCGAGGAAGATCGCGCCGTACGCGATCGCGATCGGCGGGATCAGATAGGTCACGAGCGACGCGTACATCGCCCCGGCGCCGGCGATCAACCCGAAGAACAGGAGATACGCGAGCGCGGTACCCGGCACGCCGAGCGCGACGACCGACGCGATCGTCTTCCAGCCCGGCGCGGTGCTCGGCGCCTGCGCGACACCAGCGGGGATCCAGACGATCGCGGCAACGGCGGTCGAGACGAGCGCCACGAGCAGCGGCCGCACCGGCTTCAGATTCCGCCCCGTCCACAACCCGCCGATCGCGTAGCAGAGCGCCATGCCGACGACGGCGAGCGCGCCGAGCATCTTCCCTTCCGGCTGCGCGCCGACGAGCAGCGCAACGCCGACGAAGCCGATCGCGATTCCGATGAGCCGCGATCCGGTCACGCGCACCTCGCGGAAGAACACGAACGCGAGCAGCGCGTTGAAGATCGGCACCGACGCCTGGATGATCGACGCGAGCCCGGAGTCGATGCGCGTCTCGCCCCACGAGAGCAGCCAGAACGGGATCGCGGTGTTGACCAGCGACACGACCACGAGCCAGCGCCAGTTGGCGCGGATCTGGGCGGCCGCCTCGCGGGTGCCGACCGTGAAGGGGACGATGAGCGCGAGGGTGATCGCCGCGAGCCCGAGCCGGCCGAGGATCAGGGTCGACGGCGCGAGCTCGCGCACGGCGACCTTGATGAACATGAACGAGGCGCCCCAGATCAGCGCCAGCGCGATCAGCATCGCGAGGTGTTTGTGTCGCACGACTCATGAAACGTAGCTCGGCTGCCGATTGTTTCGTGTCCCCGCCTGAAGGAGCTCCATTCGATGCTGCGTCCCCGTCGTCTCGCCGTCCTGTCCCTGGTTGCTGTCGCCCTCGTCGCGCTGCCGTCGGCCGCGTCGGCGCGGGAAACCCGCTCCGCGACGTCGCAGGGAATCGGCGCGGGCATCGCGACCGGGATCGCCACCGAGGTCGCGAAGCAGGGCGCGAAGGCGCTGATCCTCCACTTCGCGCCGCAGCTCCAGAAGGACATCGACCCGACGGCCTACGCGCTCGCACAGATTCAGGAGCAGCTCGCCCAGCTCGACGCCAAGCTCACGCAGCTCGCTGATCACCAGCGCGCACTCGGGAACACGCTCGGCTGCAAGATCCAGACGAGCGACCTCCAGGACGAGGTCAGCGCCGCGCAGACCAGCCTCGCCTCGTTCGTCGCCGCGTCGTCGCTGAAGAATCAGGGAGACCGCGTCGCGCAGCTCGACGCGCTCTATCCGCAGCTCTTCAAGCTGGCGACCGACCAGCGGACGATCCACAACACGCTCGTCGACGGCGCCCTGATCGACTGCGCCAAGCACATCGAGGACGGAATGGCTCCGTACCTCTCGTCGGCGCTCGCCTCGTACGTGCACGACTTCTACGCGACCTACAAGTCCGCGGAACTCGCCCTGTTCGTCGTGCGTGCGAACCTGATGAACTACGACGCGCTCGTGCCCGGCACCACTACCCGCCGCGTCCAGTACACCGAGGCGCAGGTGCAGACGGCGGCGGCGAACACGACCGAGTGGATCAAGCACGAGGAAGGGCTGATCAAGCCCGCGTTCCCGGATACCCAGTCGTACGACAAGCGGACGGACACGCTCTTCAAGGTGCAGCTCGTCACCAACGCGGCCGACCGCGACCTCCTTCTGAAATACGAGTGGCTGGTGACCGGCTACACGACGATCCCGACCTGCTCCGCGATCCAGCACTTCGTCCAGGGCACCGGCCGGTCCGGCTCGGCGGCGCTCGCGTACCTGAAGCAGATCAACGTCCTCGACGCCCAGTCCCTGATCCAGTGCTACGACGACCATGACACGTGGTACGCGTTCGATCTCCGGACCTTCACGTACGTCTCCCCCAGCCGGAGCTACGGCTCGGTCGCGGCGATCAAGCACCGCATTTACCCGATCATCTCGGACTACAGCTACACGGGCTGAGCCGCCGGTACCGCCAGTACACTGAATCACCTGACGCAGGTCGCAGAACAGCCGCTCCACCGCGCTCTCGGTCTGACGGACTGGGAGGCGGATCGAATCCAGGAGCTCCTGGGCCGCGAGCCGAACCATTTCGAGCTGGCGGTGTTCTCGCTGCTCTGGTCAGAGCACTGCGGCTACAAGCATTCCGCGCCGCTGCTGAAGCGGCTGCCGTCCGCGGGCAAGCGCGTGCTCCAGGGGCCGGGCGAAAACGCCGGCGTGCTCGACATCGGCGACGGGCTCGCCGTCACGTTCAAGGTCGAGTCGCACAACCATCCGTCCGCGGTCGAGCCGTTCCAGGGCGCCGCGACCGGCGTCGGCGGCATCCTCCGCGACATCGTCGCGATGGGCGCGCGGCCGATCGCGCTGCTCGACGGGCTCTGGTTCGGCGCGCCGGACTTCCATTTCTCCCGCGCGGTCGGCGGAATCGGCCACTACGGGAACTGCGTCGGCGTGCCGACCGTCGGCGGCGCGACCGTCTTCGACGAGGCGTACCGCGGCAACTGCCTCGTCAACGCGATGTGCATCGGCGTCGTCGACGCGGCGCGGCTGCGTTCCGCGAAGGCGTCCGGGCCGGGAAACATCGTCGTGCTGTACGGCGCGACGACCGGCCGCGACGGGATCGGCGGCGCGTCCGTGCTCGCGAGCCAGGAGCTCGGCGAGGACGACGCGGACAAGCGGCCGACCGTGCAGGTCGGCGATCCGTTCACCGGCAAGAAGCTGATCGAGGTCTCCGTCGAGCTCGTCGAGTCGGGGCTCGTCGAGTCGCTGCAGGACTGCGGCGCCGCCGGGCTCGCGTCGGCGCTCTCCGAGATGGCGTCCGACGGCACGGGGCTCGACGTGCACCTCGACCGCGTGCCGCTCCGCGAGGACGGCATGGAGCCGTGGGAGATCATGATCTCCGAGTCGCAGGAGCGGATGGTCGCGGTCGTCCGCCCGCAGATGCTCGACGCGGTGCGCGCAGTCTGCGCGCGGTGGGAGCTGCACTGCACGCCGATCGGCGAGGTCACCGATGGCGGCGAGTTGCGCGTGCTCCACGGCGACGAGGTCGTCGGCTCGATCCCGGCGCGGCTCCTCACGGACGAGTGCCCGCGCTACGAGGTCGAGCAGACGCCGCGCGACGCGTGGCCGACGAAGCCGCGGCCGCTGTCGCCGGAGAACCGCCGCGACAAGACGTGGATCTTCGAGCGCTACGACCATCTCGTCGGCTCGCGCACGGTGCGCCGTCCCGGGCTCGACGCGGCCGTGCTCCGGTTGCGGCCTTCGCTGCGTGGGATCGCCGCCGCGCTGCAGGGGCCGCGCCCCGGCGAAGCCGATCCGTTCGCGGCGGGCGTGCAGGCTGTGCTCGGCGCGGCGCGGAATGTCGCGTGCGCGGGCGGCGAGCCGATCGGGCTGACGGACTGCCTCAACTTCGGCAACCCGGAAAAGCCGGAGATCGCGTGGGAGCTCGCGCGCGGGATCGAGGGAATCGCGCAGGCCGCGGAGGCGCTCGGGATCCCGGTCGTGTCCGGCAACGTCTCGCTCTACAACGAGACCGACGGGCGCCCGATCCCGCCGACGCCGGTCGTCGGCTGCGTCGGGCTCGTCGCCGACGTGCGGGCGATCCCCGGCCGCTGGCAGTCGGGCGACGCTGTGCTGCTCGCGGTCGCGCCGGAGGACAGCCTCGCCGCGGAGGCCGCGCTGATCCGTTTCCTCTGGAAGGCGGCGCCGCTGCTGACGCTCTGCCACGACGTCGGCTACGGCGGGCTCGAGCATGCGCTCGAGGAAGCGGCGCGCTGGAGCGGCGGGCTTCCCGCCGACGTGGCGCTGCCGGACGAGCCGGCGCGCGGCGCGGCGATCCTGGCCGTCGCGCCGGAGAACATCGCGCGGCTCGGGTCGAAGGGCTTCGTCCAGATCGGCGAGGTCGCGTAGCGATGTGCGGCGTCTTCGGCGTCTACGCACCGGACCGCGACGTCGCGCGGCTCACGTACTTCGGGCTCTTCGCGCTCCAGCACCGCGGTCAGGAGTCGGCCGGGATCGCGGTCTCCGACGAGGGCCGGCTCACGGCGCTGCGCGACCTCGGGCTCGTGACGCAGGTCTTCGACGAGCAGAAGCTGCGCGGCCTGCGCGGCGACGTCGCGATCGGCCACACGCGCTACTCCACGACCGGCTCGTCGCAGTGGGCGAACGCGCAGCCGCTCGTCCAGCACGGCCGCACGCGCACGGTCGCGCTCGGCCACAACGGCAACCTCGTCAACGCGACCGAGCTGCGCGACGAGATGCGCGCGGCCGGGATGACGCTGCAGGCGACCTCCGACAGCGAGGTGATCGCCGCGCTGATCGCGAACGACGAGGCGCCGCTCGAGGAGGCCGTCACCAACGCGATGCGCCGTCTCGAAGGCGCGTACTCCGTCGTCGCGCTCTCCGAGGGGCGGCTTGTCGCCTTCCGCGACTCCTTTGGGTTCCGTCCGCTCGTGCTGGGCCAGATCAACGACGATTGGGTCGTCGCGTCGGAGACGTGCTCGCTCGATCTCGTCGGCGCGGAGTTCGTGCGCGAGATCGAACCGGGTGAAGCCGTGATCGCCGACGCGGACGGGCTCCGCTCGATTCGCGCGCTCGAGCAGTCGAACGGCGGCGCGCTCTGCGTCTTCGAGTTCTTCTACCTCGCGCGGCCGGACACGCAGCTGAGCGGCGTCGAGGTGCACGGCGCGCGCGTGCGCATGGGCGAGCGGCTCGCCGCCGAGGCGCCCGTCGACGCCGACCTCGTGCTGCCGATCCCGGACTCGGGCACGCCGGCGGCGATCGGCTTCTCGCGCGCGCTCGTCGATCCCGTTCAGCGAGGGACTGATCAAGAACCGTTATGTCGGACGCACGTTCATCCAGCCCGACCAGGAGCTGCGCCGGCTCGGGATCCGGATGAAGTTCAACCCGCTCGCCGAGGTCGCCGGCAAGCGGCTCGTCGTCGTCGACGACTCGATCGTGCGCGGCAACACGACGCGCGAGATCGTCCAGATGCTTTTCGAGGCCGGCGCCGCCGAGGTGCACGTGCGCATCTCGTCGCCGCCGGTGATCGGCCAGTGCTTCTACGGCATCGACCTCGCCGACCCGGACGAGATGATCGCGTCGACGAAGACGGTCGAGGAGATCCGCGAGTACATCGGCGCGACGTCGCTCGCGTACCTCTCGCACGACGGCCTCGTCGAGTCGACGACCCGCCCCGCGTCGGAGCTCTGCCGCGCCTGCCTGACGCGCGAGTACCCGACCGCGGTGCCGGCGGAGCACGCGAAGCTCCGCTACGAGACGCTTCGCTCTTAGGGGAACCCTGCGGTTCCCCTAGTCGAAGAGCTCGTAGTGGTGGACGTGGACTTCGTCCAGCACGTCTTCTTCGCCCGGATACAGGACGGGCTCGCGCCACGTGTCGCCCGCGTACGCGCGCACGGCGCCGCGGTCGCGCCACACGCTGACCATCGTGAACTCATCCGGGTCGCCGAGCGGCGAGCCCGGGTAGTAGGCGAGCAGCCCCTCCGACTGCGAGAGCTTCGGCACCGAGATCTCGCGCACGATCTGCTCCCACTCGGCTCGCCGCCCCGGCTTCACGCGGCAACGGAAAATGCGGACGACGGGCGGCATCGACACGCAATCGTAAAAGAACGCACAAACGGCACGCCACCCGACCGAACGTTGCTGTCACGCCGCAAGCGCGGCTGAGGCCGGAGGCTAACGCAGCCGCAGGCGCGTTAGCCGAAGGCGGACCAGCGGCTGGGGATGGCTGTCAAGCCACCACCGGCCGCGCGGCACGGCGAAAACGCCGAGATCGATCTGGGTGGGAAGCCCTCACGCGCGCGGAGCCGGGACCGCGCTCCCGGCGGGAGCGCACGAGACAAACCGCCACGAGCGTCGAAGGAGGGAGCTCGTGAGGGAACCCAGGGTTCCCTCACGCCGCGAACGCACCAACGTGCAGGATCTCGAGCTTGAGACCGTCGGGGTCGTAGAAGAACACGGCGTAGTAGCCGGGGAGGTACGAGTACTCCTCCGGTCCGCTCTCGATCACCGCGCCGTGCTCGCTCAGCCAGTCGGCGGACTCGTCGACGGCGGCGCGCGAGGCGGCCTCGAGCGCGAGATGGTGGAGGCCGACGGCGTAGCGGTCGTGCGGCGGCGACTCGCTCTGCGCCTCGCGCAGGCCGATCGAGCAGCCGCGGCCGTTCAGGTGCCAGATCGTCTCGCCGCGCTCGCCCTCGATCTCCCTCAGCCCGGTCCAGCCGAGCGGGCCGAGCAGCTCGCGATAGAACGGCAGGCTCCGCTCGATCGACGAGACGACGAGGTCGACGTGGTGGACTCCGCCCGAGGACACGGACATCCGGCGTAGCTTCGACGGTTGCCCCGCGACTCCTGCGGGAGGTCGGCCGTCGTCCCCCGTAGACTCGCCTTCTTGACGAAGGACGCAGGCACCTACGAGTCCGCCGGGGTCTCGCTGGCGACCGCGGACGCCGTCGTCGGGCGGCTGCGCGCGGCCGTCGAGTCGACCGGCGCCGCGGGCTTCGGGCACTTCGCCGGGCTCTTCCCGCTCGACGAGACGCGGTTCCTCGCAGCGTCGACGGACGGCGTCGGCTCGAAGCTGATGCTCTCGCGGCGGGCCGGGAAGCTCCGCTGGGCCGGGATGGATCTCGCGGCGCACTGCATCGACGACGTGCTCTGTTGCGGCGCCGAGCCGCTGTTCCTACTCGACTACGTCGCCGCGGAACGGATCGAGCTGGAGCAGGTCGCTGAGCTCGTCGAGGGCGCGGCGGAGGTCTGCCGCGCGGCCGGCTGCATGCTCATCGGCGGCGAGACGGCGGAGCTGCCGGGCGTCTACCGCGACGGCGAGCTGGACTTCGCCGGCACGTGCGTCGGCATCGTCGACCGCGACCGCGTGATCGACGGGTCGCGCTGCGCGCCGGGCGACGCGATCGTCGGCCTTCCGTCGAGCGGGCTGCACACGAACGGGTACACGCTCGTCCGCGCGCTCGTCGGCGACGGCGACTTCGACGCCGACCTCCTGCTTGCGCCGCACCGGCTCTACGTCGACGAGGTTCGCGCCTTGCGCGCGCAGGCGGACGTCAAGGCGCTCGCACACGTGACCGGCGGCGGGCTGCTCGGCAACCTCTCGCGCGTGCTGCCTGACGGCGTCGAAGCCCGGATCGACTGGGACTCGTGGGAGCGGCCGCCGGTGTTCGCGTGGCTCGCCGAGCGCGGCGTCGACGAAGCCGAGCTGCGACGCGTCTTCAACTGCGGCATCGGAATGTGCGCGGTCGTTCCGGAGCCGCCGGCCGGCGCGCTCGTGATCGGAGAGCTCGCGTGATCGGCGTTCTCGTCAGCGGCACCGGAACGAATCTCCAGGCACTGCTCGACGCGGGGCTGCCCGTCGTCGCCGTCGCGAGCAACCGCGCCGACGCCGGCGCGCTCGCGCGCGCGGGCGAGATCCCCGCCGCGGCCTTCGAGCTCGTCGGACTATCCGAACCGCGCGGCACGCGACGCGGCGATGGCGACCTGGCTCGAGGAGCACGGCGTTCGCCTCGTCGTCCTCGCCGGCTACATGCATCTGCTTACGCCGGCATTCCTCGATCGTTTTCCAGACGCCGTCGTCAACGTCCACCCGTCGCTGCTGCCGGCGTTCCCCGGCGCGCACGCGGTGGAGGAGCAGACTGGCCGCCGGCGTCGCGGAGTCCGGCGCGACAGTCCACCTCGTCGACGAGGGCGTCGACAGCGGCGAGATCCTCGCGCAGGAGCGCGTCTCCGTTCTTCCGGCCGACACGCCGGAATCGCTGCACGAGCGGATCAAGGTCGTCGAGCACCGGCTGCTGCCGGAGGTGGTGAGAGAACTGTGCGCGCGCTGATCTCGACGTACGACAAGACGGGCCTCGACGACTTCGCGCGCGGGCTCGCCGAGCTCGGCTGGGAGCTCGTCGCGAGCGGCGGCACGGCCGCGTACCTCGTCGAGCTCGGGCTCGACGTCGAGCTCGTCGAGACGCTGACCGAGTCGCCGGAGATGCTCGGCGGCCGCGTGAAGACGCTGCACCCGCGCATCCACGCCGCGATCCTCGCGCGGCGCGACCTCGACGAGGACGTCGCGACGCTCGAGGAGTTCGAGATCGAGCCGTTCGACCTCGTCTGCGTGAACCTCTATCCGTTCAGCGACGTCGCGTCGAAGCGCGGCGTCACCGAGGCGGAGACGGTCGAGATGATCGACGTCGGCGGCCCGTCGATGCTGCGCGGCGCGGCGAAGAACTTCGCCCACGTCGCGCCGATCTGCCGGCCGGAGCAATACGGCTTCGTGCTCGACGAGCTTCGCCGCGACGGCGCCGTTTCGCGCGCGACACGCCGCGAGCTCGCAGCCGAAGCATTCGCGACGACCGCGGCGTACGAGGCGGCGATCGCCGCGTGGTTCGCAGAGCCGGAGCCGTTCCCGCCGACGCTCGTGCTCTCGCTCGACAAGGTGCTCGACCTCTCGTACGGCGAGAACCCACATCAGCGCGCCGCGTACTACGCCGACCGCGGCGCGCGGCGGCATCTCCTCTCGCGCGTCGAGCAGGTGCACGGCAAGGAGCTCTCCTTCAACAACCTGAACGACCTCTCCGCGGCGCGGCTGCTCGCGCGCGAGTTCGCGCTGCCCGCCTGCGTGATCGTGAAGCACGCGAACCCGTGCGGCGTCGCGATCGGCGCGACCGTCGAGGAGGCGTACGACAAGGCGCTCGCCTCCGACCCGACGTCGGCGTACGGCGGCGTCGTCGTGCTGAACCGCGACGTCGACGCTGCGGTCGGCGAGAAGCTCGCGGAGCAGTTCGTCGAGGTGCTGCTCGCGCCCGGCTACGCCGACGATGCGCTCGCCGCGCTGCGGCGCAAGCAGAACACGCGCATCCTCGTCGACAACGAGCGCCGCGTCGACGAGCCCGGCGAGCGCCACTACAAGCGCGTGATCGGCGGGCTGCTCGTGCAGGACGCCGACGCGGAGATCGACGAGCGCGACGGCTGGACGCTCGCGTGCGGCAAGCCCGACGAGCGCATGTGGGGCGATCTCGTCTTCGCGTGGCGCGTGTGCAAGCACGTTTCGTCGAACGCGATCGTGCTCGCGAAGGATCTCGGCACGATCGGCATCGGCGCGGGACAGATGAGCCGCGTCGACGCCGTGCGGATCGCCGTCGACAAGGCCGCCGCGTACGGTCACGACGTCACGGGCGCCGCGCTCGCGTCCGACGCGTTCTTCCCGTTCCCGGACGGGCCGCGCATCGCACTCGACGCCGGTGTCGCCGCAATCGTCCAGCCGGGCGGCTCCAAGCGCGACCAGGACGTGGTCGACGCAGCCCAGAAGGCCGGTGCCACAATGGTCTTCACCGGCCGCAGGCATTTCCGTCACTAGCAGGGGGAGACGATGAACGAGCAGCACACCGCCGCCGATCCGCGTCGCTGGCAAGCGCTGGCGCTGGTCTGCGTCGCGTTCTTCATGACGATCCTCGACGTCTCGATCGTCAACGTCGCACTGCCGTCGATCAAGACGTCGCTGAACGTCTCGGACGCGAACCTGCAATGGGTGCTGATCGCGTACGCGATCACGTTCGGCGGGTTCCTGCTGCTCGGCGGACGGCTCGCCGACCTCCTCGGGCGGCGGCGGATCTTCATGGCCGGCGTCGCGCTCTTCTCCGTCGCGTCGCTCGCCTGCGGCCTCGCCGGCACGATCGGCATCCTGATCGCGGCGCGCGCGGTGCAGGGCCTCGGCGCCGCGCTCGTCTCGCCGGCGACGCTCTCGATCATCACGACGACCTTCGAGGAAGGCGCGGAGCGGAACAAGGCGCTCGGGATCTGGGGCGCGATGGGCGGCAGCGGCGCCGCAGCCGGCGTGCTCCTCGGCGGGATCATCACCAACTACCTCGGCTGGGAGTGGATCTTCTTCGTCAACGTTCCGGTCGGCGTCGTCGTGCTGCTGCTTACTCGCAGCGTCGTGCGCGAGAGCCGCATCGAAGGACTGCAGGGATTCGACGTCGGCGGGGCGATCACCGCGACCGCGAGCCTCGCGCTGCTCACCTACGCGGTCTCCAAGGCGCCCGATGTCGGCTGGGGAAGCGCGCGCACGATCGGCGAGCTCGTCGTGTCGGGCCTGCTGATGCTCACGTTCATCTGGATCGAGCGGCGCGTCCCGCATCCGCTCGTCCCGTTCTCGATCTTCCGCGTCAAGACCGTGACGGGCGCGAACGTCACCGGCGTGTTGCTCGGCGCCGTCGTCTACGCGAACTTCTTCCTGCTGACGCTGTACGTGCAGCAGGTGCTCGGCTACTCGGCGCTGAAGACCGGGTTCACGTTCCTCGCCACCGCCGGCACCGTCGTCCTCGTCGCGGGCGCGTCGCAGGCGCTGACGACGAGGGTCGGCCCGCGGCCGGTGCTCGCGGTGGGAATGGCGCTGATCGCCGGGGGGATGCTCGCCTACACGCAGATCCCCGTCGACGGCAGCTTCGTCTCGAACCTCCTCGTCGGCTATCTGCTGGTCGGCGTCGGGCATGGCGTTCGCGTTCATCCCGATGTCGATCGCCGCGCTCGCGGGTGTGCAGCCCCGCGAGGCGGGGCTCGCGTCAGGGCTGATCAACACGTCGCAGCAGATCGGCGGCGCACTCGGTGTCGCGATCGCCTCGACGATCGCCTTCACCCATGCGACGAACCTGCTGAAGACCGGCTCGAATGAGGCGAGCGCGTTGACGAGCGGCTTCGCGCTCGCGTTCTGGGTGCTTGCCGGCATCTCCGCAGCGGGCGTCGTCACCGCACTCGTGCTCGTGCGCTCGGAGGCGGTCGAGGCGGAGGCAGTCGAAGCTGTGATCTAGGCTTCGGCCCGGATGTCCCGCGACTACCCGTCGATCCTCGACCTCGTCGGCGGCACGCCGATCGTCCGGCTCGACCGCCTGTCGCCGCCGGGCGGCGCGCGGATCCTCGCGAAGCTCGAGTTCCTCAACCCCGGCGGCTCGGTGAAGGACCGGATCGGCCTCGCGATGATCGAGGCCGCCGAGCGCGACGGGAAGCTGAAGCCGGGCGGAACGATCGTCGAGCCGACCTCCGGCAACACCGGCGTCGGCCTCGCGATCGCGGCAGCCGGGAAGGGCTACCGCTGCATCTTCGTGATGCCGGACAAGATGAGCCAGGAGAAGATCTCGATGCTGCGCGCGTACGGCGCGGAGGTCGTGATCACGCCGACCGCCGTCGACCACGACTCGCCGGAGAGCTACTACTCCGTGTCGTCGCGGCTCGCCGAGGAGATCCCGGGCGGCTTCAAGCCCGACCAGTACTCGAACATGGCGAACCCGCAGGCGCACTACGACGTCACCGCGCCGGAGATCTGGGAGCAGACCGGCGGCGCAATCGACGCGATCATCATCTCCGTCGGCACCGGCGGCACGATCTCCGGCGTCGGCCGCTGGTTCCACGAGCGCAAGTCCGGCGTGCGCATCGTCGGCGTCGATCCGGAAGGATCGATCTACACCGCGAAGGACGACTCCGAGCTGCACCCGTATCTCGTCGAGGGCATCGGCAAGGACACGTGGCCGGAGACGATCGACCTCGAAGGTCGTCGACGAGTGGATCCGCGTCTCCGACCGCGACTCGTTCGTCACCGCGCGGCGGCTCGCGCGCGAGGAGGGCATCCTCGCCGGCGGCTCTGCGGGCTCGACGGTGTGGGCCGCGATCACGGTGGCCGAGCGGCTCGGCGCGGGCGCGACGGTGCTCGCACTGATCCCGGACTCCGGTCGCTCCTACATGTCGAAGTTCTACGACGACAACTGGATGCTCGAGCACGGCTTCGTCGAGCGGCAGGCGTCCGTGCCGACAGTCGAGGAGGTGCTGGTCGCGAAGCACGGCAGCGATCTGCCGGCGTTCGTCACGATCTCGGCGCACGCGAAGGTCGGCGAAGGCATCGACGCGATGCAGCGCTACGGGATCTCGCAGCTACCCGTCGTGCGCGACGGCGAGTGCGAGTCGCTGGCCGACGTGATCGGCTCGCTCCAGGATCGCGCGCTGCTGGAGCGCGTCTTCATCCATCCCGACGTGCTGCACGAGGACGTCGCGTCGGCGATGCAGCCGCCGCTCGTCGCGGTCGAGGCGTCGGCGACGCTCGACGACGTCTTCGCGACGCTGACCGCCGGCGGAAACGCCGTCGTCGTCGCGCGCGACGGAAAGCCCGTCGGCGTGCTCACGCGCTCCGACGTGCTCGAGTTCCTCGCGCACGCGCGCTAGTGCAGGCGGCTGCCGTTCTGCTTCGCGCGCGACTCGAGCTCGCGCGCGGCCTCGAGCCCGGCGAGCGCCGCGTCGAGGAGATCCGCGAGGAGCGCGAGGCGCGCCTGCTCCGAGCGCAGCTCCAGTAGCTCCTGCTTCGAGTCGACGGGCAGCTCGACCGTCGCGGCGAGCTCGAAGGACAGCCGCGGCGAAGTCTCGTCCGGCTCGGCGGGCTCGGCCTCGACCGCCGCCGCGAGCGCGCGGAACGACTCGGTCGCGCGCACGACCGCCTCGGGATCCGGCTCGTCCCACTCGTCCTCGACCGTCTCGACCTCGGCGGTCATGAAGGAGCGTCCGCGCGTGAGCCGCAACACCTTGAACCGCGCGACGCCCTCGACGAGGACATTCATCCGCCCGTCGTCGAAGCGCTCGATCACGTCGGCGACGCGGGCGCGCGTCCCGGTCTCGCGGACGCCGTCCTCGTCGGCGTAGACGAGCCCGAACTCCTGCTCCAGCTCGAGGCACTCGCCGATCAGCTCCTTGTACCGGTCCTCGAAGACGTGGAGCGGCACGATCTCGGTCGGGAGCAGAACGATGCCGAGCGGGAAGAGGCCGATCTCGTCCATCGCCACAGGGTACTCAGCGGCGACTAGCATGGTCGCGTGGCTGCCGACCGGCTCGAATCCCTGCTGCGCGACGCGTTTCCCGACGCGGCCGTGCTGACCGTGGACGACCGGACCGGCGGCGGCGACCACTTCCAGGTGACCGTGACGAGCCCGCGCTTCGACGGGCTGTCGCTGCTCGACCAGCACCGCCTCGTCAACGAGGCGCTCGCCGAGCCGCTGCGGGACGGCACCATCCACGAGCTTCGGATCAAGACGAGAGGAACCTCATGAGCGAGCTGTCCGACCGCATCAAGACCGTGATCGACGACGAGCCGGTGGCGCTCTTCATGAAGGGGACGCCGCAGATCGATCATGTGCGGCAACTCCGACCGCGCGCTGCGTGCGCTGCGCGAGGCGGGCGCGCCCGTGACCGCCGTCGACATCCTCGCCGACCCGGCGATCCGGCAGGAGCTGTCGGCGATCTCGAACTTTCCGACGATCCCGCAGGTCTTCGTGAAGGGCGAGCTGGTCGGCGGGGCCGACATCACCGAGGAGCTCGGCGAGAGCGGCGAGCTGGCGCAGCTGCTCGAGGAGAAGCTCGGCGCGGGCTACCGCGACGGCGCCGAGGAGCACGTGGTCGACGTGCTCAGCGGCGCGCGCGTCTAGCTCTTCCGGACGCCGACCCAGCGCCAGCCGATCGCCGGGAACGCGCCGGCGGCGATCAGCGACGTCTCGAGCGCCTCGCTGCTCGGCCCGCGCAGCCAGCGGTGGAAGTACGGCACCCATTCGATCGCGCGCTCGTCGTAGCGCTCGCGGAGCCCGTCGAGCACGACGCCGTGCGGATGGAGATCGGGATGCTTCGCGCGCCATTCGTCGATCGACGCGGGCGCCTTCGGCGGCGAGCCCGCGGCGGCGAGCATCCGGTACTGGTTCTCGTACCAGTCCTGCCCGGCGTCGTCGATCAGGTCGCCCGCGAACTCGTCGACGATGAGCAGCGGCGCGAGCGCGGCGAGCTTGTCGAGCCCGTCGCCGAGCGGATGGACGTGGTGAAGGATGCGCCCCGCGACGACGGCGTCGTACGTCTCCGTGACGTCGCGGAAGTCGCCGTGGCTGTAGCGCGGGCCGGCCGGCGCGCGCGGATCGACGCCGAATGCGTCGTAGCCGGCGTCGGCGAGCGCGGGCACGACGCCGCCGATGTCGCCGCAGCCGACGTCGAGCACCCGCGCCGGAGCGGGCGGCAGGTGCGATAGAACGAACTCCGTGAAGTCCACGGAGGTGAGCCTCGCAGAAGCGCGCCGCATCGCGGTGCGGTCGCAGCTGCTCGACGGCACGGCGTCGAGCGTCCTCGAGACGGTGCGCCGGCTCGGGTTCCTGCAGCTCGACCCGATCTCCGTCGTCGCGCCGCCGCAGCATCTCGTCCTCTGGAGCCGGCTCGGGCAATTCGACACCGCCGAGCTCGACCGGCTGCTGTGGGAGGAGCGCTCGCTCGTCGAGTGGCGCGCGTTTCTCTGGCCCGTCGAGGATCTGCCGCTGCTGCAGGCGCGCATGCGCCGCTGGCGCGCGGGCAAGGCGCCGGAGACGAGGCGCGCGAACGAGTTCCTGAACGCGAACGCCGCCTTCCGCCGCTACGTCCTGCGCGAGCTCGACGCGCGCGGGCCGCTGCTCTCGCGCGAGATCGAGGATCACGTGAGCATGAACCGCGACGCGCACGACTGGTGGGGCGTGCGCAAGATGGGTCTGATGCTCGAGGTGCTCGCGGGCCGCGGCGAGGTCGCGGTCGTCGGCCGGCGCGGCAAGCAGCGGCTCTGGGATCTCGCGGAGCGCTGGTACCCGGAGACGGAGCGCGTGTCGTGGCGCGACGCGCAGGCGGCGCAAGCGGAGAAGCGGTTCCGCGCGCTCGGCGTCAAGCTCGAACGCGGCCGCCTGCTCGTGCATCCCGACGCGACCGACGGCACGGTGCCCGAACCGCGTCGTCTTCCTCTCCCCGTTCGACCGGCTGATCCACGACCGCGCGCGGACGGAGGCGCTCTGGGACTTCTACTACCGCCTCGAGATGTACGTGCCGAAGACGAAGCGCGAGTACGGCTACTACGTCCTCCCGATCCTGCGCGGCGACAAGCTGATCGGCCGCATCGAGCCGGTGCACGACCGAAAGGCCGGAACCCTGCGCGTGAACGGCCTCTGGTGGCAGGACGGCGTCAAGCCGGTCTCGCTCGCCGCGCCGCTGCGTAGCCTCGCGCGGTTCCTGCGCGCCGACCTTGTGCCTGGCACCTGAGGGTCGCCAACAAGGCGGCTCGCTATCCGAGTGACTCAGGCGCCCGCGGGCAAGCGGAATCACCAGGGTGATTGGTCCTTGTTTTCGCAAGCGCCGGCCCAGGAGGTGCGACGTTGCGTGATGTGACCGGCCACACGAACGAGCCCGCCTTCGAAGGCATGACCCCGAGGCGGGGAAAGGGAACCAAAACCGAGAGGAGATCCCATGGGATCTGACAGCGACACCCCAGTCCTTCTCTACATCGCCGCCTACGCCGACCCGGACGCCGCTCAGGCCGACTGGGACGACATCAAGGAGCTGGCGAAAGAGAAGACGATCGCGGTCGACGGACTCGTGCTCGTCAGCCGAGACGCCGACGGGACGATCCATGAAAAGGACGACGCTCACACGGTCGGTGTCGGCACCGCCATCGGCGCGGCCGGCGGCCTGCTCGTCGGCTTGATCTTCCCGCCTGCGCTCCTCGCTGCGGGAGCCGTCGGCGCCGGCATCGGTGCCGGCATCGGCGGTCTCGTCTCGCATTCGGAGAAGAAGGAGATCAAGGCCGAAGTCGCGGACGACGTTCCGCCCGGAAGCTCCGCGATCGTGGCGTTGTTCGAGCCGGGCTCGGCCGCCGCGATCGAGAAGGCGCTGCCGAAGGCCGACAAGGTCTCGAAGCACGAGGTCGACAAGGACAGCGTCGACCAGGCCGCGACCGCGGCACCCGTCGCGAGCTAGGCACTTCCACATCCCTGTCGCCGTCACTCGACGGCGACAGGGATGGAAGCGAAGGCTAGGCCTGGTCTGCCTCGACGGCCTCGAGCTCGGCGAGGTCGATCGCGAGGCCGAGCGCGCGCACGATCTTGCTCGTCGCCGATGCGACACGCGCCGTTCCTACGATCGGCGCGATCGCGGCGAGGACACCGCGAACTTCGTCCGCGTCGACGTCGAAGTCGCCTGCGACGCCGAGGTTGTACAGGTACGAAACAGGCGGAGCATCCATCGCCACGAGGGCGGCGATGCGTACGAGCATGAGCTTCTCCGAATCGAGCGACGATGCCTCGATCGAGTCGGCGGTCATGCTGGCGAGCAGGTCGAGAACAGGTGTCTCGGTCTGGCCCGGCATGGGATCCCCTTTCTTCGCGAAACGTGCGGTCGTGAATGCCGCTACGACATCGACGTTACGCCGGTGGCCGCCCGAAAGCCGGACGGGCAACGCGATTCACTCAGGTGAATTCGATCGTCCAGCGTCCGCTCGCTTCAGCACGCCGAGCGCGATTGCCCGTGCCACGGCATCCGAGCGGGAGTTGGCGCCGAGCTTGCGGTACAGCGCACGCGTGTGCGACCGGATCGTGTTGGGCGAGACGAAGAGCTGCTCACCGATCTCGCGGGTCGAGAGATCGCCGGCGAGGAGCTGAAGCACCGCGAGCTCGGCGTTGCTCGGTCGGTCAAGCAACTCTCCGCTGTCGGCGCGGGCCGTTGCGACCTCGAGCTTCTTCTCGGCGCCGTCGGCGAGTACGGGGAGCCGGCCGCCGTCTGTGAGCTCCTCGAGTGCTATCCGTGCGGCCCGAAGAGTGCCGGCCGCCTCGTCGAGCCGGCCGCGTTCGGTGCGCACGGTGGCGAGAAGTATGAGCAGCCAAGCGTGGGGGACGGTCGCGATTTCGTCCCTGAAGTAGTGCTCGGCGTAGGCGAGTTCGTGCTCGGCCTCGGCGTGCTTTCCCTCGCTCGCGAGCACGGCGCCGAGCGCGGCCGACGCGTTCGCGCCGAGCCAGCTACGGCTGGTTCCGATGCGTCCGACGACCGCCTTGGCCTTCTCGGCGTGCCCCCGCGCGGACTCGAGCCAGCCGCGCTCGACCGCGACGAGCGCCAACGTCGTTCGGGCGAGCGCATGACTCGGCACGCGGCGCTCGATGCTCGGATGCTCGATCACGCTGAGGGCGGTGTCCCATGCAGCGTCGAGGTCGCCGGCGAAGTAGAGCGCGCGCGCATACCCGGTGAGGGCGCCCGTGAGGATCTGGTCCGACACCGCGCCCGCGAGCTCGACTGCGCGACGGCCGTTCTCCACCGCCTGTGTCACGCCTCCGTCGATCGCGATCGCCCGTATCAGCAGGGCAAACGCCTCGACGTAGGGCGTGACACGCTCGCGTCGCTCTGCCCGCGCGCGATCGACGATCCCGAGATATCGCCGCTGCTCGAGAGTGCCGCGACCGGGCATGACTGCGGCGGCTGCCGCGGCAACGGCGAGTTCAGGATGTTCGAGAATGCTCTCGTCTGGGAGCGTGCGAACCCAGCGCAGGATCGTCCGCGTCAGTCCGCTCCTGATCAGCGGCAGGTGGTAGTCGGAGAGCACGCGCGCCACGAGCTCGTCGTCACCCGCTGCTGCGGCGTGCTCGAGCGCCTCCTCGGGCAGTCTTCGCTCCAACGACCACGAGGCTGCGCGCTCATGGATCCGGGACGCCTCGCCCGGCTTCAGCGCCGCGAGTCGAGCAACCGCGAACTCGGCGAACAGCGAATGGACGCGGAACCAGCCGCCGCGCTCCAGCCGGCGGATAAAGAGGTTTGAACGCTCGAGCCTCGCGAGCACCGCCGCCGAATCGGTGCGCTCGAGGGCGGCGTCGCAGAGCTCGGCTGTAAATCGGCCGAGAACCGACGCCCCCTGGAGAAAGGATCGTCCGTCGTCGTCAAGCGAGTCGAGAACTTCCTGGCTCAGGTACTCGGCGACGAAGCGCTGCTCCCCGCCGAACGTCGACACGGCCAGGCTCGGGTCGTCGACATCTCGAAGCCAGAGCTCGGCGAGGACGAGCGCGGCCGGCCAGCCTTCGGTGTTCGCGACGAGGAGCTCGATCTCATCTGACGCGAGCTTGACGTGCCCTCGCTCGACGAGCAGCTCGTGCGCCTCCGCGGCGGTGAACGCGAGCTCGTCGGCCCGCACTTCCGTCAGTGCGCCCTGGGCACGCAGCCGCGCCAGCTCGAGAGCGGGATCCGCGCGTGTGATGGCGATCAGGTGCGCGCTCGCCGGCAGATGCCGGAGCGCGAAGTCGATCGAGGCAAGACACTCCCCGTCCGTCACCGTCTGGAGGTCGTCGAGCACGAGAACCAGTCCGGTGCCGTACGCGGCGATCGCGTTCATCAGCTCGTCGACGGCCTGTTCCACGGAGCTCCCCGCCACGCCCAGGGATTGCAGCGCACCACGCCCGAGTCCCTGCCGGATCCGATCGACGGCGGTCGCGACGTACGTCCACAGCCGGACCGGATCATTGTCACCCTCGTCGAGAGTGACCCACGCGACGGCGTCATCTCTGCTCTCGCACCAGGCGCGCACCGCGGTCGTCTTGCCGTAGCCCGCGGGCGCAGCGACGAGCGTCAACGAGGCAACGTCGCCTGCATCGAGCGCCCGGCGGATGCGGGGCCGCTTGACCTGGTCACCGCCCACCGCCGGGGCGTGGAGCTTCGCCTCGACCAGCGGCGGAAGCTCACCTGCTTCCTGACGGTCGCGCAGAGCCTTTGCCCGCTCCCTGGAACCTGACGCCATGACCTATCGTGGCATGACGGCAGGGAATGCGCACCGATTCAGTCTGCCGTCGTCGCCGCCGCGGACGCACGGTCGCCGCGCATCCGCAGGAGCGCGACGATCGCGATCACCAGATACCCGAAGACGGCGACTCGCGGAGCGAAGACGGCAAGCACTATCACGGCGAGGTAGAAGCCGATGTTCGGCGTTGTGGAGACGCCGATTGCAGCAACGTCCTTCTCGCTCAGGTCTGACCTCAGGACGCGCCGGTCGCGTACCGCCGAGGCCCATAGGAGCCTGACGAGGACGGAGATGACCAGCAGCGCCACGCCGTAGAAGATGGCTGCCGCGCGCGCGGCGCCCCTGTCGTGGATCGCTTCGGCCATCAGCTTCGTCGGGAAGGGCAGGAAGGCGACCGCCATCAGTAGCAGCAGGTTGGCCAGCATCAGCTGTCTGTTCATGTACTGCAGGCGCCGGAAGATGCCGTGGTGCACCATCCAGATCCCTCCGATCGTCAGGAAGCTCGTCACATACGCCAGGTACGACGGCCACTGATCGGCTATTCCGCTCCAGAGATGCTCGAACGCCGACTCGGGCACGCGGATCTCGAGCACGAGCAGCGTGATCGCGATCGCGAAGACGCCGTCGCTGAACGCCTCCGTTCGGCCGGTGCTCCAGTAGTCGTCCGTTGATTCCACTTGGCTCAGGCTGCGGCGGGTGTGCCGGGTGTCCGGTCGCTCACCAGGTAGGCGACGATCAGCGCTGCCGGGAAGGCAACGAGGCTGAAGACGAAGTAGCCGATGAAGCTGTGTCCCTTACGGCGCGCGACATGTGCGGGCCAGAAGGCAAGCAGGATCCAGACGATGATCAGGGGTGTCGTCCAGATCCAGACGTTCATGGCTGCGAGCAGGAGATCACGTCCTCATGGTCGGGCTCGACGACCGTACACCGCGGCGCCGGTTCGGCGTGGGCGTCCGCGCATTTCACTCGAGTGAACGCGAAAGGCGATCGCAATCACCAGGGTGATCGCCGCGTGTCCGTTTTCGACGCGCGCCTCGGAGTGACATGCTCACGGCCGTGCTCGCCAAACGAGGAGGTCGGACGATGACCGTTGACCGGATTGGACGAAAGCGTCTCGCCGACAGTCGCGTGGCCGCCGCACCGATGCTGGCGATGCTCGCCGTCCTCGCGCTCGTCGCGGCGGGCTGCGGCGGGAGCAGCTCCGACACCAAGGCGAACGAGGCGTACGCGAACAGCGTCTGCAGCGCCGTCGGAACGTGGGAGCAGCAGATCAAGACCATCGCGACCGACTTCAGCGGCGGCATCTCCAAGGCCTCGCTGCAGTCGAAGATCGCGCAGGCCGACACCGCGACCAAGACGCTCGCGACGCAGATCAAGGCCGTTCCTCCTCCCAACACGTCGGACGGGCAGGCCGCAAAGAAGCAGGTGGATGAGCTTTCGAGCCAGGTGACGAGCACCGTCGACTCCGCGAAGTCCGCCGTCGCCGCCATACCCGCCGACGCGTCGACCCTGACCGTCGCGGCGGCTCTGGCACCGCTCGCGCCGCAGGTCAAGGGCCTCGTGACCACAGCACAGGTCACGGTCACGTCGCTGCAGACGGCAAAGGGCTCGCTCGCCTCGGCGTTCAAGAGCGCCGACTCCTGCAAGAGCCTCGGCAGCGGCTAGGGAGGCAGTCGAAGGCGTGCCTGGCCGCACCTATCAGGTGATCGTCGCAGGCGAGCTCAGCGACCAGATCGTGCCCGCGTTCGAGGGCATGACGCTCACGCGCGCGGCCGGAACGACGACGTTGAGCGGCCATGTCCGCGACCAGGCCGAGCTGCAAGGCCTCCTGCAGCGCGTGTCCGATCTCGGGCTGACGCTGCTCGCAGTGAACGCCGGCGACGAGGACGTCGAGGCGTCGTCGTGACGACTACCTCTGCGGTGTCTTCCACCGCTGCCAAAGCTTCGGGTCTGGTGCTGCTGACGTTGGCGTCGGCGCAGTTCGTGATGGCTCTGGACATGACGGTGATGAACACGGCGATCGCAACGGTCGCGCGGGACGTCGGCACCGATGTGACGGGGATTCAGCTGGCGATCACGCTGTACACGCTGGTGATGGCGGCGTTCATGATCACCGGCGGCAGGATCGGGGAGATCATCGGCCGGAAGCGCGCGTTCACGATCGGCTGCGTCGTCTACGCATCCGGATCGCTGACGACCGCGCTGTCGCACAGCCTGACGGTGTTGATCATCGGCTGGTCGTTCCTCGAGGGCTTCGGCGCGGTGCTCATCTTCCCGGCGATCGTCGCGCTCGTCGCTTCGAACTTCGCCAAGCCGGACCGGCCGCGCGCGTACGGGCTCGTGGCGGCCGCCGGCGCGATGGCCGCCGCGATCGGGCCGGTGATCGGCGGCATCTTCACGACCTATGCCTCGTGGCGATGGGTGTTCGTGAGCGAGGTACTGATCGTGATCGTGATCCTCGCCCTCGCGCGGCGGGTAAACGACACACCGGCCGAGAAGGGCGCCAGGCTCGACCTGGTCGGCACCGGTCTCTCGGCGGCCGGCCTCGGGCTGATCGTGATCGGCATCCTGAAGTCGGGTGCGTGGGGGTTCGTGCGGTCCAAGCCGGGCGCTCCCGAGTGGCTCGGGCTCTCGCCGGTGATCTGGCTCGTTCTCGCGGGCTGCGTTGTGGTGGGCCTGTTCGCGATGTGGGAGAACCGGCGCATCGCGCGCGGCCAGGCTGCGCTGATCGACCCGAAGATGCTGCGGAACATCCAGCTGCGCGACGGCGTCACCTCGTTCTTCTTCCTGTTCCTCGTGCAGGCCGGGATCTTCTTCGTCGTGCCGCTGTTCCTGTCGGTCGCGCTCGGCATGTCGGCGGTGGCGACGGGCATGCACCTGCTGCCGCTCTCGCTGATGTTGCTGCTCTTCGCGGCCGGAGTCCCGAAGGTGTTCCCGAAGGCGAACCCGCGGCGCGTGATCCGCCTCGGCTTCATCGCCATGTTCGGCGGGCTCGTGCTCCTGCTCGCGTTGCTCGACTACGGCGCCGGCGCGTCGGTCGTCACCTGGCCGCTGCTGCTCGCGGGTGCCGGGATCGGCTCGATCGCCTCCCAGCTCGGGGCCGTGACCGTGTCGGCGGTGCCAGACGAGCAGAGCGGCGAGGTGGGCGGAATCCAGAACACCGGCACACAGCTCGGCGCGTCGATCGGAACCGCGCTGGCGGGCGCCGTGCTCATCTCCGCGCTGACCGCGTCGTTCATCAGCGGTGTCCAGAACAACCCTGCCGTTCCGAACCGCGTTGCCGCCCAGGCACAGACGAAGCTCGCCGGCGGCGTCCCGTTCATCTCGGACGCCGACCTGAAGGCGGCGCTTTCGGATGCCCACGTCCGGCCCGAAGACCGCCGACGCGATCGTGAAGACGAACGAGCAGAGCCGGATCGACGGGCTGCGCATCGCCGACGTCGATCCTTGCGCTCTTCGCGCTCGCGGCGCTGCTGTTCACCGGAGGCATCCCGACGGCGCAGCCCGGCGCCGTCCAGGCGGCCAAACCCGGGTCAGCGCCCACATAGCCGTGAGCGGCGCGGAGACGACATCAGGCCACGGCCGTGTGGAGGCGGCGCACGACTGGCTGAGCCGCCGCGCCGATACGAGCATCGGTCGGCTCGCATTGCAGTGGTTCCGCGCGTACTTCGCGGCGAGCCGCAGCTCGGGGTGTGCGGCAACCGTGTATTCGACGCTGTCGGTGCTGCCGGCAGTGCTCGTGGTCGCTGCCGTCGTCCACCCGTCGAGCGGAGACGCGAACGCCTTCGCGCAGCGTCTGGTCACTCATCTGAAGCTGAACGGGGCCACGGCCGATCTCGTTCGGGGCACGTTCGGCAGCGCCTCGTCGAATGCGCTCGCGGCGAGCGTCGCCGTCTTCGTCAGCTTCCTGCTCTGGGGCATCGGCATCGGCCAGATCTACCAGGACGTCTACGCGCGGGCCTGGCAGGATCAAGGTTGGATCGCTGGCCGACCAGGGGCTGTTCGCGATCTTCTTCTTCGTCCTCGTCGGCGTCCTTGCTCTCGCCGCTCATCGCCGCCACGCGGCTGCACGACACGAGCTGGCTCGTGCTCGTGCCCGTCTGGCTCCTTGCGTCGACGGTGTTCTGGCTCTGGGTGCCGCGCTTCCTGCTGCACCGGAAGATCGGCGCTGCGCGCGCTGCTTCCGGGCGCGCTGCTCGCATCGGTCGTGATCGGTGGGACGGCCGCCACCTCACCGTTGTTCCTCGCGGCTCCGTTGAACGCCAACGGCAAGACGTTCGGCTCGTTCGGCGTCGTGATCACGTTCATCGGCGCCGTGTTCGTCTTGATCACGATTTCGCTCGTGTGCGCAGTGTTCTCGCCCGTGTGGGCGACGTGGCGTGAGTCGGAGAAGCAGCGCCGCGGCACCTGATGGCCGGCCCCGACCGCACTGACGGGCCTGAGCCGTTCGAGCTGCCGCCGCCGAAGCGGACGCTGCTGGGGCGCCTCGCGCACTGGGTCGAGAACGCGCGGGCGCTGGGAGGCTGGGTGCAGGAGGCGCGCGGACGCTCGCCGGCACTCGATGCGACCTTCGAGACGATCGAGCGGGACTCCCACATCGGCGGCGGCATGCTCGCCGGCGCGCTCTCCTACCGGTTGTTCATCTTCTCCCTGCCGCTCGCGTTCTTCCTCGTCTCCGGTCTCGGCGCTGCTGGCGAACGCCCTGGGCGTGGAGCCGCACGTCGTCGTCAATTCGGTCGGAGTCGCCGGAACCGTCACCAAGCAGGTTCAGGGGGCGGCGAAGGGATCGTCGAACTGGTGGGTCGCGCTCACCTCGCTGCTCGTGCTCGCCTACATGACGAGAGTCCTGCTGCGGGCAATCGCGATCGTCCACGCACTCGCCTGGGAAGGATCGGCCGCCGCGGTCAAGGTGAGCACGCGCCAGCTCGAGATCTTCGCCGCGGCGATCGTCGGGCAACTCCTGCTCGTGGCCGCACTCGGCGCCGTCAATCACCAGACCGTGATCGGGGGCGTCATCGCGTTGGTCGTCTTCGCGGTCGCCCTCGCGGGGCTCTGGCTCGCCGTCTCGCTGCAGCTGCCGCATGCCGACGCACGCTGGACCGACCTGATCGCCGGATCGTTGTTCTACGCGATCGGCACCGTCGGCGTACAGATCTTCAACGTCCTCATCCTCGGCCAGATGATCAAGGAGAAGTCGACCACCTACGGCGCGCTCGGGATCGCAGGCGCCATCCTCGTCGACCTCTTCCTGATCGGCCGCGTGATCGTCGGAGCCGCCGTGGTCAACGCCACCCTCTACGAGCGCAGCTCCCGCCCGCACTCCCAGCACGCGTAGCTGAAGCACGTCGCTCGGCGCCTGTAGGGCAATCGGAATCACCAGGGTGATCGACCCCTGTTCCTCACAAATGCCGGCCGCGAGGTGCGAGTTTTTGAGCTGTGACCGGTCGCCCGTCCGGCGAAAGGGAGGAACTCGATGAGTGGCGATGGCAGTGCTGCAGTTGATGAGGTGAGCGAGCGGTCGAGCAAGGCTGCGCGGGTCGAGCATCTCACCGTGGACGAGCGGGTCGCGAGAGGGAAGGCGGCGCGCGCCGCGGTTCCGCGTTCATCGCATGCGGCGTGGGAGCCGTCACCGGATCGTGTAAGTCCCGTTGGGCTGTTGGAGGAGCAGGCGAAAACGCGGGTGCCCGAGCTGGTGCCGATTCGGTATGGGCGGATGTTGGTCTCCCCGTTTACGTTCTATCGCGGCGCGGCGCTCGTGATGGCGGCTGATCTCGCGGGCACAGCGAGGACGGGGCTGCAGACGCAGTTGTGCGGCGACGCGCATCTGTCGAACTTCGGAGCGTTCGCGGCGCCGGACCGTCGACTGGTGTTCAGCGTCAACGACTTCGATGAGACGCTGCCGGGCCCGTTCGAGTGGGACGTCAAGCGTCTCGCCGCAAGTTTCGCCGTCGCGGGACGCGACCGTGGGTTCGACGACAAGCAGCGCGAAGCGGTCAACCTGGCAGTCGGAAAAGAGTATCGAGAAGCGATGAGCCGCTACGCAGCGACGCGCAACCTCGACCTTTGGTATTCACGCGTCAACGTCGACGATGTCATGGCCGAGCTGCAGCAGGTCGCCACGGCGAAGGAACGCAAACGCGCCGAACAGAACGTCGCCAAGACACGGACGAAAGACAGTCTCAAGGCGTTCTCGAAGCTGACCGAGATCGTCGACGGCGAGCCGCGCATCGTTGGTGACCCTCCCGTCGTGACGCCGATCGAGGATCTCTTCCCCGCCGACCGCGCGCACGAGTTCGACGCCTTCCTGCACGAGACCTTCCGCTCCTATCGGCGCACGCTCCCGGTCGACCGCCGCAAACTGCTCGAGCGGTACCGCTACGCGCACGCCGCGCGCAAGGTCGTCGGCGTCGGCAGCGTCGGTACCCGAGCGTTTATCGTGCTCCTTCTCGGCCGCGACGACAACGACCCGCTCTTCCTTCAGTTCAAGGAGGCGGAAGCCTCGGTACTCGAGCGGTTCCTCGGCAAAAGCAAGTTCACGAACCACGGCCAGCGCGTCGTCGAAGGCCAGCGCGTCACCCAGGCAGCGAGCGACATCATGCTCGGCTTCATCAAGGCCCAAGGCGTCGACGGCATCAAACGCGACTACTACATCCGCCAGCTCTGGGACGAGAAAGGCAGCGCGCTCGTCGAGCTGATGGAACCCACGATGATGACCTTCTACGCGAAGGCCTGCAGCTCCGAACTCGCACGCGCCCATGCGCGCGCCGGAGACGCGATCGCGATCGCGAGCTACCTCGGCACCAACGACACGTTCGACCGTGCCCTAGCCCTATTCGCCGAGACGTACGCAGACCAAAACGAACGCGACTTCAACACACTCACGAAGGCCGTCAGCGACGGGAAGATCAAGGCCGAGACGGGCGTCTAGCTCTACCGGTCAGGAAGCCACCGACCCCCGACATAGAAAGAGAGAGTCCCACGATGAGCCTGCTTGCCGACAGCTATCCGTTCCTGAACATCATGTGGTCGATGTTCATCTTCTTCGCCCTTGTGATCTGGGTTGGATTCGTCATCTTCATCCTCGTCGACAACTTCAAGCGCCACGACCACAGCGGCTGGGCGAAAGCCGGCTGGCTGCTCTTCATAATGTTCGTGCCGCTCATCGGTGCGATCGCCTACATGATCACGCGGCCGACGCTGCCCGTCGAGGCGACAGTCTGAGTTTGGGCGGCTCGCCTAACGAGCCGGCGGCTAGCTGATCAGGATGCCGCACTCCGTCACGAGAGTGTGACGGCCTTGGCCCGCCCGTAGAATCACGGCATGGACTTCGAGACCCGCGCGATTCACGAGGGGCAGGAGCCGGATCCGGCGACCGGGGCGATCACGACGCCGATCTACCAGACCTCGACCTACGTCCAGGAGGCGGTCGGCGTCCACAAGGGCTACGACTACTCGCGCGTCGCGAACCCGACGCGGTCGGCGCTGCAGGAGTGCCTCGCGTCGCTCGAGTCGGCGGAGCACGGGATCGCGTTCTCGTCCGGGCTCGGCGCGGTGACGACGGTGATGCACCTCGTCGACCCGGGCCAGCGCGTCGTGCTCATCGCCGACGTCTACGGCGGCGTCTACCGGATGACGTCGCAGGTGTACGAGCCGAAGGGCTACATCTTCGACTACGTCCCCGCCGACGAGTTCCCGAACCTGCGCGAGCATCTCGACGACAACACGCGCGTCGTCTGGATCGAGTCGCCGTCGAATCCGATGCTGAACATCGTCGACATCCGCGCCGCCGCCGACGCGGCGCACGAGGTCGGCGCGCTGCTCGTCGTCGACAACACCTTCGCGACGCCGTACCTCCAGCGCCCGCTCGAGCTCGGCGCCGACATCGTCGTCCACTCGACGACGAAGTACCTCGGCGGCCACTCCGACGTCGTCGGCGGCTTCGCGGCGACGAACGACCCGACGATCGCGGAGCGGCTGTACTTCCTGCAGAAGTCGCTCGGCGCGGTGCCCGGCCCGTTCGACTCGTGGCTCGTGCTGCGCGGGATCAAGACGCTCGCGCTGCGCATGCGGAAGCACTGCGAGAACGCGATGGCCGTTGCGGTCGCGCTCGACCGCCATCCCGCAGTCGAGCACGTCTACTACCCCGGACTGCCGACACATCCCGGCCACGCGATCGCCGCGCGGCAGATGCGCGACTTCGGCGGGATGGTCTCGTTCCTCGCGCCGTCGGCCGCAGGAGGCGGAGGCCCTCGTCGCGCGCACGAAGCTCTTCCAGCTCGCCGAGTCGCTCGGCGGCGTCGAGAGCATGATCGAGATGCCGGCGAAGATGACGCACGCGTCGACGTCGGCCGCGCCGTTCGCAGCGCCGGCGAACCTCGTCCGCCTCTCCGTCGGCATCGAGTCGGCCGAGGATCTGCTCGCGGATCTCGAGTCGGCGCTCGTCCGCACCGCCGCGCACGCGTGAGCGACGACTCCGACGCGGTCGTCTTCGTCGAGATCCCGATGGGATCGCGCAACAAGTACGAGTGGGACGACGAGCTCGGCGGCGTCGTGCTCGACCGGCGGCTCTTCACGTCGATGACGTATCCCGCCGACTACGGCTTCGTCGAGGGGACGCTCGCCGAGGACGGCGATCCGCTCGACGCGCTCGTCCTCGTCGCCGAGGCGACGTTTCCCGGCTGCCGGATCCGCGTGCGGCCGATCGGCGTCTTCCACATGAGCGACGAGAAAGGCCCGGACGAGAAGGTGCTCTGCGTGCCGCTCGGCGACCCGTCGTTCGAGCGCGTGCGCGACATCCACGACGTGATCGCCGAAGTGCGCGACGAGATCGAGCACTTCTTCCAGCGCTACAAGGATCTCGAGCCGTCGAAGCGGACCGATACGCGCGGCTGGGGCAACCGCGCCGAGGCCGCGGTGATCCTCGAGGCCGCGCGCGTGCGCGCCGCCGAGCCCGCCTAAGCGACGAGCAGCGCGGCGCCGAGCGCTCCGCCCGCGTCGCGAAGCTCGGTGAGGACGACGGGCGGCGGACGGTCGTCGACGAACAGGTGCGGCAGCATCGCGTCCGCGATTCGTCGTGCACCGGGATCGCCGAACCGCGTTCCGAGCCCGCCGCCGATCACGACGGCGTCGAGGTCGAGGAGATTCAGTGCGGAGCCGACGCCGGCGCCGAGCGCGGCGATCGCGCGGTCGATCAGCCGCGTCGCCAGCGCGTCGTCCTTCTCGAGCGCGTCCTCCCACACACCGCTCGTCAGCCGGTCGCGCTTCTTCTCCTTCATCAGGTCGAAGAGGTTCGTCTTCACGCCTTTCTCGTGCGCCCGCCGCGCGCGGCGCTCCATCGCCCCGCGGCCCGCGTACGCCTCGAGACAGCCGTGCCGCCCGCACGGGCACGGCGCGCCGTCGAGCCGGACGACGACGTGCCCGAGCTCGCCGGCCGAGCCGAGACCGAGCCACAGCTTCCCGTCGATCACGACCGCGCCGCCGATTCCCGTTCCCCACCAGACGCCGAGGAACGACCGGTAGGTCTTGCCGGCGCCGAGCACGCGCTCCGCCTCGACCGCGGCGCGCACGTCGTTGCCGACGGCGACACGGGTACCGACCCGTTCCGAGAGCGCCGCCGCAAGTGGAAACGCGTCCTTCCAGTCGGGAAGGTTGCCGGCGCGCGCAACCGTTCCCGCCTCGCGGTCGACCTCCCCCGGCGAGCCGACGCCGACGCCTGCGAGCTGCGACGGCACGACGTGCGCCGCCGTGGCCGCGTCGACGAGCGCCGCGGCGAGCTCGTGGACGACATCGAGCGGCCCGCCGACACGCGGGGTCTCGCGGCGCGCGCTCCCAATGATCGTGCTGCCGTCGTCCACGACGACCGCCTCGATCTTGGTGCCGCCGAGATCGATCCCGCCGCGCAGAGCCATGGCGAGACGATAGACCCTCCGCGCGTAGGATCACGGCGTGTCCGCACCTGAGCCGATCGACCTCGCCATCTCGGGAACGAGCAAACGATCGCGTGCGTACCTCCTCGACACGGAGGACGGCCCCGCGCTCTTCGACTGCGGGCCGAGCACGACCGTCGACGCGCTAAGGCCGGGCTCGCCGAAGCCGGGCTCGCGCTCACCGACGTGCGCCACCTGCTGCTCAGCCACATCCATCTCGACCACGCGGGCGCGGCCGGCACGCTCGTCCGCGAGCATCCGGGGCTCCAGGTGCACGTGTCGGCGATC
Source organism: uncultured Actinomycetes bacterium (assembly GCA_963718385.1). GTDB lineage: Bacteria > Actinomycetota > Thermoleophilia > Gaiellales > Gaiellaceae > Palsa-739. The sequence continues at coordinate 872,577 of CAVQZE010000001.1, forward strand.
GGCGCGCCGCATCTCGTCGACCCGTCGCGGCTGGAGCAGAGCGCGCGGCGGCTGTACGGCGAATCGTTCGACGTGCTCTGGGGCGAGCTCGCGCCGGTGCCGGAGAAGAACGTCCACGTCGTCGGCGACCGCGTGCTCGGGCTCGACTGCTTCCCGACGCAGGGCCACGCGTCTCATCACGTCAGCTACCTCGACGCAGACGGAACGCTGTACGCCGGCGACGCTGCGGGGGTTCGACTTCCGGGCGGGCGAACCGTGCTGCCGCCGACGCCGCCGCCGGAGATCGACGTCGACGTCTGGGAGGCGACACTCGACGAGATCGAGCGGCGCGCGCCCGAGCCGCCTCGCGCTGATCCACTTCGGCGTCGCCGACGACGTCAGCGCACCATCTCGCCGACCTGCGCCTGCGGCTGCTCGACTGGGCCGAAGCGGTCGAAGGCGGCTCGCCGGAGGACGAGTTCATCGCGTACGCGCGGCAGGAGCTCGAGCTCGCCGGCGACGACGCCGACGCGTACGACCGCGCGATGCCGTTGTGGCAGTCGTACCGCGGGCTGCGGCGCTGGGCGGACAAGCGCGCCGCCTGACGTGGACGCGCGGCTCGAGCGGGTCGAGGCGGAGGCGTTCGCGTCGCTGGCGGAGAGCGCGGGACTGCCGGTGCTCCGCGTGGCGGACGGCGTCGTGCACCGCCGCGCCGATCGCGCCGTCGATTCCGCTGCTGAACCGCGTGACCGGGCTCGCCGCGGCGGACGACGACGACTTCGCGGAGATCGACGCGTTCTACCGTCGAACGGAGTCGCGCGGCTACGTCGTCGCGGCCGCGGCGCCCGACCTCGCCGAGCGCCTCCACGAACGCGGCTTCGAGCTTCGCAACGCGTGGATGACGTTCCGCCGCGGGATGAGCGAGCAGCCGCAGCGAGAGACCGCGCTGCGGATCGAGCCTGCTCGCGGCGCGGAGTTCGCCGCGATCGTCGGCCCCGATGTCCGGAATGCCTGCCGACGTCTCGGCGCTGTTCGCCGCGCTCCGCCGGCCGCGACGGCTGGCACTCGCCTCGGTCGCGTACGACGGCGACGAGCCGGTCGGATGCGGCGCGCTGTTCGTCCACGAGGGCGCCGGCTGGCTCGGCGCCGCGGGAACGCTTCCCGCGCATCGCGGCAAGGGAGCGCAGGGCGCACTGCTCGCGGCGCGGATCGCGCTCGCGCGCGAGCTCGGTCTCGACGTGCTGACGACGGAGACCGGCGAGCGCCGCAACGACGAGACGGAGATCTCGTACCGAACATCCTCCGGCCGGCTTCGAGGAGGCGTACCTCCGCCCGAGCCTGCGACTGCTCCGTAGTACAGTGCTTGACATGAAATTCCGCCCGAACCTCGTCAGCCCGGAGAGCTAGTCGCGGATGATGCGGCCGCCGGAGGCCTGGTTCCGCGCCTTGACGACGACCTCGTCGACGTTCACGTGCCACGGGCGCGTGAGCGCGAACAGGACGCAGTCGGCGACGTCCTCCGCGACGAGCGGGTCGACGCCCTTGTAGACCGCGGCCGCCTTCTCCTCGTCGCCCTTGAAGCGGACGATCGAGAACTCCGTCTCGGCGAGCCCCGGGTCGACGGTCGTGATCCGGATCGGCCGGCCGAGCAGATCCTCGCGCAGCGCGTACGTGAACCCGCGCACCGCGAACTTCGCCGTGACGTACGACGCGGCGCTCTCGTACGCCTGCCGGCCCGCGATCGAGCCGAGGTTGACGATGTGCGCGTCGGCGACGAGATGTGCGGCAGGCACAGCCGCGTCATCCGCACGAGCCCGTTCACGTCGGTCGAGAACACGCGGCTCTCGTCCTCCTCCGTCGACTCGTCGAACGGAGCGCGGCCGAGCGCGAGGCCGGCGTTGTTGATGAGGATGTTCGAGCCCGCCGAGCTGCTCGACCGCCTCGGCGACGAAGCGCGCGCAGCTCTCCGGGTCGGTGACGTCGAGCGGGAGCGCGACATCCGTCTCGAGCCGCTCGACGCGCCGCGCGCCGCCGGCGACGCGCACGCCGTGCTCCGCGAGCTGGCGCGCGATCTCCTTGCCGAAGCCCGACGAGGCGCCGGAGACGATCGCCGTCTTGCCGGTGAGGTCGAGGCTCGCGATGCGCCGACTCTAACGGCGCGGCGCCACGCCGAGTCGCACGTCCTGCGCGCGGCGGGCGACGTGGTCGACCTGGAGCGTCGTGTGGTGCAGGCCGAACCGCTCCTCGAGCAGGCGCTGGAGCCGCCGCCGCGCGTCGTGGCAGTCGACGCCCGGCTCGACGAGCACGTGCGCGGCGAGCGCCGGGAAGCCGCTCGTCACCGTCCAGACGTGCAGGTCGTGCACCTCGACGACGTCGTGCTCCTCGACGAGCGCGCGCGCGACCGCGTCGGGGTCGATCCCGGCCGGCGACGCCTCGAGGAAGATCCGCCCCGACTCGCGCAGCAGCGACCAGCTCGAGCGGATCATCAGCGCCGCGACGAGCGAGGCCCGCGATCGGGTCGAGGCGGTTCCAGCCGGTGAGGAGGATGAGCCCGCCGGCGATCGCCGTGCCGACGAACGCGGCGAGGTCGGTGGCGACGTGGAGGTACGCGCCGCGGACGTTCAGGCTCTCGCGGTCGGTGCGCGAGAGCACCCAGGTCGCCGCGAGGTTGACGCGATGCCGGCGAGCGCGACGACGAGCACGATCCCGCCGCGCACCTCCGGCGGCGAGATGAGCCGGCGCATCGCCGAGTAGACGATCCACGAGCCGACGAGCAGGAGCGCGATCCCGTTCGCCTGCGCGGCGAGGATCTCCGCCCGGCCGAGCCCGAACGTCCAGGGCCCGCGCGCCGGCCGCAGCGCGAGCCGCGCGGCGACGAGCGCCGCGGCGAGCGCGACCGCGTCGGTGAGCATGTGCCCGGCGTCGGCGAACAGCGCGAGCGAGCCCGCGACGACCGCCGCGACGATCTCGGCGACCATGAACCCGAGGATCAGCGCGAGCGCGATCGCAAGCGCGCGCCGGTCGGCGTGGCCGTGCCCATGGCCGTGATCGTGGGCGTGCATGGGGAAAGCTTAGGGCCGAGCCGGCGGCCGCCCAACCAAGCCGCTTCGTGAGAGAAATCTAAGGTCTGCGTCCCGCCGTACCGATGACAGGAAACGGCATGGCTAGACTGGAGGGCTGATGGCGACCGCCGAGCTGACCGGCGACCTGCGGGTCAACAAGGGCTCCCCACTTCTCCGCCAGCAGCTGCGGATCCTGACCCGCGCGGCCACGATTGTCGCGCTGCTCACCGCGCCCGCCGTTTTCTTCACGTGGTCGACGCTCCTCCACCGCTTCTGGCTCGCGTTCTTCCTGACGATCGTGACGGTGCTCGGCTTCCGCGGCTTCGTCGACGTCGTGACCCGCCGCCTGATCCCATGGCCGTCGCTGTACGGCGCCTCCGATGCGCGCATCCAGGAGTCCGACATCGTCGACCGGCGCCGCGCCTGGTACTGGCGCCGCTGGTTCGTTCGCCTGATCTGGCTCGGCGTGCTCCTCGCGATCTTCGTTGGAATCCCGCTCCTGGTCATGTCCTACTACGGCTGGAGCATCAACTTCAAGAGCCCGGCCGTGCAGGCGATCCTCTTCCAGATGGTGGTCATGGTCTTCACCATGCCGCTCCTCTTCCTAGTCAACATCGTGATCCTGTTCGGGCCGATGCTCTCCGTCGGCATCTCGCAGATCAAGGGCTACGAGCCGGGCGACGCCGACTGGGGTGTCCAGCTCGACGGACGTTCGCGGCCAGGCTCGAGCCGAAGGCCGAGGTCAGCCGGGTCGTCGAGCTGTGGCCGTCGGGCGAGCAGTTCAGGCGGCCGGCGGCAAGCCCGAGCGCGGGCTGCTCTTCACGGCCCGCCGGGCACCGGCAAGACGATGCTCCCAAGGCCATTGCGACGAGCTTCAACGCGCCGTTCGTAACGATGCCGGGCTCGGGTTCGCGCAGTCGTTCATGGGCCTCGACGTGATCATCGTGCGCTGGCTGGTGCGCAAGGCGAAGCGGGCTCGCTCGCAAATGGGGCGGGACCTGCATCATCTTCATCGACGAGATCGACGCCGTCGGGATGCGCCGCCAGTCGCTCGGGCAGTCGCGCGCTGCAGCCGGACGCGCTCGCAGTGCCACGGCAGCTCTACGGTCCATGGGGCGCGCTCGATCCGAACGGCGACGTGATCGTCGAGAACGACGCGTGGCGCGAGCACATCTTCGACTACAACGCGCCGGAGCCCGTCTCGCCGTACTCGGGCTTCTACCAGAAGGTCAACGGCGCGGTGAACGCGATGATGCCCGGCGGGATGATGGGCGGCATGGGCGGCGGCTCGCTCGCGCTGAACCAGCTGCTGATCGCGATGGACGGAGTCGACAGTCCGCCGTTCATGAAGCGCGTGTTTCACGAACCTGATCAACACGTGGCTCGACGTCAGCTACCTCGTCCCGCGCCGCGCCGGCCGGAAGTCGCTGCGGCTACGCCCGCCGAAGCCGAGAAGCGAGCAGGTCTACTTCATCGGCGCCACGAACGTCCCGCTGACCTCGCTCGATCCCGCGCTGATGCGCCCGGGCCGGATGGGCCGCCACGTCTGGTTCCGCACGCCGACGAAGGAAGACCGGAAGGACATCTTCGACCTCTACCTCGGCAAGGTCGCGCACTAGGAGGAGCTCGACACGGAGAAGCGCCGCGACGAGATCGCACGCATCACCGGCGGCTACTCGCGGGCGCGCATCGAGCAGGTCTGCTCGCTCGCACTCACGTACGCGCATCACGACGGGCGCGCCGCGTTCGTGTGGGACGACCTGGTCAAGGCGATGTCGGACGTCGAGTCCGGCGCCGCGACAACGGCGAGTACCGCCCGGCAATGGCGCGCTCGACCGCGCTGCACGAGGCGGGTCACGCAGCCGCCGCGCACGTCTACCGGGCCGAGCTCGAGTCGGCGCGCCTCTCGATCCGGATGCGCGCGGGCTCATTCGGGCACCATCTCGCGCGCGAGCGCGAGGAGAGCTTCGGCCTCCAGTGGCAGAGCGAGTCGTTCGGCGACCTGATTCACATCCTCGGCGCGATGGCGACCGAGCTGGTGTTCTACGGACAGACCGAGAACGGCGTCGGCAGCGACCTGAACTCCGTGACGAATGTCGCCGCGGGCATGGTCGGAACGGCGGGCATGGCGCCGAAGCCGATTCCGGTGACGTCTGCGCCGAAGGGCGAGACGATCGAGCAGGTCCAGGGAGCGGCTCGACAAGCGCGCCGAGCAGCTCGGCCTCCAGCTCCTCAACCGCACGCGCAGCGGCGGCGTCCAGGCGGATCCGATCGCGTCGATCCTCACCGACGCCTACAAACGCCAGGCCGCCGCGCAGATCGTCGGACAGGCTTTCGTGATCGCCTACAACTTCATCCGCCTGAACGAGAACAAGGTGGAGCGCGTCGCGGAGGTCCTCCTCGAGAAGCAGGAGATCTACGGTGACGAGCTGACGGGGCTGCTCGATGCGCAGAAGTTCGAAAAGCCGGAGATCGACTGGACGAAGGACGAGTCATGGCCGCCGATCTGAGTTCCGACGCCGTCGCCGTCGAGGCGAGCACGCCGGCGCCTGAGCCTGAGCCGAAGCGCCGGCTTTACGTCAGCCGATTCGCTCTCATCTATCTGATTCTCATCGTCGCCTTCGTCGGCACCGGCGCCGGCGTGATCATCGCGAACTACGGCGTCTCGTTGAAGCACGCGGCACCGTGGTCGACGTGGGTTCCTTCCGGCGGCGGAATCGCGAAGACGAACGCGATCGCGCAGAAGATCGGCGGCGCATACCGGCTCCCCGGCGGGCATCAGCTGCTCGACGTCTACTCGAAGAAGCTCACCCTCCCAGTGTCGTCGACATCCGGTAGCGGCGAAGTCCCGATCGCAGTCGTCGCGATTCGCGGCCCGAAGGGGAAAATCGACACGATCAGCGCGGTCACCGACACCGACAGCCGCCTCTACGAGCTGTAGGGACAGGAGCGTCGTGCGCGATCGGCGAGGGCGGAGCGGGTGCCGATCGCACGCGGACAGCTCGTCCGTCGCGAGGCACTCGAAGCCGCGCTCTACACCTTCAAGTACGTGCACGGCGTCAACCATGTGCTCGCGTTCATGCCGCCGCCTCCGGGCTCGAGCCCGACCGCCGTCGTCTACCTCGACAAGTCCGACGTGTGCTTCGCTGCTCTCGGAGCCGCTCGTCAAGACGATCGCCGCGAAGACACCGCCGCTCCCGACGACGATCACGGCCGGCGAAGGCGCGAAGATCGACCAGCTCGTAATGCCGCACCTCTACAAGTTCAGCCTGCAGCAGACACAGCTCGGCCAGGCCGCGCTCGTCCTTCAGCCGGCGACGACGTAAGCTGCCCGTGATGCAAGCCGTCTCGAATCCGGTCGGCGTCGAAGAGCGCAAGCCGCTGCTCCGCGGCGTGATCCACCAGGCCGGGTTCGTCGTCTCGCTTGTCGTCGGAACGCTGCTGATCGTCGGCGCGGACGGTGCGCGAGAGCACATCGCGGCAGCGGTGTTCGCCGCGTCGGTCGCGATCTGTTCGGCGCGAGCACGCTCCCCCACCGCGTGACGTGGACGTCGCCGGTCCGGCTGTGGATGCGCCGGGTCGACCACGCAGGGATCTACGTGCTGATCGCTGGGACGTACACCCCCGTCTGCCTGCTCGCGCTCTCGGGCGCGTGGCGCTGGACGGTGCTGGCGATCGTGTGGGCGGGCGCCGGCGCGGCGATCATCTTCAAGTTCGCCTGGGTCGGTGCGCCGAAATGGCTGGCCGCCGCGACCGGACTCGCGCTCGGTTGGGTGGGCGTGGTCGCCTTCCCCAAACTCGCGACGACGCTCGATCCGGCGGCCGTCGTGCTACTCGGCGTCGGCGGGCTCATCTACACAGCCGGAGCCGTCGTCTATGTGCGCCGAAAGCCGAATCCGGCTCCTGCCGTCTTCGGTTATCACGAGGTCTTTCACGCGATGACGGTCGTCGCCGTCGCGTGTCAGTACGTCGCGATCGCCTTCTTCATCGTTCGCGCAGGCTAGGCCTACGCGGCGGCGAGGGTGACGTTCTTGGCCTCAGGGCCTTTCTGACCCTCTGCGACCTCGAACTCAACCCGCGCGCCTTCGGCGAGCGTCTTGAAGCCATCACCTGCGATGGAGCTGTGGTGGACGAAGACGTCCTTGCCACCCTCATCGGGAGTGATGAAGCCGTAGCCCTTCTGGTCGTTGAACCACTTCACGGTTCCTTGTGCCATATTCGATAACACCTCCTTCTGCCACTCGTGAACGGGCAGAGGAGGCGCAAGGCGGCGCGCATCCGGTACTCGCTCGTTATTGCCGCGGAGGCTAGCAGTATTTCGGTTGACCACAAGCCGTTCTGAGGCCATTATCGACCCATGCGGAGCACCGGCTTGCGTGCCGCCGTCGTCCCGTTTCTGCTCCTGTGTGCCGGCTCGACGGCCGCGCTCGCGACGCGCGGCGCCCCGCCCGTGGTGAAGATCGCCCCCGCGCCTCCCGGCGCGCAGACGTACCGCTGCACCGGGTCGCGCTTCAACCTCTTCGGCAACTCGAACGGACAGGCGACGCAGAACAACGCGAAACCGCCGACCTTCACGACGAAGGGCAAGACCTACTGCGTCGTGTCGCTTGCGACGTATCACTGGAACGGCGGCCAGGGCGCCGCGCCGGGCTCGATCGGACTGACCGTCGTCTCCGGGCTCGGCGGGAAGGGCCAGACGCTCGGCCCGCTCGCGGCCGTCGGCAGCGCGGGCCAGGGCGGCGCCGCGGACGTCAACTGGACGGCCGACGCGGGACAGCCGATTGTGATCGACGGGACATACGCGTGCAAGGACTCCGATCCGGGCACGTGGTCGTGGAACACGTCGTCGGGCAGTCGCGGCTTCTGCACCGTCGCCGTGACGAACGCGGTGCCGGTAGCGACGCCGCGGCCGGCGAAGCCGACGTACGCGTGCATCGGCTCACAGGTGACGCTGTTCGACAACACGAACGGCGGCGGCGTCCAGAACGGCGGCAAGCCGCCGACCGTCAGCACGTACGGAACGCCGGGGATCGGCACGTACTGCCTGAACTCGATCACGACGTATCACTGGAACAACGGCACCGGGAAGACACCGGGGACGATCGGGCTCGGGCCGCTGAGCTTCGGCGCCGTCGTGAACCCGGTGCCGTCGCGCCAGGCTACGGGCAGCGCGGGCCAGGGCGGCGCGGCGAACGTGAACTGGACGGTGAACTTCGGCGGCGCGACGCCGACGATCATCAGCGGCTTCTACACCTGCAAGGACTCCGACCCCGCGAGCTGGGCGCAGAACCAGCAGAGCGGCGGGAAGGGCTTCTGCATCGTGAACGCGACGCCCGCGTACGTCAGCAACTTCACGTTGCCGTCAGGCGTGCACTTGCCGCAGGCACCGCCGCCTCCGACGTCGTCCGCGACGACGCACAAGACCGGCCGCGTGCGCTGCTTCACGGGAACGCTCTCGACGATGCTCCTGAACCCGATCAATCTCGCGCCCGACGCATGGGGAACGCTGCTCCTGCATTGCGCGATCAAGCAGAAGGACGGATTCCAGGGCCGGCTGGCGCCGACGACGATGTTCGTGATCGACCGCGGCTGCGCTCCGTTCTGGACGTACCCGTCGGCGTCCGGCGGCAACCCGCCGCCACCGGTGTTCCTCTCGTACACCGGACAGCCAGGTGCGCCGTGCTCGACCGCGTTGACGTACATCCCGTATCAGGTCACCGGCCCGTGGCGGATCGACATCCAGGCGCGCGACCGCGTGACGCAGGCGCCGCTCCGCCCGGGCGGATACGGCGTCTTCATCCGCTACCCCGGCGGGGACGTGCAGGCGCAGAACACGCTGAACGTCCACTAGCGCCCAGCGGCGGAATGCCCCCAACGGGATTCGAACCCGTGCTGCGGCCTTGAAAGGGCCGTGACCTGGACCGCTAGTCGATGGGGGCGGCGACGCCCACGATACCGCCGAGGCGGGTTGGCTACCGTGCGGCGCGCCGCGCCGGAGAGCTCGAGCTCTAGATTCGCCTGCGGCCTCGTCCCGGGGTGACGGCGGCGGCAACGACTGCGGTCTTGGCGACCGGCGAGGGGCCAGGCGTGACGGCCTTGGCGACGACGGCGGTCTTCGCGACCGGGTGGCCGATGACGCCGACTCGTCCGACGCGTGCTGGTCTGAGGGGCATTTCAGTCTCCTTCCGTTGAAAGGGCTTCGTCGGCCTCGATCGAGGCGATGATCGCCTGGATGGGGATGCGGCCGTTGGCGATCAGCTGGCCGCCGGAGCGTCGAGCCGCGGCCGCGAACGGCGCCGCCCAGAGGTTCTCGTAGATGAGGACGCCGGCCATGCTGCCCGGATCCATTGCCGCGGCGAGATGAATGACGTCGTCCTCGGCGAGCAGCTCGGCGAGCTCGCGCCTCGAGCACCTGCAGCTCGCCCAGCTCCTCGAGGTCGGAGAACTCCATCGCCTCGACGGAGCCGTCCTCGTTCTTGACGAGGATCAGGATGTCGATCACGCGGATCGTGCCCGCATCGACCAGGGCGAGCAGCTCCTTCGCCATCTCGCCGGTGAAGTTGCTCTCACCCGCCGGGAACTCGACGACGACGAAGTCGACGGGGCCGAGCTCGTCCAGCGGTCTGCTTGTTTCGAGCGATGCGCTCGTCATTGATACCTCAGTCCTTTCGCGCTCGATTGCGCCATATCAGGCCGTGACCGGCCGCGTCCGATCGTGGACCATGTACGCGACGATCAGCGCCGCTGGGAAGAAGATCAGGCTGAATAGGAAGTAGAGGAAGAAGCTGTGGCCTTTACGCGCGGCAACCCGCGCCGGCCAGAACGCGATCGCGATCCAGATGATGATCGCGAGTATCGACCAGAGCCAAACGCCGTTTGCGGCAAGAATCATCTCGTCCTCCTTGTCGGAGCCAGCACCGAGTCTCCGTCATCGACGGTCTGTCCAACATCGTGCGAACACCACGCCTCACCGTGCATCAGCGGCGCCGCTGAGACGCGTTACGCGAAACTGCGTACAGAGGTCAGGCGCGGCGTGACCGGCGGCACCACGTGCGCCACGAGCCCCACGTCATCAGTCCCCATGCGGCCGCAAGGACCACGGCGACCGGCGTCGACGGACCGACGACGAGCAACGAGATCGCGAACGTGACGACCAACATCATCGTCGCGAACATCCACACCGCAGACACGATCACCGCCAACGCAACGCGCCGCACCGTGCGAAGCCCGGAGTGACCGGCGAGCAGCGCTTCGAACACGGCGTTCGGTAGGCCGCGCAGCGCCAGGAAGACGTCGGCGGTCGAGCGTGCACCGACTGCGACTCCGATCCGCCTTGTCAACTCGTCGTGATCGAAGCGGCCTTCGGCGTAATGGCGCTTGAGCAGCGCGAGCGCCCGATCCCGGTCAGCGTCGCCGACGAGAGTCACGGGAACAGGGTAACGGACCCCTCCACTAGAGTTTCCGTCGTGCGGGGTCCCGGTCCGCGCGTGTTTCTGGCGGCAGGTCTGACGCTGCTCGCGGTGGCGGTGGCCGGCGTGTTTCTGCTCGGCCGGAAACACTCGCCCGCGCCGCCGTCGACTACGACGGCTGTGCCTTCGTCACCGCAGCTGAGCAGCATCGGCGCGTACACGGCGACCGTGAGCTGGCGGACGGACACGCCGTCGACGGACGCGTCGCCTGGGGGCCGGCCGGGAAGCGCCCGCTGCTGTGGGCGAGCGACGCAGCGCCGACCACGGATCACGCCGTCACGCTCGACGGGCTCACGTCGTCGACGCCGTACGTCGCGCACGTCGGGTCGACGACGCTGCCGTTCACGACCGGGCCGGCTCCGAGCGCCGTGACGGGCGGGATTCGAGGCGGCGTCGTTCGCGTGAACGGCGCGTCGTTCTTCCCGTTCGTGACCTGGCAGGAATGTCCCGACCGCTGGGACCCCGAAATCGCCGACGGCATCGACCTCTTCGCAGGCAATCCGTGCACCGGCCTGCCGTCGCTGCTCACCGCGGTGCAGGGCCGCGCGCTCGCCACGGGAACGGCCGACGACACGCCGGGCATAACGGGGCCGGGACTGCTCGGCTGGTTCTATCCCGACGAGGCGGACGGACGCGGGCTCACCGCGGACACGCTCCCGCCGGCGGGCGCCGGGCTGCGCTTTCTCACCGTGACGTCGCACTTCTACTCCGGCGCCGCGCCGCTGCCGGCGGGTCGCGCGATGTACCCGGATCTGTTCGCACGCGCCGACGTGATCGGGTTCGACATCTATCCGTTGCAGGAGCTTTGCCGTCCGGACTTTCTCCCCGCCGTGTTCGACTCGCAGAAGGAGCTGGTCGGGATGACACCCGGCAAGCCGACATTCCAGTGGATCGAGGTGCGGGAGATGAAATGCCCCGACGCCGCGTCGACCGTGACACCGGAGACGATCCAGCGTCGAGAGTTGGCTCGCGATCGCCGGCGGCGCCCACGGGCTCGGCTTCTTCCCACCCGACTGGGGCGTCGGGATCGGCAGCGTGATCCACGGCATCGCCGACGGCGTCCGCCGGCTCGAGCCGGCGCTGCTCCAGCCCGCAGTACCCGTGGACGTGTCACCCGCAACCCCGGCGGTGCGCGCATCCGCACGCGAGCTCGGCGGTGCGGTCTACGTGATCGCGGTCAACGCCGGCACAACCGCCGCCGCGGTCCAGCTGACGGAGCCGTCACTCGGCAACCGCACGCTCGACATCGTCGGAACGCCGCAAACCGTCCAGGCTCAAAGCGGAACGTTCACTGCGACGCTGCCGCCGCTGTCCGTCCAGATCTACGTCGCACCGCCTACGATGTGACGCAACCACGGGCGGTTAGCTCAGCTGGGAGAGCGTCTGCTTTACACGCAGAGGGTCGGCGGTTCGAACCCGTCACCGCCCATCGAAGAAAGGCCCGCTAATCGCGGGCCTTTGTTTTCTTGCTGGCAACGGCGGTCTCGTTTCCCATGGGTTTACCCATGCCGTTCGCTCCGCGCCAGCGGCTCAGTAGCCGAGTCCGGCCGCTTGCATGCCTGCTGCGACGCGCGCGGCCTGCTCGGCGGGGGTGCCGATTGCGTGTGCGTAGACGCGGGCCGTGACCTGCGAGTTGCTGTGTCCGACGTACGCGCTGACGGTGGCGAGGTCGCCGTGCTGAAGCATGATCGAGGTTGCGCTGTGACGCAGGTCGTGCGGGCGGACGTGACCAAGTCCAGCTGCCTCAGCGGCAATGGCGAGCGCGCGGCGAAGGTTGCGGTACTCACGCGGCTTGCCTTTTCTCGCCGAGAAGACGAAGTCGTCTTCGCCGGACTAGCGCGCCTCCATGCGCGCCTTGCGGCCGAGGACCGGTTCGAGCTTGGGGACGATTACGTTCGCGCGTTCGGCAGCGTCCGTCTTCAAGTCCACGAGCTTGACCCCGGCCTTGTCGATCTGCCACGCAAAGGCGAGCAGCTTCTCCTCGGAGCTGATGTCCTGCCAGCGGAGGCCGAGCGCCTCGCGGACGCGACAGGCCGTGTAGCCGCAGACGGCGATTACGCCCGCGTAGGCGGGCGTCTTCTCGCGGGCAGCGGCGACGAGGGCGTCGAGTTCCTCGGCCGAGAGCACGCGAGGCTTTTGTGCGCTCTGCTGTTTCGGCCGGACGTGCCGTGAGACGCGCGCGGTCGGGTTGTAGGCGATCGCGTCGTTCGCGACAGTCCAATCGCAGATCTGGCGCAGCGTCTTGAAGGCCTGAACGCACGACCACTCGCTCTGCGTACGCCCGGTCGCCTTGCCGCTCCGAAGATCCGCGAGGAACAACTCGATCGCTCGCCCGTCGAGTTGGGCGAGCGTCGTCGTCGTAAACTGCTTGCGGATGATGGCGACGTTGCGCTCGTCGGCTTCGAGCGTGCGCGGGTGGACCCTGCCTCGTCGAGTTTCCAGCCAGTCGGCGGCGACCGAGGCGAGCTTCAGAGTGCCGCTCGGTACGCTGCCCAGATAGCGCCGCTGCCGTCGAGCGGATGACGTGGCTCGATCAGCAGCGACTCGCCGACGTGCTCTTGGTCGAGGAGATCGTCGCAGTCGCTCGCGACGGCGGCGAGACGCTTATCCGCGAGAAGCTTGCCGCACTCTCCGAAGGCGAGCGGCGCGTCTTACGCGAAGCTCTCGCGTAGTCGCAATGGGGCTCAGACCACCGTTTCGAGCGCCCCAACATGGAGAAAGCATGGGAACAGGCAAAACGCGAGTCTTGAACCCTGAAGCGATGCGCCTTCGCATGACGATGACCCTCTGCTTATTCGGCAGGTTTGCCGCTGAACCGGCGCGAGAGCGCCTCCCCCTCGCGCGAGCCGACTGTGTCGGGGCCTGCCTGCGAGGACGAGAGCACAAGCGACTAGCTCACAAACGCGAGAAGAACAAGTGCCACGCTAGGCCGCAGGCTCCCGTCACGCCCGCGGCAGCTGCTCGCGAAGAGATTCGCCTGCCTCGGTTGTACTGCGAGCGTCCGACTCCGGTGACCGCGACCACGCTCGAAGCAACGAGGAGAGCTAGGGCGGCGTTATGGAGCATTTGGACTGACTATCCCACCAGAGTGACGCGGACTCGGTTCACGCGCTGGAGGTCGGGTGGACATCGCAGAGCGCGATGAAGGTTAGGGTCGCTGCGACAGGCAGAGCGACGACGTGAATGAAGCAACGGCTAGCAGTGCCCGATCTTCATCAGAGCTTTCGGCCCGTTCTTGAACACGGTGATGCCGTCCACGGTGCTCTGCATGCAGTAGCTCGTCCGGGTCGCGCGAACGATCACGAGATGCTCTTTCGGGAGGTTCAGGTCGTAGGCGTGGGCGAGGCGCTTGATCGTCATACCGTTGTAGCCGCTGTTGTTGCAGCTCGAGTTGGGGTCGTAGCGGCTTCCGGGATGGTTGTCGCTCTCGTACATCTCGACCGACGCGATTGCGGTGCGCACGTTCGCCGCGGCCGCGTTCCAGGCGGCGTTGATCGCGAACGAGCGATAACCGGACGCGGGCGAGTTGACGATCACCCGGCGTGGACGACGACGATGATCGTCGCCTGCTGCGCCGCGGTATTGCTCATCGCCGTCACCTTGTGCTCCAGGCCATAGAGGAGAGCGTCGTCGTCACGCCCTGGCTTACGAGCATGATCGTCGTCCCCGTTGCGCGTAGGAGAGCGGTCCGCGAGAACGCGAGCGTCGGCAGGAAGCCTGCGACGGCGAGCGCGACACGAGCGGGACAAAACGAAGACGGCGCAGCATCCGATCCCGCATCGGCCCGACCCTTATCTTTAGCGCGAGCGGCGATGGATAGTCCGTATGGTTAATGCTTGCCGTTGAGCGTCAAGGTCTTCGTGAGATCCGATGCACGAGTCATGGCAGCTAGGCCGAATCGCAGCCGGGAGTCTCGCCCATGAAGTTCACCGTAGGCACGCTGGCGCAGGCAAGCAAATCTCGCCCGTCCGCGTCATGCCGGGTTGCCGCATCGGTGTTAGCTTCGAGGTGTGAAGCTCACCTACGACCGCGACCGCGACGTTGCCTATCTAGAACTGGCTGAGATCTGGAAGGGGACGGGCGGCTGGAGCAACATGGCACTCATCCAGGCGGTCGACGAGCAGATCGAGCTTCATGTTCTCTTCGGCGAGGATGACTTCCTAAAGGCAATCCTCGTTCGCAAGGCCAGCCGATGGTTTTCTCCCGAGCACCTGCGTGACGCTGAGGACTTCGTTCCTTGGGACGGGATCGACCGCCGGACGCCTCGCTGCGCCGTCCGGGTCGGGTGACATTCCCGGACGCTGGCGCACGCGGCTGTCTTGTTCTCCCGATTGCAACGCCATGGTGGTCTCGTTCCGTACTAGGCTCGCGAGCAATGGGCAGCGTCGTTGAACGGTGGTGGCTCGAAAGCGCGGAGGAGCGGAACACCGCCGCGCCGGACAGCTTCTTCATCCCGCCGGTTGAGAAGCGGCACGGTCTGAAGGCCGTGATTCTGTGAAGTTGTTGTTTGCGTACGATTCCGTTGAGCCGGGCGCACCGACTGTCGAGCGGATGTGGGTCAAGGTTCTCGTAGTGGCGGGTGGCTATGTCGGCGTCCTCGTAAGTGGGCCGGAGCCATAGCAATGCTTCACTCGGGCGATCACGTCGAGTTCAAACCGAGGCACATCGCAGCGTTGAGTGCCTGCCCGAGTTGGTTTCAACCCGGCGCTTTCGCGTGGGCTCGGAAGGAGTCGCTTGTGACGCACGGCGCCGACCGGTCCCGTTCGATGCGCCCGAGCGGTCATAAAGATGACTCTGGCGACAGCGGCTGGTTCCTCGGACGGGGCGACGAGACCCGAGCGCAGTTCTCCGATGTCGAAGTCTTCGCTTGGACCGATCTCGGTTGGCTTACCGACCTCTACCCAGAGCTTGAGCCGGTGTTTCGCGCGGGCGACGGGACATGGCACTGGCTCGCTCGACGAGGCTACGTACGTCCGCACCGACCGCTGAGTCGGTCATCGCCGCGCAACCTCGGGGCGTCGTTCCCGACCGCTAGCCGGGCGGCGTCGGCTTCACGGGAAAGCCGATCAGGAGCCCGGACGAGCCGAAGTCCTTCGCCAGATCCTCGTCGGTCGCCGAACGCACTCTGGACCCAATGTGGATCTCGTCCGGCGGCGGCTCCCACGACACGGTGTAGTCGTCCACGGACACGACGTAGCCGAGCTTCGTTAGCTCGTCAGCGAGAAGGTCGGCCTGCCACATCTGGTCCAACTCGCAGCTGGCCCAGTGGAAGAACGGGTCGCCGTACAAGCCCGCGCTGTCCAACGTTAGGGCGACGATCGCGTCCTCGATCGGCTTCTCCGGTGTCGGCATGTTGAGTCCCTTCGTTCTCGTTTGCTCCGTCGAGCGGAGCCGCATCGTCTGACCACCGTGCGAGCCGGTTGGTGGACGCGCCGAGACCGAGGTCTCTCGCGTCACTCGTGATGCCGCGGCCAAGGTAGCGGCGACTCAGGCTGGCCCGCGAAGCGATGTGCGCTTTGAGATAGCCCCACCCCCGCGGACGATGTCGATTCGATGGGGCCCGGAACCAGGCCACGATTCTCCCATGCGTCTTCCCATGTCCGGGACCTGTATCTGGGCGTAACAGCGCATGTCGGCTCTTCTGGGCTTTCTGGGAACCGCCTGCTCAGCTGCCTTTTCGTGACGCACCATGTTGCGCTGTTTCGAGTTCAAGTCTGCTTTACACGCAGAGGGTCGGCGGTTCGAGCCCGTCACCGCCCATCAATAACCTCCGCCGCCGCCGCCCTTGCCTCCGCAACCGGCGAGCACGCTGACGACGAGGAACACCGCCAGCGCAAGCGTGAGATAGCGGTAGAGGTGGAACGAATCACGTCTCATGGCCTGCTCCTTCGCTTTGAGAGAACGTTCCTCCAAGAGTACGCGGCCGGGCCGGAGACGGATTCCGCGCCGCGGCGCTAGTCGCTGCCCTTCCGTGCGATCGCCGTCACCTCGACGCGCATGCCGGACAAGGAGGTCTGCGCGCACGGTTGTCCGCACCGGCTTGATGCCGGGGAACTGGCGCTCGAACGCGGCGTTCATGGCGGCGAAGTCTGCGAGGTCGACGAGGTGCACGAGGCACGAGACGATGTCGGCGAGCGACGAGCCCGCCTCCTCGAGGAGTGCGGCGATGTTGCGGAACGCCTGCTCCGTCTGCGACTCGGCGTCGTCGCCGCCGAGCTCGCCCGTTGCCGGGTCGAAGCCGCCCTGGCCCGCGAGGAAGATCCAGCCGTCGACGTCGAGCGCCGGCGAATACGGGCCGGCCACCGCCGGCGCGCGATCCGACGTGACGACCTTCTTCACGACGCCGGCGCCGGCTCTGGCGGCGGCGCGCCGCGGGCGGCCTCGAGCGCGACGTCCTCCCTCGCGCGCGCGAGGTCGCGCCGGATGTGCACCGCGGCCGACGTGAGCGGCGCGGCGAGGATGAGCCCGATCGTCCCGAAGATGCAGCCCGCGCCGATCGTGATCACGAGGACGACGAGCGGATGGAGGTTCAGCGCCGCGCCCATCGCAAACGGCTGGAAGATGTTCTGCAGCAGCCCGTTCGCGAGGATCACGACGACGAGCATCAAAGCGCCGTCGTCGTTCCCTGCGTGCCGAGCGCAATCACGACGGCGAACGCGCCGGCGACGAAAGCGCCGAGGTACGGGATGTACGCGGTGACGAAGGTGACAAGGCCGATCGTCCCGGCGAGCGGCACGCCGAGGACGAGCGCGCCGAGCGTCACGACGACGCCGTTGAACGCAGCGACGATCGTCACGCCCTTGAAGTAGCCGCGCAGCGACGTGATCACGCCGCCGGTGATCGTCTCCGCGACCTTCTCCGGCACGCCGAGATGCTTGTCGACCGCCCCGCGCAGCGACGGGCCGTCCTTCAGGAGGAAGAACAGGCTGAGCGCGAAGAACGAGAGCGCGAGCGCGAGCGACGTGATGCCTCTGATGCCGTTCACGAGGCCGGTCTTGAACGTCGAGATGAGCTCCGGGACCGACTTCGACACGGAGTCGGTCGCGGAGCTCGCGCCGGACGTCGTTGACGCCGAGGCTCTGCATCCAGCTCTGCACCTTCGATGCGGCATTGTCGGCGGCTTGCGAGAGTGCGCCGCTCTGATCCTTGATGCCCGCGATCACGAGCAGGAGGATCCCGATCATGATCGCGACGAGGGCGACGAGGACGATCGCGGCGCCGGCCGCGCGCGGCACGCGGCGGCGCTGCAGCCCGCCGACAATCGGGATCGTCACTGCGGCGACGACCGTCCCGGCGACGACCGGGCCGACGATCGTGATCGTCGCGCCGAGCAGCCAGATCAGTCCCGCGACGACGAGGAAGAACCCGGCGAGGAGCCACGAAGAACGCCCGAGGTCCTCGAGCCACCGCGGCGCCGCGAAGGCCGTGTCCAGCTGGTCGAGCTCCTGCTGCTGGAGCAACAGCCGCTGCTCGGCGTCGCTGCGCGGACCAGCCGCCGGCGCCGCCGGCTTGCCCCTCCCGATTAGGTTCTGCCAGCGCACCGGAGAGAGTCTGTCGCGCGCCCGGTAGCCGCGTCAAACCGTGACAGACTTCCGGCATGGACGCCGCGCAGGTGAGCCTCCTCCGCTGGCTCCGCCGGCAGCTCGCCCAGCCGATGCCGCTCCGAGAGCACCTCGAGGCCGCGGTCGAGAACGACGATCCGGTCGAGGCGCGGCGCGTGCTCGGCCGGATGGAGTTCTCGGACGACCAGCGGCGCAACGTCGAGCAGCTCCTCGACGCCTGGGACCGGCAGCGCTAGCGACGGCGTCCTGGGCCGCTCCTGCGCTGCGCGCCCGCAAAACTTGCAGGCATTTGTCGTAGAATTGCAGCAATGGCCGGCAAACTCGCCGACGTCGCCAAACAGGCCGGTGTGAGCGAGGCGACCGTCAGTCGCGTCCTCAACGGAAAGCCGGGAATCTCGGACACGACCCGGGCGGCCGTGCTGACCGCGCTCGACGTGATCGGCTACGAGCGGCCCACGCACCTGCGCGTGCGCCGGGCGCGGATGGTCGGGCTCGTCGTTCCGGAACTGCAGAACCCGATCTTCCCCGCGCTGGCCGAGGTCGTCGCCGGGGCCCTTGCGCAGCGCGGCTTCAACGCCGTCCTGTGCACCCGCACCGGCAGCATGTCCGAGGCGGAGTACGTGGAGATGCTCCTCGAGCGGCAGGTGTCCGGGATGGTCTTCGCCGGCGGCCAGTACGCCGAGGCCGACGCGCCGCACGACCACTACACCCGGCTGCTGAAACTGCGCCTGCCGGTCGTGCTCGTCAATGCCGCCGCGGAGCACTTGGACTTCCCGCGCGTGTCGACGGACGACGCCGTCGCAATGGAGCAGGCCTACGGTCATCTGGCGTACCTCGGCCATGAACGGATCGGGCTGATCCTCGGGCCGCCGGACCACGTCCCGTCCCTGCGCAAGCTCGCGGCATTCGAGGCGGTGGCGGCGCGCGCGACGGGAAACGCGCTGGCCCCGGAGCTCGTCGAGCGGACGAGGTTCTCGCTCGAGGGCGGGCATGCGGCGGCGACGCGGCTGATCGGGCACGGCGCGACCGGGATTGTCTGCGCAAGCGATCCGCTGGCGCTGGGCGCGATCCGCGCGGCGCGGCGGGCCGGCCTCTCCGTCCCCGCCGACGTCTCCGTCGTCGGCTACGACGACTCCACGTTCATGAGCTGCACCGATCCCCCGCTGACGACCGTCCGCCAGCCGATCGAGGCGATCGGCCGCGCGGCGGTCGAAATGCTGGCGGGGCAGATCGAGGGTTCGCCGGTCTCGGCCGAGGAGCTGTTCTTCGAGCCCGAGATCGTCGCGCGAAGCTCGACCGGCGCCGCGCCGACGCGACCGCTCGTCTAATTTGCGCAACTACGTCGAAATCATGCAAGAACCTGTACGGGTCTTGCATTCGATTGTCTGACATGCCATTCTCGCCGCGTGACGAGAGAGGGAACGACGGCGACGGCGCCTCATACCCCCGAGCCCGATGACGGGACGGCGCCCCTGACCCAGCCGGAGGCGGACCTCCGGTGGTGGCGCGACGCCGTCGTCTACCAGGTCTACGTCCGCAGCTTCTCCGACGCCAACGGCGACGGAATCGGCGACCTGGCCGGAGTCCGGGAGCGCCTGCCGTATCTCCGCGACCTCGGCGTCGACGCTCTCTGGTTCAACCCGTGGTACCCGTCGCCGCTGGCGGACACGGGATACGACATCGCCGACTACCGGGCGATCGACCCCGCCTTCGGGACGCTCCAGGAGGCACAGGAGCTAATCGCCGAGGCGCGCGCGCTCGGGATTCGCACCATCGTCGACATCGTTCCGAACCACGTTTCGAGCCAGCATCCGTGGTTCACCGCCGCACTTGCATCACCGCCGGGCTCACCGGAACGGGAGCGGTTCTGGTTCCGTCCCGGGACCGGCACGGACGGGGAACTGCCGCCCAACGACTGGCAGTCGATCTTCGGCGGCCCGGCGTGGACCCGCGTCGACGACGGCGAGTGGTACCTCCACCTCTTCGCACCCGAGCAGCCCGATCTCAACTGGACGCACCACGACGTCTGGCTCGAGCACGAGGACATCCTTCGCTTCTGGTTCGACCGTGGCGTCGCCGGCGTCCGCATCGACTCGGCGGCGCTGCTCGTCAAGGACCCGGAGCTCGCGGAGGCCCCGGAGGACGATCCGCCGGGCGGCGAGCACCCGTTCATGGACCGCGACACGCTCCACGAGATCTACCGCAAGTGGCGGCGAATCGCCGACAGCTATGCCGAGCCGCGGGTCCTCGTCGGCGAGATCTGGCTGCCCGACGCGGAACGGTTCGCACGGTATCTCCGCCCGGACGAGCTGCACACCGCGTTCAACTTCGACTTCCTGTCCTGTCCGTGGGAACCGGCGCGGATGCGCACGTCGATCGAGACCGCGCTCGCCGCCCACGCTCCCGTCGACGCACCGACGACCTGGGTGCTCTCGAATCACGACGTGACGCGGCCGGTCACGCGCTACGGCCGCGCCGACACCGCGTTCGCGTTCGAGTCGAAGCGTGCCGGGACGCCGACCGATCTCGAGCTCGGGACGCGGCGCGCCCGGGCGGCAGCGCTCCTCGCGATGGCGCTCCCCGGCTCGCTGTACGTCTACCAGGGCGAGGAGCTCGGCCTGCCGGAGGTCGAGGACATTCCGTTCGAGCGCCGCCAGGATCCGATGTGGCTTCGCTCCGGCGGTGTCGACCCCGGGCGCGACGGGTGCCGCATTCCCCTGCCCTGGGCCGGCGACCTCCCGCCGTACGGCTTCAGCCGCGAAGGCGCGGATCGTGCGTGGCTCGACCAGCCCGACGACTGGGCGCCGCTCACCGTCGCGGCCGAGTCCGAGGACGACGCGTCGATGCTCTCGCTCTACCGCGCCGGGCTGGCGCTGCGGCGCACGGCGCCGTGGGCGCCGGACGACGCGCTCACCTGGCTTTCCTCCCCCGATTCCGTTCTCGCCTTCGCCCGCGGCGAAGGCTTCGCCTGTCTCGTCAACTTCGGCGCGGCTCCGGTCGAACTTCCGGCCGGTTCGCACGTCGTACTCGCGAGCGATGAGCTCGAAGGAGGTGCGGTGCCCCAGGACACGACGGTCTGGCTCCGCCAGACCACCACGACATTCGGTTCTGCATCGGACAACAAGGAGGGACGATGAAGTCCACTCGGAAGGCCATGACGGCCGCCGTGACCGCCGTTTGCGTGGTAGCACTGTGCGCCACCGCAGCCACGAGCGCGGCGACGCGGGTGTCGGCCGGCGCGGCGAAGACGGTGACGATCAGTGTCGCTTCGCTGATCCCGGGGAGCACCCAAGCTGCCGTCAATCAGTTCAACGCTCAGGTCGCCCAGTTCGAGAAGGCGAACCCGTCGATCACCATCAAGCCCGTCGAGTACCAGTGGACGGGGCCGACCTTCGCGGCGAAGCTCGCCGCCGGCACGCTGCCGACGGTGTTCGAGGTGCCGTTCACGGACGCGCGCACGCTCGGCGAGAACGGGCAGCTCGCCGATCTGACGTCACTCGCAAAGGCCCTGCCGTACTTCAGTAAGTACAACCCCGCCGTGATCGCGGAAGGCACGACGTCGAAGGGCAAGATCGTCGCGCTCCCGAAGGGCGCGTACGCGCAGGCGCTCCACTACAACCGCAGTCTGTTCACCCAGGCGGGGCTCAACCCGAACAAGCCGCCGACGACGTGGGGCCAGCTCCGCACGGACGCGAAGATCATCGCCCAGAAGACGGGTAAGGCCGGCTATGTGGAGATGGCCAAGGACGACAACACCGCGGGCTGGATCCTGACGACGGTGACCTACGCGCTCGGCGGCCGGATGGAGACCGGGTCGGGCACGAAGGCGGTCGCGACGCTGGACAACCCGGCGACCGTGACCGCGCTGAACATGCTGAAGGCGATGCGCTGGACGGACAACTCGATGGGCTCCAACTTCGACTACGGCTGGAGCGACATCAACCAGGCGTTCGCCGCCGGCAACGTCGGCATGTACATCAGCGGCTCGGATGTCTACACGAACCTCGTCTCGGCGAGCGCGATCAACCCGAGCATCTACGGGCTCGCGACGATCCCGCTTGCGAACAAGAAGGCGGGCGTCCTCGGCGGCGGCACCCTCGTCGCGGTCCGGCCTGACGCAAACGCCGCGTCGAAGGCGGCGGCGATGAAGTGGATCGACTTCTTCTACGAGTCGCCGCTGATCAGCAAGCCGCAGGCGATCCGCAACGCGAAGACACTCGCCGCGGCGAAGCAGCCGGTGGGCGTTCCCGCCCTCCCGATCTTCAACCAGGCGCAGTACGTCCTCGCGAACTCGTGGATCAAGCCCTACATCAACGTGCCGATCGCCCAGATGAAGCCGTTCACGACCGGCATCTTCAAGCAGACGCTGATCCCGGAGCCCGAGGCGGCGACGCAGAGCGTCTACCACAGCCTCGACGCCGTCGTTCAGGCGGTCCTCACGAACAAGAACACGGACGTCCAGTCGATGCTGCAGCAGGCGAACAGCGCCGCCCAGGCGGACATCAGCCAGGGGGGCTGACGCCCCGAAACCTCGTCGGGCGGCCGGCCCTCGGGCGACGAGGCCGGCCGCCCGCTCGAGCCGAGACGGCGGACGCACGATGTCTACGATCAACCGCGTGAGGCCCGCCGTGGGCACAACCAGAAAGCCGGTGCCCGCGAGCGGGCCGCCGCGCGTCCGCGTCCGTCACAAGGTGCGGCACTCACCGGCGACGTGGGTGCGGGGCGGCGGACTGACGACGCTCCTCTTCCTTCTGCCGCTGCTGTTCGTGTTCGTGGCGTTCTCGTGGTACCCGATCGTGCGCACGGTGATCATGTCGCTGCAGCACACGAACCTCGTGCAGGCGCCGACGTGGGTCGGGATCGACAACTTCCGTGCGGTGCTGCAGGACCCGCTGCTGCCGATCGCGGTGAAGAACACGATCGAGTTCGCACTGCTCGCGCTGCTCTTCGGCTATCCGATCCCGCTCGCCGCGGCGGTGTTGATGAGCGAGGTGCGGAAACGCGGCGGCATCTACAGCGCGCTCGCCTACCTCCCGGTCGTGATCCCGCCGGTCGTCGCGGTGCTCCTCTGGCGAACGTTCTACGACGCGAGCTCGGAGGGCGTGTTCAACACGATCTTCGGCTGGATCGGTCTCGGGCCGTATCCATGGCTCCAGTCGGCGAGCACGGCGATGCCGTCGCTCGTGCTCGAGTCGACCTGGGCGAACGCAGGCGCGACGGTGATCATCTACCTCGCGGCGCTGACCGCCGTGAACCCCGAGCTGTACGAAGCCGCCGCGGTCGACGGCGCGTCGCTGTGGCGGAAGGTCTGGCACATCACGATCCCGCAGCTGCGCACCATCCTCCTCGTCACGCTGATCCTCCAGATCATCGCGACCGCGCAGGTGTTCCTCGAGCCGTACCTGTTCACGTCGGGCGGGCCGAACAACTCGACGTTGACGGTGCTGCTGCTGATCTACAACTACGCGTTCGGCAACTCGCTCGGCGGCGACTACGGAAAGGCGACAGCGCTGAGCCTGATGCTCGCCGTCTTCCTCGCGCTGTTCTCGCTCATCTATCTCCGCGCGACGCGCTCGTGGAGCACGCGATGAGCCGGAAGAGGCGCACGCCCGCCGCGGCCCGGCAGGGCGGCCTGATCACGAGGTCGGACTGGCAGCGCTCGAGCGTGAGGTGGGGGATCGGCGGGACGCAGGCGCTGATCCTCGTCGGTCTCGTCGTCTTCGGCCTCGGACCGCTCCTCTGGCTCGCGAAGGCGGCGATCACGCCGACGAACGACACGATCTCCCATCCGATGGGGTGGTTCCCGCACGGCGTCGCGTGGAGCAACCTCACCGACGCCTGGACGAACGTCCACGTCGGCCGCTACTTCTGGAACACGATCGTCCTCGCGATCGGGTCGTGGTTCGTGCAGATCGTCGTCGCGACCACCGGCGGCTTTGCGCTGTCGGTGCTTCGGCCGCGGTACGGCGGCTTCATCATGGGCCTGCTGTACGTGACGCTGTTCGTCCCGGTCGTGGTGCTGCTCGTCCCGCTCTACATCGAGATCGTGCACCCGCCGCTGATCCATCACTCGTTCATCGACAGCTACTGGGCGATCTGGCTGCCCGCAGGAGCGAGCGCATTCAATGTCGTGATCGTGAAGCGTTTCTTCGACAACCTGCCGCGCGAGGTGTTCGAAGCGGCGTCGATCGACGGCGCGACCCCGTTCCGGCTCTTCTGGTCGGTCGCGCTGCCGATGTCGCGGCCGATCCTCGGCGTCGTCTCCGTGTTCGCGGTGCTCGCGTCGTGGAAGGACTTCCTCTGGCCGCTGCTCGTCCTCACGAATCCCGACAAGCAGCCGCTCTCGGTGCGGCTGCCGACGATCCAGTCGCAGACGGAGCTCGGCGTCTTCCTCGCAGCGCTGTTCATCGCCTGCATCGTTCCCATCGTCGCCTTCCTCGTGTTCCAGCGCTCGTTCCTGCGCGGCTCGGGGCTCGGCGGCGCACTCAAGGGCTGATCGGAGGAGCGAATGGCAGCGATCGAGTTCCAGGACGTGTCGAAGATGTTCCCCGACGGGACGGTGGCCGTGGACCGGCTCGACCTCGCGATCGACGAGGGCGAGTTCATGGTCTTCGTCGGCCCGTCCGGCTGCGGCAAGACGACTGCGCTGCGCATGGTCGCCGGTCTCGAGGACATCAGCGAGGGCGAGATCACGATCGGCGGACACGTCGTCAACGACGTGACGCCGCGGAACCGCGACGTTGCGATGGTGTTCCAGAACTACGCGCTCTATCCGCATATGACGGTCGCCGCGAATCTCGCGTTCGGGCTCAAGCTGCGCGGCGTCGGCAAAGGAGAGATCGGCCGGCGGGTCCACGATGCCGCCACGACGCTCGGCCTCGAGGAGCTGCTCGAGCGCAAGCCGGCGGCGCTCTCAGGCGGCCAGCGGCAGCGGGTCGCAATGGGGCGGGCGATCGTCCGCGAGCCGCAGGCGTTTCTCATGGATGAGCCGCTCTCGAACCTCGACGCGAAGCTGCGCGTGCAGATGCGGGCGGAGATCCAGAGCCTCCAGCGCGCGCTCCGCGTGACGACGATCTACGTCACGCATGACCAGACCGAGGCGATGACGATGGGTGACCGCGTCGCGGTGATGCGCGCCGGAACGCTGCAGCAGGTGGACACGCCGGACCACGTGTACCGCCGGCCTGCGAACCGCTTCGTCGCCGGCTTCATCGGCTCGCCGTCGATGAACATGATCGAAGCTCGGCTCACGCGCGCGAACGGCGAGCTGACCGCGCGGTTCGGCGAGCACAGCCTCGCGGTCGACGACCGGCTCGTCGCGGAGCGGCCCGCGCTGCTCGCCTACGAGGACCGGGACGTCATCCTCGGCATCCGGCCGGAGGACATGGAGGACGCGGCCTTCGCGACCGAAGGCGGCCCTGGCCGGACGGTCGCCGCCGTCTGCAAGCTCACCGAAACTCTCGGCTCCGAGGTGCTCGTCCACTTCCCCGTGGTGGCCGGCGGCGCAGACGAGTTCGCCGAGTCGCTCGAGGACACGACGTCGGTCTTCGTCGCGCGCGTCAGCCCGGACACGACCGCGCACGAAGGCGAGCCGATCCGCCTCGTGGTCGACACGAAGCGATTGCACTTCTTCGAGCCGGAGAGCGGGCTCGCGATCTAGTTCGGCGCGGCGAGCGGAAGCGTGATCCCGAAGACGGCGCCGCCGTCCGGCGCGGAACGCGCATCGACCTCGCCGCCGTGCGCCGCCACGACGGCGGCGACGATCGAGAGGCCGAGCCCGACGCCGCCGGTCGAGCGCGAGCGCGAGTCGTCGGCGCGGTAGAAGCGCTCGAACACGCGCGCGAGGTCGTCGTCGCTCAGACCCGGCCCGCTGTCGGCGACCTCGATCCGGGCGGAACCGTTCGTTCGCGCGAGGGTCACACGCACCGGCGATCCGTCCGGCGTATGCGCGCGCACGTTGGCGAGCAGGTTGTCGACGATCTGACGGAGCCGGTCGTGGTCGCCGAGCACGACCAGCGGCTCGACCTCGAGCGTGATCTCGCGTTCCGGCTCGACCGCGCGCGCCGAGTCGACGGCCTCGCGAACAACGTCGTCGAGCTGGACAGCCTCGCGTTCGAACGGGCGCCCTTCGTCGAGATGCGCGAGCAGGAGCAGATCGTCGACGAGCAGGCTCATCCGTTCCGACTCGCGCTCGATCCCCGCCATCGAGCGCGCGAGATCGTCCGGCCGCCGGTCGGCGCCGCGCGTGAACAGCTCGGCGTACGCGCGCACCGCGGTGAGCGGCGTCCGTAGCTCATGCGATGCGTCGGCAACGAAGCGGCGCAGCTTCTGCTCCGACGCCTCGCGCGCACGAAACGCCGACTCGATCTGGCCGAGCATCGCGTTGAGCGCGACTCCGAGCCGGCCGACCTCCGTCCGGTTGTCGGCACGTTCGACGCGCTGCGTGAGATCGCCGTCCGCGATCGCGCCCGCTGTGCGCTCGATCGCGCGCAGGGGCCGGAGCGCGTCGCGCACGAGCCAGAGCGCGAGCAGCGTGAGCGCCGCGAGAACCGCAGCGGTCACCGCGGCTTCGACGACGACGAGCCGGTGCAGCGTGTCGTCGACGTCGTTCAGCGACATCGCGACGACGAGCATCCCCGCCTTCCCCGGCTCATGCGACACACGCACGCGGTAACGGTCGTCGCCCGACACCGTCGGTACGTCGAAGTAGCGCACGAGATCCGGACCGCGCTGCACGGCGCCGCTGAGCGAGATCGTCGCCGGCAACTTCGGCGGCGATCGCTCGCCGTCGGCGTCGAACGTCGGCGAAGACTGCTGCGCGAGGATCGTCGTCCCGTTCGCCGCGCGGAGCTGGATGTACACCGGCGGCTGGCCCGGGCCTGATCCGGCGAAGCCGGGCTGTCCGAACGCGTGCTGGAGCGAGTCGAGGGTCGAGTTGGTGCGGTCGATCAGAAACGAGCGCAGCGAGGTGTACGTCGCGACGTCGGCCGCGCCGAGCCCGAGCGCCGCCAGCACGATCACGCCCAGCACGAGGCGCGCGCGCAGCGAGAGGCGCTTGAACATTGAGTGCCTAGCTCCGCAGCTCGAGCATGTAGCCCGCCTGCCGCACGGTGCGGATCAGCGGCGGCCCGGTCGCGTCGAGCTTCCTGCGGAGGTAGCTCACGTACGTCTCGACGACGTTCGAGTTGCCGCCGAAGTCGTACCGCCACACGTTCTGGAGGATCTGCGTCTTCGAGAGCACGCGCCGCGGATTCAGCAGGAAGTAGCGGAGCAGGCTGAACTCCGTTCCCGTCAGCTCGATGCGCGTCTCGCCGCGGAACACCTCGTGGCGCTGCTCGTCGAGGACGAGATCCGCGTAGCGAAGGACGTCGCCGGGAAGCGCGCCGCCGGTGCGGCGGAGGATCGCCTGCACGCGCGCGACGAGCTCAGCGAGGCTGAACGGCTTCGTCACGTAGTCGTCGCCGCCGGCGCGCAGCGCCTCGACCTTGTTCTCGGTCGAGTCCTTCGCCGTCAGGAAGAGAATCGCGGTCTTGAAGCCCTGCTCCCGGAGCCTCCGGCCGACCTCGAGGCCGTCGAGATCGGGGAGCATCCAGTCGAGGACGACGAGGTCGGGCTCACGGCGCGCGACCGCCTGCATCGCGTCGCGGCCGTTCACCGCCTCCTCGACGTCGAACCCCTCGTAGCGGAGCGCGGTCGCGACGGCGTCGACGATCGACGGCTCGTCGTCGACGACGAGGATCCGGTTCCCGGGTTCGGTCGCGCTCACCTGCCAAGTGTCTCAGCGGTTCCTGTGAGCAGGCTGAGAATCGAGGAGCGTCAGGCCGCGGTGAGAACCGTCATCCGCAGCGAGCCGTGCTCACAGACCGACGTCGGCGGGCTCACCGGCACGGCGAGCGTGCCGCCGCCGTTCGGCGTGACCTGCATCTGGTGGGCGACAGGCTCGCAGGGCTGGTTCGCCTGGCCCTCCCCCGGCCCGGGCACGTCGGGCGAGAATCGCGCCTCGGACACGGCCGACGATCGCGGCTGGAGCACGATCTTCGCCGCCGTCGCCTGTCCCGGTTGCGAAGCCGTTACCGACGTCGGCAGATCTCCGCCCTGCGCGTCGAGCAGCTGCACCACCGGAAGGCCCGATACGAAGCACGGCCCGTTGCTCGTGTTCGTCAGCGTCAGCCGGTAGCTGATCTGTCCCGCACCGGCGCTGCCGCGAATGCCGGCGAAGATTCCTCCGAGTTGCCCAGCCGAGCACGCAGACACCGACGGCGTCGGGGCAGTCACCGTCCGCGTCACGGTCTGCGTGACGGTGACCGTGGTCGTGCCGCCGCATCCGGCGAGCAGCCCGACCGCGGCGCCTGCCAGACCGATCGCAAGCAGCTGCCTCAAGGGGCCTGACTGTACCGTTCCGTCGAGCGCGGAGCGGCTTAGACTCGCCTCAGGGCCGGTAGCTCAGTCGGTAGAGCAGGGGACTTTTAATCCCAAGGTCGCTGGTTCGATCCCAGCCCGGCCCATCCTCGCTAGCGACGCGCGAGCCTTCGCCCACTCTGCGTATCGGGCGCCGTGTAGTTGAGCTCGTAGTGGTGGTACAGGGCGGACTCATCGGCCTGGGTGAGCTCCCCGCCCTGCAGCGCGATGTTCTGAGCGCTCTTGACCAGCGCTTTGGTCACCGGAACCTGCAGGTTGTCCGGGCCGATTGTGATGCCGGTCAGCGGCACGAAGGTTAGGTGGCGGCCGATGAAGCCTTCTTTCACCGTTCCGAACTGCGGCTCGTCGGTCTCGACGTCGAAGTAGACCTCCTCGAGCTTGCCGATCCGCTCGCCGGCGCTGTCGACCAGGACCCGGCCACGCCACTCGGCGATCTCGCGATGCATGACCGCCGGCTCTGCACTCGCCGTCTCTGCCGGAGCGGTTGTGTCCTCGTCGGGCTTGCTGGTCTCGACAGTGTCGGGGGTGTGAGCTTCCATTGCAGTCTCCATTCTTCGTGTGGACGGAACGACGGGCGTCATGCCGTCGAGCGCCTGCCGACAACCGCGACGATCAGCGCGATGACGAGCAGGGCGAACAGCAACTTGGAGACGAAGATCCCGCCCCCGATTGCGAACAACAGGAGCAAGAGCACGATCAGCCAGATCATTCCGGCCTCCTCACGGGTAGGTGGCGACCAGCTCCACCCGCGACAGCTGTGGGAGGAATTTCGCCGGGGCACATGTGCGTGAGACCCGGCGAACGCTCCGCAGCGCCAATGTTTACGGCGCTGCAACCATGACGCTAGCACTTCGCGGGGCCCGGCCGTTCGACCGGGCCCCGCGAGTGGAGTTCGCGTCGGCGCCCTTACTTGCCGGGCTTGTCGTGGCCGTGGTGCCGGCCACCGTTGCCGTTATTGCCGTTGTTGTTGCCGTGATCGTTCTTGTCGTGATGCTTGTCCTTGCCGTTGTCCTGGCGATGACCGGCCGAGGACTTCAGCGATACGCCGTCGACGAGGAAGCCGTTGCCGGCGTTGGCGGTGACCGCCGTGCCGCCCTCGCGGAACAGCAGCTTCGAGGTCGTGGGGACCTGGTTACCGCTTCCCGAAGCCTCCGGGTCGTAGCGGTAGTAGTTCTCCCACGTCGTGCCGGTGATCGCCTTCTTGCCGTCGATGAAGATCTTGACGACGTCGTTGCCCGGTCCGTTCTTGAAGTTGATCTCGAACCGGATCGAATGCGCAGTCGTGCGGCTGAGCGTGGCAATGTCCGTCTCGTTGAAGTTCGCCACGGTGCCGATCGGGCCGTTGTTGGTCACGTCGTCGAAGAAGACGTGAACGCCGTTGGCCTGATCCTCAAAGCGAAGGTAGCTCATCCGTCCGCCGGACCCGTTGTCCGGGCTCACGCGACGGTGCAGTCCGGGCTGGTATGTCGCCAGCGCCGTACCGATCATGAACCGCGCACTGAAATGCGCAGCCGCGGAACCTTCTCCGGCCGGGCTCGAAAGACCGCGGCGAGAACGTCTGGTCGCCGAAGCTTCCGCTGGTGACGGAGTTCGACAGCCGCAGCGCCTGGGTGCCGAAGCCGTACCCGGACGCGGCCGGGAAGGTGGCGACGCTCGCAACGGCCACGTCGTAGGCGCCGGGCTTCATCCAGCCCTGCTGGCCGTTGATGTTTCCGACCGCATAGCCCTGTGTTGGCTCGAACGTGATCGGGCCGAACTTGGCGGCGTTCGTCACGCGGCGAACGCCGAGCCGACGGCGGCCAGGCCGACGATCAGGCTCGTCATGAGCAGGATGCGCTTCAGCGTTCCTCCGCTGAGCGAGCGCATGCGTCCAGTATCGGTGTTGCTCCGATTGATCTCGTGCATGGTGAAACTCCCAACTACTTCGTTCAGGACAGACAGCCCGAACAGGCTGGCCTGATCGAGCAGGGCAAGGGTGGCAGTCGAAGAGGAAATCGTCACCTCCGCGGCACAACGCCAAGCCCGCGTGCACAGCCACCCTAGCTGCGATCGGCGCGCGCCGTCCTGCGGTGTTCCCGCAGCTCGCTGGTTGGGGAGTGCCTGCGGCCGAGGGGTCAGCCGCAGGCACTTGGGGGAAGCTCCCTAGTTCGCAACAAGCGCGGCTGGGCCGCGGATCGACGCGGCTGCACGTTCGAACTGCGCAACGTCGCTGGATGCGCGGAACAAACAACTGCGGCCGTCGTAGACCAGGTTGGCCCAGGGCAGCCCGGCGGCCTCGAGCCAGCGGCGCAGGATCGACAGCAACTGGACGACCCACCCTTCTTCAGTTGCCGGGGGGTGTAGCCGCACGATCCACACGAAGCCCGGCGCGATTTCCGCCGCGAAAAGCGGTGCGACGTACTCGAGCAGCAGGTCCGTCGAGTGACGGTTGGGTGCGAAGATGTCGAGCGGCTTGGCGCTCGCGCCGAGAGGAGCATGTCCGCGCGTTCGGCCATTCCGGCGTAACGGCGATGGAGGTGCTGCGATCATGTCTACTCCCGGGTCGAGGAGGCTATCGCCGACCACGGTGACTCGGGTCGGCCGCAATAGCTCCAACCCACCAACGTCTGGGGGAGGACATTTCGCCGGGCCTCGACGTCTGCGACCCTGCAGGCACTCCGCAGCGTCGAGGTCTACGACGCCGCTGGTTCGGACTCTACTCCTAGCCGCGGTAGAATGCGAAATACCGCACCCGGACGAGGCTCATGCCCGAGAACGACCCCCATCATCTGCGCGTCCTCATCGCCAACGAGAAGCGCGAAAGGCTCGAGCTCCTCGCGCAGGTGGTGATCGGGCTCGGGCACGACGTGATCGCCCGCGAGATCTACGTCAAGGAAGTCGGCGCAGTCACCGCGAGGGAGCATCCCGATGTCGCCCTGGTCGGGCTCGGGTCGAGCTCCGACCACGCACTCGACCTGATCTCCGAGATCGTGCGCGAGGCCGCCTGCCCGGTGATCGCAATCCTCCACGCCGACGACCCCGCCTACGTCCACGAGGCCGCGAAGCGTGGCGTCTTCGCGTACATCATCGACGGCACTCCCGAAGAGCTGCAGAGCGCGATCGACATCACGCTCCAGCGCTTTGCCGAGTACCAGAGCCTCCAGGGAGCATTCGGACGCCGCGCGGTGATCGAGCAGGCCAAGGGCATTCTGATGGCTCGCCACGCGATCAACGCCGACACCGCCTTCGAGCGGCTCCGCGACCACTCGCAGCACAACGGACGCAAGCTCAGCGACGTCGCCGCCGCCGTCGTCGAGAGCCACGTCCTGCTCCTCCCGCCGATGCCCCCTTCGGCCGACCCAGCCGCCTGAGCGCCGCCGGCGACGGCCGTGATAGACTTTTGTCGTCGGACTCCTCAAACGTTTCGGAGTCTGTGAAGCACCCTGCGGCGCCTCAACGAGTAGAGGCCGCGAAGGGTCCGTCCTCAACAGCGTAGGTCGGAGCTACTCGACCCACCGACCGTCCTGGTCGGCGTCGAAAGCTGAGGAAGGGACTCGAGATGAAGCTCTACAAGAACGGACTGCGTGGCAAACGGTCGCGGTCCAAAACAACACCGACACTGATCGGCCTACTCTTGCTCACGCTGTTCTTTGCGGTGACACTCGCGAGCAGCGCGGGTGCCGCGGCGACCGGCGTTCCGCTCGGAACCGCCGACGGCTTTGCCGTGCTGGCGGGATCCGGCATCACCAACACCGGGGCGACCACCGTCAACGGTGACATCGGAACGTTTCCGACCACGACGATCACGGGCATCGGGACGATGACCGTGAACGGAACGAACCATGCCGGTGACGGAGTCACACAGCAGGCGAAGACCGACCTCGTCACTGCGTACAACACCGCCGCCGGCGAGGGGCCGACGTCGCCGATCGTCGCCGACCTCGGCGGCCAGACACTGATGGCCGGTGTCTACAACTCCGCCTCGTCTATCGGGCTCACCGGAGCGCTCACACTCGACGCCGCCGGAAACCCGGGCGCAGTATTCGTGTTCCAGGCGGGCTCGTCACTGACCACGGCATCGGCCAGTCACATCAACCTGATCAACGGAGCCCAGGCCTGCAACGTGTTCTGGCAGATCGGGAGCTCCGCGACGCTTGGTACCGGCTCCGGCTTCGTCGGGACGATCCTTGCGTCGGCGAGCATCACGGTGACCACAGGCGTGACGGTCAACGGGCGCGTGTTGGCCCGTGACGGCGCCGTCACGCTTGACAACGACACGATCGTCCGGGCGACGTGCGCTCCCGCAGCGCCGGCACCGGCACCGGCACCGACCCGACGCCCACCCCGACGCCGACCCCCACGCCGGCGCCGACTCCGTCGCCGACGCCCACGCCCAAGCCCACGCCCACGCCGCCGGTCAAGCCATCGGCCGCGCCCAAGCCGGCGCCGGTCAAGGCCGTTTCGTCTCCGAGTCCGGCCAAGCAAGCCTTCGGCCTCACCGGTTGACCAAGGGCTCGGCGATCCTCGCCACGCTCGCGCTCGTCGCATTGACCGCGACGGGCGCGGTGTCGGCGGGAGCCGGGGCCGCCGCCGTGCGCCCGACCCAGCAGCTCGTCGCGGTACTCCGGCCGCACGAGGCTCACTCGGGGCCCGCCGCCCGAACCGCGCGGGTCGTTCTCGTTCCGGCGACGACGCCAATCACCGGAGAACGCACCGTGCTTCCCGTCCTCGCGGTGAAGCGGAGATGGCTCGAGGTTCGGCTCCCCGGACGGCCGAACGGACGCACGGGGTGGATCCGCAGAAGCGAGACGGCCCGATCCATCACCCGCTGGCGCATCGTCGTGAACACCGCGAGCCGGACGGTGACGGTCTTCCGGGCCGGTCGACCCGTTCGGGTATTCGACGCAGTCGTCGGCAAGCCCTCGACGCCGACGCCGACCGGGGAGTTCTTCGTCGAGGAGGCGATTAGGTTGCGGCCTACCGACGCGGGCGCGCCGTTCGCGCTCGCGTTGAGCGCGCGCTCGAACGTCCTGCAGGAGTTCGCCGGCGGTCCGGGGCAGATCGCCCTGCACGGAGTGACGAACATCGGCGGCGTCCTCGGTACGGCCGTCTCCCACGGTTGCGTTCGCCTCGCCGCCACAGCGATGCGCTGGCTGGTCGTGCGTATCGGCCCCGGCGTGCCGGTCACGATCAGACGCTGAGCGGCGCGGGCCCGGCTGTTAGTCCCGCTACGGCTGCGATAACAGAGGCACAACTCCCGGCGCCACGCTTCGCTGTCCTGGATTCGGCCTAGCCCGTACGTGGCGGCGCGAATGGCCGGCGATGCGGTCGACC
Organism: uncultured Actinomycetes bacterium; assembly: GCA_963718385.1. Taxonomy (GTDB): domain Bacteria; phylum Actinomycetota; class Thermoleophilia; order Gaiellales; family Gaiellaceae; genus Palsa-739. The sequence goes on from CAVQZE010000001.1 coordinate 906,381, forward strand.
ATGGCGTCGGCGGCCGCGAGACCCGCCGCGATCTGGTCGTGGCCGGGCTGGCCCAAGACGACCCCGGTGATCGTCGTCCGCTTGCCGCCGATCCAGCGGACGGCCCGGAAGGCGAAGCAGCCGCCGGCCGCGTCGTCGGAGCCGGTCTTGACACCGACGAAGCCGTTGTACCCGAGCAACACGTTTGTGTTGTGCACCGTGCCAGCAACCGGCAGCGTCGCGCTCGGCGTGGCGACGATACTCGCGAACACCGGCAGGCGCATGGCCCGATCGACAACACGCACCTGGTCGGCGGCGGTCGACACCGTCGCGTCGTCGTAGCCGCTCGGGTCGGTGTAGAGGGTGTGGATCATGCCCAGCGACCGTGCGGCGGAGTTCATCCGGGCGACGAAGCGATCCTCCGAGCCGGCGTCCCATCGCGCCAGCACCGCGGCGATGTTGTTCGCCGACGGCAGCAACAGCGCCTGCAGTGCCTGCCGTTCGGTCAACTGCTCTCCGGCGGCGACGGACACGACCGACTCCCGCTGCCCGCGCCGGCGGTCGGTGTCGGCGACATCGGCGTCGGTGAGCGTGATCGCCGGGCCGTCCTCGCCGGGCCGCAGCGGGTGGTCACGGAGCACGAGATAGGCCGTCATCACCTTCGCGACGCTCGCAATCGCAGCTGCGTGCTGGTTCGGGCCGGCGTGGATCTGCGACTCTCCGGATCGGACGAATGCGGCTTGGCCGTATGCCGGCCACACCGTGCTCGGCACGTTGGCATGCGCACGACGGTGCACACGGCGGACAACGTCGGTGGTTGATGCTGCTGTCGAGGACGACGACGCCAGCACCCGGTAGCCGAGGACGACCGCGAGCGCCGCGACGACGACCAGCAGGGCTGCTTTGCCGTGGGCCACGCCGCCATTCAAGGCAGCGGGGTGTTGCCGGCACGTATGTCGTTTTCGATATGCCGACGACAGGCGCCAGCTCGTAGCATCGGAGCATGCGCGTTTTGATCGTCGAGGACGAGCCCTACATGGCAGAAGCGATCCGCGATGGGCTGCGCCTGGAAGCGATCGCAGCGGACATCGCGGGCGACGGCGACACCGCTCTGCAGCTGCTGGGCTCCAACGCCTACGACATCGCCATCCTCGACCGCGACATTCCCGGACCGACCGGTGACGAGATCGGCAAGCGCATCGTCGCCTCCGGCAGCGGCATGCCGATCCTCATGCTGACCGCCGCCGACCGTCTCGACGACAAAGCCACCGGGTTCGAGCTCGGCGCCGACGACTACCTCACGAAGCCGTTCGAGCTCCGGGAGCTCGTCCTCCGCCTCAGAGCGCTCGACCGCAGGCGCGCTCACACCAGGCCACCCGTGCGAGAGATCGCAGGTCTCCGGCTGGATCCGTTCCGCCGCGAGGTCTACCGTGACGATCGCTACGTCGCGCTGACGAGAAAGCAATTCGCGGTGCTCGAAGTCCTCGTCGCCGCCGAAGGCGGTGTCGTCAGCGCCGAAGAGCTGCTTGCACAAGCATGGGACGAGAATGCAGATCCGTTCACCAATGCCGTCCGGATCACAGTCTCGGGACTGCGCAAACGGCTCGGCGAGCCCTGGATCATCGCCACCGTCCCCGGCGTGGGCTACCGCATCGACGGAGAACCAGACAATGGATAGAGCCCCCGGCTTAAGCGTTCGCCTCAAGCTCACCCTCAGCTACGCCGGGTTTCTCATGCTGGCCGGTGCCGTGCTGCTCGCCGCCGGGTACTTCTCCCTTTCGCGCGGCGTGCACCCCGGTGTGATCTTCATGGTGCGCAGCCACGCCGACCTCCTGCGCGATTTCGCTCCGATCGCGGCCGCCGTGATGACATTCCTGCTGGTATTCGGCCTGCTCGGTGGATGGCTTCTCGCCGGGCGCATGCTCGCGCCCCTGACGCGCATCACGGACGCAACACGTATGGCAGCGACCGGATCGCTCTCCCACCGGATCGAGCTGGAAGGACGTCAGGACGAATTCCGCGAGCTCGCCGACAGCTTCGACGCCATGCTCGCGCGGCTCGAAGCGCACGTCGCCGAACAGCGGAGATTCGCAGCCAATGCCTCACATGAATTGCGCACGCCGCTCGCGATCACGCAGACGCTTCTCGACGTGGCGCGCAACGATCCGGACCGCGACACAGGCGAGCTCGTCGACCGTCTTCACGCCGTCAACACCCGAGCGATCGACCTCACCGAAGCGTTGCTGCTGCTCAGCCGCGCCGATCAGCGGTCCTTCGCCCGGGAACATGTCGACCTGTCCCTGATTGCGGAAGAAGCCGTCGAGACTCTGCTTCCTCTCGCCGAGAAGCATGGCGTCACCATCGAGATCTCCGGCGACGTAACACCCGCCGGCGGCTCACATGCGCTCCTGCTGCAGCTGGGCACGAACCTCGTGCACAACGCGATCGTCCACAACCTGCCCGAGCACGGCACCGTGTGGGTCACGACCGGCGTTAACCCCGAGCGTGCGATGCTCACCGTCGAGAGCACGGGCGAGAAGCTCACCCCACAATCAGTTGCCACGCTCTCCGAGCCGTTTCTTCGCGGCACCGAACGCATACGAACCGACCACGCGGGCGTCGGTCTCGGGCTCGCAATCGTCAAGACCATCACCGAGGCACACGACGGAGCCCTCACCCTCACCCCCCGCGCCGCCGGCGGGCTCTGTGTGACGGTGCAGCTACCCGCCATGTCATCGCGATTGTCAGCAATTTCGTCGACGAAGTAGAGCTCGATTTGGTAGATTCGAGCCGCGTCGTGGCCGCCACGGAGACACTCCTCGGAGAGCACGGCCTCGTCCTCTCCGGCGGCGAGGTCAAGACCGGCGACACCTACGAGATCCTCAGCCCGTACGACGGCGCTCCCGTCACGGTCGTCCATCGCGCAGGGCCGGACGAGGTCGAGCGCGCGATCGCGGGGGCGGTGCGCGCGTTCGAGATCACGCGCCACCTGCCGTCGTGGAAGCGCGAGGAGGTGCTCGAGGGCGTCGCGGCCGGGATCGCCGCGCGGCGCGAGGAGCTTGCGCGGGCGATCGCGCTCGAGGCCGGGAAGCCGATCAAGACCGCGCGCGTCGAGGTCGACCGCGCCGTCTTCACCTTCAAGATCGCAGCCGAAGAGACGAAGCGGATCTACGGCGAGATCGTGCCGCTCGACTGGCTGCCGGGGAACGAGAATCGCGAAGCGCACGTCCGGCGCGTGCCGCTCGGGCCGATCGCCGGCATCTCGCCCTTCAACTTCCCGCTGAACCTCGTCGCGCACAAGGTCGCGCCGGCGTTGGCCGCGGGCAATCCGATCATCATCCGCCCCGCGTCACAGACGCCTCTCGCCGCGCTGCTCCTCGGCCGGATCGTGCTCGACGCGGGCTGGCCGGAGGACGGGATCGCCGTGCTGCCGTCGTCGACCGACACGGCGCGGCCGCTCGTCGAGGACGACCGGATCAAGCTGTTGACGTTCACGGGCAGCCCCGCGGTCGGGTGGGCGCTGAAGTCGCGAGCCGGCCGCAAGCGCGTCACGCTCGAGCTCGGCGGGAACGCGGCGGTGATCGTTCACGCGGACGCCGACGTCGCGTATGCGGCCGAGCGGATCGCGTGGGGCGGCTTCACGAACGCGGGACAGACGTGCATCTCGGTGCAGCGCGTTCTCGTGCACGAGAGCGTCCGCGACGCGTTCGTCGCCGAGCTGGTGCGGCGCGTCGAGGAGCTGAATGTCGGCGACCCGCTCGACGAGGACACCGATGTCGGCCCCGTCATCGACGCGGCGAACGCCGATCGTGTCGAGGAGTGGCTCGACGAGGCGAAGGCCGCAGGCGCGACGGTTCTCAGCGGCGGCGAGCGCGACGGCGGCGTCTGGGCGCCAACGATTCTCACCGGTGTCGACGAGGATCTTCGCGTCTCGTGCGAGGAGGTGTTCGCGCCGCTCGTCGTCGTGTCGGACTACGCGGACGTCAGCGACGCGATCGCATCGGCCGGCCGCAGCGAGTTCGGGCTCCAAGGCGGGCTGTTCACGAACGACATGCGCGTCGTCGACGAGGCGTTCGACCGGATCGACGTCGGCGGGCTGATGGTCAACGACGTCTCGACGTTCCGCATCGACCACATGCCGTACGGCGGCGTGCGCTCATCCGGCACCGGCCGCGAAGGCCTGCGCTACGCGATCGAAGAGATGACGGAGCTGAAGCTCTTGACGTTCAACCGCCGTTCCGCGAGCAACCTCGCGTAGGCGTCGCGGTCGAGCGGCAGGTCGACCCAGCCGCCGTTGTGCGAGGAGAGCATCAGCGCATTCGTGAGCTCGAGTGCCGCAAGCGAGTCGGCGATCGGCGCGACCGGCGCACGACCGTTACGCAACGCGGCGACGAAGTCGCGATAGAGCTCCTCGTGTGTGCCGCCGCCGCCGTCGACCCGCGCGGTGCGCGTGACGGGGCGGTCGAACGGGCCGCCGTCGGCCGTCGCGAACTCGCGCATGTCGACCTCGTTCTCGACGACGTCGAGCTGCCCGGGTAGGAGCCGGAGCACGCCGGCCGTCCCGACGAGCTCGATGCGCTGCGGCCCGTTGTACGCCGCGCTGCTGATGTGGATCGAACCGGTTGCGCCGCCGGCCCACTCGACGATTGCCTCGGCAGAGTCCTCGGTCTCCGTCGGCTGGAGACGTGTGCCGACGACGCCGCACACGCGCGCAGGCGACCCGGCGAGATACGCGAGCAGGTCGAGGTCATGCTGCCCCTGGTTCAGCACGATGCCGCCGCCGGCACCTTCCCATGTACCGCGCCAAGGGGCGGCGGTGTAGTAGACCGCGCGCTTCGGGTAATAGGAGACGACCTCGGCGCGGTGCAGCTCGCCGAGCCGGCCCTCCTCGATGAAGCGCCTCGCTGCCTGCACCTCGCGACGCAATCGGTGCTGGAACGCGACAGCGACAACGAGCCCGCGCGCGTCTGCCTCGGCGACCATCGCATCTGCGTCGCCGACGCTGATCGGCGACGGGCTTCTCGACGAGCACGTTGAGCCCCGCGCGCAGACACGCGAGCGTCTGCTCCGCGTGGAACGGGTGCGGCGAGACGATCACCGCCGCGTCGGCCGGGATCGCGAGCAGCGCGTCGAGCTCGTCGAGGTGCTGCCAGCCGTGCGCGACCGCGACCTCGCGGCCACGCGCAGCATTCGCGTCGTGCACGCCCGCGATCTCCGCGCCGACGGCTTCGAGCGCGGGCGCGTGCGCGGCGCCGAAGATCTCCGAGCCGACTCCGACGACGAGGACGCGCACCGCGGCCAACTACGTCTTCAGCGAGTCCGGCTTGCGGTCTTCCGGGAACGGCCAGACGAACTCGGGCCCGCCGATGAAGTACTCGTCGATGGCTCCGGCGTTCGCGATCGACTCGAGATCCTCCCACGAGATCTTGACGCCGAGCGACTCCACGTTCTGCTGGAGCTCCGACGGCTTCGTGATCCCGACGACGACGGAGTCGATCTGCGGATGCGACACCGCGAACTGGATCGCGGCCTGCCCGATCGTGACGCCGAGCTCCTCCGCGCGATCCTGCATCTTCCCGACCGCCTCGACGACCTCGGGCTGCGCCGGCCAGTAGCCGTAGAGCGGCTTCTCGACGCCGCGCACGCCGGTCGCGAGGATGTTGCCGGCGAACGGAGCTGCGAGCAGCGTGCCCATGTTCTTCGCCCGCGCCGCATCCAGCAGCCCGGACGTCTCCGCGGCACGATTCACGAGCGTGAGCAGCCGTGGGAACTGGATCACGTCGAACTCGCCGCACTCGACCGCGAGCTTCAGCGGCGTGATCGTGCCGGTCGCGACGCCGGTGCTGCCGACGAGACCCTGATCCTGGAGCTTGCGCAGTGCCTCGAGGGCACCGCCCTTGCCGAGGACGGTGTTCATGTCCTCTTCGTTCCGCGGGTCGTGGATCATCATCAGCTCGATCTTCTCGACGTCGAGATCCTTGAGGCTCTGCTCGACGCTCGCGGTGAACTGGTCGGCCGAGAATCCCTTGCCGTGCCCGAACTTCGTCGCGACGACGAGATCGTTCGGCACGTCGACGTGCTTGAGAAAGCGGCCGAGCCGCTCCTCGTTCGCGTAGACCTCGGCCGAGTCGAAGAAGTTGAGCCCCGCGGCAAACGCCGCCTGGAGGACGGCGACGAGATTCTCATCGTCGCCGATCTGCGCCTCGGGCGCGCTCGCGTTGCCGAAGCCCCACGTACCGAGCGACAGCGTCGAGACCTCGAGCCCCGTCCGGCCGAGCGTCGTCCGCGGAACCTGGGTGACAGTCGTGTCAGACATCGTTCTCCTGTTTCGAAGTGACTAGGCGACGGTCGTCGTCTTGCCCTTGGCGCTCGCCTTCAGGTCGTCCCACACCGAATCCGGGATCTCCCGGCCGGGTGTCGGCTCGCCGTTGCGCTCACGGTTGAGATGCCCGTCGCGCTTGCGGTCCTCGAGCGGCATCGCGAACACGATCGCCTGCATCGCCTCGCGCGGGTGGAGCAGGCCGTGCTCGTAGCCCTTGCCGAACGCGAGCAGCTCGCCCGGCCGCGTCGGGACCTTCAGCCCCTGGTAGTCGATGTCGAAGTGCCCGCGGAAGACGATCCAGTACTCGTCGCCGTCGTGGTAGTGGTAGTCGCACGGATTGCCCGGCTGGAACATGCAGATCTCCGACCGGATCGTGTGATCCCAGTGCCCCTCGACGTGCGCGAGCTCGGCCATCGAGCTGCCGGTGTTCGTCAGCGTCGCGCCGCTCTCCGGCACGTCGTAGTAGTCGCGCTTGTGGAGCTGGAAGCGACCGTGCTCCGACTCGACCTGCACCTCGCCGCCGATCACGACGATCCGCGCCTTCGGGCGCTTCGGCTCGATCCGGCGCGTCGCGGGAAGCGGTGAGTCCTGGTAGTAGCCCCAGTACGGGACGTGACCGTCTTCCGTCTTCTCGACGGAATGGTTGTTCATCACCATCACGCGGCCGAGGTGGAAGAACTCGAAGTCCTCGATCTCGACCCAAGGCAACCGCTCGCTGCGGAGGCTGTCGCGCGTATAGATAGGCATGTGCTCCCCTGCTCCCCTCGTCTGGCTTTAGGCGAGGACCCGCGCAGACATGCGCAGCTCCTGCGATTTCAGGTCGCGGATCGCCCCGGTCACGTACTCCTCGACGGGGATCCGCTCGATCGCGGACTCGCCGAGGAACCCCTGGGCATCCGTGTGCTCGTAGAGAAAATCCGTGTCGTCGGGCCGGGCGAACGGTCCGCCCTGCGCGATCACGATCACGTCCGGGTTCTCGGCGCGCGCGGCTTCGAGCAGCGTCTGCACGTGCTGCGCCGCGCTCACGAGCGACGCGTCCCCGGCTGCCGGGCCTGACCTGCCGCCGATCGTGAGGCCGCAGCGCGCGACCAGGACGTCGGCGCCGGCGGCAGCGAGCGCGCGTGCGTGCTCGATGACATACGCGTGCGCGACCGTGAAGAACTCCGACTCGCGGGCGAGCTGGATCAGCTCGTACTCCCGTTCCGTTCCCTCGCCGACGTCGCGGCGCGCGACGCCCCAGCCGGGGAACGCACCGGTCGTCGGAAAGTTGCTGATCCCGTCAAAGCCGATTTCGCGAAACTGCGCGAGCGTGCGCGTCAGCCGCCTCCGGCTGCCGTCGGTCGCTTCCGCACCGCCGACGACCGGCGTCGCGTCGACGACGTTGTCGATCTCCGGGAACATCTCGAGCGTCATCGCCGTCGCGTTGCCGATGTTCACCGTCGTCGGCACGCCGAGATGGCGCGACTTGCCCGACGCGAGCACGACGATCAGGTCGGCGCCCGCAATCTCGGCGCACTTCGCGATGATCCCGACGCCTGCAGCGGCGGCGATCACCGGCTCTCGCTTTGCGATCGTCGCGCGCAGCCGCTCGACGATCGACGCACGGGTGAAGGAGCGTTCCGGGATCATCGTGCAGCGACCTCCTCGCGCAAGCGCTTCGACTTGAAGGCCCTGACGGTGTCCAGCACTGCGGCCTCGACAGGTATCCGCTCGACACTCGAGGCACCGAGGAAGCCCTGCGCGTCGGTGTGCTCGTAGAGGTAGCGCGTGTCTTCGGGGCCGGCGAGCGGGCCGCCGTGCGAGAGGCAGATCACTTCGGGGTTCTCCGCGCGGGCGAGCTCGATCAGATGCTGGACGTGCTCGCATGCCGCGTCGAGCGACAGAGCAGACGCGCCGGCTCCCGCGAGTCCGCCCGTCGTCCAGCCCGCGTGCGGGACGATGACGTCGCAGCCGGCAGCGGCGAGGCCGACCGTCTGCTCCTCGGTGTAGCCGTAACAGATCGTGAAGTAGTCCTTCGCGCGCGCGATCTCGACCATCTCGAAGTCGCGCGGCAGTCCGAGACCGACGCTCGCGCGCTCCGCGCCGCGCACCGGGTCCGGGCCGGTCGTCGGAAAGTTGATCAGCCCGTCGAAGCCGGTGCGGCGAAAGTCGTCGACGAGCCGGCCGAGATCGTGCAGGTAGTACGGATCCTGCGCCTCGGCGCCGCCGATGATCGGCCGGTCGGTGACGACGTTGGCGATCTCCGGATACATCGCGAGCGTCGTCGGGTTCGCGTGGTTGAGCAGGTGGCTCGTCGCGAGGCCCATCAGGCGGGTGCGCCCGGTGTTGTAGACGATGATGATGTCGGCGCCGCCCGCGGCGGCGGAGCTGGAGATCAGGCCCGAGCTGCTTCCCGCGCCGATGATCGGCCGCCCCGCAGCGATCTGCTCGCGAAGATGCGCGAGGATCTCGGCGCGGGTGAACGGTCGCATCTTCATCAGGCGGGCTCCTTTACGCGGGACGTTGCGTCGACGAGCTCGAGCACTGCGACCGAGACGGCGCGCGCGAACTCCTCGTCGTTGATGTTGTGCGGCAGGACGTCGACCGGAATGTCGTCGCGCAGCGTGTCGCGGAGCGCGGTCACCCAGGCCTCGTCGGCCCCCGGGTCGAAGAACGGGCCGCCCGGCTTGTCCAGCGCGGAGAAGCCGAGGCCGGGAACGATGACGCGCACCGGTCCGTGCGCGGCGTTGAGCTTGTCAGCGGTCCACGCTCCGATCTCCGCGCTCTCGGCGGCGGAGGTCCGGATCAGCGGGACGGTCGGAAGATGCCAGTGATGCGTGCGACCCTCGAAGCGCTCGGGGATCGGCGGGAGCACGTTGATCACGTCGACCGCTCCCGGCACGACGACCTGCGGTACGCCCGCCTCGCCCGCGGCCTCGAGCCGGTTGGGGCCTGCGGTGCAGATCCCGCCCGTGAGCTCGTCGGTGATCTCGCTCGTCGTCCAGTCGACGACCGCGGCGAATGCGCCGTCGCGCGCGAGTCGTTCCATCGTCTGCCCGCCGGCTCCGTTCGCGTGGAACACGACAACCTCGCAGCCGGCGTCTTCGAGGAAGTGGCGCACGTGATCTCCGCCCTCCGTCGTGACGCCGAACATCGTCAGCGCGACCGTCGGCGGCGCGGGCGGCGGCTCGACGTCGACGCGTTCCGCCATGCCGCACAGCGCAGCCGCCGCGTTGTCGAGGATCGGCGTCAGCAGCCGGTTCAGGCCGGCGATGTCGACGACGCTCGGCATGACGGTGATGTCGCGGCTCGCGTCACGGCCCGTCAGCGTCGAGACGATCAGCTTCGGAAACCCGTGCGGCAGCGCGCCGAGGATCTCGGTCGCGAGCCACGTCCCGGTGCCGCCGCCGATGCCGGCCGCGGCCCCCACCGAGCCGTCCGCGACGAGGGCTGAGACGAGCTCGGCGGCTCCCTTCGCGACGACCTCCATCGCCTCGGCGCGCGGCAGATCCGCGAGGGACTCGACCGTCGCGCCGGCGGCGGCGGCGACGTCGGCGCGCGAGACGTCGGCGGCGTCACTCGTTCCCGGTCTCAGGCTCAGGTCGACGAGATACGGCTCGAAGCCGCGCGCCCGGATCGCGCGTGCGAGATAGCCCGCCTCGTCGCCCTTTGTGTCGAGCGTCGCAAGAAGAATGATCCGACGCTGCGTCACGTCTCAGACTCTACCGTGTTGTTCACTTATTTGTCCACGAAATTGGTGACAACTCTGGCGGGAGGCGCCGGCTCACCGGTCGGGAAGTGGCAGGCGACGTGCTGGCCGCCCGGCAGGATCGGGCGCAGATCGGGCTCGAACTCGGCGCAGACAGGCCGCACGCGGGGACACCGCGTCCGGAAACGGCAGCCCGAAGGCGGATTCGCCGGCGACGGCGCCTCGCCCCGATCCCGCTCGGCCGGTGTCACCGTGACCTCCGCGTCGGGCACGGGCACCGCCTCGAGCAGCATCGAGGTGTAGGGATGCGCCGGGTGCGAGTACACCGCGTCCGCGTCGCCGACCTCGACGATCTTCCCGAGGTACATGACGGCGATGCGGTCGCTGACGTTCCGGACGACCGCGAGATCGTGCGAGATGAAGACGAGCGACAGGTCGTTGTGCTCCTTCACGTCGTGGAGCACATTCAGCACCTGCGCCTGCACCGATACGTCGAGCGACGCGACCGGCTCGTCGCAGACGATCAGCTTCGGCTGCAGCGACAGCGCGCGCGCGATCGCGATGCGCTGGCACTGACCGCCGGAGAACTCGTGCGGCCGCCGTCCCTCGACCTCGGCGACGCTCATCCCGACCTGCGTGAGCGCGTCGTCCACCCGCTGCGCGATCTCGTCCTTCGGCCGCTTCGCGATCGTGAGGCCCTCGCCGACGATGTCGGTGACGCGCCGCCGCGGATTGAACGCCGACACCGGGTCCTGGAAGATCATCTGCAGCCGCGTCCGCACCTCGCGCATCGCCTGGCGCGAGAGGCTGCCGAGCTCCTTGCCCTCGAAGCGGACGCTGCCCGACGTCGGCGGCGGCAGCTGCAGCACCGCGCGGCCGGTCGTCGTCTTGCCGCAGCCGGACTCGCCGACGAGACCGAGCGTCTCTCCGGGCAGGACGTCGAAGCTGATGCCGGCGACAGCCTGAACCATCCCCGACTTCCCCTTGAAGGTGCAGACCATGTCCTCGACGCGCAGCAACGCGTCGTCGCGGAGATAGCCCTTGTCGGGCTGGAGGTCGCCTGCCTCGAGCGCGCTCATGCGGCGCGTCCCGCTCGATCCACCGGTACGTGGCAGTGGAAGGTGTGCGCCGCCGACGCACCGCGCGACTCCGGCGGGTATTCGACGCCGCACTTGTCGATCGCGTGGTTGCACCGCGGCGCGAACGGACAGCCCGGCGCGCGATTGATGAGACTCGGCGGCTGGCCGGGAATCGTGCTCAGGCGCGCGTGCGCGTCGTCGCCGACACGCGGAATCGCCGCGACGAGCGCCTCGGTGTAGCGGTGCCGGTGGTCGGGGAAGATCGTCCGCGTCGGCGCGTGCTCGACGATCCGCCCGCCATACATCACGGCGACGTCGTCCGTCCGCCCGGCGACGACGCCGAGATCGTGGCTGACGATGATCATCGTCATGTGCCGCTCGCGCTGGATCCCGGCGAGCAGATCGAGGATGTCGCGCTGCACCGTGACGTCGAGTGCGGTTGTCGCCTCGTCGGCGACGAGCAGCTCCGGCTCGCACATCAGCGCCATCGCGATCATCACGCGCTGCCGCATCCCGCCGGAGAACTGGTGCGGATAGTCGTCGATGCGATCCTTCGCGTCGGGGATGCCGACCGCGTCCAGCAGCTCGATCGCACGCGCGCGCGCGACGCGACGGCTGAGCCCGAGATGAACGCGCGCCGCCTCGTCGACCTGACGCCCGATCCGGACGACGGGATTGAGCGACGTCATCGGATTCTGAAACACGACACCGACGTGGCGGCCGAGGAACTTGCGGCGCTTCTCGGAGCGCATCGCACCGAGGTCCTCGCCGTCGAACGACATCTCGCCGCTGATGTGCGACGCGCCGGGCGCCAGCCCGAGGAAGCTGCGGAGGAGCATCGACTTGCCCGAGCCGCTCTCGCCGACGATGCCGAGCGTCCGCCCCTTCTCGAGCCTGACGTTGATGTCCTGGAGGATGTCGGCGCGGCCGGCCGGCGTGTCGATCGAGAGCGAGAGCCCGCGGATCTCGAGCATCGCCGGGAACGCGTACGCCGCGCCGGTCGATTCCTGCGTCGTCGTGAGGACGCTCACAGCTTGGCCTCGCGCGTGTCGGTGTTCGAGCTGAGCCGGTCGCCGATCGTGTTCAGCGCGAACACGGTGAGGAACAGCGTTCCGACCGGGCCGATCAGCACCCACGGATAGTTGTGCAGCAGGTCGGCTCCCGCCGAGATCGTCGTGCCCCAGCTCGGCCGCGGCGGCTGGATCCCGTAGCCGAGGAAGCTGAGCGAGCCCTCGACGACGATCACGATTGCCATCCCCATCGGAATCACCGCGACGAGTGTCGGCAGGATGTTCGGGAAGACCTCCCGCAACAGGATCCGGCGATCCGACGCGCCGAGCATGCGCGCCGCGAGGATGTACTCGCGGCTTGACGTCGCGATCACCGCGCCTCGCGCAATGCGGAGATAGAACTCGGACACGACGAACGCGAGCGCGATCGTGATCCCGGTGACCGTCGCGCCGATCGCGGCGACGAGTGCGAGCAACAGGATCAGCGCTGGGATCGCCGCGACCGAGTTCGCCACGATCGTTCCGCCGGCGTCGACGAAGCCGCCGTAGTAGCCGGAGAGCATCCCGATCGTCACACCGAAGAGCAGCGCGCCCATCGTTGCGATCACCGCGATCGTCAACGAAATACGTGCGCCGTAGATGACGAGGGACATCGTGCTGCGACCGGTGCCGTCGGTCCCGAAAAGCATCGCGAACGATAGCGCCGGCTTCTGCGCGATCGTTCCGACAGCCTCGGTGTACTTCGGGAGCCCGGGGATCCACGGCGCGAAGATCGCTGCCGCAGTCAGGAGCACGATCCAGCCGACGGACGCCCAGAAGAGGACGCCGCCGCGCCCGCGCGTCCGCCCCGTGGCGACCGTTCCACCCGGTACCGCGGTGGCCGCGACGCTCGCCGGCGGCAGGCGCTCGGTCGGCGCGACGCCGCTCATTTCACCTTGATTCGTGGGTCGACCCACGAATACGCGAGGTCGACGAAGAGGAAGACGAAAACGTAGACGAGCACCGACAGCACGACGATCCCCTGCAGGACACCGATGTCCTTCTGGGACACGGCGCTGACCGCCTCGGCGCCGAGCCCCGGAACCGCAAAGAACGTCTCGACGATCACAGCGCCGCCGAGCAGCCGGCCGAGCGAAAGCCCGAACACGGTCACGAGCGACGCCATCGACAGCCGGAGCACGTGCCGCCGGAGGATGTAGCTCCGGCTCAACCCCTTCGCGCGCGCGACGAGCACGAAGTCCTCGCGCAACGTCGCTCGGATGTCCGTGCGCAGCACGCGGTAGAAGAACGCGCCTTCGTAGACGGCGAGGGCGAGCGCCGGGAGAAACGCATAGCGCAGGTTCTCGTACGGATCGTGCGTCAGCGGCACCCAGCCGGTCGCGGGAAACCAGCCGAGCGTCGCGGTGAAGAGCAGCGCGATCAGCACGACCGAGACGAACGACGGAACCGAGAGGAGCATCGAGCTGATCGCATGGCCGCTGCGGTCGACGATGCCGCCGGGCCGGTACGCGGCGGCGACGGCGAGCGGCACCGATCCGATCAGCGCCATCGCGAGCGCGAGCAGCGCGAGCTCACCGGTGACCGCCAGCCGCTGGACCAGCAGCGGCGCCACATGCTGGCTGCCGAACACGGTCAGTCCGAGATTCCCGTGCAGCGCCGACCACAGCCAGTTGCCGTACTGGTCGAGCACCGGCTTGTCCCAGCCGTAGGCGTGGTTCATGGCGGCGACCTGCTCCGTCGTCGCCTCGTTTCCGAGAATCGCCTGCGCAGGTGAGCCGGGGAAGAACTGCGACAGCATCGCGGCCCCCAGGGTCACGATGAACAGCACCGGGACGGCGTAGAGGAGACGACGCCCGACCGCTCGCGCGATCGGGGGCGCCGTCAGCCTCCTGTTCATCGTGTCACCTGGGGGGCCACGGTGTTACGCGTCAGCTACCCGGTGTAGTACAGATCCTGCATCAGCAACGTTCCGCTTCCCTGCGGGTTGAAGCCGGCGATCTTGTTCGTGTGGAAGAACGCGCGGTAATCGATGCCGAACACGTCCACGGGAACGGTCTTCAGGAACATCGCCTGCATCTTCCCGAACAGCAGCTTCTTGCGTGCCGGGGTCGTTGCGTTCCGGACCGAGGCGAGCGTGTTGTTCATCAGGCGGTTGTTCAACCCAGCGAAGTTACCGGCCCCACCCGTGTCGAACAAGCCGGTCATCTGCACCTCGGCGCCGTTCAGGTCGTAGACGCCGGGGTAGAAGGTGATGTCGAAGTTGTGCAGCGTGAACGTCTGCGTTCCGCCACTGTGCCAGCGGGATCACCGTGAGATCCGCCTTGACGCCGTTCAGCTTGTTCAGATCGAGCTGAAGCACCGTTCCGGCCCGCTGGAGCTCCGGCACGGCCGCGACGACGATGTTGAACGACAGCGTCTTGCCGCCGGGGGTGAGTGCGTCGACGAGGCTCTGCGCCTGCGCCATGTTCGTCGACGCCGGCAGCGTGAGCGCCTTGCTGTAGTACGGCGAGCTGGACGCGAAGAGGGAGCGCCATTGCGTCGCCGCCGGATCCTGCACGAGCGCCTGCTCGATGTCCGTCGCATTCGCCGCGAGCACGACCGCACGGCGGGCACGGACGTCGTTGAACGGCGCCTTCCGCGTGTTGAACATGAACATCCGCAGACCGCCGGCCGGCACCTTGTACGCCGAGAAGCCGGGGCCGAGCGAGCTCTTGAACTGGAACGAGTAGCCGTTCATGTACTGAGCACCGCCCGAGACGACGGTCGCCACGCGCTGGTTCGGATCCTGCACGTACTGCCAGACGATCTTGTCCAGGTACGGCTTCGACTTGTCGTAGTAGCCGGGATTGCGGACGACCGTCTCCGACACGCCGGGCTGCTGGCTGTCGAACATGAACGGCCCCGCGCCGATCGGGTGCGTGTACGGGGTGTTCCCGGTCGGCAGCGAATCCGGCGCCGCGATGTACGAGAGCAGCTCTGCGACCTGAAGGTTGAAGATCGCGTTCGGCTTCTGAAGCGTGATGACGAGCGTCGTCGGATTGGCGACCTTCGTCGTGAAGCCGGAGGCGAACAGCTGCGCAACAGCGCCGCTACCCGGTGCGGCGATCCGGTCCCAGTTGAACTTCACCGCGGCGGCGTTGAACGGCGTGCCGTCGGTGAACTTCAGGCCGGGGCGCAGCTTGAGCGTCCAGGTGCTGAAGTGGTTGCTGCTGGTCATGCCCGTCGCAAGATCGGGCTGAATCTGCCCGTTCTTGTCCGTCCAGATGAGGTTCCCGTAGATCGCGTTGAAGCGGTCTGCGGTCACGCCCGGAATCGTGTTCGCCTGCGTCTTGGGGTCCCAGCTGATCTGCGGCGACCCGCTCATGATCGTGAGCGTCCCGCCCTTCTTGGGGCCGGCCTTGGTGTGACCCGTCGCGGCGCCGGCGCCGACGGCGAGCACGCCGATGCAGAGGCTTGCCATCACGAGCAGCCTCGTTCTCGTTTTTCCGATCACTTGCTTTGCCCTCCTCTAAATTGCGCCGGCCCGCCGCGGCGCACGAGCGACCGCGGGCGAACCCTTGACGTGGAATAGGACGAGCGTTTCCGGTCGGAGATGGACATTCCTCAGACCGCCTGCAGGTTCTGCCGGATCGGGTCGGGGGTTCCATGGACGGAGCGCCAGAGATGGCCGTCGCGCAGCTGACCCTCGAGCTGGGTCGCGAAGCCGACGCCTTCGAACGTCTCCTGAGGGTCGAGCACGCCGTGCTCCTCGCCGAACCCTGCGGCGAGGATCGAACCGGGGGCCATCTCGTGGTCGACGCCGTCGAGATGCATCGTGAGACGTCCCCGGAAGATGAACCAGTACTCGTCGCCGTCGTGGTAGTGGTACTCGCACGGGCGACCGGGGCCGAAGCGGAAGATCGCGGTGCGGAGCGCCTCGCTCCAGTGGCCGGCGATGCGCGCGATCTCGACCTGCGGGCGGTGGCCCTCGGGGCCGGGGACCATCCCGCTCCGGACGAGCGCGCCGCTCTGCGGCACGTCGATCCACTGCGCGCGCTTCAGCGTGACGCGGCTCGACTCGGACTCGAAGATCGCCTCGCCCGAGAGGACGACGATTCGCTCCTGCGGCGTCGTCGGCGTGAGACGGCGCGCGATTGCGATGTCGTGCGCCTCGTGGAGGCACGCCTCGCCCTGCTCGATCGGGTCGGGGAACGACGTCGGCGTCGGCTCCTCACCGTCCGCGATGCGGTCCGAATTGCCGAGTGCGAAGAACTCGATGTCGTCGATGTCGACCCAGGAATCGGTCGACGGGCGATCCCTGAGGGCCTCGCGATCGCGATAGACAGGCACTGCGCCTCCTGTGTCCTCGCCGGCGTCGGCGAACGAGCATCCACCACCCGAAGATCGCGAGTCTACAACTGCGTCGACGAATTTGTCAACCAGATCGTCAACGATTCAGGAGACGCGATCGGCAACCAGTTCTCCGACCATCACGGCGGTGAGATGCGTGTTCGCCCGCGGAACCGTGGGCACGATCGACATGTCGGCGGCCCGGAGGCCGGGGACCCCGTGGACGCGTCCGGAGCCGTCGACGACGTCGCCGAGCGCGGCGCCGCAGCTGAGGTGCGCGGTGTCGTACGCGTTGTCGAGCAGCCACGCGTCGATCTCGGCATCCGGCATCGCGTCCGGGAGCGGAGCGCCGTGGCGGTCGCGCACCGCGACGATCTCGCCGCGCTCCCGCGGCGCCCGCAGCAGCTCGAGCGCGTCGCGCAACGCACGCCGGATCAGCGCGCGGTCGCGCTCGTCGGCGAGCAGGTTCAACTGGATCGCAGGCGACGCGAACGGATCGCGGCTCTCGATCGCGAGGCTGCCGCGCGAGAGGCACTGCGCGAGCTTCACGCCGATCGCGCCCTCGCCCGGCTCGCCGGGCAACGGGTTCGCCGACACCATCAGCACGTCGCCGACGCCGGAGCCCGGGCTCCCCGACGAGCAGCGCAGCACGCAGTTCCCGCGCGCACCGTTGCGCGCCGCGCGGCCGGAGGGAAGCTCGACCGACAGCCAGAAGCCGACGTGATCCTGGATTCCCACGCCGACCGGCAGGTCGGCGACGACGGGAATCTCGAGCGGGCGCAGAAGCGCCGCCGGCCCGACCCCCGACCGCTGCAGGATCGCCGGCGTCGACGCCGCGCCCGCACAGAGCACGACCTCGGCGGCACGGAACTCGCGCCATTCGCCGCCCGTGCTCGCGCGCACGCCGACCGCGCGCCCGCCCTCGACGAGCACGCGATCGACGAGCGTCTCGCAGACGACGTCGAGATTCGGCCGGTTCCGCAACGGCTCGAGGTAGCCGTCGTTCGTCGTCACGCGCACGCCCATGCGGATGTTCATCGCCGTGGGCGAGACGCCGAACGCACCCGGCGCGTTGTGATCCGGGGCGGACGCGTGGCCGGCGTCGAGCGCTGCAGTCGCGAGCAGCTCGTCCATCGTTCCCCACGCCGACTCCGGCCGGCGGACGACGGGCGTCGGTCCGCCGCGGCCGTGATACGCCTCGCCGCCGAAGTCGATGTCGTCCTCGAGCCGGACGAAGTACGGGAGCACGTCGGCCGAGCCCCAGCCGGGGACGCCCCAGTCGTCGAACTCCTCGAGCGGCGGCCGGATCGCGACGAGCCCGTTGATCGCCGAGGTCCCGCCGAGCCCCTTGCCGCGCAGGTACGGCGCCGGCTCCCGTCCCGGCATCCGGCTGGCGACGAGGTCGGGCCAGGAGTACCCGTCGGGCGTCCGGCCGCCGACCTTCCACGCGAAGATCTCCGGACTCGGGTGCCGGAGCTCGTCGAGCCAGTCCTCGGATCGCCAGTCCGGGCCTGCTTCGAGGAGCGTGACGTCCCGTCCGCGTTCCACGAGCCGGGCTGCGAGCGCCGCGCCTGCAGATCCTGCTCCGACGACGACCACGTCGCCCTCGACGGCCCGGCGTTTGGTTCGCAATATCGTCAACAACCGCTAGTCTAGAACCGTGTCTGTCGACGTGAGCCCGTCTCCGTCGCTTGTCGACCAGTTTCGCCGTGACATCGTCAACGGCGTCTACAACGCGCGCGAACGGCTCGTCGAAGTCGACCTCGCCGAACGGTATTCGGTGACGCGGTCCGCGATGCGGGCGGCGTTGCTCGAGTTGACCGCCGAGGGTCTCGTCGAGCGGCAGCCGAACCGCGGCGCGCGCGTCAGGGCGTTGACCGTAGGCGAAGGAGTCGAGATCGCGGAGGTCCGCCGCGAGCTCGAAGGCCTCTGCGCGCGGCTTGCCGCGGAGCGCGGCACCGACGACGAGCGCGAGCGGCTCAAGGAGATCGTCGTCGAGATGCGCGAGGCCTTCACGAGCCTGGACTCCTCGCGCTACCTCAACGCGAACAGCACCTTCCACAAGTGGATTCACGCAATGGCGCGGCATCAGGTCGCGACGGCGATCCTCACGCAACTCGGGAACCTGAACCTCAACCGCCACTTCCCGCTCGCGTTCAACACGCGCGTCCCGCAGGCGTCGATGTCCGAGCACGAGCGCGTCGCCGAGGCGATCATCCGCGGCGACGGCGACGAGGCGGAGGTGGCGATGCACGATCACCTCAACAGCCTGATCGTCGTCCTCCGGGCCGAGGCGGACGCCGTCGCAGAGCAGCGTTCCGCCTGAGCCGGGCCGTATGGCCGCGACCCAGCCGTTGCTGCTCCCCCGCTCCCAGGCCGGTCCCGAACGGCAGCGCCTGCTCGCGACCGTGCTCGGCGACTACTGGTTCTGGCGGCATGAGCACCTGCCGTCGTCCGTGCTGATCCGGCTGCTCGCGGAGTTCGGCGCGTCGGACGGCAGCGCGCGCGCAGCCGTCCGCCGGCTCGCGGAGCGCGGCGTCCTCGTCCGCTCGCGCCACGGCCGCACCACGAGCTACGGGCTTCCCTACCGCACCCACGAGGCGCTCGTCGACCACGCGCGGCGGCTCCTGTCGTTCGGCGCGACGCCTCCGCCGTGGGACGGCCGCTGGACGGTCGTCGCGTTCTCGATCCCCGAGGGCAGCCGCAACCTCCGTCACGCGGCGCGCGTCGGCCTGCGCAACCTCGGGCTCGCGCCGCTCTACGACGGCCTCTGGGTGTCGCCGTTCGACCGCTCTGACGACGCGCTCGAGGTGCTGCGGAAGCTGTCGATCTGCTCCGCAACGGTGATGCGCGCGGACGAGATCCCCGGCTCGCCGCGGCAGGGCTCGCCGATGTCGGCGTACGACCTCGACTCCGTCGGCGTCGAGTACGACGCCTTCGCAGAGCGCTACGAGCCGCTGCTCGCGCGCGTGCGCGCCGGCGGCTTCGGCCCGACGGAAGCGTTCCTCGCGCGCACGACGCTGATGAGCGACTGGAACGCGCTGCGGCATCTCGATCCGAACCTGCCGGGCGAGCTCCTTCCAGCCGAGTGGCCGCGTCCGCGCGCGCGGACGGTGTACGTCGCGATCTACGACTCGCTCGGACCGCTCGGCGAGCTGCGCTTCCGCGAGATCGTCGGCGAGATCGCACCGGATCTCGCGGAGCTCGCGACGCACCACACCTCCGCGCGAATGGTGCCGGAGAGCTGGACCGCGGATATGCAACACATTGCCTAGAGTGGCGTCATGCCTACCGTCCCGGTAACGGACGAACGCGAGCTGATTCTCGACATCCTGCGCGCGCTCGGTTCACCCGAGCAGAACGCGCAGACGCAGGCACGCTGGCTGATCGAAGGCGACCTGCGCGGCCATCCGTCGCACGGCCTGCAGCGGCTGATCGTGATCGCCGAGCGCATCGCGCAAGGGCTGACCGATCCGTCCGCGGAGCCGACGCTCACGTGGGCGACGCCGACATCGCTCGTCGTCGACGGCAACCGCGGACTCGGTCCGTGCGTCGGCCTCGCCGCTGTGGAGCAGCTCGTCGAGCGCGCGCGGGAGCACGGTGTCGCGGTCGCCGCGGTGCACAACGCGAATCACCTCGGCCTGCTCGCGCCGTACGTCGAGGAGTTCGCCGCGCAGGGGCTCGTCGGCATCGCGCTGACGACGAGCGAGGCGCTCGTGCATCCGTGGGGCGGGCGCGTCGCACAGATCGGGACGAATCCGATCGCGGTCGCAGTGCCGGCGAGCCCGCACCCGTTCGTGTTCGACATGGCGACGGGCGTCGTCTCGATGGGGAAGGTGATCGACCACCGCAACCGCGGCGTCCCGCTCGAGCCGGGTTGGGCGATCGACGAGCACGGCGACCCGACAGTCGATGCCGCCGCCGGATCGCGCGGGGCGATCGCACCGTTCGGCGGCGCGAAGGGCTACGGGCTCGGGCTCGCGTTCGAGCTGCTCGTCGCGTCGCTCACCGGCAGCGCGCTCGGCCGCGACGTCAAAGGAACGCTCGACACGGTGAACGCGTGCAACAAGGGCGACGTCTTCATCTGCCTCGATCCGCGCGTGTTCGGCGCCGTGGATTTCGCAGCGGCGGCGACCGCGTACCTCGACACGCTGCGCGCAAGCCCGCCGCAGGACGGGTTCGACAGCGTGCGCATCCCGGGCGATCGCGCGCGCGCGGACCGCGAGCGCCGCCTCGCCGACGGCGCGCCGATCGCTGACTCCGTGTGGGACACGCTTCAGGAACTGCGGACGACGTTGCAGGAGCAGGCAGTCGCGTGACGGTCCACGGCATCCTCCGCACGCCGCGGGAGACGCTGTTCGGCCGCGGCGCGATCGCGTCGCTCGTGCCGGCGGCGACCGCGCTCGGCCGTAACGTCCTCGTCTGCTCCGACCCGAACATCCTCGTGCAGCCCGACGTCGCCGCCGCACTCGACGCACTCGCGCGCGCGAGCGACACGTTCGTCGTGTTCGACGGCGTCGAGCCGGACCTGCCTCTCGCGTGCGTGGACGCATGTCTCTCCGCCGCCGCCGGGAAGGACATCGACGTCGTCGTCGGGATCGGCGGCGGCAGCTGCATCGACGCGGCGAAGGTCGCCGCGCTGCTGCTGCGCCATCCCGGCCCGCTCGAGCGGTACTACGGCGAGAACGCCGTTCCCGGCCCGGCGGTGCCCGTCGTCGCCGTCCCGACCACCGCAGGCACGGGCTCGGAGATGTCGCCGGTCGCCGTCGTCGGCGATCCCGAACGGCGGCTCAAGGTCGGGGTCTCGAGCGCGCACCTGGTCCCGCAGGTCGCGATCTGCGATCCGGTTTTGACGCTGAGCTGTCCGCCGCGCGTCACCGCGTTCAGCGGAATCGATGCGCTCGCACATGCGGTCGAGTCGTTCACCGCGGCCGTTCGCCCGCGCGACTGGAGCGACCATCCCGGCGCGGTGTTCCAGGGCAAGACTGTCTTCTCCGACACGTTTGCGCTCGAGGCCGTGCGCGCGATCGGCGCGTCGCTCGAGCGCGCATACACGAACGGCGGCGACCTCGACGCGCGCGAGCAGATGCTCTACGGCTCGCTGTGCGCGGGCGTCGCGTTCGGCAACGCCGGCACGGCGGGAGCGCACGCGCTCCAGTATCCGATCGGCGCGTCGACGTCGACGCCGCACGGGCTCGGCGTCGGGCTGCTGCTGCCGTACGTGCTTCGCTACACGCGCGACGCGTGCACGCCGGAGCTCGAGCAGATCGCCGGCGCGCTCGGCGTCGAGCGGACCGCGGATGCGGCGATCGCGGAGATCGCGCGACTCGCCGCCGCTGTTGGCGTGCCGCGGACGCTCGCGGAGATCGGCGTCACGGAAGATGAGCTGCCCGAGATCGCCGCGCAGGCCGCGACGGTGACGCGGCTCGTGTCGAACAGCCCGCGCGAGCTCGACGCCGACGGTCTGCTCGAGATCCTGCGCGACGCGTCGGGCTGAGGCGGCTACTCGCGCGCGGCGGCGATCGCGTCGCGGAGCGCCCGGTCGTACAGCGCGCGGTCCGCGAAGCCGATCGCGCGGAAGCCGCGCGCGACGTGTTTCCGCGCATCGTCGGCCGACCCGCCGAGAATGCCGACCGCCTTTCCGTTCGCCTCGGCCGCGGCGAAGATGCGCTCGACCGCGTCGAGAAAGAGCGGATTGTCGAATTGCCCGGGGATGCCGAGCGAGGTCGTGAGGTCGCCGTGGCCGAGCCAGAGCAGGTCGATACCGTCGACGGCGGCGATCTCGTCCACGTTCTCGATGCCGGCGACGGTCTCGACCATCGCGACGAGCAGCTGCTCGCGATTCATCGTCGCCATCGTCGACACGAGGTCGCCGTCCATCTCGTCCGCGTGGAACGGCCCGACGCCGCGCTTGCCCTCGGGCGGATACTTCGCGAAGTCGACGATGCGACGCGCCTGCTCGGCCGACTCGACCCACGGCACGACGACGCCCATCGCGCCTGCGTCGAGCACGGACGAGATCAGGAACCGCTCCGTCGCGGGAACGCGCACGATCGGGACGACCCCCGAGGCGCGCGACGCGAAGAGCAGCGGCTTCAGCATCTCGACCGGCCACGCCGTGTGCTCCTGGTCGTAGATCACGAACTCGTTCCCGGCCGCCGCCAGGATCCGCGGAATCGACGGCGTCGCGAAGTCGACGAGGAACGAGCCGAGGGCGAGGCCGCCGTTCGCGAGGTTGCGCTTGACCGGGTTCTCGATCATTTCGCCAGCGACTTGAGGCGGGGATGCTCGAGCGCGGCGGGATTCAGCACGTAGTTCGGCACCTTCCCGCTCGCGACGGCGAGGATGCTGCGGCACGCACTCGCCGCGACTTCGTTCGTCATTTCGTACGTCAGGCCGATGTCATGTCCGGCGACGATCACGTTGTCCATCTTCAGCAGCGGGTCGGAAGCGTCGAGCGGCTCCTGTTCGAACACGTCGAGCGCGGCGCCGGCGATCCGTCCCTCCGCGAGTGCGGCGGTGATCGCGGCGTGCTCGATGATCGGCCCGCGGGCGATATTGATCACGTACGCCGTCGGCTTCATCAGCGC
Organism: uncultured Actinomycetes bacterium; assembly: GCA_963718385.1. Classification (GTDB taxonomy): domain Bacteria; phylum Actinomycetota; class Thermoleophilia; order Gaiellales; family Gaiellaceae; genus Palsa-739. Next base: position 929,378 of record CAVQZE010000001.1, read on the forward strand.
CAGGCGCTCCGCGTTGAGCAGATGGTGCGTGTCGTCGGTCAGCGGCAGCGTGATGATGATGAAGTCGGATTCGCGGAGCAGCGTCTCGAGGTCGACCGCCTCGACGCCGTCGACCGGCGGCGCGAACGGGTCGTGGCTGATGCGACGGAGCGCGAACGGCGCGGCGAGCGCGCAGACGTCGCGGCCGATGTTGCCGACGCCGAGCACGCCGAGCGTGCGTCCGCTCAGACCTGCTCCGATCGCGCTTCGGTCCCACACGCCTTCGCGCGTACGGCGGTCCTTCTCGACCAGCCGGTGCGCGAGCGCGAGCAGAAACGCGATCCCGCCGGACGCCATCGCACGGCGGACGCCGTCGGGCGCGGTCGTGATCAGGATCCCGCGCTCGGTGCACGCGTCGATCGCGATGTTGTCGTAGCCCGCACCGAGCCTAGCGACGAGGAGCGGCGGCTTCTCGCAGTCGACGGACTCGGCGGTGAGATCCGCGCCGCCGACGACGACCGCGTCGGAGCCGTCGATCTGGTCGGGCCTGACGACGCGGACGTACTCGTCCCAGAACGCCCAGCTCATGCCCGCCGCTTCGAGCGTGTCCATAGGGTACGACGACACGGTGTCGCTCACCCGAACGCCGCGATCCACCGTCACGCGAAAGGTTGCCATGATTAGCGACACTCCTATTGACGCATGAACATACGATCCGTAGCGTAACACAGTGACGTCCGCCGTCATGCGCCTGCTCGTCTCGTGCGCCGACCGCCACGGGATCATCGCGGCGCTGTCGACCGCCCTCGCGGAGTCCGGCGCGAACATCGTCACCTCCGACCAGTACTCGACCGACCCCGAGGGCGGCGCGTTCTTCCTGCGCATGGAAGTTCACCTCGAGGACGCGGCACGGCGCGGCGAGCTCGACGCGCGGCTCGACGACGTCGCGCGGCAGTTCGAGATGCGCCGGCGCCTGACGCCGGCGGGAGAGCGCAAGCGCGTCGTGTTCTTCGCGTCGCGCCACGACCATTGCCTGCTCGATCTGCTCTGGCGCTGGCGCAGGCAGGAGCTCGACATGGATGTCGTCGGCGTCGTCTCGAACCATCCCGATCTCGAGCCGGAGGTAGCGGCGTTCGGCGTTCCGTATCACCACGTTCCGGTGTCGGCAGCGACGAAGCCGGAAGCGGAGCAGCGTGCGCTCGACGTCATCGGGCAGGGCGCCGACCTCGTCGTGCTCGCGCGCTACATGCAGGTGCTCTCGGGCGACTTCCTCCGCCGCGTCGAGATGCCGGTGATCAACATCCACCATTCGTTCCTGCCGGCGTTCGCGGGAGCGGATCCGTACGCGCGCGCATACGAGCGCGGCGTGAAGATCATCGGCGCGACCGCGCACTACGCGACCGAGGATCTCGACGAAGGCCCGATCATCGAGCAGGACACGACGCGGGTCACGCACCGCGCGTCGGCCGTCGAGCTGACGCGGATCGGCCGCGACCTCGAGCGCGTCGTGCTCGCCCGCGCCGTGCGCTGGCACCTCGAGGACCGCGTGATCGTCCACGGCAACCGGACGATCGTGTTCTAGCGACACAGCCGCCACTCCGCCAAACCGTCCTAACTGGTTACAGACCGCTTGACGGTCTCCCACGATAGGCGTAACGTATCGCCCCGATAGTGGAGCGCTCAACGATTCGGGAGGGACGATGAAGATCACCACCATCGGCCGCGGCAACATCGCCGGCGGGCTCGGCAAGCTCTGGACGGCGGCCGGCCACACGGTCACGGGCCTCGGCCAGGACGGCGGCGATGCGTCGGACGCCGACGTCGTGTTCGTCGCAGTTCCGTCCGGCTCGATCTCGGACGCGCTCTCGAAGGTGACCGGGCTCGAGGGCAAAACCGCCATCGACGCCGCGAACGCGTTCGCCGGACGCAACGAGGAGTACGAGTCGTTCGCGCACGAGGTCAAGGCGCACACGAACGGCCCGACCGCGAAGGCGTTCAACGCGAACTTCGGCTCGCTCTACGAGGAGATCGCGAAGCAGAAGAACCAGCCGAGCTGCCTCTACGCCGCCGACGACGAGGCGAAGGACGTCACCGAGCAGCTGATCCGCGACGCGGGCTACGGCCCGGTCAGCGTCGGCGGGCTCGAGAACGCGCGCGCGCTCGAGAACTTCGTGCCCGGCCTGTTCGGCAAGATCGGCGGCTTCTACCGGTTCGCGCCGCCCGGCGAGCTGTAGCCGCGGTGAGCGGCCCGCAGGGTCCGTTCGACGCAAAGGTCTCGGCCGGAGTCCCGATCGACCCGCTCGTTCGGGTCGGTCACGTCCACCTGAGGACCGCCGACATCGACCGCGTGCGCGCGTTCTATGTCGGGATCCTCGGGTTCGACGTGATCAGCGAGGCGCGCGACGTTCCCGGGTGGGGCACGACGGGCGACGTGCTCTTCGTCTCGGCCGGCGGCTACCACCACCACATCGGGTTCAACACGTGGAAGTCCGCCGGCGGCGCGCCGCAGCCTGACGGCGTGGCGGGTCTCCATCACGTCGCGTTGAACTTCTCGACGATCGAGACGCTCGCCGTGACGGTGCAGCGTCTCGTCGACGCGGAGTGGCCGCTACGGACGCTGATCGATCACGGGACGCACGTTGCGGTCTACCTCGCCGATCCGGACGGGAACGCGCTCGAGCTCGCGTGGGACCGGCCGTTCGACGAGTGGCCTGAGCGCGGGGCGAACGTCGACGAGGAGTACGACCTCGACAAGCTCCTCGCGCACGCCGGCTAGGCAGCCTCGACGAGCTCGGCGGGCGGAGCCGCCTCGCGCGCGGCCCGCGCGGGGCGGCGGGCGAGGACGTTGCTCGCGATGAGCGCGCCGAGCGTCAGGCCGACGCCGAACAGCTCGACGGCGCTCGGCCGGTAGCCGCGCGCGATCTCGATCGCGAACGTCGTGACCGGGATCAGGTTCCCGAAGAGCACGGCGTTCGTCGGGCCGAGCCGCGAAATCGCGGCGTTCCACGTCAGGACGGCGACGAACGCTCCGGGGATCGCGAGGTAGAGGATCTGCGGTGCGACCGACCAGAGCTGCTCCGACGTCGGCGCGGCGACGAGTCCCGAGCCGATCGCAACCGCGGTCGCGGCGGCGATCGTCAGCCAGCCGAGGGCGGCCGTGAGCGTCGTGTAGCGGAGCGCGGAGAACTCCGGAAAGCCGGCTGCGCCGAGTCCATAGAGCATGAAGCTGAAGACGCCGGCGAGGACGAGCAGATCGCCCCAGCCGACCGACCCGTTGACGATCGAGGACGGGTGGCCGCCGCTGATCACGAGCGCAACGCCGGCGAGCGCGATGCCGAGCAGGACGAACGTCGTTGCGGACGGACGCACGCGGGTCCGCCGCCAGAGAATCAGCGCAGTGATCAGCGGTCCGAGCGCGACGATCAGCGACGCGCTCTGCGGCCGCGCGTGCGCGAGGCCCGTGTACGCGAGCAGGTTGAAGCCGGCGAAGCCGAGCGTCCCGAGCCAGAAGAGTCGAAGCCCGCGTCCTTCGAGGCGGAGCGCACCGCGGCCCTCGACGGCGACGAGCACGATGAGCCAGAGCGACGTGGCGATCGCGTAGCGGATCGTCGTCAGCGGGAAGGCGTTGACCGTTCCGAGCGCCGACTTGCCGACGACGAACTGCGCTCCCCAGGCGACCGCAGTCGTCGTCGCGAAAACAACGCCAATCATCCTCGACCTCGAGCGCATCCCGCTCCTCCGATACTTCGATTACAGTCGAAATGAACGAGCGACCACCGGCGTTTATTTCGACATGAACGAAACCGAGCTCACCGACGTTCTGCAGGCCCTCGGCGACCCCGTCCGGCTCGCGATCGTGCGGGAGCTCGCAGACGGGGAGGCCCGCGCGTGCGGTTCGTTCGCCCACCTCGGGGTCGCGGACTCCACGCTCTCGCACCACCTGAACGTTCTTCGCGAGGCCGGCGTGGTCGAGACGCACGCGGACGGGAAGCGGCGCCTGAACACGCTGCGGCGGAAGGAGCTCGACGCGAGCCATCCTGGGCTCCTCGACTCTGTCCTTCTAGCGTGAGCGTTCTGTGAGCGGCGGGCGGCACGGTCACGCTGACCGTGTCACCCAAAATCCGGAGGATCCGATGAAGCTGTACCGCCTCGGAGCGATCGCCGCGCTCACGTTCGTCGCGGCCGTCGGAGGCCCGGCGGCCGCGCACGCAGGCGCATGCCGTCACGCCGACGTCGTCTTTTACACAACCGACACGATGAGGCTCGCAACCGAGCTCGGCGCGGCGGCTTCGTCGTGTGCCGACTACTACCTGTCGATCACGCCTGCCGGCACCGCGGGGACGCCGCGAGGCGGCCCAGTGCCGACAATCCACGCGCTCGGACCGCACTTCCACGCGATGGCGGAGATCCGGCTCAACGCCTGGACGCCGTACGCGACTGCCAACGGCTGGTATGCCGCCGGGGTCGAAGTGCGCCGTGAGATGACCGCCGCCGGCTACGACACCTCGCTCGGCGACACGTGGGCGGTGAACGAGGTCGGGGAGCCCTCGAACACCGCGATGGGCGTCGCCGTCGTGAAGAACACGGGCACAGCGCGTCAGGATCTTCGCGACTTCATCCGCGGGCTGTACACGGGCGTCGACGGAACGCCGGATCCCGGGCTCGTGTTCGCCGCCGACCCGCTCCAGGTGACGTCGGACCTGTCGCAGTACAAGGCGGATCTCCAGAGTTGGTACTCGGACTCCGCGTTCTGGGCCGACATGAGCCGGTACGTTCGGTTCTGGGGCCAGGAGACATACGCCGACGCACGGGCCTGGGGAGTCGCGGGCTCGACGCTCGCACAGCGGGACGCGTATCTCGACGACTACTTCGAACACGGGAATCGTCTCGCCATCGGGGGCGACGGCAGCACAGACGCCGCCCGCGCGTTCTTCGCCGCTGCGTACACGCCGGTTGGGAATGCGTCGTTCCGGCAGCCGATTCCGAACACGACGACGGGCATCGGCTACGGCTACACCGACATCGGCTTGACCGGCATGCAGAACTTCGTCTCGACGCAGGTGAATGCCTTGCGCGCGAACGACCGGTTCGGGTTCGCCGTCGTGCCCCTCAACGCAACGGCCACGGAGACGCTCGCGGTCGAGGATCGAGTGGCGGGGGCGATCCACGACTCGGAGACCGATCCGGCCGGCGCCTGCGGCGTGAGCAATCAATGGTGCGACACGACCGTCGACGGCGCACAGTTCAACGACGCGTGGAAGACGTTCGCCAACACGCTCGAGGGCTCGAACGCGCAGGTGCAGATCGGACCGGCGGTGACGGTCACGTTCTCGGAGGTCGATCTGAGAGGTGCGACCGGCGTGACGACGTCGAACGGCGGACCTCCCGCGCCGCCGGGGTTCCAGCCTCGTCCGACCGCGGTCTCGTACGACGTCGACACGACCGCGACGTTCGCGGGCACGGTCGACGTGTGCATCGCGTACGACCCTGCCGCATACGCGGGCTACGCGCCGCATCTGTTCGCGCTCGCCGGGGCGGGATGGAGCGACGTCACGACGACAGTCGGGCCGTCAACCGTCTGCGGCAGCACCTCGTCCCTCGGCACTTTCGCCGTGTTTGCCGGCGACCCGTCGCCTCCGACGATCACGCCGCACGTGACAGGGCAGCTCGGGGCGAACGGCTGGTACACGGGCGACGTGACGGTGACGTGGGACGTCGCCGACGCGCAGTCGCAGATCTCGGCGACAACCGGCTGCGACGCGACGACGATCACCACGGACACCGCAGCGACGACCCTCACGTGCTCGGCCACGAGCGACGGCGGCACCGCCTCCGTCTCGGTGACCGTGAAGCGCGACGCGACCACGCCGGCGATCACGTGTAAGCCGACGCCGTCGACGCTGTGGCCGCCGAACGGGAAGCTCGTTCCGGTCACGGTCGCGGTGACCGTCGCCGACGCGACCTCTGGCCCGGGCGGGTTCGTCCTGACCGCGGAGACGACCAGTGGCGGAAACGCGGCGACAGACATCGTCGGCTTCGCTCTCGGCGCGCCCGATGCCGCGGGCTTCCTCCGCGCGGAGCGCCGCGGCGACGAGGACAAGCGCGTCTACACGCTGACGTACACGGCTCAGGACAACGCCGGCAACACTGCGACGTGCGTCGCAACCGTCGTCGTGCCGCACGACCAGCGCGAGACTGCGAAGCATCGCCGCCACCGCGAGAAGCGGAGGCGCTGAACCCGGTCGTGGTTCCCCCTCTCGGACGCCGTCGTCATACTCACCGGCACGGAATTCGAGAGGGGGAACACACGACATGAACGACGATCGAGCACGTGACCTGCTGGCCGCGGAGCGAACCAGGATCGACCGCGCCCTCGCCGCGCTCAAACACGAGGACGACGGCGAAGCCGCGGATGAGTTCGATCCCGCGAACACGGCGTCCGACCTCTACCAGGACGAGCTCGACGAGGGCCTCTCGGACGACCTGCGCGAGCAGCTCGCGGCCCTCGAGCGGGCGGAGGAACGGCTCGCAGCCGGAACCTACGGCCTCTCGGTCGACAGCGGGCAGCCGATTCCCGACGAGCGGCTGGAGATCTTCCCGACCGCCGAGCGGACGGCCGACGAGGAGCGCGCGCTCGAAGAAGGACGTTGACCCGCCGCTGCCCGGCGTATCGTCGGTGCAGTGGCCGGACACCTGAAGCTGTATCCGGACGTCCCTTCGAAGCGCCGCTCGACGATCTTCCGCGACCTCGCTCTGCTCGCGCTCGTCGTGCTGTTCGCGTGGATGGGCTACAAGGTGCACGACGCGGTGAACAGCCTCGCCGTGCTCGGTTCGGGCGTGAAACACGCCGGGGTCTCCGTGCAGGACGGGTTCGGCTCGGCGGCCGGCGTGGTCAAGAGCGTTCCGCTCGTCGGGGGCAGCCTCGCGAACGCGCTCGAAGGCGCCGGCAGGGGGAGCGGCGGCAACGTCGCGGCGCTCGGGCAGAAAGGAGAGGACAGCGTCCACCACCTCGCGCTGATGCTCGGGCTGCTCGTGTTCCTCCTGCCGACGATCCTCGTGCTCGTGATCATGCTGCCGTCGCGCATCCGCCAGATCCGCCAGCTCGGCGCGGCGAACGCTGCGCTCGTCGACACGCACGATCCGGAGCGCCGCAGGCTGCTCGCGATGCGCGCCGCGTTCGGGCTCTCGTACCTGACGCTGCTCGGCTACACGCGCGACCCACTCGGCGATCTCGCGGCAGGGCGCTACGACCAGCTCGTCGCAGCAGCGCTCGACGACGTCGGGATCCGGCGTCCGCCGCCGGCCGCGTCAGTCGCCGAGCTGTAGCGGGAGCCCGAAGAGCGGAAAGAGCCGCTCGACGTCGAGGAAAAACGTCAGCTCCGAGATCCTGCCGCCCGCGGCCTCGACGACCATCAGCGCCCACGGCTCGTGGCCGCCGTCCGGTGCCGGCTTGTACTGGCCGAACGCAGGCGCACCGTTCGCACGCCCGGCCGGGAACACGCGCGAGCCTTTGCACCCGATTCCCGGGCCGAACCACCACGTGAAGATGTCGTCGCGTCCCTCGAGCCAGAGGTCGAACGGCGGCATCGACTGCCGCGCGTCCTCGCGGATCAGCTCGGTGAGCGCATCGATGTCGTACGCCTCGAACGCCGCGACGTAGCGGTCGAGCAGCTCCGTGTCGATCTCGCCCGAGTCGTACTCGGGGATGTTCGCGAGCGCGAGCGTCGCACGCGCCCGCTGCAGCGCGCTCGTGACGGATGCGACCGACGTCTCGAGCAGCTCGGCGACCTCGGCCGCCTGCCAGCGGAGCACGTCGCGGAGGATCAAGACCGCACGCTGTCGCGGCGGCAGCAGCTGCAGCGCGGCGACGAACGCGAGTCGCGTCGTCTCACGGTCGACCGCGACGTCGGCCGGGTCGGGCGACGGCTCGATCCAGGTCGCCTCGGGCAGCGTGTGCAGGTTCTCGAACACCGGCTCGCGCGCGGGGCCGAGGTCCATCGGCCGCGCGCGGCGCCGCCCCGCGTGCAGCATGTCGAGACAAACGTTCGTTGCGATCCGGTAGAGCCACGAGCCCAGCGACGCGCGCCCCTCGAAGCGGTCGCTCCCCTTCCACGCGCGGACGAACGTGTCCTGCACGGCGTCCTCGGCGTCGAACGGCGAGCCGAGCATGCGGTAGCAATACCTAGTCAGCTCGGCGCGATGCTGCTCCAGCTCGGCAAGGACAGGTGCTGCAGTGAGCGACGACTCCACGACCTCGATCGTACGTGATGCGAACACCGATGAGTTCGCGTCGGGGCGACGGTCTAAGGTTCGATAACACACGATTTCGGAGGTGAGATCCGCGTGTCCCGCACGCTGCTGCTGATCGGAACCCGCAAGGGATTGTTCGTCCTCGAGAGCGACGCCGACCGGCGCGACTGGTCGCTGCGCGGGCCGTACTGCGAGGGATGGCCCGTTTTCCACGCCGTGCACGACGCGGGCACCGGCGCGATCTACGCCGCGGCCGCGAGCGAGTGGCACGGCTCGGCCGTCTGGCGCAGCAACGACCTCGGCGAGACGTGGACGCACTCGAGCGAGGGTCTCGCGTACGAGGGCGACGGCGAGCGGAAGATCTCGAAGGTCTCCTCGCTCGCGGCGGCACACGGTCGCGTGCTCGTCGGCGTCGAGGCGCCGGGGATCTTCTCGAGCGACGACGGCGGCGAGACCTGGTCGCTTCTGTCGACACTCGCCGGCCAGCCGGGCAGTGAGGTCTGGGACGACCCGGCGAACCAGCCGCCCGGCCACCTCGGGCTCTCGTCCCTGACGTTCGACGGCGAGGATCCGTCGCGCTTCTGGGCGATCGTGCAGGGGATCGGCGCGTACGAGACGACGGACAACGGGTCGTCGTGGACGCCGCGGAACCGCGGGCTGCGCGCGGAGTGGCCGCGCGAGCACGAAGAGGTCGGCTTCTGCGTCCACCGCCTCGTCCGCTCGCCCGTCGACGGCGAACGCTGGTACCAGCAGAACCACTGCGGCATGCACCGCAGCGACGACGGCGGACGCAACTGGACCGAGATCACCGAAGGACTGCCGTGCGACTTCGGCTTCGCGGCGGCGGCGCACCCGCACGACCGCGATACGTTCTACGTCGTCCCGCTCGATCCGGGACACACGCGCTGCATGCCGGACGGTCACGCGTCCGTGTGGCGCACGCGCGACGCCGGCTCGAGCTGGCAGCGCCTCGACAAGGGCCTGCCGCACGAGAACGCGTACGTCGGTGTGCTCCGTTCGGCGATGACGATCGACGCGCTCGACGTACCGGGCCTCTACTTCGGGACGAGCACGGGCCAGGTCTACGCAAGTGCCGACGAGGGCGACAGCTGGAGCGAGATCGCGAGCTACCTGCCGGCGATCTCGTCGGTCGAGGTCGCGGTCGTCGCATAGCCGTGGCTGATCTGCACCTGCCGTCGACGCTGACGCCGCTCTTTCCGGGCCTGCCGCGGCACATCGACGTCGAGGCGGGGACGGTGAACGACGCGATCGACGAGCTCGACACGCGCTGGCCCGGCCTGCGCGACCGGCTGTGCGAGCCCGGCCCGGAGCTCCGGCGGCACATTCACGTGTACGTCGACCGCGAGCGCGCCGGGCTTGCGACCCCGCTCGCGCCGGGCTCGCGCGTCGAGGTGATCGCCGCGATCACCGGCGGCTGACGGACCCCGGCTCGTTGGCACTCCGGAACCGAGTCACGCCGTTCGGCGAGCTCGTCGCCGATCCGGCGCGCGGGCTCGTCTACGGGAACCGCGGCTGTCTGCACGACGCCGCGGGAGGGATCCGCCGGCAATGGCAGGTGAAGCGCTGGATCGCGTGCCGGCTCGAGTTCCGCGGCAGGTTGCGGCGGCCGCTGCTGCAGCCGGGCCGCTACACCGAGCTGTTCTTCCTCGACGAGGCGACGGCGATGGCGGCGGGCCATCGCGCGTGCGCCGAATGCCGGCGCGAGGACTACGTTCGCCTGACGGAGATCCTCGGCGGGCGCGCAGACGACATCGATGCACGGCTGCACGCGGAGCGCGTCGACGGACGCGAGCGGCGCCTGCACGACGCAGTGTTCGCCGAGCTGCCGGACGGAGCGTTCGTCGTGCACGCCGGCGAGTCGTGGCTCATACGCGGCGACGAGCTGCTGCGCTGGACGCCGGCGGGTTACGGAGAGCGCGTACCGCGGCCCGGCGGCCGAGCGACACTGCTCACGCCGCCGACGCTCGTCACGGTGCTTCGGGCCGGCTGGCGGCCGCTCGTGCCGTTCCTCCACCCGTCTGCGGAACCGGGCACCACGACGACATGAGCTCGGAGCGGTTCCAGCCGAGCAGCCCGGCTCCCGCGTCGTACGCGCTCTGCAGAAACGCGAGCAGCGTCGCGCGCGGATCCACGGCGGCGCGCACTGCGTCGTAGCGCAGCAGCGCGAGTCCTCGTTCCGACCAGAACGCGCCGTCCGGTTCGAGCGGCGCGTCGCGGAGGCCCGGCGGCTCCGGCGCGGCGTACGCGTAGTAGCTCGGCTCGCGGATGTCCTTGTCGCCGGCCCAGAACCCGAACGAGACGACCTCGTGCGAGTACGCCTCCACGGTCACCCCGTCGACGCCGTCGAGCGCGGGCGCGCGGGCGCCGCCGAACCGCGTGACGGCGAGATCGAACGAGTGCCAGAAGAGATGAACGGGGCTCGTCTTGCCGCAGTACCAGCCGGAGAACTCCTCGAAGACCGCGTCGGTCCAGTCGAGGATGCGCCAGAACCGCTCGACGGCGTCGCGGTCGTACGACGCGTGCTCGCGGTCCTCCGGATACGGCGTCGTCATCGGAACGCCGAACGGAACCTCGGAGATCGCGACGTCGAGCCCGAGCCCGGCAAGCGTCGCATGCACCTTCGCGTCGAACTCGGCGACGGACAACCCGTCGGCAAGCGCGAATGACTCGGTCGCGCCGCCGCTCGTCCGGACGACGAGGCGGTGGTCGACGAAGTCGAAGTCGATCTCGAACGTTGCGCCCTCCGGCGAGTGCAGCCGGCGCGTCGTCAGCCCACGCACGTCGACGTAGAGCGGGACGTGCCACCAGTGGTTGCGCGGCGCCGACGACGCCATGGCGGATCTTGCCGACGATCTGCGACCAGAGGTGCAGCGTGTCCTTCGTCGGCTCCCACTCCTCGAGCGGCAGCGCGGGAAGCTCGACGCTCATTCCCCGACGACGAATGCGATCTCGTCGATGTAGCACCAGCTCCAGTCCTCGCCCGGCTCCGCCGAGCGCGCGATCGCGTGGCCGGGCTCGACGGCGTGCTTGCTCGCGTGCCGGTTCGGCGACGAGTCGCAGCAGCCGATCTTGCCGCAGCTCATGCACATCCGAAGGTGAACCCAGCGTCCGCCGATCTTCAGGCACTCCTCGCAGCCGGGGATCGGCTCGGGGAGCTCGAGCACGGTGATCTGGTCGAGGTGCGTACAGGCGTCGGCCATGCCATCATCTTGCCACGGCGACGTATGACGAGATCTGCGCGGCCCACCGCTGGGACGTTCCGGAGCGGTACAACATCGCCGCCGACGTCTGCGACAAGCACCCGCGCGACAAGCCGGCGATGGTCTGGGAGAGCTTCGACGGCTCGACACGCGAGCTCGTCTGGGGGGAGCTGCAGGATCTCGCGAACCAGGCGGCGCACACGCTCGCGGCGCTCGGCGTCGAGCGCGGCGACCGGGTCGCCGTCGTGCTGCCGCCGACGCCGGAGACTGCAGCGATCTTCTTCGGCGTCTGGAAGCTCGGCGCGATTCTCCTCTCGATGTCGGTGCTCTACGGCGACGACGGGATCGAGCACCGGCTCGGCGACTCCGGCGCGCGGCTGCTCGTGACCGACGCGGCGAACGCGCCGCGCTTCGACCGCCCGTGGGCGCCCGACGTCCTCGTGCTCGAGCCGGACACGCTCGCGCGCGCGTCGACGGAGTTCGTCTGCGCCGACACGGCCGCGGACGATCCGGCGCAGCTCTACTACACGTCGGGAACGACCGGGCTCGCGAAGGGGATCGTGCACGCGCACCGCTACGTGCTCGCGCACGAGGAGTTCGTCTACTGCCACGAGGTCGAGGACGGCGAGCGGTTCCACGGCATGGGCGAGTGGGCGTGGGCGGCGGGGATCGCGCCGCTGCTCGGCCCGTGGCGGCTCGGTGCGGTGCAGTGCGTCTACCGGCGCGAGGCGGGCTTCGACCCGCACAAGCAGCTCGACTTCCTCTCGCGCAACCGCGTCACGAACGTCTTCACGACGCCGACGGCGATGCGCTCGATGATGGCGATCGAGGACGCGGGGACGCGCTATCCGCAGGTGTTCCGTCGCGTGTGCTCCGCCGGCGAGCCGCTGAACCCGGAGGCGATCCGCTGGTTCCGCGAGCAGTACGGGCTCACCGTCCTCGACTACTACGGGCTCACGGAGTCGTACCCGCTCGTCGCGAACTATCCGTTCATGGAGGTGCGCGAGGGCTCGATGGGAAAGCCGGTGCCGGGCTGGGACGTGCAGATCCTCGACGAGGACGACCGGCCGGTCGCGCACGGCGAGCGCGGCGAGATCTGCCTCCGCGCGCGCTCGAATCCGCACTATCCGCTCGGCTACTGGCGCAACGACGAGGCGGGCGCGGAGACGTTCGGCGGCGAGTGGTTCCGCACGAAGGACGCCGCGGTGCAGGACGAGGACGGCTACTACTGGTACGTCGGGCGCGCCGACGACGTGATCATCGCGGCGGGCTACCGGATCGGTCCGTTCGAGGTCGAGTCCGCGTGTCTCGAGCATCCCGCGGTGCGCGAGGCCGCGGTCGTCGCGTCACCGGACGAGCTGCGCGGCAACGTGGTGAAGGCGTTCATCGTGCTCGCCGACGGCCACGAGCCGTCGGACGAGCTCGGCCGCGAGATCTCCGCGTTCGTCCGCGACCGGCTCTCCGCGTACGCGTATCCGCGCCGCGTCGAGTTCGTCGCCGACCTGCCGAAGACGCTGACGGGGAAGATCCGCCGGATCGAACTGCGACAGCTCGAGCTCGAGCGCGCCGCCGGGTCGAGCTAGCCGGTCGGCGCAGGCCGCTGCCGCGAGCCACGCACCGCGTACAGCGTCGTCAACACCGCCCCGCCAAGCCCGACGATCAGCAGCAGCACGCCGAGGGCCCGCACGACGGGATTCGGGCCGGCGGCCACGACGACGACCCCGGAAGCAGCCGGGAAGGGCGGCAGAAGGAGGCGTCCCGGCCGCGTGATCCGCAGCCGCGGCTCGATCTTCCGCGGCACGGCCCCCGTTTTGAATGGAGCCCCGACGGCTTGGCGCGCCTGGACGGTCGGCTGCGGAAGGAGCAGCAGCATCAGCCCGACGAGCGCGACGAGCGCGAAGGCCGCGATCGCGAACGGCGCGCGCGACCGTCGGGTGCGCGCCGGCGCGCCCGGCGCCGGCGGCGGGATCACGCCCCGCTCGGCGGCCCATGTCGCCGCGAACGACGGCGCGTCGAACGCGCCTGTGCCAAGCACCTCCTCCGCCGAGGTTCCGTCCGCTTCCGCCTCTGCGAGGTCGACCGAGAGGTCGGCCGCCATCTCGTTGGCGACCGGGTCGGGAACGCCGAGACGCTTCCACTCGCGGCGGCACTCCTCCACGAACGGGTTCATGCAGCCACCTCCGCTTCGACGGGACCGAGCACTGCGTCGAGCGCATCTCGCGCCGCGCGCCACTCGGCGACTCCGGCGGCCAGCGCGCGCCGCCCGTCGGGCGAGGGGCGGTAGTACTTGCGCGGAGGCCCGCCGTCGCTCGCGGCGCGATACGTCTCGACGAGCCCTTCGCGCTCGAGACGTCCGAGCAACGGATAGATCGATCCTTCGCCGACGGTCGAGAGCCCGCGCTCGCGCAGCCGCTTCGTCATCTCGTAGCCGTAGGCCGGCCCTTCCTCCATCACAGCGAGCAGGCAGAGGTCGAGCGCCCCGCGCAGGAGCTGCGTCCGCCGTCCATCGCCGACTGCCATGCTTCGCAAGGTAGCAGGCTTTGCCTTGCTCTGCAAGGCATCACCCGGGCCGCGGCCTCAGGTTTGACGACGCGTTCTGCCGGCTGTAACCTTGTTCTATGAAGATAGATAAAGAGCACAGATCGACCGGGGGCAGAAGCGGCGCACCGGTTTCACCGATCGTGTTCCGGCTCGACCGCGCCTCCGGTCTGCCCACGTATTTGCAGATCGTGCAGCAGGTCGAGCATGCGCTGCGGCTCGGGTATCTCAAGCCGGGCGATCAGCTGCCCAAGGTGAGAGACGTGGTCGCCTCGCTGGCGATCAACCCGAACACGGTGCTGAAGGCCTACAGAAACTTGGAGATGAAGGGACTGGCGGCCGGACGGCCCGGGCAGGGCACGTTCATTCAGGGGACGCTCAGCCAGGTGGCGCTGCCGGAGCTCGCGGGGCTTCGCCGCTCCCTGCTCGCCTGGCTGGAGACCGCCGACACAGCGGGGCTCGACGAGGACGGGATCGTGGCGCTGTTCACCAGCGCGCTGCGGGATTTTCGTGAGCGCCGCGGCGGCGCGGCCGACGGCGAAACCGAGGCCGTCGCATGAACGTCGTCGAAGCGAGCGGTCTCGGCAAGCGGTACGGCAGCACCTGGGCGTTGCGCGAGTGCTCTTTGGCGATCCCGGCCGGTCACGTCGCCGCACTGGTTGGGCCGAACGGCGCCGGCAAGAGCACGCTGTTGAACCTGGCGGTCGGCCTGGCGGCGCCGTCGGAAGGGAGCGTCACCGTGCTCGGCGGCCGGACGCCCGGGTCGCTTGCAGCGCTGAGCAGCGTCTCATTTGTCGCTCAGGACACCCCGCTGTACAAGAACTTGTCGGCCGCCGAGATGCTGCATCTGACGCGGAACCTCAACCCGCGCTTCGACCAGAGATCGGCCGAGGCCCGGCTCGCCGAGCTGGGCATCCCGCTGAAGCGGAGGGCGGGCCGGTTGTCCGGCGGCCAGCAGGCGCAGCTCGCCCTGACCCTGGCGCTGGCCAGGCGGCCGCGGCTGCTCGTGTTGGACGAGCCGGTCGCGATGCTCGACCCGATTGCCCGGCACGACTTCATGGCCACGGTGCTGACGGCGGCGGCCGACGACGGCGTGTCGGTGCTCCTGTCCTCCCACGTGCTCGCCGAGCTCGAGCGGGTGGCCGACTACCTCGTCCTGCTGTCGGGAGGCCGGGTGCAGGTCGCCGGCGAAGTCGACGATCTGCTCGCCGGCCACCGGGTGCTGGTCGGGCCTGCCGCCGAAGCGGAGAGATATGAAGCGCGGCCGGTAGTGCATGTCCGCCGTGCCGAGGCACAGGCCCATCTGCTGGTCCGAGTCACCGCTGACGATCCGGTCCCGCCCGGCTGGGAGGCCTATCCGGTCGGGCTCGAGGAGCTTGCGCTCGCGTACTTGCGCGAGCCCGGCGCCGCGGCGCTGCCGGGTCCAACCCGCGGCCGCGAGGCTGAACCACTGGAGGTGACGAAATGACCGCGCTGACCGTGTCTCCCCGTTCGGAGGACGACGCGATCCTGAGGCCGGTGCCGTGGCGACGGATGGTCTGGGTCACCTGGCGGCAGCATCGCCTCGCGCTGGCCGGCGTGGCCGCTCTGCTCGGTGGGCTGGCGGTGTACCTGTGGGTCGTCGGCCAACGGCTGCACGACGCCTACGCCGCGGCGATCGCCTGCCACCCGGCAAGCTCGATTGCCTGCAGTGAGGTGATCAAGGGCTTCAACGACATGAACCTCCATCTGGCGAACGGCTACGTGCTGCAGCCGGTGCCGGCACTGATCGGCGCCTTCGTCGGCGCGCCGGTGCTGGCCCGTGAGCTGGAGACCGGCACCTTCCGCTATGCCTGGACGCAGGGCTTCGGGCGGTGGCGCTGGACTCTCGCCAAGCTGGTCCTGCTGGCAGTCGTGGTGGTCGCCGCTTCCGAAGCGTTCAGCGTGCTGCTCTCCTGGTACTACCGACCGTACTTCGCCGCGGGCAACCCGGCCGAGTTCTTCTCCCAAGCCTCCCCCCTTTCCGCCGGTCTCTTCGACCTGCGCGGGGTTGCGTTCGCCGCCTGGACGCTGGCCGCCTTCGCGATCGGCGGCCTGGCCGGCGTGGTGATCCGACGGGTCGTCCCCGCGATCGTGGCCACCCTCGTCGCCTACGGCGGGCTCGCCCTCCTCGCTGCGTTGTTTCTACGCCGGCACTACTTCACGGCGCTGGTCACCAGCAAGCCGAACGTGCCGGGTACCGCATTGATCGTGAGCCAGTGGTGGACAAAGAGCGGCCGGTTCGCATTCGCGGGTTTGCCCCCCATGCACCTCCTGCAGCAGTTCTGTGCTCCCCGTTCGGTGGGCGCCGGCAAGCCGTCGCTCGGAACCCTCGCGCAGTGCCTCTCCCACCACGGCTACACGCGGTGGACGAGCTACCAGCCGGCGAGCCGGTTCTGGCCGTACCAGTTCATCGAGGGCGGTTGGCTGCTCGCGCTTGTCCGTCCTGCTCATCGCCACGACCGTCTGGCTCGTACGGCGCCGCGCGGCCTAAGGCGTACCGGCGGCGATGAGTGTGCGCGCCTTCGCGGCCTTCACGGCGGCGGTGAGCGTGTCGATGTCGTACGCGCCGTTGTAGCGCTTGCCGTTGATGAAGAACGACGGCGTGCCGGAGACGCCGCTGAGGTCGGCCGAGTCGACGTCCTCCGCGACACGCCCTGCGCCCTCGTGCCGGCGCAGGTCGTCGGCGAACCGCTCCGTGTCGAGGCCGAGCTCCTCCGCATGCTGCATCAGGTCCGGGATGCGGAGCCGATGCTGGCGCTCGAGCAGCAGGTCGTGCATCTCCCAGAACTTGCCCTGCTCCGCCGCCGCCTCCGACGCCTCGGCCGCTTGCTGCGCGAGCGGATGGACGTCGTTCAACGGCAGGTGCCGCCAGACGTACGCGACATCGCCGTGTCCCGCGAGCAGCTCGCGCAGCACCGGCTCCGCCTGTCCGCAGTACGGACACTCGAAGTCGCCGTACTCGACGACGGTTACGGGTGCATCGACGGGACCGCGGATGTGGTCGCGCTCCGGATCGACCGGCGCGCCGAGGTCGACGATCACTTCCGCCGTCCCGAGCAGCGCGCGGATGCGCAGCCGCGGCGGCAGCATCGTCGTCGCGTGGTAGACGAGCCACGTGAGGAGCGCCGCGCAGAGCGCCGCGGAAAGCACGCCGACCTTCGCGTACTCGAGCTCGCTGCCGTCGAACGCGAGCGTCGCGATCAGGATCGACACGGTGAAGCCGATTCCTGCGACCGAGCCGGCGCCTGCGACGGTCGCCCAGCCGACGGGCGGCCGCAGCTTGCCGCGCGTCAGCTTCGTGACGAGCAGTGCGCCGCCGACGATGCCGCTGGGCTTGCCGAGCACGTAGCCGAACAGGATCCCGAGCGTGATCGGCGACGTGAACGCATGCGCCAGGAAGCTGCCGCTGATCGCAATCCCCGCGTTCGCGAGCGCGAACAGCGGCACGATCACGTAGCTCGTCCACGGGTGGTACAGCTGCTGCAGGCGCTCATTCGGCGAGATCGCCGCAGCGAGCCCTGACCGCGCGGAGCGCGCGAGCTCCGGCGTCGGCTGCTCGCGGAAGAGCCGGAAAAGATCGCTCGCTCGCTCGAGGTCGCCGCGCGCGGCCGGGTACGCGAACGTCAGCAGCCCCGCGATGAGACCGACGACGATCGGGTCGACGCCGGACTCGAAGAGCGCGACCCACATCGCCGCGGCGAGCACGAAGTACACGAGCCCGTAGTAGTGGAGGCCGAAGTGAATGCGCACCGTGCGCACGACGAGAATCACGCCGAGGATCCCGATCGCGATCAGAAGCGCGCGCACGGCGATCGTCTCGCTGTAGAACACCGCGATCACCGCGAGCGCCAGGACGTCGTCGACGACGGAGACCGTCAACAGGAACGCGCGCAGCCGGCTCGGGAAGCGTGAGCCGACGAGTGCGAGCAGCCCGAGCGCGAACGCGGTGTCCGTCGACATCGCCGTGCCCCAGCCGTGCGCCGATGCGCGGCCTGCGTTGAACGCGAGGAAGATCGCAACCGGCACGATCATCCCGCCGAGGCCGGCGAAGAGCGGGATCGCAAACCGCCGCCGCTCGCGCAGCTCACCCATGTCGAACTCGCGGCGCGCCTCGAGCCCGACGATGAAGAAGAAGAACGTCATCAGACCGGAGTTGACCCAACCGCGCAGATCCATCGAGATGCTGTGGCTGCCGAGGTGGATCGACAGCTCCGTTCCCCAGAGCGACGCGTACGACGACGCGTCGACGTTGACCCAGACAAGCGCGGCGAGCGTCGCTCCGAGGAGCACGACGGCGCTGCCGGTCTCCGTGCGGAGGAACTCGCGGAGCGGAGTCTCGAGGTTCCGCCCCCACGCCGTCCGGCCCGAATAGGACGCGGGTGCGGCTGCTGTCTCGGCCTCGGCCACGCGCGGTCAGACCGCGCTGGACGCGGCCCAGATGTTGATGCCGCCGTCGACTGCGTGCGGCTCGATCGCCGCGAGCTCGTCGTCCGAGAAGCCGAGCCGGTCGAGCGCGCCGACATTCGCCTCGAGCTGCGCGACGCTGCTCGCGCCGATCAGCGTCGTGGTCACGCGCGGGTCGCGCAGCGTCCACGCGAGCGCCATCTGCGCGAGCGACTGGCCGCGCGCCGCGGCGATCTCGTTCAGCGCGCGGATGTGCGACAGCGCCTCCTCGCTGATCATCGCCGGGTTGAGCGACGCGTTCTCGGCCGCGCGAGAGTCTGCGGGGATGCCGTCGAGATAGCGGTCGGTCAGCATCCCCTGCGCAAGCGGCGAGAACGTGATGCACCCGACGCCGAGCTCACCGAGAACGTCGAGCAGGCCGTCCTCGATCCACCGGTTCAGCATCGAGTACGACGGCTGGTGGATGAGCAGCGGCGTGCCGAGCGCGTCGAGGATCGCCGCCGCCTCGCGCGTCTTCGCGGGCGAGTAGGACGAAATCCCTGCATAGAGCGCCTTTCCCTGGCGCACCGCGGAGTCGAGTGCGCCCATCGTCTCCTCGAGCGGCGTGTCCGGGTCGAAGCGGTGCGAGTAGAAGATGTCGACGTAGTCGAGCCCCATCCGCGCGAGGCTCTGGTCGAGGCTCGCGAGCACGTACTTCCGCGAGCCCCACTCGCCGTACGGGCCGGGCCACATGTCGTAGCCCGCCTTCGTCGAGATCACGAGCTCGTCGCGGTACGGGCGGAAGTCGCGCTCGAGCATCAGTCCGAAGTTCTCCTCGGCCGACCCGAACGGCGGGCCGTAGTTGTTCGCGAGGTCGAAATGCGTGATGCCGAGATCGAAGGCGCGGCGCGCAATTGCGCGGCCCGTCTCGAACGGGCGGTCGCCGCCGAAGTTGTGCCAGAAGCCGAGCGCGACCGCAGGCAGCTTCAGGCCGCTCGACCCGCAGCGGTTGTAGAGCATCCGGTCGTACCGGTCGGCGGCGGCGATGTAGCTCATGGTGGGAATCTAGACGACGAGGTTCGCCGGACGGCGACCTTCGAGGAGCACGGCGCGGAGCGCGTCCACGGCGAGCATCCCCATCGCCTCGCGCGTCCGGGCCGTCGCGCTGCCGATATGCGGCGTGAGGACGACGTTCTCCAGCGACAGGAGCTCCTCCGTCACGACGGGCTCGAACTCGAAGACGTCGAGCGCGGCGCCGGCGATCGTGCCGTCGCGAAGCGCGGCGACGAGCGCCGCCTCGTCGACGACCGGGCCGCGCGCGGTGTTGACGAGGACCGCGGTCGGCTGCATCCGCGCGAGCGCCGCGGCGCCGATCAGGTGACGGGTCTGCGCCGTGAGCGGGCAGTGGAGGCTGACGATGTCCGCCTGCGCGAGCAGCTCGTCGAGCGGATCGGTGCGCCCCGCGTAGATCGTCTGCGCGCCGAACGCCTCGGCGAGCCGCGCCGTCTCGCGGCCGATCCGCCCCGCGCCGACGATGCAGAGCACCTTGCCGTCGAGACTCTCGCCGAGCATGAAGTCGAGCGCGAAGCGCCACTCGTCGTGGCGCCGCAGCATGCGGTCGCCCTCGGCGACCCGGCGGAGCAGCGCGAGCATCAGCGCGACTGCGAGCTCGGCCGTCGTCCGCGTCAGGACGTCGGGCGTGTTTGCGATCAGCACGTCGTGCCGCGCCGCCGCGTCGAGGTCGATGTTGTCGACGCCGACGCCGTAGTTCGCGACGATCCGCAGCTGCGCGCCGACGGCGTCGAGATACGCGTCGTCGACCCGCGTGCCGAGCACCGTGAGGATCCCGGCGGCGCCGCGCGGCTCATCTGCGAGCTCGAAGTCCTGTTCCAGCTCCGCCGAGATGCGCGCCGGCACGGCTCCGGTGACGTGGACGCGCGGCTTCACCGCGGGGACGCTACCGCAGCTGGTACAGCCCGCCGTCCAGACTGACGGCGTACAGCCCGCCGTTCGCGTCCTCGCCGAACGACGACAGATTCACGATCTCCTGCGGCAGCCTCGTCACGGTCGACGCGCGGCCCTTCGGCCCCACCTTGAAGCTCCAGAGCGAGCCGTCGCAGAAATCGCCGTAGTAGTAGCGGCCGAGATGCACGTAGCCGCCGATGACGGCGCAGGCCGGCCCGTCGTGCGCGTACGACCAGACCGGGCCGACGTACACGCCCTTCTTCGAGAGGCGGATCTTCGCGTTGTACGTCGACGGGCCTTCGAACCGGCTCCAGCCGTAGTTCGCGAGCGTGCCGATCTTCGCGCTCGGCCGGAAGTCGATCTCCTCGGAGCGGGCCGCACCGACGTCGCCGATCCAGAGGTTGCCGGTCGTCCGGTCGAACGAGAAGCGCCACGGATTGCGGAGCCCGAGCCCGACGGTCTGCCACGCCGCACCCGAGACGTTCGGCTTGATGCGCAGCAGCTTGCCGAGCGGGCTGCTCAGATTCTGCGCGTGATTCTGCGGATCGCCGGTCGACACGTCGCCGGCGGCGGGATCCGTGCCGCCGTCGCCGAAGCCGACGTAGAGGAAGCCGCGGCGGTCGAACTGGAGCTGGCCCCCCTTGTGGTTCGGGTACGGCTGCTTCACGACAAGAAGGTCGTGCCCGGTCGACGGGTCGCCGACGCCGTTCGCGGCGGTGAACTCGGTGACGTGGCTGTCGCCACTCTTGTCGCTGTAGTCGACGTAGAAGCGGTGGTTCTGCGCGTAGCCGGGATCGAACGCGACCGACAGCAGCCCGCGCTCGCCGTCGTCGAGCACGCGGTCGCGGATGTCGAGAAACGTCCCGGCGGTCTGTCCGTTCCGCACGATCACGATCGTCCCGCGCTGCTCGACGACGTAGAGCGTCGACGCGTCGCCGGGCGCGGACGTGACGTACACCGCCTCGTTCAGGCCCGACGCGATCTGCTGGAACGGCGCCGGCGCCGCCGCGGACGCCGAGACGGCGAGCGCGAGCGCCGCCGCGATGACCGCGAGTGCCGGCAGAAGCTTCAACCCGCCCTCAGAGTACGATTCGTTTGGTCCTTTCGGAAGGGCCACTTTCGACAATGTCAACAGGACCACTTCTCGCGCTCGACCTCGCGCTCGGACAGCCGTTCGGCCTCCAGATCGAGCGCTCGATCCGCAGTCTGATCCGGTCAGGAGGGCTGCCCGTCGGCGCCTCGCTGCCGTCGACGCGCGCGCTCGCGGCCGATCTCGGACTTTCCCGCGGCGTCGTCGTCGGCGCGTATGCGCAGCTCGCAGCCGAGGGCTACATCGCGCTGCGCCGCGGTGCGGCTCCAACGGTCGCGGCGCGGGCACGGGAGCCGGAAGACGTCGCCTTCGAGTCGGACGTGCCGATCGCCGGCGTGCGCTTCAACCTCCGCCCGGACCTCCCCGATCTTTCGCTCTTCCCGCGCCGCGACTGGCTCGCCGCCTGCCGTGCGTCGCTCCGTCGCGCTGCGGACACCGACCTTGCGTACGGCGAGATGATCGGCTCCGCCGAGTTGCGACATCGCCTCGCGCCGTTCCTCGCGCGCACGCGCGGCGTCGTCGCGAGCGCGGATCGGACCGCCGTCTTCGCGGGCTCGACGCAGGCGCTGTTCGTGCTCGCGTGCGTCCTCCGCTCGCTGGGCGCACGGCGAATCGCAGTCGAGGATCCAGGTCATCGCTGGCGCACCCGCGCGCTCGCAGCTTCGGGGCTCGAGGTCGTGCCGGTGCCGGTCGATGCAGACGGGCTGCGCGTCGATCTGATTCCGGACGTGCAGGCGGTCGTCGTCAGCCCGGATCACCAGTTCCCGCTCGGCGTCGCGCTCTCGCCCGAGCGCCGGCGTGCGCTCGTCGAGTGGGCTGCGCACGGCGACCGGCTCGTCCTCGAGCACGACTACGACGGTCACTTCCGCTACGACCGGCCGGCCGCCGGGACGCTGCAGGGGCTCGCGCCGGAGCACGTCGCGTACGTCGGGAGTGCGAGCGCACTGCTCGCGCCGACCGTTCGCATCGGCTGGGCCGTTCTGCCGGCGCGGCTCGTCGTCCCCGTCGCGAACCAGATGTTCGCGACGGTGGTCGCCGGCCCGCGTCTCACGCAGTTCGCGCTCGCCGACCTGATCGCGAGCGGCGCGCTCGACCGCCACCTGCGCCGCGCGCGCGCCGCGTACAAGGCGCGCCGCGAGACGATGCTCGCCTCACTCGCGACAACGGCAGGCGCTACCGCCGCGGGCCTGTTCCTCCCGGTCGCGCTTCCGGACGGAGCCGACGAAGCCGCCGTCCTCGCAGATGCGCGTCGACAGCGAGGCTTCGCACTCGACGGCATGAACGAGCACGCGATCGCGCCGACCGCTCCCGGTCTCGTGCTCGGCTTCGCCGCGGCGCCGCTGCCGACGCTGCGTCGCGCAATCCGAGAGCTCTAGAGCAGGAACGGCACGACGCGCCGTTTCACGCGCTCGCGATAGCGGCGGTACTCCGGATCTGCGTCGAGACAGCGTTCCTCCGTCACGATCCGCACCACCTGAAACGCCATCACGACGACGTACAGCGCCCAGTTCCGCGCCGACGGATTCTCGAGCGCGTAGCCCGTCGCGGCGAGGAGATAGCCGGCGTAGAGCGGATGCCGGACGACCGCATACGGCCCGCGCGTGCAGACACCGCGGTTCGCCGCGACGAGCCCGAACGAGCGGCCGAGCGCGACTGCCGACGCGACGGCGACCGCCGCGCCCGCAAGCTGAAGCGCCACATACAGCGACGCGAGCCCGAGCACCGGGTCGTAGGCCGGGCGCGCGGCGAGCATGCCGAACGTCCCGATCGCCGTCGCGCCCCACGCGACGACCGAACGGCTCGTCGTCCACGCGGGACGCCGGAGCAAGAAGAGGACGCCGATCGTCAGCTCGCATGCCGTCGCGCCGAGCCCGACCGGATGGCGCGTCTCGACCCCTGCGGCGAGATTCGCGGCAGCAAACGCGAACCAGAGCAGTGCAAGCGGCGCCGACGCCGCGACACGCGAGACTGTCGGCCGGCGCGCCGCGAACTCGACGACGCTCACTGCGTCGCCCAGCTCAACCGCTGCCCGACCTCGATCCCGCGCCGCTCGGACTCGCCCGCGGCGAGCTCGAGAACGGCCGCGGCGCGCCGCCGGTGGGCGGTGCGCCACGGCGCGAGCCGTCGCACGACGCGCAGAACCGAAAGATCGCGGTCGAGAAAGACCACGTCGATCGGAAAACGCATGAACCACGTGTGCACCGACGACGCCGGCTGCAGGAAGATGCCCTCCTCCGGCGCGAGCTCGCTGCGGCCGAGCAGTCCGCGCATACGCGCGAGCGAGCTGTCGGCGACGAGACAGCGCTCGCAGACGACGTCGCCGTCGACGCTCGTCAGCGGTACTTCGCGCGGGTTCCGTCTTGGCACGGGCGGCTCCAATCGTCAGCCGGTTGCCGCCAACCAGCGCAAAACGTGTGCGGTTCGTATCGGCACGCGCACGGCGCGACAGTCACTCGATCTGGTGAACCCCGACGAGGATCCCTGAAACGAGGGATGCTCGAATCCGCTGATTTCTTCGATCAATCGCCGCAACACGATCAACAACTTGGGCGTCTCGGCCACGCCAAAGCACGAAGGAGTCAGCGTGGCCTGTGAGACCACAGTTGGATCGAGTTTTCACTTCTTGACCGAATCGCCGCGCGCCCGGATGGCGGGCCGGCTCGGAACTCGGAAGGGAGGTGAATAACCACATGCTTATTTCCTGGTGGCTCGACTACACCAAGCAGAACTGGCGCAAGGAAGACGGCCAGACGATGGCGGAGTACGGCGTCGTTCTCGCCGTGATCACCGTCGGCGCGATCGTCGCTTTCACCGCCCTCTCGGGTGGAATCACGAACGCGATCAACAAGGTGACGGGGCTGCTTCCGTAGCGCCGTTGCACCGAACGAAACGGAATGCCGCAGTACGGATTGGGGGAAAACGGATGAGCCGCACAATCAGCAGCGCGAAGCTTCTTCTTCGCCGCAACGAGGGGCAGACGATGGCCGAGTACGCCGTAGTGCTCACCGTTGTCGCTGCTTCCGCCGCACTTCTCTTTTCCGTACTCGGTGACCGCGTCGTCGCGGTGCTCAACGAAGTGGCGGGGTTCCTGCCATGACACCTCGGAGACGGGTGGGGCGCATCACGCATCGCTCCTCAGCCCCACCCGGCTCCGAACTTGGAGGACGGATGAACGCTCGCACCATCACAACTGACGAGTCGGGCCAGACGATGACCGAGTTCGCGATCATCCTGCCGGTCCTCGTCGTCCTCCTGTTCGGGATCATCCAGTTCGGGATCCTGTTCAACAACTACATGACGCTGACGGATGCCGTCCGCGCCGGCGCCCGCGAGGGTGCCGTCTCCCGGAACGACGCCGACCCGACGGGCGCGACGACCACCGCCGTCCGCTCGTCCGCAGCAGACCTCAACCAGTCGAACCTCGCCGTGACCGTGAACTCGCCCTGGCAGGCGGGCACCGACGTCACGGTGACGGCGACGTATCCCTGGTCGATCTCATTGCTCGGCTGGGTCGTCTCCGGCGGAACGCTCCAGTCCAAGACGACGGAGCGAGTCGAATGACCGTTTTCGGCGCATCACTGCGTCGACATCCCTGAATCACTTAACACGACGACGCGAGGGATCAGATGACGTATCAACTCAGGAATATCGTGATTGCGGTCGTACTCGGCCTGCTCGCGGTCGTGTTCACGACGCTGTATGTCACGAACTACCGGAAACACGTGCAGCAGGGCCAGAACTCGGTCGGCGTGCTCGTCGCCTCGACGGACATCCCGTCGGGCACCACGGGCGCGGCGATCGTCTCCGGCCACATGCTGAAGCAGGTGACCGTGCCGCGTACCGCGCTCACGCCCGGTGCGATCTCGAGCCCGGACCAGATCGTCCGGCTCGTCACGACCGACCAGATCATGGCGGGCGAGCAGGTCTCGACCCGCCGCTTCGGGAACTCCGGCGAGCTCGGCGTCCGCGCCCAGCTCAAGGGAACGATGCGCGCGATCCAGATCGCCGCGAGCGCGAACCAGGTGCTCGCTGGCACGCTCAGGGCCGGCGACCACGTCGACCTCGTCGCCAACATCAAGGTCGACAACGCAGGCAGCCAGGCGCACTTCGACCGCGTCGTCCTCCGCAACCTGCTCGTGCTGCGGGCGCCGCCGCCGGTCGATGTGAAGGCCGCGAGCGTCGTCAGCAGTCAGCCCGAGTCGGTGATGCTCGCCGTCACGGATTCGCAGGCGCCGAAGCTCTACTACGTGATCAAGAACGCCGATCCGGCCTCCTCGTCGGACGGCGGCTGGGCGCTCGAACTCCGGCCGGTCGGCACCGCAGTCGATGCCCCGGGCAACGTCGAGAGCATCAAGACGGTCCTTCTGGACGGCCTCAGCGCCGCGCAGAAGGCCAAGGTCAGCACGGGGAGTGGTCAGTAATGAGTCACGCACCCGATCAGGAGCGCAGGCCGCTCCGCATCTACATGACCGGCACGTGCGACGGGTCGGACAACCTCCGCGCCGCACTCGCATCGCATCCCGAGCTCGAACTCGTCGGCGCAACGGAGAGCATCGCCGACGGCGCCGCCGCGCTCGCAGGCGGGCACCTCCAGGTGCTGTTGCACGCGACGCGTGCTTCGTCGCTCCCGCAGGACGACCTGGCGGCGATCCGCGAGCACACGCGGGCGCCGATCCTCCTCGTCGCGTCGGGTGAGGCCTCGCAGCTCCTCGACGAGGCGCTCGAGGCGGACGTTGCCGACGTCCTGCTGCTGCCGCAGCTGGCCGACAACGTCGTCTTCGCGCTCCGGAAGGCCGCGCACACCGCGCGGCGTACGGACGGCGTCCG
Source organism: uncultured Actinomycetes bacterium (assembly GCA_963718385.1). GTDB lineage: Bacteria > Actinomycetota > Thermoleophilia > Gaiellales > Gaiellaceae > Palsa-739. The sequence continues at coordinate 955,652 of CAVQZE010000001.1, forward strand.
CGGTCGCAACGGCACGGTCATCACCGTGTTCTCGCCGAAGGGCGGAACCGGCAAGACCGTCATCGCGACGAACCTCGCCGCCGCACTCGCGAAGAACGAGGCGAAGAAGACGCTGCTGGTCGATCTCGATCTCCAGTTCGGCGACGCCGCGATCATGCTCGGCGTCGAGCCGGACAAGACGATCTTCGACCTCGTCGTCGCACCGGGTGAGCTCGACTCCGAGAAGCTCGCCGGCTACGTCACGCACCATCCGTGCGGGCTCGAGATCCTGCCGGCGCCGTTGCGCCCGGAGGATGCGGAGCTCGTGACGGAGGCGAAGCTCGCGCGGCTGCTCGAGGTGGCGCGGGAGTCGTACGACGCGATCGTCGTCGACACGTCGCCGTTCTTCCACGGCCCGATGCTCGCGACGCTGGACCGCACGGACGAGCTGTTCCTTCTGTGCGGGCTCGACGTCCCGACGCTGAAGAACGTGAAGCTCGCGCTCCAGACGCTCGAGATGCTCTCGTTCCCGAAGGACCGGATCAAGCTCGTTCTGAACCGGGCCAACTCGAAGGTCGGGATGAAGCCGAGCGAGGTCGACGACGCTCTCGGACTGAAGGTCGTCCACCAAGTGCCGTCCGACCGCGTCGTGCCGCTGAGCGTGAACCAGGGGAAGCCGGCGGTGCTCGCTGAGACCGGCGCCGACTTCTCGCGTGCGATGCGCGCGATCGCAAAGGCCGCGCTGCCGAAGCCGGAAGCCGGCAAGCAGCAGAGCAAGCGGATGTTCCGCAAGCAGCTGGCGAAGGCGTAACCGATGGGACTCCAGGACCGCCTCAGCAAGCCGGCGGCGGGGAACGGGGCAACCGCCGTCGCGGATCTCACGGCGCCGACTGCAACGGCGGCGTCGCCGCACGAGCGTGCCGCGAAGGTTCCCGGCTCCGTCGACCCGTACGCCGAGCTGAAGACACGCATCCACCACGCGGTCATCGCGACCGTCGGCGTGGAGCTGTTCAAGCAGGAGATGACGGAAGACCTGCACGAGCGCGTGCTGCGCGCAGTCACGGAGCAGCTCGTCCTCGACCGCACGCCGCTCACGCGCGACGAACGGCGGCAGATCGTCCGCGACATCACCGACGACATCCTTGGCTACGGACCGATCGAGTCGCTTCTCCGCGACGACTCGATCACAGAGGTCATGGTCAACGGGTTCGACCGGATCTACTGCGAACGCGCCGGCAAGCTCGAGAAGACGAGCACGGCGTTCGTCGACAACGCGCATCTGCTGCGCATCATCGACAAGATCGTCTCGCAGGTCGGGCGCCGCATCGACGAGGCGTCGCCGATGGTCGACGCGCGTCTCCCCGACGGCTCCCGCGTCAACGCGATCATCCCGCCGCTCTCGCTGAAGGGGCCGACGCTCACCATCCGGAAGTTCGCGCGCGATCCGTACACGATGAACGACCTGATCGGGTTCGGCTCGATCTCACCGAAGGGCGCGCAGTTCCTTGCCGCATGCGTGAAAGGGAAGCTGAACATCCTCATCTCCGGCGGAACCGGCACCGGCAAGACGACGACGCTGAACGCGATGTCCGCGTTCGTGCCGGACGACGAGCGCATCGTCACGATCGAGGACGCTGCCGAGCTCCAGCTCCAGCAGGATCACGTGATCACGCTCGAGTCGCGCCCACCGAACATCGAAGGAGTCGGCGAGGTGCGCATTCGCGAGCTCGTCCGCAACGCACTGCGCATGCGTCCCGATCGGATCATCGTCGGCGAGGTTCGCGGCGCGGAGACGCTCGACATGCTCCAGGCGATGAACACGGGCCACGAAGGCTCGCTGACGACGATCCACGCGAACTCTCCGCGCGACGCGCTCAGCCGCCTCGAGACGCTCGTCCTTACCAGCGGCGTCGATCTGCCGCTCCGCGCGATCCGCGAGCAGATCTCGAGCGCGTTCGACGTACTCGTTCAGATCAGCAGGCTCGTCGACGGCACCCGGCGCATCACGCACGTGACCGAGGTGCTGCGCATGGAGTCCGACGTGATCACGCTGCAGGACATCTTCTCGTGCAAGACGCCGGACGAGGACTCGTCGTCGTTCGGCCGCCAGTCGCGTCTGCTCAGCCCGCTGCTCTGCACCGGACTGAAGCCGCACTTCCTCGACAAGCTCGCCGCGAACGGCGTCGGGCTGCACACGAGCTTCTTCTCGGTGGACGAGGACGTCAACTCCGCGGCCCGCGAGGTCGGCGGGACGCCGCGCTTCGGAGGGTTCGAGTGAGGCGCCTGCGCCGTCTGCGCATCCGCGTGCGGGTCCGTCCGCTCGCCGTCGCGTCCGTGGCGCTGCTCGTCGTCGCCGCGCCCGCGGCCGCCGGCGTCCAGCTGAACGGCGTCGACACGAGCGGCTATCCGACGATCCACGCGACCGTCGTCTCGTCGTCCGGCGACACTGCCGCTCCCGTCCTGACCGAGAACGGACAGCGCGTCGTCGGCGCGACCACGGAGAATCTCGGCCGGGCAAAGGCCGTTGTGCTCGCGGTGGACGACTCGGAGTCGATGGCCGGAGCGCCGCTCGCCGCGGCCGCCGACGCCGCACGCAGCTTCGTCGCCGCGAAGCCGGACGCAGATGCGATCGCCGTCGTCGAGTTCGGGCGCCGCGCCGTCGCGCTGAGCAGTCTCTCGACCGCGACCATCGACGCGGACGCCGCGCTTCGCGACGTCACCGTCGCGGGCCAGTCCGGCACCGCGCTCTACGACGCGATCGAGCTCTCCGCGAAGACGTTGAAGGCGAGCTCGCTTCCCGGCCACGTGCTCATCGTCCTGACGGACGGGCGCGACGTCTCGAGCAACTCAACGCTCGATGCGGCGATCGCGGCTGCACGCGACGCGAATGTCACCGTCTACCCGATCGGAATCGAGGGTCAGGACTTCGACCCTGCCCCCCTCCAGCAGCTCGCGCGCGAGACCGGCGGCCGCTACTACGGCGCCGCGTCGACGGACGTGCTCGCCGGCGTCTACAGCTCGATCGCGAATCGGCTTGGCCACACGTGGCGCGTCTCGTACGTGACCTCCGCGCGGCCGGGCGACACGATCCGGCTCGACGCGACCGTTCCCGGCGCCGGCTCGGCGACGTCGTCGCTCGTCGTCTCGACCCAGGGCAGCGACCAGACCTCCGTTCCGACTGCGTCGAAGCTCCTGCCGGCCAGCGCCTACGGGGCCGGCGGCGCGCTCGCCGTCGGAGTGCTTGTCGGACTGCTCACGGTCGGCGCGGTGCTCTTCCTCATGGGCAGCCGGCGCGGCTCGTGGCTGCGCAACCGTCTCGCCGCGCACACGGGCGACACGAGCCGGAGCGCACGGCGCCGCCGCGACCGCAAGAGCATCGCCACGATCGTGATGGGAGCGACCGAGCGCGCGTTCGGTCACCTGCGCCAGTGGCAGTCGATCCAGCGCGTGCTCGACCGCGGCGAGACGCCGCTGCAGGCCGTGGAGTTCTTCTACATCGTCGGCGGCGCAGCTCTCCTGTTCGGAATCGGCGCCGCCGCCTTCGGGTTCACGCCGCTGCTGATTCTCGGCGCGATGTTCGTCGGCGGGCTCATCCCGTTCGCCGTCGTGTGGCAGCGGATGAAGAAGCGGCTCGGCGCATTCGAGAACCAGCTCCCCGACCTCTGCATCACGATCGCCGCGTCGCTGAAGGCCGGCCACTCGTTCAAGCAGGGGCTGCAGGCCGTCGTCGACGAGGGTCAGCCGCCGGCTGCGGTGGAGTTCAAGCGCGTGCTGACGGAGACCGGCCTCGGCCGCCCGATGGACGACGCGCTCTCCGACATGTCGGACCGCGTCGGCTCGAAGAACTTCGAGTTCGCGATCACCGCGGTCACGATTCAGCGCCAGGTCGGCGGCTCGCTCGCGAATCTGTTCGACCTCGTCGCCGACACGGTGCGTCAGCGCCAGCAGTTCGGCCGGAAGATCCGGTCGCTGACCGCGATGGGACGCATGTCGGCGTACACGCTGATCGGGCTGCCGCTCTTTCTCATGTTTGCGATCTCGGTCATCAATCCCGGCTACCTGAGCCCGCTGTTTCACACGTCCGCGGGCCACATGCTGCTGATGATCGGCGTCGTGATGATGATCGTCGGCTCGTTGCTGATCAAGAAGATCGTGTCGTTCAAGGGGTGATGAAATGCTACTGATCGTCGCCGCGCTCTGCCTTACGCTCTCCGCGCTTGCGGTCGCGAACGTCGCGACGCTGCCGGCGCGGAACCGGCGCGCGCGCATCCGTTCCGCCGCGACGTACGGGAATCTCAAGAAGACCGACGTCGTCGACCGCGGCCGCTTCAGCGAGCGCGTCGTCGGCCCGATGGTCGGCTGGCTCTCGCGCGCAATGCTCCGTCTCAACCCGAAGCAGAGCCTGGAGTCGATCGACGCGCTGCTGATGTCCGCCGGGATGCGCAACTGGACGGCGCAGGCATTCCTCGCATCGAAGGCGGCTTCGGGCGTCGGCGGGATCGTGCTCGGCGTCCTGCTCGGCTCGGCGAAGTCGGCGGCAGCCGCGTTCGTTTTCGCGCTGATCCTCGGCGCGGCGGGGTACATCGCGCCGGCGATCATCGTTCAGGCAAAGGCCCGCAGCCGTGGCAACCAGCTCTCCGGCGATCTGCCGGATGCGCTCGATCTGCTCGCCGTCAGCGTCGAGGCCGGGCTCGGGTTCGACGCGGCCGTCGCGAAGCTGACGCAGTACATGCACGGCCCGCTCTCCGACGAGTTCGAGCTGGCGCTGAACGGGATGCGCATCGGCGAGAGTCGCTCCGACGCCTTGAAGAAGCTCGCCGTTCGCGCGGGAACGCCGGAGATCGCCGCGTTCGTCCGCGCGATCATCCAGGCCGATCAGCTGGGTACGTCGCTCGGCCGCATTCTTCGCGTCCAGGCAACCGACACGCGCCTGAAGCGCCAGGCATGGGCGGAGGAGCGCGCGATGAAGGCGCCGATCAAGATGCTGTTCCCGACGGTGATGTTCATCTTCCCGGCGATGTTCATCGTCGTGCTCGGGCCGGCGATGCTCAGCCTCGGAAAGCTGTTCGGGTTCTAGAGGATGGCAACGATCGAGCCGCACACGGACGAGACGACAGAGGGAGGCTTCGGCAGCGGTCTCCGCCGGCAGCTCGAAGCTCGTGCGGCCGTTCTCGAGCAGCAGGCGCAGGAGATGCCGCGCTCGCCCGGCGAGGCCCTTGCAGCCGCGCCCGCGCCGGCCGAGATTCCCGAAGGGATCGACCTCGACGAGCTGCGCGCGGAGCTCGACGCATCGCTCGCACGCGAGCAGGATCTGCGCGAGTCGCTCACAGCGCAGATGGAGACGTCCGCACGCGAGCTTCAGTTCGACCAGGAGATCGCCGGTCGCTTCGCAGAGCTCGAGGAGCGCGGCCGCGCGCTCGAGATCCGCGAGATCGAGCTGCAGGCGTCGGCGCAACAGCTCGACGCGCGCCTGGCGGAGTTCGACGCGCGCCATGCCGAGCTCGGGAAGGCGCACGAGGTCGTCGACCAGGCGCAGGCACGGCTCGCGCAGCGCGAGCAGTCGGTCGCGCTGAAGGTGCGCGAGCTGAAGGCGGCCGACGAGCAGCGCGCCGGCGCCGCGGCGGAGCTGACGCGGCAGGCGGAGGCGCTCGCCGACCGCGAGCGGTCGCTCTCGAACGCGGTGAGCGACGTCCTCGAGGACAAGAAGGAGCTGGCGGCCCGCACGGAGGCGCTCGAGCGCCAGATCCAGGAGCGCGACCGTGCGATCGACGCCGGCGAGCGCGAGCTCGACGAGCGCCGCAAGGAGATCGAGTCCTCCGAGCGCGCACTCACGGCGGCGCAGGCCGACTTCACCAAGCGAGGCGATCAGCTCGCCGCGCGGGAGCTCGAGCAGGAGCAGGAGAAGGCACGCATGCACGAGCTGACGAAGGAGCTCGAGCGCGCGCAGGCCCGCGTCGAGGCGCAGGCGGTACAGGTCGAGCAGATGCGCGCCGCCGTTCCGGCCGCGCCGAACGCGGAGCTCGACCGCAGAGAGATGGAGCTGGCCGCGCGCGAGGCGGAGGTGCACCGGCGCGAAGCCGGCGTCCGCCGCGCCGAGATGGAGGCCGCAAGCGCGGTTCCTCCGCCCGTCGACGAAGTCGCCCAGAAGCGGATCCAGGAGCACGAGCGGGCGCTCGGCGAGCGGGAGGCACGGCTCGAGAAGCTCGAGGCGTTGGCCGACGCGTCGCGGCTACGCCTCGAGGAAAAGGAGCGGAAGCTCGACACACGGGACGACGAGCTCCGCATGCTGGTGCACCAGATCGAGGAGCGCGTCGGCGTGATCGATCGCCGCGAGGCGCAGCTCGTCGCCGACACCGAGATCCGCGAGCAGCGGCTCGAGCAGCGCGAGCGCGAGAACGCGGAGCGCGAAGAGCGGCTCACGGCGCGCGAGATGGATCTCAACAAGTACGTCGGCGAGATGCAGGTGCAGTTCTCGAACGAAGGCGACTGGTGGGCAAAGCAGCTCGGCAGCAAGTCCGAGCAGTCTGCGGCCTGATCAGGAGGACGAGCACGATGTCGAGGTCGAGATATGCAATTGGGGCCGCGGCGGCACTCGCAGCACTCGCCGTTTGCGCGGGCGCCGGTGCGGCCAGCGCCTGGACGCTCCGGGTCAGCTTCATGCCGACCCGCGTCTATCAGGGCCTGCCGACCGCCGTGTCCGTGCTCGTGAAGCCGAACGGCGCGCGCTGCACGCTTTCCGTGCACTACGCGAACGGAACGGCCCAGGCCGGCCTCGGACCGGTCGTCGCGACGAAGGGCGTCGCGCAGTGGCAGTGGCAGATGGCGCAGTTCGCTCCCGCTGGGCCGGCGCACGCGAAAGTCGGCTGTGGACGGTCGGGGAGCCTCGCGCGCGTCTTCACCGTCGTCGGCGGCACCGTCGCGCACTCGAAGCTCAGCGTCGTCACGCGCGGCTACTCACAGCGACCCGACTCGTACGGGCCGGGAAGCACCGTGAGCTACGGCGTGCTCGTCGACAACCCCTCGGCGACCGATGACGCCGAGAACGTATCGGTGCTCGTCAACTTCGTCGACGCCAGCGATCACGTGCTCCAGTCCACGACAACGCGAATCCCGACGATCGGCGCCAACTCGACATTCAACCTCGGCGGCTCGGCGACGCTTGCCTCGCAGACGCCGGTGACGAAGCTCGAGGTGGTTGTCCAGACCGACTCGTTCGCGCCGCACACATTGCACGTGCCGGCGATCGAGAACGTGCAGATCGCCCCGAGCCAGTTCGAGCCGAACTGGGTGGGAGCGGTGACCGGTGCCGTGGTGAACGACGACCAGACCCGTGTGCTGACGAACGCGCAGCTCTCCATCGTCCTCTTCGACAGCGCCGGCAACGTCGTCGGGGGCGGTCAGGGGTACGTGTTCGCGGCGCTCCCGCCGGGCACCCGCTCGTACTTCGACGCGAGCTCGGGCTTCACGCCGATCCCCGTCGACCACGCGTCGACTGCCGCGATCTCGATCGAGCCGTCGTACAAGACGCCGTAGCCGAAACCCGCTGCCGGGTTCAGTTGTAGGCGTAGTACAGAACGAGCGCGATCACGTTCATCGCGAAGATGGCAAACGTGACGGACGTGAAGAAAGCCGTCGCAACCACGTATGCATGAGTGTTGGGATCGAGACGCATAAGCCGCAGAGTGGTGGTGCAGGAGCCGCATGAACATGATGCACGCACCACCACTCTTTGGCTATCCCTCGATCGTGGCTTTCTTAGGCGGCCACCGGGGCTGAATTCGGCGCTTCTTCCTCACCGTGCTCGAGGGTCGGGAGCCAGTTCAGCCAGCTCGGCAGGTACCAGTTCCAGTCCCCGAGCAGCTTCATCGTCGCCGGGAGGAGGACTCCGCGGACGATCGTCGCGTCGATCAGCACTGCGGCGGCGAGCCCGATCCCCATCTCCTTGAAGTCGAGGAACGGGAGCGTCGCGAAGATCAGGAACACGCCGACCATCACGAGCGCTGCGCTGGACACGGTGCCTGCCGTCGTCTTGATCCCGTGGGCGACGGCATCCTCGGTGCTGAGACCGCGGTCGTACGCCTCCCGGATCCGGCTCAGGATGAACACGTGATAGTCCATCGAGAGCCCGAACAGGATCACGAACATGAAGATCGGCAGCCACTGCGCGATCCCGCCGTTCGAGTTGAAGTGCAGCAGGTTCTCGCCCCAGCCCCACTGGAAGACCACGATCACGACACCGTAGGCGGCGGCGACCGACAGCAGGTTCAGCACGATCGCCTTCGTCGCGATCACGATCGACCGGAAGGAGACGAGCAGGAGCAGGAACGCGAACGCGAGCACGAACCCGAAGACGATCGGAGCCTGGTGCTTCATCGCCGAGTTCGCGTCGTACGACGCCGCGGTGCTGCCGGTGACGGCCCACGTCGTGCTCTGCACCGTGCCGATCGTCGACGGCAGGACGTCGTTCCGGAGCGCGAGCAGTGCTCCGTTCGACGCCGCGTCGGTGCCGTTGCCGACGAGCGGGACCTCGATGCGGGCCGCGTTGTGCGCCGCGTTGACGTCGACGCCGATCGGGCCGTGCATCTTGCCGGTCGCGAGCGCGGCGGCGCGGAAGGCGCCGACGGCGTTCTTGAACTCGGCCGAGTCCGTGGACGGCGTCTGCACTGCGATCTCCGCCGGAGAGGCCTCGCCGACGAAGGTGGCCTGGATGCGCTTGATGGTCTCGACCGTCGGCGCGTTGCTCGGCAGCGCGTCGAGGCCGGACTGCGCGGTGTGCAGGTGGAGCACCGGCGCCGCGAGCACGAGCAGGAGCGCCGTTGCCGCGGACGCAGCGATGACCGGCCGCTTCAGCGCGGGCGTGAGGATCCACGACCAGACGCGGTTCTCGCCGCTCGGCCGGCGGAAGCGGCCGAGGAACGGGATGCGGCCCTTCTCGACGCGGTCGCCGAGCTTGGCGAGCAGCGCCGGCAGCACGGTGAGCGAGCCGATCATCGCCACCGCGACGACGAGCATCGTCGCGACGCCGAACGAGACGAACGTCTTGTCGCCGGTGAACAGCAGACCGGCCATCGCGATCATCACGGTGACGCCGGAGATGAGCACCGACCGCCCCGAGGTGGCGGCAGCCGCCTCGAGTGCTGCGCGGTGACCCTTGCCTGCGGCACGCTCTTCACGCTCACGCTTGAGGTAGAAGAGCGCGTAGTCGACGCCGACGGCCAGTCCGACAAGCAGGACGACCGCCGAGACGCTCTGATCCATCGGGACGAGATGACTCGGGAGCGCGAGCAGACCCATCGTGGCGAGCACCGCCGTCAGTGCGAGCAGCAGCGGAATCCCGGCAGCGACGAGCGAGCCGAACACGATCACGAGAATCGCCAGCGTCAGCGGAACCGAGCGGGTGCCGGCCTGCTTCAGCTGATCGCTGAACATCTTGTCCAGCGCCTTGCCGGAGCTGACGCTGCCGGCCTCGCCGATGTAGAGCGACGAGTGACGCTTCGCAACCGCGTCGACCTTCGACGTGATCGCGTCGATGTGGGTCTTCGCCACGTCGGCGGAGCCCTTCATCTGCCACTCCACGAGCGCCGTCCGGCCGTCGGGCGACACCTGGTCGCCGTACGCCGGGTCGAGCGGCGAGCGGAGGTTCTTGATCGTCTGAGAACGGAGCGACCGAGTGCACGACGTCGTTCACGGCCGCGCGGAACGCGGCGCTCTTGACGGTGAGCCCGGTGCCCTGGATGAGCACGATCTCCGTCTGCGGGTCGGTCTGTCCGAACCCGGCCTGGCGGAGAATCACGTCGGCCTTGTGCGCCTGGCCGACGTTCATGTCGTTCTGGTCGATCTGCTTCGTCTTCACGACGTTGCCGATCGCCATTGCTGCGATGACGAACGCGAGCCAGCCGAAGACCGCGGTCTTCCAGTGGCTTGCGCTCCAGCGGCCCATCCGGGCCGCGATGTTGTTCGACTGCTTCAGAGGTGACACGGCGAGCCTGCCTTTCGAGTTCGAAGTTGGTGTGCTCCGACACTCGCAGCGGCCCGCCGTTGCGGGAATGCAGCTACCCCGCGTCTGATGGTGCGGTTATCCGCACCTGTCTCGAACAGCCCCGTCCGGTGCCAGGCACGGGGACATGTCCCGCGGGAACAGCTCGGTCGTCAAATCCGCGTAGTCACCGCGAATGCGCAGCCGGCCCCGCACGGAGATCGTCCTGGACGGCCACGTCCCGGTGCCAGGCACCGGGACGTGGCTCGCGGAGACACGTCAAGTCAGTCGCGCAGGTACGTCAGCACGGCGAGGACGCGGCGGTGGTCGCCCTCGGCAGCGGGGAGATGGAGCTTCCCGAAGATGCTCGTCACGTGCTTCTCGACGGCGCGTAGCGTCACCACCATCTTCTCGGCGATCGCCTGGTTCGACCGGCCTTCTGCCATCAGCTCCAGCACCTCGCGCTCGCGCGGCGTCAGCTGCGAGAGCGGATCGTCGCCGCGCCGGCGGCCGACGAGCCGCGACACGACCTCGGGATCCAGCGCCGAGCCGCCGTCGGCGACGCGCTTCACGGCGGCCGCGAACTCCTTCACGTCGGAGACGCGGTCCTTCAGCAGGTAGCCGACGCCCTCGGCGTTGCCCTGGAGCAGCTCGAGCGCGTAGCCCGACTCGACGTACTGCGAGAGCACGAGCACGCCGACTCCTGGGTGCTTGTCGCGGATCTCCTGCGCCGCGCGGAGGCCTTCGTCGGTGTGCGTCGGCGGCATCCGGATGTCGACGATCGCGACGTCGGGGGAGTACGACCGCACCTTCAGCAGCAGCTCGTCCGCATTCCCGGCCTGGCCGACGATCTCGAACCCCGCGTCCTCGAGCAGGCGCGCGATTCCCTCGCGGAGGAGCACAGAGTCGTCGGCGATCACGATCCGCGTGCGCGCGCCGAGGCCGCTGTCCTGGATGTCGGCGCGCAGCGGCGGAAACGCGGCGGCGCCGAGCTGGTAGATCCGCTCCGGCTCGTCCAGGCCGCGCAGCCGGTGCTCGCCGAGGTCGCGGAGCTCCGAGTCGTCGCCGAACGCGTCGCGCGCCGCGCCGGACAGGAGCACCTGGCCGCCGTGGCCGGCAGCGCAGATCCGCGCGGCGCGGTGGACGTCGAGGCCGACGTACGCGCCGTCCACGCGAAGCGGGTTGCCGGTGTGGATGCCGATGCGGACGCGCACCGCGCCCTCGTGCGCGCGCTGGACCTCGACCGCGGTGGCGACGGCGGCGCGCGGGTCCGCGAACGCGAGCGAGAACTCGTCGCCGCGGCAGTCGACCTCCTCCCCGCCTCCCGCGGCGAGGGCATCGCGCACTGCGCGCCGATGCTCCTCGAGCGCGGCCGCGTAGTCGTCGCCGAGCTGCTGCACGAGCCGCGTTGAGCCCTCGATGTCGGTGAAGAGAAGGGTGACGCTCACGGGGCGAGTCTACGAGGACAACGGCAGGTCGGCCACGATGCGCGTGCCGCCGCCGCGCGGACTGTCGACCGCCAGATGGCCGTCGACCGCATCGACGCGATCGACGAGCCCGCGCAGGCCGGTGCCGTGCGCCGGGTCGGCGCCGCCGACGCCGTCGTCGGCGACCTCGACCCGCACGCGGTCGCCGTTCGACGCGACGCTCACCACGACAGCCTTCGCGCCGGAGTACTTCGCCACATTTGCGAGCGACTCCGACACGACGTAGAAGATCGCGACCTCGACCGGGCCCGGTAGGCGCCCGTCGACCGCGAGCTCAAGCGTTACCGGCACGGTCGATCGCTCCGCGAGCGACTCGAGCGCAGCGTCGAGGCCGCGGTCGGTGAGGATCGCCGGGTGCAGCCCGCGCGCGAGCTCGCGCAGCTCCTGGAGCGCGAGCGAGAGCTCGACGCCCGCCCCCTGGAGGATGTCGGCCGCCGCCGCGGGATCCGCGAGCTTCGCTTCGGCGAGCCGCAGCGCGAGCGAGAGCGAGACGAGCCGCTGCTGCGCGCCGTCGTGGAGGTTCCGCTCGAGCCGCCGCCGCTCCGCGTCCGCCGCTTCGACGAGTCGCGCGCGCGAGCGGCGAACCTCGTCCTCGTTGCGCTTGCGATCCGTGATGTCGGTGCCGCAGATGAGGAAATGGCCGTCGCGGTAGGCGCCGAGCGACTCCGTCCACCACTCGACCACGAGCTCGCCGCCGTCGACGCCCTTCCACGGCGTCTCGAGCCGAGCCTCGCTGCCGGTCTCCATCGCGGACGTAATCGCGTCGCGAACGGCGTCGACGTGTGCCGGCGGGACGACGAGCTCCCAGAACAGCCGGCCGACCGCGTCGTCGTCGGTGATGCCGGTCGCTTCGGTGAACGCCGCGTTGACGCCGCGCCGGTCGATCGTGCCGTCGCGGTGGATCGCGCAGAGCAGCGACGGCGTCGCCTCGCTGACGATGGTGAGGAAGTCGCGCTCGCGGCGCAGCTCGTCCTCGTGGCGCACGCGCTCGCTGACGTCCAGGCCGGTGATGAGCAGGCGGTCCCTCCCCTGTCCGTCCGTGATCTGGGTCATCGACCACGCGACGACCGCATCGCCGTCGCGCGTCCGCCAGCGGCTCTCGTGCTCGCCGGCGGCGGCCGCGAGGATCGCGCCGCGGATTGCGTCGGCATCCGACGGCGCGGCGAACACCTCCCAGAACGGCCGGCCGCGCACCGCCTCGTCGTCCGCGACACCGCTCGCGTTCACGAGCGCGTCGTTGAAGCGCACGATGCCGCCCGCGAGATCCATCACGCTGAAGAACGCCGGCGACGCGTTGACGGCGCTCGCGATGAAGTCGCGCTCGCGCTGAAGCTCGTCGAGACGAGCGCGCAGATCGGCCTGCAGGCGGTTGCGTTCGATCGATAGGCGCGCGGCCGCGACCGCCGCCCCGAGCAGCTCCGGCTCGTCGAGCAGCGTCCGGTCGTGCACGACGACTGCAACGGGAGCGCCGTCGTCGCGAGCCGCGAACGTCGACACGCGCGTGAGATCGTCCTCTGCGACGGCGAACCGGGTGCCGTCGGTCGCGACATACCCCGATCGCTCCGGCACCCACACGCCGAGTCGCAGTCCCGGGTCGCGCAGCGCGCGCTGCAGCGCATCCTGCGCGTCGTCAAGCGTCGCCGTCTGTCCCACGTCGACGAGGAGCTCGGCGACCCCGCCGCGCGCGAGTCTGCTGTGCAGCACCCCGGCCAGGAAGAAGAACGGGACCGTCCCGAAGATGAGCAGCGCGATCAACGCGATCGCACTCGACGCCCCCTTCGAGATGGGGTCGACGGCGAAGCTGATCGTGAGCAGGAGGACCGCGGTGCCGCCGACGGACAGGATCGCGCGCAGGCTCCGCCGCGCCGCTGGACTCGACTGCCGCCAGTGCCGGACGATCAGGACGACGACGCAGGAAAGAAGCACGAACGCGCAGATGTCCCAGACGGCGTTGAGAGCCGACGCTGTCGTCGGGCTCCGGACGATGAGCAGCGCGCTCGTCGGGCACTTCTCGTTCACCGAGCAGTTCGGGTGCGGGTCGAAGAAGAGGAGCGACGTGTTCGCGACGATCGCCAGCGCGTACCCCGCGGCGACGATCGTGCGTTCGAATCGTGTGTGCAACCGGCCGAAGGGGTACGCGAGCAACAGGTGCGCGAAGACCGCGAGCACCATCGCGTCGAGCATGTGCCCCACGGTGAAGATGACGCGGTCGTTCGAGTAGATGAGGGTGTCCGCGAGCCAGACGAAGCTGACCGCGATGAGCAGGCGGCCCGTTCCGTTGTCGGGGCGCCGCGTCCAGGCGACCAGGCCGCTGACCGCGAACGACCAGCCGATCAGCGGGATCAGCACCGCGTTGACGGTGCTGTTGCCGGCGTGCTCGCTCGTCAGGATCAGCGTCAGCGCAATGCCGCCGGCGACCAGCGCCGCACCGCCGACGACCAGCCAGAGCCGGAGCCGCTGCGCCGACGTCATCCCAGAATGGCCGTGAGCGCCGCGCCGGACAGCTCGGCCTTCGGGATGAACCCGCGGGCGCCGCTGCGCTCGACGAGCGGCCCGAAGTCGGAGCCGTCGCGGCTCGACACGAGCACGACCGCCGGCCCGCCGCCGCCGTTCGTCAGCCGCGCCGCGACCTCGAACCCGTCGATATCGGGCAGCTGCACGTCGAGAAGCACGAGCTCCGGCGTCAGCTCGGCCGCGGCCAGCAGCGCCGAGGCGCCGTCCTCCGCCTCGCCGACCACCTCGAACCCTTCGGCCTCGAGCAGCGCGCGCGCGTTGGCGCGGAAGCTCGGGTGGTCGTCGACGATGAGGACGCTCATCACAGAGCGAATCGTCGCAGACGCCGCCCCGGGCAGCCATACGGTTATCCGCACTCTTTTCGCGGCGAGTTGACCGGTTTGCACTCGACCGCGCCGAGGGCCGGGTCTACGCTTCAGATGTGGCACCGCTGACCGATCCGTGCTCCCTGAACCGGCTCGGCCTCGGCGTGCTCCTGCTCGGTCTCCCCAGGTAGGGGAGACGCGTGCCGACATATCCGTTCCCGTCCCTGGGACACGTGCGTCCCGATGCCGAAGGAGCTTGCCGTGCCGATGCCACATTGGAGATACCGACCGTACGACACCGTCGACCTGCCCGACCGAACCTGGCCGGACGTCGTCCTCACCGCCGCGCCGATCTGGTGCTCGACCGACCTGCGCGACGGCAACCAGGCGCTCGTCAACCCGATGGACACCGCGCGCAAGCGGCGCTTCTTCGACCTGCTCGTGCGAATCGGCTTCAAGGAGATCGAGATCGGGTTCCCGTCGGCGTCGCGCACCGACTTCGACTTCGCGCGCACGCTGATCGAGGAGAACCTGATCCCGGACGACGTGACGATCGCGGTTCTGACGCAGGCGCGGCCGGAGCTGATCACGCAGACGTACGCGGCGGTCGAAGGCGCGCGCCGCGCGATCATCCACCTCTACAACTCGACGTCGGAGACGCAGCGCCGCGTCGTGTTCCGGCTCGATCGCGCCGGCATCACCGAGCTCGCGGTGCGCGGCACCGAGCTGTGCCGGAAGCTCGCGGGCGAGACCGACACGCAGATCGTCTTCCAGTACTCGCCGGAGAGCTTCCACCACACCGAGCTCGACTACGCGCTCGAGATCTGCGAGGCGGTCGCGGAGGAGTGGAACCCGACGCCGGCCGACAAGATGATCGTGAACCTGCCGACGACGGTGGAGCACTTCCCGCCGAACGTCTACGCCGACCGGATGGAGTGGTTCTGCCGCAACTTCACGCGCCGCGACTCGGCGATCCTCTCCGTGCATCCGCACAACGATCGCGGGACGGCGGTCGCAACGGCGGAGCTCGGACTGATGGCAGGCGGTGAGCGCGTCGAGGGCACGCTGTTCGGCAACGGCGAGCGGACCGGCAACGTCGACCTCGTCACGATCGCGCTGAACCTGCTGACGCAGGGCGTCGATCCGCAGCTCGACTTCTCGCAGCTCGACGAGACACGGCGCACGGTCGAGGAGTGCAACGAGCTGCCCGTGCACCCGCGGCATCCGTGGGCCGGCGAGCTCGTCTACACCGCGTTCTCCGGCTCGCACCAGGATGCGATCAAGAAGGGGATGTACGCGCTGCAGCGCTCCGACTCCGAGATCTGGGACGTTCCGTATCTGCCGATCGACCCGGCGGACGTCGGCCGCGACTACGAGGCGATCATCCGCGTCAACTCGCAGTCGGGGAAGGGCGGCGTCGCCTACCTTCTCCAGAGCAGCTACGGGCTCGACCTCCCGCGCGGGCTGCAGGTCGAGTTTGCGCAGAAGGTGCAGGCGATCACCGACGCCGAGGGCGGTGAGCTGACGGCGGCCGATCTCTACGAGGTGTTCCGCGCGAACTATCTCGCGATCGCGGAGCCGTATGAGCTGATCTCGTACCGCCACGAGGCGGACGAATCGGACGACCGGCTCACGGCGCAGCTGCGCGGCGGCGCCGAGGCGCTCGAGCTCGAGGGCACCGGCAACGGGCCGATCGCGGCGCTCGTGCACGGCTTCTCCGAGACGCTCGGCTTCCCGATCCGCGTTCTCGACTACAGCGAGCACGCGATGAGCGGCGGCGAGGACGCGACGGCCGCCGCGTACGTCGAGGCGGACGTGGACGGCGAGCCGGTCTGGGGCGTCGGCATCCACGCGAGCATCGTCACGGCGTCGCTTCGGGCCGTCGTGAACGCGGTGAACCGCGGCCTCGCCGCGCGGGCGGCGCAGGCCTCGGCCCTGGAGTCGTTCGGGGCGAGCTAAACCGCACGACAGGCTTTGACGTTCGACCCGCAGAGGCCCACGCTGTGTCCATGAGCACCGCGCGGCATCTCCTCGACGGCCCTTCCGGCCCGTCCTGCCGCGCCATCGCGATCGCGATCATTCCCCGCTAAGGGGAAGCGTGCGCACACGCCCGATCGAGGGCGCCAAACAGAGAAGCCCCGCCGGAGGTCCGTCCGCACAGGGACGGCGCGCACGCAGAGGAGAGAGCTCAGATGGAACCCCGCAGGATCATGGTCTTCGACACGACGCTTCGCGACGGCGAGCAGTCGATCGGCCTCGCCTTCGCTCCCGACGAGAAGGTGGCGATCGCGCGCAGCCTGGAGAAGCTCGGCGTCGACGTGATCGAGGCCGGATTCCCGATCGCGTCGGAAGGCGAGCTCGCCGGCGTGCGTGCGGTCGCGGAGGCGGTACGCGGCCCGGTCATCGCAGCGATGGCGCGGCCGGCGCAGGTCGACCTCGACGCGGCGGCGCGCGCGCTCGAAGGCGCGGAGCGCTCGCGTGTCCACATCGTCCTCGCGTCGAGCGACCTCCATCTCGAGCGGAAGCTGCAGCTGACCCGCGAGGAGGTCGTCGCGCTCGCGCGCTGGTCGGTCGACTACGCGCGCACGCGATTCGACGAGGTCGAGTTCTGCTGCGAGGACGCGTCGCGCTCCGATCCGGCGTTCCTCGCCGAGCTCTGCGGCGCCGCGATCGACGCCGGCGCCGTCGTCATCAACCTCCCCGATACGGTCGGATTCGCGGTACCGGAGCAGTACGGCGCGCTGATCCGCGAGGTGTACGAGCGCTGTCCGCAGCTCGGCTCGGTAACGGTGGCCGTGCACTGCCACGACGACCTCGGCCTCGCGACGGCGAACACGCTCGCCGGCGTCGCGGCGGGCGCCGGGCAGATCGAGTGCACGATGAACGGCCTCGGCGAGCGTGCCGGGAACGCGGCGCTCGAAGAGGTCGTCACAGCACTCGTCGCGCACCGCGAGGAGCTCGGCGTCGAGACCGGCGTCGACCCGGCGAAGCTCGGCGCCACATCAGGGCTCGTCGCCGATCTCAGCGGCTACCCGCTCTCGCCGCACAAGCCGGTCGTCGGCTCGAACGCGCAGCCCCGGTGAAAGTACAGTCCCGGTATGGGCACGACGAAACAGGATTCGCCGGTCGCGCTCGTCGAGGCGGAGGCGGCTCGCCGCCCGCGCGGCGCTTGCGACGCTCGACCCGGCAGCCGTCGAGGACGGGTTGACGCGCGCGGCAGCGCTCCTGGCGGAACGACGTGCGGAGATCCTCGCAGCCAATGAGCTCGACCTCGACGCGGGAGCGAGCACGCTCGACGCGGGCGCGCTCGACCGGCTCCGCCTCGACGACGGCCGGCTCGAGGCGATGGCCGCCGGAGTGCGCGCGACCGCCGCGCTCGAGCCGCTCGAGCGGGAGATCCGGACGTGGACGCTGGCGAACGGTCTCGTCGTCACGGAGCGACGGATTCCGGTCGGTGTCGTCGGCGCGAACTTCGAGGCGCGCCCGAACGTCGCCGTCGACGTCGCATCGCAGGTTCTGAAGAGCGGCAACGCGGTCGTGCTGCGCACCGGCTCGGCCGCGCTGCGCACCGTGACGGAGCTCGTCGACGGCGTGCTGCGTCCTGCGCTCGAAGCCGCGGGCGTCGACGGCGCCGCGGTCGGACTCGTCCGCTCCGCCGACCGCGCAGGCGCCGAGGCGCTCGTCTCGCTGCCCGCCGCGATTCCGCTCGTGATCCTCCGCGGCAGCGGCGCCTCGACCGCTGCGCTCGCCGCGATCGCGGCGGCAAACGGCGTACGCGCACTCGCACACGCGGAAGGCGGCGGCGTGCTCTATGCGCACGCGAGCGCGTCCGCAGAGAAGGTGCGCGCGCTCACTGCCGCGAGCCTCGACCGGCTCGGCGTCTGCAACCGGCTCAACCTCGCGCTCGTCGACGCGTCTGCGCCCGAGCTCGCGGCGACGGTCGTCGAGGCGTGCACGGAGCTCGGGATCGAGGTGCGCGCCGGGGCGCGCGCGGCGGGCCTCTCCGGAGTTCAGCCGCTCGACCGTCCGCTCGGCCACGAATGGGCGTCGGAGCCGGAGCGCGTCGCGACGGTCACGCTCGAGCTCGTCGACGATCTCGACGAAGCCGTCGCCCTCGCGAACGACATCACCTCCGGTCTCGCCGCGACGATCGTCGCCGAGGACGAGGCCGCCGCCGAGCGGTTCCTCGAGACGTACCGTGGAACGGCGGCGCTCTGGAACGCGACGACGCGGTTCACCGACGGCTTCGAGCTGCTGGGCATGCCGGAGACGGGAATCAACGTCGACCGGTTCCCCGGCCCGCGCGGCCCGGTGAGCTACCGCGATCTCTGCCTGCGCCAGTACCGGATCGTCGGCGACGGCACGCAGCATCGGTGACCGTCGTCGTCAAGCTCGGCTCGTCGCTCGTCACCGACGGGAACGGCCGCGCGCGGCGTGCGCTGCTCGCGGCGCGCGCCGCCGACATCGCGGCGATCGTCGCTGCGGGCGAAAGCGCGTGCGTCGTCTCCTCGGGCGCGATCGCGCTCGGCTGGCCGCTGCTCGGCCTCGAGCGGCGTCCGCGCGCGACGCCGCAGCTCCAGGCGGCGTCGGCGGCGGGCCAGGTGAAGCTCCAGCTCGCGTGGGAGGCCGCGCTCCGCGGTCAGGGCCTTCGCACCGCACAGGTGCTCCTCTCCGCCGGCGATCTCGCGGAGCGCGCGAGCTACGTCAACGCGCGCAACGCGCTGCGCGCGCTGCTGAAGCTCGGCGTGATCCCCGTCATCAACGAGAACGACGCGACCGCGACGGACGAGATCACCTTCGGCGACAACGACGCACTCGCCGCGCAGGTCGCGGTACTGCTCGGCGCGCGGCTGCTCGTCCTGCTGACGGAGGTGGACGGCGTCTACAGCGCGCATCCGGCTGAAGCCGGTGCGGAGCCGATCGCGAGCGGCGACGCACTCGCCGGCGCGGCGATCGGCCGCCGCGGCGCGCTCGGGCGTGGCGGCATGGAGAGCAAGATCGCAGCTGCGCGACTCGCCGCCGGCGCCGGGATCCCGACGGTGATCGCGTCGGGCCGCGGCGACGGCGTCGTTGCCGCGATCGCCGCAGGCGAGGCGCGCGGCACGCGCTTCGCGCCGGCGGACGAGGCGCCGAGCGCGTTCCGGCTCTGGCTGCGCCACGCGAAACCGACCGCCGGCCGGCTCGTCGTCGACGACGGCGCGCGCGACGCGGTCGTGCGCGGCGGCGGCAGCCTGCTCGCGGTCGGCGTCGCGAGCTGCGAGGGAACGTTCATCGCCGGCGACGCGGTCGAGCTCGTCGCGCTCGACGGCACGGCCCTCGGCAAGGGCATCGCCGGCGCGAGCGCCGCCGAGCTACGCGACCGGCCGCGCGGCGTCGAGGCCGTGCACCGCGACCGGCTCGTCCTCTACTGAGAGACGGGGTCGGCCGGAGCCGCTGCTTCAGCAGGCTCCTTCAGATCGCGGAGCTTGAAGTACATGAGCGTCAGCGCGACGGCGAAGAACGGGCCGACGACGGCGCTCGAGATCGAGCCGCCGATCCACGTGCGGAGGAACGGTCCGAGGAAGCCGAAGATCGCGTTCAAGATCCCGCCGACGAATGCGATGGCGATCCCCGTCACGATGATGACGCCGAACACCGTCCACGCGTGCCCGCGCACGAGCTCGCGCGAGCGCCCGAATGACTCGCCGACGCTCTTCCCCTCGAGCACGATCGCGGGCACGATCAGGCACCACCACGTGAGCAGAATCAGGCCCGGAACGATGAGGAAGATGAACCCGACCGCGATCCCGAGGCCGGCAAGAAGGCCCGCGCCGACCAGCGTCACGAGGTACGGCCTGACGCGATCGAACACCTGGCCGACCGTCGCGTCGATCTTTCCGTCGCGGACGTCGTCGACGGCGTAGACCAGCGCGCCCTGGAGCCAGAACGTGCCGACGATCGAGACGACGAGCGTGACGAGCGCGAGCACGGCGCGGATCCCCGACCCGTGTCCGACGAGCGCCGCGATGAGCGCGTTCAGGAGGTTGACGATCGCGAAGACGATGATCGCGATCACGAAGAAGCGCACGAAGAACTTCGTGTAGAGCTTCCACGCCTCGCCCAGAACTTCGCCGACGCCCATTAGGAGACCCTACGGCATCGGAGCTGCGAGAGCTAGCTGCGCGCGAGCAGGTCGTTCGCCCAGTTCAGCAGCAGCGTCTTGTAGGCGGCCGTGATCTGGCTCGTGGTGCCGCCCTGGACGACGCTGATGAAGCCGCGGAGCTTCGGCGCGACGTTGTTCGCGCCGATCACCGTGTTGATCTGATTCACGAGTGAGGTCTTGAACGACGCGGAGATCCAGCCACGGGCCGCGCCGTCGTTGATCGCCGCGAGGATGCCGGTCGCCGTCGGCCGGATCGTGAACGTCAGCGTGAACGTCGACGTGTTGCCGAGAGCGTCCGCCGACGTGATGACGATCGTGTGCGCGCCGGCGATCAGCGTGTCGATGTCGACGTTCCCGGTGCCGCTCGAGATCGTCGTCGTGCCGTCGAGCTTCGCCGAGATCGTCCCGAGCCCGATGCCGCTGTCGATCGCGCTGAACGAGAGCGTGAGCTTCACTCCGACGTCGTAGCCGCCCGCGTTCCCGGCCGGCGGGGTCGGCAGCGAAGCCGTGATCGTCGGGCCGGTGCGGTCGAGCCGGACGATCTGCGTCGAGTCGAGCACGTTGCCATACGCGTCGGTGACCTCTACGACGATCGAGTAAACGCCGTCCGCGCTCGGCAGCGTCACGATCGCGGTGCTCGCGTACGCCACCGGCGTCGAGAATGCGCCGCCCGCGACCGAGAATGACATCAGTACGGCTCCGTCGAAGGTCAGGTTCAGCAGCAGGCTCGAGTTCTTCGTCGCGTACTGGCCGTTGACCCACACCGCCGGCGTCGCGGCCGTGTACGTCTCCACCGGAGGCGGCGGGGGCGGAGGCGGCGTGCCGGTGCCGGACGAGCTGCCGGCCGGCGGCGGGTCGTCGAACGGCAGCAGGCCGGCGCTGCGCAGGACGTCGCGCGAGCCGTGGCTGTTGCCGGGCTGCGGGTCGCGCGGGCCGCCGTGCTGGTCGTTCCACGCCGCGTCGCCCTGGACGACCTCGCCGATCTCGCCGAACGGCTCGCCGTTCCGCGTCGGGTCGCTGCCGTGCTGCGCCGCGAGCGTCTCGTCCGCGCCCTCGCTGCGGGCGAGCGCCAGCAGCAGCGCCTGCAGGCCCGGCGACGGGTTGCGGCTCACCGTCGCCATGCCGAACGGGCTGAACGGGACGAGGTAGCGTGTTGAACTCTCCGCCCCAGTCGATCAGCCGGTCGCCGCCGGTGTTCGCGATCATGACGTCGAGGCCGGCGCCGCCGTAGGCGAGATCCTCGTAGGACGGGTTCGTGTCGGTGCCGAGGTTCGTACCGGCGGCGGTGTTCAGGTTGTCGTCGGCGTTCAGCAGGTCGTTGCCCCAGCCGCCCCACAGCGCGTCGCGTCCGGTGCCGCCGACCTCCCAGTCGTTGCCGAGGTCGCCGAAGATCCGGTCGTTGCCGTCGGTCGCGACGTTCGGGTAGCCGGAGCCGGCGGCCCAGACGGTGTCGAGCGGGCCTTCGGTCTGATCGAAGTTGAGGATCCAGTTCAGGCCGCCGCCGCTCTTGTCGAGCTGGCCGGCGGTCGCGCCCGAGGCGATCAGCATGATCTTGCGGAGCGGGTCGTTCGGGTCGTACAGCGCCTGGAAGCCGGCCGGGCTCTTCTTCGAGCCGTTGTCCGGGATGAAGCCGAGCGGGTTGCCCGGGTTGTACGGGTGGCTCCAGTCGCTCCGGAGATCCGCCGCGATGAGGTTCCCGTTCGCGTCGTAGTTGTTCGTGTAGCTCTGCACCGGCGCCTCGGCACCCGACACAGCGTCGTCGCCCGCGCCGCCGTGGATCGAGTCGTTGCCGAGACCGCCGTAGATGATGTCGTTGGCGAACTTGGGCACGAAGAGCGTGTTCGGCGCGGCGTGGTTCGGGTCGAGGTTGTCCGGCGTCAGGTCGGCGATGTACGTCAGGACGCCTGTGACGTTGACCATGACGTCCTGCGCGCCGCCCTGGATCGCGATCTCGGTGTTCGCGGCGTCCGCGGTGTCGGGCAGCGGGCCGAGGCCGTACAGCGGCTCGGCGGTGCCGACGCGCATCGCGAAGATGCGGCCGTCGTCGCCGAGGATGCCGTCGTCGCCCGCGCCGCCGGAGATCCAGTCGCTGCCGTAGCCGCCGACGATCGAGTCGTTCTGGCCGTCGCCGTAGAGGGCGTCGTTGCCGCCGCCGCCGTAGATGAAGTCGTCGCCGGCCTCGCCGTGGATCTCGTCGGCGGGCTGGATGTCGCCGGTCACGAGCGGCCCGGCCTGGCCGGCGTAGTCCGGCCCGCCCGCCGTGTAGTCGAGCAGCGTCACGGCGCGCGGGACGATCCGCAGCGTGCCGCGGTTCTCGGCGGCCGAGGTCTGGTCGTAGTTGAACTGCGCGTAGGCGCCGGCGGCAGTGACGATGCGGACGATGTTGCCGTTGTTGCCGACGATGACGTCCGCGTCCTCGGCGTGCTGCTGCGTCGTCGACGCGCCGTTGCAGCTCTGGTCGCCGGTGCAGTTGCGATCGGTGAGCGTGCCGGAGCCGCCGAAGAGCAGATCGCTGCCGTCGCCGCGCTGCGCCGCGGTTGTCAGGCTGAACATGCTGGAGCTGCCGCCGACGATGTCGTCCTGTCCCTGGTTGCCGAAGACGACGTCGTTGCCGCCGTTGCCTTCGATGTAGTCGTTTCCGTCCGTCGCGAAGTTGTCGGTGGACGCGTTGAGGAACAGCGCGTTCGTCGCGTCGCGGCAGGCGCCGACGCTCGAGGCGAAGGTCTTGTTCGCGTAGCCGTACGTGCCGCTGACACAGGGGAGCGATCCGGCCGGCGTGATGTCGATCGAGCCGTCGCCCTGGATCACGTCGTTGCCGAGCTGGCCGAAGATCATGTCGTCGCCCGCGCCGCCGGCGAGGTAGTCGTTGCCGTTGGCGACCGTCGACAGCGTGATCCGCAGGTCGGCCCAGACCGCGTGACCGGTCGGGTCGTTCTGGGCGATGCCTGTGACCAGCGCCTGTCCGGCGGTGCCTTCGGCGGTGCTGTAGATCTGCGTGCCGGTGAGCTGCTCGAAGCGCGGGCTCGTGAAGTTGCCGGTCGAGGAGGCGCGCGTGAGCGAGACGTTGTCGCCGAAGATCAGGTCGCGTCCGGTCCCGCCGTCGACTGCGTCGTTGCCCGCGCCGCCGATCAGGACGTCCTCGCCGTCGTTGCCGTAGATCGTGTCGCCGGTGCCGAGTGTCTCGAGCACCGTACGCACGGTCACGACGCTGCCGGTGGTGAGGATCCGGTTCGTCCCGGGCAGCTGGTCGACGACGCCGTGGTCGCCGAAGACGATGTCGTTGCCGCCGTCGCCCGCGATCCAGTCGTTGCCTGCGACGAGCGCGTCGTGCGTGATCGCGTCGTCGCCGGCCGCCGGCGCGTTGACGAGCAGCAGGATCTGCGTCGAGAGGCTGAGCCGCTTCGAGAGGTCGAGGTTGAAGCCGTCGTCACCGTAGATGTGGTCGTCCCCGCCCTGGCCGTGGATCACGTCGTTGCCGGAGCCGCCCGCGATCTGGTCGCCCGCCTGGCTCCCCCAGATCGTGTCGTTGCCGCCGCCGCCGAAGATCGCGACCGAGCTCGCGTCGTTCCGCGCGTCGATCGTGTCGTTGCCGTTCACCGGGAACTCGCGCGCGTGGCCGGTGATGTGGCCGGTCGTCGAGTCGTAGGTGTGGCCGTCCTGGCTGTCGTCACCGAAGAGGATGAGCGGAGAGCCGGGGCCGCCGCCGCCGTTCGCGACGAGCGTGTCGTTGCCGCCGCCGCCCTGGACGACGGTGATCGAGCCGGCGACGGTGCCGTCGACGGTGAACGTGTCGTTGTTGCGGCCCAGCATCGTGTTGACGACCTCGATGCCGTGGTACACGATGCCGCCGTCGAAGTTGCGGACGTCGGGCGCGCCGGGCTGGCCGAAGTCGAGCGAGAGGCCGGTGCCCATGTTCAGGCCGGTGACCTCGCCGTAGGTCGAGCGGTCGATCGCCGCCGGCGCGACGCCGTAGATCGCGGCCAGGGCCGAGGCCTCGGAGTCGGTCGTGACGAGCCCGAGGTGACCCGTGTCGGCGCTGACGGAGCCGTCGTTGAAGATGTTCAGCGTGTCGGTGGTCTGCGTCTCGTCGACGTGGATCGTCAGCACCGGCAGCGGCGCGTCGGTCTCCGTCGGGAGCCTGACGCCCTGCTTCAGCGAGCGATCCTCGATCTGCCCGCCTTCGACGATGAGCGGACCGAAGATGTTCTGCACGACGTGCGGCTGCGCCGGGAAGAGCTGCACGGGCTGGTTGCTCGTCGGCGGCGGCGGCGTCGGGTTGGCCGCCACGGTCACCGTGAACGGATGGTTCCAGTCGGCGATCCCGAAGGTCATCTGCGGCTTGCCGTCCGGGCCGATCGTGATCGAGCGGCCGTCGGCGTCGGGGCCGCCGGAGACGAGCGTCTTGCCGTCGGTGAGGAACTCGACCGTGACGGGCGCGGTCGGAGCCTTCGTGAGCGCGATCGTGTACGTGTCGGTGACGGGCGGGTTCAGCGAGACGAGCGTACCGCCGCCGGTCTCGTTCACGATCAGGCCGCCGGTGTCGTTGTCGATCACATCGACGAGGACGGTCGGCTGGTCCGTGACGCCGGCGTAGACCGAGCCGGTCGTCGAGACGGTGTGGGCGACCTTGGTGAACAGCTCGTTCTCCGGCACCGAGTCGTTGACGGCGGTGATCGTCACCGTCTGCGGCGTCATCCAGTTGGCCGTGGTGAACGTCAGCGTGTCGGACGAGAAGCTGATCTGCGACGAGTGGACGAGCGTGACGGTCACGTCGGCGTCGGGCGCGCGCGTCAGCGCGACGGTGTAGCTGTCGGTCGCGCCGCCCTCGACGACCTTCGCCGTCGTCTTCGAGACGACCAGGCCGGGCTTGTCGTCATCGACGACCGTGATCTCGACGTTGGAGATCGGCAGGCGGTCGAAGTCCGGATTCGTGCTCTGGATCGAGCTCTGGATGACCGCGGTGAGGATCCCTTCCTGTGCCGTGTCGCTCGCCGCGCGGACGTAGACCGTCACCGGCGTGTTCCAGTTCGTGCTGTCGAAGCGGAGGACGAGGTTCTGCGAGAAGTGCACGCCGTCCGTCGAGAGAAGCACCGAGCCGCCGCCGAGCGCGAGGAACTTCGACGGATCGAGGATCGAGTTCAGCGTCAGGTAGGCGACATCGCTCGGATGCTCCTGCGGCACGGCGAGCTGCACGGTGTACGTGGTCGTGTCGGTGCCGGCGGTGCCGTCCTCGACGACCTGGCCGGTGGTCGGCGTGACGATCACGGTGCCGGCGCTGCCCGTCGCGACGTGGAGCGAGATGCCCGGCGCGAAGATCGCGTTGAAGGCCGGGTCGGCGCTCGAGAGCGCGTGGTTGATGTAGCTGCTCTCGCCCTCGACGGACAGGGCGATGATCGCGCCCGTCACGTCGCCGCCGACGTTGATCGTGTCGTTGCCCGCGCCGCCGACGATCGTCGTCACGACGTCCGGCGCGGTCGAGAGGACGTAGAAGTTGTCGTCGCCCTCGAGGCCGTCGACCTCGACCTTCTCGACGTTCACGTAGTGGACGTTCAGGCCGGCGCCCATCACGCCGTCCTTCTGGATCACGAAGTTGTCGGCCTGCTCGGTGCCGATCACGACGACCGTGTCGACGCCCGCGCCGCCGTCGATCGCGACCGGAGCGTTGATGTTGTACTCGAAGTGGTCGTCGCCGAGGCCGCCGTTGGCGAGGGTGTCCGAAGTCGCGAGCAGCGTCGTTCCAGCGATCAAGAACGCGCGGATCACGAACGTGTCGTTGCCGTCCTCGCCGAAGAGCTTCAGCGGGGCCTTGTTGCTGTAGACGGTGAACTCGTCGTTGCCGTCGCCGCCGTAGGCGGTGGTCGAGAAGCTGACCCCGCGGCTGAGGTAGCCGACCGTCGTCAGGACGGTCTCGACCTCATCGCCGGGCGCGACGCGGTCGGGCGACGTCCGCGCCGCGCCGAACATCTGGCCGAACTGGAAGCTGTCCGCGCCGGCGCCGCCGTCGAGGGTCGTGAGCGCGCTGTTGTCGTCGGCGTAGAACTGGTCGTCGCCGTTGCCGCCGTTGACCTGGAGCACGTTGACGGTGCGGTCGTAGTTGATCCGCTCGACGAACGTGTTCGGGTCGGTCGACGTGGCGCTCGACATGCGCGCGACGAAGTTGGCGCGGATCAGGAAGACGTCGGCCGCGTCGGTGCCGTTGATCGTGAGGACGTCCGCGCCGTCGTCGGGTGCGCCGGTGTCGTGGACGTTGACGATGTAGTCCGTCGTCCCCGTCGTGTTGACGACGTACTGGTCGCCCGCGGCCTGTCCGTCGAGATCGACCGTGTTGCGCGCGCCGAACGGCGCGCCCGTGTTGAGGGCGGCCGGCCCCGTGCCGCCGTTGAGCTTGTTCGCGAGGTCGAGCGTCGGCATCAGGTTCACCGTCAGCAGGTCGCTCGAGCCGCCGCCGAACATCTGGACGTGACCGACGACGAGGTCGGGATGCAACGTCAGCGTGTCCGGATCCGCGTTGCCGTAGACCTGGATCAGCGGCGCGATCAGCGTGCCGTCGAGCTCGGCGTTGCCGCCGACACCCGGGTCGGTCGAGTTGTGGTCGACCTCGACCCAGATCAGCGTCGGCGACTGGATCGTCGAGCCGGACATCTGGAAGACGCCGTCGCCCGAGAGGATCGAGACGCTGCTGCCGGTGCTCTTGACGGTGACGCCCGGCGAGACGGTGATCAGGTCGTCGACGACGCTGTCGACGGAGGTGATCGTGATCGAGCCGCCGGCAAGGACGTCCTCGTCGATCGTGATCGGGCTGTGCGCGGTGAAGACGATGACGCCGGTCGCAAAGAGGCCCTGCGGCGGATGCACGTCGTGGTTGTCGAGCACGTGGCCGATCCGCACGCCGCCGAACTGGTCGATCCAGATCCCGCCGCCCGAGGCGCGCCCGTTCACGTCGCCGACCGCCGTCGCCACAGACTTCGACACGGTTCCGATTGCCGCGGACGAGCCGAGCCAGAGCTTCGGAGCGGTCACGTTGACGCCCGAGCCGAGCCCGTTCCGGATGTCGCCGGTCAGCGTCACGAAGTGCGCAGTGTGCGGGCCGCCCGCGGGGTCGACGGTATTCGTGCCGAGGAAGAGGTTCCCGAGCGTCTCGACCACGTAGATGTCGCCGCCGGTCACCGACGCGTTCACGACACCCGGCGCGTTGAAGCTGCTGTCGACCAGCAGGTTGCCGCCGGCGGAGCCGACCGACCCGTTCACCGTCTGGAAGTTGAGCGTGTTGCCGTGGACCGAGGCCGTTGAGGTCGCGTCCGGGTTGAGAATCGAGCCGTCCGCGTGAAGCGTGACGTCACCCGCCGACGAGAAGACATGCGAGACGTTGAGGTCGCCGTTCGTGTTGACCGTGCCGGTCGCGCCGTCGATGAAGATGTTGCCGCCGGCGTCGGCGAAGAGCCGGCCGTCGGGCGTCGGCAGCAGGATCGTCACGAACTGGGAGAGCGAGCCGACGTTGTTCAGGGCGGTGACGATCAGGTTCGCGGCGCCGATTCCCGTCCCGTCGACGACCTGCAGCAGGCTGCCGTTCGGCACGTCGAGGTACGAGTTGTCGCCGGAGGCGATCCGCTGGAAGCGCAGGTCACCGGTCGTCTCCTGCAGGTCGAGCAGGTGTCCGGCGCCGGCTGAGAGGAGCGTGCCGCCGACCTGGATCTTCAGCGGCGAGTGCGAGAGACCGGAGTGCGACGCCGCGAGATCGCCGGCGCCTGCGAGCAGCGAGAGGTCGTGGCCGGTGTGGATCTGGAGAGCCGGGTGCGTGCCGGCGCTCATGATGTTCTGCGGCGCGATCAGGCTCGCGTCGGTCGCGGCGCTGACGAAGCCGACCTTCAGATCCGACTGGGTGCTCTGGACGAAGACCGTCCCGGTGTCGGACGTGGCGTCGAAGGTGCCGGTCGCGTTCACGAACAGCGGCGCGAGCTGCTTCACCTCGATGCCGGTGAGCGAGACGATTCCGAACGGCAGCACGTGCGAGCCGGTGAAGCTGAAGCGCACGACGTTGCTCAGCGAGTCGAGCCCGAGGAACACGACGTCGCCGGGGGCGGCCGCGAGCGCGAGCGCTGCTGCCTGCTCATCCGTGAGCGTGCCGTTCTGGAGGTCGGTCAGCGAGATGTCGATCGGCGCCGCGAGCCGGCCGATGTTGCTCGAGGCGTGCAGCGTCACGTGGATGCCGTTGATGTTCGGCTGCGTCGGGGGCACCGGCGTCCCGACCGCCGGCTCGAGCGCGGTGCGGTTGACGAAGTACTTCAGCTCGCTCTCCGTCCAGACGGCGTTCTTCGTCAGGTCGGTGTTCTGGCTGCCGGAGACGTGGAACGCGAACGACGGGTTGTACGACCCGGGCGGCGTGTCGAATGCGGCCAGCCCACGCCACGAGCTGTCGTTGCCGTTCGCGCGGCAGTTATTGCCGGTCGTATCGCAGGTCTGGCCGTCGAAGAACGTGACGTCGTTGGTGTACAGCGCCTGCGCGTACGCCTGCACCTCCGAGTCGGACGCGATGTGGCCGATCGCCGAGGACGCTGCGTTCCGCAGGTTCGCGATCCCCTGCGTCGTGAGGGTCAGCGTGTCCAGGTCGTAGTGGATCGTCGTCGGGTTGCCCAGGAGGTCGTAGTCGGTCGCGTTCTTCCGCAGATCCCAGTACTGGCGGTAGGTCTGGTCGTACTGGCCCTCGAAGGCGCTGACGGTCTGGGCCGTGAGGTCGTTCGCCCCGAGCGCGACCGTCAGTCGGAGGCGGGCCCAGAGGACGCCGGCATCGCTCTCGGAGAGCAGCTGCGCCGGGGTCATGCTGCGCGAGTCGAAGATGCCGCCGTTGGTGACGACGATCGTGACGTCGCCGTTGTTCGAGTCGATCGAGTTGGCGACGAGGTCGCCGCCGACCTGGCGGAGGCCGATGTCGCCGTCGGCGACGACTGTGACGAAGCCGTGCGAGAAGCCGCCGTTCGCGAGCGCCGTTGCGTGCGCGGCGATCTCGAGCAGCGTCGACGTCGTTCCGATCGTTCCGATCGTCGTCGTGAGCGTGATGTCGCGCCCGGAGACGTTCGTGCCGCCGGCGCCGCTGAGCAGGCTGCCGGTGGCCGAGATCGAGATGTCGCCCCAGTTGCCCGTCGAGCCGGCCTGGACGTGGTCGACCTGCGCGCCGGAGCTCAGCGCGAGGTGAATGCCGGCCGGGCCGCTCGTCGCATTGAGATGACCGTTCGAGGTGATCGTCGCCGTGATCGGCGCGGACGCGCTGCCGATGCTTCCGGCGGCGGAGATCGTCAGGTTGTTCGTGTTGATCGCGGCCGACTCGTCGGCGCCGCCGCCGAACAGCGCGGCGAGAATCAGGAACAGCGGCGACGAGCTCGTGGGCAGCTGGAGCGAGCCGCCGCCGGTGACGGTGATCGTCGTGTCGCCGTTCGGATTCGTCAGCGTGCCGTCGAGGAAGACGTTCGCGTTCGACGTGATGTCGATGGTGCCGCGGTCGTGCCCGGCGAAGAGGATGCCGACCGGGTTGTCCGCCCGGACGGACATCGTCAGCGTGATCGTCGCGGTCGTATAGAAGCTGTAGCCGTGGAGCGCGACCCCCTGATCCGGGTCGAAGTCGGAGTCCTGGCTGCAGTGCTGGTTGTCGGTGTTGTCGTTGTAGCCGTCCTTGTTGATGTAGCAGATGCCGATCGTCGAATTGCCGCCGAGGCTGCCGGTGATCGTCTCGTCGAACTGGTTCGTGTCGCCGGGCGCGCTGATCAGCTTGCTGTCGGGCAGGTTCGCGTCGAAGTACTGGCCGGCGTGGTCGCCCGTGTACTGCAGGAACTGCCACGGATTGTTCGGATCGCTCGGCGTGGCGAAGATCCAGTTGTTCGCGTGCCAGTGGTCGGTCGACGTGTTGAGATCGCGCGTCAGCGTCGCCTGGAGCGACCACTCGAGGCGGAGGCCGGACTGCGGCGTGAACTGCGTCGAGTTGCCGCTGATGTGATCCGAGGCACCGGCTGCCTTCAGGTCGTCCATCGAGTCGTTGATCCCGCCGGTGTAGACGTTGATACCCGCGCCGGGGCGGAACGTGTACATCGTCTGAATCCCGGTGTTCGTGTCGAGCAGGTCGACGATCGCGGTCGACGCATCGGCGGAGGCGAGCGTGCCGGCGTAGATGTCGCCGACATCGAGCGCGATCGACGTGTCGTTCTCCACCTGGACGTGGCCGAGACCGCCGTTGACCTGGATGTTGCCGAGGTTGTTGGTGTCGAAGAGCTTGCCCTTGATCCGCACGATCCCCGACCCGCTCGAGGCCTTCACGTCGGCGAGCTTGATCTCGTTCGTGCTCGCGTCGTACGTCGCCGTGATCTGCGAGTCGCCCGGATTCACAAGCTGCACCGGTAGATCGATCGTCCGTGAGACGAGACCGGCGAGGTAGTACGCGCGATAGGTCGCGAGGTCGACGTTCATACTGCCGCCGAAGATCGGGACGAGCAGGCCGGCCGGCAGCTTCACCGACCAGTCGGTCGGCGGGCCGACTTCGATGTGCGTGTTCAGGTCGACCGCGAGCGCGCTGATCAGAACGGCGGTGCCGACGACGATCGAGCTCTGGAAGTGGCCGTCGTTGTTCGGGTCGCCGGTCGTGCTCGTGTTGGCGCCCGTGAAGTCGCCGGACACGCGCGTCACCGTCAGCGCCTCGGTCGGGATGACGGGGAAGTAGTTGTCGCCGTCGCCGCCGAAGTTGTACGACATGCCGACCGGGCTGATCGCTGCATTCGCGCTCGAGTCGCAGTTGCCGCTCCAGTCGGGGGTGCAGTCGCCGAGGTAGATGAGCGACGGGTTGTCCGGCGTCCGGTTCGTGTCGCCCGAGGTGCCGATCAGCGAGTTCATCGAGAAGCCCGGGTTCTGCGCGTTGGCGGCGAACGCGATCGCCTCGTTCGGATGCAGCAGCGCGATGTCGAGCGACGTGTGCGGGTTGCCTCCCGGATAGACGACGACGCCGTCCCACTCGCTCATCGGCGCCGCGCCGAGAACAGCGGTGCCCGTGAAGGAGATCGCGAAGGCGCCGTTCGGTGCGCGGACGGAGATGTTCGCCGCGTACATCGAGTTCGTGACGATGATCGAGCCGCGGTCGTTGATCAGGTCGACGAGTCCGCCGAGGTTGCTGACCTCGCCGGCGAGGATCATCCCCGGGCCGGTC
This sequence comes from uncultured Actinomycetes bacterium, assembly GCA_963718385.1. Taxonomy (GTDB): domain Bacteria; phylum Actinomycetota; class Thermoleophilia; order Gaiellales; family Gaiellaceae; genus Palsa-739. The sequence continues at coordinate 987,237 of CAVQZE010000001.1, forward strand.
GTCGGGTCGGAGCCGCCCGTGCCGGGGTAGTCGCTGTTGTAGGTGTTGTGCACCGTGATGATCCCGCCGACGTCGACGTTGTTCTGCGAGACCGTCAGGCCGCCCGGCGCCGAGCCGCCGCCGGTGAACGCGACGTGGCCGCCCGTGCTGAACGGGATCACGATCGTCCCGTCGACGATCAGATAGTCCTTGCTCTGGTTCTCGACGTCGATGGTCGGGCCGCCGTGCGCCTCGAGAAGGCCGCCGCCGGTCACGTTGCCCGCGTTGACGATCACGTTGCCGCCGGCGGCGAAGAGATTGCCGAGATGGATCGCGCCGACCGTCCCCTGCTGCAGGTACTGCTCGAGCAGGTGGTTGTTCGTGACGTCGCCGCCCGGCGCCGCGTCGACGAAGGCGCGCGGGTTGAAGGACGGGTCGTACGTCGAGGTGACCGGCGAGGAGTTCGGGTTCTGCGAGACGCAGCTCGCATTCGAGTAGCCGCCGCCGGCGTTCCCGCAGTCGGCGATCGTGAGGTCCAGCTCGTGGTAGAAGCCCGCGATCACGGTGCCGCTGAAGTTCACGGTCGCCTGCGTGCTGACATGCGGGTCGCTCGAGCCGTCGGTCACCGGGATGAAGCCGAGCTCGTAGCCGTGGCCGGTGCCGTCGGCAGCCGCGATCGGATCGTGCGGATCGGCGCCGAGGGTCGTGTTGCGGCCGCTGTGGATCGTGATGTTGTTGACAGTCGTCGTCTGGTGCGAGTCGAAGTGCGTCGTCGCGCTCGCATCCGGAATCGCGATCAGTCCGCGGACGTACGACTGGCCGCTCGTCGTTCCGGTCAGGCTCGTCTGGTAGTGACCGGTCGAGTCGTCGCCGGTGCGGACGTCGACGTTGCCGAGGCCGAAGAAGGTCGCGCCGTTCCCGACGGTGACCGACTCGTGGGTGTCGACCTCCATGTCGGCGTTGGAGAACCCGACCGCGGCGAGGCCCCAGGTCGACGAGTCCGCCTCGAGGTTCCCGACGACGATGGTGAAGGTGCCGATGCCGATGTTCTGCGTCGAGTACAGGTTCAGCGAGGTGCCGATGTTGACCGTGCTGTGCAGGTGGCCGGTGAGGCTCGTGCCGACTCCCGCGCCGTCGATCGCGCCGCCCGTCTCGAGGTCGACCTTGTCCGTCGACAGCAACTGCACGCCGGCGTCGATCCCGATCGATGCGAGGTCGGAGTTCGGCTGATTCACGGCGAAGATCTCGACGTTGTTGCCGATGTTCGTCGTTGCGCTCGCATTGACCGTCGTCGAGCTCGATGCGGCCGTCAGGCTGACGCCGCCGCCGCCGGCCGCGTCGACGTTGTCGTCGGCCTCCTGCACGCTGCTGCCGTTGAGCGAGTAGACGTCGACCTCGGACGAGATCTCGACGTTGCCGGTCGAGTGGATCGTCAGGTTGCTCGGAAGCGTCGTCGTCGCTCCGGTGCTGATGCTCGCGGACGCGAACGCGCCGGACGCGCCGAGAACCGCGGCGTTCGTCGAGTCGGCGTGCGCGAAGTAGTCGGACTCGTTGCGGGAGGAGATCGTGGTGTCGCCCGCGTGCAGCGTGTGCCCGCTCGAGCCGATCGACGTCGACGACGAGCCGGTGTCGTTCGCTTCGGCCTCGGAGCCGTTGCCGGCCACGACGCCGCCGCTGCCCGCGGTGCTCGCGCCGACGGTGAAGGCGATGCCGCGCGAGCCGACGACGAGCGCGCCGGTGCGGCCGGAGCTCGTGTTCGCGCCGGTACCGAGCGACGCCGTCGTCGTCACGTTGCTCGTCGCGTGTGCGACCGCGACGCCGATGCCGACGAAGCCGATGCCGACGCCGGTCGCGTCCGACTGCGCCTGCGAATGCGTCAGCGCGAGGACGGAGACATCGCCGTCCGGCAGGAAGGCGTTGTTGCCGATCGACGCCGTGACGGATCCGCTCACCGTCGTACTGGAGAACGCACCTTCGGCACCGAGGAGCAGGCCGCCGCCGCCGGCAACAGCGTTCGCGTAGGCGTTCTTCGGATGCGACCCGCCCGGCAGGTTCAGCGATGCCGTCACGGAGAGTGTCCCCGCGTCGAAGTTCGAGCCGTCGCCGATCGACGCAATCACGTTGACGGTCGTGTTGGCCTGCGCGTACGAGACGCCGAGGCTCGCCCCGCCGGCCACCGCGACGCCGGTTGCGATCGCGGTCGACTGCGCCGTCGAGTCGGCGTTGACGTTGAGCGCGCCGCTGACGGTGATCGAGGCGCCGCCGGAGACCCGCGCGCTGACCTCGCTCGAGTGGACATTCGTGTACGCGACGGAGCCGTTGAGCGCGACGCCGATGCCGGCGGCGACGGCGATCGCCTGCGTGTAGCCGTTGCTGCCGTCGTGCGCCTCGACCGTCAGGCTCGAGACGGTTCCGGTGTCGCCGATGATCGCGTTGCCGACCGACGCCTTCGTCGAGCCGGTGAGGCTGACGACGCCGATCGCGACGCCGGCGGCGACGCCGCCGATCGCGCCGCCGATCGTCAGAGCGGAGACGTTGCGCGTGTTCTCCGCATTGACGTCGATCCCGCCGACCGCGCGGTGGATGGTCGCGCCGTCGTCGATCTTCGCGGTCTGGGAGCTCGAGTCGGTGAGCACCGACACCTGTGCAGCGACGCCGATCGCGCCGCCGGCGCCGGCGAACGCGAGCGTGCTCGTGTTCTCCTGCAGGCCGGCGTGAATCGTCACCGCGCCGCCGGCCGAGATCACAGCCGTGCCGCCGACCTCCGCCGTCGTCTCGGCGTCCATCGAGCCGACGAGGATCGAGGCGCCGACCCCGACCGCGCCGCCGCCGGCCGCGCCGACGATCCCGCCGAACGCGACGTTGTCGTCGGCGTTCACGGTGACGTGGCCGGTCGCGGTGACGTGACCGAAGAGCTCCGCCGTCGTTCCGGGGTTGATCGGAGTCGAGAGCGCTGATGCCGTCGGCGTCCCCATCGCGTTCTTCTTCGCGATGATCGTCGACTTCGAGCTGCTCGTGCCGCTGTCGATCCGGCTCTGCGTCGAGCCGCCGGTGCCGCCGCTCGCGGAGGAGTGCGTGCCGTCGAGGATCGACGAGTAGCCGTTGCCGCTGCTGTCGGAAGCCTGGTTGTCCGCGGCCGGAGCCGGATCGCCGCCTCCCGACTCGGAGCGGCCGTTGCCGGTATCGCCCTGGCCGTCGTCGTACGACGAGCTCGCGCCCGTTCCGACCGTCCAGATCGAGACCGCGGCGCCGATGCCGACCGCACCGCCGCCGACGGCGAAGGTGTACGTCGTCACGTGCTTCCACGACAGCGCGTTGATGTCGACGTTGCGAGCATTCGAGATGACACCGGTAGCGGCGATGACGGCAGACGTGTTGTTGTTCGCGACGCCGATGTCGACGCCGGCACCGACACCGACGAACCCGGCGCCGACGCCGCCGGCGACCGTGATCGTCTTCAGCTTGTCGAGCGCGGAGATGTTCACGTCGCGGCCGCTCGAGATCGTTCCGGCGAGCGTTGCGGAGGTCGTCACATTCAAGATCGTCACGCCGACCGGAACGGCGACACCGACGAACCCGGCGCCGAGGGAGACGACGATCCCGAAGATGGTCTCGCTCGACTGCGCCTGGACGGCCGCGCCGCGGAAGTTGCCGAAGCCGAAGCCGTTGTCGTTCACGGTTCCGTCGGAGATGCCGCCGAGGCTGTCGCTCGTCCCCGCGTTCGCGGTGACGCTGCTCGTCGACGCGATCGTCGACTTCGTGCTCTTCGTCAGCACGAGGACGTAGACGCCGACCCCGACGCCGACGAAGCCGCCTGCCGCGCCGCCGGCGATCCCGGTCACCGTCGTATCGTCCTGGGAGAGGAACGCCGCGTTGTTGCCGGCGACGATCGTCACGTTCGAGCCCGTCTGCGCCCACGCCTGCGTGTTCATGACCATGACGCCGACCGCGCCGGCGACGCCGACCGTGCCGCCGGCGGCCGCGAGCGTCACCGACACGAGCGTCTCCTGGTTCGTGGAGGAGACGACAACGTCCTTCGCGGCGTTGACGTCCGCGTTGCTGTCCACGAGCGCCGTCGCGTGGATCGAGAGGACGCCGACGTTGACGCTCGCGCCGACCCCGGCCCCTCCGCCGACAGCAACCGAGGCCGACACGAGCAGCATGTGGAACTGGTTGCCGGCGGCGACGAGTACCGACTGGCCTGAGTTGACGCCGCTCGAGTCGCTGTTGATGTTCGCGTTGTTGCCGATCGTCGCGTTCGTGTCGGCGCTGATCACGTCGACCGTGCCGCCGACGCCGACGCCCGCGCTGCCGCCGACGGAAACAGCGACGCCGACCGAGTTGACGTCGTCGCTGTTCGTCGCGGTCACGGCGACGCCGCGGAACCCGGTCGTCTGCCCCGCGTTGACGGTGTGCGGCGAGGAGTCGTCAGCGTTCGCCGACGGCATGTTCCCCTGCTTGACGAGGCTGTGCGACTTGCCGGTGCCGTTGCTCGTCAGGTTGATGACCGAGCCGCCCTTGCTCCCCTTCAGCTGGTACGAGTTCGGGCCGACCACGTGCAGGTAGTACGTCGCGCCGTCGGTGAGCCCGCCGATCGCCTGTCCGCCGCCGGAGCCGTAGACGACCGGGTCGTCCTCGCTCAGCGAGAGCGTGTACGGGAGGTTGATCGTGTTGCCGGAGCGGTCGGTCGCCGGGTTGAACCGCGGCGAGTTGTCGCTCGGCGGCTGCGCCTGGTTCGTCCCGATCAGGCGGTGCGACTCGCCGCTGCCCGGGGTGATGTGGAGCTGCGTGCCGCTGTTCGCGTGGGCCGCCGTGTCAGCGAGCTGCACGTGCGTCGCGTCGATGCGGATGACGTAGTAGACCGTGGACTTGTCGAGGTTGCCGATGGTCGTCCCGTCGCCCGGGTCGTAGGTGACGGTGTCGCCCGTCTTGAAGCCGAGATCGATGCCCGTGTCGATCGTGTCGCCGCTGACTCCGGCACCGTTGAACCGCACGTCGGTGGCGGTCACGGTGTACGAGCCGTTGTTGACGGTCAGGCCGCCGCCGTTGCCCTTGCCGGTCACCGTCGCGTCGTGGTCGATCAGGGCGTTCGTGTGCTTCGTCAGGATCGGAACGGAGGCGGCGACGCCGATGCCTGCCGCGCCGCCGACGGCGACGTTGCCGGCGATCAGGTTCAGCGTCAGCATCTCGTCGGCGGCCACGCGCACGGAGCCGTCGGCGTCGACGTTGGCGTTGTGCCCGATCGTCGCGTTCGTCGTGATCGAGTAGACGGAGACCGTCGCGTTCACTGCGACGGACGCGCTGCTCGAAAGCGCGACGCCGGCGGCGATCGACAGCGTCGTCTCGGACGAGGTCGCGTCGACGGTGACGTCGCCGCCGCCCGTCGTCGTCACCTGCGCGCTCGGAGCGATCGTCGCCTCGGTGTCCTTCGTGATCACCTCGACGTCGACGCCGACCCCGACACCGGCGCTTCCGCCGACCGAGATCTGCCCGGCCACCGAGGTGATGCTCGTCGTGTCCTTCGCGCTGACGGCGACCGTGCCGCTCGCGTTCGTCGTGCCGTCGAGCGTCGCGGTCGTGCTGTCGGTGAACGCGTCCACGACGACCGAGCCGGCGACACCCGCAGTGCTGCCGCCCGCGCCCGCACCGGCGACGAGATAGACGTTCCCGGTCTGGATCGCCTCGACGAGCGCCGAGCCGACGGTGAGAGTCGCGCCGTTGGCGATGTGCGCGTCGACGTTCCCCTGGCGGACGAGGACGGTGACCGCCACGCCGACGCCGGCGCTGCTGGCGCCGATCGCGATGCTGCCGGCGTACAGCTCGAGCTTGTCGGCGAGGTCGCTCGCCTTCACGTGCGTCTGGCCGCCGGAGTGGATCGTCGCGTCGCCGATGAACGCGGTCGTCGAATGCGAGCCGGCCTCGTTCAGGACGACGACGATGAAGCTGCCGGTGACCGCAGCGGACGAACCGGACGCCGCACCGCCGACCGCGAGCTCGAAGAGCTTCTCGGTCGAGAGCGCCTGAACGGTGATCGAGCCGCCGGCCCAGACGTCTGCGCCGTTGTCGATCGACGCGGTGACGTCCTTGTCGATGACATCGACGATGATCGAGACCGCGACGCCGGCTCCCGACAGGCTGAGCGCGACGGCGCCCGCAGCGTTGACGAGATGCGTGTCGTCCTGCGCGGTGACCTCCACCGTCTGACCGCCGCCGCCGTGACGTGTGTGGTTGACGACGACGTGCGCCTTGATCTCCGCGTTCGTCGTCAGCGAGAGGACGTCGACGACGATCGAGCCGGTGACGGCCGGGTCGCTGCCGCCGCCGGCGGAGCCGCCGAGCGCGACCGACGAGACGGACGGCATCAGGTTGTTGAACCGGCTCGCGCCGCCCGGCAGGCTCGGCGTGATCGTGTTGAGCGCTGCCTCGGCCTTGACGAGCAGCGCGCCTCCGGCGTCGACGTGCGTGACGGAGAGGCCGGTGCCGGAGTCGATGTACGCCTCGGTGTCGATGTTCGGGAGGACGTTCACTGCGATCGCGCCGCCGACCGCGGTGCCGCCGGTCGAAAGCCCGCCGGAGACGGCAAGGTTCAGCAGCCCGAGCTCGGCCTTTGCGTGGATGGTGACGTCGCCGGCCGTGTCGAGCGTCGCACCCTTGTCCACGTACGCGGTGCTCTGGTACGAGAGCACCTGAACGCCGATCGACGCTGCGACGCTGGCGGTGTTCTTGCCGCCGGCCGCCGAGATGCCCCAGACCTGGAAGTCGCTCTCCTTGCCGGCCGGGGTGATCGCCTCGACGGTGATCCCGCTGCCGCTGACGCCGGCGTTCGTGCCGACCGACGCAGTGTTGGTCACGTCCTCGACGTTGAGCCCGACCGCCGCGCCGATGCTCGTGTCGGATTCGAGATTGGTGCTGGCGCCGAGCGCGAAGGCGTTCGCGGTCGAGAGGTTCGACGCGCTCACCTTCACGGCGCCGGTCGCGCTGATCTGCGCGCCGGAGCCGATCCTCGCCGAGTTCGTCGTGGTGACCCAGTTGACGCTGACCGACGCGGCGACGCCGACGCCGCCGCTGTCGCTGTCGCCCGTCTCGCTGCCGGTCTGCCCGTTCGCCGAGCTCGTCGAGTCCGACGACTTCGGCAGCGAGCCGGTGCCCTTGTCACTCGTGTTCGGGTTGTTCGCGACCTGCTTGTTGGCCTTGTCGTCGGCGCTGCCGTCGCTGTCGCTCGAATCGGCGCCGCCGGTGCTGGCCTGCGCCTTCGTCTCGCTGTCGACCGTCGAGGTGGCCGTGATCGTGACCGCGCCGCCGGCGGTGACGCTGCGGTCGACCTCGGCCGTCGTCGTCCAGCCGACGACGACGTTGATCGAGACGTCCGCGCCGATCGCAGTGTCGCCGTGCGCCTGCGACGTGGAGGACGTCTTCGAGGCGTCGAGGTTGTGCGTCGCGGTGACGGTCACAGCGCCGCTCGAGTCGAGAGTCGTCGCGCTGGTGCCGACGAGCGCGGTGACTTCCTCGTCCGGGTCGACGATGAGCGCGACCGCCGGGCTGATCGCGGTGCCGCCCTTGGCGCCGGACTCGACCTCGGTGTCGACCGTGCGGCTGCCGTTTGCGGTGACCGACACGGCGCCGGCGTTGTGGACGGTCGGCCCAGCCTGGATCTCGGCGCGGGTGTGCGTGTCGAACAGGATGTTGATGGCGACGGAAGCGCCGATACCGGCGTCGCTGCTTCCGCCCTCCGCCTCGGACTTCGCCTTGGAGGTGTCTTCCTCGGTGCTGTTGGCGGTCACGGTGATCGCGCCGCCGCCTGCATTGACGTCGGTGTAAGGCGGCGGCCCGCGCACCGGTGCGCCTTCGATCAACGCGTCGGTGTGGACGTCCACGATGTTGATCGACAGCGAGCCGGCGATGCCGACGTCATCCGAGCCCGCGCCCGAGGTCGCCTCGGCGTCGAGCTGGTGCTTCTGGTTGCCGCCGGCGTTCGCCATCAGCGCCTCGACGCCGAGCCCGTTGGACGAGATCGTGTTGTGAACGCCGAGGATCGCCTGGTTCGTGATCGACGCGACGTTGACCGCGACGGCGGCGCCGATGGCGGTCGAGTCGCCGGCGTCCTTCGCCTGTCCGTCCGCGATCGCCTTGCCGTCCGTGTTCGCCTCGGACTTCAGCTCGAGCTTTCCGCTACCGGTGTTGATCGTCAGGTCGGCCGCCGTCGACGCGTTCGAGGTCGACCAGATCATGTTCAGCGCGACGGCCGCGGCGACCTCGACCGAGCCGGAGCCGCTGTCTCCGGTGGAGTTCGACGGGGTCGAGCCCGTGTTCGCGCCGCTGCTGCCGTTCTTGCTCGCGGCGTTGTTGCCGGCGCCGAGATTCGCGTCGTTCTGCTGCTTCGTGTCGCCGTCGGAGCCCTTGTCGCTCTTCTTCTTGCCGCCCTTGGCGCTTGCGGTCGCCTCCGTGTCGGTGACCGAGCTGCCGAGCGCGTGGAAGGTCGCGTTGCCCGAGGTGGTCAGGCTGCGCGAGAGCGTCGCCTCGACGTCGTGCTGCGCGAAGGTGAGTGCGACCGCGGCGCCGATCTGCATCCCGGAGTCGCCGCCCGAGCCCTCGGTCGCACCCGTCGCCTTCGTCGTGACGGACGCGGTCTGCGTCGCCTCGGCGTCGAGCGCGCCGCCGATCGTCAGAGTCGAGCCGGTGCCGACCGTCGCGTAGGTGTAGATGTTCGAGATCGAGATCGCGACGCCGGCGGCGACCGCGGTGCCGCCCTTGGCGCCGGTCGTGATCTCCGTGTCCATCGCGTCGGTGCCGGTCGACGTCAGCGACAGGTTGTGCGTGTGGGCGAAACCGGCGCTGTTCCCGACCGCGGCCGTCGTCGTGTCGTTCGAGATCCCGAGGCCGACCGAGGCGCCGACGCCGGTGGAGTCGCCGCTGCCGTCCACCTTCGCTTTCCCGGTGGCCGTGTTCTTGGCGTTCGTGAGCGCCGTGAACGACATGTCGGTGTTCTCACCGTGGGAGCCGTCGATGGAGGCGCTCGCGTCGACGTCGGCCGTCGTCGTCGCCTCGAGGAGGTTCATCGCGAACGAGCCCGCGACTCCGGTGTTGTCGTTGCTGCCGGCGGCGCCGGAGGTCGCCGTCGCCGTGAACGTGTTCTGCCCCGTCGCCGGGCCCTGGGCCTCGACGATGAGGTTCTTGCCGGAGAAGCTCGTCGTGCCGCCGACGTGGGCGTGAGTCGTCAGGAACGTCAGGTTGACCGCCACGCCGACGCCGATCGAGTTCGAGTCGCCGGAGCCGTCGGCCTTGCCGCCGTCCGCCGTGGCGCTGGTGACGTTCTTCGACGCGGCGTGGATCTTCTGGTCGCCGCCCGGCGACGAGATCGTCAGCCCGGAGCCGGAGGCATAGGCCTCCGTCGGGCCCTTGAAGAACGTGAAGGCGAGGGCCGCGGCGAGGTCGATGTTCCCGTCACTCGTCGAGGCGTTGCCCTGGCTCGTGTCCGGGTTCTTCGTGTTGTCGTTCGGCGACTTCTGGTTGTTGTCGGCGCCCTTCGAGCTTGACGTCCCGCTCGTCGCAACCGTGTTGTCGGAGTCCGCCGCGATGGTCACGCTCGTGCCGCTGATCGTGTTCGAGCTGTCGACGTAGGCCTGCGTCGTCTCGAAGACCACCGCGATGGCGATGCCGGCGCCCACGGCGGAGCTGGAGGCGTCGCCGTTGGCCGTGGCCGTCGCGTTCGTCGTCGTCGAGGCCGTGATCCCGACGGAGCCCGACGCGGAGATCGAGCTGGAGCCGGAGACGTGCGAGGTGGCGGTGTTGCTGCCCCAGATCGATGCGAAGGCGGCCTCGCTCGAGCTGTCGTCGGTGTGGCTGCTCTTCGAGCCTGCGTTCGCCGTCGCCGTGAAGTTGGAGGTCGCGGCGAGCGTCACGTTGCCCGAGCTCGTCAGGGACGAGGTGCCGGTGACCGCGACGAGGGCGGTCGCGCTCGCGTCGGCTCCGATCGGAAGACCGATGACGATCTGATCGTCCGTCGACGGGACGAGCGTCGCGGTGGCATGCGCCTCGAAGTCCAACGCCCCGGCGTTGATCGTCGCGTTCGTGATCGTGATCTCCGCGTCCGCGGTGCCGTGGTAGATGCCGACAGTCGAGGTGCCGGTCTCCGTGTCGGACGCGGTGAGGGTGATCGCGCCGCCGCTCAGGTTCGCGCCCGAGGCGACCGTGATCTTCTCGGCGTCGATCGAGAGGGAAGCGGTGCCGAGGCTGATCGTGCCGCTGATCGTGATCGTGTCCGACCCGCCGCCGCCGTGGATCGTGAGCGAGGTGCTCGGGACGGAGAAGTCGGTGAGCTCGAACGTGCCGCCGGACGACAGGCGCAGCCCGGACGGTCCGGGCGCGAGCGTGGCGACGTCGTCACCGCCGCCGAGGTCGAAGATCGCGTTGGCGACGGAGCCGCTGTTGCTGATCGGCTCGAGCCCCGCATAGGTGATCACCACCCCGTCGATGTCCAACACCCCCGAGTTCGCGTCCGCCGGGGTCGATCGCATGGTGTTGACCGCGCCGCCGATCACGAGCGTGTCGAACCCGCCGGCACCGCCGTCGACGACACCGGCGACACTGGCGCCGGGCGCGAAGACGAACGTGTCCTTGTTGTCGGCCGCGCCGCTGAGATTCTCGATGTTCGTGAACGCAACGCCGCCGACCGTTCCGCTGCCGGCGCCGGTGATCTGCCAGGTGACATCCGACGACGGCCCGGCGAGCGTGTTCGTACCGCCGCCGCCGTCGACGCTGATCGGGATCCCGGCGGAGCCGAGTGAGGAGTCGATCGTGAACGTGTCGTTTCCGTCGCCGCCGGCGAGCGAGACCGCGGTGAGCGCGGCGATTGCCTTGCTCGTCGTCGTGCCGTCGACGGTCACGTCGAGATTCGCTCCGTTCACCGCCGCCGAAATGGCGTGCGCGCTGCCGTCCCCGGCGGTGACCGACCAGGCTGCCGGTGCGACAGGCGCAACGGGTGCCGGAGGTGTCGCGGGTGCCGGCGGCGCCGGCGCAGGCGGCGACGAATCGCTCGCACTTGCATCGGCTGTGGCGGCACCCGACTGCGGGTCGGTCGCCGGCGGAGCAGCCGGGTCTGCGGACCCGGTGGCAGCGGTGCCGTCCGACGGCGGAGTCGAGTCGGTCGCGGCCGCCAGGACGCGGATCTCGTTCGATCCGCGTGCGGGCACCGTCGGAACTGCGTCGTCCTGCGGCGCGACGCCGTCGGCTGCAGCCGCACTGTCAGCCGGCGACGCCGGCGGTGTCGCGGCCCCCGCCGGATTTGGGATGGAAGCGGGGGCCACGGTGGGGGCCACCGGCGCGCCGGTCGTGTCGTCGACGACCGGCACGTTGGCGAAGCGATCCGTCTGCGTCGCCGACGTGGACGCGGGAGTCGACACTTGCGAATACGAGTCGGTGACGACTGGGACGCTTTGCGTGGGGGCGGCTACATGCGATCTCGGCGCCGACGGAAGCGGCGGGACGTGCCGCGCTGGTCGAAGCGCGGGTACGTGTAACTGCGGAAACGTAACGACGGGGATCGAAAGCGCGGGCAGCGACGCTGTCGTCGTCGCCGCCGAAATCGCAGGTTGACGGAACGACGCGGCGATCGGCGCGGCGTACGCGACGACAAGCACCGTGATGCCGAGACCGGCCCACCAGTACTTGATCCCCCTGAACCGCAGTGCGGTGAGCCCGAACGGCTGCTGCACCGCGACTGAACCGTACGTTCCCGTCGCATCCCCCTCGATTACGTACTCGCTCCCCAGCGAGCCGTCGTACCTCGGCGCGATTTCCCCCTACCGGACGCGCCGTCGGGGCGACTCAAGCACTCGGACCGACGTTCGTCAAGCGCGAATTTCGCCGCGCGAAAAAGCCGTCCGGCACTGCGCAAGTTCGGAGGATCGAACGCGTCTAGTAACGGCGCGCGCGCGCCGTTCGACGCGCGTCAGGGGCTGTTTCCGCTCTTCTTTCCCTTGCCGGGCGGCGTGTTCGAGGCCGACGAGGAGTCCTGTGTCGCGTCCTTCTTCGCCTGTCCCGGCGGCGTGTTCGACGACGTGTCATTTGTCGTTGTGGTTGTCGTTGTCGTCGCTGTCGTATCGGTTGACGATGCAGCCGCAGCATCCTTCTTCGCCTGACCTGGAGGAAGATTCGACGAGGACGACGTGTCGGTCGACGCAGTCGTGTCGGTCGACGACGTCGCTGCGTTCTTCTTCGCCTGCCCGGGTGGCACGTTCGACGACGAGGTATCGGTTGTGGACGTCTGCGTCGAAGACGCGCTACTTGACGTTGCGTCGGCCTTCTTCGCCTGTCCCGGCGGGACCTTTGCCGCCGGCGTGGACGCCGGCGCCGCTTCCGTCGTCGCCGCGGCGGTTGTCGTTTCAGTCGTCGTTGTCGACGTGGTGGTCGCGGTTCCTCCGTCGACGGTCCCCTGCGCGTCGTTGGTCGTGTTGCTCGTCTGCGGTGCGGCGGCCGGAGGAGGCGCCGCGGGACTCGGACTCGTCGCAGCGACTGTTGTCGTCTCGTCGCTCGGAAGCTGCATGGAGCTGCTGACGGTCGCGCTCGAGCTCGACACCATGCCGGTCGAACCGCCGCCCGATGTGGAGCGACGAACCGAGACGTTCGATACGGAGGAGGCGGCAACATGCGCACCGGTGCGGTGCGAGTTGAAACTCGCGGGCTGCGCTACGCCCTCGTACGCGACGCCGCCGGCGGCCGTGCCGACGACGACGACAGCGGCGGCTTTCAACACGAGGCCCGCCGCTCCCACCCCTCCTGTCGCCGACGTACCGGCCAGACCGCTCGGAAGCAGCCGGCCGAGCCACGAGGGAAGACTCGACAGACTGCCGCGGGTGCGCTTCTGCGCACGGCGGCTCCGCGCAAGCGCGGCGCACGCGTCGCATGTCCGCAGATGCGCTCGGAGGATCGCCTTGTCACGATTCGGCAGCCTCCCGGTCAGCTGCATCGCGATCGCGTCCGCAGCCTCGTTACACGAGAGACGTTCGTTCAGCTGTTCGCGGAGCGACGCGCGCGCGCGAAACAGCAGCGTCTCGAGCGCCGAGCCGGAGATGTGCAACGCCGCCGCGGTCTCCGCATATGAGCGGCCCTCGAGCTCACGCATCACGAGAGCCGACCGCTGTGACTCGGGGAGCTCCATCAGCGCCTTCCGCAACTCTTCGGCCGTCGTCCGCTGGTCGTCCTCGATCCCTGCGATGGCGAGTGCCTCGTCGAGCGAGACCTCGTGCGGCCGCCGTTGTGCGTGCCGGTAGCGCTCGCGGCACGTGTTGTGGGCGATCGAGATCAGCCAGCGCTCGGGCTGCAGCGGCCGTTCCCCGCGCCGATACGCCCGGTAGGCATTGAGAAACGTCGTCTGCGTCGCGTCTTCGGCATCGGCCTGCTGCCCGAGCACCGTCAGCGCATAGCGAAACACGTTCTGCGCGTAGCGGCCGTAAAGCTGCTCGAACGCGCGATCCTCACTCTGATATGTGTGCCTCCGCAGAGACATTGCCCCCGCCTGAACGTAGCGGAAGGGGCGGCCGCCCGCCACTCACCCAAATGGGGATCTAGGCCGGAACCGGGGTCGGCGCAGTCCGCTCTGCGAGCCACCGTGTCACGGCGACCGGGTCATGGGCCTCGTCGAAGAGCCGGCGCTGTTCGTCGGCGCCTCCGCCGCGAAGGAGGATCTCCTCGACAAGCTCGAGCTCCTCGGCACAGCCGAGCGCGTCCGCCGCAGGAGCGCAACGCTCGACGAGCGCGCAGATCGTGTCGCCGGCCGAGCCGACATCGACGAACTCGGCCGCGAGCCCGTCGCGCGCGGCGCGCCAGATGTTCTCCTCGAGCAGGATGTCCGGCGTCGCCACGGGAGGCTCGCCGCACTCGAACGCGCTCGCGAGGGTCGCGACGAGCGACTGGACGAGCGCGGCGATCGCAGCGACGTTCTCGATGCGCGTCTGCCCGTCGAAGATCCGTACCTCGATCGTGCCGAAGCGCGGGTGCGGCCGGATGTACCACCAGATGTGCGTGTAGTCCGGGAAGACGCCGGCGCGCTCGCCGTGCTCGACCAGCCGCTCGAAGTCGGCGAACGAATCGAAGACAGGCGGCAGGCCGGTCCGCGGCAGGCTTTCGACGATCTTCGCGCGGGTCGACGCGAGCCCCGTCGGCTTGCCCTGCCACAACGGCGAGTTCGCCGAGAGCGCAAGCAGCTCCGGCAGGTGATTGCGCAGGCCGTTCGCGCACGCGATCGCCTTCGCCGCGGAGCTGACGCCGACGTGCACGTGCAGGCCGAACACGAGCTGCCGCGCGGCGACCCAGCCGAGACTCTCGGCCAGCTCCGCGTAGCGCGGACGGTCCGTCACGTCCTGGTGCTCGTAGCGCGAGAACGGATGCGTCCCGGCGGACGCGATCAGCGTGTTCTGCTCCGCGGCGACACGCCTGAGGTGGCCGCGCAGGTCGGCGAGATCGTCGACGGCCTCGCCGACGGTGGCGGAGATCTTCGTCGAGACTTCGACGACCGACTGCAGCAGCTCGGGCTTGACGCGGCGTTCCACGCTCTCGCCTGCGAACGCCTCGAGAATCGGCTCGATCTGCGACACGAGCTCGCAGCTGTCGGCGCGGATGATCTGGAACTCCTCTTCGAGACCGACGCTGTACGGCGTGCTGTTTCCGAAGTTGGTCTCCATGGCTAACGGTGTACCACCGCTGCGGGAGTTGAAACCGTTTCGTTACGAAGCTTTTACGCGCGATGCGAGGACATCCTCGACATCGGCGACGTCGACTCCGGCGACCGCGAGCAGCACGTAGAGGTGGTAGATCACGTCGGCGGCTTCTTCGGCGAGCCGGCCGTCTGCGGCGACTGCGGAGAGCGCGGCCTCGAGCGCCTCCTCGCCGAGCTTCTGCGCGCAGCGCTCGATGCCGGCGTCGGCGAGCGACGCGGTGTACGAGCCTTCCGGGCGGTCGCGCACGCGCTCGACGACCGTGCGCCAGAGCGTAGGCGCGAAGCACGAGCGCGAGCCCGTGTGACACGCCGGGCCCGCCGGCCGAACGCGAAGCAGCAGCGCGTCGCCGTCGCAGTCGTCGCGGATCTCCTCGACGGCGAGCATGTTCCCCGACGTCGCGCCCTTGTGCCAGAGCTCCTGCCGCGAGCGGCTCCAGAACCATGCCTCGCCCGTCTCGCGCGTCAGACGCAGCGCCTCGTCGTTCATCCACGCGAGCATCAGCACGCGGCCGTCGTCCGCGTCCTGCACGATTGCGGCGGTCAGCTCAGGCTGCATCGCGGAGTTGGACGCCGAGGGAACGGAGCTCTTCGCGGAGCGAGACGAGCCGTGCGGGCTGCTCGTGGAGGATCGATGCGAGCAGCGCGGCCTGCGACACCTCGAGCGCGGCGGCGATGTGCGCGGCGCTGCCGGCGCCGCCCGATGCGATCACCGGCAGCGACACCGCGTCGCGGAGCGCGCGCGAGCAGCTCGAGGTCGTAGCCGTTCTGCGTGCCGTCGCGGTCGATCGACGTGACGAGCAGCTCGCCGGCGCCGCGCTCCTCGCATTCGCGCGCCCACGCGACCGTGTCGCGCGTCGGCGTCGCGCGTCGCCGAGTGCGAGTGCACGCGGCCGGCTTCCGTGTCGATCGCGACGACGACGGCCTGGCTTCCGAGCGTGCGCGCGAGCTCGCCGATCAGCTCGGGCCGCGCAAGCGCCGCCGAGTTGACGCTGATCTTGTCCGCGCCGGCCTCGAGCACCGCGGCCGCGTCCTCGACGGAGCGGATCCCGCCGCCGACGGTGAACGGGATCGACACGTGCTCGGCGACGCGCGCGGCGACCTCGACCGCGGAGCCACGCGACTCGACCGTCGCGGCGACGTCGAGGAACACGAGCTCGTCCGCGCCGGCGTCGGAGTACGCCGCGCCGAGCTCGACGGGATCGCCGACGTCGCGCAGCTCGCGGAATTTCACGCCCTTGACGACGCGGCCGCCCGCGACGTCGAGGCACGGGATCAGACGCGGGAGAGGCATTGCTCCAGGAAGCGTGCGCCGGCGGCGCCGCTCTTCTCGGGATGGAACTGCACGCCGGTGAACGCGCCGTCCTCGACGACGGCGACGAAGCCCTCGCTCGTCGCGGTCGCCGCGCTCCGTCTCCGCCGCGTACGAGTGCGCGAACCAGTACGCCTCGCCGCCGGGATCGACCGTCGCCCAGCCGATGCGCGGCACGCGCTCCGCGCGCAGACGGACCGCGCGGCCCGGCACGAGACCGAGCCCGGCGTGCCGCCGTCCTCTTCGCTCTCGTCGAGCGCGATCTGGAGGCCGAGGCAGATGCCGAGCGATCGCGCGACCGGCGGCGGCGCGCTCGCGCAGCGCGTCGTCGAGCCCGCGCTCGCGCAGTCCCGCCATCGCCGAGCCGGCCGAGCCGACGCCGGGGAGAACCGCGAGGTCGGCGTCGAGCACGTCGGCCGGCGCGTCGGCGGCGACGACGTCAGCGCCGAGCCGCTGGAATGCGAGCTCGACGGAGCGGACGTTGCCGGCGCCGTAGCGGCAGATCGCGACGTTCACAGGATCCCCTTCGTCGACGGCACGAGGCCGCCGTCCTCGCGGAGCGCCGCGCGCAGCGCGCGGCCCGTCGCCTTGAACGCCGCCTCCGCGACGTGATGCGGGTCGTCGCCGGTCGACTCGACGTGGATGCACAGGCGGCCGCTGTCGGCGAGGCTCTGCAGCACGTGCTTCGCGAGTCCCGGGTCGTGCTGGAGCTCGATCACGGACGCGCGGCGTCCGCCGAGATCGACGGCAGCGCGGGCGAGCGCGTCGTCCATCGGCACGACCGCGTCGCCGTAGCGCGCGATGCCCTTGCGCGAGCCGAGCGCGCGGTCGAGCGCCTCGCCGAGCGCGATCGCCGAGTCCTCGGCGGTGTGGTGCGGCCCCGTCTCCGCGTCGCCCGTCCCCTCGAGCACGAGGTCGAGGCCGGCGTGGAACGCGAGCTGTTCGAGAAAGTGGTCGTAGAGGCCGGCGCCGGTCGAGACGCGCACGCGGCTCTCGCCGTCGAGCCGGAGGCGCACGCGCAGCGCGGTCTCGGCCGTCGCGCGGACGTGGCGCACGCTTCGCCCGGACGGCGCGTCGGCGCCCGCGAGCGCGGCGAGGATCAGGTCGTCGTCCTCGCGGTCGCGGACGGTGATGCGAATCGCGTCGTCGTAGACGCGCGGGACGCAACCGCGCGCGAGCAGCCGCTCCGCGAGCTCCGCCGAGTCGTCCACCGGGACGTAGAGGAAATTCGTCTGCGACGGGAGCGGCGCGTAGCCGAGCGCGCGCAACTCGTCGGCAAGCCGTTCGCGCTCCTCGATCAGTGGGCCGAGGTCGGGCGGCGACGCGAGCGCGGCGAGCGCAAGTGCCGCGGACGGTGTCGCAACGGCGGCAGGCGCCTGGCGTGTGTTCAGCTCCGCCGCGACGTCCGCGGACGCAAGCGCATAGCCGACGCGCGCGCCCGCGAGCGCGAACGCTTTCGAGAACGTGCGGATCGAGATCACGCCGTCGTCGAGCAGCCCCGCGACGCCGTCGTCGTCGCAGAATTCGACGTACGCCTCGTCGACGACGAGCGGCCGCGCGCTCGGGAGCGGGTCGAGCGAGCCGGTCGGATTGTTCGGGCGGCAGCAGAACGTCAGCACCGGATCGTCGTCGCCGATCGTCGCGCCGGCGAGACCGGCCGCGATCCGGTAGAGCGGATAGGTCGGATCGTTCGCAATCGCGACCGATGTCGCCCGGGCCGGCGAACGCACGCGCAATAAGAAGGATCAAATCGTCGGCGCCCGCGCCGAGGACGACGTTCTCCGGCTCGACGCCCGCGTACTCCGCGATCGCCGCCGTCAGCTCGCGGTAGCCGCCGTGCGGATACTCGTTGACGTGCGCGAGCGCGTGCGCGACCGCGGCCGGGCGCGAGCCGGGAAGCGGCAGCGGCGGCACGTTCCCGTCGAAGCGGACGATCTGCGACGGGTCGAGGCCTGCCCGGCGCGCGAGCTCCTCCGTCGACGGCGCCCATAGATAAGGACGGAAATCCGGCGCGAGCGGCTTCATCGCTCCACCGCCGCCGCATGTGCCGGCATTCCCTCGACCGCGGCGAGCGCGCGGACGACGGGCGCGACGCGCGCCAGCCCGTCCGCCGTCAGCCGCTGCACGGTCACCGGCTTCATGAACGTCTCGACGCCGAGCCCGCCGCTGGAGCGGCCCCAGCCGCCGGTCGGGAGAACGTGGTTACCGCCGGTCGCGTAGTCGCCGCTCGCGACGGGCGAGCTGTCGCCGACGAAGATCGCGCCGGCGTTGCGGATCCGGCCGGCAAGCGATGTCGCCTCGCCGAGGAGCACGACGTGCTCCGGTGCGAGCCGCTCGACCTCCGCGAGCGCCGCTTCAACATCGTCGCCGTCGACGAGCGTGCAGACGCTGTCGGCGCCGTGCTCCGCCTGCGCGGCGAGCTCGAGCTCCGCGATCGCGCGCGAGCCGCCGCGGCCGAGCACGACCGCGACCTCCGACGGACCCGCGGGAAGATCGATTGCGACGTCGCGCGACACGAGCAGCTTCGCCTCGTTCACGAACGCGCTGCCCGGACCGACGATCTTGTCGACGCGCGGAATCGTGTCCGTCCCATACGCGAGTGCGGCGATCGCGTGTGCACCGCCGACCGCCCAGACCTCGTCGACGCCGAGCGCGCGGGCGGCGGCCGCGACAAGTCCCGCACCGTCCGGCGGCGTGACGACGACGATCCGCTCGACGCCGGCGACCTGCGCCGGAACCGTGCACATCACGAGCGTCGAGACCAGGCGCCGCGGCACGTAGATCCCGACCGACCGCAGCGGCACCCAGCGCCGCTCGAGCTCGACGCCCGGCTCGACCTCGAGCCGCACGTCGGCCGGCAGCTGCGCCGTGTGCCAGCGGCGAACGCGGTCGGCGAGCGCGAGGATCGCGTCCTCCGGCAGCCCGTCCGGCGGCTCCGCGCGCGCGGGCTCGGCGCCGTCGAGCCGCACCGCCCACTCGCGCAGCGCCTCGTCGCCGCGCGCGCGAACGTCCGCGACGATCTCCGCGACCGTATGCTTCATCCGCAAGCATTCGCTCGACCGGAACGATGCAGGATCGACGACGCGCCGGCCGCCTCGAGCGCCGGCAGCAGCCGCCAGATCTCCGCCGCGGGAACGACGCTGTGCACGGCGACCATCCCCGGCACCGACAGCGGCAGCACGCTCGGCGCGCGCGATCCCGGCACGAGCTCGCAGATCCGCTCGAGCGCGTCCTCCGGCGCGTTGAGCATCAGATAGCGCGCGCCGCGCGCGTCGACGACGCTGCGGAACACGCGACGCCAGCTGCAGCGCATCGGCGCCCGCTTCCGGCGGCCCGATCAGCACCGCCTCCGACTCGAGCAGCCGCCCGATCGAGCGCAGGCCGTTCGTCCGCAGCGTGCTGCCGCTGGAGACGAGGTCGACGATCGCGTCGGCGAGGCCGAGCCGCGGCGCGAGCTCGACCGAGCCGTGCACGTCGACGAGCTCGATCGACGACGGCAGAAACTCGCGCGCCAGCCGCGGGAAGCTCGTCGCGACGCGCGCGCCGTCGAGGTCGGCGACGGCGGTGACCGGCGACTCCTCGGGCACCGCAGCCTCGAGCGTGCAATGTCCGAAGCCGAGGCGGAGCAGCTCCGTCACGCGGGCGCCGCTCTCGCGCACGATGTCGAGACCGGTGATGCCGCAGTCGACGACGCCGTCCTGGACGTACTCCGGCACGTCGTCCGCGCGGACGAGCAGCCCCTCGACGGGTGCGTTCCGGCACGGGAAAGCGAGCGCGCGGTCGCCCGGCGTCTCCGGCCCGAGCCCCGCATCCTCGAGCAGGACGATCGCCGGGTCGCGGAGCCGGCCCTTCGACGGGACCGCGATTCTCATGGGCGCCGTCTCCGGCGCCGCAGCGCCAGCGCGTACCCGCCCTCGCCGCGGCGCAGCCACTGCGCCACGCGCGTCACCGTCGTCGTCGAGGCGTGCGTCCGCTTCGCCACCTCGAGGTACGGCAGCCCCTCGTCCAGCAGCCGCGCCATCTGCCAGCGGTGCGACATCGCGTCCAGCTCCGTCCGCGTATTGAGATCCCGCAGGAAGTGCTCCGACCTCGTCCGCGTTCTTCAGCGACGCGATCGTCGCGAAGAGATCCTCGTGCTCCACGGTCGGCCAATGTGAGGGCTCCATCGATGCCATCGTGTTAACATGCTAACACATGAATAGAGAGTTCGAGCTCATCCCCGCCGTCGACGTCCTCGACGGGAAGGCTGTGCGCCTGCAACAGGGCGACTACGACCGCGTCGCGCGCGGACGCCGGCGATCCCTTCGAGCTGATCGCCCGGGTCGCGGCCGCCGGCCCACCGCTCGTCCACGTCGTCGCGCTCGGCGCGGCGCGGGACGGCGGCGCGCCGCTCGAGCTCGCGCGCCGCGCGGTCGCGGCGGCCGCGCCCGTGCCGGTGCAGCTCGGCGGCGGCGTCCGCTCGGTCGCCGACGCGGAGGCGCTGGTCGAGGCGGGCGTCGCGCGCGTGATGGTCGGGACCGCCGCGTTCGGCCCGATCCCGCTCGAGGAGTTCGTCGCGGCGCTCGGCGACCGGCTCGTCGTCGCCGTCGACGTCGCGGACGGCGTCGTCCGCACCGCCGGCTGGCTCGACACGTCGCAACTGCTGACCGCCGCCGCCCTCGCGCGCTGCACGGCCGCCGGCGTCGAGCGGATCCTCTGCACCGCGATCGACCGCGACGGCACGCTGGCCGGCCCCGACCTCGCGCTGGTGCGCGAGGTTCGCGGCGCGTTCGACGGCGCGGTTCTCGCCGCCGGCGGCATCCGCAATACCGCGGACGTCGATGCGCTCAAGACACGCGGGCGCGGACGGCGCCGTCGTCGGGCGCGCACTCCTCGAAGGCGCGGAGCTAGACTTCAGCTGACCGCTTCGAGAAGGACGGTGTCCGGATGACTGCCCAGCAGGTTCAGGGATCCGACGACACGGAGCTGATCCTCCACGAGATCCGCGACGAGGCGAGCAGTCTCGCGCACCATCCCGTCGAGGAGATCCGTCGGCTCACGCACGTCGCCGCAGACGGCGAGAGCCCGACGACGCCGCTACTCGTCTCAATCGGCGTCGCCGGGATCGTCTTCACGATCCTCGCAGTGCTACTGACCGTTGTTCTGCTCGTGTACTACCTCGGCTAGGCCGAACTACTCCCAGCCGACGTCGTCACCTGTCTCGAGCTTGTGCCAGAAGGTGAGCTCCGGCTTGCCGATCCCCGACTCCTGCATCATCGGGCCGATCAGCGACTCGGACGCCGCGAAGAACGCGTTGAAGCTATCCGCATCCGGCCACTCGTCGATGACCATGATCTGGTCGTCGGAGCGCGTAGAACCGGTGCGCGATCACGCCGTGCTCCTTCGCCATCGCGATCGTCGAGGCAAGAACCTCCGGGTGCGCCTTTGCGTACGCCTCGACAGCCTTCCCGTCACCGGACGCGCGCAACGTCATGATCACCGACATCGTTACCTCCCTAGCGTCGCCTGACCCCGCTCGAATATACGACACTTCCTCTGTGGCCGGACATCTCGTCTCGTTCCTCGCGCTCTCGGCGCTGATCATCGTCGCGCCGGGCCCCGACACCGCACTCGTCGTGCGGAACACGCTTGCAGGCGGGCGGCGCGCCGGGATCGCGACGAGCATCGGAACCGCGAGCGGCCTCTTCGTCTGGACGCTCGCGGCGAGCCTCGGCATCGCTGCGCTGCTTCGCGCGTCCGAGCCGGCGTTCCTCGCTTTGCGCATCGCCGGCGGCGCGTATCTCTTCTATCTCGGCGGTCGCGCACTCTGGGCCGCGATTCGCGGCGGCGAGAACGGTGCGACGACGGGGCGCGGACGCGTCGTCCCTGCGCGCGTCTCGCTGCGGCAGGGCGTGCTCAGCAATCTCTCGAATCCGAAGATCGCGGTCTTCTTCACGAGCTTCCTGCCGCAGTTCGTCCCGAGCGGCGGCAGCGCGACGTTCCTCGAACTGCTCGCACTCGGGCTCGTGTTCTGCGTGATGACGTTCCTGTGGCTCGTCGCGTACGTCGCGGTCGTCGTCCGCGTCGGCGACGTCCTCCGGCGCGGCAGGATCCACCGCATCCTCGAAGCGATCACCGGCACGTTCCTCGTCGGTTTCGGGCTCCGTCTGGCGACGGAACATCGCTAGTCGTAGACGACGACCGTCCCGGCGACGAGGTCGGGAAGCGCGCGCCGCCGCTCGGTGAACAGCGCCGGGACGAAACCGAGGAACACGATCGCGATCGACACGCCGAGCGCTGCGACGCGGACGACGCAGCGCCAGAACGACGGCGCCTTCCCGCGCGCGTCCCGCACGTGGAGATGCATCAGGTGCATCCCGGGCGTGCGGCCTGCGAGCCGCCAGAAGAAGACGAAGTAGCCGCCCGCGACCACCGCCCATCCGACCGCGAGGATCGTGCCCACGAGCCACGCGGGACGGAGCTCGCCGACGAGCGAAGCGATCAGCGAGGCCATCGCGCTCAGCGACGCATAGAGAAGGACAACGATGAACGAGTCGATCGCAAGCGCGAGGCCACGGCTTGCGACGCCGCCGAACTCCGTCGGCTTCGCGCGCACGCGTCGGCTGACGAAGTGCTCGACAGCACCGTCGAGCCGACGTGTATCGGCGCGCGCGTCGGTCGCCAGCTCCTCCGCGAA
This sequence comes from uncultured Actinomycetes bacterium, assembly GCA_963718385.1. Lineage (GTDB taxonomy): Bacteria > Actinomycetota > Thermoleophilia > Gaiellales > Gaiellaceae > Palsa-739. Next base: position 1,009,914 of record CAVQZE010000001.1, read on the forward strand.
CCCCGTCGTCTGCCGGGCGATCGCCGTCCGGACGTCCACGCTCGAGACGATCTCCAGCACCGCCCGCCGCACGGGCGCGCTCGTCGCGACCTCGTCCGCGAGCTCGGTCGCGTGCGGGCTCGCGAGCCCGGCGGCGACCAGTCGGTCCAGCTCGCCGCTCGCCACGAGCTCCGCGACCACGCGCTCGACGACGCGGTGCTTCACGAGCGAACGCGCCACATGCTCGGGCAGCGGCCCGGCCAGCGCCTGGTCGACGATGCGCGCGAGCTCCGGCCCGGCGAGCGCATCCTCCGCCGCCGCCTCGATCCGCCCGCGCGACGCACGCGCGACAACCCGCGCGGGATAGAACGCAAGCCGCCCGGCGGCGTTCAGCACGCCGGGCCGACGCTCGTCGGCGCGATAGGCCACTTCGCGGCATTCTGCCTGCACGAGGGCGTTCCGGGGCCGTATGCTTAGGGTCGCTATACATTCGATAGGGAGGAACGAGATGGCTTTGCAATTGGGCGACGTGGCCCCGGACTTCGAGGCAGACACCTCGGAGGGGCGAATCAGCTTCCACGACTGGCTCGGCGATTCGTGGGCCGTGCTGTTCTCGCACCCGAAGGACTTCACGCCGGTCTGCACGACCGAGCTCGGCTACATGGCGAAGATCAAGCCCGAGTTCGACAAGCGCGGCGTCAAGGTGATCGGCCTCTCCGTCGACCCGTCGTCCGACCACGAGCAGTGGGCCAAGGACATCGAGGAGACGCAGGGCACGGCGCCCAACTACCCGATCATCGGCGACGCCGACTTCGCCGTCTCGAAGGCCTACGACATGCTCCCTGCGAGCGCGTCGGGCGACCCGCACTCCCGCACAGCGGCCGACAACCAGACCGTCCGCAATGTCTTCGTGATCGGGCCTGACAAGAAGATCAAGCTGATCCTCGTCTACCCGATGACGACCGGCCGGAACTTCGACGAGGTGCTGCGCGTGATCGACTCGCTCCAGCTGACCGCGAAGTACCGCGTTGCGACGCCGGTGAACTGGAAGGACGGCGAGAACGTGATCATCGCCGGCTCGGTGTCGAACGACGAGGCGAAGGAGATCTTCGGCGAGTGGGACGAGCCGAAGCCCTACATCCGCATCGTTCCGCAGCCGAGCTAGAGCAGCTCCGGCACCTCAGACGTCACGAACGCAAAGCCGGCGTCCCGCGCAGCGGCGACGCCGGCTTCGGTGTCCTCGAAGACCGCCGCGTGCTGCGGTTCGACACCGAGGCGGTGGCAGGCGCCCACCAGCAGATCGTGTTCCGGCGGGTTCGCGCTCGCGTCGACGACGCGGTCGACGAGCCCCGCGAGTCCCGCGCGCTCGAGGATCAGGTACGTGTGCGCGCTCGACGAGACGACCGCGACGTCGATTCCGGCGTCGCGCGCGAGCTCGAGAAAGCGGAGCGCGCCCGGCAGCGGGACGAGTGTCCGGTTCTCGAGCCGCCGGAGCAGCGCGACCGTCTTACGGTTCGCGAGCCCGTGCACGGTCGCCGCGTACGGCGGATCGCCGGGCGCACCTTCCGGGAGCCTGATCCCGCGACTGGCGAGGAACGCGCGGACGCCCTCGAGCCGAGGCCGGCCGCGGATGTGCGCGCGGTAGTCGGCGCGTCCGTCGAACGGCGCGATCCAGTCGTGCGTGTGGTCGACGCGGCCGGCGAGGAACTCGTCGAACGTCTCGGCCCATGCGGGCGCATGGACGTCGGCGCTCGAAACGAGGACGTCGTCGAGGCGGAAGACGAGAGCCGTGACGCCGGGCGGCAGGCCGAGCAGCTTCAGCGCCTCTGCTCGCGACACGACGCGGTGCAGGAAGTGCGCGTTCTCCCGCTGGTCGTGCGCGAGCGTGCGGAGAAGGGTCGCCACCGGCTCGCGCTCGGCCTGGAGGTGCATGGTGCGCCGCCGCCGCTCCTCCGGCGGCAGGTCGCGGTCGGCAGCGCGCAACGCCGCCTCGGCGGCGTCGAACGCCGACTTCCACTCGGTGCGCAGGAGGTCGGCACCGACCAGGGGCTGTTCCGCGACGGTCACCATGACTCAAGCGTGCGCCGCCGGCCCGCGACTCGCATCCGGGGTTAGTACGCCTCCTATGTCCGTGCAATGAAGACGAGAAACTCGTGGTCTGCCGTCGGCGCCTCGTCGTCGTACCCGCCGCGGACCTCCACGTCCGCGAACCCGGCCCGCTCGAGCATCAGCAGAATCTCGTCCCGGAAGAGCGCACGCAGCGAGATCGGGTACTCCTCCTCGGCGACGAGCTCGCCGCCGACCCACTTCCGCGCGCGCATCTCGAGGATCTCGCACTGGTCGAGCGGATCGACAGCGGCGACGCGCGAGACGAGCTCGTACTCGGAGCCGTCGGCGGCCGTCTTGCGGGTGCCGGTCTCGGGCCACGGTGCCGGAAGCTCGCCGCGGCCGCTTGCCTGCCAGCGCAGCCAGCGCGACCCGGTGGCGTACGGCACTTCGTTGTCGAGGAGGAGCACGCCGCCCGGCTCGAGGCATTCGCGGATCCGCGTCAGCCCTTCCTGATCCTGCGTGCGCGTCGTGCCGATGCCGAGGACGCCGCAGACGACGATCGTCCGGTAGCGGCGCGGCGGATCGAGCGCGTGCAGCGGCTGCACGAGCAGCGTCGGGTCGAAGCCCTCGCGTTGCGCGCGCTCGCGGCAGAGCTCGATCATGTCGGCGGAGACGTCGGCGCCGTCGACGTCGTAGCCCGCCCGCAGCCACGGCAGCAGCAGCCTGCCGGTGCCGCAGCCGGCGTCGAGCGCAGGCCGCCCGCGCTCGACGAAGCCTCCGAAGTAGTCGATCTCCGGTCCGCCGGTGTTGAACTCGGCCCACCACTCGGCGATGAGCCCGTAGTGCCACGTCCGATACGCGTTCACGTTCGCTCCTTGTGTGTCGTCTCTCGTGCCCGCCCGGCAGCCGCGCACGGCGCCAAGCAGAGAAGTCAGGTCTCGATGCGAGCGAGGGACTTACACGCGACGGATCATGTCGCCGGCGGTGGACACTGTCAACGAGGACAGGTCGTCGTGACCTACGGGTGGTACTGCTGGGCGAACGAACGGACGGTGTCGTTGTGGACGCGGATCCAGATGCCGGAGTCGAGCGGCTCGTACAGCTTGACGGGACTCTGCCCTGCGACGAGCCCGGCGAGTTGCGCAGCGGTGATCGTCTTCTCGGCGATACCCCCGCCGCTCAGCACCGTGCCACGCGCGCTCGCGGGAAGATAGAAGGTCAGCAGACGGTGGCTCTCGTCGACGACGTAGTTGTCGTTCGCAACCGGAGCGCAGCCGGCCGCTTTGCACGTCATCCCCTGGTCCTCAGCCTGCGCGACGTTGGCCGTCAAGCCGGTCGTGAACCACGCGGGGTCGAAGCGCAGCAGATATCGATTGCCGTACGGCTGGATCGACCTGATGTGTCCGTAGAGCCGCTGGTCGCCGGTCCCGAGTCCGGCCCCCGGGACCGTGACGGTCTTCGTGACCGTACGCGTACTACCGCAACCGGCCGCAAGGGCGGTGAGCAACAGCGCAAAGGCGACGAGGGCGATCCTTCGGATGGCCGAAGGGTAGCCCGTCCGTCTAGCATCTCCGTCATGCCGAACCTGAACGCCATCGGGCTCGTCGTCTCCGACATGGCGACGTCGATCCGCTTCTACCGGCTGCTCGGACTCGACGTTCCCGAGACGCCGGACGAAGGGCACATCGACACGTTCCTCCCGAACGGCACGCGGTTCATGCTGGACACGGAGGACGTGATCCACAGCTTCCGCCCGGAGTGGTCGCGGGAGAGCGGCAACCAGCTCTCGCTTGCATTCGAGTGCGCGAGCCCCGCGGAGGTCGACGAGACGTATGCGCGCGCCGTCGCGGCCGGCTTCACCGGCGAGCACGCCCCGTGGGATGCGTTCTGGGGCCAGCGGTACGCGCAGCTCGCCGACCCCGACGGCGTGCCGGTCGACCTTTACGCCGCGCTCTAAGCCGGATCAGGCCGCACGACGACGGTGTCGGCGATCGGAATGATCTCCGTCACGGGAAGGTCGGCACGCGACGCGTGGTCGCGGATCGCTTCGGGGCTCGACGCCTCGTAGATGCAGACCGTCCCGAGGTTGCCCGAGTCCTCGCTGATCACGTAGCTCCTGATCCAGCGGATGTCGTCCGGCATATCGTTGTCGCCGACCGCCGACGAGCGCGCCGCGGCCGCCTCGAGGTCGCCACCGGCGACCCATCCCTCACGTCGAATGATCGCGTAGAGCTGCATCTGTCGTCCTTTCGTCGTTTACTGACCGAAGATCAAATCACAGCGGTCAGCGCGCGCCGAGCAGCAGCACGAGCAGCGCCTTCTGCGCGTGCAGCCGGTTCTCCGCCTCGTCCCACACGGCGGAGCGGTCGCCGTAGAGGACCTCGGCGGTGATCTCCTCGCCCGGATGCGCGGGAAGGCAGTGCATGACGAACGCGTCCGGTGATGCGTGCGCGAGCAGCTCCGCGTCGAGGCGGTACGGCTCGAGGTCGAGCAGCCGCTTCGCGCGCTCGTGGTCCTGGCCCATGCTGACCCACGTGTCGGTGACGACGACGTCCGCGCCGGCGACCGCCTCGCGCGCGTCGCGCACGGTCGGGACGCCGTCCGCTTCGTAGCCCTCCGGGCACGCGGCGACGACGTCGTAGCCGAGCAGCTCGCCGAGTGCGGCAAGCGAGACGAGAACGTTCGACCCGTCGCCGACCCACGCGACGCGGACGCCGTCGAGCGAGCCAAGCCGGTCGCGCATCGTCAGCGCGTCCGCGAGCGCCTGGCACGGATGCTCGTCGGCGGTCAGCGCGTTGATCACCGGGATCGTCGCCCACTCCGCCCACGCCTCGAGCTCCGCGTGCTCGTACGTCCGCACCGCGAGCGCATCGACGTAGCGGGAGAGCGCCTGCGCCGTGTCGCGCAGCGACTCGCCGCGCGAGAGGTGAAGCTCTTCCGGCGACAACGGCATCACGGAACCGCCGAGATGCGTCATCGCGACGGAGAACGACACGCGGGTCCGCGTCGAGTGCTTCGCGAAGTACATCGCGAGCGTCGAGCCCGGCGCGAGCGGCTGTTTCGGATTCGCGCGCAGCTCGGCGGCGACGTCGAGGATCGTCTCCGCCTCGGCCGAGGAGAGATCGGAGATCTTCAGGAAGTCGCGGCCCGCGAGGGAGACGCCTTCGGTGACGGTGCTCATGACCAACGCTCCTTCGCTTCGATGACGGCGGCTGCGACGTCCGGCAGGCGCGGCGCGGGCGGCGGCGGCTCGAAGCTGCCGTCGCGCACGGACGCGGCGACCTGCTCGTGCGCGTCGCGGAATGGAACGCCCTCGCGGACGAGCGCCTCGGCGGCGTCGGTCGCGAGCAGCAGCGGGTCCGACGCAGCGGCGGCGAGCCGCGCGCGGTCGAACTCGAGCCCGGCGACGAGCACCGTCAGCGCGCCGAGCGCGCCGGCGACGTCGTGCCGCGCCGCGAACACCGGCGGCTTGTCCTCCTGCAGGTCGCGGTCGTACGAGAGGGGCAAACCCTTCACCGTCGCGAGCAGCCCGGTGAGGCGGCCGATCGCGGTGCCGGCCTTCCCGCGCGCGAGCTCCGCGACGTCCGGGTTCAGCTTCTGCGGCATCATCGACGAGCCGGTCGACGCGGTTTCCGGGAGCCGCGCGAAACCGAACTCCGCCGTCGTCCAGAGGACGAGCTCCTCGCCGATCCGCGAGAGATGCGTGAACAGGACCGCGGCCGCGTAGAGATAGTCGAGCGCGAAGTCGCGGTCGGCGACGGCGTCGAGCGAGTTCCGCATCGGCTGCGGCGGAGCCGGCAGCGGCAGCGTCGAGCCGGCGAGCGCACCCGCACCGAGCGGCGACGGCGCGGCCTGCGCAGCGGCGAACGCGAACCGTGCGCGGTCGCGCTCCAGCATCTCCGCCCACGCGAGCAGATGGTGGCCGAGCGTCACCGGCTGCGCGCGCTGCAGGTGCGTGTACCCGGGCATCGCGGTGTCCGCCTCCTCGCCTGCGCGGGCGAGGATCGCGCCGGCAAACGCGACGAGCGCGGCGTCCGCGTCCGCACACGCGTCCGCGACGTACAAGCGGAACGCCGCTGCGACCTGGTCGTTGCGCGAGCGGCCGGCGTGGATCTTCCGCCCCACCTCGCCGAGCTCCGCCTCGATGAACGAGTGCACGTCCTCGGCTGCCGGATCGACCGCGTCGAGATGCGACAGCGTCTCGCGCACCTCCGCGAGCTCCGCGTCGTCGAGGATCCCCGCCGCATGCAGCCGCTCTGCGTGCAACAGCGTTCCCTGGATGTCGTACGGCAGCAGCTCCGCGTCGTCGGACTTGAGGAACGCCCACACCTCCGGCGCGAGCTCCGAGCCGACGCGACCCGACCAGAGCGTCATTTCGGCGGCCCCAGCTCGAGCGGATCGGACGGCCGCGGCGGCGGCGCGAGCCGCAGGTGCCGGTGCTGCTCGAGCATCCGGCGCGAGTCGGCGATGTCGTTGATCTGCAACGCGAGCTGGCCGATGCGATCGGCTGCGGTGAATGCCGTCGCGCTCCGCTCCATGCTCAGACGCTCCGGGTCGTACGTCACGGCCTCGCCGCGCGTGTCGACGATCGTGTAGTCGTCGCCGCGCCGCAGCTCGATCGTCACCTCGCCGGTGACGACCGCGGCGACCCAGCGCTGCAGCGAGTCGCGCATCATCAGCGCCTGCGTGTCGAACCAGCGGCCCTCGTAGAGCAGCCGGCCGAGCCGCCGGCCCTCTTCCGCGTAGCGCTCGAGCGTCGCCTCGTTGTGGATCGCCGTCAGCAGCCGCTCGTACGCGATGTGCAGCAGCGCCATGCCGGGCGCCTCGTAGATGCCGCGGCTCTTCGCCTCGATGATCCGGTTCTCGATCTGATCCGACATGCCGAGACCGTGGCGGCCGCCGATCGCGTTCGCGAGCCGGATGATCTCGACCGGATCGCTGAGCTCGACGCCGTCGATCGCCACGGGGATGCCGTGCGCGAACGCGATCGTCACGCGCTCCGGCTCGATCTCGACGTCGGGACGCCAGTGCGCGACGCCCATGATCGGCTCGACGATCTCCATGCTCGTCTCGAGCAGCTCGAGATCCTTCGCCTCGTGCGTCGCGCCGAGGAGGTTCGCGTCGGTCGAGTACGCCTTCTCCGTCGAGCTGCCGTGCGGCAGGCCGCGCTCGGCGAGCCACTCGCTCATCTCCGTGCGCCCGCCGAGCTCCGCGACGAACGCCTCGTCGAGCCACGGCTTGTAGATGCGCAGGTTCTCGTTCGCGAGCAGCCCGTAGCGGTAGAAGCGCTCGATGTCGTTTCCCTTGTACGTCGAGCCGTCGCCCCAGATGTCGACGCCGTGCCGCGCCATCGCCTGGACGAGCAGCGTGCCCGTGACCGCGCGGCCGAGCGGCGTCGTGTTGAAGTAGCGCTTGCCCGCCGTCTGGATGTGGAACGCGCCGCACTGCAGCGCGGCGAGGCCTTCGCGAGCGAGGGCCTCGCGGCAGTCGACGAGCACCGCCTCCTCCGCGCCGTACTGCTTCGCGCGGTCGGGGACGGCGCTGACGTCGGGCTCGTCGTACTGGCCGAGATCGGCGGTGAACGCGTACGGGATCGCGCCCTGCTCGCGCATCCACGCGACTGCGCAGCACGTGTCGAGCCCGCCGGAGAACGCGATGCCGACCCGCTCGCCGACCGGGAGCGATGCAAGGATCGCGCCGCCGCCTGACGCCCGAGCGCCGACGGTCACGCAACTCCCTGCAGCATGTAGCCGCGCAGCTCCTCCGCCAGCTCGGCGCCGGTCGTCGGCTCACGCGCGACGAGCAGAACCGTGTTCTCGCCTGCGATCGTCCCCGCGATGCCCGGATGCCGGGCCAGGTCGATCGCCTCCGAGAGCGGGTTCGTGTACCCGTTCGGCGTCAGGACGACGACGAGGTTGCCGCTCGCCTCGATGCTCAGCGCCCAGCGTGCGAACGCGGTGACGAGGGCGTCGACGCGGTTGGTATTGGCCTTCTCCGGCGGCGCGTAGACGAGGCGGCCGCCTTCGCCGCGCACCTTGATCAGCCCAAGCTCGTGGATGTCGCGCGACACGGTGGTCTGGACGACCTCGTGGCCGGTGTCGGCGAGTGCCTGCGCGAGCTCCGCCTGCGTCGAGATCGGGCGCTCGTGAACGAGGCGGAGAATCGCCGCGTGCCGCTCGGGGCGGTTCATCGGGACGTCACCTCCGACAGGGTCTCCAGTGCTTGATCGACCTCGGCCGCGCTCACGACGAGCGGCGGTGCGAGGCGCAGGACGTTCGGGCCGGACGTCAGGCACACGAGCCCGGCGTCGAGCGCGGCGTCGACGACCGGCTGTGCCGGGCCGTCGAGGACGGCGCCGACGAGCAGACCCGCGCCGCGAACCTCCGTCACGCCGTTCAGCGTCGCAAGGCCGGCGGCGAGCCGTTCGCCGTTCGCGCGGACGTTCGCGAGCAGCTCGTCGTCGATCGCGTCGCAGACCGCGCCCGCCGCCGCGCAGACGACGGGGTTGCCGCCGAAAGTCGAGCCGTGGTCGCCGGGGACGAACGCGCCTGCCGCGTCGTCGGCGACGAGGAGCGCAGCCGATCGGCAGTCCGTTCGCGAGCCCCTTCGCGAGCGTGACGAGCTGCGGCTTCACGCCGAGCTGCTCGAACGCGAAGAACGAGCCGGTGCGGCCCATGCCGGTCTGCACCTCGTCGAACGCGAGCAGCGCGCCGAGCTCGGCGGCGAGGGCAGCGGCCGCCTCGAGGAACTCGGGCGTGAGCGGGATCACGCCGCCCTCGCCGAGCACCGGCTCGACGAGGATCAGGCCGACGTCGTCGGACGCGGCCGCGTGCAGCGACTCGATGTCGTTCGGCTGCGCGAACCGCGCGCCGGGCAGCAGCGGCTCGAACGCCTCGCGCTTCGCGGGCTGGCCGGTGACGGCGAGCGAGCCGGTCGTCCGGCCGTGGAAGCTCTGCTCGAGCGCGATCACGCCCGGCTTGCCGGTCGCCTTGCGCGCGTACTTCAGCACCGCCTCGTTCGCCTCGGCGCCGGAGTTGCAGAAGAACGCCTGCGCCCCGCCGAAGCGGTCGGACAGCTTCTGCGCGAGCGCGGGCGCGGGCTCCGACGCGTAGAGATTCGACGAGTGCCAGAGCCGTGTCGAGCTGCGCGTGCGCGGCGGCGAGCGGCGCCGGATGCTTGTGGCCGAGACCGACGACGGCGATTCCCGCAGCGAAGTCGAGATAGCGGCGGCCCGCGGAGTCCGTGAGCCACATGCCGTCGCCGTCGACGAACTCGACGCGCGGCGCCGGATAGGTCGGGAGCAGCGCGTTCTCGAGCACGGTCTTCACGCGACCACCGCCGTGACGCCGATCTCCGCGATCAGCCCGTTGCGCGCGGCGCTCGCCGCGGCGAGCAGCTTCGGGACGATGCCGCCGTCGAAGTCGCCCTCGTCGACGAGCGTCTCCGCGCGCTCCGGCGCTGATCGACCGGACGAGCCAGCCGTCGTGGAACACGCCGGGGACGTCGGTGAGGAAGAGGATCTTGTCGGCGCCGATGCCGACGGCGAGCGCGGATGCGGCCTCGTCGGCATTGACGTTCAGCGGGCCTTCGCGCGAGCGGCGAGACGACGGGGACGAGCCCCTCCGCGAGCGCGCGCAGCACGACGCGGCGGCGCGGTCGGCAGCGGCTTCCCGACGAGGCCGAGCTCGGGAACGTGCGTCGCCAGCAGCCCGATCTCGTCGCCGGCGAGCGGCACCGCGTCGGGCCCGATCGCCGCGCAGACGTCGGCGTTCACGCCGGCGAAGCTGTCGCGCACGACCTCGAGCCCCTCCGGCGTCGTCACGCGGCGGCCGTCGACGAACTGCACCTCGAGCCCGCGCCGCTCCATCTCGTCGGAGATCTGCGGGCCGGCGCCGTGCACGACGCACACCGACACGCCGGTCGCGCGCAGGCTCGCGACGGCTTCGGCAGCCCCGCCCGCCGACGCGCCGCCGACCTTCAGCACGACGACGCTCATGAGCGGTAGTCCGCGTTGATGCGGACGTAGTCGTAGGAGAGGTCGCTGGTCAGATACGTCGCGGTGCCGTCGCCGATCGCGAGGTCGACCTCGATCGAGCAATGGCCGTTCGTCAGCAGCGGCTCGTCGCCCGACGGCGTTCCGCGAGACGAGCACGGCGACGCCGTCGATCGCGATCGAGAGCGTGTCGGGATCGAGACTCGCGTAGCCGCCGTTGAACTTCGCGGAGCCGGCGGCGGCAGCGATCCGGCCCCAGTTCGCGTCGTGGCCGTGCAGCGCGGTCTTCACGAGCGGCGACGTCGCGACGCGCTCGGCGATCGCGCGCGCCTCGGAGTCGCTCGCCGCGCCGCGCACCGCGATCTCCGCGAGCACCGTCGCGCCTTCGCCGTCGGCGACGATCTGCCGCGCGAGCTCGCCGCACGTGAGGCGCAGGCAGTCCGCGAACTCCGCGTCGGTCTCCGGCGTCCGCACGATTCCGCTCGCACCGTTCGCGAGCAGCACGACGGTGTCGTTCGTCGAGCACTCGCCGTCGACGGAGATCGCGTTGAAGCTCGCGTCGACAGCGGGCCGCAGGAACTCGATTGCCTCACCGGGCTCGAGCGGATAGTCCGTCGTGACGACGGCGAGCATCGTCGCGAGGTTCGGGTGGATCATCCCCGAGCCCTTCGCCATGCCGCCGACGATGAAGCCGGTGCCGCGCGCGCAGGCCTCCTTCGCGCGCGTGTCGGTCGTCATGATCGCGTGCGCCGCGGTCGAGCCGCCCGAGCGCGTGAGATGCAGCGCTGCATTGCGAACGCCGTCGAGCACCTTGTCGAGCGGCAGCGGCGCGCCGATCACGCCGGTCGAGAGCACGACGATCTCCTCGGGCGCGATGCCGAGCATCCGCGCGGTCTCGGCCGCGGTCGCGCGCGCGTCGGCGATTCCCTGCGCGCCCGTCGCCGCGTTCGCGACACCGGAGTTGATGACGACGGCCTGCGGCTGCGCGGTCTCGAGATGCTCACGTGAGACGACGACCGGCGCGGCGACCATGCGGTTCGCCGTGAACATCGCAGCGCCCGTCGCCGGCTCGAGCGAGCGGACGAGCGCGAGGTCGCGGCGGCCGTTCTTCCGGATCCCGGCGTGGATGCCGGCGGCGACGAAGCCCTTCGGCGCGGTAACGCTCATACGAGGATCCCCGCGAGTCGAAGGCCGGCGGTCTCGTCGAGCCCGAGCGCGAGGTTCGCGTTCTGCATTGCCTGGCCCGCGGCACCCTTGCCGAGGTTGTCGAGCGCGCAGACGATGACGGCGATTCCCGTCGCGCGGTCCTCGTACACCGCGATCTCCGCGGCGTCGGTGTGCTGCACGCGCGCGAGCTCCGGCGTGACGCCTTCCGGCAGAACGCGAACGACCGCGCTCTCCGCATACGCGTCAGCGAGCGCGCTGCGCACGTCGACGCCCGCGAGCGGCTTGACGTAACACGTCGCGAGGAGCCCGCGGCGGACCGGCAGAAGATGCGGCACGAAGCAGACGGGGAAACCGAGCGCCTGCGCGATCTCCGGTGCATGTTGATGCGAGCCGACGCGATACGGCGCGATGTTCTCGAGCACGAAGCCGGCGTGCGAGCTCTGCTTCAGCTCGCGGCCCGCGCCGGAGACGCCGGACTTCGCGTCGATGACGACGTTCGTCGCGTCGATCACGGCCGCGAGCGGCGCAAGCGCGAGCAGCGCGGCCGTTGCATAACAACCGGGATTCGCGATCAGGTTGCCCTCGGCCGGGAACAGCTCCGGCAATCCGTAGCTCCACTCGGCGAGCGAGCCGGGTTGCGGATGCTCGAACCCGTACCAGTCCGGGTACAGCGAGGCGTCGTGCAGCCGGTGCGCGCCCGAGAGGTCGACGACGACCGCGCCGACCGGCGGCTCGAGCACGGCGGCGCGCTCGTTGCCGAGACAGGCGAAGACGACGTCGGCGCCGGCGGCAAGCGCCTCCGCATTCGAGACGAATGCGGGCAGCGAGCCGTTCAGCCGGACGTCGAGCGCGGACGCGGGCGCGCCGTCGAGCGAGTCCGACCCGAGCGCGACGACTGTGAGCTCCGGATGACGGAGCACCCGGTCGAGCGTCTCCTGCCCGGAATACCCAGAGGCACCAAGGATCGCGACGGACGGCATGACCGCATTCTATGCGATCCGACGCGTATTATGCAAATCGAATGCGGCTCAGCCGCCGAGGGTCTGGACGATCGCCTCCGCGATCACGCGAATCGGGCGGCCGGTGGTCGCGCTCGCGCTCCGGAGCCGGGCGAACGCCTCTTCCTCGGTCAGTCCCTGCTTGGCCATCAGGATCCCTTTTGCCCGCTCGATCGCCTTGCGGGCGGCGAGCGCCTCGGTCAGCGAGTCGACCTGCTCCCGCAGCGCCTCGAGCTCGCCGAACCGCGCCCGCGCGGTGGCGATCGCCGGGAGCAGATCCTCCTGGCGGAACGGCTTCGTGAGGTAGCCGAAGACACCGGCGTCGGCCGCGCGGTCGACCAGCACCTGCTCGCTGTACGCGCTGACGACGACGATCGGGATCGGCCGCTCCTCCAGGATCCGCCGCGCAGCCTCGATGCCGTCGAGCCGCGGCATCTTCACGTCGAGCAACGCGAGATCCGGCTCCGTCGAGCTCGCGAGCTCGACCGCCTCGACGCCGTCACGGGCTTCGGCGCACACCTCCATCCCCGCCGCTTCGAGCATTCCGCGCATATCGAGACGGATCAGCGTCTCGTCTTCGCCGAGGAGCACCCGCATCAGGGCGAGACCCGGATCTCGACCGAGCCGTCCTCGCGCTGCTCGACGCGGAGCGGCCACGAGAAGCCGTTCGACGAGGGCAGCTCGAGCTCGACCGTCGTCGGCGGCGGCGTCGCGCCGAGCGCGCGCCTCGCCGCGAGCAGCTCCGAGTGCCGAGCCGCGGCGGCGTGGATCGCCGGCACGACGTCCACCTCGCGGAACGGCTTGACGAGATACGTGAAGACGCCCGCGGCGATTGCCTTCTCGACGAACTTGCGGTCGGAGTACGCGGTCAGCATCACGATCGGGATCGGCCGCTCGGCGTAGATTCGCCGAGCGGCCTCGATCCCGTCCAGCACCGGCATTCGCAGGTCGAGGAGGGCGAGGTCAGGTTCGACCTCCCGCGCGATGCGAACTGCCTCGTCGCCGTCGCGCGCCTCCTCGACCTCGAAGCCGTGTTTCTCCAGCAGACCGCAGAGGTCGAGCCTGATGATCGTCTCGTCCTCTGCGATCAGCACCTTCACGACAGCGGCCCGGCCCCGAATCGGATCGATGTCCCGTGCGGCAGCACCAACACGGGACAGCGAATCATCTCGATCAGGTACGCAGCCGCCGCGCTGAGCGTGACGCGGCCTGCCGCCGTTCCCGGACGCGAGCCGACGACGACGATTCCCGAGTCGCTGTCGGCTCTCGGCGCGACCGTCGCACCGAGAGCCGACGCGAGGGAGGACGCCGTCTCGGTCGGAGCCGGGTCGCCGTTCTCCGAGACCGCCGCGACCGTCGTCACCGTCAACTCGCCGCGATCCCACAGCCCGGCGGGAGCGAGGGCGATCGCGATTGGACCGCCCTCGAGGAGCCGCTGGGCCGACGTACCCGCCGAGACGTGACCCGGCGTCGTGCGGTACTCCGAGCCGAACGCGATCACGTTGATCTCCTCTTTCTCGGCGAGCAGTCGAAGCCCGTCGGGCGTCGACCCCGAGACCACGATGTGCCGCGGCACGTCGGGATTGCCGAGGAGTTTCGCACCCTCCTCGAGCAACGCCTCCGCCCCGTCCTGCGCATCCGGCGTGTGACGGACGTACGCGAGCCCGAGCGACCCACCGGCCCGTGCGAGCAGGCGCCCGAACGCGAGCCCGTCGGTGTCGTTCTCGGTTCCGTCGTACGAGACGATGATCTTCGTCGCCATCAGCCGCCTGCCGGCTCGGGTGCTGGAGGAATGAGAGCCGCCGACGCGCCGGCGTAGCCGAGCGACGGAACGTCGGACGGATACACCTCGTGGCCGTGCACGGCGAGGTCGCCGATCTCCATGTCTGCATCGCTCATCCGAAGCGGGATCACGAGACCGATCAGCTTCAGCAGGATGAACGTACCGATCGCGGAGAACACGATCACCCAGGCACCGGCGTAGAACTGCACCTTCAGCAGATGCAGGCTCCCCTCCGCCGAGAAGCTCGGCGTGTTCCCGAGCCCGAGGTAGACGATCATGTTCGAGTCGGCGAACACGCCGACCAGCAGGCCGCCGAGAAGCCCGGCGAACCCGTGCGTGTAGATGACGCCGAGCGTGTCGTCGACCGAGCGGAACGGCCGCACGCGGCTGAGGTAGTTGTACGCGAGGTAGACGACGCTGGCGGCGATCGCGCCGATCGCCATCGCGCCGTAGCCGTTGACGAAACCGGCGGCCGGAGTGATCGCGACGAGGCCGACGATCATGCCGTTGACGCTGCCGATCAGCGACGGCTTGCGGCCCGTCATGTAGTCCCAGAGGACCCAGACGAGGAACGCGACGGCCGTTGCGAGGTTCGTGTTGAGAACCGCAGCAGCCGCGTCGACACCCGCGTAGTACGGGTCGCCGCCGTTGAAGCCGTTCCAACCGAGCCAGAGCAGTCCGGCGCCGCACGCCACCATCAGCAGATTGTTCGGCGCGTCGATCTCGCGGTCACGTGCAAGCCGGGGACCGATCACCCACGCGGCGACGAAGCCGGAGACGCCGGCCGCGAGATGGATCACGTAGCCGCCCGAGTAGTCGACCGCGCCCTTCTGCGCCCAGAAGCCGCCGCCCCAGATCAGGAAGGCGTTGACGCAGTAGATGCACGTCATCCAGAGCGGGACGAAGATCAGCCACATCTTGAAGTTCACGCGGCCGAGCACCGAGCCGAGCATCAGGATCGGCGTGATCGCCGCGAAGACGAACTGGAAGTAGACGAGGGTCGACTGCGGGAAGTGGAACGGCGGCCCGGTCGTCACCAGGGGGATCGCAGCCTGTCCCTGTTCCTCGAGGTGGTTCAACACGGCTCCCGGCTGGCCGATGAAGTTGCCGAAGAAGCCGCTGTCCGACAGTCCGTGCCATGGATTTCCGAAGCCCATGTCGAAGCCCCAGAGCACCCAGCCGATCAGGACGAGACCGAAAGCGGTGAACGCGAGCATCATGCTGTTCACCGACCAGCGCTTCTGCATCACGCCGCCGTACAGGATTACAAGCCCGGGGACGCTCATCAGGCCGACGAACGTCGCCGCGGTGAGCTGCCAGGCGTTGTCGCCCGGGTTAAGCCACTCAGGGTATGGAGCCCACGCAGCCGCTAGCACGAGTTTCTCTCCTTTCGGGACACAAAACCGACACGCCACCGTCCCCGGCGGCGGGCGGATCCAACGGTCCCGGAAAAGAAAAACGCCTCCCGGGCCCAAAGAACCCAGAGGCGTCGTCACCCCAACTCCCGACGGCATCGGCGGGAGTCACGAACCTAGCGAGCCGTGCGGACGGCGTCAAGCGCGGAAACCGAGCAACTCGCGCGCGCGTGGGCGCTACGGTGTCGCCGATGCCGGTCGAGGGACAATGGGACCGCGCGCGAACGCCGTTCAGCCGGCGCGAGAAACGCGTGCTCGGGACGTTCGCAGCCCTCGCGGTGGCGGCTGCTGTTGCGATCGGCGTCGTGTCGGTGACGAACTCCGAACCGCCGCCGGCGGCCGGCTGCATCAGGGCCGACATTCCGTCGACGATGGGCGGGACGCGAATCACCGCGTGCGGCGCGAAGGCGCGGGCGCTTTGCCTGACGCAATCGGGCAGCGTCGAGAACGCGATCGTCGCGGAGTGCCGCCGCGTCGGCTACGCGACCGAAAGTCCCTGAGCCGCCAGGACCTTTCGGATTCCGCGGACGGCCTGGCCGATCCGGTGCTCGTTCTCGACGAGCGCGAAGCGGACGAATCCCTCGCCGTCGGGGCCGAAGCCGCTGCCGGGGCTGACGGCGACGAGCCCCTCGGTGAGTAGCCGCAACGCGAATGCGTGCGAGCCCTCGGCGGCGAACTGCTCCGGGATTCGCGCCCAGACGAACATCGTCGCCGCGGGCGGCGGCACCTCCCAACCGGCGCGCGTGAGCCCGGTGCAGAGCGCGTCGCGCCGGCCCTGGTAGATCTCCGCGACTTCCTTCGGATAGTCGGCGGCCTCGCGCAGCGCCACCGTCGCGGCGATCTGCAGCGGCTGGAAGCTCCCGTAGTCGAGGTACGACTTCAGCCGCGCGAGCGCCGCGATCACGTCGGCGCGGCCGAGCACGAACGCGACGCGCCAGCCCGCGACGGAGAAGCCCTTCGTCAGCGAGTAGAGCTCGACCGCGACGTCGCGCGCGCCTTCCGCCTCGAACACCGACGGCGGCCGGTAGCCGTCGAACGCGAGATCCGCGTATGCGAAGTCGTGCACGAGCACGAGGTCGCGTTCGCGCGCGAAGTCGACGAGGCCCTGCATCATCGGCAGGTCGGCGCACGCCGTCGTCGGGTTGTGCGGGAACGAGCAGATCAGCACGCGCGGCCGCGGCTGCGACGCGAGCCACGCCTCCTCCAGGTTGGCGAGGAAGTCGCGGTCGGGGCCGACGTTGACGCGCGCGACGGCGGCGCCGGCGAATCCGGGCGCGAAGAGATGGATCGGATAGCTCGGGCTCGGGACGAGCGCGACGTCGCCGGGGCCGAGCAGCACCCAGAGCAGATGCACGAGCCCTTCCTTCGCGCCGAGCGCAAGCGTCGCCTCGCGTTCCGGGTCGAGGTCGACGCCGTAGCGGGTGCGGTAGAGGTCGCAGATCGCCTCGCGAAGCTTCGGCAGCCCGCGGCTCGACGAGTAGCGGTGGTTGCGCGGGAGCGCCGCAGCCTCGCGGAGCTTCTCGACGGCGACCTCCGGCGGCGCGACGTCCGGATTCCCGAAGCCGAGGTCGATCACGTCCTGTCCGTCGCGGCGCAGCTCGAGCTTCAGGCGCTCGACCTCGGCGAATGCGTACGGCGGCAGGGCGTCGACTCGGCGGAACTCCATTGCGTTCGATGGTCGCAGAAACTCAGCCTGTGTTGCGGAGCGCGGCGGCGATGCCCGCGATCGAGCGGAGCAGCGGTGCGGCAACTTCCTCGTCGCCGGCGCGGTAGCGGCGCAGCAGGTCGACCTGAATCGCGTTCATCGGATCGACGTACGGGTTGCGGAGCCGCACCGAACGCTGCAGCACGGGATGGCGATCGAGCAGCTCGGGCGCCTCGACGATCTCGAGCACCGCCGTGACGACGCGCGCGTGCTCCGCGGCGATCGGCTCCCAGAGGCTCGACGTCGTCGACGAGGCGCAGGTACTCGACCGCGATCTCGATGCTCGATTTCGCGAGCGTCATCTCGAGGTTCTGCACGAGGGTGCGGAAGAACGCCCAGTCGCGGTAAAGACGGCGCAGTTCGCCCGGATCCGCGTCGGCGAAGGCGCTGCCGCACCCGTACCACGACGGCAGAAGGCAGCGGTTCTGCGTCCACGCGAAGACCCACGGGATCGCGCGGAGCGACGAGAGGTAGCCGGCGCTCTCGGGACGGCGCGCGGGGCGCGAGCCGATCTGGAGCAGCGCAAGCTCGTCGACCGGCGTGAACGCGCGGAAGAAGTCGACGAAGCGCGCGTCGTCGACGAGCTCGCGGTACACGGTGTACGAGCGGTCGGCGAGCGCGGCGACGATCTCCTCGCCGCCGTCCGGCGTCTCGACGCCGGCGAGCTCCGGCTCGGCGGCGAGCAGCGTCGCGGCGAGCGCGGCCTCGAGGTTGCGGTACGCGAGGCCGGGCAGCCCGTACTTGAACGCGATCGTCTCGCCCTGCTCCGTGATCTTCAGGTGCCCCGGCGGCACGCCCTGCGGCTGCGCGAGGATCGCCGCGTGCGTCGGGCCACCGCCGCGACCGGCGCTGCCGCCGCGGCCGTGGAAGACGGTGAGCTCGGCGCCGCGTACGCGCGCGACGTCGGCGAGCGCGACGAGCGCCGTGCGGATCTCCCACTGCGCGGAGAGGTAGCCGGCGTCCTTCGCCGAGTCGGAGTAGCCGACCATCACTTCGCTGCAGCCACCGGCATCGAGTAGCTCCTCGTAGATCTGCGGCGCGGCGCGCAGCGCCGCCACCGACTCGAACAACGGCACGACCGACAGCGGCTCGGCGGTCAGCTCACGCACGCGGAGGACGTCGGCGGCCGATCCCGTGCCGGAGACGATCACCGTGTCGAGCGCGGCGACGCCGTGCCGCGCGCGCGCCTCCGCCGCCGCGGCGAGCATCGCGTGTGCGCGCTCGCTTCCTTCCGCGAGCTCGTTCGCGTGCAGCCGCAGGTCGAGCTTCGCGAGGTGGAAGCCGAAGAGCTCGACGCGGCGGCGGAGCGCGGCGAGCTCTCCGTCGGCGATGCGCGAGCCGCGGTTCGCGCGCAGGCTGCGGTCGAGGACGGCGAGGTCCTCGGCGAATTCGTCCGGGCTCGCGTAGAGATCATTGGCGAGCCGCCGCCACATCAGCGACAGCTTGCGGCGGTACGGCTCGTCGAGGTTCTGGTCGGAAAGCTCGGCCGCGATCTCGGGGAACGCGAGCTCGCCGGCGGCGATCGACGCGAGCAGCTCGTCGCTCACGGGTGTCAGCCGCGACGAGACGCCGAGCGCCGCTGCAAGTGCGCGCACCTCGTCGCGGTAGCGCGCGAGCAGCAGCCGCCGCGCACGCTCGAGCGCCTCGGCGATCGTGTCTGCGCCGGCGTTCGGGTTGCCATCGGCGTCGCCGCCGATCCACGTCCCGAAGCGGAGCGGGACGGGTGCGTCGGGCAGGCGGCGGCGGTAGTCCGCGAGCAGCTGCTCCGCCGCGTCGATCAGGCTCTGCTCGAAGAACCAATGTCCGTTCCGGATCTCGTCGACGACGCGCGGCCGCCGCGTGCGCACCTCGTCGGCCTGCCAGAGCATCGTGATCTCCTCCGCGAGCGCTGCCTCGATCTCCTCGCGGCGCGGCGGAGCGAGCAGCGGGTCGTCGAGC
Organism: uncultured Actinomycetes bacterium; assembly: GCA_963718385.1. Taxonomy (GTDB): domain Bacteria; phylum Actinomycetota; class Thermoleophilia; order Gaiellales; family Gaiellaceae; genus Palsa-739. Next base: position 1,028,941 of record CAVQZE010000001.1, read on the forward strand.
TCCTCCAGCAGCCCGTTGACGCGAAGGTGCGCGGCAAGCACTGTGCGGCGCGCCGCCTCTGTCGGGTGCGCGGTGAGCACGAGCTCCAGCGACACGTCGTGCTCGGCGCCGCCGAGCCGTTCGAATGCCTCGGCGAGCGACTCCGGCGGAACGCGCTCCTCGTGCGCGTACTCGCGGCGGCGGCGGACGCGGTGGTGCTGCTCCGCGACGTTCGCGAGCTGAAAGTAGAGGCCGAACGCGCGCAGCACGCTCGCCTGCCGCTCGACCGGCAGCGCCTCGACCGCCGCGTGCAGCTCGTCCTGTTGTGCGCCGCCGCGCGCATCACGCGCGAGCGCGCGGACGTGTTCGACGTCATCGAGCAGCTGCGCGCCCTCCTGCTCGACGAGCACCCGCCCGAGCAGGTCGCCGAGCAGCCGGATGTCGCGCCGCAGCGGCGCGTCGGCGCGCGATTCGTCTTGCACGGCCATCGCCCTAGCCTAGAGGCGCAAACAACGAGGCTGCTCGCGGCGTGTCCCGAACCGCCACGTCCGGTGCCAGGCACCGGGACGTGTCCGCAGAGGCCGGTACCGCGCCGGAGAGGCGCACCGGTGCGGCATATGCGCACACCGTCCCGCACGGACAGAGTCTTGAAGGGACACGTCCGGTGCCAGGCACCGGGACGTGGCTCGCGTAGACGTGGCTCATGGAGCGACGCGTCAAGCTGCGGAGCGTCGAGCTGGAGCGATCGCGTCGCGCAGCGCGACGACCTCGCCGATCACGACGAGCGCAGGCGTCGGCAGATGCCGCGCGACCGAGGCGATCGCGCCGAGCGGCGCGACGACCGTCTGCTCCTGCTCTGTCGTTCCACGCGAGACGACGGCGACCGGCGTCGCAGCGGAGAGCCCGTGCTCGACGAGCCGCTCCGCGAGCCGCGCGAGCCCGGCGAGGCCCATGAAGCCGACGAGCGTCCCCGGCGCGCGCGCGAGCGCGGCGGCGTCGAGCACCTCGACGTCGTGCGCCGCGAAGGCGGTGACCGCTGACGCGACGCCGCGATGCGTGACGGGAATCCCCGCGGAGCCGGGAACGGACGACGAGCGACGACACGCCGGGGATCACTTCGAACGAGATCCCGGCCTGCGCGAGCGCGATCGCCTCCTCGCCGCCGCGCCCGAAGACGAACGGGTCGCCGCCCTTCAGCCGAACGACGCGCCGGCCGCGTCGCGCGTGTGCGACGAGCAAGCGATTCACGTCGTCCTGCTCGAGCCGGTCGCGGTCGACGCGCAGCGCGTGCGACGGCGCCTCCGCGACGAGCTCCACGGCGACGAGCCGGTCGTAGACGATCACGTCGCAGTCGCGGACGCGCGCGAGCCCGCGCACCGTGATCAGCTCGGGATCGCCGGGGCCTGCGCCGACGAGCGCGACGCTCATCCCAGCGCCTTCGTCACCGCGTCGCGGAAAAAGTCGCGCCGCTCCGCGTACGTGTGCAGGTTCTCGCTCACCCACGGGCGCAAGCCGCGCAGCTCCTCGGCGAGCTGCTCGTGCTCGTCGCCGATCTGCGACCCGAAATCGTCCCGCAAGCGCTGCGCGAGCGCAGGCGATGCGCCGCCCGTGGAGACCGCAAGCGCGATCGGGCCGCGCCGGTGAATCGCCGGAAGGATGAACGAGCAGAGCTCCGGCACGTCGGCGACGTTGCAGAAGATGTCGCCGCGCGGTCGCGTCGCGGTAGACGCGCTCGCCGCTCGCCGTTCGCGACGATCACGAGCCAGATCCCGTCGAGGAGCTCGGGCTCGTACTCGCCCGCCGTCTCGACGACGGCACCGCTCGCGCGCAGGCCGTTCAACCTTCTCCTCCGCCATCGCCCCCGTCCCGATGACGAGGCAGCGGCGGCCGCGAAGGTCGAGGCACGCGAAGTAATGCGGCTCGGTCACACGCCCACCGAGTGGATGCGCGCGCCGGCCACGTCGAGCTTCACCGTCAGCTCGAGCCCTTCGACGCCGACCGACACGACGAACGCGCCCGGCCCCGCCGACTGCACGGAGATCCGCTCGAGCACCTTGCCCTCGAGCGACTCGAGCGCCGCGCTGATCTCGCGCGCGCTGTCCGACAGCTCGCGGCCCGCGGGCAGCCGGCGGTACGTCTTCAGCGCGGCCTGCTCGCCCTCCGGCCCGTAGATGCTGCGGATCCGGCCCGTCGTGAGCCCGAGCTCGATCAGCTCCTCGAGCGCCTGCGCGTCGTCGTCGTCGAGCTCGCCCTCCTGGACCGCGGCGACGAGATCGGCGAGCCGGCCGCGCCGCTCCTCGTCCTGGACGAGCGCGAGCACAGCCTGCGCCTCGCCGAGCGCGACCTCGGCCGCCTCGCCGCGGAGCGTGATCGTCACGCGTGCGCGTCCTTCCCGAGGATCGCGTGCAGCTCGTGCTCGAAGCCGCCGTGCTCGATCGAGCAGTGCATGCCGCACTCCTTCGGCGCGTTCGACTCCCACCACCAGCGGCCGGCGCGGTCTTCCTCGCCCGGCCCGATCGCGCGCGTGCACGGCGCGCAACCGATCGACGTGTAGCCCTTCGCGTAGAGCGCGTGCGTCGGAACGTCGTTCTCGCGCAGGTAGCTCCAGACCTCGTCCTTCGTCCACTCCGCGAGCGGGTTGAGCTTCACGATCGCGCCGTGGTCGTGGTCGATCTCGACCTTGCGGATGTTCGTCCGCGTCGCCCACTGGTCGCGGCGGAGGCCGGTGATCCACGCGTCGAGACCGGCGAGGTGCTTCGTCAGCGGCTGCACCTTGCGGACGTTGCAGCAGAGCAGGCGGTTCTCGACCGACTCCTTCATCAGATCGAGGCCCTTCGTCGAGACGAGGCGCTGGACCTGTTCCCGCGTCCGGCTTGAGCACGTCGAGGTTGAGACCGGGGTAGCGGTCGCGCAGCTGCGCGATCAGCTCGTGCGTCTCGTCGGGCAGGCGTCCGGTGTCGACGGTGAAGACGCGGATCGTCGGGTCGATCCCGTACGCCATGTCGATCAGCGCGACGTCGTCGGCCTGGAACGCGGCCGAGAGCGCGATGCGCGGAGCGAACTCGGTGATCGCCCACTCGAGCAGCGCCTGCGGCTCCTCGCCTTCGTATTGAACGGAGAGCTCCCCCGCCTCCAGCTCGTCCAACAGCTCGTACGTGCTCATGCCGTCTCCTCTCGTACGCGTTTCTTCGCGGGCTCGAGGCCTGCGAGGGCGCCGAGGTCGTCGTCGGAAAGACGGCGCTGGAATGCCGTGAAGCTTTCGTCCGTCGTGCGGGTGTCGAGCCAGCCGCGGACGAGGCCTTCGACCGCGCCCTCGAGCCGCTCGCTCGGGACGCGGCGGAACAGCGGCTGCGCGACCTGCGCGTCGGGGCCGAGCGAGCCGCGCACGAGGATGTCGTAGGCCGAGAGCCGGCGGCCGTCGTCGTCCTTGCCGGTCGTCGCCTGGAAGCCGAGGTCGCCGACCCAGTGCTGCGCGCACGCGTGCGGGCAGCCGTCGAGATGCAGGCGCAGGTCGCCGACGTCGTCGCCGAACGTCGTCTCGAGATGGCCGAGCGAGCCCTTCGAGCCGCGACTTCGTCTCGCCGACGGAGAAGTTGCAGTGCGGCTCGCCGGTGCACGCGATCGAGTTCGCCCAGATCTCGTTCGTCTCGAGCGGCAGGCCGAGCGCGCCGAGCCGCTCGACGGTCTCGGCGATGCGCTCATTCGGCACGCCGGTGACGATCAGGTTCTGCTGGCGCGTGAGCCGGATGTCGCCGCCGAGCTCCTCGGTCGAGATCGGCGACGGCGATCAGCTGGTCGCCGGAGCGTGAGACCGAGCTTCACCGGAACACCGATGTACGAGAGCCCGTCCTGCTTCTGCGCGTGCACGCCGACGTGCGCCGACGGCTGCACGTCGATCGGCGGCAGCGTGAAGCGCTCGAGCGTGCGGCCGAGCTTCGCCTCGACGCGCTCGAGCATGCCGTCGACGCCGATGTCGTCGACCATGAACTTCAGCCGCGCCTTCACGCGCGACATGCGGTACTTCAGGTCCTCGCTCCAGACAGCGGTGATCGCGCCGAGGATCTCGTTCGACTCCTCCACCGGCACGAACACGCCGAGATCGCGGGCGATCCGCGGGACCGACGCGAGCCCGCCGCCGACCAGCACCGCAAAGCCCTCGCGGCCGTCGTTGACGACGCCGACCAGCGAGATGCAGTTGATCTCCGGCGCGTTGCAGCGGTCGGGGCAGCTCGCGATCGAATACTTGTGCTTGCGCGGCAGGTTCGCCCACGCCGGGTTGCCGTAGAACTCCGCGGTCGCCGCGTCGATGACGGGCGTCGCGTCGAAGAGCTCGTCGGCGGCGAGCCCCGTGACCGGGCAGCCGGTGATGTTGCGGACGGTGTCGCCGCAGCCGCCGGCGCTCGTGATCCCCGCGGCCTCGAGGTCGGCGAAGACGTCGCCGAGCGCGCCGAGCTCGAGCCAGTGGAGCTGGACGCATTGCCGCGTCGTCAGCTCGGCGTCGCCGCGTCCGTAGCGGTTCGCGACCTCGCCGATCGTGCGCAACTTCGCCGGCGAGAGGATCCCGCTCGGGATCTTCACGCGGAGCATGAACGTCCCGATCTTCGGCTTGTCGTGGTAGAGGCCCCACCACTGGAGGCGGACGATCTCCTCCTCCGGCATCTGCTCGTAACCGAGCGCGACGAGCGCCGGCAGCTCGTCGCGGATCAGCAGCGGCGGCTTGTCGCGCTTGATCCGTTCGACGGGGTTGCGCGTGTAGACGGCCTCCCAGTCGGGAGCCTCACGGGTGGTCATCACCGGACGCTAGCGGCCCACGCTTTACTTTGTAAAGCTTAACCGCAGGCATTGTCCGGTTAGGGCGTGCGGCTGCCGCTAGCGTTGGTGGCCATGGCGCAGACGCTGTTCGAGAAGGTCTGGGAGAGCCACGTCGTCGAGCGCGCCGAAGGCCGCCCCGATCTGCTTTACGTCGACCTCCATCTCGTCCACGAGGTCACGTCGCCGCAGGCATTCGAAGGGCTGCGGCTCGCCGGCCGCCGCGTCCGCCGGCCCGAGCTGACGCTCGCGACGATGGATCACAACGTCGCGACAGGCGACGACACGCCGGCCGATCCACTCTCGGTGCAGCAGCTCGCGACGCTCGCGGAGAACTGCGAGGAGTTCGGCGTTCCCTTGTACGCGACCGGCAGCGGGCGCGAGGGCATCGTTCACGTGATCGGCCCCGAGCTCGGGCTGACGCAGCCGGGGCTGACGATCGTCTGCGGCGACTCGCACACGTCGACGCACGGCGCACTCGGTGCGCTCGCGTTCGGCATCGGCACCTCCGAGGTCGAGCACGTTCTCGCGACGCAGACGCTGTCGCAGACGAAGCCGCGCTCGCTGCGGCTCCGCTTCGAGGGCGAGCGCGCGCCCGGCGTGAGCGCGAAGGACATGGTGCTCGCCGCGATCGGGCTGCTCGGCGTCGACGGCGGCGTCGGACACGTGATCGAGTACGCCGGCCCCGCGATCGAGTCGCTGTCGATGGAAGGGCGTCTGACGATCTGCAACATGTCGATCGAAGCCGGCGCGCGCGCCGGGATGATCGCGCCCGACGAGACGACGTTCGCCTATCTCGAAGGCCGCCCCGGCGTGCCGAGCGGCGCGGAGTGGGAGCGCACGCTCGACCTCTGGCGCGCGCTTCCGACCGACGCGGACGCGACGTTCGACCGCGAGGTCGTGATCGACGTGTCGGCGCTCCGCGCGCAGGTCACGTGGGGCACGAACCCCGGCATGGTCGTCCCGATCGACGGCTCGGTGCCGGATCCGGCGGCGCTCGCCGACGCCGAGGATCGCGCAGCCGCCGAGCGCGCGCTCGTCTACATGGGCTTGGAGCCGGGGACGCGGATCCAGGAGATCGAGATCGACCGCGTCTTCATCGGCTCCTGCACGAACTCGAGGATCGAGGACCTGCGCGCCGCAGCCGCGGTCGTGCAGGGAAATCGCGTGCATCCCTCCGTGCGCGCGATGGTCGTCCCCGGCTCCGCTCACGTGAAGGCACAGGCCGAAGCCGAAGGGCTCGACCGGGTCTTCGAGGCGGCCGGATTCGAATGGCGGCGCGCAGGTTGCTCGATGTGCCTCGGCATGAACCCCGACGTGCTCGCCCCCGGCGAGCGGTGCGCGTCGACGTCGAACCGGAACTTCGAGGGCCGCCAGGGCGCCGGCGGCCGGACGCATCTCGTGTCGCCGGTCGTCGCGGCCGCGACGGCGCTCGCCGGCCACTTCGCGGGGCCGGGCGAATGAAGGCGTTCCGTTCCGTCACGTCGCGCGCGGCGGTGCTCGACCGGCCCGACGTCGACACCGACCAGATCATCCCGAAGCAGTTCCTGAAGCGGATCGAGCGCACCGGGTTCGGCGAGTTCCTCTTCTTCGACTGGCGCAAGGATCCCGCGTTCGAGCTGAACCAGCCGGAGGCGCAGGGGGCGAAGATCCTTCTGGCCGGGCGCAACTTCGGCTGCGGCTCGTCGCGTGAGCATGCGCCGTGGGCGCTGCAGGACTACGGCTTCGAGGCGATCGTCGCTCCGTCGTACGGCGACATCTTCCGTCAGAACTCGCTGAAGATCGGGCTGCTGCCCGTCCGGCTTCCGGCGGAGCAGGTGCACGAGCTGATGACCCGCGCGCATGCCGGCGAGGAGCTCACGGTCGATCTCGAAGACGTGCAGCGCCGGCGGCTTCGCGTTCGAGCTCGACGACTTCTCGCGCGACTGCCTGCTCGGCGGCCTCGACGAGATCGCACTGACGCTGCGCGAGGACGACGCGATCTCCGCGTACGAGTCGACGCACGCCGCGCCGATCTCGACACTCGTGCTGTAGCGCGGCGGACACTTCCGCGCGAAAGACGTCACACTCCCGCGCGCCCGCAACGCCGCTCGACGACGGCCTCCGTCACACAATCGTGACGAGCCCGCCACCAAGTGCCTGACACCAAACCGCCTCCAGGTGCCAGGCACCTCGAAGGGCTACGCGACGCCCGCGTCCTCCTGCGCCTGCACCTCTTGCTTCATCAGCGACAGCAGCTCGTGGTACAGATGGCTCAGCCCCTCCGCCGACAGTGGGCCGCGGTTCGCGCGCTGCAGGTACTGGAGCATCCACTCCTCGCGGGCGAGGTCGACGAAGCCGATTCCGTGCTCCTCCTTGTAGCGCTTCAGCTGCGCGACGAGCTTCAGCCGCTTGTTGACGAGGTCGACGAGCGCGCGGTCGAGATCGGAGATCTCGCGGCGCACGCGCGCGACGTGCGGATCGTTCACGGTTTCGCTCAACGTGACTCCTTCGCTGCTTCGTAGACGCCGAGAATGCGGTGCGAGCGCGTGCGGTCGGCGAGCTCCGCGAGCGCCTCGCGCACCGTCGTGTCGAGCGGATGACCGGCGACGACCGCGTCGAAGCGGTAGCTCCACGGCGCGCCCTGAATCGGACGCGCAACCAGCCTGACGAGATCGAGGCCCGCATGCGCGAACGGCTCGATCGCCGCGTGCAGCGCGCCGGGCCGGTGGCTCGTGACGAACGAGAACGACGATCCGCGACGACTCCCACGGCACGTCGACGCGCGTGTACGGCGCGATCGACACGAAACGCGTGAACGCCGGACCGTCGCCGACGTCGTCCGCGACCACGGTCAGTCCGTAGAGGCTCACGGCCTCGGAGCCTGCGATCGCGGCGTGCGTCGGATCGCCGGCCTCGGCGACGGACTGCGCCGCCTCCGCCGTCGTCGGCATCTGCAGCACGCGCGCGTTCGGCATCCGTGCGAGCAGCCCGCGGCACTGCTCGAGCGCCGATCGGGTGCGAATGCACGATGCGGATCTCGTCCAGCGGAACCTGCTGCGGCGCGGCGAGGCAATGGCGGATCGGAAGCACCGCCTCGGCGACGATCGACAGCGCATGGTCGTGCAGCAGGTCGTGCGTCTCGGCGACCGGCCCAGCGAGCGAGCTCTCGATCGGGAGCACGCCGTGCGTCGGCGTCGGCCGCCGACACCGCGTCGGCAACGGCGCGGAACCCCGTCAGCGGCACGAGGTCGTCCGCCGGGAAGAGAACCGCCGCTGCGGCTGACGCGTGGCTTCCCGGCGGGCCCGGGTACGCGACGGCCACGCTCACCTCGGCCTCGACTGAACTGGAACGGAGTGCTGAATCTGGGTCATGGGAGTTCGCCCTCTCGCGAACGAGTCGGATGATTCCCGCGGGTGAGATATGGACTAGCCGGCGGCGGCGGGAGAAGCGAAAGCGCCGGCTAGCGCGTAAAGGCGCGCCCGTAGAAGCCGCTAAAGGCGAACGACTGCACGGCTTCAGGCGCGAGACGCATCGGTTTCAGGGTAGGCGGCGATGTGCTGCCGGGTCAAGCTGCGCCCGCACCGCGGCGCCGAGCTCGGCCGTCGTCGCCGAGCCGCCGAGATCCGGCGTCGGCGCCTCGACGAGCGCCGCGTCGACCGCAGCCGCGCAGCGCCGCCGCCTCCGCAGGCCGGCCGAGGCCGTGCTCGAGGAGGAGCGCAGTCGAGCGAAGCATCGCGGTCGGATTCGCGATCCCGCGGCCCGCGATGTCGGGCGCGGAGCCGTGCACCGGCTCGAAGATTCCCGGGCCGCCGTCGGCGAGGCTCGCCGAGGGCGCCATCCCGAGCCCGCCGGTGACCGCGGCGGCGAGGTCGGAGAGGATGTCGCCGAACATGTTCTCGGTGACGATGACGTCGAACTGCTGCGGCGTCGTCGCGAGCTGCATCGCCGCGTTGTCGACGAGCATGTGCTCGACCGTCGACGTCGGCGTACTCCGGCGCGAGCTCGTCGACGACGCGGCGCCACATCCGCGACGTCTCGAGCACGTTCGCCTTGTCCACCGAGGTGAGGTGGCCGCGCCGCGCCGCGCGCGAGCTCGAACGCGCGGCGCGCGATCCGCTCGACCTGGCTCGGGTGGTACTCGCACGTGTCGAAGACCGTGCCGTCGTCGCGCACGCCCTTCGCGCCGAAGTAGAGACCGCCGACGAGCTCGCGCACGATCAGCAGGTCGACGTCGTCGAGCACCGCCGGGCGGAGGTTCGCGTACGCGTCGAGCGCGGCGCGCAGGCGCAGCAGACCCTGCTCGGGGCGCACGTCGGCCGCGTCGAACTCGGGATCGCCGACCGGCCCCTTCAGCACCGCGTCGCGCCGCGGCACGCCGCGAGCGTCTCCTCGGGCAGCGGCTCCCCGGTCGCCCGGATCGCGGCGGCGCCGATCAGCCGCTCCTCGAGCTCGACGTCGGGCGCGAGCAGCTCGAGCACGAGGCGCGCCTGCTCGGCGACCTCGGGCCCGATCCCGTCCCCGGGCAGGAGGACGACCCGGTGGGCGTCACCCATCCGAAAGGGCTCCCTCCGACAAGGAACGCGGCTGGCGGCCGCGCGGCCGCGGCGTGAAGCCGGCCGCGTGCATCGCGGCGTTCCAGCTGCCGAACACGCGGCTCACGGTCTGGCGGGACGGATGGTTGTCGCCCGCCTGGTCCCATTCGCTCGTGAACGGCGTCCGGCTCGTGCTTGCGGTACCAGAGCGTGATCGCGTAGACGATCGTCTCCGGCGTCCAGCGGAACCCTGTCCGCGGACCGGTCCTCATGACGCACCTCCTCCGTGCTTGCTGGTCAAACATGGACACCGAGCTTCTCCAGGATCAGATCCGCGTCGGGCTCGACGGACACGAGGTCGAGCCGGTCGGCGACGAGGCCGGGCGTCTTCAGCCCGTCGCCCGTGACCAGGAGCACGACGCGGTCGTTCTCGCCGAGCTCGCCGCGTCTGCACCGCCTCGCGGAGCGCGCCGAGCGTGACGCCGGGCGCGGTCTCGCCGAAGACGCCGGTCGTCTCGGCGAGCAGCCGGATGTTGTCGGCGATCTCGTCCTCCGGCACCGCGTGGATCGCGCCGCCCGAGTCGAGCGCGGTCGAGACGGCGAGGTCGCCGTCGGCGGGGCTGCCGATCGCGAGCGAGCGCGCGATCGTGTCCGGGCGGACCGGCTTCACCTTGCGCACCCGTGCCGAACGCGGTCGCGACGGGAGCAGCAGCCCTCGGCCTGGCCGCCGAAGAGCCGCGGCACCGTTCCGTCGACGAGCCCGAGCTCGAGCGAACTCGCCGAAGCCCTGGTGCACCTTCGTGAACATCGCGCCCGAGGCGATCGGCGCGATCACCGCGTCGGGGAGCTCCCAGCCGAGCTGCTCCGCGATCTCGAAGGCGAGCGTCTTCGAGCCCTCGGCGTAGTACGAGCGCAGCCCGACGTTGACGAACGCCCAGTCGAGCTCGAACGACAGCTCGACGCTCAGCCGGCTGCAGTCGTCGTAGCTTCCCTCGACGGCGAGGATCTGCGCGCCGTAGACCGAGGTCGCGACGAGCTTCTCCGGCTCGAGGTCCGCCGGCACGAGGACAACCGCCTCGAGACCCTCCGCCGCCGCGCGCGCAGCGACGGCGTTGGCGAGGTTGCCGGTCGAGGAGCAGGACAGCGTCGTGCGGCCGAGCTCGATCGCCTTCGCGCACGCGACGGCGACGACGCGATCCTTGAACGAGTGCGTCGGGTTCGCGGTGTCGAGCTTCAGCCAGAGCTCGCCGACGCCGAGCGCGGCGGCGAGCCGCGGCGCCTGGACGAGCGGCGTGAATCCCGGCGGAAGCCGCTGCTCCGACGGCGCCGCGACCGGCAGCAGGTCGGCGTAGCGCCAGATCGAGAGCGGGCCGGCCGCGATCGACTCGCGGGTGACCGTGCGGCGCTGCTCGTCGCGGTCGTAGACCGGGTCGAGCGGGCCGAAGCAATGGGAGCAGACGCCGATCGGGTCGAGCGGGTACTGCCTCTCGCAGATGCGACAGCGAAGCGCGGTGGCGGGCAAAACATGACTCCTTTCGTCTCGTTTCACATCCTCCGAGCCGGGTGGCTCGGCCGGGATTGGCACCACGCTCTGAAGAGCAGGTTGCCGAGGCGTCATAGGGCCGGTTCCCTCAGCCTCTCTCGATGCGGAGCGGGACGAGCCCGCTTCCGGTGTTGCACTATCGAAACTGAAGTATACACCGTCTGGCGTCAAAGTGAGCAATCGAGCACAGCTCCTTCGGACGCGGACGAGACGAGCTTGGCGTAGCGGGCGAGCACGCCGGCCGTGTAGCGCGGCGGCGGCGCGACGACCTCGGCGAGCCGGGCCGCGATCTCGTCGTCGGAGAGGTTCGACGCGCAGCTCGCGGTTCGCGACGTCGAGCTCGATCGTGTCGCCGTCCCGCAGCGCGGCGATCGGGCCGCCGCGCGCGGCCTCCGGCGAGACGTGGCCGACCATCAGCCCGTGCGTCGCGCCGGAGAAGCGGCCGTCGGTGATCGAGCGCGACCTCGTCGCGCGAGCCCCTCGCCGACGAGCGCGGCGGTGACGTGCAGCATCTCGCGCATCCCCGGCCCGCCCGCCGGGCCCTCGTAGCGGATCACGACGACGTCGCCGGGGACGATCGCTGCGCGCCTTCACCGCCGCGAAGCAGTCCTCCTCGGAGTCGAACACGCGCGCCGGGCCGCTGTGGAACAGGCGCTCGTGGCCCGCGAGCTTCACGACGCAGCCGCTCGGGCGCGAGGTTGCCGCGGAGGATCGCGAGGCCGCCGGTCGCCTTCAGCGGCGTCTCGATCGGGACGACGACCTCCTGGCCCGGCGTCTCGACCGCCGCGGCCGCGACCTCGGCGAGCGTGCGCCCGTCGACGTTCGGCGCGTCGCCGTGGACGAGGCCCTGCCTTCAGCAGCTCGCGCGCGACGAGCGCCGACGCCGCCGGCGGCGTGGAGGTCGGTCGCGACGAAGCGGCCGGCCGGCTTGATGTCCGCGATGACCGGCGTCCGCTCCGCGATCCGGTCGAAGTCCTCGAGCTCGAGGTCGATGCCGAGCTCGCTTCGCGATCGCGAGCAGGTGCAGGACGCCGTTCGTCGAGCCGCCGGTCGCCGCGACGCACGCGATCGCGTTCTCGAGCGCGTCGCGCGTGATCACGTGCGACGGGCGCACGTCGTCGCGGACGAGCCGCATCGCGATCCGCCCGGCCTCGTACGCGGCCTCGGTCTTCGCCGGGTCGGTCGCCGGAATGTCGTTCAGCCCGCCGGGGCTGATGCCGAGGAACTCGAGCACCGTCGCCATCGTGTTCGCGGTGAACTGGCCGCCGCACGCGCCCGCGCCCGGGCACGCGGCGCTCTCGAGCTCGTGCACCTCGGCGTTCGTCATCGTCCCGGCGGCGGCGGCGCCGACCGCCTCGAAGACGTCCTGGATCGTCACGTCCTGGCCGCGGAAGCGGCCCGGCGCGATCGAGCCGTTGTAGAGCGCGAGCCCGGGCACGTCGAGCCGCGCGAGCGCCATCACGGCCGCGGGGATCGTCTTGTCGCAGCCGACGAGGCAGACGAGCCCGTCGAGCAGGTGGCCGCGCACGACGAGCTCGATCGAGTCGGCGATCGTCTCGCGCGAGACGAGCGACGCGCGCATCCCCTCGGTGCCCATCGAGACGCCGTCGGACACGGCGATCGTGTTGAACTCCATCGGCGTGCCGCCGGCCTCGATGATCCCGCGGCGCACGTGGCGCGCGAGCTCGCGCTGGTTCCAGTTGCACGGCATCGTCTCGATCCACGTCGTCGCGATGCCGACGAGCGGGCGCGCGAGCGCCTCGTCGTCGAGCCCGATCGCCCTTCAGCATCGCGCGGGCGCCGGCGCGCGGTCGACGCCGTCGGTGATGCGCGGCGCTGTGACGCTTCGCGGGATCGGACGGCTTTGCGTAGGGATCGCTCATGCGGGGCCGGCTCCTGTGGTCGTGACGGACAGATGGAGGATCTCGTGGCTCGGGAAAGCGGTCGGCGAGCGCGGCGGCGACGTCGGCCGCGCGCGCCTTCTCGGCCCAGACGATCACCGTCGGGCCGGAGCCGGAGAGCGTCGCGCCGAGCGCGCCGGCCGGCAGGTCGTCGCGGATCGGCGAGCAGGCTGCGGCGCGTGCACCGCGCGGTACGGCTCGTGCAGCTTGATCGCCGGCGCTCGCGGCGAAGAGCCGCTGCGTCGCCGGAGGCGAGCGCGGCGCCGAGCAGCGTCGCGTGGATCGCGCTGAAGACGGCGTCGGCGTGCGTGACCTCGTCCGGCAGCGACGCGCGCGCCTCGGCCGTGTTCGACGCGCTCCTGCGGGATGAGCGCGATCGCCGCCGCCGGGACGTCGTCGGCGACGCGTGCGATGTTGCCGTCCCAGGTGAGGCAGTCACGCCGCCGACGAGCGCGGCCGCGAGATTGTCGGCGTGCCCCTCGAGCTCGAGGCCCGTCGCGAGCAGCTCGTCGGCGGTCGGCTCCTTGCCCGCCGCGAGCGCGCCGGCGACGAGCCCGAGCGCGACGACGGCGGCGCTCGAGCCGAGGCCGCGCTCGCGCGGGATCCGGTCGAGGAAGCTGAACGAGAACTCGGCCTCGGCGACGCGTAGCGCGCGAACGCCTGGATCGCCGAGGTGCGACTCGTCCGCGGGCGTGCCGTTCGCCTCGTCGACGATCATCTCGTTCCAGAAGTCGAACGCGACGGCGGCGACGTCGAAGCCGGCGCCGAGATTCGCGCTCGTCGCGGGCGCGCGGACGTGGATCGTCATGCCGTCAACCGCCTCCGGATCCTTCAGCCCGTGCCCGGTGACGACGCAGACGACGCGCTCGCCCGGCCTCGCCGCCTGCGGCAGCCCCGCGATGCCGGCCGCGGACGCGCGCTCGCAGAAGATGCCTTCCTCGTGACCGATCTGCCGCCACGCGGCCTCGATCTCGTCGTCGGTGACCGTGACGACGGAGCCGCCGGAGCGGGCGACGGCCTCCTCGGCCTCGGCGCGGTGCACGGGATCGACGATGCGGATCGCCGACGCGTGCGTGTGCGGCGCGGTCGGCCGCCTGCACCGGGTGGATGCGCGGCAGCGCGCCGGCCGCCTCGTCGAAGCCGCGCGCGTACGCCCGCGTGTTGCCGCCGCCGCCGTACGGAAGCGTCAGCACGTCGGGAAGCCCGCCGAGCTGCGCGACGATCTCGATCGCGGCGGACTTCTGGCCTTCGATGCGGTCGTCGTTGCCGCCGGAGTTGACGAACACCGACCCGGGCTCCGACGCGAGCCGCTCCGCCTCCGCGTACGCGTCGGAGAACGTCCCGTCGACCTCGACGATCGTCGCGCCGACGGCGCGCACCTGCACGAGCTTCGAGCTCGCGGCGGCGCCCGCGACGACGACGATCACAGCCTCGATGCCCGCGCGCGCCGCGTACGCGGCGCTCGACGCGGCCGTGTTGCCGGTCGACGCGCAGACGACGCCGCGTCGCGCCGCGCTCGACCGCCTTCGTGACGGCGATCGCCATGCCGCGGTCCTTGAACGAGCCGGTCGGGTTCTGGCCCTCCCACTTCAGCCAGAGCTCGACGCCGTAGCGCTCCGAGAGCCGCGGCGCGTGCAGCAGCGGCGTGTTCCCCTCTCCGAGCGTCACGGTCACAGCGGCCGCTCCGTGATCACCGGCAGGAGGAACGGGATGCGCGAGCACCTCCGGCAGCGCGGCGATCTCCGCGAGCGCCGCCGGTCACGTCGCCGAGCGGCGCCTCGTGCAGCACGAGCTCGATCGCCGCCTGGCCGTCGCCGAGCCGCTGCACGAGCTGCGCGACCGAGACGTCGTGCGCGGCGAGCCGGCTCGTCGACGTGCGCGAGCACGCCGGGCCGGTCGGCGACCTCGAGATGGACGTAGAACGGCGAGCGCCACTCGCCCGGCGGCAGCCGCTCGAGCTCGCGCCAGCACGCGTCGTTCTGGAGGAAGCCGGTGCCGGTCGTGCCGACGACGCTGACGAGGTCGGCGACGACGGCGGACGCGGTCTCGATCCCGCCGGCGCCCGGGCCTTCGAGCGTGATCTCGCGGATCGCGTCGCCCTGGAGCATCACGGCGTTGAACGCGCCGTCGACGGCGGCGAGCGGATGCGCGCGGTCGACGAGCGCCGGCTGCACGCGGACGTCGACCTTGTCGTCGACGAGCGTCGCGATCCCGACGAGCCGGACGACCATGCCGAGCTCGCGCGGCCGCGGCGACGTGCGACGGCTCGACGTCCTCGATCCCGCGCGCACTCGACCTCGTCGATCGTGACGCGCGAGCCGAACGCGACCGTGGCGAGGATCGCCATCTTCGCCGCGGCGTCGGCGCCGCTCGACGTCGTCGGTCGGATCGGCCTCCGCGTAGCCGAGCCGCTGCGCCTCCGCGAGCGCGTCGGCGTACGTGCCGCCGCGCTCCATCTCGCGAGAGCATGAAGTTCGTCGTCCCGTTGACGATCCCGAGCACGCGGTGCACGTTCGAGACGACGAGCGACTCGCGCAGCACCTTCACGACGGGGATCGCCGCGCACACGGACGCCTCGAAGCGAAGCTGGACGCCGGCCGCCGACGCGGCCGCGAACAGCTCCGCGCCGCGGCGCGCGACGAGCTGCTTGTTCGCGGTGACGACGGACTTGCCGGCGCGGAGCAGCTCGAGGACGTACTCGCCCGCCGGCTCGAGCGCCGCCCATCACCTCCGCGACGACGTCGACCTCCGGGTCGTCGCGCACGGCGGCGAAGTCGGTCGTGAGCACGCCGTCGGCCGCCGCGAAGCCGCGCTCCTTCTCCGTGTCGCGCACGAGCGCGCGCACGACGCGAAGCCGGTGGCCGGTCGCGCGCTCGATCTCGTCAGCTGCCCTCGACGAGCAGGCGGTTGACCGCCGCGCCGACCGTGCCGTAGCCCAGCAGGGCGACGCCGACGTCAACCGACGCCATGCGCCCCGAGCAGCCCTTCGGTGCCCGCGAGGTCGCGGAGCTCCTTTCCGACGCGCTCCATCTCCTGCGAGCGCTTCGCGCCCTCGGCGCGGAGCTCGGCGAAGTGCGGCCGGCCGGCCTCGTCGTCGGCGAACAGCTCGTCCGCGAACTTGCCGCTGCGGATCTCCTCGAGGATCTCCTGCATCTCGCGCGCGCACGTGCGTCGTCGACGATGCGCGGGCCGCGCGAGAGGTCGCCGTACTCGGCGACGTCGGAGACGGAGTAGCGCATGTACTCGAAGCCGCCCTGGTAGAGCAGGTCGACGATCAGCTTCAGCTCGTTCAGGCACTCGTAGTACGCGATCTCCGGCTGGTAGCCCGCCGCGACGAGCGTGTCGAAGCCGGCCTGGACGAGCGCGGGAACGCCGCCGCAGAGCACGGCCTGCTCGCCGAAGAGGTCGCTCTCCGTCTCCTCCGCGAACGTCGTCTCGAGCAGCCCGACGCGGCCGCAGCCGATGCCGACGCCGTACGCGAGCGCGAGCTGCAGCGCGTGGCCGCTCGCGTCCTGATGCACCGCGACGAGGCCCGGCGTGCCGGCGCCGGCGACGTACAGCTCGCGGACGCGATGGCCCGGCGCCTTCGGCGCGACCATGATCACGTCGTGCTCCGCGGGCGGCACGATCCGCCCGAAGTGGATGTTGAGCCCGTGCGCGAACAGCACCGCTGCGCCCGGCTCGAGGTTCGGCGCGACGTCCGCGTCCCAGACGCCCTTCTGGACGTGATCCGGGACGAGCATCGCGACGACCTGCGCGCCGCGCACGGCGTCGGCGACCGAGCGCCGCCTGCGAGCCCGGCCTCCTCGGCCGCGGCCGCGAGGCGCTGCCCTCGCGCAGGCCGACGTGCACCTCGACGCCGGAGTCGTGGAGGTTCAGCGCGTGCGCGTGGCCCTGGCTGCCGAAGCCGACGACGGCGACCTTGCCGTCGAGGAGGTCGAGATCGCCGTCGCGGTGGATGGTCGCCATCGAGTGAGTCTCCTTTGTCGTGGGTCAGACGAGAACGTTGCTGCCGCGGCGCTTGCGTGCTCGTGCGCGACGGCCGGCTGAGCCCGATCCTGCCGGTGCGGACGAGCTCCTGCAGGCCGTGCGGTCGGACGAGCTCCTCGAACGAGTCGACGTCCTCCGGCGAGCCGGTCAGCTCGAAGACGATCGAGTCGGGGCCGAGATCGACGACGCGCGCGCCGAAGACCTCGCCGAGCGCCATCAGCTCGGCGCGCTGCGCTCGGCGGCGCCGACGACCTTGAGCAGCGCGAGCTCGCGCTCGATCGACTCGCCGGGAGCGAGCTCCGATCACGCGGAGCACGTTCACGAGCTTGTGCATCTGCTTCTCGATCTGCTCGAGCGCGTGCTCGTCGCAGTCGACGCGCAGCGTGATCCGCGAGACGTCGTGCCGCTCGGTCGGGCCGACGGCGAGGCTCTCGATGTTGTAGCCGCGGCGCGCGAACATGCTCGTGATCGCGCGTCAACGCACCCGGCTTGTTCTCGAGCAGGACGGCGACGTGTGCTAGATCACGCCGTCACCTCCGTCTGCGTGTCGTCGAACTCGACGAGGTCGAGCGCGGCCGCGCCGGCGGGGATCATCGGGAAGCAGTGCTCCCGCGGGTCGACGCGCGCGTCGACGACCGCACGTGCGGCCGCGACGCGATCGCCTCGTCGAGCGCGTCGTCGAGCTCGCTCCTCGCTCTCGGCGGTGAAGCCGAGCGCGCCGTACGCACGCGCGAGGCCGGCGTAGTCGGGCACGCGAGTGCGTGAGGTGGATCTGCGAGAAACGCTCCTCGAAGAACATGTCCTGCCACTGGCGCACCATGCCGAGGTAGCCGTTGTTGACGATCACGACGACGATCGGCAGATCCTCGAGCACCGACGTCGCGAGCTCCTGCTGCGTCATCTGGAAGCAGCCGTCGCCGTCGACGCAGACGACGGTCGCATCGGGCCGCGCGGCCTTCGCGCCGACCGCCGCCGGGATCCCGTAGCCCATCGTCCCGAGCCCGCCCGAGGTGATGAACGTGCGCGGCCGGTCGCAGCGCAGGTACTGCATCGCCCACATCTGGTGCTGGCCGACGCCGGTCGTCCAGATGACGTCGTCGCGCGCCGCCGTCAGCTCCTGCAGCATCTCGAAGCACCGGCTGCGGCTTCAGCATGTCGCCCGGCCGGGTCGCGCCGTAGCGGAGCGGGAACTGCTCCCGCCACTCGGCGATCTGCCGCAGCCACGCGTCGGTCCTGCCCGGGACGGCGCAGCGTCGCGAGCTGCTTCGCGAGCTCCGCGAGCACCGGCTTCAGCGGGCCGACGACCGGGACGTCGGCGTGGCGGATCTTCGAGATCTCCGCCGCGTCGATGTCGAGGTGCACGACGGTCGCGCCCGGCGCGAACGCCGAGACCTTGCCGGTGACGCGGTCGTCGAAGCGCGCGCCGACGGCGACGATCGAGGTCGGCCTTGTTCAGCGCGAAGTTCGACCACTTCGGCCCGTGCATGCCGGGCCAGCCGACGTGGAGCTCGTGCGTCTCGGGGAAACCGCTCTTCGCCATCAGCGTCGTCACGACCGGCAGCCGCGCCGGTCTCGGCGAGCGCGAGCAGCTCGTCGGTCGCGTGCGCGTTCAGCACGCCGCCGCCGACGTAGAGGATGGGCCGCTCCGCCGCGGCGATCGCCTGAGCGGCGGCCACGATCTGGCGCGGATGGCCGCGGCGCGGCGGCTTCCAGCCCGGGAGGTAGACCTCGTCGGGGTACGAGAAGTCGAGCTCGGCTTCCTGGATGTCGCGCGGGATGTCGACGAGCACGGGGCCGCAGCGGCCGGTGCTCGCGACGTGGAACGCGGCCTTGATCACGTGCGGGATCTCCTCGACGTCCTGCACGAGCCACGAGTGCTTGACGATCGGGATCGTGATCCCGGTGATGTCGCACTCCTGGAACGCGTCGGTGCCGATCAGGTTCGAGCGCACCTGGCCGGTGATGCAGACGAGCGGCGTCGAGTCCATCCACGCGTCGGCGATCGGCGTGACGAGGTTCGTCGCGCCCGGGCCCGACGTCGCGAGCGCGACGCCGACGCGGCCGGACGCGCGCGCGTAGCCCTCGGCCATGTGGCCGGCGCCCTGCTCGTGACGCGCGAGGACGTGCCGCACGGTCGTGCCGCGCGCGAACGCGTCGTAGAGTCGGGAGGATCGCGCCGCCCGGCAGGCCGAAGACGGCGTCGACGCCCTCCGCCTCGAGCGAGCGGAGCACCGCGTCGGCGCCGTTCATCCGCTTCTTGCCGGCACTCATGCCGCACCTGCCCAGAACTCGGCGTTGCGCAGCGACAGCTGGAAGCCGTCGACGACGCGGGCGGTGAACTCGCGGCGTCGTCGCGCCGACGCCGCGGCGCAGGAGGTCCGGCGTCTGCGGGCCGTCGACGAGCGCCGCCGAGACGGCGCCGGCGAGCGTCGCCGCCGCGGCCGGCTCGCCGAGACCGTACTCGAGCGCGAGCGCGGCGGCGAGCAGCATGCTGCTCGGGTTGACGATCCCGCCGCCGGCGATCGCGAAGCCGCCGTCGGGCGACGGGAACGAAGAGGCTCGGGCCGTGCTCGGCGAGCAGCGCGTGCGCGGCGACGCGCGCCGTCGCGGGCGCGGCGACGATCTCGACAAGCGGCTCCGCCCACGCGGGCGCGACCGCGACGACGTCGAAGCGGCCGGCCTGAAACGCGGCGAGCGGCAGCGCGACGCGCGGCGAGAGGTGCTCGACGTGGACGTGCTCGAACTCCGTCGCGACGTCATCGGCGAGCTCGCCCCAGCGCGCCGTCGCCGACGCACGCGAGCGCGCAGCCGCCTCCGCTCGGCGAGCTCGAACGCGCGCTCGAGCGTCCATTCGTGGCTCCGTCGTCCATCGGCGCGACGAACGGCGACGTCGTCGTGCTGGCCGAAGCGCACCCGCGTGACGCGCGCGCGCAGGTCGAGCTCCGCCATCACCTCGGCGAGCGCCGGCTCGTCCGCGCCGGCGACGAGCACCGCGTCGGCATGCGAGCACCGCCGAACGCGTCGACGCGGGGAACGCCTGGCCGCCGCGCGAGACGGCCGCGGCCCCGAACGGCGCGTGCACCTCCTCGATGCGAAGCCGTGCAGCCGCGCGACCGCCTCGAGCGCGAGCACCGCCTCCGCCATCAGCTCCGGAGCCGTGCCGGCGCCCGTCAAACAGGCGATCGTCGCCGTGTCGCTCATGCCGGCACCTCCTCGAAGACCGCGTCGATGGGAACCGCTCCGCCGGAGTCGGCGAGCTGCCTTGAACCGCTTGAACGCCGCGTTGAGCTCGTCGCCCGAGACGACGATGCCGTGCTCGGCGCAGGCCATCGCGAACGCGTGGCGTCCCGAGTGCTTGCCGAGCGGCAGCGTCATCCGCACGCCGACCTCTGCGGGATCGATGATCTGGTACGTCCGCTCGTCCTTCAGCATCCCGTCCTGGTGGATGCCGGCCTCGTGCGCGAATGCGTTCGCGCCGACGACGGCCTTGTTCGGCTGGACGATCCAGCCGGTGCGCTCGGCGACGAGGCGCGACGCGGCCGCGAGCCGCGACGTGTCGACGCCGGTCTCGACCGCGTAGTGGTCGCTGCGCACGCGCAGCGCGACGACGAGCTCGTCGAGCGACGCGTTGCCCGCGCGCTCGCCGATCCCGTTCACGGTGCACTCGACCTGGTCGGCGCCGGCCTCGACGGCGGCGAGCGAGCCGGCGACGGCGAGCCCGAGGTCGTCGTGGCAGTGGACGGAGATCGTCGACGGGATGACGCTCCGGAGCTCGGCGACGAGCGCGGCGAGCTGCGACGGCAGCGCGCGCCCGCCCGCGTCCCCGACGCCGACGGCGACCGCGCCGGCGGCGAGCGCCGCGCGGAAGATCGCCGCGACGGCCTCCGGATCGGCGGAGGTCGCGTCCGCGACGGTGACCTGAACCTCGTCGGCGCGCAGCACGGCCGCCTCGACCGCCCAGCGCACCGCGTCCGCCTCGTCCGAGCGGACGGAAAGGTGGATCCGCGAGCGGCGCGCGCGCACGAGCGCGGCGGCGGCGGAGTCGAGGTCGTCCTGCAGCGGCCGCGCGAACACGGCGATCACCGGCCGGCTCACGGCTGCGGCCACGGCGCGGACGCCGACGACCTCGGCCGCCGACCCGGCCTCGAGCACGTCGACGCCGAGCCGCTCGAGCTCGAGCGCGACGTCGACCCGGTCCTCGGGAAGCAGGACGGAGCCGGGCGCCAGCCCGCCGTCGCGCAACGTGGAGTCGAAAATCTGGATCCTGCGAGGTGTCACGAACACTGTCCTTCCGTCTGACCCGAGACGCACTTCGGGTGTGATCAGGTCGGCGTCTGCGCCGTTAGTCGACGCGTGTTCGTGTTCTCCCCCTAGAGGGGGAGAATCGAAATGACGACCACGATAATGAGGCCACACGCAGCCGCGAGCCGGATCTGGCTCGAGCGGATGGGTGTCGCCGTGGTCGTCATGCTGCACTCAGGGTGCACGAGGTTCCGGCCCCTGTCAAATCCAGCCTCTTGCACGGCGGTGAGCGGGAGGTGACAAACCGGAGAACAGGCTTCAATCCGGCCGGTCGCCGAGCTAGCCTCTCAGGCTCGATGGCGCCGACGCTGAACCGCAAGAAGTCGATCATCTTCGCGTTCGCCGCGCCTATCTCTCTGCGCTAGTCGGCCTCCCTTCCGCCCCCGCCGACTAGCACCACAGGCGGAGTCCTCGTCCTCTCGACCAGTGAGGCAATTTGCCGCACCCCGAGCTCCCAACCCGCATCCATCCGCCGGCCGCCAGCGGTCTCTACGACCCGGCGTTCGAGCACGACGCGTGCGGTGTCGCGTTCGTGGCGCGGCTGGACGGCGAGCCGTCCCATGAGACGGTCGACCGCGCGCTCCGGGCCGTCGCGAACCTCGAGCACCGCGGCGCGCAGGGCGCCGACCCGGACACCGGCGACGGCGCGGGCATCCTCGTCCAGATCCCGGATGCGTTCTTCCGCGGCGAGCTCGGCGCGACGCTGCCGCCGCCCGGCGAGTACGCGGTCGGCGCCTGCTTCGTGCCGCTCGAGGACGACCGCCGGGCCGAGATCGAGCGGCTCGTCGAGGACGCGATCGCGGCCGAGGGGCAGACGCTGCTCGGCTGGCGCGACGTTCCGGTCGACTTCCGCTTCGCCGGGACGACGGCCGCCGCGATCGCGCCGGCGTTCCGCCAGGTCGTCGTCGGCTCGACCTGCGCCGACCAGGACGCGTTCGAGCGGAAGCTCTACGTGATCCGCCGCCTCGCCGAGAAGGCCGCCGGGCCGGAGCTCGTGATCCCGAGCCTCTCGTCGAAGCGGCTCGTCTACAAGGGGATGCTGACCGCGCCGCAGCTCGCCGGCTTCTACCCCGACCTCACCGATCCGCGATTCGAGAGCGCGCTCGCGCTGATCCACTCGCGCTTCTCGACGAACACGTTCCCGAGCTGGGCGCTCGCGCACCCGTACCGGCTGATCGCGCACAACGGCGAGATCAACACGCTGCGCGGCAACGTGAACTGGATGCGCGCGCGCGAGTCGCAGCTCGCGTCGGAGCTGTTCGGCGACGACCTCGCGAAGGTGCTGCCGGTGATCCACGACGAGCGCGGCTCCGACACCGCCGTGTTCGACAACGTCCTCGAGCTGCTGCTGCTCGGCGGCCGGTCGATCCAGCACGCGATGATGATGATGATCCCGGAGGCGTACGAGGGACGCGACGACATCTCCGCGGAGCTGAAGGGGTTCTACGCGTACCACCAGTGCTTGATGGAGGCGTGGGACGGGCCTGCGGCGATCGCGTTCACCGACGGCCGCGTGATCGGCGCGACGCTCGACCGGAACGGCCTCCGCCCCGGACGCTGGTTCGAGACCGCGGACGGCTGGGTCGTCCTCGGCTCGGAGACGGGCGTGCTCGAAGAGGAGGCGCCGAACGTCGTGCGCCGCGGCCGCCTGCAGCCCGGCAAGCTGTTCCTCGTCGACCTCGACGAGCATCGCATCGTCCCCGACGACGAGGTGAAGCGGACGATCTCGACGCGCCGCCCGTACGCCGCGTGGGTCGACACGGAGACCGTGCGCCTCGCCGACCTGCCGCCCGCGCCGACGCCGGAGCCGCCGGTCGAGTCGCTGCGCCGCCGCCAGCTGCTGTTCGGCTACGCGCAGGAGGACATGAAGATGATGCTCGCGCCGCTCGCGCGCAACGCCGAAGAGGCCGTCGGCTCGATGGGGAACGACACGCCGCTCGCCGTGCTCTCGCGCCGCAAGCCGCTCATCTACTCCTACTTCAAGCAGATGTTCGCGCAGGTGACGAACCCGCCGATCGACTCGATCCGCGAGGCCGTCGTGATGAGCGTGAAGGCGAGCGTCGGCTCGGAGCGCAACCTGCTCGACGAGACGCCGGAGCACGCGCGGCAGCTCGTGATCGACAACCCGATCCTCCGCGACTCCGAGCTCGACCAGCTGCAGAACGTGGACTCGGACGTCTTCAAGTCGCACACCGTCGACACGACCTGGGCCGTCGAGGACGGCGCCGACGGGCTCGCCACCGCGCTCGACCGGATCTGCCTCAATGCCGACATCGCGCTTGCCGCCGGAACGAACATCCTGATCCTGTCCGACCGCGCGGCCGGGCCGACGCGCGTGCCGGTGCCGTCGCTGCTCGCAACCGCCGCGGTGCACAACCACCTCGTGCGCGAGGGCACGCGCCTGCAGACCGGGATCATCGTCGAGTCGGGCGAGCCGCGCAGCGTGCATTCGATCGCGACGCTGATCGGCTACGGCGCGGCGGCGGTGAATCCGTATCTGATGCTCGAGACGCTTGCGGAGCTCGTCGAGCTCGGCTGGCTCCCGGACGAGATGGACGCGGAGAAGGCGCAGTCGCGCGCGGTCAAGGGCATCGCCAAGGGCCTGCTGAAGACGATGTCGAAGATGGGGATCTCGACGATCCCGTCGTACTGCGGCGCGCAGATCTTCGAAGCCGTCGGTCTCTCCGAGGAGCTCGTCGAGCGGCACTTCACGCACACGCCGTCGCGGATCGGCGGCATCGGCCTGCGCGACCTCGCCGAGGGCTCGCTCGCGCGCCACGCACGCGCGTATCCCGGCTCGGCCGACGAGCTGCTGCCGGTGATCGGCCTCTACGCGTGGCGCCGCGACGGCGAGCACCACCAGTGGAACCCGGACACGATCGCGCTGCTCCAGCACGCGGTCCGCGCGAAGAACCCGGAGACGTTCGAGGAGTACTCGCGGTCGGTCAACGCGGACTCCGCGCGGCGGTCGACGCTGCGCGGGCTGATGAAGTTCCGCTTCGCGGACGACGGCGGCATCCCGATCGAGGAGGTCGAGCCGGCGGCGGAGATCGTGAAGCGGTTCTCGACCGGCGCGATGTCGCTCGGCTCGATCTCGCGCGAGGCGCACGAGACGCTGGCGATTGCGATGAACCGGATCGGCGGCCGCTCGAACACCGGCGAGGGCGGCGAGGATCCCGTGCGTTACGTCCCCGACGACAACGGAGACTCGCGCCGCTCGGCGATCAAGCAGGTCGCGTCGGGCCGCTTCGGCGTCAACGCGTACTACCTCGCGAACGCCGACGAGCTCCAGATCAAGATGGCGCAGGGCGCAAAGCCCGGCGAAGGCGGCCAGCTGCCGGGCCACAAGGTCGACGACTACATCGCGAGCGTGCGGCTGACGACGCCGGGCGTCGGGCTGATCTCGCCGCCGCCGCATCACGACATCTACTCGATCGAGGATCTGAAGCAGCTGATCTACGACCTCCGCTGCGGCAACCCGTCGGCGCGGATCTCGGTGAAGCTCGTCTCCGAGGTCGGCGTCGGGACCGTCGCCGCGGGCGTGGCCAAGGCGGGCGCCGATCACGTGCTGATCTCCGGGCACGAGGGCGGAACCGGCGCGTCGCCGGTCTCGTCGATCCTCCACGCCGGCGTGCCGTGGGAGCTCGGGCTCGCCGAGACGCAGCAGACGCTCGTGCTCAACGATCTCCGCTCGCGGATCTGGGTGCAGACCGACGGGCAGCTGAAGACCGGCCGCGACGTCGTCGTCGCGGCGCTGCTCGGCGCCGACGAGATGGGCTTCGCGACCGCGCCGCTGATCGCGACGGGCTGCGTGATGATGCGCGCCTGCCATCTCAACACGTGCCCGGTCGGGATCGCGACGCAGGATCCGGAGCTGCGGAAGCGCTTCGCCGGCAAGCCGGAGCACGTCGTCGAGTTCTTCTTCTTCGTCGCCGAGGAGGCGCGCCAGCTGATGGCGAAGCTCGGAATCGCGCGCTTCGAGGATCTCGTCGGGCGCGTCGACCTGCTCGACGGCGACGAGGCGGTGTCGGAGTGGCGCGAGCGCGGCGTCGACCTCTCGCGGATCCTGCAGCAGGCGGAGGCGCCGGCCGATGCGCCGCTGCGGCGGACGCGCCCGCAGGCGCCGAGCCTCGACGACGCGCTCGACTGGAAGCTCGTCGACCTCTCGCGCGCCGCGATCGCGGACGAGGCGCCGGTCGAGGCCGAGCTGCGGATCTCGAACACGAACCGGACGGTCGGCGGGATCCTTTCGAACGCGGTGACACGCGCACGCGGCGCGGCCGGTCTGCCGGCCGGGACGATCCGCTTCACGCTGCGCGGCTCTGCGGGCCAGTCGTTCGGCGCGTGGCTCGCGCCGGGAATCGAGCTGACGCTCGTCGGCGACGCGAACGACTATGTCGGCAAGGGACTCTCCGGCGGCGTGCTCGCGCTGCGCCCGGCCGACGACGCCGGCTTCCGCGCGGAGGAGAACGTGATCGCCGGCAACACGATCCTCTACGGCGCGACGTCGGGCCGCGCGTTCTTCCGCGGCATCGTCGGCGAGCGGTTCGCCGTCCGGAACTCCGGCGCGAGCGCTGTCGTCGAGGGCGTCGGCGACCACGGCTGCGAGTACATGACCGGCGGCGTCGCCGTCGTGCTCGGTCGCACCGGCCGGAACTTCGCGGCGGGAATGAGCGGCGGCGTCGCGTACGTCCTCGACGAGGACGGGACGTTCGCGTCGCGCTGCAACCACGAGCTCGTCGGGCTCGAGCCCGTTCCCGAGGAGGACACCGAGACGTTGCGCGCGCTGATCGAGGAGCACGAGCTCCGCACCGGATCGCCCGTCGCTGCGCGCGTGCTCGCCGGCTGGGACGTCGCGCTCGATCTCTTCGTCCGCGTGATGCCGCACGACTACAAGCGCGCGCTCGGGCTCCATCGCGACAGTCCGATGTCCACCGGCGGCGACGGCTTCTTCACCGCCGAGACGGAGACGGCGGAGGCGGCAGCGTAATGGGCGAGCTCGGCGCCTTTCTGAAGCTGCAGCGCGCGGAGGCGCCCGAGCGCGCGCCGGCCGAGCGCGTGCACGACCACCGCGAGTTCGTGAAGACGCTGCCGCTCGTCGAGCTGCGCGAGCAGGGCGCGCGCTGCATGGAGTGCGGCGTGCCGTTCTGCCACAGCGGCTGTCCGCTCGGAAATCTGATTCCCGACTGGAACGACCTCGTCTACCGCGACCGCTTCCGCGAGGCGCTCGAGCAGCTGCACCGCACGAACAACTTCCCGGAGTTCACCGGCCGGCTCTGTCCCGCGCCGTGCGAGGCGGCATGCGTGCTCGAGATCGACGAGGGCAACGCGGTGTCGATCAAGCAGATCGAGCGCGCGATCGTCGACCGCGGCTGGGACGAGGGCTGGATCGTCCCGCAGCCGGCCGCCGAGCGCAGCGGGCGCACGGTCGCCGTCGTCGGCTCAGGCCCCGCGGGTCTCGCCTGCGCGCAGCAGCTCGCGCGCGCGGGACACACGGTCACGGTGTTCGAGCGCGACGAGACCGGCGGCGGGCTGCTGCGCTTCGGCGTCCCGGACTTCAAGATCGAGAAGACCGTCGTCGAGCGGCGGCTCGCGCAGATGGCGGCCGAGGGCGTCGAGTTCCGCTTCGGCGTCGACGTCGGCGTCGACGTCGATTCGTCGGAGCTTGCGGCGGAGTTCGACGCGGTCGTGCTCGCGGTCGGCTCGCGCGTCCCGCGCGACCTGCCGGTGCCGGGACGCGAGCTCGGCGGCGTGCACTTCGCGATGGAGTACCTCTACGGGCAGAACCGCACCGTTGCGGGAACGCTGGCGGCGCCGGGGATCACGGCGGCGGGCAAGCACGTGATCGTGATCGGCGGCGGCGACACCGGCGCCGACTGCGTCGCGAGCGCGCACCGCGAGGAGGCCGCATCGGTGACGCAGATCGAGCTGCTCGGCGAGCCGCCCGTGTCGCGGCCCGACGACCTGACGCCGTGGCCGCTCTGGCCGATGAAGCTCCGCACCTCGTACGCGCTGAAGGAGGGCGGCGAGCGCAGCTTCGCGATCTCGACGACGGAGCTCACCGGCTCCGGCTCGGTCGAGGAGATCCACTGGCGCGAGAACACCGGCGCGCCGCCGTTCGATCCGGTGCCGGGCACCGAAGAGAGCCATCCCGCGCGAGCTCGTGCTGCTCGCGATGGGCTTCGTCGGCCCCGAGGCGGCGCTGCTCGAGCAGCTCGGCGTCGCGCGCGACGCGCGCGGCTCGGTCGACGCGGCGGAGTTCGCAACGTCCGTCCCGGGTGTCTTCGCCGCGGGCGACGCACGCCGTGGCCAGTCGCTGATCGTGTGGGCGATCGACGAGGGCCGCCGCTGCGCGCGCGTCGTCGACGGCTGGCTCGCCGACAACGGCGGCCGCGCGTCTGCGTCCGCCGGCGTGATCGCCGCCTAGTCGTCCAGCGCGCCCAGGACGCGGAGCTCCGCGCACGCGTCGCGGATCTCGGCGAGACCGTCGGCGTGGTCGAGCGCGTAGCGCGCGTGACCGCCGCCGTCGGAGACGTCCGCCATCGACGGGAAGAGCGCGCCGCGCTGGTACAGCTTGTCCGTTCCGAGCGCCGCAGAGCTTGCGGCGATCTCCGTCAGCGCCTCCTGGAAGCGGTCGAGCCCGTCGACGAGCTGGGAGACCGCGGCGCGAACCGCCGAATCGCGCGGCGACTCGTTGCGCAGCAAGTTTGCGCACGTGCCGAGCTCGGTCAGCGCGTCGATGACGACGCCGGGAACCTGGTCCGACGGCGCGCGGCTGATCTCGATGCACGTGCGCGTGACTGCGGCCTCCGCGCGCGCGACGGCGTTCGCCGGAGTCGGCGTCGACGCCGACGTCGAGATCCGCGAACGGTGCAGGCACGCGAACCGCGGCCCGGATGTCCCGCGAGCCGGCGACGACGACGTAGTAGGAGACGACGAGGCTGAGCGCGGTCGCGCCGAGACCGAACAGCGGTCCCGCGGAGAACAGCGACCCGCGCTGCACGACCCAGAGGAACGCGTTGCCCGCCGCGCCGCCGAGCCCGAGCGCAGCGACGGCCCACGGATACGAGATCGCTGCGCCCGCGAGACGCGGCAGAACCGCGCGCAGCACGAGCCCGCCGATCAGCGCCGACGCGAGCGTGATGTAGAGCAGCGTCGTGCCGAGATCCGACTCCGAGAACCGAAGCGTCGGCACCAGCAGGCTGACGAAAAGCCCGGCGACCGTGCCCGACACGAGCAGGCAGACGGCGGTGAGCCAGAACGACGGCTGCGTACGGAGCGGTGGTGTTGCGCTGATCATCTGCGGCTGGTCTCCAGAGCACGGGCCGCAGGACAGCGTGCACTCGGATCATCGTCACCGGCCGCGCCGCCGCGCGCGCCCGTTCGAGGGATCGCTAGGAGAGGCCGAGCAGGCGAGCCGCGTTGTCCTTCAGGATCAGCGGCCGCACCTCGTCCTTGAAGCCGGCCTGCTCGAAGTCGGCGAGCCAGCGCTCCGGCGTGATCAGCGGATAGTCGGAGCCGAACAGCACGCGGTCGCGCAGCAGCGTGTTCGCGTACTGGATCAGGATCGGCGGGAAGTACTTCGGCGACCAGCCGGAGAGGTCGATGTACACCTGCCGCTTGTGCAGTGCAACGGAGATCGCCTCGTCCTGCCACGGGAACGACGGGTGCGCGAGCACGATCGTCAGCTCGGGAAAGTCGACCGCGACATCGTCGACGTGCATCGGGTTCGAGTACTTGAGCCGGATGCCCCCGCCCCCCGGCAGACCGGTGCCGATGCCGGAGTGACCGGTGTGGAAGAGCACGGGCAGCCCCGCCTCGGCGATCACCTCGTAGAGCGGATAGACCGCGGGATCGTTCGGGAAGAACGCCTGGACGTTCGGGTGCAGCTTGAAGCCGCGGAAGTCGTAGTCGCGGATCAGGCGCTTCGCCTCCTCGACCGCGCGCGCCCCTTTCCCCGGGTCGACGCTGGCGAACGGGATCAGCACGTCGGGGTTCGCGGCAGCCGCCTCCGCGATCTCCTCGTTCCGGACCGACGGCCGCCCCGTCACCGATTCGGCGTCGACGGTGAAGACGACCGCGGCCATCTTCCGCTCGCGGTAGTACGCGGCGACGTCGTCCGCGGTCGGAACCGTCGACTCGCCGAAGTACTTCGCGGCGGCCTCGCGCCATTCCGGCCGAAGCCCGTCCTCACCCGTGCGCGTCGAGATCTCCGCGTGCGTGTGAAAGTCGATCGCAACGATCGCGTCGAGGTCGATTCCAGCCATGGGCTCGAACGATAACCTGGTCTCCATGACCAAGATCGAGAAGACCGAACAGGAGTGGCGGCAGGAGCTGTCGCCGGAGCAGTACCGCGTGCTCCGGGAGAAGGGCACGGAGGCGCCGTTCTCGGGCGAGTACGACCACGTCTTCGAGCCGGGCACGTACAAGTGCGCCGGCTGCGGCGCCGAGCTTTTCGTCTCCGACGCGAAGTACGACTCGGGCTGCGGGTGGCCTGCATTCTCCGCGCCGAAGGGCGACGACGCGATCGACGAGGAGACCGACGCCAGCTACGGCATGGTCCGCACGGAAGTGATGTGCGCGGCCTGCGGCGGCCACCTCGGCCACGTGTTTCCGGACGGCCCCGCGCCGACCGGGCTCCGCTACTGCATCAACTCCGCCGCGCTGAAGCTCGACGAGGAATAGGACACGGCGCTGTCCGCGGAGGGGACTCTCGAGCTGCTCGAGTGGCGGCGGCGCGTTTTCGCGCTCTACGCCGACGTGCGCGCGGCCGCCGAGCCGGAGGCCGCGTGGCGGCATTGGCGCGAGGTGCGCGACGACCTGTTCGCGACGCACTCGCAGTCGCCGTTCCCGGAGGACGCGCGCGGCGGGTTTCGCGGGCTCCCGTACTTCGACTACGACCCGGCGTTCCGCGTCGTCGCCGCCCTCGCCGACGTCGAGGCGGCGCCGCAACCGATCGACGCGAGCGGCGGCGGGACGCTTCTCTTTCGCCCGTTCGCGCACGCATCGTTCACGTTGCGCGGCCGGCGGCAGACGCTCGAGGTCTACCGGCTCGAGACGTACGGCGGCGGCGTCTTCCTCCCGTTCCGCGACGCGACGAGCGGCGAAGAGACGTACGGCGGCGGCCGCTACATCCTCGATACGGTCAAGGGCGCCGACCTCGGCAGCGACGGGAGCTCGCTCGTGCTCGACTTCAACTTCGCATACAACCCTTCGTGCTCGTACGACCCCGGCTGGGTCTGCCCGCTCGCGCCGCCCGCGAACCGGCTGCCGCTGCGCGTCGAAGCGGGTGAGAGGATGAGCGCGTGAGCGAGCCGACTCCCGAGCTGCAAGAGCTTCGCGCCGAGATCTCGGCGATCGACAGCGCGCTCCTGGACGCGCTGAACCGCCGGCTCGAGCTCGTCGCGCGCGTACGCGAGCACAAGCAGGAGACCGGCGCGAGACTGGTCGACGCGGAGCGCGAGGCCGCACTGCTGACGGAGCTCGCGGCTCAGAACCGCGGGCCGCTGTCGGAGCGCGCGGTGCGGTCGCTGTTCTCCGCCGTGCTCGACGTGATGAAGCAGGAGGCCGCGGCGGACGAGCCGCGGCGCGAGACGCCGCCTGCCGCGCCGGTCGCGTCGACGGCGCTGGGCGTGGCAAAGCTCGCCGTCGTCGGCACTGGGCTGATCGGGACGTCAGTCGCGCTCGCGGCGAAGCGCGGGGGCATCGGCTCTGCCACGGGATTCGACATCGACGCGGGAACGCTCCGTGAAGCGGCCGGCCGCGGCGCGTTCGACACGCAGGCCGCGTCGCTCGCCGACGCTCTGGCGGGCGCGGAGCTCGTCGTCGTCGCGGTCCCGGTCGGCGTTGTCGTCGAGACGACGCTCGCGGTGCTTGCCGCCGCCGGTCCCGACACGACGGTCACCGACGTCGCATCGACAAAGCGCGCGCTCGCCGCCGCGATCGACGATGCGCGCTATGTCCCCGGGCATCCCGTCGCGGGCGGCGAGACCGGGGGACCCGGACGCGCGACCGCAGACCTCTTCGACGGCGCGACGTGGTTCGTCACGCCGACCGCGGCGACCGGCGCCGACCGGCTCGCGCTCGTCGAGCAGTTCGTGCGCGGCATCGGCGCGCGTCCGGTCCGGCAGAGCGCGGACGACCACGACCAACTGCTCGCGCTCACGAGCCATCTCCCCCACGCGCTCGCGAACGTCCTCGTCGGCCGCGTCGGCGTCGCCGCCGACGCGAGCGACGCGCCGCTCCAGCACGCGGGCGCGTCGCTCCGCGACATGACGCGGATCGCCGGCGCGAACCCCGCCGTCTGGATCGACATCTTCGTCGAGAACGGCGACCTGATCGCCGACGCGCTCGGCGCCTACGGCGCGGACCTTGGCGAGGTCGAGCGTGCGCTGCGCGACGGCGACCGCGCGTACTTCGAGCGCACGATCGCCGAGGCTGCGGACACGCGTGCGCGGATGCTGTCGCACGCGTACCAAACTGAAGCGACGCAGATCAACCGCGTCCGCATCCGCATCCCGGACCGCCCGGGCGAGCTCGCGCGGATCACGCAAATCCTCGGCGGCGAGGGAATCAACATCGAGGACTTCGAGCTCCGCCACGTCTCACCCGAGTACGGCGGCGTCCTCGTGATCCTCGTCAACGGCAGCGACCCCGCGAACCGCGCGCGCGCGCTTCTACGCCGCGTCGGCTACTCCGCGGCCTAGACCGCCGTCAGGCCGGTGTAGTTCTCGGCGAGCGAGCGAGCCGCGGCTTCCGACGTCGTGACGTAGCGGAGCTGCGACAGCTGGAGCTTTAGGTCGAAGTCGTCGCCGTTCTCGATCCGGTGCAGCATCGTCGTCATCCAGTAGGAGAAGTGCTCGGCGCGCCAGACGCGGCGGAGGCACGCCTCCGAGTACGCGTCGAGTTGCGATGCGTCGCCGTCGCGGTACCACGCGATCAGCGCGTCGGCGAGGATCTTGACGTCGTGGACGGCGAGGTTCAGGCCCTTGGCGCCGGTCGGCGGCACGATGTGCGCCGCGTCGCCCGCGAGGTACAGCCGGCCGAACTGCATCGGCTCGGCGACGAAGCTGCGCATCCCCGTGACGCCCTTCTCGAGGATCGGGCCGTCGGCGAGCTCCCAGCCGTCGAGCGCGGTGCGCGCCTGCAGCTCCTCCCAGATCCGGTCGTCGGGCCAGTTCGCGACGTCCTCGTCGTGGCGCACCTGGACGTAGTAGCGCGACAGCTCCGGCGAACGCAGCGACAGCAGGGCGAAGCCGCGGTCGTGATGCGCGTACACGAGCTCGTCCGTCGACGGTGCGACCTGCGCAAGGATCCCGAGCCAGCCGAACGCGTACTCGCGCTCGAACGTCTGCAACACGCCGGCCGGAATGCTCGAGCGGCAGACGCCGTGGAAGCCGTCGCAGCCCGCGATCACGTCGCATTCGAGCTCGTCGCCGTCCCACCGGATCCGCGGACGGGAGTCGAGGTCGTGCACGCTGACGTCGGCGGCTTCGAAGTGCAGCGGCAGCCCGCTCTCGAGCCGCGCGGCGATCAGGTCCTTCACGACCTCGGTCTGGCCGTAGATCATGATCCCGCGGCCCGTCAGCTCTTGCATCGGAACGTGATGGCGCTCGCCGTCGAACTGGAGGTAGATGCCG
The DNA here is from genome assembly GCA_963718385.1 of uncultured Actinomycetes bacterium. Lineage (GTDB taxonomy): Bacteria > Actinomycetota > Thermoleophilia > Gaiellales > Gaiellaceae > Palsa-739. The sequence goes on from CAVQZE010000001.1 coordinate 1,061,619, forward strand.
CCGTGCGGGATTCCCTCGCGGTCCATTCGCTCGCCGACGCCCGCGTCGCGCAGCAGGTCGACGATGCCCTGCTCGAGCACGCCGGCGCGAACGCGGTGCTCGCAGTAGTCGCGGCTCCGGTTCTCGACGATCACGCTCTCGATCCCGGCCCGTTCGAGCAGGCGGCCGAGCGTCAGCCCCGCCGGGCCGGCGCCGACGATTCCGACCTGGGTCTTCACTGCTCCGCGAGCACCTCGGAGGCGATCGCAAAGGCGCGGTTCGCAGCAGGCACGCCGCAGTAGACGGCGGACTGGAGGAGCACCTCCTTGATCTCGTCCGGCGTCAGGCCGTTGCGCAGTGCGGCGCGCACGTGCATCGCGAGCTCGTGATGGTGGTTGCCCGCGACGAGCGCCGTGAGCGTGATGCAGCTGCGCGTTCGGCGGTCGAGCCCAGGCCGCGACCAGATGTCGCCCCACGCGTAACGCGTGATCAGATCCTGGAAGTCCGCGGTAAACGGCGTCGTGTTCGCGATCGCGTTGTCGACGTGCTCGTCGCCGAGCACCTCGCGGCGCGTCTTCATGCCGCGGTCGTGCGTCGAGTCGCTCATGTGACCTCCAGATGGGAAAGCAGTGCGCGTGAGAATTCGTCCGGGCTTGCGACGTTCGCGAGATGCGAGACGCCCTCGATCAACGCAAAGCGCGCGCCGGGGATCCGTTCCGCGAGAAAGCGGCCGTCCTCGGGCGGTGTCGCGGGGTCGAGCTCGCCGGAGAGTACGAGGGTCCGTGGCGAAACACGGCCGAGCTCGTCACGGAAGTCGAAGTCGCGCAGCGCATCGCAGCAGCCGGCGTAGCCCTCGTCCGGCGTCGCCTCGACCATCGCGTGAAACCGCGCGACGACGTCGCCGTGCGCCTCCGCGAACTCTGGCGTGAACCAGCGCTCCATCACGGCATCGGCGAGACGCGCTGTGCCTTGCGCGCGCACGGTCGTCGCGCGATCGGTCCACGTCTCCGCGGTGCCGATCCGCGCCGCGGTGCACGCGAGCACGAGCCGTTCAATCCGCTCAGGCGCGTTCGCGCCGAGCCACATGCCGGTGACGCCGCCGATCGAGAGACCGCAGAACGAGACGCGCTCGAGCTCGAGCCGGTCGAGCAGGTCGACGACGTCGCCGCCGAGATCGCCGACGGTGTACGGGCCGGGCGGCACCGGTGAGCCGCCGTGACCGCGCTGGTCGTAGCGAAGAACGCGAACGTGGTGCGAGAGCGCGGCGACCTGCGGCTCCCACAGCTCCAGCGTCGTCCCGAGCGAGTTGGAGAGCACGAGTACCGGCGCGTCCTCCGGCCCGTCGAAACGGTGATTCAGATTCACGCGCCGTCCCGGTAGAGCGCGAGCGCGCGGTCGACGAACGCGTCCGCCGAGCCGAGATACGTCGTCGGATCGAGCAGCGCGGCGAGCTCGGCTGCATCGAGGTGCGGCGCGAGCGCCGCGCGCGGGTCGCCGCTCGCGAACGCGTCGCCGACGAGGGCGTGCGCCTCCTCGCGACCGAGCTTCTCCGCGAGCGCGAACGCGACGCGTTCCGCGACAAGGCCGGAGCTCATGTTCGCGCGCATTCGCTCGACGTGGACATCGAGGCCGTCGAGACACTCGCGCATCGCGGCGGCCGCGCCGCCGGCCAGCGCGAGAGCATCGGAGAGCGCGCCCCATTCCGCATGCCACGCACCGGCCGCGCGCTCGTGCTCGTACTCGCCGTCCGTGAGCACGCCGGCCGCCGGGTGCACGCCGCGCGCGCACGCGCGCGCGATCGCGGCGCGCGTTGTGTTCCGCTTTTGCGGCATCGTCGACGAGCCGCCGCCGACCGCTTCGGAGACCTCGCCGATCTCGGTCTGGCCGAGCAGCACGACGTCGAGGGCAATCTTGTCGCAGGCAGCCGCGACCGCAGCGAGTGCGTCACCCAGCTCGGCGACCCGAACGCGGCGCGTATGCCACGGCAGCACCGGCTCGGCGAGACCGAGCTCGGCCGCGAACGCGCGCAGCACCTCCGGCCCGCGGTCGCCGAGCGCCGCAAGCGTTCCCGCGGCTCCGCCGAGCTGCGCCTTCAACGGGACTGCGGCAAGCCGCGCCCGCGCGTCCACCGCCCCGACGAGCCAGCCCGCGGCCTTCAGGCCAAACGTCGTCGGCACGGCCTGCTGCATCAGCGTCCGCCCCGCCATCGGCGTCGCACGGTGCTCGTCCGCAAGCCGCGCGCACGCAGCCGCGACAGCATCGAGCTCCGCGAGGATCAGCTCGCGCGCGCTGCGCGTGACGAGCATCGACGCGGAGTCCATGACGTCCTGGCTCGTCGCGCCGTAATGCACCCAGCGCGCCGCGTCGCCGCCGACGCGCGCACGAAGCGCGCGGACGAGAGGCTCCGCCGGATTGCCGACAGCGCGGCCGGCGCGGGCGAGCTCCGCCACATCGAGCTCGCCCGCGCGGCACGCGCCTGCGATCCCGGACGCCGCGTCCGCCGGGATCACACCTGTCGCCGCCTCCGCAGCGGCGAGCGCGCGTTCCACCTCGAACATCGCCTCGACCCACGCGCCGTCCGACACCGCTTCGATCAGCGGCTCGGGCACGAAGATCGCGGCGAAAACGGTCAATGCGCGAAGAAGACCGTCGCGCGGTCGCCCTGCATGCGGATGTCCCACAGCAGCGCGCCGTCCTCCGCCGCCGCGACAAGCGTCGCGCGGTCCGCGTCGCCGAGCGCGCTGAGCACCGGATCGGCTGCGTTCGCCTCCGGCTCGTCCGGGAAATAGACGCGCGTCAGCTGGTGGCGCAGCAGCCCCCGCGCGAAGACGAACACGTCGAAGCGCGGCGCCTCGCCCGGCAGCGCGTCCGGCTTCGTGACGACGAACGAGAAGCGCCCGTCGCCGTCGGTGCCGCTCCGAGCCCAGCGTCGACCCGCTGCGTCCCAGATCTCGACCATCCCGTCGCCGATCGGCGTCCCCGCGCCGTCGATGAGCTGCCCGATCAACCGGACCGCACCCGGATCGCTCTGCGCGGCGAGCTCGTTCTGCGTCTCGCGCGAAAGACCGATCGTGTAGAACGGCCCGACCGTCTGCGACGCTGTCTTCGGAAGCGTCATGACTCCTCGATCGGCGTCGTGCCGGAGCCGCCGCGCCCGAGGACGATGTCCCACTGGTAGCCGAGCGCCCACTCGGGCTGCGTCGTCTCGATGTCGAACCGCGCGACCAGCAGCTCGCGCGCCTTCGGATCGCGCACGGAATGGAAGATCGGGTCGAACTCGAACAGCGGGTCGCCGGGGAAGTACATCTGCGTGACGAGCCGTCGCGTGAACTCGTGCCCGAACACGGAGAAGTGGATGTGCTGCGGGCGCCACGCATTCTCGTGGTTCCCCCACGGATACGAGCCGGGCTTGATCGTGACGAAGCGGTAGCGTCCGTCGTCGTCGGTGAGACAGCGGCCGGCGCCGGAGAAGTTCGGGTCGAGCGGAGCGGGATGCTGATCGACCTCGTGCCGGTAGCGGCCGCCCGCGTTGGCCTGCCAGATCTCGACGAGCGTGTTGCGGACGGCGTGGCCGTCGTCGTCGAGCACGCGCCCGGTGACGACAATGCGCTCGCCGAGCGGCTCGCCTGCGTGCTGCCGCGTCAGGTCGTGGTCGAGCTCGCCGATCGCGTCGGGGCCGAACACGGGGCCTTCCAGGTCGTGGAACTCCTCCGGCAGCGTCACGAGCGGGCGGTCCGGCGCGCGCCAGCGCGTCGAGCGGTAGCCCGGGTAGTCGACCTGCACCTCCGGGCCGAAGTTCGGATCGTCCGGGAGGACGATCGGAGAGTCATCCGTTACAGCCACTAGCTTCGTCCTTTCGTTTCGAGCGCACGCAGCGCCGTCAGCTCGTCGGCGGTCGGCGCGCGTGTCTCACTGAGGTCGTCGGCGACGCGGAGGTCCCAGCCCGTGGCCGTCCGCGCGTCGTCGGCGGCGACTCCCGGATGGACGGCCGTCAGCGTCAGCTCACCGTCACGCGGCTCGAGGATCCCGAGGTCGGTGACGACGACGCGAACGTTGTCGCCGAGACTCGTCGTAAAGTCGAGTTTGTCGACGAACGCGCGCGGCGACTGGCGCAGCATGACGAAGACGTCGGTGACGCCGAGTCGCGATCTCCGGTGCGCCGCCGCCGCCCGGCAGTCGCACCGACGGCGAGTCGTAGTCGCCGATCACCGTGCTGTTGAGGTTGCCGTGCCGGTCGATCTGCGCCGCGCCGAGGAAGCCGACGTCGATCCGGCCGCCCTGCAGCCAGTACCCGAACATCTCCGGGACCGAGACAACCGCGTCGGCCGTCTCCGCGAGCTCGCCGTCGCCGATCGACAGCGGCAGCCGCTCCGGCTTCGAGCCGATCGTGCCGCTCTCGTACACGAGCGTGCAGCCGGGCGCGTGCGTGCGACGCGCGAGATTCGCCGCGAGGCTCGGCAGCCCGATCCCGACGAAGCAGACGTTGTCGTTGCGGAGCCGGCGCGACGCCTCGATCGCCATCATCTCGTCGGACGAATAGCCGCGGTCGCCGTTTGTACTCATGCCCGCTCCCGGTGCCGGCAGAGCCGGCACCTTCGCTCTCTGTTGAGCTCCGTCGAGCCTACGCTCATGCCGCGGTCGTCTCCTCGGCCGCGAGGCTCGCGTGGTAGGCGTCGATGTCCTCGGTGTCGAGCACGTGCCGCTGCATCCACGCGAGGAACGTCTCGCGGTCGCGGCTGATCGGATCCCACGCGACGTAGAACTCGTTGTCGCGGTCGTAGTAGCCGTGCGCGTACGACGGGTGCGCGCCGCGCGGCGCGACCGAGACCGCGTCGACGACCCAGCTCGGGAGGACGACGCCGCCGGGCCGAAGCTCCAGCTCGTCGACGAGCTCCTCGACCGTCACGATCGCGCGCGCCGACGCGAGCACCGTCTCCTTCTGCACGCCGGTGATTCCCCAGAGCTGGACGTTCCCGTGCCGGTCGGCCTGCTGCGCGTGGACGATCCCGACGTCCGGCCGGTGCGCCGGCACCGCCGCGAGCTCCTCGCCCGTGAACGGGCAGACCACGGTCGCGACACGCGTCCGCGCCGGCAGATCGCCGCCGCCGTAGCCGCGCAGCACGCCGAACGGGAGATTCGCCGCACCGGCGGCGTACGCCGCGGCCATCCCCGCGTGCGAGTGCTCCTCGATCTCGAGCGGCAGCGGCCAGTCGTTCTCGACCGCGTCGCGGAGCCGGTGCAGCGAGCCGACGCCGGGATTGCCGCCCCACGAGAACACGAGCTTCCGCGCGCAGCCCATCCCGATCATCTGGTCGTAGACCACGTCCGGCGTCATTCGCACAAGCGTGAGATCGCGCCGTTCCTGGCGGATCAGCTCGTGCCCGGCCGCGCTCGGGATCAGGTGCGTGAACCCTCGAGCGCGACGACGTCGCCGTCGTGGACGAGCTCGGTGACCGCGTCGCTCAGCGGAACGATCTCCGCCATCTGCCTGCCGTTCCGCTCTAGAACGGGAAGGGGTGCGTGCCGCTCGCGGATCGTGATCCAGCGCAGCTCCGTGAACTCGTCGACGACGGCCTGGCCGCCGAACCGGCCGAAGCCGCTGTCCTTCACGCCGCCGAACGGCATCTGCGGCTCGTCGGCGACGGTCTGGTCGTTGACGTGGACGATCCCGGAGTCGATCGCCTGCGCGAGCGTGAAGCCGCGGTCGCGGTTGCTCGTGATGATCCCGCGCTCAGCCCGTACGTCGTGGCGTTCGCGCGCGCGACCGCCTCGTCGGCGCTGTCGACGACCTCGATCGACGCAACCGGCCCGAACGTCTCGTGCTTCGCGAACTCGGAGTCCGCCGGGACGTCGGTGAGCAGCGTCGCCTGGTAGCAGGGCCCGTCGGCCTCGCCGCCGGCGAGCACGCTGCGCGCCGCCTTGCCACGGCATCGTCGACGCGGCCCTTCACCATCTCGAGCGCCGCCTCGTTGATCAGCGGGCCGATGACGGTGTCGTGCTCTGCGCGGGTCGCCCCACTTCAGGCCCTTCGTCTTCTCCGTCAGCTTGCGCGATGAACTCGTCGGCGATCGGCCGCTCGACGATGATCCGCCGCGTCGACATGCAGATCTGCCCCTGGTGCAGGAACGCGCCGAACGCGGTCGCGTTCACGGCGTACTCGAGGTCCGCGTCGGCGAGGACGATCAGCGGGTTGTAGCCGCCGAGCTCGAGCACGACGCGCTTCAAGTTCCGTCCCGCCGCCTCGGCGATCAGCCGGCCGACCGCGGACGAGCCGGTGAAGTTCAACCGCCGCACGGCCGGGTGCTCGATGATCACGTCGCCGACGGCGGGTGCGCCGCCGGGCGCGTGCGTGACGATGTTCAGCACGCCGGCGGGCAGGCCCGCCTCGGCGAAGATCTCGCCCCAGAGCAGTCCGCCGGAGAACGGCGACCATTCGGACGGCTTCAGCACGACCGCGTTGCCGAGCGCGAGCGGCGCGGCGATCGAGCGCGCCGACAGGATCAGCGCCGCGTTCCACGGCGCGATCGCGCCGACGACGCCGACGGGCTTCCGCATCCCCATCGCGAAGCGTGCCGGTGTCCGACGGGATGATCTGGCCCATCGGCGCATACGCGAGCGCCGCCGCCTGCCGGAAGAGATTCGGCACGAAGAGCATCTGGAACATTCCGAAGCCGAAGCTGGCGCCGGTCTCGCGCGCGAGGAGGTCGACGATCTCCATCTGCCGCGCCTCGAGCACGTCGGCCGCCTTCAGGAAGATGCGCTGCCGCTCGGCCGGAGGCGTCTGCGACCACGCGGGGAACGCGGCGACTGCGGCCTCGATCGCGCGCTGCGCGTCGTCGCGCGCCGCCCGCCGGCGCGCGCGCGAAGACATCGTCGGTGTACGGCTCGCGATCCTCGTACGTCGACCCGTCCGCCGCGTCGACCCACTCGCCGCCGATGAACTGCTGGTACGTCTGCAACTCGTCGTCGTCGCCATCTCCGCTCTCCTTTTCTCTAGCCGACATGCGCAGCACGGGCTTGATCACCGTGCCGGCTTCGGCGTCCTTGGCAGCTTGGTCGATCTGGTCGAAGTCGTAGTACGTCATCATGCCTCGACGGGGAACCGGCCCTGCGCCGGAGGTCGACCAGCGTCGGCAGGAACTGAGCCGGGACGCTCTCGCCCTCGACGATGCCGCGCACGACGCGGCCGCCGGTCATGATCGTGGTTCACGTCGAGCGACACGTCCGTGCCCATCGCGGGCGCGCCGACGATGCCGCAGACACCGGTCGGTGCGAGGCATTCGACGGCCGCGCGCAGCGCCTGCGGCGAGCCGCTCGCCTCGAGGCTGAACGCGGCACCGCCGCCGGTGGCCGCGCGGATCGCCTCGACGGGATCGCCCGCGGATGCGTCGACGACGTGGTCGCGCCGAGCTCGCGCGCCAGCTCGAGCCGCGACGCGCGCAGGTCGACCGCGACGATCGTCGTGCAGCCCGCGATCGCCGCCGCCATCACCGCGGACAGCCCCACGGCGCCTGCGCCGAAGACGGCGAGGCTGCTGCCGGCGGGCGGACGGAAGACGTTCAGCACCGCTCCGGCTCCGGTCTGGATCCCGCAGCCGAACGGCGCGGCGATCTCGAACGGGATCGACTCGTCGAGCGCGACGATGTTCCGCTCGCGCGCCACCGAGTGCGTCGCGAAGCTCGACTGGCCGAAGAAGTGCGCGTGGATCAGCTCACCGTCGCGCGAGAGCGCGCTCGACCCGTCCTCCGGCCGCGCCGCCGCGAAGTTGTGCTCGAAGAACGTGTGGCAGTAGCCGCCGAGCGACTTCGCACAGCTCGGACAGCTGCCGCACGAGTCGAAGCTCATCGCCGACCCGGTCGCCGGGAGCGAACCGTGTCACGCCGCGCCCGACCGACTCGACGACCCCCGCGCCCTCGTGGCCGAGCACCGCCGGCAGCGGCACCGGGTACCAGCCGTCACGGCAGATCAGGTCGGTGTGGCAGATCCCGGCCGCCGCAACCTTGACCAGGACCTCGTCGTCGCGCAGCTCGCCGAGCTCCAGCTCCTGGAGCGCAAAAGGAGCGCCTTCGCGCTCCACGACTGCCGCGGTGATCTTCACAGGCGCATCGGGACCGGGCGACCGTATGGGCTGGTGTATCGACTTGTCAATACAGTGTTTTAGTATCCGGAACACATGGCCACGAGAACCGGACCCGGGGAGAGCAGCTACTCGCAGTCGCTGGAGCGCGGCCTCGCCGTACTCTCGGCGTTCGGCGCCGGCCGGCCGCTTCTCGGCGTGAGCGACCTCGCCCGCGAGCTCGGCCTCAGCCGCAGCACGACGCACCGCTACGTCGCGACGCTCGCCTCGCTGCGCTACCTCCAGCAGGACACGCCGACGCGGAAGTACCGGCTCGGTCCGCGCGTGCTCGACCTCGGCTTCTCGGCGATCAACTCGATGGAGCTGCGCGAGATCTCCGTGCCGCACCTGCAGACGCTCAGCGACGAGACCGGCTACACGGTGAACATCGGCGTCCTCGAAGGCACCGACGTCCTCTATCTCGAACGCTGCCGGAGCTCGCGGCAGGGGCAGCGCGAGATCGACCTCAACCTCCACGTCGGCTCACGGCTGCCGGCGTACTGCACGTCGCTCGGCAAGGTGCTGCTCGCGTATCTCCCACGCGAAGAGCAGACGGAGACACTCGAGCGCGTCGAGTTCGTGCAGCGCGGGCCGAACACGATCACCGACCGGGCCGCGTTCGTGCGCGAGCTCGACCGCGTCCGCGACGCGGGGCTCGCGATCAGCAACGAGGAGCTCGCGTACGGGCTCCGCTCGATCGCCGCGCCGGTGCGCGCGCAGACCGGCGAGGTCGTCGCGGCGATCAACCTCGCCGTGCACCGGTCGATGGTCTCGCTCGAGGACCTGATGAACCTCGGGCCGACGCTTCAACGCACCGCCGCCGAGATCTCGGAGCACCTCGGCGTCGGTCACGCGCGCCGGTAGCGCTTCGGCGGGCGGACGCGCAGGCTGACCGCCCACGCGAGCGCGACGAGCAGCACACCCGCGACGATCCCGATCCACGTCGTGCTGGACGAGCCGACGCGCGCACGCTTCGCCGGTGTGGGGACGGACGGTGCTGCGAGGACGTGACCGTTCGCCGCGGCGAGCCGCTGTACCGCCGTCGCGGCCGTTGCGACGAGATCGCCCCCCAGAGGCACGCCCCGCAGCACCACGCGCTCGCGCACGACGGAGCGTCCGTCGTGGTAGATCCCGAGCCCGTTCGGCATCACCGTCAAGAGGCGGCCGCGGTAGAGCAGCGACAGCTCGACGCCGAGGAAGTGCGCGTACGGCTGCGGCTTCCGCCAGAGCGCCGTGACGGAGCCGAGGTCGTACGACGAGGCGACGACCGCGACCTTCAGCGGGAAGCCGGCGCGGCGTGCTTCTCGCACGAGCGCCGCGAGGCGGGCCGCGTCCGCCGGGGCGACTCCCGCGTCGGCCGGGACGAAGACCGGCTGCGTGTAGAGCACGTCACTGGCGGGATCGCCGTCGGCCCGTGCCGGTCCCGCGGCCACCGCTGCAAGCGCCAGCGCGGCCACAGCACAGGCAAGGAGCTGAGCACGGGTCATTGCGGCATACTCAACACCGGTCTCGTGTCAGTCCAGCAGCCAACCGCCGAAAGCGGCTCGCCGCGCTTCTTCCGGTGGGCGCTGTGGTCCTGCGTCGCGCTTCTCGGCGTCGCGGTCGGGCTCCTCATCGCGGTGATGACATCGCGGCAATCGGCGTCGACCCCGACGACAGCCGCTCCGACCGGACCGGCCGCAACGTGGACGGCGGGCGCGAAGCTCGCACCCGCATTTCGGCTCACGGACCAGAACGGGAATCCGGTCTCGCTCGCCGCGTATCGCGGGCGGCCCGTGATCGTCACGTTCATCGACCCACTCTGCCGGAACTTCTGCCCGCTCGAAGCGAAGGTCCTCAACGACACGGTCGCAGGCCTGCCGGCGGCGCAGCGGCCGGCGATCGTTGCGGTGAGCGTGAACGTCTGGGGGAATGCGCGCCGTTATCTCCTGCAGGACGTGCGCAAGTGGCGGCTCTCGCCCGAGTGGCGCTGGGGTGTCGGCGGCAGGCAGGACCTTTCGTCGGTGTGGCGCGCGTATCAGATCGAGGTGCTCGCGCAGACGAAGACGATCGCCGGCGTGACGGTGCACAACATCACGCACACGGAAGGCGCGTTCATCGTCGACCGAACCGGCCACCAGCGGGCGCTGTATCTCTGGCCGTATCGCGCAGCCGACGTCGCGAAGACGCTGCGGCAGCTCGCACGTGCTTCGTCGTAGCGCGGGGCTCGCCGCGGCCGCACTTGTCGCCGCGGCTGCACTTCCCGCCGGCGCGTCGGCGCACGCCGGCGCCACCGCGCCCGCCGCGACGAGCTTCCTTGCGCGGGTCTCCTCGGTCCCGCAGGGCCTCGAGGCGCGCGTCGTCGACGGCGATCAACGGCTCTGGCTGCGGGCGTCGCCGGACGTGACCGCGTACGTCCTCGGCTTCGCGGGCGAGCCGTATCTCCGCTTCTCGCCCGGCGGCGTCGCGGTGAACGAGCACTCGCCGGCGTACTACCTGAACCGTGCGCGGCCGCGGATGCCGCCGGCTGGGCTGACTCCCGCAACGCCGCCGCTCTGGAAGACCTTCTCGCACGGCCACACGTATTCCTGGCACGAGGACCGACTCCACGCACTCGCCGCGGTTGCGCGGTCGCCCGGATCGTCGTTCGTCGGGCGCTGGGCGATCCCCGTCCTCGTCGGGGGGACGATGACGCGGATCTCCGGGACGCTCTGGCACGCGAACGATCCGTCGCTCCTTTGGTTCTGGCCGGTCGTCGTGCTCCTCGCCTGCATCGCGGCGCTGCTGCGGCTTCGCGACCCGCGGCTCGACACGATCGCCGCCGCTGCGCTCGCCGCCGTCGCGCTCGGCGCGGCGACGCTCGGCCGGCTCGGCCGCGAGCTCGTCGGTCGCCCGACCGTGTCGGGATGGCAGCTCGTAGTCGTGGCGCTCACGTGTGCCGTGGCCGCGTCGCTCGCACCGCTCTACCTGCGCCGGGAGTGGCGCGCGGTCGCCGGCGGCGTCATCGCCGTGCTCGCGATCTACCAGGGAGCCGCCCTGGCCGGAACGCTCCTGCACGGGTTCGTGCTCTCGGTTCTGCCGGCGTGGCTCGAGCGCGCCGCCGCGATCACGTCGCTCGCCGCCGGCGCGGGACTGCTCGTCATCGTCCTGGCCGGCGGCGGCGAAGCACGACACGAAGCAGCGCGCCCAGCAGCAGCACCGCCACAACCACAACGATGATCACGAGGCGGTCGTGCGAGTCCTGCTGCGCCTGTGTCGTCACGTGCCCCGGCGCCGCGAGGTGGACGCCGTCGGCGGCGGCGAGCTTCGTGACACCCGAGATCGCCGCCTGCACGAGCCCGTCGTCACCTCCCGCGATCACGATCTTCGACAGCACGGCGTCCTCCGCCGTCGAGTCGTGCCCGGGCCGGTAGAAGCCGAACCCGTTCGGCATCACGACCAGCAGCCGCTGCTTGAAGAACGACGAATCCTCCTCGCCGAGGAAGCGCGCGTAGAGCTTCGGCTTCAGCCAGAGCGAGCCGACTGCGCCGAGGTCGTAGCTGTTGGGAATCAGCGCGACCTTGATCGGGAAGCCCTGCTTCTTCGCGTTCCTCGCCAGCACGAGAAGCTGCGACTCGAGCTCCGGCGTGAACTTGCCGTCGTACGGAAAGTACACCGGCTGCGTGATCAGATAGTCGCTCGCCGGGTCGCCGTCCGCGCGCGCGCCTTGGACAAGCGCGCCGGCTGCGGCAAGCACGCAGAGAAGAGCGAGCGCGCGGGTCATCCGTTGGCCCGGTCGACGAAGACGACGGTGAACGGCTGTGCGCCCGGCGGCTCGACGTCGAACGACAGCCCCCAGTGCCCGACCATCACGAGGGCGGGACCGCTGTGCGAGTACGTGCCCGGCGAGGTCTCGGCGAACTTGTAGCCCTGCGACGGCATCTCCATGTCGAGCATCGTGAACGTTCCGATCACCGTCGCGCCGGTCACGGGCTTCGCGTTCCGAGTGATTCCGAGCGAGAAGGTGTTCGACACGGCGGCACGGTTCGGGTCGACGCGGAGCACGAGCCGGTAGCCGTTGACGGTGACGGCGGACGCGACGGGGCCGGGCCCCGTGTGCGCGGCGACGTTGCCGAGACTCGCGAGCGCCTTCGCGGGCGGCGGCAGGCTCGACAGCACCGCAGCAGCGAAGACGGTCGCCGCGACGAGGACGGCCTCGACACCGACGAGCGAGCGCAGTTGCCGCGCTGCGGCCGGGCTCGGCTCCGGCGCCTCGAGCGCGGGCTTCGTCCGCAGGAGATTCACCGACGCAACGAGCATTGCGGACGCGAGCAGCGCGATCTTGACGAGGATCGTCTTCCCGTACGACGTGTTCCAGAGCGATGCGAGCGTCGGCAGGTGCAGCAGCGCCGCCGCCGTCCCGGAGCCGATGAGCGCGAGCACCGACACGAACGCGACGTTCGAGAACCGCGGCACGACGACGGCGAGCGCCGCCGTCCGTCGCTCGCGCGCGGTGCTCCACCAGAGGACGAGCAGGCCGACGAGACCGCCGAGCCAGACCGACCCGGCGAGGAGATGCATCCAGTCCAGCGCGAGCGAGAGCGCGCGCGGCGCCGTCTGCGCGGCATGACCTGCTGCGCCCGGCGCGAGCAGCGCCGCGCCGCCCGCGAGCAGCGCGCCGAGCAGCGCGAGCAGCGCCGCGAGCGAGCGCTTCGGCCGTTCCGGCCGGTCGAGCCACAACGCGACGCCCGCCGCGAATGCGAAGAGCGCGAGCAGCAGCTCGAGATCGAGGTACGCGCGCCCGAACGACGACACGCGCATCAACGGGACGAGCGCGCCGACCGACCACGCCGACCGCAGCGCGAACTGCGCCGTCGCCATCAGGATGTAGACCGGCGTTGCGACGAGCGCGATCGCCAGTGCGACGGCGAACGCGATCGTCAGCCCGCGCTGTCTCGCCCGAAGCGGTCGCGCGATCACGGCGGCGAGCACGAACAGCCCGAGCGCCGTCATCATCGACAGGAACATCGCCCACCGGGCGACGAGCAGCGACGGTGTCGCCGCCGTCTCCGACAGCGACGGGACGACGAACTGCGGGATCGGGCCTGCGTTCGGCCCGACCGAGAATGTGAACGCGCCGCGCACCGGGTGCCCGTCGGCCGAGATCACGCGCCAGAAGACGAGGTACCAGCCCTCGCCGACCCGCTCCAGCGGCACGTCGAGCTCGTATGGATTCGCCGCCGAGCGCGTCACGGAACCGTCGGTCACCTGGTGGCCGGCGGCGTTCGTCACCGAGACGATCGCGAACCGCGGTTCGATCACCTCGTCGAAGACGAGCCGCACCTGCGCCGGCGGCGTCGTCACCTCCTGGCTCGCGGCGGGGAATGTCTTCAGCAGCGCCGCGTGCGCGAACGCCGCCGCCGGAAGGGCGAGTGCCGCCGCGGCGACGGCGGCAACGGCGGCGGCTCGTCTCACGACACCTTCAACGTGAACGGCGCTGTGATGACGTGACCGTCGATGCGGGTCTGGAGGAACAGCCGCCACGTTCCCGGCACGGGGAAGAGCACCCCGACCTTCAGCTTGCCCGGCGTCGTCGACGTTCCGGTGACCTTCGACGCGCCGAAAATGCTCGTGCACCCGGAGACGCCGGGCGCGCAGACGTGGGTGTGGAAGTAGTCGAGCGAGCCCCGCCGGAAGAAGATCGCGTGCGCGAGCGCGCCGAACCACGGCGTGAAGGTCGCCGGCTTTCCGCTCGGCCCGGTGACGGTGAAGTCGAGCAGCGCCGGGTCGATCGCCTTCAGGTGCGGCTCGCCGTTCAGCACGAAGTGGTAGCCGTCGACGGTCACGCTCGACGCGGGCGGCGGCAGCGGCTGCGGTGCGTACTTGCCGGCGACGCGCAGCGCAGTGAAGAGCTGGAAGTTCGCCTGCGACGTCGGGCCGGTCGGCTGCGGGTACACGTCGATCACGACGCGGTACGGCCCCGGCGACGGGAACGTGATCCGGTCGGTGATGCGCCCGTCGGCGCCGATCGGCGGATGACGGTGGATGATCACGCCGAGATCGCGGCGGACGATGATCAGGTGCACGCCGTTGTGCGGCCCCGCGCCGTGCCGGTACTTCGTCAGCGGCGAGCCGTCCGGCTGGACGACGGTGAACGAGACCGTCGTCGGCACGCCCGCGCGCACCGGCGCGGCCGGCCGGAAGCCTGCGAGGTGGATCGTCCGCGCCGCGCCAACGGTGATCGTCGGCGTCGACGACCCGCCGCCGCAGCCGCTCGCCGCGAGCGCGACGACGAAGACGCCGATCGCGGCGAGCCGGGTACCGTGGCGCCGATGCGGACGCTGATCTGCTGCGCGATCGCGGCGCTCGTTCCGACGCCAATCGGCCGCGGGCCGCTCTACCATCCGCCGGCGGCCGCCCACGCCGCGTGCCGCGCGGCGCCGCTGCGCCAGGGCGTCCGCGTCCATCTCGAGCTGTTCGCGAACAAGCGCGTCGTCATCGTTCCCGCGGGGATCGGCGTGCGCGGGGCGCGGTTGCAGCTCGGAAACATCGTCGCCGCCGACTGCCGTGCACGCATCCGGACGCTCGACCCGACCGGCGTGGTGTGGCTCGACCGCGCCGGCGCGACGCTCGGCGCGGTGTTCGCTGTGTGGGGACAGCCGCTCGGCCCGGCACACCTCGCCGGTTTCCGCGGGCCGGTGTCCGTGTTCGTGAACGGCACGAGCCGCCGCACCGACCCGCGGCGGCTCGTGCTCCACGACGGAGACGAGATCGTGCTCGAGGTCGGCGGCTACGTCCCGCCGCACACGAGCTTCACGTTTCCGCCGTCCGGCTGATCCGCTCACGCCGGCCCCGGCGTCCCGTGCAGGAGCTGGAAGACGACGACGACCGCGGCGATGCCGGCCACGAGCGCAAGGATCGCTGCGACGAGACGTACGGTCACGCGATCTCCCTCCCGCCACCCCGGCCGATGAGCGCAACGATCGCAAGGACGACAGCGAGACACGCGACGGCGAGCGCGACGATCGTCAGCGTCGACGTCCCGCCGCCGCCGAGCGACGACACCGCCTCGACGGTCGGCGCCGGCGTGTCGGAGGACTCCGGTCCGGACCAGTCGACGACGGTTCCGTCGGAGTACGTCTGTCGCACGTCGAACACGTACGTCTTCGCACCGCTCGTGGATGCGTTGAAGCGGAAGACGGAGTCTTCGTCCGTCGGTGTCGTCCCCCCGGTCCAGGTCACCTTCTGCACAACGGCGCTCTCACCCGAGCCGGTCGCCTGCACCTGCTGTTTCCACCCCGCGGTCGTCGGCTCGAACGAGTCGATCGCGAATCCGGCCGGCACCGTCAGCTCGATCGTCGTCGTCGTCGCGCCTTCCTGCTCCGTCGGCACGGAGAGGGTGAACTGCTGCAGCTTTCCGTCTTGCGCGACGGGCGGGCTCATGATCGCGTGCGCCGACGCGCCGGCGGCGACGACGAGGGCCGTCACGGCGGCGAGCGCAAGCACTCGAATGCGACTCCTGAAGGTCATCTCTCTCCTCGGTCGGCATGGCAGCCGGCCGCGGAGGCGGCCGGCTCAGGCGGACGCGAGGAGCGGCGGCCCGCGCTTCGCGAGCCCGCGCGAGATGACGGCGATGCGCGGCAGCAGCGGCTCGCGCGCAGGTGCGACCGCCGTGAGGGCGACGACAGGCAGGCGCGGCGGCGCGACGCGCGCGACGGCCCGTCCGCCTTCGCTCCGCCGCGCGGAGCAGCAGACGCGCCGCGAGATACGCGAGTGCCGCGAAGGGAAGCTGCAGCGCGAGCCCGGGCAGGAACGTCGGCCGTCCGACCTCGTGCCACGGAAAGACGCCGGTGTGCAGCAGCAGCTCGAGATGCTCCTGGACGATCCATGCCAGCGGCGTCAGCAGCGCGAACGCCCATGCCGGCAGACCGCGCGCACGCCGGCCGCGCGCGGCGTCGGCTGCGGTCGCAAGCAGCGACAGCGCGACGACGGCTCCGGCGACGCCGAACGCAAGCGGCAGCCAGCGCATGTAGCCGTGCCCGGTGACGAGCAGCACGTGCACCCGCGCCGGCACCGCGGGATACGCGATCCGGTACGCGAGCACGTGCGCAGCCTCCGAGCCGACAAGCATCAGCGGCACGGCGACGAGCCAGGCGAGGCAACGGCGCATCGCGGGAATCCTGCCAGGACCCGCGATTCTTAGGTTGCTTCTTAGCCCGTCCTCACCCGAGGGTGGTTGGATCGGACTCTGGTGTTCTACCTCTCGTATCTCAGGAACGAGCTGCTGCGGCGGCGCGCGCGGACGATCCTCACCGTGCTCGGCCTCGCGGTCGGCGTCGGGCTCGTGATCGCGATCACGTCGCTGTCGCGCGGGCTCGACCAGGCGCAGAAGACGGCGCTGAACCCGCTTTCGAGCATCGGCACCGACCTGACCGTGACGCGCGCCGTCGATGTGCAGCGCGGCGGCTTCCAGGGAGGCGGCCCCGGCGGAGGCGGCGGCTTCGGCGGCGGCGGCGCGATCATCCAGGCGAACCAGTCCGTTCTGACGGACCTCTCGAAGCTCGGGAAGCCGGGCCAGCATTTCGTGCACGACTTCTTCCTGCCCGGGACGCAGCTGACGTTCCCTGCGTCGCAGACGGCGCAGATCGCGAAGCTCTCCGGCGTCGCCGAGGTGTCGAGCGGCTTGATGCTCCTGGCCGAGCACCAGGAGGGGACAGTTCCGAAGATCGTCGCGACGTTCAAGTCCGGCGGCCAGCGGCTGAACGTCAGCGGCAGACTGTCGCCGCCGACGCAGGCCGAGCTCGCGACGATGCAGGCGTGCTTCGCGAGGGTGCGCGCGGCGCAGGGCGGCAGCGGCAACACGACCCCCGGCGGTGGAGGCGGCGCCGGCGGCGGCGGCTTCTCACAGGGCGGCGGCGGCAACGGCCGGCCGCGTGACTTCGGCGCGTTCTCGAAGTGCCTCCCGGCGCGGCTGCGCCAGTTCCGCCGGACGATCACGACGCCGCAGCAGACGCTCAAGCAGGTGCTAGCGCCGCCGCAGACGAACATCAAGAGCAGCGCGTACGCGATCGGCGGCGTCGACCAGACGAAGCCCGACATCGGCCTCGTCACGCCGGCGCAGGTCACGAGCGGCCGCTACTTCTCGCCCGCCGGCGGCCGCGAGGCGCTCGTCGGAACGAGCTACGCCGCGAACCACAAGCTGAAGGTCGGCTCGACGATCACGCTGAACGGGACGACGTTCACGGTCGTCGGCCTCGTGCAGCCGCCGCTCGGCGGCCAGACCGCCGACGTCTATCTCCCGTTGAAGCAGCTGCAGACGCTCGCGCACGAGCCGGGCCTTGCGAACGTCGCGCTCGTGCGCGCGACGAACAGCAGCTCGGTCGGCACGGTGCAGCGCGAGATCACGCAGAACCTCGGCGGCGCATCGGTTGCGAGCGCGAAGCAGGTCGCCGACCGGATCTCCGGGTCGCTCGTCGACGCGTCGAATCTCGCCCACAACCTCGGTCTCGTGATCGCGATCGTCGTCGCCGCAGCGGCGTTCCTGCTCGCGATCGTGTTGACGCTCTCATCGGTCGGGAAGCGCGTGCGCGAGCTCGGGACGCTGAAGGCGCTCGGCTGGTCGCAGCGCCTCGTCGTCCGCCAGGTCGTCGCCGAGTCGCTCACGCAGGGGATCATCGGGGGGCTGGTCGGAATCGTGATCGGCGTCGTCGCGACGGCGGGGATCCGCGCGTGGGGACCGACGCTGACGGCGCATTCCGCGAGCAGCGGCACGTCGTTGTTCGGGCTCGGCTCGGTCGCGTCACGCGCCGCGTCGCGGGCGGTCGCGCTGCACACGCCGATCTCGATCGAGCTGCATCGTCTTCGGGTTGCTGCTCGCGATCGTCGGCGGTCTGATCGCAGGCGCCGCGGGCGCGCTTCGTGCCGCTCGTCTCCGCCCCGCCGACGCGCTGAGGACGGTGGAGTAGTGACTGACGAGCCGCTGTACGAGGTTCGCGACGCGACGCGGTCGTTCCGGCGCGGCGACACGACGATCACGGCGGTCGACGCCGTCGACCTGAGCATTACCGCGGGCGAGTTCGTGGCGCTCGAAGGCCCGAGCGGCTCCGGCAAGACGACGCTGCTCCAGCTGCTGGGCGCACTCGACCGGCCGTCGGGTGGGCAGGTCTTCTTCGGCGGCCGCGACCTCGCGACGCTCGGCGACAACGAGCTCGCGGGGCTGCGCCTGCGGTCGTTCGGGTTCGTCTTCCAGCAGTTCAACCTGATTCCGACACTGAACGCGCTCGAGAACGTCGAGGCGCGCCTCGCGCCGACCGGCGTCGGCAGCGACGAGCTGCGCGAGCGCTCGCTCGCGGTGCTCGGCGAGGTCGGGCTCGCGGAGCGTGCGTCGCATCTCCCCGCGCAGCTCTCCGGCGGCGAGCAGCAGCGTGTCGCGATCGCGCGAGCACTCGTCGTCGAGCCCTCTGTCATCCTCGCCGACGAGCCGACGGGGAACCTCGACTCGCGCAACGGCGCCGACGTCGTCGAACAGCTCGCCGGCCTCGCCGCGCAGCGCAACGCAACCGTCATCGTCGCGACACACGACGCCGACCTCGCCGCCCGCGCGCCGCGCCGCCTCGCAATGCGCGACGGCCGGCTCGTCGACGCCGCCTAGCGCGTCCGAAACGGCCACGTCCGGTGCCAGGCACCGGGCCGTGTCCCGACCGGACACACCGCGCCGCAATCCAGCACCGCTACGCCGCCTCCAACCCGCCGGCCCCAGCGGACACCGTCTTGAATAGCCACGTCCGGTGCCAGGCACCGGGCCGTGTCCCGCGGGGACGGTTTGAAGCGGGTTATGCCTGCGCCGGCGCGGGCCGGTTCACGAACACGTTGTCGAGTGCGAAGCGTAGGCCGACCGCGAGTGCGCCGGTGAGCACTGCGGCGTCGCCGAGGCTCGAGATCTCGACGCGCGGCGGATACGGGAGCCAGTCTTCGAGCAGCGGGCGGATCGAGTCGAGCAGCTGCGTGTTCGCGCCGACGCCGCCGCCGAGCACGACGAGACCGACGTCGGTGACCGCCGCGACGGGGACGATGTGCAGCGCGATCCGCCGCGCCTCCTCCGCCACGACGACGCGCGCCACGACGTCACCCGCGCGCGCCGCCGCGAAGATCGCACGCCCCTCGTACGGCGGCGCGAGCGCGGTCGTGACGCCGGACTTGGTCGCGAGCTTCTCCGCCACGGCCGAGAGCGCGGCCGCGCACGGATCGATGTCCTGGTCGAGCCCCGCGGCGGCGTAGTCGAGCTCGCCGGCGGCGCCGTGATGCCCGCGATGCAGCTCGCCGCGCAAAACGAGGCCCGCGCCGAGGCCGGTGCCGATCGAGAGGAACACGAAGTCGTCGACGCCGTGTGCCGCGCCGCGCCAGCGCTCGCCGAGCGCCGCGAGATTGATGTCGTTCCACACGGTGACCGGCAGCCCGAGCGCGTCGCCGAGCTCGCTGCCGAAACGGCGGCCCTCGAGACCCGCGACGTTCGCGACGAGCCGTACGCGGTCGCGGTCCGGCTCGACCGCGCCGGGAACGCCGACGACGACGCCGTCGATCGGAACGCCGTCGAGCCCGGCTGCGGCGACGAGCGAGTCGCGGAGCTCGGCCACGGACGCAAGCACCGCATCCGCGTCAGCCTCGCCGTCGCCGATGCTGCGAAGCTCGAGATCCTGGCGCGCGCGGATCTCGCCGCGCAGGTCGCAGAGTGCCGCGCGCAGGAACCGTGCCCCGAGATCCAACCCGAGCACGAGCGCCGCCTCCGGTACCGGCTCGTAGAACAAGGCCCCGTAGGTCGGCCCGTCGAGCTGCGCCGGCGCCTCGCGCACGAGCCCCGCATCGAGCAGCGCGAGCAGCGCGAGCGACACCGTCGGCTTCGAGATCCCGGCACGGCGGGCGATCTCCGCCCGCGAGATCGGCGCGCCCTCGCGAATCGCCTCGAGTACGGTTCGCTCGTTGAGCCGTTTCAGCAGCGGAGGTGTCGCACGCGGCGACGTCATCTCGTAAACGAGATTAACCCGAGCCTCCCATACCGGCAAGGTTGACTCCCGGCCCCGGGAGGCGTATACGTCCCACATCGTAAGGGTCTCTAACGAGAGCGGTTGGGAGGAGCGATGAGACGAATGCGTTGGGTGGCCGTCCTCGCCTGCGTCGTCGTGGTCGGGGCGAGCTCCGCCGCCGGCTCGAGCGCCGCGCCGGCAGCGCCAACGAAACTGACGATCTGGGTCGGCTGGAGCGCCCGCGAGCTCGGCGTCTTCAAGCAGGTCGTCGCCGAGTACGACAAGAACAATCCGAGTGTCACGGTCAACGTCGTCGGCTCGATCAACGACAACAAGATCGTCGCGGCGATCCGGGCAGGCACCGCGCCGGACGTCGTCAGCTCGTTCAACTCCTACAACGTCGGCGTCTACTGCGGGACCGGCGGCTGGATCAACCTCGCGCCGCTGATGGCGCAGAGTCACATCAGCGCGAGCATCTTCCCCGCGACGACGAGGTACTACACGCAATACAACGGCGTCCGCTGTGCGCTGCCGCTGTTGGCCGACACGTACGGCCTCTACTACAACAAGACGCTGTTCAAGGCGGCCGGAATCACGAGCCCACCGAAGACGATGTCCCAGCTCGCAGCCGACGCGAAGAAGCTGACAGTGCGCAGCTCGAACGGGACGATCAAGGTCGCCGGGCTCGACCCGTTCATCGGCTTCTACGAGAACACGCCGGAACGCTGGATCACATCGTTCGGCGGCAAGTGGCAGGACTCCAAGGGCAACTCGATCCTCGCGCAGGACCCCGCCTGGACGAAGTGGCTGACCTGGCACAAGAGCCTCGTCGACTGGTACGGGTACAACAACCTCGTGCGCTTCCAGGCCGGGCTCGGCGACGAGTTCTCCGCGTCGAACGCGTTCGAGGCGGGCAAGCTGGCGATGAACTTCGACGGCGAGTGGCGCGTCGCGTTCATCCAGGCCGAGCACCCGAACCTGAACTACGCCACGGCGCCGATGCCCGTCGATGACGCGCACCCGGAGCTGTACGGCCAGGGCTACACGAACGGGACGATCATCGGGATCCCGAAGAACGGCAAGAACACCGCGGCGGCCTGGGCGCTCGTCAGGTACCTGACGACGAACAGCCACGCGCTGGCGGAGCTCTCGAACGGGCTGCGCAACGTCCCGACGACGACGGCCTCGGGCAAGTCGCCGGAGATCAAGCCGGACGCGCACTTCGCGACGTTCATCAAGGTCTTCAACAACCCGAAGTCGACCACGTCGCCGATCACCGCGGCCGGCGTGTCGTACACGAACCTCGTGCAGCACTTCGCGACGCAGTGGCAGGCCGGCCAGGTGAAGAACCTGCAGTCCGGGCTGACCTCGCTCGACAAGCAGCTCGACGCTCTCGTCAAACAGGCAAAGGGGCCGGGAGTGCCGTGAGCCACAGCTCGGTCGCAGGAGAACGCCTCCCCGCGGCCGCGTTGACGGCCGATCGCCGACGAGCCAGGAGAAGTGCCGCGTGGCGCCGCCGCGGACTCGTGCTCCTGTTTCTGAGCCCCTGGCTCGTCGGCTTCGGCATCTTCTTCGGGTACCCGCTCGTGATGAGCGCGTACCTGTCGTTCACCCACTACGACCTGCTCGCGCCGCCGCGCTGGGTCGGCTGGGCCAACTACCACTACCTCTTCCGCGAGGACCCGCAGGTCTGGACGGCGGTGAAGAACACGATCTGGCTGATCCTCGTGCTCGTACCGCTGCAGGTGCTGTTCGCGTTCGGGCTCGCGGTGATGGTGACGCGAGCGAAGCGCGGCGTCGGCGTCTTCCGCACCGTCTTCTATCTGCCGGCGCTCGCGCCGCCGGTCGCCGCAACGCTCGGCTTCGTCTACATCCTCAATCCGGTGACGGGGCCGGTGAACGTGATCCTCGGCCACCTCGGGATCCAGGGCCCGCTCTGGTTCCAGGACCCGCACTGGGCGAAGCCGTCGCTCGTGGGGCTCGGACTCTGGGGCGTCGGGACGGTGATGGTGATCTTTCTCGCAGCGGTGCTCGACGTGCCGCGCCAGCTCTACGAGTCGTCGGAGCTCGACGGCGCCGGCACGTGGGCGCGGCTGTTCTATGTGACGCTGCCGACGATCAGCCCGGTGCTGCTGTTCGCCGTGATCCTCGGCGTGATCCAGGGGCTCCAGTACTTCACGCAGGCGTACGTCGCGGCGGGCGTCGCGGCCGGGCAGGCGTCGCAGGCGGCTGACGTGACGTCCGTGAACCTCGGCTATCCGCAGGACTCGACGCTCTTCTATCCCGTGCTGCTGTACCAGCACGGCTTCAACGACTTCCAGATGGGCTACGCGTCGGCGATGGCGATGCTGCTGCTCGCCGTGTCGTTCGCGGTAACGCTCGTGATCGTCGTCAACTCGCGCAAGTGGGTGCACTACGGAGGTGCGGCGCGATGACGAGCGCAGCCGCGAGCGCGACCTTCGTGAAGCGGAAGCCGCCGCGCGCCGTCCGCCGCCGCCGCTTTCTCGTCACCGTCGCGGATCACAGCATCCTGATCGCCGCGGGAATCATGTTCCTGCTGCCGTTCGTCTTCATCGTGCTGACGGCGCTGATGACGAACGACCAGGCGCTGTCGGCGCGACTCTGGCCGCATCCCTTCGCGTGGTCGAACTTCGCCGACGTCTTCACGAAGGCGCCGTTCATGTCGTGGGTCGGGAACACGCTCGAGTATTCGATCCTCGCGACGCTCGGCGTCGTCGTCTCGAGCGTGCCGGTCGCATACGCGTTCGCGAAGCTGCGCTGGCGCGGGCGCAACGCGATGTTCATCGTCGTCCTCGTCGCGCTGATGCTGCCGCCGCAGGTGACAGTCGTGCCGCTCTACGTGATGTGGGCGAAGTTCCACCCATTCGGCTTCAACTTCATCGGAACACTCTGGCCGGTGATCATTCCGAACTGGTTCGGCGACGCGTTCTCGATCTTCCTGCTGCGCCAGTTCTTCCTCACGATCCCGGACGAGTACCTCGACGCCGCGCGCGTCGACGGCTGCGGCGAGATCAAGATCCTCTTCACCGTCGTCGTGCGGCTGGCGAAGCCGGCAATCGCAGCGGTGGCGCTGTTCTCGTTCCTCTATACGTTCAACGACTTCTTCCTCCCGCTCCTCTACACCGGCGAGAACTCGGGCAACTGGGTGCTGTCGATCGGCCTGTCGGAGTTTCGGTCGCTGCACCAGGTCCAGTGGAACCTGACGATGGCGGCGACGCTGCTCGTGATGGCGCCCGTCATCGTGATCTTCTTCCTCGCGCAGAAGGCGTTCGTCGAAGGCGTCACGCTGACCGGGGTGAAGGGATGAAGCTTGCGGTCGTCGGCGCGGGGTCGACGTACACGCCGGAGCTCGTGTCGGGGCTGTCGCGCGTGCCGGTGACGGAGCTCGCGCTGATGGACGTTGACGCGGAACGGCTTGACGTCGTCGGCGGGCTCGCGCGGCGGATGCTCGACCGGGTCGGCTACAGCGGCGGGCTGACGTTGACGGGCGACCTCGACGCGGCGGTCGACGGCGCGTCGTTCGTCCTCGTGCAGATCCGCGTCGGCGGGCAGACGGCGCGGCTGCAGGATGAGACGGCACCGCTCGCGTGCGGCTGCATCGGCCAGGAGACGACCGGCGCCGGCGGGTTCGCGAAGGCGATGCGCACGGTGCCGGTGATGCTCGAGATCGCGGAACGGGTGCGTGCGCGTGCCGAACCGGGTGCGTGGATCGTCGACTTCACGAATCCCGTCGGGATCGTGACGCGCGCGCTGCTCGACGCGGGTCACCGCGCAGTCGGGCTCTGCAACGTCGCGATCGGATTCCAGCGCTCGTTCGCGCGCATGCTCGGCGTCGAGCCGGAGCGTGTCGTCGTCGACCAGGTCGGGCTGAATCACCTGACGTGGATCCGCGCGGTGCTCGTCGACGGCGCAGACGTCCTGCCGCTGCTGCTTGCGGCGCACGGCGACGAGATCGCGGCGGAGACCGACCTGCCGCGCTCGCTGCTCGAGGAGCTGGGCGCAATCCCGTCCTATTACCTCCACTACTTCTACGCGCACGACCGCGTGCTCGCGGATCAACAGACGGAGACGCCGCGCGCCACAGTCGTCGCGGAGATCGAGCGCGAGCTGCTGGAGATGTACCGCGACCCCAACCTCGCCGAGAAGCCGGCGCTGCTGGAGCAGCGCGGCGGCGCGTTCTACAGCGAGGCGGCAGTCGGTCTCGTGTCGTCGCTCGTCACCGGCGACGGCGCGGTGCACGAGGTCGACATGCGGAACAACGGCACGCTCGCCGGGCTCGCGGACGACGACGTGGTCGAGGTTCCGGCGCGCGTCACGGCGGCGGGAATCGAGCCACTGCCGCAGGCGCCGCTGGCGCCGGAACTGCTCGGCCTCGTACAGCACGTCGCCGCGTACGAGCGGCTCGCGGTTGAGGCCGCGACGACCCGTGACATGACGGTCGCGCGGAAGGCGCTGCTCGCGCATCCGCTGATCGGCCAGATCGACCTCGTCGACGGTCTGCTCGAGCGGCTGCTGATCGCGGAGGCTGTCGCGTGAGCGGCCGCGTCGTCCTCGCCGCCGACGGCGGCAACTCGAAGACGGACCTCGCGCTCGTTCGCGAGGACGGCGAGGTGCTGGCGCTCGTGCGCGGCGGCGGCAGCTCGCCGCACCATCTCGGGATCGACCGCGCGTTCGACGTCCTCGACGAGCTGTTCACACGCGCGGCGACGGAGGCGCGGATCGAGGCTCCGGTCGCCGTCGCGCAGCTGATGCTCGCCGGCGTCGACTTCCCGCGCGAGGTGAACGCGGCAGTCGAGCACGCAGCGAACCGGGGCTGGGCGCTCCACTCGACGGTCGACAACGACACGTTCGCGGTCCTCCGTGCCGGCACCGACCGCGGCTGGGGAGTCGCGATCGTCTGCGGCGCCGGGATCAACTGCGTCGGCGTCGCGCCCGATGGGCGGCACACGCGTTTCCCCGCGCTCGGGCAGACGACCGGCGACTGGGGCGGCGGTCTCGACCTCGGCCTCGCGGCGGTCTCCGCGGCAGCACGCAGCGAGGACGGCCGCGGCCCGCTGACGTCGCTCGAGCGCGCCGTGTCCGCGTACTTCGGCGTCGGCTCGCCGAGCGAGCTGGCGGAGGCGATCCACTTCGGCGCGATCGACGAGCGCCGCGTCGTCGAGCTTGCGCCGATCGTGCTCACCGAGGCAGCCGACGATCCCGTCGCCGCAGAGATCCGCGACCGCCTCGCAGCCGAGGTCGTGACGCTCGCCCGCGTCGCGCTCGCGCGGCTCGAGCTGACACAGGAGCGCGTCGACGTCGTGCTCGGCGGCGGGCTTTTCCAGTCCGGCAACGCAGGGCTCGTCGACGCTGTCGCGGCGGGCCTCCACGCGGTCGCGCCACTGGCGACGCCGCACATTTCCGAGGCGCCGCCCGTGCTCGGTGCCGCGCTGCTCGGCCTCGACGAGCTTGCCGCGCCTCCCGGCGCGTTCGAGCGGTTGCGCAACGGGCTCGTCGCGCCGGAGCCCGCGAGGTCGACCGGTGGCTGACGTCCGCTACGAGCAGGCGAGCCGCATCTATCCCGGCACCGAGGCTCCCGCGGTGAACGCGCTGGATCTCCACATCGAGGACGGCGAGTTCATGGTCCTCGTCGGCCCATCCGGCTCGGGGAAGACGACGGCGCTCCGGATGCTCGCCGGCCTCGAGGAAGTCGACGCGGGCGCGATCTACATCGGCGAGCGCGACGTGACGGACGTGCAGCCGAAGCGCCGCGACGTCGCGATGGTGTTCCAGAACTACGCGCTCTATCCGTACCTCACCGTCGCAGCGAACATCGCGTTCCCGCTGAAGATGGCGCACGTTTCACGGGCCGAGCGAGACAAGCGCGTGCGCGCCGTCGCGGAGATGCTCGGGCTCACCGAGTACCTGGAGCGGAAGCCCGGCCAGCTCTCCGGCGGCCAGCGGCAGCGCGTCGCGATGGGCCGCGCGATCATCCGGCAGCCGAGCGTCTACCTGATGGACGAGCCGCTCTCGAATCTCGACGCCCAGCTTCGGGTGCAAATGCGCGCCGACATCGCGGCGCTGCAGGACCGGCTCGGCGTCACGACCGTCTACGTCACGCATGACCAGGCCGAGGCGATGACACTCGGGAATCGCGTCGCCGTGCTCCACAACGGCTACCTCCAGCAGTGCGACACGCCGCGCGCGCTCTACGAGACGCCGGCGAACAGCTTCGTCGCGTCGTTCATCGGCTCGCCGTCGATGAACCTCGTGCCGGTCGCGCTGGGTACGAACGGATCGGTGTCGCTCGGCGGCGTCGAGATACCGCTGCCCGAACCGGTGCGCGCCGCGGCGACCGCCGGCGGCTGGAGCGAGCTGCTGCTCGGCGTCCGGCCGGAGTCGCTCGAGCTCGCGCCGGACGGGATCGACGCCGAAGTCGAGGTCGTCGAAGAGATCGGCGCCGACGCGTATCTCTTCTGCGTCGCGGACGTCGCAGGCGAGCGGATGAAGCTCGTCGCACGGACAGAGACGAAAACCGCCCCGGCGCGCGGCGCGCGCGTGTCGCTCCGGCCGCGGCCGGACGAGGCGCACCTGTTCGACCCGGTCGGCGGCGGCCGGCTCGGCTAGTCGCTACTCGTTGTCGTGATCGCGCTCGCAGAAGTCCGGGCACGTGCACTCGGCGAGCTCGGCCGTCGCGACGGCTCCCTCGGCGGTGAATTGCACGGCCTCGGGCTCCCGCTGCCGTTCGACGGTCATGGAGGAAAGCGGCTCAGTCTGCATTCTCGGATCCTAGATCCTCGCGTCGGACGGACGCAAGCCCGCTAAGCCTCGTTTTCGGATCCCATCAGGGCCAGATGGAGATTCCGGCAGCTTTCGGCGGAAAATGTTCGGAAACTTTGTGGAGATACCCCGTATGGGTCATGACGGTCGCCCCCGGCGGCTGCTGCAATGGGCTTGCCCACCGACAGAGCGGCCGCATTTCGTGGCCGCGCCCTTGCCGAAGGCAAACCCTCTTTATGCGGAACATCCGATTCCTACTCCTGTTGCTGTGCATCACCGTCGTGATGGGAATCGCGTTCCTGCGTCCGCTCCCGAGCCGCGGCGCGATGGTGCCCGACCCGACCGACGGCCCAGCACCGGCAAGCACTGACCCGCCGCCGGCCGCCGCGTCAAAGGTCACGTTCCTGCCGTCGTTCCCCGCCAAGAAGAAGAAGCTCCTCGCCGCGCAGCGCAAGCTCATGGTCGGGCTGCACGCGGCGCAGTACGCCCGCAAGCTGCTCGGCGTCCCGTACCGGTACGGCGGCTCGTCGCCCCGCACCGGCTTCGACTGCTCCGGCTTCGTCCGCTACGTCTACGGGCACTTCGGGATCTCGCTCGCGCACTCGAGCTTCGCCGACTACTGGCGCGGCCGGCGCGTGGGCCGCTGGGCGCTGAAGCCCGGCGACCTCGTGTTCTTCGACGGCGAAGGCCACGTCGGCATCTACCTCGGCCACAACCGCTTCATCCACGCTCCGCACACCGGCACCGTCGTCTCGATCTCGACGATGAGCGGCTGGTACAGCCAGCGCTTCGACGGCGCCCGCCGGATCTCGTAGCGACGCCGCCTGCTCGGCGGGTGCGAGACTTGCCCTATGGCGACGACCGTGGCGCCGGCGGGGCTCACGCAGCGCGAGGCCGAGCGCAGGCTCGCCGCGCGGCCGGCCGATTCGGAGGAGTCGAGCCGTTCGTACAAGAGCATCGTCGTCGCGAACGTCTTCACGATCTTCAACCTGATCCTGCTCGTGTTCGGGGTCGTGACGCTCATCTTCGGCGCGGCGGCGGACGCGCTCTTTCTCGCGATTCTCGTCGCGAACTCGGTGATCGGGATTGCGCAGGAGATCCGCGCGAAGGTCGCGCTCGACCGGCTCGCCGCGCTCGTCGCGCCGACGGCGACGGTCGTCCGCGACGGCGCTCCGATCCGACTCCAGGTCGCCGAGGTCGTCGAGGGAGACGTGGTGCTCCTCGAGCCGGGCGACCAGGTCGTCGGGGACGGGCAGTTGCGGCGGAGCAGCGCGCTCGCGCTCGACGAGTCGATCCTCACCGGCGAGTCGGCGCCGGTGCCGCGCGCCCCAGGCGACGACGTGCGCTCCGGCTCGTTCGCGGTCGAAGGAACGGGCGCCTACGTCGTCGCGGCGATCGGCGACAAGAGCTACGCAGCGCGGCTCGCGGGCGAGGCACGCCAGTTCCGGCATCCACGCTCGCCGCTCGAGCGGTCGTTCAACCGGCTGCTGCTCGTGCTCGTCGGCGTGCTCGTCGCGCTCGGCGTCGCGCTCGTGTGGACGCTGTGGCGACGACACACGCCGATCCACGAAGCGGTGACGACGACCGTCGCCGCCGTGGTGACGCTCGTCCCGGAGGGGCTGATCCTGTTGACGAGCCTCACGTTCGCGGTCGCGGCGATCCGCATGGCGCGGCGCGGCGCCCTCGCGCAGCAGCTGAACGCGATCGAGTCGCTCGCCGCCGTCGACACGATCTGCCTCGACAAGACCGGAACGCTGACGGACGCGCAGCTGCGCGTCGAACGGTTCATCGCGATGCCCGGCGTCGACGAGCGCGACGTCGAGCGCGCGTTCGCGCGGTACGCCGCGGCAACGACAGTGCGCAACGCGACGATCGAGGCGCTCGACGACGAGGAGCTCGAGACGGAGGAACCGTTCGACGAAATCCCGTTCTCGTCGAGCCGCCGCTGGAGTGCGCTCGAGCTCGACGACGGCGTCTACGTGCTCGGCGCGCCCGAGCTCTTTCCGCTCGGCGGGCTCGAGGCGACGGCGGACGACGAAGCAGCCGCCGGGCGCCGCGTGGTCGCGCTCGGAACCGCAACCGCGCTGCCCGCCGGGGGCGCGCCGTCCGGACTCGAGACGATCGGCGTCGCCGTCCTCTCGGAACAGCTTCGCGAAGACGCGCGCGAGGCGGTCGAGTTCCTCCAGGCGCAGGGGATCCGCGTGCTCGTGCTTTCCGGCGACCGTCCGTCGACCGTCGCCGCGGTCGCCGCGGACGCCGGCGTCGCGTCCGAGGGGCCGCCGCTCGACGGCACCGATCTCCCGGCGGACGACGCGTCGCTGCGCCGCCTGCTCGCGGAGCACTCGGTAATCGGACGCATCGCGCCGCAGGACAAGAAGCGGGTCGTCGAACTGCTGACGGCGGAGGGCCGCTACGTGGCGATGGTCGGCGACGGCGTCAACGACGTGCCGGCGCTGAAGGCGGCGCGGCTCGGGATCGCACAGGGAAGCGGCTCGCAGATGGCGCGGAGCGTCGCCGATCTCGTGCTCGTGCGCGGCGACTTCGAGAGCATTCCGGCGCTGCTCGCCGAAGGACGCCAGGTGCTCCGCAATCTGCAGCGCGTCGCGAAGCTGTTCGTCACGAAGTCCGCCTTCGCGACGTTCCTCATCCTCGCGATCGGCCTGACGCCGCAGGCGTATCCGCTGCTGCCGCGCCACCTGACGCTCGCCGCGGCGGTCACGATCGGGATCCCGACGTTCTTCCTCGCGCTCGCGCCGAGCGAGGGGAGCTACCGATCGCAGCGGTTCCTGTTCGACGTCGGGCGCTTCGCCGTCCCCGCGGGGACGGCGGCGGGGCTCGGCGTCGTCGCGAGCTTCGTCTTCGCGCGCAACGTCGGCCGCATTCCGCTCGACGAAGCGCGCACGATTGCGACGACGGTGCTCGTTCTCGTCGGGCTCTACCTGATCCTTGCGCTCGAGGCGACGAGCCGTAAGCGCGCGGCCGCGGTCGGGACGCTCGTGCTGGCGATGCTCGTCGCCTACGCGCTCGTGATCGCAGCACCCGGCATGCGGAGCTTCTTCGCGCTGACCGTGCCGGGAATCGGCAGCGTGCTGATCGCGCTCGCCGGTGCAGCGCTCGCCGTCACGGGACTGTGGCTCACGGACGACCGGTTCGTGCCCGGCGTCCTTCGCGACGTCACGTGACGCGGCGGCGCGTGCGGTACGCGTGCGTCTTGGTGCGGTTCCCGCACACCGCCATCTGGCACCACCGTGCCGAACGATTGCGCGAGCGGTCGTAGAACAGCCACATGCAGATCTCCCTCCGGCACGCCTTCAGCCGCGACCAGGTGCCGTCCGCCATCGCGGCGTAGACGATGCCGACGAGATCCGCGAGCGCGCCGGACACGCCTGGGACGGAGGGCGCGAGCACTGCGGCGCGGCCGTCGAACCGGACGACGAGCCGTCCGTCTGCGGCGGTGCGCTCGAGGAGGGCGCGCCCGTCGGGATCGGCGGCGCCGCCGTTGTTCTCGAGCGCGAGCGTGCGCAGCGCGGCGCGCACCTCGCGCGCGCGACGGAGGTCGTCTTCGTCGACAGTGTCGTCCTCGTCGATCAGGCCGAACCCGGCCAGCAGGCGCTGCAGCTGCGCCGGCTCGTGCAGCACCTCGCGTCCGTGCTCGTAGTCGACCGTGTTCACGAACTGCTGCACGAGTCGCAGGCGCCCGGGCGCCGGCTCGTGATCGACCATGTACGGAATCGAGTCGACCGGCCTCACGCGGCGACACTAACAACCGGCGAACGGAGGTGTCGCTAGCGGAGCTTGTCGGCCATCGCGGTCAAGAGCTTCCACGCGATCGTGGAGTTGCTCTCGACGAGCGGCCGGAAATCCCACGTCGTCATGCCGTAGCAGAGCATGTCCGTCTTGGCGACGATCGTCGCCGTCCGCGCGGACTCGGTGAGGAGCGCGATCTCGCCGAAGTAGTCGCCGGGGCCGATCACCCCGCGGGCCTCGCCGTCGACCGTGACGTCGGCAGTTCCCTCGTCGACGACGAAGAACGCCGCGGCCGCGGCGCCTTCCTGGGTCACGCTGTCGCCGGCCGCGTACCGGCGCTCGCGCATCGAGTCGGCGATCTGCTCGAGCTCCTTCTTGTCGAGCCCCGCGAAGAGCGGGACGTGCTGGAGCATTTCCACGGAAGCCCTGGCCACGGGGCAGTTATACACCGGGACGGCCGCCCGAGGGTTTGCGCGAGGATACGAGGATGAAGCTCACCGTCG
Source organism: uncultured Actinomycetes bacterium (assembly GCA_963718385.1). GTDB lineage: Bacteria > Actinomycetota > Thermoleophilia > Gaiellales > Gaiellaceae > Palsa-739. The sequence goes on from CAVQZE010000001.1 coordinate 1,092,722, forward strand.
TCGGTTGCTCCCCGGCCTGGCCGAACCCCGGCGGCGCGCAATCCGGCTATCTCGTCGAGGGCGAGGGACGGCTGCTGCTCGACTGCGGGCCGGGCGTGCTCGCGAGGCTGCGCGAGCGGGAGAGCTGGCCGACCGTCGACGCGGTCGTGATCACGCATTTCCATCTCGACCACTGGGGCGACCTCGTGCCGTGGGTGTTCGGGGCGAAGTTCGGCGCCGGCCGCGGTGCGGAGCCGCCGGAGCTGTGGCTGCCGCCGGACGGGATCGAGACGCTCGCGTCGTTCGGCGACCGGTTCGGCGTGAACGGATTGTTCGCAGAGGTGTTCCGCGTGCGGGAGTACGCGAGCGGGACGGCGTTCACGGTCGCGGGGCTCGAGGTGACGCCGGTCGCGCTGCCGCACTTCGACCACGCGACGTACGGCATGCGCGTGTCCGACGGTCGGCGCACGCTTGCGTACTCCGGCGACTCGGCTCCGAGCCCGGCACTCGCGGAGCTTGCGGAGGGCGCGGATCTGTTCCTCTGCGAGGCGACGCTCGACGAGCCGGAGCCCGAAGCCGGCGGCCGCGGCCACATGACCGCAGCCGAGGCGGCGGACGCGTTCCGCGAGTCCGGCGCCCGGCGGCTACTCGTGATCCACCGCCCGGACGAGCTTCCGCTCGCCGACGGCCTCGAGCGCGCGCACGACGGGCTCGAGCTGACGCTCTGAGCGAACGTCGTCGCGCGCCCTCTTAACGGTGACAGTCACTGTTAAGAGAACCGCCATGCCCCAACGGGACCCGCCGACTTCTTAACGGGGTCAGACCCCGTTAAGAGAACCGCCACGTCCCAGCGGGACATGGCAGGACGGCGGCCGTTCTATTTCTTGTGCGGGACGAGCTCGACGTGCAGGTCGCAGTCGAGCGCCTCCGCGATGCGGAGCAGCGTGTCGATCCGCGGCGGGCGGCCGCCGCGCTCGAGGCGCGCGATCGCCGACTGCGTCGTGCTGCAGAGAACCGCGAGCTCGCGCTGCGACATGCCCATCTCGACCCGACGCTCCGAGACGCGGTCCGCGATCTGCGCGAAGAAATAGCCGCGGTCGCCGGCGACGATGCGTTCGTGCAGCCGCTCGAGCGGCCGTTTCGGCGGCGGGGCTGCCATCGCTCCCAGGATAGCGGCCGAAAATAGCGGTCGTGCTATGCCGCGACGAGAACCGGACGCACCGGATCGCCGACGCGTACCCGGCCGGGCACGGCGACCGAGCCGTAGACCCCGAACGGCAGCGGCTCGTTCCGCCCCTCGCGCCGGTAGCGGGCGAGCGTCCCGAGCGTGTCGAGGTCGGTGACGCCGCGGTCGGGATCATGCGACGTGACGACGCACCGGCCGACGTCCCCGTTGAGCCGGAGCAGCGCGTCGCCGACCTGCACCTGCGCGTCGAGCCAGTCGTCCTCCTCGTGCGCGCCGACGCCGTCGATCTCGAACAGCATCCGGAAGCGGCGTCCGTCCACCTCCGCGCCGGCGCCGGCCTCCTCGCCCAACCGCTCGAGCGACGCGCGCGAGACGACGCTGATCGTCCCGCCGCCCAGCCCGCGGTCGACGGCGCTCTCGTCCGCCCAGAGCAGCGTGAGCGGCTCGCCGACGAACTCGGAGATCGCCTCCTCCCACGGCCCGATGACGTAGTGGGACGGAAGCGGCTCGCGGTAGAGCTCGACCGCCGCCGGGTCGCCGAGCTCGACCGTCCCGTCGACGACGTGTCCGTCCGGGAACGTGAGCGCGAGCCGGCGCGTCGTCTCGTCCCACTCCGGCCGAATGCCGACCATCTGCCCGTGCCGCTTGCCGTTGAACAGCCGTCCGTCCTCGTCGAGGAGCCAGAAGCGGCGATCGCCGACGACACCGTGCGCACCGACCTCGACCTCGTCCGGATGGACGAGCCCGAGCGACTTCACGGGCGCGATCGAGATGCGGGCGACATGCGGTTCACTCACGCGACGGAGTGTAGGAGTGCACGCGGCTCCCGCGCCGGCGCCTCCTCGCGCGCGGGCACGTGCACCGCGACGTTGAGCCACGCACGCCCGTTCGTGACCATCAGCCGGTTCTCGACGCAGCGGCCGAGAAACGCCTCGAGCTCGCCGTCCTGGACGCCCTCGTCGGCCACCGCCGGCAGTTCGGCGAGCGCCCGGAAGGTCTGCGCCCGGTCGCACTCGAGGAAGACCGCCGCCTTCCAGCCGCGGATCAGCGCCGTCCGCGGACTCGGCTCGATCGTGTCGCGTGTGTCCTCGATGAACACCGAGCCGTCGCGGCCGGCGCGCATCGACAGCATCCCCGTCGACTGCTGCTCCATCCAGACGCGCACGAGCTCGACCGCCTCGCGCGCGAACGCGTCGGCCGCGCGGCCGTCGGCGTAGTCGAACTCGAAGTAGTACGCGATCTCCATCACCGTCTCGACGTCATACGGATAGAGAAACGTGAACGGCGTCATCGGCCGCACGTTCTCCATCCCCATCCCCGCCGGATCCGCGTGATACGGGCTGAACCGGTCGAGCCGCACCGGCCCCCAGCCGGTCGGCGGATCGAGGTGCCAGATCGCGTGGAGGACCTCGATCTGCCCGCGGTAGTCCTCGGCCGTCTCACCCGGAAAGCCGTAGAGGAAGTTCCAGAGCGGCTTCACGCCGTACTCCTTGCACCACTTCAACAGCTCGATGTTCTTGAACGCCGTCGTGCCCTTGCGCATCAGGTCGAGCACGTGGTCGTCGAGGCTCTCGATCCCGGGCTGCACCCAGATCACGCCGGCGTCGCGCAGGTCGCGGACGTGCCGTGCCGTGAGGTTCGCCTTGATCTCCCAGAAGAGCTCGAGCCCGAGATCCGCCTCCGCCAGCATCGGGATCACCGTCTTGAAGTAGCCCATGTCGAGAATGTCGTCGACGACGCTGAACGCACGGACGCCGTAGCGGTCGCGAAGGTACGCGAACTCGTCGACGACACGCTCGGGGCTCTTGCTGCGAAACGCCATCGTCGCGCCGTTCAGCCCGCAGAACGTGCAGTGCGACCGCTCGCCCCACCAGCAGCCCCGCGCCGTCTCGACGAGGAGCGTCGGCGTCACGCCGCCCGCGCCGGTTGCGCTCCGCTGCTCGAAGTACGCGTCGTAATCCGGGTACGGCACGTCGTCGAGCCGCGCAACGCTCGTCGCCTTCGCGGGCAAGCGCCGCCGCCGGCCCGCGGGCGTCACGCCGGCGATCTCGTCGAGCGGCAGCCCGGCGGCCCGCGCCTCGAGCACCGCAGGGAACGACCGGTCGGCCTCGCCGGAGAAGGCGAGGTCGACGAACGGGAACTGTTCGAGCAGCGCGACGCCCATCGCCTCCTCCCAGTTCGCGCCGCCGAACGCGATCGTCACGTCTGGACAACGCTCCTTGACCCGCGCCGCGAGCGCGAGCGAGGCGACGTTCTGCTGGAAGACCGACGTGAAGCCGACGAGCGTCGCCTGGTCCCACGGGACGACCTCGAGGCAGTCGTCGAGGAACGATTCGACGTGCGCACGCGCCCGCCGAGGCGCGCGAGGTCGGTCTCGGTCTGATGCCACTGCTCGACCAGGACGCGGTCGACGTAGGACTCGTCCGCCTCCGGGCGCGGGCCGTGCAGCGCCTCGGCGAAGACCCAGTCGCCGGCGAACGCCGTGTACGGCACCTCCCCCGTGATCCAGAGGTAGTCCTCGACGCCGATTCGGTCGGCGAAGAGCATGTTCAGGTACCGCGTGTCGCACGCGATGTCGGCACGGCGGCAGTGCGCGGCGAGAAGTCCGAGCGCGAGGGAGGGCCGCTCGAGCGCGCCGAACGGCATGCTGACGAGCAGGACCCTCTCCTCGCGACTCCTCCTCATCTCAGAGGTCGATCGTCGATCCCTTCCCGCGACGTGTCGTCTTGCCGCGGGTCACCGGCGAAGGCACCGGCCCGATCAGCGGCGGCGGGTCGACGATGCTGATCGGCTGCGGCTTCGTCGTGATCGGATCCCGCGTGATCGGCTTGATCGTCGAGATCGGGTGCGGCGCCGGCGCGATGATTGGAAGCGGCGGCGGCGACCACTGGAAGAAGAACGGGTCGATCGACACGGGAACGTGCGTCACGCCGTCGGTGCTGAGCAGCGTCTTCGTCGCCCAGTTGGCGTCCCGCTGGTACGTGACGCCGTTCGGGAAGTTCGCCGAGTCCGGCGTGTTGTTCCCGCAGAACACCCCGTAGAAGCTCGTGCCGATCGCGAGCATCCGGACGTAGTCGCCGATGTACGGGAAGAACAAGCGGGCCGGTGACGACGACGGCGCCGTGTGAAGCACGACCGTCGTCGCGGCCGTCGACCAGCCGTTGAACGTCAGCTCGAGCCTCGTGATCCAGCGCGAGCCGGTGAACGCCTGGTAGAGCAGCCCGAGCTCGCCGTTCGAGTTGACCGCGAGCGCGGGATTCTTCGCGTTCGTGATCGTCCGGAGATCGCCGGACCACGTGACGCCGTGGTCGGTCGACCGCCGCACGTGCATCGTCCAGTCGGTGCCGTTCACACCGCCGACGCGGTCGCACCACGCGATCCAGACCGTGCCCGAGTTGTTCGGGTCGACCGCGATCGCGAGATCGGCGCCGAGCCGCTCCTGGCCCATGGTCGCGTTGAAGCGGATGAACCGCCCCGCGGCGATCGTCTTCCCCGCGGCGCCGAGCGCCTGGAACGGGTTCGCCCCGCTCCCCCCGTTGTCGTCGCGGGTGATGACGACGTCCATGTTGAAGTTGCCGACGCTGCTCGAGCCGCTCGTCCACCGCTGGAACGCGGCGTACACATGGCCGTCGGCGTGCACGGCGATGCGGATCGGCGGCCCGTCCTGCGGGTTCGCCGCGCCGTTCTCGATCTTGTGCGGGCCGAAGCCTGCTGGTGCCGCGGCGGTGGCCGCGTTCAGCGAGAGGTCGACGGTGGCGGTCTTCGGCACCGTGTTGAAGTTGTTGTTGCCGACATAGACGCGGTCGCGGCTCAGGGCTTTCACCTTCACGCTCGTCGCGACGACCCACGGCTGATCCTCGTTGGCGCGGTCGGTCAGCTGCGTCATCGGCGTCACGCCGGCAGCGTTCGCCGTGCGGAGGATCTGGAAGTGGTTGTTCGACGCGTTGAGGATCCCGGCATAGAGACGGCCGCTGGTCAAGCCGAAACCGACGGAGATGTCGTGCGTCCCACCGCTCCCGCCGGGGAGCACGTTCCGGAACGACCAGGTGTTGCCGCCGTCGGTCGACACGTAGATCGGCGACGTCGTGCCGCCGGTCGGTGCGGGCGTGAACGCCGTCCCGACCATCGTCTTCGGGTTCGCCGGGTTGACCGCGAGGCTCGGTTCGCTGTCCTGATTCGTCTCGCCGCTCAGAGACGCAGGAATCATGTTGACGACCTTGATCATTTGATCTTCCCGTTCGTCGTGAGTGCGGAGAGGTTCTGCACCGGCTGGAGATCCTCCGGATGGACGATCTGGTACTTCGCGAGGCCGCTCAGCGTCCGGTCGGTCGCGTGGAGGATGAAGAGCCCCTCCTGTCCGGCCTTCGGCTTCGGCGACGTGTGCCACCGGATGTCGAGGCTGTTCGCGTAGAGCACCTCGATCTCGCCCGGCTTCAGCGGTCCCTTCGCGACCTGATACGCGTCGACGGTCGCAATCCACCAGTCCGCGTCGTGCTCGAGCGCGAGCGAGTCCTCCGCCTTCTCGAGCGCGGTGACGCGACCGAGGATCACGGCCTGCGCGCTCTTCGCATGCATGCGGAACTGCTCGGACTCGACCTCCGCGATCGCATCGGAGAACGCGCCTGCGCCCGTCTGCGCGGCCCGCGCCATGTGCGGCGCGACCTCGCTGGCCGAGAGCCTCCCGACCTCGGTGACGGCGATGCTCGAGCCGAATGCGAGTCCGTTCGCGAAGAACGTGAGCTGGTCGCCCTCCTTCGGCAGCGGCGCCTTCGCGGCGAGCTGCACGGTGATCGGCGCACCCGCGAGGCTCGAGAACGCATCGGGCGCGTGAAGCATTTGGTCGACACGCACGACTGCCGTGTGGCTGTCGACCGGGACGTCGGTCATCGTCGCGGCGCCGAGGCGCTCGACCGTGCCGACGAAGCTCATCGACGACTGCTTCAGCAGCTTGACGACAGGATCAGCAGGCATCGCTTACGTCACCTCCTGGGCGCGTTTCCACTCCATGCGCGCGAGAATCGAGCACGTCACGGCTGCGACAGCGGTGACGCCGACGATCAGCCACTCGAACGAGCCGCTTCCGTTATCCGGATCGACACGGAACACGATCTCGATCCAGTCCTTCCAGAAAAAGGTTGCGACGAGCAGGACGGCGCTTGCGGCTGCGAGCCCAGCCTCCAGCCAGAAGCGCCTGGACAGGTCGTGATTCATGCGGTGCTCCCCCTAGTCGGTACACGGTCCGAAACGCCGCAGAGAGCCGCAGGAGGCCCATTCTTACGCGCAGCCTCGAGAAGTCAAGTTGAGTTTCTGTTGCTAGAAGTAGAACCCCGACCAGGTGCTCCACCAGTCGTCGCCGCGGACGACGATCGTGCGCGCGTCGACGACCTCGACGCCCTTGCGGTTCGCGTACTCGACGAGCCGGTCCGGCGACGTGAACTGGATCTCGATCTCGCACGGGCTGCCCGGGTCGTATGGCTTCACCGCGCCGAGATCCGACAGCGCCTTTTTCGCGCCCGCCTCGATCAGCTCGCGCGCACGCGCCGGCGTCTTCTGCCGCGCGCTGAACCGGCCGAGCCCGGCCTTCACCTCGACGGTCGTCAGTCCGTCGCCGAGCAACGCGCGCGCCTCGTCGCACACCGCGCGGTCGCCGGTGACGAGCACGACGGGACAGCCCCAGTTCCCGCACAGCGCCGCGTTGATTCCCGTCTCGCCGACGAGAGTGCCGTTGAAGCGAAGGTTCAGCCATGCCTGCCCGGAGACGGTGTGCGAGAGGACGCCGGTCTCGCTGCCCGCCATCGCGTGCATGCCGACGAACAGCGCCGCGTCGCATCCCTGCTCCAAGAGATCCGTGTACTCCGTCCACTCGCTCTGGACGACGTACTCGCAGTCCGGGTCGAGCAGGTCGGGGACGAGCGAGTTGAACGTGTAGTCGCCGCCGGCGCCGTGGCAGTCCATGACGACGATCTCGGTCGCGCCGGCCGCCTTCGCGCCGCGAACCGCGGCGTTCATCTCCTCGGTGTAGAGGACGCGCCCTTCCTGGTAGAGCGCGGTGTCGCCACCGGTCGTCTGGCCCCATTTGACGATCCCGGCGACGCCCTCCATGTCGCCGATCACGTGGACGCGCATGGCCCGTAGGCTACTCGCCTTGGACACGGGACTCGCAGGCAAGGGCGTGCTCGTCACCGGCGGCAGCGGCGGCATCGGCTCCGCGTGCGTGCGCGCGTTCGCGGCCGAGGGCGCGCGCGTCGCGATCCACTACAACTCCGGCCGCGAGCGAGCCGAGGCGCTGGCCGCGGAGCTCGGCGGGCTGCCCGTGCTCGGCGCCGACCTGCGGGAGGAAGACCAGGTCGACGCGCTGTTCGCCGGCGCGCGCGACGCGCTCGGCCAGGTCGACATCTGCGCCGCCGTCGCCGGCGTGTGGCCGCGGCCGGAAGAGCCGGTCTGGGAGATCTCGCTCGAGCGCTGGGAGGAGACGCTGCGCGCGAACCTCACCGCGACGTTCCTCACTGCGCGCGCGTTCCTGCGCGAGGTCGAGCGCAACGGTCACGGGAATCTCGTCCTCGTCGGCTCGACCGCCGGCCGCTTCGGCGAGGCGAACCACGCCGACTACGCGGCGGCGAAGTCCGCGATCCAGGTCGGTCTGCTCCTGAGCCTGAAGAACGAGATCGTCCGGATCGCGCCGCTCGGACGCGTGAACGCGGTCGCGCCCGGCTGGACGGTGACGGAGATGACGCGCGGAAAGCTCGACCCCGACGACGTCGCGCGCGTGACGCGGACGATGGCGCTGGAGAAGGTCGCCGTCGCCGACGACATCGCGCGGGCCGTTCTCGTCCTCGCCTCGGACGAGCTCTCCGGCCACGTCACCGGCGAGCTCGTGACCGTCGCCGGCGGCATGGAAGGGCGCACGCTCCACTCATAAAGGAACGACGCCTTTCGGCGCCGCTCGAGACCCAAGCCGCAGGTGATTGCCGTCAGCCCCCGACCGGGATCGCTGGAGGTATCGGCGCAAAGTCCGCTCTGCTTGACCGGTTTCGCGGGTGAACCAGCCCCGTCAACCGAGATCCAGGGATTGAATCAATCGGGTACCCGGCTCGATATTCCAGTCAGCAACCGTTGAGTGGCCCCGATGCGGCGGGGGCCGCTCCGGAAGTTGAATCTCCCCAGAGGAGATCGGGAAAGCGGGGCCGGCGGCGGCCCCGTTTTCCGTTTTCGGCGTCCGTAGACTGGCTCCGTGAGCAGGTTCCTCGAGCGGCTGGCGACGGGCCGCCCGATCGTCGCGGACGGCGGCATGGGCGCGCTGATCGCGGCCGCAGCGCCGCGCGGGCTGCGCGTGCCGGAGGAGGCGAACATCGTCGCGCCGGAGATCGTCGTCTCCGTCCACGTCGCGTACATCCAGGCCGGCGCCGAGCTGATCGAGACGAACACGTTCGGCGCCAACCGCGCCAAGCTCGCCGCGCAATACCTCGACGACGACGTCGAGCGGATCAACAGCGACGGCGTCAAGTTGGCGCGCGAGGCACGCGAGATCTCCGGCGCGGATGTGCTGATCTCCGGCTCGATCGGGCCGCTCGGCGACGGCGCGATCGTCGTCGACCGCGCGGCGGTCTACGCGGAGCAGGCGGCGGCGCTCGCCGCGCGCGGCGTCGACCTCTTCACGGTCGAGACGTTTCACGAGCTGGCGGAGCTGACGACCGCGATCGAAGCGGTGCGCAGCGTCTCGAGCCTGCCGATCGTCGCGCTGCTGACGTTCGACGCGGACGGCGAGACGCCCGGCGGCGTCGGCGCGGCCGAGGCGGCGGCGGCGATGCGCGAGCTCGGCGTCGCGGCGTGCGGCGCGAACCACGGCGCCGGCCCGCAGGCCGCGCTCACGGCGCTCGCCGCGATGGGCGGCGGCCTGCCGCTCGCGGCGCTGCCGAACCTCGGTCTCGCGAGCCGCTGGGGCAACCGGATCGTCTACCCGCACGCGGACGAGGGGTACTTCGGCGACTTCGCGGCGCAGGCGCGCGAGCTCGGCGCGCGGATCATCGGCGGCTGCTGCGGCACGACGCCGCTGCAGATCACGGCGATCCGCGACGCGCTCGCCGAAGAGCGCGCCGTCGCGCAGCCGATCTTCTCTCGCGAGCGAGCGCAGCACACGCGCGTGATCGCGCAGCACGAGGAGAGCCGGTTCGCCGCGGCGCTCCGCGGGGGGCGCTTCACCGCGACGGTCGAGATCAACCCGCCGAAGGGCGGCTCGATCGACGGCCTGCTCGACCTCTGCCGCGCGCTCCGCGACTCCGGCAAGGTCGAGCTACCTCGACGTCACCGACAACTTCACGGCGCGCGCGCGGATGAACCCGATGATGGCGTCGGCAGCGATCGAGCAGCAGGTCGGGATCGAGACGATCCCGCATCTGACGCCGCGCGACAGCTCGGTGATGGGACTCGAGTCGATCCTGCTCGGCGCGCACGCCGCCGGGCTCCGCAACGTGCTCGCGATCACCGGCGACCCGCCCGACGTCGGCGACTATCCCGGCTCGCACGGCGTGTACGAGGTCGACTCGATCGGCCTCTGCCGGCTGCTCCAGAAGCTGAACGCCGGCGAGTCGTTCACCGGCAAGGCGCTCGACGCGCCGACGTCGTTCTTCTACGGCGTCGCCGTCAACCCGACCGCGGACGACCTCGACGAGGAGGTGCGGCGTTTCGAGCAGAAGATCGAGGCCGGCGCGCAGTTCGCGATCACGCAGTCGCTGTTCGACCTCGCGTATCTCGACGAGCTTGAGCGGCGGCTCGGCGGCTGGCCGATTCCGGTGCTGCTCGGCGTCTTCTACGTCACGAGCTATCCGCTCGCGCTGCGCCTGCACAACGAGGTGCCGGGGATCGTCGTGCCGGAGGCGGTGCGCGAGCGGTTCCGCGCCGCGGGCACGGATGCCGCGCGGGTCGGGTTCGAGATCGCCCAGGAGCTGATCGCGGAAGCGCAGGGCCGCGTCGCGGGAGTCGAGGTGATCCCGCCGTTCAAGTCACCGCTCGCCGCGCTCGAGCTGCTGCCGGATCCTCAGCCGCCGCAGGAGCCGGTCGAGACCGGCCCGCGTGCGGAGGCGACCGCGCGCCGCACGACCGAGTCCGGCACGCCGTAGCCGCCCGGGCCGCCGGCGCGCGCGGCGAAGATCGTCGACTGGACGGCGCCTGACGCGTCGATCGCCGGCGCACCCGAGTCGCCGTGCTTCACACCGCCCGAGACCGCGGTGATCGTGCGTGGCACAAGCCCGTGACCGTACGCGTCCTGCGTGAAGACGACCTGCGTCCGTCCGATCCGTCCCGGCGTCAGCCGAAGCGGGCCGTTCTCGGGAAAGCCGACGATCGCGATCGCGGATCCCGGATGCGCGTCGACGAGCGGGAGCGCCTTCACGCCTGCACCCGCGACGCGCAGCACCGCGACGTCATTGTGCGAGTCGAACGCGACGGCGCGCGCACGCACCGGACGCGCCCGCCCGAGGATCGCGACGACGGTGTCGCTCTCGCCGGCAACGACGTGCGCCGCAGTCACGATGAGATGCGGCGAGACGAACCAGCCGCTGCCCTCGACGCCGACGCCGCACGACGTTCCGAGCACGCGCACGACGGAGCGCGTCGCGACGACGACGTCCGGGTCGCGCGCGATCGCGCCGCTCGACGGCGCTGACGGCGCTTCCGGCCCGGCGATCGACGGGAACGGATCGATGCGCGCGAGCAGATGCAGCAGCTGCCGCGGCGGCACGACGGTGTTCAGCTTCTTCAGCAGCTGCGACTTCTCCGCCTCCTGCCGGTAGCGCGTCTGCCCGGGGATCAGCAGCGCGGTCGCGCCGATCACCCAGACGAGCGCGAGCCCGGTGATCGCGCCGAGCACGAACCCGCCCGCCGAGTCGAGGAACCGGAACGGCGTCAGCCGCAGCCCGCCGCGCACGAACGACCCGATCATCCCGGCGAGCACCTGCCCGAGCAGCGCCCCCGCGACCGCTCCGCCGAGCCCCGCGAGCGCCGCCCACGGCGACGTCGCGCCGCCGTGCAAGAGCTGCGGCGCCACGCGCGCGCCGATGTACGCGCCAACGACGAGCCCCGCGAGCGAGAGCGCCGATGCGATCAGCCCACGCCGCATCCCGAGCACGGCGCAGAGCGCGACGATCCCGAGCGCGATCCAGTCGACGGTCGTCGGATGCACCGGGGCAAGGGTAGAGAGGGGGGCGGCTTGCCCGACCGGCCCACCGGGAGTACGGTGCGAGCGGGATGCGGATCCTCCCTGTTGCGGCCCTCCTGACGTCAGTGCTTCTGCTCGGCGCGTCCGCTGCGCCGGCGAAGTCGAACTACGGCCCGCGGACGTCGGCGTTGCGCGAAGTTCGGTTGGGCGTCAGCTACGCGCAGACGCTCGAGGCGAACGCCATCAAGCAGTCGAAGGCCGGAAACGAGGAGGCCTCGATCGCCGAGGTGAAGAACGCGCTGCACCTCCTCAACCAGGTGCTCCCTGCAGCCAAGAGCTTGACGCCTCCCGGCATCTTCAAGCCCTGGGTGCACCCAGGCCCCTGGGAGAAGCTCATCTCGAGCCTCGAGTACGTGATCCGGGGGGACGAGGACTCCATTCACGCGACGACGCCGGAAGGCGCCCGCTACTACCTCCACAGCGTGAGCGAGGCCAAGGAGAACATCTACAAGCTCCTCGACGCCGAGATCAGGCGCCCGATGTGCACGGAGCTGATCAACCTCAGAGGCCCGATCACGATCAACGGCGTGCCCCAGGGATCGTCGCGGCTCTCGGTCGACGTGTCGTGCAACCAGCCGGAGCAGAAGGTGATTGTCGCCGTGCCGGGGAGCACCGTCGCACAGGCGGCGCCGGACGGCCAGGCGACAGTCGTCGTCAAGGCCGCGAACGTCGTCGAGGTCGACCTCAACGGCGCGACGTCGGGCGGGGTCACGATCGAGACCAGCCCCGACGCCAGTTCCGGCAAGCCGGTCGACTCGCTCATCGTCCCGATCGCCGGGGACTCGCACGACGAGTACTTCGGCGAAGTGATGTAGTCGGCGGCCCGCTACACTTCCCCCGCCCTGGGGGCGTAGTTCAGTTGGTTAGAACGCCGGCCTGTCACGCCGGAGGTCGCGGGTTCGAGTCCCGTCGCTCCCGTTCGGAACTGCCCGCACAGCGGCATTTTTCCCGCTGCGCCATCGCTCCTTCTGGTCGTGTTCGCTGCCGGCCGGTGTTTGGACAGATACGGTCCGGTCGTTCGAGCGAGCCTCACGCTCGCCGCCTGCTTCCCACTGGGGGGTTTACCTTGAAGAGAGTGCACCTCACGCCCGCGCTCGGCGCGTGCGTCATCGTGCTCGCGGCTGCGGCATCGGCCGGCGCCTACGCTGCGACGACGGGCACGTCGAAGGCGATCGTCGCATGCGTCAGTCACAAGGGCGGCGCGCTCTACGTCGCCCACGCGTGCGCCCACGGCGACAGGGTCATGACGTGGAGCGTGACCGGCCCGCAAGGACCGGCAGGGAAGGACGGCGCGGCGGGAGCCGCCGGCCCGAAGGGCGACACCGGACCGGCCGGCTCTCCGGGTCCGTTCCCGGGCGTGCTCCCCGCGGGGATCACACTCCGCGGCAACTGGGCAGGCGGGTCCAGTGCCGGAGGCACGGCCTTCGAGTCGATCTCGTTCGGGTTCGCGTTTGCGTCGGCCCCCGCGTTCCACTACGTGCCCGGCCCCGCCTCGGTACCGGCCGGCTGTACTGGAGGTACGAGCGCCAACCCGACGGCGCAGCCGGGGAACCTCTGTCTGTACTCGAACGGCTTCCCGCTGAACACAACAGGCCCTAAGGTCACCGGCGCTGCGAACGCCTGGGGCACCCTGTTCACGGTGAGTTCCACGATCAACGCCGGCTTCGCTGACGGAGGGACGTGGGCCGCGACGTCGCCCTAGCCCATGCCAGAATGAGCCGGTGAAGATCGCGGTCACCGGCGGCAGCGGCAAGGCCGGACGCGCCGTCGTCCGCGATCTCCTCGAGCACGGACACGAGGTGCTCAACATCGACCGTGTCCCGTCGTCCGAGTCGTTCTCGCCGGACACGCCGGCGCCGTTTCTCTTCGCCGATCTCACTGACTTCGGCCAGACGCTCGAGGCGGTCGGCGGCGGCGAGAGGCTGCCCGGAATCGAGGCGGTCGTTCACCTCGCCGCGATCCCGTCGCCGGTGCACGCGACGCCCGACACCGTCTTTCGAACCAACATCGTCAGCACCCACACCGTCTTCGCGGCCGCGGTCCGCCTCGGCCTGAGGCGCGTCGTGTGGGCGTCGAGCGAGACGACGCTGGGACTTCCGTTCGACACGCCTCCCGACTACGCGCCGGTCGACGAGGAGCACGAGCTGCGGCCGGAGTCCTCGTACGCGCTCTCCAAGGTCCTCGGCGAGGAGATGGCGCGGCAGTTCAACCGCTGGAGCGGAATCCCGTTCGTCGGGCTGCGCTTCTCGAACGTGATGGACCGCGCCGACTACGCACGATTTCCGGCGTTCTGGGAAGACCCGCACGCGCGGAAGTGGAACCTGTGGGGCTACGTCGACGAACGCGATGTCGCGCAAAGCGTGCGCTGCGCGCTCGAAGCGGATGTGCAGGGCGCGGACGCGTTCATCATCGCGGCAGCCGACACGGTCATGCGCACGCCGAGCCGGGAACTGATGGCGACCGTCTTCCCCGGCGTGCCGGTGCACGCCGACGTCGAAGGGAATGCGACGCTTCTCTCGATCGAGAACGCGCGCCGCGTGCTCGGCTACGAGCCCGAGTTCAGCTGGCGCCAGATTCTCTGAGCTGCTCCGGCGCAGCCCGCGGGCGCAGGTAGACGAACCAGTAGATCGCGCCGACCATCAGCGCTCCGCCGACGATGTTGCCGATCGTGACGGGCACGAGGTTGTCCCACAGAAAGCGGCCCCAGGTGAGGTTGGAGAGGTTCGGCAGATCCGGCTGGGAAGCCACGAAGGCCGCGTTCGACTTCACGAAGAGCCCGTAGGGGATGAAGTACATGTTCGCCACGCTGTGCTCGAAGCCGGCGGCCACGAAGGCGGCGATGGGCAGGATGATGGCGAGGATCTTGTCGGCGGTCGTGCGCGCGCTGTAGCAGAGCCACACGGCGAGACAGACGAGCGCGTTGCAGAACATTCCCAGGACGAGCGCCTGCCCCCAGCCGAGACTCGTCTTCGCATTGGCGATCGAGAGCGCCTGGGCGCCGATCGCGCCGCCGCCCAGCTCGTACTGCTTTCCTGCGTAGAGGAGAGCCGCGGTTGTGATCGCGCCGACGAAGTTCCCGGCGTAGACGATCCCCCAGTTGCGCAGGAGGCGGAGGGTCGAGACGCGCCGGCTCGCCCACGCCATCACGATCAGGTTGTTGCCGGTGAAGAGCTCGGCGCCGGCCACGACCACCAGAATCAGTCCCAGCGAGAAGGTGAGGCCCGCCGAGGAGCCGGACGACGCCGTAGGGCAGTCCGCTTGTGCCGGCAGTGGTCGCCGTGGCGAAGACCGCGCCCATCGCGATGAACGCGCCCGCGAGCACGGCGAGCGCAAACAGCATGGCCGTGTCCATTCCGGCCTTGGCCGCGCCGACCTGCTCGGCCTTGCGGGCCATCTCGGGCGGCGGAAGCGCGTCGAGCCCGGTCGAAGTCAGCTGCGCGGCGGGCATCGGCCCTTGAGTTCGGCACCGGCGCTCGAAGGCCTCCGGCCTCCCGGCCGTTCAGGCGAAGTCGACGTCCTTCGTCGTGACCGTCCCGGCGGTTCGCCCCGGCGCGGACTGGTACGTCCAGTAGAGGTTCGTGTGTGCGACGACCTGGCCCGGCGGCGGGGCTCCCCACGCGGTCTGGTCCTCCGTCGTGTGGGCATCGCTGACGAGCGTCGCGTCGTAGCCGCGGGCGAACGCGCCGTGGAGCGTCGAGCGGATGCACGCGTCGGTCTGCGCGCCGACGACGACGAGTCGCCCGACACCGCGGTCCGACAGCACGGTCTCGAGGCTGGTGGCCTCGAACGCGTCGCCGTAGTTCTTCTCGATGAGCGGCTCGTCGTCGCCCGGATCCAGCTCGGGGACGATCCGCCATTCGTCGCTCCCGCGCACGAGACCGTCGTCGGAGTGCTGCACCCAGACGACGGGCACGTCCTCGCTCCGCGCCTTCTCGACGAGGCTGCCGACGTTCGCGACAACCGTGTCGCGCTCGTGCGCTCCCGCGACGACGCCGTTCTGCACGTCGATGACGAGGAGCGCGGTGTTCGGCCGGTTCTCGAGCGTGGTCATCGTCTCAGGGAAGATTACTTTCCCGGTAGGGTCGCGTGATGATCGAGATCCCGCAGAAAATCGTTTGCGTCGGCCTGAACTACCGCGACCACGCCGAGGAGCAGGGGACGGCGCTTCCGGAGCGGCCGCTCCTCTTCGCGAAATGGACGAACACGCTGATCGGCGACGGCGATGCGATTCGCATTCCGTCGATCACGAAGCAGGTCGACTACGAGGCCGAGCTCGGCGTCGTGATCGGCACCCGCGCGAGCCGCGTCTCACGCGACGACGCGCTGGGCCACGTGCGCGGGTACGTCGTGGCGAACGACGTCTCGGCGCGCGACCTGCAATTCGCCGACGGCCAGTGGATCCGCGGCAAGTCGCTCGACACGTTTCTGCCCGTGAGCGACCTCGTCCCCGCGTCGGAGGTGCCTGACCCGCAGACGCTCCCGATCCGCGCGATCCTGAACGGCGAGACGCTTCAGAACTCGAACACGGGCAACATGATCTTCGGCGTCGCGGAGATCGTCGCGTTCGTCTCGCAGGCGATCACGCTCGAGCCGGGCGACCTGATCATCACCGGAACGCCCGCCGGTGTCGGCGCGTTCCGCGACCCGCCGATCTGGCTGCAGCCGGGCGACGAGATCACGATCGAGATCGACGGGGTCGGCTCGATCACCAATCCCGTCACGTCCGCGGACTAGTCGGCGCGCAGCCGTTCGATCGTCTGGCGGACGCCGTCGCGCAACGGCGTCCACGCGATCGGCCCGATCGCCTGCTCGAGAGCGGAGCCGTCGAAGTCCTCCGGAAACGGAAGCGTCGTCTCCTCGTCGACGGTGACCGACACGCCCGCTTCCTCCTCGATCGCCTGCGCCGCCTCGGCGATGCGAACCGCGGGACCGCCGAGATGGAACACGCGCGCGCCTTCGCTCGCGGCGCGCGCGGCGGTCACGAACACCTGCGCGGTGTCGCGTGCGAGCTGGAGCTGTGTGCGGCCGCCGAACGCGATTGCAAAGTTCTCGCCGCGCGCCGCCGCTGCCATCGCGAGCGTCGGCGACGCGGTGAGCCCGTTGTCGCGTCCCGGGCCGTAGACGACGCAGGGACGAATGCCGATCGACGGCACGCGTTCCTCGTTCCAGAAGATCCGCGCGAGCCCTTCGCACGCCTGCTTATGGACGCCGTAGAACGTGACCGGATGCCCCGGCGCGTCGTTCGGCACCGGCCGGCCGTCGTCGTCCTCCTGCGAGTAGACGGCGACAGAGCTCGCGTAGACGACCTGGACCCCGCGCGACTTTGCGGCGTCGAGGACGCCGACCGTCCCGCCGACGTTCACGGCGGTGCCGTACGGCGGATCGGCCTTGATCTGCGGGATCAACAGCGCCGCGAGATGGACGACGTGCGTGATCCCGCGCTCGTCGAGCACGCGGTCGAGCGCGTCACGGTCGACGATGCTCGCCTGCACGACGGGAACGTCGATGTCGGTCGCGAGCCGCAGCCGCCGCTTGTCGTCGCCCAGATCGAAGCCGGTCACCTCGACTCCTTCCTCCGCGAGCACTGCGCACGTCCAGGCGCCGATGCAGCCGAGTGCGCCGGTGACGAGAAATCGTTCGTCGCTCATGCGCGCACCGTACCGAGGAAGATGCCATGCCGCGGGTAAGCTCGAGCCGTGGCCGGTCCCGCGAGTCCGCTGTTGTCCGCATCGCAGTTGGCGACGATCGCTGAGCTCGGCGAGGAGCGGTCCGCGCGCGTCGGCGACGTGCTGTTCCGCGTCGGCGACCGGCGCTACCCCTTCATCGCGATCATCGAAGGCGAGGTCGCGATTCTCGACGCGGCCGGCAACGAGATCATCCGCCACGGCGCGTCGGGCTTTCTGGGCGAGATGAACCTGCTGTCGGGCCAGACCGTCTTCCTGACGGCGGTTGTCGTGCAACCACTTCGCTACATCGCGGTCGACCGCGACGCGCTGCGCCCGCTTCTGTTCGACGACGGGCCGCTCAGCGACCTTCTGCTGTCGACGTTCATCGCGCGCCGCGAGGCGCTGCAGCAGGTCGAAGGCGTCGGCTTCGAGATCGCCGGACCGCGTTCGTCCGAGGCCACGATCCGGCTCGTCGAGTTCGCCCGCAGCAACCGTCTCCCGTTCTCGTGGAACGACACGGAGGAAACGGACGAGCCGCTCGTGCGGTTGCCCGGCGGTACGGAGTTGCGCGGCCCGACGACGGGCGAGCTCTCCCGCGCGCTCGGGATCGGGCGCGAGCTCGCACCGCGCGAGGAGGTCGACCTCGTCGTCGTCGGCGGCGGGCCCGCGGGTCTCGGCGCCGCGGTCTACGGAGCGTCCGAAGGTCTCGAGACTCTCGTGGTCGAGAGCACGGCGCTCGGCGGGCAGGCCGGCTCGTCGCGACGCATCGAGAACTACCTCGGATTTCCGGGCGGCATCACCGGCTCGGAGCTGACCGGCCGCGCGGTCACGCAGGCGCGCAAGTTCGGCGCGCGGACGGCGACGCCCTATCGCGCGCTCTCGCTCGAGCCGCGCGACGGACGCTACGTCGTGCAGCTCGAGGAGAACCACGACATCGTCGCCCGCACCGTCCTGATCGCGACCGGCGCGCAGTACCGGCGCCTCCCCGTCGACGGGCTCTCGAGCTACGAGGGGCTGAGCGTGTTCTACGCAGCCGGGCCTCCCGAAGGCCGGCTCTGCGGCGCGTCCCGCGTCGCCGTGGTCGGCGGCGGCAATTCCGCCGGCCAGGCCGCGGTTTGGCTCTCGCGCGGCGGCGCGCTCGTGACGCTGCTCCATCGCCGCGCCGATCTGCGCGAGACAATGTCGGACTACCTGATCCGCGAGCTCGAGCGCTACGGCGTCGCCGTCCGCGACCGCAGCGAGGTCGCCGCGCTGCACGGCGACGACGGCCGGCTCGAGGCGCTCACGCTGCAGAGCGGCGAGCGGCTTGCGTTCTCCTTCTTGTTCCTCTTCCTCGGCGGGCTGCCGTGCACCGAGTGGCTCGACGACACGGTGGCACGCGACGAGAACGGCTTCGTGCTCACCGGCTCCGCCGCCGGCGCGGACAGCTTGCTCGAAACGAGCCTCCCGGGTGTCTTCGCCGCCGGCGACGTCCGTGCCGGCTCGACGAAGCGCTGCGCGACCGCCGTCGGCGAAGGTGCGATGGCCGTCCAGTTCGTGCACGGCAGGCTTGCGGCGAACGCCGCCGCCGCGACCGTCTGAGCTTCGCGTCGGCACAGTCGGCTAGCATGCGTGTGCCGGTTGCCGATGCAGGCGCCGGGACGGCTTCGAAGGCCTGGGCTCACGCCCGGGCCTTTTTTTGTTCCCGAACGAGAGGAGCACCGAATGACGACGAGCGCAGCGACAGTTCTGACCGTGGAGGACAACCCCGTGGTGCGGGCCGATCTCCGGCTCGTGCTGGAGGACGCAGGCTTCGACGTCTGCGCGGACGCGCGCGACGGGCTCGAGGCGGTGGAGCTCGCACGTGAGCACCGGCCCGACCTGATCCTGCTCGACCTCGGCCTGCCGGAGCTCGACGGCATCGAAGCGACGCGCCGGATCCTCGCCGAGCGCGACGTTCCAATCGTGGCGCTGACCGGCCGCTCGCGCGGGCTCGCGGAAGAGGCGATGGCCGTCGGCGCGACCTCGTACATCATGAAGCCGTTCCTGCAGGAAGAGGTCGTCGGCGCGCTGCTGGACGCGCTCGTGATCCGGGACGAGCGCCTGCTCGAGCAACGCCGCGGCGAATCGCGTCACGCGATCGCACACCTTGTCGAGCTGCTCGGCTACCCGGAGGACTGGGCGGTCGTTCTCGAGGAGCAGGCGTTCGCGCGCGGTCACGTGTGGAAGCGCTCATGAGCAAAGAACATCCATACGGGTGCTGGCAGGGTGTCGCTTCGCAGAGCCGCTGGTAGCGTCGGTTCGAGGCCACCACCCAAGGAGCGAAGTCGATGAAACTCGTCCGCGTATCCGTGGTGCTCGCAGGCGCCGCCGTCGCAGTAGTCGCCGTCGGTACATCGGCAACAGCGTCGCCGGTCGGCCGAGCAGCCGCGAAAGCTGCACCTTCCAACGCCGCGCCGCCGGTCGTCTCCGGCACCGCGCGACAGGGCCAGACTCTGAGTGCTTCAAGCGGCAGCTGGGGCGGCACGCTTCCGATTTCGTACTCCTATACATGGCAGCGCTGCAACAGCGCGGGCGCTTCCTGCAACGGCATCTCCGGGACATCGGGTGAGACGTACACCCTCGTCTCCGCCGACGTCGGCCACACGATCCGCGTGCGAGTGACAGCGTCGAACAGCGACGGCAGCGCCCAGGCGGTCTCGACGCAGACCGGCCTGGTCGCCGACCTCGGCAGCGCGCCGGCGGCGACGTCGCAGCCGACGCCGACGGGGACAGCGGTCGAAGGCCAGACGCTCACCGCGTCCGACGGCACGTGGAGCGGAGCAACGCCGATCAGCTTCACGTACCACTGGCAGCAGTGCACGTCGTCCACGTGCACGGACATCAAGGACGCCACCGCCAAGACGTATGTCCTCGTGAAGGGCGACGTCGGACACACGCTCCGCTACCACCTGGTCGCGAAGAACGCTGCCGGCACGGGATCGATCTATTCCAACCTGAGCGGCAAGGTGGTCGCAAAGGGCGATCCGCCGAAGAACATCGCTCTGCCCGTGGTCGTTGGAACGGCGGCGCCCGGGAACCAGGTGCACGCATCGCCCGGCCAGTGGGCCGGCGCGAGCGGCGCGTCCTTCGTCTACGCGTGGCTGCGCTGCGACCAGACGGGCACGAACTGCTCGACCATCAGCGGTGCCGGCAGCCCGAACTACCTCGTCACGTCTGCCGACTCGGGCAAGTCGCTCCGCACCCGCGTGACCGCGAAGAACGACGCGGGTTCGACATCGGCGGACTCGCCCGCAGTCGTCGTCAAGACTCCGCCGAGCGGGAACGTCGTTCCGGTGACGTCGCTGACCGCGCGGCCGGATCACCTGTTGATCCAGGACGTCAAGTTCAGCCCGAGCCCGTTCAGTAACCCCGGCGGCTCCATCACCGTGAAGGTCCACGTCGTCGTCGAGGACACGAAGAAGGGCGTCAGCGGCGCGCTCGTCCAGATCACCGGCCTCCCGAACACCTGGGTCAAGAACCCGCCGGAGACGCCGACCGGGTCGGACGGCTGGGTGACGCTGAAGGAAGGGACGACGAAGAGCCTGCCGCACAGCGGCGCGCTCGCGATGCAGATCCGCGCCCGCGGGCCGGGCAACAGCGACGAGGCGATCCTCGGCGGGATCTCGACGCGGAGGCTCGTTCAGGTCACGCTGAAATAGGCGCGCCGAGGTGCGAACGTAGGGCCATGAGGCTCTGCACCTTCGCGACACCGGATGGAGCTGCGCGGCCCGGTCGCATCGACGGCGATCGGGTCGTGCAGCTCGGCGCACCGACCCTTGCCGCCTTTCTCGCGGATGGCAGCAGCGCGCCCGACGAGGCGGAGTTTCCGCTGGACGAGATCCGGCTGCTCGCACCGATCCCCGAGCCGCCGTCGGTGCGCGACTTCTTCGCGTTCGAGCAGCACGTTGCGACAGCGCGCGCGCGCCGCGGCGGCGAGGTGCCCGCGGAGTGGTACGCGATTCCGGCGTTCTACTTCTCGAACCCGGCCGCGATCGTCGGCCCCGACGAGCCGGTGCCGTATCCCGACGCGACGCAGGAGCTCGACTACGAGCTCGAGGCGGCGGCGGTGATCGGAGCGGGCGGACGCATCGCCGGCTTCACGGTGCTGAACGACTGGTCGGCCCGCGATCTCCAGCGGGAGGAGACCCGCATCGGCCTCGGGCCGGCGAAGGGCAAGGACTTCGCGACGAGCCTCGGCCCGGTGCTCGTCACCGTCGACGAGTTCGACGGCAGCGCCGGCACGATGACCGCCCGCGTCAACGGCGAGGAGCGCTCGCGCGGCGAGCTCGCCGACATCCACTACTCGTGGGACGCGATCGTCGCGCGCGCCGCGCTCAACACGACGCTCCGCCCCGGCGACGTGATCGGCTCGGGCACGGTCGGCAGCGGCTGCATCCTCGAGCACGGCGACGACCGCTGGCTCCAGCCGGGCGACGTCGTCGAGCTCGAGATCGAGGGCATCGGCGTGCTTCGGAACACGATCGGCCCACCCAGGTCATTGACAGGCGGTTCACGAACGCCGTAGGGTCGCTTCAGTTTTTCTTCAACGCTGCGGAAGGGGATCTGGATGCCGTCGAGCGCGCCGGACGTCGCCACCGAGGTCGACGTCGGCGAGCGCCTCCGGGAGATCCGCCGCCAGCGCCGCGCCACGCTGAAGACGGTCGCCGAGCGCTCCGGCCTCAGCGAGAGCTTCCTCAGCCAGGTCGAGCGCGGCCGCTCGAACGCGAGCATCGCGTCGCTGCGGCGGATCGCCGACGCGCTCGGCGTCAGCGTCGCGGACCTCTTCGAGCCGGCCGGCCCGCCGCGGCCGCGCGTGCTCCGGCGCGACGACCGTCCCGCGCTGAACTTCGGCGTCCTCGGCCGGAAGCTGCTGCTGACGCCGAAGCCGCTGCAGAACCTCGAGGTCTTCGTCGGCGAGCTCGACCCCGGCGGCTCGACGGGTACCGAGCCGTACACGCACGGCGACTCGGAGGAGTTGTGCGTCGTCCTCTCCGGCACGGTCGAGCTCGAGCTCGGCGGCGAGATCCACGAGCTCGACGAGGGAGACAGCATCGACTACCGGAGCTCGACGCCGCACCGCATCTCGAACGTCGGCGACGGGCGTCGCAGAAGTGATGTGGATCATCAGTCCGCCCAGTTACTAGGAAGGAGCACGGATGGATATCGAGCAGAGGCGGTTCAGCCGCCAAGACCTCCTGAAGCTGGCGGCGATCACCGGCGGCGCCGGCCTCGTCGCGGGACGCGCGGGCGTCGCCGACGCGATGCGCTCGCTGCACGATGCGGAGAGCGGGCGCCTGCAGGTGCTCGACTGGGCCGGCTACGGCAACGACGGCGGCCAGGCGATGTTCGCGCAGTACGTGAAGCAGTACCCGGGCAACAAGCCGCAGTTCACGTACATGACGAACGAGTCCGACGCGCTCGCGAAGCTACACGCCGGACTGAAGGCCGATCTCTTCCGCCCGTACGTCGGCTGGACGAAGTACTTCGCGACGAGCGGGCTCGTGCAGCCGTGGGACACGTCGAAGATCCCGAACTTCAAGCTCCTGAACCCGTTCATGGTCAAGGCCGGCCAGTACAACGGCAAGCAGTACGGCATCCCTGAGGACTGGGGCTTCGACGCGATCCTCTACCGCACCGACAAGGTGAAGCCGAAGTCGAACTCGTGGGGGCTGCTCTTCGACGAGCGGTACAAGGGCAAGATCGCCTGGTACGACGATCTCGGGATGATGGTCATGACGGGGCTTTACCTCAAGGCGAAGGATCCGTGGAACCAGACGGACGCCGAGCTCCAGCGCTCGCAGAAGTTCCTGATCTCGAAGAAGCACCTCGTGCGCTTGATCTGGGCGTCCGAGACGAATCTCTGGGAGGCGTTCGGCGGCGGCGACGTCTGGATCGCATACGCGTGGCCGAACGACTGGGTGCAGATGAAGAAGAAGGGGCTGCCCGTCGTCTACATGCACCCGAAGGAGAAGCCGATCGCGTGGGTCGGGATGATGATGCTCCTCAAGGGCACGCCGCGCGCCGACCTCGCGCACGCGTACGTGAACGCGTGGAGCTCGACGAAGTCGGCGAAGTGGCTCGAGGACAACTACGGCTACGGGCACGCGAACACCGTCGCGCGGCCGTCGTCCAGCGACCTGCTGAAGGCGCTGCAGCTGAACAATCCGCACGCAGTGACGCTGCCGAACGCGTACCTCGACCGTGACATCCCGCAGCGGCGCGCTCTACGCGAAGCTCTGGGAAGAGGTGAAGGCCTCGTAGCGCGGCGCGCGCGGCTCGACTCGACGACGCCGAGCCTGCTCGGCCTTCCGGTCGCGTGGCTCGTCGTCTTCTTCGTCGTCCCGATTGCGATCGTCGCGGCGTACAGCTTCGACGTCTACTCGCTTTTCCCGGGCGCGCACGGGTTCACGTTCGACGCGTGGCGCGCGTTCGTCGCACGACCACATCTACCTCCGGCTGTTCTGGAAGTCCGTGGAGATGTCGCTGATCGTCTCGACGACGATCGTCGTCGCTCGCGTATCCGCTCGCGTACTACCTCGCGCTCTCCGGGACGAAGCGGAAGTACGTCCTGCTGCTCGTGCTGATCGCGCCGTTCCTGACGAGCTACCTGCTGCGCGTGCTCGCGTGGAAGGTGATCCTCGGCGACCAGGGCGTGATCAACTCGTTCCTGTTCTGGACCGGGCTCCGCGCGGACGGGCATCCGATCTCGCAGCTGCTCTACAGCCGGTTCGCGGTGATGCTCGTGCTCGGGTACATCTGGCTGCCGTTCGTCGCGCTGCCGATCTTCGTCTCGCTCGAGAGCCTCGACCGGCGGCTGCTCGAGGCGGCGAGCGACCTCGGCGCGAGCCGGCTGCAGGCGTTCCGCCGCGTGACGCTGCCGCTGTCGCTGCCCGGCGTCGTCGCGGCGTTCCTGTTCGTGTTCATCCCGACGCTCGGCGAGTTCGTGACGCCGTCGCTCGTCGGCGGCGCGACCGGGTACATGTACGGCAACCAGATCGTCGACCTCTTCGGCACGGGCTTTCCCGACTGGGAGACCGGCGCGGTGCTGGCGATCTTCCTGTTGCTCGTCGTCGACGGTGCTGACGGTCGTGTTCGCGCGATTCCTGCAGCCGCGACGGGTGGTGACCGACTGATGGACGTCGCGCGTCTCGAACACGGGGCGCCTGGGTGCTGCGCGTGTTCTTCCTGCTCGTCGTCGTGTTCCTCTACGCGCCGATCGTGATCCTGCTGATCTTCTCGTTCAACAACTCCGAGGTGCCGACGTTCCCGCTCGGCGGGTTCACGTTCCACTGGTACCGCGAGTTCGCAGCGAACGCCGACCTGCGCGGCGCGCTGGAGACGAGCGCGATCGTCGCGACGTTGTCGAGCCTCGGCGCGGTCGCGCTCGGGCGTGCTCGCGTCGATCGCGCTGACGCGGCGGTTCTTCCGCGGCAAGGCGGCGGTGTCGGCGCTGCTGCTCAGCCCGCTCGTGATCCCGTACGTCGTCTTCGGGATCTCGCTGCTGCTGCTGTTCCACCAGCTCGGGATCCAGCGCGGGCGATGCTGACCGTCGTGATCGGGCACATCGTGATCAGCCTGCCGTACACGATCCTCGTGCTCATGCCGCGGCTCGAGCAGATCGACTCGTCGCTCGAGGAGGCGGCGTACGACCTCGGCGCGAGCCGGCTGCGCACGTTCCGCTCGATCACGCTGCCGCTGATCCTGCCCGGCGGTCGTCTCGGCGTTCCTGATCGCGTTCACGACGTCGTTCGACGAGTACGCCGTCGCGTCGTTCGTGATCGGGACGCGCGTCGACGTTCCCGATCTACCTCTACTCGGCGCTGCGGTTCCCGAGCCAGCTGCCGCAGGTGATCGCCGTCGCGGTCGTCGTGCTGCTCGTCTCGCTCACGGTCGTCGTGTGCGCCGAGATCGGGCGGCGGACGGCGGAGCGGCGCGTCGGCTAGAGCAGAGAGGAGTGCTCGGGCTCCCAGGAGAGCGTGACGCCGGAGCCCGTGTCGAGTCCGTCGAGCAGCTCGTCGGCGAGCCGGTGGCTGACGACGCGTCCGGCGTGCGTGTCGACGTGGAACTGCGTGTACATGCCGAGGTAGACGATCTCGGCGATCGTCCCGTCGAGGCGTGAGCCGGATTCCGGGACAGTGTCGCCGGCCGCGCCGAGCTGGATCTGCTCCGGGCGGACCGCGACGCGGACGGCGTCGCCCGCGTGCGCGACGGAACCCGCTGCGACGACGACGCGCTCGCCCTCGCCGGGCCGCGCGACCGCGTACGAGCCGACGATCTCGGCGACCGTCAGGTCGAGCGCGTTGAGCGAGCCGATGAAGTCGGCGACGAACGCCGTCGTCGGCCGCTCGTAGATCTCGCGCGGGCTGCCGGTCTGCTCGACCTTGCCGCCGTTCATCACGGCGATCCGGTCCGACATCGCGAGCGCCTCTTCCTGGTCGTGCGTGACGTAGACGAACGTCGTGCCGAGCTCCGACTGGATCCGCTTCAGCTCGAGCTGCATGTGCTTGCGCAGCTTCACGTCGAGCGCGCCGAGCGGCTCGTCGAGCAGCAGCGCCGCCGGGACGGTTGACGAGCGCGCGGGCGAGCGCGACGCGCTGCTGCTGGCCGCCGGAGAGCTGGCGCGGCTTGCGGTTCTCGAGACCTTCGAGCGCGACGATCTCGAGCAGCTCGCGGATGCGGTCGTCGTGCTCGTCGCGCGGCACGCGCTTCACCTTCAGCCCGAAGGCGACGTTGTCGTAGATCGACATGTGCGGGAACAGCGCGTACTGCTGGAAGACCATGTTCACCGGCCGCTTGTTCGCCGAGACCGACGTCACGTCGGCGCCCTGGAGCACGACGCTGCCGGTGTCGGGCACCTCGAAGCCGGCGATCATCCGCAGCGTCGTCGTCTTGCCGCAGCCGCTCGGGCCGAGCAGCGAGAAGAACTCGCCCTCGCCGATCTCGAGCGTGATGTCGTCCACGGCCGCCGCGTCGCCGAAGCGCTTGCTGACGCCGCGGAGCGCGATCCCGACGCGTCCGTTCTCCGCCATCCGGCGCCGAGTCTAACTGGGCCTGACCTCTGCCCCCAGAGGTCAGGCCCAGGCTGCTCGACGACTCCCCGTGGATTATGGAGCCGGAACGGCGACGCGGTTCGCCGGCACGATCTGCGGCTGGTACGCGAAGACGTCGCGGCTGCGCGGATCGACGAGCACCTTCAGCCAGTTCACGTCGTTGTGCCGTTCTCCTGGTTGTCGCCGAAGGTCTCGACGCGCGTGAAGTTCTCGAGCCGCTGCCCCAGCGCGTCCTGGAACGGCTTGTCGATGCGGAAGTAGTGCGAGTCGCCGTGCACGTAGGCGACCGGCTTCCTGAAGGCGATGACCTCGTCGCGCAGCGCGAGAAGGAACTCCTGGAACCCGTCGGGCTGGCCGTCGGTCTCGGCGAGCGTCTTCGGGTCGCGCAGCGGAGCCCGCGTCGCGTCGGTAAGGTCGAAGCCGGGATCGGCCTGGGAGATGAGCATGACGGCGGCCGAGTTGCGCGCTTCGGCCTCGGCGAAGGTCTGCTGCAGCCACGCGATGTCCGCCGCGTTGCGCGCGGCATCCTCGGTCGGATCGGGCGCGGTGTCGCAGAGGTTGTTGCACGAGCCCTGGATGTTCAGCGTCGCGTAGGTGACGCGGCCGAGGGTCCAGCGGCGGTTCTCGACGCAGGGCCGGGCCGCTTGACGCCCGAGGCAGAGCGGCGTCGTCTGCACCTCCTGCCTCAGCTTCTGCTTCCGAGCGAGAACGGCGTGCAGAAGAACAGCTGCCGCTCATGGTCGAGGCGCTCGAGCGAGTTGAAGCCGCCGTTCGCTGGACGGTCGCAGTCGGTCCAGTCGTTGTCGCCAGGCGTGAAGATCGCCGGCGCTCTCAGCGAATTGAAGAAGCCGAGCGCCTGCGTGTAGAGCGCGTCGCTGCAGGTCGTCGGCGTCGCGGAGCCGGCGGTCCCGTTGCCGGCCTTGAGGTCGCCGTCGTGGACGGTGAAAGCGAGGTCGCTGGCTGTTCATGTCGGCGATCAGGTTCGGCACGCCGACCTGGGCCTGCACGTCCGAGTACGGCAGGTCGCCCCAGAGCCCGATCGCATACGTGTCGTTTCCGCGCCCGTTGTCGTCGCTGCCGCCATTGCCTCCGTCGAGGCGGCTTCCGGCGGCGACTCCGGTCACGACTGCTGCGGCGGCCAACGCGGCAAGCGTCGGCAGGATCCAACTGCGCATCCCTCCACTCCCCTTCCGTTCGACTGACGACGGGCGCGAAGCTAACAGCGGATGCAGGCCGCAAACGAGTCGGCCACCAGAGCGAAACCGGCTCGACCCCGGATCGCTTTAGATCAGCTCGGCGATCAGCACGGCCGCGCGCGCTGCGCCGCCCGCATCGACCGGGCGGTACGCCGGTTCCGAGGCGATCGCGGACGCCATCGCGTCCGCCAGCGTCTCCGGGTCGGCGTCCCCGTAGTCGAGCCACGAGCGCGCGCCGTAGCGGTCGAGCCGGTGGCGCACGTGGAAGCGCTGCTCGAAGTGGCTCGCGAGCGGCAGCGAGACGAACGGCCGCTGCGCGACGACGAGCTCCATCGTCGTCGTCAGCCCGCCCTGGACGACCGCGACGTCGCAGGCGGCGAGATGGCGATACAGCTCGTGGACGTAGCCGCGACCTCGAGACCGTCGACGTGCGGCAAGCTCGCCGGGTCGATCCGCGGCCCGGCGACGCGCAATCGTGCGCAGGCCCGGGCACGCGCTCGCGCGCGAACGGCAGCGCTTCGATCGCGCGCCGCAGCAGCGGCGAGCCGACGCCGGAGCCGCCGACCGCGACGATGCAGACCGGCTCGTCGCCGTAGCCGAGCTCCGCGCGCAACGCGGCGCGGTCGGCAACCGTCCGCGGGTCGAAGCCGGGCACGTAGCCCGCGAAGCTGTAGTGGCGCTCCGTCCATGCGCGGATCTCCGGCAGTCCCGGACCGAACGTGCCCGGCGACGATGTCGTCGGCGTCACCGACGAAGATCGAGCGGTCGCGCACGCTCGGGATAGCGCTCGATGTGCTCGATCATCTCGGCGTTGTAGTCGGCGGTGAGGAACGCCTCGCGCTCGCCGCCGGCCGGCATCGGCAGGAAGCCGACGAAGTCGGTGAGCCACGCGTACGGCGCCGTCTTCAGCTCCGGGTTCTCGTGCAGGAAGTGGTCGAGCTCCCAGGCCTCGTCGCCGATCCAGAGGTCGTACTGCTCCTCGCGCACGACGTCGTGGAAGAGCATGAAGTTCGCGCAGAGGATCTCGTCCATGCGGCGGAGCGCCTGGAACGCGTGCAGGTCGTGCTCGCCGGCCTCGCTATCGATGTGCGCCGCCTCGCTCGCCAGCTCGGCGCTGGCGGGATGGATCGTCTCGCCGCGCGCCTCGCAGCACCGTCGTCACCGGGTCCTGCGCGAGCCAGTGGATCTCGAGCCCGGGCTCGCAGCGCCGCAGCTCGTCGGCGATCGCGACGTCGCGCCAGGCGTGGCCGAGGCCGATCGGCGACGAGACGAAGAGCGCGCGCTTCGGGCGCACGAGCGCGCGCGCCGCCACGCGGTCGCCGGCGGCGCGGCGCGGCGCGCTCGGCGAAGCTCGCGCATGATCAGGTTCACGCGGCAGGGTCGCGCGCCTGCGGCGCAGTGGCCCGCGCCCTCGAGCGCGCACGAGCTCGCCGCCGGTAGCAGCTCGGCGAGCGCGCTCGCCGCGGTCGAACGGGATGATCGCGATCGTCTGTGCCGTGCAGCACGAGCGACCGGGCAGCTGACTGCGCAGCAGCTCCTCGACGCGCTCGACGTCCGCGAGCCCGAGTCGCGCCGGCCGTGGTCTGCACGAGCGTCTCGGCCGTCGTGTCGAGTCCCCAGGCGACGCAGTCCTCGATCTGCTTCGTCGAGTGCGGCTCCGGGAAGCATCTTGCCGAAGAAGAACTCGAGGAAGCCCGCGCTAGTCGCGCAGCCAGTAGTGGCGGTTGAACTTCGCCCAGCCCTCGTACGTCCTCCAGCTCGTCGTCGAAGCCGAAGCCGGCGCGTTCCTCCGGCCCCGACGTGAGGCAACGGGACCGACGAGCCGAGCGCGAACACGCTGCGATGCGCTCCGGATGGGCCGCCGCGAGGAGCAGCGCGCGCAGCGCCGCCGCATCGACATGCCGGCGACGCGACGCGCGCTCGACGCCGGCCGCGTCGAGCACCGCCACCGCGTCGGCGACGAACTCGCGGTCGGTGATAGGCCGCGCGCTCCTCCGGCCGGTCGGAGCAGACCGTTGCCGCGGCCGTCGAAGGTGACGACGCGGAAGTGCCGCGCGAGATACGGGATCTGCGCCTTCCAGTTGCGCGAGTGGATGATCGACCACGTCGGGCAGAAGCAGGATCGACTGCTCGCCGGTTCCGAACGACTCCCAGTAGACGCGGACACCGTCGCGCTCGACGTAGCCCGTCTCGTCCGGCAGCCGCGCCGGGGTGCCGGTGTCGCTCCGGCCCACCGCGGTCGGTCACCGTCCCCGTCTACGGGCGCGCCTCGAACACGAGGTTGAAGGGCGTCTCCGTCGCCGGCGGAAGTGCGTGAAGCCGCCGGCGGCGACGACGTCGCGGATCCGCGCCTCGCCGGCCTGCGCGCCGAGCGCGAGACCGACGTCCTGCGACAGCGACGCGGGCGTGCAGAGGAACGTCGAGAAGCCGTAGTACGTGCGGCCGACCGGGTTGAGGTTGTCCTCGACGCGGTCGCCGGCCTCGGCTCGACGATCATCCACGTGCCGTCCGGTCGCGAGCAGCGCCTTGACGTGGCGGGCTGCGCCGACCGGGTCGCCCATGTCGTGCAGGCAGTCGAACATCGTCACGAGGTCGTAGCCGCTAGCCCGGGTGCGACGCCGCCGGCACGGCCTCGAAGCGTCACGCGGTCGGCGACGCCCGCCTCCTCCGCCCGCTCGCGCGCGGTGGCGATCGAGCCCTCGTGGTAGTCGGAGCCGACGAACGTCGAGTTCGGGAACGCCTGCGCCATCAGGATCGTCGACGCGCCGTGCCCGCAGCCGATGTCGGCGACCTTCGCGCCGGGCTCGAGCTTCGCGATGACGCCGTCGAGCGCGGGCAGCCACGCGGCGATCAGGTTCGCGTTGTAGCCCGGGCGGAAGAACCGCTCGCAGCCGTCGAACACATCGTGGTTGTGCTCGTGCCAGCCGACGCCGTCGCCGTCGGGCCGCCTCGATGATCCGCGGCGAGTCGATCACGCGTGCCGACGCGCGATCTGGAAGAAGCCCGGGAGGTACGCGGGCTCTGCTCGTCGGTGAGCGCGACCGTCTGCTCGGCGGCAGCGTGTACGTGCCGTCGCCGGGTCGTACTCGACGTAGCCGCCCGCGGCCTGCGCGTTCAGCCACTCGCGGACGTAGCGCTCGCTGACGCTCGGTGCGGCGCGGCGAGCTCGGCCGGCGTCAGCGCGCCGGCGCCGGCGAGCGCCCGGTAGAGGCCGAGCTTGTCGCCCATCACGACGAGCGCGGCGTTCAGCGTCGCGCCGACCTCGTCGACGGCCCGGAACACGAACGCCTCGAGCTTCTCCATGTCGATCGCGGCGGGCTCTTCGATTGTTGCCATGTGGTGCCTCCTTCGGTCGGATTGGCAGCCAACCTAGGCCGATCCCGCGCGCATCGCTTCAGGTGGCCCCACCTGGAGCGCATCGTTAGACTCGGCGGAATGCTGGTTGGCCGCGACGCGGAGCGGCTCGCTCTCGACCATCTGCTCGCGGATGCGCGGGTCGGCCGAAGCGGCGTCCTCGCGCTCGTCGGCGAGCCGGGGATCGGAAAGACTGCCCTGCTCGAGTACGCGGCCGGAGGCCGCCGACGGCATGCGCGTGCTGCGCGCCCGCGGGATCGAATCGGAGGCGGAGGTTCCGTTCGCGGGGCTGTCGAGCTGCTGCGGCCGGCGCTCGGCGTGCTCGACCGGATCCCGGCGCCGCAGGCGGCGGCGCTCGCGCGGCGCGCTCGCGCTCGGGCCCGGCACGGCGGGCAAGACCGGTTCGCGATCGGCGCGGCGACGTTGAGCCTGCTGGCGGCGTAGGCGGAGGACGATGCCGCTCGCTGCTGCTGGTCGACGACGCGCATCTGGCTCGACGGTTCGAGCGCCGCTGCACTGCTGTTCGCGGCGCGCAGGCTCGTCGCGGATCCGATCGCGCGTGCTGCTCACCGTTCGCGAGGGCGAGCCCTCGCTCCTCGACGGCTCCGACCTTCGCGTTCTCCGCGTCGCGGGTCTCGACCGCGCTGACGCGGCCGCGCTGCTCGACGTCTCCGCGCCGACGAGCGATCGAGCGCCTGTACGCCGCGACCGGCGGCAACCCGCTCGCGCTGCTCGAGCTCGCGCCGCGACGCGGGCGGCTCGACGCGTGGCCGCGCGGCGGGTCCGATGCCGATCTCGACGAGCATCGCCGACGTCGTTCGCGCGGCGCGTCGAGGACGCTGCCGGAGCCGACACGGCGCGCGCTCGTGCTCGCGGCGGCCGAGCGACAGCGGCAGCTGTCGCCGTGCTCGCGCGCGCGGCCGCGTCGATCGGCGTCGAGGTCGCCGACCTCGCAGCCGGCCGAGAGCGGCGGGCCTCGTCTCGCTCGACGGCGGAACGATCGAGTTCCGGCATCCTCTCGTCGCGGTCTGCGCTCTACGCGGATCGCCGTGCACAGGAGCGGCGCGACGCGCACGCGCGCGCTCGCCGCCGCGCTTCCGGATCGAGACGTCGACCGGCGGGCGTGGCATCTCGCCGCGGCAGCGTCGGCCCGGACGCGCAGGCGTCGGCGGCGCTCGAGCACGCGGGCGACGCGCGCACGCGAGCGAAGCGCGTACGCCGTCGCGGCGGCGGCGTTCGAGCGCGGTGCGCTCCTCGCGCCGCGACGACGGCCGCGGCCGGCTGCTCTACGCCGCCGCGGACGCGGCGTGGTTCGGCGGCGACCTCGAGCGAACGCGCTGCGCGCTGCTCGACGCGGCCGAGCCGCACGTCGACGCACGGCGCGCTCGCTGCGCGCGTCCGCCAGCCTGCGCGGCCACCTCGCGACGCAGCGCGGTCCGATCGCCGACGGTCCGCCGCTGTTCGTCGCCGCCGCGGAGCGGACGATCGCCGACACGGACCGGAGCTCGCCGTGGCGATGCTCGCCGACGCGGCGTTCGCGACTTCGGCGCCGGCGACACGCCCGCGTTGATCGCGGTCGCCGCCCGGCGCCGGCGAGCTCGCGGCCGGACTGAAGTCGGACCGCGCCCGCTTCTTCGCGCGCGATGGCGGAGGGTATCGCGTGTGTCGCGGCGGGCGAAGGCGAGGCCGGCGCCGACCGCCGTACGCAGCGCCGTCACGGTGCTCGAAGGCTCCGCGGAGCTGCGCGACGACCCACGGCTCCGCATGTGGTCGGCAATCGGGCCGCTCTGGCTGCGAGAGACCGAGGGCCGCGAGCTGATCGATGTCGCACTCGAGCGCGCGCGTGCAGACGTCGCACTCGGAATCCTCTCGACGCTCCTGCCGCTCGTCGCGCGCGATCAGGCGGCAACCGAGCGCTGGGCGGCCGCCGCGGCGAGCTACGACGAGGCGATCCGGCTCACCCGCGAGAGCCGGCCGGCACACCGACCTCGCCGGCGTCACTCGCGGGAATGGCGTGCCTCGAGGCGCGCCGCGGGCGCGAGGCCTCGTGTCGCGCGCTCGCTGCCGAGGCGGCCGCACTGTGCGACGAGCTCGGCCTCCGCTTCTACGGATTCTGGCCGGAGCACGCGCTCGGCGATCTCGAGCTCGGCCTCGGCCGACCCGCCGAGGCCGTCGTCCACTACGAGGCAGAAGGCCGCTTTGATGCGCGACTGGGGAATCGCTGACGTCGACCACTCGCCCGCGCCGGAGCTCGTCGACGCGTACCTGCGGCTCGGCCGGCGTGGACGACGCCGCCGCGACTCGCGAGCCGAGTTCGCCGCGCGCGCAGAGGAGAAAGGACAGCCGTGGGCGCTCGCACGCGCGGCGCGCTGTCGCGGCGCTCGTTGTCGAACCGCGATGCGATGGAGCCGTACTTCGACGAGGCTCTCGCGCTGCACGAGCGGACGCCGGACGCGTACGAAACCGCGCGCACGCGTCTCGCGTACGGCGCCCGCCTCCGCCGCGCGCGCAAGCGGGTCCGCGCGCGCGAGGAGCTTCGCGCCGCGCTCGAGATCTTCGAACGCCTCGGTGCGGAGCCGTGGGTCGAGCAGACGCGCGCCGAGCTCGAGGCCACCGGCGAGACCGCCCGCCGCCGCGACGCGAGCACGCTCGACGACCTGACTCCGCAGGAGCTGCAGATCGCGCGGCTCCTCGCCGACGGCAAGACGACGCGCGAGGCGGCGGCCGCAATCTTCCTCAGCCCGAAGACCGTCGAGTACCACCTCCGCAACGTCTACCGCAAGCTCGGCATCCGCTCGCGCGAGGAGCTCGCCGACGCGTTCGGATAGGTTCGCACCATGAGATTCGTCCTGATCCACGGTGCGTGGCACGACGCCAGCTGCTGGGACGACGTCGCCGGCAGGCTGCGCGACGCCGGGCACGAGGTGCACGCGTTGACGCTCGCCGGGCAGGGCCGCGGCGACGTCGACCGCGACGTCGGCCATGCGGATGCGGTCGCAGTCCGCCGCGGCGTTCATCGAGGACGCTGATCTCAGCGACTTCGCGCTCGTCGGGCACAGCTACGGCGGCACGATCGTCTCGAAACTCGCGGAGCAGATGCCGGAGCGGATCCGGCGCCTCGTCTACCTCAACGCGTTCGTCCTCGTCGACGGCGAGTCGCTGAACGACGCGACGCCGCCGCACTACGTCGAGCTGATGGAGCACCTCGCAGCCGCGAGCGGCGACGGCACCGTGTTCCTCCCCTATCCGATCTGGCGCGAGGGGTTCATGAACGACGCGGACGACGCACTCGCGCGCGACGTCTACGAGAACCGACTCTCGCCGCATCCGGCGCGGACGATCTCCGACAAGCTCGAGCTGAAGGTCTTCCCGACGCTCGAGCTGCCGCGCTCGTACGTGAACTGCACCGAGGACATCGCACTGCCGCCGGGCGAGCTCGCGTGGTTCCCGCGCTTCTACCAGCGGCTCGGTCTCTGCCGCCTCGTCCAGATGCCGGGCGGGCACGAAACGATGTACACGAACCCCACGCTGCTCGCGGAGAAGCTCGTCGAAGCCGCGCGCGACTAGCTACGTCTCGTAGCGCGAGAGGATTCGCGGCCAGACCGAGGCAAGTGAACCGTCGAGCGTGCAGCGTGCGACCTGTGCGCCGCGCTCGTCGTTGTCGACCGGCATCGCAATCTTCGCGACGACGCGGTAGCCACCGCAGAACGTCGCCGCGTCGCCGCGCGAGAAGCCGACGAGCAGCGCCTGCCGCCCCGTGACGTCGGGACGCCAGTAGCGGAACGTGACGTGACCCGACGCGACCGGCGGCAGGCCGCGGCCGAAGAGCTCGAGCGCGCCGGCTTCGCCGTAGTTCTGGGCCAGGATCACGTCGGCGCCTGCGGCGTGCCGCTCGACGGTGCGGACGAAGCTCGGCCAGCCGATTTCGCTCCCGTAGTCGCTGCGCGCGTCGATCACGCCGACCCGCTCGGCCGTCTTCAGCGGCAGCACCGGCAGCGCGATCGGCAACACGAGGAGGCCGACGGCGACGTACGCGACGCCGACGACCCAGAGCCGGCGCCGTCGTCGCCCACCGCTCGAACGGGATCGCGCCGGCGGCGACCGCGAACAGGATCGCCGGCAGCCCGTAGTACGATTTGCCGCCGAGCACGAAGTACGCGACGACCGTCCCGGCGATCGTCCAGCCGAGCGGCCGCACGACACGGTTGCGCACGAGCGACACCACTCCGGCGACGGCAACCGGGAAGGCGAGCTGCGTCAGCAGGATCACGTTGGCGATGTACTGCACGCGGTTCTCGTCGCTCCCGCTCGGCGGCGGATGCAGGAACCAGTGCACGCTGATCCAGCCGTGCCCGGCCTCCCAGACGAGGTTCGGCACCGTCAGCAGCGCGGCAATCGCGATCGCGAGCGGGAACCGCCACGTACGCAGAACGTCGCGCCGCCAGACCGCGAACGTCGCGATCAGCAGCACGAGGACGACTGCGAGCGTGTACTTCGTCTCCAGCCCGACGCCGGCGGCGATGCCGAGCAGCACCCAGGAGCCACGGCCGAGCGCGAGCCGCAGCGCGAGCCAGAGCACGAGCATCGTCGTCAGCTGATCGAACGCGACGGGCTGGAAGAGATCGTTCGTCGCGAGGACGCCGGGCGCGAACGCGACGCCGATCGCGGCGAACGTCTGCGCGCGCCGGTTCGCGCCGAGATCGCGCGCGACGAGCGCCGCGACGACGACCGTCGCGACGCCGGCAAGCACCGGGAAGGAGCGGAACCCGAGCAGCGACCAGCCGTAGAGCGCGTGCGCGAGGGCGGAGATCAGCGCCGTCACGGGCGGGAACTCGACGTAGCCGCCCTGGAGATGGCGGCCGGCGACGGCGTAGTAGAGCGTGTCGCGGTGCCAGCCGTACCGGTCGGCGAACGCAAGCTCGAGCGCGGTCTTCAGCAGGACGACGATCGCCACCGGCCGAAGCGCGAAGCCACGCATATCGCGTGACTCTAACCCTCGAAGATCAGTGCTTCCGCAGGTAGAGCTTCCAGGCGTAGTACTCGCGGAACGCGAACGGCACGGTCGCCATGCGATGCGCAAGGTGCAGCACCGCGTCCCAGTAGAGCGGCGAGAGGTTGTAGTGCCTGAGAGCCGCGCGCTCGTTCATGCGCCCGCCGTTCGCCGCAAGCAGGTTGGCGGCGGCGAGGATCGCGTCGTGGGAGTCGTTGACGTCGCCGCCCATCCCGTACGCGCGCCACGTCGCCGGCTCGAACTGCATCGGTCCCTGCGCGTCCGCCTTCGCCGTCGTCCGCGCCCGCCCGAAGTCGCTCTCGACGAAGTTGATCGCCGCGAGGAGCTCCCAGCGGATGCCGAACCGCCGCTGTCCTTCCCGGTAGAAGGACAGGAGCCTGCCCGCATGCCGCGTCCGTCCGACGCTCACGCCGCCGACCTGCGGCGGGCTTTCGGCCGACAGCTTGTCGACATCGCGGCGGACGGCGACGTCGTCGCGCTCGCCCGGCGCGAGCCTCACCACCGCCGCAGCCAGGTTCCCGCGTCGCGCGAGCGACCGGATCACGACCTGCCGGTCACGTGCCGCCGCGACAAACGCCGCTCCCGTCGCAGTCTGCAACGCGCGCTCGTCGGCGCGGAGGTGGCTCACGACGGCGGGCAGGCTCTGACGGGGCGGCGCGTGCTCGAAGCTCAGAGGCACCGCCGACCGATGCCGAACCGGACCGTTTGCGTGCGCGTTCCGACGCGGACGATCAGCGGCAGACAGGCTGACGGCGACCGGAGGTAGAAGCCACCTGCGTAAGCGTTCCCAGAGTGGGGATTGGACCCGCAGCCGCTGATGCGGATAGAGCTGAAGACGCCATCCCCGCCATTGCCCCAAACGATGGCGGCGCGGTTCCGCCACTCCTTCGGCACGGTGAACGTCACGCGCTCTGAACCGGAACGGATGACGAGCCCAGCTTTTCGCCAGTAGCGCCAAGGCTGATCATGCGTCGCGACGACCTGCGCGAGGTAAGCAGGCGGCACGGAAGCGGCACCCAGGACGAGACGGCTCTGGTAACGCGGCTGGCTGTTACCGAGATAGGGAAAGCGCCTCACGCCGATGGTCTCACCGCACGTCAGATTCCGCACGCGTCCGGGTGCGCCAGTCCCGCTCGCCCATGCGGCAGGGATTACGAGCACCGTTGCCAAGAAACCGAAGAGAGCCAACGCGCAAGCACGCGGCATGCATCGCATGGTAGAGCCTCCTCGGATCGGCGACTACCCAGTCGCCCGGACAGCACTTCCTTAGCGGCCGATCTCCTCCAGCGCGCGGCGGACGAGGACGCCGGCGAGGTGGCGGCGGTAGTCCGCGCTCGCGAACGCGTCGTCCATCGGCTCGGTGCCGTCGGTCGCCTTCTCGGCTGCGGCAGCTGCGTCGGCGCCGCCGGCGAGAGCCGCTTCGACCGCGGTCGCGCGCAACGGCGTCGGGCCCATGCTGATCAGCGAGACGTGCGCGCCGCCGTTCGACGCGAGCGCCGCGACGCCGACGATCGCCCAGTCCTGCGCGCGCGGGCGGAACTTCGTGTACGACCACTTCGCCCCGTCGGTCGCCGGAACGCGGAGCGCCGTCACCATCTCCTGCGGGCCGAGCGCCGTCGTGTACGGGCCGACGAAGAAGTCCGAAGCCGCGATCGTCCGCTCGCCGTTCGGCCCCTTCGTGACGACCTCGCCCTCGAGCGCGAGCAGCACCGCCGGCAGGTCGCCGGCCGGATCCGCGTGCGCGATCGAGCCGCCGAACGTTCCGCGATGCCGCACCTGCGGGTCGCCGACCTCGCCGGCCGCATGCGCGAGCAGCGGGGAGCGCTTCGCGACAATCGGGTCGCGATGGAGATCCTCGTGGCGCGTGAGCGCACCGATCACGAGCGTGTCGCCGTCCTCCGACACGCCGGCGAGCCCCCCGACCTTGCCGAGATCGACGAGCAGCGCGGGCGCCGAGAGCCGGAGCCGCATCAGCGGCAGCAGCGACTGGCCGCCGGCGAGCAGCCGCGCGTCCGGGTTGGAGCCGAGCAGCTCGATTGCGTGGTCGACCGACTCGGCGGCCTCGTAGTCGAACTCTGCCGGGATCATCTCGACTCCTTCGCGTCGCGGATTGCACGCCAGACTCGCTCGGGCGAGACGGGCTTGTCGATCGTCGTCACACCGAGCGGAATCAGTGCGTCCGCAACGGCGTTGACGACGGCCGGCGGCGACGCGATCGTAC
Organism: uncultured Actinomycetes bacterium; assembly: GCA_963718385.1. GTDB lineage: Bacteria > Actinomycetota > Thermoleophilia > Gaiellales > Gaiellaceae > Palsa-739. Next base: position 1,130,619 of record CAVQZE010000001.1, read on the forward strand.
CCGCCTCGCCGATGCCTTTCACGCCCATCGGGTTCGTGGTGGACGGTGTGACCGTTCTGTCGGTCTCGTAATGGGGCAGCTCGGCGGCCGACGGAACGCGGTAGCTGAGCATCGAGTTGGTCAGGAGGGTGCCGTTCTCGTCGTAGACCGCCTCCTCGAACATCGCCTCGGCGATGCCCTGCGCGATGCCGCCGTGCACCTGCCCGTCGACGATCATCGGGTTGATCACGGTGCCGCAGTCGTCGACAGCGATGTAGCGCAGGATCTCCGACGCGCCCGTCTCGGTGTCCACCTCGACGACGCAGATGTGCGTCCCCGACGGGAACGTGAAGTTCGGCGGATCCCAGACCGCGGTCGCCTCGAGCGTCGGCTCGAGCCCCTCCGGAAGCGCGTGCGCCGTCCAGGCGGAGAACGCCAGCTCCGGGATCGTCTTCGCCTTCTCCGGCGCACCCTTGACGCGGAACGCACCGTCGCGCCACTCGAGATCCTCGTCCGCGACCTCGAGCTCGTGCGCCGCGATCAGCCGCGCCTTCGCGAGGATCTTCTCGGTCGCGTGCCAGAGCGCGACGCCGCCGACCGACAGCGAGCGGCTGCCGTACGTGTCCATCCCGAGCGGCGAGATCGCCGTGTCGCCGTGCAGCACGTCGACGTCGTCGAACGGAACGCCGAGCTTGTCGGCGGTGATCTGCGCCCACGTCGTGACGTGACCCTGACCGTGCGGCGAGGTGCCGGTGACGACGGTCACCTTCCCCGTCGGATGGCAGCGCACCGTCGCTGCGTCCCAGCCGCCGGCGACGTAGTTCAGCGCCGCGAGCACCTGCGACGGCGCGAGCCCGCACATCTCGATGTAGCTGGAGATGCCGATTCCGAGCTGCTTCCGGTCACCGCTCTCGCGCCGCGTCCGCTGCTGCGTGACGCAGCTCGTCGTAGCCGACGATCTCCTGCGCGCGGTCGAGCTGCGCGACGAAGTTGCCGGAGTCGAGCTGGAGACCGGCGGCGATCGCGTGCGGCTCGTCGAACGGCGGAATGAAGTTCAGCCGCCGGATCTCCGCCGGATCCTTGCCGACGCGATGCGCGAGCGCGTCCATCGCGCGCTCGATCGCGTACGTCGCCTCCGGCCGGCCGGCGCCGCGATACGCGTCGGTCGGCGTGCGGTTCGTCAGCACGCCGCTGCATTCGAACGAGTAGCCCTCGACGTCGTAGACGCCTGCGTAGAGGAACGCGCCGAGGATCGGAATGCCGGGCGTGACGAGCTGGTAGTACGCGCCCATGTCGGCGAGCAGCTTCACCCGCACGCCGCGCAGCTTCCCGTCCTCCGTCGCCGCGAGCTCGATGTCCTGGATCACACCGCGGCCGTGAATCGTCGCGACGTAAGCCTCCGAGCGCTCCTCGATCCACTTCACCGGCGTTCCGAGCCGGCGCGCGACCGCGAGGCAGAGCACCTCTTCGGCGTAGACGTTCAACTTCGAGCCGAAGCCGCCGCCGACGTCGGGCGCGATCACGCGGAGCTTGCCCTCGGGAATCCCGAGCGTCAGCGCGAGCGTCGTCCGCAGGATGTGCGGGATCTGCGTCGCGGACCAAATCGTGAACTCGCCCTGCGCCGCGACCGGCTGCACGAGCACGCCGCGCGGCTCGATCGCGTTCGGGACGAGACGCGGATGCCAGTAGCGCTCGTGCACGAGCACCGGCGACTCGAGGAAAACGTCGGCGTTGCCGCCGGAAAGGCTCCATGTATAGGAGCGGTTGTCGCCGAGATCCTCGTGGACGACCGGCGCTCCGTCCTCGAGCGCCGCCTCGAGGTCGAGCACCGGCTCGAGCGGCTCGTAGTCGACGACGACCGACTCGGCCGCGTCGTGCGCGTGCTCACGCGAGTCCGCGATCACGACCGCGACGCCGTCGCCGGCGAAGCGCGCCTTGTCGCGCGCGAGCGGCCAGTGCGTCGGCATCTTCGGATCGGTGTCGAACGGCTCGGGCCAGTGCGTCGTCGGGATCGGCCACGCGCATGGCAGTCCCGCGGCGAACTCGGACGCGAGATCTTCGCCGGAGAATGCGGCGACGACGCCGGGCTGCGCGAGCGCGCCGGAGACGTCGACCTTCGCGATGCGCGCGTGCGCGTGCGGGCTGCGCACAACCGCCATCCAGACCATCCCGGGCAGCGTCAGGTCGTCGACGAACTTCGCCTGGCCCGTGACGAGCTCCGGATCCTCCTTGCGGAGCACTCCCTGGCCGACCCACTGGGTCGGCGAGTCGGCGACGGCGCTCATGACTTCGCCCCCGCGAGCTCGACGGATGCGCCGCGAACCGCGGCGATGATGTTCTGGTAGCCGGTGCAGCGGCAGAGATTGCCCTCGAGCCCGTGGCGAATCGCGTCGTCGTCGAGCGCGCCCTGGTCGTCGATCAGGCTCAGCGCGGCCATGATCATCCCCGGCGTGCAGTAGCCGCACTGCAGTCCGTGGCTCTCGTGGAAGTGGCGCTGCAGCGGATGCATCTCACCGTTGCGCGAGAGGCCCTCGATCGTCGTGACCTCGGCGCCGTCGGCCTGGACGGCGAGCATCGTGCACGACTTGACCGAGCGGCCGTCGACGAGGACGGTGCACGCGCCGCAGCTGGAGGTGTCGCAGCCGACATTCGTGCCGGTGAGACCCAGCTGCTCGCGCAGGAAATAGGCGAGCAGCAGGCGCGGCTCGACCTCCGCCGCGTGCGACTCGCCGTTGACGCTGACCGTGATCTCTCTCATGACTTCTTCCTCCGAAACGGTCCGGTGATGACGTCGATGAATGCCCGAAAGCCGAGGCGCAGGCCGGAGACGGGGCGCACCGGTTCCGAGGTCGGCTCAACAGCAGGAGCCGCGCCGTTCGTGGACGCCGTGCCGGCCGCCGGCGCGGCAAGCTTGTTCTGAAGGCAGGTCGCGAACTGCGCGGTCAGCTGTCCCGCGACGGACTGCACCATGCCGCGTCCGTACTGCGCGACCGGGCCGGTGAGCGTGAGGTCGGTGACGATGTCGACGCGCGTGCCGCCGTCCTGCTCGACGAGCGTCGACTCGATCGTCGCCTTCGCGCTGCCGCGTCCGCGCGACTCGCGCGCGTTCGTCGCGAGCACGGCTCGGCGCGCATCCGTGTCCGCGGCCTCGCGCGTGACGTCGGCGTCGAAGTTGAGCGAGATCGGGCCGAGCTTCACGGCCAGCTTCGCCTTCCAGTGCTCGTCGTCGACGGTCTCGGTGAGCGTCGCGCCCGGCATGCACGGGATCACGCGCGGCACGTCCATCAGCAGCGCCCAGGCCGCCTCCGGCGTCGCGTCGACCTCGAACGAGTTCTCGATCTTCACGTGTCTCGAGCATACGGCATGGCTTGCCGCTGGGCCTTCACCCCGTACGATGAGCACATGAGATTCGCCTCCGTCGACGAGCTCGAAGGCGCGCTGCGCGACGCCGACTACCTTCCCGACCGCGGGCTGGCGACGTCGATCTTCCTCGCGCTCGAGATGCGGCGGCCGCTGCTGCTCGAAGGCGAGGCCGGCGTCGGCAAGACCGAGGTCGCGAAGACGCTGTCGCGGCTCCTCGGCGCCGATCTGATCCGCCTCCAGTGCTACGAGGGAATCGACGCGTCGCAGGCGCTCTACGAATGGGACTACGCGCGGCAGCTGCTGTACGCGCGGGCGCTCCAGGCGGGCGAGATCGACGTGCGCGCGCACGCGTCGGAGCTCTACGGCCCGGACTTCCTCGTCGAGCGGCCGCTGCTGAAGGCGATCCGCGCCGGCGCGGGCGCCGTGCTGCTGATCGACGAGCTCGACCGCGCCGACGACGAGTTCGAGGCGTTCCTGCTCGAGATCCTCTCCGACTACACGGTCACCGTTCCGGAGATCGGCACGATCGCCGCCGCCGAGCCGCCCGCGGTCGTCGTCACGTCGAACCGGACACGCGAGCTCCACGACGCGCTGAAGCGGCGCTGCCTCTACCACTGGATCGAGTTCCCCGACCTCGAGCGCGAGGTGGAGATCATCCTGCTGCGCGCGCCCGAGGTGCCGTTGCGGCTCGCCCGCTCCGTCGCCGAAGCGGTCTCGCGGCTGCGCGACCTCGACCTCGTGAAGCCGCCGGGCGCGGCCGAGGCGATCGACTGGGCGCGCGCGCTCGCGCTGCTCGGCGCGGAGGAGGCGGCGGGACCGGAGGCGCTGCAGACGCTGGGCTGGGCGGTGAAGAACCGCGACGACCTGCGCACGGTCGAGGCGGCGGGCGCCGAAGCTTTAAATGGTTGATCGGCAATTCACGCACTCCCGGATGACGACCCAGAAGCACGGCAACTACCGATCAGCCATTTAGGTGGCTGACGAGACGAAGACGCTCGTCGAGTTCGCGCGCGCGCTGCGCGGCGAGGGGCTGCCGGCCGGGACCGGCGCGACCGCCGAGTTCTGCCGCGCCGCGTCGCTGCTCGAGCCGACCGACCTCTACTGGGCCGGCCGCGCGACGCTCGTCGCCCGGCGCGAGGAGATCCCGACCTACGACCGCGTCTTCCGCAACTTCTTCGGCGCGCAACTCGCGACGATTCCGATGCCGCCGCCGAAGCCGCGCGTCCGTGTCGTCACGGCGGGCCTCGACTCCGGCCCCGAGGGCGAGGCCGGCGACACGTCGAACCCCGCGGTCGCGCTCGCGAGCCGCGTCGAGATCCTGCGCCGCAAGAGCTTCGACAGCTGCACGCGCGAGGAGCTCGACGAGATCGCGAAGCTCGCGGCCGGGTTCGCGCGCGCACTGCCGCGCCGCCGCTCGCGCCGCCGCCGCGCCGCGGGCAGCGGCCCGCTCGACCTGCAGCGCACGTTGCGGCGCTCGCTGCGCACGGGCGGCGAGCCGTTCGACCGCCGCTTCCGCGAGCGGCGCCCCGCGCCGCGCACGCTCGTGCTGCTGCTCGACGTCTCCGGCTCGATGGCGGAGCACTCGCAGGCATTGCTCGTGCTCGCGCATTCGCTGCGGCGGCTGCAGCCGCGCACCGAGGTCTACTGCTTCGGGACGAGGCTGACGTCGGCGACGCGCGCGCTCGCCGTGTCCGACCCGGACGAAGCGCTCCGCCGCGCGGCCGCGCAGGTCGTCGACTGGGAAGGCGGCACGCGCATCGGCGAGTCGGTGAAGGAGTTCCTCGACGGCACCGGCCACCGCGGCGCGGCGCGCGGCGCGATCGTCGTCATCTGCTCCGACGGGCTCGACGTCGGCGACCCCGCGCTGCTCGGCGAGCAGATGGCGCGTCTGCACCGGCTCGCGTACCGGATCGTCTGGCTCAACCCGCTGAAGCGCGACCCCGCGTACGAGCCGCTCGCGCGCGGCATGGAGGCGGCGCTGCCGTACGTCGACGTCTTCTCGAGCGGCCACAACCTCGCGAGCCTCGAGGCGGTCGCGCGGCAGCTCGCCTAGCGCGGCGGGACGATCGGCGCGGTCGTGTTGAAGGCGCCGTAGTCGTCCTGCATGAAGTGCGCCGTCGCGGTCATCCGCACCTGATAGCTGCGGAGTGTCGCCTTGTCCACGAGCACGGTGAACCAGCCGGGTGTCGCCGGGTCGTAGAACGAGACCCGCCAGGCCGGCCGGCCGCGCACGGAGGTACTGCCGAGGATGTGCGCGTCCGTGACCTTCGCCCATGACGGCACCGGCTGCGTCAAGCGCGTCTGAGGTGACGAGACCCAGCGTTTCGCTCCCGGTGCCTTGTCCCAGCGCGTCCCACCGACGACGATTCCCGCCCAGCCGTTCCTGACCTGATAGGCGATCCGGTCCGGCGCCACGGCCTGCCACGCGCTCAGGACGGTGTGGCCGGGACCGGACGAGAGGGTCTCGGAGTAGCTGAGCGACCGAAGCGACCGCCAGGCCTTGCCGACGGCGGCCATCAGCGCGCTGCCGTCAGGCGGCGGCCACTGCGCCGGCAGTTCGACGTGCCAGCTCACCGCGTCGCGGCCGCTGAGGATCACGTCGACACTCGCCGGCCGGTGTGCCGTCGCGAAGGTCGCCCGGTAGCACCCGGTGCCGCAGGCCTTCGCGGTCATCGTCATGCCCGACACCCGGAACGCGACGTCGAGACCGGAGACGCCCGTCCCTTGCGGACCGACGACGGACGCCTGCGTCAACACGTGTCCCGCCTGCGGCACGACGCCGAGCGCGAGCGCGTTCGAGCCGAGCTCGCGGCTGTAGACGACGGCGCCGGCGGGCGGCGCCGGGAAGCGCGGCCGGGACGGCGAAGGCGCCGCGGCAGCCGGCGCGGCAGCCGGCTTGGCGACCGATCCAAGTGCGTCTGTTCCCGGCCGGAGGACGAGGGCCGCCGCGATCGGCGTCGCCAGAACCACCGCACCGGCTAGCAGGAAAACAGGCCTCAACGCCCTCACGGTAGCGAAGCCGCCCTTGACCAAACACTGCGTGAAAAGAATACGATTGACGACTGAATGACTGGCCGCCGGTGGATGCGGGTGTTTGTCCTGATCGGCGCGGCCGTCGCGTCAGGCTGCCTCCTCGCATCAGCGGGAGCCCACACGAACGCCCTCGCGAACGTCGGCTGGGGCGGTTTCGGCAACACCCCGGACGAGAACCGCCACTCGCCCCTGACGCAGATCGACACGAGCAACGTCGGCCAGCTCGGCCGCGCCTTCACGGTCGACTTCCACGCGATCGACTCGACTGTGCGCCGCGGCGAGCAGTCCTATCCGGTGGAGTCGAACGGAACGCTGTACCTGACCACGAACGACGACAACGTCTGGGCGCTCGATGCGACCACGGGCAAGGTCAAGTGGCGCTGGACGCCCGACAACGTCGCCGTCTTCCGCAACTTCGGGATCGTCGCCAACCGCGGCGTGGCGCTCTGCGACGGCCACGTCTTCGTGCTGACGCTCGACATGACGATCGCCCAACTCGATCCCGCCACCGGCCAGCTGCAGCGGCGCGTCGCGATCGCGCAGGCGGTTCCCGGCGCATCCTCGGACTACGGCTACTCCGAGACGAGCGCGCCGATCTGTGCCGACCACCGTCTGATCGTCGGCGCCGCCGGCTCCGAGTACGGCGTCCGCGGGTTCGTGATGGCGTACCACACCTCCGACCTCGCGCCTGCCTGGCCGAACCCGTTCTGGACGATCCCGCCGGCCGGAACGGAGTGGCGCCGCCACGGCACGCTGGTCGGCGGCGGCGTCGTCTGGACGCCGACCACCGTCGACACGTCGACGCACACCCTGTATTTCGGCACCGGCTCGGCGACGCCGCTCTACTTCCCGTCGATCCGGCCCGGCTCGAATCCGCGCGCCGACTCGCTCATCGCCGTGAATCTCAACACCGGCCGGATGCGCTGGTGGCAGCAGCAAATGGCGTTCAACGAATGGTCGTACGACACGGCCCAGCCGCCGCTCGTCTACAACGCCAAGGTCGGCGGCAAGAAGGAGCGCATCGTTTCGGTCGCAACGATGGAAGGCGTCTGGTTCGCCTACGACGCTGCCACCGGCCGGCCGATCTATCAGCGCGTCAAGGTGATCGACCGGACCGAGCATCCGGCGCTGCAGCCGGGCAAGCCCGTGGCTGTGTTCCCGTCCTCGATCGGCGGCCTGAACTACTCGCCCGCGTCGTACGACCCCCACACGAACTACGTCTTCAACGCGGCCGCCGAGACAGCGGCGATCGACGTGCAGACGAAGCTGACGCCGACACAGAAGAAGCGGAAGTTCACGCTCGGTGACGTGTTCCTCGGCCTCACCAACGGAGACTTCGGGTCGGTCCTCCCCGGCTGGCACGACCACGGCTCGATCAGCGCGATCGACGTGAACACGGGCAAACAGGTCTGGAAGTTCACGACGCCCGAGCCCGAGCGCGGCGGTGTGACCACCACAGAGAGCGGCCTCGGCTTCGCCGGCGACGGCGACGGCGTGCTGCGCGCGTTCGACCTGAAGACGGGGAAGGTGCTCTGGACATTCCAAACGGGCGCGCAGATCGCCGCGGGACCGTCGCTCTACTCCGTGAACGGGACGGAGTACGTCGCAACAACGGTTGGTGGAACTCCGACGTCCTCGAACGGCGGCGTCGCGTCCCAGTTGCAGGTGTTCGCCCTCGGCGCATCGCCGAAGCAGTCCCCGCCTCCGGTCCTCGGCGCGGTGCGCACCGGCCAGGCAGCGGCGCCCGCGCAGCCCGCGGCACAGCCGAAGAAGGCCGCCGCTCCGGTGCGTCGCGCGGCTCCGGTCGGCTTCGGCAGCATCGTCACGCCGGCCGGCCTGGTCGTCGAGCCGTGGCAGGCGAACTCGTCGAACGTGAAGACGGTGACCGGCCGGGTGCTGCTGAACGGCGCGCCGGTCGCAGGAGCTCACGTCGTCGTCGACGGCTACCCGGTGCCACAGAAGACCGCGAAGGACGGCAGCTTCCCGTACGACGTCGACATCACGATGGCCGCCCGCCATCACGTCAGCGTCGCGGGACTCGCGGCTGCGACCGTGCACGGACACGCGCTCAGCGCCGGACAGCAGAGCGCGCTCAGGGCGGCCTCGGGCGGATTCAGCGTCGGCTACGCGCCGCACGGCGTCACCGCCCAGGTCCGGAGCAACGGCACGGTGCTGGTCAAGGGTCGCGTCACCGACTCGGCCGGGACGGGACCGCCCGCTGTGCACCTGCTCACCTATCGCCTCGCCGGCACGATCACCGACGCGTCGGGCAAGCCCGTGCAGGGCGCCGTCGTGATCACGCGCACGCTGGACCGCGACTTCTGGACGCACTCGTCCGCGTCGGACGCGAACGGCCACTACAGCTCGTTCTTCTCCGCCTCCGATGAGACCGGGGCGAATCCGGTGACCCTCGCCGTCGGCGTCGCGCTCGGCAACGTCTCGTACGGCGGAACGCTCGGCACGAACACGCCGTTCGCCGTGCTCAAGAGTGCGACGCTCGACGTCAAGCTCGGCTCGGGGACGAGCTACACGATCACCAAGCCGACCTCGTACACGGGAGCTGTCTACTCCGGCCTGATCGTCGGCGTGACCGCCGGCGGGAACGTGGTCAAGCCGATCACCGAGACGTGGCCGGACACAAAGGGGAACTTCACGATGACGCTTCCGGCGTCCGTGCGTGGAAAGACCCTGCAACTCTTCGAGAACCTGCGTCAGTCGTTCTCGACGTTCGCTGCCAGGCCGGGTGGCTCTGCCGACCTCGCGTCGTGGCCGTCGCAGCTCGGATCGTCGGCCCCGCGGGCAATCGGCTCGGTTGTCGTCCCCCGCCGCTGAGGCGGCGAGAAACGCCGTCCAGCAGGCCGATTTTCCGTCTGAAGTAGTTGCTTGACACCACAACTGGAAGAGAACTAGTGTCCAGTGCCATACGTTGCAAATTCCGGCGGAGGGAGTCAGATGCGTTCGGGTCGTCGGTTGTGGATGCTGGCTGTGTTTGCAGCGGTAGCGCTGTTGATCCCAGCCAGTTCGTTCGCTTCCACCAGAGTTAGTTCAGGGGCAGCCACTGTTGCCATCTCTGCGTCGCCGGCGTTCACGTCGGGCCAGTTGATCGCAACGCCTGGTGCCGACTGGATATCGAACGGCGGCAGCGTCAACAACCAGAGGTATTCCTCGCTCAATCAGATCAATTCATCGAACGTCAGCAAGTTGACGCAGGCATGGCACATCCACCTGAACGGGTCGGGCACCGCAGCGAAGTATTCCGCTGAGGCAACGCCGCTCGTTTATCAAGGCGTGATGTACATGGTGACGGGGAACGACGACGCGTTTGCGCTCGACGCGACCACGGGCCAGCAGATCTGGGCGTACCAGTCGAACATCGAGCAGACGATCAACACCGCCTGCTGCGGCTGGGACAACCGTGGCCTCGCCCTTGGCGGCGGCCTCGTGTACGACGCCCAGCTCGACGGCAATCTGGTCGCACTCGACCAGACCACGGGCGGCGTCGTGTGGAAGGTCCCCGTGTTCAACTGGAGAGAGGGCGTGACCCTCACGTCCGCTCCGCTCTATTACAACGGCGTCGTCTACGTCGGCTCGACCGGCGGTGAGTACGGCTTCCGCGGAAGCATCACCGCGTACAACGCCACGAACGGCAACCAGCTCTGGCGCTTCTTCACGGTGCCGCAGCCTGGTGACATCGGCGGTCAGACCTGGGCGCCTGGCGCGCTCGGATTCGCGACCGGCGGTGCGACGGTGTGGAACACGCCGTCTGTCGATCCGCAGCAGAACATGATCGCGTTCACGACCGGCAACGCGGCTCCTTGGTCGAGCCGCGGACCGGGCCAGAACCTGTTCACCTCCTCGTTTGTCGCCCTCAACGCGACGACGGGCCAGATCAAGTGGTGGTACCAGGCGGTTCACCACGACATCTGGGACTACGACTGCCCGGCGCCGACGGTGCAGTTCGACATCCAGGTCGCGGGCGTGAACCGCCAGGCGATCGCCGAGCCGTGCAAGACGGGCTGGGTGTACGAGCTCGACCGTACGACGGGTAAGCCGCTGCTTTCCATCCCCGAGGTCAAGGTTCCGCAGAGCAAGGCCAACAACACGTGGCCGACGCAGCCGGAGCCTGCCGGGGATGCGTTCTCGGCTCAGTGCGCAGTGAAGAAGACCTACACCGGGAAGTTCTCGAACATCGGGGGCCATCCGGTGAAGGCGGGCTGCATCTTCCTGCCCTATGACACGACGCACGCAGCTGCGTTCGCGCCGAGTGCGCAGGGCGGTAACGACTGGAACCCGCCCTCGTACAACCCGGCGACGCACGACATGTACGTCTGCGCCGCAGACAGCGACTTCAGCCTGCTGGGCATTCCCGCCGCGAAGCTCGCGAGCGGCTACCTGGCAGGGCAGGGCTTCTTCGGCATCACGTTCGGAACGATCAAGTTCTACCGCGGTCACGTCACAGCTATGGACATGACCACGAACAAGATCGTCTGGACGCACACGTACAAGAGCCCGTGCTACAGCGGGTCGTTCACCACAGCCGGCAACCTCGTGTTCGTCGGCCAGGTCAACGGTGAGTACGACGCGTTCGATGCGACGACGGGCCAGCTGCTGTGGAGCAGCATGCTCGACGCGGGAGTTGCCGCGCCAGGGATGACCTACAGCGTCAACGGCACGCAGTACGTCGCCATCTACGCAGGTGGGAGCACCTTCTCGATCGAGGCCACGAGCACGGGCGAGAAGTTCCCGCACGGCGACAGCGTCTACGTGTTCAAGCTGGGGTAGTTAGGAAGACCATGGTGGCCCCCACCGGCAATTCATCGCCGGTGGGGGCCTCTTCTCTCGATACCATTTGCGTTTTCTGAGCGTCATTGCCAAGACAGGAGGGGTCCGTGTCCCGTAGCAGGCGTATCGTTGTCACGCTCGTAGCCGTCGGCGCGCTGTTGGCCGTGGCTGTGTCCTCCGCGTTGGCGATGCGTTCGCACGCGACGACCGCGCAGGCCTCCTACACCGTTGCCGGGAAGGCGACGGGCTCGAAGGGCACCGGCACCTTCTCCGGGAAGCTCGCCACGAGCGGCGTCAAGGGGACGCTCACCTGGAAGCTGACGCTCTCACCGGCCGGTGCGGCCGCCTCGGCGGCGATCCGCGGCGGAGGCGGCACGGGGATCAAGCTCGCAAGCCTCTGCTCACCCTGCAGCGCCGGCGCGCACGGCTCGGTGTCGCTGGGCGCGGTCGCGCTCGCGAGCCTCTTGGCCGGGCGGGCAGGAATCGCCGTCGTGCCGAAGACCGGCGGCCTGCTGCACGGCGCGATCAAGGCGTCAAAGGCCGGAAGCGGCGGGGGCGGCACGATCACCGTTCCGGTCACTGCCGCAACGATTGCCAAGGGCAAGGCTCTCGCGGACGAGAACAGCTGCGAAGGCTGTCACACGATCGACGGCACGCAGTCCACCGGCCCAACCTGGAAGGGTCTCGCCGGCTCGAAGGTGCATCTGACGAACGGCAAGACGATCATCGCCACCGACTCGTATCTCATCGGCGTGATCAACGATCCGTCGACGCTGCAGGTCGCGGGCTTCGACTCCGGCGTCATGGCCGAGGTGATTCCGCCCGGGAAGATCTCCAAGGCCCAGGCGGCACTGATCGTCGCGTACATCCATTCGCTCAAGTAACTCAGGGAAAGGTCGATTTGGTCATGGGCAGACGGCTGACAGTCCTCGCGGCGACGGTGGCCCTGGCCTGCGGTGCTTTCGCTGCGATGAACGCCGCTGCGACCACGGGGCCCTCGCCGTACACGAGTGTCCTGGTGAAGCTGTACGACGGCAAGCTCACGCTCAGCAAGCTCCACGTGAGTCATGTGACCTTCGTCGACTTCATCGTGCGAAACAACGGCAAGCAGACGCACAACTTCTCGATCGGCGGCTACAGCACCCGCGCGCTCAAGAAGGGTCAGATGCAGCATCTATACGTCGGGTTCCCCGTCTCGGGCAAGTACAAGTACTCGTCCACGGTGCACGCGGTCCCGGCGATGAGCGGCATCTTCCGCATCTCCGAGCCGGAGCAGCCGGATTGATGAAGTCGTTGCGCCTCGCAGCTGTCGCGGCCTCGGCCGCCGTCCTGATCGCACTCGCGGCTCCAACGGCGTTTTCTGCCGTGAAGAAGCCGTTCGCCGACGTCGTCTTCAACCAGACCGTCCAGGTCGTGGGCGTCCGCTTCAAGCCGAACGAGAAGGTGACGGTCACGCTCGCCGGCGTCGACGAGAAGTGGGTGAAGAAGGCGACCGTGAAGAAGACGGGCAAGTTCAGCGTCGACTTCGGCGAGCTCTCGCTCAACGCGTGCAGCCAGTACACGTTGAAGGTCGTCGGGTCGCTGAAGAGCCGCACCGCGCTCTCGCACCCTGTCGAACCCTGCTGATCTACGAGGAGGCGACGCGCATCGTCGCCGTCGCCTCCTCGAGATATCCGAAGACGGTGAGGGTGGCACGCTGCCCCTGCCTCCATGCGAACTTCCTGCAGTGCGAACGGGCAAGCGCGTCGACCGCGCAGTTGACGTAACGCAGCGGCATGCGGAACCGCAGCGCCGCCGTGCCCGAATCGGAGGCGAAGAACCTCCCGGCTATCCTCACCGCGCAGCATGAGGACTTCTCCGACGGCGAGACCACGAGGTTGAGCACGCTCCCCGCGTTGAAGCCCTGGGCCTTGACGACGACGATGCGGCCCGGGACGACGGCCGCCGGCCCTCGAAGCGCCGGGAGGCCGTCGGCGCGGGCGGTCCCCGCCGCCAGTGCGACGGCGACCGCTGCCGCCGCCGACGTCGTTCGTGCGACCCCTCGCAGCACGACGCCGAGCGTATCCGAACGCCCGTGATGGGACGCTCCGCGCTTGCCGTCGTTGGGCTGGGCGTCGCTGCCGCCGTCGTCGCGGTCGTGCTCGTCCTCGTCCTCGGCCGGGGCGGCGCCGCGGGTGACTGGCCGTCGCCGAATGCCGATCTCGCGTCGACCCGCGCTGCGGCCGGCTCCTCGATCGACGCGGCGAGCGTGAGCCGCCTCCGGGTCGCGTGGCGGTTCAAGTTCACGGTGCAGCCGGGCTTCTCCGGCGTCTTCGCGTCGACGCCGATCGTGGTCGACGGCCGGGTGTACCTGCAGGACCTGAACAGCAACGTCTATGCCCTCGACGCCGCGACGGGCCGGTTGCTCTGGCGACATCGCTTCGGCGACCCCGACGGCGGACCCAACGGCCTCGGCGCCGGCGACGGCAAGGTCTTCGGGAACACGGACCGGGCGGCGTTCGCGCTCGACGCGAAGACCGGCGCGCTCATGTGGAAACGACAGCTCGCCGACCCGCCGTCCAGCGACATGAATATCGCCCCCGTCGTCGCCAACGGTCTCGTCTACACGAGCACCGTCGGCCTTCCTCCGGGCGGGAAAGGCGTCGTCTATGCGCTCGACCAGGCGACCGGGCGGACGCGCTGGGCCTTCCACACCGTTCGCGGCCGCTGGACGAATCCGATCGAGGCCGGCGGCGGCGGCGCCTGGTGGCCCGTGTCCGTCGACCCGTCGGGACAGGTCTACGTCGGCACCGCGAATCCCTACCCGTACGGCGGCACGCTACGACACCCGAACGGCGGCGCGTACCTCGGCCCGAATCTGTTCACCGACTCGCTGGTCGTTCTCGACGGGAAGTCCGGGACGCTCGGGTGGTACGACCAGGTGACGCCGCATGACGTGCGCGACTACGACTTCGCCGACTCGCCGATCCTCGACGGGCGTGTCGTCTACGGCGCGGGGAAGGCGGGCCGGGTGATCGCCTGGGACAGCACGACGCGGCGACGCCTCTGGGAGACCCCGGTCGGAACGCATCTCAACGACCATGGCCCGCTCCCTCGCCGAAAGGTCACCGTCTGTCCCGGGCTGCTCGGCGGCGTCGAGACCCCGATGTCGTTGTCGGACGGCCGGCTGTTCGTCCCGATCGTGAACCTCTGCATGCAGGGCAGCGCAACCGGCTACGAGGATCTCTACAGCGTCGACGTTCCCGGCCGGGGCACGGGAGCGGTCGACGCTCTCGACACCGCGACGGGACGCGTGATCTGGTCCCGCCGGTTCCCCGCCCCCGCCTTCGGCTGCACGACGGTGGTGAACGACGTCGTCGTCGTCCCGACCTTCGACGGGCGGATCTACGCGCTCGCCGCCGACACCGGCCGGACGCTCTGGCAGACGCGGGCGCCGTCGGGCATCAACGCGTGTCCCGCGATCGCCGGCGACACGCTGCTCGTCGGCGCCGGCGCGCACTATCCGAACCGGAGCCGGGTCTACGAGCTGCTGGCGTTCAGGCTGCCGTCGGGCAGCTGAACGAGATCGTCACTTCGAGCTCTGGATGACGCTCGTGCCGTACGCCTTCGCCCATTGCGCATCTCGCTCGACGATCGAGCGAAGCTGGCCGAAGCTGCCTTTCGGCCCGTAGGTCCATGCATTGACGACGATGTTGTCGAGCACGAACACCGCGTAGGCCGCCTCGAAGGCGTTGCCGGCCGCGCGCAGGATGTACGCCGGCCGCGGAAGCTTCGCGGGCGCGTTCGTGACGATCTTGTTCGGGCCGGTGTTCGGCGGGAACGCCTTCAGATCGGCAAGCGCGAGCGCATGTGTCGGGAACACGAGGAACCCGACGAGCGCGGCGTTGTTCGCGATCGCGACGGCTCCGACCGCGTGATGCGATCGAGAGCCTTTGCTCAGCTTGGCCGACTTCGGCGTCGCTCCCTTGAGCGCCGGCGGCAACGATCCGGCCGGCGGCGCCTTGAGCAGCGCCTGGTAGAGAGCGCTCGGCGAGGGGGCGGCCTGGGCGACGGATGCGCCGGCCAGCAGAGCCACGCTCAAAGCCGCGGCTACCGCGCCGAGCCGCACTGCGACGCTCGCTGAGTTCCTGGACCCCATGACCAGGTGCAGGCTACCGACCGCCGAGCCCCGTCAGGCGGCCGACCGGTAGTTTTCCGGAGTGCGCGTCGGAGGCAGGCTGGCAGTCGTCGCGACGGCCCTGGCGCTCGTGCCGGCCGCCGCCGCTACGCGCGAAAGTGCGATCGTCCGTTCGGTCGACGTCGGAACGGGCGCGGCCGAGGCGTGGGTCTTTCTGCCGGAGCACGCGCCGACCTGTGTCGTGGTCGTGCTCCACGACAAGGGCGACCCGACACCCGTCCGGTACGACGGCCTGCTTGCGTACCTGGCGATCAGCAAGGGGTGCGCGTCGATCTACCCGCGCTACCAGACCTCGGCCGAACCGGCCACGGCCGCAGCCGCGCTGCGAGGAGTCCGCGCAGGGCTCGCCACGGGTTTCGCATACCTCCGGGGAACGGAGTCCGGGATCGGCGGCAAGGCTGCCTCGGACGCGCTGCCCGTGACCCTCGCCGGCTTCGGCTCCGGCGCGCCACTGGCGCTCTCCGCCGCCGGAAGCGCGAAGACGTGGGGCCTCCCGGTCCCGGGCGCCGTGGACGCCATCTTCCCGACCCGCGGAACCGTCCCGGGCCCTCCGATCGGGTCGCTCGCGGCTGGCACCCACGTCCTGATCCAGGTCGGCGACAAGGACAGTGCCGCCGCTCGTGCGGCCGGCCGCGACCTTTGGAAGGCGCTGGCGTCGCAGCCCGCACTTCACAAGCGGTTCCAGGTCGTAAAGTCGCACGGCGCGCTGAAGGCGGCGCACTCGGCGCCGTTCCAGACAACTGCAGCCTCGGAGACGGCCTTCTGGCTGCCGCTAGACGCGCTGATCGACGCGTACGCCCAACCCTGACCGTCGCGGCCACGGGAGAACCGCCGCGAGCAGGAGCAGGAGCGCAGCAGCCACAAGAAACGGCGCGAGCGCAGAGCGGCTCTGCGTCTCCCCCGTAGCGACGCTCGTCGGCCCGCTCCCGGCGTCCTGCACCAGGGTCGACGACGCGCCGCCCAGCCGGCTCTCGGAGAACGTCTTGCCGCCGGTCGCGGCCGCGAGCCCTGCGAGCAGCGCGCCCCCGGACGGGTCCGGCCGGTAGTCGGCCTCCGGCTTGCCGTTGCCGTCGAAGACCGATTCGCCGCCGCCCCAGAAGCGGACCGAGACGAAGCGGTAGCCCTTCGCAGCAGGCAGGTCGCGTGCGATCTGGCCGGCGTCGATCGCCGTGCTCTCGCCGTCCGTGAGCAACACGACGATCTTGCGCGAGGCCGGGTCGAAGTAGTTGCCGGACGCGATCTGCGCGAGCTTGTCGTAGGCGGTCGCGCGGACGCTCGAGTCCTGAGGGGGCGGGCTCTCGATCGCGACTGCGCGGCGGACGACCGCGTCGAAGCTGTCCGTGCCGGCGACGGGGAGCAGATCGGGCAGGACGCGGTCCGTCAGCGTCGCCACGCCCGACGGAACCTCCGGAATCGACGAGCGCAGCCGGACCGCGGCGGCGATGGCACGGTCGAGCCGCGTCGGCGAGGTCGCGGTTGCCGACGCCGCCATCGAGCGGGACGTGTCGAGCACGAACAGGGCCTGGACGTCCTTCCGCACCCGCTCGCTCGACCGGTGCGCCAGCACCGGCTGCGCGGCGGCGAGTCCGAGCACGATGATTCCCGCAGCCCCGAGTGCGGGCCGCAGGAGGCCGGCGCGCGCCGGGCCGGCCTTCAGGCCGAGCGTGCGGCGCACAACGTCGACACGGCTGCGCCCGAGCAGCGCGGCCGCAAGCGGCAGCACGGCGGCAAGGCCGACAAGAGCGGCGAGCGGCGTGAGAAACGTCATCA
This sequence comes from uncultured Actinomycetes bacterium, assembly GCA_963718385.1. Taxonomy (GTDB): domain Bacteria; phylum Actinomycetota; class Thermoleophilia; order Gaiellales; family Gaiellaceae; genus Palsa-739. The sequence continues at coordinate 1,147,723 of CAVQZE010000001.1, forward strand.
GTACCCGCTCCCGGCAACGCCGCCGCCGGCGCCGTGACGTCCGCTCGGACCGAGCCCGCCACCCTGTCCGGGACCGGTGCGCGTGCCGTGGGCGGCGGTCAGCCGCAGGAGCAGCTCGAGGTCGAACTTCGCGAAGTCGTCGTCCGGGTCGGCCCGGATCGCGTCGGTGAAGTCGGAGACCGCCGAGTCCACCTGGTTCGCGCTCCCGCCGGACGACGAGGTGCCGAATGTGAGGATCCCGAGCAGCGTCCGTATCTGGGCGGCGCGCCGGCGATCCGAATCGCGCGCGGCGGAAGCGAGCGCATCCTGCGCCTCCGCGCGCGCCGTCTGGACGTCGAGCGCGTTGTCGAGGCGCTGATGGAGCGCGCTCGCGAGGGTGTAGAGCTGCAACGCCCGCCGGTCGGCGACGTCGTCGTGGACGCCGAGGAGGCTGCCGGCGGTGCCGCCCAGCCGCGTCGAGGGAGTCCACGTGGCCCGGCCGGGCGTCGCGGCGTACACGGCGTCGCCGGTGCTGAGGGCCGCCGGCCACGACCGCACATCGGCGGCGAGCAGTGCGACGACCACGGCGCCTGCGACGAGAAGGCCGGCGAGGACGAAACGGACGCCGCTCACGTGCTTCTCCAGTCGAGTCGCGGCGCCCAGGCCCAGCGAAGTGCGAGTGCGGCGGCCGCCACGACGATCAGGGCGACGATCGTCCACGGGAACGGGGTGTAGTCGTGCGGCGGCGCCTCGGAGAGCGTGGGCGCCGCGACGATCGCTGAGCCCGGCGGCAGCAGACGCTGGAAGAGCGCGAGATCCTGCTGCGTCGGGTTGAGCCCGACAATCCGCACGGGGACTCCGTCGCGACGGTAGGAGAGGAGCACCGTCGCCAAGCGCGTCAGGTCGCTCGGGTTGTCGTCGAGGTCGCTGACGAGCACGACCGTCGCCGGCCGCGGGCTCGCGACCGCGATCGCGTGCGCGAGATCCATGCCGGCGGAGATCCGGGTGCCGCCGCTGAAGGCGGTCTCCCACGGATTGGGCGGGAAGCCAACGGCGAAGCCGGGCCGTACCTGTTGCGGGAGCGTGAAGTAGCGCACGAAGGGCGCCAGGTCGGTCGCGGGCACGCCGGGCGGCAGCGCCTCGTACGCCTCGTCGGAGAAGACGACGAGACCGAAACGGCCGCCGCTCCGTGAGAGCGCTGCGAGCGTGCCGCCGATCCGCGAGTACGTGTCGGTCGAGATGCTCGCCGAGACGTCGAGGACGACCAGCGTGTCGGCGTGCGCCGGCAACGGGACGATCGTGCGCGTGTGCGGGTCGCGCGAGAGAAGGAGCGCGGCGACTGCTGCTGCAATACACACGGCCGCGAGGAGCACCAGCACCGGACGCCGTCCGGCGCGCGGGCAGGCGGAGGGACGGAGCGTCGGCGAGCGGGACCGCGCTCACGACGGCACCTCGTGCTCGATCTCCGTCACGAGCCCGGAGATCTCCTCGCGCTCAGGCTGCGGCTTTGCCCAGGCAAGCTCGCTCGCCGCACTCGCCAGCCTCGCGTCGCGGGAGTCGAGGAGCCGCGCGAGCAGGCCGAGAGCCCGCCGCCGGTCCGGCGGCGTCCGCGACTCGGCCTCGTGGGCAAGCCGCAGCGCACGCTCGAGCTCGCCCCCGGGTGTCGCGCGATCGCGCCGCCGGCGGACGAGCCGCCGCACCTCGAGAAACGCGACCCCGACGCCGCAGAGAACAAGGAGCACCGCCAGCGCGTCGAGAAGTGCGGCGAGTGTCGACGGCGCGATCCGGTACGTCGGCGCGGGCGGCGTCGTGTCGCCCCGGAAGCTCGGCCGCGAACCGGTGAGATCGGAGGAGTTCACACGTCCATGGACGTGCAGCACCGGCCATTTGATGGACGCGCGCGCCACACCGCCGCCGCGCTTCGCGACCGTTGCGATCACGTGCGGCAGGTGGAGCGCGAGGTCGCCGGCCGGAGCGACGCAGCCCTCCGTCATGCACGCTGCCGGGACGCCGTAGGTGACGATCTCGAGATCCCCGCGCGACATCCGCGACCACCGCGGCGCCGCGAGCTGCGTCAGCGGTGCGATGTCGGCCGTGAGCTTCAGCGTGCTTGGACGCACCGCCTTGCGGTCCAGCAGGACGACGACCCGCGCGACGAGACGGTCTCCAAACGTGACCGTGGGCGGGTCGAAGCCCGCGCGCACGAGAAGCGGCGCAGTGGCGGCGACGGCCGGCGGCGAGTCGCTTCGGCCGAGCAGCAGAATTCCCGCGACCGCTGCCGTCGCAACGACGATCCCCGCGAGAGCAACGCGCGTCAGCGTTCCCATCGGCTTCTCCGCCGCTCCTCGGCCCACTCCAGGAACGCCCCGTCGATCGCATTCGGGTCGCTGGTCTCCACGATCACCGGCCGCAGTCCCACCGAGCCGAGCTCGGCGACGAGGCGCGCGTGCCGCTCCTCGTTCGCAGCGCGGCGGCGCCGTGCCTCACGGCGGCTGAGCCGGACCAGCGACACCGTGCCGGTCCGCGGATCGGCGACGGGCACCGCGACGCCGCCGACGTCGGGGAAGCTCCGTTCCCACAACGGATCCTGGATCACGACGGGCACGAGATCCCAGCCGTGCCCGGCCGCGTCGAGCCAGGCCTCCGGCGGCGGAGGCGCAAGCAGATCGGAGAGGACGAAGACGAAGCTGCCGAGCGGGAGGTCGGTCCGGCGCCGCCCGAGAAACGCCAGCGCGCGCTCGACGGTGTCCTCCGGGGCGTCGAACGGGGTGGCGTCCCCCTCACGCTCTGCAATCAGCCAGGGCCGGTCGCGCCGGCCGGGAGGCAGCCACCACGGCTCTCCTCCGGCGAAGTCGACGGCACCGATGTCCGCGCGCGCTGCGGCAGCGCTGGCGACGATCGCCGTGACAGCTTCCCGAAGCGCGTCGCGCTTCGAGAGCCATGGGAGCGACGGCGGATAGAGGCCCATCGCCGGACGCCGGTCGACGACGAGCGCGACGCGAGGCGCCTCGTCGGAGGCTCGATCGCGGACGACGAACTCGTCTCCGCCCGACGCCGCGGAGAGCCGCGCGGTCGCGAACCAGTCGATCGTCGAGACCGGGTCGCCGGGGGCGTACGGCCGCGTGCCGATCACGTCGCTCCCGTGGCCGCGGCGGCGGCTCGGCAGATCGCCGAACGGCAGACCGGTCGGCCTGCGGCGCGGAACGAGCGGGAACGTGCGCCGCTCGCGGACGGCCACGCTCAAGTCTCCCAGTTAGGCGCAGGCGGCGGTGCGAGCTCGAAGCAGCGATCGCGGATCGCCGTCAGCGCCTCGTCGCGCCGAAGTCCGCGCGTCTCGGCGAGGAACGACGCCGTGAGGAAAAGGCGGTGGCCGAGCACCGGCAGGAACAGCCGCTCGACGTCGTCCGGCACGACATGGTCGCGCCCGTGCAGCAGCGCCCACGCGCGCGCCGTCCGCTCGAGCGTCAGGCTGCCGCGCACGGACGCGCCGATCGCAACGCCCTCGGCCTCGCGGGTCGCGCGCACGAGCTCGACCGTCCAGCGGAGCACGAGCTCGTCGACGTAGACGTCCTCGACGGCGCGCTGCAGCGCGCGCAGCTCGTCCGCCGAGACGACCGGCTTCAGCTCTTCGATCGGATGGCCGTGACGCTGGGCGAGGACGATCGCGACCTCCTCGTCCTCGGCCGGATAGCCGAGGCCGGCACGGAGCGCGAAGCGGTCGAGCTGCGCCTCCGGCAGGGGGAACGTCCCTTCCTGGTCGATCGGGTTCTCCGTCGCGAGGACGAGGAACGGCGCCGGCAGCGGGCGCGTGACGCCGTCGACGGTGACCTGCCGTTCCGCCATCGCCTCGAGGAGCGCCGACTGCGTCCGCGGCATCGCGCGGTTGATCTCGTCGACGAGGAGGACGTTCGCGAAGACGGGGCCGGCCCGGTACTCGAACTCGCGCGTCTTCTGGTTGAAGATCGAGAGCCCGGTGACGTCGGTGGGCTGGAGATCGGGCGTGCACTGGAGGCGCGCGAAGCTCGCGTCGGCGACCGTCTGGGCGAGCGCCCGGGCGAGAATCGTCTTCGCCGTGCCGGGCACGTCCTCCAGCAGAACGTGGCCGCCGGAGACGAGCGCCGCGAGGACGAGGGCGATCTCCTCGTGCTTGCCGATGACGACGCGCTCGACGTTCTCGAGCAGGCGGCGGGCCGTTTCGTGGACCGCGTTTTGATCGTCGATCGGCTCCGGCCGGGTCGCATGAGCCATGTCGCCCGAACGCTATAGTGTGCCGCCGTTGTCTGGTCAACTATCGGGGTCGGCCCGGGTTGCCGTCCCCGCCCGAATCCCTGGAGGGGTCATGCATCGGTCACTTACTGCGGCACGCTGGGCGTCGGCACTCGCCGTCATCGCGGCCGTCTTCGCGATCACGGGCGCCGCGCTCGCTGCGCCGGCGCACAAGACGGCGACGGTCACCGTCACCGCCACCGAGTTCAAGTTCAAGCTCTCCCCGAACAGCGCGAAGGCCGGCTCGGTCACGTTCAACATCGTGAACAAGGGCCACCTCGGCCACGACTTCAAGATCGCCGGCAAGAAGAGCGCGATGATCGCGCCGGGCAAGAGCGCCAAGCTCACGGTCACGCTGAAGGCGGGCAAGTACCCGTACAGCTGCACCGTTCCGGGCCACGCCGCGGCGGGCATGAAGGGCACGCTCACCGTCAAGTAGGGCTTGTAAATCGCAAAGGCGGGGGCGATTTCCCCCGCCTTTGCGATTGAAGCCGCCGCCCGACACTGCTACGGTCGGCGAGGCCCAGCCGTGACAGAAGTCGAGTCCACGTTTGTCTACGAGAGTCTTCTCTCTCGCGAGGAGAGAGTGCTGTGGCGGCGCTTTGTCGAGACGCACGCGGCGATCGTGCGGAAGCTCGACGACGACCTCCGCGCGCAGAGCGGTCTGACGCTCTCGGCGTTCGAGGTTCTCTACGAGCTCGTCCGGGCGCCCGAAAACCGTCGACGCATGGCAGAGCTCGCGGAGCGCCTGCTGTTCACGCGCAGCGGCGTGACGCGGGTCGTCGATCGCCTCGAGCGCGACGGCCTCGTCGAACGGCGCGGGTGCGCCTCCGACGGTCGCGGCATCTACGCAATCCTCACTGAGCAGGGATACGAGACGTTCGTCGCGGCGGCCGGTCCGCACGTCGCCGGCATCCGTGAGCTTTTCTTCGACCGGCTCGACGGCTGGGACGACCTGCTGCGCCGGATCCTGCACCAGCTCACTCCCGAGAAGGAGCGAGAGAAGGACCGCCGCGTCCTGGCCAGCTGGCTAGTCGCCGACGACGGGAGCGACTCCGGCCTCGTCGGCGTGCGCGCCCTTGCGGAGCGGGATCTCGCGCAGGAACCACGTGAGGACGAAAGCGAGGATCGCAACCGAGGCGGCGACGAGGAAGACGGGGCGTAGCGCCGCAGCGAACGCGTGCACGTACGGATCGTGGATCGCCGCCGGCAGATCCTTGATCGCACCCGGGTTCAGCCCCTTCGGCGGCTGCACTCCCGGCGGCAGCAGCGACTTGAGCTCGACGCTGAGACGGTTGATGAAGACCGCGCCGAACGCGGCGACGCCGATCGAGCCGCCGATCTGGCGGAAGAGCGTCGACCCTGACGTCGCGACACCGAGGTGCTTGTAGTCGACCGAGTTCTGCACCGCGAGCACGAGCACCTGCATCACGAGCCCGAGTCCGAGGCCGACGATCAGCATGAACAAGGCCGCCTCCCAGCCCGGCGTGTCGACCGAGAGCCGCGACATCAGGAACAGCGCGAACGCCGTCACCGCGGTGCCGACGATCGGGAACGCCTTGTAGCGGCCGAAGCGGGAGATGAGGAACCCGCTGGCGATCGACGTGACGAGGAGCCCGCCCATCAGCGGCGTCAGGAACAGCCCGGAAGCGGTCGGGCTGTGCCCCTTCACGATCTGCAGATACAGCGGCAGGTACGTGACGGCGCCGAAGAGCGCGAACCCGACGACGAATCCGACCGCGCTCGTCACGTTGAAGATCCGATTGCGGAAGAGCTCGAGCGGCAGGATCGGCTCTGCTGCGCGCGACTCGACGAAGACGAATGCGATCAGCAGCACGATGCCGAGCACGAGCATCGCGATCATCTCCGGGGCGCTCCACGAGTACGTCGTCCCGCCGAGGCTCGTGAAGAGCACGATCGCCGAGAGCGAGGCGGCGAGTAGTGCCGCGCCGAGGTAGTCGATCTTCACGGTGATACGGGCCGTACGTGCGTGGAACGCGGACGCGATCACGAACCAGGCGACGAGGCCGACCGGCAGGTTGACGTAGAAGATCCAGCGCCAGCTGAAGTTGTCGACGATGAAGCCGCCGACCAGCGGGCCGACCACCGTCGAGATGCCGAACACGCCGCCGAAGAAGCCCTGGTACCGGCCGCGATCGCGCGGCGGGACGATGTCGCCGACGACCGCGATCGTCGTCACGAGCAGGCCGCCGGCGCCGAGCCCCTGCAGCGCGCGGAACGCGATCAATTGCGTCATCGTCTGCGCGAGGCCGCAGAGCGCGGAGCCGACGAGGAAGATCACGATCGCCGCCTGGAGCACGATCTTGCGGCCGGCGAGATCGCCGAGCTTCCCGTACACCGGTCCCGACACCGTCGATGCGAGCAGGTACGCCGTCACGACCCACGAGATGTGCGTGAGACCGTGCAGGTCGCCGACGATCGTCGGCAGCGCAGTGGAGACGATCGTCTGGTCGAGCGACGCCAGCAGCAGCACCAGCATCAGCGCGCCGAAGATCAGGCGAACGCGCGGCGCGGGTGCGTCGGGAGCGGCGGAGCTCATGCCTGGATCGTGCCGGAATGGGTCGACGTCTCGGCGACCGCGGCGGTCTCGTCCTCCGCGTCCCCGCCGCGGGCGCGGAGAAAGAAGCCGCCGACGAGCAGAAGCAGGAGCTCGACGAGAGTGATCGCGACGCGGTTGAGCAGCGTCGCCCCGAGCGCCGCGCCCTTCGGCGCGACTGCAAGCATCAGCCCGTACATCGTTCCTTCGCGAACACCGAGACCGGACGGCGCGATCACGACGAGCACGGCGACGATCGCGCCGACGGCCGCGACGCCTCCGAGATAGACGATCGTCTGCGGGGCAGGATGCGCGCCGACGGAGCGCAGCAGCAGCCAGAGCGCGGCGCCGCCGATCACCCACGTCACCGCGTAGTAGGCGAGCAGGAACGCCATCGTCATCGTGCGCAACGGCGGCAGCTCTTCGTGGTACCCGACCCGGCGCAGGATCCACGACATCATCGGCCGGAAGATCCGCGGTTGCACGAGCACCGCTACGACGATCGCGAACGCGACGATCGGGACGATCGGCGCATGCGCGCCCCTGACCCACGTGAGGCTGATCACGAAGACCATCACGCCGGAGACTGCGGAGAGTCCGGCCTCGATCGCCATCGCCGCGGTGACGAGCCCCGCATCGTTGACACCGGAGCGGCGCATCGCGACGACGCGCGCCGCAGGCGTCCACACACCGCCGGGAACGTACTTCGCGAGCATCGAGACCATCTCCGCGCGCAGCGCGACCGGATACGAGAGGCGGATCTCCCAGTCCGAGAAGATCCGGATCCAGCCGATCACGAACGCGAGGTAGTAGACCGCGAGCACGACGCAGGCAAGCACGAAGTACGCAACGTTCGCATGCTTGAGGTCGTCGCCGGCGGCGCGAAACGACCCGCGGACCGCCCATGCGATACAGACGATGAAGACCGCGCCGACGACGAACTCGAGGGCGATGACGATCCGTGGGTGCGCCGCCGCCTTCTGCCGGAGCGCCGTCAGCCTTGCTCTCACCCTCACGCCTTCGTCAGATGCCGCTCGAGCCACTCGCACGTGAGGCGATACCCGCGGACCTCGTTCGTGTAGCGCGTGAATCCGTGACCCTCGTCCTCGAAGACGACGTACTCGACCTCGCGGCCGAGCTCGCGCAGGCGGTCGACCATCTGGTCCGACTCGTCCTTCACGACGCGCGGATCCTTCGCGCCCTGGATCACGAGGAGCGGCGCGCGCACCTGGTCGACATAGGTGATCGGCGAGCGCTCGCTCAGGAAGTCCGCCTCGGTGTCGGGATCGCCGATCCACTGCGACATGAAACGGAGCCACTGCGGCGGCACTGCGCGCACGAACGTGAGCAGGTTTCCGGGGCCGACGATGTCGACCGCAGCGGCCCAGTACTCCGGGAGCCGCGTCACGCACGTGAGCGTCGCGAAGCCTCCGTACGAGCCGCCGAAGACGCCGAGCCGCTCGCCATCGACGAAGTCCTGCGCCTTCAGCCACTCCGCCGCGTGGCGCCAGTCCTCGAGGTCGCCTCCGCCCCAGTCGTGATGGATCAGCTTCTGGAACGTCTTGCCGTAGCCCGTCGAGCCGCGGATGTTCGTTGCGAGCACGCCGATGCCGCGGCTGGCGAGGTACTGGTAGTGCGGGCGGTAGACCGGCCGCTCCTGCGCCTCCGGGCCGCCGTGGATCGCGAGCACGAACGGTGCCGGCCCTTTCCCCGCGGGCCTGTAGAGCCAGGCGGGAATCTCGCGGCCGTCGAACGTCGGATACGCGACCAGCTCCGGCTCGGCAAGCCGCAGCGCGCGCAGGCCGCTGAGCCGGCTCTCGGTGACGGTGTGCGCGTCGCCGGTCGCGGTGTCGACGACGTGGATCTCGCCCGGGCGGCCCGGCTGGTCCCAGATCAGCACGACGCGCGACCCGTCGCGCGAGACCGACATGCCCGAGCCGAGGGGTGACACTGTTCCGTGCGGCAGCTTCGGCTCCGGCAGATCCTCGCCGCTCACGACGTCGCGCACGCGAAGGCGCGCCCAGCCGTTGACGTTCTCGAGCCACGCGATCACGCGGCCGTCCGCGGAGCCGGCGACCTCGTCGATGTCGCGGTCGGGCGTCTCGACCCATTTGCGCGTGCCGGCGGCGATGTCGACGAACGCGAGACCGCTGAACTCGCGGTCCTCGTCGCTGAGGACGTAGAACCCCGATCCGTCGGCGGCCCACGGCCCGGGCAGGAACTTCACCTCGCCGTCGTGCTCCGTCATCTCGACCGCGTCGCCCGACGCAACGTCGATCACGAAGAGCGAGATGTCCGTGTTCGAGCGGAAGTCGGCGGCGAGCACCTTCGTCCCGTCCGGGGAGAACGAGAAGGCGAACGTGTAGCGGTTCTCGCCCCAGAGATACCGCGGCTCCGCGGCGCCTTCTTCCCAGATGAAGACCTCGCTGTCGGTCGGCTTCCGCGCGTTCGCCGAGAAGCAGAAGCTCTTGCCGTCGCGCGCCCACGCGCTTCCGGCGAGCTGGTGCTGCACGTGCTCGCCGTCGGTGAGCTGCTCCGGCCAGCCGCCGCCGGACGGGATGCGGAAGAGCTGGTGGAACTCGTCGCCGTCGCGATCGGCGCTGAAGAGGATCGAGCCGTCGTCGCGGACGGCGACGGCGCGCACGGTGTTCTCGGTGAAGCTCGTCAGCTGCTCCGGCCAGCCGCCGCCTTCGACCGCGGCGCTCCAGAGGTTGAACTGCCCGGAGATGTTCGCGACGAAGAGCGCGCGCTCGCCGTCGGGCGTGAGGTCGGCGACGGGAAGAAGCCGGCGCGACGCGAAGAACTGCTCGAACGGCGGGCGCTCGGCCATGGCCTCAGCCTATCGGGAGCACTGGGCACTGCCGCGCGGCCACAACCGCTGCCGCTAGGCTCGGAGCGGGCCGAAGGCAGCACATTTCGAGAAGACAGCGTCGCCCGCACGCCCTAGCCTGGAACTCATGCCGTCGCACCCCGACCCACACCGCTGATGCTCGGCCTCGCGCGCTTCGTGCTCCGCCACAAGTGGTGGGTCGTCGGATTCTGGCTTGTCGTCCTGATCGGCGGCGTGCCGAACCTCCAGCGCGCGACGAACGCGCTCTCCCAGGAGTTCTCGGTGCCAGGCCGCGAGGGCTTCGAGACGAACCTCGCCCTGTACAAGCTCTACAAGGTCGATCCGTCGGTGAGCTCGATCGTCCCGGTCTTCCAGCTGCCGGCCGGCACGACCGTCGACTCGCCCGGTGTGAAGGCGCAGATCGCAGCGGCGATGAACCGCGCCGCGGCGGCCGTTCCCGGCTCCCATGTCGTCTCGTTCGGGACGACGGGGAACAAGGGCTTCGTCTCCGCCGACGGACGCACGACGTTCGGGCTCGTCTGGATTCCGTTCAAGGCGAAGCGAGGCTTCTCCGGCGCGACGAACGAGACGGACGCGATCCGCAGCGCCCTGCAGAAGGCGCCGCCCGCCGGCGCGATCGTCCACGTCACCGGCTACGACGCGCTCAACGACTCGTCGAGCGGCGGCCAGGGACCGGGCGTGCTGATCGAGGCGCTGATCGGCGGCCTCGGCGCGCTGATCGTGCTCGCGGTCGTGTTCGCGTCGTTCATCGCGATCGTGCCGATCGTGATGGCGATCTTCGCGATCGTCGCGACGTTCATGTGCATGTGGGCGCTGACGACGATCGCGAGCGTGTCGTTCATCGTGCAGTTCCTCGTCGCGCTGATCGGGCTCGGCGTCTGCATCGACTACACGCTGCTCGTCGTAATGCGCTGGCGCGAGGAGCACGCGCGCGGCGCCGACAACATCGAGTCGGTCGAGCGCGCGATGGCGACCGCAGGCGAGGCTGTCGTCTTCTCGGGAACGACGGTCGGGATCGGACTGCTCGCGCTTGTCGTGCTGCCCGTCCCGTTCCTGCGCTCGATCGGCTACGCGGGAATGCTGATCCCGATCGTGAGCGTGCTCGTCTCGATCACGCTGCTGCCGGTGATCCTCGCGACGATCGGACCATGGATCGACCGCCCGCGGATCCGGACGGAGAAGGAAGCAAGCCCGTTCTGGACCCGCTGGTCGAACGGCGTCGTCAAGCATCGCTGGTGGGCGGCGGGGATCGCGATCGCGATCCTCGTTGCACTCGTGATTCCGGCAACGCAGATCCAGGTCGGCAACGCGAGCCCCGAGTCGCTGGCGAAGACCGGCGACGCGCGCCAGGGACTCGACGCGCTGACGACCTCCGGAATCGGATCGGGCGCTCTCACCGAGTTCCTCGCCGTCGTGCGCGATCCGTCCCGCGCGAACGAGGTCGCGCAGAACCTCTCGGCCGTGTCGGGAGTGCGCGGCGCCGCGCTTGCATGGCAGGGCAACGGCGCGGCGGTGGTCGTCGCGCTGCCCGCGAAGCAGGCGAACTCGAGCGGCGGACGGTCGCTCAACTCGCGGCTGAAGGCGGCGGCGCACAAGGTCACCGGAACGACGGTCGGCGGCCAGGTCGCGCAGGGCGCGGACTTCGTCTCCGCGGTGTACGGGAGCTTCCCGACAATGATCGCGCTGATCGCGGTGCTGACGCTGATCCTGCTCGCGCGCGCGTTCCGGTCGATCCTGCTGCCGCTGAAGGCGGTGGCGTTGAACCTGCTCTCGGTCGCTGCGGCGTGGGGCGTGCTCGTGCTCGTCTGGCAGAAGGGCTGGGGATCGCACCTGATCTGGGGGATTCCCCATACGGGCGCGATCACCGCGTTCATCCCGCTGATGGTGTTCGCGTTCCTGTTCGGCTTGTCCATGGATTACGAGGTGTTCATCCTCTCGCGCGTGCGTGAGCGCTACGACGTGTCCGGCGACACGGACGACTCCGTGATCGTCGGCATCTCGCGCACGGGACGGCTCGTGACGAGCGCTGCGCTGATCCTGTTTCTCGCCTTCGCCGCGCTCGGTTCCGGTCCCGAGGTGATCATCAAGGTCTTCGCGACCGGGCTCGCGGCCGGAATCATCATCGACGCGACGATCGTCCGGATGCTGCTCGTGCCGGCGCTCGTCTCGCTGTTCGGCGACTGGAACTGGTGGCTGCCGAAGCTGCCCGCGCGGATCCTTCGCGTCAAGCCGTCGACGGCCGCGCATCCCGAGCCGAGCCCCGCGCCGGACTGAGCTAGCCTCCCGGCGTGGAGCACACGCTGCCGTACGGCTGGTACTCCGATCCGGAAATCCTCCGGCGCGAGCACGAGCGGATCTTCCGTTCCGCGTGGCAGTACGTCGGGCACCTCGGCCCCGTGTCGGAGCCGGGGACGTTCTTTGCCGCGCGTGCCGGCCGGATGCCGGTCGTCGTGACGCGCGCCCGTGACGGCGAGCTACGCGCGTTCCGCAATGTCTGCCGTCACCGCGGCTTTCCCGTCGCCGAAGGCGAGGGCCGGCGCGAGACGATCCAGTGTCCGTACCACGCGTGGACGTACGGCCTCGACGGCTCGCTGCGGTCCGCGCCGCGCTCGGAAGAAGAGCCGTCCTTCCCGAAGGACGAGCTCGGCCTCATCCCCGCCGCGGTCGACACGTGGGGGCCGTTCGTGTTCGTGAACGTCGGGCCCGAGCCGGAACCGCTCGCCGACGCGCTCGGCTCGATGCCCGCCCAGGTTGCGGAGCTCGGGCTCGACGTCGACGTGCTCGTCCCGTATACGCGCTGGGAAGGCGAGGTCGGCGCGAACTGGAAGATCGTCTGCGAGAACTTCCTCGAGTGCTACCACTGCCAGCTCGCGCACCCGGCGCTGGCGGAGGTGCTCGACGTGTCGGCCGATGCGTACGAGCTCGCGACGGAGGGCCGGCTCTCGAGCCAGCACGGCCCAGTGAAGGAGAGCGGCAACACGACGATGCGCGTCGACGGCGAGCTGCCGCGCGGCCAGTTCCACTTCCTCTGGCCGAACCTGACCGTGAACATCTTCCCGGGGAGGCCGAACATCTCGCTCGGGCCGGTCATCCCGCTGACCCCGGACCGGACGTACCGCTTCCTCGACTACTTCTTCGGCCCCGACGTCGAGCAGAGCTGGATCGACGAGCTGATGGCGTTCGACGACCAGGTCGGCCGCGAGGACAAGGTCCTGGTCGAGGGCGTCCAGCGCGGTGTCTCGGCCGGAGCGCTCGAGCACGGCTTCCTGATGGGCCGCACCGAGCAGCTGATCGGCCATTTCCAGCAACTCACCGCGGCCGCGCTCGTCTGAACTCCTAGAGCTTTATGCCGCTCCGCGGTACATTTGCTCCCTTCCCAAGGCCCGAAGTCCATTTAGGAGGATTGTTGTGAAACGTCTTCTCCCGGTGCTCGTCGCCGCGGCGCTCGTCGCCGTTCCGGCGGCGTCGGCCCGGCACTCGGCCCTGCCGACCCTGCAGTCGGGCAAGCTGATCGTCGCGTTCGGCGACCCGGCGCCCGGTTTCGCGTCCGGCACCGTGCGCGGCAGCACGGTCACGAACCCCCGCGGCTACGAGGTCGACCTCGCGTCGGCGATCGCCAAGCAGCTCGGGCTCACCCCGGTCTGGATGTACGCGTCGTGGAACAGCCTCTTCGCTCCCGGCACGAAGAAGTTCGACGTCTCCTTCCAGGAGGCGACGATCACCGCTCAGCGCAAGAAGACCGTCGACTTCACCTCGACGTATCTCAACGCGAACCAGGGCGTCCTGATCTCGAAGCAGACGACGCCCCCGAAGAGCATCGCCGACCTGAAGAGCCTCCAGACGTGCGCCCAGACGAACACGACGGGCCTCGACTGGATCAACACGAAGCTGAAGCCGTCGAAGCGGCCGCTCACGTATCCGACGACGACCGCCGCGTATCAGGCGGTACAGATCAACCAGTGCCAGGCGCTGATCCTCGACGTGCCGCTCGTCGCACTCGAGAAGAAGCAGAACCCGACCAAGTTCGGTGCTGTCGCCGGCCAGATCGTCACGCACGAGCAGTACGGCGCGGTCATGCAGAAGGGCTCGAAGCTGCTCATGCCGGTCAATGCGGCGATCGCCAAGCTGACGAAGAACGGCACGGTCGGGGCGCTCCAGAAGAAGTGGTTCAACCTCAACTTCGCAGCGATTCCGACCCTGAAATAGCGTGAGGGCGCTTCACGAGGTCGCGCACGCGTTCTTCAACCCGCACAGCTTCACGCTGGCGTTGCCGGACGTGTGGGCGGGCTTCCAGGTGAACCTCCACATGATGGTGATCGCGGAGACCCTGGTTCTCGTGTTGGCGCTCGGACTCGCACTCGTACGCGGCCTGCCGGGGCCCGGAGCGAAACCGCTTCGGGCCCTGGCGATCGCGTACACGGACTTCTTCCGCGGAACGCCGATCATCATCGTGGCGTTCCTCGTCGGGTTCGGGATCCCCGGGCTCCAGCTCGGCTACATCTCGAGCCGCTCGATCACGACCTACGGCGTGATCACGCTGACGCTCGTGTACACGGCGTACGTGACCGAGGTGTACCGCGCCGGGATCGAGTCGATCCACCCGAGTCAGCGCGCGGCCGCACGATCGCTCGGCCTCACGTACTTCCAGGCGATGCGCTATGTCGTCGTGCCGCAGGCCGTGCGCCGCGTGATCCCGCCGCTGCTGAACGACTTCGTCGGGCTGCAGAAGGACACGGCGATCGTCTCGGTGATCGGAGTCACCGAGGCGGCGTCGCTGGCACAGCAGTTCTCGACGCAGAACGGCGACTTCGCGTCATACGTCGTCGCAGCGGTGTTCTTCATCCTGATCACGATTCCGCTCGCTCGCTTCACCGACCACATCGTCTCGGAACGCGAGAAGCGCGAGCGGGCGCAGGCGTTTTGAGCGAGGCCGGCAACGGCGACCAACCCACCGCGTTCGTCGACGTCCGTGGGGTCCACAAGTGGTTCGGCGAGCTCCAGGTCCTGGACTCGATCAACCTCACGGTTCACGAGCATCACGTCGTCTGCCTGATCGGCGCGTCAGGCTCCGGCAAGTCGACGCTGCTCCGCTGCATCAACCGGCTCGAGCACGTCGACGAGGGAGAGATCGTCGTCGACGGCCAGTACGTGACGCAGCCCAAGGTCAACGTCAACGAGCTGCGTCGCAAGATCGGGATCGTCTTCCAGGCGTACAACCTGTTCCCGCACATGACCGTGCTGCAGAACGTCGTGCTCGCGCCGCGGAAGACGCGCGGCATGTCGCGCAACGACGCCGAGGCGCGCGCGCACCTGCTGCTGCGCCGGATCGGGCTCGAGGACAAGGCCGACGAGTTTCCCGACCGGCTCTCCGGCGGCCAGCAGCAGCGCGTCGCGATCGCTCGCGCGCTCGCGATGGAGCCGAAGCTGATGCTGCTCGACGAGATCACGAGCGCGCTCGACCCGCAGCTCGTCACCGACGTGCTCGCGCTCGTGCGCGAGCTCGCGGAGAGCGGCATGACCATGATCGTCGCAACGCACGAGATGGGCTTCGCCCGCGAGGTGTCGGAGAAGGTGTGTTTCCTCGACAAGGGTCGAATCCTCGAGGAGGGCACACCGGAGCAGATCTTCACGGAGCCGCGCGAAGAGCGGACGCGTGAGTTCCTCGCGCGCGTCCTCGAGCGGGACAAGTCGCAGTGAGCACGCCGCGACACAAGCTGAAGCGGAGCCGCGCGCCGCTCGCGATCGCCGCGTTCATCGCCATTCCCCTCTTCTTCTCGTCGCTGATGGCGTCGACGCTCGCGCTCGAGAAGCCGCGCGTCATCCAGTGGACGGACGGCGACCGGCTGCTGACGACGTGGCACGATCCGGCGTCGTCGACGACGCTGCGCGTCTGGCTGTGGGCGTTCGTCCCGCCGCTCGTTCTGATCCTCGTCGGTGCGATCGCGATCCGTGTGCCACACGGGTTCTACGTGTCCTGCGTCTCCGCGATCGTGATCGCGTTCGCGGTCCTGCACCGGCTCGACCGCTGGACGCTTCATCACACGCTCCGGTTTCCGTGGGGCGTCGACCTGATCCCCAAGTCCAGCAACTCAAACACGTTCGACCCCGGCGAGTGGGAACGCATGGCACGCGAGACGGCGATCAGCCTCGGGCACTGGACGATGGGGATCGCGATTGCCGCGATCGTCGTCGTCGCGACAGCGGGAGCACGGCGGCGCTACTTCGCGCGCGGGCCGCAGCAGACGTTCATCCCGCTTGAAGGCGTGCACGGCGTCGACGCGACGATGCCCGGGCTGAGCACGCGGGAGGAAGTCGAGCTTTCCGATTCCGACCTGACCCGGCACGACCGGCCCGGCCGCTGGCGCAACTAGCTAGTGGCGTTCGAGGAGCGCGCGCGCCGTGTCGTGCACGCTCTCGTCCGGCTCCTGCCAGAGCCTCTCGGCAAGGTACGCAAGCACGTCGCGGATCGAGACGATGCCGACGAGATTGCCGTCCTCGACGACCGGAAGATGCCGGAGCCGCTTCTCCTTCATCAGCTCGGCGGCGGCGTAGATGCCGTCGTCGGCGGAGATCGTGACGAGACCCGACGTCATCACGTCCTCGAGCTTCAGCGACGCGAAGTCGACGCCGTCGCCGGCGAGCCGCAGCACGTCGCGCTCGGTGAAGATGCCCGCGAGCGTCGGGCCGTCGCAGACGACCACCGAACCGACGCCGGCCTCGATCATCTTCTGAATCGCCGCAGCCGCAGTCTCGTCCGGCCGCGCCGTGACGAGCTTCACACGCATCACTCCGCCGATCTGCATCTTGCCGACCTCCCGGTTGCCTGCCTGCTGGTGACAATCCGCACGATATCGAACGGGTCGTGGCCTGCGCAACCATTTCAGCTATAGTTAACCGGGTTAACGATATGGCCGATACGAAACAGACTCAGGGAGCCAAAACACTCGCCGTCGCCGACGGGCTGCGCCCCGTGCTCCTCCGGATCAACCGGGAGCTGCGGCGCGAGACGCGCGCCGGCGGCGCCTCGCCTGAGCACGTCTCCCTCCTCACGGCGATCAAGTACAAGCCCGGGATCGGCGTCCGGGATCTCGCCGCGCGCGAGCGGGTCTCCGCCGCGGCGATGTCGAAGCACGTCGACCGGCTCGAGCGCGACGGCCTCGTCGAGCGCACGCCGAGCGAGGACGACCGCCGCCGCGTCGGGCTGACCGTGACCGACGAGGGCCAGCGCGTGCTCCGCCGCGTCCGCTCCCGCCGCACGGCGTGGCTTGTCTCGCGGCTCGACTCGTTGACCGGCGAGGAGCTCGCGGCCGTCGAGGCCGCCCTCGGACCGCTTTCGCTGCTCTTGCGCGAAGAGGACCGCCCGTGACGGCGGCACTCGTTCGCCTGAACGCGCGCACGTTCTCGAGCTTCCGCTACCGCAACTATCGACTCTTCTTCGGCGGCCAGGCCGTTTCGCAGATCGGCTCGTGGATGCAGCGGATCGCGCTTGGCTGGTTCGTCTTCCAGCTGACGCACTCCGCGTTCGCGGTCGGCGTGATGGCGCTCGCGACGTTCCTGCCGTTCACGCTGTTCGGACTCTTCGCCGGAGTGTTCACCGACCGGCTCGACGCGCGGCGCACGGTCATCGCGACGCAGGCGGGACAGCTCGTCACGGCGTCGGCGCTCGCCTGGATCGCGCTCGCCGGGATCGCGCAGCCCTGGATGCTGTACACCATCGCGTTCGTCAACGGGTGCGTGCTCGTGCTCGACGTCCCGTCGCGGCAGCAGCTCACGTACCGGATGGTCGGGCGCGAAGACCTGCCCAATGCGATCGCGCTCAACTCGAGCCTCTTCAACTCGGCGCGCGTGTTCGGCCCGGCCGTTGCGGGAGTGATGTACGGCTTCACCGGCGCCGGCGTGTGCTTCCTAGTCAACGCGATCAGCTTCCTCGCGGTGCTGGTCAGCCTGCTCGCGATGCGAACGCGCGACTTCTATCCGCTGGCGAAGTTCGAGCGCCCGGAGATCTGGCGCGGGACACGCGAAGGACTGGCATACGTGCTCCACCAGCGCAAGATGCTCGTAATCCTCGGGCTGACGGTCGTGCTGAGCACGTTCTCGTTCAACTTCAACGTCACGCTGCCGGTGCTCGCGGGGCAGACGCTGCACGCGAACGCGTTCGTGCTCGGGATGCTCTCCTCGATGTTCGGCGCCGGGGCGCTCGTCGGCGCGCTCGTGGCCGCGTCGCTCGGCCGCGCCTCGACGCGCGTGCTACTGATCGGCGCCCTCGTCTTCACCGGATCGGAGCTACTGCTCGCGCCGGTGACAACGCCGTGGATCGCGGGAACGCTGCTCTTCGTCACCGGCGCGGGCTTCACCGCGTGGTCGGCGAACTCGAACGCGTCGATGCAGCTCGCCGCGCCGGATCATCTCCGGGGCCGGATCATCGGGATCTACTTCTACGCGTTCAACGGCACCGGCCCGATCGGCGGAATCCTCGCCGGCTGGCTCTGTGCCAAGGGCGGAACCGAGCTGGCGTTCGCCGTCGCCGGGGTCGTCGGCCTCGCCGGAACCGCCGTCGCAGCCGCACAGCTCCGCGGCAGACGCGCCGTTCGGCTCACCCAAACGGGTGAACTGAGCCGCGCCGCGTAATCCGGCGCAAGTTTCCGCAGGGGTCGGCATCTCTATCTGTAGGCCGGGCGGTGGGCCGCAGCCCGCCCGGCCCCTTTCTATCTCCGCAGGACACGCGTCGGGGGCGCGAGAATGCGGGGATCCCTGCTTTCCGCACACCGGACGAACGGTTCACCGGAATCCCGGACTATCCGTTCGCCCCGCACTGGCTCGACGTCGACGGGCTGCGCATGCACTACGTCGACGAAGGCGCGGGCGATCCGGTGCTGCTCCTGCACGGCGAGCCGACGTGGTCGTTCCTCTGGCGGAGGATCATTCCGCCGCTCGCGTCACGGGCGCGAGTCGTCGCGCCCGACCTGATCGGCTTCGGCATGAGCGACAAGCCGACGGACGTGGGGTGGTACTCGTACGACCGGCACGTCGAATCCGTCGAGCGGCTCGTCCTCGAGCTCGGGCTCGAGCGGTTGACGCTCGTCGTGCACGACTGGGGCGGGCCGATCGGGCTGCGCGTCGCCGTCGAGCACGCTGACCTCGTCGACCGCATTGTGATCCTCGACACCGGCATCGCGGCAGGCAGGCCGCCGAGCGAGACGTGGCTGCGCTTCCGCGCGGTCGTGCGCGAGGTCGGCGGCGCGCTCGACATCGGCCGGCTCGTCGAAGCCGGGACCGCGCAGGGTCTTGCGGATGACGTGCGCGCCGCGTACGACGCGCCGTTTCCGACACCGGAGTCGAAGGCCGGTCCGCTCGCGTTCCCGGAGCAGGTTCCGACCGAGCCGGAGCATCCGAACACCGAGCCGATGAACCGCGTGCGCGACGCGCTGCACGAGTGGCGCAAGCCGGTGCTCGTCGTCTGGGGCGCCGACGACGTCGTGCTGCCGATCCGCGTCGCGGAGCGTTTCGTCGAGACGATCCCCGGCGCGACCGGTCCCGAGCTGATCGCGGGCGCGTCGCATTTCCTGCAGGAGGACCGTCCCGAAGAGGTCGCCGCGCAGATCGCCGCGTTCCTGCCGTGAGGCCGCGGCTGCTCCGCTGGGGCAAGCGCATCGGGCTCGCGCTCCTTGTGCTGGTCGTAGTCGTCACGCTCGGCGCGTTCGCCTACGACGCCGCCACCGCAGGCGGCGTCCCTGCGCAAAAGCTGTACGCCGGGCCGTTCGTCCGCGTGGACGGACGACTGCTCGCGTACCGGCGCTGGGGGACGCACGGCACGCCGATCGTCCTGATCGGCGGCTTCGTCGAATCGTCCGACGTCTGGCGGAAGGTCGGCCCGCTGCTCGGGCGGACGCACCGCGTCTACGCGCTCGACCTGCCGCCGTTCGGATACAGCGAGCGCAAGGGGCCGTACACGCTGCCGGCCTGGCTGGACGAGATCGAGGGCTTCGACCGGGCGCTCGGCATCAAGCGACCGACCCTCGTCGGGCACTCGCTCGGCGCGGCCGACGTCGTCGGCGAGGCATTGCGCCATCCGCGCGCGCTGCGCGGGATCGTGCTGCTGGACGGTGACGCGATCCGCGGCGGCGGCGCGCCCTCGTGGATCGCCGATCTCGTCGTCGACCCGTACTACACCGCGCTCTACCGAATCGCCACCGGTTCCAACTGGGTCTTCCGGAAAGCCCTCGCGAGCGCGTACGGGCCGAACGCGCCGAAGCTCACCGACGCGGATCTCGACCGCTGGCAGCGGCCGTTCCGCGTCGCCGGCACGGCCGCCGCGTTCAAGCAGATGCTCCCGCACGGCATCGCGGGCTGGACGCTCGCCGACCTCCATCGCGTCCACAACGTCCCCGTCGTCGTTGCGTGGGGCGCCGACGACAAGGTCGACTCCGTCTCGGCCGGCCGCCGCAGCGCGGCCGCCTTGCGCGCGCCGTTCGTCGTCCTCCCCGGCGCGGGTCACCTCTCGATGCTCGCCGATCCGAGCCGGCTCGCGGCCGTCGTCGACCGCATCGCCGGCCCGTGATCCACCCGCGGGCCGCCCGTCTACAGTGAGGCCAAGGTGATCGGGCTGAGGGTGAATCGCGAATGGCGGCTCGCCGCCGCGTTTCTCGCGTGCGGCGTCGTGCTCATCGGCGTCTACTTCGTGCTGCCGTCGGGCGGCAACGAACAGGAGGCGCTCTACGAGTTCCTCGGCCTCGCGTCCGTGCTCGCGACGCTCTGGGCCGTCTACCACTACCGGCCGCGGACGCCGTGGCCCTGGATCCTCTTCGCGCTCGGCAACCTCGCGTTCGTCGTCGGCGACATCATCACGGACATCGAGCCGAATCTCGCGTCGCCGTCGATCGCGGACGCCGCGTATCTCGCCGGCTATCCGCTCATCGCCGCCGGGCTGATTCTGCTCTTCATCGGCGCCGGCGGCCACCATCGCTTCGCCGCGGTCGCCGAGGCCGGGATCGCGACATTCGCGTTCGCGCTGATCCAGTGGGTCTTCGTGATGCAGCCGATGCTGGACGGGAGCGGCAGCATTGCGTCGCGTGCCGTCGGCGCGACGTATCCCGCCGGTGACGTGATCCTGCTCGCGGGCTTTGCCGGCTTCCTCGTCTCGCCCGCCTGGCGCTATCCGTCGTTCTGGCTCCTGTTCGGCGCGATGGTCTCGTTCCTGATCGGCGACGAGATCTACGGGTTCACCACCGACACGTACACGGCCGGCTCTCTGCTCGACGCGACGTGGATGCTCTCGTACGTGCTCTTCGGCGCGGCGGCGCTCCATCCGTCGATGCGGGAGCTCGCCGAGCCGCGGCGCAGCGCGCGGCTGCGCGTCAGCACGTGGCGGATCGCGCTGCTCGGCGCAGCCGTGCTCGCGCCCGCCGCCGTACTGCTGATCCAGTACGCGCGCGGCGCGCCGCTCGACGTCGTCGCCGTCGTGATCGCGCAGGTCGCGATCTCGTTCCTCGTGATGTGGCGGCTGACCGGAATCGTGCGCGCGCTCGAGCGGCTGCGCATGCGCGAGCGCGACGCGCGCGCCGAGGCGGTCGAGGCGCAGGAACTGCTCGCGCAGCAGAACGAGCGGCTGCTCGAGGCTGACCGGTTGAAGGACGAGTTCGTCGCGCTGATCTCGCACGACCTGCGCACGCCGCTCACGTCGATCGTCGGCTACACGGAGCTGACCCTCGACGAGGAGACCGGGCCGCCGCTCGACGACGAACGCCGCTCGTATCTCGAGGTTGTCGCGCGGAGCTCCGAGCGGCTGCTCCGGCTCGTCGACGACCTGCTGTTCGTCGCGCGGCTTCAGGCCGGCAAGGGGCTCCAGCTCGAAAGAACGGAGCTTGATCTGTCAGCGGTCGCCAAGCAGGCGGTCGCCGAGGCGCAGCCCCGCGCGACGACGAAGGGCCTCACGCTCAGCTGCGTCACCAACGGCCCGGTGACCGTCGAGGCGGACAAGGGACGGCTCTTCCAGCTTCTCGACAACCTGATCTCGAACGCGATCAAGTTCACGCCGCGCGACGGCAGCGTCGAGGTGCGGGTGGAGACGATGCCGGACGGCGGCGTGCTCGAGGTGAGCGACACCGGGATCGGCGTCTCGCCGCGCGACGCCGAGCGGCTGTTCGACCGCTTCTTCCGCGCGCCGAGCGCGGTGAATGCGCAGGTCCCCGGCACCGGGCTCGGCCTCTACATCGCCCGTGCGATCGCCGAGGCGCACGGCGGCCGCATCTCAGCCGCGAGTGACGTCGACCGGGGCACGACATTCCGGATCGAGCTGCCCGCGCACGCGACGCCGCAACCGACCGACGACGTGCTGGTCGCATGAACGACGCGACGCTCGTGCTCGTCGCGGACGACGACGACGACATCCTGCTGCTGATCACGACGCGGCTGCGCCGCGACGGCTTCGAGGTGATCCAGGCGCGCGACGGCGACGAAGCACTCGACCTCGCGCTCGAGCGGCGGCCGGCGATCGCGGTCCTCGACGTCGGCATGCCGGGCCTCGACGGGCTCGAGGTCGTGCGCGCGATCCGCGCCGACGACGCGACGCGCGG
The DNA here is from genome assembly GCA_963718385.1 of uncultured Actinomycetes bacterium. Taxonomy (GTDB): domain Bacteria; phylum Actinomycetota; class Thermoleophilia; order Gaiellales; family Gaiellaceae; genus Palsa-739. Next base: position 1,169,948 of record CAVQZE010000001.1, read on the forward strand.
CATGCGCGTCGTGCTGCTCACCGCGAAGGCGCAGGAGTCCGACGTCCGCCGCGGCTTCGACGCGGGCGCGGATCTCTACGTGAAGAAGCCGTTCAGCCCGGCGGATCTCTCGGCCAAGGTCCGCGAGCTTGCGGGCACCTAGTCCGGCAGGCGGTAGCGGTAGCCGAAGCCGCGCACGGTCTCGATCGGGGCGGTGTCCGCCGCGTCCGGCTCGAGCTTGCGGCGGAGGTAGCCGACGTAAAGCTTCACCTGGTCGCCGCCGACGCCGAAGCTGTCGCCCCAGACGAGCTCGAGCAGCTGGTCGCGGCTCAGCACCTGGCGCGGGTTGCGGACGAACGTCGAGAGCAGCCGGAACTCGAGCGGCGTCAACTGCACCTCCCGCTCGCCGACGGAGACGCGCCGCTGCGCATAGTCGATCGTCAAGTAGGCGTCGGCGTACGAATCCGGTTCCTCCTCGTGCGGCGCCTTCGAGGCGCGGCGCAGGAGCGCCTGGACACGCGCGACGAGCTCCTGCTTGCCGAACGGCTTCACGACGTAGTCGTCGGCGCCGCCCTGCAGCCCGCGCACCCGCTCGAGCTCTTCGCCGCGGGCGGTCAGCATCAGCACCGGCACGTCGGAGAGGTCGCGGATCCGCTCGAGGACGGCCCAGCCGTCGAGCTCCGGCATCGAGACGTCGAGGATCACGAGCTCCGGCCGCCAGGCGTGAAACTCCCGCAGCGCTTCGCGGCCGTCGGCCGCCTGATGCACCGTCGCCCCGGTCCGCTCCAGCAGCGTCGCGACGAGCCGGCGGATGTCGTCGTCGTCGTCGCAGACCAGCACACGGGGCTCGTTCATACCTTCTTCATACTATGACCATCCGTCGTTCCCGCCATCCGGGTCGAAAGTGGACAGTGGTGGCGACCATCCTGATCGTGGATCCCGATCCGGCGACCCGGTCGCTACTCGAGCTCCTGGTCCTGCGGCTCGGTCACAGACCGATCGGCCCGCGCGAGCTGGCCGAGGGAGAGGAGCCCGATCTACTGCTGCTGGAACCTGTGTCACGCGCGGGGGTGCGGCTTGCCCGTCGCTTGCGGCACCGGCTCGAGCAGTTGCCGATCCTCTGCGTGAGCATCGACGCTCCGAGTTACGAAACCCGGCAGCTCGGTGCAGGCGGGCACGTGATGAAGCCCTTCCGGCGCTCCCAGCTCGAGCAGGCGATCGAGCAGGCGCTCTCCCCGGCGCCGGAGGTGCTCGAGGTTCGGCACTGAGAGCCGGGCGTTCCCCCGCGTCCGGCTCTCTCAATCTCGAATACCGTGCTGCGTGCGCGTGCGGACATTGGATGGCAGCGCAGCACGGTATTCGATGAGAGAATGACGCGGTGCTGGTCGTAACGGAGCAGGCCGCGGACGAGATCAAGGCGATCCTCGAGGACAACGAGGCGGGCGCCGGAGCCGGCCTGCGCATCGTCGGCGTCGGCGACGGCGACGACACGGAGCTCGAGTTCGGCGTCGCCGACGGCCCGGAAGACGGCGACACGCTCGTCACGCAGAGCGGCGCGTCGGTGTTCCTCGACGCGGTCGCCGCGAACGCGCTCTCCGATCGTGTCCTCGACGTCGAGGCGCACGGCGACCACGTGCATTTCTCGCTCGACGAGCAGGAGTCCGCGAGCTAGGAGCTCGAACCGCTTGACAGCGGTGCCGCAACTCGGTCGCGATCGACGATTCGGCCGCTAAGGCTCTGGATCACGAGATCGCCGCCCCCATGCTCTCGAAGCAGTTCGCGGCCACGGAGCGTCGCTTGTCGCTTCCGCTCAAAGTGCTCGCTGGCCAGAGCGTATTCGACGAGCCACCCACCATCATCGGCCGGGACCACGCGAACCTCGGCGTGCTCCATACCGTCTCCTCGGTCGCCCATACCGGCATGTTCCCACGTCTGCCGGATGGCGGAAAGGTGCCTCTTCAAAACACGGCTGCGCTAGACCAACTCGAGTGGGGAGCCGACTTCGGGCTCAAATAGCCGACCGTAGAGCGACAAAGCTTGGCCCTCAGTGAGACTCGCGAGGTGGTCGCACACAGCTCGAGCGAGAGCCGGTTCGTCATCAGCAAAGGCCCATATCGTCGGTCGAAGCTCGCGCGGAAAGAGCACGAACCGGTCAGCAGAGGAGTTACCACCGCTTGCGTTCTCATAGAGCGCCTCGAACAACCGCTTGAGGATCTCGCGTCCCTTGAACGCGACGGTGGTCGTCCGATGATCACGAATCACGAACTCGAACGTGATCGATTTCAGGATCTGGTTCTTGATGCGGACGTCCTCGGGAACGTCGAAGCGATAGTCGAACAACGTCATGCCATCACCCAGCGTCGTCACGTCGCCAGCGATTGCAAACTCGTCGATGCGCGCTCGCGTGAACTCGCGGATCACGTCCTTTGGCACCGTCGGCCCCCAACGACCTAGCTCGGCATACGTGGCAGTGATCACGTCGTCAACCACGCCCTGATCGGGTGGCCCACTGCGCCATCGTATGGGTGCTGCGCAAACACTCTTCCACACGTCGGATCGAAATCCGTCGTGATCCCATGTGGCGGGCTGAAGGATCCCGCTCGCTACGCCGTCTTCAAGGTCGTGAACCGAATAGGCGATGTCGTCAGCCCAATCCATTAGCTGACATGGGAGCGAGCGCGGAGGATCCTCGCCATCACTGTACGTCGTGGCAAAGCCACGACCAATTCCATCGAAGAGCCAGTCCTGCTCACGATCCGCGTCTTCGTCGTAGACGAATTTCGAGTAGCCCGCCGAAAGACGATACGGATACTTGAGTACGGCGTGGAGGGTTGCTCGACAAAGATCGAGACCTTCAAAGTCGCGCGACTTCTGCTCCAAGTACGTGACGATTCGGAAGCTCTGTGCGTTACCTTCAAAGCGCGTTCCGTGCGTCATAAGCAGTTCGTCGAGTGCTCGCTCTCCAGTGTGCCCGAAGGGCGGATGGCCGAGATCATGCCCGAGGCATGCTGCTTCAACGAGACTGCTTGGGATTCTGAAGCGTTTGGCAAGCGCCTTACCGATCTGCGCGACTTCGATCGAGTGGGTAACCCGTGTCCGCATGAAGTCCGCGCCTGCCGGCGCGAAGATTTGCGTCTTTCCCTGAAGACGTCGGAAGGCAATGCTGTGGAGATTCGTGCGCGGTCGCGCTCGAACGGGCTTCGGACATCGCCCGATGACTGTTTTGGCTCATCGACGTGAGCCCTCTCGGTCTCCCAAGGACTCTTCCAATCGTAGTGACTTAAGTCCACCTGCCGAGCGTACGGGCTCGACACCAACGACGCAATCGGTCGAGACTGGCGATCGTCCAGGTCTCGCCGCTGTGCAGCAGCTCGGCGAGGTCGCCCTTGCCGCGTTTCTCCTCTGCGGTGGCGAGCTGTGCCGACATCAGGTCGTCGTAGACCGGGCGCTCGCACGTTGCGGAAGACGCCGACCGGCGTGCCGCCGTGGGTGTCCTGCGTGACGCGCGTGAGCGCGAATGCGAGCGCGGCAGTCTCGTGCGCCTCGTCGTGCAACAGGATTCCGTCGTCGTCGCCGGCGCAGACCTCGATCGAGCCGTCGGAGCGCTGGCGGAGTCCCTTCGAGAGGTCCTTGCCGAAGCGGATCGGCTCGCCGGTGCGCAGGGCGATGCGGTTCACGCCCTCCTTGTCGTCGCGCACGAAGTCCCACGCGTCGTCGTTGAAGATCGGGCAGTTCTGGAAGATCTCGACGAACGCGCTGCCGCGATGCTCGGCGGCGGCGCGCAGGACCGCCGTCACGCCGGCCTTGTCGGTGTCGATCGCGCGCGCAACGAACGTCGCCTCGGCGCCGATCGCGAGGCTCAGCGGATTGAACGGCCAGTCCAGCGAGCCCATCGGCGTCGACTTCGTCACCATCCCGAGCTCGCTCGTCGGCGAGTACTGGCCCTTCGTCAGCCCGTAGATCTTGTTGTTGAAGAGCAGGATCTTCAGGTTCACGTTGCGGCGCAGCGCGTGGATCAGATGGTTGCCGCCGATCGAGAGCGCGTCGCCGTCGCCGGTCACGACCCAGACGGAGAGATCCTGGCCGCGAGATCGCGAGGCCGGTTGCGATCGCCGGCGCGCGGCCGTGGATCGAGTGCATCCCGTACGTGTTCATGTAGTACGGGAAGCGCGCGGCGCAGCCGATGCCGCTGATGAAGACCGTCCGCTCGCGCTCGATGCCGAGCTCCGGCATGAACGACTGCATCGCCGCGAGGATCGCGTAGTCGCCGCAGCCCGGGCACCAGCGCACCTCCTGGTCGGTGCGGAAGTCCTTCGCGGTCAGATCGAGCTTGTGGCCGTTGCCGTTTCCGCCGCTCATTGATCCACCAGCGCCTCGATCGCGACGGCCAGCTCCGCCGCGCGCAGCGGAACGCCGCTGACGCGGTTGTAGCCGTGCGCGTCGACGAGGAACTCGGCGCGGACGAGCTTCAGCAGCTGGCCGAGGTTCATCTCCGGGATCAGCACCTTGTCGTAGCGGCGCAGCACCTCGCCGGTGTTGCGCGGGAACGGATTGAGGTGGCGCAGGTGCGCGTGCGCGACCGAGCGCCCGCCGCGGCGCACGCGCTTGCACGCGGCGGCGATCGGGCCGTACGTTCCGCCCCAGCCGAGGACGAGCACCGTCGCGTCGCCGTCCGGGTCGTCGACCTCGAGCGCGGCGATGTCCGCGGCGATTCCGGCGACCTTCTGCGCGCGGAGCCGCGTCATCAGGTCGTGGTTGTCGGGGTCGTACGAGATGTTGCCGGTGCCGTCGGCCTTCTCGAGCCCGCCGACGCGGTGCTCGAGGCCCGGCGTGCCCGGCACGGCCCACGGGCGCGCGAGCGTCTGCTCGTCGCGAAGGTACGGGAGGAACTCGCCGTCGTCGCCGTTCGGCTCCGTGGCGAACGTCGTCGAGATGTCGGGGAGCGAGTCGACGTCGGGGAGCAGCCACGGCTCCGAGCCGTTCGCCAGGTACGCGTCCGAGAGCAGATAGACAGGCGTCCGGTACTTCAGCGCGATGCGGCACGCCTCGACCGCGGCGGCGAAACAGTCCGACGGAGACAGCGCAGAGACTACGGGCACCGGCGACTCGCCGTTGCGGCCGAACAGCACCATCAGCAGGTCGCCCTGCTCCGGCTTTGTCGGCATCCCCGTCGACGGACCGGCGCGCTGGATGTCGCAGATCACGAGCGGCAGCTCGAGCATGATCGCGAGCCCGATCGTCTCGGCCTTGAGTACGACACCGGGGCCCGCGGAGGTCGTGACGCCGAGCGCGCCGCCGAACGACGCGCCGACCGCGGCGCCTGCGGCGGCGATCTCGTCCTCGGCCTGGAACGTACGCACGCCGAAGTTCTTGTAGCCCGCGAGCTCCTCGAGAATCGCGCTCGCCGGCGTGATCGGATACGCGCCGAGGAAGAGCGGCAGGCCCGAGAGCTTCGACGCGGCGATCAGTCCGTACGACAGCGCCTGGTTGCCGGTGATGTTGCGGTATGTGCCCGGCTTCATCTCCGCCGGCTTGATCTCGTACTGGACCGCGAACGTCTCCGTCGTCTCGCCGAACGCGTAGCCCGCCTGCAGCGCCTTGATGTTGGCCGCGGCGATCTCCGGGCGCCGCTTGCCGAACTTCGCGTCGAGGAACTCGATCGGACGAGTCGATCGAGCGGCCGTAGAGCCATGACATCAGCCCGAGCGCGAACATGTTCTTCGAGCGCTCCGCCTCGCGCGAGGTCACGCCCTCGATGTCCTTCAGCGCGCCGATCGTGAGCGAGGTGAGCGGCACCGAGTGCACCTGGTACTCGTCGAGCGAGCCGTCCTCGAGCGGGTTCGCCGCGTAGCCGGCCTTCTGGAGGTTGCGGTCGTTGAACGCGTCGCTGTTGACGATCAGCGTCCCGCCCTTCGGCAGGTCCTTGATGTTCGTCTTCAGCGCGGCGGGGTTCATCGCGACGAGCACGTTCGGCTGGTCGCCCGGCGTGACGATGTCGTGGTCGGCGAAATGCACCTGGAAGCCGGACACGCCTGGGAGCGAGCCCGCGGGTGCGCGGATCTCGGCCGGGAAGTCCGGCAGCGTCGAGAGGTCGTTCCCGAGCAGCGCGGTCTCAGTCGTGAACTGCGCGCCGGTGAGCTGCATACCGTCGCCGGAGTCGCCCGCGAAGCGGACGATGACCTGGGACAGCTGTTCGACTGGCTTGACCACAGTACGAGACCGAGACAGGTATACCGGAAGCACCCGCCGACCGGTTCGCCCATCCGGGGGACGGTAAGCTCGTCATCCGATGCGCATCCGCTGGTACGGACAGGCCGCCGTCCTGCTCACGAGCGCCGACGGCATCCGGATCTTCCTCGACCCGTTCGGCGAGATTCCCGAGGAGATGCTGGCGATCCGCCGCGAGCGGATGCCGGACTTCCGCTTCGACTACGCGCCGATCGAAGGCGTCGACGCCGACGTGCTCCTGGTGACGCACGAGCACTTCGACCACGCTGCCGTGGAGACGATCGGCGGCGAACCGCACGTCGTCCGCTCGACCGCGGGCACGTTCGAGACGCCTGTCGGCGAGGTCGTCGGCGTCGCGTCCGAGCACGACGAGGTCGCCGGGACGCAGCGCGGCCCGAACACGATCTTCGTCTTCTCCCTCGACGGGCTGCGCATCGCGCACTTCGGCGACTTCGGACAGACGGAGCTGCGGCAGGCGCAGCGCGACGCGATCGGCGAGATCGACGTCCTGTTCCTCCCGGTCGGCGACGGCCCGACGGTCGGCGGCGAGCGGGCAGCTGCCGTCGTCCGCGAGCTGCGCCCGCGGCTCGTCGTCCCGTTGCACTACGGCAACGAGGCCGTCAGCTTCCTCGGACCACCCGAGCCGTTCCTCGAGCGCACTCGGCGCACCGAGAGTCGAGCGGCTCGAGACCAGCGAGGCGGAGGCCGCGCCGCTGCTCGGCGAGCCGGGCTCGCCGACGGTCGCGCTGTTCGCGGTACCGATGGCCTAGCCGGCACTAGCCGTCGCGTGTGCTTCATCGCGGCCTCCTTGTCCTGGGCGTCGTGGAGCGACAGCGAGCCGTCGCACACCTTGGCGTTCAGCTGGTTCTCGATCTGGTCGACGTCGGAGGCCCGCGGATACGGCTCCGGCCAGAGGTTCCGCGGATCGGTCGGGTCGCCGCCGAGCTCGAGGCTGATCAGGTGGTCCTCCTGGTACGCGGACAGCGGCCCGGTCTCGCCATACGCGGGCATCTGCTTCGCGCTTCAGCGCATTCGTGTAGTCGACCGGCGGCCGGATCGTCGCCGTCCAGCCGCGCTTGCAGATCGTGGATGCGATGTTCGCCTGCGTCACCTCCGGATTGACGACGCCGGGCGTCCGCACCGGATCGGCGACGACGCCCGCGCGCCGGCCGCCCCGCTCGACGTGCACGACGAGCGCGAGCAGCAAGAGCGCGAGCCGCGGCGCCGGTCAGAACCTTCGTTGTCATTTCCGACAACGGTACGGCAGCGCGCGCCCACGCGCGCAAGACGCTTATTCGGACGTGGCCGGCACGACGAGCGCGCCGCCGAGCACCCAGAGGCAGTACGCGATCCACGGGTCGCCGATCACGTCCGTCTGCATCGCGAGCGCGAGGATCGCCGCGAACGCCGCAGCGAGCGCCGCCGCCCAACGGTCGTCCGGCCCGCGCGCACAAGCGCGATGAGCAGCGCGACGCTCCACGCCGATCCAGAGCACCGCGCCGAGCACGCCGAGCTCCGCGCCGAGCTCCGTGTAGTTCGACTCGCCCGCCTTGATCGGCGTCCCGGTCCGCGACGCGGTCTGGCCGACGTTGCCGAGACCGAAGCCCTGCGGATGGTGGATCACCGTGCGGATCCCGTCCTTCAGGCTCCGCCAGTGCTCCCCGAGCGACGACTCGTTCGCGCCGACGTCGCGTTGTTCGACGCGCCCGGACGCGCGGCCGCGAGCGCGTGCTGGTACACGAGATCCGCCTTCGTCCAGTTGCCCGTCGGCGCGATCCGCGGGAACACGTGCGCCCAGCCGACGGCGGCAACGACGACGACCACCGCGCCCACGACGAGCCGCGGCCGCCGCTGCACCGCCGCGAGAACGACGAGCCCGACCGCGACCGCGAGCAGAGCCGAGCGCGAGAACGTGAACAGCAGCCCGGCCACGACGACCGCGACGAGCACAAGAACCGCCGTCCGCCGCTTCCGGACGAGCGCCGCCGCGCCGACGAGCGCGACGACGAAGAGGTAGCTGCTCGCGAGCGGGCTGAGGAACGTCGAGACGAGCCGGCGCAGGAACGGCCGGTCGCCGCCGACGTTGTAGACGAAGTTCTCCGGCAGCCCGAGGCCGGCGCGCGGGTTCGGCCCCGTGCCGTGGTAGTCGTAGCCGAGGTGACGATGGAAGTAGTCGATGACGCCGTTCGTCCGCCACCAGCCGATCGGAACGAGATACACGTCGAGAAGCCCGAGCGCCGCGACGAACCCGGCCGTCCCGAGCAGCGTCCACGCGAGCCGCCGCAGCTCGACGCGTCCGAGCCGCAGCGAGCGGCCGAGGAAGTACGCCGCAACGGGAACGAGGTCGTGACGAAGCGCGAGCACGACGGCCTTGTGTCCTGCCGCACCGCCGAGGGCCGACTGCGGAATGAAGAGGTAGACGACACAGACCGCCGCGAACGCGAGCGCGAGCCAGTCGACCACCTGCGGGCGAAACGGCAGGCGCCGGTCGCGCACCGCGTCCCGGCCGACGCGCGCCAGCGCGACCGCGAGCAGGATCTCCTTCCACGCGGTGATCGCCGTCAGCGCGGCGCCGCGTACGCCGGCGGCGTAGAGCGCCGCCATGACCGCGTTGTGGAGCGCGAGGCCGACGACGAAGACGTAGAGCGCGACGACGGGGCGGCGCCAGACGGCGACGCCGGCCGCGGCGAGAACGAGCGCGTAGACCGCGAGCTCGACGACCGTCACGGGCCGAGGGTACAGCGGGCGGGAGCGAACCAGTGCCCCCGCCCGCCGCAGGCTGGGGCTAGTTCGGACCCCACGGTTCGCTACCCAGGGCGACCGCCGCGAATGCAAGAATCGCGATCAGCAGCACCAAGCGGACATAGAACGTCGTGCGCAGCATGGACATGCCCTCCTCTCCACGAAGCCCCCTGCGGACTCCGAGAAGGGCGATAATCGCACCGTTAGGGTGACGGTTGTCAAGTATTCGACACGTTTGACGATCTTGAGACAACCGGTGAGAATAGGAGCCGAATGAGCACTGGTCCTGGTCCTGCGGCGGGCGAGTCGATCGGGCAACGTCTTAAGCGGCTGCGCCTCGAACACGGACTTTCGCAGCGTGAATTGGCGTCGCCCGGCGTCTCCTACGCCTATATCTCCCGCATCGAGGCGGGGACACGCCAGCCTTCCGTGAAGGCGCTGCGGCGGCTCGCAGCGAAGCTCGGCGTCCCGGCGGAGTACCTCGAGACGGGATCCCAGCTCGATCCGGCCGAACAGCGCGAGCTCCGGCTCGCCGACCTCGAGCTGGCCGTCCGGCTCAGCGTTTCCGACGGTGTCGACGAGCAGCTGCAGGCGCTCGTCGACGAGGCGATCCTCGCCGGCGATCGCGCGTGCATCCTCCGCGGCCGCGTCGCGCTCGCGTCGCTGGCGCTCGAGTCCGGCCAGTTCGTGCGCGCGGTCGACCTGCTCGAGGCCGCAATCGAAGGCGATCCGTTTCTCCCGGTCGAGCGCTTCGACATCTACGCGAATCTCGGCCGTGCGTACGCCGCGGCGGGCCGGCCCGACCGGGCGGTCGATCTCTACGAGCGCTGCATCCACCAGGTGCGCGAGGTCGAGGGCGACTCGACCGTCGACGCGCGCTACGCGACGCTCCTCAGCTACGCGCTCTCCGACATGGGCGAGCTTGCGCGCGCCGAAGAGGTCGTGCGCGAGGCGCTCGACCGCGTGCAGGACTCCGACGATCCGTACATGCGCGTCCGCCTCTACTGGTCGATGGCGCGGCTCGCGCATGCGGAGGGAGAGGCGTCGGTCGCGCTCGCGAATGCGCGGAAGGCGATCGCGCTGCTGCAGGCGACGGACGACTCGTTCCATCTCGCGCGCGCGCACATGCTCGCCGCGAGCATCTCGCTCTCGCGCGACGACACCGAGTCGGCGTCGAAGCACCTCGACCACGCCGAGCAGCTGCTCGGCGTCCATCCGTCGATGCAGGACTCGGTCGAGATCAAGATCCTCCGCTCGCGGATCGCAGCGTCACTCGGCGACACCAAGGACGCGATCTCGCTCGCGCGCGAGGCACTCGAGCTCGTCGGCGACTCGTCTCCGGTGGACGAGGGACTCGCGTTCCGCGCGCTCGCCGACGGCCTCGCGCTCAGCGGCGAGTATCCGGGCGCCGACGAGGCGTACCGGCGCGCGGCGGATCTCCTCGAGACGCAGGGCCGCTGGCGCGACGCGACCGAGGCGTGTCGTGCATGGGCACGGCTCCTGCGCACGAACGGGCACGAAGAGCAGGCGCTCGACGTTCTCGACCGTGCGACCGAGCTGGGGCTGCGCGCAGCTCCGTCCGGCGAGCACGTCGAGCGTTGACGACCGACCTTTCGGTCTCTCCTTCCGGTCCGTACTCGCTCGCGCTCTCGGCGCGGCATGCCGGCGACGCGACGCGGACGTTCCGCGACGGCGTGCTGACCGCCGTGCTCGCGATCGACGGGCGGGCGGAGGTCGCGCGGGCGCTCCAGCGCCCCGACGGGACGGTGCTCATCCGCGCCGACTCGGCCGCGGCCGCCGACCGGCTGCGCTGGACACTCGGGCTCGACGACGACCACTCCGGCTTTCTTCGCGCCGTCAGCGACGATCCGCTGCTTTCGCGCGCGGCGCGCGAGCTGCGCGGGCTGCGGCCGGTGCGCGTGCCGACGGTCGCGCACGCGTTGCTCCGCGCGTTCTGCGGGCAGCTGATCGAGGCGAAGGTCGCGCGGAAGCTGGAGCGGGACATCATCCGCTCGCTCTGCGCCGCCGGGCCGGATTGGTTCCGCGTCTCGCCGACGGCGGCAGATCTCGGCTCCGTCGCGCCGGCCAAGCTTCGTTCGCTCGGCCTGCACGAACGACGGGCGGCCGCGCTCGTCCGGCTCTGCCGCGGCCTCGACCTCGAGCGGCTGCGCGGGCTGCCGACCGACGCGGTCGCGCGCAGGCTCGAGCGCGAGCGCGGGCTCGGCCCGTGGTCGGTCGGCGTCGTCTGTCTCGAGGGGCTTGGCCGCTACGACGCGGGGCTCGTCGGCGATCTCGGTCTCGTGAAGCTGCTGCGCGAGCTCCGAGGGCGCCGGGTCGAGACGCACGAGACCGCGGAGCTCGTCGAGCCGTACGGCGAGTGGGCCGGAATCGCGAGCGTCTATCTCCTCACCGGCTTCGCGCGCGGGCTCGTGCCGGTGCGCGAACTGCGCGCCGCCTAGACTTCGATCGCAATGGCAGAGAACCGCATCGCAATTCTCGGCACCGGCCGCATCGGCGAGGCGCTGCTCACGGGGCTGCTCAGCTCCGGCTGGCGCACGCGCGAGCAGCTCGTCGTCACAGCGCGCAGCGAGGGCCGCGTCACGGAGCTGCGCGAGCGGCACGGCGTCGAGGCGACGACCGACAATGCAAAGGCGATCGAAGGCGCGGAGCTCGTCGTCGTCGCGGTCAAGCCGCAGGACATCGACGCGCTGCTGAACGACGTCGGCGCGAAGCTCCAGCCGAGCCAGACGGTGCTCACCGTCGCCGCCGCGATCACGACGGCGCACATCGAGGCGCGAATCGCCGACGGCGTTCCCGTCGTGCGCGCGATGCCGAATGCGCCGTCGACCGTCCACGAAGGAATGGCCGGTCTCTGCGCCGGCGCGCACTCGAACGACGCGCAGCTCGCGCTCGCGGAGGAAGCGCTTTCGCATCTCGGCCGCGTCGTGCGCGTGCCGGAGACGACGATGGACGCGGTGACCGCGTTGTCGGGCTCGGGACCCGCGTATTTCGCGCTTCTGGCCGAGGCGATGATCGAGGCGGGGATCCTGCTCGGCGTCTCGCGCGAGATCTCGACGACGCTCGTCGTGCAGACGATGCTCGGCACCGCGAAGCAGCTCCGCGACACCGGCATTCATCCGGTGGAGCTGCGCGAGGCGGTGACGTCGCCGGGCGGAACGACGATCGCCGCGATTCGCGAGCTCGAGCAGGCCGGCGTCCGCGCGGCGTTCCTCAACGCGATTCAAGCTGCGATGACGCGGTCGCGCGAGCTGGCCGGCGGCGAGCTCTGAACGACGTCGAGATCATCGTCGCCGCGGACGACGACGGCGCAGCACTACTCGTCGCACGTCGGCTCGACGAGGCGGCGCGTCGGGGCGGGCACATCTGCCTCACCGGCGGGTCGACGCCGAAGCGGGCGTACGAGCTCGCGGCGGAGATGGACCCGGACTGGAGCCAGGTCGAGCTGTGGTGGGGAGACGAGCGCGTCGGCCCGGCGGACGATCCGCTCTCGAACTACGGGATGGCGAAGGCCGAGCTAATCGACCAGCTCGCGGTCCCGCCGGCGGCCGTGCACCGGATGCGCGGCGAGCTCGGCCCGGACGAGGGCGCCGCGCAGTACGCGGTGGAGCTCGGCGACACGGTCTTCGACCTGCTGCTGCTCGGCATGGGACCGGACGGGCACATCGCGTCGCTCTATCCGAACCAGCCGACGCTCGACGAGACGGAACGGCGCGTGATCGGCGCGGAGGCGCACCTCGAGCCGTTCGTCGACCGGATCACGCTGACGATTCCGGTGCTCTGCGCGGCGCGCGAGGTGCTGTTCCTGATCGCGGGCTCCGACAAGGCCGACGCGGTCGCGCGTGCGTTCGCCGGCGAGCCGAGCCGCGACACGCCGGCAAGCCTCGTGCGCGCGGCGAACGGGCCGACGACGGTCGTGCTCGACCGCGCCGCCGCTGCGCAGCTCTGAGGCCCGTCTCTTCAGGACCAGTCCTGGTGCCTGGCACCGCGCGGGGCAGTTCAAGGCGTGTCCGTTCGGTCTAGCCGACTGGCCACCCCGCTTTCGGACTGAAGGCCTGACCAACTGAGCCACGTCCCTGTGCCTGGCACCGGGACGTGGCTCCGCGGGACAGTCAGGATTGTTGCGCCAGGCTTCCGTCAGAGCAGGCGCGACGACGCCGGCAACTCGGCGGCGATGCCGCGCGCGGCGGCGAGGATCTGGAATACGAGCACCGTGTCCGCGATGCGGAACGTCCTCGAGAAAGTCCGTCCGCGTCTCGAACGACGTCAGCACGTCGCGGACTCCGGCGGCGTACGCACCAGCGTCGACCGCGGCGAGCGCCGCCACCGCTTCGGCGACGTCGCGCGGGAAGTCGTCGCGCCCCCGAAGCGACTCGGCAACCGCGGTCGCGTCTTCGCCGCGCGACGAGCAGCGCGAGCGCGCCCGCGTAGCGGCCGATCGGCGACTCGGCGTCCGCCGCGCCGGCGTCGAGCGCCCACCGCGCCGGGGCGGAGGCGTCGTCGCCCGCGAGCAGCAGCGCCTTCATCGCGCCGATCGGGCGGCCCCACGAGCCGGGCGGCGCGGCTTCCCAGCTCTCGCGGTAGCGCTCAGCCGCGCGGCGGAGCCAGACCGCCGCGTCGTCGCGCCGTCCCGCCGCGAGCAGGCAGAGCCCCGCCGCCCAGGCCGCGTTCCCGAGCTGCGTGAGCTGGCGCTGGTCGAGATCCCGCGTCTCACCGCGGCAGTAGCGCTCGATCGCTGCGTCGGCTCGCTCCTGCCAGTCCACCACCACGGAGTATCGTCCAGCCGATGCCACGGGAGCTCCGCGAGGTCGTTTTCGTCGACGGCGTCCGTACCGCGTTCGGGCGCGCCGGGCCGAAAGGACAGTTCTGGCGCACGCGCGCCGACGACATGGGCGTGAAGGCCGTCCGCGAGCTGCTGCGACGCAATCCCGAGATCCCCGTCGACCGGATCGGCGACGTCGTGCTCGCGGCGACGGCGCAGGTCGGCGACCAGGGTCTGACCCTCGGCCGCGACGTCGCGCTGCTCTCCGGGCTGCCGGAGACCGTGCCCGGCTTCGCCGTCGACCGGATGTGCGCAGGCGCGCTCACCGCCGTCACCGCGGCTGCCGGCGAGATCGCGCTCGGCGCGGTCGACGTCGCGATCGCGGGCGGCATCGAGCACATGGGCCACCACCCGATGGGCCAGGACGTCGACTTCAACCCACGCTTCGTCTCCGAGCGGCTGATCGACGAGTCCGCCGCGTCGATGGGCCAGACCGCGGAGAATCTCCACGACCGCTTCCCCGCGATCACGAAGGAGCGCGCCGACGCGTTCGCGCTCGCGTCGCAGCAGAAGGCCGCCGCTGCGTGGGAGAACGGCGTCATGCGCGAGACCGTCGTGCCGATGGCCGTCTTCTCCGACAACGGCTGGAAGGTCGCCGACCGCGACGAGTTCCTCCGGCCCGACACGTCGCTCGACGGGCTCGCCGCGCTGAAGCCGGCGTTCCGCGCCGGCGGCCGCGTCACCGCCGGAAACTCCGCCGGGCTGACGGACGGCGCGACGGCGGCGTTCCTCGCGGCGGAGCCGGTCGCCGCGGAGCTCGGCGTCGAGCCGAAGCTCCGCCTCGTCTCGTTTGCGTACGCCGGTGTCGAGCCGCACCTGATGGGCTACGGCCCGGTGCCCGCGACGCGGCGCGCGCTGGAGCAGGCCGGACTGACGCTCGACGAGATCGACGTCTTCGAGCTGAACGAGCCGTTCGCCGTGCAGGTGCTGACGTGGTGCGACGAGCTCGGGGTCGCGGCGGACGACCCGCGCCTCAACCCGTACGGCGGCGCGATCGCGTGCGGCCACCCGCTCGCCGCGACCGGCGTGCGGCTGATCGCGCAGCTCGCGTACGCACTGCGCGAGCGCAACGGCCGCTACGGGCTCACCGCGCTCTGCATCGGCATGGGAATGGGCTGCGCGATCGTCTGGGAGCAGCGTGTGAGCGACACCGTTCTTCGCGCTGAACCGCGTCGAGTCGCGCGTCGGCCCGATCGCGCTCGTCACCATCGACAACGGCGAGGACTACAACAAGCCGACGACGCTCGGCCGCTCCGCGTTCGAGTCCGCGGTGCGCGTGATCGACGAGCTCGAGTCCGGCGAGTGGGCGGCGATGGTCGTCACCGGCAAGCCGTTCGTCTTCTGCGTCGGCGCCGACATCGACGAGTTCGCCGGCATCCGCTCGAAGGAGGACGCGATCGAGGGAACGCGCGCGGGCCACGAGCTGTTCGCACGAATCCGCGCGCTGCCGTTCCCGACCGTCGCGGCGATCAACGGCGCGTGCCTCGGCGGCGGGCTCGAGCTCGCACTGCACTGCGACGCGCGCACGATCGCGTCGAGCGTCCGCCACTTCGGCTTTCCGGAGGTTGCACTGTCGATCATCCCCGGCTGGGGCGGAACGCAGCTCGCGCCGAAGCTCGCCGGGCCGGACGCGGCCGTGCGTTTGATCGTGCTCAACCCGCTGCGCCAGAACCGGCTGCTCCGCGCGGCGGAAGCGGTCGAGCTCGGCTTCGCCGACCGGCTGCTCGATCCGGTCGAGTTCGTCGACGACTCGCTCGCATTCGCGGCCGAGCTCGTCGAAGCCGGCGGCGTCGCCCGCGCGGAGCCGGACTGGTCGGACGCCGAGACGGTGTTCCGCAAGGCGCGCTCGCGCGTCGATGATGCCGTGCACGGCGCAACGCGCGCGCCGTACGTCGCGCTCGACCTGATCGCAGGCGCGCAGAGCTGGACGATCGACGAGGGCTACCGCGCCGAGGAAGCGGCGATGGGCGAGCTGCTGCTGAGCCCGCAGGCGCAGGCTTCGACCTACGCCTTCACGGTCGTCGAGCGGCGGACGAAGAAGCCCGACGCGCTGCCCGACGTGAAGCCGCGCCCGGTGCAGAAGGTCGGGATCGTCGGCGCCGGGTTGATGGCGACGCAGCTCGCGACGCTCTTCCTGCGCCGGCTCGAAGTGCCGGTCGTGCTGCGCGACCTCGACCAGGCGCGCGTCGACGAGGCGCTCGCGACGATCCGCGAGGACGTCGGCGAGCGCAAGCCGTTCCTCGCGACGATCGTCGACGGCGGCACGGGCTGGGAGCAGTTCGAAGGCTGCGATCTGATCCTCGAGGCGGTCTTCGAAGAGCTGAGCGTCAAGCGCGAGGTCGTCGCCGAGGTGCGCCGCGTCGCGCCGGACGCGATCTTTGCGACGAACACGTCGTCGCTCTCGGTCGAGGAGATGGGCGCAGACGTCGGGCTGCACTTCTTCAACCCGGTCGCCGTGCTCCCGCTCGTCGAGATCGTGCGCACACCGCGCACGACGGACGAACAGCTCGCGACGGCGTGGAGCGTCGTGCAGAAGCTGAAGAAGCGCGGCGTGATCGTCGGCGACGCGCCCGCGTTCGTCGTCAACCGCGTGCTGACGCGCATGACGACGGTGCTGATGGACGCGCTCGAGCACGGCAACACCGTCGACGAGACGGACGAGGCGGTGCTTTCGCTCGGACTGCCGATGGCGCCGTCGGTGCTGCTCCAGATGGTCGGCCCGCGCGTCGCGAACCACGTCCTCGAGACGCTGCACGACGCGTACCCGGATCGCTTCCCGCTCTCGCCGACACTCGCGAACTTCGCCGCAGGCACCGACGAGATCGTCGTCACCGGCGACGCGCGCCGAACCGTCGACGAGATCCGCGAGGACGCGCTCGAGGCGATCGCCGACGAGGTGCGGCACCTGCTCGACGAGGGCGTCGTCGCGGCCGCCGCCGACGTCGACGCGTGCCTGATCCTCGGCGCCGGCTATCCGTTCTTCCTCGGCGGGATCACGATGCACCTCGACCAGACCGGCATCTCGGAGCGCGTCGTCGGCAGTACCCTCGCCGACTACCGCGCCCCCGCCGCCGTCTAGTATCGAGACATGGCCGACGACTGGCGGATCCGGATCGAGATCGCGGAGGGCGAGCACGCGGGCTTTCTGCACCGGCTCGGCGAGGGCCTCAGCAGCGAGGCGGCGGAGCTCGCCAAGGATCTCGAGTCGAAGCGGCTCGCGGTCTCACGCGACGGCGACGAGATCTTCGTCTACGCGTCCTCGCCGGACGACGCGGCGAAGGCGCGGGCCGTCGTCGAGGCCGAGCTGGGCGCGCTCGGGATCGAAGCGACGACGAGCAAGGTCGAGCACTGGCTGTCCGCCGAGGAGCGCTGGGACGACGAGCCGGCAACGGAGACGTGGGAGCAGGACGAGCTCGACCGCGGCTTCGCGCCGTGGGAGGTCCGGGCCTCGTGCGCCTCGCCGGAGGAGGCGGAGAAGCTCGCTGCGCAGCTCGAGGGCGAGGGCTACTCGGTGATCCGGCAGTCGCAGTTCCTCTTCGTCGGCACGGCCACCCGCGAGGACGCGGACGCCCTCGCGGCCCGGGTTCACGGCGAGGTGACTGCGAGCGGCGAGACCGTTGCGGAGATCATGCCGGGCAACCCCTTCGCCATCTTCGGCGGCCTCGGCTCCTAGTCCGGGTTCTCCCCGCCGGCCATGCCCCATTAGGGCAGTTGACGCCCCCGGGGCGCCCGGTATGCTTGCACCAGCGCCGCTCGCCAGGGGAACCACCGCGAGCGCGCTCCTCTCGAAAGATGCAGCACCTTCCCGTGCTGCGCACATGCAGGAAGCCATCCACGAGCCCACGATCCTTTCGGGGGCGGCAGACCCTCTGGTTGCCGCCGCATTCCGCGCGGAAGCGTGGGCCGGTGAGCCGTTCTTCCGGGAGGGCGAGGACGCCGCACAGGTGCTCGCGCCCGGCACGGCCCGCCGCCGCGCGCTCGACGACGCCCTCGCCGAGATCGAGGCCGGCCAGACGCGCCCGACTCCGCAGTGGAAGGTGCGCTACGCGCTGATGCTCGGGCTCGAGCGGGTGCTCGCCGAACCGGTGCCGCGCACCGCCGCGGGCACGGAGCTCCGCCGCCACCAGATCGACGCGCTCGCCGGGATGCTCACCGAGCTGATCGCGGCGGTGCAGCGCGACGAGGAGCCGAACGGGAACGGCAACGGCCACGCGCTCTCCGAAGACGAGCTCGCCGAGGCCGACGACGAGCGAGGCCGACGAGGACGCCGACATCGACATCGAGGTCGGCGTCGAGCTCGACCCCGATGACGCGGAGCTCGAAGAGGAGCTGTCGCCCGCGGAGGATCCCGGCGCCGTCCGCCGCTACCGCTTCCGCCACCCCACCGCGTCCGGCAAGACGATCGCCGCCGCCGGCTTCGTCGAGGGCGCGCGCACGCAGGGCGTCCTGATCCTCACGCACCGCCGGCTGCTCGTCTCCCAGTTCCAGCGCGACCTGACGACGGAGGGCTACGGCGACCGCTTCACCGACGCGATCGAGGCCGGCAAGGAGCCGCTGCGCCAGAACCCGCTGACGATTCAGACGTACGCGTGGTTCGCGCGGCACGTCGACACGATCAGCCGCAAGGCGTACGAGCTCGTGATCTGCGACGAGGCGCACACGGCGCTCGGCGAGAAGACGTCCGCCGCGATCCGCTCGTTCCCGGAGCCCATCTACATCGGGATGACCGCGACGGAGCAGCTGATCGCGAAGCAGGTCTCCGACGTCTTCCCCGCGTCCGTCGACGACCTGCCGCTGCAGGACGCCGCGCGCCGCGGACTGATCGCGCCGCTCCGCTGCCTGCGCGTGCCGCCGGTCGCGGCGATCAATTCGGTGCCGATCGTCGGCGGCGACTTCGACCAGGAGATCCTCGCGAAGACGCTCGATCACCAGGCGCTGAACCAGGCCGCCGCGAGCCTTTACCGTGACCGCTTCGACAACACGCCGGGCATCGTCTATGCCGCGGGCGTCGACCACGCGTACAACCTCGCGCAGGAGTTCCGCGCCGCCGGGATCAAGGCCGAAGCCGTCTCCGGGCGCACGCCGCCGGTGCGGCTCGCCGAGACGCTCGCCGCGTACGAGCGCGGGGAGATCAACGTCCTGATCAACGCGCAGCTGCTCGCGGAAGGCTGGAACTCACCGCGCGCGACGGTCTGCATGCACCTCGCGCCGACGGCGTCGAAGCGCGTGTACCAGCAGCGGATCGGGCGCATCATGCGACTGCATCCGCGCAAGGAGGCCGGGATCGTCGTCGACTTCGTCCCGAAGGGTGCGACGCACAACGAACGCGTCGTCTCGCTGCATTCGCTACTCGACGCGGACTTCTACCGCGAGGGCGCGCGCGTCACGCCGGCGCCGCGCCGCCGTTCGCAACGCCGCGCGCGCCGCCGCCTGACGCCGGCACCGTGGCTCGTTCCGGTCACGCCCGACGTTCGCCGCCGCGTTGCGGTCATCCAGCGCGAGTGGCAGCGTGTCGACCCGCGCTTCCTCGACGACGAGGAGCAGCGCTACTGGGCGACGATCGCCGGCCGCCAGATCCGTTTCGACGAACGCGGGGCGTTCGTGCAGAAGCTCACCGAAGGCCGCGCGAGCAAGGCCGCGCTCGAGCAGTTCCTCCAGACGTGCGCCGCGGAGAATCCGAACCGCCGGCTGCGCTTGATGGCGTTGCAGGATCGCGTGTCGATGCGCGTCGAGCGTGCGTCGTTCGACGATCTCGTCACGCTCGTGACGCAGGCGCCGACGTGGGAGAAGGAGCGCATCCCCGGTGTCCGCACGCTGCTGCGCGCGATCGCCGACGGGAAGCCCGACGCTCCCGACCAGATCCTCGCGCGCTGGACATGGAAGCTCGCGCGCGCAACGCGCAAGGTGCAGGACCGGCGCGCGTCGAGCGAGTTCCCCGAGGCGAAGCGACTTCTCGGCGCGCTTGCGAACTCACGCGGGCACCGGCACGAGGAGAACGCGGCGAAGCTCGTCAAGATCTCGCTCGAGCAGTCGATCACCGTCGGCGCCGCGCTGCTCGCGTCGGCGGAGGGCTACACACCGCGGTCGACGAAGCTCATCGACGAGGCGCGCGAGGAGCTCGGCACGGTCCAGGAGGTCGCGCTCGCGCTGGCGGAGAACCTGCCGGCGCCGAAGCAGCAGCCGAGCCGGACCCGGCGCAGGCGC
This sequence comes from uncultured Actinomycetes bacterium, assembly GCA_963718385.1. GTDB lineage: Bacteria > Actinomycetota > Thermoleophilia > Gaiellales > Gaiellaceae > Palsa-739. The sequence continues at coordinate 1,189,941 of CAVQZE010000001.1, forward strand.
CGCCGCAAGAAGAAGCCGGGCGAGGCGACCGCCGTGACGCCGGTCGAGGGCGCGACCGCCGAGAACGCGACTGCCGAGACGACGGAGACGACTCCGCCAGCCGAGGGCGAGCCGGCAGCCGCTCCGAAACCGCGCCGCAGACGCCGCCGCAAGCCCGCCGCGGCACCGACAGCACCGGCGACGGACGCGGCTCCCGAGCCGCCCGCCGCGGCCGAAGCGGTCTAGCTCGCCGGCCCTGGCGGGCCGGGCTCTCCGTCCCCGTTTTCCTCGTCGCGCTCGCGCAGGTACCGCGTCAGCTCGGCCGCGAGCGACTCGCCCGACGGCAGCTCCTCCGCTTCGTCCAGCATGTCGACGCGGCGCTCGAGCTCCTCGACGTACGCCGCGGTCTCAGGGTCGCTCGACACCGCCTCGCTCACCTGCTCGCTGTACTCGGTCGCGGCCTGCTCGAGCTCGGACACGTCGATGTCGGCCTCGATCAGCTCGCCGAAGCGCGTGCACAGCGAGAGCGCGGCGCGCGGGCTCGGCGCGAGCGAGACGTAGTGCGGCACGGCGGCCCAGAGGCTCACCGACGGGATCCCCGCCTCGCGGCACGCGTCGAGCATCACGCCGACGATTCCGGTCGGCCCTTCGTAGCGCGACGGCTCGAGCCCGAGCTCCTCGACGAGAGCCGCGTCGCTCGCCGCGGCCGTCACCGGCGCGGGCCGCGTGTGCGGCACGTCGGCGAGCAGCGAGCCGAGCGTGACGACGAGCTCGACGCCGAGATCCTGCGCGAGGCCGACGACGAGACGAGAGAACGTGCGCCAGCGGAGGTTCGGCTCCATCCCGAGCAGGATCACGATGTCGCGATCGGCGCCCGGGATCGGCGCGTGGAAGAAGCCGTTGTCGGGCCACTCGATCTTCCGCGTCAGCCCGTCGACGAGCGAGACGTGCGGCCGCGCGGCCTGGAAGTCGAAGAACTCCTCCGCGTCGATCTCCGCGAAGCGCTCCGCGCTCCACTGCTTGGCCAGATAGCCGCCGCCGAGCGATGCGCCCTGACCGCCGTCGTTCCAGCCGCGAAACGCGGCGAGCAGCACCGGCCGGCGCAACTCCGGCCGAAACGAGACGTTGAGCTCCGGCATCGGCTCAGTTTACGTGCGGTCCGCGTGAGCCAGCGGCCGCCACAGCCGCGCCACGAGCCCGACCGTCCAGCCGAAGAGGCACGCGGCGAGCGCGACGTGGATCAGCACGACGTACCACGAGACGGTGCCGTAGTTGCGGTACTGGAACTCGCCGACCGCCATCTGGACGGCGAGGATCGCGAGCAGCCCGGCGCAGCCGCGCACGAGCCACGGATAGCGCCCGCGATGCCGCCACGCCCACAAAGCCAACAGGAGAAACACGATCCCGAACGCGGCGACTGCGCGCACGTGGAACGCGACCGACGGCTGGAAATGGCCGAGCCGGCGGACGAGCGTCGCGCCGCTCGAGCCTGGGAACTTGCCCGCCGCGGTGGCGAGCGTCCCCGAGACGACGAGCACGCCGACCGCGACAAGCGTCGCCGCGCCGAACCAGCGTGCGACCGCCGGCAGCGGCCCGTCGCCGCCGCGGATCAGCCGCGACGCCTGGAGCAGCACGAGCACCCCCGTCCCGAGCACGAGGAGCGAGAGCAGCAGGTGCGTGATCACGAGCCACGGGGTTGAGGTGGTAGTAGACGGTGATCGCGCCGAGCGGCGCCTGCGCGAGCGTGCCCGCGAAGACGACCCAGGCGAGGATCTTCGTGCCGCGGCCGAGCCCGGTCGTCCGCAGGGCGCCGATCGCGAGCGCGAGCGTCGTCAGCACCGTGAAGAACGCGACGACGCGATTCGAGAACTCGACGTCGGAGTGGAAGCCGCGCGCCGGGAACGGGTCGCCGGGCTGGCAGCCGGGCCAGTGCTCGCAGCCGAGGCCGGAGCCGGTGAGCCGTACCGTCGCGCCCGTGGCGACGATCAGAACGAGCATCGCGACCGCGGCGACGGCGAGCCGCCGGAAGCCCCGGGCCGAGAGAACGAGCGCGTGACGCCGCGGCAGCGCCTGCGGAACCGGCTCGGCGGACATTGCGCGAGTCTAGCCCGTGCTGCTAATCTTACGTTGACGTAAGAATGAATTTCCTTCGGACACGCCGTGAGAGCACCCACTTCAAGTGGTGGGTGCTGTCGTGCACGTCGCTCGGGATGTTCCTGGCGACCGTGAACTCGGGGACGCTGATCATCGCGCTCCCCGACCTCGAGCGGAGCCTGCACACGACGCTGCTCCAGCTCGTCTGGGTGATCCTCGTCTACATGATCGTCTCGACCGTGCTCGTGCTCGCGGCGGGACGCCTGTCCGATCTCTTCGGCCGGAAGAACGCGTACGTGCTCGGCTTCGTCGCGTTTTCGCTCGCGTCGCTCGGCGCCGGGTTCTCCGGCAGCGGCACGCAGCTGATCCTCTGGCGCGTGCTGCAGGGCGTCGGTGCCGCGTTCCTCTTTGCGAACGCCTCGGCGCTCGTCACCGACGCGTTCCCGAAGGACGAGCTCGGGCTTGCGATGGGGACGAACACGATGATCGCCGCGGTCGGGCTCGTGATCGGGCCGGTGCTCGGCGGCGCGCTCGTGCTCGTGTCGTGGAGCTGGGTCTTCTGGTTCAACGTCCCGCTCGGACTGCTCGGCGCGGGCTGGGCGCTGCTCGTCCTCCAAGAGATGTCGGGACGTGGAAAGGAGCGCGGGCTCGACCTGCTCGGGAACGCGACGTTCATCCTCGGCCTCACCGGGCTCGTGCTCGCGCTGTCGAAGGGCGCGCTCACCGGCTGGGACGACCCGGTCGTGATCGGCGGCTTCGTCGCTGCGATCGTGCTGCTGCCGCTGTTCGTCGTGATCGAGGGGCACGTGCAGTCGCCGATGCTCGACCTCTCGCTCTTCCGGAACAGCATGTTCAGCGCGGCCGCCGCGGCCTCGTTCATCAACGGGCTCTCGCGCTCTGCGCTCATGTTCCTGTTCGTCTTCTACTTCCAGGGTCCGCAGAACCAGTCGCCGATCATGGCCGGCCTCGAGCTCGCGCCGCTGGCGATCGGCATGCTCGTCGCGTCGCCGCTCGCGGGGATCGCCGCCGACCGGCACGGCTCGCGCGGGCTCGCCGCCGCGCGGAATGGTCGTCGTCGCTCTCGGGCTCGCGGGCATGACGACGCTCGAGGCGCACACGCCGTATGTCTGGAGCGCGCTCTGGCTTTTGCTGGCCGGCATCGGCTCGGGGCTGTTCAACAGCCCGAACACGTCAGCGATGATGGGCGTCGTGCCGGTGCACCGACGGGGAATCGCAGCAGGTACGCGGATGATGCTGCAAAGCACGGGCGGCGTGCTCTCGATCGCGTTCGTGCTGGCCGTCGTCACGGCGGCAGTTCCGAAGACGGTGCTGTTCAAGATCATGTCCGGCCTCGCGTCCGGGCTCTCCCAGGAGCAGCTCTCGCCGTTCATCGCGAATCTGCACATGGCGTTCTGGGTGCTGAGCGCGATCTCGCTCGTCGGCGCCGGCGTCTCGCTGCTTCGCCCCGCGCAGGCGCAGGCGCATGAGCTTCCGATCGGCGAGGCCGCATGAGCGCGACCGCCGCCGACGCGTTCCGGATCGGCGAGGTCGCCGAGCGGACCGGCCTGACGCCGCGCACGATCCGCTACTACGAGGAGATCGGGCTGCTGCCGTCCGCCGAGCGCCGCAAGGGCGAGCACCGGCTGTACGACGACGCCGACGTCGAGCGGCTGCAGGAGCTGAAGCGGCTGCGCGACCTGCTGAACCTCTCGCTCGACGAGCTGAAGCAGCTGGTCGAGGCGGAGGAGGCGCGCGCTGCGATTCGGCGCCGGCTCAAGGCGACCGATTCCGACGCCGAGCGGCTGCGGCTCCTCGACGAGGCGCTACCGCACGTGGAGACGCAGCTCGAGCTCGTCCGGCGAAGGATCGAGGAGCTGACGCGACTCGAAGGCGAGCTCGTCGCGAAGCGCAAGCGCGATCCACGAGCGCAAGCGCGAGCTCGCGCTAGCGACGGCGACTCCGGCGCCGGCCTCGACCGCGCCGATGCGCGCGAGGAAGAGGTCGCGCGCACGGAACTCCGCCTCGAGCGACAGCCCTTGTCTGCCGGCAGCGAGATCGAGCAGGCCGCCGGCGGTCTGCGCGTCGTAGCCGAGCGCGAGCAGCTCCTCCGCGACGCCGTCCGCCTCGACCGGCGCGAACTCGCGGTTGCGCGGGTCGCCGCCGGTGCGCACGCCGCGGCGCGCGATGTCGAGCGCGCCGCCGATCGCCGGCATCGCCGCCGCGTCGATCCGGATGCGCACGCCGCTGCGGTCCGCCATCTCGTGCGCGTGGCCGAACAGTCCGAAGCCGGTCACGTCGGTAACGGCGTTCGGCTGGAACGGACGCAGCGCGTCCGCCGCCGCTGCGTTCAGCGTCGTCATCCAGCGCACCGCCTCGTCGGCGTCGCCGCCGCCCGCGAGGACGAGCCCCGTCCCGAGCGGCTTCGTGAGGAAGAGGGCGTCGCCGGGCCGCGCGCCGCTCTTCGGCCAGATCCCGTCCGGATGAACGGTGCCGACGACCGCGAGACCGTACTTCGGCTCCGCGTCGCGGATCGTGTGCCCGCCGGCGAGGATCGCTCCGGCCGCGCGCACCTGCTCGTCAGCGGCCGCGAAGACGGCTGCGAGCACCGACGTCGGCAGCTCCTCCGGAAATGCGGCGATCGACAGCGCGAGCAGCGGCGAGCCGCCCATCGCGAAGACGTCGTTCAGCGCATTCGTCGCCGCGATGCGGCCGAAGGTCGCCGGGTCGTCGACGAGCGGCGGGAAGAAGTCGAGCGTGAAGACGAGCGCGCGCTCGTCGTCGAGCTTGTAGACGGCCGCGTCGTCGGCGGGCGAGAGACCGACGAGCAGGTTCTCCGCCTCGACGGGCACGAAGCCGCGCAGCAGCTCCTCGAGCCGCGACGCGGAGTACTTCGCGGCGCAGCCGCCGCCGGCGGTGAGCCCCGTGAGCGTCGCCCGTTCCACGCTCCAACACTACGGGCCGGAGAAGGCGAAGGCGACGGCCGAAGCCGCCGCCTTCTGGGGAGAGGAGGGCCGTGACGGCACCCTCGGGCCGATACTTCGCGGCCGACGCCGCTTGACCTGCCGCGGCCGGTCGCGTAGAGAAGGGGTCGTGGAACGCGCGGCGCTCGTCACAGGAGGCTCGTCCGGCATCGGTCTCGCGATCGCGCGCATGCTGCGCGACGAAGGATTCGGCCTGACGCTCGCCTCGCGCAGGGCGGAGAAGGTCGAGGCTGCTGCGGCCGAGCTCGGCGCGGAGGCGATCGCCGCCGACGTCGGGAGCGAAGAGGACTGCGCGCGGCTCGTCGCGGCGCACCGCGAGCGGTTCGGCCGGCTCGACGTCCTCGTCAACTCGGCCGGGGTCGGCATCGCCGGCAACGTCGAGGACCTCCCGGCGAAGCACTTCGACCTCCAGGTCGGCGTCAACCTCCGCGGACTCTTCCTCGTCACGCAGGCCGCGATCCCGCTGCTGCGCGAGTCGCGCGGCTGGATCGTCAACCTCGCCTCGATCGCCGGCACGCTGCCGACGCCGGGCCTCGCCACCTACGGGGCGACGAAGGCGGCCGTGATCGCGCTCACGCGCTCGATGAACGAGGAGCTCGACGGCGACGGCGTGCGTGCGATCGCCATCTGTCCCGGCTTCGTCGACACGCCGATGGCCGAATGGTCAGGCCTCGCCGGCGACGAGATGATCCAGCCGGAGGACTGCGCCGAGGTCGTGCGGATGCTCCTCCGCCTGACCCCGAGGGCGAGAATTCCTCAGGTCGTGATCGAGCGCGCCGGCTCCGTCAACGGAGACGTCCCGCTCTCCGGCGCCTGAAGCGGCCGCCGGAACAACGCGCAAGCCGCCGCGCCCGCTGGCGCGGCGGCCGCCGCGGATCGTGCTAGTTGAGCAGGCTTCCGCCGTCAGAGAAGCCGTGGCCCCTCGCGCAGAGCGCGAGCGCGTACGCAAACATTGAAGCGACGAGCAGCAGGTAGATAAACCTCGCCTTGGTCACCGTCGTCACCTCCTTTCTTAGAACTTGAAGTCCTGGAGTGCTTCAGCCGCAGTCCGATAGAGATGTGCCGCAAGCCTGTCGTCGCCGCGCCGCGCCGCGAGATCGCCTCTGGCGACCCAGGCTGCGGCACGATGGCTGGCCGATCCGAGCGCGTCGAAGCTCGACTCGGCCGCCTGGAACGCCGCCTCGGCGTCCTCGAGCCGGTCCTGCTCGAGCAGCGACCGCCCGAGCACGAGCTGCGCGTTCCCGATCTCGTCGAGGTAGTCCTCGTGCCCGTTGAGCAGCCTCAGCGCGTGGCGCGCCTGCTCTTCGGCCTGGTCGACGTTGCCCGTCCGGAGATGAATCTGCGCGAGTGACGAGACCGCCTGCGCGGCGTCGGCCTCGCGGCCCGTGTCGAGGGCGATGCTGAACGCGTCCTTGAGGAGCGCGATCGCCTCGTCCGTCTTGCCGAGCAGGAAGTTCAAGCCTCCGAGGTTGTTCGTGAGCTGGCCGACGTGGACGCGGTCGGCGAGATCCTCGTACGCGGTGCGCGCCTTCTCGGCGTACGTCCGCGCGAGCACCCAGTGGCCTTCGCGGTCGGCGACGAGCGACGCCTGGAAGTACGCGGCACCGATCGTGCGCGGATCCTCCGCGTCCTCGGCGAGCTGGAGCGCCCGCTCGATGTCCTCGCGCGCGGCCTCGTAGTCGCGCTGGCGGCGCCAGCAGCGCGAGCGCCAGGAGAGGATGTTCGAGCGAAGCGAGTCCGACGGCAGCCCCGAGCGCTCCGCGAGCGCGAGCGACTCGTTGAAGAGGCCGATCGCCGTCTGAATGCTGTTCAGGTGGTAGCGGCAGACGCCGAGCGTGAAGAGCGCATCCGCCCGCTCGATGTCGGAGAAGCCGGTGCCCTCGGAGATGGAGCGCGCCTCGTTGAGAACCTCGAGCGCCGGGCGGATCGCGCCGAGGCGCATGTGCGCCTTGCCGGCTCCGATCAGTGCCCGAACCTCGAGCTCGGGCAGGCCCGTCGCGCGCGCTGCCGGAACGAGCAGCTCGTACTCCGCGGAGGCCTCCTCGTCGCGGTTGGCCCCGAGCAGCGTCTCGGCCCGGGCAAGCGCGCCCTCGAGCCGGCCCCGCTCGTCGGTCGCGACGCCGTTGGCCAGGAAGCCGGGATCGACGCCGAGCCGCTGGGCGAGCCAGTCGATCGTCTCGCGCGTCGGGCGGGTCTTGCCGCGCTCGATCTGGGAGACGTACTCCTTGGAGAACCGTTCGCCCGCCAGCTCGCTCTGGGTGAGCCCCGCGCCGACCCGCAGCTGGCGCAGGCGCTCGCCGAGGCGAAGCCCGCTGGCGACAGCAGGGCGAGTGGTGCGGATTGCGGCGTCTCTCGTGGTCATAGCGGCGTGGTTCTCAAGTGAACCTTACGCTTCACCAAACCGCAAGCTGGGTTACCTGGCATCCCCCTAAAAGGGCATGTTCATCGGAAAAACGAGTCAACCAGACGTGTCCCGAAATCACTTGACTGAGTCACTTGACGACTACCCCAAGCCGCTCCTATAGTGAGGTCACCTTGCAACCAGGCCGGACGCCAGGCTCAGGTTTGCAGGGGGTGCGCCGGGACTTCCCGGCGGCGAGAACGGAGACGCGGCTGGGCCGCAGAGCCGAGTTTCCGGAGTCGCTAGGAAGGGCGCGCCTCTAGAAAGGGTCCCCCGAGCCGCAGCGGGGGGCCCTTTCTTCTTTGCGTCTCAGGGGAACCATGGTTCGCCTGAGGGACCCCTCCTTCGGCGCGAGTGGCCTTTGTGGGTGGCAGCGCTATCCACCCAGAACGATCCGGGCGAGTTGGCGGTGCCGCGCGGTGCGTGGTGGCCTGCGGCCATCCCGCTCCGCTGGTTCGCCTCCGTCTAACGCGCCTTCGGCTGCGTTAGCCTCCGGCCTTCGCCTTGAGGTCGGCGGTTGGAACTCCGAGCCACTCGAGCCGGGCGGAGCGGATGGCTGCGACCTCGGTCTCGTCCAGGAGGCCGATCCGGCGGCCGACCATGCCGAGGACGCCGCCGGCGAGGAACGTCCACGCCTCGGCGTCCGCATCGCGGTCGCGGTTCAGGGTGCCTTCCTCCTGGCCGCGGCGGATCACGTCGGCGGTGAAGTCGTGCACCTCGCGCATGTGGCTGCGCAGGTGCCGGCGCAGCTCGGGATCCTCCGCCGCCTCGCTCAGCGCCTGCACCCAGAGCTCCGCGAGCTGGAACTTGCACTCGTGGACGGAGACAGTGTCCCTTCGTCATCGAGGCCAGCGCCGTCCCGACGTCGGGCGCGTCGGCGAGCGCCTCCTCCCACTTCGCGCGCGCCTGCGACCACACGTGGTCGAGGGCGGCGAGGTAGAGGTCGCGCTTCGACGCGAAGTGGCGGTAGAGGATCGGCTCGGAGACACCCGCGGCGCGGGCGATCTCCGCGGTCGTCGTGCCGCGGTAGCTCCCCGTCGTGAAGACGCGGATCGCGGCCTCGATGATGCCTCGGCGTCGCTCCGCCGCCGGCATGCGTGTCGCCGTCGTGCTCACGCAGCGACCTCCGCGAGCGCCGCAGCGTCGGCCGCCTCGGTGGCGTCGGCGCTCTGATGCTGCTGCTTCGCCGACTGGACGAGCACGACCGCGACGGCAGCAGCGGCGAACGTGAGCCCTGCGGCCACGAGCAGCGCTGCGTGGAGCCCGTCGACGAACTGCTGCGCACTCGCCGGCGACCGCGGCGACGCGGTGACGTAGGACGCGACGATCGCGCCCATCAGCGCGATCCCGATCGCGCCTCCGAGCTGGCGGAAGCTGTTCAGGACGCCGGAGCCGACGCCCGCCTTGTCGACCGGCACTGAGCCCATCGCCGCCGCGGTCATCGGCGACATCGTCAGCGCCATCCCGACTCCGCCGAGCAGCATCGACGGCAGGAGCGTCCAGAACGTCGAGTCGAGCCCGACGCGCTGATAGAGCAGCAGCGAGATGCCGAGCAGCGTCATGCCGGCGCCCATCAGCCAGCGCGCAGCCGATCCGGTCGGACACTTCCCGGCGATCGGCGCGACCAGGATGATCAGGATCGTCATCGGGAGGAAGGCCGCGCCCGCCTCCGTCGGCGAGAAGCCGAGGATGTTCTGGACGTAGAGCGAGACGTAGAAGAAGACGCCGAACATCCCGAGCGAGACGAGCATCGCGACGACGTTCGCGCCGGTGAACGACCGGTTCTTGAAGAGGGACAGGTCGAGCATCGGCAGCCGCTGGTAGTGCTCGAGCAGCACGAACGCGACGAGCAGGACGGCCGAGGCGACGAAGAGCCCGAGGATCTCCGGCGACGACCAACCGTGGCTGTTGCCCTCGATCAGCGCGTAGCTGAGCGCGAACAGGCCGAGGCTCGACGTGACGAGGCCGGGGAGGTCGACGCTCTGCTCCCGCGAGGTGTCGCGGGACTCCTTGATCACGAGCCAGGAGACGACGATCCCGATGATTCCGACGGGAACGTTGATGTAGAAGATCCAGTTCCAGTTGATGTTGTCGACGATCAGGCCGCCGACGAGCGGGCCGATTGCCAGCGCCATCGCGGAGACGCCGGCCCAGATGCCGATCGCCTGGCCGCGCTCGCGCGGCGCGAACGTCGCGGTGATGATCGAGAGGGACGCGGGGTTCATCAGCGCGGCGCCGACACCCTGAACCGCGCGGGCGCCGATGAGAAAGCCGGCGCTCGGCGCGAGCCCGCAGGCGAGCGACGAGAGCGTGAAGATCGCGATGCCGACGATGAAGATCCGCTTGCGTCCGAACAGGTCGGCGAGCTTGCCGCCGGTGATCAGGAGCGCGGCGAACGTGAGCGCGTACGCCGTGACGATCCACTCGAGCGAGGAGATCGAGACGTGGAGGTCGCGCTCGATCGACGGGAGCGCGACGTTCACCACGGTGTTGTCGAGCATGATCATGAACAGGCCGAAAGCGACCGCGGCGAGCGTCCACCACTTGCGGTTTTCCGGCGCGAGAATGCGTGCCTTCAAGAGAGATCCCCCTGCGAATTCGTGGGCTGTCGGTAGTTAGTAGGCACTAAGTTAGCAGACACTAGCCGGGCTCTGTCGGCATAGGCTCTCGACGATGCGCGGCGGTTTCATCTGGCAGCCCTCGGCGGAGCTCGTCGAGCAGGCGAACGTGACGCGGCTCGCGCGCCGGCTCGGCGCGGACGACTACGCGGCGCTGCACCGGATCTCGATCGAGGAGCCGGAACGGTTCTGGCCCGCGGTCGTCGACGATCTCGGGATCGAGTTCTCGCGACCGTGGGACTCGGTGCTCGACGGCTCGCGCGGGCCGGAATGGACGACGTGGTTCAACGGCGGGCGGGTCGAACGTCGCCCGCGCCTGCGTCCACCGCTGGGCGGCGGAGCGGCCGGACGAGGAGGCGCTCGTCTGGAGGAGCGAGGACGGTCGCCGCGAGGGGCTGAGCTGGGCCGAGGCGTCGCGCCACGTCACGCAACTGGCGGAGGCGCTCGTCGAGCTCGGCGTCGAGCCGGGCGACCGCGTCGCAATCCTGATGCCGATGTGCCCCGCGGTCGCCGTCGCGTCGCACGCGTGCGCGCACGTTGGCGCAGTGCAGGTGCCGATCTTCTCCGGCTTCGCGGCGCCGGCGATCGCGTCGCGCCTCGAGGACTCGCAGGCGAAGGTCGTCATCTGCGCCGACTGGTCGCTGCGGCGCGGCAAGCGGATCGAGATGCGGCGGACGCTCGACGAGGCCGGCCGCTTCGCGGTCGAGCACGTCGTCGAGTGGAACCGCGAGACGGCGGCGTGGCCGGAGCTCGTGACGCGGCAGCCCGGAACGCTGCCGCCGCTCGAGGTCGACTCCGAGGCGCCGTACCTCCTCGCCTACACCTCCGGGACGACCGGGCGCCCGAAGGGGGCGCTGCACGTCCAGGGCTCGTTCCTCGTCTCGATCGCGCGCGAGGCCGCGTACCAGAGCGACGTCAAGGCGGGCGACCGTGTCCACTTCGCCACTGACATGGGCTGGATCATGGGACCGTGGACGGTGGTCGGCGCCGGCGCGCTCGGCGCGGCCGTCGTGTTCGCGGAGGGCGCGCCCGACTGGCCCGCCGACCGGCTCTGGCGACTCGTCGAATCGGAGCGCGTGACGATGCTCGGCCTCTCGCCCACGCTCGTCCGCGCGTTGATCCCGCACGGCGAGCCGACGGCCGACCTCTCGTCGCTGAAGACGTTCTGCACGACCGGCGAGCCGTGGAATCCCGATCCGTACGTCTGGCTGTTCGAGAAGGCCGGCGGCTCGCGCGCGCCGATCGTGAACATCTCCGGCGGAACGGAGGTCGGCGCGTGCTTCCTCGCGACGTGCATCACGGAGCCGGTCAAGCCGGTCGCGCTCGGCTTCCCGGCGCTCGGCCAGGACATGGACGTCGTCGACGCGGCCGGCAATCCGGTGCGCGGCGAGGTCGGCGAGCTCGTCTGCCGGCGGCCGTGGCCCGGGATGACGCGCGGCGTCTGGGGCGACGACGAGCGCTATCTCGAGACGTACTGGCGGCGGTTCCCGGGCATCTGGACGCACGGCGACTGGGCGTCGATCGACGAGGACGGCTACTGGTTCCTGCACGGCCGCAGCGACGACACGCTGAACATCGCCGGCAAGCGGATCGGGCCGGCGGAGCTCGAGTCGGCGGCGATCGGCAGCGGGCTCGTCGCGGAGGCAGCCGCCGTCGGCGTCCCGCACGAGGTGAAGGGCGAGGTCGCGTGGATCTTCTGCGTCGCGCTCCCCGGCGCCGAGCCGGACGGCGCGCGCGTCGAGAGCGGCGGTGACGGACGCGCTCGGCAAGGCGTTCAAGCCGGAGCGGATCGTCTGGGTCACTGCGCTGCCGAAGACGCGGTCGGCGAAGATCGTGCGGCGTGCCGTTCGCGCCCGGGTGCTCGGCGAGGATCCGGGCGACCTGTCGTCGTTGGAGAACCCCGAATCGCTGGAGGAGATCGCACATGCCGTCGAGTGAGTTGGAAGGGCGCGCCCTCGTCACCGGCGGCGGGCGCGGCATCGGCGCGAACGTCGCGCGCGAGCTCGCGTCGGCCGGGATGGAGGTCTGGGTCACCGGCCGCACCGCCGAGCAGGTCGAGGCGGTCGCGGCCGAGATCGGCGGGCACGCGCTCGTCGGCGACGTGTCGAAGCGCGACGACGTCGAGCGCTGGATGCGCGAGGCCGGCGCGCTCGACCTGTTGGTCTGCAACGCCGGCGATCACCGGCCCGAACGACCCGTTCGCCGATCCGGACGACTGGTGGCACACGTTCGAGGTGAACGTCCTCGGCGTGTTTCTCTGCTGCCGCGCGGTCGCGCCGGGAATGATCGAGCGCGGCGGCGGACGCATCGTCAACGTCGCCAGCGGCGCCGCGTATCTCCCGTCGCGGTTCGCGAACCTGGAGGCGAACACGGCGTATCCAGCGAGCAAGGCCGCCGTGCACCGATTCTCGGAGGTCCTGGCCACGGAGCTTGCGCCGAGCAACGTGTTCCTGTTCTCGATCAGCCCGGGCTCGTGAAGACGGAGATGACGAGCTGGATGTCGGCGACGACGTGCCGTGGACGCCGCCGGAGTGCGCGCCGCGGCTCGTGCGCGCGCTCGCGTCGGGCGAGTTCGACGCGCTCGCCGGCCGCTACCTCCACGCGGAGCACGATCCGCCGGACGAGCTGCGGGCGCGGATCGACGCGATTCTCGCGGACGACCTGAACGCGATCCGGCTGCGGCGCTAGAGGTTTTCGCCTGATAGGCTTAAACCGATGCGCCTCGCACTGGTCCAGATCGAATCCCGTCGTCGGCGACCTCGCCGGCAACCGCGCGCTGATCCTCGAGCGGCTCGAGGAGGCGAAGGCGGCCGGCGCGGACCTCGTCGTCTTCCCGGAGCTCGCGGTGACCGGCTATCCGCCCGAGGATCTGCTGCTGCGGCCGGGCTTCGTGCGCGCGGCCGAGAGCTCGCTCGCGGAGATCGCCGCCGCGGCGCGCGGGACGACGGTGCTCGTCGGCACGCCGCATCTCGACCGCGACCTCTACAACGCGTGCGCCGTGTGCGCGGACGGCGAGGTGAAGGCGATCGTCAAGAAGCGCTTCCTCCCGAACTACGGCGTCTTCGACGAGTTCCGCTACTTCGCCCCGGGCGACGAGCTGTTCCTGTTCAAGCTCGGCGAGACGCGGTCGTCGGCGTCACGATCTGCGAGGACATGTGGCAGCCCGGCCCGCCGGCGACGGATCTCGCGCTCGCCGGCGCGCAGCTGCTCGTCAACGTCTCCGCGTCGCCGTTCCACATCGGCAAGGACCGCGAGCGCGAGGAGATGTTCCAGATTCGCGCGCGCGACAACGCTGCATACATCGCGTTCTGCAACACCGTCGGCGGCCAGGACGAGCTGCTGTTCGACGGTCACTCGGCGGTGATCGACGACGAGGGAACGGTGATCGCGCGCGCTGCCGGGCTTCGAGGAGGCGCTGCTCGTCGTCGACGTCGAGCCGACCGAGGTCGTCGCGCGGCGGCTCTCGGATGCGCGACGCCGTGCGCTCGCGCGCGACCGCGGACCACTGCCGCCGGTGCAGACGATCGAGCTCGGCGCGGTGCGCCGGGCCGGCGTCGCCGTCGCGGCTGCCGTCGTCCCGTTCGACGACGAGCTGGAGCAGATGCGGCAGGCGCTCGTGCTCGGGCTCGGCGACTACGTGCGGAAGAACGGGTTCACCGAGATCGTGATCGGCCTCTCCGGCGGTATCGACTCTGCGCTCACCGCGGCGATCGCGGTCGAGGCGCTCTCGCCGGAGCAGGTGCATTGCGTGTCGATGCCGTCGCGCTACTCGTCGGAGGGGACGCGCACCGACGCGCAGCGGCTCGCCGAGAGTCTCGGCTGCGACTTCCGCGAGATCCCGATCGGGCCGATGGTCGAGGCGTTCGGCGGCGCGCTCACGGAGTCTTTCGCCGGGCGCGATCCGGATCTGACGGAGGAGAACGTGCAGGCGCGGATCCGCGGCACGCTGCTGATGGCGCTCTCGAACAAGTTCGGGTGGCTGCTTGTCGCGACGGGGAACAAGTCGGAGCTGTCGGTCGGCTACGCAACGCTCTACGGCGACATGGCCGGCGGCTTCGCACTCCTGAAGGACGTGTTCAAGACGGACGTGTTCCGGCTATCGCGGCATCTGAACGAGCGCGCGGGCCGTGAGCTGATCCCGGTGTCGATCATCGAGCGGGCGCCGAGCGCCGAGCTTCGGCCCGACCAGCGCGACGAGGACTCACTGCCGCCCTACGCGCAGCTCGACGAGGTGCTCGAGGCGTACGTCGAGGACGACCGGTCGCTCGAGGAGCTGTCGGCGGACGGCTTCGACGCTGACGTGGTCGCGCGTGCGGTGGCGATGATCGACCGGGCCGAGTACAAGCGCCGCCAGGCGCCGCCCGGCGTGCGGCTGCGGCCGAAGGCGTTCGGGCGCGACCGGCGGACGCCGATCACGAACCGCTGGCGCTCCTGACTTAGGCGCCCGCGTCGATCGGTTCCGGCGGCGGGCCGTGCGCGAGCAGGTCGCGAACAAGCTCCTGCAACCGACGCGGCCCGGTCATCACCGTCGCAAGCTCGTCGACTGTGAACCAGCGCGCACCGGTCACGCCTTCGGCCTTCAGCTCGGCTTCGGTAAAGACGGGCGACGGCTCGAACGGGTCGGTGCGAACGAGGTAGTGGCGCTCGCGCTGGCCGCCCCAGCGACGCGGGTTGACGAGCCAGTGCTCGCGCGTCCAGATCTGCGGGCCGAGCTCGAAGTCGCGGAGCCCGACCTCCTCCGCGAGCTCGCGCGCGAGCGCGTCGCGGTCGCTCTCGCCAGGATCGACGCCGCCGCCGGGCGTCGACCACCAGTCGCCGAACTCGTCGCTGAAGCGGATCATCAGGATGCGGTCGCTCGTGTCGAGGACGAGCGCGCGGACGCCGGTGCGCGGCGCGTTTCCGTATGCGCGCGCGGCGAGCTCCATGAACCAGCGGAGGCGATCCCACCACGGCACGGCCGCGTTCGCGGGCGACGTCGAGGGGAGGACGAAGAGCCGCGTGTCGCCGAGCGTTCGCTCCTGGAGCCCGAGCTCGGGGCGCTCGTTGAAGGTGCCGCGGTACGCCTCCTTGCCGACGAAACCGAGCCAGCCGGGGCGAAGCTCGTCCGCGATGCGGGCGAGCCGCTCGGCGGCGCCGTCGAAGTCGCCGCGGCGCAGGTCGCCGGAGCCGGGCGTCGTGCGGTAGGCGGCGTTCGTGACGCCGATCTCTTCGTTGAGGAGCTCGAACTGCTCGCCCGGCGAGTAGAGGCGCGGCGTGAAGTGCGCCGCGTAGAGCAGACGCCAGAAGTCGTTGCGCGGATTCGCGAAGTGCGCGTGCGCGGCCGCGGACACGCGTCCCGGATTGATCCCGACGAAGACGACCCGCAGACCGGGCGCGAGCACGTCCGGCACGTCGCTCGGCGTCGCGTCCCCCGCGGACGTGTCCGCCGAATGCGACACGTTCCCCCCCACGGGGGGCACGAGGTTCCCATCTGGAACGCTACGCGACGGTTTCATACGCGGGGGTCGCGGCTTCGTGTCGAATCGCGTACGCGAGGCCGGCGTCTGCGCAGTCTACGAGCGGGCGGCGGTAGTTACGCCGCTTCGACGTGGGCGTCGTCGGCGACGCGTCCGTCGAGCCGGTCCTCGAGAGCGCGGCGCAGGTCCTCGCCGCTGACATTCGACGTGAACCGGGGTCGCCGCGGCTCGAGTCGCACGATCCTCACCGTCGGATCCCATGCGCCGTAGCAACGCGCATAGCACTCTGCCTCGGTCAACGGTCTGAGCCGTCGCACGTACAAAAGCGTATGGGCGGGACCGGACGGTGCCGCGCCGTTCTGCGACGATGAAGCCGTGCAGGCGAGAGCGAAGGAGTTCCGGTACGCCGTCAGTCTCCGCGTCGACGGCTCACTCGCCGCGGAAAACGCGCCCAGCCTCGACCCCGGCGACGGGTGGACGCCGGAGCATCTGCTCCTCGCGGGACTCGTCCGCTGCTCGCTCGACAGCCTGCGCCATCACGCGAAGCGCGCCGGCGTCGAAATCGCGTCGGCGACCGGCGACGCGTCCTCGCTCGTCACGCGCCGAGAGAGTGACGGCCGCTATGCCGTCGTCGAAGCGAACCTCGAGCTCGCCGTGGAGCTCGAACCGGAGCCGGCGGCCGACGCGCTCACCGACCTGCTCGCGAAGGCCGAGCGCGACTGCTTCGTCGGCGCGTCACTCACCGCGAAGCCGTCGTACCGCTGGGCCGTGAACGGGCACGCGGCCTAGCTAGGTCTGCTCGAGCGGCGCCATCGTCAAGCCGGCGACGCGCAGCTCTTCCCAGTACAGCTCCGCCTGCTCGCGATGGCCTGACCACACCGTCGCGCGTCCCGCGTTGTGGATCGTGTTCGCGAGCTTCATGCCCTGGTCGTAGCTCGACGCCCGGCAGGACGCCCGAGAGCGTGAAGGCAACGCCCTCGAACGTGTTGTGATTGTCGTTGAGCACGATCACGAGCCACGGCCGTCCGAGTCCGGTCCCGTCGCCGCGATCAAGGCGCTGCCGCTCACGCGGCGGTGACAGGGTGCTGCTCATCGCGCCATGGTAGTGCGGTAGCGTCCTGGCCATGAGCACCGTCGCGCTCGATGTCGATGCCGTCCGGGCTCGCTTTTCGGCGCTTCAGAGCCGGACCGCGTTTCTCGACGCGCCGGGCGGCACGCAATGTCCCGATTCGGTCATCGACGAGATCGCGCGCTACCTCCGCGAATCCAACGCAAACCTCGGCGGCGCGTTCACGACGAGCCGCGACAGCGACGAGCTCGTCGCCCGCGCGCGCGCCGCCGCGTCGGCGTTCCTCGGCTGCGGGCCGCACGAGGCGATCTTCGGCGCGAACATGACGACGCTGAACTTCATGCTGACGCGCACGCTCGGACGCACGCTGCAGGCGGGCGACGAGATCCTCGTCACGCGGCTCGACCACGACGGCAACGTCTCGCCGTGGCTCGAGCTCGCGCACGATCTCGACCTGAAGGTCGGCTTCGTCGATGTCCGCGACGACACGACGCTCGACCTCCAGGATCTCGAATGGCAGCTGACCGACCGGACGCGCGTCGTCGCATTTCCGCTCGCGTCGAATGCCGTCGGCACGAAGCCCGACGCGCGACGGATCGCGGAGCTCGCGCACGAGGCGGGCGCGCTCGCGTGGGCGGACGCGGTGCACTTCGCGCCGCACGGGCCGATCGACGTCGTCGACCTCGGCGTCGATGTGCTGCTCTGCTCGCCGTACAAGTACTTCGGCCCGCATCTCGGCCTCGCGTTCGGCCGCGCGGAGCTGCTCGACTCGTGGCGGCCGTTCAAGGTGCGTCCCGCACCGACGGAACCGCTCGGCGCGCGCTTCGAGACGGGCACGCTCGCGCACGAATTGCTCGCCGGCTTCATCGCCGCCGTCGATTACATCCACTCGGTCGGCTGGGCCGCGATCCAGGCGCAGGAGACCGCGCTCGGCCAGCGCTTCCTCGACGGCCTCCCCGACCGCTGCACGCTGCACGGGATCGAGACGATGGAAGGCCGCGTGCCGACGTTCGCGTTCACCGTCGACGCGCTCGCGCCGCGCGCGGTCGCCGAGGCGCTCGCCGCACGCGACATCGCGGTCTGGGAAGGCGACTACTACGCCGTCGAGGTGATGCGGCGCCTCGGGCTCGCCAACGCCGGCGGCGCCGTCCGCGCCGGTTTCGTCCACTACAACACCGTCGACGAGGTCGACCGGCTGCTCGCCGCGCTGGTGGAGCTGTGAGCGCACCCGACGTCGTCGAGCTGCTGCGCGAGCTGATCCGGTTCGACACGACGAACCCGCCGGGGAACGAGACGGCGTGCATCGAGCACGTGCGCAGCCTGCTCACCGCTGCCGGCATCGAGTCGAAGATCCTCGCGCAGGCGGACGACCGGCCGAATCTGATCGCGCGGCTCGAAGGACGCGGCGAGGCGCCGCCGCTCCTGCTCTACGGCCACGTCGACGTCGTCACGACGACGGGCCAGCACTGGACGCACGAGCCGTTCGCCGCCGACGTCGCCGACGGCGTCGTTTGGGGCCGCGGCGCGCTCGACATGAAGTCCGGCGTCGCGATGCTTGTGCACGCGTTCATCCGCGCGCACGAGGAGGGCCCGCCGCCGGGCGACCTCGTTCTCGCCGTGCTCAGCGACGAGGAGAACGGCGGTAACTTCGGCGCACGCTTCCTCGTCGAGGAGCATCCGGAGCAGTTCGCCGGAATCCGCCACGCGCTCGGCGAGTTCGGCGGCGCGACGGTTCACCTCGGCGGACGGGCGTTCTACCCGATCCAGGTTGCCGAGAAGCAGATCTGCTGGCTGCGCGGAGTCGTGCGCGGGCCCGGCGGGCACGGCGCGATCGGCGTGCGCGGCAGCGCGATCGGGAAGCTCGGCAGGATCCTCGCGAAGCTCGATCGCGGCCACCTGCCGATTCACGTGACACCGGCGACGCGCGCGTGGATCGAAGGCATGGCGGACGCGCTTCCGCGACCGCAGTCCCTCGTGCTCCGCTCGCTGCTCGACCCGCGCCTCGCCGAGGCGACGCTGCGGCTCTCGCGCGGCGACCAGCTGCGGCCGCTCGAGCGCGCGCTGCGCAACACGATCACCCCGACGATCGTCCACGGCGGCGAGAAGATCAACGTCATCCCGTCGCAGGTCGAGCTCGAGCTCGACGGCCGCTCGCTTCCCGGTTTCGGCCCCGACGATCTGATCCGCGAGGTGCGCACGCTCGTCGGCCCGGATCTCGAGCTGGAGCTCGTCCGGCACGACCCCGGTTCGGCCGAGCCGGATCTCTCGTATCTGCCGACGCTGTCGCAGATCCTGCGCGAGCTCGATCCCGACGCGGTGCCGGTTCCGATGCTGCAGATCGGCGTCACCGACGGCCGCTTCTTCTCGCGGCTCGGGATCCAGACGTACGGCTACCTGCCGCTCCGCCTGCCGCAGGGGTTCGAGTTCATGAAGCTGATCCACGCCGCCGACGAGCGCGTGCCGGCGGACGCCGTTCGCTTCGGCGCCGAGGCGGTCTCCCGCGCGATCGAGCGGTATCGCGGATGAAGCTGCTCGTCCTCGGCGGGACGAAGTTCCTCGGCCGCCACGCCGTCGACGCCGCGCTTGCCGACGGGCACGAGGTGACGATCTTCACGCGTGGCAAGACGAACCCGGAGCTGTATCCGGAGGTCGAGCATCTCGTCGGCGACCGCGACGGCGCACTCGACGCGCTCGCGGGCCGAAGCTGGGACGGCGTCGTCGACACGAGCGGCTACGTGCCGCGGATCTTCCGGCAGTCGGTCGAGTTGCTGCGCGACGCCGTCGAGCGCTACGTCTTCGTCTCGAGCATCTCCGTGTACGGCGACTTCCGCGAGCCGGTGACCGAGGAGACCGCGGTCGCGGAGCTCGAGGATGCGGCAAGCGAAGACGTCGAGGCCGACTACGGCGCGCTGAAGGCCGCGTGCGAGTCCGTGCTCGATGACGTCTTCGGCGACCGCGGTGCGAGTGTCCGCGCCGGGCTGATCGTCGGGCCGTTCGACCCGACCGATCGCTTCACGTACTGGCCACGGCGGCTCGCGGACGGCGGCGACGTCCTCGCGCCCGGCGATCCGGCGGCGCCGGTGCAGTTCATCGACGCACGCGATCTCGGCGCGTGGCTCGTGCGGCTCGCGGAACGCGGCCCGGGCGGTGTCTTCAACGCGAGCGGCCCGGCCGAGCCGCTGACGCTCGGCGCGCTGCTCGACGAGGCGAACGACGCGATCGGCGCCGGCGCGCGACTGGTCTGGACCGACGAGCAGCGGATCCTCGATGCTGAGGTACAGCCGTGGATGGAGCTGCCGCTCTGGATTCCGGGCGACGAGTACAGCGGGATGCAGCGTGCGGACATCCGGCGCGCGCTCGCGGCCGGGCTCACGTTCCGCCCCGTGCGCGAGACGGTGCTCGACACGCTCGCATGGAGCCGCGAGGCCGGCGAGCAGCGGCCGACGCTCTCACGCGAGCGCGAGCGCGAGATCCTCGCCGGTGCCTGAGCTCTCGACCAAGCTCGGAGCGAAGCCCGGTACCGAGGTGCTCGTGTTCTTCACGACGCGGCGCGCGGAGCTGGAACGCCGCTTCGCCGCGCTGAAGAAGACGCTCGCGCCCGCGGACGGCCTCTGGATCGCGTGGCCGAAGAAGGCGGCGAAGCTCGACACCGACCTCGACTTCGGCGCGGTGCAGGAGATCGGTCTCGCCCACGGGCTCGTCGACAACAAGAGCGCGGCGATCGACGAGACGTGGCAGGCGCTGCGCTTCGTCTACCGCAAGTCTGATCGTTAGCTGCGTTCTTAACGGGGACAGGCACTGTTAAGAGAGCCGCTGCGGTCAAACAGCTCCCCGAGCCATCCTGCGGGCCGACGGGCGGCCGCTGCGCTCTTAACGGTGACAGTCACTGTTAAGAGAACCGCCATGGCCAGTGGAGAGACGTCCACTTCCACGAATGTCTGGATCGGTAGTGCAGCTACCCTCGTCGCTGTGACGCGGCTCGCGCTCGCACTCGCACTCACGATCGGCGTTGCGGTCGCCGGCGGCGCCGCCGCACTCGGAGGCTCGGCGCCGAAACCGGCACCGGTGCCGTCGGCCGGCGCCGCTCCCTGGCCGGCTCCCAGGAATCCGATGGCACTCACCGTCCACGCCGGTCTCAAGCCCGAGCGGTACGAGCACCTGATCCATCACGTGCACTCGCACCTCGACGTCTTCGTCAACGGCAAGCACGTCGTCGTTCCCGCCGGGATCGGGATCGACATCCACAACCCGCGCGTCCATCACTCGCCGCTGCAGGACGGCTCGATGGCGTACGGCGGCATCGACCCGCCGTGCAAGACGGCATGCATCTCCCCGCTGCACACCCACGCCGCGTACGGCCTGTTGCACACGGAGTCGGCCAGCGCGAAGCCGAACACGCTCGGCGAGTTCTTCGCGGAATGGAACGTGAGGCTCAACACCCGCTGCGTCGGCGGCTACTGCAAGCCCGACAGCATCCTCGTCTACGTGAACGGCAAGCCGTACACCGGCGACCCGCGGAAGATCGCGCTCGTCGACCACACCGAGATCGCGATCGTCATCGGCTCGCTGCCGAAGAAGATTCCGAGCCGGTTCCCGCTGAACGTGCCGATCTAGGCGGCGTTGTCGGCGTTCGCCGCTTTCGCGGCGTTGGCCCAGCGCTCATTGTCGCGGCGAATCTTGTCCGGCTCACGGCCACGCGCCTCTGCAATCGCGACCGTCAGCCGCTGGAACATGACGATGTCGACGACCGGATGCCGGGTCGCGACGAGATCCGCATCGCACCCGAGCTCGCGCAGCGCGGCGACCGCCGCCCGCGCGCGCTCCGCCGCTCGACCCTCGCCTTCCAGCACGAACGCGCGCACCGTCTCGTCGACCGCCGCGAGATAGCCGTGCAGCAGCTGTTCCGTCTCGTACGGCTCCGCCGCGACCCATGCACCCTCGCGCAGCTTCAGCACCGCCTCCTGCGCGGTCGGCCAGTCCTGACCCGCGCCGGCGACGATGAACCGTTCCTGGTCGCCGAACTGCGGCAGCGCCTCCCCGAGCGCGACCTCGACCGCGTCGGGGAGCCACGCGATGTCCTCCCCATGCAGCGCCGCGATCGCGGCGACCGCGCACGTGTAGCTCACGGTGTGGCACCAGCTCTGCTCGATCTCCGGCGCGGCGAGGATCACCTCGTCGCAGAGCTGCGCGATCGGCCCGTCGGGGTTCCCCGTCACGACCCACTTCTTCCCGCGCCACGCCTGCGCCGCCTCGAGCGTCAGCGGCGTCTCAGCCTCGTGCGAGACGAAGACGACGAGGTCGGCGTCGCGCTCCGGCCGGAGCACGAGCTCGAGCGCCTGCACCGCCTCGCCTCCCGTCTGCGCGGCGTGGAACGACGTCCCGCAACCGCAGAAAAGCAGCCGCGCGCCGTCTGGAAACCGCTTGTCCGTCGGCACCTTCGCGAGCCACTCCGGCTGAAGCGCGATCGCGCGTTTTGTCTGCTCTGCGGCCATGAACCTCGTCTATACCATCAGATCCCATGAGCACGTTCGAACGACACGTCCTCGACAACGATCTTCGCGTCCTCACCGCGAACCTCGACCACGCCCAGTCGGTGACCTGCATGGTGATGCTGGCAGCGGGCTCGCGCTACGAGACTGCCGAGACGAACGGGATCGCGCACTTCTCCGAGCACATGTTCTTCAAGGGGACGGAGCGGCGGCCGAGCGCGCGCGACATCGCCGGCGAGATCGACTCGATCGGCGGCGAGTTCAACGCGTTCACCGGCGAGGAGTACACGGGCTACTACGTGAAGTGCGCAGCCGAGCACCGCGACATCGCGCTCGACGTGCTCGTCGACATGCTTCGCAACTCGCGCTTCGACCCAGCAGAGATCGAGCGCGAGAAGGGCGTGATCATCGAGGAGATGAACATGTACTTCGACACGCCACGCGACTACGTCGGCGGCGTCTACAAGAGTCTCCTCTACGGCGACCAGCCGCTCGGCTGGGACATCATCGGCCGCAAGGAGACGGTGCGCGGCGCGGAACGCGAGACGTTCATCAGCTACCTCGACCGCTGGTACAAGCCGTCGCGGATGGTGCTCGGCCTCGCAGGGCGTATCGGCGACGATGCGCTCGAGCGCGCGCAGCAGCTGCTCGGCGACCTCGCTCCGGGCGACACCGGCGAGCCGGCGCCGACGCAGCCGTACGCGAACGGCCGCGTCAAGGTCTTCACCAAGCAGTCAGACCAGGCGCACATCTGCCTCGGCGTGCACAGCTACCCGATCGAGCATCCCGACCGGTACGCACTGCAGTTGCTGGCGACGGTGCTCGGCGGCGGCATGTCGTCGCGACTCTTCACCGAGGTGCGCGAGCGGCGCGGCCTCGCGTACTACGTCTTTGGCAGCAACCACAGCTACACGGACGCAGGCACGCTGTACGCGCAGGCCGGCGTCGACATCAACCGCATCGACGACGCCGTGACGACGATCGCGCAGGAGCTGCGCACGATCGCCGCCGAGCCGGTTCCGGCGGACGAGCTGGAGAAGGCGCGCAGCTTCGCGAAGGGCCGCTTCGTGCTCCAGCTCGAGAGCCCGCAGATGCTGATCGGCTACGGGCTTCGCAAGGAAGTGCTCGAAGGCCGCGCGCCCGATCCGGAGGAGATCCTCGCCGAGCTCGATGCCGTGACCGTCGAAGACGTGCAGCGCGTCGCACAGGACGTGATCGCGGACGAGCGGCTACGGCTCGCGGTGATCGGCCCGTTCGACGACGCCGCACGCTTCGACGCTCTCCTCTAGACGGGGATCGTCGCGAAGTCGGCTTCGAAGATCGCACGGTCGTCGTCGTCCTCGATTTTCGCGGCCAGCTCGCGCCCGAGCTTGGCGTAGCGCGCCGCCTCGTCGTTGTCGCCTGCGACCCAGTGCGCGCGCGCGAGCGCCTCGAGCGCGCCCGGCTTGTCCCAGTCCTTCATCTCGTCGGGATTCGCCTCGACGATCTCGAGACAGCGGCGCGCGTGGTACAGCGACTCCACCGGGCGGCCGAGGATCGCGTAGACGCGCGAGCACTGCCACTCGCTGCGCCCGCGGTTCGCCGCCGTTCCGACCTGGCGCCAGTGGTACGCCGACGCGTGCGCGCAGTGCACCATCTCGTCGTCGTCGTCGATCGTCCGGTCTTCCTTCTCCATCAGCGTCCACGTCTTGTTGAAGAGGTCGGCGCCAAGGCGGCGCTCGGTCTCTTCGTCAAGCGATTCGGCACGCGTTTCCATCACGGTCTCCTTTCCGTCGATCAGCGGTTGCAGCCGTTGCAGGACGACGTTCAGCTCCGCCGCGCGGAGCATCGTGCGCCGCCGGTGGTCGACGAGCACGCGGCGAACGGTCGCCGGGTCGTCCGTCGCCAGAAGCGTCGCGATGTCGTCGAGCGGCAGCTCGAGCCGCCGCAGCGTCGCGATCGTCTCGGCGACGGCGACCTGCTCCGTCCCGTAGTAGCGGTAGCCCGTGTCGTCGTCGACCGCCGCCGGCCGCAGGAGGCCCAGCTCGTCGTAATGACGAAGCGCCTTCACGGTCAGCCCGGTCAGCCGGGAGAACCGGCCGATCGGCAACAGCTGCTGCTGCATGGTCACCATCGACCCCAGGATGCGCTCTCCCGTTACGGGAGAGTCAAGCGTCGTCACCGCCGGGCTCGGAGTCGGCGCGCTGCTGGATCTCCGCGACGACGGTCGGGTCGGCCAGCGTCGTCGTGTCGCCGAGCTGCCGGTTCTCCGCGACGTCGCGCAGCAGCCGCCGCATGATCTTGCCGCTGCGCGTCTTCGGCAGCTCCGGCGTGAAGACGATGTTCGCCGGCTTCGCGATCGCGCCGATCTTCTGCGCGACGTGGTTGCGCAGCTCCTCGAGCTTCTCGACGGAGCCTTCGCGGCCGCCTTTCAGCGTCACGTACGCGACGATCGCCTCGCCGGTGATCGCGTCCTTCCGGGAGCAGACCGCGGCCTCCGCGACGTCTTGGTGGTCGACGAGAGCCGACTCGACCTCGATCGTCGAGATGCGGTGGCCCGAGATGTTCATCACGTCGTCGACGCGGCCGAGCAGCCAGAAGTCGCCGTCGCGGTCGATGCGCGCGCCGTCGCCGGCGAAGTAGACGTTCTCGTACTTCGACCAGTACGTCTCGCGGTAGCGCGCGTCGTCGCCGAAGATCCCGCGCAGCATCGCGGGCCACGGGCGCTTCAGCACGAGATAGCCGCCGCCGCCGGGACCGACCTCGTTGCCCGGCCTCGTCGAAGATGCCCGCGTCGACGCCGGGGAACGGCTTCGTCGCGGAGCCGGGCTTCAGCGTCGTCACGCCGGGCAGCGGCGTGATCAGCACCATCCCCGTCTCCGTCTGCCACCACGTGTCGACGATCGGCGTGCGGTCGGCGCCGATGTGCTCGCGGTACCAGATCCACGCCTCCGGATTGATCGGCTCGCCGACCGAGCCGAGCAGTCGCAGCGACGAGAGGTCGTGCTGCTGCGAGTACTCCGGCCCCCACTTCATGTGCGCGCGGATCGCCGTCGGCGCGGTGTAGAGAATCGTCGCCTTGTAGCGCTCGACGATCTCCCACCAGCGGTTCTTGTCCGGGAAGTCCGGCGTCCCCTCGTAGAGGATCGACGTCGTTCGGTTGCAGAGCGGCCCGTAGACGATGTAGCTGTGGCCGGTGATCCAGCCGATGTCGGCGGCGCACCAGTAGACGTCGTCGTCGGGCTTCAGGTCGAAGATGTACGCGTGCGTCGCTGCGACGCCGGCGAGGTAGCCGCCTGTCGTGTGGACGATGCCCTTCGGCTTGGCAGTCGTGCCGCTCGTGTACATGAGGAACAGCAGGTCCTCGCTGTCCATCGGCTCGCACGGGCACGAAGCGGGATCGTCGGAGACGCCGTCCGCGAGCTCGTGCCACCAGTGGTCGCGGCCGTCCGGTCATCGGCACGTCGTTGCCGGTGCGGCGGAGCACGACGGACGCGCGCACGCCGGGCGCCTCGGCCATCGCGTCGTCGGCGGTCTTCTTCAGCGGCACCGTCGAGCCGCGCCGCCACGCCTCGTCCTGCGTGATCAGCACCTCGCACTTCATGTCGTTCATCCGGCCGGAGAGCGAGTCGGCGGAGAAGCCGCCGAAGACGACGGTGTGCGGCGCGCCGAGCCGCGTGCACGCGAGCATCGCGACCGGCAGCTCGGGAACCATGCCCATGTAGATCGCGACGGGCGTTCCCTTCGTCACGCCGATCGACTTCAGCGCGTTGGCGAAGCGGACGACGTCGCGTTGCAGTTCGGTGTACGTGATCGCGCGCCGCTCGTCGGCCGGCTCGCCCTCCCAGTGGAACGCGACCTTGTCGCCCGAGCCGGCGTCGACGTGGCGGTCGACGCAGTTGAAGCAGACGTTGAGCGTGCCGCCGAGGAACCACTTCGCGTACGGCGGCTCCCAGTCGTAGAGCCGGTCGAAGGGCTCGAACCACGTCAGCCGCTCGCGGCCCTCGCGCTCCCAGAACGCGTCGAAGTCCTCGTCGTAGATCTCCGGCTGCGCGCTCGCCTGGGCCGCGAAATCGGCCGGCGGCGGGTAGCGCCGCTCCTCGAGGAACATCGTTTCGATCGCGTGGTCGCTCATCGAGGCGGATCGTACGCGAGCGCGCAGGGACAGTTAGAGGGATAGATTCCAGGAGTGGTAGAGGCACTCGACCGCGCAGCGGAGTTGTTCGCCCAGTGGGAGGCGGAGCTGCGCGACGAGCTGCCGGCCGGCGTCGACATCTTCGACGCGCATGTGCATCTCGGAGACGACATCGACGGCATGGTCGGCCGCTTCGAGGAGCTCGAGGGGCTGATGGACCGGTTCGGCGTCTCGCGCTGCTTCATGTTCTGTCTCGACGAGCCCGACCGGCATCCCGGGTTCCGCTCCGGGAACGACCGCACGCTCGCGTTCGCCGAGCGCTCCGGTGGGCGGATGCTCCCGTTCGTCCGGCTCGACCTCTCCGAGGACCCGATCGGCGAGGCGACACGCTGTCTCGACCTCGGAGCGCGCGGAATCAAGCTGCATCCGCGCGCGCAGAAGTTCCGGCTCGACGACGACCGCCTGACTCCGGTCTTCGCGCTCGCAGCGGAGCGGCGCGTGCCGATCCTGATCCACGGCGGGCGTGGGCTGCCGCCGATCGGCGACCACCTGCACCGGCTCGTCGACGCGTACCCGGATGCCCACCTGATCATCGCGCACGCCGGCATCGCCGACCTCGACGCGCTCGCGGGCCACTTCGCGGGCAAGGCAGGCGTCTTCTTCGACACGTCGGTCTGGAGCCCGATCGACCTGCTCAGCTTCTTCAACCTCGTCCCGCCGGAGCAGGTCGTCTACGCGTCGGACTACCCGTACGGCCAGCAGCCGGCGTCGCTTCTGCATCGCCCTCCGCACCGCGCGCGCCGCCGGGCTCGACGAAGGGCAGATCCGCGCGATGCTGCACGGAAACGCCGACCGCATCGCGGACGGCGTCGCGCCGCTCGAGCCGACCAAGCCGTCCGGGCACGGACGTGCTCGCCCAGCCGCTCGCGCTCGCGCGCATCCACCAGTACCTCTCGATGGCGACGCCGATGCTCTGGATGCGCCAGGCCGACACGATCGGCGCGCTCGGCCTCGCGCTGAACGCGTGCGACGCCCGCAACGGCCATGAGCAGGAGCTGGAGCGGATCCGCGAGCTCCTGACCGTCGCCCGGGATCTCTGGCGGACGGTTCCCGAGATCGAGGACGAGGGCGAGCAGCGGGTCGTGTCCCGGACGGCGTTCCGGCTGATCCACCTGGCCAATATCGTGGCCGTGACGACCAGCGCCTGAACCGTTGTAGGATCGGTCTCTCGGTGGGTACGCGGCTGCTCATCCTTCTCGGCGTGGCGTGCGCCGCGTGCTCCGGCGCGATCGTCGGCGCGGCTCACAGCAAGGCCGCCGCGGCGGCCTCGGTTCCGGTTGCCGTGCCGCGGATTCCCGCGCTGCCGGCGCGGAACACGCTCTCGCTCGGCCGCTGCCCGATCCCGTCGCAGTTCCGGACCGCGTTCGTCCGCGCGGCGCGCGATACGGGGTTCCAGCTCTCGATGCTCGTCGCCGTCGCCGAGGTCGAGTCGCGGTTCAAGCCGGACGCACGCTCGGAGGCGGACGCGCGCGGGCTGCTCCAGGTCCTGCCGTCGACGGGCAAGCTCCTGAACCTCAGCGTCGACACGCCGTCGACGAACGTCCTCGCCGGCGCGCGATATCTGAAGATCCTGCTCGACCGCTACTCGCGCACCGACCTCGCGCTGGCCGCGTACAACGCCGGCCCGACCGCGGTCGACCGGGCCGGCGGCGCCCCCGGCGCGGAGACGCTCGCGTATGTCGCGAACGTCCAGTCGCGGTGGGCGAAGCTCGCCGGCTGCTCATAATCACTGCGTGATCGCAGCCGTCGTTCTCGCCGCGGGCGCGTCGTCGCGGTACGGCACATCGCCGCCGAAGCAGGTCGAGCTGCTGCCCGCGGTGCTGGAGCGGCTGCGCGCCGCGACGTCGGTCGACGCGATCCTCGTCGTCGTCGGCGCGCACCCGGTCGAGACGGACGCCGCGACCGTCCACTGCCCCGACTGGGAGCTCGGCCCCGGGTCGTCGCTGCGCTGCGGGCTCGCGGCGCTGCCGGACGACGCGGAGGCCGCGCTCGTCGTCCTCGCCGACGGGCCTGACCTCGACCCGCGCGCCGCCGACCGCGTCGTCGCGTCGTGGCGCGAGGACGGCGGCGACGCCGTCGCCGCGTCGTACGGCGGGCTCCGCCTGCACCCGGTGCTGCTCGCGCGCGCCGCCTGGCCGCTCGTCCCGGACGAGGGCGCCCGCGCGCTCGAGGCCCGGCTCGTGGCCTGCGACGACCTGACCCCTCCAGGCGATGTCGATGTCCGCCGATGAGTGCATGAAGGTTCCCGGCCCGACACGCCGAATCCGGAGAGTCGCATGGAGTTCGCACGCCAGCTGCCGATCGAGGTCGCCGAAACCGGCTCCGACGAGTCGCCGCTCGCGCATGCGCGCCTCCACCGCAAGCTGACCGTCGAGGAGACGGCGAAGCGCGCCGGCATCCCCGCCGACGAGCTGCGCTGGCTCGAGGAAGGGCGGCTCTACCGCTTCCCGAGCCCGGACCGCGCGCTCCTCGCGATGCTGCTCACCGCGACCGCGCTCGGCATCGAGCACCGCGAGGCGCTCGAGCTCGCCGGGCTGCCGGTGCCGCCGAAGCCGCTGGAGGCGAACCCGCTGCGGCGGCTGCTCGCCGTCGGCGCGATCGGCGCGGTCGTGCTCGCGCTCACGCTCGCGGTCGTGCTCGCGCAGGGCAACGCGCACAAGCCCGTCGCATCGGGAACCGCGAAGGCGTCGACGCTGCCGCCGCCGTGGGGCGTGAAGGTCGTCGTGCTGAACGGCAGCGGCGACATCGTCTGGACGCGGCAGGTCGCGAGCCGGATCCAGGCACTGTCGTACCGCGTCACGCACGTCGGGAAGGCGTCGAGCTTCACGTATCCGCAGACGCAGGTCTATTTTCCGCCGGGCGGCGAGGCGATCGGCCTGCGCCTGGCGAAGCAGCTCGACGCGCCGCTGCAGCCGCTTCCGGGCGGCGCCGACCCGCGGCGCCTGGTCGTGATCGTCGGGCCGCACACGGGCCCGTAGCGCCGCTTCAGTCGAGCGGGACGCGCAACGCCGCGAGCTTCTCCTTCAGCTCCGGCGACATCTGCTCGTTCACCGCAAGCCGAACGTAGACGCGCAGGCTCTCCTCGAAGCGGTACCGCTTCCTGCACGTGTCGCACTCGTCGAGATGCTGCTCCGCCGCCCGTACCTCCGCGTCGCTCAGGACGTGGTCGAGGTACGGCTGCATCATCTCTTCGCAGTGCGCGCAGCCCTGGTCGTAGTCGCCTTTCATGTCTCACCCTCCGGAACGGATTCCGCGAGCTCGCTCTTCAGGATGCGGCGTCCTCGGTGCAGTCGCGACATCACCGTCCCGATCGGGATGTCGAGGATCTGCGCCGCGTCCTGGTAGCTGAAGTCGCCGAGATCGACCAGCACGATCACGTCTCGGAAGTCATGCGGCACGGCCGAGAGCGCCGACACGACGTCGTCCTGCGAGAGCCGCTCGACCACGCGGTCCTCGTCGGTCAGGCCGTCGCCGGACTCCGCGAGCTTGTCGTAGAGGAAGTAGTCGTTCGCCTCGAGCGGCGTCATCTGCGGGGCCCTCTGGGTCCGCCGCCCGCGGTCGATGTTGAGGTTCGTCAGGATCCGCAGCAGCCACGCGCGAAGGTTCGTGCCGGGCGTGTACGACCGCCAGCTCCGGAATGCGCGCGCGTAGGTCTCCTGGACGAGATCCTCCGCTTCCTCGCGCGAGTTCGCGAGGTGCCGGGCGACGCGATAGACCTGGTCGGAGAGGGCGAGTGCCTCCTCCTCGAACCGGACGCGGTCGCGCGCCTCGGTTGCGATCTGAAGCGGCTCCGCTCCGTCGTCCTCGTCGCTGTCGCGCTCGGCCATGAGGGCAACGCTACCACCGCGGTCCATGCGGTTCGGAACGCGACGCGGGGCGCTGCTATTCCGCGAGCTGGCGGAATCCGGCGCGTTTCATCGCGTCGAGAATGGCGTCGCGGCTGGTCTGCTCGTCGTCCCAGGAGAGCGTGACCTGGCCCATGAGATTCGCGTTCGCGTACTCGAGCCCGTCATGCCCCTGAAGCGCGCCGGCCAGCCTGCCGACGCACCGTTCACAGCGAATGCCGGTTACCTGGAGTGTCTCCGTCTGCGTCGCCATCACGCAGACTTTCGCACGCCGTGAACCGGGCGCCCCGCCGCCTCCCAGGCGTAGTACGACGCGCTCGGCCCGAAGATCGACTCGTACGTGACGACACGCGGATTGCGCCCGACTTCCTTCGCGCGCTGCGCATGCCGGAGCAGATTCGGATCGTCCTGCTCCTGCCACACGAGCACGAGATGCGCCGCGGTCATGAAGACCGCCACGAACACACAGCCGTCGGCAGGACACGGAAACGGGTCGGTCGCGACGCAGTACCAGCCGAGATGATCGTCGTCATCCTCACCGGTCCAGAGCTCTTCGTCCTCGATCGGCTCGGACTCGACAACCTCAAGGTGTCCAAGACGAATCTCCTCCCGCTCCACCCGCCCAAAGGTAGCCGAAGCCTTAAACCGTTCCGAACAAATCGACGAACGAGGCCGGAGGCTAACGCTCGTTAGCCGGAGGCGCACCAGCGGTGCGGGATGGCCGCAGGCCACCACGCGCCGCGCGGAACAGCGAAAGCGCCGAGATCGCTCTGAGTGAACCGCGCTCGCGCCGCGCGGAGCCGAGACCGCGCTCTCGGCGGGAGCGCACACCACGAAGAGCCACGAGAGCGAAAAGGAGGGGGCCACTGGGAGAACCAACGTTCCCCCGGTACGAAATGTGAGAGGGGGGCCCCGGGCAGGCGGTCGGGGCCCCCGTCTCATGCGCCCGTCGCCGCGCTGGCCTGCGGCGACGGGAGCCGGCCCCAAGGGGTCTGGGGCCGAGCTTGGCGGTCAGCAGTGCGGAGAGAGCGGCTGCCTCCCGAGCTTCACGTTCAAGGACAAGGTCTTCGTGCCGCGGAAGACCTGAAGCTGAATCGAGTCGCCGGGCTTCTTCTGCCCGATCAGCGACCGAAGCTGCTCGACCGACGCGACCGCGACGCCGTCGGCCTTCACGATGATGTCGCCGCCGAGCGGCCACGTCTCGCCGGCGACGGTCACCTGCTGCGTGGCGCCGTGCAGCCCGGCCTTCGCCGCGCCGGTCGACGAGCAGACCGTGCTGACGAGCAGACCGCTCTTCACCGGCAGCCGGAACAGGCGAGCGACATCCGACGTAATCGCGCGCGCGTCGACGCCGAGGAACGGGTGCTCGACGACGCCCTTCGAGATCAGCTGCGCCGCGACGCTCTTCACCGTGTTGATCGGGATCGCGAAGCCGATGCCGATGTTGCCGTCGCTGCCGTCGGTCTGGATCTGCGAGTTGACGCCGACGACCTGGCCGCGCGCGTTGAGCAGCGGCCCGCCGGAGTTGCCGTGGTTCAGCGCGGCGTCCGTCTGGATCACGTGGTCGATCGGAGCGCCGTTCGGGGCGACGATCTGCCGCTGGAGCGCGCTGACGATGCCCGACGTGATCGACCGGTCCTCGCCGAGCGGGTTGCCGATCGCGACGACGGAGTCGCCGACCTCGACGAGGTCGGAGTTTCCGAGCACGAGCGGAGTGAACGCGCGCGAGTGCGCCTTCACCTCGAGCACTGCGACGTCGGTCGACGGGTCGCGCCCGACGATCGTCGCCGGCAGCCGCTCGTTGTTCGAGAAGCTGACCTCGACCTTGCTCGCGCCCTGGACGACGTGGAAGTTCGTGACGATGTGGCCGGCCTTGTCGATGACGAAGCCGGAGCCGAGCGCCTGCTGCGTCGTCGTCTGCGGAACGCCGAACGGATCGAGGAACGGATCGGGCTGCGTCGTGACCTTCGAGGTCGCCGTCACCTGGACGACTCCCGGCGCAGCGCGCGTGTAGATCTGGTGGATCGTGAGCTGGCGCGCGGCGTGCGCGAACGACGCCTCCTCCGGCGACGACTGCGGCGCGGAGGCCGGCAGCGACCTCGCGGACGGTCGTGCTCGCGCCGCCGACCCCGCCGACGGCGGCCACGATTCCGACGGCAACCGCTGCGCCGACGGCGCCCGCTACGACAAGGGCGCCGCCGCGCGCGAGCGTGCGGGGCGATGGCTCGTTTCCCACACCCCGTGTCTTACCCCGGCCACGTTCATAGGCCGGTTCCCGATGGTTAAGCGCGCGTTAAGGCTGCCGCGGGGCGCCCTTCTGCTTGAATCGGTGGGATGGCGGATTCGTTCGGCGCTCGTTCCACGCTCGCGGTCGGAGACCGCAGCTACGAGATCGTCCGCCTCGACGCCCTCCAGCAGCGCTGGGACGTGAGCCGGCTCCCGTACACGCTGCGGATCCTGCTCGAGAACGTGCTCCGGAACGGCTCCGACGCCGAGGTCGAGGCGGTCGCCGGCTGGGTCGCGGCGGACGAGCCGTCGCGCGAGATCTCGTTCATGCCGGCGCGGGTGCTCCTCCAGGACTTCACCGGCGTGCCGGCGATCGTCGACCTCGCGGCGATGCGCGACGCGATGCGCGACCAGGGCGGCGATCCGGCGCGGATCAACCCGCTGATCCCGGCCGAGCTCGTGATCGACCACTCGGTGCAGGTGGACGAGTTCGCGTCGCGGCTCGCGATCGAGCGGAACGTCGAGCTCGAGTTCGAGCGGAACCGCGAGCGCTACGCATTCCTCCGCTGGGGCCAGACGGCGTTCGACAACGTGAAGGTCGTCCCGCCGAACACCGGCATCTGCCACCAGGTGAACCTCGAGTTTCTCGCGCGCGTCGTCGAGTCGCGCGACGGCGTCGCGTTCCCCGACACGCTCGTCGGCACCGACTCGCACACGACGATGGTGAACGGGCTCGGCGTGCTCGGCTGGGGCGTCGGCGGGATCGAGGCCGAGGCGGCGATGCTCGGCGAGGCGCTGTCGATGCTCGTGCCGCAGGTCGTCGGCTTCCGGCTCACCGGCTCGCTGCCGCGAGGGCGCGACGGCGACGGACCTCGTGCTGACGGTGACGCAGATCCTGCGCGCGCACCGGCGTCGTCGGGAAGCTCGTCGAGTACTTCGGCCCCGGCGTCGGCGCGCTCGCGCTCGCCGACCGCGCGACGCTCGGGAACATGAGCCCCGAGACCGGCGCGACGTGCGGCTTCTTCCCCGTCGACGACGTGACGCTCGCGTATCTCCGCCTGACCGGCCGCGACGCGGAGCGGATCGCGCTCGTCGAGGCGTACTGCAAGGAGAACCTGCTCTGGCACGACCCGGACGATCATCCGACGTACTCGCAGGTCGTCGAGCTCGACCTCGGCGACGTCGAGCCGTCGCTCGCCGGGCCGCGCCGCCCGCAGGACCGCGTGCCGCTCGCGACCGCGAAGGACGCGTTCATCGAGTCGCTCGACACGTTCGGCGTCGAGTACACGAACGGGACGTACGACAAGGAGATGGCCGACTCGTTCCCGGCGAGCGATCCGCCGACCGGCGACGGCGTCGTCGACTCCGATCCGGTCCCGACGCACACCGCGACGATCGCGAAGAAGCGCGTGCCGGTCGCGGGCGAGGACTACGCGCTCGAGCACGGCTCGGTCGTGATCGCAGCGATCACCTCGTGCACGAACACGTCGAACCCGTCGGTGATGATCGGCGCCGGCCTGCTCGCGAAGAAGGCCGTCGAGCGCGGCTTGAAGCGGAAGCCGTGGGTCAAGTCGTCGCTGGCGCCGGGCTCGAAGGTCGTCACGGAGTACTACCGCCGCGCCGGCCTCGACACGTATCTCGACGAGCTCGGCTTCAACCTTGTCGGCTACGGCTGCACGACGTGCATCGGAAACTCCGGCCCGCTGCCGGACGCGATCGCGTCCGCGGTGACCGAGGGCGAGCTCGTCGTCTGCGCTGTGCTCTCCGGGAACCGCAACTTCGAGGCGCGCATCCACGGCGACGTGAAGGCGAACTACCTCGCGTCGCCGCCGCTCGTCGTCGCGTACGCGCTCGCCGGACGCATGGACGTCGACCTGCTCAACGAGCCGCTCGGCCAGGACGACGACGGCAACGACGTCTATCTCCGCGACGTCTGGCCGACGCAGCAGGAGATCGACGAGACGATCGCCGGCTCGGTCGACGGCGCGATGTTCACGCGAACGTACGCCGACGTCTACACCGGCGACGACCGTTGGGGTGCGCTCGACACGCCGCAGGGCGATCTCTTCGCGTGGGAGCCCGACTCGACGTACGTCCGCCTGCCGCCGTACTTCGATGGGATGCCGCGCGACCCGCAGACGGTCGAGGACGTCGTCGGCGCGCGCTGCCTCGTCATCCTCGGCGACTCGGTCACGACGGATCACATCTCGCCGGCGGGCGCGATCCGGCAGGACTCGCCCGCGGGCGCGTACCTCGTCGAGCACGGCGTCGAGCGCCGCGACTTCAACTCGTACGGCGCGCGCCGCGGCAACCACGAGGTGATGATGCGCGGCACGTTCGCGAACGTCCGCCTGCGCAACCAGCTCGTCCCCGGCTCCGAGGGAACGTGGACAGTGCACTTGCCGGACGGCGACGAGACGACGATCTACGACGCGGCGATGCGCTACCGCGCCGAAGGCGTGCCGACGATCGTGATCGCAGGCAAGGAGTACGGCTCCGGCTCGTCGCGCGACTGGGCGGCGAAGGGCCCGAACCTGCTCGGCGTGCGCGCGGCGATCGCGGAGTCGTACGAGCGGATCCACCGCTCGAACCTGCTGATGATGGGCATCCTGCCGCTGCAGTTCCTGCCGGGCGAGACGCGCGAGTCGCTCGGGCTCACCGGCCGCGAGGAGTTCTCGATCCTCGGCGTCGACAACGGCGACGCGGACGAGGTGACGGTGCGCGCCGACGGCATCGAGTTCCGCGCCCGCGTCCGGCTCGACACGCCGCGCGAGCGCGAGTACCTCCGCCACGGCGGGATCCTCCCGTTCGTGCTGCGGCGACTGCTCGCGACCTAGCTCAGCGCTTCGCCGCCCAGTCGCGCTTCGCCTCCTCCTCCATCCGCTCGAGCCGCGTGTAGTAGTCGGGAAACTCGTTGAGGTGCGCGAGGGCGATCTTCGCGGTCACGTGCGGATCGTCGTCCGTCACGTTGGTCAACAGATCATGCACGCCGTGCTCGAGCTCCACGTCCATCCCGGAGCGGAACTCCTCGACGTCGAACGGCGCCGTTTCCCAGTCGATGCCGATGTCGGATCCATAGCGCCGCGCCTCGTCCGCGGTGAAGCCCTGCTTCGCGCTCATGGTTGCCTCCTGGCTCGCTCCTGTTTCGTACCGACTCGAGGATAGGCTTTTCGGCGCATGACAGACCGCACACCCAGCTGGGGAATCACGCCGGTCCCGGAGCGCCTCCGCGTGCTCAGCGGGCTCGACTCGGCGCTGCTCTGGGGGAACCTCTCCGTGTCGCTGCTCGTGATCGTGATCGGCGCGCTGCTCGTGCCGGCGCTGTCGCTCCGCGACGCGCTGCTCGCGATCGTCGTCGGCGCGATCATCGGCAACGTCCTGCTGGGGCTCGCGGCGCTGATCGGCGCCGACGCGCGCGTCCCGGGGATGGTGGTGCTGCGCGCGCCGCTCGGCCGGAAGGGCTCGTACGCGCCGACCGCGCTCAACGTCGCGCAGAACGTCGGCTGGTCGACGTTCGAGCTGATCATCATCGCGTCGGCGGCGGCCGCGCTCTCGAATCATCTCTTCGGCTGGAAGGCGACGTGGCTCTGGACGATCGTGTTCGGCGTCGTCAGCTGGGGGCTCGGGATGCTCGGGCCGATCGGCTTCGTGCGCCGCTATCTCCGCAAGTTCGCGTCGTGGGCGCTGCTGTTCTCGATGGCGTACCTGACGTACTGGGCGGTCTCGAAGTCGCACCTGCACGCGTTCTGGTCGGCGCCGGGGAAAGGCGGGTTCCCGACCTTCGGCCAGGCCGTCGATCTCGTGATCGGAAGCGTCGTCTCGTGGACGCCGCTCGCCGCGGACTACACGCGGTTCTCGCGGACGAAGCGCGGAGCGGCGCTCGGCGCGGGCTTCGGCTACTTCGTGCCGACGGTCTGGTGCATCGGGCTCGGGATCCTGATCGTGCTCGCGCGCGGCGTCTCCGACGCGCAGTCGCTGCCGACGGCGGTCGCCGCTGCGGGCGGCGTCGCGCTCGTCGCGCTGCTGGCGATCACCGTCGACGAGAGCGAGAAGGCGTTCGCCGACATCTACTCGACGGCCGTCTCGCTCCAGAACTTCCTGCCGAAGGTCTCGCAGCGGTTACTGATCACGATCGTCACCGCGGTCGCGACGACCCTCGCCCTCGTCCTCAACCTCGGCAACTACCAGGACTTCCTGTATCTCCTCGGCTCGTTCTTCGTGCCGCTGTTCGGCGTGCTCGTCGCGGACTGGCTCGCCGCCGGCGCGCACTACTCGCCGGCGCAGATCTTCGACGGTCCGGCGGTGCGGGTTCCGCAGCTCGTCGCGTGGCTCGTCGGCTTCTGCCTCTACCAGTGGCTGTCGCCGGTCGGCCCGTCGTGGTGGACGGACATCGTCGCGCACACGCATCCCGGCTACGTGAGCTTCGGCGCGTCGCTGCCGAGCTTCTTCGCGGCGTTCGCGATCGCGCTCTGCTTCTCCCTCGCCGCGCGTGGCAGCACTTCCGCGGTTCCGGCCGAACTCCCGGAATAGGCTTCGCGGGTGCGCCCGCTGGCCGTGATCGGACATCTCTCCCGCGACGTGGTCGCAGACGGCACGCCGAAGATCGGCGGCGGGACGTGGCATGCCGCGCGCGCGCTGCGCGGGCTCGCGCTCAGCGCGACGATCTTCGCAAAGTGCGGCGAGCTCGAGCGCCGCGACTTCCAGCGGCAGCTCGTTGCGTGTGGGCTGCCGACGACGCTCGCGGTCGGCGGGGTGACGACGGGCTTTTCGATGTCGTACGACGAGCACGGCATCCGCACGATGGGCGTCGAAGCGATCGGCGAGCCGTGGCGCCCGCGCGAGGCGCCGGCGGATCTACTGCGAGGCGTCGAGTGGCTCCAGGTCGCGCCACTCCTGCGCAGCGACTTCAGCGCCGAGACGCTCGCCGAGCTCGCGCGCGGTCGGCGGATCCTCTACGACGGCCAGGGACTCGTGCGCCGGCCCGAGGTCGGGCCGCTCGTCCTCGACGACGACTTCGACCGCGACCTGCTGCGGCACATCGCGATTCTCAAGCTCGCGGAGGAGGAGGCGCGCGCGATCATCGGCGATGCGGATCTCGAGTCGCTCGCGGAGCTCGGCGTGCCGGAGATCATCGTGACGTTCGGGCTCGACGGCTCGCTCGTGCTCGCGGACGGCGCCGCGACGCGCGTGCCCGCGCATCCGGTGCATGTGGAGCCGACGGGCGCGGGCGACGCGTTCAACGCGGCGTATCTCGCCGCGCGCGCCGACGGGCACGCGCCGGTGTCGGCCGCACGCCGCGCGACCGCGCTCGTCGCCGCACTGCTTGCGGGGCGGGTGCGTTGATCGCCGCGGTCGGCACGGTCGACGGCGTGCTGCTCGTCGACGTCGACGCCGAGCTCGTGCTCGGTCCCGGCGCGGAGGTTCCCGCGCTCGACGCGCCGCCGGTCGAGCTGCCGCGCGTCGTCGCAACCGCGGGCTCCGGCTCGACGGTTGTCGCGCTGCTCGACCGCCGCCCGCCGCTCGCCGTGTCGCACGACGGCGGCCAGACGTGGCGCGAGGCGGGCGGCGGGCTGCCGCCGGGATTCGCGGTTGCCGTGGCCGAGGACGACCCAGACCGAATCGTCTACGCAGCGCGCAACCGGCTCTACGTGTCGACGAACGGCGGCGTGTTCTGGCGCTCGCTCGAGCCGGAGCTGCCGGACATCGTCGAGATTGCCTGGATCGACTGAACGTGGGGGAACGAGTTCCCCACGGGCCCCCTCTTCGGCTCGCGTGGCGTTTCTCTGTGGCGCTGCGGCGAGAGCGCGGTCTCGCCTTCGCGCGCGGGAGCGCGGTCCACAAAGGGATGATCTGAGCGGCTTCGCGGTCCCGCGCGACTCGTGGTGGACTTCGCCCATCCCGAGCCGCTGATCAGCCTCCGTCTAACGCGCCTTCGGCAGCGTTAGCCTCCGGCTTCTGTCGCTCGAAGCTCGTTTGCGCTGAAGGGCCGGAGGCTAGAGCAGGCGGAGCCGCTCTAGACGGAGGCCGAATCGACGCGGCCCGGGATGCTTCAGCACGACGGGCCGCGCAGGGAAGGCGTCACGCCGAGATCGCTCTGGGTGAACCGCGAATGGCCCGCAGAGCCGGGACCGCGCTCCCGGCGGGAGCGCCGACCAGAACCGCCGCCAGAGCCGAAGGAGGAGGCCAGCGGAGGAACCATGGGTTCCTCCGCTACAAACGGAACTCGCCGCGGGCGACGATCACTGCGCAGCCGCCGACCTCGATCATTTCGAGCGCGTCCGGCGTGCCGACCGCGCGCGCGAAGAGCGTCGACGGCCGCCCGACTTCCGCACCCTGCGAGATCTCGATCTCGTCGCCGAACTCGATCCGCCCGTGCCGCGCGAGGTGAAGCGCGAGCGGGCCGGCCGCCGAACCGGTCGCCGGATCCTCCGCGACACCGGAGCCGGGCGCGAACACCCGCGTCTTCCACTTCGAGCCCGTTCCGGCGAAGCAGTTGATGCAGTCGTTGCCGAACGCCGCGAGACGCTGCATGTTCGGGCTCGAGCTCCGCGACCTCCGCCTCCGACGCAAGCGCGACGTAGACGTGGCGGACGCCGTTGTCGTAGACGTCGACCGGCAGCCGCGGCTCGACGCCGAGCGCCGCCGCGAGCTCGTCCGCGCGCTCGAACCGCTCGACCGTCGGCAGCGGCTGCTGCATGCGTCCGAAGACGATGCGCGCTCCGTCGCGTTCGAGCTCGACGGCAATGACGCCGCGCGCCGTCTCGATCCGGAGCACCCCGAGCTGCAACGGCCCGGCGAGAACGAATGCGGTGCCGAGCGTCGGATGTCCGGCAAACGGCAGCTCCCGCACCGGCGTGAAGATCCGCATCTTTACGTGCCCGTCGCCCTCGGGCGGGTAGATGAACGACGTCTCGGAGAAGTTCAGCTCCTTCGCGAGCGGCTGCAGCGTCTCCTCGGGAATCTCGCGCGCGTCGGTGAACACGGCGAGCTGGTTGCCGGCGAGCGGCGTGTCGGTGAAGACGTCGCACACGACGTAACGGAATGAGCCTGCCACGCCTCGACTCTACCGCCACTATCCTGGGCCGCGTGAGCGCAATCTCGGTCACCGGGCTCCGCAAGTCGTACGGCCACCTCGAGGCGGTGCGCGGCGTCGACTTCGAGATCGCGGAGGGCGAGGTCTTCGGTCTGCTCGGGCCGAACGGCGCCGGGAAGACGACGACCGTCGAGATCCTCGAGGGCTACCGGCAGCGCGACGCGCGGCGAGGTGTCCGTGCTCGGCCACGATCCGGAGAAGCCCGGGCCGGACTTCCGCGAGCGCATCGGCGTCGTGCTGCAGCAGTCGCAGCTCTGGCCGAATCTCACGGTGCGCGAGACGCACGCGATGTTCGCCGGCTACTACGAACGGCCGCGGCCCGTCGACGAGGTGATCGAGCTCGTCGGTCTCGCCGAGAAGCGCGACGCGCGCATGAAGACGCTGTCCGGCGGGCAGAAGCGGCGGCTCGACCTCGGGCTCGCGCTCGTCGGCGATCCGGAGCTCGTCTTCCTCGACGAGCCGACGACAGGCTTCGACCCGGCGGCGCGCCGTGCCGCGTGGGAGATGATCCGCTCGCTGCGTTCGCTCGGGAAGACGGTGCTGCTGACGACGCACTACCTCGACGAGGCGGAGCAGCTCGCCGACCGCGTCGCCGTGCTGCGCGAAGGGCAGATCGTCCGCGTCGGCACGCCGCGCGAGCTGACGACGAGCGATCTCGAGGTGGAGATCCGCTACCGGCGCGACGGCGAGGAGGTGCTCGTCACGACGAGCGAGCCGACGCGCGTGCTGCACGAGCTGACCGCGGACGCGGTCGCGCGCGGCGAGGAGCTCGACCGGCTCGAGGTTCGGCGCCCGACGCTCGAAGACGTCTACCTCGCGCTCACCGAGGAGGAGGCGGAGTGAGCAGCGAGGCGATCGTCGTGCATGCGCCGGGCCGCTCGCGGCGGCTGCGGGTCTTCGGGCACCAGCTGCGGGACGAGCAGCTCGTGTTCTGGCGCAGTCGCGAGGCCGCGCTCTTCATCTTCCTGTTCCCGCTGCTGCTGTTCGTCCTGCTCGGGTCGGTGTACAGCGGAAAGATCTACGGCGTTCCGGCGTCGCAGGCGCTGCTCGCGGGGCTGATCGGCTACGGCTGCGCGAACACCGCGTTCGCCGGGCTCGCGATCAAGCTCGTGATCCGGCGCGAGAACGCGATCCTGAAGCGGCTGCGTGCGACGCCGTTGCCGGCGGCGACGTACGTCGCGGCGCTGCTCGTCTCGACGCTGGTCGTGTTCGCGCTCCAGACGATCGCGTTGTTCCTGCATCGGCAGCGTGCTCTACGGCACGCCGTTTCCGAGCGACGTCCGCTCGCTCGTCGGCACGGTCGTCGTCGGCGCGGCGATGCTTCGCCGCGCTCGGCGTCGCCACCGCGTCGGTCATCCGGTCGGCCGAGGGCTCATCCGCAGTCGTGAACTTCATCCTGCTGCCGATGGCGTTCCTCAGCGGCGCGTTCGGGCCGACGCTGCACTATCCGGCGTTCCTTCGCGCGATCGGCGACGTGCTCCCGCTGAAGTACTTCATCAACCTCGTGAACGCCGTCTACCTTCGCGGCGACACGATCTGGTCGAAGCCGGAGGACCTCGCCGTCATGGCAGCCTGGGGCATCGCCGGCCTGCTCGTCGCCGTGTTCCACTTCCGCTGGGAGCCGCGCGACACCTAGCGCGCGCGGGCGGCCGTCAACGCGAGCCGCGTCAGCGACGTCGGGATGCGTTGCGCCTTGCGGATCGACGCGCGGAGCGACGTGACGAAGTACTCGACGTCCTCGTCCGTGACGACGAGCGGCGGCAGCCCCTTCAGCACGGCCATGTTGTGCCCCGCGACCTGGCTGAGGATCCGGTGCTTCGTGAACAGCGGGCCGATCACGAGCTGCGCGAACAGCCCCGGCTGCATTCGATCCAGCATCCGCCACGAACGGCTTCCGCCCGGAGGCTCGGCGAACTCGATCGCCCACAGCAGCCCGAGCCCGCGCACCTCGCGGACGACGTCGAACTCCTCGACGAGCGGCTGCGTCAGCTCGAGCAGCCGTGCGCCGAGCCGCGCCGACTCCGTAACGAGATTCTGCTCGTCGAGCTCGTGCAGCGTCGCGAGCCCGGCCGCCATCGCCAGCTCGTTCGGCGCGAACGTCGAGCCGTGGCTGACGCCGTGCTCCATCGAGTCGAACACCGCCTCGTGCACCGTGCGCGACATCAGCAGCGCGCCGACCGGCACGTAGCCGCCGGAAAGAGACTTCGCGACCGGCACGAGATCCGGCTCGAGGCCCCAGTGCTCGAACGCGAACATCGTTCCCGTGCGGCCGAACCCTGTCTGCACCTCGTCGACGCAGAAGAGCGTGCCGTAGCGGCGGCAGATCTCCTGCGCGCCCTCGAGGTAGCCCGGCGGCGGCAGGTTCACGCCCTTCCCCTGCACCGGCTCGACGAGGAACACCGCGACGTCCTCGCGGCGCAACTGCTCCTCCAGCGCGTCGAGGTCGCCGAACGGAACGCGCTCGAATCCCGGTAGCAGCGGCTGGAAGCGGTCGGTGAACTCCGGATTCCCGTTCGCCGAGAGCGAGCCGAGCGTGAGCCCGTGGAAGCCGTGGTCGCACGACACGACGCGCGCCGCGCCCTGTCGCCGCGCGACCGAGCTTCAGCGCCGCCTCGACCGCCTCCGTGCCGGTGCTCGTGAAGAGACAGCGCTCGAGCCGCGCCGGCGTGCGCGCGAGCAGCGCCTCCGCGAGCAGCCCGGGCAGCAGCGTCGCGCCGAGCTGCACCGAGCCGGGAGTCTCGAGCTCGAGGAACTCCGCGATCGCCGCGCGCACGCGCGGGTTGTTGCGCCCGACGTTGAGCATGCCGAAGCCGCCGAGCATGTCGAGGAACCGGTTGCCGTCCTCGTCCCAGAGATACGCGCCCTCGGCGCGCGCCCAGATCCGGTCGAAATCGATCGTCCGCAGGATGCGCACGAACTGCGGATTGATCGTGCGCGCCCAGAGGTCGTAGTCCTCGCCCGAACGCGACGCCAGGAGCTCTCGCAGGCTGAACCCCGCCATACCGCGAATCCTAGGGGCCGGTCAGATCACGCCGCGCGAAGACGGCCGGCGCGGCAGCCATGGACGCGACGGCGATCGCAAGCATCACCGCGGCGGCGCCCGGACGGAACGGCTGATCGGGCACGAGGCCGATGTGGTGGAACGGCGAGAGGCCGAGCACCCACGACGGCGCGCCGATGACCGAGCCGAAGAGCTCCCAGACGAACGCGAGCGAGGCGAGCCCGTACGCGATCCCCGCACTCGCCCGCGGGACGGCCGCGAACGCAAGCATCCCGACGCCGAGGAACAGCAGCGCGGCGGGCAGACAGTTCGCCCCGGCTCCGATCATTCCGCCGAGCGTCACGTCCGCTCCCTGCGACGCAGCCCCCGCCCAGGCGCACAGCCCGGCGAGCAGCGCCAGCGCGCACGCGGTCCCCGCCGCAAGCACGATGCGCCCGACGAGCCACCGTTGCCGCCCGACCGGAAGCGAGAGCAGCGTCTCGAGCAGCTGCTCCGCCTCCTCGCGCCGGGTCGCCGCAGCCTGCGAGCACGAGAACAGGCCGATCGCGAAGACGAAGAAGAGGAACGTCAACGAGAGATAGCCCGACGGCGTCGTGATCGACGCAAGCCCGAGCTTCTCGAGCTGCTGCTGCAGCGACTTCGGGATGTCCGACGCGGAGATGCTGTTCGAGATGACGCCGAGGACGAAGGCGAATGCACCGATACCGAGCACCCACGCAGCGAGGATGCCGCGCTCGGCACGAAGGGCCTGCGCGGTCGGCGAACCGAGCAGCCGATTGCTCGGCGGCGCGCTGTCGTGTGCGTAGAAGAGCCCCGCGCCGACGTCGCGGCGCATCGCGATCGTCCAGGCGAGGCCGAGCAGCACGATGGTCGCCGCGAGCGGGAGCAGCAGGACAGCCGGCTGCGGCGACGCGAACGCGCGCAGCTCCTCGACCCAGCCCAGCGGCGTTGCCCAGCGAAGCGCGCCGAGCCCGGACGAGGTGTCGGCGACGACGCGGAGGACGAACGCGACGGCGACGACGCAGCTCCCGATCCCGAGCGCGAGCCGCCGCGTCGGGGCGATCTGGCTCGCAACCGCTCCGACGCCGACGAAGACGGGCACGACCGAGACCACGGCAAGCGCGAGATACGCGGAGCCGGCGGCCGGCAGCTTCGCGACCACGAGGCCCACCGTCATCGCGAGCCATAAAACGACCGCGCCGGCGGCGATCGCGGCGAGCGTCGCCGCGAACGCGCCCTTCCGCCCCACCGCTCCCGCGAGCACGAGCTCCTGCCGCCCCGCGTCCTCCTCCGCCCGCGTCGCGCGCACGGCGGCGAGTACTCCCCACACCGCGGCGGCGATCGAGAGCGATGCCGCCGACACGCCACGCTGTGTAGCCGCCGACGCTCAGCAGGTCGTGCGGTACGCCGTAGAAGAGCCGGATGCTCTTGTTCGCGCCGAAGCCGACTGCGAAGCGGATCCGGTCGGCGACGGTCGGATAGGTCTTGCGGTACCCGGCGACGTTCACCGCGGCGATCAGGGCGAAGAACGCCGCAAACGACAGCGTGCGCACGCGCGAGTCGGCGAGCGTCCGCCGCGCGAACGCGCGAGCGGCGTCAGACACGCCCGTCGGCCGCGTCGTAGTGGTGGAGGAAGATCTCCTCGAGCGACGGCTCGCGGCTGGTGAGCGCGACGGC
Source organism: uncultured Actinomycetes bacterium (assembly GCA_963718385.1). Classification (GTDB taxonomy): domain Bacteria; phylum Actinomycetota; class Thermoleophilia; order Gaiellales; family Gaiellaceae; genus Palsa-739. Next base: position 1,234,044 of record CAVQZE010000001.1, read on the forward strand.
CTGATGCGGCGCAAGCGCCTGGAGCAGCGGCCCGACGCTGCCGGTCACCTCGAACCGCAGCGCCTGCGGCCCGGCCCGGTCGACGTGCACGCCTGCGAGCGCGGGCAGCTCCGGCACCGGCCCGTCGAACGTCACCTCGATCGTCTGCGCACTCAGATGCCGCAACTCCGCGAGCGTCCCCTCGTCGACGAGCTTCCCGCGGCGCAGGATCCCGACGCGGTCGCAGAGCGCTTCGACCTCGCTGAGGATGTGCGACGACAGAAACACCGTCTGCCCGCGCTCCTTCGCCTCGAGCACCGTCTTCCGGAACGCGACCTCCATCAGCGGATCGAGCCCGGCGGTCGGCTCGTCGAGGAGGAGCAGGTCCGCGCGCGTCGCGAACGCTGCGATCAGCTGCACCTTCTGCCGGTTCCCCTTCGAGAGCGCGCGGACGCGCTTCGCCGTGTCGAGCTGGAAGCGCTCGACGAGTACGTCTCGGTACGTGGCGTCGGTGGAACCGCGTAGCCGCGCGAGATACGCGAGTGTCTCCGCGCCGGTCAGCGCGGGCCAGAGGAACGGCTCGCCCGCGACGTAGGCGACGCGCCGGTGCGCGCGAACGGGGTCGCTCCACGCGTCGACGTCGAAGAGGAACGAACGGCCGGCGGTCGGCCGGTGCAGTCCGAGCAGGAGCCGAATCGTCGTCGTCTTCCCGGCGCCGTTCGGCCCGAGGAAGCCGTACACCTCGCCGGCGTGCACGGTGAGATCGAGCGCGTCGAGCGCGAGCGTGTCGCCGTACCGCTTCGCCAGCCCCTCGGTGCGGATCGCGGCGGTGTCCATGCCGTGACCCTAGTGCGTCAGACGAGCGCCCCGCACCGTCCTTCGCGCAGGCACTCCTCCGCGTTCCGGCGTGCGAGCGTCAGCACGAACGAGCGCACGGGAACGTCGTCGTACGGCTCGAGCATCTGGTCGACGCAGGCGCGGATCTCCTCGGCCGACTTCTCCGCGCCGAACTCGTCGACGAGCGACGGCAGCAGCCGCTGCAGGCGCATCGCGTGCGCCGTCCGGTCGTCGCGGATCGCGTCGATCCGCTCCTCGACGAGCTCGCGCACGTTCCGCTCCAGCAGATCGCGGATCGGACGCGTCTCCTCGAGCGAAAGGCCGGCCGGATCGGGAATCTCCCAGTCCTCGACCATCGTCGGGACGTACGGGCACGAGCCGCCGCAGCCGAGCGTGATCGCCCAGTCGGCGTGGAGCTGCATCTCGAGGTCGAGCTTCTTCGGCCGGCGGCCCGCGAGGTCGATTCCGATCTCGGCCATCGCCTCGACGACGTTCGGCCAGACGTGGTCGGCGGGCTCCTGCCCGGCGGACTCGGCTCGGATGTCTTCCGGCGCGTACCGCTCGAAGAGCGCCTGCGCCATCTGCGAGCGGCCGGCGTTGTGGGTGCAGACGAACAGCACGTACTTCATCTCGATTCCTCCTGGTCGAGCTCGCGGACGAGCTCATCGACACGGACGGCGATGTCGTCGCGGATCGCCCGCACCTCGTCGAGCGGGCGTCCCTTCGGATCCGGCAGGTTCCAGGCGATGTAGCGCTTGCCGGGAACGACAGGGCACGCGTCGTCGCACGTCGCGACGATGACGTCGGACCAGTCGATCCGCTCCTGGTCGAGCGCATGCGGAACGTGCGCCGATGCGTCGATGCCGATCTCGGCGAGCGCCTCGACGACGACCGGATGCGGCGCGGCGCCGGGCGCGCTGCCGGCCGACCGCGCCTCGTGCCGATCGCCCGCCTCGCGCCGGAAGATCCGCTCGGCCATCACGGAGCGGCCGCTGTTCGCAGTGCAGACGAAGAGCACGCGGCTCACGGCTCGCGGCCTCCGCGGACGAGCTGGTACGTGAGCGCGCCGAGCGACGCGCCGATGACGGGCGCGACGATGTAGAGCCAAAGCGCGTGCAAATCGCCGGAGACGATTGCAGGGCCGGCCGAGCGCATCGGGTTCATCGACGCGCCGCTGATCGGACCGCCGAACATCGCGTCGAGCCCGATCGTTCCGCCGATCGCGATTGCGGCTGCCTCTCCGACGGCGCGCGTGTCGGTCGCAACGGCGAGCACGACGAACATCAGGAAGAAGCTGAGAACGAGCTCCCAGAGGAACGACTGCGCCTGCGAGCCGGACGGCAGCGTCGCACCGACGTGCGCGATGTTGCCGAGCGAGCCGCGCAGGAGCGCCGCCGCAGCGAGCGCGCCCGCGAACTGCGCGGCCCAGTACGCGCCCGCGCGGCTCCACGGGAAGTGACGCGTCAGAGCGAACGCAAAGGTCACCGCACCGTTGAAGTGCGCGCCGGAAACGTGCCCGACCGCGTAGATCATCGCCATGATCACGAGACCGAACGTGATCGCGACGCCGACGTGTCCTAGCTCGTGTGTCTTCGCGTCGACCATCACTGCGCCGGCACCGGCGAAGACGAGTGCGAACGTGCCGATCGCCTCCGCGGCGAGCGCGCGGGCGAGCGCGAGCGTCGGCATCAGGCCTTGAAGTCCACGAGACCAGCGAGGCGCGCCGCCGCATCCGGGCGGAGCGAGAAGTACACCCACCTGCCGCGCTGTTCGCGCTCGAGCAGCCCCGCCTCGGTCAGTCGCTTCAGGTGATGGCTCACCGTCGACTGCGCGAGTGCGAGCAGCGGCTCGAACTCGCACGCGCAGACGGGCTCGCCGGCGGTCGCGAGCCGGTTCACGATCTTCACGCGCGCCGGGTCGCCGAGCGCGCGGAACAAGTCGGCGGTCGCGTCGGCCTCGTCGTCGGACATCGCCGGCCCGCGAAACGGAGCGCTGCATCCGATCGGCGTGAGCGTCAACTCCACGCGGCAAACATATCGACCAGCGTCGATATGTCAAGAACCGCCGACACGCCCTCTACGATCGTCGGATCGTGGATCCCCAGGGCAACCGCACCCGGGCGTGCCATGTCATCCACGACGGCGGCAGCGGCGCGATCGCCTTCAACCGCGAGGCGATCGAGAAGCTGCTCGCCGCGGGTGGCTTCTTCTGGCTCGACCTCGACCATCCGAACGAGGACGACTTCACGATCATGCGCGAGGTCTTCAAGTTCCACCCGCTCGCGATCGAGGACTCGGAGAACTTCGACCAGCGGCCGAAGATCGACGACTACGACGACCACGATCTGCTGGTCGTCTACGGCGCGTCACCCGACGAGGACCGGCTCGTCGAGGTGCACTGCTTCTACTCCGAGCGCTACCTCGTCACGATTCACCGCGACGAGGCGCCGGCGTTCACCGAAGTGCGCGAGCGCTACGTGAAGCGCGGCGATCCGATCGACAACGCGCCTCGTCTCCTCTACAAGATCGTCGAAGCACTGGTCGACAGCTTCTTCCCGCTGCTCGCCGACTTCGACGACCGCATCGACGAGCTCGAGACGCAGACGTTCCTCAACGCAACCGACGCGCAGCTGCAGGAGATCTTCTCGATGAAGCGGCTGCTCGTCGGACTGCGCAAGGCGATCGCGCCGCAGCGCGACATGTTCGGCAAGGTCGCCGCCGGCATCACGATCCTGCCGGGCATGTCGACGGATGACGAGCGCTACTTCCGGGACATCTACGACCACTTGATCCGGATCAACGACCTCGTCGACACGTACCGCGACCTGCTCACGAGCTCGATGGACGTCTATCTGTCCACGGTCTCGAACCGCCTGAACGCAGTGATGAAGCAGCTGACGATCATCGCGACGATCTTCCTTCCGCTCGCGTGGATGACCGGGTTCTTCGGCCAGAACTTCGGCTGGATGGTGCGCAACGTCGGCAGCTGGGAGGCGTTCGCGCTCCTCGGGCTCGGCGCCGAGCTTGCCGTCGCCGCGGTGATGCTCGTGTACTTCAAGCGGCGAGGCTGGTTTTGACGGACACCGACCGCGAGGAAGAGGTCGAGTCGCGCTGGGAGGCGTCGCCGGCCGTCGCGGTCGTGATTGCGGCGCAGGTGCTGCTCGCAATGATCAGCCGCAACCGCGGCTGGACGATCTGGCACTTCGACTGGTGGATCTGGCTCGTTCCCGCGGTGCCGGAGGTGCTGCTGCTCGTCGCGCTCGGGTGGAGCCGCCCGCGCCACGCACTCGAGCAGGCGGGCAAGCGACGCATGGCGGCGGAGACGCTACTCGCCATCGCCAGCGTCGCCAACGCGGTGATTCTCGTGGCGCTCATCGCGTCGCTCGTGAACGGCGGCGTGAAGAGCGGCGGCCAGCTGCTCTTCGAGGCGGTCACCGTGTGGGGAACGAACGTGGTCGCATTCGGCCTCTGGTTCTGGGCGGTCGACCAAGGCGGTCCGGTGCGCCGACACAAGCCGAACCCGCCGCCGCACGACTTCCAGTTCCCGCAGCTGGAGAATCCCGACCTCGCCGCGCCGGGCTGGTACCCGCGGCTGTTCGACTACCTGTACATCTCGTTCACGAACTCGATTGCGTTCAGCCCGACCGACTCGATGCCGCTGACGCAGCGCGCGAAGGCGTTGATGCTCGCCGAGTCGGCTATCTCCGCCGTGACGGTGCTGCTGGTCGCGGCGCGCGCGGTGAACATCTTTACGTAGGAGATTCGATGCGGAACACCGGATGATCCGGTGCGATCCGCGTCAGCTCCTCGACGGTCGAGTCGGGACCGACGCCGGCGAAGAACTGGCCGACCTCCCATTTCCAGCGGCGCAGGTACGCGCGGAGGATCGGCTCGCGGTCAGCGTCGGCGACCTCGACCGCGCGAAACCGCTCGCGCTTGCTGCCGAGCAGCAGCTCGCCCTCGCCTGCGGCCCGGAGATTGCGCACCCACTGCGTGTTTCCGCGCGGCGCGACGAGATAGCGCGCGCCGTCGAGCGGCAGCACGTTCACCGGAGTGCGCCGCGGCTCGCCGCTCGTGCGCCCGCGCACCTCGAGCACGCGTGAGCCCCAGAAGCTGACGCCGATCCGCGTGAACCCGGCGACGAGCCGGTTCATCACGTTGCGGTCGAACCAGCCCGGAGCCTTGTAGTGCGTCGCGCTCACGATCCGAGGCTAACCGACGGGCGCGGCCAGAGCGACTGCGCACCCCGCCACGCGATCGCAGCGACGAACACCGCAGTGCCGGTGATGACGCCGAGCGTTCCGATCGAGACCGCAACGTGAAGCGCCTGCGTCGCGTCGACGCCCATCGCGACGAGAGCCGCTCCGCCGGCGCCGGCCTGCGTCGCGGCGCCGGCGAGACCAACAGGCACGGCAGCTGCTGCCGCACCCGCGCAGAGGACGAGCAGCGCAAGCGGAACCGAGAATCCGACGCCGAGCGCACCGAGGACGAGGAAGAACGCGATCGCGCGCACGACCCAACACGCGGACACGAGCGCCCACGCCTCGGTCGCATGGCGCAACGACGTCGTGCGCGGGCTCACCCAGCGTCCGAGTCGAAAGCGCATCGTCCGACGACTCGCGGCGAGCCGCGGCAGGACGACGATCAGCACCGCCGCCGCGACGCCGCCGGCAGCGACGACCGCGAGCCCGGTGCGAATGCCCATCCCGATGTGCGGAAGCGCCGCACCTGCGAGTGCGAGCGGCGCGAGCGCAACCGTGTCGATCAGACCGAGCATCACCAGAGAGAAGCACAGCACGCGCACGCCGGCCGGGCACGCGGGATAACGGCGCACGACGGCGACGCGCATTGCGTCGTCGAAACGGCCGGGAAGGAGGACGCCGACGAGGGCCGCGCCCCCGTTGCCGGCGGCCAGCGCCATCGTCGTTGGTCGCTCTGGTCCGGCGAACAGCCGCCCCCAGCCGAGTGCCTTGAGCGCCTGCGCGAGAACGAGGAGGAACGCCGCAGCGACGAGCAGACCCGGCTGTCGGCTACTGAGCGGCCACGACATCGTCGCGAAGTGCCGCGCAGCAAGCACCGCGAGCGCAAGCGTGACGGCGGCCGACGCAGCACCGATCGCCCACTTGAGCATCGTCAGCTCGGCCGACGCGTTCTGTGGTGGAACACGACAGCAGTCGTGATCCCGAGCAGCCAGCCGAGAACCGCGGCGGCGAGAATGATCCAGACGAGAGACGCGTTCGTCGAGCCGAAGACCCAGCCGAGCTTCACGGCGTTCGTGTTCGCGGAGCTGAGCAGCACGAGCACGACGAACGCGGTGACGAACAGTCCCGCCCAGACGTACATCCGCACGCGGCGTGCGTGCCGTGAGTGTCGCCCGCTTCGAGACTCGACGGGCGTTTCGGCTTGCGGATCGGGTGCAGGTGCGGTGGTGCTCATGGCGTCCTCTCTCGTCAGGACCGAAAGCCGGACCCCGGGCGAACCCGGGATCCGGCTGCGGTGCGGTCTCGCGTTAGTTCACGCGAGTGATCTGACCGCGGATCTCTCCACGGGTGTTCTTGACGGTGTGAACGTTCACGTACGTCCCACCGCGGAGCATCGCGGCGAGCTGGGACGCGGTAAGCGTCAACGTGCCGTGCCTGGGCGACAGGCAGGTGCGGCAGAGCAACTTGAACGCTGCGCCGTTGGTCCCGCGGATGCCCTTGTTCAGGCGCGTCACGGTCGCACGGCTGGTGAGATGCGAGAACGTCAGCGTCCAACGGAGCGTCTTGCCCGAGACGTTGGCGGTGAAGTGACCGATCGCAGCGCCCATCTTGCCGTTCGGGTACGTGAGCTCCTGGCCGGCGCGAAGCACAGCGCGGAACCTGGCGGTCGTGACGATCCGGGCCCCGATCGTATGGGCGACAGACGTCGCGCTCGTCGAGCCGACCGAGTTCTTGGCCGTGACGTTCACGCGGATCGCCATGCCGAGATCGGCCTGTCCGATGCCGTACGTCTGGCCGGTCGCGCCGGAGACGCTCGAGCAGGACGTGCCGTTGGCGTTACAACGAGCCCACTGGTAGCTGTACGTGCTGCTCGTCGTGACGCCGGTCCAGACGCCGTTCGTCGCGGTGAGACGCTGGCCGACGTGCGCCGAGCCGGAGATCGCCGGCAGGCTCACGTTGGAGGGTGCGCTCGCCTTGGCGAGGACGATGGGCGTCACGTTCGAGAAGGCCGACGTCTTGCCCGCCGCGTTGGTCGCGACGATCGTCGCACGCATGATCAGGCCGACCTGGCTCAGACCGAGCAACAGGCTCGATCCGGTCTTTCCGGCGAGGTTCGTGCAGCTGCCGGCGGCGGTGCAGGTCTGCCACTGGTAGGTGAACGTGATCGGCTGCAGGCCGGTCCACGTGCCGCTGTTGACCGTGATCGTCTTGCCGTCCTGCGCGGTGCCTGCCGGATCCGGCTGCTTCGTGTTGGCCGGGACGTTGCCGGACGCGCCGACCGTGTCGGTCGCGGCGGAGAGCGCCTGGCTCGTGCCGTCGGGGTTCGTTCCGGTCACTGCGACACGGATCGTCCTGCCGACGTCACCGGACGACACGACATAGTTCTGATTCGTCGCGCTGCCGATATTGCCGCAGCTGCTCCCGGAGGAGTTACAGCGCTGCCACCGATACGTGTAGGTGATCGGCGTCGTGCCTGTCCACGTGCCGTTCGAGGCCGTCAGCGTGTGACCCTGCTGAGCGGTGCCTGCGATAGTCGGCAGCGCGGTGTTGTCCGGGCTCGCGGTTGACCGCGAGGTAGCTGCGAGTGCCGTACCAACGAGCAGCGCGAGAGCGCCGGCGATGACGACCAGCAGCAACGGAATACGTCTCATCGAGTTCCTCCTATGGATGGATCGCTCGAAACCGTCGGGCCAGTTCGTCCCCGCTCCAGCGTCGATGCATGACCGACCATACAGGAATGCTGAGTCCTGTGTTTAGTTTCAGGTGTTAAATTTCCGGTGTTAGATTTCGTGTGTTGCTTTTCGTGTATTATCTGTCGCATGGCCGCGGTAGAGACTCCGACCCAGACGCCGGACTTCGCCTTTCTGACGAACCACGGCAAGACGCTGCTCCTGATCGCCCACGACCAGCGGATCCGGATGCGCGACATCGCCAACCGGCTCGGAGTCACCGAGCGTGCGACCCAGCGCATCGTCGGCGACCTCGCCCGCGCCGGCTACATCGAGCGCGAGCGCGACGGGCGCCGCAACCACTACAACGTCAGAACGGACATTCCGCTCGGGTTGCCGATCCAGCGCGACATCGACATCGGCTCGCTGCTCGCAATCCTCGTTCCGGAAGACGAGCACGCCGAATAGCTTCCGCTACCCTCTTTACCAGCGTCCCCGTGTTCTGACTCCCACACGAGCCCGCCACTTGCTGTTTCGGGGAGTCGCCAGAGGGAGCGACAGCATGAAGAAGAGCTTCAAGCGCGTCTTGGACCGTCTTCGCACGGCCTTGAACGGTGGGGTCCGCAAGGACACCTCGATCCGCGGCGGCCTCCAGCAGCCGCAGCGGATGCAGGCGCTTCCCGTGCGCGTGCGCTCGAACGAGAACTGACTCTCTGCAATGCACGCCTAGGACTAGGAGACCGCGATGTACGCCACCGTCCGCCGCTATGAGGGCATCGACAAGGTGCGCTCCGAAGAGATCACGCGCAAGGTCAACGACAGTCTCGTGCCGACCATCCGCGAGCTGCCCGGCTTCGCCGGCTACTTCCTGATTGACGCCGGCGCGGGAGTGCTCGCCTCGGTCAGCATCTTCGAGACGTCGAACCAGGCACACGAGTCGACGCGGGTCGCCGCGACGTGGATCCTCGAGCACGACCTGTCCGCGGCGCTGCCGAACACGCCGATCGTCACTGCCGGCCCGCTGATCGCGGAGGCAAAGGCCCCGGACGCCGTCCCGGCGCTCGCGTAACTCGGGCTAGGCCGCTGCGAGCTCGAGCGCTTCGACGACGCGCCGGAAGCCCGTCGGGCCGAGCTGGCGCGGCAGCGCGCGAATGGCGACGTCGTCGCCTGCGTGCCAGAGGTCGTACGCGATCTGCACGAGCAGGCTCTCGCCGCCCGACATCGTCTGCGCCTCGACGAGCAGCGGGTACCAGTCGAAGCTGTCCTCCTCGATGTGCGGCGTGGCGCGCTCGGCGATCGCCGGGCTCGTCAGGATGTGCCGCACGGCGAGGTAGTCGGGTGTCGCGGTGGCGGTCGTCATTACGACACCCCGCGGCAGGGCCGGCAGACGCCTTCGCTGCGGCCGAACGGGTCGCCGGAGAGGATCGCCTCGCCGCAGCAGCGGCACGAGCGGCCGGATTCGCGGCCGGCGAGCGCCCGGAACACCCGCCAGGTGTTGTTGGTGTTGGAGATGGTGAGACTCATCGCATGTTCCTTCGGTTGACGGTACGGCTTGAAACGCTCCGTAGCGTTTCGTCTCCACGGTAGCAGATGCGCTACGCTACGTGTCGTTTCAGGATGGTGACGACGACGACACCGATTCCGCGCGGCGCCCGCTCCGACAAGGCGATCCTCGACGCGACCCGCGAGCTGCTGGCCGAAGGCGGCGTGCGGAAGCTGACGGTCGAAGGCGTCGCGGCGCGGTCCGGCGTCGCGAAGACGACGATCTACCGGCGCTGGCGCGGCAAGCACGAGCTGGCGCTGGCGGTGCTGATCGACATGGTCGAGCAAGTGGTCAAGACGCCCGATCTCGACGACACCCGCGCAGAGCTCGTCAGCTTCGTCGACGCCGCCGTCCGGATCCTCGAGTCGACGCTGATGGGCCGTGTGATGCAGGGCCTCGTCTCCGACCTCGCAGTCGACCCCGCCCTGGCCACGGCGTTCCAGGAGAAGGTCGTGACGATGCGCATCGCCGAGGCCGACCGGCTGCTGGCCCGCGGCATCGAGCGCGGCGACCTCCGTCCGGACACGGACGTCGAGCTCGCCCACGAGCTCCTGTTCGGCCCGGTCTACTACCGGCTGCTGCTCAGCGGCGCCCCGCTCGACGCCGGCCTCGCCGCGCGCGTCGTCGACGCCGTGATGCGCGCGTTCGCCGCGTAGAGCCGCATACTTACGCCGCGCCCCCGTAGCTCAGTGGATAGAGCAGCGGTTTCCTAAACCGCGTGCACAAGTTCGATTCTTGTCGGGGGCACTCTCGAACTGACCCACGACCGCCTCCCCCTCCGAGTGACAACGGAGTTCGAACCTAACATCGGCCGCCTGGGCTGACGCCAAGCCGATCGGGGGGTGGTGTGGGCCGCTGTGACTGTCAGCTCCTTGCGGTGGGTGCGATCAGGTGGTGTTCGTAGGCGTAGATGACGGCCTGGATCCGGTCGCGTAGGTTGAGTTTTTGGAGGATGTGGGCGACGTGGGTCTTGGTGGTTGCTTCGCTGATGACGAGTTGGGAGCTGATTTCGGGGTTTGAGAGTCCGCGGGCGAGGAGGTCGAGGATTTCGCGTTCACGTGGTGTTAGTTGGGCGAGCACCGCTGGCGGTTCGGGTTCTGGGGTTGCAGGTGGCCGGCGGATGTATTCGGCGATGACGGTGTGGGTGATGGCGGGGGCCAGGAGTGCGTCGCCGTTTGCGATGATCTGGATGGCAGCCGCGATTTCCTCTGGTGGAGCGTCTTTGAGCATGAAGCCGCTGGCTCCGGCGTGGAGGGCATCGTAGACGTAGCTGTCCAGTCCGAAGGTCGTGAGGATCAGGACGCGCGTTCCCGGTTGTGCGTTGACGATGCGGCGGGTGGCTTCGATGCCGTCGAGGACGGGCATGCGGATGTCCATCAGCACGACGTCGGGCCGCAACCGGGTCGCCGCGTCGACGGCGTCTTCGCCGTTGTTAGCTTCGCCGACCACCGTTGTTTGGGCATCGTTCTCTAGGATTTTGCGGAGGCCGACGCGGACAAGTTCCTGGTCGTCGGCGATGAGGACGCTGGTCATCGGGTTGGGAGCGCGACGCTGACGATGAAGCCGCCGTCGGGAGCTGGGTTTGCCTGGAAGCGGCCGCCGTAGAGTGCGACCCGTTCGCGCATGCCGACTAGGCCGTGACCGCCGACGGGCGCGCGCGTGTCCTCGCCGTCGCCGTTGTCGGCGATTTCGAGCTCGAGCGAGTCAGGGCCGTAGCGGATGTGGACGCGTGCGTGTGCATCTCCGGCGTGTTTGAGCGCGTTGGTCAGTGCCTCTTGCACGATCCGGTAGGCGGACAGCTCGATCCCGGCCGGGAGGGTGCGGCGCTCGCCCTCGATCTGCAGCTCGATCGGGAGGCCGGCCTCGCGTAGTTGGGCGACCAGGACGGGAACGTCGCCGAGGCAGGGCTGCGGTGTGAGCGGGTCGCTCTCGTTGCTTCGAAGGATGCCGAGCAGGCGCCGCATCTCTGTCAGTGCACTGCGGCCGCTCCGTTCAACCGTTTCCAGGACGTCGCGGGTGGAGGCGTTGCTGTCGTCGAGCACGCTTCGCTCGGCTCCGGCCTGGAGCACGATCATCGAGACGTGGTGGGCGATAACGTCGTGCAGCTCTCGCGCGATCCGGGCGCGTTCCTCCACTACGGCCTCTCGCGCGGCCACGTCGCGTTCGCGTTCGGCTAGTTGCGCGCGCCGCTCCCGGTCGCCAACCACCCGCCGGACAAGCAGCATCACGATCAAAGAGACGGCCGTGAAGAAGAAGGTGTTGGCAAAGCTGAGCGCTGGCCCCAACGCCGCCAGCAGCGATCCTGCCACAAGCGTGCCCAGGCCGATCGCGAAGCGGCGCGTCGTCGTCCACACCGCCAGCGCATACAAGTCGCAGAAGTAGGCGACGGCCGAGGCGAGGATCTGCGGGTCAGAGATCCACGCCAGCTGAACCGCAAACAGCATCGGCACCACGATCCCGACCGCAAACGGATAGCGCCGGCGCACAGCCACCGACCCCGTCGCAACCAGCGTCACCGCGCTGACCGAGGCACGGTGGTCGCCGCTTGCCGCCCAAATCTCAGCCAGCCCAACGGCGCTCAGGAGCACCGCGAGCATCCGATCGACGGCGACCGGGCCGGAACGGTGGGCGAGGAAGGTGGAGGAGCGCACGAAAGTGAAACTAGACGACTCGCCCGGGACTGTCATCAGCCCAGCGGCCGATACTCCCGCGCCCGAAGATCAGCCGATCGGCTGACAGCAACATCGCCCACCGAGCCGACGAAACGCGGGCGGCTGCCACCTAGCCTCGACACATCCCACTGTCGAGACCAAGGAGACCGATTCAGATGAACAACCGCTGGGAACGATGGGCGCCGCTTGCCGGAGTCCTCTCTGTCGCCTGCTCATTCGTCGGAATGATGACCGTCCTCAACCTCCCCCAGGGCAAAGACAGCGACGCGGCCATCACCGCCTACTTCGCCTCCCACTCCCACCGGGCTGCCAGCGTCGCCGGCTTCCTCGCCTCCCTCGCCGCCGTCCTGTTGCTGCTCGTCTTCCTCGTCGCTCTCCGCCGCAGACTCCTCGATGCCGAAGGAACACCGGGAACGCTCAGCACCCTCGTGTTCGGGGCCGGCATCATCAGCGCGGCACTCTGGGTGACCTCGGCCGTGCTCGCTCACGCCACCACCTTCGCCCTGATCGAGACCTCGAAGTACCACCTCGACCCGAATACCTACCGCCTGTTCGGCGATGCCGCCTACCTCGCATGGGTCGCAGCTCTCGTCGTCGGTGCCCTCCTCATTTGGGCAACCTCCGCACTCGCCTTCCGCACCGGCATCCTCCCCCGGTGGTACGCATGGCTCGGGATCGTCGCCGGCGCCAGCCAGCTCTTCTCCCTCTACGTCTTCCCGTTCCTAGCTTGGTGGATCTGGCTCGCCCTCACCGCCGTCCTCCTCACCCGACAGCGCAAGCAGCGAACGGCCGCCATCGCACAACCCGCACACTGAACCAAACACACTCGTCGGCCGCGCGGAACCATCCTCCGCGCGGTCGAAACACACACAGCCAGACCACAGCGAGTTCGAGCACAACCTGATCGTTAGTTTGCGTTTACTCAGTGAGGGCGTCGCAGGTTCAGAACGCGCCCGCTTAATACGACTTCCTGCGACTGGCCCGCCTCGAGTGGTCGGTCGTCTTCTAGGATCTCGGCCACTCGCGCGGGCTTGACTTTGCCCCTGGGGCCGAGTCCATTGTGCGTGGGGTCATGGAGAACCTGCTGACGATCGGCGAGTTTGCGGAGGCGACTCGGCTGTCGCCGAAGGCATGCAACTGTGTGCGGAGCACGGGTTGTTGTCGCCGACGCGAGTGGATAACGGTTCCGGGTATCACTACTACCGTCCGGAGCAGCTGCACGTCGCGCGGGTTATCGCGCTCTTGCGTGCGGCGGGGATGCCGCTGCGCGAGATCCCGCGCTTTCTTGTCGATCCCCGGCCGGAGCTGCTCGACGACTACGAAGAGCGGTTGCGGCGCGAGCACGCGGGACGGACGGAGGTTCTCACGTATGCACGGCCAGTGATCGAGGAGGCACCAATGTTCGAGGTCGAGTTACGGGGCGAGCCTGCGCAGCGGTAAGTCTCGCGCACGAGCAACATCAAACTCGACGAGCTGACGCAATTCATCACGGGACGATCAGCGAACTTGTCGCCGGCGGTATCGACGGGTCTCCGTTTGCGATCTTCCACGGTCCTGTCAACGAGACGGATGACGGGCCGGTTGAGGTCGGTGTGCCACGGATGGATGGCGACCGTGAGTTCGCCGCCGACGAGTACGCGTGCACAGCGGTCGTAGAGGAGCAGGCGAATTTCCCAGAGATCCTCGGTGCCTACGACGCAATCGCTCATTGGGCAAAGGAGCACAGACGCGAGTTCGCAGGATCGCCGCGCGAGATCTATCTCAGCGCGCCCGGGGAACCGACACGCTGGGAGGTCGTTTGGCCACTGCATCGATAGCAACGAGCGTCGCCTGTACGACTGGTGGCCCGCCGCGGTTCCGACAATCAGTCCCACCGGTCACCCGACGCCGACAATGACCGGCTCCCAGAAGACTGGCCTGCGCCAGCGTCCGGGAAAAGGACTCCGGTCGGGCGGCGCCAGACCAACGTCGTAGACATTACCGCTGATGGACGTAACGGGCGCGGACGGCGACAAGTGTGAGCACGGCGGGTGTTGCTGCGAGAAACACGAGTCCGAGCGGGCCCGGGCCGCCTTGGTCTTGAGCCATCGCGACGCCGAAGAAACAAACGCAGACTGCGCACGCAATTGCCGGCCGCGGATCAACCGGAAGCAGGAGAAGCGACAATGGGACCAACGTCGCAAACGCGACGACGAGAATCGCCGCTGTCGAGTCAGCGCTCAGACTCGAAGCGAGCGCGACCGCGACAACAAAGCCAACCCAAACCAGACCGCGAGAGCCGGGCCGGCGCCGCCGTGGAATCAGAAGCAACGCGACAAAACACGCGATCGGAACGAGGAGGGCATTCCGCCAACGGTCCCCGAGGCCATACCGGGCCGGATCGAGCACGATGATCGCGGAGAACACAAGCGCCGCCGCCCCGGCCAGTCGGTCACGGCCCGCCAGCGCCAAGCTCAGCCCGACCACGATCAGGGAAAGCATCAACCACGAGAGATGCTTCGGGTCACCGGGCCGCAAACCTCGAACTCTGTCGCCAACGCTGCCCGCGAACATCAGCGTCAGAATCCAGACGCCCGCAATACAAAGACCGTCTGCGAGCAGCCGCAGCGCACCAACATCTGCCGTCTGCGCCACGCGAACGCGCCAGCCCGACCACAACAGCCCGACAATCTCGCAGCCGAATCTTGTATTCGACGACTCGCCAGCGTCTAGCACCGTGCCGAGCATCTCGGCACCACGCATGTCGCGTGCCGACGCTGGGTACGCCAGCAACGCCGTTCGAGCGATCCACTCGCGCATCATTGCGCGAACCGAACCCCAGCCGACCTAAGCCGTCGGGATACGACCTTCCCGTCTCGCACCATCCGATCTGCCTCGGCATGCAGCGCTTCGTGGCCGGCTCGCGTCAACGTGTAGTCACGGCGCTGTCTTCCACCGACGACGTACGGTCGACCGGCCACAACCAACCCTTCAGTCGTCGCACGTTCGAGAACGCCGTACAGCGTGCCCGTCGACAAACGAACAACCCCACCGGACAGCTCTCTCGCGCGACCCACGATCGCGTATCCGTGAAGCGGCCCATCAATCAAAGCCGCTAACGCGAAGTAACTCGCTCTACCGAACTCCATGCCCGAGAGCGTAGGTCGTCAGTCGATATGTCGTCAACCGACCTATCGACTAGTTCAGACGACGCGGTCCCGGAGCCAGACGGCCACACCTGCGTGGTTGTCGCGCTCGAATCGCGTGTTGCCGTTTGACTGTTGCCTGGGTGCATCGTCCGGGACGTCACCCGAACTGCGGCGCAAGCAAGCCGATCCACACTTCAGGGCTTAACTCGTCCATCGTTCTGAAGACTCGCGCGCTCCTAAGCCTCTGCACAATCGCTTTCGGGCGAAGTAGAACGACAGGACGACGGCTTGTGTGACCGTCCTGTGACCTGACCGCCTTCGGCGGTCGGTCGCGCGCTCGCGTCGTCTGAACCAGTGGGCCTGGCGCTGCTGTAGGGTCGTCGGCCTGCGGCTCTGTGTCCTCGAGGTTCATGGTGAGGGGGAGAGCAACGATGTCGAATTTCCCGGCGCTCGAGGTTGTGATCGGGCTGACGTTTGTCTACTTCGTGCTCAGCCTGATCTGTTCGGCGGTGACCGAGTCGATCGCGTCTTGGCAGGGATGGCGCGCCGCGAAGTTGGAGTTGGGGATCCAGAACCTGCTCAGCGGCAGCGACTCGGTGACCAAGGAAGGCGAGGAGCTCGCGAAGGCGGTGTACGAACATCCGCTGGTCCAGGCGCTCGTCCGACCGAAGACGGGGAATAACGCCGGCAAGCGACCGCCGTGGCCGTCGTACATCCCGTCACGTACCTTCATCTCCGCACTCCTCGACATCGGCGCGGCGGCGTCCCTCGCCCCAAAGACCGCCGCGGAGGTGACCGTCGTGGACGTTGACGTTCAGAAGGCGATTGCTGCGATTCCGAGCCCGAAGGTACAGGAGGCCTTGTTTGCGCTCTACCGCGACTCGAAGGGCGATGCGGCCTCGTTTCGACGAAGCGCCGAGCAGTGGTTCGATGATTCGATGCAGCGCGTGTCGGGTTGGTATCGCCGCCACATTGCCGTCGTTCTCTGGGTGGTCGGCGCGCTCGTAGTCGTTCTGTTGAACGTCGACACGCTCCAGGTCGCCAACACGCTTTGGAAGGATCCGGCCGCCCGATCCGCCGTCGTCGCACAGGCCGATGCGGCCGCCAAACAGGGTCAGGGGGTCGACGCCGCGAACGCGGTGTCGAAGCTCGAGCTTCCCCTTGGCTGGAAACTGTTCAAGGCTGGCAGCGGTCCGCAGGAGTTCCCAAACAGTGCCGGCGGAATCATCGCGAAGATCGTGGGACTTCTGCTCACCGTCGCCGCGCTCTCGCTCGGGGCACCGTTCTGGTACGACCTGCTCAGCAAGTTCGTCCGGGTCAGCGGGAGCGGCCAACGTCCGCCGACAGCCGACCAGCAAGCGGCAGCCTCGCAGACGTAGGCCTCGAGATCATCCGCCCTCTTGGCTCCTAGAGCGCTAGCGCCCCGGCTGCTTCTGGGGAAGGTTGCAGCGGCGCCGTGCCGTTTGCACCACCGCGCACGATTCCCTAGAACGGGTCGAAGGCGTAAGAACGGCGCGTGCGTCTCGTGCACTCGAGACGCACCGCAGGCCGTAACACCGCGGGGGCTGGGAATAACGGCGTCCTTACAACGACACCGCCACTGCTGAAACACGGTTCGGACGGCTAGGCAAGCAGACCGTGAGAATCCCCGGGGCGCGGCACCCCGATGGGGTACCCCATCGGGGCATTCCGCCGCGGGTGTACGGAACTTCAATCCGTCCGGTCGTCGCTGCGGCCAGCGTGTGCGGCTCGGAGTGATGGGGGAACGCTCCTTTAGCTTGCCTCTGGTCGCAGCTGCGACCCACTTCCTTGGGCGGGCGAATCAACCAGGCTCCATAAGTGCGCCTGCGAAGATGCTCTGGCCGTCCGGCCCCAAGGAGGGCCGGATGACATCGCAGGCTCAGCATACGGACGCTTCACCCGCGTACTCGCGACGCCACCTCTTCGGTGCCGAGATCGCCCTCCGCGAGATGCGCGACCCGTCTCTGCTCGTCCTCATCGACTACCTCGAACCACTTTTTCGATGTCCGGCCGGACAAGTTCGACCAGGCAGCCGTCAGGTGGCACGGACGGCTTGAGCTTGAGTGTGCTGTATTGACGCTCGCGGAGTCGGAACTCGCGCTCGCGGCGCTTGGCGCGTTGCGTCAGAGGAACAAAGAAGCCGTGGGGATCCTGCAGCGACTGCTGGGGACGGTGCGACGGACGCTGGTTCGGAGCACGGGCTAGTCACACGTAAATCGTTCGTAATTCATAGCCCGGCACGAGCCGACTACCGGCCAAACGGGAAAGCCATGTGATGGAGCCGGGTCGATGCGGTCTGACCTCCCGCGCGCCCGAGGGGGCGGCCCGCTGCGCTCGATGTTGTCGCTCTAGCTGCTTTGCGAGAGCGAGAGTGCGATGCGGTCGGCGTAGTACGATCGCTTCTGCGAACGGCTGGTGGGTCGCTGCTGTCGTCCATCGTCTAAGGATGACTTGTGGAGCGCGAGCAGTGCGTTTAGGTGGGCGATCTCCGCGTCACTGGTGTTCGTGTCCCGTGCGAGCGACTCGATGACCGAGTTGACCGCGTCCTGGGCAGCGCTGGGCAACGTGTCGAACGCCTGCATGATTCGTTCTAGTTCCTCGAGCCAATCGCTAATGCGATCGACGGGAACGGCCTGGGCCGCAGCGGACATGGCTCCTGAAGGGGTTGCGGAGGGAGCGTTCAAGTCGCACGTTGCCTTGCGGACGGGCGGTGCTGCCTCCCTCAGAAGGGGGAACGAGCCGGAATCCGGAATCCAACAGCGTCGCGGTCGTAGTAGAGCTCTTGCAAGGCGTGGCAAAAGCACGGACCGCCACGACTAGGGTGCGGCACGAAGGCGGCTGCTGCGGTGGCCCGTCCCGGCGTCAAGGAAGGGGCAGAAATGCGGATCACGGTTTCAGATCCTGTGCTGCTGCGTAGTTTGGTCTTGTTCCTGACGTTCGACCAGAACGTGGTCTTGACAACACTCAGCGACAGCGAGATCGAGGTTGGATTCGTTGGCTCGATGAATGTCTGGGCACAACAACGGGAGACAGAGCTTCGGCTGCGCTCCTGGATGGACTCCCACCCGGACGCAGTCGCCGTCCTAAGCCTGTAGGCCTGAATCGACCTGACGTGGTCGGCTGCATGGGCCACGCGCGAGGCCTAACAGCGCACCGTCGGCAGTGACCTTGATTCTCCCGGCGATCGTCTTTCTCGTCGCACTCCTGTATCCGAACGGACGGACCCACGAAGCCGTCCTCGAGCGCGCCGAGACACCCAACGTTGGCACGGTGTTTGGAGATGTACGGACGCACGTGGCGCGTCAACGAAATCAACCTCCACACCACAGCGGACGGACACGCCGCCTAAACCCGGCGGACGACTCGACGCGATACAAGTGCGTCCCCGTCAACTACTAAGTCGGAGCCCCGCGAAAAGCTACTCAGCAACACGGGAACGAGCCGCGGCGGTTCCCCAGCCGACCTTGCCTCCACACGAAAAAGGCGAACCCGCCGCATGTGGGTTCGCCTTTCACTGTTGTGCTCGACCCTGTCGCCGGACGGGGGAGCACTGTCGCGCTTTTCCGCGAGCCCCCGCCGCATCGAGGCCCTCGGTAAAACCATCATCGCCGTCAGAGTCCCGGTTCATCTATCGCTGAACAGGTGGTTCACTCCGTCGATTCACTCGGATGAGGCTCGGGGTCCGAACCGTCCGCGCCGACGAGCTACCTACGGGGGGATAGGATTTGGGGGCCGCAGCCCGTCCAATCCTTTCGGAAGAGCCGGACAGGTGTGGGAGCCGCAGCCCCATCCGCCGGCTCTTCCCTTTTGCCTATCTACTCAGGCGCCATTCGCGCGTCCGGCGGCGTCGGCCTCCGCACACAGTGTCGTTTGCCACCTCGACACTCAGAGCGCCAAAGCCACGGCCACGCCACGCCACACAACGCCATTCGTCTTTCCTTGAAGCACCCTGAGTTTTGTGGAGGCTCCTGAACCAGGTGTCGTCCTGGGGGAAGGAGATGCTCCGGCGATGGGAGCCCCGAGGAAGTATCCGTTGGAGTTGCGTGAGCGGGCGGTGCGGCTGGCGCTAGTCGGTTCGGCCGATTCGGCAGGTGGCGCTCGATCTCGGCATCCACCATGAGGCGTTGCGGGTGTGGGTGCGGCAGGCGCAGGCTGATAGCGGTCGCCGGCGTGATTTGTTGACGTCGGAGGAGCGGGAGGAGTTGAAGCGGCTGCGTAAGGAGAATGCGGAGTTGCGGCGTGCGAATGTGATCTTGAAGGACGCGTCGGTGTATTTCGCGACGGAGCTCGACCCGACCCGGCGAAGGTGAGCCGCTATGTGCAGGCGCGGCGGGATGCTTTCGGGGTCGAGCCGATCTGTCGGGCGGTGGGCGTGCCGGTGAGCACGTACTACGCGCGCAGGTCCCGGAAGCCGTCCCGCCGCGCGATCGAAGACGGGAAGCTCGTCGGCCAGATCTATGCGGCCCGCGAGGGCTACCGCTCGGTCTACGGGGTGCGCAAGACCTGGAAGGAGCTGCGCCGGCGGCAGGTCGAGGTCGGCCGTGACCATGTCGCTCGGCTGATGCGCCAGGAGGGCCTGGAAGGCGTGCGTCGCGGCAAGAAGCGGCGGACGACGATCGTGGACGAGGCGGCGCTGGAGCGGGCGCGTGACCTGTTGCAGCGTGACTTTGTCGCCTCGCGGCCGAACGAGAAGTGGGTCGCCGACATCACCTACATCCGCACCTGGAACGGCTTCGTCTATCTCGCCTTCATCCTCGACTGTTACAGCCGAGTGATCGTCGGCTGGCAGCTGGCAACGCACCTGCGCACCGACCTTGTCTTGGACGCGTTGGAGATGGCGAACGGGTTGCGTCGACCGGCTCCGGGGCTGATCGCGCACACCGATCGCGGCTCGCAGTACACGAGCATCCGCTACACCGACCGCCTCGACGAGATCGGCGCCGCACCTTCGGTCGGCTCGCGCGGCGACGCCTACGACAACGCGATGGCCGAAGCCTGGGTCGCGACCTACAAGAGCGAGCTCGTCGACGGCCGCCGCTTCCCGTCCTTTGAGCACGTCGAGCACGAGACGCTGCACTGGATCGGCTTCTACAACGACGAGCGGCTACACGAAGAACTCGGCGACTTGCCGCCGGCGGAGTACGAGGAGTTGAATATCAACAAGACCGACAGCCGAACCCTGGCTGCCAGATAAGAGAGCCTCTACGAAACCCAGGGCGCTTCACCTAGCCATCAGGCGGGTGAATCCCCGAGCAGCCCAACCTAGCGTCCCAATGGTCAGAGCCCTCAGGCCGCGGCTATTTACGGGCTGAGCGGAGACCCCGACGTTGAGTGAGACGCTCGCCAATCCCGGCCACGATCCGCGAAAACACGGCACCTGGCGGATGATCACCTACGACGACCGGCCCGATGTCTCGGTCTTTCTGACCGACCAGGATCGCATTATTGGTTCGCGACGGGCGACGATGCGCACGTGGACTCTCGTCGATCCCGAACTGGAGCTGCACGACTGGCTGCCGCCAGGGCAATCGCCCGCTATCCACGCCCTCAGCCGTTACTCGCTTCGACCTAGAACTGCGGGCGCGAGCGCGCCCGCCACGCCGACGATGTCACAGTCGCCGGGGCGGACATATCGTCTGTCCGACAATCGACACGCCGCTTCGGTCGCTCAGGCTTCTGAGACTCAACGAGCCAGTTGGCGGCGTCGAGCGCCGACTCAGCCGTACAGACAAGCCTTGGCCTTGAGGGCTAGCCGCCCTTGACGGCGGCCTTCAGCGCACTGCCAGCCGAGAACTTCGGCACTTGGGCGGCCGGGATATGCACCTTCTCGGACGTATTCCGCGGATTCACCCCTGCCCGCGCAGCGCGGTGCTTCGACGAAAACTTGCCGAACCCGGTGAATGCGACCTCACCGCCGGCCTTAAGCGTGTCGGTCACCGTTTCCAGAAACGCGTCGACGGCCTTCGCCGCATCACGGTTCGAGAGCTGACTCCGGTTTGCAACCTCCGCAACAAATTCCTGTTTCGTCACGAGCCTCTCCTCCTGTTCATGGACGCTCGAACCGATCGACCGTAACAGGGTTCGGATCCCCGCTCAACCAGCGCGGGGGGCGTGACCACGTCGGAGCGCTCACCTGGGGCGACGTCGACAAGCCGCGCAGGCACGGGGACCTCGAAGACAGAGCGCCCGCGATGGGTGACGCCGCCGCCGTGCGCTCTCGGGTGAAGGAGACGCCTCCCCCTCGCGCAAGATGACCGGCAGGGCCCTGCCGACGAGGGTCGTCGCTAGTCGTGCGGGAAGCCGGCGCCGAGTGCGCGCACCGAGGACTTCAGTGCCTTGCGGAACGCGGCTCGCTCGCGGGCGGTCAGGTCGGCGAGCATCACGTCTTCCATCTCGTCGACGCCGCGCTCGCAGGCGGCGAGCACGCGACAGCCCTTCGCCGTCAGCGTCGCGGGCAGCAGGCGGCCGTGGTTCGGGTGCGGGTTGCGCCGGATCATGCCTTTCGTCTCGAGCGCGTCGATCACCTCGCTCATCGCCTGCGGCGTCATGTACGCGCGCCGCGCGAGCTGCGCGTTCGAGAGCGGTGCGCCGTGGCGGTTGAGCACGCTCAGCGTCGTGTACTGGAGCGTCGTCAGCCCGTACGGACGCACGCGCTCGGCGATCCCGGAGCGGACCGCGCGTCGAGCCGCGCGACCGCGTAGCTGATCCGCGGCTCCGTCGCGTTGCCGGTCTCGATGGGGGCGACGTCTGTCATGTCGGAGGGCGGCGCCCGCGACGCGGGCGCCGCCGATTCTCCTCTTAGGAGTTCGTCCGCGGGTCGAACGGGCCGTTGTCGCCGGAGAGCGGGAACGGCTCGAACCGGACGAACGCGGCCGCGTCGAGTCCGAGGCTGTTCGCGAAGTCCTCGAGCTTCTGCGGCTCCGCGACCGAGTCCCAGCGGTCCGGTCGTGACGCGGTGGTTGATTGCCTCGACGCCGGCGACGATCTCCGACGCGGAGAACGCGCAGTGGCCGTAGCGGTCGACGTACGCCTGTCGGAGCAGACTGCCGCTGCCGGCGGCGCGGACGACGCCGGCGTATGTGTTCTCCATCTCGACCGGCACGAGCGGGTCGTGGATCGTGTGCATGTCGAGTTCCGGCACCTGCAGGTGCCCGGTCGGCACCGACGTCTGCTGGAGCGACGCGATCGCAGCCGGGTCGGCCGGGATGTTCGCGCCGGCGTTCAGCGAGGCGAGATCCGCGAACAGGTTGAGCCCGGCTTCGTGGTAGAGCCTCGCGACCGTGAACGCGTAGGGCGAGTGTGCGAGGAGCAGCGCGAAGTTCTCGCCCTTCGTCCACGACGCGTTCCCGCCCGCCGACATCTCGATCCACGGTCGCGCGGCGTTGACGAACGCGATGATCGGGAAGCCGCCCGTGAACTCGCTCGCGAACTGCGCCGCCTCGACCGCATCCGCGTCCCACAACGATGGCGCCGGCGAGCCGGGTGCGTCCGGCGTCGCATTCAGGAACGCCATCGCGAGCTCGAGCCGCGCCCTGCCCTGCGGCGTCGTCTGCGCCTGGTTCGCGATCGCTTGCAACTCGAACCCGACCGCGATGGCCGCGTTGAAGTCCGGGAAGAAGTTCACGAGCTGAATCGGCGTCGTCGCGAGCAGCTTCGCCATCGCGTACTCACCGTCGAGCTGGTAGTTGTTGAGGCGGATCCCGCCGGCGACGATTCCGCACGTCGAGAGCGCGCCGTCGATGTGGCCGGCGCCCTGCTGCGCCTCGAGCGCGCTGATCGAGGCCGCCCATCGAGCTGCCGACGGCGAGCACACGACTCGGTGCGTGCGGCAGCGCGTTCGCGGTCGCGGCGTCGATCGTCTGGAACTGGTCGCGCACCGCGTTCTGCAGCGCCCACCACGATCCGTTCGGGTCGTAGGACGAGCCTGCAAGGGCATAGCCCCGATCGAGCAGGGCGGCGGCCGACGCCGGATCCGGCGCGTCCGCCGCGGTCAGCGGCCCGAATCCGTGGCTGTACAGGAGCAACACGCCGTTCCAGTCGCTCGGAACGTCGGCGATCCAGGTCGCGCCGTCGGCGAGCGTGCCGCTGAAGTGCGTGCCCGCCGCGGCCGCCGGCGACGCGGTCGCCGCCGCCGCCGCAAGCGCGAACCCTGATGTACCTTCGGCTCAGACCTTGGTTCCACGCAAGTTGCGGCCCTCGACGAATTCGAACCCGCGACCCAGGACTTCTACTTGCAAGCTGGGCAGCTGCGGTCGACAAGGAGGAACGCCCGAATGGGGCATTTCCATGCCGGCCGCAGCCGCCGATCTACTGACGGTCCTAGTTGACTCTGCGGCGAAGGGCTTCTGATGGAAGAGACTTGTCTCTACTGCGGCGAGCGCTCCGGAGACGCTTCTTAACGGCGGCCTCGGGTGGCGGCAGACCCGCACGATTACCGGAATGGATTGGGCGAGCGGGTCCCTCTGGGCTCGATCCTCGTTCGGCGGGGTGTCCTGACCGAGGAGCAGCTCGCCGCCGCTTTGGCCGAGCAGCAGCGAAGCGGCGAAAAACTTGGCGAAGTACTCGTCCGGCTCGGCTTCGCAATCGCGCCGACGGTCGGACTTGGGCTCGCCACCCAACACGGCGGGCCGCTGAAGACCGAATACGGCTACGCCATTCGCTCCATCGCGGAGGGCCGCGGCGGCCAGGGTGCCCCCGCGCCACCGTTGTCTGCGCCGCAGATGGCTGTACCGTCGGCGGCGATCTTCACGCCGTCGACAAGGCATCAACAGGCTCAGCCTCAAGTTGAGCGGCTCGAAGCTGACAGAACCACATCAGAAGCAGCGCTTGACGCGGCCACAGCGCGCTGCACGGAACTGCAACTGCGAATCACCGGGCTCCAAGCCGCCGCCGAGAAAGAGACTGCCGACGCGGCCACGCGGTCGGCGCAGCTCGAGCGCGAACTGGGCGAGGCCCGCGTACGAATCGAGCAACTCGAAGCTGGCAGCGGCGTGTTGCCAACCGCCTCGGAGCGCTGCGGCTACCGTCTTGACGCGCGCACCGCCGATCGCTCGCATCTCCTGTTCGCGCCAGTCTCGAACGGTTACCTCTTGTTCGAGCAGGATGGCCCTCCGCCGCAGCCGGAGTCGCTGCTCGAGTTCGTCGATGAGGACGGCGTGAGCTCCTGCTTCCTTGTCGCCGAGGTAGGCGCCCCGCCGCTGCCCGGCGTCACGCTCGCGTGCGCCTACCTGGTCGAGGCTGACTGAAGCCCCGGCGACCGCCGTAAGAGCTTCACGGGACCCGAGTAGTGATCACCCAAAGAGGGGAGCGCCTCTGGCGCGTTGGGGATCGATGTATGAGATTCGGGTACCTGCGGCGATCGGAGAATGACGTGATGTCGAGTAACGAGGCCCTTGCTGAGGCGCGGGCGGGCACTAAGTGGATTACTTCGGCCGAGCCAGTCCGCCTCCGGGACTATTTCCTTCGCCTCGGCACGCGTGCCGAGATCATCGAAAGCCCCTCCGGCCCTCTAGTCCTCGTCGAGAGCGCCGACTTGGAAATAGAGGCTTATCTCAACAGCTGGATCACGATCAACCAGATCGATGCCTCGATCACTGAACAACGGGCGACTTCCCCGCGTCCCGTGGCCAAGACGTCGCGTCCGCGGCCTCGCCTCGGCGACCTGTTGCTCGCCAAGGGAAATATCACCGACTCGCAGTTGAAGGATGCGCTCGCCGAGAGTTACGCCGCCGGCGAACTGCTCGGCCGTGTTCTGCTTCGACACCAGTGGATCTTCGAAGACGAGCTCGCACGCACGCTCGCCGAACAACTCAGTCTCCCTTACGTAAATCTCCGCTATGCAGGAGTCGACAGCTCGCTGGCGAGCCTCCTGCCCTACGAGACTGGCATGCGCTTCGCAGCAATTCCGGTCTGCTTCAGAAACGATCGCGTCCGAGTCGCGTTCGCCGATCCCGCCGACGAAGACGCCCAGCGGGCCGTGACAGCTCACATTGCCGCGTTCGACTGCGTCGTCGCCGAACTAAGTGACATTGAAATGACGCTGCGGACAGTGCACCGAAGAAACAGTCTGTCCTGACCACGAACTCATCCACGCCCAGATATTCGACACGGCAAGCGTTGACCGGGATACGCCCGAACAAATCGGGTCCAGCAGGCGTGGACGTGATGACGCTGTGGTTTCGGCTCGCCGGTTACAACGACGTCCCCGGACGCGATAGCATCCGAGCGGCGAGAGGAGAGTAATGTCGAAACTGATGGCACTGGTTCTAGCGGGCGCGCTAGCGGCCGTTCTCGTCTTTTGGCGGAAGCGCGAGGGGTCTTGGAGCTCGATTTGGAGCTCGGCGAAGGACTCAAGTTCCGAATTGAGTGAGACGGCGGCCCAAGAGTCCCGCAAGGTTGCTGACAGGGTGGAGGTGGCGGCTGACAATGCCACCGCCTTCGTGTCCGACCTGGCCGATGACGTCAAGGGTAGTGCCACACAAGCTGCTTACGAGGCCGGATAGGCCACTCCCACTGGGATCGGCGGGCACGGCCGGAACAGGGCGTCCAAACTTGGGAAAGACCACGTCGGCGCCGTCGGCCGGAACGATCAGTATCGCCGACGTTCGCCAAGTATCTGCGGTCTGAGAAGTGATGCGTCCACGCTGCCTTCGGCGAACTACGCATGTGTCCCAGTAGTTCCTTGCGATGCGACTGTTGACGTTCACTGCCGGGGTCGGTAGTTCGCCCTCGCAGGTTTCAGGGGATAGATGGTTCATGGAAAGGGGCGCGTGATGCACAGCAAATGGCTGTGGTTCGCGTTCGCACTAGTGGCTGTGCTCGGGTTGACGACGACGGCCAACGGCACGGTGCAGAGCATGATCACGGGCAAGCAGATTGCCGTGGTCGATCTCGAGGGCGCGGCCGTAGAGCTTCGCGGCTAGCCCGTACTCCCGCTCAACCTCGAACTTCTCCGACTGCGGCACGCGGCATCTTCGTCTTGGCGGATGACGCAGGAGTTCAATCCGAACCAAGCCAAGTACCGATACGCAAAAAAGCGGCCGTGACGTACTCGGAACTGCGTGACAATTACGCGGCTTCTACGCACCGCACGGCGCTTCCTAAACCGCGCGCACAAGTTCGATTCTTGCCGGGGGCATCAGCTGCTCAAGCGGAAAACCAACCGTTTTCCAGGGGAAGTCCACAGTATGTGGATAAGTGTCGGTGTTCCCTGTGGTCGGCACGGATAAGCACAGAGCATCATGGAGCGAGGCAGAAACACGAGGTTCGCGCATGCGAGGCGGACACCGGGAGCGATGATGTCATCGCTGGTCGCGCTCTTGCAGTTTCGAGATTGGCGCGTCGCGTGGTCGCCGCCGCGAACTCGCCATACGAACCACCGTTAGGGCGGCACGCTGCTCCTCCAGCTGTCGCCAAAGCTCCGAGTTGCACGACGCCGCCTAAGCGCAGGCGCGCTGAAGACCCGCCGCTTCCGCCTGGGCCGAGCGCAACTGTTGCCTCAAGCTCGGTCGCTCCTGCGGCGCAACGGGTGGTGAGGTTACTCGTGAGCACGAGCGCTCACTCTTCGATCGCGACCTCAAAGGGTGCGCGAGTAGCGAACAGGATGACTGGCCCCCTGCTTTTGGTCCATTCAAATTGGGGGACCGTCCCAGACGCGCAGCCCGCGAGGGTCGCGCTGTGTCGGTGACGCGGCCGGCGGACTGGTCCAGGTTTTGTGTTGGGGGTTGCTCTCACTTCGGTCCCTCTGTAGCTTGCTGCAAAGGCGGCTGGTGTCATCATGCCCGAGTCCGCGGTGCGGCCGGAGCGTGTTGTACTCGACGAGCCAGTTGCCGATCACGACGCGCGCCTCGAGCAGGCTGTCGAACTCTTCGCCGTTGAGGACTTCGTCGCGCATCGTGCCGTTGAAGCGCTCGACGAACGCGTTCTGCTGCGGGCTGCCCTTCTCGATGAACGCCGTCTTGACGCCTTGCTCGGCGAGCCAGTCGCCGAGTGTTGCGGCGATGAACTCGCGTCCGTTGTCGGAGCGCAGCACCTGCGGCTTGCCGTGTTGGTCGAAGAGCGCTTCGAGCTCGGCGATCACGTCGCGGGCGCCGATCGAGCGCGCGACACGGCAGCCGAGCGCGACGCGGGTGTACTCGTCGACGACGTTGAGGATCCGGATCGGACCGCCGTCACGGGTGCGGCCGCCCATGAAGTCGTACGACCAGACGTGGTTGCGGCCGCGTGCGCCGGCAGGTTCCAGATCGCCTGCTCTGCCGTCCCGCCTGCTTTCTTGCCTGAGTGCTCGGCTGCGCCGGGGCGGCACCCGGTGCCCCTCCAGCCGCCAGAGCCGCTCGATCCGCTTGCGGTTCACCCGCCAGCCCTTCATCGCGGAGCAGCGCCCAGATCCTGCCGGTAGCCCCAGCGCGGATGCGCCGCCGCGAGCTCGTTCATCCGCGCCACCAGCCGCAGCTCGTACTCCGGCGGCACCTGCGCGTAACGCTGCGTCGAGCGATGCTGCTCCGACCAGCCGGCACGCCCGACGCTCCGACACCTTCCGCCGCCCCACCAGATAGCGGACGGCGTCACGGCGGCGCGCCGGGCTCACCAGTTTCCCCGTTGCAGATCCCGCAACATCGAAATGTCCAGCGCCTGCTCGGCCACGATCTTCTTCAAGCGGCTGTTCTCCTGCTCCAGCGCCTTCAGCCGCTGCGCCTCGTCCTCCTTCAAGCGCGCCGTACTTGATCCGCCAGCGATAGAACGTCTGCTCGCTGATCCCCAGCCGCTTACACGACTGCGGGATCGTCAACCCCTGCGCCTGATGCTTCTCCGCCTCCCGCAGCTTCGCCACGATCTGCTCGACGCTATAGCGCTTCGCAGGCATCACTCACCTCCAATCTGGCTCTCAAAACTCAGCAGGACCCTCAGACGCCCTGGACCAGATAGAGGGGGGCCGGACAAGGACATAACCCGCACACGAGTCAGACTCGACTTTAGCCCGAGGCGATCACGATCGCTTTGTAGTAGACGGTCGCGTGATGGTGGCTTGCATCGGTGTTATCGCGTTCGTCGTAGTAGATGACGTCAATGATGCTCGTATTGTTGTCGCGCAACGGATCGAAACGCACGGACGCCGAGCCGTCAGTGCCCGGCTCGACCGTGTCTCCCGCCGCGGGATTCGTTGCGCTGCGCGGGTCAAGAGTCGTGTACGGAGCCCAATTCGTGCCGACCGCACCGAGTTGATACTGGTATCCGAACTCGACGTTGGCGTCGTGTCCCAGGAAGACGAACTGGCCGTTCGAACTCGAGATGTAGTTCTGCGGCGTGTGAGCGAACAACGTCGCGGTTGGATTGCTCGGTCCACCGCTGCCGCCGGGCGGCGTGTCGTCTGCCCATGTCCCGCTGGCTGTTCGGTAGCGCATCCGTGCGTAGTCGTCGTTGCCCGAGACAGATCCGTCCATGTAGAGCACGAACGGCGTGTTGTTTGCATCCGTCGCGATGCTCGGGCCTTGATCGTCGTCGCCGTTGGCCAGGACGAGCGAATCTCCAGCGCTCACCGTTTCCGGAGCGCTCCAGCTTCCGGCTGCGTAGTGGGCATAGCCGACCGTCGAGTGCGTCGCGAGGGAGTTCGCAAGCCACGCGAGATGCAGCGTGCCATCGAGCGACGTGACCATCGATGGATGCATGAGGTTGGTGCCGCTCGCAACGATGCCCGGCACCGTCCACGTGCCCCCAGCGCGGTTGGTGTATCTGAGCTGGTTCGAGACTCCGGACGTCGCGTAGACGACGTGCGGGGCGTCATTGGCGTCGAGTGTCAGTGCGACCTGTCCCTCCCTCGGCCAACCGCTGCCACTCGTGGTCTGTCCTCCTGCGCCGATCACCGCGCGACTCCCCCATGTATCCGTCACCGTGGAGAACGTCTGGTAGTAGACGCTTCCGTCGTAGCCGTCGATGTATGCGATCGCGATCATGCCGGCGCGATCCAGACGGACGTCAGGGCTTCCGAGGATCGACGCGCCGGAGTAGGTGCAGTCGCCGCTTCCAGCCGAGCTCGGGTGGTCTGGGGCGTCTTGCTCGGCGAATCCCGTCGGCACTGCCGGATTCCCGGCTTGCGATCCCGTGCCCTTCCAAACGCGGATGACGCCCTTCCCGCCGGCACTTCCCTGGCACGGGTCGTCGTCGGCGGTTACGACATAGACGGCGCCGCCGGTGGTACGCACGACCTCCCGCGTCGACGCGTCGACGAACCCCGGGCCGACCGTGACACCGTACGTATTGGCGGCGGGAACAGGCGTCGGACTCGTCTGACCGCTGTTCGCGACCGTGACCACGACGTTCGAAGCGGTGGTCAAGTTCCCGGCCGCGTCCCGCGCAACAGCCGAGAGGGTATGGGTGCCATTCGCGACCGCCGCCGTACTCCACGACACGACGTACGGTGACGACACGACCTCAGCGCCGAGGTTCGTTCCGTCAAGTTCGAACTGAACCCCCGCGACATCGGTGTCGTCTGTCGCCGACGCCTTCACACTGACGATGCCGGATACGATTGCGCCGCCGAGCGGACTAGTGACGCTCACGGCCGGCGGCGTGGTGTCGGGGCAAGCGCCGGTTGACGCTTGGACGGTAGAGGCGGGCGAGGTGTTTCCTGCTGCGTCGTATGCGTCGAGGGCGAGTGTGTAGGTGGTGCCGCAGGTGAGGTTGGTGAAGGTGTAGGTGGTGGTGCCGCCGGTGGTGGTCGTGAGTTTTGTGCCGTTGAGGTAGACGTCGTAGCCCGTGACGCCGACGTTGTCGGTGGCCGCCGTCCAGGAAAGCGGCAGGCTGGACGAGGTCGGGTTGGTCACCTTGAGGTTCGTCGGCGCCATCGGAGGCGTCGTGTCCGGCGGGCACGGACTCGTCGGGGCGCTCACCGTTGCCTTGGCGGAGCGGTTCCCGGCCGTGTCGAATGCGTCCACGGCCAACGTGTAGCTGGTGCCGCAACTAAGACCGGTGAAGGTGTAACTCGTGCCGGTCGTTGTCGCCAGCGGGGTTGTTCCCCCGTTGTAGAGGCCGTAGCCGGCAACTCCCACGTTGTCGGTAGAGCCGCCCCAGCCGAGCGTGATCGACGTCGTCGTCGCAGCGACCACGGCGGCAGCCGTCGGCATCGACGGCGCGACGGTGTCCGGGCAGACGCTGGTCTTGGCCTGCAGGGTGGAGACAGCCGACACGTTTCCGGCTGCGTCATATGCATCGACGCCGACGGTGTAACTGGTGCCGCAGGCGAGGCCGCTGAAACTGTACGAGGTGGCGGTGGTCGTGGTGAGCTTCGTGCCGTTCAGGTAGACGTCGTAGCCAGTGACACCGACGTTGTCGGTCGACGCCGCCCACGAGAACGGCAACGTCGAGACCGTAGGACTCGCGGTCGCGAGACTCGCCGGCGGCGAGGGAGCCGAGGTATCGGGCGTACCGGCGGAGGTGACGACCAGCTGTGGAGCGTTTGCGCCCGACTCGCGCGAGGCAAGCGAGATCTCCATCCAGTAGGTGCCGACCAAAGCGAAGCTAAACGTGCCGTTACCGGTCACCGCCGGCGTCACGTCCAGTTGAATCCACCCAGTCACCACGCCGCTCGGGAAGCTGCCGAGCTTGGCACCCAACGCCGGCGCGTTGGCATAGGTCAGAGTCGACTCACCCCAACCCATATTGGCCACCGAATACGTATCGAAGCCCCAGTTCATACCCGAAACGGCGTACACCCGAAGCATGGCCGACTGCACCGGCCCCGACAGACCACTCACGTTGAACTTCAAATACGCCGTCTCACCTGGATACGACGGCTTCACCTTCAACGACGTCGCAGTCCCATAATTCGCCGAACCACTCGACGACGACACATACGAATCCGCAACAACAGAAAACGTCGTCACGGTTGGGCCGCAGCTTGCCGTGCTGCCGCGGAGGGTCGCAGTGCTCGAGGTGTTTCCTGCTGCGTCGTATGCGTCGAGGGCGAGTGTGTAGGTGGTGCCGCAGGTGAGGTTGGTGAAGGCGTAGGTGGTGGTGCCGCCGGTGGTGGTCGTGAGTTTTGTGCCGTTGAGGTAGACGTCGTAGCCCGTGACGCCGACGTTGTCGGTGGCCGCCGTCCAGGAAAGCGGCAGGCTGGACGAGGTCGGGTTGGTCACCTTGAGGTTCGTCGGCGCCATCGGAGGCGTCGTGTCCGGCGGGCACGGACTCGTCGGGGCGCTCACCGTTGCCTTGGCGGAGCGGTTCCCGGCCGTGTCGAATGCGTCCACGGCCAACGTGTAGCTGGTGCCGCAACTAAGACCGGTGAAGGTGTAACTCGTGCCGGTCGTTGTCGCCAGCGGGGTTGTTCCCCCGTTGTAGAGGCCGTAGCCGGCAACTCCCACGTTGTCGGTAGAGCCGCCCCAGCCGAGCGTGATCGACGTCGTCGTCGCAGCGACCACGGCGGCAGCCGTCGGCATCGACGGCGCGACGGTGTCCGGGCAGACGCTGGTCTTGGCCTGCAGGGTGGAGACAGCCGACACGTTTCCGGCTGCGTCATATGCATCGACGCCGACGGTGTAACTGGTGCCGCAGGCGAGGCCGCTGAAACTGTACGAGGTGGCGGTGGTCGTGGTGAGCTTCGTGCCGTTCAGGTAGACGTCGTAGCCAGTGACACCGACGTTGTCGGTCGACGCCGCCCACGAGAACGGCAACGTCGAGACCGTAGGACTCGCGGTCGCGAGACTCGCCGGCGGCGAGGGAGCCGAGGTATCGGGCGTACCGGCGGAGGTGACGACCAGCTGTGGAGCGTTTGCGCCCGACTCGCGCGAGGCAAGCGAGATCTCCATCCAGTAGGTGCCGACCAAAGCGAAGCTAAACGTGCCGTTACCGGTCACCGCCGGCGTCACGTCCAGTTGAATCCACCCAGTCACCACGCCGCTCGGGAAGCTGCCGAGCTTGGCACCCAACGCCGGCGCGTTGGCATAGGTCAGAGTCGACTCACCCCAACCCATATTGGCCACCGAATACGTATCGAAGCCCCAGTTCATACCCGAAACGGCGTACACCCGAAGCATGGCCGACTGCACCGGCCCCGACAGACCACTCACGTTGAACTTCAAATACGCCGTCTCACCTGGATACGACGGCTTCACCTTCAACGACGTCGCAGTCCCATAATTCGCCGAACCACTCGACGACGACACATACGAATCCGCAACAACAGAAAACGTCGTCGAGAGAGCGCCTCCCGAAGCAGGGGTTATCCCGATGGCCGACAGCAGTAGAAGAAGTAGGACGAAGACTGCGACCCGGGCCGCCCCTGCACTGTTACGCCTGGTCGCGCCAGGAAGTCTATTTGAACGGAGAACGGTGGAACCCCTTTGGGTTGGCTCGCAGGCGCATCGCGCTACTCGGTCGTTCGGGAGCGGAGTCGGCCGATCTTCCCATACTTTTGGGGAGGTATCGATACCTAGCCGTTTGGCGAGGTACCTATCTGTGCGACCGCTGTGGCGCCGAATCGGCTCGTACACGCCTGCAGGCGCGCGAGGCGGGACCAGCGAGCGACTTACTTCAAGAAGCGCGGAAGGTCGTGCAGGAGGTCGGCGGTCGTGACGTGTGTGGTGTAGACAAGCCGCGGTTTACCTTGGCGGTCGATCAGCAACACATAGGTCGTGTGCGACACGATCTCGACGCTCTTGACCGAGACAAGCAGGTTGTATGACTGCCACACTGGCTTCAGTTCGTCGGCGGTGCCGATGAGGTAGTGGAACTCTCGCGGAAGCCCGTGGGCGGCGACGAATCGGCGGACAGCCGACCTCGTGTCGTGGACGGGGTCGACGCTCACGGCGATCACACGGACGTCCCGTCGAGCCGATCTCGGCAGTCGGTGCAGCATGGCGCCAAGGTTCGAGGCGACGAGCGGGCAAACGTCGGGGCAATTCGTGTAGAGGAACGTGAGATACACGGCCTTGCCGCGAAAGGCCGAGAGGCGTACGACGGAGCCGTTCTGGTCGTGCAACGCGAAATCGGCTGCGGTCGACTCGAGGGCGGGCAGGCCGCGCACCGCTCGTTCCTGTGTGGTCGACGTCGTCACACTGGCCGCCGAGGCATGTCGCTCTTTGCCCACACCACATCCCGCAGCGCAGAGTGTCAACGCCACGAGCAAGGGAAGCGCCGTCCGCATGCTACGGAATCGAGCCGGCTGCGTATCCCGACACGGGACCATCTCCGTACACGTGGCCTGTCGTCCACGTCGTCGGCAGCGTGCCAAGTGTCGTCTGCGAGCTCGTTTCCGACCCGCCGCCGCTGCGGTCTCGGAACCGGATCTGCCCGCCTCCGTTCGGGCTGAGCAAGGCGATCCAGTAGCTCGCGCCACTCGCGATCGAGCCGGTCGGGGAGATGATCACGTCGTTCCACGCGCCGGGGATCGGCGACGTCAGCGTTCCTGAGCCGATGAGCGAGCCTGGGTGTCCGCCGTTGTCGCTGTAGACGCCGACGATCAGCTTCGTGGCGGTGGAACCGGTGTCGACGTAGAGCGTGACCTTGCGCAGCGTCCCCGAGTTCGCGGACGACGTTTTGAACGCCTCGGCGAGGCCGGCGGCATTGAAGTCGGCTGTTGGATCGACGACCTGGTCCCCGAAGAGGTACGTCGTCGGGGAAGGCGCCGTGTTGTCGACCGTGATCGCGACCGCAGCCGCCGTCGCGGTGTTCCCCGCCGCGTCGCGGGCGACGGCTGTCAGCACGTGGGAGCCGTTTGCGACCGTCGCGGTATCCCACGTCGTCGTGAACGGCGCCGACGTTAGCTCCGCTCCGAGTTGTGCTCCGTCGAGCTTGAACTGCACGCCAACGACGCCGATGTTGTCGCTCGCGGTCGCGGCGAGCGTGATCGTCGAGGTAACGGTTGCGCCGGTTCCCGGCGCGGTGATCGACACGTTCGGAGGGGACGTATCGCTGTTGACCACTGATGCGGTCGCCTGGTTCGACACGCCGCTGAGGTTGGCGGCCGCGTCCTCCGCCTTGACGAGGTAGTAGTAGGTGCCCGGTGCAAGCCCGGCGTCTTGATAGCTGGTCGCGGCCGACTGTGCGATCTTGTTCGCAGGCGACGGGGTGAAGCTCGATGACGTCGACCGATATATGTCGTAGACGGCGACGCCGACATTGTCCGAGGATGCCGTCCAGCTCAGCGAAGCCGTGCCTGCCGAGGCTGTGGCGGTGAGGTTCGTGGGCGCAGTAGGAGCTTGAACGTCTTCGTACAGTGCAGGCAGGCGAACAAATGTCGACACCGATGGAACCCCGTTTCCGTCGAGGATCCACAACATGTAGTAGCCCGGCGGTGCGGTGTTGCCATTGGCGGGAGCTTGGACAGTGAGTTGGCCGCTCCCGCGCGTGAAGCCGAGCGGGATGTAGCGCTGGTTCTCGTCGAAGGCATGTGTCACCGACGGCGTCCGGATCAGCGCCACCTTCTGGATGTTCGCGGCGTCCGGTGTGACGACAGTGAAGTTCGCTCCGTACTGGATCGTGGATGGTGCGGACGAAATCGTTGGACGAGTGCCCTTGAACAAGTACGGGGGCGAGTAGATCTCTCCGCTGTAGATGTTCGTCGCACGACCCGGTAGCTGCCCGCCACCGGCCATCAAGACACGGCCGTCCGGGAGGAGAAGCGCAGTCGAGTGATACTCACGACCGGTGGTGAGCGACGCGACGACCTTCCACGTCTCGGTCGTGGGATTCCAGATCTCGGCAGGTAGGACGGCCTTCGACAGGTCTGTGCCGTCGGACGCGGTCTCGCCGCCGCTTGCGAACACTGTGCCGTCGGGGAGAAGCGTGAGGTTCTGATACGAGCGCGGATAGTTCATCGGCGCCGTCGATCGCCAGCTCGGGTTCGACTGTGTCATGTCGAGTACGGCCGTGTTGGTAGTTGCGTTGTAGGTGGCGCTGCCGTAGTAGTCCGGGTTCGCGTATGAGCCGGACTTCATGATCTTGTCCGGCAGGTACATGACCGCGCTGCCGCCGTCGAAGGGGCTCGTCCCGATTGTCGACCATGCCCATGTCTTCGGATCGATGACTCGCGTCGTGACATCGGGTCCGGCGTCGAGGATCCGCCCGTCCGAGAGCTGGAACATGAACGGATACAGCGGCGTGGTGAGCTTGGCGCCCGTGAGGTCCTGCCAGGTGTTGCTGGACGGGTCGTAGACCTCGGGCAGGGAGTTCTGCGATGCCTCCTTGAAGTAGGAAGGGGAGTACGGAAGGCCGAAGTCGACGATGCTGTCGCCGCCGAAGACGAAGACTTTGCCACTGCCGAGGATCGTCGCCGTCGGGTACCAACGCGCGACAGTCATGTTCGCGCGCCTTCGACCACTTGTTCGTGGACGCGTCGAAGATGGTCGCGTCCTTGATCCCCTCGTCCGCCTGCACGTTTCCGCCGACGATCAATGTCCGGCCGTCTGGAAGCAGGACATGGCCGGAGCAGAACAGGTTTGTCGCGTCTGGAACGGAGAGGAACGCCCCGGTGATCGGATTCCAGACGTGCTGCGAGTTAGGCGCGTCGCCCCACGCGTCGAAGGCGAGCACGTTGCCGGTCGGGAGTAGCGACATGTGCACGGCAACGATCGGCCATGCCACAGGCGCCGACCATTGCCCGAACTGGTCCGGCGGCGGGCCAGACGGACCGACGCCCGCCACCCACGCGGAGAACGGGCCGTCGCTGTTCGGGGAACCCGTCGACCAGGTCGACGGCAGCGTCGTGAGGTTTGTCTGCGAGCTCGTCTCCGCCGACGCACCGCCGGGCGAGCCGTGGCTGCGGAAGTGCAGCGTGCCGGAGCCGGCGGGACCGAGCAGCGCGATCCAGTAGGTCGTGCCGGTCGTGACCTGAGCGGCGGGAACCGCTACGTCATTCCAGGCGTTGGCCGTTGGTGCGTTGAGCGAACCCTGCGTCAGGAGCGCGCCCGGATGGCCGTTGCTATCGGCGTACAGCCCGGCATCGACAGCCGTGGCGGACGATGCCGAGTCAATGTAGACGGTGATCTTGGTGACGGTTGCCGTCGCCGCCGCCGTGGTCTTGAATGCCTCCGCTGATCCTGCGCCGTTGAAATCTCCGCGCGATTCGATCGCCTGGTCTCCCGCGAGATACACGGGTTGGCTCGGAGCAGTGACAGTGGCGGTCGCCTGTTTCGAGGGCGCGCCGACGTTCCCAGCAGCATCCTCGGCGGCCACCGCATAGAAATACGTCCCGGCAACGAGACTGGCGTCGGCGAACGACGTGGTCGGCGACTGGCCGATTCGATTGGCGAGCGAAGGCGTGAAGCCGGAGCTTGTCGACCGATAGATGTCGTAGCGGCTCACTCCGACGTTGTCGGTCGAGGGGTTCCAGGATAGTGCGGCAGTGCTCCCGGACACTCCGACCGCCAAGTTCGTCGGCGCGCTCGGCGGCTGGTTGTCCGGCGCACTCACGGCAAGTGTGACGGCAACGCTTTGCGGCGTTCCCTGAGCGCCAGGAGCGTCGATGGTTATCGTCGTCGTATACGTGCCGACGGGGAGCCCGGAAGCCGTCGCGGCGGCGGAAACTGTCGCCGGTCCGGCCCCGCTGGCCGGACTGACGGAGAGCCACGATGCCCCGGACGTCGCCGTCCAGCCGAGTGTTCCGCCGCCGCCGTTCGAGACGCCGACGCTCTGGGCGGTCGGATCTGGGCCGCCGACGGACGCTGCGAAGGCCAAGCTCGCCGGGCTCACCACAAGAACCGGAGCCAACGACGTTGTCCCGTACGCGGCGAAGGGGCCGTCCTTGTATCCCTGCCCGGTCGTCCATGTCGCCGGGAGCGTCTTGAGCGTCGTCTGTGAGTTCGTTTCCGCAGCACTCCCGCCGCCGCAGCAGCGGTCGCGGAATGCAAGCGTGCCGTTCGGTGAGAGGAGTGCAATCCAATAGGTCGTGCCGGCAGTGACGGGAACGCCGGTCATCGAGACCGCGTTCCAGGCTCCCACCGTCGGGGCGTTGAGCATTCCCTGGCCCAGGAGCGCGCCGGGATGTCCGCTCTTGTCCGCGTAGAGGCCGGCAACAAGTGCGGTCGCCTTCGACGACGTGTCGACATAGACGCTGAGATTCGCGACCGATCCGGTCGCCGCCGCCGTCGTCTGGAACGCCTCCGCCACTCCCGCGCTGTTGCTGTCGGCCTTCGGCTCGACCGTCTGATCTCCGACGATGAAGACAGGCGCCGCATGTGACTCATTTGACCCCGCGAGCGTCGCCGCCGCGAAGACGGCGAGCAACAGCACGACGAGCCTCGAGCGCGTCACCGGGGGACAGTACGACGGTTCCCCTGCTTCGGGAAACGCCCGTTCGAGGAGGGTTGCTCGCTGGCCGGAGGTGTAGGCCGGAGGGGGTGAATCGCGAGGCGCCGGCGTCTATTCCCCGATGCACGTGGTGGTAGAGCGGGAACGCGAGCCAGCCGCCGGTCGGCCTCGGCGCCGTAACGACGAAGTCCCTAGCGCGTTTCCGTAGGCTCTCCGCCGTGCGCCGTCTTCGGTCGTTCGGGATCCTCTGTTGCACGCTTGGAGTCGTGATCGGTCTCGTCGCGGTCGTGGATCATCGCGACAAGAGAGCGCGGATGAACCGAGCGGAACGGTCGGAGTGGTACTGCACGCATACAGCGACGCGTTGCGGCGGCCCGTCATCAGCCGCGATTGAGCGTCGCTGGAACCGGCGCGAGGTCGGGTACATGATCCTCTTCGGCGCTCTCGTCGGCTCCGGTGCGATCTGTGTCGCGCTGGACGGAGCTCAAACAAGCCGGAGAGGCGGCTCATAGCAACGACACAGGCAGAAACAACGAAACGCCGCCTCGGTCTCCCGGTACGAAAGCATCGCCGAGACGACCGCGATTGATCGATCTCTGAGGCGCTGGCTCACTCGATTGGTGACTCAAAGGGCGGGTACACCGCCGACGGTCCTGTGGGACGCCGCAGCAACATGATCGGCTCTCGTCGGAGCGGCCTACCGAAACCCTGGACGATCGGACAGTGAGGACGCGTAAGCCAAATGCCGAATCAAACGGTGCGCGCAAGACCTACAAGGTTGACGCCGGGGCAGAGTCTTCCTCGGGCCACTGGGTCGCACGAGAGGTCAGGACTTCTCTCGGCCCCGGCGTACCTCCACGCAGGACTTCCGGCCCGACTCGCGCCGCTACTCTCTCGGCTCCGCTGCCCCGACGCGGTCGCGGCCGAGGCGCTTGGCGGTGTAGAGCGCCGCATCCGCATCGCGAACGAGATCGTCCGAGCTCGCGTGCCGATACCGCTCGGCCGCGCCGAAGCTCGCGGTGATCCCATGCAGCTCCCCTCGGCCGCCTACCTCGTGGAACGCGGCGCGCACGTCCTCGGCGAAGCTCACCGCACCGTCCAGATGCGTTTCTCGCAAGAGGATGGCGAACTCATCCCCCCCGAGCCGGGCGGCGAGATCCGCCCCGCGAACACGCGTCTCGACGAGTCGCGCGACGGCCTCGAGTACGGCATCTCCGACCTGATGCCCTAGCTCGTCGTTGATCCGTTTGAAACCGTCCAGATCCGCGAGCACGAGGGACAGCGGACTGCCGGTCCGAGCAGAGTGAACGATCTCGGCTTGGAGCTCCTCGCGAAAGCGCCTGCGGTTCGCGAGGCCAGTTAATTCGTCGGTGAGCGCTTCGTGCTCCCGCGTACGGTTGCGCCGAACGCTCTCGAGGGCAACGACCCCGCGCTCGAGGACGTCTGAGAGCAACTGGGTCGTCGAGCCGTCGAACCCTTCCTCCGGTGGGTCCAGCGACAGCCGGCCGATGTGAGTGCCCGACGCGTCGCGCAGCAGCAACTCGAACGAAGGACCGCGTTGCGACGCCTTGCCCTTTACCGCACGCTCGCCTCGCCACTCGATGCGTCCTCCGACCGCGCCGCTGACCACCATCGCCGCCTCAAGCACGACCTCGAGCATCGCATCGGGATCGTGGACGGCGCCGAGCACGCCCTCGACAAGCGCAACGGCGTCGGTCGACCGGCTCGCACGTGAAACAGTGCGTCGGCGACGAACGAAGAACGCGACGATCAGGACGAGCGCCGCCACGGTTGCGATGAATGCGAGCGCTACCCGTTCATTTCCGCGACGGACGGCCGAGTCCACCGGCGCGAGCGAGAGAAGTCCGACGAGCGTGTACGGACCGAGACGCTCCGTGAGCGCCCGATAGCGATCGCCCGCGAGCACCACCTTGCCGCTCGACGCCGCCAGCGAAATCGCCTCCCCCCGGTGAGGCCCGAGCACGATCCGTCCCCTTCGAACTAGGAGCAACAGCACACTGCTTCGGTCCGCCGGGAATCCAAGCAGCGGAGTCGCGGCGACGACGGTGGCGAGCGTGACGCCTCCCGACATCAGCGCGATCCGATGGGTGAGCCGCGGCTCGGGCGGAAGTGGGCCGCCGATGGTCCCTCGTATCCGCGGCACGACGATCACAAGGCGGGGATGGGCTCGTATCAAGCCACCCAGGGCCGTGAGATCGTGCCTTCGGAGAGCCCGTTGGAGGCTCGGCGATCGAGCGAGGTTGGCCGCTTCGGCATTCGTTCTCGCATCGCTCTGCTCGATCGTTGCGACGACTGCTCCGACCGACTCGGAGAGCCGAAGGTCGAGGGCGGACGTCTCGCTCGTCGACACAGCCCGACCGAACCCCCACGTCGCAATGAGTACAGGGGGAGCCGTCACGGCGACAATGAGCACCAGTACAACGAGCGACGTGTGCGGAACAGACCGCGCCAGGCCATGGCGCCGCCGACCCCGGCCGAGGTCAGACGAGCCCGCAGCTGCCGCCGTTCCCTGCAAGAGGCTCGAGTCTACGGAGCGGACCAGTCGGAAACCGTCGGGGAGGGAATCGCCGGAGTCCCCCGAAAGGGGGATCGGCATGGCGGCGCTCTGCGGCGAATCCGACCTCGTTCTGACACCGTCGCTGGCAACGGCGGAGGCCGCGATCGACCGTCTGATGGCTCGTCTCGAAGCGAATCAGCCCGACACGCGGACGCACGCCGCGGCGGTCGAGTCGACGTCCGTCGCCGCGGCCGAGCTCCTAGGCGTACCCGACGACAGTCACGCCGCACTTCGACTCGGTGCGCACGTCCACGACGTCGGCAAGCTCTGCGTCCCCAGGGCAACCCTGGCCAAGCGGGGGCCGCTCGACGCCCGAGAGTGGGCGCTGATAAGGCGACATCCCACTCTCGGGGTACGCCTGCTTTCCTCGTTCGTGCGCTCGGAGCTCGCGTTGGCGATCGTTCTCTCCCACCACGAACGCTGGGACGGAGCCGGGTATCCGAATGGCGTGGAGGGGGCGGCGCTTCCGATTGCAGTGCGAATCGTCGCCGTCGCCGACGCGTATCAGGCAATGACGGAACAGCGGGCGTACAAGGCCCCACTGTCAAGCGAAGCCGCAGAGTGCGAGCTGCGTAAGAACGCGGGGACGCAGTTCGACCCGATGTGCGTCGAGGCGTTCTGCGACGTCCTCGCGCACCGGGCCGCCTGAATCGGCTTCACGGGCGGCCGCGGTGATGCGAGTCGCCACCGCTCCCCTCTCCGTTCACCGAGTCCTGACCCGAGTGATCTCCTCCACCGTGGCCCGACCCGTTGTCACCGTGTCCACCGCTGCAGGGCGCGGGCGGAGGCGGAGGCTGGGGACACGGACCACCACCAGCGCCGCTGGAACCGCCATTGCCGTTGCCCTTGCCGCCGCCGCTCCCACTGCCACCGTTCGAGGGAGGCGGATTGGTGCAGGCCGTTCCGCCCACGAGCGACGCAACCCTCAGCGACCCGACGAGCAGGTCTGCTTCGAACTGGCAACCGGGAACCTGTGCTACGAGCGTAAACGGGCCTCCAGCGTCGAAGGAGGCCGAAGCTGTCTTGAATGCGGCGCCCGGCGACGCCACGGCATACGTCACGAGCGTTACCGTGACCCCCGCGCAGCCGGCCGCGACCCGGAAGGTTCCCGTGGCAGCGCCGTTCGCAACAACCACCATGGGGACGACAACGGCCTTGTCGGCGCCCGGGCACGTGGGAGCGTCCGAGCCAGCCGTCGTCCGACCTGGGTCGGTCGGCGGTGGAGTCGGGTTACCCACCGGCCCAGATGACGCGGGGCCGGGGTCACCGCCGGTCGTGCCCCCGCCCGTGGTGCCGCCACCGGTCGGCCCGTCGCCTCCGGAGCCGCCGCCCCCGCCGGAGCCGCCGCCCCCGCCTGAACCTCCGCCTCCGCCGTCAGGCGGCGGCGCCGGACCG
Source organism: uncultured Actinomycetes bacterium (assembly GCA_963718385.1). Classification (GTDB taxonomy): domain Bacteria; phylum Actinomycetota; class Thermoleophilia; order Gaiellales; family Gaiellaceae; genus Palsa-739. The sequence goes on from CAVQZE010000001.1 coordinate 1,275,306, forward strand.
TCCTGCGGCGGGGACGACCCCGGACCGGGCGACGGAGGCAGTGGGGACGGCTTCGTGCGCGGGGGTGGGGGGGTCTTCTTTGGCTGGGCTTGTTTCGGCGGGCTCGTCGACGTGGGAACCGTGGCCCGCGCGGAACGCGTGGCCGTCGATGATCCATGCGGCGTCCCGCTCGCGTGCACGCCGACATGAACGCCCACGCCGTGCACTGATGCGCTCGGAAGCTTCGGCGGTGCCGCGACGGCCACGCTGCCGCTTCCGGAAAGACCGAGCGCGTCGGAGTGGGAGACTGAATGCTTCGGCGGCGACCAACGAAACGCGTTGACCCACAGCAAGGCGAGCAAGGCCGCAACAAGCAGCCCGACGGCGAATCGCCTCCTCGACCTCCCCACGCGCGTAACGATGACGAACCGGTAGGACGGCACCGCATCCGAGATGCTTGCCTTTCGGATGGGCTCCCGTAGCCTCGGAGACTGTTCGATCGACAGTAGCGGTAGCCCGAGCGACTACTACTGTGAGGTAGCAAGTCCGCAGGACGTATTCGAGGCACACGGGGAGGGGTCCTTTTTGTCAGGCGCATTCAAGAGATGCGGGCGGCGCGGTGTCGCGCGGCGAACGGCGATGCTCATTACCGCGGTCCTGGCGGGCGCGGCGTCCGCCGCGCTGCTCGGCAGCGGAGGCGCCGTTGCCGCGGGCGTATGCCCCTGCTCGCTCTTCTCGTCGGCGACGCCGACGATCCTCCACCTCCCTGCGGCCGACGGACGCACGGGCGACGACCTCACCTACGAGCTCGGAATCCGGATCGGCGTGACCGAGCCGGTGCGTCTCACAGGCATTCGCTTCTACAAAGACGACCTCGAAACCGGGACGCACATCGGCCGTCTCTGGGATGCGAGCGGGACTCAGCTGGCGCAAGCGCCGTTCGACGACGAGACCGCGTCCGGCTGGCAGACCGCGACGCTCTCGACTCCGATCGACCTCGTGCCGGGCGAGACGTACGCCATCTCGGTGAACGCGAACGCTTATTTCGTTGATCAATACGACGCGCTCGCTGACGAGGTCACCTCCGGCCCGGTCTTCTCGATCGGCGACGGTAACAACGGCGTCTACGGCGGTGCCGCGGGCGAGTTCCCGACGTCGAGCTATCGGACGAGCAACTACTTCGTCGACGTCGTCGTGGAGGACGCTGCCGCCGCGACGACCACCGACTCGACGACGACCGACTCGACGACGACGACCGACACGACGACGCAGGCAACGCCGACGGGAACGACGAGCACATCGCCTATCGTGCCTGCGGCTGAAACGACGACGGCCGACGTTCCTGCCCCTGCAGCGAGCTCCACCAAACCCAGCTCGCAGCAGGATCCACCTGCAACCACACCCAGCGCTCGATTGGTATCGCAGGCCGCGGGGACATTCACCGCTGCGGTGACCGTCAGGGTTCCGAGGTCACTGCTCCCGGCAGGGTCGCTCGTGCCGCGGTGGCCCGTCCGGGTCTGGTTTGCACTGGCGGCCCAGTCTGCAGCACCGGCGCGACTCCAGTTCGCTGAGGACCCCGAGCGGCCGTGGGCTTGGCGTCCGTATACGGCAGACATCACCATCCGGACTCGGCAGCACACGATCTGGATCCGGTTTGCCGATACCGTCGGGGCGGTCTCGACCTGGACGAAGGTCACGATCCCGTGATCCGCGCCGGTTGCGCGCTCGGATGACGACGAACACGAACGATGTCGATCGTGATCGGCAACCACGAGGAAGGACTCGACGTGCTTCCGGCCGGCGGGGTTCTACACGGCGCAAGGCGTTCCTAAACCGCGTGCGGAGCCCACTCCGCGACCGCGCCTGACAACGCCGGCAACAGCTCGAATAACTCGACGACGTACAACGTCAACATCACCCCCCGCAGAGCCTCCGCGAACTGACCATCCAATTCGTTCAGGACTCCGCCGACCAAAAGCTCTCCGGGCAAACAAGCTGCCGTAGATCGCTCAGCACCGCCGCGGGCGATGCTCTTACCTCGATTTCCCCTCGCGTCAATGCCGCCGAAAAGGCCGTTCTGCTCGATGCCTACGACCAAGGCATCAGCACACTCGGGAACCACGGCTGGCTCACCCAGGCGCGGGTCGTGCTCCTCCACACCTGGCCAGCGTGCTCTAGAACATGGCTGCCCAGTAGCCCCTGGTCCGATTCGTAGCTCAGCCTGTGCATGCCGTCGCCGTGGACCAAGTACTCGTCTAAGCCGTTGTCTGCGTCATCGAGCGGGCCGGTTCGTACGACCCTGCTCGTCCTTCGTCGCCGCGGACGACTCGCGATCTAGAGGTTCGCGCAGGCTCCCGTGGGCAGGCGCGCCGCACACTCACGGCGACGCTGCCTCGCGACGTGCGTCCCGGTCTACCAGCCGTCTACGGACGCAGGCGTCCTCCGCGGACTCGATTGGCGCGCGAGTGCGGAGTTGACGACCAACCACTGACAGCGGAATCTGAGCCGAACGTAAAGGTCTGGGAAAATCGGCTGGAGCCTCGTCTCGAGCGAGCTAAGGTGCCGCGCGTGACGGATGGTCATGGACTGATGATCGCCCTGACCCACGTGGGTCAACCGGTGATCGGTACCCGGTCGGGTGATGTCTGCGCTCGGTTGATTGCCGACCAGGAGTGCACATGACGACTGTGATGCGTATCGCGTGAGACGAAGCTAGCCGAACCGGCTAGGTAGCACGTTTCCAGTTTCGCCGTGTATGCGGTCCGGCGGCTCTCGAAAGGCGACGCGAGGGGGAGTTTTTGGACCGCAACAACTGACTTAACTTGTGCTGAGTCTCGACGCTCCGGCGTCGGTCTCGGCATTCCCCACGAATCAAGCAAGACGGTCTTCTCGGGACGCGACGTCGGGACTCCTGCTCCTTGCGGCCGGCATCGCGCCCAACGTTCAGCCAGAAGAACAGCGTCGCAGGGTTGCTGCAAGCGGTGCGAGGACACCGGGCGGCTGCATGCGCTCGCTCAGAAAGGGGTCAAGAATGTCTTCACGCATCGCCACGTTCATCGCGTGCGCCGCCGCTGCAAGCGCGGTGCTCGCAGGAAGCGCAGTCATCGACAGCGGTCGGGCGGCTGTAGGCGGAGTCGTCGCCGAATACGCCTTTGACGAGGGCACTGGCACGCTTCTGCACGACGCGTCGGGCAATCACAACGACGGGACGATCGCATCGGCTTCTTGGACGACGGGGCACTCTGGAGCTGCTCTCAGCTTCAACGGATCAAGCAGCATCGTCACCGTTCCGGGAACCTCCGCGATTTCGCCGACGACAGCGGTCACCATCGAGGCATGGGTGAAGCCTGCAACCACCGCTGGCTGGCGCGCGATCGCAGTGAAGGAACAGACGCCATCGGCGCTCTCATACGGGCTCTACAGTTCTTCCGACGCCGGCCCGGCGTCTCTGGTCTACACGAGCTCGGAGCAAGACCTAAAGGGCGCATCGCGGATCCCTGTCGGCGGCTGGAGTTATCTCGCAGCCGTTTACGACGGTTCGGTCAACCGCGTCTACGTCAACGGCTCGCTCGTTGCTCAGTCCGCCGTGTCGGGGTCTATCGCCGAGAGCGGCGGTGCGCTCAGAATTGGTGGAGACACGATCTGGAACGAGTGGTTCAACGGGTCGATCGACGACCTCCGCATCTACTCCCGCGTGCTTACTGCGGCCGAGATCAACTCCGACATGACGACCGCGGTTCCGTCTTCTGCGCCGATCCTGAGCGATACAACTCCGCCGAGCACGCCAGCCAACGTGTCCGTGACAGCTTCAACCCAGGCGAGCATTTCGCTCGGTTGGACGGCGTCGTCCGACAACGTCGGCGTCGCGGGTTACGGGGTGTATCAAGGGACGTCTCTGGCGGGCTCGACGGCGTCGACGTCGTACACGAGAGGTGGCTTGGCCTGCCGGACGAGCTACAGCTTCTCCGTCGATGCATACGACGCGGCTGGCAACCGTTCAGGTAAGCAGACGATCACCGCGGCGACTGCTCGGTGTACGGATACGCAGCCGCCGTCGATCCCAGGTGCTTTGACTGTCGGGGCGGCCGGTCAGTCAAGCATTCCGGTTTCCTGGTCGGCCGCGAGCGACAACGTCGGCGTCGCAGGCTACGACCTGTACTTGAGCGGTGTGCGAGTCGCGTCGACCGGAGGCTTGTCGTATTCGTTCGCCGGCTTGTCGTGCGGGACGAGCTACAGCGTGGCAGTCGACGCGTTCGATGCTTCGGGGAACCGCTCTGCCCAAGTGGGCATGATTGTGCCAACGACGCCGTGTTCTGATATCCAGCCGCCGACAGCTCCGTCGGGGTTAAGCGTGGGCACGTCTGGGCAAACCTCGGTCACGGTCTCGTGGAGCGTCTCCATGGACAACGTCGGCGTGATCGGCTACGGCGCCTACGTCAACGGCGCCAGTGTGGGCTCGACCTCAACTCCGAGCTATACGTTGACGGCGCTTTCGTGTGCCACGAGTTACACATTCTCCGTCGACGCTGTGGACGCGGCCGGTAACCGGTCGACGAAAACGACCGTGTCAGTCACGTCGGCCGCGTGCGCGACCGGCGCGCTTGCGAATCTGTGGGTCGACGGGAACGGGGGGAGCTGCACGCGCCAGGGGTCGGCGGTCGGCTACATCGATGCGCAGGCATGCGGATCGTTCCAAGCTGCGTATTCGGCTGCTCATTGCGGGGACATCGTCGGTGTCAAGTCCGGGACCTACGCGACACAAAGCGTCTCGACCGGGAGCAAGGCGTGCACGTCGACGACGCAGGTTGTATTCACGTCGGTGCCGGGAGGGACGTGCTCGGACAACACGGCGGTGACGATGCCTTCGTTCGCGATCGGCGTCGCGTATGTGCAACTCGCCTGCATGAACGCGAACCCGCCAACCACAACGTCGTGTATCAACGTGAGCGGCTCCTCGGGTCAGCATTCCGCGATCATCTGGACCACGCTCGACCACGTCGCCATGCATTGCGGGTTTTTTGACAGTGACCATCTGCGCGTCACCTACAGCACGTTCGGCCCGGACAACACGTGCCAGACGACGATGGAGGATCTCATCGACTTCCGGGCCAACACCGACAACATCAACGACGTCGTGTTCGACCACGACACGTTCGAGACGGTGACGGCACCCCCCGATTTCCAGTGTGGAGTCGGGAAGCATGTCGACTCGATGCAGGGTTACGGAATGTCGAACTTCACGCTCTCCAACTCCACCTTCTACGGATGCCCGGGCCAGTGCATCATCTTCCGCCCCTACAACGGAGGAGTGCCTGGCCCCTTCACCTTCGTCAACAACGTCTTCGACCAGGCCCAGGACCCCGGCCAGGCCATCGACATCGGTTCGAGTAGCTCGTCCGACGGCGATCGGTGCAACGGCCCGATCGTGATCCAGAACAACACGTTCGTCAACGGAGCCGCTCTACACGGCGGCTGCTGGAACAACCCGGTCGTTACCTTCCGAAGCAACATCATGACTGGCAGCAGCTGCGGCTTCGGCGGTTCGAACGTCGGCTATGCGTTCAACGTCTTCTACAGCGGTTCCCGGTGTGGAACGAGTTCGAAGAGTTGCATCCCGGTCTACGTCGGCGCGACCTCGAACCTCACGAACCCCGGGGACTTCCACCTCGCAGCAACCGACACCTGTGCCAGAGGCGCAGCCGACCAAACAGCCGGCAACTACCCGATGACGGACTTCGACGGGCAGCTCAGGCCGCAGGGGATTTCCGTCGACGCAGGCGCCGACGAAGTGAAGTAGGCACACAAATCGGCGTAAGCAGCAACCCAGACAGGTGAGAGCCCTCGTGAGGTCTCTCACCTGATCTGTGTTGAGTCACCACTCGGCCCCTCCGGCCCGTGGAAGACCTTCTTGTCGATTCGCTTCTTGCAGCCGAGCACGCTCTAGATGCGGTTCGCGTCAACGATCAACGCCGCTGATACACACCCTCCGTCTACCAATCGTCCGCGGGGACGCCGGCCAAAGACCGGGGACGCCGGCCAAAGACCGTCGATTTCCCAAGGCGCGTGCACAAGTTCGATTCTTGTCGGCGGCATAGGCCGCCTCGGTACCGTGGGGACATGCGCACAGCGATCGTTGTCCCGGGCCACGGGGCCGTCGGAATTGACGGCGTCTACCGGATCAGCCGGCGCTGCCGCCGGGTCGTCGCCGAGGCGGAGCGGATTGCGCGGCTCGTGTCGCCCGACATGGTGGTCTTCACCGGCTGGTCGCCGACCGGCGGGCGGTCTGAGGCCGAGCAGATGCGGGCCGCATGGCGCGGGCCGCGCGTCGAGCTGCTGACGGAGCCGACCGCCAGGATCACGGCGGAGAACGCCACCCGGACGCTGCCGCTGCTCCTCGACCGCGGCGTCGAGCGCGTCGTCGTGGTCTGCACGCCGTCGCATCTCGCCCGTGCGCGCTTCTTCTTCGGACGCCTGTACTCCGCCCACGGCGTGACGACGAGATTCAGCGTCGCGCGGGTCGCGCCCTCGCCGACGGCGATCGCGCGGGAACTGTTCGCCCTGCCTCTCTGCCGGCGCCAGCTGCGCGCCGCCCGTGCGGAGCTCGACCGGGCCGTAACGTGAGCGACACTCTCGTCTTCATTCCCGCGTGGAATGAAGAGGAGAACCTTCCGGCGGTGCTGACGGCTCTCCGCGAGACATTGCCGGACGTCGACGTCCTCGTGGTCGACGACGGCTCGACCGACCGGACCGCCGAGGTGTCGCGCGAGCACGGCGCGCAGGTGCTCTCACTCGGAGGGAACCGTGGCCTTCGCGTCGGCATCGCCGCCGGCTACCGGTGGGCGCTCGACCACGGCTACGCGTACTGCGGCCGCGTCGACGCCGACGGCCAGCACCCGCCCGAGGAGCTCGCCCGGCTCTTGGCGCTCGTCCGCGACGACCGCTGTGACGTCGCGGTCGGATCTCGCTTCGTCTCGGGCGACGGCTATGCCGCCTACCGGTACAGCCCGAGCGGGCCGCGGCGGTTCGGGACCGCGGTCCTCCGGCGGTCGATGGCGCTCGTGCTGTCGCGGCCGTTCGGCGACGCGACCAGCGGCCTCTATGCGGTCAACGCGAAGGCGCTGCCGCTTCTCGCCGAGCCGTTCACGAGCGGCGCCCCCGAGGTCGAGGCGCTGATCCGCGTCTCCCAGGCGGGCCTGCGTCTCGAAGAGGTCCCGGTGGACATGGCCGAACGAGCGAGCGGCGAGTCGAAGCTGCGCGGAAGCAAAGCGGTGAAGCTCGTACTCACCGTCGCCGGAACGCTCGCGTTCGCGTGGCTCGCGCGGCGCCGCCGGCGATAGCATCGCGGCGTGAGCACGACGCCTGACCTGCCGTCGAGCTTCCGGCTCGACGGGCGGGTCGCGGTTGTCGTCGGCGGCACCGGCGTCCTCTGCGGGCGGATGGCCCGTGCGCTCGCCGATGCGGGAGCACGGACGGTCATCGTCGGACGCGATCCCGAGAAGGGACGCGCTGCGCTCGAGCGCCTGCAAGCGGACGGAGGCGAGCTGGCGTTCGAGGCGTGCGACGCGACGAGCCGGGACGCGTTGCGTGATCTCGTCGCGCGCGTCCTGGACTCGCACGGACGGATCGACGTCCTCGTCAACGGCGCCGGCGTCAACTCGGCGACGCCGTTCCTCGAGATCTCCGACGACGAGCTCGAGCGGATTATCGCGATCAACCAGCTTGCGGTCGTGCGGGCGTGCCAGGAGTTCGGGCGCTACTTCGTCGAGCGCGCGCAAACGACCGGCGAGGGAGCGAGCATCGTCAATGTCGGAAGCGAGTCCGGCCTCACGCCGCTGTCGCAGATCTTCACCTACTCGTTCACGAAGGCCGCGGTTCACAACCTGACGAAGAACCTCGCGCGCGAGTGGGGGCCGCTCGGCATCCGCTGCAACGTCCTTGTGCCCGGGTTCTTTCCGGCGGAGCAGAACCGGAAGATCCTCACTCCCGAGCGAACGGCGAGGATCGTCGCCCACACGCCGTTCGGCCGCTTCGGCGAGCCCGACGAGCTCGCGGGAGCGACGCTGCTGCTCGCGAGCGACGCCGGCCGGTTCATCACCGGCGCCGAGCTCGTCGTCGACGGCGGCTTCAACGCGATGACGATCTGACGCGCGCGTGGCCGCCGCGTTCCTGAACGACGACTTCCTGCTGTCGGGCGAGACCGCCCGCGCGCTCTTCCACGACGTCGCCGAGCACGCGCCGATCGTCGACCTCCACAACCATCTGTCGCCGGAGGACATCGCCGGCGATCGCGTCTACAAGACGCTCACCGACCTCTGGCTCGAGGACGACCACTACAAGTGGCGGGCCATGCGCCTCGCCGGGATCGACGAGCGCCTCGTCACCGGCGACGCCGATCCGTGGGAGCGCTTTTCGGCGTGGGCCGCAACCGTCCCGCGGCTGATCCGCAACCCGCTCTACGTCTGGTCGCATCTCGAGCTGCGCCGGGTGTTCGGGATCGACGTTCCACTCGATCCTTCGACGGCGCGCGAGATCTGGGACGAGGCGAATGCTCAGCTGCCGCGGTGGTCGGCGCAGTCGCTTCTGGCGCACTTCGACGTGCGGACCGTCGCGACGACGGACGACCCGGGCGACGATCTCGCGGCACATCGGCGGGGTGCCGGCGCTGCGGTGACGATGGTCCCGACCTTCCGCCCCGACGGCGCCCACCGGCTGCTCGGCGACACGACCGCGTGGAACGCCTGGGTCGATCGCCTCGAGTCGGCGACGGACACGACAATCGACGACCTCGCCACGCTGCTCGAGGCGCTCGGTCGCTCCTACCGGCGCTTCGCCCAGTTGGGAGCGCGGGCGAGCGATCACGGCATCGAGCGTCTGCCCGGCCGGCCGCGCGACCCTCGGCTCGCCGACGCCGCGGTTCGCCAGGCACGAGCCGGCGGCGCGACGTCGGCCGACGAGCGCGACGCGGTGATGCTCGAGGTCGTCGCACTCGCCGCCGAGCTCGCAGCTGCCGACGAGTCGGTGCTGCAGCTGCACCTCGGGCCGATCCGCGACGTGTCGCCGCAACTGCTCGCGCAGGTCGGGCACGACTCCGGCGGCGACGCGGTGGGCGACGAACGCCAGGGGCCCGGCCTCGTCCGGTTCCTCGGGGAGCTCGAGCGACGCGGCACCCTGCCGCGCACGATCCTGTACAACGCGAACCCCGCCGACAATGCGCTCTTCGCAAGCGTCGCGGGAGCGTTCTCGCGAGCGGGCGTCGCGTCACTCGTGCAGTGGGGACCGCCGTGGTGGTTCAACGATCACGAGCGGGGGATGCGCAGGCAGCTCGACGACCTGTCCGAGATCGGCCAGCTCGCCGGTTTCGTCGGCATGGTCACCGACTCGCGGTCGATCCTCTCGATGACGCGTCACGAGCTTTTCCGGCGCATCCTCTGCGACGCTGTCGGACGCGACGTCGACGAGGGCCGGATCCCCGCCGACGCCGACTGGTGCTCAACGGTCGTGCGCGACATCTGCGTCGGCAACGCGGTGCGCTACTTCTCGCTGCCGGACGTCTAGGAGGACTGGGACTGTCAGTTCCCGGTTGCCGCCCAGGTTCCGTAGCTGAAGAAGCCGCCGGCGGCCGACGAGTTCGTGAAGATCGTCGCGCCCGAGCGGTTGACCGCGTTTAGCGTCACGCCGACCGAGTTCGTCTTGGATTCCTCGTAGATGCAGAGGAACCCGGCCTGCGCCTGCGGGAACGTTGCGTTTCCGGGGCACTCCGCCGGCGCGGCCGCGCCCTGGAGAATGACCTTTACCGTCGGCGTCGTGGCGAACGCGTAGATGAACGAGATCGACGAGTTGGCGAGCGCGCCGGCGGCAGCGGCGGTGTTGCCCATGTTGAAGGCGCCGCGAATCGTCTTTCCGGACGGAAGCGCGTCGGGGAACGGTCCGGCAGGTCCTGCCGCCCCGGCGGGTCCTGCAGGACCGGCAGGCCCGGCGGGTCCGAGCTGGTCCGGCAGGTCCGCCCGGAACCTGGCCCGCCTTGAAGTCCGCCTTGAGCAGCGAGCCGTTCTTGACCTTGAGCGACGTCACCGCGTCCTTCTTCAGCTGCGGCGTGCCGACGCTGTTCGCCGGCAGCACGATGGCCGCGTAGCCGGTTCCTCCGAGGGCGACGATCAGCGCCGCGCTTGCAACGACGATCGCCGGCGAGGGCCGGTGCTTCCAGATTGCCTTCACGTGATCCTCCGACTCGTTGGAGCGGAAGCGGAGGCGCCTGCCATCGGAGCCGCCACGAAAATCCCGCAGTGTCTCAAGCAGTATCCCGCGTTATCCGGCCGTCAGCGCAGCGGGTCAGGCGGATGGTCGTGCTGCTCCTCGCGCCACTGCGCCTGGTACCGCTCCGACTCTTCGTACTCCTGCTCGATGAGTCGGCGGTGGGCGTCGGTCTCCGCGACCGGATGCTCGCCCGCCTTGGTCGATCGGCGCGAGGCGAAAAACGCGATCGCGAGCAGCGGAATCGCGACTGCGGCGATGATCACGATCGGGAGCATCCGCGCAGCCTACGCGGGATGACGCGTTACTGCGGTGGACCAGTTGCGGTCGTCAGGCTTCCGGTCTGCGTCGCGCCGGTCGTGTCGACCCACTGGAGGGTGACGGTGTCACCGGCGTTATGAAGCAGAAGCGCGGAGCTCAGCTGCGCGTAGGTCGTGACCGCGGTACCGTCAACCGAGGTGATCGTGTCGCCGGCGACGAGGCCGGCCTGGTCGGCGGGTGAGCCGGCGACGACGGACTGGATCAGCGCGCCGCCGTCGGACTGCTGCGTCGAAACGCTGACGCCGATGAACGGCGTCGAGCCGATGTGGACTGTCTCGCTCGCACGGCCGGCGACGATCTGCTTCGCGAGCGCGAGCGCGCGGTTGATCGGGATCGCGAACCCTTCGGCATCGTTCTGGAACTGGAAGCCCTGCGACGCCGCGGTGTCCATGCCGACGACCTTGCCGTTCGCGTTGAACAGCGGGCCGCCGGAGTCGCCCGGCTGGAGGTTCGCGTTGGTGCGGATCAGGCCGACGAGCTGCTCGGAGAGACCCGACTCGTCGGACGCGACGATCGACGCGCCGACTGCGGTCACGTGGCCCGCGGCCTGGCTCGGAGTCCCGCCGACGCCGCCCGCGTTGCCGACTGCGGTCACGCGCTGCCCGACCTTCACGTTCGACGAGTTGCCGAGCGCGACGGTCTTGAAGTGCGCGCCCTTCACCTGGACGACCGCGATGTCGTTCGTGACGCTGTAGCCGAGGACCGTTCCGGAGTAGCGCTTGCCGGTGCTCGGGTCGACGACGGTGACCGTGGACGCACCGCGGATCACGTGGTTGTTCGTGAGAATCTCGCCGTTCGCGGTCAGGGCCATTCCCGTACCGGCGGCGGCGCCCTGGTCGAAGGCGAGGTTCGTCTCGACGTCGAGCACGCCGGTCGTCAGCGAGGGCGCTTTGGCGGCCTGCGCGAGCGCAGGCGCGGCATGCGGCGACGCCCACGGCAAGCAGAACGGCGGCGAGGCGGCTGACGGACGACAAACGCATCACACCAGGAAAGCAGAAACACGTGAGGACTCTCTAAGTCGATCTGTCGCGGCCCAGACGGGATACTGAGCCATGCCCGAGTTGGCGCCACGCTATCGGCTCGAGAACTGGCCCACCGGGCCGCAAGCGGAGTACGACGTGCCGAATGAGGCTCTCGGCTGGTTCTTGTCCGCCTGGAACAACAGCCTCAGGCTCGAGCGGATGCTCGCCGACCTCAGCCGAACGCCGGACGCGTATGTCGCGGACAACGCGACTCGTGCGGACCGCGCCGGCGAGACCATCCGCGTCAGCGGCGCTTGGGGCGACGACGAACTCGAGCTGCCGTTCGCATCGTTCTCATGCGAGGCCGCGGCCTTCCTCGAGTGGATGCGAAGCCAACCGCCGACCGCATCCGACGACCTGTGGGTCGTGCTTGCCTACTGGCGCGCCGGAACGATCAGCGCCGGGGAGGCCGTGTGGCGGTTGCGGACGCTGTTCGGTCCCGATGCGTGGTCGCGAACGATGAGTCGCGCCGATGCCGAAGCGCGCCTTCGCGATTGCGTGGCGCAGCTCCGCCCCATGGGCGAGCCGCTGACAGACGCGAAACTCTGCGTCGCAATCGTGTCGATGGTGGCCGGATTCGACGTCGAGCCCCGATGCGGAGCGGAGGCGATCGCCGCGCTCGCACCTCAGCTCGAAGAGCAGGCCGAACTCGTCCAGCCGTTCGTGATCCTCTCCGCAAACGCCCAGACTGCCGCGGGTGATCCGGAGCGCACCGCTGCCGTCGAGCACGAAATTCTCGCGGCAGCAGCGGCGCTGCTCTCGGCGGCCGGCTAAGTGTCGGCCGCCGGCTGGAGGATCCCGAGCGGAATCTGGCGCGTCGTCCGCCGCTCGTAGCCGAGATATCCGGGCGCGATCGCGGTGATCTCGGCCCAGAGACGGGCTCGCTCGTCCGGCGTCGCTGCCCGCGCGACGACCGCCCGCCGCTCCCGCCCGACCTGGACGCTCGCGCGCGGCTCCGCCTGGAGGTTGAGCCACCAGGCGGGGAACCAGTCCATGCCGCCGTTCGACGCGACGACGACGAGATCGGCGCCGACAGGCAGAAAGCAGAGCGGCGTCGTGCGCTGCTTGCCGCTGCGCCGGCCGGTCGTCGTCAGGAGCAGAATCGAGAGCCCCCAGACCTTCGCGCCGACGCGGCCGCCGCTCGCGCGGTAGACGCCGCGGTGCACCGCACCCGCCGTCTGCAGGCCTCGGCGAAACAGCGTCTCTCGGATCAATCCGGCTTCCACTTCGGGTGATGGCGTGCGGCCCATTCCTCGTCGACGGTGCCGACGACCATGCCCTCGAGCGCGTGCTTCGTCGCCGGATGGATCAGCGCGAGGTACAGGTGGCCGGTGAGCAGCGCGAGCGATGCGTACATCACGCCGTCGTGGAGGATGACGGTGCTCGCGAAGCGGAACTCCGTGTCGCGCTCACCGAACCAGAGCAGCAGGCCGGAGACGACGAACAGAACCATGAACGCCGCGTTGAGCGACGCGTTGATCTTCTGGCCGGCGTTGAAGCGTCCCTGCGGCGCGGGCCGCTTGCGCTGCAGCCAACGGATGTCGTCGGCGTCGAAGTCGTCGAGCTCGCGCGCGGTGCGAAGAATCCCGCGCCGGTCGCCGAGCAGCGCGATCGCCGCAAGCGCGACGACCCAGCCGATCCCGGTCCAGAAGTGGACGTCTTTCACGAACGGACGGCGGCCGATGAGGATCGCGAGCGACGGCAGGTAGAGCACGAGGCCCGAGCCGAGCAGGACGAAGAACGCGAGCGCATTCGTCCAGTGGAACAGCCGCTCGGTCTTCGAGAAACGGCGGACGCGCGGTCTCCGGCGGCTCACGATCCGTAGCCGTTCGAACGGCCGACCCAGGCGTCGCGGTCGTAGCCGAGATCTTCCCAGTAGCCCGAGCTCGCAGCCGGAACGAGATCGATCCGGTTCAGCCACTTCACGTTCTTGTAGCCGTACATCTCCGGGATGATCAGCCGCAGCGGCGCGCCGTGCTCGCGCAGCAGCGGCTTCCCGTTCATCTCGTACGCGAGCATCACGTCGGCGAGCGACGCCTGCTGCGTCGTGAGGTAGTCGATGTACGGCGTCTCGGCCGACGTGAATTGGAACGCGTGCGCGTTCGGCAGCGGCCGCGCCTGCGCGAGCACGTCCTTCATGCGCACGCCGCCCCAGTGGACGTTCTTCACCGTCCAGCCGGTGACGCAGTGGAACGTCGAGATCTGGTTCACGCGCGGCAGTGCGCGCAGCTGCTCGTAGTTGAAGCTGACCTGCTCCTCGACGAGGCCGCCGATCGAGAGCTTCCACGTTGCGGGATCGAAGGTCGGCATCGAGCCGGAGACGGTGTAGATCCGCCAGCCGCCCGACGGTACGAGTGGGACGAGCGCCTCAAGCGGCGAGAGAACGCTCGATGTGCGTCCCCAGACGGCCTTCCCCCAGACGAGCGACGACAGCCCGCCGGCGAGCGTCGCGAGGAACACGGCGCGGCCGTAGCGCCTGGGGGGCGCCTGCCCGCCGTCCGGGTCGAGGGGTTCCGTGTGTGCAGCCTCCTTCGGTCACAGGATAGATACCGGCGTCGAGGTCGCACGGATTGCGGCCCGGCGCCGCGTGATCCTCCATGCGATCGCTCCGGAGACGAATCCGACGGAAACGGCATAGAGGGCCGCGAGCCACATCGAGCCGCTGTCGGTGCCTGCGCCGAGCCCGTGCAGCGTCGAACCGCCCCAGACGGCGAACGTCGCGAAGTGCGCGCGCCGCCACAGGCGATAGGAGATCCGCGACTTCAACGCGTTCGTCACCGCGACGGCGATGAGCACCTCCGCCGAGACGATTCCGATCGCGACCCAGAACGGCCGGTACGCGGAGGCGAACGGAACGACGAGCTGCGTGAGCGAGAACGGCGTGTACGAGTCGAGCGCAATCGCGAGCACATGGATGCCGACGAACACGCCGACGAGGAGGCTGCCGAAGCGGTGCATCTCCGTCACGACGAACTTCGGCCACGTCCCGAGATTCGCCCGTCCCGACAGCGTGACGCCGACGAGAACGACCGCCGTCAGCAGCAGGTACGCCACGACGCCGGCGGCGCGGGCTGCGTACCAGTCGACGGGCATCAGTGCCCCGTCCGGTGATGCCGTCTAGCTTCTGGGTCGCTAGCACCAAGCGATGCAAGGACGCAGGGAGCACTCGTAGTCGTGACTACGGGTGCGACCGAGGACGCCGCAGCGCGCAGCGTGATAGCGGGCCAGAAGCGGGCATGTATCGCTGGACGGGGCACCTAGCTGGTGTGCGTCGAGACCTGCGGAACGGACGAGCCCGAGGACTGGATCGCGCCGGAATTGAACGAGAAGCCGTCGTCGTCCGACTGCACGACGACAGATGACGACGGCGACGAGCTCGTCGTGCCTGAGCCCGCCGCCGTCGTCCCGGGGTGAGTTACGCGGGCGAGCCCGAACACGGCGAGAAAGCTGCCGGCGGCGACGAGTGCGACCGTTCGCTTCGCCCGGGCGGCACGCCGCCTACCGGCTTCGATTCTCGAGCTCTCCTGCATGACTCCAGCTAACCGGTGCGAGCTGAAGAGTCGCTGTGAGCGGACTAAGTCTTGGGTGAGAGCACGACGCAGTTGCCGCCGGCGTGCTTTGCCTCGTACATCGCTGCGTCGGCGGCGGCCATCAGGTCGTCCGGCGTCGCCGCGTGCTCCGGGTACGCGGCGATCCCGACCGAGATCGTCGGCAGCGACGGACCGCGGCGCTGCGCCGGCATCGCGGTCCGGACGCGGTGCGCGACGCGCTCGCCGATCTCGGCATCGCCGTCGACGAGGATCGCGAACTCGTCGCCGCCGACGCGGAAGACGTCATCCGCCGCGCGAACGGTCGCGAGCGCGCGCCGCGAGACCTGGCGCAGTACCTCGTCGCCCGCCTCGTGCCCGGCGTGGTCGTTGATCTCCTTCAGGCCGTCGAGGTCGAACAGCGCGAGCGCGGCGGGTCGGCGCGGACGCGCGAGCATCAGCTCGAGCCGCTCGTAGAACGCACGGCGGTTGCCGGCACCGGTCAGTGGATCGCGCCGCGCCTCGGAGAGCGCGTCGACCGCTCGGCGCAGGCTTCCCATCGAGACGGCAGTCAGGTCGGCGACCGTCGCGAGGAGGCTCTCCGTACGCGGCGATGCGCCTTCGGCGACGCCGATGAGCAGGACGCCGAGGCGGTCGTCGCCGACCATGAGCGGGAGCGCGACTTCGCGCAGGTGATCCCGGCGCGGCGCGGCGCGCACCGGCAGCCCGCTCGCGAGGGCCTGCTGGGCCAGGCGGGGATGCGCGGGTCCCGGCACAGACGAGCCGCGCCGGCTCTCGAGCTTCAGCTTCCCGTGCTCGCCGAGGACGTACGCCTCGGCAAAGGAGACGTCGCCGATGTCGACGAGCGCGTCGGCGACGCGGGCTGCCACTTCGGCAGGCTCCGAAGAGTTCGCTAGATCGTGCGCCAAACGCACTTATCCCTCACCGCCCTTGGTTCGTGCCCTCCTGCAACCAGGGTCCTACCTCTGTCGGATGACGCCGCAAACCCTCGACCGAGGGAGCCCGGGTCACCCGTTCGAGTTAGGAGGGTCCTCCTATGCCCTCGGGAAGCCTCTCGTCGACATCACCGTGCCGTCGGCGAGGATGGTCAGCGCTTCGTAGCCCGGAAGCGCCGTAGTCCACTCGGGACCGGCAGGGCCCATCGCGAACGCAGCGGTCGCGTACGCGTCGGCGGCGGCGAGCACCGGGCCGGTGATCGTCACCGAGAGCACGCCCTGCGGCGGCGCGCCCGTGTGCGGGTCGACGACGTGGGCGCCGCGTTCGTACTCGCCCGACGTTGCGACGGCGAGATCGTTCGACGCCACGACCGCTGCGATCCCGTGGCGGACGTACGGATGCTGGATCCCGATCCGCCACACGCGCTCCGGCTCCGGGTAGCCGCGCGTGATGATGTCGCCGCCGGCGTAGATCGAGAACGTCTCCGCGCCGGCCCGCGCGAGGATCTCGCCCGCGCGGTCGACCGACCAGCCCTTCACGAGCCCGGACGGATCGATCCCGCCGTCGACGCCGATGCGCGCGTCGAAGTAGCCGCCGGTCTCGTCACGCAGCCGCTCGCACTCGCCGAGGATCCAGCGCATCTCGTCGGACGCGTCGTCGCGTGCGAGCTCGCCGCGGTTGAGGCGGCTGATCTCGCTGTCGTCCTTGTACGTGCTGAAGACCGCGTCGACGTGACGGAACCACGCGAACGCCTCGTCGACCGCGGACTCCGGCACGCCGGCGTCGCGGACTTCGATGCGGATCGGCATTCCCATGATGTCCTCGACGCGGAGCATCGTCAGTGCCCCGTCCGGCGGGGCACTTAGACCTTCGCCTTGTCGAGCGCGGCCTGGAGCGACTGCGCGTACGCCTGGCTCGTCATCGTCGCGCCGCCGATCAGCTGGATCTGGGCGCTCTGCAGCTGCAGCACCTCGGTCCGGAGCATGGGGATCGCCTGCTCGTTGATGAACTGCGACTTCGGACGCTCGGTCGGATACGTCGCGGCGACGTCGAGGATCTTCTTGCCTTTCACCTTCACCGTCACCTGCACGGGGCCCCAGCGCATGTCGACGGACGGGCCGGCGACGGTGCGGGTGACGACTTTCT
Source organism: uncultured Actinomycetes bacterium (assembly GCA_963718385.1). Taxonomy (GTDB): domain Bacteria; phylum Actinomycetota; class Thermoleophilia; order Gaiellales; family Gaiellaceae; genus Palsa-739. The sequence continues at coordinate 1,292,509 of CAVQZE010000001.1, forward strand.
TCTTCGGTTTCGTCTTCGCGAGCGCCACAGCGGGCGCAACGGCCGGCACCGCGAGGGCGACGGCGGAGAAGACTGCGGGGACTGCCTTGTGCATACGGCTCCTTCGGGTCAGAGGGCGAAACGTTCGATGTGAAGGTAAGGACGAGGCACGCCGGCGCGGCGAACGCTCTTCTCGATCGCGTTCGTCATCGCAGGCGGACCGCAGAGAAAGACCTCGCGCTCGGCGACGTCGGGCACGAGCTCGCGGAGATGCTCCGGCGAGAGCAGACGGTCGCCGCCGGGCGCGGCGTGGTCGCCGACGACGTACGTCAGCGCGACGGATCGGTCGCGCGCGAGCGCGTCGAGCTCGTCGCGGAAGACGATTTCGTCGTCGCGGACGACGCGGTAGAGCACCGCGACGTCGCCGTGCATCTCGTCGAGCAGGCTGCGAACCGGCGTGATCCCGATTCCGCCGGCGATCAGCAGCGCCTTGTCGCGCCGGCGCACCGCGTCGACGAAGACGCCGAACGGCCCTTCGGCGACAACGCGGGTACCGGGACGAACGTCGCGCAGCGCGCGCGTGTAGCCGCCGACGCCCTTCACGGTGATCCGGAGCGACCGTCCGTTCGGCGCCGCGGAGAGCGAGAACGGATGCGCCTCCCACCAGCGGCCGCGCGTCGACAGGAAACGCCAGAGAAAGAACTGCCCACCGCTCGCGTTCAGCCGCTCGAGCCGCCGCCCGCTGATGCGAAGCGACACGACGTCGGGTCCCTCGGCGACGACTTCCTCGACGCGCAGCCCGAGCGCGAACGTGCGCACGAGCGGCACGGCGATCCGGAACACGACGAGGATCGCGAGCGTCGCGACGTAGAGCGCGCGCCAGTAGTTCGCCGCGACGGCGTCGACGGACAACTCGTTGCCGGTCGGGATCTGGTGGAACCAGCTCAGCGCGATCGCGGCGTACGCCAGCAGGTGCACCGCGTACCACGACTCGTACGGCAGCCGGCTGCGCACGATCACGATCGACGTCGCGACGACGACGATGAACAGCGCCGTCCCGACCGTCGCGGTGATCATCCCGGGATAGCTGTTCAGCAGCCGCGACACTTCGCTCGGCACCGAGATCTTGTCCATCGCCGCATAGCCGAGGGTGATCAGGACGACGTGCGCGAGGACGAGGTAGAGCGTCAGCTTTCCGTTGCGCCGGTGCCAGACCGTGAGGCGGTCGAAGCCGACGAGCCGCTCGAGCCACGGCAGCCGCGCGAGCAGCAGAACCTGGATCAGCGCGAAGTACGCGCCGAGCAGCCCGGTGATCCGGCCGAGGCTCGTGGCGAGATCGCCGGCGTTGTGGACGGCCGAGATGCCGCCGCCGTTGAGCCAGAGCCAGACGATGACGGCGGCGTTGCCGGCCGCCACGCCCCAGAGCACCGCAGCAAGCGCAAGCCGCCGCCCGCGGTTCCGCCGCCGGACAGGCACGGCGACCGCGGGCTCGGAGAGGGCGTAGCCGAGCTCGGTCATACCCAGGATGGAACCAGCCGAACCTGAAAATCGTCTGAGATCTTCTTAACGCCGTCTCACGTCGCAGGGCACACTTATAGGGATGCTCGTCCTGGTGGCAGACGACGATCGTGCGGTCCGCGAGGCACTGGAGCGCGCTCTCCAGCTCGAAGGGTTCGAGGTGGAGCTCGCCGGCGACGGCGATGCGACCCTCGCGGCGGTCGAGAAGCGGACTCCCGACGCGGTCGTCCTCGACATCATGATGCCGGGGCTCGACGGGCTCGACGTGACCCGGCGGCTGCGCCGGACGGGGAACCGGGTGCCGATTCTGCTGCTGACGGCCCGCGACGCGATCGGCGACCGGGTCGAGGGCCTCGACGCCGGCGCGGACGACTATCTGCCGAAGCCGTTCGCGCTCGAGGAGTTGATCGCGCGTCTGCGCGCGCTCCTGCGCCGCTCCATCCCGAGCGACCTCGCCGAGGTGCTGCGCTTCGCCGACCTGTCGCTCGACCTCGGCTCGATGGACGCCCGCCGCGACGGCCGCCGCTTCGAGCTGACGACGACGGAGGCCCATCTCCTCGAGCTGTTCATGCGGAACCCGCGCCAGGTCCTCCCCCGCTCGCTCATCTACGAGCGGGTCTGGGGCTACGACTTCAGCCATTCGTCCAACGCCCTCGACGTCTACGTCGGCTATCTCCGCCGCAAGACCGAGGGCGACGACGACGCGCGCCTCATTCACACCGTGCGCGGCACCGGGTACGTTCTCCGCGAGCCATGACCCTGAGACTCCGGCTGACGCTCGTCGCGACCGCGGTCGTGGCGGTCGTGCTCGGCGCCGCATCGGTGACGGTGTACTACGTGATGCGGCACGAGCTGTTGAAGCAGGTCGACTCGCAGCTGTTCAAGCGGACGATCCAGCTCCAGCAGCGGCCCGACACGGGGCTGCGCGGATTCGATCCGGAGAGCTCGGACTACTTCGCGATCGTCGGCGCCGCCGGGAAGGTCGTCGCGGGAGTCGGCCTGCCGATCGACGCGGGGATCAGGAACACCGCCGCGGGCCGTCAGGTCGGGATCTACTACCGCACGACGACGATCCAGGGCTACCACTACCGCGAGGTGGTCGGACCGCTGCTGCCGCCGTTCACCGGCGCGGTCGTCGTCGCCCGGCCGATCGACAACGTCACGCACGACCTTCACCGCCTGAGCGTGATCCTGATCCTCGTCACGCTCGGCGGCATCGCAGCCGCGGCGGTCGGCGGCGCGCTCGTCTCGCAGACGACGCTTGCGCCGGTGCGACGGCTTACGGCGGCGACAGAGCGAATCGCGAAGACGCGCGATCCGAGCGAGCGCGTGCCGGAAGGCGGACACGACGAACTGTCGCGGCTCGGCGCGTCGTTCAACACGATGCTCGCCGCGCTCGAGGACGCGATCGAAACGCAGCGCCGGTTCGTCGCCGACGCGTCGCACGAGCTGCGCACGCCGCTGACGAGCATGCAGACGAACCTCGACGTGCTTCGGCGCCAGGAGCTGCTCGATCCGGCGTCGCGCGAGCGGCTGCTCGACGATCTTCAACGCGAGTCGCACGAGATGCGGAACCTGATCGGCGGCCTGCTCGAGCTCGCACGCGGCGACGACCCGCGACTCGGCCGCGAGTCCGTGCAGTTCGACGAGCTCGTCGAGGACTCCGTCGACCGCGCACGCTCGCGCTTCCCGAAGCTCACCTTCGAAGCCGACGTCGAGCCGACGACGCTGGACGGAAACCGCGACCGGCTCGAGCGCGCGGTCTGGAACCTGCTCGAGAACGCCGGCAAGTGGAGCGACGACGGCCAGACGATCGAGGTCGCGCTCGCCGGCGGCGAGTTGACCGTGCGCGACCACGGCCCCGGCATCGCCGCGGAGGATCGGCCGCTCGTCTTCGACCGCTTCTACCGCTCCTCGACGGCGCGCTCGATGCCCGGCTCCGGACTCGGGCTCGCGATCGTCCGCGAGGTCGCGGAAGCGCACGCCGGAACCGTCACCGCGGAAGAGGCACCCGGCGGCGGAGCGCTGATGCGCCTGCGGCTGAACGGCTCGACCAACGGCTCCGCGCCGCACGCGTAGCGATTTACGGGGTTCTTAGGCCTACCTCATGTGGGCGTGATGTTCTTTGGTGGCTTCATCGACCCTCCTCTGGCCGGTGACGCGGTTGTCGCATCCCGCCGCGTCCGCGGCTCGTCCGGCGCCTTCCAGTTCCCCTGCGGGAAGGCGCCGCGACGAGCCTTTCGTACTGAGGTGACAGGACCGTCGCGCAGGCGATGTGCCTATTGCTTGGAGTTCCGGCGGCGAGCGGCAAACCGACGAAGCAGGATCAGGATCCCGCCCAACCCTGCGAAGATCAGCCCAGGCACAACGAGCGCCCACGTCGCGTAGATGGCCGACGTGACCACGAGGCCAACTCCAAGGAGAACGAGCACCACATCGAACGCTGTGTATCGCCTTACGTGGAAGCGCGAGCGTGGCTTTGCCAGCTGTTGCTCGGCCCTGAGCGCTCTCGCCTTCTGATAGACGACCAAGAAGATCGCGACAGCGCAGAGAGCCCCGGCGGTCAGCGCAAGAGCCAAGTTCCGATCGGCGAACCGAAAGTATGCGACCGCCGACATTGCTGGGAACACGAGTACACCGGCTGCCGTCGCAGAGAGCAATGGACGCTCCGCGGATCCCTCGGGCGTGAACATCCAGCCTAAGAAGGGACGCACGCGACGACCTCTGGACTGAGCCGCACCACGGACGGAAGCTTAGAGCGACGGTACGCCTGGTTCATGTGTCATTCCCGGACGCTGGCGCAGGCGAGATCCTTGTGCCACGTCTTTGGCGGCAGTAGCGTCCTCGGACGTGCGACTCGTGCGCGCGACCGTGGAGGATGCCGAGCAATGTTTCAGGATCGCGCGCGCTGCGTCGGTCGCCGGCTTCCAGAACGTCTTCCCATCAAACCTTGAGTTCCCCGATGACGCGATTCGCACGGATTGGATCTCCGCGCTTACAGACCCAGATGGAGAGACGTACATCGCGTTCGACGAACACGAGGCCGTCGGAGTGGTCTCCGTGGGACACGGCGTACTGCAGACGCTGTATGTGATGCCAGAGTCCTGGAGCCAAGGCGTCGGAAGCGCGCTTCATGACCTCGCCTTGGAGCGGCTCCGCGAAGCGAATGTCCAAGAGGCGCGCCTCTGGACGCTCACCGAAAATCATCGAGCGCGCGCCTTCTACGAGAAACGCGGATGGAGTCTCACCGGCCGGATGCGGATCGTGCCGTTCCCGCCTCATCCGACCGACATCGAGTATGCGCGCTCGACAACTCGCAGCTAGCCACGCGTCGGGGGACATTCGCGAACACTGTCGCAGGCCAGTGACGCGTCGCTATCGCCGGTGGGCGAAGCGTTCTGCTTCGCCTGGCCTCACGTCGGCTAGTGAGCCTCTCCGTCCGGTGCGAGTTTGGGGAAGTAGTGCCACGCGACGTCTCGTATGACCTGGATGATCAGGCGTGGGGTGAGTTCTACGTTGGGGTCGTCGAGCTCGGGTGGGAGGTTCTTCACGCCTCGCTCTTTGGCGTGCTCGATGACTCCGGGGCCGATCGTCTTGCCGAGTCCGTTGAGTGCTTTGTCGACGAGGTTGTAGTCGACCGCCCAGTCGGGGACGGGGGTGCGGCGCGACGGCCGTCCAGCTGTCGGGGTCTCGCGGCGTCTCGCGGGTGAAGAGATCGTCGAACGTGCGCGCGGTGGCGTCGCGCTGGGTGAGCGGGTCGCCGAGCCCCCACACCTTCCGCAACGGGTCGCTGCGTCGGACATTCCCGCCTCCCTCAGTTCCAAGCGGATTGCACGCCTGCACCGTCGAGCACGCGCACTCTACGCATCCGCGCCTTTCTAGACGGCACTCTCGATGACGTCCGCGCCCGCTCGCTCGGCGGGCGCCCCGTAGACGAAAACGAAGATCTCCTCGTCGGTCTCGTTCACCATCTGCTGCGCCGTACCCGCTTCGACGTGGACGAGGCCGCCGACCGGAATCTCGTGTCGCGTGGCCGGCTCGCCGAGGTACATCGTCAACACTCCGCGGACGGGGACGAAGGTCTCGTCTTGCACACGCTCGATGTGCCGCGGACCCTTCTCACCGGGCTCGTGGCGGAAGAAGTTCGCACGCGTATGGCGCAGAGCGGCCGCCTCGGTCAACGCGGCGCGGTGGCGTCCGGGGAACCGGTCGTATGGCTCCCAATCGAGTTGCTCGGGCCTGACGACATGAAAGCCCACGGCCGGCACCTCCTCAACTGGTTTCGAAGACCGTCGCTCCTCGAACGAAGCGCCCTCATGTGTCATTCCCGGGGGCGAAGCGCCTAGAGTCTGGGCCAGCTTGGATGAAATGTTCGGCAGAATGCACGGCCTGCCTTTGGCGTATCGGCAAAGACTCCTATGGTGACCGTCTGAGAGCTTGTCTTGTCGAGGAGCTGGCAGAGCCTCACGCCGGTACCAAGCTTCTTGCGAAAGAGCAGTCCACCCCCGAAATACTTTCCGTCCCATGTTCTGCATGCAGTCGGTTCGCGGGGCGTGATTGTCAGCCTCAAATAGACCGTCCCGTAGATTCCTTGCCAACCACGAAAGAGCTTGCCGTACTGACAGTGGGACGCGTCGCTTGTCTTAGCAGTGCAACCGGTCACTGAGACGGTTAGTGCCGCAACGAGTGCCACAGCGGTAACAGCGACCTTCTTCATTGCCTCTCCTTGTAACTTCGTACCCGGAGGGTGCCAGGTTCAGGGGCCTTGTCGGACGATACGACTCTCGTCGCCGCGAACAGTACGGAGATGCGGCCGGCGTGCGACTCGACACGGGTGGCAGGAGCACGCAGAATCCACTCTGTCAAGACGGCCTGATAGCCCGCAACGCCGTGTACTCATCGGGCCATGCGCCACGCCTGCTGGATCCCTGAGAACCCGCGAGGAAAGGAGCCCGCATGTCCGGAAAGGTGGTTGTCAATCTCGCGACCGGAATGGAGGACGCGGAGCGAGTGATGATCGCGTTCCTGGTCGCGACCGCAGCGCTGGATCAGGACAAGTCCGTCGTCATCTGGGCGACGAAGGACGCGGTGCGGCTTGCCCTGCCCGGTGAGGCGAAAGGCGAGGCTTGCGAAGGCTGCCCGCCGTTGGAGCGGCTGTTCCAGCAGTTCACGGACGGTGGTGGAGAGCTCTGGCTTTGCCCGATCTGCCTCAACGCCCGCGGGCTCACGGATGACGAGAAGGTCGGCAACGTGAAGGTCGCCGGCGCGACGCCGTTGTGGGAATGGGCCGGAGACGACTCCACCGTCTTCAGCTTCTAACACGCTCCCTCGCGGTGTCCGTCCCGGCTGAACTTACTGACGCGCTCGTCGCTGATCTCGTCTCGGAAGGAGCGAACGTCGTCGCTCTCACGGGCAGCTATGCGCGCGGAAACGCGACGAGACGGTCGGATCTCGACGTCATCGTCATCGGCGAGGCGCCCCGCTACGTGGTCGAGATGCGAGACGGCCTGCTGGTCGCGCAGGCATGGTCAACCGAAGACGAGCAGCGTCGGCGGTTTGGCGATCCGCGCGAGGTGGGTGCAGCGGTGCCCGGCTGGCGTGAAGCGGTGATCCTCCACGATCCCGACGCCCGCGGCGCGCGTCTCAAAGAAGAAGCGATCGCCTGGAGCTGGCAGCAGATCGACGATCGAAGCGACGAGTGGGTCGCGAACCAACTCACCGGCTTCGCGGAGGAAGTACAGAAGCTCGTCGCAGCAGTCGAGAATCAGAACGTGCTGACTGCAGCGGTGCTGCGCACGCTGTTGGCTTTTCGGATGCCGCGGATCGTCTCCGTGCACCACCGGTTGCTCTACGGAAGCGAAAACGTCCTCTGGGACCAAGTGGCGGACGTGATGGGTGCGGAGTGGCGACGAACCCACGCGGCTGCGCTTTCTGTCAATGGGGAGAGCTTTGCGCAGAGCTGCGAAGCCGCCCTTGACCTGTTCCGCCTCTCGTTCGACACCGTGCATCATCTTCTCGACGAAGGCCAGACCGCCGTCGCACGGCACGCGCTCTCCGTCATACGCCAGCACGAAGTGGACAGTTAGATCAGGCGTTATCTCATCCCTCCGTATCCCGGCGACCTGCGTAGTGCGCGCCGCCCGACCCAAACCACCACGCGGTCGGCCGTCACTTGAACGCCGGCGCAACCAGCGGCCTATTCTTCGATCGACCCGGACCCCAGGACAAGGAGAAGAAGACGTGGCAGATTCCAAGGTCATCGCAGTCATGGGCGCCACCGGCGCGCAGGGTGGCGGACTCGTGCGCGCGATCTCGGCCGACTCCGGCGGCGGTTTCACCGCGCGAGCGATCACACGCGACGCGAGCTCGGACGCCGCGAAGGCTCTCGCCGCGCTGCCCAACGTCGAGGTCGTGCAGGCCGATCTCGAGGATCCGGCAAGCATCGAAGCCGCGTTCACCGGTGCGTACGGCGCGTTCTGCGTCACCTTCTTCTGGGTCGACTTCTCGCCGGTGACGGAGATGCGGCACGCCGAGACGATGGCGCAGGCCGCGAAGGCCGCGGGCGTGCAGCACGTCGTCTGGTCGACGCTCGAGGACACGCGAACGTTCATCCCGCTCGACGACGACCGCATGCCGACGCTGCAGGACAACTACAAGGTGCCGCACTTCGACGGCAAGGAGGACGCGGACGCGGCCTTCCGCAACGCCGATGTGCCGACGACGTTCCTCCGGACGGCCTTCTACTGGGAGAACCTCATCTACTTCGGGCTCGGTCCGCAGCGCGGCGAGGACGGTGTCCTTGCGATCACGTATCCGATGGGCTCCAGCAAGCTTCCCGGGATCGGCGTGGAGGACATCGGCAAGATTGCCCTCGGTGTGTTCAAGCGCGGTTCGGAGTTCATCGGGAAGACGATCTCCGTGTCGGGCGAGAACCTCACCGGTGCGCAGATGGCCGAGAAGCTCGGCACGGCGCTCGGCGAGGACGTGCGCTACAACGAAGTCGACCCCGACGTGTTCCGCAGCTTCGGCTTCCCCGGCGCCGACGAGGTCGGGAACATGTTCCAGTTCAAGCGCGACTTCGAGGCGCAGTACGCCGGGGCGCGGGACAGGAGCTTCGCCCTGTCGCTCGACCCGGAGCTCCAGGACTTCGACGCGTGGCTCGCAGCGAACGCGTCGCGCATCCCGCTCGGTGCGTGACATGAAGGATGTCTGAGGTCTGGCGGAACGTCCTTCCGCTCGCGCTCGCCAGCGCGGTTGTTCCCGCTCCGCTGGTCGTGACAATTTTGTTGCTGCGGTCGTCGACTCGGGCGGCCGCAGCGTGGGTCGCCGGGATGACCGTCGTCCGGTTGGCGCAGGGCGCCGTGTTCGCGCTCATCTACGCCGACGCTGACTCGGCCGCAACCGACACGGCCACGGGGCGATCGGCGATCCTCTACGGGACGCTGCTCGTCGTGAGCTTCCTGCTCTTTGCCACGGCAGCGCAGAAGCTCTTCAGCGGCGACGACCCTGACGCACCGCCGCCGAAGTGGATGGCGAAGATCGCGACCGTGGGCGCCGGCAGAGCGTTTCTTTTCGGCGCCGCGCTGCTCATGGCGAACGCGAAGTTCTGGGTGTTCACCTTCGGCGCGATCTCGGCGATCGAGGAAGGGAGCCTCGGGCGCGGCTCATCCGTCGCGACTTTCCTCGCGTTCGTGTTACTCGCGATCGCGCCGCAGCTCGTCGCACTGGGTCTCGCCGTCGTCGCACCAGCTCGGGCGAGATCGCTGCTCGACGACGTCGCGAACTGGCTGCAGCGGAACAACCGAACGATCGTGGTCGTCGTCAGCCTTGTCTTCGGAACGTGGTTCCTCCTCAAGGCGCTGGCCGGCCTCGGCGTCATCTGAGCCTGCATCCGTATCGGATTCACAGCGCGCGTTCACGGCGGATTTAGTCGGCGGCGGTTCACTGCAATCAGTGACCCAACGACCGAAGGAGGTGAAGGCCGATGAACCGAACCCGCGTCATGCTCGCAACACTTGGCGTTGCGGGCGTCATCGGTGGCGGAGGCGCGGCGATCGCAAATGCCGCGTCGAGCTCGACCTCGACGACCCCGTCGACGACAACGACGACGCCGTCCACAACGACGCCGTCGACCACGACCACTCCGTCGACGACAACGCCGCCGAGCGGAAGCCAGTCGGGCAACTGTCCCGGCATGTAGCAGCGACGGTGCTGAGAAGAGGCGTGGCGACTGCGGTCGCTGCGCTTCTTCTCGTTGCGCTCGGCGGGTCCGCGTCGGCCGGCACCGGACTCGTCCCGATCGGCGCGGGACTGCGCGGGCCGAGCGGTGCGCGCGCTACGGTCTACGCGACCGGGCTGCAGCACGTGTCGGCGATCGCGGTCGACGCGCGCGGCCGGCTCTGGGTCACGACGTCTGCGGCGAGCGACCACTCGGACGACGGCCTCTACGTCGTCGCACACGCCGGCGCGACACCGGTTCGCGTCGCGCATCTCGTCGAGCCGCTCGGGCTCGTCTGGTCCGGGAAGACGCTCTACGTCGCTGCGCGAGGACAGGTCGTCGCGTTCACGCATCTCGTCGGCGATCGGTTCCGACGGCGTTCGGTGATTCTCCGCGGCCCTGACCCGAAGGCGGCGAACAACACGATCCTCGTCCTCCCGAACGGACGGCTGATGGTCAGCGTGTCGGCGACGTGCGACGACTGCCGACAGTCGTCGCTCTACTCGGCGGCGATCGTGACGTTCGACCGCGACGGCGACCGTCTCCGCGTCTACGCAAGCGGCATCCGCGACGCGTACGGGCTTGCGCTCACATCCGGGACCCTGCTCGCGAGCGTCAACCAGCGCGACGACCTCGGCGCGCGCACGCCCGGCGACTGGCTCGCGGTCGTCCGGCCGGGTCAGAACTGGGGCTTCCCGGCCTGCTACGGCCAGGGCGGCTCCGCGTGCCGAAACGTCCCGAAGCCGCTCGCGGTGCTCGACCGCCACGCAGGCGCGGGGGCGGTCGCCGTCGTCGGCGAGTCCGCGATCGTCACGGAGTGGGCGAGCGGAAAGGTGCTACGCGTTCCGCTCACCGGCTCGACGCACGCCGCGACGGTTTTCCTCACCGGCTTCAGGAATCCGCTCGCCACGACGACCGTCGGGAGCACGCTGCTGGTCGGCGACTGGACGACCGGCCGGATCTACTCGATCGCCGCATAGACTCGCGGTGAGATGTACGAGTCGCCGCGTTCCGGCGTCTCACGGCGCCGTTGGAGCGGACTCGCCGCGCTTGGTCTGTACGCGGCAGTCGCGTTTGCGTATTTCGGGCTGCGCCTGCTGACCGGCCACGGCTCGAGCTACGTCGGCACAGGATCGGACCCGCAGGTCTTCGTCTGGGCGTTCGCCTGGTTCCCGCACGCGGTACTGCACGGGGAGAATCCGTTCGTCACCCACGCAGTCTGGGCACCGACCGGCATCAACCTCACCTGGGCGACCGCAGTGCCCGGGCTCGCGCTGCTCTTCTCGCCGCTGACGCTCGCGGCCGGCGCAGTTACGTCCTACAACGTCGCGGCTGTGCTCATGCCCGCGCTCGCTGCGTGGACGGCGTTCCTTCTCTGCCGCTACCTGACCGGACAGCTGTGGCCTTCTCTCGTCGGCGGCTACCTGTTCGGCTTCTCGAGCTACATGCTCGGCCAGGAGCTCGGACATCTCCACATGTCGTCCGTCTTCCTGATCCCGCTGATCGCGCTCGTCGTGCTTCGTTACGTGCGCGACGAGCTCGACGGACGACAGCTCGTCGTCCGGCTCGGACCGCTGCTTGCGCTTCAGCTGCTGTTCGCAACCGAGATCGCCTTCACCGTGACGCTGGCTCTCGCCTGTTCGATCGCGCTCGGCCTCGTCGTCGCTCCCGACGCTCGGCACCGGCTCGTGACGCTGCTCGCTCCGCTCGGGGCCTCGTATCTCGTCGCCGCGGTATTGACGGCTCCGTTCCTCTACTTCCTGCTCGCCGGCTTCCAGCGAAGCGCCGTCCACCCGGAGCAGCTCTACGTCACCGATCTTCTGAACGTCGTCGTCCCGACGACCCTTGTCCTGTCGGCTCGAGGCTGGGCGGCCTCGATCGCACACCACTTTCCCGGCAACGACTCGGAACGGGACGCGTATCTGGGGATCCCGACGCTCCTGATCGTCGCGCTCTTCGGCCGGCGACGATGGCGGACTGCGGGAGGCCTCTTCCTGATCGGAGCGATGCTGATCGCCGCGGTCGCAAGCTTCGGAGACGTGCTCACCGTGAACGGCAAGATCGCTCTGGCTCCGTGGGGCCACCACGTGATTCCGCTTCCGTGGGAGCACCTCGGCTACCTGCCGCTGTTCAACAACGTTCTCGCCGCGAGACTTGCACTCTTCGTGGTGCTCCCCGCGTCGGTGATCGTCGCGCTCTGGACCGCGTCGCGCCGGCCGGGCGTGTTGCGAGTGCTGCTGCCCGTGCTCGCGATGCTCGCGATCGTGCCCGACCCGAGCGCGGGCGTCTGGGCGTCGACGTACACCGTGCCGGCGCTGTTCACGGCGGCGGCCGACCGGAGTTGCCTTCGGGCTCACGAGAACATCCTGCCCCTGCCCGTGAACCAGAACGGGACCCCGGATCTCTGGCAGGTGGCGGCCGGTTTCCGTTTCACGATGGCGGGCGGCTACGTTCTCGAGCGTCCACCTGCGTCGGTGCTCGACTCGCATGCCGCGGTCATCGTCGGGCTCGGATCAAGCGTGCCGGCGAGCCAGGCCGGCATCTTGCGCTCCTACATCCGCGCGAAGCACGTCACGAGCGTCGTCGTCGACAAGAGCCAGGCCCGCTTCTGGGCGAGCGCACTCGACACGATCGCGCCACGGCAAGACGTCGGCGGTGTGCTGCTGTACCACGTGGCCGGCGACGCGGCGAGCTGTTCCTAGCGCCAGCGCGAGAGCACCGCGATCGCGGCGTCGAGGTCGGTGACGATCTCGCCCGCCGCTTCGATGCAGCCCTCGACGAAGAGATTGAGGCCGTGGCCCTCGCCGCTACGCGCGCCGCGGAGGTCGGTCACGAGCCCGACGATTCCCTTGCGCGCCGGCTGCGTCTGCATCAGCGCGTAGAAGATGCCGATCTCGCACGCGGTGCCGTCGTCGGTCTGCGGGCCGTCGAGAACGGCGAGCACCGCGTCCGCAGCGTGAAGTCCGGCGTAGTCCTTCGCGAAGATCACGTCCGCCGGCGTCTTCTCGAGCGCGAGCGCCTCCTCGTGCGGGACGAAGACGTCGAACCCTTCCGCGCGCAGCTGCGCGGCGCACGCGCTGAGGAAGTCGCGCTCGTACGGCGTGAAGAGCGGGCCGGCGAGATAGATCCGCATCGCGGGAGCCTACGCCCGACGCAGCAGCACGAGCGACCGGTCCTGCACGCTGACCTGCGCGCGCGGCACGAGCTCGCCCTCGGGCTCGACGGCGCCCGTCGCCAGTTCGACCGTCCACGCCGAGCCGAAGCGGCGCGCCGGCAGCGTGAACTCGACCGTCTCCGGCGATGCGTTGAAGAGGAGCAGGAACGAGTCGTCGGCGATCACCTCGCCGTGCGGCGTCCGCGACGCGATCTCGCGGCCGTTCAAGAACACGCCGAGCGTGTGCCCGCCGTGGTGCTGCCAATCGCGATGCGTCATGCGGCGGCTGTCCGGCCTGAACCACCAGACGTCGGGAAGACCGGAGCCGCGCGTCGACGTTCCCGTGAGGAACGCCGAGAGACGGAACACCGGATGCTCGCGCCTCAGCCGGATCAGCTTCCGAACGTACTCGAGCAGCTCCTCGTCCACCGCCTCCCAGTCGAACCACGACATCTCGTTGTCCTGGCACCACGCGTTGTTGTTGCCGTGCTGCGTGCGGCCGAACTCGTCGCCGCCGAGCAGCATCGGCGCGCCCTGCGAGAGCAGCAGCGTCGCGAGGAAGTTGCGCTGCTGCCGCGCGCGCAGCGCGTTCACCTCGGGATCGTCGGTCTCGCCCTCGGCGCCGCAGTTCCACGAGCGGTTGTCGTTCGTGCCGTCGTTGTTGTCCTCGGCGTTCGCCTCGTTGTGCTTCTCGTTGTACGAGACGAGGTCGCGCAGGGTGAAGCCGTCGTGCGCGGTGACGAAGTTGATCGACGCGAACGGCGCGCGCCCGTCGGACTGGTAGAGGTCGCTCGAGCCGGTGAAGCGCGATGCGAAGTCGGCAACGTTCGACTCGGCGCGCCAGAAGTCGCGCATCGTGTCGCGGTACATCCCGTTCCACTCGGCCCAGAGCACGGGAAAGTTCCCGACCTGGTAGCCGCCGGGCCCGACGTCCCACGGCTCTGCGATCAGCTTCACCTGCGACAGCACCGGATCCTGGTGGATCGTGTCGAAGAACGCGGAGAGCCGGTCGACCTCGTAGAACTCGCGCGCGAGCGCCGACGCGAGGTCGAAGCGGAAGCCGTCGACGTGGCAGTCGATGACGAAGTAGCGCAGCGAGTCCATGATCAGCCGCAGCACCGACGGGTGCACCGGGTTAAGCGAGTTTCCCGTGCCGGTGAAGTCCTGGTAGTAGCGCGGCGCATCGGGCTCGAGCCGGTAGTAGCTCTGGTTGTCGACGCCCTTGAACCCGAGCATCGGCCCGAGATGGTTTCCCTCTGCGGTGTGGTTGTAGACGACGTCGAGGATCACCTCGATGCCGGCGCGATGGAACGCCTTCACCATTCCCTTGAACTCGCGCACCTGCTCGCCGTGCCGGCCGGTCGCCGCATAGAGCGCGTGCGGTGCGAGGAAGCCGATCGACGAGTAGCCCCAGTAGTTCGTCAGTCCGTGATGCCGGAGAAACGCCTCGTCGGCGATGTGATGCACGGGCAGCAGCTCGACTGCGGTGACGCCGAGGTTCTGGAAGTACGCGAGCGACTCCTCCGCCGCGAGACCCGCGTACGTCCCGCGCAGGTCGTCGCGCACACCGAGGTGGCGTTTCGTGAAGCCGCGGACATGCACCTCGTAGATGACGGTGTCGTGCCACGGTGTCGCCGGCGGCGCGTCGTCCTCCCAGTCGAAGTGCGGGTCGACGACGACGCACTTCGGAATCGCGCGCGCGCTGTCCTCGTCGTCCGGCACGAGGTCGGCGTCCTCATCGCCGGTCGGCGCGTACGGCAGCGCATTCGCCTCGTCCCACGCGATCGCTCCCTCGATCGCCTTCGCGTACGGGTCGATCAGAAGCTTCTGCGGGTTGAAGCGCTTGCCGGCGTTCGGGTCGTACGGGCCGTGGACGCGGTAGCCGTAGCGCAGCCCCGGGCCGGTGCCGGGGAGATAGCAGTGCCAATTGAACGCGGTGCGCTCGGTGAGCTCGATCCGGGTCTCGTTGTCCTCGCTCGTCGAACAGGCAGAGCTCGACGCGCTCGGCGTTCTCCGAGAAGAGCGCGAAGTTCGTCCCTGCGCCGTCCCAGGTGGGACCGAGCGGAAACGGCGTGCCGGGCCAGACGTCCATCTGCCGTTCAGTATCTAGGAGGGGTTGGCGGGATGGTGCTCGTTGCCGGGGTGCGATGGGCGGTGCGAGGCAAGGACGCAGGGAGCGCCGATAGTCGAACTATCGGCGCGACCGAGGACGCCGCATCGCGCCGTCCAGCGCGGCCCGGCGACACAGCCGCTATTCCGCCAACCCCTCCTGAGGGGTTGGCGGGTGCTCGTATCCTTGCGCGATGGACGTCGGCCGTCGCGCTCTGGTGCTCGTCCTCGTCGCGCTCGGGACGCTCACCGTGGTGAACGCCGCCGGCCCGCAGGATTGGACCCGGCTCGAGCTCACGCGATCGATCGCGCTGCGGGGGTCGCTCCAGGTTCCGAGCAATCTGCCGATCGACAAGGCGGTCTACAACGGGAAGACGTACGCGGACAAGGCGCCGGGGATGTCGGTCGCCGCAATCCCGGCGTTCGCGATCGAGCGCGCGTTCGGCGTCGCGAAGCCGCGGGCGAAGTGGCAGGCCGAGGGCGACCTGTCAGCGTCTGGGGGCTGCGGCTCGGCGCGGGCGGGCTGCTGTTCCTCCTCGCGGTGTGGCTCGTGATGCGCGGCGCGGGCACCGCCGCCGGCGCGACGTTCGGCACCGGGACGCTCGCGGCTCCGCTCGCCGCGACGATGTTCGGACACATCGCTGCGGGCGGGCTCGGGCTCGGTGCGTTTCTCCTCGCGCGGCGGCCGACGGTGCGGCGCGCACTCGCGGCGGGATTCGTCGCGGGCTGTGCGGTGCTCATCGAGTATCCCGCGGCGCTGATCGCGCTGATCGTCGGAGTTGTCATCCTTGTGCGCGCGCCGCGGCGCATCGGCTGGTACATCGTCGGCGGGCTGCCGCCGCTCGCGGCGCTGCTCGCGTACAACGACATCGCCTTCAACTCGCCGTTCCATCTCTCGTACCGCTACGAGGCGGGACGCTTCAGCGAGCAGCAGCGGCACGGACTGTTCGGCATCGGCTTTCCGAGCCTCGACGGCATCGAGAAGGTGCTGGTCGGCGACCGCGGGCTCTTGACGTTCTCGCCGGTGCTCGTGCTCGCCGCGGTCGGCCTCTGGCTGCTCTGGCGCGAGGGCGACCGGCTCGAAGCGGTCGTCGCCGCGGTGATCACCGTCGCGTTCGTCTGCTCCGACGCCGGCTACTTCCTGCCGTACGGCGGCGCGTCGCCCGGGCCGCGCTTCGCCGCGCCGATGCTGCCGTTCCTCGCGCTCGGGCTCGGCCCCTCATTCCGGCGCTGGCCGCGAACGACAACCGCCGTCGCCGCAGTCTCCGTCGTCCTGACGACCGCCGACATGCTGACGTGGTCGTTCCGCAACGAGCACGATCAGTGGTATCCCGGGCACGGCTTCAGTGACCTCGCGAAGACGGTGTGGGTCTGGTTCGGGCCGGACCGGATCTACAGCGGCGGCATCGTCCTGCTGTGCTCGCTCGCGGCGCTCGCCGTTGCGACGTGGCCGCTGGTGCGTCAGCGGCCGCTCGCGTAGCCCTGCATGCCGCGCGGATTCGCGCCGGCCTTCAGCTGGCCGTCGGGCTCACGGCCGACGGCGCTGACGCGGCCGAGCGACCACGGCGGCGAGACCTCGACGTCGTGGCCGCGCTCGCGCAGCCCCGCCGCGGTCGCCTCGCCGACACGCTCTTCGACGACGACGTGCAGCGGGCGCGACTCGCGCGGATAGAACGAGCTCGGGAACGCTTCCGTGTGGTGGTTCGGTGCGTCGATCGCCGCCTGGAGATCCATGCCGAAGTGCACGTGCGCAAGGAAGACGTGCAGCGTCCACTGGTCCTGCTGGTCGCCGCCCGGCGTGCCGAGCGCGAGATACGGCTCGCCGTCGCGCAGCGCCATCGTCGGCGAGAGCGTGGTCCGCGGACGCTTCCCCGGCTCGAGCGAGTTCGGCAGCCCTTCGTCGAGCCAGAACATCTGCGCGCGCGTACCGAGGCAGAAGCCGAGCTCCGGGATCACCGGCGCGCCCCAGAGCCAGCCGCCGCTCGGCGTTGCGGAGACCATGTTCCCCCAGCGGTCGACGATGTCGAGATGGACCGTGTCGCCCCGCGTTGGCTCGCCGACGCCTGGCGCGAGCGGCGCGCCTTCGACGGGCGCGGCGAGTCGCGGCGCGCGGCCGTCCGGCGAGCCGGGTCGCAACTCGGGCGACGCGGTGTCGCCGACCAGACGCCGCCGCTCGTCCGCGTACGCACGCGAGAGCAACGTGTCGATCGGAACGTCGAAGAACGCGGGGTCCCCGTACCACGCCTCGCGGTCCGCGAACGCGAGCTTCGCGCACTCGGTGACGGTGTGGACGTACTCCGCCGACGCGTGGCCCATCGCAGCGAGGTCGAAGCCCTCGAGCAGCCGCAGCTGCTGGAGGAAGACCGGCGCCTGGCTCCAGGTCGCCGCCTTGAGCACGCTCAGTCCGGCGTAGTCGACGGCGAGCGGATCCTCGTACTTGGCGCGCCAGTCGCGCAGGTCGTTCTCGGCGAGCAGGCCGGCGTGCCGCTCGCCGGAGCTGTCCATCCACTCGCGCTGCTGGAAATCGGCGATCGCCTCGGCGACGAAGCCGCGGTACCAATCCTCCACCGGATCCGGCGACTCGGCGAGCCGGCGATACGTCTGCGCGAGCTGCGGGTTCCGGTGCAGCCCGCCGGGCTCGGGAACCGGAAGATAGATCTCGGCCGACGTCGTCCACTCGTCACGGAACAGCTGCTCGACGTTGCGCACGGCGCGCGCGATCCCGGGGATGGCCGGGTAACCGGCCTCGGCGTAATGGATCGCATACTTCGCCACCTCAGCGAACGGCAGCGTGCCGTGATCGCGCAGCATCGTCAGCCAGCCGCCGAACGCGCCGGGAACGACAGCGGCGAGCGGGCCGGTGCCGGGCACGAGTGAAAGCCCGAGCTCGTCGCGGTAGCGCGCGATCGTCGCGGCCTGCGGCGCGACGCCCTGCGCGCAGAGCACGACCGGCTTGCCCGTCGCCACCGGGAACAGGATCGCCGGCAGGTCGCCGCCCGGCCCGTTCAGATGCGGCTCGACGACCTGAAGCGTCAGCCCGGCGGCGACAGCCGCGTCGAAGGCGTTGCCACCCAGCTCAAGCACCGCCATCCCGGCAGCGGACGCGAGCCAGTGCGTCGACGCGACCATCCCGAACGTGCCGCGCAATTCGGGCCGTGTCGTGAACATCAGTCGAAGGCTATGTCTTCGGGCGTGTCGGCTCGCGGACGTCAGTCGCGGACGTCAGTGTGGGTAGTGCTTGAAGATCATGAGCGGCGCACAGTGGGTCTTGCTCTTGTTACCGGCGGCGTCGACGGCGTAGATACACCAGCCGTATTGACCGGCCGCACGCGGGCGGAAGTACCAGTTGTAGAAGCCGATCTTCAGCTCGCCGCGGTAGCTGCGCCGCAAAACCTTCCCGTCGCGCTGGACCCACACGTGCACGGCAGCGAGGTCGGAGTTGTCCCAGACGTTGAACTCGAGCACGATGAACCGGTTGACGAGCCCGGAGTTGGATGCAGCCGCGACGATCGGCGCGACCGTGTCCGGCTTGCCCGACGGAATGTTCATTGGCGCCGCGGTTGCAGCCGTGCTTCTGGAGACGGCGACCGCCGCGGTGACCAGCACAGCTGTCAGTACGCCTCGCTTCATTCGTGCGTCCTGCGCCAACGATAGTCCCGGGTCAGCAAACAGGCAATGCCAGTTGACAACGGGGTGCGCACGTGTGATGTTCGCCAACCGTGCTGCAGCGCTTGCTCGACAAGAGGCTCTGTCTGTTCGTTCTCCTAGTCGGCATGGCGGCGTGCTTGGTCGGAGCCGCTGCCGGCGCCTCAGCCTACGCCGTGAACGGCTCCGGTACATCGGGTCCGCCTGTCGTGACGTTCGACGCGGACAATGAGCTCCTGGCCTCCTCCGGAGCTGTCGACGCGACCTCGTTCCCGCTCGGGGGCACGGTGAGCTTCGACGTGGCGGACGGCTCGACCGCGGTCGCGATCGAGGTGCCGACGAGTGGCGAGGAAGCGGTTGCATTGCTACCGGACGGCGGGGCTGCCGTGACCTATCCGCCGCCGCGGCCCGTCGACGTCGGGCCTCCCGCCACCGACGCGGTCGACAGCACCGCGGCAGACGCCGCGACCCAAGCTGCCGAGGCCGCCGCCGCCGACCAAGCTCCGGACACCGACACCGATCCAGCCGATGTGCCGAACGACGCGCCGGATCCGACCAACTACCCAGGCGGCGACTCGACGGCACCGCCGATTGACGGCATGTCGATCGTCGACGATGCAGCCGGCGACGCCGGAAGCTCGATGATCGCCGCCACGCTGGAGCCGCCGGTCGCAGTCGATGCCGACGGGAATTTAGTTGCGGCGACGTTGACGTCGGCCCCGGGCGGGTTCGACCTCTCGATCGACTCCCCCGAGCAGGTTGCTTTCCCAGTCAAGGTCACACTCACGGCCGGTTTCAACGGTGAGTTCGACCCGGCAACTGACGCTTCGAACGGCGAGCCGACCGCGAACGCCACACAGCTGCCTTGCGGTGCTACCCGCGCAGACGTCGTCGTCTCGTATGTCACGGAATGGAAGGACCTGGCCGCCGCACTCGTACAGGATCCGACTGCGTGCGCGACCTATCACGTGCTCGTTCCGGCGGCACAGGGCGTGATTCCGCGCGCCAACTCGGCAGGCCTCGTGGCCCTCGATACCGAGGTTCCGGCCGTCACGGCCGTGGGCGCCGTGTTCGAGCCGGTGGCGCTCCTCCACTACAGCAGTATCCCCGCCGCGAGCGACTACAAGGAGGTAGGCAAGACGTTCACACGCCGGCTGCTGAACCGCGGTTACACGCGTTGGGCGATCGACGAGGCTCCTAGTGATCTCCTCAAGGGCAGCGACAATCCGTCCTGGAAGAACTTCACCCAGCTTGTCGCAGGACTCTCCGCACCCGTCAAGGGACTCAGTGTCACCGGGATCATCGAGGACGCCTATGAACGCGCCGACACCGGCCTGGAAGCGCTCAAGAAGTACAAGAGCGGGGCGAAGACGCTGCTCGACTCGAAGCCGGGGGCGACGGACTTCGACTGGACGGCAGTCCTCAACGGAACACTTCTATGGGCGCAGGAGACCTACACGAAGTGTTCGATGGTCTGCAGGAACGGCGCGACACTCCGAGCGATGGCCGCGCATACGAACGCGTATACGCAGCACTTCGCCCGGCTCGCGTTTGCCTCCGATGCACCGTCAACGGTCTCCCCAGCGCGGGCGGCCCTTAACGGGCGCTATCTGCCACTCACCAACGAGTGGAAGGGCGGCGATGACCCGGCGTACGGGACGGCACTGCTCGGGCTCAAGCAGATGCAGGAACTCGCGCAGCTTCAGATCTACGCTGCGCGATCATGGCAGACGTCCGACAATCCCTATAGCGGGCCGCGGATCGGCATCAGCTGGACCGACGACACCGTCGATTTCCCAAAATCCAAGCGGCGAATGCTCGCAAATGCGATTGCGAAATCGCTCGAGGGTGCATACGAGCCCGACGGCTCAGCACTCGGCGCGTGCACGGCGCGGGGGACGATTTCGAAAGTCTTCTGCCTGCCACAGGCAGGCGGCCACTTCACCAACAATTGGTCGATCTTTCGCACTTGGGGCCGCCGCACGCAGTCGACCAGCGGTTGTCCCGCTGCCGGGGGCATCGACCTAACGGGCGGCCCGGACAACGACAACCTCGACGGCGCGACGATGCTCGACAGCGGCACCGCCAGCGGGTCCGCCGACGGCGTGCTCGCCGGCGCAACCGTCCAGGACGGCGAGCAGACCGCACCTGACCAGCAGGCTCCGCTCGGCACCGTTTGGTACTGCTGGACCGCAAGCCAGGCCGCCATCGACGCCGACATCTGCTTTCCCGGTGGAGAGGAGTTCGTCGTCCAGCCTATGCGCGACGGGCAGATCGACAACAGTACATCGGACACTCTCAGCATCTGGTCGGGCAACGTCTTCGGCTCACTTCAACTCGTCGCGGACGGAGCCGGTGGCGTCCCCTTCTACCCCGTAGTCGGACAGACCTACATGCTGCAGATCGGTAGCCGAAACACCATCGACCCCGCACCGGATTTCCGGCTCACCTGGCCACTTCAATGCGCGTAGTTGCCACAGTGGAGCACGCTTAGCAAAACCTGCCGCTACTCCGGAACCAGCCACAACGCGGCGAGCGGCGGCAATGCGAGCGGTGCCGAGAACGGCTGGTCGTGCCACGGCACCGCGTCTGCGACGACGGAGCCGAGATTGCCGACGCCGGTACCGCCGTAGTACGGCGAGTCCGTGTTCAGCACCTCACGCCACCGCCCCGGCAGCGGCATCCCGACGCGGTAGTCCTCGCGGGGCACCGGCGACAGGTTCAGCACGCAGACGAGCGGCCGCGCCGAGGCGGAGTCGAGCCGCGCGAATGCGAGCACGTTGTTACTCGCGTCGTTTGCCTCGAGCCAGCGGAACCCCTCGGGCTCGAAGTCGACCTCCCACAGCGCCGGCGTCTCGCGATAGATGCGATTGAGGTCGCGGACGAGCGCATGCACACCGGCATGCTCCGGATACTCGAGCAGGTTCCAGTGCAGCGACTCGTCGGCGTCCCACTCGTCCCACTCGCCGAGCTCGCCGCCCATGAAGAGCAGCTTCTTGCCCGGGTGCGCCCACATGTACGCGTACAGCGAGCGCAGGTTCGCAAACTGCTGCCAGCGGTCGCCGGGCATGTTCGACAGCAACGACCCCTTGCCGTGCACGACCTCGTCGTGCGACAGCGGCAGCACGAAGTTCTCGCTGAACGCGTACATGAGCGAGAACGTCAACGTGTGATGGTGGAACGCGCGGTGCACCGGATCCTTCGAGAAGTACGTCAGCGTGTCGTGCATCCAGCCCAGGTTCCACTTGAAGCCGAAGCCGAGGCCGCCGAGGTACGTCGGGCGCGACACGCCGGGCCACGCCGTCGACTCCTCCGCCGCCGAGATCACGCCGGGCTCGTGCGCGTACAGCGTCTCGTTCAGCTGCTTCACGAACGCGACGGCGTCGAGGTCCTCGCGGCCGCCGTACTCGTTCGGCACCCACTCGCCCTCCTTGCGCGAGTAGTCGAGATAGAGCATCGACGCGACGGCGTCAACACGAATCCCGTCGGCGTGATGCTCGCGCAGCCAGTAGAGCGCGTTCGCGTAGAGGAAGTTCCGCACCTCAGCGCGACCGAAGTTGAAGACGAGCGTGCCCCAGTCGGGATGCGCACCGCGCCGCGGGTCCGCGTGCTCGTAGAGATGCGTTCCGTCGAAGTTCGCCAGCGCCCAGTCGTCGCGCGGAAAGTGCGCGGGAACCCAGTCGAGGATGACGCCGATCCCGCGCGCGTGCAGCCGGTCGACGAACGCGCGGAAGTCGTCCGGCGAGCCGAAGCGCGACGTCGGCGCGAAGTAACCCGTCACCTGGTAGCCCCACGAGCCTGCGAACGGGTGCTCCATCACCGGCAGCAGCTCGACGTGCGTGAACCCGAGATCCGTGACGTAGTCGCCGAGCTCGTCGGCGAGCTCCGCGTACGTAAGCTCGCGATCGCCCTCGAGCGCGTTGCGCCGCCACGAGCCGAGATGCACCTCGTAGATCGACATCGGCTCTCGCAGCGGCTCCGAGAGCGCGCGCCGGTCGAGCCAATCGCGATCGTGCCACTCGTGCTCCGGGTGGTGCACGATCGAGGAGTTCAACGGCGGCAGCTCCGCGGCGAACGCAACCGGATCGGCCTTCAGCCGGACGACGCCGTCGCTGCCGTGAACGGAGAACTTGTACCGCTCGCCGGCGCCGACTCCCGGCACGAACAGCTCCCAAATTCCCGCCGAGCCGAGCGAGCGCATCGGATGCACGCGGTCGTTCCAGAAGTTGAAGTCCGCGACGACGGCGACGGAGCGCGCGTTCGGCGCCCAGACCGCGAATGCGGTTCCGGTGACGCCGTCGACCTCGCGGACGTGCGCGCCGAGTCGCCGGTAGATCTCCTCGTGGCGCCCCTCCGCGGCGAGATGAAGATCGAGCTCGCCGAGCGTCGGCAGAAACGAATACGCGTCGCGCTGCCTGACCGTCGTCCCGTCGGCGTAGTCGACCTCGAGCTCGTACGCGAGCGGCAGGGTCGCCTTCGGCAGCAGCGCCTCCCACAGCCCCGCAGGATCGGTCAGCTCCGCAGCGACGTTCGCCGGCTGCACGTGCACCGCGCGCGCCTCGGGGCGGAACGCGCGCACGACGACGCCGCCGCCCTTCGCCTCGTGCGCGCCGAGGATCGAATGCGGATCGGCGCCGAGCTCGATCACGGCGTCGCGGCGGCGGACTCGATCAGCCGCGTGATCGCGGCGACCGGGATCCCGACCCAGTCGGGACGGTTGTCGAGCTCGTAGCGCAGCTCGTACACCGCCTTCTCGAGCTCGAAGACTGCGAGCAGCCGCTCGATCGCCTCGCGGCTCGGCGGCATCAGCGAGGGCTCGACCGACGCGAGGTAACCGTCGAGGAACCGCTCGCGCGCGCTCGCCTCCCAGCCGTCCGGCACGTGCGTGCCGCGAAGCTGCGACGCGATCGACGCGTATGCGAACGAGCGCAGCATTCCGGCGACGTCGCGCAGCGGCGAGCGCTTGCGGCGTCGCTCGGCGAGCGGCCGGGCCGGCTCGCCCTCGAAGTCGAGGAGCACCCAGTCGCCCCCCGACCAGAGGGTCTGGCCGAGGTGGTAGTCGCCGTGCGTGCGGATGCTCTTTCCGGTTCCGCCGGCGTGCGTCAGCGCCTGCAGCTGGTCGCGCACCTCCTCGGCGCGGCCGGCGATCGGCGCGAGACGCTCGTCGGCGGGCAACGTCAGGAAGACCTCCGCGATCTCCTCGTCGACGGTTGCGGTCAGCAGCCCGAGCGACTCGGCGCTCGGCGTCTCCGGCGCGAACGCAGGATCGGAGTCGTCCGACGCGAGAACCGAATGCAGCTCACCCGTCACCTCTCCGAGCCGGTGGAGCCGCTCGAGGAAACGGTCCGGCTCGGTCGCGAGCTCCTCGAGCGCGAGATCCCAGCCGTCGCGGCCGTCCGGCACGAACGCCTGGAGGATTCCGAGCGTCGCGGTGACCGGCTCGCCGGTGTAGCCGTACCAGCCGCCGAGCGCCGGGATGTTCCCGAAGCCGTGGGCGGTGAGGAACTGGAGCAGCTCGAGCTCCGGGTGCAGCCCCGGCTCGAGCCGGCGAAACACCTTCAGGATCATCTCGTCGCCGAACACGACCGACGTGTTGGACTGCTCGCCGCCGAGCGAGCGCGCCGGGCCCGGGCTCGACGTCGAGCGCAGGGAAGTCTTCGACGCGGTGGAACTCGACCGCGCCCTCGTTGCAGCTCAGCGGCCGCCCGGAGCGGATCCCGCCGACGAGCTCGCGCGCCGCCGACTCGTCCTGCGCCTGGCCGGGCGAGAACAGCACCTGGTAGAGATCGTGCACGCCGGTCTCGTAGCGCACCTCGACGAGACCGAGCACGAGTTGCGGCGCGTCCGCCCGCAGCTCCGCCGAATCGACGACCTCCGCGTGCACGACGCCGCGCGACTTCGCGCCGTACCAGCGTTGCTCCGTGACGTACTCGACCAATGCACGCTCGTCGATGCTCATTCGTCTCCTGTTCCCAGTCGGAACCAGAAGAAACCGCGCGGCGCGAACGTCAGGAAGTACGGCAGGTCGCCGATTGCCGGAAAGCGCGTGCGCCCGAACATCTCCTCCGGAACCAGACCGGCGAACGCCGACAGGTCAAGCTCGACGGCCTGCGCGGAACGGGCGAGGTTGTGCACGCAGAGCACGACGTCCTCCTCGAAGCGGCGGATGTGCGCGAAGATCCGGTGGTTGTCGGGTCGCAACGGCTCATACGAGCCGAGACCGAAGACCGGATGTTCCTTCCGCAGCGCGACGAAGCGGTGCAGCCAGCGAAGGAACGACGTCGGCGTCCGCAGCTGCGCCTCGACGTTCACGCCCTGGTACCCGTACACCGGATCCATCAGCGGCTGGAGATACAGCTGCGCCCAGTCCGCGCGCGAGAAGCCCGCGTTGCGGTCGCCCGTCCACTGCATCGGCGTGCGCACGCCGTCGCGGTCGCCGAGGTAGACGTTGTCGCCCATCATGATCTCGTCGCCGTAGTAGAGAACCGGCGAGCCGGGCAGCGAGAACAGAATCGCGTGCAGCAGCTCGATCTCGTCGCGCCCGTTGTCGAGCAGCGGCGCGAGGCGGCGGCGGATCCCGAGGTTGATCTTCATCCGCGGGTCCTTCGCGTACTCCTCGTACATGTAGTCGCGCTCCTCGTCCGTAACCATCTCGAGCGTCAGCTCGTCGTGGTTGCGGAGGAACAGCCCCCACTGGCAGTTGTCGGGGATGTCCGGCGTGCGATCGAGGATCTCGTAGATCGGCGTCGCATCCTCGCGCCGCAGCGACATGAACATGCGCGGCATGACGGGGAAGTGGAACGCCATGTGACACTCGTCGCCGGCGCCGAAGTACGCGACGACGTCCTCCGGCCATTGGTTCGCCTCGGCGAGGAGCACGCGGTCGGGATAGTTCGCGTCGATCTCCTCGCGCACGCGCTGCAGGTATGCGTGCGTCGGCGGCAGATTCTCGCCGTTCGTCCCCTCCGCCTCGTAGAGATACGGAACCGCGTCGAGACGGAAGCCGTCGATACCGAGGTCGAGCCAGAAGCGCAGCACCTCGATCATCGCGTCCTGCACCTCGGGGTTCTCGAAGTTGAGATCCGGCTGATGGTGGAAGAAGCGGTGCCAGTAGTACTGCCCGCGTACCGGGTCGAAGGTCCAGTTCGACGTCTCGGTGTCGATGAAGATGATCCGCACGTCGGGGTAGACCTCGTCGCTGTCCGACCAGACGTACCAGTCGCCCTTCGGTCCGGTCGGATCGTTGCGCGACTCCTGGAACCACGGATGATCCGCCGAGGTGTGGTTCATCACGAGATCCGCGATCACGCGGATCCCGCGCTGGTGCGCCTGCTCGACGAACTCGCGGAAGTCCTCGACCGTTCCGTAGTCGGGATGAATCGCGAAGAAGTCGGCGATGTCGTAGCCGCCGTCGCGCAGCGGCGACGGGTACATCGGCAGGAGCCAGATGCAGTCGACGCCGAGCCACTGGAGGTAGTCGAGCTTGTCGACGAGCCCGCGGAAGTCGCCGGAGCCGTCGTCGTTGCCGTCGAAGAAGCCGCGGATGTGGATCTCGTAGAAGACGGCGCGCTTGAACCAGGTCGGGTCGCGCTCGAACCACTGCTGGTCGCTCACGTCATGCCTCCACGCGGAGCACATGGCTCTTGCCGGGGCCGAGCCTCACGTAGTTGGGTCCGATCGTCCACGTCCAGTCCTTGTCGGCGAGAAGGTCCTGCACACCGTACGCGGGCGGGAGCCCGGTCGAGACCGGAAGGATGCACACGCCCTCCTGTGTCCTGCGCGGATCGAGGTTGACGACGACGATCACGCGGTTGTCGCCGCTCACCTTCGTGTAGGCGAACAGCCGCTCGTTCTCGGTGTCGAGAAACGTGATGTTGTCGAGCCGCTGGAGCGCGGCGTTCTCGCGGCGGATCGCGTTGACGCGCGCGATCAGCGGCAGCAGCGGGCCGTCGAGCGCGCGCTCCTTGATCTCGTACTTCTCCGAGTCGAGGTATTCCTCGCTGCCCGGCTCGCGCGGCGTGTTCTCCAGGTTCTCGAACCCGGAGTAGATGCCGTACGACGGCGAGAGCGTCGCAGCGAGCACGAGCCGCGCCTCGAACGCGGGCCGGCCGCCGCGCTGGAGGTACTCGTGGAGGATGTCCGGCGTGTTCGCGAACACGTTCGGGCGGTAGTAGTCGGCCCAGTCGAGCAGCTGGCCCATGAACTCCAGCAGCTCCCAGCGCGTGTTCTTCCACGCGAAGTACGTGTAGCTCTGCGCGAAGCCCGCCTTCGCGAGCGTCGTCATCAACGCGGGTCGCGTGAACGCTTCGGAGAGAAAGACCACGCCGGGATTGTCCGCGCGCACCTCGGCGATCAGCCACTCCCAGAACGCGAGCGGCTTCGTGTGCGGATTGTCGACGCGGAAGACGGTGACGCCGCGCTCGACCCAGGTCAGCACCACGTCGCGCACCGCCTTCCAAAGGCGCCGCCAGTCGTCCGAGTCGAAGTTGACGTTGTAGATGTCCTGGTAGCGCTTGGGCGGATTCTCCGCGTACTTCAGCGACCCGTCCGGGCGGCGGTGGAACCACTCCGGGTGCTCGGTCAGCCACGGATGGTCGGGCGAGCACTGGAGCGCAAGGTCGAGCGCGATCTCGATCCCGTGCGTGCGCGCGTCGGCGACGAGCCGCACGAACTCCTTCTCGGTGCCGAGGGTCGGCTCGATCGCGTCGTGGCCACCGGCGGGCGAGCCGATCGCCCACGGGCTGCCCGGATCGCCGGCCTTCGCCTTCAACGCGTTGTTACGTCCCTTGCGGTTCGTCGTCCCGATCGGCGAGATCGGCGGCAGATAGAGAACGTCGAAGCCGAGCTCCGCGAACTCCGGCAGCAGCGCGCGCACTCCCTCGAAGCCGCCCCACGAGCGCGGGAACAGCTCGTACCACGCGCCGAAGCGCGCGAGGTCGCGGTCGACGACGACGTCGTACGTCGCCGACACCGCCGGGCCGTACCGGTCGCCGGCCGGCGCGGCGAGCGCCTGTTTCACGGTGACCTTCTCGACGCCGAGCAGCACCGCGCCCTCCGACAGCTCGCCGGCGAGATCCTTCTGCCCCCCGTCGACCTTGCGCTGCAACTCCGACTGGAACGATGCGATGCGATCGACCCATGCCTCGACGCGGAACTGCCACGCGCCCGGACGGTCGACCTCGAACGAGCCGGCCCAGCGGTCGTTGCCGAGCGGCTCGAGCGGCGAGTCCGTCCAGCGCGACGCGCCGGGTGCCTTCGCGCGCACGGCCGCGCCGAGCACGTCGTGGCCGTCGCGGAAGATCCGCGCCGTCACCTCGACCGCGTCGCCGACCGTCCGTTTCACGGGATACCGGCCGCAGTCGACCTGCGGCTCGACCCGCTGAATCTGGATCCGCGCCGGCGGCTCGTTCGACTTCGGAAGAGCCACGAGCTGACGTTATCCATACGCTGCCCGCCGTGAGGCTCCCGCGCTCGTCCGGCATCCTGCTCCACCCGACCTCGCTGCCCGGCGGGCGGCTCGGTCCGGAGGCGTACCGGTTCGTCGACTGGCTCGAAGCCGCGGGGCAGTCGTGGTGGCAGGTGCTGCCGCTCGGCCCGCCCGATGCGTTCCACTCGCCGTACCGCTCGCCGTCGGCATTCGCGGCGTCGCCGCAGCTCCTGGGGAACCCGCGGGCACGCGTGACGCGGGCCGCGCTCGACGACTTCGTCGAGCGGCATCCGTACTGGATCGGTGAATGGGCGCGGTTCGCCGGCCCGGGGGCGATCGAGGATCAGGTGCGGTTCGACCGCGAGTGGAGCGAGCTTCGCGCCTACGCGCATGACCGCGGCGTACGCCTGATCGGCGACCTCCCGATCTACGTCTCCGACGACGGCGCCGACGTCCAGACGTTGCCCGAGCTGTTCGAGCTCAGCGAGGTCGCGGGCGCGCCGCCCGACCGGCTGAACGCGAACGGCCAGCGTTGGGGCAACCCGGTCTACGACTGGCCGGTGCACCGCGCGACCGGATTCCACTGGTGGATCGAGCGGTTCCGGCGAACGTTCGAGCTCGTCGACCTCACGCGCGTCGACCACTTCCGCGGCTACGTCTCGTACTGGGCGATCCCGAAGCGGAACCGGACCGCGCGGGGCGGCCGGTGGCGGCGCGGTCCCGGCGGGGAGCTGTTCCGCGCGGTCGAGCGCGCGCTCGGAGATCTGCCACTGATCGCCGAGGATCTCGGGCACATCACGCCGCCGGTGCGCGCGCTCCGCGCTGAGCTCGGGCTACCTGGGATCGCCGTGCTGTTGTGGGGATTCGGCGGCCGCACACACAGCTCGCACCGGCCGGAGAACCACCGGGTCGACCACGTCGTCTACACGAGCATTCACGACACGGACACGGCAGCGGGCTGGTACGCGAGCCTGAAGCCGGCCGCGCGGGCGGCGACCGGTCTCGATCCCGCCGAGCCGGCGTGGAGTCTCGTCGAGCTGGCGCTCTCCTCGCGCGCGTCGCTCTCGATCATCCCGGCGCAGGACGTCCTCGGTCTCGGCACCGAGGCGCGCATGAACCGCCCCGGCGTCACGCGCGGGAACTGGAAGTGGCGGCTCGCGGACGGCGCGCTGACACCGGCGCTTGCCGCGCGGCTCCGCGAGGCAACGCTCCGCAACCGCCGCTGAGCCGTAACCGCTCTCTCACACGCCATTCACCGGAGCGATGCCCAACAGCGGGCGCGTCTTGCGGAGGATCGCTGCGGGTAGGCAGCCACGTAGGAGGGGAACTCGATGAGAAAGTGGATGCGCCGGCTCGTGCCGGTCATCGTCGCGGGAGCGGCCGCCGCTCTCGCCGCAAGCACGCACGCCGGGGTGCGCAACCACGGCGAAGGCCACGGCCCGGCGGCGAGAACGCCGATCCAGCACCTGGTCGTGATCTTCCAGGAGAACGTCTCGTTCGACCATTACTTCGGGACGTATCCGCAGGCCGCGAACTCGGACGGACAGAAGTTCGTGGCGGCGCCGCACACGCCGAGCGTCAACGGCCTGACACCTGCATTGCTGACGAGCAACCCGAACAGCGCGCAGCCGTTGCGCCTCGACAGCTCCGCGATCGGCGCCGCGGGCGGAGCCGGCGGGCAGCTCACCTGCGACCAGGACCACAACTACAGCGACGAGCAGCAGGCGTTCGACGGCGGGGCGATGGACCAGTTCGTCCAGAGCGTCGGCACCGGCGGCGGCAGCTCGCCGTTCGGCGCGCCGTGCAAGGCCGCGCAGGTCATGGACTACTACGACGGCAACACGGTGACCGCGTTCTGGAACTACGCGCAGCGGTACGCGATGAGCGACAACTCGTTCAGCCCGACGTTTGGCCCGTCGGCACCCGGCGCGATCAACCTCGTCTCGGGCGACACCGGCAACGTCGACATGGCGCACACGGCCAACGCGCCGTCGATCGCGTCGGCCGCATCGCCGAATGCCGACATCACGCCCGACGGAACCGGCGGCTACTCGCTCACGAGCGATGCGCAGCCGTACTGGGACGACTGCTCCACCCGTGACGCGGTCGCGCTGAGCGGCCAGAACATCGGCGACGAGCTGAACGCCGCAGGCCTCTCGTGGGGTTGGTTCCAGGGCGGCTTGCGGCCGTCGGAGAGCTTCTCCGCAGCACTCACCGCAACCGGCAATACCGGCCAGCAGACGAGCACGTTCATCCCGGACGAGTTCAAGACAGCCGGGTTCCAGAACAACGTGCCGCACTCATCGAACCAGGGGCTCTGCGACAGCGTGCATCCGGTCGGCGTCGCGCTCGGCGGCTCGGGCCAGTGGGGCTACAAGGACGACTACATCCCCCACCACGAGCCGTTCGATTACTACGCGTCGACCGCGAACCCCCACCACATCACGATCGCGACCGACACGAGCGGCAACGACACGCTCGCCGGCCTACAGCAGATCGGGACGGACACGCAGTCGTACGTCGGCGGCGCGCCGCAGTTCGACACGCCGAACCACAACTACGACATGAGCGACTTCGACCAGCTCGTCGCGGCGATCGCAGCGCACAAGCTGCCCGCATCGTCGCTGCCGGCGTGAGCTTCCTCAAGGCGCCGGGCTATGAGGACGGCCACGCCGCGTACTCCGATCCGGCCGACGAGCAGGCGTTCATCGTGAACGAGATCAACGCGCTCGAGAAGACGCCCGACTGGTCGAGCACGGCCGTGATCGTGAACTACGACGACTCCGACGGCTGGTACGACCACGTCTACAGCGGCGTCACAAACCCGTCCGCGTCGGTTGCGGACAACCTCACCAACACGAAGCTGCCGAAGGGCTCCGGGACGTCGGGGCTCTGCGGAGTCGAGTCGGCGTCGGCGCAGCCGCTCGGCGGCGAGCAGGGACGCTGCGGCTTCGGACCGCGCCAGCCGTTCCTCGTCATCTCGCCGTGGGCGAAGACGAACTCGGTCGACGGCAACCTCAGCGACCTCGCCTCGGTGCCGAACTTCGTCGAGTACAACTGGCGGCTGCCGGCGATCGCGGGCTCCTTCGACCAGGCGCTCGCATCGGTCGACCGAAAGGAGCACGTCAAGTTCGACATCGCCGGGCTGTTCAACTTCCGGCTCGGCCACGACCACGACGGGTTCGGCGACTTTGGCCTGCCGGCGGTCCAGCTCGACCCGGTGACGGGCCAGGTCGACTACGCGAACGCCGACCTCTCGCACCGGAACCTGCGGGACGCGAATCTCTCCGGCGCGATCCTCACCGGAGCAAACCTGCGCTTCGCGGATCTCGACGGCGGGTTCCTGCCGAACGCGAACCTGACCGGAGCGAACCTGAGAGGAGCCGACCTGCGTCACGCCGACATCGCCGGCGTCACGTGGTCGAACACGATCTGCCCGGACGGAACCAACAGCGACGGCGACGGCGGTTCCTGCCAGCGCCACCTGTAGGGCAGAGGGGACGCGGAGGCCCGGTTGGGGGTACCGGGCTTCCGCGTTCACGCTTCCTCTCCCGGATCGTTACCACCTCTCCGCCCACGCCGCCCGAGGCCGAGGCCACACTCGAAGCACGATGCGACGGAAGATCGAACCGTTGCTCTGCGAGCTCCACGCGCATACGCGGTGGAGCGACGGCGCATTCAGCCTCACGGAGCTCGTCGACCTCTACGGACGCAGCGGCTTCGACGTTCTCTGCGTCACGGATCACGTCAATCGCAGCGACGACCCGTGGATCGCGAGCGACGCACCGCTGCGCGGGATCCACGCCGCGAACCACGACGACTACCTTGCAGAGATCGAGGCGCAGGCCGAGCGCGCCCGCCGGGAATACGACCTCCTCGTCTTCCCCGGGCTCGAGCTCACCTACAACGACCTCGACCCGTACCTCGCCGCGCACGCCGTCGCAGTTGGCTGCCGCGCGTTTGTCAGCGTCGACGGGGGCCTCGACGCCGCCCTCGCGCGGGCGCGTGGCGAGGGGGCGGCGCTCATCGCCGCCCATCCGTATCGCGGCCGCCGGGCGGCCTCTCCCTCGCGTACGACGCAGCGCTTCTCCCGTGAGTGGCGCACGCTGCGGGGACTCATCGACCGCTGGGAGCTGTTCAACCGGTACGAGCTCTTCGGGTGGGTCGCAGAGCGAGGACTGCCGGCGGTCGCGAGCGGAGATTTCCACCGCGAGGAGCACCTCCACGGCTGGAAGACGCTGCTGCCGTGCGCGAAGGACGAGCGCTCGGTCGTCGACTATCTGTGCTCGCCGCGGCCCGCGTTCATGACGCGGATCGACGCCGCCGAGACGCCGGCGGCCCGCCGCGCGGCCTGATTCGGGACCGTCGCCGCTCCGTCACCACTCGTCCACCCACGCCCGTCGGCGCCCCGCATAAGGTCGTCGAGACCCTCCGCACGAGCCGAGGAGGCGGCGCCCCGGTAACCCGATCCCGGGGCGTTGCCATTCTCGGCCGCGGATCCCGGGTACGATCTGGTGACGATCGGGTAACGCCGAAGGATTTCCCGGACGCGTGACTATCGTGGGCCGCCGATGGACGTCACCCCCGAGCATGAGCGCAAGCTTGAGGCCCCGGACGGCTTCGAGCTCCCCCCGCTGGGCGGCAGCCCGCTCGAGCCGCGCATGTTCACGTCCGTCTACTACGACGTGCCCGGCAACTCGCTCGCGCGCGCGGGGATCACACTCCGCCGGCGCACCGAGCGCGGCCGCAGCGTCTGGCAGCTGAAGCTGCCGTCGGACGGCTTCCGCCTCGAGCTGGAGCAGCCCGGCGGGCCGACCGAGCCGCCGGAGGAAATGCAGGCGCTGCTCGCGACACATTTGCGCCGCGGGCCGGTCACGCCGATCGCGGAGCTGCGGACGCGGCGCCGCGGCGAGCTTGTCGCGCGCAACGGCACGACGGCCGAGGTCACCGTCGACGAAGTCGCGGTGATGGACGCAATGCGCGTCGCCGACGAGTTCGTCGAGGTCGAGATCGAGCTGCGCTCCGGCGACCCGAAGGCGCTCGGTGCGATCGCGAAGGAAGTCGGCCGCGCCGGCGCGACGCGCGGCGAAGGCATTCCGAAGCTCTTCCGCGCACTCGGTCTCCCCGGGCCACAGCCCGCGCCCAAGGAACCGTTCGAGGCGCTGCGCGCGCTCCTGCTCGCGCAGCTCACGGCGATCCTCGCGCACGATCCGGGCACGCGGCTCGGCACCGATCCGGAGAGCCTCCACGACATGCGCGTCGCGGTTCGGCGGTCGCGCGCGCTGCTGCGCGCGGGCCGCGCGCTCGTCGCGAGCGACATCGAAGGACTGAACGAGGAGCTCGGCTGGCTCGGCGGCATTCTCGGCGCCGTCCGCGATCTCGACGTTCTCCTCGAGCGGCTGCATGCGGAGGCGAACGGTCTCGGCGGCGTCGACGCGAAGGCCGCAGAGCGGCTGCTGCGCGCGCTCGACCGCGAGCGGAAGCGCGACCGCACCGCGCTGCTGAAGGCGATGGGCGGCGAGCGCTACTTCGCGCTGCTCGACCGGTTCCAGTCCGAGGTCGACGCGTTCGAGCCGAGCGGCGCGGACGTCTCGCTCGACTCGCTCGCGAAGCGGGAGCTGAAGAAGGTGCGGAAGGCGGTGCGCGCGCTGCCGGAGGATCCGCAGGACGACCAGCTGCACGAGGTGCGAAAGCTCGGCAAGCGCGCGCGGTACGCGTCGGAGCTCGCCGGGCACAGCGAAGTCGTTCGCC
The DNA here is from genome assembly GCA_963718385.1 of uncultured Actinomycetes bacterium. GTDB lineage: Bacteria > Actinomycetota > Thermoleophilia > Gaiellales > Gaiellaceae > Palsa-739. The sequence continues at coordinate 1,326,310 of CAVQZE010000001.1, forward strand.
GCGCGAAGGCACTCCAGGACGTCCTCGGCGAGCATCAGGACTCGGTCATCGCCGAACAGCGGCTGCGCGCGCTTGCCGCCGCGGCGTCGCCGGACCAGGCAATCGCCGCGGGACGGCTCATCGACCGCGAGCAGACGCGCCACGCCGAAGCCCGCGCCGCGTGGCATCACGTGTGGCGCAAGCTCGAGCACGCGGCCCGTTGACGCGTTCGCGCCGGCGGCGGCCTCGTCGTGCGCGACGGCGAGGTGCTGCTCGTGCACCGTCCCAAGTACGACGACTGGACGTTCCCGAAAGGGAAGGCCGAAGCGGGCGAATCGGACGAGGACTGTGCGCTGCGCGAGGTCTGGGAGGAGACCGGCCTCCGCTGCGAGCTCGGCGCCGAGCTCGCGACGACGGAGTACGCCGACGCGCTCGGCCGTCCGAAGATCGTCCGCTGGTGGCTGATGGAACCGCTCTCCGACGACGGCTTCACGCCGGGCACGGAGACCGACGAGCTGCGCTGGCTGACGCCGGCGGCCGCGCGCGAGCTGCTGTCGTACGAGCGCGACGTCGTGCTGCTCGACGATTTCTAGGCCGAGCGGCGGCTGACGGCCACGCCCTGCGACTGCTCGACCCACTCGAGCAGCGCACCCTCGCGGATGCCGCCGTCGCAAACGTGGAGCGGCACGCCGAGCCGCGCCTGCACTTCGACGAGCAGCACGAGCCCGCCGGGCAGGATCCGCGCGCGTTCGCGGTCGACGCCGAAGCGGCGGGAGATCGTCCGCGGCGAGTGCGCGCGCACGAGCCGCAGCGCTTCGACGAGCTCCGACTCGCCGAGCGTCGGCCCGACGAGCCGCCGCGCGGCGCGCGCGCTGCCGCCCACCGCGAGCGCGGCCGCGGCGTCCGGCGGCGACATGCCGGCGAATGCAGCGGCCGCCTCGGCCTGGGCCCGCGCGAGATCGTTCCCGCTGAAGCGATCGCCGTCGAGCACGCGCGTCGTCAGCCGGACGGAGCCGAGATCGACGGAGCGGATCCACTCGGGCGCAGAGGCAGGCGTGCCGACGGCGACCTCGGTCGACGCGCCGCCGACGTCGCACACCGCAACCGTCGGCGGCAGCGCGAGCGGTGCGGTGGCCACGGCGCCGCCGTACGCGAGCCGCCCTTCCTCCTCGGTCGTGAGCACGCGGACGGAGACGCCGGCGGCCTGCGTCAGCGCCGCGACGAGCTCGTCGGCGTTGCTCGCCTGGCGGCCCGGTGCCGTCAAGAACACGTCGAGCGACTCGACCCGTTCTTTCCGCGCGAGGTTCGCGAGCTTCTCGACCGCCTTCTCTGCGGCGACAACGTGCACGTCCGAGACCTCGCCGAACCGCTCGATTTCCTCGCCGAGCGAGAGCCGAACCTTGCACCTTCGCGACAGGCCGGATCGCGCCGCGCCCGACGTCTGCAACCAGCAGCCGAATCGTGTTCGAACCGACGTCGAGGACCCCTAAGCGCACTTGGCGCATGGTAGGTCCGGCGTCGGAGGGACACTTGCCGGTGCCGTGAACGACCGGTGACAGGCCGGTGACGGTCTAGCGCGTACGCGCGACGGAGACCCGCCGGCGGGCGCGGCGCATGAGGACGGCCTGCGCGGAACGGGGCCGCTCGTCGTCCTTCCGCGGGCGGACGCGCTTCCACGTGCCGTCGCCGTCGAGCTCCCAGGACGTCGCCGTGTCGGCGAGCAGCGCGTCGAACGTCGCCACGAGCTCGGACTGGAGCGTGGGATCCTCGACCGGCGTCACGACCTCGACACGGTGGTCGAGGTTGCGCGGCATCAGGTCGGCGCTGCCCATGTAGGTCGCGGAGTGGTTCGCGCTCTCGAACATGAACACACGGCTGTGCTCGAGGAAGCGGCCGAGAACGCTGCGCACGCGGATCCGCTCGCTCATCCCCGGCACGCCGGGCCGCAGCGAGCACACGCCGCGGCACGAGAATGTCGATGCGCACGCCCGCCTCGGAGGCGTCGTAGAGCTCGTCGATGATCTCGACGTGCGTCAGCCCGTTCACCTTGATCCGGATGCGCGCCTTGCGTCCCGCGCGCGCCGCTTCCGCGACCTCCCGAATCTCCTCGATCAGCCGCTGCCGCAACGTGAACGGCGCGACGAGAAGCTTGCGGAACCGCGCGGGCCGACCGAACCCGGTCAGGTAGTTGAAGAGGTCCGCGATGTCCGACGCGATGTCCTCGTCGGCGGTGAAAAGTCCGAAGTCCTCGTAGTTGCGTGCGGTGACGTTGTTGTAGTTGCCCGTTCCGAGATGGACGTAGCGGCGCAGGCTGCCACCCTCGCGCCGGACGACAAGCGTCGTCTTCGCGTGGATCTTCATCGACGGGAAGCCATAGACGACGTGCACGCCCGCCTGCTCCAGCGCGCGGGACCACTCGATGTTGCGCCGCTCATCGCCGCGTGCCTTGATCTCGACGAGACACACGCTCTGCTTGCCGTTCTCCGACGCTTCGATCAGCGCGGGCACGAGCGGCGTGTCGTCGCCGGTGCGGTACACGGTCGACTTCAGCGCGATCACGTCGGGGTCCGCCGCCGCGCCGTTGAGGAACGATTCGAAGCTCGCCGCGAACGAGTCGTACGGATGGTGGACGAGCACGTCGCCGGCGCGGATCGCGGCGAACTGCTCGCTCGCGTCGAGGCCGGCGAGCGGCGGCCGCGCAACCGGCAGCCACGCGTCGTTCTTGAGATCAGGCCGGTCGACGCGGAGTCAGCTCCAGCACATCGGCGAGGTCGAACGTCCCCGTGATCGGATAGACGAGGTCGTCGGCGACACGCAGCCCTTGCTGGAGCTTCTCGCGCAGCGACTCCGACATCGACGACGCAACCTCGAGCCGCGTCACCTCGCCGAAGCGCGCACGGCGCAGCTCCAGCTCGACCGCTTCGAGCAGGTCGTCGGCCTCGTCCGATACTTCGAGGTCGGCGTCGCGCGTGACGCGGAACAGCGACCGCTCGATGATCTCCATCCCTGGAAAGAGACTCGGCAGGAAGTCCGTGAGCACCAGCTCGAGCGGCACGAACCGGGCGCCGCCGCCGAGCGGCAGAAAGCGCGGCAGACCCTCGGGCACCTTCACGCGCGCGAACCGCTCCTCGCCCGTCTCCGGATCGCGCGCGAACACGGCGAGGCTGATCGACAGCGCGGAGATGTACGGGAACGGCTGCCCAGGCCCGACGGCGAGCGGCGTCAGCACCGGAAAGATCTCGCGCTCGTAAGCGCTCCATCAGCTCGACCCGCTCCTCGTCGGACAGCTCGTCGACGCGTGAGACGACGATCCCTTCCGCGGCGAGTGCCGGCTGCAGCTCGTGCGACCAGATGCGCGCCTGCGCGGCGTACAGGGCGAGCACGCGCGTGCGCGCTTCGGCCAGCGCCTCATGCGGCGTCCGTCCGTCCGGCGAGCGGACGGTGACGCCCGCGGCCGCCGCGCCGACGAGGCCGGCGATGCGGATCATGAAGAACTCGTCGAGCATCTGCGAGAAGATCCCGCAGAAGAAGACGCGCTCGAGCAGCGGCAGCTCGGGATCCTCCACGAGCTCGAGCAGCCGAGCGTCGTAGTCGAGGAACGACAGCTCGCGGTTGATCAGCCTGTCCGCCGCCGCCGCCGTCCGCTTCTTTGTGCGAACAGCCGCCATGGGCGACTCAGGTTACCGCGAAGTAGATCGCTGCGAATCCCCCGGCCACGAAGCAGTAGATCGCGAACGGCAGCAGCGTGTTCGTCTCGAAGTAGCGCATCAGGAACCGGATCGAGAACCATGCGGCGACAGCGGCGCAGAGCGCGCCGACGAGCGCCTGGCCGCGGACGCCGTTTCCCTGGGAGCCGGCGAGCTCCGGCAGCTTGAGAAGCGCGGCCGCGCCGATGATCGGCGTCGCGAGCAGAAACGCGAAGCGCGCTGCGTCCTTGTGCGACAGCCCGACGAGCAGGCCGCCGCCCATCGGCGCGCCGGAGCGCGAGAAGCCGGGGATCAGCGCGAGCGCCTGCGCCGCGCCGACGAGCGTCGCGTCGCGCCAGCTCACCTGTTTGCGCGATCCGCGTGTCGTCATCCGTGTCCGTCTGCGGCGCGCGCCGGCGCAGCTGCTCGGCGCCGTAGAGCAGCAGCCCGTTCGCGCAGAGGAAGATCGCAGCCGTCTGCGGCGACGCGAAGATCGTCCGCAGCGCGTGCTCGAGCGCGAGCCCGAGGATCCCGGCGGGGATCGTGCCGACGACGAGCAGCCAGCCGAGCTTCGCGTCGGAGTCGTCGGGCGCGATCCCGCGGTCGCGCAGCGAGCGGCCGATGCCCGCGCAGGATCCGCCACCAGTCGGCGCCGGAAGAAGATCGCGAGCACGATCGCGGTCGCGAGATGCGTCGCGACGAGGAACGTCAGGAAGTACGAGTCGTTCTGGTGGATGTTCCAGCCGAAGAGGCTTCGGCAGGATCACGCTGTGCCCGAGGCTCGACACGGGGAACAGCTCGGTCACGCCCTGCAGCAGCCCGAGCAGGGCCGCCTGGAAGTACGTGATCGGCACTTACGCGTCCGTGGGCGACGGCGTCTGCGTCTTCTTCTCGCCCGTGTTGAACCATGCGAACACGAGGCAGGCGACGCCGAGCAGGAACGCGGCGATCCCGTGCTTCACGTGATGGTGGTTCGAGCCGGCCTGGTGCCCGGGGAAGAACGACGGCAGGGAGTGCGCCGGCTCGATCCAGTAGACGATCGCCGATCACGATCAGCACGATCCCGAGGACGAGCGCGATCACGGCGAGGAGCTCCGGCGGTCCACGGATGCGATTCTAGGCTGCGGGCTACGAAGACGTCGCGGGATGCGACGCGTCGGTGAACTCGCGGAACTCGGCGGTCAGGAGATAGGCGGTCTGCTCGCCGATGTCGACTGCGCGGTCGCCGATCCGCTCGATCGTCCGTGCGACGACGACCATGCCAGGCCCCACTCGCGCATGTCGCGGGTCGGCCATCACGTCGACGAGCCGCTCGACGAAGCGCCGGTTCGCGCGGTCGATCAGCTCGTCGAGGTCGACGAGGCTCTCGGCGCCGGCGAGATCGCGGCGGTCGAACGAGTCGAGCGCGACGCGGCACATCTCCTCCGCGCGCTCGCCCATCTCGAAGAGGACCTCGGCGAGCGCCGGATCCGGGCTCGACGTCGCCGACGAGCTTCGAGAGCTTCGCGATCGTGACGCAGCCGTCGGCGGTGCGCTCGAGCAGCAGGTTGATGTGGAGGATCGCGAGCAGCAGGCGCAGGTCGCGGGCGACCGGGGTCTGGAGCGCGAGCAGCGACTGGATCGAGGCCTCGATCCCGAGGAAGAGCCGGTCGACCTCGTCGTCGAAGGCGATCACCTCATCGGCGAGCTCGGCGTCGCGCTCCTGGAGCGCCCGCATCGCGCCGTGAACGGCGGTGACGGCGCGCTGGCCCTCCTCCTGGAGCTGCGCTTCGATCTGGCTCAGTTCCTCGTCGATCGCCATCGCGACACCGTATCCCTTCTCTGGTGCGGATTCCGAGGGTGGTTCACCACTTCGTAACCACCTCGCAACAGCACGGTATCCCACTCCCGTTCGGACCGGTCGTACCGTGGCCGCGAACCCCGAAAGAGGAGAAACTGCGATGCCGAAGCTCGGCTCTCTGACACGCACAGTCGCACTTGTCGCGCTGGCCGGCGCTGTTGCCGCCGTCGCGGCGGGAGCGGCCGGAGCCAACTCCAAGCGCCACGCCGGAACGACCATCACCGGCGCGGGCAGCACATTCGTCGTCCCCCCTCGTCTCCCAGTGGATTCCCGCCGTCGGCTCCGCCTACGGCTACGAGCTCCAGTACAGCGCCGTCGGCTCGGGCGGCGGGCATCACGGCGATCACCGGCCGCACCGTCGACTTCGGTGCGAGCGACGCGCCGCTCTCGCGCCGATCAGTTCACCGCCTGCAACGGCTGCGAGCAGATCCCGTGGGCGCTCGGCGGCGACCTCGGTCATGTACAACCTGCCCGGCGTCAAGAACCTCCTGCACATGGACGGGCCGACGCTCGCCAACATCTTCATGGGCAAGATCACGACCTGGAACGACCCGGCGATCGCGAAGCTGAACCCGGGCGTCTCGCTCCCGAGCACGAAGATCACGATCGCCCACCGCTCGGACAGCTCGGGCACGACGTACAACTTCACCGACTACCTGTCGAGCGTCAGCCCGGCCTGGAAGTCTGCAGATCGGCACGCGGCGACGCCGTCAACTGGCCGGTCGGCGTCGGGCGGCCGCGGCAGCGCCGGCGTCGCGGCGCTCGTCACCCAGACGCCGGGCGCGATCGGCTACGCCGACGTCGCGTACGCGCTCGCGAACCACTTCAGCTACTTCGCGATGAAGAACCGCTCCGGCAAGTTCGCGACGCCGGGCATGCCGCGGCATTCTCGCTGCCGCCTCGAGCGACCAGAAGCCCGCACGCCGACAACTCGCTCTCGATCGTGAACCCGCCGAAGAAGTACGCGAACGCGTACCCGATCTCGACCTTCACCTACGTGATCGTCGCCGCTGCAGTCGAGCAAGGCGCCGACCTGAAGAAGTTCCTCTTCTGGGCGGTCACCAAGGGACAGAAGGGCGTACACGGCCGAAGCTCCGCTTCGTCCCGACTCCCGAAGCCCGTGCTCGTCGTCGCCGAGAAGGCGATCGCGAAGATCCACTCGTAAGGACCTGAATGACCTCTGCCGATCTCACCGCCGAAGCGACCCGCCGCCCCTTCACGGGGCGGCGGGTGCGCTTCGGCGACGTTGTCGCTGCAGGTCGTCGCCGGAGCAGCGGCACTCGGCGTCACCGTTCTCGTCGGCCTGATCATCTGGAAGGTCATCGAGGGTGCACGGCCGGCGATCGCGCAAGTACGGCCTCGCGTTCGTCTGGCGCGTCGCGTGGAACCCGGTGGTCGGCCGGGAGGCCTACGGCGCCGCGCAGCTTCCTCTTCGGAACTGCGATCACATCGCTCGTTCGCGCTGCTGCTCGCCGCGCCGCTCTCGATCGGGATCGCGCTGTTCCTCACCGAGCTCGCGCCGCGCTCTCTGCGCGGCCCGGTGACCGCGCTCGTCGAGACGCTCGCCGCCGATGCCGAGCGTCGTGATCGGCCTCTGGGGCATCCTCGTGCTCGGGCCGGTGCTCCGGACAGCACGTCGAGCCGTGCGCTGCACAGCGCCCTCGGGTTCATCCCGCTCTTCGGCGAGCCGTCGAGCGCGGGGCCGAGCATCTTCACGGCGATCGTCGTGCTGACGATCATGATCCTGCCGATCGTCTCGAGCATCAGCCGCGAGCTGTTCCTCGGCGTGCCGCACGACCTGAAGGAAGGCGCGCTCGCGCTCGGCACGACGCGCTGGGAGATGGTGCGCGGCGTCATGTTCCCGTACGCGCGCGGCGGCATCGCCGCGGCGCTGATCCTCGGCCTCGGCCGCGCGATCGGCGAGGCGATCGCCGTCACGCAGGTGATCGGCGGCGGCGTCTTCATCCACTGGAACCTCTTCGCACGGCGGCGACACGCTCGGCGAGCAAGATCGCCGCCTCGTATCAGGGCGCGACGCGCAAGCTCGAGACCGCGTCGCTGATCTACCTCGGCGCTGATCCTGCTCGTCTTCTCGCTGCTCGTGAACCTGCTGGCGCAGTGGATCGTCCGCCGCTCGCGCGCGCAAGCACGGCATCACGCGCGGAGGCCACGCGTGAGCGCTCACGGCTTCAGCGGGCCGCGGCTGCGCGCGCGACAACCTGCCGCGCCGCACGGCGCGTCAACCGCATCATGGAGGTCCTCGCGTGGCTCGCCGCGGCGATCGCGGTCGCCATCCTCGGCATCGTCATCTTCTCCGTCGCGAAGCGCGGCGCGAGCGAGCTCAACCTCGACCTGCTGACGAAGACGCCGATCCAGTTCAGCCTTCACGAACGCGCCGCAGGGCCTCGCGAACGCGTTCGTCGGCACGCTCGTGATCGTCGGCCTCGCGACGCTCGATGGCGCTGCCGGTCGGGATCCTCGTCGCGATCTACCTGAACGAGTTCGCGCCCGCGTCGATCCGGAACGCCGTGACGATGGTCCTCGACATCCTCAACGGCGTGCCGGCGATCGTGATCGGCATCTTCGTCTTCGGCCTGCTTCGTCGTCGGCCACGGGCAGAGCGGGCTCGCCGGCGCCTTCGCGCTCGCGTGCCTGATGCTCCCGCTCGTCGCGCGCTCGACGATGGAGGTCCTCGCGCTCGTTCCGAACTCGCTGCGCGAGGCGAGCCTCGGTCTCGGCATCCCGCAGTGGCGCACGACGCTGAGCGTCGTGCTGCCGCAGGCGATCGGCGGCATCCTCACCGGCACGGTGCTCGCCGTCGCGCGCGTCGCCGGCGAGACCGCGCCGCTGCTCTTCATCTCGTCGTTCGTCGGCACGCAGACGAGCTGGAACCCGATCCACGCGCTCCAGACCGTGCCCGGTGGCGATCTTCGAGCTGTCGGAGTCGCCCGACCCCGCACGACCACGCCCGCGCCTGGGCGGCGGCGCTCGTCCTGCTGCTCTTCATCCTCTTCACGAGCCTCGGACGCACGCTGGCTCGCCAACCGAAGCCGTCGTAAGATCGCCGCCCGCTGATGGAAGGAGCCGAAGACATGTCGACTACGATCGAGCCGACCGATGAGGGTCGAGACCCGCCGCCAGCCGATGCCGCCGCGCGAGCGGCTCGAGCGCGATCTTCGAGATCGAGGGCCTCGACGCGATCTACGGCGGCAAGCCTGCGGTCAAGGGCGTGACGATGGAGATCTACAAGAACCTCGTCACGGCGATCATCGGGCCGTCCGGCTGCGGCAAGAGCACGTTCATCCGCTGCTTCAACCGGATGAACGACCTGATCCCGGGCTTCACGCAGACCGGGACGATCCGCTACCACGGCCAGGACATCTGCGGCGCCGAACATCGACCCGGTCGCGGTGCGCCGCAACATCGGCATGGTCTTCCAGCGGCCGAACCCGTTCCCGAAGTCGATCCACGACAACGTCGCCTGGGGCATGAAGGTGCTCGGGATGAAGGACGACGTCGACGAGCGCGTCGAGCGCGCGCTGACGCAGGCGGCGCTGTGGGACGAGGTGAAGGACCGGCTGAAGGCGAGCGCGCTGTCGCTCTCCGGCGGCCAGCAGCAGCGGCTCTGCATCGCGCGCGCGATCGCCGTCGAGCCGGACGTCGTGCTGATGGACGAGCCGGCGTCGGCACTCGACCCGATCGCGACGAAGGCGATCGAAGAGCTGATGCACAACCTGAAGAGCGAGTACACGTTCATCATCGTCACGCACAACATGCAGCAGGCCGCGCGCGTCGCCGACATGACGGCGTTCTTCTCGATCTCGCAGGGCGGCGAAGGCCAGCGCTACGGCGAGCTGATCGAGTACGACGCGACGGAGAAGATCTTCACGGCGCCCTCCGACAAGCGCACGGAGGACTACGTCACCGGCCGCTTCGGCTAGACGCGTGGGGGAACGGGTTCCCCCACGAGCCCCCTCCTCGGTACGAGTGGCGAATCGCGTCGAGGCTCCCGCCGGGAGCGCGGTCCCGGCTCCGCCGTCACGCCGCAGATGCACCCAGAGCGATGTCAGCGAGCTCGCGGTGCCGCGTACGCGGTGGTGCCCGTCGGGCATCCCCACGCACGAGGTTCGCCTCCGTCCAACGCGGCTGCGCCAGCGTTGGCCTCCGGCCTTCGTCGCGCGGTATGACCGCGCCTACTGAGCGCAGCGGGAAGCGGCAGACGATCTCGAGGCCGCGGCCGGGAGCGCCGGTCGCTTCGACGGTGCCGCCGGCCGACGTGACGACGTGCTTCACGATCGCGAGGCCGAGGCCGGTGCCGCGCGACGAGCGTGCCTGGTCGGCGCGGTAGAAGCGCTCGAACAGCCGCGGCACGTCGCTCTCCGAGACGCCCTTCCCGTCGTCGGAGACGATCAGCAGCGGCCGCGGGCCCTCCTGCAGGATCGACGACGGTGCAGCGGCTGCCGGGGCCGGCGTAGCGGAGCGCGTTCGCGACGAGGTTCTCGATCACGACCCGCAGCATCCGCGGCCGCAGCGGCAGCTCGACGTCGGACGCCCGCGATGAGGACGAGCTCGATCTGCGCGCGTTCGGCACGCGCGCCGAACGCGGCGATCGTCTCCTCCGCGACAGGCAGCGCGAGCGTGCGGCCGAGCGAGACGACCTCGCGTCCCGTCTCGAGCTCGCCGAGGAAGAGCACGTCGTCGATCAGCTCGCGCGCCTGCTGCGATCTCCTGCCGCGCCTGGTCGACGAGCTGGTCGACGTCGGCCTCGGGCAGCGTCGCGCTCTCGAGCAGGACGAGCATGCGCGCGAGCGGCGTCCGCAGCTCGTGCGAGACCGCCGCCGTGAACCCGGCACGGAGCTCCTGGTACGCCGAGAGCTCCGGCAGCGCGTCGAGGAACAGCACGAGCGGCCCCGGCGCGGCGCCGCGCGCGTCCTCGCCGAGCCGCCGCCCGGGCGTCGCGTCGCCGATCAGCGCCGCCGCGGAGGGGCTCGCCGCGACGAGACGGCGCTCGCTGTCGAGCACGACGACGGCGTCGTCGACGGCCGCGAGGAACGCGCGGACGCGATCTTCGGCACCATTCACCACACCTTCACCAGCCGTTCACCCCTCGACGACCCGTCGACACCGACTCAGCACCGATAATGACACCGATGCCGAAGGTCCTCATCGTCGAGGACGACGAGGTGATCGCCCAGGGGATGGCGCGCCACCTCGGCGCCGCTGGCTTCGACGCCGTCTGGGTCGGCCAACGGCGACCAGGGGCTCGCCCGGCTCCGCTACGAGAAGCCGGACGTCTGCGTCCTCGACCTGATGCTCCCGGGCCTCGACGGCTGGAAGCTGATCGAGACCGTCCGCGCGGAGGGAATCGCGACGCCGATCGTCGTCGTCTCGGCGCGCGGCACCGAGCACGACCGCGTCCACGCGCTCGAGATCGGCGCCGACGACTATCTCGTGAAGCCGTTCTCGATGAAGGAGCTCGTCGCCCGCGTCCGCGCAGCGGCGCGCCGCGGGATCCGCCGCGAGGAGACGCCGCGCGGCGAGCCGATCGAGGTCGAGGAGCTGCTGATCGACCCGCGCGAGGTGCAGGCGTACATCGACGGCGAGAGCGCCGAGCTGACGCCGACCGAGTTCCGGCTGCTCTACCAGCTCGCGCTCGACCAGGGCCGCGTCTCGACGCGCGACGAGCTGCTGCAGAAGCTCTGGGGCCGCCGCGAGTCGCACCGCGACCGCACCGTCGACGTCTTCGTCCGCCGGCTGCGGGAGAAGGTCGACCGGCGCGCCTCCCGCCACACGTTCATCCAGACGCGCTACGGCGTCGGTTACAAGCTCGAGGCGGTGCCCAAGGACCGGGCCGCCGCCGGCGGACGCCTGTAGCGGCTCCGTCACGGCCCGTTCACCGAACCGACGCCCATCGGCACTGCCGGTGCGGCCACGCATCCCGGGCATGCGGTTCGCCGTGGTCGCCCACCGCAGCTCCGAGACGAACGAGGCCCTCGCCGCCGCGGCGAGGTCACTCGGCGTCGCCGCCGCGCGTGCTCACGCCGCGCGACGCGCTGCGCGTCCTCGAGCCGGGCGACGTCGCGCTCGGCCGGCTCGACGTCCGCGAGGGGCTCGACGGGATCGAGAGCGGGGAGCTCGAGCTCGAGCGGCTCGCGGCCTGCGGCGTCGTCGTGCTCAACCCGCCGCGCGCGCTCGCCGCGGCGCACGACAAGCTGCTGACCGCGCGCGCGCTCCGGCTCGCCGGACTGCCGCATCCGCGCACGAGGCTGATCGCCGAGGGAATGCCGTCGCCCGCGCCGGAGCTGCCGCTCGTCCTGAAGCCGCGCTTCGGCAGCTGGGGCCGCGACGTCGACGCTCTGCCGCACGCGCGACGAGCTCGACGCGCGCTCGAGCGCGCCTGCGTTCCGCGGCTGGTTCCGGGAGCACGGCGCGCTCGCGCAGGAGCTCGTGCCGCCGCTGGGCTGGGATCTTCGCGTCGTCGTCGCGGGCGGCCGCGTCGTCGGCGCCGCGCGCCGGGTCGCCGCGCCGGGCGAATGGCGGACGAACGTCGCGCTCGGCGGCCGGAGCGAGACCGCGCCGGCGCCGCCGCTCGCGCGGGCGCTCGCTGTCGCGGCCGCCGATGCGATCTGCGCCGACCTCGTCGGCGTCGACCTGCTGCCGACGGCGGACGGCTACGTCATCGCCGAGCTGAACGGCGCGGTCGACTTCCGAAGCCCTGGTACGGCCGCGGCGGCGACGTCTACGGCGACGCCGTGTTCGAGCTGCTGCGCACGGCCGCCGACCGGCGCGCGCTGTCCCTGATCGCCGGCCTAGTCCTCGAACGGCTTCGGCTGGAGCCCGGTCGCGACCTGGCGGCGCCCCTGCGTCTCGTACGACGACGTCGACGTTCTCGTGCTTGCGGTACGAGCCGACGACGCCGAGCCACATCGACGTCCAGCGCCAGAAGCCGAGCCGGCCCTCCTGCGCGATCGCGCGCGGGAAGACGAGCGAGCGCCCGTCGACCTCGTAATCGACGCCACGAGCCTGGGCGACGCCGTTCACGAAGACCTCGAAGCGAGTCCGGCACCTGCGCCGGCAGCTCGACCCGCGCGCCCTGGCTCACCGCCATAGAATGCCCGACGGGGTGCGCCGGAAGCTCGCTTTCGTGCTCGTCGTCGTCGCTGCGCTCGCCGGCGCAGGCGTTGCGGCAGCCTCGAACGGCGGCTTCGCCCCTCCGAGCCCCGCACTCGCCGAACGCCGAGAACACGCGCACCGCGTACTTCGTGATCCTCGCCTTCACCGGCGCGATCTTCCTCGTCGTCGAGACGCTGCTCATCGTCTTCATCGTCAAGTACCGGCGCGGCAACCGAGCCGCGCACGGCCGACGGCGCACAGGTGCACGGCCACACCCGGCTCGAGCTGATCTGGACGGTGATCCCGGTCGCTGATCCTGCTCGCGATCGGGCTCGTCGTCTTCTTCGAGCTGCCGAAGATCGAGAACGCTCCCGCGTCGGCGAACCCGATCCACATCACCGTCGAGGGCCACCAGTTCTACTGGCAGTTCAACTACCCGAACGGCGCGCGCTCGATCAACGATCTGCACGTCCCGCAGGGCGAGGTCGTCGACCTCGACGATCGTCTCGGCCGACGTGATCCACAGCTGGTGGATTCCGGAGCTCGGCGGGAAGATCCAGGCGATTCCCGGACGGACGAACAAGCTCTGGTTCGAGGCGACGCGCCAGGGGACGTTCATCGGCCAGTGCGCCGAGCTCTGCGGGATCTTCCACGCCGCGATGACGGCGAGCGTCGTGGCGACGGACGACGCCGGCTACCGGACCTTCATCACGACGACCGCCAAGACCGAGCTCGGCCGCAGCGAGTTCCACGGCGTCTGCGCGACGTGCCACGGCATGCAGGGCCAGGGCGGCTACGGCCCGGCGATCGCGAACAACCCGATCCTGACGCAGAAGGCCGCGCTCGAGAACATCGTGCGCGACGGACGCGGGAACATGCCGCCGGTCGGGAACACGTGGAACCAGGCGCAGATGAACGCGCTCTACGAGTACGTCAGCAAGCACGTCTACAAGGGAGCGGCGAGTGGCGGTTAGGTCGGAAGCGGTTGCGCCGGTGAGCTGGAAGAGCGGCCGCGTGGCGAGCTGGCTCGTCACCGTCGACCACAAGCGGATCGGGATTCTCTACATCGCGACGTCGCTCTTCTTCTTCGTGATCGGCGGCATCCTCGCCCTGCTGATGCGCTCGCAGCTCGCGACGCCGAACGAGACGTTCCTGACGAAGAACTCGTACAACGAAGTGCTGACGATGCACGGGACGATCGATGATCTTCCTCGTCGTCGTCCCGATCCTCGCCGGGTTCGGCAACTACCTCGTGCCGCTGATGATCGGCGCGCGCGACATCGCGTTCCCGCGGCTGAACGCGCTGTCGTACTGGCTGTTCCTGCTCGGCGGAATCATCCTGAACCTGAGCTGGTTCGCGACGAACGGGCCGGCGAAGGCGGGCTGGTGGTCGTACCCGCCGCTCTCCGAGCTCACGTACAGCCCCGGCAAGGGACAGGACTACTGGATCCTCGCGCTGCACATCCTCTCGATCTCGTCGCTCGTCGGCGCGATCAACTTCGTCGTCACGATCGCGAACATGCGCACGCGCGGGATGACGTGGATGCGCATGCCGCTCTTCGTCTGGTCGATCTTCACCTACGGCGTGCTGCTGATCGTCGCGCTGCCGTCGATCGCCGGCGGCCTGACGATGCTGCTGCTCGACCGCAACTTCGGCACGCACTTCTTCATCCCGGCGGAGGGCGGGAACCCGGTGCTGTACCAGCACGTGTTCTGGTTCTTCGGGCACCCCGAGGTCTACATCATGGTGCTGCCCGTGATCGGGATGATCTCGGAGATCCTGCCCGTGTTCTCGCGCAAGCCGATCTTCGGCTACAAGGCCGTCGCGTTCTCGACGCTCTCGATCGCGTTCCTGTCGCTGCTCGTCTGGGCGCATCACATGTTCACGACGGGGCTGGGGTCCGGGCTCGACTCGTTCTTCATGATCTCGTCGATGGTGATCGCAGTGCCGACGGGAGTCAAGATCTTCAACTGGCTCGCAACGACGTGGCGCGGCAATCTTTCGTTCGACACGCCGATGCTGTTCGCGCTCGGGTTCATCGCGCTGTTCACGATGGGCGGCCTGTCGGGCATCTTCCTCGCCGCGTTCCCCGTCGACTGGCAGCTGAACGACAGCTACTACGTCGTCGCGCACTTCCACTACGTGCTCTTCGGCGGCTCGATGTTCGGGATCTTCGCCGGGCTCTTCTACTGGTGGCCGAAGATGTTCGGGCGGATGCTCGACGAGCAGCTCGGCAAGTGGTGCTTCTGGACGATGTTCGTCGGCTTCAACCTGACGTTCCTCCCGCAACACATGCTCGGGCTGCTCGGCATGCCGCGCCGGATCTACACGTACAGCCACGGCGGCCTCTGGGAGGGCTACAACATGATCTCGACCGTCGGATCCGGGATCATGTCGATCAGCGTGCTGCTCCTCGCGGTCAACATCTGGCGGACTCATGTGCTGCGCATGGGCGTGCGGGCGCCGAACGATCCGTGGATGGCCGACACGCTCGAGTGGTACACGACGTCGCCGCCGCCGCCGCATAACTTCGACTCCGTCCCGTACGTGACGAGCCATCGCCCGCTGCGCGACCTGCGGCGCAAGCTCGCGGAGCAGACGTGACCGGCGTCGCACCCGGACCGTGGCTCCGCGCGACCGCGCTCGTCGCCGTCGCGGGGACGCTGCTCGCCGTCGTCTCCGGCGCGGCGCATCTCGGCACGGCGCACCGGCTGCTCGCCGCGCTCGTCGCGCCGCCGCTCGCCGCGCTGCTCGTGATGGCATGGATGGCGCACCGCGAGCTCGTGCCGGCGGTGCTGACGGCGTCGGCGCTGTTCGCAGCGGCCGCCGCGGTCTCCGGCGCCGCGCTCCACGCGACGCTCGCGGCGCTCGCGCTCGCGGCGCTGCTCGTCGTCGCGGTGCAGAGCTACCGCGGCGAGCACGTTCCGTGGGGCTCCTGGCGGGACTACGTGACGCTGACGAAGCCGCGGATCATGTCGCTGCTGCTGATCACCGGCTTCTGCGGGATGATCGCCGGCGCACAGGGCTGGCCCGGAACGGCGCTCGTCGTCGCGGCGATGACAGGCCTCGCGCTCGCATGCGGCGGCGCGAGCGCGCTGAACCACGTGCTCGACCGCGACATCGACCCGCTGATGGGCGAGCGGACGAAGGCGCGGCCGGTCGCGTCGGGCCGCGTCGCGCCGAGCCGCGCGCTCGAGTTCGGGCTCGCGCTCTCCGCGTTCTCGTTCGTGCTGCTCGCGTGCACGGTGAACGTGCTCACCGCAACGCTCGCGCTCGCCGGCAACGCGTTCTACGTCGTCGTCTACACGCGCTGGCTGAAGCGGACGACGCCGCAGAACATCGTGATCGGCGGCGCCGCCGGTGCCGTGCCGCCGCTCGTCGGCTGGGCCGCCGCGACCGGAGACCTGACGCTCGCCGCGTGGGTGCTCTTCGCGATCGTCTTCGTCTGGACGCCGCCGCACTTCTGGGCGCTCGCGCTCCTGATCAAGGACAACTACGCGGCGGCGAAGGTGCCGATGCTGCCCGTCGTCCGCGGCGACCGCGAGACCGCGCGCCAGATCGTCCTCTACTCGATCGGCCTCGTCGCCGTGACGCTGCTGCCGTGGTTCTTCGGCGAGGCCGGCCCGGTCTACGTCGTCTCCGCGCTCGCGCTCGGCGCGGTGTTCGTCTGGCTCGCGGAGCGGCTGCGCCGCCAGACGACGAAGCGCGGCGCGATGCTCCTCTTCCACTACTCGCTCCTCTACCTCGCGCTGATCTTCGTCGCGCTGGCCGTGGACGCGGTGGTCTGATGGACCGCGAGCTGGCGCGCAAGAACAACCGCCTCGGCTGGCTCCTCTTCGGGGTCTTTTTGCTGCTTTTTGCAGGCACTTTCGCGATCGCGCTGCTGTACCTGCACTTCGACTAGACCGGCGGCGCTAAAGGAAACGGCGCGGGCAGCCGATCTGGCGCCTGATGACCTGCGTCCGTCGTCTCACGATCCTGATGGTCGGGATCGCTGCGGTCTGCGCCTTCGCGGCGCCTCGCGCGATGTCCGCGGCGCCGCCGTCGTGCTCTCCGCTCGAGCCGCAGAGCGTCACCGGCGCGCATTTCATCGTCAACTACTCGGACGACCCGACGACGAACGGGCACATCAGCCAGTCGCAGGCCGGAACGATCCTCGCGGCGGCCGAGCGCTCATATGCCACGTATACGGGCGACGGCTTCCCCGCTCCCGCAGTCTCCGGTTCGGGCAAGACCGAGCTGAACATCTATGACCTCTCGTCGTGGAAGCTGTCCGCGTACTACTGCAACGGGAGCGTCGACATCGACCCCACCGCGGTAACCGGAGACCTCGCCGACTACGAGATCGGAATCGATGTCTTCACGCAGGTCGAGGTCCAGGTCGCCGGCCCCGGTATCGACCAGTGGCTGACGAACGGCGCCGGCGCCTGGGCGTCATGGCGCGCACTCGGCTATCCCGGGACGTCGATCGCCGACATCGGGCCGTTCGACATGTCGCTCGACTGCGACTCGGCGTACGACAAGGAAAACTGCTCGGCAACCGGGTACGAGAATCTCGGCGAGTCGCGCTGGCCGTTCTACGAATATCTCAGCGAGAAGTACGGGCCGCTCTTCATGGTGGACGTCTTCAACGCCGCAGGCGCCGCCGGAGGCGACGGCCTCACCGGCCTCCAGAACGCGATCGCGGCGAAGGGAAGCACGCTGACCGCCGAATACGCGAGCTTCGCGGCGAAGCTGCTCTCGGGCGGCTGGACGGCGACCACCCTGAACGCCGCTGTGATCCCTGTCGCCGGAAAGATCCAGACCGGCATCTCGTCCGGCGCGATCCCGACGCAGAGCTTCGGGATCAACCATCTCGCGACGAAGTTCGTCGAGATCGACCGCGGCGACGGCTCCAACGCGCACGCGTGCTACGCGGCGACGCTCACGCTCAACGTGAAGCTCGCCGCGGGAGTCACGTCACAGCCGACGTTCTACTGGGCGGGCGGCGGCGGCTCCGCGGTGCCGCTCACGGTCAACGGCAGCACCGCGACGACGACCGTCCCGTGGGACACCTGCGCCTGGACGAGCAGCGGCTACCTCTCGCTCCCGAACACAAGCCTCGTCGACGGGACGAGCTTCGTCGTCTCCGGAACGCTCACCGTCGACTTCTCGACTCCCGCCAGCTCGGCGACGCCGCCGGCTCCGGTCACCCAGTACGGGACGCCGGTCTCGGCGGACTCGTTCTCGACCGCGCCGACCGTGACTGTCTTCGGATCGGACACGATCGTCCTGGCGAACGACGCGAGCTCGCTCCGCGTCGCGGTCTACTCGAGCGGCGAGGGAACGCTCAAGGTGACGCTCGGATCGCTGAGCATCGGCACGATGACCCTCGCCGGCGGAACGAACGCTCATACGTTCACGCTGCCGGACGGCGCGATGTCGGCACTCGGACTTGCGAAGGCGGCCGGTCTACCGCTCACGCTGACGCCGTCGTCGACGAGCGGCACGGTGCACGGCACGGCAGTCACGCGGACAGTCACGATCGGCGATCCGCCGTCGTTGACCGCGAAGACGACGAAGGCCAAGACCAAGAAGACCACGGCGAAGGCGAAGCCTGCGAAGAAGGCCAAGCCGACGGCGAAGAAAAAGCCCAAGTCGCACAAGTAGAGTCGGCGCCGTGACGGCGCGACCCCTGGACGACGACGACGGGATCTGGCTCGCGCGGCCCGGGACGCCGCCGGCGGGCACACCGGTCGCGATCAAGGATCTCCTCGACACCGCCGGACTCGTCACGACCTACGGCTCGGCGCTCTTCACGGACCACGTCCCGTCGCGCAGCGCGGAAGCCGTGCTCCGGCTCGAGGCCGCAGGCTACGCCGTCGCAGGCAAGACGAACCTCCATGAGTTCGCGTACGGGATCTCGTCCCAGAACCCGCACTACGGGACGGTGCCGAACCCGGCCGCGCCCGGCCGGGTCGCCGGCGGCTCTAGCGGCGGCTCGGCGGCTGCGATCGCCGCAGGCGACGTCGAGCTCGCGCTCGGCACGGACTCGGGCGGCTCGATCCGGATTCCGGCCGCCTGGTGCGGCATCGTCGGCTTCAAGCCGACGTACGGCCTCGTTCCCGCCGACGGCTGCTTCCCGCTCGCCGCGAGCTACGACCACGTCGGGCCGATGGCGGCGAGCGTCGAGGGCTGCGAGGAGCTGATGCGTGCGCTCGCGCCCGGCTTCGAGCCGTCGCCGCTCGAGTCGCTCGACGAGCTCGCGGTCGGCGTCGCGTGGCTCGGCGACGCAGACCCGCTCGTCGCCGCGCGCGTTGCGGATGCGGCGTCGCACTTCCCGCAGCGGCGCGAGCTCGAGTTCCCGCTCGCTGCCGACGACTACCGCCTCTTCATGCGCGAGGTCGCCGATGTCCACCGCGCGCTCTTCCCCGGGAACGAAGATCTCTACGGCGACAACGTGCGCGGCAAGATCGAGCGCTGCCTCGCGGTCACCGACGACGAAGTCGCCGCAGCCGAACGGCAGCGCGCCGAGTACCGCGAGCGGACGGCGGCGGCGCTCGACGGCCTCGATCTGCTCGTGACGCCGACGATCGGCTTCGTCGCGCCGCCGGCGGACGTCGACGAGCTGACGATCCGCGAGCGCGGGATCCGTTTCACGTACCCGTTCGACTCGCTCGGCTGGCCGGCGCTCGCGCTGCCGTGCGGGCCGGCAGAGGACGGATTTGCGGCGTCGATCCAGCTCGTCGGGCGCCCCGGCGACGATTCGCGTGTCCTGGCGGCCGGGAGGCTCCTCGTATCCCTCATTCGAGGGACGGCAGCGGGGTAGCGAATGCCGAAAACGAGGGATGCCGATGCGTTTCCGCCTCGCCGCCATTCTCGTTGCCCTCGTTGCCGTAGGAGCAGCCCACGCCGCCTCCGGAGTCCCGCAGGGGCCCTCCGGGCTGCGCGCGTTCATGCTCGAATCGGACGAGCCGGCGACCTCGACGTTCCACCGCACGCCGTCGTTCGCGTGGAACCCCGTGCCCGGTGCCGTCAAGTACCAGTTCCAGCTCTCGATGAGCACCACAGCGCGCGAGAACTCGATCTTCTTCAACACGAACAGCCTCACGTCGCCCGTCGTCGCGGTGCCACTCCGGCTCCCCTGGATCGGCCCGCCGCACAACCTCTACGCGAGGGTCCGCGCGACGCTCATCGACGGCAGCGTCACCGGCTGGAGCGACTACTACGGCTTCGACGTCACTCCGCCGGGACCCGCGACGCCGCTCAAGAGCGACCCGGGCCTGCTGCGCTGGACGCCCGTTGACGGCGCGACCGGGTACCAGGTCTGGCTGATCGACGTCCCCGGGAAGGATCCCGGCGTCGGCGAGCAGGTGTCGTCGCACACGAACGTTCTCGACGAGCGCGAGTTCTACACCTTCCATCAGGCCGCCAAGTGGATCGGCCAGGTGCGCTGGCGGATCCGCGCGGTGCGCACGTCGGAGCTGGGCGGCCCGTCGAACTCGTTCCCCACGACCTCCTACGGGCCGTGGAGCTCGATCTACACGTCGACGAACCCCGCCGTCACCGGCGGCCCGATCACGCTGCAGCACACGATCTCCGACGTCACGAACCCGGCCGTCGCAACGACGGCGAACAAGCTCATGCCCGGATTCACGTGGACCGGCAACCAGACGATCAGCGGCGCGACCGTCGAGCTCTATCGGGTCTACGCGTTCTCCGACAAGGCCTGCAACAACCCCGTCTACGTGAGCCCCGTCGTCGGCGGCCCGGCGTACGCGCCGCGGACGAGCGGCGGCGTCGCGCTTCCGTCGGACTCCGGCGGGATCGGCCTCGCCCGCGGCGGGTATCTCCCGCAGGGCACCTCGCCGCTCGGCGAGATGCTCGACGGCACGCCGCTGGCGCCGCAGGAAGAGATGTCGCCTGCGACCCCGACCACGACCGCGCCGCCCGACCTGGATCCCGGCAGTCTGCCGTCGGCCGGAAGCCCGGCTCCCGGTGGCGGCGCCGCAACAGGCGGAGCGTCGCCGGGCGGAAGCCCGTCTGGCGGAAGCGCGTCCATCGCACCGTCTTCGCCCGGGGCCCCGGTTGACCTCTGGGACACCGACCTCTACCCGAAGACCGGCTACTACTGGACGGTCATCGGCGTCGGCGCAATTCCGTCGGCTGCAAGCGCGTCGACCGTCGCCGCGCCGGGCGCCTCGAAGCTCTCCACGCTCGTCCCCGTCGCCGACGTCACGAAGTTCGCGGTCGGCGAGTCGATCACGATCGGCACCGCGCCGCTCAGCGATACGACAACGATCAGCGCGATCGGCAACGGTCTCCTCACGCTCAGCACTCCGCTCAACAACGGGCACGCCGTCGGCGACCCGGTGTCGAGCACCGCGTCGAGCGGCGTCATCTACCGCGACCTCGAGCTGCCGCAGGACGCATGCACGCAGCGGATCGGTCACTTCGGGATCTCCAGCGAGGCCGCGCTGACGTCGGGCCAGTACAACTTCGCGACCGGCCTGTCGCCGAGCGGTCACCTCTACTCCGCCGCGCAGACGTCGTCGTTCTACGGGGCGCCGCTCATCTCGTGGCCGACCGCGCTCGCCGCGTACCGGTACGAGGTCGAGTGGAGCTCGAAGTCGTATCCGTTCGTCGCGGCAGGTCAGCTGATGACGGCCTCCACCGCCGTCGTGCTTCCCGTCGGCACCGGCACGTGGTACTACCGGATCCGCGGCTTCGACGACAACCTGCCGACCGGCGCGCAGATGCTCAGCTGGTCGGACACGGAGAAGCTCGTCGTCGCCGGCGCGACCTTCAAGGTCGTGAAGGCCGTCAGGCCGAAGTTCAAGATCGTCGGCAAGGGCAAGTAGCGCGGTAAGCTCGGCCGCGTGGCCGGCTCCGACCTCGCGTTCGCGCTCGAGCTGGCCGACCTCGCCGACTCGCTCTCGCTTCCCCGTTTCCGCGCAGACGACCTGCGCGTCGAGACGAAGCCCGATCTCTCCCCGGTGACCGACGCCGACACGGCCGTCGAGCGTGCGCTGCGCGAGCGGATCGCGCGCGACCGTCCCGGCGACGGTGTCCTCGGCGAGGAGGAGGGTGACGACGGTGGGGCGGTGCGCTGGATCCTCGACCCGATCGACGGGACGCGGAACTTCTCGCGCGGGTTGCCGGTGTGGGCGACGCTAATCGCACTCGAGCGCGACGGTGTGCTCGAGGTCGGCGTCGTGTCGGCGCCCGCGCTCGGCCGCCGTTGGTGGGCGGCGCGCGGCGCGGGCGCGTTCGCCGACGGCGAGGCGATTCGCGTGTCCGCGGTGGCGGCGCTTGCGGACGCGAGCGTGTCGTGCTCGCTCGCGCGCGATTTCGCCCGCGTCGAGCCGGTCGCGTGGCACGCGCGCGGGCTCGGCGATTTCTGGCAGCACGTTCTCGTCGCAGAAGGCGCCCTCGACGCAGCGGTCGACGCGGACATCGCACTCTGGGATTCCGCCGCGGTCGAGCTCGTCGTCACGGAGGCCGGCGGCCGTGTCGGCCGCGCGGCCGACGGTCAGTTCGTCTCGTCGAACGGCGTCGTCCACGACTCCGTGCTCGCGCTCCTCGGCTGACAGCGTCGTCCTCTCGGGCCACGTCTCGGTGCCTGGCACCGGGACGTGGCCGTTCCGTCCAGGTGTCCAGCCGAGACGAGGGAGATCGGCCGATCTATGCGACGCTCGCCGCGGAACGGCCCTCGTGGACACGTCTCAGTGCCTGGCACCTGGACGTGTCCGCAGCGCCGCTCGTCAGGGCTGCGCGACCGCTGAGACCGCGGCTTCGTACACCGGGTCGCGCGTGAAGCGGTCGAGCTCGTCCGAGAGGACGTCGCTGGCCCCGGGCGGGTCGCCGGGCGGGAACGGCGCGGGCTCGCCGTCGAGGTCGATCCCCTCGAGCCGCTCGGCCTCGACGTGCTCCAGCTCGATGTCGTCGCGGCCGAGGCGCGAGCGGAGCCAGCCGGCGAGGAGCCACGCCTGCGCCGCGGTCCCGTGCACGCGGATCGTCCCGACGTCGGCGATGCCCGGCCAGAGCGACGCGAGCAGCGTGCGCCAGCGCGACGTGCGCGCCCACGCGATGTCGGACACCGCCGTGCGCGGGAACAGCTCGACGAGATGCCGGTACGGGAACGGCAGGTCGTCCCACTCCGTCGAGTCGACGATCAACCGGTCGACGATCGCGACGAGCTGGTCGAGCTCCGGCGCGCCCCACGGCGGCTCGCCGCGCCAGCGAAGGAAGACCGGGAGATCGGAGACGAGCAGCGGCTGCACGATGCTCGCGGGCGCCTTCGCGCGCATCCCGCAGAGCCGCAGCTCGACGACCTCGGTGCTGACCTCACGGTCGACGCCGGGGATCGTGTAGCTCTCGACCGTCGCCGTCGCATCGACGCGGCTGTAGCCGGCGTCGGGATCGGGGACGAGGAGCATCGTGCGCGACGGATGTCGCTCCGCCATGCCGGCGAGCGCGTCGTGCGCCTTGTCGAGCCAAGGCTCGGGCACCCACGCGATGTGCGTCATCACGCTCGTGCGGAGGTTCGGAGAGCCGTCGGCGGGAGCGGATGCGGAGCGAAGCCGCGCGAGCGCCTGGTCGACGTCGGCGATCCGGACGTCCTCGCCCATCCAGCGCTCGAGGTCGACGGGCGCGCTCAATGCCGCCGCCAGGAGCGCCCGTCGCGGTGAAGCAGGTCGTCGGCGCTCGGCGGCCCCCACGTCCCCGCGGCGTAGTTCGGGAAGCCCGGCCGGTCGCGCGTCCACGCCGCGACGATCGCGTCGACGAGCAGCCACTGCTCCTCGACCTCGTCCGCGCGCGTGAACAACGTGCCGTCGCCGAGGAGCGTGTCGAGGATCAACCGCTCGTACGCCTCCGGCATCGCGGTGCGGAACGCGCCGCCGTAGACGAAGTCCATGTGGACGGTCCGGATCGACATTCCCTGTCCCGGCACCTTCGCGCCGATCGCGAGCGACACGCCTTCGTCCGGCTGCACGTGGACGAGCAGCACGTTCGGCCGCAGCCCCTCCGACGCGGTCTCCTCGAAGGGCGGATGCGGCGCGCGCTTGAACTGGATCGCGATCGTCGTCTCGCGCCGCGCGAGCCGCTTGCCCATGCGCACGTAGAACGGCGTGTCGGCCCAGCGCCAGTTGTCGACGAAGAGCTTCGCCGCGACGTACGTCTCCGTCATCGAGTCGGCGCCGACGCCCTCCTCCTCGCGGTACGCCGCGACCTCGACGCCCTCGACGAAGCCGCGCCCGTACTGGCCGCGCACGACCGATTTCGGCCCCGGCGTGTGCAGCGAGCGCAGCACCTTCACCTTCTCGTTACGCACGGATTCCGCGGTGAAGTCGATCGGCGGCTCCATCGCGGTGAGCGCGAGCAGCTGGAGCAGATGGTTCTGGAAGATGTCGCGGACCGCGCCGGCCGACTCGTAGTAGCCGGCGCGCCCTTCGATTCCGATCGACTCGGCGACGGTGATCTGCACGTGGTCGATGAACTGCCGGTTCCAGATCGGCTCGAAGATGCCGTTCGCAAAGCGGAGCGCCAGCATGTTCTGGACGGTCTCCTTGCCGAGGTAGTGGTCGATCCGGAAGATCTCGTTCTCGGCGAAGTGCTGCAGCAGCATCGCGTTCAGCGCGCGCGCCGACTCGAGGTCGTGGCCGAACGGCTTCTCGACGATCAGCCGCGTCCAGCCGGTCGCGGTGCGCCGCTTGCCGAGCTCCTCGACGATCGTCTGGAACGCGGCCGGCGGCACGGCGAGGTAGTAGACGCGATTGCCGCCGAGATTCTTCTCCGCGTCGAGCTGCGCGACGCGCTCGACGAGGCGGTCCTCGCCGCCGTCGTCTGCGAAGTCGGTCGGGACGTAGTGCATCGACGACGCGAGCTCGTTCCAGATGTCCTCGCGGAACTCGTCGCGCGCGTGCTTCTGCACCGCGTCCTTCATGTCGGCGCGGAAGCTGTCGTCGTCACCGTCGGTGCGCGCGACGCCGACGATCGCGAACCGCTGCGGCAGCAGCCGCCGCATCATCAGTGCGTAGAGCGCGGGCATCAGCTTCTTGTGCGTGAGGTCGCCCGACGCGCCGAAGATCACGAGCGCGAACGGATCCGGCGTGCGCCGAAGCGTCAGCCCTTCCTCGAGCGGGTTCGTCTGGGGCTCGGTCTCGGTCGCCATCAGTCGGCCTTCTTCACCGCGTGGCCGCCGAACTGGTTGCGCAGCGCGGCGGTGATCTTCGCCGAGAAGTTCTGCTCGTCGCGCGACGCGAAGCGCGCGAACAGCGCGGCGGCGATCACCGGCGTCGCCACGTTCTCGGCCATCGCCTCGTGGATCGTCCAGCGGCCCTCGCCGGAGTCCTCGACGTACGGCGCGATCTCCGCGAGCTTGCTCCCGTTCTGCTCGAACGCGTCGTAGAGAAGCTCGAGCAGCCACGAACGGACGACCGAGCCGTAGCGCCAGATGCCGGCGATCTCCTGAAGGTCGAGGTCGAACTCGGAGTGCTCCATCACCTCGAACCCTTCCGCGTACGCCTGCATCAGTCCGTACTCGATGCCGTTGTGCACCATCTTCACGAAGTGCCCCGCGCCGGCCGGGCCGACGTGCGCGTAGCCGTCTGCGGGCGCGAGCGCGGTGAAGACCGGCTCGAGCCGCGTCACCGGCTCGTCCTCGCCGCCGACCATCAGGCAGAAGCCTTCCTTCAGTCCCCAGATCCCGCCGGAGACGCCGGCATCGACGAAGTGGAGGCCCTTCGCCGTCGCCTCGGCGGCGCGCCGCTGCGAGTCGCGGAAGTTCGAGTTGCCGCCGTCGACGATCGTGTCGCCCGCGTCGGCGATCGTGAGCAGCTGCTGGAACGTGTCCTCGGTGATCTTCCCGGCGGGGATCATCATCCAGAACGCGCGCGGCGCGTCGAGCTGCGACTTCAGCTCCTCGAGGGACGCTGCGGTGCGCGACTCGACGGCCGGGTCGTACGTCTTCACGTCGTGGCCGTTCGCGCGCAGGCGCTCCGTCATCCCGTTGCCCATGCGGCCGAGGCCGATCATCCCGAGTTGCATTAGGTGTCCTCCCAGCGGATGCGCGCGACGCGGCGGCCGCGCTCCTTCAGCGACGCGAAGTCTCCCGCGGCCTGCGCGCGGATCAGACGGCGGAAGCCGAACGGCTTGTCCGGGATCGCGAGCTCCTCGCCGCCGTCGTCGACGACCTGGAGGAACAGACCGGTGTTCGGGCCGCCCTTGTGCAGCTGCCCGGTCGAGTGCAGGTAGCGCGGGCCGTAGCCGTGCGTGACGACGAGGCCGCTGCGGTCGTGCAGGCTCGTCGACGAGGTCGGCGATCCGCGTGTCGTTGAGGTCGCCCGGCTCGACGAACGCCTGGACGCAGACGTAGTCGCCGGCCTCCGCCTGCGCGAGCAGCTCGTCGACGGAGCCCTCCGGCTCGAGGTCCGGCTCGTTGCCCGTCGCGAGCACCTCGTTCGTCTTGTCCTTCGCGGCCTGCACGTCGGGCTGGTCGAACGGGTTGATCCCGAGATACGCGCCGGCGACGGCGACGGCGAACTCCCAGCGGAAGAACTCGCGAGCCGAGGTCGTACGGGTCGTCGAGCTGCGGCACGGCGTCCTGGCGATCGGCGCCGTCCGCGGGCTCGCCCGGCGCGGGCACGAGTCCCTTGCCGTGCTTGCCGGTCGACTCCGCGATCAGCTGCTCGGCCCAGAGCCCGAAGCCGCCCGCGGTCTCGCGGATGCAGATCTTGTCGCGGCCCTCCTGCCAGCCCGACCCGAACGCCGCGCCGAGCTCGAAGCCCGGGTTCGCGTCTTCGAGCCGGCACGCGTCGGCGGTCCGCTGCGCGTTCTCCAGCAGCCGGTCGACGTCGATCCCCATCAGCGCCGCCGGGACGATCCCGAACGCCGACAGCGCGGAGTAGCGTCCGCCGATCGTCGGCTCGCCGTGGAAGACGTGCCGGAAGCCGCGCTCGCGCGCGAGCGACTCGAGCGCCGAGCCGGGATCGGTGATCGCGGCGAACCGGTCGCCGCGCTTCCCGTTCTGCTCCCAGAAGTAGTCCGTGTGCGAGCGCGTCTCGAGCGTCGAGCCGGACTTCGACGCGGAGACGAACAGCGTGCGCTCGAAGTCGAGCGTCGCCTCGAGCGCGCGGATCGCCGCCGGATGCGTCGTGTCGAGCACGTGGAACGCCGGTCGCGCCGAACGTCCGCCGCAGCACCTCGGGCGCGAGGCTCGAGCCGCCCATGCCGAGCAGCACGACGGTGTCGATGCCGTCGGCGGCGAGCCGCGTCCGCGAACGCCGTCAGCTCGCCGACGCGCTCGCGCATCCGCGCCGGCTCGTCGAGCCAGCCGAGCCAGCTCGCCTCGTCGCCGCCGGTCCACGCCGCCGGATCGCGCTCCCAGATCCGGTCGATGAGCTCCGCGCGGTCCACTACACCGCGGCGAGCTGGCCGCGCTTCGCGCGCACGCCGTCCAGCAGCTCCGTGAACGAGTCGGCGAACTTCTGCACGCCCTCGAGCTCGAGCGTCTCGGTGACGTCGTCGTAGTCGACGCCGGCCTTGGCGAGCTTCGTCGAGCACGCTCGTGCGCCTTGTCGACGTCCTCCAGCACCGTGTCGCCGCGCACCTCGCCGTGATCCTGGAACGCCGTGATCGTCTCCCCCGGCATCGTGTTCACCGTCTGCGGGCCGATCAGCTCCTCGACGTAGAGCACGTCGCGGTACTCCGGATTCTTCGTCGACGTCGACGCCCAGAGACACCGCTGCGGATTCGCGCCCTTGCCGGCGAGGAAGTCCCAGCGCGCGTCGCCGAACGCGTCGCGGTAATGCTCGTACGCGAGCTTCGCGTTCGCGACGGCGAGCCGGCCGCGCAGCTTCAGCGCCCTCTTGTCGCCCATCGCCTCGAGCCGCTTGTCCGCCTCCGAGTCGACGCGCGAGACGAAGAAGCTCGCGACCGAGTGCACCGGCCTCGGGTCGCCGCCGCCGGCGACGAGCCGCTCGAGCCCGCGGAGGTACGCCTCGACGACTTCGCGGTAGCGCTGCAGCGAGAAGATCAGCGTCACGTTGATGCTCTTCCCGTGCGCGACGCAATCCTCGATCGCGCCGAGCCCGGGCTTCGTCGCCGGGATCTTCACGTAGAGGTTCGGCTTGTCGATCCACGCGTGCAGCCGCATCGCCTCGTCGAACGTTCCCTCGCGGTCGTAGGCGAGCGTCGGGTCGACCTCCCACGAGACGAAGCCGTCCTGCGGCGACTTCTCGTGCACCGGCGCGAGCAGGTCGAGCGCAGCGTCGACATCGCGCGCGGACAACTGGAGGAAGATCTCCTTCGCGTCGTCCTCGTCGGCGAGCAGCTCCTTCAGCTGCGCGTCGTATGCGTCGCCCTGCGAGATCGCCTTCTGGAAGATCGTCGGGTTCGACGTGACGCCGACGACGGCGTCCTCCTTCATCATCCGCGCGAGCTCGCCCTGCTCGAGCATGTCGCGCGAGAGGTAGTCGATCCAGACCGACTGCCCGCGCGCGCTGAGCTTGTGCAACCGAGATTCAGCCATCTCGCATCTGCCTTTCCATCGCTTCGATTTTCTTGAGCCGCTCGACGTAGCGCTCACCGCCGTCGAACTTCGCCTGGAGGAACGTGCGCACGAGATCGGCCGCGAGACTCGGGCCGATCGACCTCGGAGCCGAGGCAGAGCACGTTCATGTCGTCGTGCTCGACGCCCTGGTGCGCGGAGTAGACGTCGTGGCAGATCGCGGCGCGGATCCCGGCGAGCTTGCACGCGGCGACGGAGGCGCCGACGCCGGAGCCGCAGACGAGGACGCCGCGCTCGGCGCGTCCGTCGCGGATCGCGTCGCCGAGCTCCTGCGCCTTGTCGGGATAGTCGATGCGCACGGCATCGGTGTCGGTGCCGAGGTCGACGACGGTGTGGCCGTCGTCGGCAAGCGCCGCGAGCAGCCGCTCGCGCAACATGACGCCGCGGTGGTCGAACGCGACAGCGACGTTCATCCGGAGACGCGCTCGCGCAGTGCGAGCGCCCGCGCAACGACGCTGTCGACGCTGACGCCGAGCTCCTCGAGCACGGTCGGTCCCGGCGCCGACGCGCCGAAGCGCTCGATCGAGATCGAGTCGCCTTCGTCGCCGACCCACTTGTGCCAGCCGAGCTCGACGCCGGCCTCGACCGAGACGCGCGCCTTCACGTCGGGCGGCAGCACCTGGTCGCGGTAGCCCTGCTCCTGCGCCTCGAACAGCTCCCAGCACGGCATCGAGACGACGCGACCGTGCACGCCTTCGCCGTCGAGGCGCTGGGCGGCCTCGACCGCAAGATGCACTTCCGACCCGGACGCGAGCAGGATCAGATCCGGAGCACCGTTCGCGTCGTCCGACTCCCAGACGACGTATGCGCCGCGCGCGACGCCGTCCACGTTCGTCCGCTCGAGCGTCGGCAGCTTCTGCCGCGACAGCGCGAGCGCGACCGGCCCGTCCTCGCGCTCGAGCGCGGCCTTCCACGCACCGACGGTCTCGGTCGCGTCGGCCGGCCGCATGAACCACAGGTTCGGGATCGCACGCAGCGCGGCGAAGTGCTCGACCGGCTGGTGCGTCGGCCCGTCCTCGCCGAGCCCGACGGAGTCGTGCGTCCACGCCCACACGACGGGGAGATTCGACAGCGCCGACAGCCGAACCGCCGGCCGCATGTAGTCCGAGAAGATGAGGAACGTCGAGCCGTACGGCTTCACCATGCCGTCGTGCAGCGAGATCGCGTTCACGATCGAGCCCATCGCGTGCTCGCGGATCCCGAACGCGATGTTCCGTCCGGCGTGCGTCGCGGAGAAGACGCCGCCGCCCTTGAACTCCGTCTTCGTCGACTCGACGAGATCCGCGGCGCCGCCGATCATCGTCGGGACGAAGTGCTTGATCGCGTCCATCACCTTGCCGCCGGCGTCGCGCGTCGCGACCTCCTCGCCGGCCGCGAACGACGGCAGCGCGTCGGTCCACCCGGCGCGCGGCTTGCCGGTGTGCACCTGGTCCCAGTCCTCGCGCAGCTCGGGGTACTTCGCCGACCACGCGTCGAGCTTGCCGCGCCACGCGTCCTCGAGCTCGGCGCCGCGCGCGCTGCGGTTCATGTGCTCGCGCACCTTGTCGGGAACGACGAACGTCTCGTCCGGGTCCCAGCCGAGCGCCTCCTTCGTCGCGCGGATCTCCGCGTCGCCGAGCGGTGCGCCGTGCGCCTTCGCCGTGTCGACGGCGTGCGGCGCGCCGAACGCGATGTGCGAGCGGACGACGACGACCGACGGCCGCTCCGTCTCGGCCTGCGCCGCGGCGATCGCAGCGCGCAATGCGACGAGGTCGTTCGCGTCGTCGACGTGCTGCACATGCCAGCCCTGCGCCGCGAGCCGCGCGCCCCGGTCCTCGCCCGTGAATGAGATCGACGTCGACCCGTCGATCGTGATCCGGTTGTCGTCGTAGAAGTAGACGAGCTTGCCGAGGCCGAGCTGGCCCGCGATCGACGCCGCCTCGTTCGAGACGCCCTCCATCATGTCGCCGTCGCCGCAGATGCAGTAGACGCGGTGGTCGACGATCTCGTCGTAGGGGCGGTTGTAGCGCTCGGCGAGGAACCGCTCCGCGATCGCGAAGCCGACGCCGTTCGCAAAGCCCTGGCCGAGCGGCCCGGTCGTCGCCTCGATCCCCGGCGTGTGGTGCACCTCGGGATGGCCGGGGGTCTTCGAGCCCCACTGGCGGAACTGCTTCAGATCGTCGAGCGAGAGCTCGTAGCCGGAGAGGTGGAGCGCGGCGTACTGGAGGATGCACGCGTGGCCGGCGGAGAGGATGAAGCGGTCGCGGTCGGCCCAGTGCGGGTTCGCCGGGCTGTGATCCAGGACCTCGGTGTAGAGGAGGTACGCGAGCGGAGCGAGTGCCATCGCGGTGCCGGGGTGGCCGGCGTTCGCCTTCTGGACCGAGTCCATCGCGAGCGTCCGGATCGTGTCGATCGAGAGCCGCTCGATGTCAGTCTTCGCCACGCAACACCTCGATCAGTCGCTCCTGTCGTTCCCGCGCCGAACGATATGCGTCTACCCGCTCCTCGTGGGGCAGGAACGTCTCGCCGAGCCGCGCGTCCACCGGCTCGTAACCGAGCCGTTGCAGCGTGGCGACTGCCGCTCCCCGGAGCGAGGCCTCGTCGACGGCCGACGCGGTGACCGGCCGCGCGAGGGCGTCGGCCATCACCTGGATCCAGGCGGGGTCGCGGAGGAGGCCGCTGCCGGTGGCGACGACCTCTTCGACCGCGGGCATCCGGTCCGCGATCGCGGCGATGCGGAAGGCGACGCCCTCGAGCGCGGCCTGGCGCAGGTCGGCGGGCGTCGTCGCGAACGTCAGCCCTGTGATCGCACCCGTCGCCGTCGCGTCCCAGCCGGTCGACCGCTCGCCGCCGAGGAACGGGACGAAGGTCAGGCCGTGGTCGCGGGCCTCGGCCGCGCCCGCCGGCGAGCGTCCGCTCGAGCCAGTCGTGGAGGTTGCCGCCGTCGGAGAGCGCGCCGCCCTCGACGACGCGCCGCTCGTCGAGCCGGTAGAGGAAGAGGCCGGGCTGCGGTTGGGGCGCGTCGGTCTCGTCGAGAACGCGGAGCGCGGCCGAGGTGCCGACCATCAGCGCGGCGCGGCGCGGGCCGGTGCAGCCGGCGCCGAGGTTCGAGCAGGCGCCGTCGAAGAGCGCCGGGTGCCAGCGGCCGTGCGGTTCCTCGCCGAGCAGCGGCAGCCGCTCCTCGCGGACGCCGGCAAGCTCCAAGAGCTCGGGATCCCAGCGGCTCGTGTGGATGTCGAGCAGCCCTGTCGACGAGGCGAGGGAGATGCTCGCCATCGGTTCCGCGCCGAGCAGCTCGGCGTAGAGGTAGTCGGTCACCGAAACGAACCGCGCCGCGGCTCCGAATGTCTCCGGCTCGGTCTCGGCGAGCCAGAGCAGCTTCGCCGGCCAGAACGCGGGATGGAGGTACTGGCCGGTCCGCGCGTGCACGGCAGCGCCGTCGGTGCGTTCCGCGAGCCGAGCGGCCGCGCCCGCGGCGCGGATGTCGCGCCAGCCGAGCACCGGCGTCAGCGGCCGCCCGGCGGCGTCGAGCGCGAGCAGGCTGTGCCCGAACGACGACACGCCGACCGCGTCGACGGCCTCGTCCCTACCCGCGACGACCTCGCGGACGAGGCGGACGATCTCGTCCGGATCGTCGCCGCCGTACGCCGCCTGCCGCAGCTCGTCGGCCGGCTCGCCCCGCTCGTCGAAGACCTGGGCCCGGACGGACGAGGAGCCGACGTCGACCGCGAGCACCGTGGCCACGCCGCGAATCTACCCTTGGGGCGGCATGGCGGTCGTGATCGCATCGAATCTCCGCAAGGAGTTCGCGGGCAACCTCCTCTTCGACGGGGTGTCCTTCAGCGTCGAGCGGCGCGATCGCGTCGCGCTTTCCGGGCCGAACGGGGCCGGGAAGACGACGCTGCTGCGGATCCTCGCGGGCGAGACCGAGAAGCACGGCGGCGAGCTCGCGTTCGAGAAGGGGACGCGCGTCGCGCTGCACGACCAGCGGCCGCCGCTCGAGCAGGACGTGACGCTGCGCGAGTACGTGCTCTCCGGCGCGCGCGACCTCGTCCGGCTCGAGGAGGAGCTGCGCGAGCTCGAGCTGGCGATGGAGGGCGGCGCGCACGACCAGGCGACGCTGAACCGGTACTCGTCCGCGCAGGCGCGGCTCGAGCACGCCGGCGGCTACGGCTGGCGCGACCACGCGACGTCCGTCGTCCGCGGGCTCGGCTTCGCCGACGAGCAGCTCGACCGGCAGCTGCGCACGTTCTCCGGCGGCGAGCTGACGCGTGCGTCGCTCGCACGCGCGCTCGGCGGCGACCCGGATCTGCTGCTGCTCGACGAGCCGACGAACCATCTCGACGTGGCGAGCCTCGAGTGGCTCGAGCGCGAGCTCCAGTCGCTCGACGCGGCTGTCATGCTCGATCGCGCACGACCGCTGGTTTCTCGAAGCGGTGACGACTGCGACGATGGAGCTCGTCGCCGGCAAGGCCACGTTCTTCCCCGGGCCGTGGCACGCGTGGCGGCGCGAGAAGGCGGCGCGGATGGTGCACGCGCAGAAGCAGGCCGACCGCGTCCAGGACGACATCGTGCGGCTCGAGCGGTTCGTCGAGCGGTTCCGCGCGAAGAAGGACAAGGCGAAGCAGGCGCAGGCGAAGGTCACGCAGATCGAGCGGCTGAAGAAGGAGCGCGCCGAGTCGACCAAGGAGATCGCGCTGCTGACGCGGAAGCGGCGGACGCTCGGCTTCGAGTTCCTCAAGCCGCCGCGCAGCGGGCGGACGGTCGTCGAGGTCGACGGCCTGAATCTCCGCATCGGCGAGCGCGAGTTGATCCGCGACGCGTCGTTCGCAATCGAGCGCGGCGAGCACGTCGCGCTCGTCGGGCCGAACGGCTCCGGCAAGACGACGCTGCTCGAGACGCTGCTCGGCCGCCGCGACGCGGCCGCGGGGAAGATCCAGCTCGGGCACGGCGTCGAGCCGGCGTACTTCTCGCAGCAGGAGATGGAGCTCGACACGCGCGGGTCGGTGCTCCAGTGCGTGCAGACGATGACGGGGCTGAACCGGCCGGACTCGCAGTCGCTGCTCGGGCGCTTCCTCTTCTCCGGCTGGGACGAGCACGAGAAGCAGGTGTCGGTGCTGTCGGGCGGCGAGCGGCGCCGGCTTGCGCTCGCGGTGACGGTCGCGTCGGGCGCGAACTTCCTCGTGCTCGACGAGCCGACGAACCATCTCGACCTCGAGTCGCGCGAGGCGCTCGAGGCGGCGCTCGAAGCGTTCCCGGGGACGCTGCTCCTCGTCTCGCACGACCGCGCGCTGCTCGACGCGATCGCCGAGCGGACGCTCGCGATCGAGGACGGCGAGCTGCACTCCTACGACGGCGGCTGGGCCGAGATGCTCCGCCGGCGCGAGGAGCGCACCGCGAAAGCATCCGCGCCGAAGCAGGAGAAGCCGGCGAAGCCGAAGCCCGCACCGAAGGCGCGCGCGAAGCGCCCGACCGAGCTGGAGCGGCTCGAATCGGAGATCGCCGCGCAGGAGGCAGACGTCGCGAAGCTCGAAGCGAAGCTCGCGGAAGACTGGTCCGACGTCGACACGCTCGCGGCGCACAAACGCTCCCGCGACGCGCTCACCGCACTCCTCGAGCGCTGGGAACTTCTCTTCGAGCAATCGCAGGCGTAGAGCCAAATCGCCGCGTGTGTCTGACACCATTTGCCGCTCTGGTGTCAGACACCGGAGGGCGGTTCGGTGTCAGACACCGAGGCGCTTCTCGTAGCAGAGGCTGAGCTCGCGCGTGGCGTAGATGCCGTAGCACGGGATCATCCGCTGGTACCCGGCGGACTCGTAGAGACCGAGCGCCTCGGGCTGGCGGTCGCCGGTCTCGAGCACGATGCCGGCGTAGCCGAGGCGCACCGCAGCCGCCTCGAGCGCGACGAGCAGCGCGCGCCCGAGCCCGCGTCCGCGCGCCTCCGGGACGACATACATCCGCTTCAACTCGGCTCGCGTCTCGTCGAAGCGGCAGACACCGCCGCAGCCGATTGCGCTGCCGTCCTCGCGCACGACGAGGAACTCGCCGTCCGGCGCGACGAACATCGCCGCCTCGCGCGTCGGCCCGATGTCGGCCTCGCCTCCGTACAGCCCGCGCATCTCTGCCTGCTGCGCGTCGGCGAGCGCCGTCACCTCCGGCGAATCGAACGGCTCAGGCCCAGAAACGCTCAAACGCGGAGTCCAGAGGAACGGCCGTCACCTCGGTCCACTGGCCCTCGGCGCAGCGGATCACGAAGGCCTGGTCGACGTCGAGGTCGATGCCGTTGCGGTGGCCGACGGCGCGGTAGATCGCAACCGCCCAGTCGTCGTCGGCGAAGACGGTGTGCAACGAGCTGCGGTACGTCCCGTCCGTCTCGAGCCCGGTGCGCCGGAGAAACTCGACGACCGCGCGCCGCCCGCGGTACTCGCCGCTCATCACGGTGTTGCCCGGAACGCGCCAGACGATGTCGCGCGAGAGCGCCGCCGAGATCGCCATCGCGTCCTTCCCGAATGCCGCAAACACGCGTCGCGTCAGCGCGGCGTTCGGATGCTCGTCCGTCACTCGTCGACTCCGAGCGTCGCAACGACGGCCTCGGCGATCACCTTCAACGGGCGCCCCGACACCTGGCTCGCCTTGCGGAGCCGCGCGAACGCATCCGCCTCGGAGAGGTTCTCCTTCTCCATGATCAGGCCCTTCGCCTGCTCGATCACCTTCCGCGCCGCGAGCGCCTCCGACAGCGACTCCGCCTCCTCGCGCGCCGCCGCAAGCTCCTCGTACCGCGCGCGCGCCGTCTGGATCGCCGGCAGCAGATCCTGCTCGCGGAACGGCTTCACGAGATAGCCGTAGACGCCGGCTTCGACCGCGCGCGAGACGACCTCGTCCTGGCCGTAGGCGGTCAGCATCACGATCGGGATCGGCCGCTCCTCGAGGATCTGCCGCGCCGCGTCGATCCCGTCGAGCCGCGGCATCTTCACGTCCATGATCGCGAGGTCGGGCTGCTCGCTGCGCGCGAGCTCGACCGCCTCCTCGCCGTCCTTCGCCTCCGCGCACACCTCGAAGCCGGCGCGCACGAGAAGGTCGCGCAGGTCGAGCCGGATGATCGTCTCGTCTTCGGCGATGAGGATGCGCATCAGGCCGGAAACACTACTTCGGCGCGCGTCCCGTCCTCGCGGCGAAGCTCGAAGCTCCCCTTCAACTCGTCGCGCACGAGCGCGTCGACGATCGAGAGTCCGGTGCCGTGCGGAGCGCCGTTCGGGCCGGGACCTTCGTCGTCGATCGCGAGCACGGCGAAGTCGGCGTCCCGACGCGCGAGCTCGATGCGGACCGCGCCGGCGCCGTGCTCGAGCGCGTTCTGCAGCAGCTCGGCGAAGACGAGCGCGAGCGCCGTCGCGCGGTCGCCGGCGAGCGAGACCGGCTCGAGGCGCGCTTCGACGTTGCGGCCGGCGCCGAGCCCCTGGACGAGCGTCGCGCGCAGCCGGTCGATCAGCTCGGCGAGCTCGACGTCCTCGTCGCGCTGCTCCGTCAAGACGTCGTGCACCGCCGCGATCGCGAGAATGCGGTTCACCGAATGCTCGAGCGCCTCGCGCGGATCGACGTCCTCGGCGCGCGCCTGAAGCCGCAGCAGCGACGCGACGGTCTGCAGGTTGTTCTTCACGCGATGGTGGATCTCCTGAGCGAGGACGCCGCGCATCACCGCGCGGCCGTGCTCGAGCGCGACGGCTGCGTGGTGCGCGATCGCCTCGAGCAGCGCACGCTCCTCGTCGGTGAACGCCGTGTCGCGGTCGGCGACGAGCTCGCCGATCTGGCGGCGCTTCCAGCGCAGCGGCGTGCGCACCGCGTACGCGCCCGGGTGGCCCTCCGGCCACGCGATCTGGCCGTCCTCGAGCACGAGCGCCGCGCCGGTCGCCTGCACCGCGTCCATCGTCGTCTTCACGATCGCCTCGAGCGACTCCTCGAGATAGAGCGACTCGGAGACCGCCTCGGAGATCCGCGCCAGCGCCTCGAGCTCGGCGACGCGACGCTGCGCCTGCTCGTAGAGCTGCGCGTGGACGATCGACTGCGCGACCTGGTCGGCGATCGCGGTCAGCAGCCCGATCTCCGCGTCGCCGTACGCGTGCGGCTCGCGGGTGCGCACGTTCAGCGCGCCGGCGAGCCGTTCGCCGTGGACGAGGATCGGGACGGCGAGGATCGACTCGTACTCCTCCTCCGGCAGATTCGGGAAGAGCTTGAAGCGCGGATCGAGGTGCGCCTGCGACGGAATCATCACCGGCGCGCGCTCGGCGGCGGCGACGCCCGTGATGCCCTCGCCCGGCCGCATCCGCGGACGGCGCGTCATCTCCTCGACCTCCGTCCCGTGCGTCGCGCGCAGCACGAGCTCGTCGGTGCGCTCGTCGTAGAGGTAGACGAAGCACGCGTCGGCCTCGACCGCGTCGGCGACCTTGGTCGCGACGAGGTGGAGCACCTCCTCGAGATCGAGGCTCGAGTTCACCGTCGCGATCGTCTCGGTGAGAAGTCGTAAGTGCCGCTCGGGTACGTCCACTCCTCGTATCGTAGGGACGTGGCCGCGACGAACTGGCTTCTGTTCTTCCATCTGCTCGGTGCGTTCGCGCTCCTCGCCGGCGCGGCGGTCGCCGCGACGCTGAAGGTCGCCGCGATCCGAAGCGAGCGGCCGAGCGAGATCCTCGTGCTCCTTCGGCTCACGCGCGTCGGCGTCGCGCTCGTCGGAATCGGCGCGGTCCTGACGCTCGTGCTCGGGATCGGGCTCGCGCAGCACCTCGGCTACGGGCTTTCGCCGGTGTGGATCCAGGCGTCGCTCGGGCTCTGGCTCGCCGCGATGGCCCTCGGCGGGATCGGCGGCGGCAACGCCCGCCGCTCACGGGCTCTCGCCGAGCGGCTGGCGGCCGACGGGGACGAGCCGAGCGAGGAGCTCCACTCCCTGCTGGCCCACAGCCCGACCCGGTGGGCGAGCTACGCCAGCACCCTCCTGATCCTGGCCGTCGTCGTGCTGATGGTCTGGCGTCCTAGCTAGGAAGGAAAATGGCAGGCGTTAACAAACCTTTTACCCCGACCCTGCAAATTCCCTTGCACGGCGAGCATAGGTTCCGATACATGAGCGCACTTGCCATCGATCTCCGCCGCACCGCCGGATTCGTCGTCTCCGACCGGCAGGGACGGCTCGTGGGCAAGGTCGAGTGCCCGATGTACGGCACGGCGCCGGACGTTCCGGACGCCCTTTCGGTCCGCTCGGGCCTCTTTTCGCGGCGCCGCCGCCTCGTTCCGGCCGACACGATCGACCAGATCGACGGCACGAGCGGCCAGATCGGCCTTCGCGTCGACCGCGAAGCGATCCGCAGCTTCCTCTAGACCGGGTACCCGTGGTTTCCTCGTCGGCCCCTCCGTCCTAACGGACCGATCGTAGGCCGCCACGTGGGCTGAGTCGCCACGTGCGACGAGTCGCGGCCCCGCGCCATCAGCGACTCGCAGTCGGCCGTCAGTGGGCCTCGCCTCCGCAGAGGACGAGGCCTCCCCGATTGTTACCCGGAATACACCACCCTGACAAGTTCTTTCCGCGAACTCGTCGCGCCGGCTCGACGCGCGACAAAGGCCGGAGGCTAACGCTGCCCGAAGGCGCGTTAGCCGGAGGCCGACCTCAGGTCGGTGGGGACGCTTCAGCGCCACCACCGACGCGGGGCAGGCAAGTCGCCCAGATCACAGTGGGTTAAGGGCGCTACCTCGCGCGGAGGCGGGACCGCGCTCCCGCCGCAGCGCACGCCGGCACCGGCCAGGAGCGCCGAAGGGTTCACCTGAGTGTCCTACAGGACACTCAGGTATTTCTTCATTTCCCAGTCGGTGAGCTGGACGCGGTACTCGTCCCACTCCTTCCGCTTCAGCTCGATGTAGCGCTCGAAGATGTGGTCGCCGAGGGCCTTGCGGATGAGAACCGACTGCGACAGCTCGCCGATCGCCTCGCCCAGCGTCTCCGGCAGCGAGACGATCCCGCGCTCCTTCCGCTGCTCCGGCGTCAGGTGGTAGAGGTTCGTCTCCATCGGATCCGGGAGCTCGTAGCCCTGCTCGATCCCCTCGAGGCCGGCGTGGAGCAGCGCCGCGAACGTCAGGTACGGGTTGCAGGCCGGATCGGGGCAGCGGATCTCGGCGCGCGTCGCCTGCTCGGAGCCGGGCTTGTAGAGCGGGATCCGGATCAGGGCCGACCGGTTCCGCTGCGACCACGCGACGTAGACCGGGGCCTCGAAACCGGGGACGAGCCGCTTGTACGAGTTGACCCACTGCGCGAACACGGCCGACGAGCTCGCGCGCATGGCGGAGCTGGCCGGCGATGAACTGCTTGCCGACGGTCGACAGGTGCCACTTGTCGTCGCCGTCGAAGAACGCGTTGCGGCCGCCGGTGAACAGCGACTGGTGCGTGTGCATCCCCGAGCCGTTCTCGCCGAACAGCGGCTTCGGCATGAAGGTCGCGTGGAAGCCGTGCTGCTTCGCGACCTCCTTGACGATCAGCTTGTACGTGAGCATGTAGTCGGCCATGTCGAGCGCGTTCGTGAAGCGGATGTCGATCTCGTGCTGGGAGGGGCCGACCTCGTGGTGGTGGTACTCGACCGGGATGCCCATCGACTCGAGCGCCCGGATCGTGTCGCGGCGGATGCCGGTGGCAGCGTCCATCGTCGTCTGGGCGAAGTAGCCGCCCTCGTCGAGCGTCTCGGTGCCGTGCTCGTCCTTGAAGAGGAAGTACTCGGCTTCCGGGCCGACGTTGAACGTGTCGAAGCCCATCGACGTCATCCGCTCGAGGGCGCGGCGCAGCGCGTGGCGCGGGTCGCCGTCGTACGGCTTCCCGTCCGGCGTGACGACGTCGCAGATCATCCGGCCTTCCAGGCCGTTCGGCAGGATGCGGAAGGTCGCCGGATCGGGGATCGCGACCATGTCCGACTCCTCGATCGCGTTGAAGCCGGTGATCGACGAGCCGTCGAAGCCCATGCCGTCGTCGAGGGCGCCGGCCAGCTCGCTCTTCGTGATCGAGAAGCTCTTCAGATGCCCTTCGAGATCGGTGAACCAGAGCAGGATGTCCTCGATCCCTGCGGCCTCGATCTGCTCGAGGACGTCCTGCCGCGCCTTGGGGTCGGACGTCGCCCGATTCTTGCTCTCGACCTGCGCCATTGCTCGTTCCTCCCTCGAAAGTGCGAAAGCCCGTTGACGCCACTAACCTACTCGACGTGCGGATTCTCGTCACCGGCGGTGCGGGCTTCATCGGCTCGCACTTCGTGAAGCGGATGCGGCGCGCGGCCGAGGACGTCGTCGTCCTCGACAAGCTCACCTACTCGGGGAACCGCGCCAACCTGCCGGACGACGTCGAGCTGATCGAGGGCGACATCGCCGAGCCCGAGGACGTCGCCCGCGCCGCGCGCGGCTGCGACGCGATCGTCAACTTCGCGGCCGAGACGCACGTCGACCGCTCGATCCTCAGCGCCGACGACTTCGGGCGCACGGAGTTCCGCGGCACGCAGGTGCTGCTGGAGCATCTGCGCGAGTCCGGGCAGCGGCTCGTGGCCGGTCTCGACGGACGAGGTCTACGGCGACCTCGAGGCCGGCGGCTCGTCGAGCGAGACCGACGCGCTCCGGCCGTCGAGCCCGTACAGCGCGGCGAAGGCGGCGGGCGACCTGCTCGTCCCGGCCTACGTCCGCACGTTCGGCGTCAACGCCTCGATCACGCGCGGCTCGAACACGTACGGGCCGAACCAGTACCCGGAGAAGTTCATCCCGCTCTTCGTGACGAACGCGCTCGACGGCGAGCAGCTGCCGCTCTACGGCGACGGCCGCCAGGTGCGCGACTGGCTCTTCGTCGAGGACCACTGCGCCGGAATCGAGCTCGTGCTGCGCGAGGGCGCCGCGGGCGAGATCTACAACGTCGGCGGCGGGGACGAGCACGAGAACCTCGAGGTCGCGAACCGGCTGATCGAGCTCACCGGCGCCGACCCGGGGCTGCTCCGCCGCGTCGAGGACCGGCCCGGCCACGACCGCCGCTACTCGCTCGAGACGGCGAAGCTGCGCGGCCTCGGCTGGAAGCCCGAGATGTCCTTCGCGGACGGCCTGCGGGCGACGGTCGACTGGTACCGCGAGAACCGCGCCTGGTGGGAGCCGATCAAGTCCGGCAGCTACCGCGAGTACTACGAGCAGCAGTACGGGCAGCGGCTCGCCGAGTCCGGCTCCGTCTAGGATTTCGCTCTTCGGCGGAGAAAGCCCGTAATTCGGGCCATTTTCTATGGGACTTCGTCGCGCCATCATTCTCACCGCACTCGCCGCGCTCCTCGCGGTGGGCTCCGCCTCGGCCAAGTCGGTCTGCACGGGATCGTGCTACGTCGCGCCCGCCGGCTCCGGCGCGCTCTTCGTCTTCACGGGCCACGGCTGGGGGCACGGCGTCGGGATGAGCCAGTACGGCGCGTACGGCTACGCGCAGCACGGCTGGACGTACCCGAAGATCCTGGCGCACTACTACCCCGGGACGAAGCTCGGGAAGACATCGACCACGACGATCCGGGTGCTGCTCGCCGACAAGCAGAAGACGCTCCGGATCTCCTCGACGGTGCCGTTCACGCTCACCGACGGGAGCGGGCGGACCCACA
Source organism: uncultured Actinomycetes bacterium (assembly GCA_963718385.1). Taxonomy (GTDB): domain Bacteria; phylum Actinomycetota; class Thermoleophilia; order Gaiellales; family Gaiellaceae; genus Palsa-739. The sequence goes on from CAVQZE010000001.1 coordinate 1,367,087, forward strand.
CGCTCGCCGCCGGCTCGTACGGATTCGGCACCGGGCTGAAGCTGCCGGTCGACGGCGGGCCGAGCCAGGGGCTGACGGCGCCGCTGACGTTCGCCGCCGGGCCGGGCGGCTCGCTGACCCTCGGGCGCGCCTACCGCGGCCGGATCCTCGTCGACGTCGTCGACGGGAAGCTCCGGGCGATCAACGTGCTGCCGCTCGAGCAGTACCTCTACGGGGTCGTCCCGGCGGAGATGCCGTCCTCGTGGCTCCCGGACGCCCTCGAGTCCCAGGCCGTCGCCGCGCGCTCGTACGCGCTGGCGACCCGGCAACTCGCGGCTCCGTTCGACGTCTATTCAGATACGCGCAGCCAGATGTATCTGGGCCTCGGCGCGGAGCAGCCGGCCACGACGGCAGCGGTCACCGCAACCGCCGGGCAGGTGCTCCTCTACAAGGGTGCGATCGCCACGACCGTCTATTCATCCAGCTCCGGCGGCGAGACCAGCTCCAGCGTCGACGCCTGGGGCGGGAAGCCGACGCCCTATCTGATCTCCGTCCCCGACCCGTACGACGTGATCTCGCCGTTCCACAACTGGGGCCCGGTTCCGGTGACGGCGCAGCAGCTCGCCAAGTCCCTCCACGTCGTCGGTACCGTGGCCGATGTGAGCACCGCGCTGAACGCCTCCGGACGCGTTTCGAGCCTCGACCTGACAAGCCTGGCGCCGCTCGCGCCGCTGCCGCTCGCCACGACCGTCGGCGCGAACACCGTCGAGGCGGCCCTCGGGCTCCGCTCGACGTGGTTCAACGTCGGGGTCATCTCGCTGACTCCACCGCTGCCGGCCGCGCCTGTCTCGTACGGCTCGACGGTGCAGCTGAGCGGGCTCGTCCGCGGCGTCACCGGCGTCTCGCTCGAGCAGCGCCCCTCGACCGCGACGTGGCAGCCGGTCGGGCCGGTCGCGCCGTTCGGGGACGGAACCCTCCAGCTCTTGGAGACGCCGACGATCACGACCGACTACCGGCTCGCGACGACGACGGCCGCCGCCGCGTACGTTCGGATCAAGGTGATGCCGGTCGTCACGCTCACGCCGCCCGCGGCGCGGACGTTCCTCCAGGGGACGATCGCACCCGCGCTGCCGGGAGCTCCGGTCCAGATCCAGCAGCTCGGCCTCGACGGCGTGACGTGGACGACGGTCGCCACCGGCACCGTCGACTCGACGACGACGTCGGTCGCAACCGGCGACCGCGGCCACCCTCGGAAGCTTCACGGTGCCGCTGCAGCTTGCGGCCGGCACCTATCGCGCAGTGATCGCACCGAGCCACGGCTATTCGCCGGGCACATCGGTGGCGTTGACCGTGACGGGCTGATGAAACGGCTCGCCCTCGTCGCCATCACCGTGGCACTCGTCGCCGCGGCGCCTGCGGCTGCCTTCACGCCCACCGATCCGCTCGCGCCGAAGCAGTGGTACCTCACCGCCGACCACGCGTTCGACGCGTGGGCGACCCCGCCGACCACGCTCGCGCCGGTGAAGGTCGCGATCGTCGACTCGGGCGTCGATGCGTCTCTCCCCGACCTCGCCGGCCGGATCGCCGACTCGCGCAGCTTCGTCGGCGGCAGCGCGACGACGGACACCGACGGCCACGGCACGTTCATCGCCGGCGAGATCGTCGCGAACATGGACTCGACCGGGACCGTCGGAATGGCGTACACGGCGCAGCTGATCGTCGCGAAGGTCGTGCAGCCGAGCGGCAACATCCCGATCCAGGCCGAGGCGGCCGCGATCCGCTGGGCTGCGGACGACGGCGCGAAGGTGATCAACCTCAGCCTCGGCGGGCCGCGCGATCCGAAGAACAAGAACCGCGACTCGTACTCCGAGGTCGAGGCAAGCGCCGTCCGATACGCCTATGAGAAGGGTGCTGTGATCGTCGCGGCGGTCGGCAACGCAGACGAGGCGTTCTCGACGCCGTGGCCGTACGCGAGCTACCCGGCCGCGCTGCCGCACGTGATCGGCGTCGGCGCGCTGACGCAGAGCGGCAACGTCCCGGCGTTCTCGAACCGAGACCCGATCTTCAACGATCTCTCCGCTCCCGGCGTCGGCATCTTCTCGACGTTCCCGCTCACGCTGACGCAGATGCGGCCGACCTGTCCCGACCAGGGCTACTCCGACTGCGGCCCGAACGAGTACTCGACCGGCGGCGAAGGAACGTCGTTCGCGGCGCCGCAGGTGACGGCGGCCGCGGCGATGCTGCTCGCCACCGACCCGACGCTGACGAACTCGCAGGTGGCGGAGATCCTCGAGCAGAGCACCGACGACGTGAACGCGTCGAACGGCTGCCTGCAGTGCGGCATCGGGCGGGATTCGCTCAGCGGCTGGGGCAGGCTCGATGTCGCGCGGGCGATCGCAGCGCTGGCGCTACCGCTGCCGGCTCCCGACGCGTACGAGACGAACGACGACGCAGGCGCGCAGGCGCATCAGCTCTGGGGGAAGTCGATCCCGGTGACGGCGACCGTCGACTACTACGACGATCCGGTGGACGTCTACAAGGTCGCGATCGGGCCGGGCGAGCGGCTGAAGGCGAAGCTGGCCGCGACATGGCCGGGCGCGAACGTCAGCCTGACCCTCTGGAAGCCCGGCACGGTGCACGTGTCGGCTCCCGACGCGAAGCCGCAACTGCGCGCCGCGCAGTCCGTCGGCGCGGGCTCCAACGAGCAGCTCGCGTTCACCTCGCGTAGCCGGGGTTGGTACTACGTCGAGGTGAAAGACGCCTCGCCGGGCTCCGGCCAGTACACGCTGAGCCTCACGAAGACGACGCCGCCGAAGCGGTAGCTGCGTTTCTTAACGGGGTCTGACCCGTTAAGGGGGGCGCGGCTACTGGTTCTCGAGCAGCTCGTCGTCCGCCACAGCGCGAATGACGCGGGCCGGGTTGCCGACGACGAGCATCCGCGCGGGGACGTCCTTCGTGACGACCGCGCCCGCACCGACGAATGCCTCTTCGCCGATCTCGATCGCCGGGCAGAGGATCGCGCCGCCGCCGATGCGCGCGCCGCGGCGGATCGTCGGGCCCTTGATCAGCTCGTGCCTGCGCTCGGTCCGCCCCATGAAGTTGTCGTTCGTCGTGACGACGCACGGCGCGATGAAGACGTTGTCCTCGAGCGTCGAGTACGCCGTGATGTACGCCTCCGCCTGGATCTTCGTCAGCGCGCCGATCGTCGTGTCGTTCTCGACGAGCGAGCCGCGGCCGATCACGACGTCGTCGCCGACGACGACGCGCTCGCGCACGCACGACTGGTCGCCGAGGATCACGCGCGCGCCGATCTTCGAGCCGGCGAAGACGACGCGCACCGGTCGAGACGATCGTCCCGTCGCCGATCTCGGTCGGCGGCAGCGGCTCGCGCTTCGCCGTCGAGCGCGGCGACAGCGACGGCTGCTTTCCGACGACCGCGTACTCGAGCACCTTCACGCCCTCGCCGAGAACGGTGCCCGGATAGACGATCGCCGTCTCGTGAACGTCAGCCACTGAGCGACTCGGTGAGCCGGTCGAGCGCGCGCACGACACGCGCCCCGTCCTCCGCGACCTTGCGCCGGTCGCCCTCGCCGGCGATCAGCCGCAGGAACTCCTGGCACTCGAGCTTCAACGGCTCGTCGGTTGCGATCTTCGGGATGAAGATGTCGCCGGAACGCGTCTGCCACTCGCCGTAGCTCTCGGCGCGCTTCCACGGCGACTTCTCGTAGACCGTCACCTTGCGCTCCAGCTCCATGTCGTCGAACACGACCATCTTCTCGCGGCCGACGACGGTCATCTTTCGCATCTTGTGCGGGTCGAGCCACGAGAGATGCATGTGCGCGATCTTGCCGCTCGGGAAACGGAGGTAGCAGAACACGACGTCCTCGACGCCTTCCGTCAGGAAGTCGCGGCCGTGCGCGACGCACTCGTCCGGCTCCTCGTCGAGGAGATAGAGGATGACCGAGAGGTCGTGGACGCCGAGCGACCAGAGCGCATTCTCGTTCGTGCGCACGATGCCGAGGTTCTGGCGGTTGCCGTAGACGCAGAGCACCTCGCCGAGCTCGCCCGCCTCGATCAGCTCCTTCAGCTTGCGGACTCCCGGGTGGTACAGCAGCAGATGGCCCGGCATCAGGACGAGGTCGCGCTCCGTCGCGATCGCGACGAGCTCGTCGATCTCCGCCGCGCGCATCGCAGGCGGCTTCTCGACGAGAACGTGCTTCCCCGCCTCGAGCGCCTGCTTCGCGAGCGCGTAGTGCGTCGGCACCGGCGTCGCGACGACGACGCCCTCGACGGAGTCGTCCGCGAGCAGCTCGTCGAACGACGCGACGACTCGGGCCTGGGGATACCGCGCCGCGAACGTCGCGCGCAGGCCGTCGTCGAGGTCGCACAGCGCGGACAGCGCGCCGAGCTCGGAGAAGTTCCGCGCGAGGTTCGGGCCCCAGTAGCCGAGACCCGCGACGCCAATGCCTCGCCCGGTGGTGCCCGTGGAGCTCTCGGTCGTCATGAGCAAGCGAGACAAGGACGCAGGGAGGCCTCGGGCGGTATGCCCGGGGCCGACCGAGGACGCCGGATCGCGCCGCTCAGGGCGGGCGAGAGACCGCGATGCGCCGCCGGGCGGGGCATTGTCACAGCTGGAAGACCTTCGGCGAGGTGCTGCCGCGCGTCGCGTTGCGCAGGTCGACGACGAGGCTCGCGTCCTCGACGAGCTGGTCGTAGTCGACGGAGTGGTGGTCGGTGACGATGACGACGCAGTCGTACGCGGCCGGGTCGAGCGGGACGGACTCCATCTCGAGCCCGTGCTCCGCGAATCGCGGCACGTGCGGGTCGTGGTACGAGACGTCGGCGCCTGCGGTCTGGAGCAGCGAGATCAGCTTCAGCGCCGGCGACTCGCGCATGTCGCCGATGTCGGGCTTGTACGCGACGCCGAGGACGAGCACCTTCGAGCCCTTCAGCGACATCTGCTTCGCGTGGTTCAGCGCCTGCGAGACGAGCGAGCGGCAGAAGTACGGCATCTCCTCGTTGACCTTGCCGGCGAGCTCGATGAACTCGGTGTAGAAGCCGAACTCGCGCGCCTTCCACGTGAGGTAGAACGGATCGATCGGGATGCAGTGGCCGCCGAGCCCCGGCCCCGGGCTGAACGGCATGAAGCCGAACGGCTTCGTCGCCGCCGCGCCGACGACCTCCCAGATGTCGATGCTCATCCGGTCGCAGAGGATCGCCAGCTCGTTGACGAGCGCGATGTTGACCGAGCGGAAGATGTTCTCGAGCAGCTTCGTCAGCTCCGCGGCCTCCGGCGTCGAGACGCGGTGGATCGTGTCGATCGCGCCGCCGTAGACCTCCGCCGCGCGCTCGGTGCACGCCGACGTGATGCCGCCGACGACCTTCGGGACGTTCTTCGTCGTCCAGTCGGTGCGGCCCGGGTCGACGCGCTCCGGCGAGAACGCGAGGAAGAAGTCCTCGCCGACCTTCAGCCCGTGTCGCCTCGAGCACCGGCAGGATCTCTTCCCGCGTCGTGCCCGGGATACGTCGTCGACTCGAGGACGACGAGGTGGCCCTTGCGCAGGCGCGGCGCGATCTGCGCGACGGCGCTCTTCACGATCGAGAGGTCCGGCTCGCGCTGGCGCGAGAGCGGCGTCGGGAGCGCGATCAGGATCGCGTCGGCGTCACGGAGGACGTCGTAGTCGGTCGTCGCCGAGAGCCCGTTCGCGACCAGCGCCGCGAGCGCCTCGCTCGGGACGTCCTCGATGTAGCTCTCGCCGCGATTCAGCATGTCGACGCGCGACTGCTGCACGTCCACGAGGACGACGCGTTTGCCGGCCTCCGCGAAGACCTGGGCGAGCGGGACGCCGACGTAGCCGGCGCCGACGATGGCGACATCCTTCCTCATGCCGGGGCAAGGCTAGCGCCCAGCGCGGCGACGACCCGCTGGGAAGCGTGCCCGTCGCCGTACAGCGGCGGCAGGCCGTCCGGCATCCGGGCCGCCGCGACCGCCGCCGCGAGCGCCGCCGGGTCGTCGTCGACGAGGACGTTCGCGCCGAGCTCGACGGTGTCCACCCACTCGGTGGAGGGCCGCGCGGTCACGCACGGGACGCCGTACCAGTACGCCTCCTTCTGGAGCCCGCCCGAGTCGGTGACGATCACGCGCGCCTGCGACGAGAGCGCGGCCATGTCGAGGTAGCCGAGCGGATCGACGACGCGGACGTTCGCCGGGACCTCGCCGAGGCAGCGCCGCGCGTCCGCGGGTGCGCCGGGAAGACGACCGGCTCCGCGATCCGGCCGAGCCCGTCGACGATCCGCGCCAGCCGCTCCGGCCGCACGTTCGCCTCGCGGTGGATCGTCGCCACGACGTACGCGCCCGGCGCGAGCCCGAGCTGCGCGAGCACCTGCGAGCGCTCGCGCGCGATCGGCGCGAACCGGAAGCACGCGTCCGCCATCACGTCGCCGACGACCTCGATCCGCCCCGGGACGCCCTCGCCGCGGAGGGTCTCCGCCGACCGCTCGTCGGGACAGAGCAGCAGCGCGGCGACGCGGTCGACGGCGATCCGGTTCCGCTCCTCCGGCATCGAGAGGTCGCCGCTTCGCAGCCCGGCCTCGACGTGCGCCACCGGCACACGCGCTTCAACTGCGGCCTCCGCGCCCGCGAGCGTCGAGTTCGTGTCGCCGTACACAAGCGTCCAGTCCGGCCGCTCGCGCTCGAGCGCGTCCGCGATCCCGGGCCGCATCCGCTCGGCGTCGGCGGTGTGGAGATCGAGGCGGTACGCCGGCTCCGGCAGCCCGAGCTCCGCGAAGAAGACGTCGGAGAGCTCCGGATCCCAATGTTGACCCGTATGGAGCGTGACGTCGTCGATCCCCGCCTCGCGGAGCGCGACCGAGAGCGGCCCCGACTTGATGAACTGCGGCCGGTTGCCGACGATGGAGAGAACCTTCACCGGCACGAGGCTACAATGGCCGTCGCGTTCCGGGCCGTTAGCTCAGTTGGTAGAGCAGGGGACTCTTAATCCCAAGGTCGAAGGTTCGAATCCTTCACGGCCCATTTCCACCGCCGACGATCCGCACGTCGTCGTTCGAGATCAGATCGGGCACCGTCCAGCCGTCGAGGTCGTACTCCGCCATGCACTGCTCGGCGAAGCCCTTGATCCGGTCGACCGTCCCGTCGCCCTGCGCCATCCAGTAGCACTCGAGCTTCGTCAGCTCGTGGCTGCCCGAGTACGACCGCTCGTAGAGCTCGTGCCGGCCGCCGAACTCGCTGCCGATCGCGTCCCAGAGCAGCTTCACGAGCTTGATCTTGTTCACCGCGTCGTAGCCGTTCGAGCCGCGGTAGAACTGGTCGAGCAGCGGCCGCAGCTCCGGCTGGTTCCAGTCGAGCGAGCTCGACGGATGGACGATCAGCGCGCCGCCCGTCTGGTTCTCGATGATCGACTTGATCGCCGGGTACGCCTGGTTCGAGAGGATCCGGTACGCCGACGCCGCTTCGATGTTCGGCAGAACCGTCCCGCCGGCCGACGGCACCGGGTTGTGGCACATCGCGTCGGTGAGCGACCAGAACATGTTGCGCCAGGCGAGGATCTCGCCGATCGACGCCTGGATGCCGCGGAACTCGATCGTCCCGGTCGCCTCGACGAGCTTGATGAAGAGCCCCGCGAGGAAGTCGAGCTTCACGGCGAACCGGGTGCAGCCCTGGAGCAGCGCGCGCCAGATGAAGCCGGTCAGGTGATACGTGCTCGCGATCTCGAGGTTCCCGTAGATCAGGAAGTTCTCCCACGGGATCAACGCGTCCTCGAAGACGAGGACGGCGTCGTTCTCGTCGAACCGGCTCGAGAGCGGATAGTCGAACGGGCTTCCCATCACCGCGGCGGTGTACTCGTACGACGGCCGGCAGATCAGCTTCGTCCCCGGCTGGTCCATCGGCGCGAAGAACGAGAGCGCGTACTCCGGCTTCTTGATCGGCGTCGAGCCGTGGTACGAGACGAAGTTGAAGTTCGAGAACGCCGAGCCTGTCGCGACCATCTTCGCGCCGCGGACGACGACGCCCTCGTCCGTCTCCTTCACCGCGTGGATGAAGATGTCGTCGACCTCGTGGATCTCCTTGTTCCGGTCGACCGGGGGATTCACGAGCGTGTGGTTCATGAAGTAGACGTTCTCCTGCGCGTCCTTGTACCAGCGCTTCGCGTTCTCCTCGTACGGCGCGTAGTAGTCGGCGTTCGGCCCGTACGTCGCGAGGAACGCGGCCTTGTAGTCCGGGCTGCGGCCCATCCAGCCGTACGTCAGCCGCTGCCACGCTGCGATCGCGTCGCGGCCGCGGACGAGGTCCTCGGCGCTGCGCGGCGCCTTGAAGAACGGATGCGTGTAGCCGCCGTTGCCGGTGTCGGTCTCGACGGTCAGCGTGTCCTTCGTCGCCGGGTCGTGCAGCGCGTCGTAGAGCCGCGCGACGCTGCGGGCGCCGTTCCGGAACGCCGGGTGCGTCGTGACGTCGTCGACCTTCTCGCCGTAGATCCAGATCTGGCGGCCGTCGCGGAGGCTCTCCAGGTACTCCGAGCCGTTCATCGGACGGGCCACCCGGCGATAATAGAACGTCGATGGGGACGAGTCCTGCGCAGATCACCGCGGCTGCGGTCGCGAGCTTCGACGCCACTCCCGACGAGCGGCTGCGGACGCTCATGCAGGCGCTCGTCCGTCATCTCCACGGCTTCGCAACCGAGGTCGGCCTGACGCAGGAGGAGTGGGGCGAGGCGGTCCGGATCCTCACCGAGACCGGACACATCACCGACGAGCGCCGGCAGGAGTTCATCCTCTGGTCGGACTCGCTCGGCCTGTCGATGCTCGTCGACGCGATCGCACATGCGACGCCGGAGGGCGCGACCGAGTCGACGGTCCTCGGGCCGTTCTACACGCCGGGCGCGCCGCTGAAGGAGTACGGCGCGAATCTCGCCGCCGAGCCCGCGGGCGACTCCGCGTGGGTGTACGGGCGCGTGCGCGCGCTCGACGGCACGCCGATCGCCGGCGCCGAGCTCGACGTCTGGCAGAACGGCGACGACCGCCTCTACGCGGTGCAGCGGCCCGAGGCGGACGAGGATCACCTCCGCGGGCGGTTCCACACGCGCGAGGACGGGAGCTACGGATTCGTCGCCGTGCGCCCCGTTCCGTACACGATTCCGGACGACGGGCCGGTCGGCGCGATGCTCGACGCGACGGGGCGGCATCCGTGGCGCCCGGCGCACGTGCACATGATCGTTCGTGCGGACGGATACAACGCCGTGACGACGCACATCTTCGACGCGGCGAGTGCGTATCTCGACTCGGACGCCGTGTTCGCGGTGAAGCCGTCGCTCCTCCGCGAGTTCGTCCTCCGCTCCGCCGACGACCCCGAGCGCCCGGCCGGCGTCGAAGGCGCGTGGTACTCGGTCGAGAGCGACTTCGTGCTCGTCCCGGCCTGACGCAGTCCCGCCGCTGTTTTGTTTAGGCTCCTTGCCGGATGCGCAAGGGGCAGATCCTGCTGCTGGTCGGCATTGGCGTGGTCGCGGGCGGGATCGCCACCGCCGTCGCGGTACTGCCGACGTGGCTCCCGGTCCAGGCCTCGCGCGAAGCGGGCCGCATCGACTTCGTGATCTGGTTCACGATCGTCATCTGCATCGTGATCTTCGCGATCGTCACCGCGGCGATGGGGTACTCGATCATCAAGTTCCGCGCGCGCCCCGGCGACGACGAGGACGGACCGCCGATCCACGGGCACACCGGCCTCGAGATCACGTGGACGCTGATCCCGCTCGTGATCGTGACGGCGATCGCAATCGTGAGCGCCGTCGTCCTCTCGCGCAACAGCGCCGCCGGCGACAACCCGCTGCGTGTCAACGTCACCGCAGTTCAGTTCGCGTGGACGTTCACGTATCCGGACTCGCACGGCCTCACGTCGAACGTGCTGCGCCTGCCGAAGGACCGCTCCGTGATGCTCACGATCTCCAGCAAGGACGTGATCCACTCGTTCTGGGTTCCGGAGTTCGGACAGAAGCAGGACGCCGTTCCGGGCCTCCACACGACGCTGCACATCACGCCGGACCGGCTCGGGTCGTATCCCGTGATCTGCGTCGAGCTCTGCGGTCTCGGCCACTCCGTGATGCGGAGCACGGCGATCGTGATGACGCCCGCCGGCTTCGCGCAGTGGATCAAGAGCCAGACGGCGGCGATCGCCTCGCCGAACGCATCCGTCGTCAGGCGCCGCAGTCTTCACGAACAACGGCTGCGGCGCATGTCACACGCTGACCGCCGCGAAGGCCACGGGCAAGGTCGGGCCGGATCTCGACAAGCTGCCGGCGAGCGCTGCCACGGCGAACCAGCCGCTGGCGGACTTCATCCGCGAGTCGATCACCGACCCGAACAAGTACATCGCGCCCGGATACCCGAAGAACGTGATGCCGGGGACGTTCGGCGCGTCGCTCTCGAAGCCGCAGCTCGACGCGCTCGTCCAATATCTGATCGACTCGAGCAAGGGGTGAGACCGACCGCGTGACCGCAGCGACCGTCAACGAAGCGACACCCGCCGGCGCCGGCGCGCCACGGCACCGCGCGTCGCCTGCTCCTCGGGCCGGGCTGGATCCGCGCCGCATGGATGTTCGCCCTCTTCGCGCTGATCGGAATGGGGCTCGTCCTGCTGCTGCGCTGGGTCGCCGGCTGGCACCCGGTCTTCGACAACTCGATCGTCGTGCTCGTCGCGCTGCTCGTAACCGGGCCGGTCGGCTACCTCGCCGGCATGGGCTGCTTCGACTACTGGACCTACTACGTGCTCGGCGGCCCGACGCGCGCCGAGGATCACAGCGGCCACGGCGCGAAGACGTGGCGCGACTACTTCCGCGTCAACACCGACCACAAGGTGATCGGCGTCCAGTACCTCTGCACGACGATCGTCTTCTTCCTGATCGGCGGCCTGCTCGCGATGCTCGTCCGCGCCGAGCTGGCCCGGCCGGGAATCCAGTTCTTCGACCCGCAGACGTTCAACGGGCTCTTCTCAGTCCACGCGTCGCTGATGATCTTCCTCTTCATCATCCCGGCGTTCGCGGGTCTCGCGAACTTCGTCGTCCCGCTGATGCTCGGCGCGCGGCGACATGGCGTTCCCGCGGCTGAACGCGTTGTCGTTCTGGCTGCTGCCGATCGCCGGGGTCATGATGATCGCGTCGTTCCTCGTTCCCGGCGGCGCGTTCGCGTGCGGCTGGACGGGCTACGTGCCGCTCTGCTCGACGCATCAGCCGCTCGGCGCGGTGTTCTTCAACCAGGCCGTGCAGTGGGCGGGTGCGTCGTCGATCATGACCGCGCTCAACTTCCTGGTCACGATCATCACGATGCGCGCGCCGGGGATGACGTTCTGGCGGATGCCGCTGCTCGTGTGGGCGAACTTCACGACGTCGCTGCTCGTCGTGATCGCAACGCCGTTCATCGCCGGCTCGCAGTTCTTCTCGATGTTCGACCACGTGATGCACACGGCGTTCTTCCAGACGGCGCAAGGCGGCTACCCATTGGGGTACCAGCACATTTTCTGGTTCTACTCACACCCGGCCGTCTACATCATGATGCTGCCCGGCTTCGGGATCATGAGCGAGGTCATATCCACCTTCTCCCGGAAGCCGATCTTCGGCTACCGGCTCATGGCTCTCTCGCTGATGGCGATCGTCGTCCTCGGCTTCTCTGTGTGGGCCCATCACATGTTCGTGAGCGGCATGGCCGACTGGCTGCGCGTGCCGATGATGATCACGACGCTGCTGATCGCGGTGCCGACGGGGATCAAGATCTTCAGCTGGCTCGCGACGATGTGGGAGGGGAAGCTGCACTTCAACACGCCGATGCTGTTCGCGCTCGGCTTCCTCTCGATGTTCGTGATCGGCGGGCTCTCCGGCGATCATGCTCGGCGCGGTCCCGGTCGACATCCACATGAACCAGACGTACTTCGTCGTCGCGCACATCCACTACGTGCTCTTCGGCGGCTCCGTGTTCACGATCTTCGCCGGGATCTACTACTGGTTCCCGAAGATGACCGGGCGCATGTACAACGAGCGGCTCGGGAAGCTGCACTTCTGGCTGACGTTCGTCGGCTTCAACCTCACGTTCTTCCCGATGCACATCCTCGGCACCGAAGGGAATGCCGCGCCGCGTCGCCGACTACGCGCCGAAGTTCGCCGACCTGAACATGTTCATCTCGCTCGCGTCGTTCGGCCTCGGCGCGTCGACGCTCGTCTTCCTCTACAACATGATCGCAGCTGGCGCTCCGGTGACCGATCGCGCCGGCGAACCCGTGGCACGCGATGACGCTCGAGTGGCAGGTGAGCTCGCCGCCGCCGATCTTCAACTTCGACGAGATCCCGCAGGTCGTCGGGTCGCCGTACGAGTACGGGATCCCCGGCGCGAAGCACGCGATTCTCTCGCCGAGCCGCGCAGCCGCAGGAGGTGGGCGTCACGTGAGCGGACGCCGACGGCACCCGGCTGATCCTCGTCGTCGCGAACGAGACCGTCGTCTCGCGCGCGCTCGTCGAGCGGCTCGAGGCGAAGGCCGCCGCGGACGGCTCCGTGCAGCGTCGTCGTCGTCGCGCCGGTGAACCAGCCGCGCCAGGGCTACGTCGTCTACTACGACACGCGCCGTGCGGCCGCGCGCCGCCGGCTCGACAAGACGCTCGACCTGCTGCGCAAGGCGGGCGTGCCGGCGACGGGCGTCGTCGTCGAGGCCGATCCGGTCGTCGGCGCTCCAGCGACGCCGATCACCAGCTCGAGCCGGACGAGATCGTCGTCTCGACGCATCCGCAGAAGCAGTCCGGCTGGCTGCGCCGCAACGCGGTCGACCAGATGCGCCGCGTCGCCGGCGACATTCCGTTCGAGCACGTCGTCGTCAGACCTCGCGGCGGAGCACGGCGCAGGCGAACGTCCTCGTCGTCGCGAACCAGACGGTTCTCGGCGAGCCGCTGCTCGCGGCGATCCGCGCGCGCGCGGCCAGCAGTCCCGCGAGCTTCCTGATCATCTCGCCGCAGGGCGAGGGCGACGGCAGCTACGACGAGGCCGAGCACCGCCTCCTCCGCGCGGTCACGACGCTGCGCTCGCGACGGCCTCGACGTCCACGGCCAGATCTCGCATCCGGATCCGTACACCGCCGTGATGCAGACGATGGAGGACGAGCGCGTGGACGAGCTGATCGTGTCGACCTTCCCCGGCGAGCGCTCCGGCTGGCTCCGGCGCGACCTGCTCGGACGCCTCCGCGCCGACACGAAGCTCCCGCTCGAGCACATCGAGGTCGACATGCCCGTGGGAGCGACCGTCTGATGGCCGCCGCGCACGCCGAGCATCTCGACCACGGCGGCGAGCAGCACGGCCCGCCGCCGCCGCACTACTCGTCGCGCGTCGCGCCGGCGACGCTCGGGATGTTCCTCTTCATCGGGTCGGAGATCATGCTCTTCGGCGCGTTCTTCACCGCGTACTTCTTCGTGCGCGTCGCGAACGGGACGCCGTGGCCGACGCCGCCGTTCGAGCTTCCGATCTACGTCGCGTTCATCAACACGTGCATCCTCGTCACGTCGAGCTTCACGATCCACTGGTCGCTGCAGTCGATCAAGAAGGGCAACGTCTGGGGCCTGCGCGCGGGGCTGCTGCTGACGTTCCTGATGGGGCTGACGTTCCTCATCTCGCAGGTCATGGAATACCTGCGCATCGGCTTCAACACCGGCGACGGCGCGTTCCCGACGATCTTCTTCTGCCTCACCGGCCTGCACGGCGCCCACGTCTTCGTCGGGCTCTCGATCCTGCTCTTCATGACGATCCGCGCCTTCCGCGGCCACTTCTCGGCGGAGCACCATCACGGCGTCGAGATCGGCGGGATCTACTGGCACTTCGTCGACGTGATGTGGATCGTCGTGTACCTGACGGTCTACATCCTCTAACGGTCCATGCGCAATCCCTTGCGGAGCGAGGCCGAAGCGTTCCGCTTCCTGATCGTCGTGCTCGGCGGCGCGATTGTGATCGCCGCGGCGGCCTACCTCAACACGTGGCTTGGTCTCGTCGCGGCAGTGCTGGTGGTTGCGTGGCTCGTGCGCTGGGTGCGCGGC
>CAVQZE010000002.1:0-185290 GCA_963718385.1 uncultured Actinomycetes bacterium
CCGCTCGCCGCAAACGTCTCCGTGATCGTCGACTACGTGATCTCGTTCTTCCTCTTCCTGGATCATCGCCGCGGCCTACGGCTTCTATCCGACGTGGCGATTGGTCTTCACGGTCCCGCCTTCTGTTGGTCGCGTTCGTGCTGACGACGGGCCTCACGCTCTTTCTCTCGGCGACGAACGTCCGCTACCGCGACGTCGGCCAGGCCCTCCCGTTTCTCATCACGCTCTGGTTCTTCCTCAGCCCGATCGCATATCAGCTGCAGACCCCCGGTCATTCGTGGGAGACGCTCCTCCAGGCGGCGAACCCGCTCGTCGGGCTTCTGGTCGCCTTCCGCTGGGCGTTGCTCGGGACACCGGCGCCACACGGTCTCCTTGTCGCATCGTTGGTCGTGACCGCGATCGTCTTCCTCGTGCAGGGGTGGTGCGGTTCGCGCAAGCCGAACGGACGCTCGCCGACGATGCCTGACCCGTCGTAGTCTCCGCCCGCGACATCGGGAAGTGCTACCGCATCTGGACGCACTCACAGCCGACCACGATCAAGGACCGGGTCGAGCACTTGTTCACGCGCGCACCGGGATCGGAGCCGCCGCGACGGGAGGACATCTGGGCGCTTCGCGACGTCTCGTTCGATGTCCGTCGCGGCGAGGTGCTCGGCGTCATCGGGCCGAACGGCGCCGGCAAGTCGACGCTGCTCTCGCTGCTCGCACGGATCACCGAGCCGACGACGGGCCGCATCGAGATCCGTGGCCGCGTCAGCAGCCTTCTCGAGGTGGGAACAGGCTTCCACCCGAGCTCTCGGGCCGCGACAACGTCTTCCTGAACGGCGCCATCCTCGGGATGAGCCGCCGAGAGGTCAACGAGCGGTACGACGAGATCGTCGAGTTCTCCGGAGTCGGCGAATTCATGGACATGCCGGTCAAGCGGTACTCGTCCGGCATGTACGTCCGCCTCGCGTTTCGATCGCCGCGCATCTCGATCCCGAGGTGCTCCTGCTCGACGAGGTGCTCGCGGTCGGTGACAGCGCGTTCCAGCAGAAGTGCCTGCATCGGATCGACTCGCTGACGCAATCCGGGAGGACGGTCCTCTTTGTGAGTCATTCGCCGGCTTCGGTTGCGCAACTGTGCGATCGTGTGATCGTCGTCAAGGGCGGCAGCATCGTGTTCGACGGCGAAGTCGAGAAGGAATCAACGAATACCTGGGCAGCCCCCAGATCGACGGAGGCGCGAGCGCCCTGCTGCAGGACGCGCAATCCGGGAGGGAACCGGCGAACTCCGCGTCGCCGCGATACGCGTCCTCGGGGCCGAGGGCGACCGGATCGTGCCGAACCGGCCCGTCACGTTCGAGGTCGATGTCGCCGCAGAGCACGAGACAGCGGGCGTGACCTCGTTCTCAACGTCGGAATCTCGAACATCGCGGCCGCCCAGCCGATCGTGCTCTCAACCGCGTACGCACTGCCCGCCCGGTTTCCCGACTTCGCCGCTGACACAACCAGGACGCTCGTCTGCAGAGTTGACGAGCTTCCGTTGCGGCCGGCGCGTTACGTCATCAGCGTCAGCATCGCGCGCGGCGGCGTGGTGCTCGATTCATGCAGGCATCAGACCGAGTTCACGCTCGATCCGGGCGATTTCTACGGCCCCGAGATGATCCCCACCGAGCCGTACATCTCCCCGGTGCTGTTGAGGCAGCACTGGCACTCGCTCGAGGCCGGACCTGCCACGACCGGCGACGGCATGCTGACAGCGCCTGTGTCGCGCTCGTAATCCGGCTCAGCCGGCGGCTCCGGTGCGCAGGACGCGCCGGATAGACGCCTTCACTGCACGCAGACGAGCCGCGGCTCGAGGCGGGAGATAGAACAGCGCGAGCGTCTCGGCCCGCGCGAGGAGGGTCGCGCCCGCCTCCCGTTCGCGTTGACGCCGTCCGGCGCTCGGCGTCGCCTGCGCCCGTTCGCGCCGGCGCGGCCCCCAAACTGCGTCGCGCACCGCGCGCTCGCCCGGCGCGGCCGACTGCGCAGCGTCCGTCAGCAGCGACGCGAACGCCGCGGCGGCGGCGTCCCACGGCAACGCTGCGGCACGAACCTTCCCCGCGGCGATCAGCGCCGCTCGACGCTCCGGGTCCCGAACAGCGTCGAGCCCTCCGAAGCGAAGCAGGGTCGTCCGGGTCTATATATATCGCTGCTTCACCGGAAACTTCCGGGAAGGAGGAGATCGGCGTCGTGATGACCGGGCAGCCGCAAGACATTGCCTCCAAAACCGGCAAGCCGAATCCTTCGTAGCGCGAGGGGAAAATGAGCGCCTCCGCTCCCGCGTACGCGAGGCGGAGCTCCTCGTCGCTAAGGCTGAGCCGTCTAGCACGAACGCGCGGCCCGACGGCACGGAGCTCCGGCTCGAGGTCGGGTCGGCCGCCCACGCAGAGGATCTCGTGGTCCCCAGCAGCCGCCCAGTCGCGAAAGGCGTGAAAGACGAGCTCACGTTCTTGTAGCCGTCGACTCCCAGCCGTTCGCCGACAACCAGGAAATAGGGGCGGTCGAGACCATCTCCGTCCGAAACGCCTCGACTCCGCGGGCGACGCCGGAAAGAACCGTCATCAACACCGAGCAGGACGACGTCTGCGCGCTTGCCTGCCGCTCCGCACCAGCTCTAGCAGGTCGCGGCGGTGTTCTCCGAGATGCATGCGTAAGATCGCGTGCTCGACGGCGAGTCGCTTCTCGTCCCAAACCGGGTCGGACATGTCGAGTCCATTCGCTCGGGAATCAGGTCGTAGACAGCATCAGGCTCGGCGTCTCGATCGGCGTCGTGTAATACGTCGACACGAAAGCACGGCTCCTCTTCGTCGCAGACACGCTGGAGCCGGAGGGAGTCGGCGGCCGCCGAGCGCTGGGCCAGGGAGGCAGCGAACGGGTCGGAGCCGGGAACGCGGGGGCCCCGCCCCCGATCCAGAAAGACGATGCGTTTCGCGAAGCCGGACTTCAGCCATTCGTGCAGACAGGACCGCCAGACGCGGGCGATCCCGCTATCCTTGAAATGCTGGAAGAAAACGCCGTCCACCACGATGACGCCTCGTCACCGCGAGACGGCTCGGCCTTCGCCTCCGTGGCGAGTTCGGGAAGACCCAGCTGCCGCCCGGACTCGCTCCGCGAGCGGCGAGAGTGCCGTCGCTCAGCGGCGTCGACCAGGGTGTCGTCGTCCACCCAGGGAAGAAATCCCCGAGCCGGACGGGCCCTTCGGATGCAGGACCGCGCATTGAGTCGTCGCCATCCGTCGAGCTCCCCGGGATGCCGTAATAGCTTTCTTGAACCTGACCTGTTCCTCGGACGCGTAGGCGAAGTGCTGGAAGACCGCTCCGACTCTTCGGTCTCGTCGTGCAAGAAGGAGGGTTCTCGGCAAGGTTGATCTCACCGAAAGTGCGCGGACGAACAGATCGGGGGCTCATGCGCCACCCAGCGGTCGCCTGGCCGGAAGCGCCAGGTACGCAGCCATTCGAGATCGGGTTCGCCGCATAGTCGTAAGGAGTCGCAACGACGGCCTCGGGCGGGAGAAGTAGTCGCACCAGTAGTACGCCGCCATCCGGTCCGGCTGCCGACGAAGAGCTTGCGCATCGTGATGATCTGTTCGGCGGCCCACAGCTCGTCGGTATCGACTTGCCAGAACAGGCACTCCTCGTGGTGTTCGGCAGCGGCGCAGACACCATCTCCCGCTTCCCCTTCCAGAGCGACCCCGTAGCTTCCGATAGACGAGAGACGACCGGCTCGGCCGCGACGACTGCGTCGAGTAGGCGGTGGTCCCGTCGGTGCTCAGCCCGTCAGCGTGCAACCCGGGTCGATCCGTCCACCCCCAGTGACGCTCCAGGCCGTGTCGTGAACGAGCGAGGCGAGCCTTCCACGACGTGCCAGTGCCACCGAAACGGCAGCTGCTGAACACCTCGAGGTGGTAGCGGATGAAGGGCTCGCCGTTCAGCACGATCGTGAAGAATGTGGACGGGCAGCTCCGAGCTCGAGTGCGCCGTTGCCCCGCCGGGGCTGCCTGCTCCGCCCATCCGGCCATCGTACGGAACACGTGTGCTGGTCGAACTGGCATGAGACGGCTTCGCTAGTGTCGGCCGCGTGCTGACTCTGTTCACAGTCCCGAAGCCGTTCCGGGGTGACGTCGGCGACATCCAGCGAAACGCCATTGAGAGTTGGCGCGCGCTCGGCCCTTCCGTGCAGGTCGTCCTCGTCGGCGATGAGGACGGAGTCGCGGAAGCGGCACGCGATGGAGGCGTCGACCATGTCGGGAGTCTCGCGCGCAACGATCGAGGCACGCCCCGCCTCGACAGCGCCTTCGCCTGCGTGGAGAGGGTCGCGCGACATCCGCTCTGGTGCCTGGTAAACGGCGACATCATCCTGCTCGACGACTTCCTTCCGGCCGTGAAACGCGTCGTCTCGACGTTCGATCGCTGTCTGATCGTCGGCGAGTCACGCGACCTCGACGTCGCGGCCGGAGCCCACCTCAACGAGCCTGCAGCTCGGGGACACCTTCGTCGGCGAGCACTCGCGAGCGGCCGCCTACGGGGCTACGCGGCGCTCGACTACTTCGTCTTTCCCAAGGACGAGTTCGGGCCGATGCCGCCTTTCCTGATCGGCCGCGCCTGCTTCGACAACTGGCTCGTCTGGCGCGTCCGAGATCTCGCCGAGCCGGTGGTCGATGCGACGCGGGCCGTCGTCGCGGTGCATCAGTCGCACGACTACGCGCACGTGCCGGGCGGTTTCGAAGAGGCCTATTACGGCGAGGAGGCGCTGCACAACGAGCAGCTCGCCGGCGGCCGTTCGCACATCTACTCGCTCCACGACGCCACGCACCGCCTGTACAAGAAGGGGCGGCCGCGCCGCTATTGGGCCTCGACGTTCCGCGCGCGAGAGAAAGCCCGGGCCGCCAGGGCCCGGCTTCAGGCGAGGATCAAGAACTGCCGAATCCATTCGCGGCGTGCGCGAACTGGGTGATGCGTCGTAACATCGGGATTCGAAAACCTGGCACCGGACTCGGAGGTCGAGACGTGAACTGGATCGAAGCTGAGCCTCGGTCGGGGTCAGCCCGTCGGAGTGCACGTTCTACCACTCGATTGAGCTGCCGATCAGCGGCCCGCAAACGGGATCGTGGGATCTGATCGGCCGGTTTGACGACTACATCGGGCACCAAGACCTCGACGGGAAGACCGTCCTCGACGTCGGTACCGCATCGGGATTTCTCAGCTTCGAGGCCGAGCGCCGCGGCGCTCGGTCTCATCGTTCGATGTCAGCAGTGCAGGCCTGTACCACGAGCTGCCGTTCCCGGCCAGCGACTACGTGGCGAACCATGCTGCGTGGCGGGAAGGAGTCGACCAGTTCGTCGACCAACTGCGCAACTCGTACTGGCTCTGCCATGAAGAATTCGGATCCGCGGCACGCTGCTTTTACGGCGACGTATACGACCTCGACGACGCCGGATACGACGTCGTGATCCTCGGGCAGATCCTCGTGCATCTCCGCGACGGACTCTCCGCACTCGCGGCGGCCGCAAGAGTTTGCACCTCGACCCTCGTCGTCGTCGAAGGCAGCCTTGCCGGAATCAACGCCCCGGTGGCAGCTCTCTGCGGTCGTGCCGACCGGCCGGACATGCCGTGGGCGTGGTACCACTATTCACATGCCTGGTACCGCGAAGTGCTGACGATGCTTGGCTTTCGCAGCGTCACGATCACTACAGGTCGATTCAGGTGCAACAACCCGAGCTCATCGGGCGACATCGAGCTGGCAACCGTCGTCGCGACCCGCAGTCCGTCGTAGACGCAGCCACCCACATGACTCTCACCGAGCGAGGCGCTGACCTGCGTTCTTGTCTCCGGATAATCGCGTGCGGTCTCTCTAAACGCCCTGCCTCGTCGACGTCCGGCCGTTGGGACGGACGAACAGCGCCTGCATGACCGCTGAAATCCCACGCGCGGCCGGGTCGGAGGCGAGCAGACGCAGAGCATCAGCGGCAGTGTCGAGGAGCCGGCGGGCCTGGGACACATCGATGTGCTTGGTCCAATCACCTACGGTGGCTCGACGGACGAATGTGTTGTGTCCGAATCGTCTGGCGAGTGATGCCCGCGTCACCGAGGGGGTCTCGGCAGAGACCGCGGCCCGCAGGCGATCCTCGGACACATCGAGACCGATCCGCGCAAGCGCTTCGGCGAGCCCGGAGGCTTCGCCTCGCCAAAGGCTCTCATAGGTGACGATCGGCGTATTCGTCCCGCACCACGCAGTCACGAACGCCGACCAGTCGGCGACCGTACCTGCGAAATGGCTTTCACGATCGATGTCGGGCGGGGACGCAAGGCCATTGCCCGGCAGGAAGTCTGATTCATAGAACCACCGCGAGACGGCGACATCGAGCGGGTTGCGGATCATGTGAATGACGCCGGCACCCTCGGGCAACAGGGACGGCCGAGGCATCTCGTGACCTTTGACCACCGTCTCCGACCCACGCGTCGGTACTCCATCGAGATCGTCCGCGTACCAGGGGTGACGCGGGTCCACGCAACGCGGCTCCGGAGCAAGGTCGTAGAGATCGGCCCGCTGCCATCCCAGCGTCGCAGCCAAGACGTTGACGATCCAGCTCCCACCCGACTTTGGGTACTCGTTTACAACAAGCACGGTCGAAGAACTTACCTGCATCGGAGGACGATGGGCGCGCTTGATGCGCCGGGATCCGACGCGGTGGCGGCTCATGCGAGACTTAACACGCCGATGAAGTGGCCGCGACGAGATACACCTGCGCTCCTAGAGCGGTTTCCCCCTCCTGACGAACCGTTTGCCGGGGACTATTCGGAACATCAGACGCGCTTCCTTACGGCACTGCTGACGGAGCCGGCGCTCCTTCGAGCCCTTCGCTCGGGAAGAGGCGCTTCCGCGCGGCTTCGGTGTCGGCCTCGACGAACGCGTCGTCGAGTACCCGTGGCTGCTCGCGGCCGAGGCACGTGGCCGGGTGCTGGACGCGGGCTCGGTTCTGAACCACGCGCTCGTTCTCGATCGCTTTCTGCCGACATTCGACTCGCTCACGATCGTCACGCTTGAGCCGGAGGCGGTCGCCTTTACGGATCGGAAGGTCGCCTACGCCTACGACGATCTGCGCGACCTCCCGTTCCGGGACGGAAGGTTCGACACCGTCGTGTCGCTCTCGACGCTCGAGCACGTCGGAATGGACAACACCTCGTACGGGTCAGAGCTCGGCCGCACAGAGAATCCTGGAGCAGCGCTCGAGCTCGCGGTCAGCGAGCTGGTCCGCGTGCTTTCCCCGGACGGCACCCTGCTGGCGTCGGTCCCTTTCGGAGCACCTGAGGATCACGGCTGGTTCCGCCAGTTCGGAGGGAAGGAGCTCGACGAGCTCTGCCAGATGCTGGAGCCCGCCGACATCGCGCTTCAATTCTTCCGCTACGACGGCGATGGGTGGCGCCGGGCGACTCGCGACGAAGCCGCCGACGCTCAGTACCGTGCCGCCACTGCGTCGCCGGCTGACGACCGCGCCGCTGCCGCGCGCGCTGTTGCATGCATCCGGGCACGCCCCCGGCGGTCGGGATAACCCGACTCAGTTGAGCACTGCGAGATCGTCCTCTCTGAATAGGTTCGTCTCTTCCAAGAGGAACGAGATCGACCGTCCCGTGACGTCGTCCAGCGACCGGGAGAACACAAACGAGACCGTCTCGCGCGGACCAGGCGGAACGCTCACCGTAATCACCTCGTGTCTCCCCTTCTTCAGATCGAAGCGGCCGAGGCGAGTTCCGCTCGCGAAGATCTCGACGTCCATGACGTTGATCGACTTCCCGACGAGCCGGAACTCGCGCGTCCGATCGCTGGCGTCGACGTCGACGTCGAGCGTCGCCTCGACCCAATTGTCCGCCCAGTAGCCGCGGACACGTCCGCGCCCGACAGGATTTCCGGCACGACCACGTGCCGCCGGCTTTCCGGGCCAGCGGCGCTCGTCCCACACGCGCGCCTTCGTGTTGTCGGCGAACGCGAGGAGCCGTGGCGTACGAGACATCAGCCGTATCAAACTGCGTTTGGCGGCACGGGCACTGCCGACCACCATGTCGCGCCGTTCATGGTGGTCCCGGTTCAGCAGTAGGTAGTGGACCTCGACGCATGCGGCCCGGAGCCTCGGTAGCCGGCGAATCACGCGGGCCGCGAGTCCGGGGCGCTCGTTCGCGAGGTGCTCCCAGTACCCGAAGACGTAGTTGTGCGAGATGTAGCCGCCACGCTCCCGGCAGATCTCGAAGATCTCGCGATAGATGCCGGATCGTTCACTGAGCGTCTTCGTCTCCGGGTGCAGGCGCGACTGGGCGAGCCTCTCGTTCAGATGCTGAATAACGAGGCCGCTGCGATCGATACGGATCCAGTACTCGTAGTCCATCGCAAGGTGCACCGTCTCGTCGAAGGGGCCGACCGCCTCCATAACGGAAGTGCGCCAGTACGCCGCAGGCTGGCAGATACAGCAGTCCTCCATCAGCCGCTCAAAGGAGTAATCGTCGGTGGGGTACGCGCCCATGATGCGATCCTCGGCATCGATGTAGTCCGCGTCGCCGTAGACGAGATCGCATTCGGGATGGTTCCGCAGATGCTCGACCACCTGAGCTATCGCGTCCGGAAGCAGGATGTCGTCCGAGTTGAGGTAGCCGACGATCGTGCCGCCCGTCAGCCGGAACCCCTTGTTGATCGCGGCGGTCTGGCCCTCGTCGGGCTCCGAGAGCCACCGCACACGATCTCCGTAGCTCCGAAGGATCTCGAGGGTCTCGTCGGTGGAGCCTCCGTCGATGACGATGTACTCGATGTTCGGATAGGTCTGAGCAAGGACGCTTTCGATCGTCTGCCGGACGAAGCGCCCCTGGTTTAACGACGGCGTGACGATCGAGACGAGCGGCTGCTCAGCGGCCGGCGGCGCGGTCGCGCGGTCGATCACGCGGTCAACGCCTGCGGCGAGCTCGTCCGCTGCCTTGGCCCACGTGTAGGCGGCGAGTCGCAGCTTTCCCCGCTCGACGAGGTCGGCACGGAGGCGCCCGTCGGCGGCGATCCGCTCGAGCAGCTCGGAAATCGCGTCGACGTCGGTCGGGTCGCACATTAGGGCTGCGTCTCCCGCAACCTCGGGAAGGCTCGTGGTGTTGCTGCAGACGACGGGCGTACCCACCTCGAACGCCTCGAGCAGCGGGATCCCGAAGCCTTCGTACTCGGAGAAGAACGCGACGGCGATCGCGCGCTCGTACAACAGCCTGACCAGCGCGGAGCTCACGTATCCGAGATGGTGGATCGGGAGGTCGGGATACTTCGCGCGGAGCTCCTCCCAGCCGTGGGGCGCCCCGGTGAGCACGAGCTCATATCGCGTGCCCGTTCGCTCGTTCAGGAGCCGCAAAGCGCGGAACAGGCGCTCGTGATTCTTGTGCGGCCAGAGATTCGCCGGGAAGTAGAAGAAGCCGCCGTCCGGAACGAGAGCACGCTCCTCCTCCGTCGCGTCTGCCGACCGCGCAGCGAGGAAGTCCGGCGGCAGGCTCGGGCTGGCGACGAATACGTCGCGGTCGCCGCGCGCGTGCTCGGCGATCGTGCGGCGCGCGTACTCCGAGATCGTCGCGATCGCCCCCGCTCCGTTCAGCGGCCGTCGGAATGCGCGCCGACGGAGTGCGAGCGTCGTCGCGTCGAAGAACTCCGGGTAGTACTCATGTTGGACGTCGGGTATCACGAAGATCTGCCTGTTGAGGGGGAACGCGACCTCCTCGACGGTCGGGTAGCTGCGGATGAGGATGTCGATCTCGCCGTCGCTCGCAAGGCGGCGGAGCTCGTCGAAGTAGCTGTCGAGCGGGAGCGTGATGACCTCGACGTTCGGCGCGTCGACGTCGAGCAGCTCGCGATTGAAAACAGTGCAGAACACGACGAAGTCGACGTCAGGACGACGTCTGAACAGCTCCTCGAGCATCCCGACGAGGACAACGACGATCCCGCCGGATGCTCCTCGCGTCACCTGCCTGAGCTCGATGCCAACCTGCTGCCGGCCCGACTTCGGCGTCAGTAGGGGACGGGCGTCGAGAAGATCGGCCCCATCGGGCAGCGGAAAGCCGTCCGGCCGAGCGCCATAGTCTCGCAGCAGCAGGGCGGTCGACGACCAGAACTGCTCGATCGACCGGAGGTACTCAGGCGGGTAGACGTCGGGCCGGGACGAAGCGAGGCGGTGGAGCGTGTCGAGGTAGTAGCTGACGGAGCCGGGTGTGGCTGCGACGTCTGCGTGGCGCTCCGCGATTCGACGAAGCTCCTCGGCTCTCGGGAACGAGCCCGTCGACGTCTTCGTCTCGCCGTACTCGCGTGAAGCTGCCAGGTGTGCCCGGATCGGATGCGGCCGGCCGAGCGCCGACAGTTCGATCCACAGATTCGTGTCGAATCCGTAGTGCAAGCTAACGTCGAGCAGACCGACGCTCTCGAGGGCGTCGCGACGAATGAACGTCGCAGGCTGGAGGACGCAATTCAGCCCGAAGATCGTCGCGTCCCGGCGAAACGCGACGACACCGTCGGGAAAGAATTCGCCGAGCTTGCGCCCCGACCAGTCGACGCGAAAGCCGTTTCCGTAGAAGAACGGCGCATGCGGGTTCGCGCGCCAGGCGGCTGCGGCTTCGAACAACGCACGCGGATAGAAGAAGTCATCCGAGTTGAGCCAGCAGACGAGGTCGCCCGTCGCGCGCCGGAAGCCCTTGTTGAGAGCGTCGGCCTGCCCGTCGTCGGGCTCGCTCGTCCACCACTGAAGTCGATCGTCGAATCGCTGAACGATCTCGACGGTGCCGTCGGACGAGCCGCCGTCGACGACGATGTATTCGAGGTTCGGATACTCCTGCGCCAGAACCGACTGGATGCACTTCTCGATCAGCTCGGCGCTGTTGTAGGCAGGCGTGACAACCGTGATCCTGGGGAGGTCCGGCGGAACGTCGGTGTTCCGTGCGTCCTCGGCTCGATTAGTGCCGTCCAGATCCGTCAGTGAACTACCCCCTCGCTCAGTCGACCCCGGTTTCGCCACGACCTCCTTTCGCGGCACGGAGCTCAGCGTCGAGCCTGCCGATCACCTCCAACCGCTGACTCCTGTCAGCCTCGCTTTCCTTGAGCGCCGCGTCAAGCCGCTCGATGACCTCCAGCCGCGCCTCCCGGTCGGCGTCGCTCAAGGCGAGCGCGTCATGGGCGTCGACCAGCGCCGTCACGAGCGGCGCCAGCGGAGTAGCCGCCAAACGCTCCGCAGGGTCGGACTTGACCCGCTTGAAGCGGGTCGCTCCGGCAACAGACAACATGTCGTACGCGTACACGGGCTTTTCGAACGCCACGTTGCGAAGATCGGCCGTGTTGAGCAGGCGGCGAAGCGAGTCACGGCTGAACAGGAACAGGTGCTCGGTCCCGGCCCGACGCATGTGGTCGAGGAAGGGATCCGACTCGGCGACGAGCTGGTCGTAGCTCCGCTCGGGAATGAACTCCGGCGTTTGTGTGACGAGCAGACCGTCAGACTTCAACAGCGCCGACCAACTGGCGACTGTGCCGACCGGATCGGCGAGATGCTCGAGGACGTCGTTCGCGATCACAACATCGAACGACCGCGGCGGCAGATCCTGCTCGGGCACCGGACCGACGAGATAAGGGATGCCGAAGCGCTCTCGGGCGAACTCCGCGACCCACGGGCTCAGGTCGAGGGCCGTCGCGTCGTATCCCGACCATTGCAGGAGGGCTGTGTACGCGCCGTGCCCAGCTCCGACCTCGAGGATCTTTGCCGGCGGCCGGCGATAGCGAAGCAGCGCCTCCAGCCAGTACACGCAGCGCTCGGGAAGGTCGAGCCGGGCGCGCCGATAGATGTCGGGGAGACCAAGCTCGTCGCGCTGGTGTTCAAGCCAGTAGCGCTTGCCGTAGTAGTCGACCTCGTCGTCTCCGACGAGCGTCTCCGCGGCGGTGAGCCCAGCCTGGCCGACGAGCGTGTTGCACGCCGTGCACAGGAGGTAGTCAGGCCCGAATTCTCGGAGCCGGTTCCTCCCGCACCAGCAGGAGCGGGCAGCGTTGGACACTCCAGGTGATGCTAGCCGCCACCACCTGGACTTCAGCACACTGCCAGGACGCGAGGTCAAGCCGACGGCTCTCCGGCTTGGGCGGCAGCTTCGTCGTTCCACTCGCGGCGAAGAACGAGGTCGGCATGGCCGAAGCCGTCCCACTCGTCGCAGAGACCGAGGATCTCGTCGTCTGCGAGCTCGACCGGCCGATCGCGGTCGGGATGATGTGCCCGTATGCGATAGCCGAGGCTTCGGTAATACGGGAGCACGCCGCGAACGTCGGTTCCGAACCGTGCCATCCCGTACGGCCAGAATTCGACCGCGACCGTCACATCCGGCGAGAGCGCAAGCACCTGCTCCATCCCGCGCATCGCGCCTTCCTCGGCGCCCTGTACGTCGAGCTTGACGAAGTCGACCGGCGTGCGAATCGCGCCCAGCGCGTCGAGCGCAACGCACCGAACGCGAACGACGTCGCGATCTTCGCCGGCCGATCGGTAGAGACGATGGTCGCCGCTGTTGCCGGGCGCCTCGAAGAGCTCGGCGAAGCCGTTCCGGTCTCCGACGGCCCACGGAAAGCAGACGACATTCGTAAGTCCGTTCCGCCAGACGTTGGCGAGCAAGAGCTCGTAGTTCCGCGGATGCGGCTCAAAGGCGAAGACGACACCGTCAGGGCCGACCAACGCGCCGGACAGCACGGAGAAGTAGCCGACGTGGGCTCCGATGTCGAGGAAGCACATCCCCGAGCCGACCGTCTCGCGCACTGTCAGC
The DNA here is from genome assembly GCA_963718385.1 of uncultured Actinomycetes bacterium. Lineage (GTDB taxonomy): Bacteria > Actinomycetota > Thermoleophilia > Gaiellales > Gaiellaceae > Palsa-739. The sequence goes on from CAVQZE010000002.1 coordinate 12,811, forward strand.
GCCTGCTCGGGAGCCCAGTTGCCGTGCTCCTCGAGGTACGGCTTGATGATGGTGTCGTCCTGCCGAATGTACAGCGGGCCGACGTCGGACTCGACAGTCACGGTGTCACCGAGCGAGGGCACCGGTCCGGAGTGCTGCTGCGCAGAGGCTATCCGGTAGTGCATGTCGTCAGCTGAGATGTCGGTATCCGTCGACGGCCGTCAGGGTCTCGCATGCGCGACAAGGTGATTGACTTCGAGCGGCTGGCGTCGGTGTCTTAGCGTGAACTGCGACACGATCTCGACCTCTCGGAAGCCTGCGCTCTTCAGCGTCTCCTCGAGTCCGCGGGCGTTCATCGACCACCAGCTTCGACGATCTTCATCTTGCGTGCCGACCAGCGACAAAAGCGCGTGGCCCGAGCTGTCGGGGAGGTCGAACGACGGCGCCGCAACGATGCACACGCCTCCAGTCACCGAACGAAGACGCTCGAAGGCGAGAATCGGGTCGCGCAGATGAGAGGCGATCGAACCGGCGAAGACGATGTCGAACATCTGACCATCGAACTCCACCGGGTCGAGGTCGTAGACGTTGATCGTCTTCTCGCCGACCTGGGATCCCCGGGCTGCTTTGGCGAAATGGAACGCGCCGCTGATGTGATCATCCTCGTGCGCGTGCGCAGCGAGGCGCGCATCGCGGGCTTCCGCGTCACCGACCCAGTCCCACTCTGCGAGAGACGCGATATCCGTCGCGACCACCGTCGCCCCGCGGCTCTCGAACTCGAAGGCGAAGAACCCGGAAGCGCGTCCGACATCCAGCACGTTCATCCCGGCCATCGCGTCGGGAAAGCCGTAGTGCGAAAGAACCTCGTGCATGTCGTAGTCGCCGTCGGTGACGACGCCGGGAGCAAGCTCGACGCAGTGGTACCAGTAGAAGCGCTCGGCCTCCACGAGCCGTGGGTCGCGCTCGCTCGACTCGAGTGTCACCGAGTCGCTCGACGTCCGGCGAAAGCGCCGCGGCAGCATCGACGTCCCTACCGCGACCGTGTGGGTCGAGTCTGGGTCGAGCGATTCCTCACGGTGTGCGCGTCGACCACGATGGATCAGCATAACCAGGGTCGGAAGACCCGGTCAGCTCGACCGGTGGCACGAGATCTGTCGGTCCGCCGGGCTCGCCATGCTCAGATGCCCTGAAACGCGAGCGCCGCCTCGTCCTGGGCGCCGCTCGTCAGCTGCTCGTGGATCCACGCGTACGTCGCTGCGAGCCCGGTCTCCAGCGTGGTCGACGGCTCCCAGCCGAGCTGCTCGAGGATCAGCGTGTTGTCGCTGTTGCGGCCGCGCACGCCCTGCGGCGCGTCGAGCTTGTAGTTGCCGCTCGAGCTTGACGCCGGCGATCTCCTCGACGATGTCGACGAGCTCGTTGATCGTGACGAGCTGCGACGAGCCGAGGTTGATCGGCTCCGCGACGTCGCTCTCCATGCAGCCGGAAGATGCCGTCGATCGTGTCGTCGATGTACGTGAAGCTCCGCGTCTGCTTGCCGTCGCCCCAGATCTCGATCGCGTTCGTCCCGTCGAGCTGCGCCTGGATCACCTTGCGGCAGATCGCCGCCGGCGCCTTCTCGCGTCCGCCGTCGTACGTGCCGTACGGCGCCGTAGACGTTGTGGAAGCGCGGCACGCGCACCGAGATGCCGTAGTCCTCCATGAAGTGCCGGCACATCCGCTCGCTGAAGAGCTTCTCCCAGCCGTAGCCGTCCTCCGGCATCGCCGGGTACGCGTCGCCTTCGCTCAGCGCCGTGACGTCGGTGTCGGTCTGCTTGTCGGCGGCGTAGACGCACGCGGACGAGCCGAAGAGGAAGCGCTCGACGCCGGCGTCGCGCGACGGCGACGAGCATGTGCGTGTTGATGAGCACCGAGACCATGCAGTCGGCCTTGTGCGTCTCGATGAAGCCCATGCCGCCCATGTCGGCGGCGAGGTTGAAGACGTAGCGCGCGCCGGCGGCGGCCTTGCGGCAGGCCTCCGCCTCGCGCAGGTCGGCGACGAGGTTCTCGACGCCGTCGTGCTGCTGGTACCAGCGGTCGAGCGGCTTGATGTCGACCGCGCGGATGCGCTCGAAGCCCCGGCGCTGGAGCTCGGCGACGAGGTGGCCGCCGATGAATCCGCCGCCGCCCGTGACGACGACGAGACTCGCTCGCGATCGAGGGCGCTCCACGGCGGCTCATTCTAGGCAGCGGATCCGGAAGCCCAGATCAGCAGGGAGTTTGCGCGTCGTGAAGACCGTCGTCGACCGCGTCTCGACCCGCTCGCCGAAGCGCTCCGACACCCACGCGGGCTCGTCTCGCCGCTCGCCTTCGCCGTAGACGGTGAGCTCGACCCGCTCCTCGGCGCCCGGCGACCAGAGCAGCCGGCTCTCGATGCGATGGCTTCCGGAGCCCTCGAGCCGGTCCTGGACGACGACGTCTCCGCCGGCCCATTCGAGCTTGCGGACATGGCGGACGCCGCGACCGAGCTGCACCGTCGCCTCGAGGATGCCCTCGCGCGCGAAGCGGAGCTTCACGACCGGAAGGCGCCCGGAGCGGAACGCGCCCCAGAGCCGGAACTGGTCGCGCCCGTCGACGCGGATCGTCGAGTGCGCCGCGGTGCCGCGGAACCAGTCGCGCTCGCGCCCCGGCTCGTACGTGTACGTGCCCGCGTCGACAAGCACCGGGCGGCCGTCCCACCAGAGCTGAAACGAGAGCGCATCGGCGTGCGCGTGCGCGGGCAGGAACGCCGGCGACGGCGGGCCGCAGCGGAACGCGAGCCAGAGCGGTCCCTCGCGGACGACGGCGAACCCGGAGTCCTCGAAGACGACGAGGCCGTCCGGCGGCTCAGGCAGCTCGAGCTTCGGCGCCTGCTCGAGGCCGCCGTCGTTGAACAGCGCCGGCTCACCGTCGGGCCGCGTGAGCGCAGCCGCGAAGACGCGCATCCGGTCGATCGCGTCGCCGAGCCACGAGTGCGGCGACACCGCCTGGATCTCGAGCAGGTCGCGCAGAACGACGAGGTGGTACACGGGACTGCGCTCGTAGTGGCCGCCGTCGGGGAGAACCTGCTCGGGCAGCTCGCGTCGCAACAGGTCGATGCCGCGTCGGGTGAGCGTGGGCTCGTCGAACGCGGCGCCGCCGAGAACGAGCGCGCGCGCGTTGCGGATCACGTGATTGCCGAGGATGTCGTCCTCGACGTTCGCCTCGAGCCGCCGGAGCTGGAGCCAGAGGCTTTCCGAGAGCCGCGGCGACGCGAGCTCCGGCACGAGCGTCAGCGCGGCGATCCAGTTGCCGGCGCGGGTCGACAGCGGATACGGGTGCCACGCGTCGTCGTTGCGCGGCGGATGGTCGTCGATCCAGCTGTCGACGAGCGCACGCGCACCGTCGAGCGTCGCCCGCGCGCGCGGCGGCGAGGACGTCCTCGCCGTACTCGGCATGGAAGCCGCCGAGACGCGTCGCGGGATCGGGCGGCGTGCGCCGGCTCGAACGCGGGCGAGCGCCAGAGCGCCTCGACGCGCCGGGACCGGGCGCGCGTCGCGCCGGCGGCGCGTCGCCGGGGAACCGCCTGCGCGCGAGCGGCCGCCGCATGCGCGCGCGCGAAGCTGGCGCCACCGCGCGACGCGCAGCGCGTGGAGGTAGAGCCCCGGCCTCACGCGAGCGCCTCCGCGTACACCGCTTCGAGGCGCTCCGCCGCCACGGCGGGCGAGAGCTCGCGCTGCGCCTTCTCGCGTGCGGCGGCACCCAGGCGCGCACGGAGCTCCGCGTCGCCGAGCAGCTGCTGGAGCGCTGCGCGGAGCGCCGCGACGTCGCCGGGCGGGACGAGCAGCCCGGTGACGCCGTCCTCGACCGCGTCGACGAGGCCGCCGACGCGGCTCGCGACGACCGGACGCCCCCACGCCATCGCCTCGCGCGGCGCGACGCCGTAGCCCTCGCGGAGGGACGGCGCGGCGACGACGGCCGCGCGCTCGTACCAGCGGCCGAGCTCGGCCGGCGGGACGAAGCCGGCCGCGCCCGGAACCCGCGCGCGCAGCGGACCGTCGCCGACGACGACGAGCGGCAGCCCCGCCGCTGCCTCGACGAGCTCGCAGCACGCCCTTCTCCGCGGAGAGCCGGCCGACGTAGAGCACGTGCGGCGGCTCGTCCGGCGCGCCGACCGCGTCCGGGATCGCAACGCCGCTCGGCACGACGCGAACCTCGCGCGCGCCGAGCCGCCGCGCGTCCTCCGCGAGCGCCGTCGACGCCGCGAGCACGAGCCGCGCGCGCGCGAGCACCGGCCGCGCGAGCCACGGCACGCGCCGCGCGAGCTCGACGTCGGTCCCCCACACCTGCACGACGTACGGCTTCCCGAGCGTCGCCGCGACCGCTCCCGCGGCGAGCCAGTGCGCGTGCACGAGATCCGCGCCCTCGCGCCGCGCGCGCCGCCGCGCGACGGAACGCAGCGAGGAACGCCGGAACAAGCAGCACGCGCCACGGCGCCGCGCGCAGGTTCCCGACGATCCCGTGCCCGTACGCGATCCCGAAGTGCCGGAACGACGCCGGCGAGACGACCGCCACCTCGACGCCACGCGCGCGGACACCGTCGACCGCATCGGCGACGAACCGCCCCGCGGGATCCTCCGGCCCGCGCGGAAACGACGTCGTCAGGACCGCGACCTTCAGGCGACGCGCCTCGCGAACACGATCGGCAGCGCGAGCGCGAGCGCCGCGAATCCGTAGAAGTAATAGAACTGCATCGTCAGATAGAAGAAGTTCGCCGCGAGTCGTTCCGGCGAGCGCCGCGGTGAAGCCCCACGCGAGCGGCCGCACACGCCGGCCGAGCGGGTCACGCGCCGCATCGAGCATCCGCCCGAGCACGCGCGCCGCATGCAGCCGCACGAACAGATAGCGCAGGAACACCATGAAGAGAAGGAAGCCGACGAGCCCCGTCTCGACGATCAGCGAGACGTAGAACGAGTGCGGCCCCCAGTTCGTCTTCCCGGTGACGAACTCGTAGTAGACGGAGAAGTTGTTCAGCCCGAGCCCGAGCAGCGGGTTCGAGTGAATGATCTGCGGGATGAAGTCGTAGACCGCGAAGTGCGTCGACGTCGACGCGCCGCCGGTCTGCACGCGCGAGCGCAGGACGACGGAGAAGTAATGCCAGCGCGAGTAGACGACGTACAGCGAGCACGGCCGCGACGATGCCGAGCGGGACGAGCAGCGCGCGGGACCACGCGAAGCGGCGATACGGCAGCGCGAGCACGAGCAGCCCGACGCCGAGCCCGAGCAGGCCGCTGCGCGACAGCGTCGCGAGCTCGACGACGAGCAGGAACGCGAGCACGCCGCCGAGCGGCCACTTCAGCCGGTGCCCGCGCTCGAGCCGGAGGTACACCGGCGTGAGGGCGAGCAGCGGGACCTCGAGCATGATCCCGAGGTGGTTCGGGTCGCCGGTCAGCGCGTTCGGCCGGTAACACGCTCTGGCCGTTGACGGCGCCGTAGATGTTGATCGAGCTCGCGCCGCCGGTGAGCGGTGAGAGCAGCGACGTGGTCGAGGTTGTGGCCGGCCCGCGCCGAGAGCAGCTGCAGCACGCCGTAGACCGCGTTCGCGACCATCCCCGCCGTGAACCACGCGAGCGCGCGCCAGTAGAAGCGCTCGCCGCGCCGCGCGAGATACGCGACCGCCGCCGCGAGGAACAGGAAGTGCAGCACGAACTTCACCATCCCCTTCGCGAACTGGTCGAAGCCCTGCTTCGTCTCGAGGTTGAAGAACCCGAGCAGATACACGAGCAGGAACGCCGCGAAGAACAGCAGCACGATTCCCGTCGTGCGCGGCGTCGGGCCGCGGCTCGTCAGCACGAACGAGACGAGGAAGAGAATCGTCATCACGTCGGCGATCCCGACGGAGCCGGCGAGATTCCAGTGCACCTTCTCGAACGTGACGCAGAAGAACGTCGCGAGGAAGAAGAAGTCCGCGACGCGCGTGCGGCTCACGGCGCGCGGAACGGCGACCGCCGCGGCGGTCATGCGAGGCTCCCGAGCAGGTCGGCGAGCTCCTCGACGCGGCGAGCGCGCGAGAGCTTGTCGCGCCACTCCGGCGAGAGCGGCGTCCCGTCGAGCTTGCCGTCGCGCCATCGCGCGTGCAGGTCGACGAGCGCGTCGCGGAAACCGGCGACGTCGTCCGCGGCGGCGACGACGCCGGCGCCGGTGTCGCGGATCAGCTGCGCGGCGGCTCCGTCCGGCGGCACTGCGGCGAGGATCGGCCGTTCGGCGGCGAGGTATTCGAACACCTTCCCGGAGAGGACGCCGCGTCCGCGGCCGCCGGCGTCCGGGATCAGCAGCAGCAGCGCGTCGGAGTTCCGCTGCAGCGCGAGCGACTCGCGGCGCGGCACGTAGTCGATCAGCTCGACGCGGTCGGCGAGCCCGAGCGACTCCATGAACTCGCGGTCACCGGGACGGAAGTCGCCGACGAACCGCACGGTCACGTCCTCGAGCCCGGAGTCGGCGAGCGCCTGGAGGAACGGCTTCGGATCGCGCTTGCCGAAGAACGAGCCGGCGTGCGTGAGCCGGAAGCGGTCGGTGCGCGTGTACTCGAGCCCGGCGAAGTCGTCGAAGTCGCAGCCGTTCGCGATCGTGACGACCGGGCCGCGCGGCGAGATACCGCGCGTCTCGACCGAGATCGACTCCGCCGCCGTGACGATCGCGTCCGCCTGCGCGGCGACGAGGTGCGCGACGGCAGCACGCGACTTCCGCTTCACGAGCGCTGCGAAACCGTCCGCCGAGCGGTGCGGGTGGAGCACGATCGAGTCGCGGAGATCGGCGACCCACTTCACGCCGGTCGCCTTCTTCACCGCGGCGCCGAGGAGATGGACGGAGCCGGGCGGCGACGTCGTCAGCACGACGTCGATCCCTTCGCTGCGCACGATCGAGATCGCCTTCGGAATCGCAGTCGCGTTCCACGTCACGTTCTCGTCCGGCACGAGCAGCCGGCGGCCGATCGTCGACGCCTGCAGCAGCGCGAGCTCCATCCCGGAGCGGCCGTACTGCTCGTCGGCGATCCGCCGTCCGCGCGGCCCGACGTAGCGCGCGCGGTGCACCCACGCCTGCGTCGGCAGCGGCAGGTCGGCGTCGACGTGCACCCACTTCGGGTCGTCCGGCGCGAGCACGTGCGTCTCGATCCCGAGCGCGGGCAGATGACTCGCAAGCTTCAGCGATCGCTGCACACCCGCGCCGCCGGCGGGTGGGAAGTAGAGCGTGACGAGGAGCAGCTTCACCGGCGCGATCGTACGTCCGCGGTCACAGCTTGAAGACGATGAACCGCCGGTCGCTGTAGACGGGGCGCAGTCCGCTCGCCTCCAGGTGCGCGATCGGGACCGTCCGGCGGGTGCGGAGGACGACCCAGCCGGGGTGGTACTTCTGCAGCGTCGCGAGGCTCCCGGTGGCGAGGAACGCCTTCAGCGCGGTCGCGCGCGCATACGGGTTGTTCGCCTTCGTGTCCGCGACGTGCACGGGCGGCGCGACGGCGACGTACACCGGGCGCGTAAGCCGAGATGCGGTAGCTCGTCTGGAGATCGGAGAGGACGATCGCCCGCTTCGGCACGCCGCTCCGCAGGAAGTCGACGAGGCCGGACGAGAGCGCGTACGGATCCTTCTTCGACTCGACATTCCAGTGGCGGAATCCGTGTACCGCGACCGGAAGCACGAACAGGAGCGCGGCGAGCGCGGCGACCGGCCCGGGGCTCTCGTAGCGGCCGCTGAGCTTCCGCGAGAACAGGACGGCGAGGACGAGTGCCGCGGTTCCGCCGGCGAGCGCGATCCACGTCGCGATCGACGGACCGCCGTGGTGGAGCTTCGTTCCGAAGTCGCCGGGGAAGCGAACCTCGAGCACGACGCCGGCGATGAACGCGATCGGCAGCAGGAACCACTTCGTCGCGCGCGCGAGCACGGCGAGCCCGCCGGCGAACGCGATCGCGAACGGGACGAATCCTGCGGCGCGGCGCGACTGCGACAGCGACACGAGATCGGAGAAGTGCGGGAACACGAACGACGACAGCTCGACGGCGAGCACGAGCACCGTTCCGCCGAGGACGAACGCACTCCATCGCCGCCGAGCCGCGAGCCCTGCGAGCGGGACCATGACGAGCGATGCGACGGCGACCGCGCCGCTGCGTGCGACGACTCCCGCGGCGAGGTGATACGCGTGCGTCGAGCTGACGACGAGATCCGTCGCGTACTGCGCGAGCGCGCGCGCGAGCTCCGACGGCTTCGGATAGTACGACTGCGTCTCCGCGACGATCGGCGCGAGCCACGCGAAGACGAGCACGACCGGCAGCGTGAACGACCCGAGCGCGGTCGCACTCGCGCGCAGATCGGTACGCGTCAGTAGCAGCCGCGCGAGCGCGAAGCCGACGAGCGGGATCGCGACGAACAGCGCGTACGTCGGATGGACGAGCGCGAGGTCCAGCCCGGCGGCGGCGAGCGTGAGCGCGATCGGCCACGACGGTCCTCGAACGAAGACGAAGAACAGGCCGACCACCGCGGGCACGAGCATCTGACGCGCCATCGTCCCCGGCAGCTCGATCGACGCGAACGCGCCGCCGCCGCCCGGCGCGAGCGCGATCAGCGACACCTGCCCGAGCAGCGCCGCGAGACCGAGCCATGACGACTCGAATACCGCGACTCCCGTCTCGAAGATGATCACGAGCGCGATCGGCGCGAGCACGCTCGGCTCGTGCAGCATCACCTTCGTCGGATCGACGCCCGCGAGCTTCGCGACGAGCGCGAGCCAGCCGTGCCAGAGCGGGAACGCGTAGCCGGGATGAAGGCCGCCGTCCTTGAACTCGTCGACGGCGCGCAGCGTGAGCGAGCCAAGGTCGTCGAGCTTCCGCACTCGGCCGAGGTGGAAGATCCCGTCGCCCTTGACGACGCCCTCGATCCCCCACAGCGCGACGCCGAGCGCAATGCCTCCGATCGCGACGGCCCAGCGCCCGCGCGGCGCGGGCTCCGTCTTCGCGCGAAGCGAAAACGGCAGCGCGACGGCGCCGGCGACGAGGGTGAGCACGAGCGTCAGCGTGAGCGAGCCGTGCACGGCGAACGTGATCGCGAGCGCGACGCCGACGAGCGCGACCGACCACGAGATCACCGCCGGTGAGCCGCGGCGACCGAGCCCACGCGCGATGAGCTGGCCCGGGAGCAGCAGCACGAGCGTCGCAGCAGTCAGCCGCAGCCAGAGGCCGAAGCCCGTCTCCGGGAGGACCCAGGCGATCCCGAGCAGCGGCAGCGCGAGCAGGAGCCCCGGCAGGCGCCGCAGGTGGTACTCGTGCCGGTTCACCGGAGCAGCGCCTCCGCGGAGCCGGAGGCGAGCCACGCCGCCGCCTCGCGGTAGCTCTGCCCGCGTTCGCCGCGGTAGAGCGCACCGCGCAGCCGCAGCGCGACGAGCAGCAGCCTGCGCGCGCGCTCCGCGTACGCCGGCCCGCGGTGCTTCGAGAGGAAGCGCAGGTGCCCTCGCTGGATCTCCACGTACAGCCTCCCCTTGTGCGACGCGCCGTAGACGTGCGTCGCCTCGGCGCCGGGGAAGAACAGCGACCGCCAGCCCGCCTCGCGGAAACGGTACGCCCAGTCGACCTCTTCGCTGAAGAGGAAGAAGCTCTCGTCCGCAGCGCCGACCTCGTCGATCGCCGCCTGCCGGACGAGCCAGACCGCGCCCATCAGGAACTCGGCGTCGTAGACCGATTCGTGGTCGAAGCCGCCCGCGTAGAACGCGTTGAAGGCGCGCGACCTCGGCGCGAGCTTGCGGAGGAAGAAGTACTCGGTCGCGAGCCGCCAGAGCGTCGGAAAGCCGCGCACCGAGCGCTGCAGCGTGCCGTCGGGATTCCGCAGCCGCGGCCCGACGACCGCCGCCTCCGGATGCGCGTCCGCGAACGCGACGAGCGCGTCGAGCGCGCCCTCGTGCAGCCACGCATCGGAGTTGAGCAGCAGGACATAGCGGCCGGTCGCGCGCGCGAGCCCCGCGTTCCAGCCGGCGGCGAGCCCGCGGTTCTCCTGTTCCACGAGCTGCGCCTCCGGGAACCGCCCGCGTGACGAATGCGACCGTCCCGTCGCTCGAGCCGTTGTCGACGACGATCGTCTCGACGCCGCGAACGCTGTCGAGGCACTGCTCGAGCCACGGCAGCGCGTTGTACGTCACGACGACGACCGAGACGTCGCTCATCGGGGCGCCGCCTGCTGCGAGCCGCCGCCGTGCGTTCCCTCCCACCCGAGGATCACGGCGCCGGGAAGCGCGAGCACGATCGTGACGAGGAAGAAGAGGAACCCGGTCGCGAACGCGGCGTTCGCGCTGACGCCGAGCGCGGTGAGGAAGCTGACGAAGAACGACTCGCGCACGGCGAGCCCGTTCACCGTGAACGGCACGAGCATGACGAGAAATAGCAGCGGACCCATCACGTAGTACGGCCGCGGCGAGAGGTCGACGCCGACGGCCTTCCCCGACGCACCAGATCGCGAGCACGCGCACGGCCTGCACGACGACCGTCAGCAGGAACATCCAGATCAGCAGCCGCCGCTCGTTCCGGAACGAGTGCAGCGCAAGATAGACCTCGCGCAGCGGCCGCTCGATGCGCAGGAACCGCAGCGCCGGCTGCGTCCAGCGCAACATCGGATGCAGACGCGTCGAGAACAGCACGATGCCGGCGAGCACGGCGCCGACGACGAACGCGAGCTCGACCCAGATGTAGCCGCCGACGTCGTAGTGGCCGAGCGCGAGCGCGAACCCGATCGCAGCGAGGAGCAGTGTCGCGACCCCGCCGAGGCCGCGCTCGAGGAGGACGGTGCTGGCCGCCGCGCCGCTCGTGTCGCGGTGGCGGCGCGACGTCTCGTAGATCCGCGATGCGTCGCCGCCGAGCGACGTCGGCAGCACCTGCCCTGCGGCGTAGCCGACAAAGTACGTCCGCACGAGCCGCGGCATCGACTCGTGCACGCCGCGCGCCGCGAGAAGCTGCTGCCAGCGCCACGCCATCGGCCAGACCGAGACGACCATGATCACCACCGCGAGGAGCACCCACGCCCACTCCGCGTTCGCGAGCACGTGCACCGTCTCGCCGAGGTCGATCTTCCAGAGGATGTACGCGATGCAGAGGCCGGTGACGAGGAGCGTCAGCACGACGCGGACGGTGCGGCGGCTCACACGACGGCCTCGACCGGGTCCACGACGAACCGGACCAGCTCGGCCGCTCCGGACGCCGCCGCAACCGCCGACGCGAGCGACGGCCCGACTGCGAGCACGGCGCCCGCGCGGTCGGACGCACGGCGAAGCGGCGCGAAGCGATGGCCGGGCTCGCGGTACACGCGCACCCACTCGACGCCGCCGACCGCAGCCGCGTCGTCGACGCCGGAGACCTCGCGCAGCTCGCCCGGAGGCGCGACGAGGAAGCGAACGGACGCGCCGCCGGCGCGGTGCAGCGGCACGAGCTGCTCGAGCCCGACGGTCTCGCCGAGCGCGACCGAGACCGCGAGCTCGTTCGGATCGATGCCGAGCGCGGCGCGGCAGAGCTCCGCGTCGTGGCCGCCGCCGAGACGGGCCGACAGCTTTGCGAGCAGCGGACCGCGCGACCCGAGCAGCACCTGCGTCGTCGTTGGGCCGGTGCGGACGCCGAGCGCCTCGGCGGCGGCGGCGGCGAGCGCGACGACCGCGCCGGTCTCTTCGTCGTCGAGCGCGGCCGGCCAGAGCTGCGCCAGCGTGACGCCGAAGGCGGGTGCCGGCGCCTGCTCACGGTCGGTGACGGTGAGCGCAACGAGCCTGCCGTCGACCGAGAAGGCGTCCACGGTGACGAGGCGGCCGCCGACGAGCTCCTCGACGAGGAGGTAGTCGCCCTGCCACTCCGCGAGCGCGTCGGCCGCCGCGGCTGCGACGGCATCGCGGTCGACGGCGAGCCCGACTCCGCGCTCGCCGAGCCGGTTCGGAGCCTCGATCACGACCGGGTACCCGAGCTCGTCGGCGGCGGCAAGCACCTCCTCGGGCGAGCGGCAGACGATCGAGCGCGGCTGCGGGATCGCCGCTTGGGCGAGACGCTCGCGCTGGCGCTGCTTCGAGACGGCGAGCTGCGCGACCTCGGGTGTCAGCGGGTGCGGCAGTCCGAGGCGCTGCGCGATGCGCGCCGCGATCGCGACGGCGTGGTCGGTGCCGGCCGTGAGGATCCCGTCGGCCTCCTCCGCCCGCGCGAGCCGCTCGATCGCCGGCTCGTCCTCGATCGACACGACCGCGCGCCGGTCGGCGAGCTGGAACCCCGGCGCGAGGGCGTCCCGGTCGGCGGCGACGACCGTCAGCCCGCGCCGGCGGGCGGCTCCGAGGATGCCGAGCTGCGCCGGGCCGGCGCCGAGGACGAGCAGACGCGCCGCTCCGTTGGCTGCCACGCCGCCATTGTCGCCGCAGAGGCCGTCGGCGCAGTCGGAGAGCCGTCGGCTCCCTCAATGGGGGGAGGCGCGGGCGCCAGGCGCCCAGCAACATTGGAACGTGGCTCCTCGCGGCACTGCGGGCCGGAGACTGCTCCTCGTTGCGGCTCTCGCGGCATACGTCGGCGTCTTCGCCGCGTTCTACATCTTCGAATCGCCGCTTCTCGGCATCGGAGCCTTCTTCTACCTGCCGATCTGCCTGGCGGCGCTTGTCACGGACGAGTACATCGGTGCCGCCGCAGGTCTCGTCGCGACCGGCTTCTACATGCTCGTCGTCTTTCTCGGTCCGCACACGCCGAGCGGCGCAGGCGTGCTGGTCGAGACGGCCGGAATCCGAGTCGTGACCTTCGTCGGCGTCGGCGCCCTCGTCGGCGCGTTCGCCCGTCGCAACCGTGATCTCGTGTCGCAGCTCCGCGAGCTCGCGTCGAAGGACTTCCTCACGGGCCTCGGGAACGCACGCGTCTTCGACGAGCAGCTCGCGCGCCGCTGCAGCTCCCCCGAACCGTTCACGCTCGTCCTGGCCGACATCGACAACCTGAAGCAGGTGAACGACATTCACGGCCATTCGGGCGGGAACGCCGCGATCCGCCGGGTCGCGGAGGCGTTCCAGAGCATCGCCCGTCCGACCGACGAGCTCGCCCGCGTCGGCGGCGACGAGTTCGCGATGCTCACCGATCTGCCGGTGGACGAGGCGTTGCTCGTCTGCTCGCGGCTTGCCCGCACGCTCGCCGGAGACGATCTCCACGTCAGCTTCGGCGCCACCACGTCGCCCGACGACGGCACCGCGGCCGTCGAGCTCTTCCGGAAAGCCGACGACCGGCTCTTTGCGGCGAAGCTCGTGAGCCGCAACCGCCGCACCGTCATGGCGCTCGGCAACAGCGCGTAGCTAGGTCGCGGTCGACTCGGCGATGTCGCCGGTCGGGTGCGGGCCGAACGCCGCCTCGGGACGGCGCTGTGGAATCAGCAGGCCGACGACGACACCGGCGATGAGCGCGCCCATGCAGAGACCGAACGCGACCGTGAATCCCGTCTTGGTCGCGTAGCCGCTCGCACCGACTGTTGCGGCGACGACCGACGCTGTCGCAGCGCCGCCGAACGCTCCGCCGACGGTCCGCATCACGGTGTTCATTCCGGTCGCGATTCCCGTCTGCGCCGGCCCGACGTTCTCGATGATCAGATTCGCCATCGACGCGAACGCAAGCCCGATCCCGATTCCGAGCAGCGCCGACGCGAGATAGATCTCCCACTTCTCGGTTCGCGCGAACGCGAGAATCACGAATGCGCCCGCTGTGAACATCGTGCCGCCGAGCAGCAGCGGCTTCGACCCGAATCGCTTCTCGAGCCGCCCGGTCTGCATGCCGGCGACGAGCATCGTGATCGTGGTCGGGACGATGAAGAGCCCGGCCTGCGTGACCGAGGCGCCGAACCCGTAGCCGATCCGCTTCGGAGTCTCGACGAGCTCCGGGAGGAGGATGAACGACGAATACATGCCGAAGCCGAGCAGCATCGCGACCGCGTTGGTCGTCCAGACACCGCGAATGCGCATCATCCGCATGTCGACGAGCGGGTTCGCCGAGCGCGTCTCGTTCCTGACCCAGAGCACGAGGATGACGACTCCGAGGCCGACAGTTCCAAGCGTCCGCGCCGAGAACCAGCCCCAGCTCGACGTCTCGCTGACACCGACGAGGACGGCGATCAGCCCGAGCGACATCAGCGCCGCGCCGACCCAGTTGACGGTTCCCGGCACCTTGACCGGCGACTCCGGCACGAGCAGTTGCGTCAGCACCGTCGCCACGAGGATCGGGATCAGCGGCAGCCAGAAGAGGTAGTGGATGTCGAGGTGGGCGACGATCGGCCCGGCGAGGACGACTCCGAGACCGCCGCCGACCCCGAGCAGCGAGGACATCAACCCGATCGCGCCCGCGACCCGCTCGCGCGGAAACTCGTCGCGGATGATCCCGAACGCAAGCGGGAAGATCCCGCCGGCCGTGCCCTGGACGACCCGGCCGGCGATCATCAGCGGCAGCGCTGTTGCAAGCGCCGAGGCAAGCGTGCCGACGGCGAGGAGCGCGAGCGCGATCACGAGCAGCCGTTCCTTGCCGTACATGTCGCCGAGCCTCCCGAGCAGCGGCGTCGCGATCGACGCGCTCAGGAGGTAGGCCGTGAGGATCCAGCTGACGCTGTTCTCCGACGTGTGCAGCTCGTGCTGGAAGGCGGGGAGCGCCGGCGCGACGAGCGATTGGAGGAGCGCGTACGAGATACCGCCGAGCGCGAGGACCCAAAAGGTCGCTCCAGCCCGGCGGTCATCTCTCTCCAGCACACCGAAGTACTAGCTGAGCAACGGCCTCCTATGCGAGCGCATCGACGACCTGCTCGGGCGCTGAGACCTCGGATTCCTGCGTCCGCTTCGCCGGGATGAACGCCGCCGCCACCGCGCCGACGGCGACCACGGCGCCGCCGACATAGACGGCGGTCGTCGTCCCGTGGACGAACGACGCGGCGGTGTCGTAGCCGCCGAGGCGGGCGAAGATCGAGGCGAGAACCGCGACGCCGAAGACGCCGCCGAGCTCGCGGATCGCGTTCGTCGCACCGGAGGCCTTGCCCTCCTGCTCCGGCCGCACCGCACTGAGCACGACGTTCGCGACGGGCGCGAAGAAGAGCGCCATCCCCGCACCGGAAAGGATGAACGGCGCGACGAGATCGGAGTACGGCGTCGTGACCGTTGTGATCGCGGCGATCCAGATCAGTCCGATCGACTGCAGCGCGAGTCCGGTCGCCATCAACCGCTGGCCGCCGATGCGGTCCGACCACGCGCCTGCGATCGGCGCGATGAAGATCGGCATCGCGGTCCACGGCAGGATGCGGAGCCCCGACGCGAGCGGCGAGAAGTGCTGCACCGTCTGGAAGAACTGGGCGAGCAGGAAGATCGAGCCGAACATCCCGAAGAACATCAGGAGCGACGCGACGTTCGTGAGGGTGAACGTCCTGTCGCGGAAGAACGCCATCGGCAGCATCGGCGCCTTCGCGCGCAGCTCCCAGGCGACAAACGCGGCGACGAGAAGCGAGCCGACGACGATCGCCGTGACGATGCCGGTGCTCGACCAGCCGTGCGAGTTGCCGTTCACGAGCCCCCAGACGATCCCGAGCAGGCCGGTGCTGACGAGCACGAGGCCGGGCAGGTCGAGGCTCTTGTCGGGGCCCTTCGTCTCCTCGAGCCGCATGTAGGCGAGCGGCGCGAGCACGAGCCCGATCGGGACGTTGAGCCAGAAGATCCAGTGCCAGGAGACGCCGTTGACGATCGCGCCGCCGACGAGCGGGCCGATCGCGATCGCAAGCCCGCCGATGCCGCCCCAGATCCCGAGCGCGAGCCCGCGGCGCTCGGCCGGCACGGCGGCGGAGAGAATCGTCAGCGTGAGCGGCGTCACGATCGCGCCGCCGACGCCCTGGAACGCGCGGGCGAGGTCGAGCGCGTCCGCCGAGGTCGACAGCGCGGCCGCCGCCGAGGCGACGGTGAACAGCAGCAGTCCGATCACGAACATGCGGCGCCGCCCGAAGCGGTCGCCGAGCGCGGCGCCGGTGAGGAGGAGCACCGCGAAGGTGAGCGTGTACGCATTGACCGTCCACTCGAGCTGCGAGATCGAGGCGTTGAGCTCGTGCCGGATCACCGGCAGCGCGGTCGTGACGACGAGGTTGTCGAGGCTGACCATGAAGAGCGCGACCGAGGTGATCGCCACCGTCCAGATCGCCGAGCGCTTTTGTGTGTGAGTCATCACTTCCTCCGTGGTAAAAAAAGGGGTTGCTAGAGATCCTTGCCGAGGCCCTCGAGCAGCATCTTGGCCCAGGGCTCCGAGCCGTCGTGCACCTGCATCGACGCGAGGACGTTGAGCATCATCCCGGTGGCGAAGAACTGCGCGATCTTCTCCGTCGGCACGCCTGAGACCCGCTGCACGTAGGCGACGAGGTCGCCGAAGCCGTCACGGACGACCTTGCAGATCTCCGGGTCGTCGCAGGCGCCGTAGGCCTGCATCTGCGCCCGCAGCCGGACGCGGTCGCCGCTCACGAGCTCCTCGATGTAGGCGGTTCCCATGGCGTGGAGCGCGTCCTCGCCGCGCTTGCCCTCGGCCGCCCGCTGGAACATCTCGAGCGTCTCGCGCATGCAGCGGGAGACCGAGACCTTGTACAGCTCGCGCTTCGTGCCGAAGAGGCGGAAGAGATACGGCTGGGAGATGCCGGCCCGGCGGGCGATGTCCTCGGTGGACGTCCCCTCGTAGCCGCGCTCGGCGAACTCGATCATCGCGGCGTCGAGCACGTCGTCGCGCCGCTCGGCCGCCGTCGATCTCGTCGTCGTCACTTCCATGCCGCCATTATGAGTGACTACTCACAACCTTGTCAAGAGCGTCCGCGACCCGGTCGAGCTCGGCGTCCGTGAGCCGCGAATGGAGCGGCAGCGCGAGCGCCCGCTCGAAGGCGGCATCGGCGCCGGGGAACGAGCCCTGCTCGCGGTACGCGCCGAGCCGGTGGAGCGCGTAGGTGCCGATCTGGCATTGGATTCCCTGCGCCCGGAGTGACTCAAGGGCCTCGTCCCGCCGGTCGAGTTGGATCACGTAGGCCTGCCAGCCGTGGCGGTCGCCGGAGTCCGCCTGCGGCAGCACGACGTCGAGCGGGGCGAGACGCTCCGCATAGCCGGCGGCGACCCGCTCGCGCGCGGCGAGGAGCTCGTCGAGCCGGCGCAGCTGCGGGATGCCGAGCGCGCAGAGCACGTCGCTGAGGCGGTAGTTGTACGCGCCCTCCGGCATGTCGTCGTAGTGACCGGAAGGCGACCAGCCGTGATGGCGCAGCGAGCGCGACCGCTCCGCGAGGTCGGCGTCGTTCGTTGTCACTCCGCCGCCTTCGCCTGTCGTGACGATCTTCCGCGGGTGGAACGAGAAGCAGCCGAGGAGGCCGAGACCGCCGCACGCGCGTCCGCGATACGACGCACCAAGCGCGCCTGCCGCGTCCTCGAGCAACGGCAGCTCCGGCAGCTCCTCGAGCCGCGCCGGGCGGCCGAAGAGATGGACGGCGAGAATCGCCTTCGTCCGCGGCGTCACCCGGCGCGCCGCGTCCTCGGGATCGATGTTCATCGTCACCGGGTCGACGTCGACGAGCACCGGTCGTGCGCCGGCGAGCGCGACGACGTTCGCCGTCGCGGGGAACGTGTACGCCGGTACGAGCACCTCGTCGCCGGGGCCGATACCGAGGGCGAGCACGCCGACGTGAAGCGCGGCCGTGCCGGATGACACTGCGACCGCGTACTCGGCGCCGGCGGCCGCGGCGAGCAGCTCCTCGAGCTCCTCCACCTTCGGGCCCATCGTCAGCTGTCCCGTCTCGAGCACCGCCGCGATCTCGGCGAGCTCCTCGTCGCCGACATCCGGCCAGGCGAGGCGGACTACGTCAGCGCCGGTCTGCGGCTGCGATACCACGCAATCGTCCTCTCGAGCCCCTCGTCGAGCTCCACCTTCGCCGAGAAGTCGAGCTGCTCCTTCGCCTTCGCGACGTTCGGGATCCGCAGCTCGACGTCGGTGTAGTGGAGCGGCTGGAACACGATCTCGCCCGGGCAGCCCGTGAGCCGCTTGATCCGCTGCGCGAGGTCGAAGATCGTCACGGCCGAGCGCGGGTTGCCGACGTTGTAGCTCTGCCCGACCGCCTCGGGCCGCTCGAGGCACAGCCGGAGCGCCTCGACCATGTCGTCGACGTAGCACCAGGCGCGAATCTGCGCGCCGTCGCCGTGAATCGTCAGGTCGCGGCCGGCGAGCGCGGCCTCGATGAACGCGCGAATCGCGCCGCCGCCGATCTGGCCCGGGCCGTACACGTTGAACGGACGGACGGTGACCGTGGGCACCTTCAGCTCGTCGTGGTACGCGTGTGCCATGTGCTCGCCGGCGAGCTTCGAGACGGCATATGTCCAGCGCGCTTCCCCGACGGAACCGATCGTCGAGACGTGGCCCTCGGCGACGTTGTAGGCGTGCGTTCCGAAGACCTCGCTCGTCGAGAAGTCGATGAGCCGCTCCAGTGTGTCGAGCGTCGCAACGGCCGCCTCGAGCACGTTGTACGTCCCGATCATGTTCACGCGCATCGTCCGCACGGGGCTCTCGAGGACGGTGTCGACGCCGGCGATGGCGGCGCAGTGGACGATGTGGGTCGCGCCGCGCGCGAGCTCTCGAACCGCGTCGGCGTCGAGGACGTCGACCTGGTGCAGGGTGAAGTTCGGGTGGTCGGCGAGCTCCGTGCTCGAGAGGGCATCTCGGTGAAGGTTGTCGAGCGCAACGATCTCGTTCTCTTCGACGAGCTCGTGGGCCAGCGTCGTCGCGATGAAGCCCGCGCCGCCCGTGACGAAGATCCGCTTTCCCTGCAGGGACATCGCGCTCACTCTAGCCTCCGACCATGCACGGCGAGCTGGAGGCCTGGCTGGAAGCGGCGGGCGGGAGCGACGAGGAGTTCGTCGCGCGCGCGTGGCGGCTCGTCGTTCGGCGGCCGGTGGACGACGACGCGCGGGATCGGGCGGTCGCGGCGCTCGCCGCCGGGACACTCTCCCGGTCCGGGCTCCTGCGAGAGCTTGTCGCGAGCGACGAGTTCGCGCAGGTGGCGGTGCTCGACGGCGCGGTCGCTGCCGCGGCGGCGGAGCGGGCGAAGCCGCGCGACGTACGCGGGCCGGCCCGGCCGCGTGGGCTCGGCGCGCCCGCGGCGAGCGACGAGCGCGCGGTGGAGATCCAGTGGTGCCTCGCCCGGTACGACGGCGAGCCACGCGTCCTCGACGTCGGCTACGCGTTCGCAGAGCCCGCGTACCTCGCGGGGCTGACGGAACTCGGCGCGGCGGAACTCGTCGGCGTCGACCTCGCTGACGTCGCCGTGCCGGGCTTGCGTCCGGTCGTCGCCGACGTGCGCGAGCTCCCCTTCGCCGACGGCTCCTTTGATCTCGCGTTGTGCATCTCGACGCTCGAGCACATCGGCCGCGACAACGACGTCTATGCGATCGACGCGCCGCGCGACGAAGACGGCGACGAGGCGGCGCTTCGCGAGCTACACCGTGTGCTCGGCCCCGGCGGGCGCTTGCTCGTGAGCGTCCCGACCGGGGAGCGGGACGACCAGGGCTGGCAGGTGCAGCGCGAACCGGACGAGTGGATTGCGGCGTTCGAGCGCACGGGCTTCCTCGTCTTCGAGGACGAGCTGTACCTTCGCGCCGCCGACGGCGGCTGGCGCAGCGCGACGCCCGACGAGGTGCGCGGCGTCCACTACGGCGCCGGCGGGCCGGGCGCAGGCGCGGTGCTGCTCGCGGAGCTCCACCCGCGCACAATCGGCGAGCGCCTACGCGTTGCCGTCCGCGACGTCCGCCACCGCGATGAGCCGAGGCGCAGTACGCAAAGCTCGTGACCGGATCGAGTGCCGCGGTCGGCCCCACCAACCCACCCCCCACCCTTTCTGGGTGGGGCAGAAAATACGGCGTCAACCGTCGCGTGCGTGTTCCAACTTCGTCAGAGAAGGCGAGAACTTCGTTCCGCCGCGCAAGACGGGATGGTGCGGCGGCCTACGCCGGCGCCGGAACGGAGGTGTCCGGCGCCGGCGGGGCGTCGCGGTTGCGTAGGAGCACGCCCGCAAAGACGAGGCCGCCGAGGGTCAGACCGGCGGCGATTGCGACGAAGAGCGCCGTCAGCGACACGTAGCGGAGCGCCTCGCCTGCGGCGAGGAACCCGAGCGGGCCGGCGAGCGTCGCGACCGTCATCGTCGAGGTCATCACCTTCGGCCGCAGCGCCGCCGGCGTGCGCACGGTGAGCACGCCGATCAGCGGAGCGTTGACGAGCGGCGTGAAGAACCCGAAGCACGCGAGCACGAGAGCCGCCGTCTGCCACGGCATCGGGATCGACATCAGCCAGAGCGGCAGCGGCATCGCGACGATCGCAAACGCGCAGAGCTTCAGGAGGTCGACCTTCTGCGCCAGATTCTGTGCGACGACGGCACCGGCAAGCGCGCCGATACCGAACGCAGCGAAGAGGTAGCCGACGACGTGCGCGTTCTGGTCGTAGCGGAAGTACGCGAGCGCCTGCACCCCGACGATCAGCCCCTGTGCGACGAGGTTGATCCCGCACGCCGCGAGCAGGATCGGCCCGAGCAGGCGGTCATGCATGAGGAACTTCAACCCGGCAAGCACGCCGCGCGACTCACCCGTCTGGTGAACGCGGCGGCCGGCGCGGACGACGAACGCAATCGTCAGAACGGAGACGAGATACGTCGCGCCGTCGACGACGAGCACGACGGGCGGGCTCGTCGCGGCGATCAGCACACCGGCGAGCACCGGCCCGAGGATCTGCGTCACCTGGTTCGCACCGCCGATCACAGCGTTCACCTGCGCGACCCCGCGTTCGTCGTCGCCGACGACCTCAGGGATGATCAGCCGCGAGGACGAGAAGTACGGCGCAGCGAAGCAGCCGACGGCGAACGTGACCGCGAGGATCCAGCCGAACGAGAGGTTGCCCGTCCACTTCAGGATCGGGAGCACCATCAGCAGCGGCCCGCGGCAGGCGTCCGCGATCAGCATCGACCGCTTGGCGCCGAGCCGGGCGACAAGCGAGCCGGACGGGATCCCGAAGATCGCGATCGGCAGCATCTCCGCCGCCAGCACCCAGCCCATCTTCGCGATCGATCCCGTGGTGACGAGGACGAACCACGGCAGGGCGACGAAGGTCATCGCGGAGCCGGTGAACGAGACCAGTTCGGCAACGACGAGCCCGAGCAGGGAGCGGTTGTGCCTGATCATCGCCGATAATATAAAACGTCCGTACGGTTTTGTAAAGTGGAAGATATGCCGAAGGTCAGCCAGGAGCACCGGGATGCGCGCCGAGCCCAGATCCTGGAGGGCGCCCGCCGAGCCTTCGCCCAGCACGGGTACGACGGGGCGACGGTGGCGAAGCTCGAGGAGGAGACCGGGCTCTCCCGGGGGGCGATCTTCAACTACTTCGCGAGCAAGCAGGACCTGTTTATCGAGCTGGCGGCCGAGACGAGCCGCCGCTACGGGAACCTCATTGTCGAGCGTGGGATCGAATCAGCCGTGCGGGCAATGGCCGAGGAGGACCCGGCCTGGCTGGGCGTGATGCTCGAGATGGAAGCGCGGCTGCGGCAGAACCCCGAGTTCCTGCGCCGGATGGACGAGATGCGCGACGACGAGTCGCCGAAGATCGTCGACTGGTTCGAGGACCGCCAGGCGGACGGCACCTTTCGGGACGACGTCCCCGCGCGCGAGCTCGGCCGCTTCGCGACGATGGTGCTGAACGGCTTCGTCCTGCGCGTGCTCGACGGCGACGAGACCGACGTCGACATCCTGCTGCGGCTGTTGGACGACGCCCTCGCACCGCGCAAGTAGCATCGCCCGCGGTGGCCGCAAAGTCCGTCCTCTTCGTCGGCGCCGGCCGCCATCAGCGGCGGGCGATCCTCCATGCGCAGGAGCTCGGCCTGCGCACCATCGGCGTCGACAGGAACGCGGACGCGCTCGGGCTCGCCGTCGCCGACGTGGGCGAGGTGGTCGACTTCCAGGACGTCGACGGCGTCATCGCCGTCGCACAACTCCACGGAGTCGACGGCGTGCTGACGATCTCCGCCGACCGCGCCGTGCCCGTCGTCGCCGCGGTCGCCGAACGGCTCGGACTGCCGGGGATCGGCACCGAAACGGCGCACCTGATGACGCACAAGATCGCGATGCGCCGCAGGCTCGCCGAGGCCGGCGTTCCGCAGCCGCGGTTCGCCGGCGCGCGCGACCTGCGCGAGGCGAAGGCCGCGGCGGAGACCGTCGGCTTCCCGGCGGTGCTGAAGCCGGCCGACTCCGGCGGACAGCGCGGGATCTTCCGGCTCGACTCGATGGACGACCTCGAAGCGAGCCTCCATATCGCGCTCCACGAGTCCGGTGGCGGCGAGGTCATCATCGAGCGCTTCCACGAAGGGCTCGAACTGAACGGGATCGTCGTCGCGCGCGACGGCGACGCGACGCCGCTGACGCTCTCCGACCGGCTGCGCCCGCCGGGCATCGGCTTCGGCGTCGGCTGGATCCACGTCTATCCCGCGACGATCTACGGCGACGTCCTCGCCGAGGCCGAGCGTGTCGCGGCGCACGCGACGAAGGCGCTCGGGATGCGCGACGGGATCGCGTTCCCGCAGCTGCTCGTCACCGACGAGGGCGTGCTCGTGATCGAGGTCGCGGCGCGGATCCCCGGCGGCCAGATGGCCGACCTCGTCCGCCATGCCGTCGGCGTCGACCTCGTCGAGGTCGCGCTGCGGCACGGCGCTCGGCGAGGAGGTCCCGGACGAGATCGCGCTGCCGAAGTTTCAGCAGCCGCTCGCGATCCGCTTCTTCACCGCCTAGCCCGGCCCGCTGCCGACGGGCCTCGTCCGTGCGATCGGCCCGCTCGAGCCGGTGCTCACCGCGCCCGGCGTCGTCCAGGCCGACACGTACCTCCAGGTCGGCGAGACGATCCGCCCGGTGCGACTCGACGGCGACCGGCGCGGCTACGTGATCGCCGTCGCCGACACGAACCTCGAGGCGCTCGAGCGGGCGGAGGCCGCAGCGCGGCTGCTCCACGTCGACGTGGAGCCCGCGTGACGGATCCGCGCGTGCAGATCGTCGCCGACGGCTACGACGTAATCGGCCCGACGTTTGCGAAGTGGCGCGACCGAATCGTCGGCGACCCGCGCGCCGCCTGGCGCGGCGAGCTCGTCTCGCGGCTGGCGCCGCGCGCACGGGTGCTCGAGCTCGGGTGCGGCGCCGGCGTCCCCGACACCCGGCTTCTCGCCGAGCGCTTCGCGGTGACCGGCGTCGACGTGTCGCCTGAGCAGGTACGGCGCGCGAGCGAAGCGGTGCCGAGCGCGGAGTTCCTCTGCGCCGACTTCACCGAGCTCGAGCTCGACCCGAAGTCGTTCGACGCGGTCGCCGCCTTCTACTCGTTCAACCACGTGCCCCGCGATCTCCTCGCGCCGCTGTTCGAAAGCATTCGGAGCTGGCTCGTCCCCGGCGGCCTCGTTCGTCACTGCGCTCGGCACCGAGGACATCGAGGGCTGGGTCGGCGAGTGGCTCGGCGCGCCGACGTACTTCTCGAGCTTCCCTCCTGCGAAGAACACGCGGCTGCTCGAGGAAGCCGGGTTCGAGCTCCTGCGCGACGAGGTCGTGACCTTCCGCGAGCCGGAGGGCGAGGTCACCTTCCAGTGGATACTTGGACGCGCATGAGCTGCGCGTTCGACATGGAGCACTACGCCGAGCTGCTCGCGGCCGCGAAGGCCGGCGGCTACGGCTGGGCGAGCTTCGACCGGATCCCGCGCCCCGGCGACGTATTCCTCCGCCACGACGTCGACCTCTCGCTCGAGGCGGCACTCGAGATGGCGCGGCTCGAGCACGAGCTCGGCGTCCGCGCGACGTACTTCCTGATGACGGAGAGCGCGTTCTACAACCTCGACTCGCACGTCGGGCTCTATGCGCAGCGACAGCTGCGGCAGTGGGGCCACGCGGTCGGCCTGCACGCGGTGTACCCACGCGCCGAGCTCGACTCGCGCTTCGACGCCGTCGTCGCGTGGCACAACCCCGATCCGGAGTACGTGAACGAGCCGATCGTCGGCGCTGTGAACGTGATGGAGGAGCCGTACTTCACGAAGGGCCTGTACCGCTCCGACTCGAACCAGCACTGGCGCGAAGGCTGCCCGCACGACGAGCTCGCCGCCGGCGCGTTCGAGTGGCTCCAGCTGCTCGTCCATCCGGAGATCTGGGTCTACGACGGAGCGACGATGGGCGAGACGATGCGCGCGATGCTCGACGCGAAGCGCGAGGAGTGGCTCGAGCTGCTCGGC
This sequence comes from uncultured Actinomycetes bacterium, assembly GCA_963718385.1. Taxonomy (GTDB): domain Bacteria; phylum Actinomycetota; class Thermoleophilia; order Gaiellales; family Gaiellaceae; genus Palsa-739. The sequence continues at coordinate 37,081 of CAVQZE010000002.1, forward strand.
AACGACCGGATCGATCTCGAGTGACGACCGTCCTCCTCAGCGCCGCCGGTGCGCCCGGCGCCGCGCGGCTGATCCGCGCGCTGCGCGAGAACGGCGAACGCGAGGTGCGCGTCGTCGGCACCGACATGAGCGAGCGCGCGATCGGCAAGCATCTCTGCGACGCGTTCCACGTCGTGCCGGCCGGGTCGGATCCGGGCTACGCGGACGCGATCCGCGAGCTTGTCGAGCGCGAGCACGTCGACGTCGTCCTGCCGCAGTCGTCGTTCGACCTCGAAGGGCTCGCCGGCGTGCGCGAGACGTTTCCGGTTCCGGTGCTCGTGTCGTCGCCGGAGACGATCCACCGCTCGAACGACAAGGCGGAGAGCTACGCGCTGCTGCAGCGGATCGGTGTGCCGACGGTCGAGTTCCGCCGCGTCGCCGGCGCGCAGGAGGTCGAGGCCGCCGCGCGTGAGCTCGGCTATCCGGAGCGGCCCGTGTGCTTCAAGCCGGTGTTCTCGTCCGGGTCGCGCGGCTTCCGGATCCTCGACCCGACGGTGGACCGCGCGCACCAGCTGCTGCACGAGCGGCCCGGCTCGGTGGCGATGACGCTCGACGAGGCGGTCGAGCTTCTGCAGGGAGACACGACGGAGCTGCTCGTGATGGAGCTTGCGACCGGCGGCGAGCGGACGATCGACGGCATCGGCGACGGCGAGCGCGTCGTGCTCGGCCACCCGAAGACGCGCGAGGCAATGCGCGCCGGGCTCGCGATGTACTTCGTCACGCTCGAGGATCCGGCGTTGATGGAGATCGCCGACCGGATCGTCCGCGAGCTGCAGATCGAGTGGTTCTTCAACATCCAGCTCGTCGGCGACCGCGTGATCGAGGTCAACCCGCGGATCTCGACGATCGTCTACCAGGACGATCTCAACCTGCCGTGGCTCGGCGTGAAGCGCGCGCTCGGCGAGATCAGCGACGACGAGCTGGCCGCACTACATATGCGCGTGCGTCCGGGTCGAACCGCGCTGCGCTACTTCGACCAGGTCGAGTTCGACACCTAGGGCGAGTTTGCCCACGTCGAAACGTACGCAGCGACGTTGCGGATCTGCGCCGGGCTGAGCTTCCCCTTGAACGCCGGCATCACGCCGCCGCCGTTCTCGACCTGCGTCACGACCTGCGCAAACGACGGCTGAAGCTTGTCGAGGTTCGGGCCGACCTGGCCGCTCGCGTTCGCCGCCTTGAGCACGTGGCAGGAGCCGCACCCCGACGACTTGAAGACCACGGCTCCCGCGACCGCGTCGACCCCGGCCGGGATCGGAGACGGCGCCGCATACGCGGGGGCGGCATTCGTCGAGTGGCCGTAGAGCCAAACAGCGCTCGTGTACCAAACGCCGATCAGCACCGCGAACAGCACGCCGCCGGCGGTCGGCAGCACCCACTTCGGCCAGCGGTGCATCCGAACGATCGTCACCTTCGCGGCGAAGGCGCCGTACACCGCGCAGCCGAACAGCGAGTGTGCGATCACGCGCGTGTCCGGCGTCTGGAAACCGAGCTTGAAGATGCAGTGGTACGCGACCGGCAGCGTGCACACGAACGCCAGCCGGCCCGACCAGCGATGCGCGGGTCCGATCCACGCCGGCCGCGACCACGGCAGCTTCTTGAAGATCCACGCCGCGCTGAAGAGCTGGAAGCATGCGAGCACGACCGCGGCCGTCGCGAACCCCGCCTTCAGGTGCACCGGGTCGCTGAAGAAGAGACGGAAGTAGCCCTTGCCGCGCGGCTGGTGCTTCGCAAGCAGCCCGGCCGTCAGCGAGACGAGCGCGAACGCGACCAGCGGCACGGCGAGCCACCGGGCGGACCGCGTCCCGGGCGGAGGCGACGTTGGCGCGGCCGCAGCCATGTCGCGCTATCGAACTCCAATCGGGAGCCCGGATCAAGGGCAGCTAGCTAGACGTGGACGCCCATCCAGATCGTCGCGGCATAGCCCGCGCCCTGCTTCTTCACGGTGAGCAGCGAGCGGCTGCCGCCGTTGACGTAGATCGAGTCGTTCGAGTTGCGCGTGTCACGGCTCCCGCGCGAGGCGTACGGCGCCTTCTGGAACACCGCGTCGGTGAGAGCGTCGTTGAAGAAGAGCTGTCCCGTGTGCACGACGTTGCCGCTGATGTGCACCTTCACGTGGATGTGCACCGTGCGTCCGGGGTACCAGCCGGGGTAGATCGTCGTGAACGTTGCGATGCCGTTGGCGTTCGTCTTCTGTACGCCGCGCAGGAACGTCTGCCCGACGGTGTTGTTCTGCTGCTCGTCGGAGTAGACGCCGCCGGCGGACGCGTGCCAGATGTCGACTGCGGCGTTCCTGACCGGCTTGCAGCTCGCGACGTTCGCGACGCCGAGCTTCAGCGCGAGCGGTGTGCCGGGCTGTCCGGCGCGGATGTCCTTGCGGATCTTCGCGTCTGCGGCGACGTAGTACGGGCCTTCCGTCATCTCCGGCGAGAGGACACAGGTCACGAGGCCGGAAGCGACCGCCTGCGGTCCCGCGGCGTCGGCCCCGGCCGCTTTCCAGGCGGCGGTTCCGCCCGCGGCGGCGGCGGCGAGCCCGGCGAGCCGGACGAGCGAACCGCGGCGGGTGAGATGTTCTTCGTTTGGCTCCATGGCTCCAGGGTAGAGACGTCGGCTGAGAGCGAACTGTGGATTGACGCTAGCGTGGCGGCGTGCTCCGGGTAACGCACTGTCCCGTCAACACGGCGGGGATCCCGTGGACGAACGTCCAGGCGCTGCGGCGGCGCGGCGTCGACGCGCGGCTCGTCGTCTTCAACCGGTACGCGCTCCATCCGGAAGCCGATCTCGATCTGAACCGCGGCGGCGGGCTCGCGCGCCAGCAGTTGACGCAGTGGCGCGCGTTCGGCCGGCTCGCGCGACAGACCGATGTGTTCCACTTCTACTTTGGACTGACGCTCGTCCCGAAGTCGGCGCAGTTCCCGTTGCTGCGCGACGCTCGGCAAGCAGTCGGTGATGCACTTCCTCGGCTCCGACATCCGCGGCAAGTCGCCGGAGGAGCTCGCGTGGTCGCGGCGCGCGGGCGCGCGTGTCGTCGGCTCGTACGACGCCGCGCGCTGGGTTCCGGACGCGGTCGTGATCCCGCCGGGGATCGACCTCAGCGGGATCGAGCCGGCGCCGCCGTCCGACCGCGAGCGACCGGTCGTGCTGCACGCGCCGTCGTCGCGCTCCCGAAAGGGAACCGAGCACGTCGTCGCAGCGTGCGAGCAGCTCGACGTCGAGCTCGAGATCGTCGAGGGACTCGACCATCGCGAGGCGTTCGAGCGCTACCGCAACGCCGACATCGTCGTCGACCAGCTGAACGCCGGCTGGTACGGCGTCTTCGCGATCGAGGCGATGGCACTCGGCAAGCCGGTCGTCACGTTCCTCCACGACGAGGCCGTTGCGCGGACGCAGGAGGCGTTCGGCGTCGAGGTGCCGATCGTCAGCGCGACGAAGGAGACGCTCGCCGACGTCCTCCGTCCGCTCGTCGAGTCGCCGGACGAGCGCCGCCGCGTGGGCGCCGCGAGCCGGGCCTACGTCGAGCGCATCCACGACGCGGACGCCGTCGCCGCCCGCCTGGTCGATCTCTACGCTGAGCTGCGATGAAGCTGGCCAACGAGCTGAAGCGGCTCGGCCGCCACACCGCGGTCTACGGCCTCGGCGGGATGGTGTCGCGCGTTCTCGCGGTGCTGCTGCTGCCGCTGTACACGCACTACCTCCCGCGGAGCGCGTACGGCAAGGTCGAGACGATCACGGCGTTGACCGCGGTGCTCGCGATCCTGCTCCAGCTCGGGATCTCGAGCGCGTTCTTCCGCTTCTACTTCGACGCGCCGGAGCCGGCGACACAAGCTCACGGTCGTCCGCACGTCGTTCTGGTTCACGATGGGAATGGCGACGCTCGGGCTTGCGATCGGCACGATCTTCGCGCCGCAGATCGCGCACCTGCTCGGTCTCGGCAGTCACAGCGCGAACCTCGTCATCGCCGGCGCGGTCGGCCTCTGGGCGCAGACGAACTACCAGCAGCTCACCGCGCTCTTCCGCGTCGAGGAACGCTCGACCGCATTCGCGATCGCGAGCGTCACGAACGTCCTCCTGACGATTCTCGCGACGATTCTCTTCGTCGCCGTCTGGCAGAAGGGCGCGATCGGACTGATCATCGGCAACTTCACCGGGACGCTGCTCGTCTACTTCGCGCTCGTCGCGTACCGCTTCGAGCAGCTCGGGCTCCAGTTCGACCGGACGCTCTTCCGCCGCATGCAGAAGTTCGGGATGCCGCTCGTCCCGGCCGCGCTCGCGCTGTGGGTGATCAACTTCATCGATCGCGAGTTCATCATCTGGTACAAGGGCGCGGCCGAGGTCGGCGTCTACTCCGTCGCGATCAAGGTCGCGTCGATCATTACCTTCGTGATGGTCGCGTTCCGCACCGCGTGGCCCGCCTTCGCGTACTCGATCGACGACGACCGCGAGGCGCGGCGAACGTACTCGTTCGTGCTGACGTACCTGCTCGCGATCGCGTCGTGGGCGGCACTCGCACTCGGCGCGCTCGCGCCGTGGTGGGTCGCGCTGCTGACGAACCCGCGCTTCCAGCGCGCGCAGGAGGCAGTCGCGCTGCTCGCGTTCGCCTTCGCGATCTATGCGGGCTACACGGTGATGGCGATCGGCTCGGGCCGCGCGCGGCGCACCCAGCTGAACTGGGTCGTCGCCGGCTCGGGCGCCGCGATCAACATCGGCCTGAACTTCTGGCTCGATCCCGAAGTGGGGAATGGTCGGCGCCGCGATCTCGACGCTCGTCTCGTACGTCGCGCTCTTCGTCGGGATGACGATCTACGCACAGAGCGTCTACCGCGTCGCGTATCAGTGGCGGCGCGTCTGCACCGTCCTCCTCGTCGGCGCGGGGCTGACACTCGCGGCGCGCGTGCCGCATCTCCCGTTCGTGCCGTCGCTGCTGCTCGTGATCGTGTACCCGCTCGTGCTGCTCGCGCTCGGCTTCTATCTGCCGGCGGAGCGGGCGCGGCTGCGGCGGCTCGTGCCGATCCTGCGCTAAAGAACGAGCTCGAGGTACGTCGTGCCGGGTACCGGGTTGTGGCGGTACGGCGGGATCTCGACGAAGCCGAGCGAGCGGTAGAGCCCTTGCGCCGCTCCCATCTGCGGCAGCGTGTCGAGCCGCATGCGCGCGTAGCCCAGCTCGCGCGCACGCACGACCGCAGCCGCGGCGAGCGCGCGGCCGAGCCCGGTGCCGCGCGCGACGGGACGGACGTAGAGCCGCTTCATCTCGCAGATCGGCGGCTCGAGCGGGCGGACGCCGACGCAGCCCGCCGCGTCGTCGCCGAGCCGCGCGACGAGCACGGCGTCGTAGCCGCCCGGCAGCGCCGCGAGCTCCTCCTCGAAGCCCTGGAACGAGAGATCGACGCCGAGCGAGTCGGCGTACTCGCGGAACAGCGCGCGGACGAGCTCGACGTCGTCCGCGTCGGCGATCAGCGGAGCGCGCGCAGCGCCGCCACGTCGTCCGGCGTCGGCTCCCACTCTCCGGCCTTCACGTTCGCGTGAACCTGCTCCGGCTTCGTCGCGCCTGCGATCACCGACGCGATCGCGGGCATCGCCGCGAGCCCGCCGATTGCGACGTCGAGCAACGAAATGCCGCGCTCGTCGGCGAACGCCTGCAGCGCGTCGACGCGATCGAAGTCGGCGTCCGCGATGCTCGCGTCCCTTCGAGCCGTCCCTCGCTCGCGACCTCGCCGCGTGCGTACTTCCCGGTCAGCAGCCCGCTCGCCAGCGGGAAGAACGGCAGCTGGCCGATCCCGAGCCGCTCGCATACGGGCAGGATCTCGTCCTCGGTCTCGCGATGGATGAAGCTGTAGTGGTTCTGCGCCGCGACGAAACGCGCGAAGCCGCGCTCGCGCGCGACCCGGTCGGCCTCCTCGATCTGCTCCGCCGAGTAATTGGACGAGCCGATGTAGCGCACCTTTCCCTCCGTGACGAGCTCGTTCAGCGTGCCGAGCGTCTCCTCGATCGGTGTCTCCGGATCGGGCTCGTGCATCTGGAAGACGTCGATCACGTCGGTCCGGAGGCGGCGCAGCGATCCCTCGACCGCCCAGCGGATGTACTCCGTCGAACCGCGCGGGATCGCAGGCGCGCCGTCGAACGGCTTGCCGAACTTCGTTGCGAGGACGATCCTGTCGCGCCGATCTCCGAGGATCTCACCGATGAATTCTTCGCTCTTGCCCATCGTGTAGATGTCCGCGGTGTCGAACAGCGTGATGCCCGCGTCGAGTGCGGCGTCGATCACGGCGCGCGTCTGTTCGAGGTCGGCGCGCGCGCCGAAGTTGTTGCAGCCGAGTCCGACGACGGAGACCTCGGGGCCGCCGTCTCCAAGTGAGCGCATTTTCATGTGCCGGACGCTATCCGTTCGCGTGCGGCCTGCGCGCGATGTGCATGCGCGCGCGGAAGCGCATCACGACGACGTCGTCCTGGTTCACGAGCTCGTTGTCGCTGACGATCGTGCCGCGGCCGGCGTCGCTCTCCGACGGCCAGGTCTCGAGGATCCGGCTCCGCGCGGTGAGGACGTCGCCCGCGCGGACCGGAGCGAGCCACCGCAGCTCCTCGACGCCGGGCGAGCCCATGCCCGCCGTGTCGCGCATCTGCGCGCGGACGAACAGGCCCATGTAGATCGCCGTCGTCTGCCAGCCGCTCGCGATCAGCCCGCCGAACGGCCCCGCGGCTGCCGCCTCCCGGTCGACGTGGATCGGCTGCGGGTCGTACTCGTGCGCGAAGGCGAGGATCTCCTCCTCCGTCATCGTGTGCGTGCCGTGAAGCGCCTCGTCGCCGGGCTGGAAGTCCTCCCAGTACCTCACGCGACGCCGAGCCCTTCCGGCAGCGGGCGCGCGTGGACGACGACGAGCGTCTTCGTCGGCCGCGTCAGCGCGACGTAGAGCTCGCGGAGGCCCTGCTCTCCGTCCTCGGCGATCGCCGCCGGCTCGACCACGACGACGTGGTCGAACTCGAGTCCCTTCGCCTGGCGCGGCGTGAGCACCGGAACGGATGTCTCGTCGAACGCGTCGCCGCTCGACGAGCCGGAGGCGAGCGCGCGAGGCACGATCACCGCGAGCAGCCCGTCCCGCTCGGCGAGGTCGCCGGCCTCGCGCAGCGCCGACGCGATCAGCTCGTCCTCGGCGACCTGCACGAGCCGCGGCCGGTCGCCGCCCTGGCGGTACGCGAGCGGCGGCTCGACGTCGGGCGCGATCAGGTCGAGCAGCGGCAGTGCGAGCTCCATGATCTCCGCCGGGACGCGATACGCGTGCCGCAGCTCCTCGACGGTCACCTCGACGTCGGGGAGGTACGGCTCGAGCTCGCCCCACGCGCGGTAGACGACCGGGCCGGTCGCCTGCGCGACGTCGCCGAGGATCGTCAGCGAGCCGTCGACCGCGCGGCGCGAGATCGTCAGGAGCTGCATCGGCGACAGATCCTGCGCCTCGTCGACGATCACATGGCCGAACGCGCGCGGCGCGCCGTCGAGCAACGTGCGCGCCTCGTCGAGGAGCGGCAGGTCGTGCTCGCTCCAGAGCAGGTCGGCAGCGCGGCGCGGCCGGTCGCGGAGCAGCAGCTTCTGCTCGTCCGCGTCGAGGATCCCGTCGGCGGCCTCCGCGAGCGCGGCCGGCGACGTGAGCAGCCGCGCGACGAGCTTGTCCGCGCGCGGCAGCGCGAGCACGCGGTCGAGGTACTTCGTCAGGAAGCCGTTCTTCCGGAGCGCGGCCTCGAGATCCTCGAAGCTGCGCAGCGCCATCGGTCCGAGCAGCTCGCCGTAGCGCTCGTAGAACCGCCGCAGCACGGCCATGCGGAAGCGTTCGCGCGCCGGCGCGAGCGCGAGCCCGGAGTCGAGCGCCGCGTCGAGCAGCTCCCGCACCTCGCGCTCGCGGACAGAGACGAAGATGCCGTCGGCGATAGAGCACGAGCTCCTCCGGCGCGGGCTTCACCGCCAGCTCGACCGCACGATGCACGACGTCGACGAGCCGCGTGTCGGCCTTCAGCCGCGCGACGTCCAGCACGTCCTCGCGTCCGACCTCGATGCCGTCGAGCAGCTCCGAGACTGCGCGCTGCTCCACCGCGTCCTCGCCAAGCGCGGGCAGAACATGCGAGACGTAATCCATGAACGTCGGGTTCGGGCCGACGACGAGCACCCGGCGCAGCTGCTCGCGATGCGTGTAGAGGAGCCACGACGCGCGGTGCAGGCCGACGGCGGTCTTGCCGGTTCCGGGGCCGCCCTGGACGACGAGCGCTCCGTCTGGCTCGGCGGTGATCAGCCGGTACTGGTCGGACTGGATCGTCGCGACGATGTCGCGCATCTGCCCGTCACGCCGCCGCTCCAGCTCCTCGAGGAGGAAGTCGGAGACGGTCGCGCCCTCGACGCCGGTGCCGTCGAGCGACTCGTCGGAGATGTCGACGATCTTCCGTCCGTCGGTGCGGTAGCGGCGCCGCTGCGTGACGCGCTGCGGGTCGGTCGGCGTGGCGGTGTAGAACGGCCGCGCCGCGGGCGCCTGCCAGTTGATGACGAGAACCTCGTGGCTGTCGTCGTGCACCCAGCGGCGGCCGACGTAGAGCGGCCGCGGCGGCCCGTCGAGCGTCAGCCGGCCGAAGCAGAGCCCGCGCTCGGCGTCCTGGAACGTCCGCGCACGCCGCTTCGCCCAGGCCTCCATCGCGAGCGCCGCCCACTCGGTCGCCATCGCGTTCTGCGTCTTGCCGAGCGTCTCGCGCATCTTGTCGAGGCACTCGTAGGCGCGGTCGACGTAGGCCTGCTCCGCTGCGAGTTCCGGGTGAGCCATGGCCGACGGATCTTACGGACACGTCCAAGTTCTTAACAGTGACTGTCACCGTTAAGGGAGCGGCACCCGTAGGATCGCGACGCATGAAGCTCGGCGTGAATCTCGGCTACGCGCCGCCGGGGACGAACCCGGCGGAGCTCGTGCCGCTCGCCCTGGAGGCGGAGCGGCTCGGCTACGACTCGGTCTGGGCCGCCGAGGCCTGGGGCACCGACGCCGTCACGGTTCTCTCGTGGCTCGCCGCGAAGACGACGACGATCAAGGTCGGCTCCGCGATCATGCAGATCCCCGGGCGGACGCCGGCCAACACGGCGATGACGGCGGCGACGCTCGACCTGATGTCGGGCGGCCGCTTCATCCTCGGGCTCGGCACCTCCGGCCCGCAGGTCGTCGAGGGCTGGCACGGCCAGCCGTGGGGCAAGCCGCTCGGCAAGACGCGCGAGTACGTCGAGATCGTCCGGGCCGCGCTCCGGCGCGAGACGCTCGAGCACCAGGGCGAGCACTACCGCATCCCGTACGACGGCCCCGGAGCGACAGGGCTCGGGAAGCCGCTGAAGATGATGCTGCGCCCGCTCCGCGCCGACATTCCGATCTACCTCGCCGCGATCGGCCCGAAGAACGTCGCGCTCGCCGCCGAGATCGCCGACGGCTGGCTGCCGATCTTCGTCGACCCGGAGCGCTTCGGCGACGCGTTCGGCGAGAGCATCGCCGGCGCGAGCGACGACTTCGAGATCGCCGCGACGGTGAACGTCCTCGTCGGCGACGACGTCCCCGCGCTCCGTGACTTCCTCAGGCCGTACCTCGCGCTCTACATCGGCGGGATGGGCGCGAAGGGGAAGAACTTCTACAACGCGCTCGTGCGCCGCTACGGCTGGGAGGAGGACGCCGAGCGGATCCAGGAGCTCTACCTCTCCGGCAAGCAGCGCGAGGCGATCGCGGCCGTCCCGGACGCGCTCGTCGACGCGCTCGCGCTGATCGGCCCGAAGGAGCGGATCCGCGACCGGCTCGCCGCGTGGCGCGAGACGCCGGTCACGACGCTGATCGTCGGATCGCCGCAGCCGGAGGCGCTGCAGATGCTCGCCGAGCTCGTTCTGTAGTGACGGTCGTCGAGCTCGCCGGCGCCACGGTCCGCCGCGCGGGCCGCGAGATCCTCTCCGGCGTCGACTGGACGGTGCGCCCGGCGAGCACTGGGCGATCCTCGGCCCGAACGGCGCGGGAAAGACGACGCTGCTGCGGCTGGCGTCGGCGCAGATCCATCCGAGCTCCGGCACGGCGACGATCCTCGGCGGACGGATGGGCCGCGTGCCGGTGCAGGAGCTCCGCGCGCGCATCGGACTCGTCGAGCCCGCATTCGGGCGCGCGGTGCTGCCGGGCCGCACGCCGCTGCATCTCGTCCTCTCCGGCGCGACCGGGACGCTCGCGACGCTCGCCGACCGGATCGGCCCGGACGAGGAGGCTCATGCGCGGCAGCTGCTCGCGGAGGTCGGCGCGGCCGAGCTCGCCGACCGCGCGATCGGCACGTGCTCCGAGGGCGAGCGCGCCCGGATCCTCCTGGCGCGGGCGCTGATGCTCGACGCGCCGCTGCTCGTCCTCGACGAGCCGGCCGGCGGCCTCGACCTTCCCGGACGCGAGCTCCTGCTCGCGGCGCTCGCCCGCTCGGCGGCGGCGCGCCCCGGGCTGGCGACCGTCACCGCGACGCACCATCTCGAGGAGCTGCCGACCTCGACGACGCACGCGCTGCTGCTCCGCGGCGGCCGCGTCGTCGCCGCCGGCGAGCCGACCGCCGTCCTCACGGACACGGCGCTGAGCGACTGCTTCGGTCTGCGGCTACGGGTCGAGCGCCACGACGGGCGCTACCTCGTTCACGCTGAAAAGACCCCCAAAAATGCCTAGTCCCCGTGAACCCGAGGGCCCACAGGGACTTGGCAAACGGCAATCTGTCATACGACGCAGGTCGTGTCAAGCAGGAACCGAACAACGGAGGGAGCACCGATGCTGAAGGAGTTCAAAGACTTCCTGCTGCGAGGAAATCTCATCGTCCTCGCCGTCGCGTTCGTCATGGGCGCGGCGTTCGTGTCGCTCGTCGCGTCGTTCGTCGACAACCTGGTGATGCCTCTGATCGCGGCAATCTTCGGCAAGGTCGACTTCGGCGGTCTCACGTTCACGATCCACCACGCTGAATTCCGCTACGGCTTCTTCATCACCGCGGTGATCACGTTCATCTCGATCGCGGCCGCGGTGTTCTTCTTCATCGTGAAGCCCGTCGACGTGCTGCACAAGCGGCGCGCCAGGGGCGAGGAGCCGGCCGAGCCGAGCGACGAGGAGCGGCGCCACCAGGAGCTGCTGGCCGCGATCCAGGGGCTGAAGGCGTAGCCGCGCGCACCGTCGCCGCGGTTCTGCTCGCGCTGCCGGTGCTCGTTGCGGCGTGCGGCGGGTCGAACGCGTCCTCAGGCGCGACGACGGCGAGCGCACCGCCGGCGCCGGCGACGACGGGCTCGACGGCGACAGTCACGTCCACCGAGGGCTCGACGCAGACGGTCGTCGCCAAGTGCACCGCCTCCGGCCTGACTGTCTCGGCGAAGGACGGCGAGGCCGGCATGGGCCACCGCAGCACCATCTACGTCCTGACGAACTCGACGCAGACGCCGTGCAGCATCTACGGCTATCCCGGCATGGCGTTCCTCGACGGATCCGACACCGTGCTGCGCGACACCGTCGCGCGCGGCAACCCCGGCCCGGCGACGGTGCTGCTCCAGCCGGGCGACGCCGGGTCGTACACGCTCGACTGGTCGGAGGCGAACGGGGAGACATGCGCGACCGCAGCGAAGGTGCAGGTCACGCCGCCGGACGACACGAATCACGCGACGCTGCTCTCGCAGGTCGTCGTCTGCCCCGGCCGCCCGCTGACGGTCTCGGCCGTCGTCGCGGGCGATGCCGGAGCGAACGGATAGCGCTTATGTAGTCCCGGTGGTCGTCATCGTCGTTGCGATGACCGAGTCGTCCTCCCACCAGACGTTCAGCCAGCCGTAAATCGGGAACGGCTGGTTGTCGTCCTCCGAGAGGCCGGCCCACGGCTGCAGCTGATCCACGGCGACAGACGCGGCGACGTTCTGGTTGTCCAGCGGGCTCGACGCGTTCGGTGGGTCGTAGATGTCGGTGAGGATCCCACGGTTCAGGATGAACGCCGACGCGATGTCGAGTGTGAGGATGTCCGCGATCTGGAGCGCGTCGATCACGTAGGAGTACTTGTCGCCGAGCTGCGACCACTGAACCGTGAGGTCGTGCTTCGGCGGCAGCGGCGCCGGATTGAGATCGCCGAGCACGATGATGATCCCGACGGCGCCGTTGCCGGCGTTGAAGACCTGCACCGCGACACCGGCCCGGTGTGTGAAGTGGTAGCTGACCCGCAGCGTCTGCGGGCGCACGTTTATGACCGGACCACGGTGCTTCGCCGGCGGCGGCTCGACGAGGAGCTTCACGAACGGCCGTCCGTCGTACGGCGTCTGGAAGATCGTCGGGTGCGCCTCGACGCGTGTCGACATCGGGATCCCGAAGATCGTCGTCTCCACCTTGGCGACCTCGGCGAGCAGATGGTCGATGAAGTTCCCCTCGTCGAACTTCTGGCTCACCGTGTACGGCCGCGACATGATCTCGACGTGCGTCATCTGGCCGGCGCCGACGCGGCCGATCGGCGGCGGCTCCGGCTTCGCGACCGCCATCAGCAACGGCGCGTGGATTTCGGAGTGGAAGTCGTCGTGGCCGCAGTCGACGATCCAGCGTCCGAACGTTGCGACCCGCGTGCCGTCGGTGATCAGGTTGCGGAACGACTGCGGCACGAGACCCTGATCCGTCTCGACGCCGAGCACGCCCTTCGGAGCGGTGAGCCCGATGGCGTGCGCGCTCGCGTTCGCAGCGTTGTAGTCGGAGTCGACCGCACCGGTGCCGGGCGTGACGCCGGTGTTCGACGCAGCAAGCAGCCCTTCGTACTGCGGGTCCGGGACGATGTAGAACTCGTAGTCGAACCCGAACGGGTGGACGAACCAGACGTCGCCCTGTGAAAGCTCGGGATGGACGGCCCAGCCGGTCAAGCCGACCATCGGATTGTTCAGCGAGCCTTCCTTCTCGAAGCGCGGGTCGTAGACCGACACCCACTCCCACGGCGGCGGCGACGTGATGCCGAGCGTCGAGCCGTTGCTGATCTTCTCCGCCCAGCGCGGGTCCTTCTGCGCCGGCGGATAGACGACGTTCTCGTACGAGGTCATGAGGATCGACGCGGGCGGCCCGCCGGTCGGAGCCGGCGGAGGAGCAGGTGCGAGCGGCTTCGACGGTGCGAGAACGCTCGAAGGAAGCGAACCGAGAACCGATGTGATCTGGTCGGCCGGGATCGCGTTGAAGAGGAGGCTCCGCTCCTTCGGCGTGCCTTTCGCGAGTGCGGCGTTCAGCTGTGCCGCGGGAACGCCGCGGAGCGTCTCCATCACCGCGGAGCCGGCCGGCGTGCCCGGTGTCGCCTTCTTCAGGTTCTGGAGGTAGGCCTTTCCGAACGGCCCCGCGACGGGCGCCTTCTTCGGCGGCGCCTTCTTCGGCGGGATTTTCTTCGGGGTCGGCTTCGCGGCCGACGTCTTGGCGGCAGGTTTCTTCGACGGCATGGCAGCCCCCTCAGCTTCCGGTCGCGGGTCTGGGTCGACGCCATTCCGTACGCGCGGCACCGGCGACGAGCACGCAGACCAGGAGGAGCCCAAGAACGATCAACCACTCGAACGACCCGTTGTGGTGGTCGGGGTCGAAGCCCGTGAGAGCCTCGATCCAGTCCCGCCAGAACAACGTGAGAACACCGAGAACGCCGCAGAGCGAAGCGAGTCCCGCTTCGAGCCAGAACCGTGCCCGAACGGATGCCTTCATCGCTACACCCACTTTCAGCCCGCCTGAGTGACGACGCGCCCCCGTAACCTGCCGCGGAGTCTAGGCGATCACGCGGTACACCTGGAAGACCTCGGCGTACTCGCGGTTCACGTTGATGCCGTGCGTCCGCGCGAGGTTGCGGACGTACTCCGGGTCCGCGTACCGGCGGTGCTGCTGCGACGCGTAGCGCTCGAGCGCGGCGACCTTCCGGTCGATGTGGCGCTCCTCCAGCGCGACGTACCACTGGTACGCGAACTCGAAGTTGTTCCACGGGATCTCGTAGCCGAGGATCGTCGTGCGCTTGAACGCGCGCAGCCCTTCCTCCGCGATCGTCCGGTGATCCTGGTGGATGTCGTGCAGGCTCGGCTGGAAGACGACGTCGGGCTGCAGCTCCTCCCAGAGCCCGACCAGCAGCTCGAGGATGTCCTGCCGGTGCTCGGGGAACGTGCGGACGTCGAAGTCGTGGACGGACAGCGACTCCGGCGGAATGCCGAGCTCCGTCGTCGCCTCGCGCACCTCGCGCGCCAGCGTGTCCGGCGGGAACCCTTCCGGGAGCGAGCGCGTCGCGATCGAGAACGCGACGTAGCGCACGTCGCAGCCGGCCTCGACGAGCCGCGCCATCGTGCCGCCGCAGCCGAACTCGCCGTCGTCGGTGTGCGGCGCGAGCACGACCGCCCGCTTCCACTGCTCGATCACGCGGCCACCTTCTCTTCCTCGGGCGCCGACCCTGCAAGCGCGACGAGGCCGAACAGCATCCAGGTCATCGGATCCTCGAAGAAGTCGTTGTAGAAGAGCGAATGGCACAGGATCGCAGCTAACGCGAGCCCGAACGCGAGCGAGGCGCACCCGCGGAAGCTCCGGTCGACCCGGCGGAACGCGCCGAAGAGCGCCGCGAGCGCCAGCCAGGCGGCGAACGCGAGCCCGACGAAGCCCGTCTCGGCTGCGACGGTCACGGGCGCGTCGTGCGACGCCGCGATCTTCGGCGCCTTCCCGCGCAGGTGGCGGCGCTCCGCGTACGCGTGCTTGAACCCGCCGACGCCGACGCCGAGCAGCGGATGCGCGACGGCGATGTGGATCCCGTTCGAGACGAGGCTCGCGCGGCCGCTCGTCGCGGCGTTCAAGCCGCTGTGGGTGTGGTGGACGATCGACCGCCGCACCTGCGGCTGCGCGACCGCGAGCCCGGCGATCATCACCGCCACCAACGCGACCGCGGCGAGCGACCACCAGCGCCACGCGACGATCGCGAGGCCGATCACCGCGACGATCAGCGCCGCGTAGCTCGACTGCGAGTACGACATCAGCAGCCCCGTCCAGGTGACGGCGATCGCCGCGGCGGCGATCCACGCGAGCTTGAGCGACCGTCCTCGGACGATCAGCACCGCGCTCGGGATGATCGCGACGACGAGGAACCGCCCGTACACCGACGGATCCCAGAACACGGAGTTGACGCGGAAGAACGGCGTGTACGCGTTCGCCGTGATCACCTTCGGGTTCTCGAAGAGGTTGCGCGTCTGGTACTGGTAGAAGCCGACGGCCGCGAAGATCAGCGCCATCACGCCGACCTCGCCGTACAGCGCGCGGAGGCCGAGCCTGCTCCACGGCAGCCGCGCGACCGCGACGGCGAGCACCGTGAACGGGACGTAGAACGCGAGGATCTCGATCGTGCCTTCGTGGACGTCGCCGCTCCATGCGAGCGACAGCCCCGTCCAGCCGACGTACAGGGCAAGCGGCAGCGAGAGGACGCCGAGCTCGCGACTCCGCTCGTCGCCGCGCAGGAGATCCCACGCGAGCAGAACCGCGCCGCCGAGGATCACGAGATACAGCGGCACGAGCAGCTGATGTCCGAGCGCGCCGACGCGGATCGCAACCGTCGCGAGCGCACCGAGCGGCAGGAGCCACGGCACGCGCCGGAACGCGAACGCGAGCAGCGCGCCGGCGGCCACGGCGACCGCGATCTCGACGACGACCTTCGCCGGCCGGTCCGGCGCGAACGCGGCGCCGAGCAGGCACGCGCCGACGATGCCGAACGCGAAGCCCGCGATCCGGTCGCGCCGCCGCGGCGCCGCCACGAGCACGGCGAGGCCGATGCACGCCACCGGACCGCCGATCCGGGCGAGATCCATCATCGGACGACCACAACGGCCCGGTCGGCATGCCCGTGCGCGGTGACGAAGAGCGCGACACGGCCCGCCTGCGTGGGCGCGCGGAGGCGGAGCACCGGCCCGCGCGCGACGCCGTGCCGCGAGCCGAGCTGCCAGCGGTAGCGCCGCGCGTCCGTCGAGACGCCGATGTCGAACCGCCGGCCCGCATGCGCCGCGATCACGCGGCTTGCGAGGGTGATGTAGCGAATCGTGACGCGAACCTCGGAGCGCCGCGCGACGGGAGTCCGGTTCCCGGCGAGGTCGACGCCGGCGACGGTGAGCACCACGGGTCCGGGCCGGTGGAGGTGCCCGTCGACGTGGCCCGACCACGTGACCGTGCCGGTCTTCCCCTGATTCCGGCCGCGGATGAGCAGTCGGCCGCGCAGGTAGACGTTGACGTGGCCGTCCTCGGTCAGCGTGTAGCGGATCACGACGGAGTCGGCCTGGTGGTCGCCGTCGGGCGAGAACGCAGGCCGATTCGGAGTCGCGACGACCTCCGGCGGCACCGTGTCCAGAGCGATCTTGTTCGGGAGGACGATCGTCGTGTGGCGCTTGGCGAGGTGGATCTGCGCGACGTACGTCCCGTCAGGCGCGAGCTCGCCGGTGTCGGTGCGCCCGTCCCAGTGGAAGACCGTCCGCCCGCGCGGGACGGGAAGCTCCGAGACGAGCGTCCGCACCTCACGGTGACCGTTGGTCAGGATCGTCACCGTCACGGTGTCCGGGTGCCGGAGCTTGACGCTGATCAGCGCCTGGTTGCGTGGCGCAGCTGCAGGTCGGCCCGAAGCGCTGGGTGACGATCGTTCCGTAGACCGGGCTCTTCTCGAGCTTCAGCTTCTCGGTGACGGCGAATGCCGCGGCCGTGGCGATGAGCAGGCCGAGGAGAACCGCCGTCGAGAGAATCCGCTGCAAAGCCCGGCGATTGTACGCGGGTGCGTTACACCGACTTCGGCTCAGCCTGCGCGCGGGGGCGGCGCGAGCCACGCGCGGAGGCCGATCACCGCGAGGCCGAACGCGAGCGCCGAGAGGCCGGCGACGAGAATCCAGCTCGACTTCGGAACGTTCAGGAGCTTCAGCCCGCTCAGCATCAGGATCGTGCCGAGGCCGACGCGGAGGGCGACGTCGGGCAGGCGCGGCGTGAAGCGGCTGGAGATCAGGATCCCCGGGATCGAGCCGAGCAGCAGCCACGCGGTCGCGTGCAGGTCGACGTTGCCGCTGACGAGATGGCCGATGCCGGCGACCCAGAGCAGCGCGGCGGCGTGGAAGATGTCCGTCCCGACGATCTTCGCCATCGTCAGCGGATAGACGAGCACCATCACGAGCCCGAAGAACGTGCCGCTGCCGACCGACGTGAGGCCGACGACGAAGCCGAAGACGGCGCCCATGCCGAGCGCGATCAGCTTGTCGCGGTTCTCGAGCAGGAACGGCGAGTTGCTCGGCTGGATCCCGCGCTTGATGAACGACTTCGACGAGGAAGCCGAGCCCGCCGGCGACGAGCGCGCCGCCGATGAGCGTAGCTCTCGACGTTCTGCGCGTCGCGTACGTGTGCGTGATCCAGTTGGACGCGGCGACGCCGAGCAGCGACATCGGCCCGGAGCCGATGAACATCCAGAGCGCCAGCCGCATGTGCACCGTGCCGAGCTGGCGGTGCCGGACTGCGCCGAACGACTTGAAGATCGCGCCGTGGAAGATGTCGGTGCCGACGGCGTACGTCGGCTTGAAGCCGAAGACGATCACGAGGATCGGCGTCATCAGCGAGCCGCCGCCCATCCCGGTAAGCCCGACGACGGCTGCCGAGCAGCAGCCCCGTGAGCGTGAACTGCCAGGTCATCTGACGCAGTCGCGGAGAGAACCATGCCGGCGCCGACGGTCTCGTTCGTCGCCTCGTCGAGCAAGATGAACGCGCCGGTCGCGCGGTTCGCGCGCGTACGGATCGACGCAGAGCGGCTCGGCGAGCCGCAGCCGGACGACGCCGATGTCGTTCAGCGCGAGCTTCTCCGGCGCGGGACCGTCCTCGAGCGCGTCGATGTCGACGACGGAGACGAGCTCCTCGACGACGGCGCGCACGGAGCGCGTCGTCTGCTTCACCGCGAGCTTCATGCGCGGCTCGAGCGGCCGCTCGCTCATCCAGCAGACGCGCGCCTCGAGCTCGCGCGCGACGACCGGCGGCGACGCGGGATCCGCGAGCATGTCGCCGCGCGAGACGTCGACGTCGTCGGCGAGCCGGATCGTGACGGACTCGAGCGGCACCGGCGGAATCGAGCGGGCCGTCCGACGATCTCGACCGACTCGACGCGCGTCCGCAGCCCCGACGGCAGCGACGACGACCTCGTCGCCCGCGCGCCAGACGCCGCCGGCGACCTGGCCCGCGTAGCCGCGGAAGTCGTGGTGCTCGTCCGACATCGGCCGGATCACCCACTGCACGGGAAAGCGCCGCAGGTCGACGTCGCGGTCGGGCGCGATCTCCACCGTCTCGAGATGCTCGAGCAGCGTCGGCCCGTCGTACCACGGCATCTCCTCCGACGCGTCGACGACGTTGTCGCCGCGCAGCGCCGACACGGGAATCACGGTCGAGGTCCGGCAGCGCCGAGCGCGTCGAGGTCGCGCGACGATCTCCTCGTAGCGCTCCTGCGACCAGTCGACGAGATCCATCTTGTTGATCGCGACGGTCGACGTGGGGAACGCGGAGCATGCTGACGATGTACGCGTGCCGCTGCGTCTGCTCGATCACGCCGAGCCGCGCGTCGACGAGGATCACGGCGAGGTCCGCGGTCGAGGCGCCGGTGACCATGTTGCGCGTGTACTGGACGTGGCCCGGTGCGTCGGCGAGCTGGAAACGGCGCCGCAGCGTGACGAACGAGCGGTACGCGACGTCGATCGTGATTCCCTGCTCGCGCTCGGCGCGCAGCCCGTCCGTGAGCAGCGCGAGGTTGACGTACGCGTCGCCGCGGCGGCGCGACGTCTCCTCGATGTGCTCGAGCTGGTCGACGAAGATCTGCTTCGTGTCGTAGAGCAGCCGGCCGATCAGCGTCGACTTGCCGTCGTCGACGGAGCCGCACGTGACGATGCGGAGCAGCTCCGCCTGCTGGAACTCAGAAGTAACCAACGCGCTTCCGGTCTTCCATCGCGGCCTCGCTGAAGCGGTCGTCGGCGCGCGTCTCGCCGCGCTCGGTGATGTTCGTCGCGGCGATCTCCGTCACGACCTCCGGGATCGTCCGCGCCTCGGACATCACGCCGCCGGTGCACGACATGTCGCCGACGGTGCGGAAACGCACCGACGCGGAGAAGGCGTCCTCGCCGTCCATCTGCTCGAGATACGGCGACACCGCGTAGAGCATCCCGTCGCGGCGGAAGACCTCGCGCTCGTGCGCGAAGTAGATCGACGGCAGCTCGAGCTTCTCGCGCGCGACGTACTGCCACACGTCGAGCTCCGTCCAGTTCGAGATCGGGAACACGCGAACGTGCTCGCCCTTGCGAACGCGCGCGTTGTAGAGGTTCCAGAGCTCGGGCCGCTGCGCGCGCGGGTTCCACTGGCCGAAGTCGTCGCGGAACGAGAAGATCCGCTCCTTCGCGCGGCTGCGCTCCTCGTCGCGGCGCGCGCCGCCGATCGCCGCGTCGAACTGGTGCTCCTCGATCGCGTCGAGCAGCGTCGTCGTCTGCAGCCGGTTGCGCGACGCACGCGGGCCGGTCTCCTCGACCGCGCGTCCCTTGTCGATCGACTCCTGCACCGACGCGACGACGAGGCGCTCGCCGAGCTCGGCGACGCGACGGTCGCGGTACTCGATCACCTCGGGGAAGTTGTGGCCCGTGTCGATGTGCATCACCGGGAACGGGAACCGGCCCGGGCGGAACGCCTTCTCGGCGAGCCGCAGCAGCACGATCGAGTCCTTGCCGCCGGAGAAGAGCAGCACCGGCCGCTCGAGCTCCGCCGCGACCTCGCGGAAGATGTGGACCGCCTCGGCCTCGAGCTCGTCGAGGTGCGTGAACGTGCCCGCCGCGGCGCTCATCGCGCCGTCTCCGGATCGAGAACGTTCAGCTCGGCGAGGCGCGCGAGCACGACCTCCGCCGACTCCGCGGGCGTGCGTCCCGTCGTGTCGAGCCGCAGCTCCGGATCACTCGGCTCCTCGTACGGCGCGGAGACGCCGGTGAAGTCGTCGAGCTCGCCGGCGAACGCCTGCGCGTAGAGACCTTTCGGATCGCGGCGCGCGCACTCCTCGAGCGGCGTCGCGACGTACACCTCGACGAACGGCGCGTGCGGCTCGACGAGCGAGCGAGCGTGGCGGCGCAGCTCCTCGTACGGCGAGATCGCCGAGACGACGACCGTCGCGCCGGCGCGCGCGAGCCGCGACGCGACCCAGCGCGATGCGCGCGATGTTGATGTCGCGGTCGTCCTTCGAGTAGCCGAGCCCCTTCGAGAGATGCGTGCGCACGACGTCGCCGTCGAGCACGTCGACGAGATGGCCGCGCTGCTCGAGCTCCGGCGCGACCATGTTCGCGATCGTCGTCTTCCCCGCCGCCGACAGCCCGGTGAACCAGATCACGCAGCCGGTCACTTCGCGACGTGTCCCTTCGAAATCGCGGCCGACGGAACGGTGTGGATGCCGCACTCGACCCGGCCGGTGCCGGCCCAGCGGCCCTCGCGTCCCTTGCCGGGCTGCGTCGAGTGGACGTCGCCGATCGACTCGTAGCCCTGGTCGTGCAGCGGGTTGTAGGGCAGGCCGCGCTCGCGGATGTACGCCCAGCAGCGCTCGTCCGTCCAATCGGCGAGCGGGCTCGCCTTCCAGAGCTCGTGCTGCTCGTCCCAGCCGAGCTTCGGGGCGTCGGCGCGCGTCGGCGACTGGTCGCGGCGAACGCCGGTCACCCACGCGTCGAGCTCGCCGAGCGCGGTCACGAGCGGCGCGACCTTCGCGATCGAGAGGTACAGGTCGGGCTTCGTCTCCCACAGTCCCGTCCTCCGACCGGCGGTCCCTCGAAGACCTCGATCGTCGTCCCGTACCGCTGCCTCGACCTCGCGCCAGTACGCGTACGTCTCGGGGAAGAGATGGTGCGTGTCGATCGCGAAGACGCGCGCCTTCGGCTCGAGCGCGAAGAGCATGTCGAGCAGCACGGTCTCCTCCTTCTGGAAGGAGCACGCGAGCGCGACGCGGCCGGGCAGCTCCTCGAGCACGAACCCGAGGACCTGCTCCGCGGTCATGCTCTCGACGTCAGCCGGCAGGTGCAGGCTCGCCGCCAAGGAGCACCTCCTTCAACGTGTCGCCGCGCAGCCCGAGACGGAGCGTCTGCGAGCGGGATCACTTCGTCGGGTGGGATGTTCCCGAGGTTGACCGACGGGCCGAACTGCTTGATGAACCACGCCTGGGCAGCCTTCGACGGCGCCTCGAAGATGACGTTCATCGGCCCGACCTCGAGCGCGATCTCGCCGATCAGCTCGGTGCGCATTCCGCCGGACGAGTCGAAGATGCCGGCGGTGCCGCCCTCGCGCGCCTCGGTGATCACCTTCCACGCGCCGGCGGCGAGCTCCTCGCGGAGCCACTGCGTCCACTCGGCCGCGGTGTACTCGACGGAGGAGTCCTTCGAGCCGACCTCGGAGAGAACGGTGAAGTCGCGCGCGAAGTCGGCGATCAGCTCGAGCTTGCGCTCGCGCGGGATGTCGACCGTGCCGTCGGAGATCTCGACGTGCGTGATGCCGAGACCGTTGAGCCACCGCTTGTACTCGTCGAGCTTGTCCTTCACGTAGACGACCTCGAAGAACGTGCCGCCGATCACGACGGGCTTCTCGCGCAGAACCTCGAGTTTGCGCTCGAGGTTCTGGGTCACGAAGGCCGTGCCCCAGCCGAGCTTGACGATCGAGATGTGGTCGCCCGCCATCTCGAGGACGTCTTGCCAGCCGCGGGGGCCGAGTCCCTTGTCGAGGACGTGCGTCAGGCCGTGATGTGGCGTCAAAGTCGAGCAAAGAGCTCCTTCAGCTTTTCCGTCGCAGCGGTCTGCACGTCGTGGTAGAGCGAGTTGCCGTGCGCGTCGATGCCGACGGTGAGCGGGCCGAAATCCTTGACGCGGAACTTCCAGAGGCACTCGGGCATCAGCTCTTCCCACATCACCTCTTCGATCTCCTCGATCTGCGTCGTCTCGAGCGCCGCGGCGCCGCCGACGATCGCGAAATAGACCATCCCGAGCCGCTGCATCGGCTCGATCGCGTCGTCGGGGAAGCCGCCCTTGCCGCAGATCGCGCGCACGCCGTACTGCGCGCCGAGCGGCTCGGTGAAGCGCACCATGCGCGCCGACGTCGTCGTCCCGATGCAGACCTTCTCGTACTTGCCGCTCTCCGAGCTTGCGCACGCCGGGCGCCGTATGCAGGAGAAACGCGCCGCTGAGATCCATCGGCGGCTCGACGCCCTGGTCGAAGATCCGGATCTGCGTGCGGTCGCGGATGCCGATGATGTGGCCCTGGACGGTGACCTCGTCGCCGGCGCGGAGCTTGAGGATCTCCTGCGGATCGGTGATCGGGAACGTGACTTCGTGGTTCGCCATCGTCTACGCCTCCCGGTCGAAGTCGGTCGGTGCCGTCGGCGGCGATGTGCGCGCTCGCGCGGCGCGCGGCCCAGCACTGGTAGTTCACCGCGACCGGGTTCAGCGTCATGTGCGTGTCCGCGTGCTCGATGTGGCAGTTGAGCACCGTGACGTCGCCGCCGAGCCCCATCGGGCCGATGCCGGTCTCGTTCAGCAGGCCGAAGAGCTCGTCCTCGAGCTGCGCGACGATCGGATCGGAGTTGCGCGTGCCGATCGGACGCGCGATCGCCTCCTTCGCGAGGTACATCGCGTAGTCGGCGCTGCCGCCGATGCCGACGCCGACGATTCCGGGCGGGCACGGCTTGCCGCCGGCGCCGACGATCGACTCGAGCACGAACTGCTTGATCCCCTTCACGCCGTCGGCGGGGACGCACATCTTGAGGAAGCTCATGTTCTCCGAGCCGGAGCCCTTCGGCACGCACTTCACGTCGAGCCCGTCCCAGTCGGCGATGAACTCCCAGTGCACGATCGGAAGCCGGTAGCCGATGTTCGGGCCGGTGTTCTCGCGCGTGATCGTGTGCACCGCGTTCGAGCGCAGCGGATGCTCGAGCGTCGCGCGCGCGGTGCCGTCGCGCAGCGCCTCGTAGATCCGCGTCGGGTGCAGCGGGAAGTGCTCGCCGACGCGGCATGTGTAGACCGCGATGCCGGTGTCCTGGCAGACGAGGTTGTTCTCGCCGTCGGCGACCTCGACGTTGCGGAGGATCGTGTTGAGGACGCGCTGCCCCGGCACCGAGGTCTCGCGCGCCGCGGCGGCCTTCAGCGCGTCGCGGAGGTCCTGCGGAATGTCCTTCAGCGACCAGACGTAGAGATGCGCCGCGGCGTCCTCGACGGCGTGCTGCAAGTCAGTGGCTACAACGCTCATGCTCTCGCTTTCTCCGCGGCTGCCTTCCCGGCGCGGCGTCCGAACACCACGCACTCGAGCAGCGAGTTGCCCATCATCCGATTCCGTCCGTGCGTCCCGCCCGCGATCTCGCCGCAGGCGTAGAGGCCCTCGAGCGTCGTCTCGGCGTCGGTGTCGATCACGAGCCCGCCGTTCTGGTAGTGGAGGACGGGGTAGGTGAAGATCTTCTCGGCGAGCGGGTCGATTCCCCCGGCGCGGTAGCGGCGCAGCATGTACGGGAGCGACAGCTCGGCGTCGTGCGCGTCGATGCGCGTCGTGTCGAGGTAGACGGCGGGACGGCCTTCGGGAGTCTCGACGCCCTTGCCCTTCGCGACCTCGTCGAAGATCGCCTGGCTGACGACGTCGCGCGGGCCGAGCGAGTCGGTGAACTCCTCGCCGTCCGCGTTCAAGAGCACCGCGCCGTACGCGCGCGTCGTCTCCGGGATCGAGTAGCCCGCCATCGTCTCCGGCCAGGCACCGCCGTTCGGGTGGTACTGAAGTGCATCGAGGTCGCGCGCCTCCGCGCCCGCGTCGAGCGCGATGCGCGTCACCTCGCCGGTCGCGTTGGGATGATTCGTCGAGAGCTCGCCGCGCTGCTCGGCCTCCGCGAAGCAGCGGCCGCCGGCGGCGAGGATCACCGTCGTCGCGTCGACGGCGTGATCGCCACAGTGTGTGTGCCAGCCGTTCTCGTTGCGGTCGAGATCGTGAAGCGGGGACTTCGCGAGCACCGTGACGTTGCTCCCCTCCGTCGCGTCGCGCAGCGCGGCCGTGATCGCGTGGCCGGTGCGGTCGCCGACCTGGAGCAGCCGCTTCTGCGTCGCGCCGCCGCAGCGCGCCAGGCGGTAGCCGCCGTTTTCCCGCGTGAACTCGACGCCGAGCTCCTCGAGCCAGTGGATCGCTGACGGCGCCTCGGAGGTCAGCACCTCGACGAGGCGCCGGTCGGCGGTCTCGTGCGAGCTGTTCCAGACGTCCTCGGCGTGCTGCTCGGGCGAGTCGTCCTCGCCGAACGCTGCCTGGATCCCGCCCTGCGCCTTCGCGGAGTTGCAGGACTGGATCGACCCCTTCGTGGCGAGAGCGACGCGCGCCCCGGCCTTCTCGGCGGAAACGGCGGCGGCGAGGCCGGAGGCCCCGCTGCCGATCACGAGCACATCAAACGAGAGCGCCTCCGCCATGGCCGCAATCGTACCACCGGCTAATTCCTAGCATTTCAGGTGGTTATCAGCCTAGCCGCGGGCGCGGGCCGTGCCGTTCGTGCGGTCGAGCGCGTCGAGCTCCTGCATGTCGGCGTCGCCGAGCTCGAAGTCGAAGACCTGGGCGTTCGAGCGGATGCGGTCGCGGTCGGTCGATTTCGGGATCACGACCGCGCCGTGCTGGATCGCCCAGCGCAGCATCACCTGTGCCGGAGTCCGCGCGACGCGGTCGGCGACGCCGCGGATCACCGGATCCTCGAGGCCGGCCCCGCGCGCGAGCGGGCTGTACGCCTCGAAGGCGACACCGTTCTCGCGGCAGAACTCGAGCACCCGGCGCCGGTACTGGAACGGACTGAACTGCACCTGGTCGACGGCGGGCGGCCGCGACGCGCCGGCGATCAGCTTCGCGAGCCGTTTCGCCCCGAAGTTGCTGACGCCGATCTCACGCGCGAGCCCGCGCTCGCGGAGCGACTCGAGCTCGCGCCATTGCGCCGCACTCCGCGTCGGCACCGGCCAGTGGATCAGGTAGAGGTCGACGTACGCGAGCTGCAGCTTTTCGAGGCTCTCCTCGAGCTCATGCGCGGTGTTCAACCGAAACGGCATCAGCTTCGTCGTCACGAAGATCTCGTCGCGAGGCAGTCCGCTCCGCTTGATCGCGACGCCGACGCTCTGCTCGTTCTTGTAGAGCGCGGCCGTGTCGATGTGCCGGTACCCGGCCTCGAGCGCCCACTCGACCGCCTGCTCGGTCTGATGCCCGGCCTCCATCTGCCAGACCCCGAGCCCGAGCACCGGCATCCGCGCTCCGCCGCTCAGCTCGACGTACGGCCCTCCATCCATGCGCCGGAACGTATCGCGTCTCGGGGGTACATGTCCGAATTTGACATCTTGATTGTCAGTTCTGGCAACACTACCGTGGTGTGATCGTCCAGTGACCGAACGGAAGGAGTCCAATGAAGATGCGAGTGTTTACGACTGGGCTTGGGATTGCGGCGATCACAGTTCTGGTCGCGCTGGTACCGGTGGCGTCAGCGGGCACCCCACAGCCACTCCCGCAGGATCAGGCGCAGGCGCTGATCTCCGCTTCGCCGCCTGTCGCGAGCAGTTCCGTCACCCGAAGGGTCAGTCCGCAGGAGGCGTATGCAGCGGCGACCGCCCCCGGAGCGAGCGTGTACGTCGCCCCCGGGATGACGCTGGCACAAGCTGTAGGCCTCGCCCCGACGGTTGCCGTCGCCACGCCGACATCAGCGCTAACGAAGCCCGCTCTCGCAGCACAGGCCGCTTCGACCGGCTGCGCCGCAACTCAGTCGGGATGGACGTGGGGGACGTGGCCGTACGAGCAAACGATCACCGACATCACGTACTGGTGCGCGATCACCGGCGTGGTGATCACCAGCAGGTCGACCACGGTTACCGCTACGGGGACTTTCTGCGGCACCGGCTGGACGGCCGGCCAGCTGATCAGTGGCGGGATCGGCTACACGTGGTTCACGATGAGAGCCAGCGCAGGTTGGAATTGCCCGACGGTGATCCCGTGGGTTGTCCTCCATCCGAGCCACTACCTCGACACGGCGCACAACGCATGGGGGAACAGTGAACAGGTCGGACACGACTAGATGGCAGAGCAGCAACCCGAAGCGACGCGCGATGATCACGAGAAGGAGGCTCGTGTTCGCACTCGGCCTTGCCGTCCTCGTGATCGCGATCCTGTCGTTCGTACTGCCGTACATCGGTGGCGGAAGCAACGGCATCTCGCCAATCCCGTAGGGCTACCAGACCGAGCGCAGCAACCCTTCGATCTCCCCCGGCGTCGCCGGGTGCGGGTTCGCCTGGTTGCCGGCGCGAGCAGCTGCGAGCTCGGCGAGCTCCGGGAGATCTGCTTCCGGGACGTCGAGCTCGCGGAGGCGGGTCGCCGCGCCGAGGGCGGCGAGCTGCTCGACGCCGGCGACCGGGTCGGCGCCGATCGCCTCGCCGAAGCGCCGCACCGCGTCCGGTGCGTACTGCGTGTTGTAACGAAGCGCCGGCGGCAGGCAGATCCCGTTCAGCGTTCCGTGCGGGAGCCCGTAGCGTCCGCCGACGGCCTGCGCCATCGCATGCGCGAGCGCGAGCATCGAGCCGGCCAGCGCGGCGCCGCCGTGGGACGCGCCGCGGAGCAGCTCTGTTCGCGCCTCCAGGTCGTGCGGCGTCTCGACGACCCGCGGCAGCCACTCCGCGATCAGCTGCGCGCCGGCGATCGCGTGCTCGTCGGCGGCCGGGTTGTGTCCCTGCACGTAGAGCGCCTCCGCGCAGTGCGCGAGTGCGTTCAGCGCCGTGCCGACCGTCGTCTCGCGCGGCAGATCGAGCGTCAGCGCAGGGTCGTAGACGATCCCGGTCGGCCGCGCGCCCGCACCGCCGCCGCGCATGCGCCGTTCCGGACTGCGAATGCCGTAGTACGTCGTCCACTCCGCGCCGGAGTACGTCGTCGGGATGGACACGAGCGGCAGCTCTGTCGCCGCCGACAGCGCCTTGCCGAGATCGATCGCGCTGCCGCCGCCGAGCGCGACGATGCCGTCGGCGTCGCGCGCCTCCGCGACTGCCTCGTCGATCCGGTCCGACGGCACCTCGTTCCAGCGGCCGGCGGACTCGACCGGCAGCTCGAACGCGTCCCAGCGCGGGCTCGCGACCAGCAGCGGCGAGCCGACGCCCGCTTCCGCGCAGACGCCGGGCAGCGCGTCGAGTCCCCAGCGGACGATCATGCGAGCCGGGCGCGCGCGAACTCGACGAACGCCTGTGCGACGCGCGTCTCGGCGCGGCCGCTCGAACGGACGAGCGCGATCTCGCGGGCCGGCTCGAGCCCTTCGACCCGCGCCGTGGCGAGCGTGCCCGCAGCAAGGTCGGCCTCGATCGCCGAGCGCGAGATGAACGTGACACCGAGCCCGGCCGTCACCGCACTCCGCGCCGACTCCTGGAGCCCGAGCTCGAGTCGCACGTCCAGGTCGCGCAACCGCACACCGGCAGCGCGCAGCTCGTCGTCGATCACCTGGCGCACGCCCGCACCCTCCTGCATCAGCACGAGCGGTTCCGCCTTCAACTCGTCGAGCGACACGGTGCGATTGGCGAACGGATGGCCGGGCGGACACGCGAGAACGACCTCGTCTCGGAAGAACGGCTCGAAGACGACGCCGCGGTGGCGACGCACCGCGCCGACGACGCCGAGCTCGAGCTCGCGACGCGCGACCTGCTCGACGACACGCTGCGTGTCCGAGACCGAGAGCGCGACGTGCACCGACGGGTGGCGCTGCTGAAACTGACCGAGCAAGACGGGAAGCACCGTGCCCCCCGGCCCGGTGGACGCGCCGATCTCGAGCCGGCCGCTGAGATCGCCCTCGGCCTCGTCGCCGAGCTCCTGCAGCATCTGCTCCTCGAGCGCGAGCAGCCGCTGCGCGCTGCGATACAGCCGGTGCCCCGCCTCCGTCGGCTCGACACGACGCCCGGAGCGGTCGAGCAACTGCACGCCCACCCGCTTCTCGAGCGAGCGGATCTGCAGGCTGACCGCCGGCTGCGTCACCCCGAGCTGCTCCGCCGCCTGCGAGAAGCTGCGCCGCTCGACGACCGCACAGAATGCCGCTAGCTGCCGCGTATCCATAAGCAATGATTATGCCAACGGACCCGCGCCGCGAGAGTGATTAGCATCATTCGGGTGCCCGAGACGACGCGGATCGAGGACACGCTCGTCCGTGGCTACCGACAGCTGGCGCTCGAGACGCCTGCCCGTCCGCGCGATGCGGTTCTTCGCCTGCTCGACGTCGTACTCACCGCGCTGTTTCTCGTCGTCGCGTTGCCGGTGGGACTGATCATCGCGCTGGTGATCCTCGTCTCGAGCGGGCGCCCGGTGCTCTACCGCGGCGAGCGGGTCGGCCGCGGCGGCCGCGTGTTCACGATGCTGAAGTTCCGCACGCTGAACGCCGACGCCGAAACGCGGCTCGGCCCGTACCTCGGCGAGGAGCTCGTCCTTCGCACCAAGGCGGAGTTCACGCCGGTCGGCCGCTGGCTGAAGGCGACGCAGCTCGACGAGATTCCGCAGTTCGCAAACGTTCTGCGCGGCGACATGAGCCTCGTCGGCCCGCGGCCGATTCGGCCGCGCTTCTTCGAAGAGCTCGCGGTCGAGCTGCCCGCGTACTGGCAGCGGCTCGTTGTGCGGCCCGGCCTCACCGGTCTCGCGCAGGTCCGGCGCGGGTACGAGACGTCGATGGCGGAAAAGCTCGCGCACGACCTCGAATGGATCGCCGACCGCTCGGTCGGCCTCTACCTCCGCACCGTCGCCGCGACCGGGTGGCGCGTGATCAAGCAGTCGGCGCGAGGTCTCGTACGACCCGACGGCTGAGACTCGGGCTCACCGCGGCCGCGCTCGTCCTGATCGGCGTCGGCGCGTGGCTGGCCTTCGCGCCGCACGCGCCCGCGCCGCCGCGGCTGCTCGTCGGCGTCGACGACGACACGCTCAAGTGGACGACGAAGCCGCTCGCCGTCGTCGCTGCGCAACAGCGCCTCGGCGCTGACGCCGTTCGCGTCTGGGTCCCGTGGCACGGCGAATTCCAGCCTGACCGAACGCGGTTGGACGAGCTCGCACGCGCAGAGCAGGCGGCGACGCACACCAGCGTCGTGCTTGCGGTGTTCGGATTCGCCGACGCGACGCCGCTCACGCCCGCCGCGCAGCGCCGCTTCTGCGCGTACGCCGGCGACGCACTCACGCGAGTGCCGGACGCGCGCGCCGTCGTCGTCTGGAACGAGGCGAACTCGCAGACGTACTGGCGCGGCACCGCCGGCGCGTACGAAACGCTGCTCGCCCGTTGCTACGACGTCCTGCACCGCATCCGCACGCACGTCGTCGTCCTCGACTCGACCGCGTCGGCGCACGATCCCGTCGCGTTCCTCGGCGCGCTCGGAGCCGCGTACCGCACGAGCGGCAGAACGCGTCCGCTCGTCGACGCCTTCGGTCACAACCCGTATCCGGCGAGCTCGCTCGAGCCGGCGGCCGCGCGGCACGGCGGCGACTTCCTCGGCGAGGGCGACTACCCGCGGCTCGACGGCGACGCTGACGGCTGCGTTCGCCGGAACGCCGCAGCGGTCGCTCGACATCTGGTACCTCGAGGACGGCTTCCAGACCTCCGTGCCGCGGCGACTCGCGCGCCGGTACGACGGTCGGGAGACCGTCGCGACAACGACGCCGGCACTTCAGGCAGCGCGCATCCGCGCCGCGATCCTCCTGGCGGCATGCCAGCCGCGCGTACGCGCGTTCTTCAACTTCGAGCTCGTCGACGAGACGCGCCTCGCGGGCTGGCAGTCCGGGCTCGAGTGGCGCGGCGCACGGCCGAAGCCTGCGGCGGGCGCGTTCGCCACGGCGGCGCGCGCCGCGACGCACGGCGCCGTCCACTGCGCGGACCGCCCGTAGAGTAGGGCGCATGTGCGGGATCTGCGGAATCGCGTCGCCGGCAGGATCGCCCGATCCGGAGCGGCTCGCGGCGATGAGCGCTGCGCTCGTCCATCGCGGCCCCGACAGCGCCGGCGAGCACCTCGACGGGCCGGTCGCACTCGCCGCCCGCCGGCTCTCGATCATCGACCTTGCCGGCGGCGACCAGCCGATCGCAAGCGAGGACGGGACGTGCGTCGTCGTCCAGAACGGCGAGATCTACAACTTCCCGGAGCTGCGCCGCGAGCTCGACCGCGCCGGCCACGAGTTCCGCACGCGCTCCGACACCGAGGCGATCGTCCACCTCTACGAGGAGCACGGCCTCGACTTCGCGCGCCGCCTGCGCGGCATGTTCGCAATCGCGATCTGGGACGCGCGACAACGCCGGCTCGTGCTCGCGCGCGACCGCTTCGGGATCAAGCCGCTCTACTACCGCCACGTCGGCGGCGAGCTCGCGTTCGCGTCGGAGCTGCGCGCGCTGCCGCGCGGCGAGATCGACCTCGACGCGCTCGAGGCGTTCCTCGCGTTCAACTCGATCCCCGCGCCGTACTCGATCTTCCGCGACATCCGCAAGCTGCCCGCCGGGCACCTGCTCGTCTGGCACGAGGACGGCAGCGTCGACGTCGACCGCTACGCGCGTCCCGCGCCGGAGCAGCGCGCGCACGTGCGCGAGGACGACGAGGCGGAGCTGCTCGAGGAGCTGCGCGCGCGACTGCGCGACTCGGTCCGCGCGCACCTGCTCGCCGACGTTCCGGTCGGCGTGCTGCTCTCCGGCGGCGTCGACTCGGCCGCGCTCGCGGCGCTCGCGGCGGAGGAGAGCGGCGAGCGCGTGCACACATTCACGATCGGCTTCGAGGAGCGCAGCTTCGACGAGCGCGCCGACGCGCGACGCGTCGCCGAGCGGTACGACACCGACCACCACGAGCTGCTCGTCCGCCCCGATCCGACGCTGCTGCTTCCCGCGCTCGCCGACGCGTTCGACGAGCCGTTCGCCGACTCGTCCGCGCTGCCGACGTACCTCGTCTCCGAGCTCGCCGCGAGCACGTGAAGGTCGCGCTCTCCGGCGAGGGCGGCGACGAGCTGTTCGGCGGCTACTACACCTACGCGGCCGATCTGCTCGCCGAGCGGTTCGGAACGCTCGCCCGGCTCGCGCGGCCCGCTGTCGAGCGGCTGCCGACGTCGACGTCGAAGGCGAGCTTCGACTACAAGGCGAAGCGCTTCGTGCGCGCCGCACACCTGCCGCCGCTCGAGCGCCACCACGGCTGGAAGGAGATCTTCTCCGCCGACGCGCGCGCCGAGATCACCGGGCCGCAGCGCCGCGTTCGACCCGGTGGACGTGTACCGCGCGCGCTACCGCGAGACCGAAGGAGCCGACGAGCTCGCGCGCCTGCAGGACGTCGACTTCGGCGTCTACCTCGTCGACGATCTGCTCGTGAAGACCGACCGCGCGTCGATGGCGCACTCGCTCGAGGCGCGCGTGCCGTTCCTCGACGAAGCCGTGACGAACCTCGCGTTCGCGCTGCCGACGCGGCACAAGGTGCGCGGCTTGTCGAAGAAGGTGCTGCTGCGGAAGGCCGTCGCGCCGCTGCTGCCGCACGAGGTCGTGCACGGACGCAAGCGCGGCTTCTCGATCCCCGCCGCGGCGTGGCTGCGCGGCGACCTCGCGCCGTTCGCGCGCGAGACGCTGTCCGCGGAGACGCTCCGGCGCCAGGGGTTCTTCCGGCCGGAGTCCGTCTCGCGGCTGATCGACGAGCACGTGGCCGGCGCCGAGGACCGCAGCCGCCGGCTGTGGGGGCTGCTGGCGTTCACGCTCTGGTACGAGCGCCATGTCGAGAGCGATCCGCCGCAGCTGCACTCGGCGCGCATGGATAGCCTCGTCGCGTGAACGAGTATCCGCCGTTCGAGCTCGGCTATCCGCGCACGGAGCTGCGGCGCCAGCTCGTCGACGCCGTGCTCGCAGGCGCCAAGACGGCGACGGCCGGGCTCCTCGAAGAGTACGAGGAGGAGGGTGAGGCGGTGCCGTCCGCCGGCGACCGGTTCCTGCTTGAAGGCTTCGACAACGAGCCGATCGCGGTTGTCGAGGTGACCGAGGCACGCGTCGTCCCGGCTTCCGAGGTCGACGAGCAGTTCGCCCGCGACGAGGGCGAGGGCTTCGAGACCGTCGAGGACTGGCGCGTCGCGCACGAGACGTTCTTCAAACGGCCGCTCGAGCCGGACACGATGATCGTCGCGGTGCGCTTCCGCCTCGTGGAGCGCGTCGCATGAGGGTCTGGATCGACATGACCGCGAGCGCGCACCCGCTCGTCTTCCGGCCGCTGATCGAGATCATGCGCGAGCGCGGCGACGAGGTGGAGATCACGGCGCGCGACTACGCGCAGACGCTGCAGCTGCTCGAGCTGCACGGCCTCGAGGCCACCGTGATCGGAAAGCACGGCGGCAGGTCGCGTGTGCAAAAAGCGCGACTGATGACACACCGGCTCGGCGCGCTGCGCAAGTGGGCGAAAGGCCGCGATTTCGACGTCGCGCTCGCACACGGCTCGCACGAGCTGACGATCACGGCGCGGCGCCTCGGCATTCCGTCGTCGACGACGTTCGACTACGAGTACGCGACGATCCAGCATCAGCTCGGCTGCCGTGCGGCGACGAAGGTCGTCGTGCCCGACGCGATCCCGCCGGAGCGGCTGAAGAAGTACGGCGCCGTTCCGCCGAAGCTGCTGCAGTACCCGGGGCTGAAGGAGGAGTACTACCTCTCCGACTTCGAGCCCGACCGCGCGCTGCTCGAGGAGTTCGCCGTCGACCCGGCGCGCGTGCTCGTCGTGCTGCGGCCGCCGCCGGACGTGTCGCTCTACCACCGGCACGCGAACCCGCTCTTCCCGATGACGCTCGACCACCTGGGACGGCTCGAGAACGTGCACGCGTTCGTCCTGCCGCGCACCGAGGAACAGCGCGAGTTCGTACGCGGGCTCGCGCTCCCGTCGGTGATCCTGCCGGAGACCGCCGTCGACGCGCAGAGCCTGATCGCGCTCGCCGACGTCGTCGTCTCCGCCGGCGGGACGATGAACCGCGAAGCCGCGGCGCTCGGCGTCCCGGTGTACACGACGTACGGCGGCCGGCTCGGCGGCGTCGACGAGGAGCTGATCCGCGACGGACGTCTGAAGCCGCTCACCGACCCGCGCGCGCTCGACCTGCGCAAACGCGGCGGCGCCGCGGGCGAGCGCGTGCGTCGCGACCCGCATCTAATGCTCGACTTGCTGCTGTCCGCGCGGTTCTAGGCGACGTCACGCAGCGCGGCGAGCAGCTCCGAGCCGTAGCGCTCGAGCTTGGCCGGGCCGATGCCGGGGACCTCTGCGAGCTCGGAGATCGTCCGCGGCTGAAGGCGCAGCAGCTCCGCCAGCGTGCGGTCGTTGAAGACGACGTAGGCCGGCACTTCCTCGGCGCGGGCGCGCGCGAGCCGCCAGTCCTTCAGCGCTTGCACCGCCGGCGTGGCTTCGAGCTTCGGCTTCGCCGCCGGCGGGAGTCCGATCGACGCCGCGCGCACGCCGAGCTCCTCGAGGAAGCGGCTCGGCCGACCCGACCACGTCAGCGTCAGGTGGCGCTTCGCCCGCGTCAGCCCGACGTAGAGCAGACGTCGTTCCTCGTCGATCTCCGCGCCCTTCGCGCGCCGGATCGGCAGCTCGCCCTCCTCGAGCCGCGGCAGATGCACCGCTTCGAACTCGAGTCCCTTCGAGCGGTGGAGCGTCATCAAATGCACGCCGCGGCCCGCCGTCGCGCCGAACCGCTCCGCGAGCGACGCCGCGAACTCCGCAACCGTTCGCTCGCCGTCGTCGAACTGCTCCGCGAGGCGCACCAGTCGTGCGAGATCCGCCTGCCGCGTCTGCTCGCGGTCGCCGAGCTTCTCCGGCGGATCGTCGAGCAGACCCTGCGCGAGCGCGGTGCGGCGCACCAGCGCCGCGACGTCGAGCGAGCGTCTCGCCGCGCAGCACCTTCAGCAGCTGGCGCGCGGCGTCGCGGTCGAGCAGCGACGCGCCCTGGAACGGAATCCCCGCTTCGTGGAACGCCTCTTCGAACTCCGTCGTGCGCGCGTTCGTCCGCACGAGCACCGCCTGCTCCTCGAGCGGAACGCCGGCGCGCGCGAGCTCCGCGATCCGCGCCGCGACGTCGACGCCTGCGCGCGCCTCGGGCGCCGGCCCGTCCGCGATCGTCGCCTCCAGCGTCTTCTCCGAGCCGCCGAGCCTCGGGACAAGCCGGTTCGCGAGCTCGAGCACCTGCGGCGTCGAGCGGTAGTTCTGCTCGAGCCGAACGACGCGCGCATGCGGGAAGCGCAACGGAACGCCGAGCAGCCATTCGGCGCTCGCGCCGGTGAAGCCGTAGATCGACTGATAGTCGTCGCCGACGACGCAGAGGTCGTCGCGCGGCCCGAGCCAGAACTCGAGCAGCGTCTGCTGCAGCAGGTTCACATCCTGGTACTCGTCGACGGTGAACGCGTGCCACTTGTCGCGGACGATCGCGAGCACGTCGTCGTCCTCTTCGAGCAGACGGATCGCGCGCTCCAGCAGATCCTCGAAATCGAGCGCTCCCTCCGCGGCCTTCCGCTGCTCGTACTCGCGGAAGACGCGGTGCGCGAGGTCAGGCGGCAGCGGCGGCTCGTGGCCGTCGAGCCCCGCGAGATACGTCTTCGGCGTGAGCCGCCGGTTCTTCGCCCATTCGATCTCCGTCGCCAGATCGCCGGCGGGACGGAACCGGTACGGCTTCGGCAGCGAGTTGCCGATCCGCCGCAGCATGAGCGCCTTCGTCGCCATGATCCGGCCCGGATCGCCGCCGAACCGGCGCAGCAAAGCGAGCGCGGCCGAGTGGAACGTCGACGCGCGCACGCCTTCGACGCCGAGCGCCGCGAGCCGTCCGCGCAGTTCGCCCGCGGCCTTGTCCGTGAACGTGACCGCGACGACCTGCGACGCCGGAAACGCGCCGCTCGCCACCTGACACGCGATCCGCCGCGTGATCGTCGTCGTCTTGCCGGTTCCTGCGCCGGCGAGGATGCAGACCGGACCGCGCGTTGCCTCAGCTGCTGCCCGCTGCTCCTCGTTCAGCCCGGCGAGGATCCGTTCGACGTCCACCGCGGCACCGTAGCGACGGCGTCGGCGGGCAATGTCACGGAAGCTTGGCGGATTCCTGTCGCGCGCCCGCGAACTGCGGTTCGCGCACCATCGTGCTGAGCTTCGCGACCACCTCGAGCGTGTCCGCCGCGGCCGTCAGCTGCTCCAGCTCTCCGAGCTGGGAGTCGAGCCACGCCGGGTCGATCGAGCTCCGCTGGAGCCGGAGGATCTTCGTGTGGCCGGTCGGCGAGACCGATTCGTCCTCGGCCCAGAGCTCCTCGTGCAGCGTCTCGCCGGGACGGGAGCCGATGAACGAGATCGCGATGTCGGTGTTCGGATTCCGGCCCGAGAGGCGGATCATGTTCTCCGCGAGGTCGAGGATCCGCACCGGCTCGCCCATGTCGAGGACGAAGATGTCGCCCGCGGTTCCGATCGACCCCGCCTGGACGACGAGCGACACGGCCTCCGGGATCGTCATGAAGTAGCGGGTCATCTCGGGGTGCGTCACGGTGACCGGACCGCCGCGCGCGATCT
Source organism: uncultured Actinomycetes bacterium (assembly GCA_963718385.1). Lineage (GTDB taxonomy): Bacteria > Actinomycetota > Thermoleophilia > Gaiellales > Gaiellaceae > Palsa-739. The sequence continues at coordinate 72,650 of CAVQZE010000002.1, forward strand.
GGCGGCGGAAGATCGGGATCACCGAGCCGGACGAGTTGAGGACGTTGCCGAACCGCACCGCGACGAACTCCGTCGCCACGTCCTCGCGGTGGCCGAACGCCTCGACGATCCACTCGCAGAGAAGCTTGCACTGGCCCATCACGGTCTGCCGGTTCACGGCCTTGTCGGTGGAGATCTGCACGAACCTCTCGACGCCGAACTCGACGGCGACGGTCGCGATCGCGCGCGTCGCCAGCGCGTTGTTCGTGACGGCCGCGAGCGGGTTCGCCTCCATCAGCGGCACGTGCTTGTACGCGGCGGCGTGGAAGACGATCTGCGGCCGGTAGCGCTCGAACACGCTGCGCAGCCGCACGCTGTCGTTGACGTCGGCGAGCACCGGAACCGCTGCCGAGAAGCTGCGCTCGCCGACGAGCTCGCGCTCGATCTCGAAGAGCGGCGTCTCCGCGTTGTCGATGAGGATCAGCCGTGCCGGCCCGACGCGCGCGATCTGGCGGCAGAGCTCCGAGCCGATCGAGCCGCCGGCGCCGGTGACGAGCACCGTGTGGTCGCGGAGGTACGAGCCGACCTGCTCGAAGTCGACCTCGACCTGCTCGCGGCCGAGCACGTCCTCGACCTGCACCGGACGGATCTGGTTCGCGAGATTCAGGTCGCCGGTGATCAGCTCGTAGAGGCCAGGCAGCGTCTTCACCGGGATCTTCGACGCCTGCGCGGTCTCGACGATGCGGCCGCGCACGTCGCCCGAGACGGACGGCATCGCGATCAGCAGCTCGTCCGGCCGCTGCTCACGCAGGATGTGCGGCAGCTCCTCGAGCGTGCCGAGCACGCGCACGCCCATGATCCGCGAGTTCCGCTTGCGCGGGTCGTCGTCGACGAATCCGATCGGCGTGTACGTTGAGCATCCGCGAGCGCTGCATCTCCTGGACGATCAGCCGTCCGGCGTCGCCCGCGCCGATCACGATGACCTCTTTCCCGCGCGCGACGACATTCGTTCCGGGCCGCTCCATCACCGTCCGCGCCAGCAGCCGCACGCCGGCGACCATCCCGAGCACCAGCAGGAAGTCCGTCACCGCGATCGTCCGCGGCAGGCGGACGTTGTGCACCGGCGAGATGAAGTACACGGTCAGGTCGGCGACGACGCACGCGACGATGACGCCGCGGACGAGGCTCCACATGTCGTGCACCGACACGTAGCGCCACCAGCGGTTGTAGAAGCCGAACGCGATGAACACCGCGAGCTGGATCGCCATCACGATCGGCAGCGTCCGGTGCAGCAGCGTCGAGTAGTAGACGGGAAGCCCGTGGTCGAAGCGCAGCTCGAACGCGAGGATCCACGCGACGGCGACGATCGCCGCGTCGACGAGCACCTGCCAGAGCCGGTGCCGGTTCAGCAGCCTCATGCGCGGGAGCCGACGCCGACCGCAGAACGCACCGCCTCGACCACCCGCTCCTGCGCGTCGACCGGGATTCCCGGCCAGAGTGGAACGGAGAAGGTCTCGAGCGCGGCGCGCTCGGTTTCCGGCAGCGAGCCCGGCTCGTAGCCGAGGTAGCGAAGCGCAGGCTGGAGATGCAGCGGCGTCGTGTAGTACTCGGCCGACGCAATGCCGGCCTCGGTCAGCGCGGCGCGGATCGCGTCGCGTTCCGGCGAGCGGCAGACGAAGAGGTGGTAGATGTGGCCGGGCTCGTCCTCCGGCAGCTCGACGAGCTCGCCGAGCCCGAGCTCCGCGTAGCGCGCGGCGGCCTCGCGGCGGCCGCGGTTCCACTCGTCGATGTGCTCGAGGAACAGCCGCAGGAACGACGGCCTGCATCTCGTCGAGCCGCGAGTTGTAGCCGACGAAGTCGAAGTCCTTCTTGTCGCGCGAGCCGTGGAACGAGAGCATCCGCACGCGGTCGGCGAGCTCGTCGTCGCTCGTCGCGACGAGGCCGCCGTCGCCGAGGCAGAAGAGGTTCTTCGTCGGGAAGAAGCTGTAGGTCGAGGCGATGCCGAGCGCCGCGACGCCGGGGGCGCCGAACGCCTGCGCCGCGTCCTCGATCACCGGAACGCCGAGGCCGACGAGCTCCTCCATCGGCGCCGGCCGGCCGAACAGGTGCACCGGCATCAGCGCGCGCGTCTTGTCGGTGATCTTCGCGGCGACGTCCTGCACGTCGACGTTGAGCGTCGCCGGGTCGATGTCGACGAAGACCGGTGACGCGCCGCGCTGCGCAATCGATTCGGCGGTGGCATAGAACGTGAACGCAGGACAGATGACCTCGTCGCCGGGGCCGATCTCCATCGCGTCGAGCACGAGCACGATCGCGTCGGTGCCGTTGGCGACGCCGATCGTCTTCGTCACGCCGAGATAGGCGGCCGCTTCTTCCTCGAAGGCCCAGTAGTTCTCGCCGCGGATGAAGTTGCCGGAATCGAGGACGGCGCGGAAGCGCGCCTCGAGCTCGGGGATCAGCGGCGCGTACTGCGCCTTGACGTCAATGAGGGGGATCGTCGGCACGGCGATTCACTTTAGCGGGCCTCAGCCACCGCCACGCCAAGTACGCCGCCAACAGGAGAACGCCTGCAACGACGAGATATTCGGCGTATTTGAAGGCGTGATCGAAGTGCTCGTAGCTGGAGCCCAGCGCGTAGCCCGCGCCGGCGATCGCAAAGGCCCAGATCGCCGAGCCGATCAGGGTCAAGACGGTGTAGATCCCGAGCGGCATCTCGAGCACGCCGGCCGGGATCGAGACGAACGACCGGATGACAGGCGTGATCCGCCCGACCAGCACGCCGAACGAGCCCCACCTGGCGAACCACGCCTCGGCGCGGTCAAGACTGTCCGGCTTGAGGTGGAACCAGCGGCCGTGAGTCTCGAGCAACGGCCGCCCGCCGTAGCGGCCGATCGCCCAGCCGATCAGCGAGCCGACGAGGTAGCCGAGCGTGCCGGCGAGCGCCATCACGACGTACGCGCCGAAGCCGAACGGGATCTCGTGCCCGAACAGCGTGATCGTCGCGTCCGAGAACACGCCGGCGGCGACCGCGCCCGCGTAGAGCATCACGATCTCGCTCGCTGCGGGGAACACCGCGTCGATCATCATCAGGACGAAGACGGCGTAGACGCCGTGCGACGCGACCTGCGACGTGAAGCTCGAGGAGACGCCGGCGAGGAGCACGCGGTGAGTCTACGAGCGTCTGGCGGTGAACAGCGCGAGGAGCGACACGGTGCCGATCGAGTTCGTCGCGACGATGCGCATCTGGTAGGCGCCTGTGAACGCGAGGCTCCCCAGTCCGGTGCGTCCGTCCCAGGGGATCTGCTGCGGCCCGGGCACGAGCTTTCCTGTGAACGGCGTCGCGATCACGATTCCGGTGCGCGTCTCGACCGTGGCGGTGACCGTCGCCGGGTGGATCAGCTGGAAGGTCGCGGTCGCGGCGGTCGTTCCCGCGGCGAGGTGCGCTGCCGTCGGCGTGACCGCGAGTCCGTTCAGCGTGTCGTTGAGCGAGAACGTGCGCGTCGCGGTCGTCGTGCGTCCCTGGTCGTCGGAACCGGTGACCTGGAACGTCCACGTGCCTTCGGGCGCGGCCGCTCCCGACGCCGTCTGTCCGTACCACTGGAGGATGTGCTGGCCGGGTGCTTCGTTGTCTGCGGCGAGCGTCAGCGTCGAGCCGCCGGGTCCGGCGAGCGTCGCCGTCACCTGCGACTGACGCACGACCTTGTACAAGAACGTCTGCGAGTCGGCCGCGCCGTCGCCGTTCGGCGAGAGGACGCTCGCGGACGGAGGCGCGGCATAGATGCCGGCGTACGAGAGCAGCAGCGCGTCCGACACCTGCTGCTCGACGCCGGCCGACGGTTGCGTGAGCAGCGTGCCGTCGAACGCCATCGCAGCCGACGAGCCGTTGCCGAGCGCCATCGCATTCACCGCGCCGAGGCGCTGCATTGCGACGGCGAGCTCGTAGTTCGTCATCCCGACGCTGTACGCGGGGCTGTCGCCCTCGACGGTGACGAGCAGGATGCGGCCGTCGGAGAGCTGGCCGACGGCGCTGCGCGCGCCGCGGTCGTTGAGAATCGGGGCGCCGAACGTCTCGTTCGTCCGGAAGACGGCCTTGCCGCCGGAGACGAGCAGCGGGCCGCCGCCGATCGCCGCGGTCATCGTGCTCCAGTTCGGCGTCAGCGTCAGCCGGAACTGCACCGTCGTGCCGGCCGGCGCCTCCGCGCGTGAGATGCGGCGCCTGGGTGCCGCGCGAGACAAGTACCGCTCCGCCTGCCGGGATCGGGGTGCCGCCCTGCGCGGCGACCTGCGTCACGGTCCCGCTGATGACGCCGTTCGGACGCGTCGCCGGCAGCGACTGGATCACGTCCTCGACGACGCCGGTCTCGGCGGGCGTGACCTGTCCCCACGACGACGTGTAGAGCGTCGTATGTCCCTTCACGGGCTTCGCGTTCAGGTCGAGCTGGCGGCGCTGGTCGGTTCCCTTCCACGTTCCGTCGAAGCCGACCTTCGCGACCGTGAGCAGTGCCGCCGGCGATGCCGAGGCTCGAGCGGCCGGGCGCGGGCGCGGAGTCGAGCGTGCCGTTGCGGATCAGGATCCCGGCCGGCGCACCCGGGTTCGCGGCGAAGAAGTCGCCGTTGACCCCGACGGTCGTCACGGTCGCGCTCACGTCCTTCTCCATGTCGGTCAGCTTCTCGGTGCCGACGATCGCGTAGTTCGAGAGCGCAGGCGCAAGCGTGTAGAGCGAGCCGTCCGGCCGCGGCGCCGTCACGACGTCGAGCACGACCGGGCCGCGCGGCGTGAACTCGACCTGGCGCTGGTAGCCGACCCCGGGCATCAGGATCGACTGCGCGGAGATCTGGTTCGACGCGGCGGACGCCGAAGCGGCGGCGATGCCTGCGACAGCGGCGGCGATGAGGAGCTTGCGGACCACGACCCGGCGCCCACGGTAGCGGCAGGTCTTGACGGTTCGGTGAAGATGCCGTCGTGAAGCGCGAGCTGATCGCCTCGGCCCTCGGCTACGAGCCGGAACAGCGTCGTCGCGATCGACGAGGGCTTCGACTTCGAGGTCGTCGTCGTGGACGACGCCTGGGTGTTCCGCTTCCCGCGGCGGCCGGTGGTCGAAGAGGCGCTCGCGATCGAGATGGAGTTGCTGCCCCGGCTCCGGGACGCGCTTCCGGTCGAGATCCCGCAGTTCGCGTTCGTCTCACGCGATCCGTTCTTCGTCGCCTACCGGCTGATTCGCGGCGAGCCGCTCGTCGACGAGGACGGCGACGGCGTGCGCGCGTTCCTCGATGCGCTGCACGCGTTCGACGCGACCGGGCTGCCGGTGGAGCGGCCCGACTGGGTCGCGATGTACCGCCGCCAGTGCGCCGAGTTCGAGCGGCTCGTCTTTCCGCGGCTCGATCCCGACACCATCGAGCGCGCCCACGCGCTCTTCGCCGAGGTCGAGACGCTGACGGGCTTCACGCCGGCGCTGATCCACGCCGACCTCGGCCCGGAGCACCTCCTCGTGCGCGACGGCCGCCTCGCCGGCGTCATCGACTGGGGCGACACGCGGATCGGCGACCCCGCGCGCGACTACTCATGGCTGCTGGACGGCCCGTTCCCCGACTGGGACGTCGACGACGAGCTCCGCCGCCGCGCGCACATCTACCGCCGGCTCGCACCGTGGTACGGCGCGCACTACGGCATCTTCACGAACCGGCCCGCAGTCGTCGAGCGGGAGCTCGCGGAGATCAGTTCCACACTTTGACGTCGCGGTACAGCGTGTCGCGCTGTACCGGCGTCTTGCCGAGCGACCGGATCAGGTGGACGAACTCGTCCGTGCTCGCGCGGTGCGTCGTGCCGGCTGCGGAGACGACGTTCTCCTCGATCATCACCGAGCCGAGGTCGTCCGCGCCGAACTGCAGCGCGACCTGGCCGATCTTCTTGCCCTGCGTCACCCACGACGAGCCGATGTGCGGCATGTTGTCGAGATAGAGACGCGACACGGCCTGCGTCAGGAGATAGTCGAACGACGTCGGCCGCGTCTCCGGCGGGACGAGCTTCGCCGAGCCGGTTGCCGTCGTCCTGGAACGTCCAGGAGAAGAACGCGCGGAAGCCGCCGGTCTCGTCCTGCAGCTCGCGGATCCGGCGCATGTGCTCGACGCGCTCCTCGAGCGTCTCGACGTGGCCGTACATCATCGTCGCCGTCGTCGAGATGCCGAGCCGGTGCGCGTGCCGCATCACGCCGAGCCACTCGCCCGTCTTCGTCTTCTTCGGCGCGATGATCTCGCGCACGCGGTCGACGAGGACTTCGCCGCCGCCGCCGGGAATCGAGTCGAGGCCGGCGTCGCGCAGGCGCGTCAGCGTCTCCGGGACCGTGAGCTTCGAGCGCCGCGAGATGTGCTGGATCTCCGGCGGCGACAGCGCGTGCAGGTGGATCTTGTAGCGCGCCTTGATCGAGCGGAACAGATCCTCGTAGTAGTCGATGCCGAGATCGGGATGGTGGCCGCCTTGCATCAGCAGTCCCGTGCCGCCGATCGCGAGTGTCTCCTCGATCTTCTTGTAGATCACCGGCTTCGGCAGCAGATAGCCCTCGCGCATGTCGCCCGGCCGGCGGTAGAACGCGCAGAAGTCGCAGTCGGTGACGCAGATGTTCGTGTAGTTGAGGTTGCGGTCGATGATGAACGTGACGCGGTCCGGGTCGTGCTTGCGGTTCCGCATCTCGTTCGCGGTGCGTCCGACCGCGACGAGGTCGCGCGAGCGCAGCAGCGTCGACCGCGTCGTCGTCCGACAGCCGCTCGCCGTCGAGCGCCTTCTCGAGGATCGGCGCGACCGTCACGCGACCGCCGCGCCCGTCGTCGAGACGAACCGCAGCTCGGGAACCGTGTCGAGGAGCTCGGCGTCGCGCGCGAGCTCGAGGAACGTGTACAGCCCTGCGCGCTCGCGCGGGCCGAAGCGGTAGCGCAGCTTCTCGAAGTAGCGCGCGAGGAATCCCGGCGGGTAGCCGTACCGCTCGGACGCCTCGTACGCGAGCTGCTCCGGCTCCGCGCGCGCGCGCCGCACCGACGCGACGAGCGCGTCCTCGAGCTCGGCGAGCCCGTCCGCGACCGGCTCCGGGCACGCCCAGACCGCGAACACCATCGGCAGTCCGGTCCGCTCGAGCCACAGGCGCCCGAGGTCGTGAGTGCGGCGTCGGATCCTCGAACGCGGACTTCAACGCGGCGTCGCCGATCAGCATCCGCGCGTCGGCCTCCTCGCCGAGCGGTACCTGCACCGCCTCCGGCAGCAGCACCTTCGTCAGCACGACCGACGTCGCCGACTCCGGCGTCACCGCGACGACGCGAACCTGCTCGAGCGGCTTGCGCGTCACGAGCTGGATCGACTCGACCGCGCCCTCCGACGCGACGCAGAGCCGCGGCAGCAGCTTCAGCTTGTCGGCGTTGCGCGCGTACTCGATCGACGAGATCGGCGCGGTGTCGAGCTCGCCGTCGATCAGCATCCGGTTCAGATCCGTCGGAACGCCGAGGACTTCCTCGACTTCCATCTCGACGCGGTAGAAGACCGGCGCCATGTTCGACGTACGAGATGCGGCCGAGGCGCAGCATCAGGCTGCCCACCGCCGCAGCTCGTTGTAGTGCGTGTCGCGCTGCACCGGAACGCGGCCGGCCTCGCGGATGAAGCGGACGAGCTCGTCGACCTTCTGCTCCGTGCCGCTCGTCGCGCCCGCCGCCTGGAAGATCTGCTCGCGCACGACCGTGCCCTGCACGTCGTTCGCGCCGAAGTGCAGCGCAAGCTGCGCCATCGGCATGCCCATCATGATCCAGTACGCCTTGATGTTCGGGATGTTGTCGAGCATCAAGCGCGAGACCGCGATCATCTTCAGGTCGTCGGCGCCGGTCGTGAACTTGAAGCCGCGCCGCTCGAACACGGTGTTCTCCGGATGGAACGCGAGCGGGATGAACGCGAGAAAGCCGCCGGTCTTGTCCTGCTGCTCGCGCAGGCGCAAGCAGGTGGTCGATGCGCTCCTCGTACGTCTCGACGTGCCCGTAGAGCAGCGTGCAGTGCGTCGAGATCCCCATGCGGTGCGCGTGGTCGTGGACGTCGAACCAGTCCTCGGCGGGCTCCTTGCCGGGCGCGATCAGCTCGCGCACGCGAGGCGGCGAAGATCTCCGCACCGCCGCCGGGCAGCGAGCCGAGGCCCGCGTCCTTCAGCACGCGCAGCACCTCTTCGTGCGAGCAGCCCTCGAGCTTCGACATGTGGTGGATCTCGGACGCCGTGTAGAACTTGAGATGAACGTCGGGCAGCGCGGACTTCAGCTTGCGCAGCACGTCGGCGTAGAACTCGAGATCGACGTGCGGGTTCTCGCCGTTGACGCAGTGGATCTCCGTGAACTTCGTCGCCTCGTACTGCAGCACCGCATCCGCGACGAGCTCGTCGGCGCTCAGCGTGTACGCGTCCTCCTGCTTCTGCGTCTTCGCGAACGCGCAGAACTTGCACTTCACGCGGCAGACGTTCGTCTGGTTCAAGTAGAGGTTCTGGACGAAGAAGACCTCGTCGCCGCCGCCGCGCTGCCGGCGCGCGAGATCGGCGAGCTCGCCGAGCGCGAGCAGGTCGTCGGACTCCATCAGCGCGACGCCGTCCTCGAAGTCGAGCCGCTCGCCCGCGTCGATCTTCTCGCGGATCGGGGCGAACGTCTCGAGCATGTCGAGAACTGCCACGTGCCTTACCTCTCTCTGTTGACGACCGCGTGCGTCAGCGACTCGAGCTCGTCGCGATGGAGCTCGCCGTTGAGGCACGCCCGGGCCTGTCTAGCGTAGTCGAGGGCGACATCCGGGAGCGTTCGAGCGCGCCGGTCGCCGCAACACGCACGAGCGCACCGTCGAGCGGACCGCCCGCGAGCGCGGCGCGCACGACGTCGTCCTGCTCCGCGGCGAGCAGCAGCGGCAGCGTCGGCGTGCCGTCGCGGAGATCCGTGCCGGCGATCTTTCCGGTCTCGATCGTCGCGCCGGAGCAGTCGAGCACGTCGTCGGCGATCTGGAACGCGACACCGAGCGCGAGGCCGTAGTCGCCCGAACCGCCGCCGAGCCGGCACGCCGCCTCGAACAGCTTCCCCGTCTTCAGCGCGCAGCGCTCGATGTACGCGTCGACGCTCGTCGACGGATCGTGCGTCTGCGTCCGCTGCATCGCCTCGCCGCGCGCGAGGCAGAGCGTCGCGTCGGCGAGGATCGCGACCGCCGCCGCGTCGCCCGTCGCGGTGAGCTCCGCGAACGCGCGCGCGAAGAGATAGTCGCCGGTCGCGCGCGCGGCCTCGGGCCCGTGCACCGACCACGCCGCCGCCTTGCCGCGGCGGAAGTGCGCGCGGTCGATCAGGTCGTCGTGGACGAGCGTCGCCATGTGCACGAGCTCGACCGCGACGCCCGCGGCGAGCGACGGCTCCTCGTCGGGCGGAGCCGAGAGAAAGACGAGCAGCGGCCGCAGCCGCTTGCCGCCCGCGGCGAGCGCCTCGTTGCCAACGGCCGCGACGACACCGGGATGGCTCGCGACGGTGCGCGCGAGCCGCTCCTCGATCGCGTCGAGGTACTCCTCGAGCCCCGGGGTCTCCCGAATCGCGGCCAGCGTCGTCGTCGCGCTCACTCCGTCCCCTCCACCTCGCCGACGTGAAGCGCCACGATACCCCCTGCAAAGAGGCGGAATCGGACGGCGCCGAAGCCGCACGCCGCCAGCAGATCGGCGAGCTCGCGCGGCGGCGGGAACCGGCGGACGCTCGCCGGGAGATACGTGTACGCCTCGCCGCCCGGGAGCACCTTCCCCAGAGCGGGCACGACGCGGTCGAACCAGAGGCGGTAGAACGGCGCGAGAGCGCCCTGCGGCGTCGTGATCTCGAGGATCCCGAGCCGCCCGCCGGGGCGCAGCACGCGACGCAGCTCGCGCAGCCCCGCCTCGAGGTCGTCGACGTTGCGGACGCCGAAGCCGACGGTCGCGGCGTCGAACGACGCGTCGTCGAACGGCAGCGCGAGCATGTCGCCGCGCACCCATTCGATCGCCGGATCCTTCGCGCGCGCCTTCTCGAGCATCCGCTCCGCGAAGTCGAGACCGACGACGCTGCCCGCGCCGCGCGCGGCGCGCGGCGATCGCGAGGTCGCCGGTGCCGCAGCACGCGTCGAGCACCGCGTCGCCGGGACGCACGACGTGCTCGACGGTGATGCGCCGCCAGCGCCGGTCGAGCCCGACGGTCATGACGCCGGTTCATCGCGTCGTAGACCGGCGCGATCCGGTCGAACATCCGTGCGGACGCCGTCCGCGGGCAGGCGCGCCCGTTTCGACGGTCACTGCGCCCCACCGCTTCGCGAGCGTGTTCTCGAGCCCGAGCTGGTCGAGCGCGCGCGCGACGACGAAGTCGACGAGATCGGCGACGGTCTCCGCGCCGTGGTAGAAGCCCGGCGCGAGGAACAGGATCGTCGCGCCCGCCTCGCGCAGCGTGAGCATGTTGCGGAGATGGATCGTCGAGAGCGGCGTCTCGCGCGGCATCACGATCAGCCGCCGCTCCTCCTTGATCGCGACCGAAGCGGCGCGGTGGATCAGGTTCTGCATCGCGCCGGAGGCGATCGTCCCGAGCGTGCCCATCGAGCACGGGCAGAGCACGTAGGCGTCGACCTTCGCCGAGCCGGACGCGTACGGCGCCTTCCAGTCGTTCGGGTCGTAGACCGTCGCCGCGGCGCCGATCGGCTCGAGCAGGCGCGCGAGCGTCTCGTCGCGCGAGAGCCGCGGCGTTCCCGTAGAGCTCGGTCGCCAGCACCTCGATCGCCGCGCCGTCGACGCGCAGACGCCGATCTCGCAGTCGGCGCGCCGCGAGCGCCTCGAGCAGGCGGGCCGCGTACGGTGCGCCGGAAGCGCCGGTTATCCCGAGGAAGACGTGCATGGCTCGAACTTCCGTGGATTGTGACTGCCGGAAGGCGCGTCGAGGGCTACTGCTTGCCCTTGGAGGCTCTCGAGGAAGATCGCGAGCTGGTGCAGGCGTGTCAGGCCGAGCGAGGCGAACTTCGGCATCGGCGAGCCCGGATTCACGCAGGACGGGCACTGCAGATGCCGGATCTGGAACTGGATGCCGAGGTTCCTCGTGCCGATCGCCGTGAGGTCGGGCGCGCCGAGGTTCGACGAGCCGGTGCCGAGATACGTGTGGCAGGCCGTACAGCCCGAGGTGGCGAAGAGCTTCGCGCCCGGCACCGCCGCCGGCGGCAGGTTCTGCCTCCTTCACCCACGTCGGCACGTCGCGCGATCACCTCGGACGCGAGCGCCTCCTTCGCCGTCGCGCCCTTCCACGTCAGGACCGCCATCGAGATGACGACGAGGCACGCGGCGACGACCGCGACCGGGCCGGCGCGAGAGCCGCCGCTCGCGCCGCGTGTCGTAGAACGGCAGCGCGATCAGGAGCACGAGCAGGATCGTCGGCACGCCGATCGTGCCGAGGAACACCGACTCCGGCCACTTGAAGATCCGGAGCAGATAGAAGAGGAAGTAGAAGTACCAGTCCGGTCGCGGCACGAAGCTCGTCGTCCCCGGATCGGCCGGCGCGGTGTACTCGGCACCGAGCAGGCCCTGGTGCGTGCCGTCGTGGTGCGGCCCGTACGACGTCCACTTCCAGATCGCACGCGAGCGCGACGATCACCGCCACGACGACGAGGCTCATCACCGTGTCGTGGAACATCGCGTACGGGAAGAACGGCTTCCCGCGCTTCTTGACGTCCTCCTTGTAGCGCGCGAATCGGCGCGCGGCGCTCGTCGATCGGCTCGGCTTCTCGGCGGCCATTACTCCGAGCCTCCCGGCCGCGCGCTGCAGGCGCGTGAGGCCCTTGCGCAGCTCGGACGGCTCCTCGTCGGCCGCTCCTGGCCGGCGGCCTCCTTCGACCACGGCGGCGAGGTGACGCCGAGCCGGATGACGAGGTACAGGTGCAGACCGATCAGCCCGACGATCGCGGCCGGGAGCACGAGCATGTGCAGCGAGTAGAAGCGGGTGAGCGTGTCTCCGCCGATCTCCTGCCCCGATCGCAGGAACTGCGCGAGCCACGGCCCGAGGAACGGCGCCGTCCCGTTCAGGTTGATGCCGACGACGCTCGCCCAGTACGCCGTCTGGTCCCACGGCAGCAGGTAGCCGGTGAAGCCCTCCGGCAGCCCGCATCGCGAGCAGCAGCACGCCGACGATCCAGTTCAGCTCGCGCGGGTACTTGTACGCGCCGAACAGGAACACGCGGCCCATGTGCAGGAACATGAGGATGATGAAGACGCTCGCGCCCCACTTGTGCATGCCGCGCACGAGCCAGCCCATCGTCAGGTGGTCGGTGATGTTCTGAGATCGACGGGTACGCGCCCGTGCGGCGTCGGCTGGTAGTACATCGCGAGGATCACGCCGGTGACCGCCTGCACGAGGAACGCGGTGAGCGTCGCCGAGCCGAGCGTCTGCATCCAGTTCGTGTCGCGACGGGACGTTGCGGAAGAGGAAGTACTTGACGCCGCCGACGAGACCCGAGCGCTCCTCGAGCCAGTCGAGCGGATACTCGACCGCCACCTCGAGGTTCCGGCGGCGGATCTGACGCCTTGGTGAGCGGTTTGCGCGCGGCCATCTAGTGGTGCGGCGGCTGGATGGGATAGAACCACTGCTCCGGCGCCGTCGACGTGCTGGCCCGGGCCGGCGAGCTTGTACTTGTGGATCTGCGCCTGCGCGCCGGTGCCGTCGACGTGCGAGACGGAGAACGTGCTCAGCAGGACGAGCCGCCCGTTGTGGATCGCGAACTCGTAGCGGTCGAGCGCGCGCACGGGCGGGCCGGCGGTGCGGTTGCCCTCGGTGTCGTACTGGCCGCCGTGGCACGGGCAGCCGAAGCCGGCGGGCGTCGTCGGGATCAGGCGCACCTCGCCGTTGGCGGTCTTCTCCTCCGACGGCTTGCCGATCGGCCCGTTCGCCTGCACCGGGCAGCCGAGGTGCGCGCAGCGGTTGGAGATGATCGTGAAGCTCGGGACGTCCGGGCCGATCCTTCGACCCGCGGCTGCCGTTGTTGCGGACGAACGCGGTGCGGCGGCTGACCTCGCCCTCCATCGGATCGACCATGAAGGTCGCGATCCGCCACTGGCCCTCGGGGAACTCGGTGATCGGGCCGAGGTCGACCTCGTGCTTCTTCTGCCCGACGAAGCCCGGCAGGAGGGCGAACCCGGCGACGGGGATCGTCACGAGCCCGCCGATCACGGCGCCGAGCCCGACCGTCGACGGTCTCGAGGAAGCGGCTGCGCGGGAAGCCTTCGGCAGCGCCCTCCTTCGCCGGCGCGCGCGTCGCCCGCGGCGCCGTCGCGGGTCTCCGGCTCGACCTTGACGTGCTCGGCGCGGTACTCGCGCGTCGCCTCGCGGATCCAGAGGAAGCCGAAGACGAGCGTGATCGCGACGCCGATCCCGCCGATCAGGAGCGGGTCGACGATCAGGCCGACGAGGATGACCGCGATGCCGACGGCGAAGCCGAGCGGATAGATCGTCGGCGACGGCTCGTAGGCCTCGTCGTGCTCCTCCGGACCGTGGTCCGACACTAGACCGCTTTCTCCGGCATCCGCCACGGAGTCTTATCGAAACGGACGGTCGCCGTCACGGGGAACCGATCCCGTACTCGGCCCAGCGGCGGTCGACGAGCGCCCTGACCTCGGGGCTCATCTCGATCTCGTCCGGCCACGGGCGCGCGCCTTCCTCGGGCCATTTCGCGGTCGCGTCGATCCCGAGCTTGCCGCCGACGAACTGCCGCTCGGGCGCGTGGTCGAGGTGGTCGAGCGGCCCTTCGGAGAGGACGACGTCGCGCGCCGGGTCGACGTTCGCGCCGGCGTAGAAGACGACCTGCTCGTAGTCGTGAACGTTCACGTGCGCGTCGACGACGATCGACGCACTTCGTCAGGCTCAGCATTCCGAGGCCCCAGATCGCGTGCATCACCTTCTCCGCGTGGCCGGGGAACGCCTTGCGGATCGAGACGATGCAGCAGTTGTGGAACGCGCCGGCGACCGGAAGGTCGTAGTCGACGATCTCCGGCACGCGTCGTCCGGATCGCGGGCAGGAAGATCCGCTCCGTCGCCTTGCCGAGCCACGCGTCCTCCTGCGGCGGCTTGCCGACGACGATCGACGGATAGATCGCGTCGCGCCGCATCGTCATCGCGGTCAGGTGGAACACCGGGAACGGCTCGGCCGCCGTGTAGTAGCCGGTGTGGTCGCCGAACGGCCCTTCCTCGCCGAGCTCGCCCTTCTCGATGTAGCCCTCGAGCACGATCTCCGCGTGCGCCGGCACCTCGAGGTCGACCGTCACGCCCTTCACGAGCTCGACCGGCGTCGCCGCGGAGGAAGCCGGCGAGCATGAACTCGTCGATGTGCTTCGGCAGCGGCGCGCTCGCCGAGTACGCGGTGATCGGGTCGAGCCCGAGCGCGACGGCGACCTGGATGCGGCCGTCGGTCGCGAGCCAGTCGGCGCGTCCGTCCTTGTGGATCTGCCAGTGCATGAACGTCGTCTGCCGGTCGATCACCTGCATCCGGTACATGCCGACGTTGCGCCCGCCGGTCGCGCGGGTCGCGCGTGATCACCGCGGGGAGCGTGATGAACGGCGCCGGGTCGCCCGGCCAGCAGCGCTGGATCGGGAGCAGCCCGAGGTCGACGTCGTCGCCGCGCAGCACGATCTCCTGCACCGGGCCGCGCTTGGACGGTCTGCGGCATCGAGTCGGCGATCGACTTCAGCTTCTGGAGGCCGCGCACCTTGTCGATCAGCCCGGACGGCGGCTGCATCTCGAGGACGTCGGCGAGCTTCTGCGCCGACGTCGTCGAGCCGCTCGACGCCGAAGCGCGAGACACATGCGCCGCTCGGTTCCGAACTGGTTGATCAGCAGCGGGTGCTTCGCGCCCTTCGGGTTCTCGAAGAGCAGCGCCGGCCCGCCGGCCTTCACCGTGCGGTCGACGATCTCGGTGATCTCGAGATCGGGGTCGACCTCGGCGGCGACGCGCACGAGCTCGCCCTCGCGCTCGAGGAGGGCGATCCACTCGCGGAGGTCCTTCATCGAGGCGGTTAGTGCTTGCGCCGGTGACGCCAGTGCGACAAGCTCGCCGAGTCGCGATCACCGCGACGAAGACGAGCCCGACGGCGAGCATCATCAGAACCGTCTTCTTGCCTTCCTCGGCTGCGGTCTCGCGGCGAGCAGGTGGAAGAGCGCGGCCACGACGGCGACTCTACCGCAGGCGCAGGCCGTGCGCGGCGAGGGCCCGCGCGACCGCATCGTCGCCGGCGGCCGCCCGCGCTGCGGCGTCGAGCGCGGCCGCGTCGCCGCGCAGGCGCAGCGCCGCCCGCGGCTCGTCCAGCGCCGTCGGTGCCGAGCAGCGCGGCCGTCGCCGCCCAGAGCGGCCCGTCGCCCGCGGCGTCCTCGGCGCGCAGCTGGCTGCAGAGCGAGATCAGCTCCGAGAGATCCGCGACCGCGTCGCACCTCGCCGAACGCGGCGATGCGGACGAGCCCGTGCGCGTAGAGGTAGTCGCCGAGCAGCAGAGCGGCGTCGCCGTCCTCCGGCGCGAAGAGCCGCGGCGTGCCGTAGTGGACGAGGTAGCCCTCGTAGATCGTCTCCAGCCCGAGCGCGAACCGTTCCTCTGCGAGCGGCGAGAAGACCGGCTCGCGCTCGCGCTCGTCCTCCGGGCGAAGCGCCTCGGCCCACAGCGGCGACTCGGCCACCGCCTCGGTCGCGAGCGCGTCCCAGATGTCACCCACCGCGGAAGAAGTCACCGACCGCCTCCACGGTTCGATCGATCTCCTCGTCGCCGTGCGCGAGCGAGACGAACATCGCCTCGAACTGCGACGGCGCGACATAGATGCCGTGCGCGAGCAGGTGCCGGAAGAGTGCGCCGTAGCGCTCCGTGTCGCAGAGCTGCGACGTCGTCGAAGTTACGGATCCCGCCGTCGGTCATGAACATCGTCAGCATCGCGCCGACGCGGCGCACGCGTCCGAACTCGGAGAGACCGGCCTCGAGCCGGGCGCCGCGGCGCTCGAGCTCGTCGTAGACCGCGGGGTCGCGGAGCCGGCGCAGGACGGAGAGGCCGGCGGCGGTCGCGAGCGGATTCCCGGAGAGCGTGCCGGCCTGGTAGACGGGGCCCGACCGGCGCGAGCTGGTCCATCACGTCGGCGCGGCCGCCGAACGCGGCGAGCGGCAAGCCGCCGCCGACGATCTTGCCGAGGATCGTCAGGTCCGGCGTGACGCCGTAGCGCTCCTGCGCGCCGCCGCGCGCGACGCGGAAGCCGGAGATCACCTCGTCGAAGATCGAGCAGCGCGCCGGACGCGTCGCACAGCTGGCGCAGCGCAGCGAGGTAGCCGTCGACCGGCGGCACGACGCCCATGTTCCCGGCGACCGGCTCGACGATGATCGCCGCGAGCCCTTCGCCGTAGCGCATCACCGCGTCGGCAACCGCTTCGAGGTCGTTGTACGGGACGACGATCGTGTCCGCCGTGACTGCCGACGGTACGCCGGGCGTCGACGGAATCGCGAGCGTCGCGAGCCCGGAGCCCGCGCTCGCCAGCAGCGCGTCGACGTGGCCGTGGTAGCAGCCGGCGAACTTCACGATCCGGTCGCGCTTCGTGAATCCGCGCGCGAGCCGAATCGCGCTCATCGCCGCCTCCGTCCCGGACGAGACGAGACGCACCTTCTCGATCGACGGCACCGCGTCGGCGATCTCCGCGGCGAGCTCGACCTCGGCCTCCGTCGGAGCGCCGAAGCTCGTCCCGCGCAGCGCCGCCTCGCGCACCGCCTCGACCGTCTCCGGGTCGGCGTGCCCGAACAGCAGCGGCCCCCACGAGAGCACCCAGTCGAGGTAGCGGTTGCCGTCGACGTCGACGAGATACGCGCCCTCGCCGCGCTCGACGAAGAACGGCTCGTCGAGACCGACGGCCTTCATCGCGCGCACCGGCGAGTTGACGCCGCCGGGAATCAGTGAGAGCGCGCGTCGGTAGAGATCCGACCGCACGCTCAGAGCCACTGCGCGAGGTCTTTCGTCCAGTAGCTGATCACGAGATCGGCGCCGGCGCGCTTGATCGCCGTCAGCGACTCGAGCACCGCGGCGCGTTCGTCGAGCCACCCTGCCTGCGCGGCGGCCTTCAGCATCGCGTACTCGCCGCTGACGTTGTACGCGCCGATCGGAACGTCGAACGACTCGCGCGCGGCGCGGATCACGTCGAGATACGGCAGCGCGGGCTTGATCATGATCGCGTCTGCGCCTTCGTCGATGTCGAGCTCGCACTCGCGCAGCGCCTCGCGCACGTTGGCCGGATCCATCTGGTAGCCGCGCCGGTCGCCGAACGCGGGCGCCGAGCCGGCGGCCTCGCGGAACGGGCCGAAGAACGCAGATGCGTACTTCGCGGAGTACGCCAGGATCGGCGTCGTCTCGAAACCGGTGTCGTCGAGCGCGTCGCGGATCGCGCGCACGCGGCCGTCCATCATGTCGCTCGGCGCGACGATGTCGGCACCGGCCTCGACGTGCGACACCGCCGTCCGCGCGAGCACCGCCAACGACGGATCGTTTGCGATCTCGCCGTCGACGAGGATGCCGCAGTGGCCGTGCGACGTGTACTCGCAGAGACACACGTCGGTCATCAGCACGAGCTCCGGGAAGCGCGGCCGCAGCGCACGCAGCGCCTGCTGGACGATGCCGTCGTCCTCCCACGCGCCGGTCGCCTCGTCGTCCTTCTCCTCCGGGATCCCGAAGAGGATCACCGCCTGCACGCCGAGCCGGACGAGGTCCTCGACCTCGCGGACGACGCCGTCGAGATCGAACCGCGACATCCCCGGCAGCGCGTCGTTCCGCAGCGGCTCCGGCGCGACGAACAGCGGCATCACGAACGACTCGAGATCGAGCCGCGTCTCGCGCACGAGCCCGCGCAGCGGAGCCGTGCGGCGGAACCGCCGGAGCCGGACGTCCGGGAAGCTGCTCATGCGCGAAAGAGTACGTCTCAGGCTGCGAGCCGGCGCAGGCTCAGCCGCGCCAGCAGCCCGAACGCAAGCCCGATCCCGAGCAGCCAGAGCGTCTCGACTGCGATCGCGTGCCACGGATCCGTGTCGTAGAGCGCGGCGCCGAACCAGCGGACGGCGTGGACGAACGGCAGGAACAGGCTCACCCAGTACGCGAGGCCGACGGCGCCTCGGGGAACGAGGCCGAGGAAGATGATCGGGAGCACGACGAGCACCGCGAGCAGCGACGCCGTCCGCGCCTCGCGCGCGAGCGCGCCGAGCAGCACGCCGACCGCGCCGACGACTGCGCCGACAAGCGCGACGCCGACGAAGAGCAGCGGCAGCCGGTTCCACGGCTCGCCGCCGCTGACGCCGCCGATCTCGACGATGACGCCGAAGACGATCGCGATCGTCGCGCCGAGCGCGAGCCCGACGACCGACGCGAGCGCGGCCTTCGCCCAGACGAGCTGCGTGAACGAGACGAGCCCGCGCCGCAGCCGGCCGATCGTCCCCTCGTCCTTCTCCGCCGCCGCGGCGCCCGCCGCAAGCAGCAGCGAGAGGAACGTCACGGTGAGCGCGATCCCGTACGCCTGCACCTGCGCGGAGAGCACCCACGTGCGTCCGTGCGTCTTCGCCTGCTTCAGCGTGATCGGGTTCGCGGTCGCGCGCAGCGCGAGGCCCGTCTGCGCGAGACCGACGCGCGCGACCGCGACGAAATGCTGGATCGCCGCAAGGCGCTTGCTCGGCGGCAGCTTCGCGAGCTCCTTCGCCGTGCCGTCGAGGCCGAGCAGGTCGAAGTGCTTCCCGACGAACGTGCCCGGCCCGCCGTGCAGGATCAGCCGCACGAACTCGAGGTTCGCCGCGATGTAGCCGGCCTGAAGCTTCTGGTTCAGCTGGTAGACGAGCGACTGCATCTGCTGCGTGACGCGCGGCGCGAGCCCGCCGCTGCCGGTGCGCAGGATCAGGCTCGGGCTCGTCGACATCGTCGCGAGATTGCCGAGGAAGCCCTTCGGGACGGTGATCGACGCGACGACCTTGCCGCTTGCGAGCTCGCGCCGCGCCTCCGCGGGCTCATGCGAACGAGCGTCACCTGTTTCGCGACGTCGTCGATCACCGTCTGCAGGTGGAAGCGGTGGCCGCCGACGGAGACGACGGCGGGAAGGTGCTCGTTGTCGACGAACGCGACGCGCGGCTTCGAGCTCGCGTAGCCCGCGGTCAGTCCGACAAGCAGCGCGATCACGATCGGATACGCGAGCAGCGCGCCGAGCAGCAGCGGCGAGCGCCGCAGCACGCGCAGGTCTTTCCGCAGCACGATCGCGACGGCTCTCATCGGAAGACCTCGGCGGCGACCGACGCGTAGCCGGACGACGGGCCGGCGAAGACGACGCGTCCGTCCTGCAGCACGACGACGCGGTCCGCGTGGTCGCCGATCTCCTCGACGTTCTGCGTCGAGAAGCAGACGGCGCCGCCGTTGTCGCGGAGCTCGTTGACGACCTCCCAGACGCGGCGCCGCTGGCCGGGGTCGAGCGCCGCGGTCGGCTCGTCGAGCAGCAGCACGCGCGGATCGCCGAGCAGCGACAGCGCGACGTTCAGGCGCTGCCGGTTGCCGACGGAGAGCTCGGCGCTCGGGCGGCGCTCCGGCGGCAGCGCGAACCGTTCCAGCAGCCGCGACGCCTCGCCGGCGGGATCGGCGACGCCCTCGAGCCGCGCGAACAGCTCGAGGTTCTCGCGCGCCGACAGCCGCCCGTAGTGCGCCGGCCGCTGCGGGACCCAGCCGACGCGCGCGTGCACCTCGACCGTTCCGGCGGTCGACTCGAGCGCGCCCGCGACGATCGCGAGCAACGTCGACTTGCCGGCGCCGTTCGGCCCGACGAGCGCGACGATCTCACCGCCGGCGAGCTCCAGGTCGGTCGGTGCGAGCGCTTCGATCTCGCCGTAGCTGCGCGCCACGCCGAGCGCGCGGACGAGCGGCTCGGTCACTGCGGGACGGGTGCCGGCTCGACGTCTTCGACGTCCGCGTCGACACCGGGCGGCAGCGCCTGCACCGGCCACGGCGCAAGCTCGACGCGCTCGCCGAAGAACTCCCACGCGGCGCGGCCTGCGGCGAGCAGCGGCAGCGCGACGATGATCCCCGCGAAGCCGTAGATCTCGCCGCCCGCGAGCAGCCCGAAGATCACGAGCAGCGGATGCAGCCGGAGCGAGTGGCCCATGACCTTCGGCACGACGATGTGTCCCTCGAGCTGCTGGATGCCGAGAAACAGCAGCGCCACCCATAACGCCGACAGCGGATGCTGCACGAGCGCGTAGATCACCGGCGGGATCGCGCCGAGCCACGGGCCGATGTACGGAATCAGCTCCGCGATGCCGGCCCACACGCCGAACGCGAGCGCGTACTTCTGCCCGTGCGGCATCAGCCCGGTCACGCCGAGCAGGTACAAGCCGAGCGCGACGCTCGCGCCGATGATCAGCGAGAGCAGGAACTGGCCGCGCACGTAGCTCGCGATCGACTGCTCCATCCGTCGGATGAGTCCCGTCTGTCCCGGCGCCGGTGGAAAGCGTCGGTCGACCGCTGCAGTGAGCCGGTCCATGTCGAGCAGCATGTAGATCGAGACGACGATCACGAGCACGACACTGAAGAGGAGGCTCACGGCGGCGACGCCGGCTCCTTCGGCCCAGTTCAGCGCGCGCGTCGTGTACTTCTCGACGTCGGCCGTTCCGATCGAGTTCAGGAACTTCTCTCCCTGCTTCTCGACCTGGATCCGCTGCAGCCCGTTCGCGTTGAGCCAGCTCTGCAGGCGCGCGAGATCGTGCTCCGCGCCGGTCTGGGAGAGGCGTCCGGAGGCGACCGTAAAGTAATCGTCGACCTTGTGGGACGCGGTCCGGGTCTGCTGGACGACCGCGGTGGCAAGAGCGAGGACAGCCAATGCGACAATTGCTGCAAAGGCGAGATACACGACCGCAACCGCGAGCCCGCGCGGGAGCCAGGCCTTCCCCAAGCCGCGAACAATCGGGTTGAGGAAGAGGGCGATGAGCGCCGCCACGAGGAAGAGGAAGACCACGTGACGCAGCGCTCCCGCCACCACCCAAACGAGCAGCAGCACGAGCGGGAGCCCCACGAGTTGCACCCAGCGGGGGATCTCGATCCTCAACGGGGTGGGCGCGCCCGCCATGCGAGCGATGGTAGCGGCGGCCCCCGAGGGCGCCCGCGCAGCCGGCGGATCGACGCGTGGGACTGGAGTTTCTTCGAGGACGGCAACCTCGCGATCGACCGTCACGAAGTTTGGGAGGAACCTGAGAGCGAAAGCGCGTTGCGAGTGTCACGAAGTGGCCCGGTTCCGCGGTTGAAAGGGGTCCCGGCGTCGGTTAGGGTGACCCGAGACATGCCGCCCTCTCGCCCCACTCGGAGGCGGCGGGTCGAACGTCGGGAAGTGCGGGCGGCGCGCCGGACGCGTAACTTCGCGCTCCTCGTTCTCCTGGCGATCGTGCTCGTTGTCGCGCTGCTCCTGACCGCCTTCGGCGGCGGAGTCGGCGGTCGCATGACGCCGCTGGCGGTGACGGTCGGCGCCAATGCGCAGACGAGCCCGTCGCCGCAGGTCGTCGCGGTGCGCGGCGCAGTCCGGCTCCAGATGCCGATCGCGCAGAGCCTCGTCACGGCAATCGGCTACCACGCCGCCGACGACGGGGCGATGACGCTGGCGCCGGTCGGCCATCAGGGCAACGAAGGTCTCGTCTCGCGTCGTCTTCCACACTGTCTTCGGCGGCGGCGGCGGCCACCCGACCTGGTTCCAGCTCGGCGGCGGTGCGACCTCCGCGCTCGACGTCGGCGCCGCGCCCGGCACGGGCGTCTACGCGCCGGTCGACGGCACAGTCGTCGGCATCTCGCCGTACGTCGTCGGCGGCCACCACTACGGCGCGCGCATCGACATTCAGCCGCAGAACGCTCCGTCGCTCGTCGTCTCGCTGACGCAGCTGCGCGCGGATCAGTCGCTGACCGTCGGCTCGACCGTCATCGGCGGCGCAACGCGGCTCGGCTCGATCGTCGACCTCGCCCGCATCGAGAAGCAGGCGCTCGCGCGCTACACGAACGACGCGGGCAACCACGTCACGGTCGAGCTCCGGCCAGCTGCGACGCTGGTCCTGAGCTGAGACTCCTCTTCCTCGCCGACGTCTTCGGCGTCGCGGGGCGGCGTGCGGTCGACGAACGCCTCGCCGGGCTGCGCGACGAGCTCGACGTCGATCTCTGCATCGTCAACGGCGAGAACATCGCCGACGGCGCGGGCATCACGGCGAAGCTCGCCGACAAGCTGCTCGCCGCCGGCGCCGACGTCGTCACGCTCGGGAACCACACGTACCGGCGCGAGGGGATCGGCTCGTATCTCGCGGCGAGCGAGCGCGTGATCCGTCCCGCGAACGCCGGCTCGTGGACGCCGGGGCGCGGCCTCGCGGTCGTCGAGGCGCGGAACGGCGTGAAGGTCGCGGTGCTGAACCTGCTCGGCTCGCTCTACCTCGACACGCCGGTGAGCGCGTGGGAGATGGTCGACGCGCTCGTCGACGAAGCGCACGCTGCGGCTCCTGTCGTCTTTCTCGACTTCCACGCGGAGGCGACGAGCGAGAAGGTCGCGATGGCGACGTGGCTCGACGGACGCGTCACCGCGGTGATCGGAACACACACGCATGTGCAGACGAACGACGCGCGCATTCTTCCCGGCGGCACCGCGGCTGTCACCGACGCGGGCATGACCGGGCCGCACGACTCCGTGATCGGCGTGCGCTCGGAGCTCGCGATCAAGCGGATGCGGACGCGGCTGCCGGTGCGGTTCGAGCCGGCCGACGGCGGCGTCCGGATCGAGGGCGTCGTCGTCGACTGCTCAGACGACGGTCGCGCGAGCGGGATCGAGCTGCTCCGCGTGGCGCTCTAGCGGCCGCGGCCAGATCAGCACGCTCAGCATCGCGACGAGCAGGCAGTCGCGGACGATCATCAGCAGCGACGGCTCCAGCGCGAAGTGGCGGAAGAGCTCGCCGTACTTGTACGGCTCCCAGATTCCCGTGAGCATCGTCGCGACGCCGAGCATGGCCGTGGCCCAGAGCCCTCGGCGGCCGGCGACCAGCGGGATGAGCGGGAAGAGCCAGACGAGGTACTGCGGCGAGAGCACCTTCGCGAACGTGACGTACGCGGCGACGCTCGCGGCGAACGCAAGCACGAGGTCTTCACGGGTGCCGTCGCTCCGCGCGTACACGATCAGAATCCAGACGAGCAGCACGACGACGAACACACTGGCGAGCGTCCCCGCGAGTTGCGCTCCCGGCGTCGTGAGGTTGTCGGAGCCGTAGCTCTTGACCGAGTGGATGTGGAGGCCGCCGATCCAGTGCGCGGCGACCCACAGCGCGGCGACGAAGCTCTCGATCTGCGGCGGCCGGATCGTCTGGCGCTCCATCCCGTGCTTGAGCCCGTGCCAGGCGAGCAGCATGAACGGCAGAAAGCCCGCGAGCGCGACGACGAGGCTCACGCCGGCTCCCTCGAGCACGCCGCGCCTCCCCGCTTCCGCCAAAGCGCGACGAGGACGATCGGGATGAGAAACGCCGGGTAGATCTTCACCACGAATCCCGCCGCGAGCACTCCGCAGGCGGTGCGCTCCCGTCCCGACAGCGCCAACGCGAGCGCGAGCACCGTCAGCAGCGCGGGCAGATAGTCGTAGCGCGCCAACGCGATCGGCCCGAGCAGCAACGGCGCGATGCCCATGAAGACGAGTGCCGCGTACATGCGCCGCCGCGACGCGCCGACAAGGCGCAGCGCCCACGCCGCGACGACGATCACGAGCAGCCCGATCAGCAGGAGCTCGATGCGGAACCAGATGTAGTACGTCCAGATGTAGCCGAACGCCTTCCGCGCATACAGCGGGAAAAGGAACGAGAGCAGCGCGCCCGGCGGATACTCGAGCGAGAAGTCGCGGTACGGCATCAGATGCGTCGCCGTCCAGTTGCCCCAGTTCTCGTAGAAGCGAACGTCGCCGAAGAGCCACGGCTGGAAGACCGACGCGAACGAGACGACGCACCACGACAGGACGAACGCAGCGCCCCCGGCCAGCGTCGGGCCGAGCGGCAGGCCGCGCTCACCCTTCAGCGGGGACGGGCTCCGGTTCTTCAGGCTGGGACGGCTCGGCATGGAACAGGGCGGCGGCGGGCGTCAGGAACGCGATCGCCGCGAAAGCATAGAACCAGGGGATGAACGTATAGAGCCAGTACGTGAGCACGAGCTCGAACCCCGCGAGCAGCGCCGCCGTCAACGCCGCGAGCTGGAGCGGCGACTTCCAGCGCGGCCACCACGCCGCCGCGAGTGCGCCCGCGACGAGGAACACCTCGAGGAACCGCTGCACGATGCGGAGGTTCGGCAGCCCGTGCGCGTGGTACTGCCGCCAGTCCCAGAGCGAGAACGGCGACTCGCGCCCCGACTGCCACACGATCGAGCGGTCCCAGAAGACGCGCAGCTCGTGCAGCGGGCTCGGCTCCAGCAGCACGACGGAGAACGCCGCCAGCGTCGCCGCGCCGAACCCGGCGAGGAAGCGCCCGCTGATCCGTCGGCCGGGATACGTGAGCCAGAGCGGCGCGATGATCAGTCCGGCGAACTTCGTCCAGCCCCCGAGCGCGCCGAAGAACCCGCGACCGAACGGCGACGACGCGAGCCAGAACCCGAAGATCAGGAAGCACGGCATGATCGAGTCGTTCGTGTTCGAGTTCGAGACGTACTGCGTGAACGGATACGCGGCCCACGCGAACGCGAGCGTCGCCGCGAGCCGGAAGCCGCCGAAGCGCCGGCCGACGAGGAAGAGCCCGAGCATGCAGAGCAGGTCGAACACGACTGCCGTGATGTGCGCCGCCGGCAGCGTGTCCCAGTGCCCCTTCCACGGACGGATCAGCTCGCCCGGGATGTACGCCTCGTACGCGACCGGTCCGTAGGTGTCGCCCTGCGGGTTCGCCGACTCGCAGCGGCCGTTCGCCTGGATCCGCTCGCGGATCTCGCCGTTCGCGTCGGCGGGGCCGCACGCCTTCAGGTTGTCCTCGACGGGGAAGTGCCCCCACGGTGCCTGGCCGTGCACGATCCGCTCCGCACCGATCACGCCGGAGTAGCCGACGTCGATCACGTTCGACGCCTGGTAGTTGAGGCCGATGCGGAAGCCGGCGAGGAAGACCGTCGCGGCGAGCAGCACCCACGCGGGCCACACCGCGCGCGTGCGCGTGCCGCGGCCGGTCGCGCCGATCCACGCGCCGCGCGCGACGACCCACGCGAGCATCGGATAGAAGAGCGGAACCGCCGCGAAGACGTTGCCGCGGTTGAAGAACCACAGCGAGATCGTCGGCGACAGCAGCATCAGCAGATCGAGGTTGCGGATCGACAGCGGCCGCCGCAGATCGGCGAGGCCGATCAGGAAGACGAGGCAGAACGCGCCCCAGAGCCACGGGTTGTTGATCTTCGTGCCGCCGAACGCGCCGGAATAGCCGCGCGCCATCTTCCACGCGACCTGCGGGCCGGTCCACGCCTCGAGGACGACACCGCTCGTGTCGTCGACGCGGCCTTCGGCGATCTCCCCGGCGGAGCCCCACCAGATCTTGACCGTCCAGCTGCCGTCCTTCGGCGTGTACGTCTCCTCGTCGACGAGACCTTTCTCCGGGTAGCGCGTCGAGCCATGCGGCAACCTTGTGGTTCGCCTCGAAGATCGCGAGCACGCGCTCCCGCGCGAGGCGCGCCGAGCCGGCCGGAGGAACGAACGGCGTCCCGACGAGATGGCCGTGCGCGTCGAAGACGGGCGCGGTCGGCGCCGTGGTCGTCGGCGCTGCACCGGCGGACGGAGCGAGCCCGAGCGCCAGGACGACGACGAAGAGGGCGATCAGGCCTCGCGCCACTCGCAAAGGCTAGTGCTATTGAGGAGGACTCGGCGAAATGGCGGCTGTGTCGCCGGGCCGCGCTGGACGCCGCGATGCGGCGTCCTCAGTCGCGCCGATAGTTCGAACTATCGGCGCTCCCTGCGTCCTTGCCTCGCACCGCCCATCGCACCCCGGCAACGAGCACCATCCCGCCGAGCCCTCCTACGCGGCGTCGGCGCGAGTGGAGGTGATCGTCGAGCCCGCGGCCGGGATGCGCACGAGCGACCCGCGGCGCTCGAGCTCCAGCTCCTCCACGACACCGCCGTCACCGAGGAGAAGGTCGCGCAGCTCGCCGGCCCGCCGCCCGCCACGGTCGACGCGCCCGTCGAGCAACGCACGCAGTGACGCGGCGCGCGTCCGGTAGAACGCGACGTCGTCGAGCAGGATCAGCTTGGACGCGACGGCGATCTCGTGCTCGCCCGGCTGCGAGGCGGCGTACGGCAGGAAGCGCAGCGTCTCGTCGCGGCAGAGCACGACGAAACCGAGCGCCCGCCACGTCGTCAGGTCGATCAGCGCGTCGACCGGCTGACCGAGCCGGCGCCCGCGATGCCGCACCGGGAGCTGCAGTGTCGCCACTGCAGAGAGAGACCCCATGGCCCCATCCTTCCGGACCCGGCGGACGCACCGCAAACCTCAGTCGGCCGTGAAACCCTCGGCGCCGACGAGCGGAACGAAGCGACACGGGACGCCGTGGGCGATTGCGGGGCCTTCCGGCGTTTTGAAGACAACTCTAAGAATCTGCCCCCGCCAGTCGCCGACCGGGACGACGAGCCGGCCGAGCGGTGCGAGCTGGTCGTAGAGCGAGGGCGGGACGCCCGGCGCCGCGGCCGCCACTGCGATCGCGTCGAAGGGGGCGAGCTCCGGGAGGCCGCACGTCCCGTCGCCGACGTGCACGTGGACGCGTTCGCCGTAGCCGGCGGCTTCAAGCGTGGCGCGCGCCCGCTCCGCGAGCTCGGGGATCCGCTCGATCGAGTGCACCTCCGCCGCGAGCTCGGCGAGCACGGCGGCCTGATAGCCGGAACCGGTGCCGACGTCGAGCACGCGCTCGCCGCCGCGTAGCGCGAGCTCGCTGCAGATGCGCGCGACCATGTACGGCTGCGAGATCGTCTGACCCGAGCCGATCGGGAGCGCGGCGTCGTCGTACGCATGCGCCGCAAGTCCCCGCGGGAACGAACAGCTCGCGCGGGACGCGCCCCATCGCATCGAGCACGCGTTCGTCTGCGATGCCGCGCGCGCGAAGCTGCCGCGCAACCATCTCTGCCCGCGCCGCGGCAGCGTCAGGCGGCATGGACGAGCGCCCGCGCGTACGGCGGCGGCTCGACGCCGAAGTGCGCGAGCACTGCCGGCGCGACCTCCGTGATCCGCGCCGGCTCCGCGTCGACGCCGATCGTCAGCAGCGGCACGATCGAGTCTCCGGCGACGAGCGAGCCGTGGCTGCCGCCGCCCGCATGGTGGCGGCCGCCGAGATCGGTCAGCTCCCAGCCCTCCGCGGCGGAGACGAGCAGCTCGCCGGCGTTCGGATTCGCGAGCGCCGACCACACGCGGCGCAGCGCGTCGGGGTGGTCGAGGATCGCCGCGTCGCCGCTCGTCTCCCACCCGTCGGCCGCGGGCCGGAAGCGAAGCTCCGCGCCGTCGCGCCGCGCGACCGCCTCGTCGCCTTCGCGACGGAGCGTCGTCTCGACCGACTCAAAGCCGTCGAGGCGGCGCGCGAGCTCCGCCGCGTCGACGCGCGCGTTCGGCAGGAGGTAGACCTGGCCCGCGCGGTTCGACGCGGTGACGACGATCTCGTCCGCGAACGCCGCGAGCGGCAGCTCGAGCCGCGCTGCGTCGTCGACATGCGTCTGTCCGTGGTCGGAGTGCAGCACGACGGCGTAGCGCTCGAGGAACGCTTCCGGTCCACCGGCGGCGTCGAGCAGCGCGGCGATCGCGGCGTCGATTCTCTCCAGCGCGACGTCGTCCGCACCTGACGGCCCGTGCGCATGCGACGCGTAGTCGAAGTCGGAGAGGTAGTACGCGAGAAAGTCGAAGCCGTCGCGCGTGACGAGCCAGCGTCCGACGGCGGCCGCGTAGAGGTCGGTCGACCCGGCGGCGCGGTTGCGAATCGAGAGCGGTGCGCCGGTCTGGTCGGACTCGAAGAGGTTGTAGTAGAAGAAGCGCTTCGGCCCGAAGGCGGGACGCGTCACCCACGGCAGCGTCGGCACGTGGCGCGTGCGGCCGCGGTAGCACGTGATGTTCACGGCGGCGGTGACGAGGCCGGCGTCCTCGAGCGACTCGTAGATCGTTCGCGCGTCCGCGCCGAGATGGTGCTCGTTCATGTTGTAGATCGTGTCCGTGAGCGACTGCGCCATCCCCGCCGCGCGCAGCGCCGCGAACGATGAGCCGTACTCGACGATCCGCTGCTCGCCGCGATGCCACCAGACGAGATGCGGAATCCGGTGCACGTCGGGCCCGGCGCCGGTGGCGATCGACGAGAGGCAGACCGGCGTCAGCGACGGGAAGACCGAGGTCGCGCGGCGATACGAGCCGTGCGCGGCGAGGAACGCGAGCGCCGGCGCGCGTCCGCCCTCGACGGCGCGCTCGAACGCGGCAGGCGTCATCCCGTCGACGACGATCAGGACGAGCTTCTTGCGCATCTAGTCCTTCGCGAGCGTGCGGAGACCCTCGTGCCGGTCCGGCAGACGACGCCGGATCCGCGCCGCGACCGCGGGCAGGCCGATCGCGAGGATGTAGCCGAGCCCGGGCACGAGCGAGAGGGCGCCGAGCGCGATGCCGGAGACGCCGACGATCGCAGCCGTTCCCCCGCGCGTACCGCCGCGGCGCAACGCGCCGCCGACGATCTGCGCCGCGGCGAGCGTGCCGGAGATGCCGCCGAGCACGCCGGCGAAGACGTTCGCCCAGCCGCCCGGCTCCGACGCGTCGATCGTGTGACCGATCGCCGCGCCCGACAGCGCAGCGATCAACGCAGCCGCGACGATCGCGAGCCGAGTCGCGCCGAGCAGCCCGGTCACGACACCGACGAGGAGCACGCCCGCTCCGGTGCCGAGACCGACCGAAACGCCGATCCAGTACCACCCGCCCATCTGCGACTCAGTGTAGGCGCACTTAGCGCTTCTGGAGCTGTGCGATCACTGCGAGACCGAAATCGGCCGCGCGCTTTCCGTCCACCACGCGGTGGTCGAACGTCACCGAGACGTTCCCCATCCGCCGGACGACGATCTCGCCGTCGCGGACGACAGCCCGCTCCTCGATTCGGTGGACGCCGAGGATCCCAACCTCCGGATGGTTGACGAGCGGTGTCACGAAGAGGCCCGCGGCCTTGCCGGCGCTCGTCACGGTGAACGTGCCGCCGCGGAGCTCCTCGGGTGCGAGCGTCCCCGCCTGCGCCGCGTCGGCGAGCCGGCGCACTTCCGCGTCGAGTGCGTCGAGGTGCGCCGAGTCGCAACCGCGGACGACCGGGACGACGAGACCCTGCTCCGTCTGCACCGCGATTCCGATGTCGTAGCGATCGAGCAGCACGAGCTCGCCGTCGTCGACGCGCGCGTTCAGCTCCGGGAACTCCTGCAGCGATTCCGCGACCGCCTTCAGCACGAGCGGGACGAGCAGCTTCAGGTCGACGTGGGTGAACTCGCACTCCTCGACCCACGTCACGGCGGGGATCTCGCGATGCGCGCGCGACAGGTGCTCGAACATCTGCCGCCGGATTCCGTGCAGCCGTTCGCGCCGACCCTCTGCCGGCGTCGCCGCGCCGCGCACGTCCGCGTCCGTGATCCGGCCCTGCGGCCCCGAGCCGGCGACGGTCGCGAGGTCGACGCCGAGCTCTTCCGCGAGTCGGCGGACGAGCGGCGTCGCCTGCACCTTCCTCCCGCGCGGCTTGCCGGTTCGGGCTTCGCTGCCGGTTAGCGTCTTGTAACACGTGACCTGCAAGGTTCCGCCGTCGCCGCCGATCACGACGAGCACCGTGCCGACCGGGACGATCTCGCCCGCGGCGACGAGGATGCTCGTGACCGATGCCGGCCGCCGGCGACGGGATCTCGACCGTCGTCTTGTCCGTCGCGATCTCGACGAGCGGATCGTCCTCCGCGATCTCCTGGCCGACCTCGACGAGCCAGCGCGCGACCTCGCCTTCGGTCAGCCCTTCGCCGAGGTCCGGAAGCTTGAACTCGTACGTCACGCGCCCGACCCTAACGAAGCGCGTCGTCGCGGAGGATCGCGTGGACGCCGCGCACGCCGTTGACGAGCTGCGTCACATGCAGGTCGACGATCACGCTCGCAAGCGCGAGCGCGTCGCGACGCTCGAGGCCGTGGTCGCGGTGCATCAGGTCGAGCATCCCGTCGACCGCCTGCGCGGCCGCCTCGTCGAGATCCTCGTCGAAGCCGAACGTGACCCACGCGCGGTCGATGCGCGCGATCGGGTTCTGCAGCTCGACGTCCGCGAGCGACAGCGTGAGCCGCGCGCGCTCCATCGGCGCTTCGATCGCGAGCTGCGAGACTTCACCGTCGCCCTGCCGCGCGTGCCCGTCGCCCGCCGAGAAGAGCGCGCCGTCGACGGGGATCGGGAGGTAGAGCGTCGTTCCTTCGACGAGCTCTCGGCAGTCGATGTTCCCGCCCCAGCGGCGCGGCGGCGCGGTCGAATGGATGCCCAGCTCCGGCGGCGGCATTCCCATCACGCCGAGGAACGGAAGCAGCGTCACCTCGCGGCCGAGCTGGTCGTGGCCGATCCCCGCGTCGGCGTCGAGCGTCCAGTCGAGCGTGCGCGTCTCGCCGTCCGCAACGCCGAGGCGCTCGTTCAGCGGCGTCGAGAAGCCGCCGGCGTTTGTGATCCCCCAGGTGCCGACGCGAAGCTCGTCGACGTGCACCGCGAGCGTCCCGCCGGCGCGGGCGCCGCGCACCTCGATCGGGCCGCAGAGCGCGTGGCCGGCGTCGAGCTCGGGATCGCGCGTGTCGAAAAACTCGCGGTCGGGCTCCTGCGCGCCAGCCGGCCATCAGCGCACGAAACACGACCGAATCGCCCGGATCGACCGAGAGCACCGGCGCGAGGTCGCACGAGAAGTGACCGTGGAGCGTCGCGCGCTCGAGCGGCAGCTCGTGGACGACGCTCAAAACTCGAGCAGCTTTCGCACCGCGTCGACGACGCGCTCGAGCGACGGCATGTACGCGTCCTCGATCTTCCAGTACGGATACGGAACGTCGTAGCCCGTAACGCGGAGCACCGGCCCGCGGAGGTCGAGGATCGCCTTCTCGGCGAGGATCGCGGCGAGCTCCGCGCCGAAGCCCGCGGTGCGCGGCGCCTCCTGCACGATGACGACGCGCCCCGTCTTCCCCGCAGTCGCGAGCAGCGCGTCCTCGTCGAGTGGCTTCAGCGTCCGCACGTCCAAGACTTCGACGGACGCTTCGCCCGCGAGCTCGTCGGCCGCGCGCTCGCACAGCGTCACCATCGCGCCGTACGCGACGAGCGACACGTCGGTGCCCTCGCGCGCGAGCCGCGCCTTGCCGAGCGGCACGATGTGCTCGCCCTCCGGAACCTCGGCGCGCTCGTTCCGGTAGATCAGCTTCGGCTCGAGCAGCACGACCGGATCGGGATCGCGGATCGCCGCGGCGAGCAGTCCCTTCGCGTCGGCGGGCGTCGACGGAATCGCGACCTTCACGCCCGGCGTGTGCACGTAGTACGTCTCCGGCGAGTCGTCGTGCAGCTCCGGCGCGCGCACGCCGCCGCCGTACGGCATCCGGACGACGAGCGGGAACTCCATCGTTCCGCCGCTGCGCCAGCGATAGCGGCCGACGTGCGTGATCAGCTGGTCGAGGCACGGATACGAGAACGCGTCGTACTGCATCTCGCAGACCGGCCGCCAGCCGGCCATGCAGAGTCCGACCGCGCCGCCGAGGATCCCCGCCTCCGCGAGCGGCATGTCGACGCAGCGGTCTGTGCCGAAACGCTCGCGCAGCCCGGCCGTCGCGCGGAACACGCCGCCGGAACGGCCGACGTCCTCGCCGATCACGAGCACGGACGGATCGCGCGCGAGCTCGACGTGAAACGCGTCGTTGATCGCCTCGACCATGAAGAGGTCGCTCACGAGTCACCTCCGAGGACGCGGCGGAGCTCGTCGAGCTCGGCGGCGAACGACGCCGGCGGGTTCGCGAACGCGTGCTCGAACACGAGCGCGATGTCGGGCTCCGGCGCGGCCTCGGCCTCTGCGATCCCGGCGCGCATCGTCTCCAGCGCCTCCGCCTTCACCGACGCCTCGAGCTCCTCGTCGAGGACGCCGAGCTTGCGCAGGTAGCGCTCGTAGCGGCCGAGGCACTCGTTCCGCTTCTCCTGCTCGACGCGCTCGAGGTCGATGTACGCGCGCGGGTCGTCCGCGGTCCCGTGCGGCGCGGTGCGATAGGTGACGGCCTCGATGAACGTCGGCCCGCCGCCGGCGCGCGCGCGGTCGACCGCCTCGCGCGTCGCTTCGAAGACGGCCAGAACGTCGCCGCCGTCAACACGCACACCGGGAATCCCGTATCCGGCCGCCTTGTCCGCGAGCGCGGCGGCGCGCGTCTGCGCGGAGAGCGGCGTCGAGATCGCCCACTGGTTGTTGTTGCAGAAGAGAACGAGCGGCGCCTGCATCACCGCGGCGAGGTTCGCGCCCTCGTGGAACGCGCCCTCGCTCGTCGCGCCGTCGCCGAAGAACACGAGCGCGACCGTCGACTCGCCCTTCAGCTTCTTCCCCCACGCGAGCCCGGCCGCGTGCGGCACCTGCGTCGCGATCGGCACGCAGATCGACGCGACGTTGAACTCCGCGGGACTCCACCAGCCGTCGGGATGCCCGCGCCACCACTGCAGCACCGTCGACGCCTTGATCCCGCGGAGCAGACCGATCGCCGACTCGCGGTAGCTCGGGAAGATCCAGTCGCCGTCGGCGAGCGCGTACGCCGCGCCGGCCTGCATCGCCTCGTGGTTCCAGAACATCGCGTACGTCCCGATCCGCCCCTGGCGGTGGTACACGAGCGACCGCTCGTCGTACGTGCGAAGCAGAACCATCGAGCGGTAGAGGTCGAGCAGTTGCGGCTCGCCGAGACCGTCGACCTCGCGGTTCTCGTCGATGACACGGCGAAGCTCGTGCTCGCCGGGAGCGACCTGCGCCATGCCGGGGAGCGTAGTTGTTCGGTTCAGACGAGGACGGAGACTGCGCCGCGCTCGGCCTCGATCAGGACATCTTTGACGTCGCCGAGGTCCTCGCCGTCCGCGTGGAGCGGCATCGGCTCGTCGCAGACGATCTCCAGACGGTCGAGGTCGTGCCCGTAGAGCACCTGGCCGTTGTTCTGGACGTGGCCGGTGAGGATCGACGTCGCCGTGTGGAGGATCGAGCGCCGGCGGACGCGAACCGGCGCGACGAGGTCGAGCCCGAGCTCGAACTGCGCCTCCGGCGCGATCGGCAGCGGCATCCGCTTCGCGTAGGTGTACGGGCTGCCGTTCGCGACGAACGCGAACGCGGCCCGGCCGAAGCCGCGCACCTCGAGCGCCGGCTCCATGTGGCCCCACGTCGAGCCGAGCGCGCGAAGCACCGCGAACACGAACGCAAAGTCGCCGGGCCGCTTGCCCTCGTCGCTTCGTCCCATCTCGTCGACGAGCCGCACCGCCGCCGCGTCGAGTCCGATCCCGACACCGAACGCAAAGCGCCGCCCGTTCACGCGGCCGACGGTGATCCGCCGCGTGCGCTGCTGCTGCAGCGCGTCGACGAGCTGCTCCGCGGCCCTCACCGGCTCCGGCGGGAGCCCGAGCGCGCGCGAAAGCACGCTCGTCCCGCCGCCCGGCAGGAACCCGATCGGGATGTCGCCGTCGAGCCCGTTCAACGCCTCGTTGAAGCCGCCGTCGCCGGAGAAGACGAACACCGCGTCGGCGCGCGCGCGACATGCCTCCGCGACGAGCTCCGTCGCGTGGCCCGGCCGCTCCGTCAGCCGAACGTCGAGCTCTGCGACCGGCTCGATCGCGTCCCGCACCGCGCGCAGCTTCGCCTGCGTCACGCGCGACGCGAACGGATTGACGACGAGAACGACGCGCGGCACGGCTACCAACTCGCGTACCCGCGCATGCCGTCGACGAGCAGCGCGGTGAACCGGTCGGCGAGCGCGTCCGTGTCCGAGCCCGGCCAGAGCCACGTGTATGCCCAGTTCGCCGCCGACAACGCGAGCAGCGCGGCCGTCGAGTCGTCGAGATCCGTGCGCAGCTCGCCGAGCTCGCGCCCTTCCTTGAACAACACGCGGAACCGCTCCTCATAGCGGCGCCGTTCCGCGACGAACTTCTCCCGCCGCTCGCCCTCGAGGTAGCGCCACTCGCGGACGAAGACCGTCGCGATGTCGAGCTGCTCCGCAACGACGCGCAGGTGCGCGCGCAGCGCGTCGCGGATCCGGTCGACGATCGGCCCCTCCTCCGGCAGCGCGTCGAGCGCCGCGTGAAACGCCTCGGCGCCCTCCCATGCGATCTCCCAGAGCAGGTCGGCCTTCGCCTCGATGTGGGAGTAGAGCGACCCCTTCTGGACGCCGAGCGCGTCGGCGAGATCGCCCACCGACGTGCCGTGGTAGCCCTTCTCCGCAAAGAGGCGCGCGGCGGCCCTCGTCAGCTCCGATTTGCGCGTGGACACTAGAATCCGGAGGCTAACGATCGTTCGGAAGGTGGTGCCGAATGGCGGCCGTGGAAGTCCCGCAGGACGAGCAAGGATTCCTCGCCTACGTCCAGGAGGGCGGCCAGGTCGAGGCCACCGACCGGATGCCGGACGAGTACCGGGCGAAGCTCGTCAAGTTCATCGAGATGCATGCCAACTCCGAGCTGATGGGCGTCCTGCCCGAGCGCGAGTGGATCCTGCGTGCTCCGACGCTCCAGCGCAAGCTGGCCCTCACCGCAAAGGTGCAGGACGAGGTCGGCCACGCGCAGCTGATCTACCGCGTCGTCGAGGATCTCGGCAAGCCGCGCGACGCGTGCCTGGCGGATCTTGTGTCGGGCAAGTCCAAGTTCCACAACGTCTTCCATTACCCGACGCACACGTGGGGCGACGTCGGCGTGATCGCGTGGCTCGTCGACGCGGCGGCGATCATCAGCCAGAAGGCGCTGCTGAAGTGCTCGTACGCGCCGTACGCGCGGATCATGAAGAAGATCTGCTGGGAGGAGTCGTTCCACATCCTCCACGGCCGCGACGTGATCCTCGCGATGGTCACCGGGACGCCGGAGCAGTTCGAGCTCGTGCAGGAGGCGCTGAACCGCTGGTGGCCGCCGCTGATGCAGTTCCACGGGAATCCGATCGCGGCCGAGGACGATCCGATGTGGCTGTGGCGGATCAAGTCGCAGGGCAACGAGTCCGCGCGGCAGCAGTTCCTCGAGGGCTACGTGCCGCAGATCTGGGAGCTCGGGCTCACCGTTCCCGATCCGAAGCTGCGCCGGCGCGACGACGGCGTCTGG
The DNA here is from genome assembly GCA_963718385.1 of uncultured Actinomycetes bacterium. Taxonomy (GTDB): domain Bacteria; phylum Actinomycetota; class Thermoleophilia; order Gaiellales; family Gaiellaceae; genus Palsa-739. Next base: position 107,938 of record CAVQZE010000002.1, read on the forward strand.
GAGTACAGCGAGCCGGACTGGGACGAGCTGCGCACCGTCGTCACCGGGCACGGGCCGATGACGGAGGAGCGGCTCGCATTCCGGCGGCGGTTCCTCGACCAGGAGCAGTGGGTGCGGGACGCTGCTGGCCGCATGATCTGGGAAGTCTTCCGCTGCGAACGCAAGGGCCAGCCGTTCGAGCACGCCGGCTCGCTCGACGCTCCCGACGTGGATTTCGCCGAGACGTGGGCGCGCGAGCAGTACGGCCGCCGCGGCGAGTCGGTCGCGCTCTGGCTCGTCCCGCGCGACGCGATCCGCGACGTCGAGGACTGGGCGGACGAGTTCGACCTGAAGTACCGCCGCGTCGACGGCTACTCGATCAAGGCGCGGTTGAAGGAGGCCCGTGAACGAGCTGCTGCTGGGCCTCGCTGACGACGAGCTCGTGCTCGGCTGGCGCGACTCGGAGTGGACGGGGATCGCGCCGCTGCTCGAGGAGGACGTCGCGTTCTCGTCGATCGCGCAGAACGAGATCGGCCACGCGCGCGCGGTGTATCAACTGCTCGCGGACGACGCGGACGCGCTCGCGTTCGACCGGCCGCTCGCGGAGTACCGCTGCGCGCCGCTCGTCGAGCTGCGGCTGCTCGACTGGGCGCACGCGATCGCGCGCCGCTGGCTCTACGAGGAAGCGGATCGCATTCGCATCGAGGCGCTGATGCAGGACGCGCGATCCTGCGGTCGCGGGCCTCGCGGCGAAGATCGACCGCGAGGAGGCGTACCACCGCATGCACGCGGAGCTCTGGCACGGGCGGCTGCGCGACGAGCCGCGCTTCGTCGCCGCGGTCGCGGAGCTGTGGCCGTACGCGCTCGGCGTGCTGCCGCCGGAACAGCGCGCGGAGCTCGCGCGCGCGCGTCGGCCTCGACGAGGTCGCACGCGGTCGAGCGCGGCACGCACACCGACGAGCTCGCGGAGCTGTGGAACGAGATGACGATCCGTTCGCCGCTCGGCGCCGGCGGGCGCGCAGTGGTGACCGCGGACGAGGTCTGGGCCGCGTTCGCGGAGATCCCCGACCCGGAGATCCCGGTCATCTCGCTCGTCGACCTCGGCGTCATCCGTTCGGTCGACGTCCACGACGGACACGTCCGCGTGGAGCTCACGCCGACGTTCCTCGGCTGTCCCGCGCTCGAGGCGATGACGCGCGCGCTCGAGGAGAAGGTCGACCGCGCTCGGCGCCGACGCCGGAGGTGCAGGTGATCTCCGACGACTCGTGGTCGACCGACAAGATCACCGCCGCCGGCCGCGAGAAGCTGCGCGCCGCCGGCTTCGCGCCGCCCGCGCCGCGCGAGGCGTCGGCGCCGAAGCTCGTGCAGCTGCAGACCGCCGTCCTCCGCTGCCCGTACTGCGGCTCGACGGAAACGCACCTCGAGAACATCTTCGGCCCGACCCCGTGCCGCTCGCTCCGCTACTGCGACGCGTGCCGGCAGCCGTTCGAGCAGTTCAAGACGATCTAGGGCACCAGTTTCACGGCACCATGCGAGTGCCCGACGTCGGCCGTACGCGGTCACGACGCGGGAGTCGCCGTCGCGGACGAGCAACGGATGGCGGGTGCCGAATCCGGCATTCTGTCCGGGCGGCCGGCAACCGAGCTCGATTCCGTAAGCGTGGTACACGTCACGATGGACGCGACCGCCTTGCACCGCGATCACCCACAAGACGAGTTGCTTGAGCGGGGTCATCCAGACCCTCCTTTCACTGGCTATGGGTGATACGCAAAAGGCGGGTTTCGCTTCAACGTTTCTTCGACTTGCTGGAGATAAAGGTCCTGTCGCCCGCATTTGCGGTGGCGTCAGATTCACTCCGTACGCTCAACTCGTGTCGAACCGGAGCAAGAGCCAAAGGCGGAAGGCTCGACAGCGCAACCGGGCGGCCGCTCGCCGCACGGCGCGTCCCTTCCCAGACCCCCGGCTCATCGTGGTCCGGGTCACCGAGATCGGCGGCGTGCCCGTCGACGAAGACACCTACGCATTCCCCGTCGATTGACTCAGGCTTCCCGATCGGCGCACCCTCGGTTTCCACGCGCCGTCGATCCCGGCCTTCTTCCTGATGACGGCGAAAGCGCTTCGCGACCAAGGCGAGCAGGAACGGGTAAGGGTGCTCGGGTCGATCAGGCGACCAGAGGAGATGACCGAATACGCCGACGTGAACGTGACGGACGACACGCTCGCGATGGACGCCCTCGGGGAAGCTCGCGTCGGCGGTGATCCTCTCGGCTGCCGCAGTGGAGGCGTACGCGAACGAAGCGGTTGACCGGCTCCCTGGACCGAGACCTGGTCGAGCGGCGCCGTGGCAGGGAAGTCGAGACGATTGCGAAGGCCGAGATGGTGCGCAGGCTCAGTCTCGAAGAGAAGCTTGACCTCGTCGTGCCGAAGGTCGCCGGGGTTCCAACGATCAGGGGACGAGAGCCGTGGCCACGGTTCAAACGGCTGAACGAGCTTCGGGGAGAAATCGTGCACTACAAGCCGCGTGGGCAGACAGACGACCCTGACCTCGCAAGCGCACTCGGCCGAATCTTGACCGGCGAAGGCTCGACCTGCGTCGAAGACGCGGCGTCCGTGCTTGTCGCCTACGAGCCGACCTACCTGCCTGAGGCCCACACGGCAGGCCCTCGGTTTCGCCTAGCGTCGGAGCGCGGAAGGGCAGGGCTGTTCGCCGGACTCGATCTCTGCGGCTGCCTTCCGCTCAGGCGCTCTGAGACGCGCCGTTGACGCGCGCCCTGCCGATGCGCGTCAACTTCAGGTGCATGACGACGACGCTAGGGCCCATTGCCCACTCCTCCACGAAGTCGACGAAGGAGGCCTCCCTCAAGTAGCGCAGCAGGTAGTAGAGCTCGGGGCCGGACATCACGAGGTCGCCGAATGCGACTGCGTCATCCGCCCCGGAGACCTCCAGGAGGTCTAGCGGCCCTATCTTCAGGAGGACGCGGAGCAGAGGCAGCGTTTCCACGTCAACGCGCTCCCGCTCCACCTCCTCGACCCCGAAGGATGTCGGGTAGACGTTGTTCCAGTGCCACGGGGGGCCGTTGACGGGAAACCTCTCCCCCGACGGCCTTGTAGCTCTCGACGAGCCCGTCGAGCGCGGCGCCGAAGTGACCTGCGAGCATCCCCTCGATCGGCGACGGCGCGGTCGGGTCTTGCACGTCGTAGACGTTCGCGGCCACCGGTCGCAACGAAGGTTCGATACGAGCCAGCGCAGAACAAGCTCTTCTTCGGCCTCGACCTGGACGTGGAAGGCAAAGAAGTTGTTTCTGGTCTGGATGCCCTCTTCCCAGTCGTCGAGTTGTTGCGCGAAGCGCGCGCGAGCGTCGGTCGAGCGGTCGGCTCACTCGCGGTTGCCGCTGCGAGGATCGTGTCGAGCTCACCGACGTGGTGCCTGTACTCAACTGCCTCTCGATCCTCAATGACGTACGGGTCGGAGACGGGCGCGGGAACGCCGAGCTGCCGAGTCAGCGACATGATCCCGCGCGGCTCGATCTGCCGCGGCGGATCATCGCTCTCTTTCACAAGGCACCAGAGCGACATCGCCAGGCAGTAGACATCCACCTTTTCCCAGTCGAGCTTCATGTCTGGAAGCGGGTTGAACACCTCCGAGGGCAGGAATGCCCACGGTCCCACCACCTTTCCGTCATCGGTGAGCGATTCGGCCTCTGGATCGGTGATGAGCCCGAAGTCCCCGAGAACGAAACGACCCTCGTACTCGTAGAGGTTCGAGGGCTTCACGTCGCGATGGTTCTGACCGTGGTCCCTCAGAAGTGTCGCGAGAGCCTCTGCGTACTGCTTGACCGCAGCCACTTTGGCACGGATGTCCTTGTCGGCCAGTGCTCTCGCAATGGGCACCGCCTCCGGCATGACGTAAAACGCCGGGTCGTTCTTCGAGGCGACTGCTGGGAGGTGTGAATGTTCAATGGGCAGCGCGGGAAAACCTGTCGGCACGAGCTTGTTCACGGCGATGATCTCGCGCTTGAACCGCTCGTACCGCTCTTCTCCCGGAGAGAGCAACTTCATAACCCGGCTCTCTCCCTGCTCGTCACGGACACGCCACGCTTCGCCGTTTCCGCCGACGCCGATGTTCGCGTCGAGCTTCCAACGTTCGAAGACGGCCCCTTTCTTGTGTCTGGGCTGGCGAGCCACGCCGAGAAACGTACTCTCGGACTGGACGCCGAGATCCGTCAGTCAGCCCGAATCCAAGCCAGATTCCATCCTCGTCTAGTTAACACGAACGGAACAGACGGAAGAATCCAGTTGGGTCTTGGCCCAGCGCCCGGACTGCGCTCCCGCACTCGCTTCCTAGTCTGAAACTGAACCCCTAGTAGCGACCGGCTCCTCCACAGATGACGGGTCCGGTGCGGCCGGAGTACCACGCGAGCACGGCGGGTGCGAGGCAGATCCCGAAGCCGGCGACGAGGAAGACGAGCCCGACGCCCTTGACGCAGGTTGCGACGAGCCCCGCCTTGTCGAGTGCGTTGAACTGCTCCGGGCCGAGGACGTACGCCCAGTCGTGGATCGAGTTCTCCTTCAGGAGCACCAGCCGCTGGTACGGCGCGTCGGCGATGTAGACCGAGGCGTCCTGCAGTGTCGTCCCGCACCACGCGAGACAGAGCCCGCACGCGGGCCAATCCCGCCGAAAGACCGCGAAGCACACCGCGACGATCAGCGGCAACAGCGACTGCGTGCCGTTGCCCATGCACACCATCACCAGCTCGGGAGCCCAGGCGAACAGCATGTGCCCGAGCTCGTGCACGCCGAGATCGACCATGCCGACGATCGGCACACGCACGCCCCTGACGAACGCGAACCAGCCGAGGACGAGCACGCCCGCCGCGGTCGCGAGCGAAGGCGCCCAGCGTGGGCCGGTGGAATACGCCTGCACACGGACAGAATCGGCTCGAATCGCCTCGAAGCTGAGGCTTCGGTCAGGATGATCTCGTGGCTTGGCTCTACGACAACGAAGGAGACGGTCGATGACAGACAACGCGCTCGTGCTCGCCGACGGAAATCGGATTCCGCTGCTCGGCCTCGGCGTGTGGCAGGTGCCGGACGGGCCGGAGTGCGTCGACGCCGTGCGGTGGGCGCTCGAGCTCGGGTACCGGCACATCGACACCGCGCAGGCGTACGGCAACGAGGCGAGCGTCGGGCAGGGGCTGCGCGAGTCCGGCGTGCCGCGCGAGGACGTGTTCATCACGACGAAGTTCCATCCCGGACGCGAGGATCCGGCAGCGGAGGCCGCGCGAAGTCTCGAGCTGCTCGGCGTCGACAGCATCGACCTCTACCTCATCCACTGGCCGCGCGGCGGCGCGACCTGGGCGTGGCCGGGAATGGAGCGCGCACGCGAGCTGGGCTACGCGCGTTCGATCGGCGTCTCCAACTTCAGCGTCGCGCAGCTGGACGAAGTGCTCGGCTCCGCGTCGATCCCGCCGGCGGCGAATCAAGTTCAGTTCAGTCCGTTCGCGTACCGGCGCGCGCTGCTCGACGCGTGCCGCGAGCGCAAGATCGCCGTCGAGGCGTACAGCCCGCTCGGCACTGGGCGGCATCTCGCAGACGAGACCGTCGGGCACGTCGCGCAACGCGTCGGCCGCACACCCGCGCAGGTGCTGCTGCGCTGGTGCGTCCAGCGTCAGCTCGTCGTGATTCCGAAGTCGACGCATCGCGAGCGCATCGAGGAGAACGCGCAGATCTTCGACTTCGTTCTGTCGGACGAGGACATGGCGGAGCTCGACGCGTGCGACGAGACCGGCGGAACCGACCGCGCCAACGAGCGGCCCTGGTGGTGACGCGGGTCCCGCTGTCCGTCCTCGACCTCGCGCCGATCGTCGCCGGCTCGACGCCCGGCGAGGCGCTGCGGAACAGCCTCGATCTCGCGCAGCACGCGGAGCGTCTCGGCTATCGCCGCTACTGGGTCGCCGAGCATCACAACATGACGGGCATCGCGAGCGCTGCGACGTCCGTTGTGATCGGCCACATCGCAGGTGGCACCTCGACGATCCGCGTCGGCGCCGGCGGGATCATGCTTCCGAACCACGCGCCGCTCGTGATCGCGGAGCAGTTCGGCACGCTCGAGGCGCTGTATCCCGGCCGCATCGATCTCGGGCTCGGCCGCGCGCCCGGCACCGACCAGGTCACGGTGCGCGCGCTTCGCCGTGTGCAGGAGCGCGAGAACGATTTCCCGCGCGAGGTGCAGGAGCTGATGGCGTTCCTCGGGCCGGTGCGCGAGGGCCAGTCAGTCCAGGCCGTGCCGGGCGGCGGCACCGAGGTTCCGGTGTGGATCCTCGGCTCGAGCACGTTCGGTGCACAGCTCGCGGCGTTCCTCGGTCTGCCGTACGCGTTCGCGGCGCACTTCGCGCCGGACGACCTCGAGTCGGCGCTCGACGCGTACCGGAGCACGCTTCAAGCCGTCGGCGCAGCTCGCGCAGCCGTACGCGATGGTGTGCGTCCACGGCGTCGTCGCAGACACCGACGACGAAGCCCGCCGTCTCTTCACGACGACGCAGCAGGCATTCACGAACATGCACCGCGGGCGTCCCGGGCAGGCGCAACCGCCGATCGACGACATCGACGAGCTACTGGACGCCGCAGGAGAAGATCGTCGCGGGCCACAGGCTCACGTACTCGTTCGTCGGCGCGCCGGACACCGTCCGCAACGGCCTCGACGCGTTCGTCGGGCGCACGGGCGCCGACGAGTTGATGATCGTCGCCAACGTCTTCGATCACGCCGCGCGTGTGCGGTCGTACGAGCTTCTCGCTGCGTGACGTGCCTCGTAGGCATAGGGGTGGTGGAAGACGTCGAGCGCAGAGTTGGTGCCGACCTCGAGCTGGAAGTTCGACTGGGCTGAAGCGTCGAAGACGGCGACGAGGGCGCGGTTGCTGCGGCGTTCCCAGAGGAGCGAGATGTAGGTGCCGTTGCTCTCACGCGTCATCAGTTCCTCGAAGCTGCCCTGCGTGGTGATGCTGTTCATCGCGTGCCTCCTTGGTATTGCGGGGGTGCGAGGAAGCTACGAGGAGGATGGCTTGGCGTCGTTTCCGAGCCTGACAGTGAGAGTGTCAGCGGTCTGACACAATCGACGCCGTGGACTACACCCTCGAGCTCGTCGTCGTCCCCGTGTCGGACGTCGACCGCGCAAAGGCGTTCTACATCGACAACGCGGGCTTCGAGCTCCACGTCGATCACCGTGCCGGCGACAACTTCCGCGTCGTGCAGCTGAACCCGCCCGGGTCCGCGTGCTCGATCGCGATCGGAACCGGGATCAGCAGCGCGGAGCCGGGATCGACGAAGGGACTGCATCTGATGGTGACGGACATCGTCGCGGCCCGCGACGAGCTGGTCGCGCGCGGTGTCGAGGTGACCCCGCTTCGGCACATGGGCGAGGACGGCTGGGCCGACGGCCCGCACCCGACGCGCAGCGACTACAACACGTTCGCGGAGTTCACGGACCCCGACGGCAACCTCTGGCTCCTGCAGGAACGCGGGTACGCAGCGAGCTAAAGCAGCGACGCGAGCAGATCGACGCCGGCGTCGATCTCGCTCTCGTCGACCATGCTGAACGAGAGGCGGACGTTCTCGCGGCCGCTGCCGTCCGGGATAGAACAGCGTGCCGGGGACGATGCCGACGCCGGCCTCCGCGGCGCGCGCCGCGCAGCTCGACCGACGTCCGCGCCCGGCAGCGTCAGCCACGTGAAGAATCCGCCGGCCGGCCGCGTCCACGTCACGCCCGCAGGCATCGTGCGCTCGAGCGCGGCGAGCATCCGCTCGCACTTGCGCCGGTAGAGCGCCCGCGACGCCGCGACCTGCTCGTCGATCCAGCCGCGGCGCACGTACTCCTCGAACAGCCGCTGCGCGAGCGCGGCCGCGCACTGGTCGGTGTTCTGCTTCGCGGCGACGAGCTGCGCCGAGACCTCCGCCGGGCCGACCGCCCAGCCGAGACGAACGCCGGGGAAGAACGTCTTCGACGTCGTGCCCGCCTGGACGACCGCATCCGGCGCGAGGCTCCAGAGGCTCGGCGCCGTGTCGTCGTCGAAGCCGAGCTCGCGATACGCGACGTCCTCGAGCGATCAGGAAGCCGTGCCGGCGCGCGAGCTCGACGAGCCGCCCGCGCCGCTCCGCCGACAGGGTCACGCCGGCCGGATTCTGGTACTCCGGGATCGTGTAGAGCAGCTTCGGCCGCAGCCCCGCGGCGAGTCGCCGCTCGAGCTCGTCGACGTCGAGGCCGTGCTCGTCGATCGGCACCGCGACGACCTCCGCCTCGAAGCTGCGGAACGCCATGATCGCGCCGAGATACGTCGGCGCCTCGACGACGACGACGTCGCCGCGGTCGAGGAACGACTTGCCGACGAGCTCCAGCGCCTCCATCGCCACCGCTCGTGACGAGCAGCTCGTCGTCCGCCGGCCGCCGTCCCTGCAGCGTCTCGAGCCGCGCCGCGAGCGCATCGAGCGGTTCCGGCGAGCCCGCGCGTCGGCGCGTACTGGAACGCGCTCGCCTCACCCGTCGCCGCGAACTCCGCGAGCAGCGTCGCGGCGCGCTCGCGCGGGAACGTCTGCGGATCCGGGAAGCCGCCGGCGAACGAGATCAGCCCAGGCATGCCGAGGAACGCGAGAACCGCGGCGACCCCGTCACCAACGTCGCCGCGCGTGCGGGCGGCGAAGAGATCGTCCCAGCGTCCGGAAGCGGGCGTGACCGCCATCCATCGACTATAGGCCGTCGCAGGCGCTACGCTCACATCGTGCAAGTCGAGATCTTCTATTGCCCCGTCTGAAGCGGCTACGACGTCCGGGCCGCGAGTCTCGCGGCCGAGTTGAACGACGAGGGGTACGAGGCCTCGATCAGCGAGGGAAGGAACGGCTCATTCGACGTCGTCGCCGATGGGGCGCTCGTCTTTTCGAAGCACACCCTGCACCGGTTCCCCGAGCCGGGCGAAGTGCTGTCGCTGCTGCAGGACTGATCCTCGTCCTCGCGCTTGCGGGCTGCGGCAGCGGCCGGCTGTCACACCTCGCGCTGATCAAGCGGGCCGGCGCGATCTGCACCGTGTACGTCAAGAAGACGACCGCACCCGTTCCGCACCCGCGCTCGTACGCGCAGGTCGTGGCGTTCGTAAATGCGAACCTGCCGCTCTACGAGGCGGCGCTGCGCAAGCTCGAGGCGCTGAAGCCGTCCTCCGCCGACGAGATCGCGTTCAACCAATGGCTCGCCGACGACCGGCAGGCGGCGGCGGCTCTGCGCGCGCTCGGCCTCGCGGGGCAGCGCCACGACTTTCCCGGCGCGGCGGCGGCCGTCGACAAGTTGCAGACTGCCGCGCTCGCGAGCCGCAACGACGCGGACGCGCTCGGCGTGCTCGCCTGCTCCGCCGGCTAGTCACGAACCGCTGAAGTTCGGCGGCCGCTTCTCGACGAACGCGGTCACGCCTTCGGCGAAGTCGCCGGTCTGCGTCGCGACCGCCTGCAGCTGTCCCTCGAGCTCGAGCTGCTGCTCGAGCGTCGCGGTGTCGGCGTTGTCGAACAAGCGCTTCGTCATTCCGATCGCACGCGTCGGTCCCGCGGCGAGCGTCGTGGCGAGCTCGGCCGCGCGCGCCGGCAGCGCGTCCGCCTCGACGACCTCCGAGACGAGCCCCCACTCGAGCGCCTCCGCCGCGGTCAGGCGCCGGTTCGAGATCATCCACTCGAACGCGCGCGGCGCGCCGAGCAGCCGATGGATGAAGTGCGTGCCGCCGGAATCCGGCACAAGCCCGATCCCGACGAAGCCGGGGACGAACATCGCGTTCTCGGCCGCGATGCGAATGTCGCACGCGACGGCGAGCGAGAGCCCCGCGCCCGCACACGCGCCGTTGACCGCCGCGATCACCGGCTTCTCGAGCGCACGGATCGCGCGGATGTTCGGGTGGTACGTCTCCTCGAGCCCGGCGCGCGACGTCGGGCATCTGCTGGAACTCGGTGAGATCCTGGCCGGCGCAGAAGCCCCGCCCCGCGCCGGTGATCACGACCGCGCGCACCTCGGGGTCGGCCGCCTCCTTCAGCGCCGCGCGCAGACCGGCGTGCAGCGCGCGGTTGAACGCGTTGATCACCTCGGGGCGATTCAGCGTGATCGTCTGGACGGCGCCCTCGCGCGTGACCTCGACCTCGGACATCGCGCGGAGCGTACTACCGGCCGCGACGCCGCGTGCGCGAGTCCGGCGAGCGCCTGGAAGTCCGCCGGCGTCGCCTGGTCGGCGAGGAAGACGGAGAAGCCGCGCGCGCCGTCCTGCTCCAGCAACGGCACGTAGTTCACGGCGGGGTACTTGCGGTACACGCCGATCACGGGATGCACCTGGTCGACCGACCAGCCCGCGCGCAGCGCGTGCGCGACGGTGAGATCCGGGCGGTACACCTTGTACTGGTTGTAGTACGCCTCGGGCAGGAGCTGGAAGCCCGCGTTGCGCCACGACGCGAAGTCGATCGGGATCACGTACGGCGCGGGCGCGGCGCCGAACGTCACGAGCGCCGCGGGTATCGTCGGCTCGAGGTTGCGGAAGTACGAGACGAAGCTCGCCGACCGCCAGCCGCCGTGCTGCGTCGACTCGTACGGCCGCTCCGCGTCCGCGATGTAGAAGTCGAGTCCGAACTTCTGGATCTCGATGTGCGCGAGCGCCGCGTCGATCAACGGGTACTTCTGTAGCGTGCTCCAGCCGCCGACCGCAATGCCGTGCGCGCGGAAGACGTCGATCCACGTCGCGTCGACGTCATCCGGCGCGAGACCGTACGCCATCTTCAGCGCGATCCACGAGAAGCCGTCGCGCTGCAGCTCGTCCGCGAGCGACCACGGGCCGGGGAAGTTGCCCGCGTCGTCGACGAAGACGCCTGCGCCCGCGAAGAGATTCGGCGGCGTGTCGGCGCGCGCGGTCGACGCGGCGCAGCCGCAGATGACGACGGCGGCAAGAACGACACAGAGCCGGCGCACTACTTGCCCTTGAAGTCCGGCTTGCGCTTCTCGAGGAACGCGTTGAGTCCCTCGCCGGCGTCCTCGGATGCTCGCGCGACGTTGAACGAGCGCCGCTCGAGCTCGACGCCGACCGAGAGCGGCGCCTCGAACGCGGCGTCGACCGCCTCCTTCGCGAGCCGCACCGCGATCGGTCCGCGCGCCGCGATCTCCGCGGCCACGCGCTTCGCCTCCTCGAGCCACAGCTCCTTCGGGACGACGCGCGCGACGAGCCCGAAGTCGAGCGCCTCGCGCGCGGAGATCATGCGGCCGGTGAGGATCATGTCCATCGCCACCGCCTTGCCGACGGCGCGCGTCAGCCTCTGCGTCCCGCCCGCGCCGGGAAGGACGCCGAGGTTGATCTCCGGCTGGCCGAACTTCGCCGTCTCCGACGCGACGATCAGGTCGCAGAGCATCGCCAGCTCGCAGCCGCCGCCGAGGCAGAAGCCCGACACCGCGGCGACGATCGGCGTCCGGACCGCGCGGATCTCGTCCCACCGCTCGAGCCGCCGGCTCTCGTAGAGCGAGACCGGCGTCGACGCGGCAAGCTCGCCGATGTCGGCGCCGGCGGCGAACGCGCGCTCGCTGCCGCCCGAGACGATCGCGCGGATCTCCGCGTCCGCGTCGAGCTCCTCGAGCGCGCCGACGATCGCCTCCATCAGCTCGGCGGACAACGCGTTCAGCGCCTTCGGCCGGTTCAGCAGCACGACGCCGACCTGCGCGTCACGCGAGACGAGAACGAGCTCGTCGCTCACTTGCGGCTCTCCAGGAACGCGCGGATCGCATCCTTCGCCTCGTCGTTCACCATCGAGAGCGACAGCCAGTCGCGTGCGTGGCCGATCGTCTCGTTCCACGAGATGTCGCGCCACCAGTTCAGCTGCTGCTTCGTGTACCGGATCGTCTGCGGCAGCTTCGTCGCCAGCTTCTCGACGAGGTCGTCGACCACGGCGTCGAGCTCCGCGCGCGGGCAGACGCGGTTGACGAGCCCCCACTCGAGCGCCTGCTGCGCGGAGATCTCCTCGCAGAGGAACAGGATCTCGCGTGCGCGCCGGTCGCCGGCGAAGATCGGCAGCCACTGCGTCGCGCCGCCGGCGGGAACCGAGCCGTGCTCCGGCCCGACGTGGCGGATGAACGCGTCGTCGACCATCACCGCGAGGTCGCACGCCATCTGCAGCTCGTTGCCGCCGCCGACGGCGATTCCCTGCACGCGCGCGAGCGTCGGCTTACCGATCTCGCGGAGCCTGTCGTGCATGTCCTTGAACGCGCCGAACCATTTCCAGTACTCGCGCGGATTGTCGACGAGCTCCGCGCCCCAGCTGCGGAGATCCGCGCCGACGCAGAACGCGCGGCCCTCGCCGGTGACGACGACGACGCGGATCCCGTCGTCCCAGCTCGCGTCCTCGCACGCGCGCGCGATCTCGCGGAGCATGCGGAAGTCGAACGCGTTGAGAACCTCCGGACGGTTCAGCGTGATCGTCGCGCGGTGGCCGTCCTTCTCGTAGCGGATCCGCTCGAAGCCGAGCTCGGCCGGGTCGAGCGGAGCGGGTGAGTCGGGCTCAGCCAATCTCGGCGACGTACACGCTGTGCGCGTAGCCCATCTCGCCGGCGTCCTTTGCGGGCGGGCCGAACGACGGGCCGGCCGCGGCGTACGTCTCCCTGTCGGGGAACTCGTACTCGGCGTAGTACGCGAGCGGCTCGCCGGCGATCGTCTGCGTGACGGGTCCGTGCCGGAACGCGGTGTAGCCCTCGACCTGCTTGCAGAGCTCGACGTGCTGCGCGTAGCGCTCCGCGTCCGGCAGGTCGGTGTAGATGACAAAAGCGCGAATCATCGGTTTCTCCTCGCTCGGTTGCGCAGGGAGCGTAACGCGAAGTACCGTCGAGGGACCAACACGAGGGAGGCAGAGATGGCCGGGGAGATCACTCACGTCGAGTACCCGTGCAAGGACGTCGACCGTGGCCAGGCGTTCTGGAGCGGGCTGTTCGGCTGGGAGTTCGGCAACGTGATGGAGGGGATGGACTACCGGATGGCGCAGACGGGCGAGGGCTCGGGGGCCGCGGTCTTCGAGGCCGCGCCGGGACATCCGAACTACTACTACGACACGCCCGATATCGAAGCGGCGATGGCGAAGGTGCGCGAGCTCGGCGGCGAAGCAGGCGACAAGACGCCGGTGCCGACGCACGGCTGGTTCGCGCACTGCACCGACAGCGAAGGGAACGCGTTCTCGCTCTGGCAGGTCGACACGAGCGCGGCGTAGCGCCAACCGAATCGGCCTCTATCGTTCGGCGCCGTGTCCGGAGGCACGGTCGCCGTCGTCATGTGCGTGTTCGCCGGTCTGGCAGGCGCGGCGCAGGTTGCCGTGATGTCTGCGCTAGGCGACCGGATCGGCGTCACCGGCGCGCTCGGATTCTCGACCGCGCTGACGGCGGTGATCTCGATCGCGATCGTGCTCGTCGCGCAGCGCAGCCTCGACGTCTACGCGAAGGCGCTCCACCAGCCGTGGTGGACATTGCTCGGCGGCATCTTCGGGCTGCTGATCGTCCTCACGATCACGTTCGCAGGCTCGCGCGTCGGCGTCACGGCGGTCGTGGCGATCCTCATCGCCGGCCAGCTCGTCGCCGGCGCCGCGATCGACCGCTTCGGCTGGTTCGGCGTCGACCGCATCGCGCTCGGCTGGCCGCGCGTGCTTGGGATCGTGCTGCTCGGCGTCGGCGCCGCGCTCTCGCTGAAGCGCTAGAAGTCGAAGCGCGTCGCGTTCTTCGGATACGACGCCTCCTGCCACGCGAAAGCGCGGCGCGGGCGGACGAAGAGCCAGTCGCCGATCTCCGCGTCGAACGGCATGTACTTCGCCGCGTAGGCGGCGCCGATCTCGTCTGTCGCCTTCGCGGTCGTGACGTCGCCCTCGACGATCACGACGTCGTCGCCGCTCTCGAGATGGACGACGACGCGCGAGTCGGCCGCGATGTCGCGCGCCTTGCGCGACGTCGGAGCCGCAGCTGAAGACGAGACCGCCGTCGCGCCAGAGCCCCCAGATCGGCGTCGTGTGCGGGCCGCGCTCCGCCGACGCGGTCGCGATCCAGTAGTTCCGCGAGGCGACGAGCCGTTCCTCGGCCCAGCTCCACGGCAGCATGCCCTCGGACTCCGTCGAGATCCCGTAGCCCGGCGAACTGCGGACGGCTCGCGCGCGGCTCGCTCATTCCCCGATTACTACCGGAACCGGTGCGGGCGACGGCTTCGCGAGCGGCGAGCGCGCGAGCAGCGCGAACGACGACTCGACGACCGGGCCGACGGCGAAGGCGAACGCGATCGTGCCGATGCCGAACGTGCCGCCGAGGACGATCCCGATCGCGAGCGCGACGATCTCGATCACGGCCCGGACAATGCCGACGCGGACGCCGGTTCGCCGCGAGCCGACGAGCATCAGCGTGTCGCGCGGCCCGGCGCCCAGGTCGGCGCCGATGTAGAACGCGGTCGCCGGGCCGATCAGCCAGATCCCGATCACGAGCAGCGGGATCCGGGTCGCGAGCCCGTCGTGCGCGAGCGCCGCGATCGAATCGATCGACGTCAGCAGCTGGATGAACGTGCCGACGAGAATCGCGTTCGCGATCGTCGCGATCCCCGGCGGGCCGCCGAGCGCCCACGCGACGCAGAGCACGACGAGCCCGACCGCGACGTTCGCCATCCCGAACGAGAGCGGGGTGTGCTCCGAGATGCCCTGGTTCAGCACGTCCCACGGCGACAGCCCGAGCTGCGACTCGAGGATCATGACCACCGCGAGCGCGAAGAGGAAGAGGCCGGCGACGAGGCTCACCGAGCGGCCGACCCAGCCGCCCCGCACGCGCGGATGGGTTCCCCGTGTCATCAGCCGGACGCTACCATCGGATCCCAGAAGCGCCTGTTTCTGTGCTACCTTCGGTCAAGAGCACGTTTTTGGATCCGAACGACGGGAACGAGAGGAGCTGACGATGTCGAACCCGATCCACGTGGAGGCGGCACGGATCCCGGATCGCGACCGGCTCCTGCAGGAGCTCGAGGCGCACGGGGTCGAGGCGACCGCGGTCGACGAGGTCGGCATCGACGTCCCTTGCAAGGGCGACGAGCAGCGGCTCTCGAACAGCGTCTTCGCCCAGGTCGAGGACGTGATCATGCGCATCGGGTCGTCACTTCGTCCCGATCAAGCACGACGGCGTGATCTACATCCGCCCGCCCGTCGGCTAGGCGCGTTCGAACAGCGCGGCCTGGCCCTGGCCGACGCCGACGCAGAGCGTGGCGAGGCCGTAGCGGCCGCCGCGCCGGCGCAGCTCGTGCAGCAGCGAGACGACGAGCCGCGCGCCGCTCATGCCGAGCGGATGGCCGATCGCGATCGCGCCGCCGTTCACGTTCACCTTCTCCTCGTCGAAGCCGAGATCGCGGACGACCGCGAGGCTCTGCGACGCGAACGCCTCGTTCAGCTCGACGAGGTCGATGTCGCCGACGTCGACGCCGGTGCGCGCGAGCACCTTCCGCACGGCGGGGATCGGGCCGACGCCCATCACGCGCGGGTCGACGCCGGCGACCGCGCTGCCGACGAAGACGCCGAGCGGCTCGATGCCGAGCTCGCGCGCCTTCTCCTCCGACGCGATCACGAGCGCCGCGGCGCCGTCGTTGATCCCGGATGCGTTGCCGGCAGTGACGGTGCCGTCCTTGCGGAACGCGGGCTTCAGCGAGGCGAGCTTCTCGAGCGTCGTGTCCGGCCGCGGATGCTCGTCGCGCACGACGTCGCCGACCGCGACGAGCTCGTCGTCGAAGCGGCCGGCCTCCGCGGCGGCGGCCCAGCGCTGCTGCGACGCGCAGCGCGAACGCGTCCTGATCCTCGCGCGAGACGCCCCAGCGCTCGGCGACGTTCTCGCCCGTCTCGCCCATCGCCTCCGAGCGGGAACAGCTCCGTCAGCTTCGGATTGACGAAGCGCCAGCCGAGCGTCGTGTCGTAGAGCGTGCGGTCGCCGCGCGGGAACGCGGCGTCCGGCTTCGCCGTGACGAGCGGCGCGCGGCTCATCGACTCCGACGCCGCCCGCGACGAAGAGGTCGCCGTCGCCGGCGATCACCGCGTGGCACGCGCCGCGACGGCGGCGAGCCCGGACGCGCAGAGCCGGTTCACGGTCACGCCCGCGACGGAGTCCGGCAGCCCGGCGAGCAGCGCCGCCATGCGCGCGACGTTGCGGTTGTCCTCGCCCGACTGGTTCGCGGCGCCGAACCAGACGTCCTCGATCTGCTCCGCGGGGACGCCCGCGCGCGCGACGACTTCGCGGATCACGAGCGCCGCGAGATCGTCCGGGCGCACGCCTGAGAGCGCGCCGCCGTAGCGGCCGATCGGCGTGCGAACTCCGGCAAGGACGACAGCGCGCGTCACGGGACGAATTCAACCCGAACCGGGGCGTCGTACGCGCCCACCGCCTCGGCGCGCGAGAGCAGCTCCCGCACCGCTTGCCGGCCCTCGTCGCCGTAGTCCTGCGTCAGCTCGTTCACGTACATGTCGATGAAGCGGTCGCCGCGTCGCGTCGTCGAGGCCGCGCCCGAACCGAGCGCGTACTCGAGCGCCTCGTCGACGGTGCTCGAGCGCGGCGTCGATCGACTCGCGCAGGACCTGCCGAGACCTCGCGCAGCCGCGTCGTCGCCGAGGTCGCGCCGCACGAGGTTGACGCCGAGCGGCAGCGGCAGGCCGGTCTCGAGCAGCCACCACTCGCCGAGGTCGAGGCACTTCTCCAGACCCGTCGTCGCCGTACGTGAGCTGGCCCTCGTGGATGACGAGCCCCGCATCGCGCGGCGCCCGACACGACCTCGTCGAGGATCTCGTCGAACGGAAGCGACGCGCACGCGAAGTCCGCGCCGAGCGCCATCTTCAACACGAGGAACGCGGTCGTCAGCGCGCCGGGGATCAGGATCTCCGTCTCGCGCAGCTCGTCGAGCGACAGTCGCTCGCGCGCGACGACGATCGGCCCGTAGCCCGAGCCCATGCTGCGCGCCGTGCGGCAGCAGCACGTACGTGTCCTGCACGAGCGGATACGTCGCGAGCGAGATCGCCGTCACCTCGAGCCGTCCCTCGAGCGCCCATTCGTTCAGCGTCTGGATGTCCTCGATCACCGGCTCGAACTCGAATCCGCGCGGATCGACGGTGCCCGAGGCGAGCCCCCAGAACATGAAGGCGTCGTCGGGATCGGCGCTGAAACCTACGCGGACGAGCATTGGAGCGGGACCCTAGCCGCGTAGACTTACGCCGTGCCGAAGGAGCCGCTCACCGAGTCGATCCAGCACTACCTGCGCGAGATCTACAAGCTCTCGCAGAGCGAGCCGCGCGTGTCGGTCACGCGCCCTCGCGCGCGCCCAGGCGGTCTCGAACGCGTCGGCCAGCGCGATGGTGAAGAAGCTCGCCGCGCTCGGGCTCGCGGAGCACGCGCCGTACCGCGGCATCTCGCTCACGCCCGACGGCGAGCGCGTCGCGATCGAGGTGATCCGCCACCACCGGCTGCTCGAGCTCTATCTCGCGGAGACGCTCGGCGTCGACGTCGAGGACGTGCACGAGGAAGCCGACCGGCTCGAGCACGCTCTGTCCGAGGAGCTCGAGGCGCGCATCGACCAGGCGCTCGGCTACCCGACGCACGACCCGCACGGGGATCCGATCCCCGACGCGAATCTCGAGTGGCCGCGCGCAACCTCGCGCAGCTAGCGGCCGAAGAACCAGGCTTCGAGCGGCTTCAGGCACTCCTCGCGCGTGAACGGGCGCAGGTGCTCGCCGCGGCCGTCCGCCTCCGACACGGTGAGGTCGTCCTCGAGCGCGGCGTTCGCCTCGTCGAGCGCGTCGCCGAGCTCGAAGCCCTCGAAGATCGTAGTCCTCCGGACGAGGCGCGGTGTCGTTGCGCAACTGCGGGTTGACCGCGCGCCCGACGGCCCAGACGGCGCCCTCCCTGCGCTCGATCCAGATGACGACGTTTTCGTCGTGTCCGGCGTCGTCGACCCCGTGGAGGACCCGCTCCGCGAACCGACCGTGGTCGGACGAGACGTGCATCGACTCGACTATACAATCGCTCCCGTGTCGAAGCTGACCAGCGCCCTCAAGTCGCCCTTCTCGTTTCTCTTTCCCGGTTCGGCGAAGGAGGATCGCGTCGCGACATACGTGATCCGCGAGCACAACGGGGGCCGCCCGCTCGACGAGATCCTCGCCGATCACTACGTGCAGAACCGGCTCTCGCCGGCGCAGCAGGCGCGCCTGCTCGACCGTCCCGACGTCGTGCAGGCACTCGGCGCCGACACGGTCGCAGCGGCGCGCAACGATCTCGGCTCGAACTAGCGACTAGAGCTCGCGGCCGACGCCGACCTTGCGGGCGTGCTCGACCACGACCGCCGCGACGGCGACGTCCCACGCCGCGAGACCGTTCGACTTGAAGACGACGATGTCGTCGTCGCTCTGCCGTCCCGGCGTCTCGCCTGCAACGACTTCCTGCAACTCGTGCACCTCGAGCCAGTCGAGAACGCCGCTTTCGACCGGCTCGACGATGTCTGCCGACTCGAGCCGCGCGTTCTCGACGGAGTCGCAGCAGACGAACGTCGCGCGCTCGAGGACGACGTTGTCGAGCTCGCGCCGCCGCAGGTCGTTCGCGCCGACCGCGCAGACGAGCGCGCCCGCGCGTAGCCACTCGCCGCGCAGCACGGGATCCGCGGAGCCCGTCACCGTCACGACGACGTCGCACTGCGCGGGGTCGCGATGACTCGCGCCCGGCTCGGCGTCGTTCGCGTCGCAGAACGCGCGCAGCCGACTCCTCGGTGCGGCAGTACGCGATCACGCGCTCGATCGACGGCACCGCCGCGCGGATGCACGCGACCTGCGACTCGGCCTGCCAGCCGCAGCCGATCACGCCGAGAGTCGTCGCGCCGTCGCGCGCAAGATGCCGCGCCGCGACGCCGCTGGCCGCACCGGTGCGCAGCTGGCCGAGCTTGTCCGCCTCGATCACGGCAACGAGCTCGTGCGATGTGGCGCCGAAGAGCAGCACGACGAAGTTCGCGCCGCCTCGACCGGCCGCGTAGACCTTCGCGCCGGCGAAGCCGAGCTCGAGATCCGCCGCGGCCATCACCGCGAGCGAGCCGTGGTCGAGCCCGAGCCGGTAGCGCGGCCGGTTCTCGACCGCGCCGGCCGCCAGCCGCCGGAAGCACGCCTCGACCGCGTCGACGGCCTCGTCCGGCGCCAGCAGCGCATCGACGTCGGACTCGGAGAGATAGAGCGGCACGGCCTCGATTCTCTCACCGCTTGACATGTGACTCTTTAGTCACCTATCATCGGCCGATGGCGAACGACGACGATCCCGTCTTCAGGGCGCTCGCGGATCCCACCCGCCGGCACCTGCTCGACCGGCTCTTCGAGCGCGACGGCCGAACGCTCACGGAGCTCGAGTCGGAACTGGAGATGACGCGCTTCGGCGTGATGAAGCACCTGCGCGTGCTCGAGGACGCCGGCCTCGTCGTCACTCGCCGCTCGGGTCGAGAGAAGCTGCACTACCTCAACCCGGTGCCGATCCGGCTGATCCACGACCGCTGGATCGACAAGTACACGGAGCGCCGCGTCTCGGCGCTCGCGGACCTCAAGACCGAACTGGAGGAAGCAGGATGACGACCATGACCGCACAGACGACGCAGGTGTACACCGTCTTCATCCGCGCGACCCCGGAGCAGATCTGGGACGCGATCACGAAGCCGGAGTTCACCGTCGAAGTACTTCTACGGCAGCCACGTCGACTCGACGTTCGAGCCGGGCGCGCCGTTCAACTCCTACTCGCCGGACCACTCGCAGCTCTGGGTCGACGGCGTGATCCAGGACGCCGACCCGCCGAAGCGCCTGTCGCACACGTGGCGTGCGCTCTACGACGAGGAGACCGCCGCGGAGGAGTTCAGCCGCGTGACGTGGGAGATCGACCCGGGCGAGAACGGCGTCGCGAAGCTCACCGTCGTCCACGACCAGCTCGAAGGCGCGCCGAAGACGGCGTCCAACGTCGCCGGCGGCTGGATGTTCATCCTCAGCGGGATGAAGACGCTGCTCGAGACCGGCAAGCCGCTCGCCGGCTAGACGACCTCAGCTGTCCCGGCGGCCGGATGCGCGCTCGACGTACGACGTCGGGAACGCACCGGCCGCCGTCCAGCCGCCGTCGACGTAGAGCGTCTGGCCTGTGACGTGCGCCGCCTCGTCGGAGGCGAGGAACACGACAGGGCCGACGATGTCCGACGGCTCGGCGATCCGGCCGAGCGGGATGAGCGGCGCCCAGACCTCCGCGTACTCCGGGTCGTCGGCGAGGTTGCGCTCGGTGTTCGTCGCGCCGGGCGCGACGCCGTTGACGCGGATCCCGTGCGGGCCGAGCTCGGTCGCGAGCTGAATCGTCAGCGCGTTGATCCCGCCCTTGCTCGACGCGTAGGCCGACAGTCCGCCGAGCCCGCGCGCCGCGACGACGCTCGAGATGTTGACGATCGCGCCGCCGCCGGCCGCGCGCATCAGCGTCGCCGCCGCGGTCGAGCAGAAGAACGTCCCCTTGAGGTTCGTGTCGATCACGGTGTCCCACGTCTCCTCGTTCGGAGCCGCGAGATCGATCCAGCCGGTGACGCCGGCGCAGTTGACGAGGATGTCGACGCGGTCGAGCCGCGCGAACAGCTCACGCACCGCGGCTACGTCGGAGACGTCGTACGGAAGCGCGAGCCCGCGGCGTTCCTCGGGCAGCGCGTCGAGCGTCGACTCCGGCGCGTCGCGGTCGTTCACGTGCACGACCGCGCCTTCGGCCGCGAGCCCCAGCGCGAGCGCGCGCCCGATCCCGCGACCCGCGCCGGTCACGAGCGCCAGTTTGCCGTCGAGACGTCCCGCCATCAGAGGCAACCTACTGTTCCCCGCCCGCCTCGAGCGCGGCGTCTTGCCGAGCGCGTCGTGTCCGGTTAGATTCCGGCGAGATGAGGGTGCTCGTCCTCTTCGTGGCGTGCTCACGTTCGCGGTGTCGGCTGCGACGGTCGCGAGTGCGCACCGGGCCGATGATCGGCAGAGCGATGGTCTTCGCATCCAGAAGCTGCTGGCGGATGTGTCGAGCCGCACCAACCAGACGTTCGTCGCTCTGCGCAACAAGAAAGCGGCGGCCGCGGGCACGCAGGAGCGTGCGGCCGAGGCTGACCTTGCGCAGGTGCGGTCGATCGCGCGTCAGCTGGACAAAGCTGTTCCCCTGTGGATGGGAGGCGATCCGGCCGCGCGCAAGCTTGCCGCCGACGCCGCGCTCTTTGAACGGGACTTCAAGGTCTTGCACGGGACGCCGGTGCCCACCAAGTATCAGGACCCCATGAACGAGCTCTACCGGAACATGCTCGGGCTGGCCCACGGGATCAACCAACCGGAGTGCAGCGCCAAGGGGACCTACTTTCCGGCGTCGAACGGCGCACAGCCGCACGTGCATTTCTTCTGGCTGTGCAAGTACGACGTGACGACGATCGACATCGACACCGGAGGTGTGCCGGTCGAGACGTGCACGGCGTCGGCCGGCACCTGCCAGGTCGAGGGAGGTACGCGCCTCGTCGTGACGACGCACGGAGGCACGGGGTTCATCGACGCCGTCGGCAGCGGCGTCGTGGACGGGAACGCGATCGTGGACATCATCCCGATAAAGGGCGACGGGTCGCCGTCGATCGACGACATCACGTTCTGACCGGCCTCACGGGCTCGGCGGTCAAATGCGCCCGGCAAGATTCGAACTTGCGACCTCTGCCTCCGCAGGGCAGCGCTCTATCCCCTGAGCTACGGGCGCGAGGACGGGACAGTGTAGCCGCGGTCAGCTGCGGTGTAGCAACCGCGAGAGGAGCCCCGGCTCGCGCGGCTGCGTCTTGCGCCACTCGTCGTGGGTCGGCATGCGGCCTCCGGCGCGCGCGGCGGCGACGCATTCGGCGTGCGCGTGGCGACGGCGGGTCGTGTCGCCCTCGGGCGCGATCAGCACGTGCGGGCTCATCGCGTGCAGCTGGTAGCCGCAGAGCGGGCAGCGGTACGTCGCCGGCTTGCGGTTCTGCGCGCGCCGGATCGCCCACCAGTCGGCGCGCTCAAGCTTCGGCATGCGCGAGCTCGAGGCGCGCGTCCGCCGGCACCTCGACGCGGACGTACGCGAGCGCGACGACCGAGCCGTCGGGGCGGCGCGCTGCGCTCGTGACGCGGCCGATCGCCTTGCCGTCGTGGACGAGCTCCGCATCCGCGTCGGCCGGCACGTCTGCGAGCTCGAGCACGCGGAGGCCGCGGTTCGGATGGCCGCGGTAGTGCAGCCGCGCGACCGGCTCCTGTCCCGGATAGCAGCCCTTCGTGAAGCTGACGTGCGTCGCGTCGAGCCCGGCCTCGGCCGGGAGGATCCGCTCGTCGATCTCGCGGCCCCAGCGCGGCACTCCGGCTTCGATCCGGCGCAGCTCCAGCTCGTCCGTGCCGATCGTCGGCTCGAGCCCGGAGTCGAGCAGCTCGCGCGCGTCCGGGAGCTCGCCCGTCGCGATCCCGTCGTCGGAACCGAACGCGAGCACCGACGTGTGCTCCTCCGACTCGATCTCGCACTGCGCGCGCAGGCGCATCCGCACGAGCAGCGCGCGCACGACCTCGCCGAGCTCCGGCTCCGTCAGCAGCAGGAAGTCCTCGTCGCCGCGTCGCCAGACGACGACCGGCGCGATCACGCGCGCCTTCGCCGTCAGCAGCAGCGCCGGGCAGGCGGCGCCGACGGCAAGCGCCTCGACGTCGTTCGAGACCATCCGCTGGAGATAGTCCGCAGCGTCCGCCCCCGCGACGCGCACGTAGGCACGCTCTCGTGCAGCAACGTCCATACGAACTAGTGTAGGAGCCGATGCCCCTCTTCCGATCCAAGGCGGAGGACAAGGTCCGCAAGGCCGGCTTCGACCCGGCGCGGCTGCCGCCCGGCCAGTATCTCACCGAGAAGTGGCCCGTCCTCCACGCGGGCGACGTCCCGGACACCGACCTCGCGACGTGGGACCTGAAGATCTGGGGCGAGGTCGAGGAGCCGGTGACGCTGACGTGCGAGCAGCTGAAGGAGCTGCCGGCGACCGAGGTGACGACGGACATCCACTGCGTCACGCGCTGGAGCCGCTTCGACGCCCAGTTCAAAGGCGTCCATTGGAGCGAGCTCGCGAAGCTCTGCCGGCCGAAGCCGAGCGCGCGGTTCGTGATCGCGCACGCGGAGCAGGGTTCACCGCGAACTCGCCGCTGAGCGCGATCGAGGACGAGACGGCGCTGATCGTCTACGAGGCCGACGGCGCGCCGCTGACGCCGGACCACGGCTGGCCGGTCCGGCTCTTCGTCCCGTCGAAGTACTTCTGGAAGAGCGCCAAGTGGCTGCGCGGCCTCGAGCTCTCGGCCACCGACAAGCCCGGCTTCTGGGAGCGCTACGGCTACAACAACGACGCCGATTACTGGAAGGAAGAGCGGTACGGCTTCTAGTCCAGAAGGGCTAAAGCCCGGCCCGGGCGGTGCCGATAGCTGAGCTACCCACCTCCCCACCCCTAAACGGAAACGGCGCCTTTCGGCGCCGTTTCCATTTCAGAGCTGAGCCCGAAGGGCTCGTTACATCATCCCGCCCATGTCCGGCATGCCGCCGCCCATGCCGGCGCCGGCCTTCTCGGGCGCCTCGGCGACGATCGCCTCGGTGGTGAGGATGTTCTTCGCGATCGACGCCGCGTTCTGCAGCGCCGAGCGGGTGACCATCGTCGGGTCGCCGATGCCGGACTTCAGCAGGTCCTCGACCTCGCCGGTCTCGACGTTCAGGCCGAAGCCCTTCTGGGCCGTCCGCACCTGCTGGACGACGACCGAGCCCTCGAGGCCCGCGTTCGCCGAAAGCTGGCGGAGCGGCTCCTCGAGCGCCTTGAAGATGATCTGCGCACCCGTCGCTCGTCGCCCTCGAGCGCCTTGAGGACCTTCTCGGACACAGCGTCCGCCGCGTTGATGAGCGCGACGCCGCCGCCGGGAACCTGACCCTCCTCGAGCGCCGCGCGAGCGGCCTGGAGAGCGTCCTCGACGCGGTGCTTCTTCTCCTTCATCTCGGTCTCGGTCGCGGCACCGACCTTGACGACCGCGACACCGCCCGACAGCTTCGCGAGGCGCTCCTGGAGCTTCTCGCGATCGAAGTCGGAGTCCGTGTTCTCGATCTCGGCCTTCAGCTGCTTGATCCGGCCCTTGATCGCCTCGGAGTCGCCGGCACCGTCGATGAGCGTCGTCGAGTCCTTGTCGATGACGACGCGACGAGCGTGACCGAGCTGCGAGATCTTCGTGTTCTCGAGCTTGAGGCCCATCTCCTCGGTGATGACCTCGCCGCCCGTGAGGATGGCGATGTCCTCGAGCATCCGCTTGCGGCGGTCGCCGAAGCCCGGCGCCTTCACGGCGACAGCCGTGAACGTGCCGCGGAGCTTGTTGACGACGATCGTCGCGAGCGACTCGCCCTCGACGTCCTCCGCCACGACGAGCAGCGGACGACCGGCCTGGATGACCTGCTCGAGCACCGGCAGGAGGTCCTTGACCGCGCCGATCTTCTGGTTGGCGACGAGGATGTACGGATCCTCGAGAACCGCCTCCATCCGCTCGGGGTCGGTGATCATGTACGGCGAGAGGTAGCCCTTGTCGAACTGCATGCCCTCGGTGAACTCGAGCTCGAGGCCGAGAGTCTGGCCCTCCTCGACGTTCACGACGCCGTCCTTGCCGACCTTCTCGATCGCGTCGCCGATGACGTCGCCGATCTCGCGCTCGCGCGAGGAGACGGTCGCCACGCGGGCGATGTCTTCCTTGCTCGAGACGTCCTTCGACTGCGACTTCAGGTTCTCGACGACAGCCTCGACGGCCGCCTCGATGCCGCGCTTGAGACCCATCGGGTTCGCACCGGCGGCAACGTTCTTCAGGCCCTCGCGGACGATCGCCTGAGCGAGCACCGTCGCCGTCGTCGTGCCGTCGCCCGCGACGTCGTTCGTCGCCGTGGCGACCTCGCGCACGAGCTGGGCACCCTGGTTCTCGAAGACGTCCTCGAGCTCGATCTCGCGAGCGATCGTGACGCCGTCATTCGTGATCGTGGGAGCGCCGAACTTCTTGTCGAGCACGACGTAGCGCCCCTTCGGGCCAAGGGTGACCTTGACCGCATCGGCGAGGACGTTCACGCCGCGCTCGAGCGCGCGACGGGCATCCTCGTTGAACTTGAGCTCCTTGTGAGCCATCTGTTTTCGTACCTCCGTCTGTTCTCTAGGCCTTGGCGGCGACCGGCTTCTTCGACGAGACGACCTTCGCGAGCACATCGCTCTCGCGCAGGATCAGGTACTCGTCGGTGCCGACCTTGATCTCGGTTCCCCCGTACTTGGAGAAGACGACCTCGTCGCCCTCCGCCACGTCCATGGGGACGAACTTTCCGTTGTCGTCCCGGGGGCCCGGGCCGACCGCGAGGACCTTGCCGCGCTGCGGCTTCTCCTTCGCGGTGTCCGGAAGCACGATGCCGCTGAACGTCGTCTCCTCCTCATCGAGGACCTCGACGATCAGGCGGTCACCAAGCGGCTTCAGGTTCATTCATGGCCTCCTGTACTTGCCTTGTCTTGTGACACGGTCTGGCACTCTCCCCCTGAGAGTGCCAAGGCATTCTATGAGCTAACGGCCTCCTTGGCAAACCGGAATGCCGTCGCCATGTGCCCTGGTGTTACAAAGTGGGGGTGGCGCGGGAGTTCTCGGCCGGAGGCGTTCTCGTGCGCGTCGTGCGCGGGCGGCCGATGCTGGCCGCGATCCGGCCCGGCGGGAAGCCGCCCGGCGTCTGGGCGCTGCCGAAGGGGCTCGTCGATCCGGGCGAGTCGCCGGCGGAGACCGCCGTGCGCGAGGTCCGCGAGGAGACCGGCGTCGACGGGCGCTCGTCGAGAAGCTCGGCGACGTGAAGTACGTCTACACCCGCGACGGCGAGCGGATCTTCAAGATCGTCAGCTTCTATCTCCTCCGCGCCGGACGCGGGCGGATCGGCGAGATCGAGGACGCGATGCGGATCGAGGTCGCCGAGGCGCGCTGGCTGCCGCTCGAGGAGGCGCCGTCGCTGCTGGCCTACGGCGGTGAACGCGAGATGGCGAGGCTCGCGTGGGAGAAGATACGCGGATGAGCGATCCCGTCTGCGTCGCGGACTTCGAGCGCCTCGCCGAAGAGCTGGTGCCGGATGACGTCTGGTCGTATCTCCAGGGCGGCGGCGGCGACGAGGTGACGATGCGGGACAACGCCGAGGCGTTTCTCCGCTGGCAGTTCCGGCCGCGGATGCTGCGGGACGTCGCGGCGGTCTCCGCCGAGACCGAGATCCTCGGGACGCGCGTCTCGATGCCGATCCTCGTCGCGCCGACTGCGCTCAATCAGCTGCTGACGCCGGAGGGCGAGCTCGCGACCGCCCGGGCCGCCGCGGCGGCCGGCACGATCATGTGCGTCTCGACGATCATCTCGCGCACGCACGCGGAGATCCGCGACGCGGCGCCGAACGCGCCGCGCTGGCAGCAGCTCTACATCCTCGAGGACCGCGGGATGACCGAGGAGCATCTCGCGGAGGCCGCCGAATGCGGCTACTCGGCCGTCGTGCTCACGGTCGACACACCGATCTGGGGCCGGCGCGAGCGGGCTCTGCGAAGCCGCTTCCAGATTCCGATCGACCTGCCGCTCCCGTACGTGAGCGTCGACGAGGCCGCACGCGCAGAGGGGATCGCGTACCTCCCGGTCTCGCCCTCGGTCACGTGGCGCGACATCGAGTGGGTCGCGGAACGCGCGCGGCGGCCCGTGCTCGTGAAGGGCGTGCTGACCGGAGAGGACGCGGTGCTCGCGGTCGAGCACGGTGCCGCCGGCGTGATCGTCTCGAACCACGGCGGCCGCCAGCTCGACGGCGTCGCTGCGAGCCTCGACGCATTGCCGGAGGTCGTCGAGGCGGTCGCCGGCCGCGTGCCGGTGCTGATGGACGGCGGCGTCCGCCGCGGAACGGACGCGCTGAAGGCGCTCGCGCTCGGCGCGCAGGCGGTGCTCGTCGGCCGTCCGATCCTGTTCGGCCTCGCGGTCGACGGCGAGGCCGGAGCGCTCGGCGTGCTCGAGCTGCTGCGGGCCGAAGTGCTTCGCGCGCTCGCGCTGCTCGGGTGCGCGACGCCGCACGAGGTGAGCCGCGCCCACGTCCAGCCCGCTGTCGCCTATCATTCGCCGCGCTGATCAGGCTTCTCGTGGCGGATCTTCTCGGGCCGATGTACGCACTGAACTTCTACTCACCCGTGGTCGCGGACCAGCTTCGAAGCGGTCGCAAGTCGGCGACCATCCGGCTCGGCGACAAATCCGGGAAGTACAAGAAGGGCATGGTCGTCCAGGTGCTGTGCGGCGTCCGCTTCGGCGCGCGCGAGCGCGTGTTCGACGCGGTGATCGACAAGGTCGAGGTGAAGACGCTCGCCGAGCTCTCGCCGCGGGAGATCGAGCACGACAACCCGGAGATCCGGCGCACGGACGAGATGGCGCACTTCCTCGGCCAGCTCTACAACCGCGAGGTCGAGCAGGACGACATCGTCACGGTGATCCGCTTTTCGCAGATTTTGAACGGCCCGGTCGCAACGCCGTGGGCCGGCGAGAACGACCTCTTCTGAACCAGGGGAACCAAGGTTCCCCTCGTCGACCCCTCCTTCGGCACGCGTGACGATCGTGGTCGGCGCTCCCGCCGGGAGCGCGGTCCCGGCTCCGCGGACGAGATGCCCTGCCGCGCGGTCCGTGGTGGCCGTAGGCCATCCCAGACCGCTGGTCCGTCTAACGCGCCTTCGGCCGCGTTAGCCTCCGGCCTCTATCGCGGTGAGCGGCGAATGGGAGAGCCGAAGAGCTCTGCAGGACGGACTGGCTCACCGCATTCCTCGCAGTCGACGACGGCGATCGACGAGAACGGCGCGTTGCACGAGGGGCAGCGCCGGCGCACCTCGCCGCCGCACTGCGGGCACGTCTCCGGCACCTCGGACTCGAACTCCTCGAACCAGCGGCGGGCGGCGCCGCAGCCGATGCAGAACGCGACCCAGTCACCGAGCACCTTGCGCCGTTCCTCGCGCAGCCAGTCGGAGGCCTTGCCCACCTCGCCACTGTAGCCGCGACCCTTAACGGGGACAGACCCTGTTAAGACGCGGCACCTGTTCCAGACGCGCACCATTCACGGCGCGGCTAACGTCGCTCCGATGACGCCGTACCCGAAGATCGAGCTGCACGTCCACCTCGAGGGGACCGTACGGCCGGCGACGCTGCTCGAGATCGCGCGCCGCAACGACTACGCGCTACCGGCCGACACCGTCGAGGGGCTCCAGGAGCTCTACGAGTTCCGCGACTTCCGGCACTTCATCGAGGTCTGGATCCTGACGACGAACGCGCTGCAGACCTCGGCCGACTTCCGCCAGGTCGTCGTCGACTACGCAGCCGAAGCCGCGTCGCACGGCGCGGTCTATCTCGAAGGGATCTTCAGCCCGGCCGAGCGCGTTCGCCGCGGCTGCAGCTGGCAGGAGATCTACGAAGGCGTGTGCGACGGCGCGGACGCGGCGCGCGAGCTGCACGGCGTCGAGGTACGGCTCACGCCCGACATCCCGCGCGGCTTCCCGATGGACGAGGCGCGGGCGACGGTGGAGTGGGCGGCGCGCTACCGCGATCGCGGCGTCGTCGGCATCGGTCTCGGCGGACTCGAGGCGGAGTACCCGCCCGAGCCGTACGAGGACGTGTTCCGCCTCGCGAAGTCGCTCGGGCTCGGCTCGGTGCCGCACGCAGGCGAAGTCGCGGGAGCGGCGTCCGTGCGCGGCGCGCTCGAGGAGCTCGGCGCCGACCGGCTCCGGCACGGGATCCGCGCCGAGGAGGACCCGGGCCTCGTCCGCGAGCTCGTCGACCGCGGCACCGTTCTCGACGTCTGTCCGCTCTCGAACCTCCGCACCGGAGCCGTCCATTCGCTGGCGGAGCACCCACTGCCGCGGCTCGCCGCCGCCGGCGTCCGCTGCTCGATCTCGACCGACGACCCGGCGATGTTCGACACCGACCTGACCCGGGACTACGAGGCTGCGACGTCGTTCGGCCTCGACCCGCGCTCGTTCTACGAGGCGGGCGTCGCGGGCGCGCTGTGCGACGAGGCGACGCGAGCGCGGCTCCGTGCGATCGGCGAATCGTACGCCTGGAAAATCGGCTAGTTCGGCGCTATATACGAGCGTATGGGGTCGCCTTCGGGCCGCACGGTGCTGGCCGCAGCCGTCGCAGCTCTCGTCCTTGCAGCGAGTGCCGCGGGCGCTCGTTTGGACGGACCGTTCTCGATCGACGACACGGTCTCTCCCGGAACGATCAGTCCGGGCGGGAGCGCGACGATCTCGATCAACGCCACGAACAACGGCTCGGACGCGGCGTCGATGTACGTCGTCTTCGATCTCGATCCCGGCGACTGGTCGCTGGGAGGCGCCTCGCAGACCTCCGGGCCTTCGTTCATGTGCAGCACGTCGCAATACGACATGACCTGCAAAATCGACACCTGGCCCGCGGGCACCTCCGCGAGCTTCACCCTTCCGCTGCACCTCGGCTCGACCCTCACGCAGGGTCAGATCAAGAACACGCGGGACTACATCTTCCAAGGACAGGCCGGTGGGTCCGCGCTGGCGAGCAGCTCGTTCTCGATCCAGGTCGGCGCACCTGCCCCCGCCCCGGCGCCTCCGGCCCCCGCGCCGGCACCGTCGCCGCCGATACTGACAGTGACGCGCGGCGGAGCGGGCAGCGGTTCGATCACGAGCGCGCCCGCCGGAATCGACTGCGGGACCACGTGCAGCCACGCCTTCCCACAGGGAACGAGTGTCACGCTGACGGAGGCGGCCGCGACCGGGTCGGTGTTCGGCGGGTGGGACGGCACATGCGCGTCGGCCGGGACGGGTTCCACCTGCACCGTCACGTTGACGGGGGACGCGCAGGTGTCGGCGTCCTTCGATGTCCCGCCGCCACCGCCGAAGCCCGAGGCTCCCGTGTCAACGCCGCTGCGGAAGCCGACGCAGCACGCCGGCTGCACGCGGGGGCGGCTGCCGGATCGCGACTGCACGCCCGGCGCCGTGTTCGCGATCGTCGCCCCGATCGACCTCTGCACCGCCGGCTACGCGGCCGGCGTCCCGCCTGTCTCGGCGACGACCCAGCGGCAGGTCTTCGCCGCGTACGGCATCCCGAAGAGCCGGGAGGCCGCCTATGTGCTCGACCACCTGATTCCGGTCGCCCTCGGGGGATCGAACGACCGGACGAACCTCTGGCCCGAGCCGGTCGCGAAACCACCGGCGGCCCACCAGAAGGACCGGCTCGAGACCGTGCTTCACCAGCGCGTCTGCAACGGTGCGATCCAGCTCGACCGGGCGCAGGTCGCGATCGCTCAGAACTGGCTCGCCGAGTACCACCGCGCCCACCTCGGCTAGAGTCCTTTGACGAGATGGCGATCGCGAGAGAAGCGGAGCCCGTCGGCTCGCTGAACGAGGTCCGGGAGGCCGGCCTCGACCGCGAGGATCTCCTCGGCATCTACCGGAACATGCAGCTGACGCGCGGGCTCGAGGAGCGCGGGCACATCCTCTACAAGCAGGGGAAGATCCCCGGCTCCTTCTACACCGGGCGGGGCAACGAGGCGGCCGCCGTCGGCGTCGCGACCGCGATGGGGCCGGAGGACGTCGGCACGCCGCTTCACCGCGACATGGGCGTCCACATCACGCGCGGCGTCGAGCCGTGGAAGATCTTCGCGCAGTTCATGGGCCGCATCGACGGTCCCGCGCGCGGCCGCGACGGCAACGTCCACCTGGCCGACGCGAACCTCGGGCTGATCGCGATGGTCAGCCACCTGCCCGCGATGCTCCCCGTCGCAACCGGCTGCGCGCTCGCGTTCCGCATCCGCGACGAGTCGCGCGTCGCCGTCGGCTGGTTCGGCGAAGGCGCATCCGCGCGCGGCGACGTGCACGAGTGCATGACGCTCGCCGGCACGCGGAAGCTTCCGATCGTCTACGTCTGCGACAACAACCAGTGGGCGTACTCGACGCCGACGTACCTCGAGTACGCAACCGAGCACGTCGCCGACCGCGCGCAGGCGTACGGCTTCGAAGGCGTCGTCGTCGACGGCACCGATGTGCTGGCCGTGTACCGCGAGGCGAAGCGCGCGATCGAGAAGGCGCGCGCCGGCGGCGGCCCGACTCTGCTCGAGTGCCTGACGCTGCGGATGGAGGGACACGCCGTCCATGACGACGCGTTCTACGTCCCGAAGGTGATGTTCGAGCGCTGGGCGGAGTCCGATCCGGTCGAGCGCTACCGGACGTGGCTCCAGCAGAACGCGGCGATGACGGACGAGGAGGAGACCGCGATCGTCGAGCAGGTGAAGTCGCTGCTGAACGAGTCGCTGCGCCGCGCGGACGAGTCGCCGATGCCGACCGGTGACGACCTCACCGACGGCGTCTACGCGGATCCCGAAGAGCTCGAGACGCCCCACCACAAGTAATGCCCGAGATGACCTACCTCCAGGCGATCTCCGACGGGCTTCGGACGGAGATGCGGCGCGACAAGCGCGTCTTCGTGATCGGCGAGGACGTCGGCGTCTACGGCGGCGCGTTCAAGGTGACGCTCGGCTTCCAGGAGGAGTTCGGGCCGTGGCGCGTGATCGACGCGCCGCTCGCCGAGACCGCGATCGTCGGCGGCGCGACCGGCGCGGCGATGATGGGCATGCGGCCGGTTGCGGAGATGCAGTTCTCCGACTTCGTCTCGTGCGCGTGGGATCACCTCGTCACGATCGCGGCGAAGCAGCACTGGCGCGCCGGCACGCCGATCCCGATCGTGCTGCGGCTGCCGTCGGGCGGCGGCTTCTCCGGCGGGCCGTTCCACTCGCAGAATCCCGAGTCGTCGTTCGCGCACATCCCCGGACTGAAGTGCGTGTGCCCGTCGACGCCGGAGGACGCGAAGGGGCTGTTGATCAGCGCGATCGAGGATCCGAATCCTGTCCTGTTCTTCGAGCACAAGCATCTGTACCGGCGGATCAAGGCGGAGGTGCCGGAGGGCCGGTACACGACGCCGATCGGCAAGGCGCGCGTGCATCAGGCCGGGACCGACCTCTCCGTGATCACGTGGGGCGCGATGGTCTACACCGCGGAGGAGGCGGCGCAGCAGCTCGGCGACGTGTCGGTCGAGATCATCGACCTGCGCACGATCATGCCGTGGGACAAGGCTGCGGTGCTCGAGTCGGCGCGCAAGACGTCGAAGGTGCTCGTGCTGCACGAGGACACGCGCACCGGCGGGTTCGGCGCGGAGATCGCAGCGACGATCGCCGAGGAGGCGTTCGAGGATCTCGACGCGCCGGTGAAGCGGATCGCCGCTCCCGACACGCCGGTCCCGTTCTCGCCGCCGCTCGAGAAGGCATTCATTCCGCAGGTCGAGGATGTCGTGGCGGGACTCCGCGAGCTCGCGGCGTACTGAGGAGAGACGCATGGCCACCGAAACCGCAATCGACGTCGTGATGCCGCAGATGGGCGTGTCCGTCTCCGAGGGGACGGTTACGCGCTGGCTGAAGCAGGAGGGCGAGCACGTCGAGGCGGACGAGCCGCTGCTCGAGATCTCGACCGACAAGGTCGACACCGAGGTGCCGAGCCCCGGTTCCGGAACCGTGACGCAGATCCTCGTGCTCAGGAAGGGGAGACGGTCGAGGTCGGGACGCTGCTCGCGCGGATCGGCGGCGCTGCGGGCGAAGCGCCCGCGCCGGCGCCTGTCGCGCCTGAGCCGGTTGCCTCGGAGCCGGTTGCCGCGGAGCCCGAGCCTGTCGCCGCTGCGGAGCCCGTCGCGCCGGCCGCGCCGAGCGAGAACGGCAAGGCATTCGTCTCGCCCGTCGTGGCGCGCATCGCGTCCGAGCACGGCGTCGACCCTGCAGCGGTGCAGGGCACCGGGCGCGGCGGCCGCGTCACGAAACAGGACATCCTGGCCTTCGTCGAGTCCGGCGCGCCGGCACCGGCCGCGCCTGTTCCCGCGGCACCACCCGCGCCCGCAGCGCCGCCGGCCGCAGCTCCCGCTCCGCCCAAGCCCGCACCGGCTCCTGCAACAGCAGCGGCAGCCGAGCCGGTCGCCGGCGAGACCGTCGAGCCGATGACGGCAATGCGCCGCGGCATCGCCGAGCACATGCGCCGCTCGCTCGACACCTCCGCGCACGTCACGAGCGCGATCGAGGTCGACATGTCGAAGGTCGTGGCCGCGCGCGAGCAGCTGAAGAAGGAGTACCAGTCCGCGTACGGCGTCAACCCGACGTACCTCGCGTTCATCGGACGCGCGACGATCGACACGCTGCGCGACTACCCGTACGTGAACGGCGAGCTGCGCGGCGACTCGATCGTCACGCGCAATTTCATCAATCTCGGAATCGCGGTCGAGCTGGCCGAGGGCAAAGGTCTGATCGTGCCGGTGATCCGCAACGCGGAAGGGCTGAACCTCCTCGGCCTCGCGAGGGCAATCGCCGACATCGCGAAGCGCGCGCGCGAGAAGCAACTGCTTCCGGACGACGTCCAGGGCGGCACGTTCACGATCACGAACCCCGGCGGCTACGGCACCTTCCACGGCACGCCGGTGATCAGCCAGCCGCAGGCCGGCATCCTCGGCACGTACGCGCTCGTGAAGCGGCCGTGGGTCGTCCAGGACGAGCTCGGCGAGGACGTGATCGCGATCCGTTCGATCATGAACGTGACGCTGACGTACGACCATCGTCTCGTCGACGGTGCGTACGCGGGGCGGTTCCTCCGCGATCTCCGCGCGCGGCTCGAGGGCTGGGAAGGCGACGGCGGCTAGGCGACGGCCGCAAGGACGCCGTCGAGCGGCGGCGCAACGTCTCCCGACTTGAGGGCGTTGATCAGCAGCGGCGGATAGCGGGAGTTGCGTCGATCGGCGGCGTGGAACCAGCGCCGCAGCTGCGCCTCCACAGGGCGACCGCGCCACGCCGGCTGGTTCTGGAAGGTGCGGAAGGTCTCGAGGTCGCCCTCGCGCTTGAGCACCTCCTCGACGCGCGCCGTGCCGAGCGCGCGGATCAGCTCGTCCTCGAGGTTGGCGTCGCACACGTGGAAGCCGAGGCGCTCCATCCCGGCGCGGTCGAGACCGGAGCCGAGCCCAGCCCGCTCGAGCGCGCGCCGGAAGTGGCCCTCCTCTGCCGCGTCGCAGAGACCGGCCAGCCGGACGTCGAGGCCCGACGGCCCGAGCTCGTCGATGAAGCGCCCGATCGCCTGTGCGCCGCCGATCGCGACGATCTCCACGCCGGCCGCAGCGAGGTCGTAGTCCGCGGCGGGCTGCCAGCGCCTCGAGCGCGATCCGGTCGCTGATCCCCTCGACGAGCACGACTGTGCGGCGTCCCTCGCTCATGCCGATCATTGTTCCAGCGCGCCGGTACGCTAACCGCGTGACGCGCGGGGGCTACCTCATGCAGCTCGGCAGTGTGCCGTACCGCGAAGCGTGGGATTTGCAGCGCGCGCTCGCAGGCGCGGTGTCGCAGGGCGCGATCCCGGACACGGTTCTCTTCCTCGAGCACCCGCCGGTCGTCACGCTCGGCCGGCGCACCGACGAGGAAGCGGAGCTCCATGTGCCGGAGACGGCGTCCGTCGAGATCGTCGAGACCGACCGCGGCGGCAAGTCGACCTTCCACGGGCCGGGGCAGCTCGTCTGCTATCCGATCATCGATCTGAAGCGGCACGGACGCGACGTAAAGAAGTACGTGCGCGATCTCGAGCAGGCGCTGATCCTCACACTCGAGTCGTTCGGCGTCGACGGCGTGCGCATCGACGGGCTCACCGGCGTCTGGCTCGAGCGGCCGCCGCGGAAGATCGCGTCAATCGGCGTGCACGTGTCGAGCTGGGTGACGACGCACGGCTACGCGCTGAACGTCGATCTCGACCCGGCGCCGTTCACCGACTGGATCACCGCGTGCGGGCTCGAGGACGCGATGTTCACGACGATCGCGCGCGAGACGGAACGCGCAGTGACCGTCGACGAGGTGCGAGCGCCGGCCGCCGCCGCGATCGCGGAGGTCTTCGGCCTGGAGCTCGAGGAGCTACCGGACGACAGCGAGATCGGGCTGTGGGCGCAGCCCGTGCACACGCAGCTCGCGGAACGCTAGACCGCGCGGAGGCCGTCGAGCACGATCTGCGGGTGCCGGCTCGCGGCGGGGATGAGATCGAGGACGTCTTCCGCGGTCACGTCGTCGCGCAGCACACCTGCTTCTTGCGCGCGCGCGACGAGCCGATGCACGGCGACGACGAACGCGTCCACGTCCTCGGCTTCGACGCAGCGGCCAAGGCCTTCGAGCAGCGCGCGGTCGCGGCCGTAGACCGCCGCTGCCTCGCGCACGAACTCCTCGAAGCCGGTCCACACATCGGCGGACTCCGTCGCCTCGTCGGCGGCAGCGGCGAGCCCGCGCGCGCGCTCGCACACGACCGCTTCGAGCAGCGCGTCCTTCGTCGGGAACCGGCGGAACACCGTGCCGTGGCCGACGCCGGCGCGCTTCGCGATCTCGTCGACGCTGACGTCCACGCCCCGCTCCGCGAAGCACGCGGCGGCCGCGATCAGCAGCCGATCGCGGTTCCGCTGCGCGTCGGCGCGGAGCTCGGTCATCCGATCGGCACGGTGGCCGCCTCGGCCTCGATCGCCTCGACATCGCGCCGCCGGAGCAGCGAGGAGTACACGACGAGCGCTACGAGGACGAAGATCGCCCCGCCGAGGAAGGCGACGTGGAACCCGTCCACGAGCGCCTGCGACTGCGACACACCGGTGACATTCGCCGACCGGCTCGCCGCGAACGTCGCGAGGATCGCCAGCCCGAGCGCGCCGCCGATCTGCTGCGAGGTGTTGAACAGCCCCGACGCGAGTCCCTGGTCCTCGTTGACGAGCCCCGTCGTCGCCACGAGCGTGAGCGGGACGAAGACGCAGCCGAGCCCGAGCGACGTCAGCACGAGCGCCGGCAGCACGTTCGCGACGTACGAGCCGTCGACCGGCAGCTGCGTCAGGAGCAGCATCCCCGCGGCGGTCACGATCATTCCGCCGATCGCGACGGGCCGGACGCCGAACTTCGGCGCGTACTTCGAGGCGAAGCCCGCCGAGAGGATGATGCCGCCGGTGAACGGCAGGAACGCGAGACCTGCATCCAGCGGCCCGTAGCCGAGCACGCGCTGGAGGTACAGCGAGTTGAAGAAGAACATCGCGAACAGCCCCGCCCCGACGAGGAACATGGTGATGTTCGCGGCCGTCAGCGAGCGGATGCGGAAGATCGACAGCCGCACGAGCGGCGCCTTCGTGCGGAGCTCGATCAGGACGAAGCTGACGAGCAGGATCGCCGAGAGGACGAACGTGCCGATCGTCTGAGCCGACGTCCAGCCTTTCTCCTGCGCCTGGACGATCGCGTAGACGAGCGTCATCAGCCCGCCGGTGACCGTGACCGCGCCGGCGACGTCGAAGCTCCGGTGCGCCAGCTCGTCCTTCGACTCCGGGACGAAGCGCAGCGAGGCGAAGAACACGGCGATCCCGACCGGGACGTTGATGAAGAAGATCCACGGCCACGAGATGAACTGCGTCAGCGCACCGCCGAGGATCAGCCCGACGGCGCTGCCGCCGATCGCGATCGCTGCCCACACGCCGAGCGCCTTCGCGCGCTCTGCGCCCTCCTCGAAGGTCGTCGTGATGATCGCGAGCGCCGCCGGCGAGATGAAGGCCGCGCCGAGCCCCTGGAGGGCGCGCGCGCCGATCAGCATTCCGGAGCTCGACGAAAGCCCGTCGAGCAACGACGCGGTGGTGAACACGACGAGCCCGAAGAGAAAGAGCCGCTTGCGCCCGAGCAGGTCACCCGCGCGCCCGCCGAGCAGCAGGAAGCCGCCGAAGACGAGCGTGTAGGCGTTGACGATCCACTGGAGGTTCGCCTCGGAAAGTCCCAGGTCCTTCTGGATCGACGGAAGCGCGACGTTCACGACGGTCCCGTCGAGCACGACCATGAACTGCGCGAAGCAGATGACGACGAGAATCAGCCAGGGGTTCGTCGAGTGACGACTCATGCGAATGCGACTCCTTCGGAAAGCGGACGGATCAGTCCGCTTAAGGTAGCGGACCGGGCTCCGCTTCCGGCATCACTGCTACGGAGGAGTCAGACCATGACCTGTGACGAGCCCCTCGACCGTTCCCTGCAGCGGCTCTCGTTCGCCGTTCACGCGGATCACGAGGTTCGTAGCGGCCCCGAACATGACCCACAGGCGATGTGCCTGGAAGCGCTTGTGCTTTCCGTGCGTGATGACACCCGAAAACAGCACGCGGCCGTGCGCAGAGCCGCGACGGACCTCAAGCCAGCTTCCAGCATCGATGCCGACGACCGAAAGCCGGCCAGGCGGCGCGACGGGCGTCGCCGGCGCTGCGGGCGGCTCCGCCGGTGTTGCGACAAGAGGAGCTACCGTCGCAGGTGCAGGGATGGATCGAGCCGTTGCAGCGTCACGCGAAGCGTTAGCGACCAGACCAGTCTTGAAAGCTGCCCCGGCGCCTGCCACGGCCAGTACCAGAGCCATGAGCGCAACGATGAGAATCGTCCGCGCGCGAGAACGCGAGCGATCGGATCGCGGGGCCTCCGACGACGGGATGGTGGTTTCAAACGGCGCCGCTGCCTCGGTACGCTCTGCCCGGATCTCGTCTCGAGCCGGTAGAGCGGGCGCCCACTCCGGGGCAGCAACCGAGAAGGAAGCCGTCGGAGTCACTTGCGACGCTACTCTCGGGACCGGCGGCGGCGGTGCGACAGGCGCGACCGGATACTCGACCCGGCGCTCAAACCGATGCTCGAACCACGCACCCGCGCAGCCGGCATCGTGCCAACCGAACGTCAGGAGCTGGGCTCTCAGTGCGTCGTATGCAGCACGCGGAGCGCCGGCATCCGGTGGAGCCGCCGGCCCTCGCCAACGGAAAGTCTCAGAGGCAGCGATCGTCGCCCTATCCGCCGAACGAACGGCGTAGAAGGCCGAACTGACGTAGCCACGCCACCGAACGACGGTGCAGACCTCGACGGCGACCGAGGTCATTTCGTAGCCGCTGGACGGTGCGATCTGCGCAGAGTGGGGCGAGATGGTCGCCACGTGACTTCGAGCGTAACGTCACGTAACGCCCGCGCAAGGACGCGCAACGCGAAACTAGCCGATCGGCTAGTCGTCCGGGTCCGGTCAGATTTCGCTCCGGCCTAACTAAACTGGGTCGGATGGAGACCTCGCTTCCGGTCGCCGAGCGGCCCCGCCGGCCCGAGTGGATGAAGGTGCGCGCGCCGTCGCGGGACGGCCGCTACTTCGACGTCCAGAAGCTCGTCCACGGGCTCCAGCTGAACACGATCTGCGAGGAAGCGCGGTGCCCGAACATCTCCGAGTGCTGGGGCCGCGGCACGGCGACCTTCCAGATCCTCGGCGACACGTGCACCCGCGCCTGCCGCTACTGCTACGTGAAGTCCGGCCGGCCGGAGGCGGAGCCCGATCCGCTCGAGCCGCTCCGCGTCGCGCAGGCCGCGGCGCAGATGGAGCTGAAGCACGTCGTCGTGACGTCGGTCGACCGCGACGACGTCGCCGACCGCGGCGCGGCGCACTACGCAGCGACGATCCGCGCGCTGAAGGCGAAGCTGCCGGACGCGTCCGTCGAGGTGCTGACGCCGGACTTCCTCGGCGTCGAGGAGGAGGCGCTCGCGACGGTGCTCGCCGCGCGCCCGGAGGTCTTCAACCACAACATCGAGACCGTCCGCCGGCTGCACGCGCGGATGCGCGGCGCGAAGGCGAGCTACGACAAGGCGCTGTGGCTGCTCCGCCGCGCGAAGGAGCTCGCCGACTACAACGTGCTGACGAAGTCGGGGATCATCGTCGGGCTCGGCGAGACGAACGACGAGATCGTCGAGACGATGCGCGACCTCCGCGCGAACGGCGTCGACGTCGTCACGATCGGCCAGTACCTCCAGCCGAGCTCGAAGCACGCGGAGATCGACCGCTGGGTGCATCCGGACGAGTTCCGCTGGCTGCGCGAGCAGGGCGAGGCGCTCGGCTTCGGCTCCGTCTTCGCCGGCCCGCTCGTCCGCTCGAGCTATCGCGCCGACGAGCAGCGCCACGCGGCCGAGACCGGCCGCGGCGCCGTCGCGTACTAGCCGCCGAGGACGACGCGCAGGCTGAGGCGCGCCTGCTCGACGCGCTGCGCGAGCGTCGGCTCTTCCGCCGCGCCGTAGCGCTCGATGATGTCGTCGTACGCCGTCGCCGCCTCGGCGTCGCGGTGCAGCATCGAGAGGACGATGCCCTTCTCGAGCAGCGCGCCTGCGACGTACTCGCGCAGCGCG
Organism: uncultured Actinomycetes bacterium; assembly: GCA_963718385.1. GTDB lineage: Bacteria > Actinomycetota > Thermoleophilia > Gaiellales > Gaiellaceae > Palsa-739. The sequence goes on from CAVQZE010000002.1 coordinate 147,255, forward strand.
AGCTCGTCGGCGTCGCCGAAGCGCACGAGCACCTCGTCGTAGGCTTCGAGCGACTCGTCGAGGCGGTCCAGCTCACGGAGCGCGAGACCCTTGTTCACGAGGCCGTTCGCGACGAGCTCGCGTAGCTCGGGATCGTCGGCGTCGCCGCAGCGGTCGGCGAGGTCGTCGAATGCCTCGACCGCTTCCTCCGCACGGCTCGTACGACCGAGCATCAGTCCCTTCAGGAGCAGCGCGCCGCCGGGGACGAGACGGAGCGTCGGGTCGGTCTCGCCGTAGGTGTACGCGAGTGCGTCGTCGTAGGCGGCAACCGCCTCGTCGACGCGGCCGAGCCGGTCGAGGAGCATGGCCTTGGCGAAGAACGCGTGGACGACGTGCGCGCGAAGCTCCGCGTCGGTCGTCTGGCCGAAGCGCTCGACGAGATCGTCGAGTGCGCCGACGGCCTCCTCGGGGCGGTTCAGCTCCTGGAGCGTCGAAGCCTGGTCGACGAGCGCGCGCGCAACCCGGACGCGCAGCTCCGGCTCGTCGGCGTCGGCGAAGCGGACGACGACGGCGTCTGCAACCGCGACCGACTCCTCATGCCGCTGGAGCTCGCGAAGCGCCGAGCTCTTGCAGATCAGCGCCTCCGCGACCCAGACGCCGAGCTCGGGCTCGGTCGAGAGGCCGAACTGCGCGAGCAGATCGTCGAAGACCTCGACGGCTTCCTCGAAGCGGCCTTCGGCGCCGTGCTGCCGCCCCGCCTCGAACACCGCCGCCGCATGGGAGGACGTTTGAGCCACGTTCCGGGTATCGGCAGGCGGCGCGGCGAGCTATACCGCCCGAACGGAGAAAAGGGCCGCCCGGAGGCGGCCCTTCCCTGGAACCGGTACTGCGACTCGTCTACGGCAGGAACTTCGACGCAACGAGCGCCGGCACGAGCGCGTCGGCCTTCGGCGAGCCGAGACCCGTCGACGCGTCCCAGCCGGGTGCGGCCGCGTAGCCGCTGATCGGCGTGCCGAACGCCGCGCCGAGGAACGGCGTCAGGTCCGGAATCGCGTTCGTCCCGACCGTGACGTCGTGGAACAGCTTCGACGCGAACCCGGTCGCGCCGGCGAGGTAGAGCTCCGAGTTGATCTCGCCGACACGGCCGTGCGCGAGCTGATCGGTCAGCGCGACCAGACCCGCCCACTGCGGCGAACCGGCGCTCGTGCCGCCGAAGCGGAAGAACACCGGACCGACGAGACCGCCGCACTGCGGATCGACGGCTTCGCACGTGTAGTAGGCGAGGACGCCGCCGTTGACGCCGGCGTTGTAAGAGATGTCCGGGATCCAGCGCATGTTCGACGTCCGGATGGCCGGGACGAGGAACTGGTAGGCCGGCTTCTTGTAGATGGCGCTGACGCCGCCGCCGCCGGCGACCGCGTCACCGAACAGGGCGACTTCGTTCCAGACGCTCTCGGACTGGTAGACGCCGCCGACGGAAGCGATCGAGCCGTCCGCGTTCGCGGTCGCCGGCGTCGCGACGAGCGACGTGCCGCCGACAGCGGTGACGTTCGGATCGCTTGCAGGCGTGCTGACGGCCTTGAAGTACGCGCTGCCGTCACACGTGAACTGGGCCGAGCCCTGGTCGCCGGTCGACGCGAAGACCGTCATCCCCTGGCCCGCCATCCGCTGGAAGAGGCGGTGCGTCTTGTCGAGCAGATGCGGATCCATGCACTGCTCGGCCTCGCCGAAGCTCTGCGAGACGACGTCGCCGAGGTTGTGGTCGGAGACGTACTTCTGCGCGCTGAAGATGTCGTCGTCGTTGTTCGACTTCGCCACGACGAGGTCGATCGTCGCGCCGGGAGCGATCGCATGCGCCCACTCGACGTCGAGCGTCGTCTCGCCCTTCCAGCCGAAGAGGTTCGACGGCGTGGTCGCGGACGGCGGCCCGTCCGGCTGAATGATGTTCAGCGTCGAGGCCGGGATCCCGAAGTAGGTGTTGAACCCGGTGAGATCCTGCGCGATCGTGTCGCTGCCGTAGGCGTCGATGATCACGATCGTCCGGCCGGCTCCGGTGACACCGTGGTTCAGGAGCGACTGGAAGCCGTACGCGTTGCGGATCTGGTCCGGCCCGTAACAGATGCCGGTCTTCTGGCAGCCGCGAAGCGGGCCCGGCTGCGCCGACGGATCGGTGACCGGCCCGACGAGCACCTGCTTCGGCCCCGACTGAACCGCTGCGGTCATGTGGCCCACGGCCACCGCGCCGGCGTGATGGGCGCTCGCCCCGACGGCCGCGATCACCGCGGCGCCGATGACGAGCGCGATGAGCCCGCGCCTGGCGCGAGGCCCAAACGTCCGTGCGTGCATATGTTCCCCCTCCTCGAAGAGTGCCGATGGCCGCCACTCTGTGTGCGGCACGATCCTGATCCCCGGGCTCACCGTTTGCAAGTGGGAACCAACGGAAAGGGCCGCCCGGAGGCGGCCCTTTCGACGTTCGTTGCGAGCCCGCGCCTAGTGGTGCGACGACGCGGAGCTCACGGGAACCAGCTGCGACTCCTCGCGGCTCTTGTTCTCCTGGCTGATGACCAGCCAGCCGAGCGACGGCGCGATCGCCTGCTCGGCGGGATTGACGGTCAACGCCTCGGAGACCGACCCGTTCGGCGCGATCTGGTCGAACATGCCGTTGTTCACGGCCGGCGAGGTCGGGTTGAACGACCCCGTCATGTCCGTCGTGTCGACCGTCCCGTCCGTCCAGCTGGCTGCGTCCGCGGTGTACGTGAAGCGCGGGCTGTCGCCGTAGCACGGGGAGCCGGATCCCCAGAACGCGCCGCACAGCAGATCGGAGTCGACGGGGATCATGATCGTGTTGCTGTCCGTCGCACGCGATCGCGGTGTAGTCGATGAGGCCCTGCCCGCTGGCGAGGTCCTCCACGGCGACGTCCATGACGCCGTTGAAGTCGAGCCCCTGAAGCGCTCCGTCGTCGGCCGCCTGGATCTGGAAGTCCGGGTTGCCGTCGCCGTTCACGTCGACGAACACGTCGAAGACGTTCTGCGCGGCGTTCGACCAGCGGTGGTTCGTGCTGATCGCGAAGTAGAGGAGATCGTTGCCACCCTGGCTCTGGCCGTGGTAGACGGTTGCGCCGACGGCCTGGATGTCGTTCGAGTGCAGGCCGTGATCGCGCTTGTCCTTGATCCCCCAGTCGAACCACCAGGTGCTGCCGGCGGCCGCGCCGCGATAGTTCGTCGAGGTCGCGGTCGTCGTGGTCGTCGGGATCTTCTTGCTGGCGCGCGTGGTCTCCACCCGCGTGTCGACGTTCGACACCGCCTGCGGCACCATGTAGTACGGCACGCGCAAGGTGACTCCGTTGTTGCTGGAGCCGACCGGCGAGAACGTCAGGACGCCGGCGACATCGTTGAACGGGGAGCTCGGATCGCCCGGGAAGCTCGCGCCGCCGGCCGTTGCGGCCGGAACGGAGAGCCGCACCGAGACGTCACGGCTGCTGCGCGGCGGGACCGACACGGTCGACCCGTAGACGGAGACCGAGTGCGGGCTCCCCTGGTCGAGCGAGTCGGCGACGTTGAACGTGGCCCACGAGTTTCCGAAGTTCCGGAGGTGGACGACGTCCGTGTCGCTGAAGTCGCGCGTGAGCTCGTTGAAGCCGTAGTTCAGCACGCCCATGTCCTTGTCGCCGAGCGCGACGACCTGCGTCTGCACGGCGGGAAGCGCCTGGACGAGGCCGGTTCCGGCCCCGCGGGTCGTGTAGTTCGACACGCCCGACGGATCGGCGGTGTTCTCGATCGCCGCGTCCCAGTACTTCACCTTCCGCCAGTCCGGATGCGCCTGCCTCACGAGCGCGGCGGTTCCGGTGACGTGCGGAGCTGCCATCGACGTGCCGGAGTCGTTCAGCGGGCCGACGCCCGTCCCCATCCCCGCCGAGAAGACGCCGACGCCCGGCGCGGTGATGTTCGGCTTCAGGAAGCTGTCACCTGAACGCGGGCCTTGTGACGAGAACGCCGCGAGCCGCTCGAACCCGGTGTTCGGGATCGGCGCCGTGGACGCGAGCGTCGTCGTTCCTCCGTCGGCCGCGGCGACGAGCGGCGCGTCATGCGCCGTCACACCGAGGAAGGGGATCGTGACGACGTAGAACTGGCCCGTGTTCGGATCCTGCGCGATCGGCCCGTCGTAGGGCGGGTAGTCGTTCGGCCCGGCCGTCTGACTGACGACGTTGAGCATGACGACAGCGGCTGCGCCCGCCTGCTGGCCGAGAATCGCCTTGTGCGCACGAGCGCAGGGCGTTCCGTTGACCGTCGGGCCGCCGCGGAGCACGACAACCGCGGTGTTCGGAGGAACGCCTCCGGCCGGGTAGTCGGACGCGAAGCACCCGAACGAGACGCCGCCGGTCGACGTCTTCAAGACGAGTACGTGCAGGGCCGAGCTGGGCAGCGGCCCGAAGCCGTTCGAGTTCTGCGCGGTGACCTGGTTCCCACTCGACAGACCCATCAGCACGGCCGGCGTGCTCTGGACACCGTCGTTCGCCGCGGTGCTGATCACGTCGTTGCCCGTGCCGGGCGTACCGGTCATGTACGGGCTGTTGCCCTCGTTGCCGGACGACGTCACGACGATCACGCCGTCATGGGCCGCGTTCTCCGCAGCCTCGGCGTCGGGAGAGTCGGCGCTGCCGAACGGCGAGCCGAGCGACATGTTGATGACGTCCATGTTGTGGTCGACGGCCCATTCGATCGCGTCGATCACCTCGTTCGTCCCGCCGGCGCAACCGAAGATCTTGAGCGAGTAGATGTCCGCCTTCGGCGCGACTCCCGGTCCGACGAGCCACGAGGCCCCGGAGACCGTCGTCGCGTTGTACGGGCCGGTGTACGTGTGGCCGTTCGCGAGGACGCCGAAGCCCGCCATCGTGCCGGCGGTGTGCGTCCCGTGGCCGTTGCAGTCGAGCGGGTTCGGGTCCGGCACCGGAGTGTCGTTGCCCGCCTCCGGGTTATAGGCGTCGCCGACGAAGTCGTAGCCGCCCTTCACCTTCGGCGCGGTCGGCCCGAACCAGGCCGCATTCGCCGGCAGCGTGTCGGACGCGAGCGCCGTCTGGTAGTCGGCCGGATTGCCCGAGCCGCCGAAGTCGGCATGCGTGTAGTCGATGCCGGTGTCGATGTCGGCGATCTTGATCCCCTCGCCGTGGAAGCCGTTCACGCCGTCCCACACCTGCGGCGCCCCGATCAACGGGATGCCGTTCGTGTTCGAGGGCTGAACGAGCTCGAGCGGATGGACCGCGACGACGCCGGGGAGAGAGGCGAGGGCCGCAGCCTGGTCAGCCGCAATCTGCACCTTGAAACCGTTGTACGACGACTGGTACGACGCCAGGACCTGGCCGCCGTGCGACCGGACCTGGCTTTCGACCGGCGCCTGCGCCGCGCGCAGCTGGCCGCGGAGCGACTGCTTCTGGCTGTCGGTCAGCGGCGCCGCAGCGTCCGCGTCGGCAACAGTGACCGGGTCGCCCGCGAGCTGCACGACAACCGTCGTCTGACGGGTGGCGAGATCGACGAGCTTGACCGTCTGGCCCGCCGGCGCCTTGGCCGGCGTGGGCCTTGCGGCGCTTGCGGCCGAAACGGCAACGAGCGCGGCAGCAACAGCGACGAGCGGCAGGATCCTGGCTGTCCAGGCAAACCCCCGCCCCCGTCCTGTCGGTTGTCCGACACGACTGTGCTTCAAAACGACTCCTCTCCCCTTCGATCTCAGGTGATCGCCCGCAACCCGGCTCCGTGCCGCCCGCACACAGCCGTACGCCAAGTACAACCGGGTTGTTACCGACCCCTGATCGGCTCTCTGATTGTGTTCGCGTCCCGGGTGTCCGTCAAGATCTCAGGCGAGGGATCCGGCTACCCATGCGGCTTGGCCATGGCCCGGTAATCCAACGCCTCGTCGAGGATCGCGTCCTCGACCCCTTTCTCCCTCGCCACCTCGCGCAGCGAGCGGCCTGACGCCGCCGCTTCCTTCACGATCTCGGCCGCTCGGTCGTACCCGATGTACGGGTTGAGCGCAGTCGCGGCGGAGAGGGTCAGCTCGGCGTACCGCTCGCAGTTCTCGCGGTTTGCCTCGATCCCGTCCACGCACTTCTCGGCGAAGAGCCGGCACGCCGACGCGAGCAGCTTCACGGAGTCGAGGACGTTCCGGGCCAGCAGCGGCACGAAGACGTTCAGCTCGAAGTGGCCCTGGAGGCCTCCGACCGTGATCGCGGCGTCGTTCCCAATCACCTGCGCCGCAACCTGCGTCACGACCTCCGGCATGACCGGGTTCACCTTCCCGGGCATGATCGAGCTGCCCTTCTGGAGCTCCGGGAGGGAGATCTCGGCGAGGCCGGCGCGCGGGCCGGAGCCGAGGAAGCGGATGTCGTTCGCAACCTTCGTCAGGGAGACGGCCACCGTCTTCAGCGCGCCGGAGACCTCGACGATGCCGTCGCGCGCGGCCTGAGCCTCGAACGGATCGGCGGGCGCCGAGATCGGCAGCCCCGTGTCCTTGACCAGCAGGTCGCGGACGCGGGCCGCGAACTCCGGATGCGTGTTCATGCCGGTGCCGGTCGCGGTTCCGCCGAGCGGGATCTGGCCGAGCCGCGGCAGCGCGTCCTGCACGCGCGCGGCGCCCTGGCGGACCTGCGCTGCGTAGCCCGCGAACTCCTGGCCCAGCGTCACCGGGACGGCGTCCATCCAGTGCGTCCGGCCGGACTTGACGACGTCGTCGAACTCGCGCGCCTTCGCCTCGAGCGATGCGCCGAGCTTGTCGAGCGCGGGCAGCAGGTCGTTGACGATCTCGTCGAGGGCCGCGAGATGGACGGCGGACGGGAAGACGTCGTTCGACGACTGGCCCATGTTCACGTCGTCGTTCGCGTGGACGCCCTCGCCGGCGAGAGTCGCGATCACCTCGTTGGCGTTCATGTTCGAGGACGTCCCGGAACCGGTCTGGAAGACGTCGATCGGGAACTGGTCGTCGAGCTCGCCGCGCGCGATCCGGTCGGCGGCCGCGGCGATCCGGTCGGCCTTGTCGCGCTCGAGCAGGCCGAGGTCGGCGTTCACGTGGGCCGCGGCGCCCTTGATGCGTCCCAGCCAGCGCGCGACGGGTGCCGGAATCGGCTCGCCGGAGACGGGGAAATTGGCGACGGCCTTCGCGGTCTCGCCGCCCCACAGCTCCTGCCGCTCGTCGGTCGCCTTACTCACGACCTGAGTGTAGGTGAGGGGGACTAGCCGACCGCGCGGAGGCGGCGCGCGGCGAGCGGGCGCTCACGCAGGGCCTTGCGCGCGGGCTCGGTCAACTCGACCGCTTGCGCCCAGCCGACGTAGCTGCAGCGCGGGCACTCGGCGGACTCGACGTGACGCCAGACGTTGTAGCGGGCCTGGCGCTGCGTTCCGCAGCGGAGGCACTCGACGATAACCGTGTCCACGGCGGGTCCATCGGCGGTCGGAAGGGCTCTGCTCTCCCCTAAAAGGGGGAGGGCTCGCCGGCGCGCTCGGCGGCGTCGAGCAGCGCGTCCCAGCTGCAGAGCTTCACGCGGGGCCGCCCGAGCGGCTCGCCGGCCGCCCGCTCCGCTTCGTCGATCGCCCGCCAGCCGTCGTCGCGCACGACCCGCACGCCGCGCTCGTCGAGGAGCGCGTCGACGGTAGCGGCGGTCGCGCCTCTCGGGACGAGCCCGTCCGCGAAGAGGTGCTCGACCGTCTCCGTCGCGTCCTTCTTGTTCGTGCCGATGACGCCGGAAGGGCCGCGCTTGATCCAGCCGGCGCAGTAGACACCGCGCACGACCGTGCCGCTCTCGTCGACGACGCGGCCGTCGACGTTGCGGATCGTGCCTCTGCGCTCGTCGAACGGAACTTCGGCGAGCGCGACGCCGCGGTAGCCGACGCTGCGGAAGACGAGGCCGCAGGCGAGCGTCTCGCGCTCATCCGTCGCGACGGCCCGAATCGCGCCCGAGTCGTCCGTCTCGAGCCGGTTGCGGACGAGCTCGACCGCTTCGACCCGGGCTTCGCCGACGAGAGCGACGGGCGAGACGAGGAAGCGGAGGATCAGCTTCCGCGGATGGCCGTAGAGCGGCCGGGCCGCGTACTCCCGCAGCACCTCGAGGTTCCGCGTCGCGTTCGTGTCGCCTGCGAGCGCGGCCTCGCTCGCCGGGTCGAGCTCGAGGTCGGCGGGATCGACGACGACGTCGCAGCCGGCGAGCTCGCCGAGCTCGATCAGCTCCGGCGTCGTGAACGCCGCCTGGACGGGGCCGCGGCGCGCGAGCATCACGATCTCCTTGATCCCGGCGCCGGCGATCGCGGCGATCGCCGCATCGGTGGTGTCGGTCGGGCCGAGCTCGTCCGGGGTCAGCGCGAGCATCCGCGCGACGTCGACGGCGACGTTTCCGGCCCCGACGATGACGACGCGCTCGGTCGCAAGGTCGAAGTCCAGCGCCTGGAAATCCGGGTGGCCGTTGTACCAGGCGACGAACTCGGTGGCCGGCCAGGAGCCGGGAAGATCCTCGCCGGGGATTCCCATCCGGCGGTCGCTCTGCGCACCGAAGGCGTAGATCACCGCGTCGTAGAGCTCGACGAGGTCGGCGTGGTGGAGGTCGCGGCCGACCTCGACGTTGCCGAGGAAGCGGAAGCCGGGCCGCTCGGCGATCTTCTCGAAGGCCCGCGAGACGGACTTGATCTTCGGATGGTCGGGAGCGACGCCGAGCCGGACGAGCCCCCAGGGCGTCGGCAGCCGCTCGATCATGTCGACCTCGACCGGCACCTCGCCGCCGAGCAGCGCCCCCGCCGCGTAGAACCCCGCCGGCCCGGAACCGACGATCGCGACGCGCAGCGGCGAGACGCTCATCGCGGTGATCGTAATCGCGGGCGCGGGCGGGTCCCGCGACCCTTGACGGTGACAGTCACTGTTAAGAGAGAATCGCCCCACCCGCGGGCCGTTCGGCGGTGCCGGATGTCTCCGCGACCCTTAACGGTGACAGTCACTGTTAAGAGATGTTAAGCCGTGGACACGGAGAGTCCGCCGGCCGTCCGGAACGCAGTGCAGTAAGCCGACGCTCAGTGACTGCAGCCGGAGCCGCAGCCGCCGACGGTGGCGCCGGGATCGGCCTCTTCGTCCACCTGGAACGAGTGGCCGCAGCCGCACGAGGAGACCGCTTGCGGGTTGTCGATCTTGAACCCGGACTCCTGGATCGTCTCGAGGTAGTCGACGGTCGCGCCCTTCAGATACGGGGCGCTGAACGGGTCGACGACGACCGTCACGCCCTCGCACTCGAACTCGTGGTCGCCCTCCTGGGCACCGCGGTCGAAACCGAGGCCGTACTGGAAGCCGGAGCAGCCGCCGCCCTCGATCGCGACCCGAAGCACGGAGACGTCGGTCTCCTCGGCCATCAGGCCGCGGATCTTCACCGCCGCCGCGGGCGTCAGCGAGACGAGTGAATCGGTGCGCTCCTGAATCTCCACTGGCCTCATCGTACCAACGGCGACCGTCGTCACCGATCCCCCTTTCGGACCCGAGTTTGTAACACCCGGCTCACGCTTCACTCCTGGCTTTGCACCCCTGCAAGTGCAGCGCGTGGGTTGATAACGTCAGCGCGTGCTGGGCGCCTGGCTTCCGTTCCTGATTTACGCGCTTCTCGCCCTCGCGATCCCGGCCTCGATGATCGCCATGTCCTTCGCCTTTGCGAAGCGGCCGGTGCGCCGAACGCGCGCCCGCGTGATCCCGTTCGAGTCCGGCGTCTCGCAGGGCCAGATGCGCGCGCAGCGCTTCACGGTCAGCTTCTACCTCACGGCGATGCTCTTCATCGTCTTCGACATCGAGATCGTGTTTCTCTACCCGCTCGCCGTGCAGCTGCACGCGCTCGGCTGGTTCGGGTTCGTCGAGTTCGCGTTCTTCGTCGCGATTCTGCTCGTGGCCTACGTCTACATCTGGCGCAAGGGCGCGCTGGACTGGGGAGCCGATGGCACGGCTAAGGGATACGGGCTCCAGTCGGAACGGCTCCTCTGGCCGACGAAGGGGCCGTCGGAGTTCGAGAAGGAGCTGGGCGTCGACGAGCTCGAGAAGGCGCTCGGGCTGACGACGCTCGAGAAGGCCGTGCGCTGGGCGCAGACGAAGTCGATGTGGCCCGACACGTTCGGGCTCGCGTGCTGCGCGATCGAGATGATGTCGATCGTCTCGGCGCGCTACGACCTCGCGCGCTTCGGGATGGAGGCGTTCCGCTCGTCGCCGCGCCAGGCCGACCTGCTGATCGTGTCCGGCCGCGTGTCGCACAAGATGGCGGCGCCGCTGCGGCAGATCTACGACCAGATGCTCGAGCCGAAGTGGGTGATCGCGATGGGCGCCTGCGCGAGCTCCGGCGGGATGTTCAACAACTACACGATCCTCCAGGGCGTCGACCGGATCGTCCCCGTCGATATCTACGTCCCGTTCTGCCCGCCGCGGCCGGAGGCGCTGATGGAAGGGATCATCCGGCTCCACGAGGCGTACCTCGGCGGCGTCGCGCCGGCGGCCGAGCGGCGCCAGGTTGCAACGTGAACTGGCAGAGCGTTCCCGGCTTCATCTCCGAAGCGGAGTCGTACGGCGAGACGACCGTCACCGTCGAGCCTGCGTCCGTGCGCGACGCATGCGCGTACGCTGCGCGACGAGCTCGGCTTCAACGTTCCTCGCCGACATCGTCGCGACCGACTACCTCGGCTGGGGCGCGAAGGGCGTCTCCGGCTACATCGGCACCGCCGGCCGGCCGCGACCTGAACCATCCGATGACGGAAGGGCTGCAGGCGCTGCCCGCGCCGAAGCCGAAGCGGTTCTCGCATCAGCTACCACCTGCTGGCGCTGCGTCAGGGCGCGCCGCGCGTGCGGCTGCAGTGCTGGGTCGACGACGGCGAGCACGTGCCGAGCGTCGTCTCGGTGCTGGCCGACGGCCGACTGGCACGAGCGCGAGCAGTTCGACCTGATGGGGATCACGTTCGACGGCCACCCGAATCTCGACGCGGCTGCTGCTCGAGGACGACTGGGAAGGCCACCCGCTGCGCAAGGACTATCCGATCGGCGGCGAGCCGGTCCGCTTCTCGGACGCCGAATGACGATCGCACCCGAGACAGCCGACGCGCGCGCCGCGGCTGGCCGGTCGTCGCGCCGCCGCAGTACGACGGCTCGCGCATCCCGCAGCGCGTCCCGACGATCATCGACGTCCCGGCGGAGCTGACGGCGACCGACGACATCATGCAGGTCAACTTCGGGCCGAACCATCCGTCGACGCACGGCGTGCTGCGGCTGATCGTCGACCTCGACGGCGAGACCGTCGTCGGGCTCTACGCGGTGATCGGGTACCTGCACACCGGCTTCGAGAAGTCGATGGAGCAGAAGACGTGGTGGAAGGCGATCACGTATCCGGAGCGGATCGACTACGTCGGCTACCAGAACGCCGAGCTCGTCTTCGTCCTCGCGGTCGAGAAGATGCTCGCGATCGAGGTGCCGGAGAAGGCGACGTGGATGCGGATGCTGCTGTGCGAGCTGAACCGGATCCACTCGCATCTCGTGTTCCTCGGAACGTCGGCGCTCGAGCTGGGAGCGATCTCGATGTTCTGGTACTGCTTCCGCGAGCGCGACATGATCCTCGACCTCTCCGAGATGGTCGCCGGGACGCGCATGCACACGCGCTACTTCCAGGTCGGCGGGCTCGCCGAGGACATCCCGCCGGGCTTCTACCCGCAGTGCCGCAAGTTCGTCGAGTGGATGCCGCACGCGCTCGACGACTACCTGACGCTGCTCGACAAGAACAAGATCTGGCTCGAGCGGACGAAGGGCGTCGGCGTGCTCTCGCGCGACGGACGCGATCGCGCTCGGGCAGTCCGGGCCGAACCTGCGCGCGTCCGGCGTCGACTGGGATCTCCGCCGCGACGATCCGTACCTCGCGTACGACCAGGTCGACTTCCGCGTGCCGGTGTACGCGAACGGCGACGTGTACGACCGCTACCGCGTGCGCATGGACGAGATGGCGGAGTCGGTGCGCATCGTCGCCAGTGCCTCGACCGGCTCGAGCAGATGGACGGCCAGCCGTGGATCGCGGACGACCGCAAGGTCGTGCTGCCGCCGCGCGAGGAGCTCCACACGTCGATGGAGTCGCTGATCCACCACTTCAAGATCGTCACCGAGGGCTACCGCGTTCCCGAAGGCGAGATCTACACCGCGATCGAGTCGCCGCGCGGCGAGTCCGGCTGCTACGTCGTCTCGGACGGCGGGCCGAAGCCGTGGCGCGTGCACTTCCGCGCACCGTCGTTCGTCGCGCTCGAGGCGACTGCGACGTGCATGCACGACTCGCTCGTCGCCGACCTGATCGCGATCGTCGGCTCGCTCGACGCGGTGATGGGGGACACCGACCGATGAGCGCGCTCTACGACGAGATCCAGGCGGTGCGGAAGCACTATCCCGAGGGCGCGCGCTCGGCGGTGTTGCCGGCGCTGCGGCTCGCGCAGGAGCAGTACGGCTGGCTCTCGCGCGAGGCGCTCGAGGAGGTCGCGCGACGCGCTCGACCTGACGCCCGCGTACTGCATGTCCGTCGCGAGCTTCTACGACATGTTCCACCTCGAGCCGGTCGGGCACGCATCTCGTCGAGGTCTGCACGAACGTCTGCTGCGGGCTCGTCAACGCGCAGGCCGTGCTCGAGGCGTTCCAGCGCGAGCTCGGCATCGCGCCGGGCGAGACGACGCCCGACGGCGAGATCACGCTGCGCGCGGTCGAGTGCCTCGGCGGCTGCTCGACGCCGACCGTCGTCGCCGTCGACCACCGCTACCAGCAGTCCGTGACGCCGGAAGACGTGCCGGCGATCGTCGCGGAGCTGCGCGGTGTCTGAGACCCTCGTCCTCGCCGGCGCGGAGCGCAGCCCGCTCCGCGACATCGCGGCGTACCGCGAGGCCGGCGGCTACAAGCAGCTCGAGCGCGCGCGCGCGATGTCGCCGCAGGAGGTGACGCAGGAGCTGATCGAGTCGAACCTGCGCGGCCGCGGCGGCGCGTTCTTCCCGATGGGCCGCAAGGCGAGCTTCATCCCGACGCCGGACAAGGTCGCGAAGCCGATCTACCTCACGGTCAACGCCGACGAGTCCGAGCCGGGAACGTTCAAGGACCGCGAGATCATGCTGCGCGTCCCGCACCGGCTGATCGAGGGCTGCCTGATCGCGGCGCACGCGATCCAGTCGAAGAACGTCTACATCTACATCCGCGGCGAGTACCTCGCGGAGTACGAGGTGCTCGAGGCGGCGCGGCTGCAGGCGCGCGACGCGGGGCTGCTCGGCGAGGTCGAGATCGTGATCCACCGCGGCGCCGGCGCGTACATCTGCGGCGAGGAGACCGGGCTGCTCGAGTCGCTCGAGGGCAAGCGCGGACAGCCGCGCTCGAAGCCGCCGTTCCCCGCGATCTCCGGGCTCTACGCATCGCCGACGCTGATCAACAACGTCGAGACGATCACGACGGTGCCGAAGGTGATGGAGGTCGGCCCGGAGGAGTACTCGAAGCTCGGCGCGCCGCCGGACTCGACCGGCACGCGCGTGTTCTGCCTCTCCGGCAACGTCGAAGCGGCCCGGCGCGTACGAGCTGCCGCACGGGATCACGGTCCGCCATCTGATCGAAGAGGTCGGCGGCGGCGTGATCGAAGGACGCACGCTGAAGGCCGTGATGATGGGCGGCTCGTCGTTCCCGGTGATGACGCCCGGCGACCTCGACACGCCGCTCGACGCGAACTCGCTCAGCACGAAGGGCTATTTCATCGGCTCCGGCGTCGTCACCGTCATCGACGACAAGACGTGCATCGTCCAGTTCGCGCTGCGGGTCGCGCAGTTCTACCAGCACGAGTCGTGCGGCAAGTGCACGCCGTGCCGCGTCGGCACGCGCTGGCTCGCGCAGCTGCTGCGCGCGGCCGAGGCCGGCACGGCGTCGGAGAAGGACTTCGATCTCGTGCTCGACGTCTGCGACCGCATCATCGGCAAGTGCCTCTGCGTGCTCGGCGACTCCGCCGCGATGCCGGTCGCGAGCTGCGTGACGAAGTTCCGCGACGAGTTCCGTGCGCATCTCGAGCACGGCGGCTGCCCGTTCGGCGCCGACTCGTCGCTCAACAACCTCTTTGCTCCGGTCGACCAGCACGCGCACAGCGGAGGTGCACGCGTGAGCGCGGAGCTCGTCACCGTCACCGTCGACGAGCGCGAGATCCAGGTGCCGAAGGGAACCGGCATCGTCGAGACGGCGCTCGCCGCGGGCATCGAGATTCCCGTCTTCTGCTACGAGCCGCGGCTCGGCCCGCCGGTCGGCGCGTGCCGCATGTGCCTCGTCGAGGTGGAAGGCATGCCGAAGCTCCAGGCCGGCTGCACGCTCACCGCGCAACGACGGGATGGTCGTGCACACCGCGCGCACGTCGGCGCTCGCCGCCGAGGGCCAGAACGCGACGCTCGAGTTCATCCTCGTCAACCACCCGCTCGACTGCCCCGTCTGCGACAAGGGCGGCGAGTGCCCACTCCAGGACCTGACGTTCCGCTACGGCCCGGGCTCGACGCGGATGACGTTCGAAAAGACGACGTTCGAGAAGCCGATCCCGATCTCGCCGGCGATCTCGCTCGACCGCGAGCGCTGCATCCTCTGCTACCGCTGCACGCGCTTCAGCGAGTCGGTGAGCGAGGACGGACAGCTCGTCGCGCGCAACCGCGGCGCGATGTCGGTGATCACGACGTTCGAGGACGAGCCGTACACCGGCGCGTTCACCGGCAACGTCACGGAGCTCTGCCCGGTCGGCGCGCTGCTCCCGACGCAGTACCGCTTCGAGGCGCGGCCGTGGGAGATCGTCGACGTGCCGACGGTCTGCGGCATGTGCCCGGTCGGCTGCAACACGAACGCGACCGTCCGCGAGGGAAAGGTGAAGCGGATCCAGTCGCGCAACCATCCCGAGGTCGACGAGGGCTGGATCTGCGACAAGGGCCGCTTCGGCTTCACGCACCTCCGCGCGGCCGACCGCGTCGTCGACCCGATGCAGCGCGTACGGCGGCGCGGATTCGAGCCCGTGTCGTGGGACGACGCGCTCGACGAGGCGGAGCGGCTGCTGCGCGCGGCGAACGGCCGCGTCGTCGTCGCGCTCTCCGGCTCCGAGACGATCGAGCACGCGTACGCGCTCGCGAAACTACTGCGCGTCGGGCTCGGCTCGCACACCGCGATGCTCCCCGAGGAAGTCTCGGACGCGCTCGACGCGTACCGGCTGCCGCTGTCTGCGATCGCGGAGGCGAACGTTGTCGCGGTGCTCGGCGACGTCGAGCTGGAGCAGAGTGCGCCCGTCGTCGATCTCTGGGTCAGGAAGGCGCGGCGCGCCGGTGCACGCGTCGTCGCGAGCGTCGACGAGATCGGCGATGCGGAACGCGTCGTGTTGATCTGGTCCGGCCCGCACGGCCGCGGCGGCGCGGTCGTCGCTGCGCTCGCCGAGAAGCTCGGGCTCGCAGGCCGGGACGGCTGCGGTGCCTTCTACGTTCCGGCCACGCCGAACGCCCGCGGCGTCGCCGACGCCTGGGCCGCCGCCTCCGACGAGGAGGGTGCGGAGCCCGAGTCGATCGGGCTGCTGCTCGTCTCCGGCGACGAAGCGGCGAACGACCCGAACGTGCGCGCGCTCGCCGAGTCCGCGGAGTCGGTGATCGCCGTGTCGATGTTCCAGGGCCTCGCCCTCGGCTGGGCCGATCTCGTCCTCCCCGGGACGAGCTACCTGGAGCGCGACGGCACCTACGTGAACCTCGAAGGCCGGCTGCAGCGGCTCCGCCGCGCGTCGACTCCGCCCGGTCCGGACGAGCTCGCGTGGCTGGCGCCGCTCGCCGCGCGGTTCGGCGTCGAGCTCGCGCCGAACGCGTCGGCGGTGTTCGCGGA
The DNA here is from genome assembly GCA_963718385.1 of uncultured Actinomycetes bacterium. Classification (GTDB taxonomy): domain Bacteria; phylum Actinomycetota; class Thermoleophilia; order Gaiellales; family Gaiellaceae; genus Palsa-739. Next base: position 163,105 of record CAVQZE010000002.1, read on the forward strand.
AGTCTCGGAGCAGTGCTACGGCGGGCTCGCGTACGGCGACGTCGGCGCGCAGGCGCCGCTCGGCGGCTACGAAGGCGCGCCGGAGCACGTCGATCCGCCCGCGCTGCCCGAGCCGCCGGCCGCGACGGGCGCCGGCCTGAACCTCGTCGTGTACAAGCCGCTCTTCTCCGGCCCCGCGGTCGAGCGCGTCGAGGAGCTGCAGTTCCAGCGCCCCGCCGCGGAGGTCGAGCTGAACCGCGACGACGCGCGCTCACGCGGAATCGCGAACGGCGACACGGTCACGCTCTCCGCGAACGGCACCACCGCGACGCTCCGCGCGCGCGTCAACAAGAAGCTCCGCCCCGGAATCGCGCGCGTCGCGAATGAGCACGCGGGCGACCTGCGCGGCGTCGGTCGAGGTCGCGAAGACGGAGGCGGAGGTGAGCGCGTGAACGAGCCTTGGTGGATCGCGCTCATCGAGGCGGTCGTCATCGTCAATCTGCTGCTCGTCAGCTTCGCGTACCTCACGTGGCTCGAGCGCAAGCTGCTCGGCCGGATGCAGCTCCGCTACGGCCCGAACCGCGCCGGGAAGTTCGGACTGCTGCAGCCGTTCGCCGATCTCGTGAAGCTGATCCGCAAGGAGGCGTTCTCGCCGTCGAGCGCGATCGAGGCGCCGTACATCATCGCGCCGATCATCTCTGCGTTCACCGCGATCGCCGCGTTCGCCGTGATCCCGTTCGGCCCCGGCTGGACGGTGAACGGCTGGCACATCAACGGCGAGGTCGCGAACGTCTCCGTCGGACTGATCCTGATCTTCGCGCTCGGCTCGATCGGGATCTACGGCTTCATCGTCGGCGGCTGGTCGTCCGAGTCGAAGTACTCGATCCTCGGCTCGATGCGCACGTGCGCGCAGCTCGTGTCGTACGAGGTCGCGCTCGCGCTGTCCGTGCTCGGCGTCGTGATCCTCGGCCGCTCGCTGTCCCTCCCCGACATCGTCCACCGGCAGGCCGAGTCGATCCCGTTCGTCGTGCCGCAGTTCGTCGGGCTGCTCGTGTTCTTCTTCGCCGGCATCGCCGAGACGAGCCGCGCGCCGTTCGACCTGCCGGAAGCGGAGTCCGAGCTCGTCGCCGGGTACCACACCGAGTACTCCGGGATGCGCTGGGGCCTCTTCCAGATGTCGGAGTACATCAACCTGATCACGCTCTCCGGCCTGATGGTGACGCTCTTCTTCGCCGGCTGGCACGGCCCGTGGCACCTCGGCCCGCTGTGGTTCCTGCTGAAGCTGTTCGGCGTGATCTTCGTCTTCATCTGGCTCCGCGCGACGACGCCGCGCCTGCGCTACGACCAGCTGATGCGGTTCGGCTGGAAGGTGCTGCTGCCGGTCGCAACGGTGAACGCCGTGATCACTGCGCTCGTGGTGGTGTGGGTATGAGCTCGCTCACGTTCGGCGCCGCTGGCGGCGGGAGCCGACGCCGACCGGCGAGGGAAACCTCGGACCCCCCTCTCTGGATCGTGCCGTCAGCGGCAGCCTCCGCGGAGCGCCGCTCCCCGCGAGCGAGGAGGCGGGACGTGAGCCCGCAGCCGTTCTCACGCTGAAGGGCTTCGGCGTCACGTTCAAGCAGGTCTTCAAGAAGCCGATCACGCAGCAGTACCCGGAGTTCAAGCGCGACATCTACCCGCGCTTCCGCGGCCGCCACCGGCTGCACCTGCACGAGAACGGGCTCGAGAAGTGCGTCGGCTGCTCGCTCTGCGCCGCCGCGTGCCCCGCCGACTGCATCCGCGTCGTCCCCGCCGAGAACACGCCGGACAACCGCGTCTCCGCAGGCGAGCGCTACGCGCGCATCTACGAGATCAACATGAGCCGCTGCATCTTCTGCGGCTACTGCGAGCTCGCGTGCCCGTTCGACGCGATCACGCTCGGCAACGAGTTCGAGATCTCCGAGTACAACCGGGACGACCAGATCTACACGAAGGACATGCTGCTCGCGGAGCCGGTGAAGAAGGTGCCGGTGGCCGACCGCGATCTCTACGACACGCCGATTCCCTTCTACAAGTCGAACAGCTGATGCTTCTCGCAGTCAGTGCCGGCGGCGTCGTCGTCTGGATCGTCTGGGTCGTCGCGGGCTTCCTCTGCATCGCGTCGGGGCTCGCGGTCGTGTCGTTCTCGAATCCGTTCTACTCCGCGCTCGCGCTGATCGGGAATCTCGCGTCGCTCGCGATTCTCTATCTGCTGCTGTCGGCGGAGTTCGTCGCCGCCGCGCAGGTGCTCGTCTACGCCGGCGCGGTGATGGTGATGTTCCTGTTCGTGATCGCGTACGTCGGCCCGCGGCACGAGACGCCGTGGGCGTCCGGGCCGAGCTGGAAGACGCTCGCCGCGGTGCTCGCGGCCGGCGCGATCTTCGTCGAGATCATCGTCGTGATCGGGCTCAAGGCCGGCGGGCAGCTGGCGAAGAGCCCGAAGGTGAACGCGACGTTCGGCTCGCCGGGCTGGATCGGGCGGCTGTTCCTCACCGACCATCTGCTCGCGTTCGAGATCACGTCGATCGTCCTGCTCGTCGCCGCAGTCGGCGGCGTGATCCTCGGCGCGCACACGCAGCGCCGCGAGACCGTCGGCGAGGCGGGCTGATGCTGCTCGGCCCCGGCATCGTCTGGTACCTCGGGATCTCCGCGTTCCTCTTCGGCACCGGCGCGTTCGGCGTGCTCGTGCGGCGCAACCCGCTGATCGTCCTGCTCTCGCTCGAGATCATGCTGAACGGCGGGAACCTCGCGCTGATCGCGTTCTCGCGCCACGCCGGCAACGGCGCGGGCCAGATCTTCGCGCTCGCCGTGATGGCCGTCGCCGCGGCGGAGGTCTGCGTCGGGCTCGGCCTCGTCGTCGCGATCCACCGCCGGAAGATCCCGCTCGACGTCGACGCTCTCTCGGAGCTGCGCGGATGATCCCAGGCGCGTGGCTCTGTCTGATCGCGCCGCTCGCCGGCACGGTGCTGATCCTGCTCGGCGGCTCGCGCATCTCGCGCCGCACGGCCGCGTGGATCTCGACGATCAGCGTCTTCGTCGCGTTCGCCGGCGCAGTCTGGTCGTTCCTCGGGCTCCGCGCGAACTCCGACCACCACGCGCACATCTCGAGTGCGTGGACGTGGCTCCAGGCCGGCGGCTTCAAGGCCGACCTGTCGATCCTCGTCGACCCGCTCAGCACGATGATGATGCTGATCGTCTCCGGCGTCGGCGCGCTGATCGTCCTCTACTCGATCGGCTACATGGACGGCGACGAAGAGGAACGGCGCTACTTCGCGTACATCTCGTTCTTCGTCTTCTCGATGCTGATGCTCGTCGAGGGCGGGAACATGCTGCTGCTGCTCGTCGGCTGGGGGCTCGTCGGACTGTCGTCGTATCTGCTGATCGGCTTCTGGCACGAGCGCGAGTCCGCGGTTGCCGCCGCGAAGAAGGCGTTCGTGATGAACGCGTTCGGCGACGCGACGATGGCGCTCGCGCTGTTCGTGCTGATCGCGCACTCGAACTCGCTCGAGTACTCGGCCGCGTTCGCGACGGCGGGCACGCTCTCGCAGACGACGGTGAACCTCGTCGCGCTCGGCCTGCTCGGCGGCGCGGTCGCGAAGTCGGCGCAGATCCCGCTGCACACCTGGCTGCCGGATGCGATGGAAGGCCCGACGCCGGTCAGCGCGCTGATCCACGCCGCGACGATGGTGACCGCCGGCGTCTACCTGATCGCGCGCACGAATCCGATCTTCGAGGACGCGCCGAACATCGCGCTCCTCGCCGCCGCGCTCGGTGCGATCACGCTCCTCGCCGCTGGATTGATCGCGCTCGTGCAGACGGACATCAAGCGCGTGATCGCGTACTCGACGATGTCGCAGATCGGCTACATGTTCATGGCCGTCGGCGTCGGCGCGTTCTCGAACGGCATGTTCCACCTGATGACGCACGCTTTCTTCAAGGCGCTGCTGTTCATGACGGCCGGGCTGATCATCCACGCGATCGCCGACGAGCAGGACATCCGCAAGCTGCGCGGCGTCGGCAAGGTGATGCCGCTGACGAAGTGGGCGTTCCTGATCGGCGCGCTCGCGCTGGTCGGCGTCCCCGCATTCGCCGGGTTCTTCTCCAAGGATCCGATCCTCGCCGCCGACCTGCACGACCACTGGTACGGCGTCACGTTCTGGATCTGCGGGCTGATCGGCACGTTCCTCACCGGGCTCTACACGTTCCGCCTCTACTTCATCGTCTTCCCGGGCGAGCCGAGCGCGTTCGTGCGCGAGCACCATCACAAGCACCACGGCAAGGAAGGCCCCTGGACAATGCTCGTGCCTGTCGCGGTGCTCACGGTGCTCGCGGCGATCGGCGGCTGGATCCAGTTCCAGCCGTTCTGGGAGCCGATCACGCACTGGCTCGCGCCGGTCGCTGCGACAACGCCGGACGCGACTGCAACGAACTGGGACGACCTGATCTCGTCGCTGCTCGCGCCCGCGCTCGGAATCACCGGCATCGTCTTCGCCTGGCTGATCTGGGGCAAGCAGCGCATCGCGGTGCCGAAGCTGCCGGCGGTGCAGCGCGTGCTCGAGCACAAGTTCTACTTCGACGAGCTGTACGACGCGATCTTCTACAAGCCCGCCGCGGCGACCGCGGCGATCTTCAAGCGCGACTTCGAGGAGCCGGTCGTCCTCACGTCCGGCAACGATCTCGGTGACGGTGCGCTCGAGGTCGGCCGCGGCGACGCAGCGGATCCAGACCGGGCTGCTGCGCACCTACGTCCTGTTCTTCGGCGCGGGCACCGCCGTGCTCGCCGTGATCTTCCTGCTGGTGCGATGAGCGCGTCCTGGACGACATCCCTGCTGATCTGGCTGCCGATCGCCGGCGCGATCCTGATCTGGATCCTGCCGCTCTCGCGCTACGCAACGGGAAGCCTCGCGTTGCTCATCTCGCTCACCGAGGTCGCGATCTGGATCGAGCAGGCGTCGCGCTTCGACTTCTCGAAGGGCGGGCTGCAGTTCTCGCAGGAGCACCCGTGGATCAAGGATCTGCACGCGTCGTACCACGTCGGCGTCTACGGCTTCTCGCTCTGGCTCGTCGGGCTCACCGCGATCGGGACCGCGGCGGCGATCGGCTACGGCTTCTGGGTCGGGCGCGAGCGGCCGCGCGCGTACTTCGGGCTGATGCTGTTCCTCACCGGCGTCACCGTCGGCGTGTTCATCGCGCAGGATCTGCTCCTCTTCTACGCGTTCTTCGAGGGGATGCTGATCCCGCTCTACGTGCTCGTCGGCGTCTGGGGCGGGCCGGGCCGGCTGAGCGCGACGCTGAAGCTGCTGCTCTACACGATGGCCGGGTCGCTGCTGATGCTCGCCGCGATCATCGTCTACGGGCTGAAGTACGGGACGTTCGACCTGATCGCCGGGCCGACGAGCGACAGCCGCTGGCTCTTCCTCGGGTTCATGTTCGCGTTCCTGATCAAGGCGCCGCTGTTCCCGTTCCACGGCTGGCTGCCGGACTCGTACCGCCAGGCGCCGCCGGAGGTGACGGCGCTGCTCTCCGGCGTGATCGCGAAGGCCGGGCTCTACGGGATGCTGCGGATCGCGATCACGAAGTTCCCGGAGCCGACGTCGTTCTACCGGAACGCGGTGATGGCGATCGCCGCGGCGACGCTGATCTACGCGTCGATACTCGCGTTCCGAGCGGCGGACTTCCGAGGGGTCGTTCTCTATTCGTCGATGGCCCAGTCGGGGCTGATCGCGTACGGGCTCTTCTCCGGAACGAACCTCGGCTATGACGGCGCCGTGCTGCAGATGGTCGCGCACGGGCTGATCTCCGTCGCGCTCTTCCTGATCGCCGGCACGATCGAACGGCGGACGACGACCGACCAGTTCGCGTTCCTCGGCGGCATGGCGCGCGGGAGACCTGCGCTCGCGACGCTGCTGATGGCGACCGGGGTGATCTCGCTCGCGGTGCCGGGGTCCGTCGCGTTCGCCGGGGAGTTCCTGATCCTCGCGGGCGCGTACCAGCTCGGCTGGTGGTGGGCCGTGATCGGCGCGGTCGGGATCGTGCTCGCTGCGATGTACATGCTGCGGCTGATCTCGGCGGTGCTGCACGCGCGCGCGCGGCTCGCTCGTGACGGACGAGGCGATGGATCTGCGGCCCGGTGAGCTCGCGCTCGTCGTCCCGCTCGTCGGCCTGCTGCTGGCGCTGTCGCTCTGGCCCGCCGGGATCAGCAGCCACTCGTTCGCCAACGACTCGCCGACGACGGCGGTCAAGGAGCAGTTCAAGTGATCGCGACGCCGCACATCGACTGGTTCGCGATCTCGACGATCCTCGTGCTGCTCGGCGCGTCGTTCATCGCGCTGCTCTGCGCGGTGCTCGTGCCGCGGCGCGTCCGCCGCGTGACCGCGGCATCCGTGGCGGCGGCGGGATTCGCCGGCGGCGTCGTTACGTCGGTCTGGATCTACGTCGACACGCCGAGCGGCGGCCGCGTGATCTCGGACGCCTTCTACCGCGACCGCTGGACCGCGCTCGCGCAGATCCTGCTCTGCGGCGTCGGCTTCGTCACGGCGCTCATCGCCGTCGAGCACATTCCGGGGCGGCGCCGCGGGGCCGATCCGACCCGGCGCGACGACCACGTCGCCGAGTTCTTCGCGCTGCTGCTCGCGTGCACCGCGGGAATGGCGTTCTTCGTCGGCTCCGCGAACCTGATGGTGATGTTCCTCGCGCTCGAGTGGTTCTCGCTCACGCTCTACGTGATGTGCGCGATCGACTACGACCTCGAGGGCTCGCTCGAAGCGGGGCTGAAGTACCTGATCGTCGGGTCGTTCGGTTCCGCGACGCTGCTGTTCGGCTCCGCGCTCGTCTACGGCGCGACGAACCGGATCGGCTTCGTCGAGATCGGGGAGCAGGTGCAGGCACTCGGCATCTCGCACGACGTGCTGCTCGTACTCGGCCTCGCGTTGATCATCGCCGGGCTCGCCTTCAAGGCGTCGGCCGCGCCGTTCCACATGTGGACGCCGGACGTCTACGAAGGCGCGCCGACACCGGTGACGGCGTTCATGTCCGCCGCGACGAAGATCGCCGTGTTCGTGCTCGCGGTGCGCTTGCTGAACATCGCGTTCGGCTCGGAGGCGCACCTCTGGACGTGGGCGATTGCCGGGATCGCCGTCGCGTCGCTCGCGATCGGAAACCTCGCGGCGCTCGGCCAGCGCAACGTGAAGCGGATGCTCGCGTACTCGTCCGTCGCGCAGGCGGGCTTCATCATGATCGGGCTGAGCACCGCGAGCGAGCTCGGCGCCCGCGCGCTGATGTACTACCTCATCGCCTATTCGGCGGCCGCGTTCGGCTCGTTCGCCGTGATCGCCGCGCGCGAGCGCGAGCTCGGCGAGCCGGTGACGCTCGACAATCTCGCAGGCTTCGGCTGGGAGCGTCCGTTCCTCGGCCTTGCGATGTGGCTGTTCGTGTTCAGCTTCGCCGGACTTCCCGTCGGCGGCGGCTTCGTCGCCAAGTTCTACGTCTTCTCCGCCGCGTACGGCGTCGGCTGGACGTGGCTCGTGATCGTCGGCGTCGTCGCGACGCTCGTCAGCCTCTACTACTACCTCGCGATCGTGCGCGCGATGTACATGCGCCCGTCGGAGGAGCTCCAGGTCGGGCCGCTGGCGGTCGCGGGCGGCTCGCCGGCGCGCGAGCCGCTGCTGCACGCTCGCCGTCGGGATCGCGCTCGTCGTCTCGGTCGGAACGCTCTTCGCCGTTCCACCGCTGATGGACATCGTGTCGCGCGCCGTCGGCTCGATCTGATCGCCTAGACACCGGCTAGATCGGTATGGTGGTGTCGTGGTTCGCGCGACCGCATTGGCGCTGTCGGTGCTCGCGCTCGCGGCCTGCGGATCGACCGCCGCACACACGGCGCAGCCCGCGGCGACGTGCACCTCTCCCGAGGCGGCGCGGGCGCTCGCGACGCTCCGGCGCGACACGGCCGCAATCCGCGCCGCGGCGAACCTGCCGGCGGCGAGCGCGCTGAAAGGGAACGCCGCGATCAACCACGCGACCGACCGCTTCCTCACCGACGTCGAAACGGCGCCGATCGACAACCTCGCGCGCAACCGCCTGATCGACCACGCGGCTGCGGCGCTCGTCGGCGCCTGCGAGCAGTGCTTCCAGGCACTCGAGGCCGAGCGTCCGCTCGTGTGGATCGCCAAGGGCGCCCACAGCGGCAACTGCCAGAAGTAGCGGTTTACGCGGGCGGGGCGATGCGCACGCGCGCGGCGGACGGCCGCGGGCGGAACCGGAGCGGCTCGAGCACCCAGACGAGCGCCGGCAGCACGTAGAGGAAGACCACTGCGACGAGCGTCGAGATCGCGAGCGCCGGAACGGCGCCGCCGACCGGTGCGTGCGTCCGCACCATCTCGCCGATCACGAGCAGCGCGAGCGCGAGACTCGTCGAGGCGGCACGAAGCCGCTCGGGACGGCCCTCGAGCGCGTCGCTGATCGCGACGAAGGCGGCCGCGGCTGCACAGGGAATCGCGATGAGAACGATGAGCGATGCAACGCCTGCTGCGCCGGCGGCGCCTGCCCCGAGGGCGGCGATCGCGAGCAGCAGCGGCAGCAGTCTCGAACCCATTGCGCCCCGTTTCGCCGCCCACGCCGGGTTCCCTTCGTTACGCTCGCGTCGATAGTCCGACCGAAAAAGGAGACCGATGCCGGACACCACACTCACCTGGCTGGGCCACTCTTCCTTCCGGGTCGACACGCCTGGTGGGAAGCGCGTGTACGTCGATCCGTTCCTGAACGGGAACCCGAAATGTCCTCCGTCCGAGCTCGAACCGGAGCGCGTCGACATCGTGGCTCTGACGCACGGCCACGGCGATCACGTCGGCGACACGGTTGCGCTCGCGCAGAAGCATTCGGCGAAGGTCGTCGCGATGGTCGAGCTCGCCGGCTGGCTCGGAAACAACGGCGTCGACGGCGGCTCGGTCACCGGCTGGAACAAGGGCGGCACGATCGAGGTCGACGGCGTGAAGTTCACGCTCGTGAACGCGTACCACTCCAGCTCCGCGCCCGACGGCTCGTATGCCGGCGAGCCCGCGGGGATCGTGCTCGAGGCGGAGAACGGCACGAAGATCTATTTCGCCGGCGACACATGCGTCTTCGGCGACATGCAGCTGATCGGCCGGATCTACGAGCCCGACGTCGCCGTGCTTCCGATCGGCGACCACTACACGATGGGGCCGCGCGAGGCGGCCGTCGCGCTCGAGCTGCTCGGGACGAAGCGCTGTGTTCCGTGCCACTGGGGCACCTTCCCGCTGCTGACGGGAACGCCGCAGGAGCTTGCGAAGCTCGTGCCCGCCGGCGTCACCGTCGAGACGATCGAGCCGGGCGACGCGGTGACGGTGTGAGGGAGCGCTGGTGGGGAGCGAGCGGCCGGCGCGTGCCGGAGCTCGCGGTCGAAGGCGACGCGGCGGTACCGCTCGACGAGGCCGTCGTCGTCGACGACGTCTCCGATCTCGAGCCGCTGCGCGCGGCGTTCGACGCCGGGACGCCGGTCGTCGTGCGTGCCGCGTCGCCGGAGGCGATCGGTGCCGCGCTCGCGCGGCCCGAGGTCGCGTGCGTCGTCGTGCCGCCGGACCGCCGCGATCTGCTCGAGCTGGATCTGACGACGCTCACCTATGGATAGGTCGCCCGTCGTCGCGACGTACTCGATCGTCGCCTGCGATCTCGAGGCGGCGCAGTGGGGAGTCGCGGTGCAGTCGAAGTTCCTCGCGGTCGGCTCGGTGGTGCCGTGGGCCGAGGCCGGCGTCGGCGCGGTCGCGACGCAGGCGTACGCGAATCCGCGTTACGGGCCCGACGGGCTTGCGCTGCTGCGCGAGGGGCTCGACGCGGAACAGGTCGTCGCGCGGCTCGTGGCCGACGACGCCGGGCGCGACGAGCGGCAGGTCGGCGTCGTCGACAGCGAAGGACGCGCGGCGACGTGGACCGGTACCGGCTGCATGGACTGGGCGGGCGGCCGCACCGGCGCGGGTTACGCGGCGCAGGGCAACATCCTCGTCGGCGCGGCTACCGTCGACGCGCTCGCAGACACGTTCGAGGGAACCGCCGGCGATCCGCTCCCGCGGCGCCTGCTGGCGTGTCTCGCCGCTGCGCAGGCGGCGGGCGGCGACAGCCGCGGGCAGCAGTCCGCGTCGCTGCTCGTCGTGCAGCCGTACGGCGGGTACGCGGAGCTCTCCGATCTTCTCGTCGACCTGCGCGTGGACGACCACGAGCGGCCGATCGACGAGCTGGAGCGGATCTACGAGCTGCACTACCGGCTGTTCGGCAAGACGCCGCGCGAGGAGTGGATCGACGTCGACGACGCGCTCGCCGCCGAGCTGCGCGAACGACTTGCCGCGCTCGGCTACGACGGCGAGCTCGAAGCGGCGCTCGATCGCTGGGCCGGCGTCGAGAATCTCGAGGAGCGCGTCGACGGAGCGGACGCGCTCGACCCGGTCGTCCTCGCCGCGCTGCGCGAGGCCGCGCCGTGAAGGTCGCGCGGCTCGACGAGATCGAGGGCGTCCCGGTCTTCGGCACGCTCGTCTGGAAGCCCGTTCGACGCACGCTCGGCGTCACCGCGTTCGGCATCAACGCGTACACCGCAGCGAACGCCGGCGACGAGGTTGTCGAGGATCACACCGAGGTGCAGCTCGGCCACGAGGAGATCTACGCCGTCATCACGGGACACGCGGTGTTCACGGTCGACGGCGAGGAGGTCGACGCGCCGACGGGCACGCTGGTCTTCCTCGACGACCCCGCGCAGCAGCGGTCGGCGGTCGCACGCGAGGCGGGGACGACGGTGCTCGCAATCGGCGGCGTTCCGGGACAGCACGACGTGTCGGCGTGGGAGTACCTCTTCGCGACGCTCCCGGCCCGCGAAGCCGGCGACTACGACACCGTGCGGACGATGCTCGAGGAAAGCATCGCGGAGCGGCCCGACCTGCCGGCGCTCCACTATGACCTCGCGTGCATCGAGGCACTCGCCGGCAACCGCGAGCGGGCGCTCGACGAGCTATCCGTCGCGGTCGCCGCGGCGGACCGCTTCCGCGAGCGCGCGCAGACGGACGAGGACTTCGACTCGATCCGCGACGACCCGCGCTTCCCGGCCTGATTTCGCGCCGCCGGGTTACTGCTGTACGCCGTGTGCCGCCCGCGGGCGCGGGAGCGCGAAACGACCGCGGCGCCACGCCCCGGTCGCGCCCAGCGCAAACACGAGCCCGCCGGCAGCGATGAGGATGTCACCGACGGAGAAGACGTTTGCCCACGGCACCCAGGACGGTGCGGCCCAGCGGTCGACGAGCCATGCGAGGTTCGGTGACGCAAGCGAAGTGCTGTTGCGGCTCTGCGTGAAATGGAGACCGGCGGCACGGAGGGCGCCAGGAAGAGCCGGCATGTGTCCGCCGTTTGCGACGATCGCGCTGAGGTTGAGAAGCATCCCGGCACCGACGAGCGGCACGCCGGGCAGGCGGAGGTTGGTCGCAGCGCCGACCAGAAATAGGGCATACGAGCAGAGCCAGAGCACCGTGCCGGCCCTGTCGGAGGTCCGCCAAGGTAGCGCCGAGAAGGGGAAGGCGATTAGCTGGAGCGCGAGCGCTGCGTAGAAGACCCCTGCAAGTCGCAATCGCAGATCGGCCAATCGGCTCCACCGTCCGCCGAAGACAGGAGCGAGTGCGAGGCCGACGAGCAACGGCAGGGCGAGCGCCACTAGGCGATCGCCTCGGCGGCGGGCTTTCCGACGGCGGAGAGGTGCCGCTCGAGCGCCGTGACGACATCCGGATCGAAATGCGAGCCCGCGTAGGCGCGCAGCTCGGCGAGGGCAGCCTGCGGGCCCCGCGCCGCGCGGTAGGGCCGATCGGCCGTGATCGCTTCGAACGCATCCGCAACAAGGATGATGCGCGCCCCGAGCGGAATCTCCACACCGGCGAGCCCGTCCGGATAGCCGGAACCGTCCCAGTGCTCATGGTGGTGGTAGACCCATTCGTCGACCGGTTCGATCCCGAGCTCGTCGAGCAGCGCGCGGCCGAACTCCGGGTGTCGCCGGACGATCGCGAACTCGTCGGGTGTGAGCGGCCGAGGTGCCTGCAGAATTGCGTCGGGCAGGCCGATCTTGCCAAGGTCGTGGAGGAGGCCGGCGAGCCGCAGCTGTTCGATCGTTTCCGGGTCGAGGCCGAGTTGAGTGCCGATCGCCTCTGCCAGGGTCGAGACGATCTCGGAGTGGCTGGCGGTCGACGGGTCGCGCGCGTCGACGAAGCGCACGAGGTTCTTTGCAGCGCGAAGCCGGGCATTTCGCTCGGTCGCACGCTCGAGCTCCGCAGGCGAGAACACCTGTACAACCGAAGGGCTGTAGAGGCAGAAGCGGTTCTTCCCGTGCTGCTTTGACCAGTACAACGCGCCGTCGGCGGTTCGCTGCAACTCTTCCGGCGACGATGCGTGTGCCGGGTACGAGGCGATTCCGACACTGATCGTGACCGGGCCGGCGGGCTGAGACTCATCTGCGGCCAGCCGCTGCTGAGTCTGCTCGATCTGCCGGCAGCTGCTCATCTCGTCGAGAGAAAACAGAACGGCAAACTCGTCGCCGCCGAAGCGAAATGCATGCGCGTTGTCGATCGCGGCCAGCATCTCGCTGAGGAGCACGAGCAGGTCGTCGCCGGCGGGATGCCCATACGTGTCGTTGACATGCTTGAAGTTGTCGACATCGACGAGCGCAAGCGAGAACGGCGCGCCCGTTCGGTCCGAGACTTCGATCATCTCGCGAAGCACAGCCTGGTACGCGCGGTGATTGCCGAGGCCCGTCAGGTTGTCGGTGCGTGCGTCACGCGCAGCGATACGCGAATGGAGCTGGCTCCGCTGGTAGAGCGTCAACGTGAACAAGGGTCCCGCGAGCAGCACGAGCAGCCACGGGTGACTCACCCAGAGGTTCGCGGCAAGCGCGGCGAGAAACGCCATGATCGCGAAGGCAGCACCGCTCTGGTGCAAACCCTGCAAGAGGACCTTCCGGTAACGCATTCCCTGTGAGATGGAAATCGCGCCCGACACGAACATCACGTTCACGATCAAGTGGAGGAGCGCGCCGATGAGCACGTACACGGTCAACCGTGCGGCGTGTGCACCATGAATCGGGCCCAAGAGAATCACGGGCAGGCTCGCCGCAAGGGCCGAGATTGCGTACATCGAGACGTTGAAGACGAGGCGAATCAACGGCCGCCGGGCGACGAGGAACGTGATCCCTACGCTCAGGGCGGCGACCGGTACCGCGAAGCGCCAGCCGAACAGGATCGCCGTCGCCACGATGAAGACGTTCGCAATGGAGACCTCCGACTTGCCGGTCTCGTCCATCGGCACCGGCTGAAGATCGGCAAGCAGCGCGAGCGCGAAGAAGAGCAGAACCGCCGCAGCCGTTCCAGCGGTGGGAGGGTTGAGAACGATCGAGCCGAGGGCAAGCACGATCGCAGGCACCGCCATCGCAGTCGTAGCCGCGACGTAGCAGAAGAGTCGATTGGGAGTTCCTAAAATCGTCGCAGGTAACACGAGAGCCCTAAGAGAGGTTGCTTGGCCGCGGAGGGACCGGCCGCATGGTGCGGCCGGTCCCGCCCCGTCGATTGATCAGGTCCAGCGCCAGTCAGCGCCGGAGCCGACGACGAACGCAACAAAGGCGGTCAAAACCAACCCCGCCTTCCACATACGAGAACGCCAACGAATCACGAGATCTTCACCTCCTTGAGGTGGCCGCAGGAGCTCAGACAGACTTAGAGTCGGACAACTCGGGGCCTATCCGCGTCCCCCATGCGAGTGAGCGAGCCGCGCCAGCCCTTTGTCAACGGCCGCGCGGATAGGCGCGCGCTGAGAACTCCAGCACCCGCCAGCCCCGTGTCGCCGCAATCCGCCGCAACGCGCGATCCGGATTGACCGCAACCGGATGACCGACCGCCTCCAGGAACGGCAGATCGGTGTGACTGTCGGAGTACGCGGTCGACGCGGCGAGGTCGAAGCCCTCCGCCGCGGCTAGCTCGCGCACCGACGCGGCCTTGTTCTCCGCATGCAACGCGCGCAGCGCGCGACCGGTGTACTTCCCGTCGACGACCTCGCATTGCGTCCCGAGCGCGCCGTCGAAACCGAGATCGTCGGCGATCGCCGTCACGATCTCCTGGAGCGTCGCCGAGACGATGTACACCGGCTCGCCGCGCTCGCGATGCTGCTGGACGAGGCGCAGCGGCTCCGCATAGACCAGCGGCCGCAGCACCGGCTCGAGCGCGTCCGCGACGAGCGACCGCATGTCCTCCGGCGTCCACCCGCGCAGGACGATCAGCCCGTCCTCCGCGCCCCTGCGCACCGCCTCGTGGCTCGCGCCGCGCGCGACGAACAGCAACTGCCAGAACGCCGCCTTCGCGAGCTGCCGCCGCGAGATCATCCCGCGCTCGCGGAACGAGCCTGCCAGCGCGAGGGCCGACGAGCGCCGCAGCAGCGTGCGATCGAGATCGAAGAACGCGGCTGCGCTCACCTGACGGTGAGGCCCGCGGCGGCGAGCGCGTCCTCACGCAGCGCGTAGTCGTGGATGCTCGTGACCTTTCCGCCGCGCAGCACGACCACCTGGTAGAGCTTCGGAACGAACCCCTTCGCGCCGAGCCGCTCGAGCCGCCGCCCTTTCATTCGGATGAAGATGCGGTCGCCGACGTCGATCATCTCGCCGGGCCGCAACCGGTTCGCATGGGCACGCCACAACAGCGTCTTCACGACCTGGTCGGCGTTGACGCACGGGTTCCACGCACCTTCGCGTGCGGGCTGCCACGTCACGTCGTCGACGAGCAGCTCCCGCAGCTCACGGTGCTTCGCACGCACGGCGAGGTTGTAGACCTCGCGCACCACGTCGACATTCGTGGCGGGCGGCGACACTTAACCGACGAGCGGCAGCGACTTCACAATGCCGGCCGACTCGCGCCGCGACGCGTCGATCTCCTCCGCGATGGCGACGATCGCCTGCGCGGTCTCCGACTCCGGATGCGCCGAGACGATCGGCTCGCCAAGGTCGCCCTGCTCGCGCAACAGCGGATCGAGCGGAACGACGCCGAGGAGCGGCACGTCAAGATCGGCCGCGAGCTCCGCGCCGCCACCGATACCGAACACGTCGCCGCTCATGTTCTCGATCACGCCGAGCAGGCGCATGTTCGTCTTCCGCGCCATCGACGCGGCGCGCGATGCGACGTCCTGCGCCAGCTTCTGCGGCGTCGTCACGACGACGACCTCCGCGCGCGGCAGCAGCTGTCCCAACGAGATCGAGACGTCGCCGGTCCCCGGCGGCATGTCGACGACGAGGATGTCGAGGTCGCCCCAGTGGACGTCGGTCAGGAATTGCTCCAGCGCGCGGTGCAGCATCGGCCCGCGCCACATCACCGGCTCGTTCCCATCGAGGAAGAACCCGATCGACATCAGCTTCAGGTCGCCCTTCACCGGCGGGACGATCATCTCGTCGACCGCGACCGGCTTCTGCCGGATGCCGAGGATGTGCGGGATCGAATGCCCGTAGACGTCGGCGTCCAGCACCCCCACGCGATGCCCGAGCGCCGCGAACGCAACGGCGAGGTTCGCGGTGAGCGACGACTTGCCGACGCCGCCCTTGCCGCTTGCGACCGCGATCACGCGACAGTCCTTCGGCAGCCGGATCACGTTGTCGCGCTCGCCCGCGCCGCCGCGCAGCTTCGTCGTCAGCGTCTGCCGCTCCTCCGGCGTCATCACGTCGAACCGGAGCTGAACGCCGGTCACACCCGGGACGCCGCGCAGCGCCTCGTCGACCTGCGTCTCGAACGAGTTCCGCAACGGGCATCCGGCGATCGTCAGCACGATCGTCAGCGAGACGACGCCGGCGTCGATCTCGACGTCGCGGACCATGTCGAGCTCCGTGACCGGCTTCCGCAACTCCGGGTCGATGACCTGCTCGAGCGCCTTCAAAACGGCGTCGCGATTGGGCTCCATCGTCCGAGCCTAGCGGAGATATGGTCAACCGCATGACGTGGATCGGGCTCGTCCGGAAGAACCTGATGCGGCGTCCGATGCGAACGCTGCTCACCGCCGCCGGAGTCGCGATCGGCGTCGGTCTGATCGTGGCGCTCCTCTCGATCTCCGAGGGCGCGAAGCGGACGGCCGGCGACCTGATCCACATCGGCCGTTCCGACTTCGGGCTCTTCCAGAGCGGCGTGTCCGACGCGACGCGGTCGCTCCTGCCGGTGTCGCTCGAGAAGCGGATCGACGCCGACCCCGGCGTTGCGGAGTCCGCACGCGTCTTTCTCCTCGTGACGAAGGTGCAGGGGATGGACTCGTCGCTCGTCTTCGGCCTCGCGCCGAACGAGTTTCCGTTGCAGCGGATGACGCTCGTGACCGGCGACCGCTCCGGCGCGCTCGTCGGCGACGCCGGCGCGAAGACATTCCACGTCCAACCCGGATCGACGATCGACGTGAACGGGCACCGCTTCCGCGTCTCCGGCATCTACCACTCCGGCGACCGGTTCGAGGATCAGGGCGTCGTGCTGCCGCTGGCGACGGTGCAACGGCTCGCGAACCGCCCCGGCGAGGTGACGACGCTCGCGGTGACGGTGAAGCTCGGGCAGACGCCGCAGACCGTCGCGACGCGGCTCGAGAAGCGCTTCGGAATCTCGGCGATCGTCGAGCCGGGGCAGGCGGTGAAGGTCGACACGTCGTCGCGGCTGATCATCGACGTCGGCTGGGTCGTCTCCGTGCTCGCGCTGATCGTCGGCGGCATCGGCGTGATGAACACGATGGCGATGTCGGTCTTCGAGCGGATCCGCGAGATCGGGATCCTCCGCGCCGTCGGCTGGCCGAGCCGCCGGATCGCGTTGCTGATCCTCAGCGAAGCGCTCGGGATCTCGCTCGTCGCGCTCGCGATCGGACTCGTGCTCGGACTGCTCGCGGCGCACTTCTTCACGACGCAGACCGGACTCTCGACCCTCGTCTCGCCGCATTTCACCGCCGGCGTGTTCGCGTGGGGGCTCGCGTTCGCGCTCGGCGTCGGGATCCTCGGCGCGATCTATCCGACGTGGCGCGCGCTGCGTCTGAGCCCGATCGAGGCGCTCCGGCACGAGTAGCAGGAGCGGCGTGTAAAGCGCCGAAGGTCCCGATTCATGTCCCGCGGTTCCAGTTGGCCCATGTCAGAGACGACGCGGTTTCCCGCCGTCGCGCAGCCGCGCCCGCGCCCGCAGCAGAAGCGGCAGCGGCAGCCGTTCCCTCGCCTCGGCTGGGTGCTCGCGATCTGCGCGTTCATCTGCGGCGCGATGCTCAGCGCCGCGGCGTTCTCGATCGGCTGGAAGCACCAGGCGCAGAAGGGCTCGTCGGCCGAGGCCGCTCTCGTCGCCGCGACCGCGCGGACGCATCTCCTCGCAGGCTCGCTCGCGTCGACCCAGGCTGCAGCGTCGAAGGCACGCGCGTCCGCGCGGCGCGCGCGCGCGCAAACCGTGGCCGCGCAAGCGTCGACGGCCGCGGTGCTTCAGCACGCGCAGGCCGTCGCGACCGCGCTGAACGACACCGCCGGCTCGGCGAACGCCGTCACCGCCGGCGCGTCCTCCGTCGGCTCGGATCTCGCGAAGCTGACGAGCGAGCTGCGCACGCTGACCTCGTACCTCGAGACGACGCCGTCGGCTCAGCTCGACTCGGGCTACGTCGCGGCGCAGACCGCGTACATCACGAAGACGATCTCCCGGATCAGCGGCGAGCAGGGCGACCTCGGCCTCGCCGTCTCCGCGTACATGAAGGCCGTGCAGTCCGCGGCCGACCGCGCCGCCGCCCTCAGCGGCAAGAACTAAGACGACAGCGCCGGCGCGACGAGCACGCCGTCGCGGATGCGCAGCACGCGTTCCGCCTGCGCGGCGACGCCGTCGTCGTTCGTGACGAGCAGCACCGTCATCCCGTGCTCCTCGCGCACGCGCCGGAGCAGGTCGAGGATCTGCGCGCCGGTCTCGGAGTCGAGCGCGCCCGTCGGCTCGTCCGCGAGCAGCAGCCGCGGCCCGTTCGCGAGCGCGCGCGCGATCGCGACGCGCTGCCGCTCGCCGCCGGAGAGCGTCGGTGGATAGCTGTCCATCCGCTCGCCGAGCCCGACCTCGACGAGCAGGTCGCGCGCCCGTCGCTCACGCGCTCCGCGCGACCCGCGCCCGAGCATCGGCACCTGCACGTTCTCGAGCGCGGTCAGCGTCGTCATCAGGTTGTGGAACTGGAACACGAAGCCGACGGTCTCGGCGCGGTAGCGCGACGGATCGTCGAGCCGGCCGACGTCCTCGTCGCCGACGCGGATCTCGCCGGCGTCGGGCCGGTCGAGCGCGCCGATCAGATTCAGCAGCGTGCTCTTGCCGCAGCCGGACGGCCCGGTGAGCGCGACAAGCTCTCCCGGCTCGATGCGCAGCGAGACATCCTCGAGCGCGTGGATGCGCCCGCCTTCGAAGCCCTTCCGCACGTGCTCGACGACAACGGCGACGCCGCTCACTTCACGACGATCGGCCAGTGCGCCTTCGTCACGGCGTAGCCCTTCGCCGTCACGATCGCCTCGATCGTGAGCGCCTGCCCCTTCGCCGCCGGCGGGAAGCCCGGATGCCCCGGCGTCCCGAACGTCTCCTGCCATTTGCCGTTCTTCACGGTGTGGACACCGATCTGGCCGACCGGGAAGCCGTTGAAGAGGAACTGGAGGTGGATCTTCGACGCGACGGGCTTGCCGGCGGCGTTCGTGACCGTCACCGAGTAGTGCCACTTCTTGCCGACGAGCGGATGGTGGTCCTGGCCCTTCAGCACGACGTGGAGCTTCGGCGGCGCGGCGACGGCCGAGCCGGCGCCGGCCACACCGACGGCGAGGACGCAGAACAGGAGGAAAAGACGCCGCATACCTCTGGAATGGTACGCCGCGCTGCGCGGTTCAGGCGAACGCAGGCTCCAGCTGCTCGCGAGAGATCGGCAACGAGATACGAAGCTCGCCATCGCGCTCGGTCATCCACTTCGCGTTGATCAGCGTGATCCCGGTGATGTCGCCTCTGTCGTCATAGCGGATGACGTGGCCTTCGGCGGTTACCAACGACTCGGCGGCCTCGCGCGGTTCGCCAACGCTGAGGTACAGGACGTCCGCGACGGCGTCGTACCGAACGTGGTCGAACTCGATGTCGGCGACCCGCACGGTCATCGCTCGCTCGTATCGTGCCACTACGGATGCTCCGCCCGAAATGTCAGCCCACGTGGTTCAGGTTCGGAGAGTCACGAGCGCGAGCTAGGCGGCTGCGAGGTACGCGCAGGGGTCGCGGCGGCCCGGGAGAGGGCCGGCGGCGATCTTCGTCACGGCGTAGACCGTGCCTTCGAGGTCGAGCGTCGATCCGGGAGCCGGGGGCGGCCCTTCTCGGTGCTTTCTCGACCAGCGTATAGCCCTGCGGGCGGGCCACGAATAGAAGATGCAGGCCTCCGCGCCGACGAAGCGAACCGGCTCGGGCTCCGGCTCACGGATCCGCCCCCTGCGGCTTCGAGCTCGGCGGCGTGCTTCGCGAGCTCGGCGTTCTGCGCAAGGGCCGCCGCGCGGGCCTTCTCGAGCCCAGCGCGCTCGTTTTCGGCCTCGGACGCGCGCTCGGTCGCGGCCGTGAGAGCGGCCTCGAGCTCGGCGATGCGGGTCTTAGACGCTCCGAGCTCGACCGAGATCGCCCGAGTCTCGCGCCGGGCGGCGTCGACGTCGCCGGCGAACTCCCTTGACGCGCGCCTCGAGGCGCGCGAGCTCCGGATCAAGAGCGACGGGCGCGGGGGCCACGGGCGCGGGGAGCGGCTCTAGGCGCGCGATCTCAGGCTCGGGAACGACGGGCGCAGCCGCAGGCGTAGGCGCCGGCACAGGAACGGCTTCAATGGCCGGCACCGCCTGGACCGCAGACACGGGTGCCGGTTCCGCCAGCCGCAACGCCTGCGCCGGCACGGGGGAGACCGGCGGCGCGGCAGGCGCCGGAGCATTTGGGTCGGCAGGCGCGAACCCGACTGGCGTAGCCGTACTCGGACTTCGTCGGGCCGCCGGCCTGGGTCGCGAGCGCCTGGGCGATCGTCGCCGAGTGCGCGAATCCGAGCCGCACGATGACGACGCCGATCGGCTCACCGGTGCGCTGGCCCTCGGCGAGCGCATACGCGAGCTGCTCCTCCGAGATCAAGCCGCGCTCCACGAGGATCTGGCCGAGCGGAGCCCCGTTTCCGGCCACCGCCGCAGAGACAGGCCCGCTGTCGATCATGCTCATGAGAAACCCTTCGCCGCAGTTACAACCTTCGCACGCTTCCCTCTTCATCATCGACCTCGCGTCGCGTTCTGCGGTGCCCCATCCGGGGGATTGCGCGCCACTTGACAGGTGTCGTCAACGGAGCGACCATCGCGGCGACGTCTGCGGCGTCTATCCCACCCCGGGAGATTGCGATGGCAGGCGGGGCTACGACCACCGACAGGACCAAGTACCGGATCCTGCTGGATGCGCCATCGGGAAAGCCGAAGCTCGGCTATCCGGAGATTGCGACGCCCTCGCGGGATCGTCACGGAGAGCGAGCCGCGCTTCGCGATCGGGATCTTCGGCAAATGGGGCTCCGGGCAAGACGACGTTGATGGAGGCGGTCGAGGAAAGCTCGACCGGACGAGGGCGCGTGCCGGTCCGGTTCGTCGCCTGGCGCGTACGAGAGGGAGGAGCACCTGATCGTGCCTCTTCTCGACACGATCCGAGAGGCACTCCTCGGATGTGGAGCGAGAACGCAGCGGTCACCGCCACGCGAAGAAAGAGTCGCGGGAGACCGCCGGGAAGATCGGCCGCGTGATGAAGGCGATCGTGGCCGGAACGTCGGTGAAGATCGGCGTGCCGGGAGCGATCGGACGTCTCCTTCGACGCGAACAAGGCACTCGCCGCAGGCGAAGCGAGATGAGACGAGGAGGACGCCGAGGCCCGGACGCCGCGCTCCTTCTACCACGCAAGCTACGCGGCACTGCGCGACGCGTTCAAGCAGTTCGCCGGCGCGAACGGCGACCGACGGATCGTCGTGTTCATCGACGACCTCGACCGCTGCCTCCCCGAGAGCGCGCTCCAGGTACTCGAGTCGATGAAGCTCTTCTTCGACATCCCCGGCTTCGTGTTCGTCGTCGGGCTCGACCGCGAGATCGTGCAGCGAGTCGTCAGCTCGAAGTTCCGCGTCGACGACGGCGGCAGCCGACGGGACAGGGCGACGGCCAGCTCGCTCGGCGACGACTACATCAAGAAGATCTTCCAGGTGCCGTACGACCTCGCGCCGGTAGCGGTCGAGCAGCTCAACGAGTTTCTCTTCTCGACCTACGAGGAGGCCGGGATCAAGGCCGAGCCAGCGCGACGAGTTCGTCAGCCGTCGTCGAGAAGCATCTCCCGTTTCTCGTGCGCGACGGCAGCGTGAACCCACGAGAGGTCAAGCGGTATCTGAACGCGTTCACGATCACGATGAAGATCCATCCGGAGCTCGATTCCGGACGCGGTGCTCGCGGTGCTGATGCTCGACTTCCGCCCGGACTGGGAAGCATGCGAGTCCGCGCTCCTTCTGAACGGCGACGCGTTCCTCCTGGCGCTCAAGACAGTATCACGGCGGCGACGCCAACGCGTTCGAGGACATCGGCCTCGATCTTCGGCCGCCACCGAGTTCGAGAACTACACGCGGCACCGGCCGCCGGGAACCCGCTCGCATCGATCACCGACGTCGACCCGTACATCCTCAACGTCGGAGCTCGCGACCGACGCGGAACACCGAGCTGCTCGCTCTGCTGCCGCGGGTCGGCGCGATCAAGCGCGAGCTGGCGGCGGCGAGAGAGGATCGCCTGGCGGTCAACGACCGCCTCGGGAACGGCGCAGGGAACGCTGAGCCGCGTTCAGTCCGCGGTGAGCCGGAACAACGGCGCCGCTCGCCCGGCCATCCTCCGACATCTCGCGATTCAACAACCTGGCCGGCAGCCTCGAAAAGCCGCTCAGGGGCGGGGCTCCCGAGGACCAGTGGCAGCCGCAGGTCGACGACCTCGCCGCCCTCGCCGCGCAGATCTCACAGCGCGTGCTCGCGCTCTACCGGCAGCCGCCGGGCGCGGCGGCGGGGCCGACCGCGACTCCCGACTATCCGCCCGCGAGCGCCGAGCCAGCCGCCTAGCGCCGGACGACGAGGATCGCCGACATCCCGCGTTTGCGGTGGTCGGCGA
>CAVQZE010000003.1:0-1043503 GCA_963718385.1 uncultured Actinomycetes bacterium
ACAGCAATGTGTTCAGCCGAGCCGTACTAATTGCCCGAGGTCTTGATTTGAACTCTGGTTAAAGTCGCTATGGAGTTTTGAGGGTGCAGCGCAGACGCGCGCCCTTGACAGTTCGGCGGTCATACCGGCGGGGAAACACCTCTTCCCATTCCGAACAGAGAAGTTAAGCCTGCCAGGGCCGATGGTACTCGGAGAGCAATCTCCCGGGAGAGTAGGTCGCCGCCGATTATTTTCGAAAAAGGGTCGCGTTCAGCGGCCCTTTTTCATGGTCCTACGCGGCCGCTTCGCTCTCGGCGTGACCTGGGTCGAGCGCGCGCAGCCGGCGCACGCGCTCGCCGACCGGCGGATGTGTGACGAAGAGCGCGGCAAGGCCCTGCTCCAGGAACGGGTTGATCGTGTAGAGCGGCTCCGTGGCCGGGCTCGCGCGGAACTCGACGAGCTCTGAGGCATGGTCGAGCCGGACGAGCGCGTCCGCGAGCCCGTGCGGCGACCCGCACAGCGTCGCGGCAGTGCGGTCGGCCTCGAACTCGCGCTTCGGCGACACGAGCAGATGCACGAACGCCGCGGCGACGGGGCCGAGCACGAACAGCAGCGACCGCTCGAGCCAGCCACCGAGCCGGCTCGCCTCGATGATCGCCGCGGCGAGCACGACGACGCCGGTCTGGATCAGCACGTCGCGATGGCGTACATGCGCGAGCTCGTGCGCGAGGACGCCCTCGAGCTCGGCCGGCGGGCACGCCGTGAGGCAGCCGGCGCTGACGGCGATCGCCGAGCTGCGCGGCCCGCGGCCGGTCGCCAGCGCGCGCGGGAGACCGTCGCGGATGATGTAGATCTTCGGCTTCGCGATTCCCGCGATCGCGGCGAGCCGCTCGACCGACGAGTGGAGCAGCGGCGCTTCGACGAGCAGGAGCTCCCGCGCGCCGACCATTCCGAGCGCGACGCGGTCGGACATGAAGTACGCGCCGCCGGCGAGCAGCAGCCCGCAGAAGACGAAGATCGAGAGCAGCCGCAGGCCGCCGAGCTCCCAGCCGACGAAGGCGAGCACGCCGCAGAGCACGAGCAGCAGCAGCCAGGCCTTGAGGATGTTGCGGACGGCGATGAAACGCACGACTACGAGTCGTCGTCGTCCTGCTCGTCCGGCTCGTCGCGCCCTTCGTCGTCGAGGAGGCCGCGCGGCGGCCAGTCGTCGTTCTGCGGGGCGTCGCAGCGGCTCGAGCAGTGCAGCGAGGCGATGTTCTGGAGCGGCACGAGGATGTGCCCGTTCAGCTCGATGTGGGCGACCTCGTCGACGTAGCAGTACGCGGTGAGCACGCCTTCCTGGTACTCGCCGCCGAACAGGGCGACCTCGACCTGCTCGCCCTTGTACTTGCTCGTGTAGTCCTCCACCGGCGCCGCCTCCTCGCGGGTCAGTCTAACGGCCGGAACAAGCCGTCCTCGCAGGCGCAGGCCCAGACGGAGCAGTTGTCGATCACGGGCATTGCGAACCCGGACACGGCCGCCTGGACGCGTCGCACCGAGCCGCCGTGCGTGACGACGAGGACGCGCTCGCCGGGGTGCCGCTCAGCGATCGCGCGCAGTGCCGCGAGCGTGCGCTCGCGGTGCGCCTGCGTCGACTCGCCGACGTACTCGACCTTCTGGCGCTCGTCGGGCGTGAGCCCTTCCCACGAGCCCCAGTTCTTCTCGCGCAGGCCTGGATCGACGGAGACGACGAGGCCGAGGCGGGTGGCGACGATCTCCGCGGTCTCGCAGGCGCGGGAGAGATCGCTCGAGTACGCGGCGTCGATCGAATCGGCCGCGAGTTGCTCGGCAAGCGCCCCGGCCTGCCGGCGTCCGAAGTCGTTCAGCGGCCGGTCGGTGTGCCCCTGGAGCCGCCCTTCGGCGTTCCAGTCGGTCTCTCCGTGACGGACGAGCAGCAGCGTGGTCACGTGGCTAGGCTAGCCAGCCGTGGATCTGCAGCTGCGCGACTCCGTGTGCCTCATCACCGGCTCGACCGCCGGGATCGGGCTCGAGACGGCGAAGCTCCTGCGTGAGGACGGAGCAGTCGTCGTCACGACCGGCCGCGGCGGCGGCGACATCCCCGCCGACCTGGCGCGGGCAGGCGAGCCGGAGCGCGTCGTACGGGAGGCGATCGAGCGGCACGGGCGTCTCGACGTGCTCGTCAACAACGTCGGCGGCACGGAGATCCGCAGGCTCGAGGACCTCACCGACGCCGACTGGCAGGCGTCGTTCGAGATCAACCTCATGAGCGCCGTCCGCGCAACGCGCGCCGCGCTGCCCCATATGCGCGAGCGCGGCTCCGGAACGATCGTGAACGTCTCGTCGACGGCCGGGAAGCGGCCCTCGACGGGGATGCCGGACTACTCCGTGATGAAGGCGGCGATGCTGTCCTTCTCGCGTCTCGTCGCCGACCTCTACGCGAAGGACGGGATCCGCTGCAACGCCGTGACGCCCGGCCCGACCGCGACGCAGGCATGGCTGGGTGACGGGGGCCTCGCCGATCAGCAGGGAGACCGCGACGAGGTGCTCGCGAAGGTCGGCGCGGGACGGCCACTGGGGCGGCTTGCCGAGCCGGGCGAGATCGCCGCCGTGGTCGCCTTCCTCTGCTCGCCGCGCTCGTCGTACGTCACCGGCGCGGCCTGGAGCGCGGATGGTGGGACCGTCCCGATCATCATTTAGCCTGGGAGGGTGACGGAGACGGAGCTCACGGGACGAGTGGCGGATTCGTTCGCGGAGCTCGTGCGGGAGCACGAGGAACGCTGGCTGTCGCCGCTCGCCGTCCGGTCGTACGAGGGCCGCGGGCGCGAGCACGCGGAGGACGAATGCCGCCTGCGCACGCCGTTCCAGCGCGACCGCGACCGCATCGTCCACTCGAAGGCGTTTCGCCGGCTGCGGCACAAGACGCAGGTGTTCGTCGATCCCGAGGGCGACCATTTCCGGACGCGGCTGACGCACACGCTCGAGACCGCCGGCATCGCGCGCGGGGTCGGGCGCGCGCTTCGCCTGAACGAGGATCTCGTCGAGGCGGTCGGCCTCGGCCACGACCTCGGCCATCCGCCGTTCGGACACGCCGGCGAGCAGGCACTCGACGAGCTCGTGCGCGAGCGCGGCGGCGCGGGCTTCCGACACAACGAGCACTCGCTCCGCGTCGTCGAGCATCTCGAGCGCGACGGCCGTGGGCTGAACCTGACCTGGGAAGTCCGCGACGGGATCCTGAAGCACACAGGTCCCGACGAGCCGGAGACGCTCGAGGGGAAGATCGTGCGTCTCGTCGATCGCGTTGCGTACATCAACCACGACATCGACGATGCGATCCGCGCGGGGATCCTCTCGGCCGACCAGCTGCCTGCCGACGAGATCGCGATCCTCGGCGACACCGGCTCGCGCCGCATCGACACGCTCGTCCACGATCTCGTCGAGACCTCGGCGCTCGCGGACGACATCGCGCAGAGCGATGAGATCGGCGGCGCGATGCTCTCGCTGCGCGCGTTCATGTTCGAGCGCGTCTACCTCGGCCCGCACTCCGTCGAGGAGCACGCGCGCATCCGCGCGACCGTTCGCCGGATCTTCGACCACCTCGTCGACGACCGCGGGGACGACCTCGAGCACGCGACCGACTACCTTGCGGGAATGACCGACCGCTTCGCCCTCGCCTACGCGGCGGACCTGGACTGATGGCCCGGATCAAAGACGCATCGGTCGAAGCCGTGAAGTCGAGCGCGGAGATCCTGCCGCTCGTCGAGGACTACGTCCGGCTGCGCAAGGCCGGCGGCACGTACAAGGGGCTCTGCCCGTTCCACCAGGAGCGCACGCCGAGCTTCACGGTCTCGCCGGCGCGCGGAACGTACAAGTGCTTCGGCTGCGGCGAGGGCGGCGACGCGATCTCGTTCGTCGAGAAGCTGGAGCAGCTCGACTTCGTCGGCGCGATCGAGTTTCTCGCGCGACGCTTCGGCGTCGAGATCGAGTACGAGGAGATCTCGCCGGAGGCGGAACGCGAGCGCCGGCGGAAGGACCGTCTGCAGACCGTGCTCGAGCGCGCGACCGCGTTCTACGAGCGCGTGCTCTGGGACAGCGAGCAGGGCGCGTTCGCGCGCGAATACCTCGCGTCGCGCGGCCTCGGCGAAGAGGTGTGCCGGAAGTTCCGGCTCGGTTACGCGCCGGGCGGCGGACAGCTCGTGCGGCGCGCGGTGCAGGAGGGATACGCGCAGGACGAGCTGCTCGGCGCGGGCCTCGCGAACCGGCGCGGCAACGACTACTTCCAGCGGCGACTCGTCTTCCCGCTCGCCGACGCGCGCGGCGGTGTCCGCGGCTTCCAGGCGCGCAAGCTGCACGACGACGATCCGCTCCAGGCGAAGTACGTCAACTCGCCGGAGGGCGATCTCTTCCGCAAGGGCGACCTTCTCTATGGACTCGACTCGGGCCGGCAGGCGATCGCGAAGGAGGACCGCGCGGTCGTCGTCGAGGGAAACACCGACGTCCTCGCGCTCCGGCAGGCAGGGTTCCTGCCCGTCGTCGCGTCGATGGGAACCGCGCTCACCGAGCGGCAGCTGAAGGAGCTCGCGCGGCTGACGCGGCGGCTCTTCCTCTGCTTCGACGCGGACGCCGCCGGCCAGGACGCGACGCTGCGCGGGATGGACCTCGCGCTCACGCAGGGCTTCAACGTCCAGGTCGTCGCGCTGCCGCGCGGAACGGATCCGGCCGACGACCCGAAAGCGTTCGAGGAGCACCTCGCCAAGCCGGTGAGCTATCCCGTGCATCGCGTGCGGCTCGAGTTCGAGCGCGCGCGCGACCGCGAGAGTGCGTTCGCCTCGATCCGCACACTCCTTGCCGGACTGCCGGACTCGCCGGAGCGACACGATGCGCTGCGCCTCGCCGCGGATCTGCTCGACCTGCCGCCGGAGACGCAGGCCGGACTCGCACCTGCGCGCGGCAGCTCGCGCACTGCGGGCGTCGTCTCGCCGAAGCTGCTCGACGCCGGCTCGCGGCTCGAGCGGAACGCGCTCGCCGGCGCCGCCGCGCACCCGGAGCTCCTGCGTCTCCTGGAGCAGATCGGCCCGGAGCACTTCGACGACCCGCTGCACCGCCGCGCCCGCGCGCACCTCCTCGGCGAGGAGCCCGCAGACGGCGACCTGACTCCGTTGCTCGCCGAGCTGTATGCGCTCGCCGCGGAGGAGGACATCACCGTCGAGACGACGGAGCAGCTCCTGCTGCGCCTCCGCGAGCGCCGCCTCCAGCGGGAGCTCGCCGACGCCGACGAGGGCCGCATGGTCGACCTCCAGCAGGCGCTCCTGAAGATCCGCACGCGAATCCGCGAGTTCGCGTAGCCGCGGCCCGCGCCTCGCTACAATTCCGCCGCCGATCCCCGGTAGCTCAATTGGCAGAGCATCCGGCTGTTAACCGGAGGGTTGTTGGTTCGAGTCCAACCCGGGGAGCTGAGTAGCTGCACTGGCAGTGGATCCGAGTAGGGTCGGATCCGTGGCAGCCGACGGAGATCCGTTCGGGAGGCGAGCTCGGGCGCGTCCCGAGCCGTGGCCCCTGGCGGCAGGCGTTGGGGAGGTTCAGGCGGCGGCCGGGAGCGTTGGCGGCGGCCGCTGTCGTGGACGTCTTTTTCCTCGTTGCGCTGCTGGCGCCTGTCGTCGCGCCGTATTCGGCCGGCCAGGCTTCCCTCGATCTGATCCAGAAGCCGCAGGCGCCGTTCGCTGCGCACCACCTGCTCGGAACCGACGTCCTCGGCCACGACGTGTTGACGCAGCTGCTCTACGCGGTGCGGTGGACGATGCTCGCGGCCTTCTTCTGCGCTGCGCTCGCGACGCTCCTCGGCGGTTTCGTCGGCGTCATCTCGGGCTACTCGGGTGGCTGGTTCGACGGAACGGCGTCATTTGTGATGCGCGTCATCGTCGCGGTGCCGGCGATCGTCGTGCTCGGGTTCGTCGCGACGCGCTACCGGTTGCTGTTGACCCCGTTTCAGACCGCGCTCTGGCTGTCGTTGATTCTCTGGCCGGGCGTCGCGCGCGTCGTGTCCGCATCGGTTGCGTCGCTCCGGCAGCGGGAGTTCGTCGAGGCCGCTCGGGCTTTGGGTGCGTCCGCTCCGCGCGTCGTGTCTCGTCACGTGCTGCCCCACGTCACCGGGACGCTTGCCGTGGCGGCGACCGCAGTCGTCGCGCAGTCAATCGTGATCGTCGCGACGGTGCAGTACCTCGGCTACTCGTCATACGACGCGCACCAGCCGACGCTCGGTGGTCTCGTCGCCGACGCGGCGGCTGCGCCGGCTTCGATCCTGACGCACACCGCCGGTATCGGCGACGTCTGGTGGCTCTACGTGCTGCCCGTCGGCGTCCTCGTCGCGCTGCTGCTCGCCCTCACGTTTCTCGGCGACGCTCTCGACGATGCTCTGCGTCCCGCGTCCTAGGCACGAGACACTCGCGGGTCGAGGAGGGCGACGAGCCAGTCCCCTAGGAACGCGAAGCCGCAGACGACGAGTGCGCTCACGACGAGGATCGCAGTCAGCTCGAACGGGTCCGCGCGGCCGAGCGCCGAGAGGAACACCGATGCGAGCCCGCCGCTGCCGAAGACGGCGTCGACGGCGATTGAGGCACCGATCACCGCGCCCATCTCGAGCGAAAGCAGCGCCACGAACGGGACCAGCGCGGCACGGAGGACGTGCCGGACAAGCAAACGCCGCTCCGTGAGTCCCTTCGCGCGCGCGACGGTGACGTACGGCTGGTCGAGCTCCGCGAGCATCGACGAGCGCACGTAGCGCGCGTAGACGCCGGTCAGTCCGAGCGCGAGCACGAACACCGGCAGGGCGAGATGCCGCACCCAACCGACCGGCCCGCCGGTGGGCGGCCCGAGCAGGAACCAGCCTCCACCGGCGAGCGTCGGCCCTGCGGATCCAAAAGTGACGTGCCCCTGGCCCGTGGTCGCACGCCGAAGCAGGTCGGCGATCAGGAACACCGGCACCGCGGCGCCGAGGTAGGCAAGGAACCGCGTGGATCCGCCGAGGCCGACGGGGCGCCGTCGCGTCGAGACGATGCCGACGAGTGCGCTCCCCGCGACGACGAGCACGAGCGCGGTGCCGACCAGCGCGGCGGTGATCTTCGCCGCGTTCCAGAGCTGCGGACCGATCGGCTCGCCGTTGGAGCGGAAGCGGAGCGGCTGCCCGGCGGCGACGTCGGTCGAGGCCGTGTTGCCGAAGCCGTGCTGGAACACGCCTCCGGCCCAGCGCACATAGCGCGACAGAATCGGATCATCCAGGTGGTAGTGCTGCCGCACGAACAGCCGCGCGGCATGCCCGTGCGGCGTCGGATCGAACCCCATCGAGTTCGTCGGATCAAGCGTCAGCCCGAAGCCGACGAACGCGACGAACGAGACGGCAACGACCGTCGTGGCCGCAGCGAGCGACCGCCGGAGGAGGACGTGTGGCACTCGGCTCAGTCCGGCAGCGTCTCGCCTGCCCGTTCCCGAACCATGTATTCGGCATACCAGTCCGGCCAGTCCGGGTCCGGCTTGCCCGTTCGCGCCTCGTGCTCTCCGTGCGCGGCCGCCGCGCGCTGCAGCGCCGACGACAGGTCGGCAGCGGAGGCGAACGCCGTCTGGTGGGCGTCGACCCGTCCGGGCAGCCGGGTCGTGATCTCCTGGAACAGCCAGCCGTTGCCGTCCGGATCGCTGAACGCGGCGAACGAGCCGTAACTGCTGCGATCGGGCGACGGTCCGGCTACGCGGTCCGCTTCGTGGAAGCGATCGCCCAGCGCTCCTTCGTGGAAGACCTCGCTTACCTCCACACCGAGCGCCACCAGCTTGTCGCGCGCAGCGTCGATGTCGGAGACGACGAGGAACAGGCTCTCGGCCGAACCGGGCGCGGCCGTAGTGAGATTCGCGCCGAACTGAACCGAGCAGCTCGACCCCGGAGGCGTCATCTGGATCAGGCGGAAGTCGTCACCGACGGCGACGTCGGCGTCGAGCCGCCAGCCGAGGCCCACGTAGAAGCTCTTGGCGCGATCGACGTCGGACACGGGAATGACGATCACTTCGAGCTTCATGTCGCCGGCTTCGCTGCTCATGTCGACCTCCTGCGGTGGGCTGGACAGCCTCGATTATGGCTTGACTTTCCGCGCTTCGGCCGCAAGTAATGGGTTCCTGCGGCTCGCCAAGGCGACTATCGATTGCGCACGGGAGGAGCCCGTTTGAACATCTACGTCCTCAATAAGAGCACCGCGCTGACGGATGCGCAGATCCAGAATTGGCTGCCTGCGTTCAGAGTCTTCGTCGGCCACGTGCAGGAATGGTGGCCCCGTCCGGCATCGCTGATCTGGTGTCCGGTCAACAAGGAGCCGGCGGATGCGTGGAAGATCGTGTTCGCGGACAAGAGTGACGAGGCCGGCGCGCTCGGGTACCACGACTTCACGCCGAATGGGTTGCCGATCTCGTACATCTTCGCGGCGGACGACCTCAAGTACGGCTACAACCCGGCGGTGACGGCGACGCACGAGATCGCCGAGATGATCGCCGACCCGTGGATCAGCGAGTCGTTTCAGGTGTCGAACACCGAGTTCTTCGCGAAGGAGATCTGCGATCCGTGCGAGGCCGACGAGTTCGCATACTCGATCAGGGTGAAGCCGTTCGCGTCGGTGAAGGTCTCGGACTTCGTTCTGCCGAAGTGGTTCATCCCGGGAGCGACGGGGCAGTTCGACAAGACGAAGAAGATCACCAAGCCGTTGCAGATCCTCTCCGGCGGCTACATGTCGGTCTTCGTCTCCGGCAAAGGCTGGAAGCAGGTCAACGCCCGCAAGACCGGCGCCCTCGTCGAGCTCGGCAAGGACCCGAAGAACAAGCAGGAGTTCGGGCGCCTGACGAAGTACGGCCGTGACCGCGGCATGAAACTGCGCTGGCAATAGACCTCGTCATCGAGCGCCGCTTTCGCGGCCCGGCCGGCTCAGGGAACGGCGGCTACACCTGCGGGCTCGTCGCGGAGCTCGTTGATGCGGACGCGGTGGAAGTCACGCTCCGTCTGCCGCCGCCGCTCGATACGCCGTTGCGCGTCGAACGCGACGGCGACGGCGTGCGCGTGCTCGACGGCGCCGCGATCGTCGTCGAGGCGCGCGCCGCGGAGCTCGAGCTCGCGCCGCCCCCGGCGGTCCCGTTCGCGGAAGCGGAACGGATCGCCGCGGCGCACGCCGCCGACCCGGACCATCCGTTCCCGGGCTGCTTCGTCTGCGGCCCGGACCGCGCGGAGGGCGACGGGCTGCGGCTCCGGCCGACGCCGGTCGGTGACGGCACGGTCGTCGCGCCGTGGCGGCCGCCCGACGGGACAGCGCCGTTCGTTTGGGCCGCCCTCGACTGCCCCGGCGCGTTCGCCGTCGACCCGGGGTGGTCGCGCGGCATCTCCGTCCTCGGACGCCTCACGGCGCGGGTGCTCGAGCTGCCGGTGGCCGGAGACGAGTGCGTCGTCGTCGCCTGGCCGATCGGCGCCGACGAGCGCCGACTCTTTGCCGGAACGGCGCTCTACCGCGGCGACCGGCTCCTCGCCCTGGCACGCGCAGTCTGGTTCCCGGTGCCCGACGCCGTCCGGGACCGGCCGGTACCCTCCCGCGGGTGAACGCCAGGTGAGCAACCGCTTCGACGAGCTTCGGCGCCGCCTGGGCGAGATCTCCGACCTGGAGAAGGCGTCGGGGCTGCTTTCGTGGGACGAGGAGACGAAGATGCCCGACGGCGGCGCCGAAGCGCGCGCCGAGCAGCGCGCGACCATCAACCGTGTCGCGCACGAGCTCGGGACGTCGCCGGATCTCGGTGAGCTGCTCGAGGAGCTGCGCCCGTTCGAAGAGGAGCATGCCCCGGAGTCGTTCGAAGCGGCGCTGATCCGGATCGCGCGGCGCGACTACGAGAAGGCCGTACGCGTCCCGTCCGAGCTGCGCGCCGAGCTGACGCGCGCCGGCTCGCACGGCTACCGCGCGTGGCTCGACGCGCGCGAGCAGCGCGACTACTCGATCCTCCTGCCGCAGCTCGAGCGCGGCCTCGAGCTGCGCCGCCGGTACGTCGACTGCTTCGCGCCGGCCGGCGATCCGTACGACGTGCTGCTCGACGACTACGAGCCCGGGATGACGACGGCGGAGGTCGAGGCGATCTTCGACCAGCTGAAGGTCGCGCTCGTGCCGCTGATCCGCGCGGTCGGCGGCGCGACGGCGATCGACGACTCATGCCTGCACGGCCATTTCCCCTGGCGCGGGCAGCGGCGGTTCTCGCTCTCGGTGCTGCGGAAGTGGGGGATGGACAGGAAGGCGTGGCGTCTCGACCGCACGGTGCATCCGTTTGCGACGTCGTTGTCACCGTCCGACATTCGCCTGACGACGAATTTCCACGAGGACAGCCTGCACGGTGTGCTCTCGTGCCTCCACGAGTTCGGGCACGGGATCTACGAGCGCCAGGTCGACCCGCGGTTCGCGCGCTCGCCGCTCGCGCACGGCGTGTCGGCGGCGTTCCACGAGTCGCAGAGCAGACTCTGGGAGAACCTCGTCGGCCGGAACATCGGCACGTGGCGTTACTTCTACCCCGACCTGCAGGCGGAGTTCCCGGAGCAGTTCGGCAGCGTTCCGCTCGAGACGTTCCACCGCGCGCTGAACAAGGTGCAGCCGTCGCTGCGCCGCGTCGACGCGGACGAGGTGACGTACTGCCTGCACATCATCCTGCGCTTCGAGCTCGAGCGTGAAGTCTTCTCCGGTGCGGTCGCGCTCGAGGATCTCCCGGAGGCGTTCGCCGCGAAGATGCACGACTACCTCGGCCTCGACCCTCCCGACGTGGTTCTCGGCGTGCTCCAGGACGTCCACTGGTCGGACGTCAGCTTCGGCTACTTCCCGACGTATGCGCTCGGCAACGTCGTCTCGGTGCAGCTCTGGGATCGCGCGGAGGAGGACATCGGCGAGCTCGAGCCGATGTTCGAGCGCGGCGAGTTCGATCCGCTCCGCGAATGGCTCGGCGAGCACGTCCACCGGTACGGCCGCGTCTTCACGCCGAAGGAGCTGCTCCTGCGCGAGACCGGCAGCCCGATGGACGCCGGACCGTACCTCGCGTATCTCGAGCGGAAGCTCGGCGAGCTCGTCAGCGCGCCGGTCGCGTAGTTCTGGTCTCAGTCCGGCGTCGGCTCGGGCGCGGCCGCGACGAGCCCCGGATCGAACACGGGTGCCTGCGCGTGCGGCGTCAGCTCGCCGGCCCGGATCGCCTCGGCCCAGTGGCACGCGACGACGTGACCCGCGTCGAGCTCGCGCAGCTGCGGCCGCTCGTCGCGGCACTTCGTCGGTTGCACGAACGGGCAGCGCGTGTGGAACCGGCAAGCCGCAGGCGGGTTCGCCGGGCTCGGCAGGTCGCCCTGGAGCAAGATCGCCTCGCGCTTCCGCTCGATCAGCGGGTCGGGTATCGGCACCGCCGAGAGCAGCGAGATGGTGTACGGATGCAGCGGACGCTCGTACAGGTCGTCGGCCGACGCGAGCTCGACGATGCCGCCGAGATACATCACCGCGATCCGGTCGGAGATGTGGCGGACGACAGCAAGGTCGTGCGCGATGAAGAGATACGTGAGCGCGAAGTCCTTCTGGAGCGACGCGAGCAGGTTGATGATCTGCGCCTGAATCGAGACGTCGAGTGCCGACACCGGCTCGTCGGCGACGATGAAGTCCGGATTGACGGCGAGAGCGCGCGCCACGCCGACGCGCTGTCGCTGGCCTCCGGAGAACTCGTGCGGATATCTCGACGCCGCGTCCGCCGGCAGCCCGACGATCGCGAGCAGCTCGCGCACGCGCGCGTCGACGTCTTTCCCGCGCATCAGTCCGTGCACGCGCAGCGGCTCGCCGATCGTCCGCCCGACGCTGTGGCGCGGGTTCAGCGACGCGAACGGATCCTGGAAGACCATCTGCATGCGCCGCCGGATCGGTCGCAGCTGCGACTCGCCGAGGTGCGTGATGTCCTGGCCGTCGAAGGTGACGGTGCCCGCCGTCGGCTCGTAGAGGCGCAGGATCGCGCGGCCGACCGTCGACTTGCCGCAGCCCGACTCGCCGACGAGGCCGAGCGTCTCGCCGCGGCGGATCGAGAGCGTCACGTCGTCCACCGCCTTCACGTCGCCGACGTGGCGGTCGAGCACGACGCCGCTCTGGATCGGGAACCAGACGCTGAGGTTCTCGAGCTCGACGAGGTCGCCGTTGCCGCTCACGCCGTTACCGCCCGTGACCGCTCCCATTCGTCCGCCGGCACCGGGTTGAAGCATGCGACGAAGTGACCAGGGTCGACCTCGACGAGCTTCGGCACCTCGTGCAGCGACTCGTCGACCGCGTAGCGGCAGCGCGGCGCGAACGGGCATGCGTGCGGCGGCTGAAGCATGTCGCGCGGCGATCCCGCGATCGGTTGCAGCTGCCGGCCGCGCGGGGTGTCGAGCCGCGGCACGCTCTGCAGCAACCCCAGCGTGTACGGGTGACGCGGCATGCCGAACACCTGCTCCGCAGAGCCCGTCTCGACGAACATGCCGCCGTACATCACGTTGACGCGCTCGCAGGACCCGGCGACGACGCCGAGGTCGTGCGTGATCAGGATCAGCGCCGTGTCGCGCTCGGCGACGAGCCCGCGCAGAAGGTCGAGAATCTGCGCCTGAATCGTCACGTCGAGCGCGGTCGTCGGCTCGTCGGCAATCAGGAGCTTCGGCTCGCACGCGAGCGCCATCGCGATCATCGCGCGCTGGCGCATCCCGCCGGAGAACTGATGCGGATAATCGGAGAGGCGTGCCTTCGCGCTCGGGATCCCGACCTGGTCGAGCAGCTCGGTTGCGCGTGCGTCCGCGGCGCGCCGATCGAGCCCGAAGTGCGCCTCGAGCGCCTCGCGGATCTGGCGCCCGATCGTCAGCACCGGATTCAGGCTCGTCATCGGGTCCTGGAAGATCATCGCGATCTCGCGGCCGCGGATGCTTCGCAGCTCCCGGTCCGACATCCCGAGCAGCTCGCGGCCTTCGAGGCGGGCGCTGCCCGCCGTCGCACGGCCGGCCCGCGGCAGCAGCCCGAGGATCGCCAGCGACGTGACGCTCTTCCCGCAGCCGGACTCGCCGACGATGCCGAGCGTCTCGCCCGGCGCGATCTCGAACGAGACACCGTTGACCGCGTGCACCGTGCCGCGGTTCGTCCAGAACCGCACCTCGAGACCCTCGACCGCGAGCAGCGGCTCGCTCATGCCCGCTCCGGCGCCGGCCAAGCCGCCACCTCCGCTCCTGGGTCGCCTCCGTCGAGCCTACGGCTCATGCGCGACCCCGCAGCTTCGGGTCGAGTGCCTCGCGCAACGCGTCGCCGATCATGTTGAAGCCGAGCGCGCTGATCACGATCGCGATGCCGGGGATGATCGCGAGGAACGGCGCGACCTGAAGGTACTCGTTCGTGTTCGTGAGCATCGCGCCCCACTCGGGACGCGACGGATCGGGGTCGCCGAGGCCGAGGAACGCGAGGCCGGCGACGTCGATGATCGCCGTCGCGAGCGCGAGCGTCGCCTGCACGATCACCGGCGACATCGCGTTCGGGAGAATGTGCGCGCCGAGAATCGAGCGCCGCGGCACGCCGACCGCGCGCGCGGCGAGCACGAAGTCGTTCTCGCGCTGCGAGAGGATCGATCCACGCATCAGCCGCGCGAACACCGGGATGCTCGTCACGCCGACCGCGATCATGATCTGAAACAGCCCGGGGCCGAGCACCGCGACGATCCCGATCGCGAGCAGCAGCCCGGGAATCGCGAGCATGATGTCCATCAGCCGCATGATCACGTTGTCGATCGTTCCGCCGAAGTAGCCGGCGACGGAACCGAGCAGCGACCCGATCGACAGTCCGACCGTGACAGCGACGATGCCGATCACGAGCGAGTAGCGCGCGCCCCAGAGGATGCGCGAGAGCTCGTCGCGGCCGAGCTGGTCGACGCCGAACCAGTGCGCGGACGACGGCCCGGGGCAGCAGCCTTTCGTGATCAGCCCGAGGTTCTGCTCGAGCGGTCCGTACGGAGCGATCCACGGCGCGAGAAGCGCGGCGAGCACGAACATCGCGACGAAGATGAAGCCGATGATCGCGCCGCGGTCGTGGCGCAGCCGCCGCCACGCCTCGTGCCAGAGCCCGCCGGTCGGCGTCTCGAGCGTGAAGGTCTGGGACTCGATCTCCGCGAGGCTCACGAGACGCGGATCCTCGGATTCAGCAGCCCGTACGAGAGGTCGACGATCAGGTTGACGAACACGAAGACGATCGCGAGGAACAGCACTCCGCCCTGAATCACGGGGTAGTCGCGGTTGAAGATCGCCTGCGCGATCCACGAGCCCATGCCGGGGATTGCGAAAACCGTCTCGGTGAGTACCGCGCCGCCGAGCAGCAGGCCGACCTGGAGGCCGATGATCGTCGCGACCGGCAGCAGCGCGTTGCGCAGGACGTGGCGCCGGTCGACGACGCCCGGCGACATTCCCTTCGCGCGCGCGGTGCGGATGTAGTCCTCGTTCTGGACATCGAGCGCGGACGCGCGCGTGATCCGCGCGATGATCGCGAGCGGGATCGAGCCGAGCGCGATCGCGGGGAGGATCAGGTGCTTCGTCGCATCCCACGCCGCGTTCCAGTTCCCCGTGATGATCCCGTCGAGGACGTAGAACCCCGTCGGATGCTCCGCGTTGATGAGTACGTCCTGGCGGCCGATGCTCGGGAGCCAGCCGAGGCGCACGGAGAAGATGTACTTGAGGATGATCGCGAGGAAGAAGATCGGGATCGAGATCCCGATCAGCGAGCCGACCAGGGATAAGTGGTCGAACGAGCTCCCGTGCCGCTTCGCCGCGTAGAACCCGAGCGGCAATCCGATCGAGAGCGCGAAGATCATCGCCGCGACCGCCAGCTCGACGGTCGCCGGGAAGCGTTCGCGGATCTCCGTCGTCACCGGACGGCGCGACACGATGCTGATCCCGAGGTTCCCCGACGCGGTCGTCCGGACGTAGGCCCAGTACTGCTCGTAGATCGGCTTGTCGAGCCCGAGCTGGTGCCGGATCTGCGCCACTGCCGCCGGCGTTGCCCGCTCACCGAGCAGCGCCTGCGTGGGCCCGCCCGGCAGCGCCCGGATCCAGAGGAAGATCAGGATCGAGAGGCCGAGCAGGATCGGGACGAGCAAGAGCAGCCGGCGGACTGTGAACCGAAGCATCGATTCAGTCCGCCGGCTGCCTGATTGCCTGTCCCCTTCCTACGATCCGAGGCTCGCGAGCCAGAACGGGTCGGTGCCCACGGGACCGGCGATGAAGCCGTTGACGTTGCTCTTGAACGCCAGCGCCGGTGTCGAGTGCACGTACGGGACGACCGGCAGGAACTTCATCACGGCGATGCTCGCCTGCTCATAGAGCGCCGTCCGCTTCTCCAGGTTGCTCTCCGCGTCGGCCTTCTTCAGAAGCGCGAAGAGCGACGGGTTGTTGAACCCGAACTCTTGCGTCTGCGAGCCGAAATGGACGTTGAGGAAGTTGCCGGGATCGCCCCAGTCACCGGTCCACCCGAGCAGGAAGACCTGTGCCTGGCCGCTCTGTACAGCGGCGAGGTAGTCCGGGCGCCACGGCGCGCTGTGCGGCGTGACCTTGAACCCGGAGTTCTCGAGGCTCGCCTGGAACGCCTGGAAGTTCCGCGACGGGTCGGGCATATACGGCCGCGACACGTTCGTCGGATACCAGAAGTCGATCTTGACCGGCAGGGTCAGGCCTGCCTGCTGCAGCAGCGCCTTCGCCTTCGCCGGGTTGTACGAGTAGTCCGGCACGCCCTTCTTCGCATAGCCGAAGACCTGCGGCGGCAGGAACTGGTTCGTGGTCTGGCCGCGTCCGCCGTAGAACGCGTTCACGACCGCGCTCCGGTCGAGGCCGTACGCGAGCGCCTGCCGGACGAGCGGGTTGTTGAACGGCGGGAGCGACTGGTTCATCCCGACGTACGCG
Source organism: uncultured Actinomycetes bacterium (assembly GCA_963718385.1). GTDB lineage: Bacteria > Actinomycetota > Thermoleophilia > Gaiellales > Gaiellaceae > Palsa-739. The sequence goes on from CAVQZE010000003.1 coordinate 15,944, forward strand.
ACGTTGAACGGCGGCCGGTTGACGATCTTCAGGCCGCTGGTCGACCGCACCGTGGCGATGTCCTGCGGCGCGACGTTGTCGTAGCCCTGGATCTCGCCGGTCTGCAGCGCCTGGAGCCGCGCTGCGTTGTCCGGAATCGGGACGAAGATCAGCTGATCGATCTTCGCCGACCGCGACCAGTTCGGGCTCGTCGGCTTCCCCCAGTACGTCGGGTTCTTCACGAGCACGAGCTTGTCGCCGATCTTCCACGACTTGAACATGTACGGCCCCGTGCCGATCGGATGCTGCGTCCCGAACGTTCCGGTCGGCTGGAAGACGCCGTCTGCAGTCACGGTTCCGGCGTCAGCCTGGTACTTGACGAGCGCGGTGGGGCTCGCCATGCCGAACACCGACAGCGCGAGCGCACCGAGGAAGCCGCCCGACTTGCGGGTCAGCTGGATGACAGCCTTCGACTGGCCGACCGCCTTGCAGCCCCTGTAGAGGCTCTTGTCCGGTCCGGGGCTTCCGGTCGCCGGATGCGCGAACCCGCCGAAGACGGTGTTCCAGTAATAGGTCACCGCGTCGGTCTGCAGCGGCCCCGGGAAGTTGTACCAGCGGTTGAAGTTGAAGCAGACCGCCTTGGCGTTGAACGGCGTGCCGTCCTGGAACTTCACGCCGGAGCGGAGATTGAACGTCCAGGTGAGCCCGTTGCTCGAGGTCGACCAGCTCGTCGCCAGCTGCGGCACGATCACGGTCGTGCCCGGCTTGAGGCTGACGAGCCCCTGGAAGATAAGTCCGATCGGACGGAGCGACTCGCCGTCAGAGACGAGTGGCCCGTCGAGGATGACGGGATCCGCCGACGCCCCGAAGACGAGCGTCGTGGTTGCGGCCTTCGAACGTAGAGATGCCCCTGCTGTTGCGACTACGACCAGGGCTGCCAGGGCAGCGATCAGCAACCCGATCTTCATGTGCCTGCTCATTTGTCCCCTCCGTTATTGGCGCGACACGCCAGAAGGCGATTGTCTCAGAGAGGAGACGCCGATACCAAGCCCCGGTTAGCTGGCGGAAATGAAGTGTTAGTGCCCGTCGCAGTGGCAGACGGCCTCGCCGAGCGCCCTGCGCTCGAACGGGAGACCGCACCGGGCGCACGTCGGCGGCAGCACGCGCGCCTGCACGAGCAGGGCGCGCATCAGCGTCACCCACAGGAGCGCGTAGACGATGATCCACGGGCCACTCATGCCTGTTCTTATCGGCAGGAAGGCCCGAACGGTTTACCTCCCTTCGCTAAGATCGATCCCGTGAGCTGGCTGTACATCGCCCTGCTCGTCCTGGCGATCGCAGTGGTAATCGGGGCGGAATGGCCCCGCCTTGGCCGGGGGTTGGAGGCGCGCGTCGGGCCTGAAGCGCGCCGCCGCCGCGAGCGGGAGAAGCGCAAGCAGGCGTTCCGGATCGTCCCCGACGACGCCGACGACTTCGCTGCCAGCGTCGAGCGCGACCTCGCCCAGCTGCCGACGATCGAGGAGACCGACCGGCGCTAGGGCTGGCTACCGCCGGACGACGATGGTCGTCCGTAGCGTGCGCGTGTTCGGGAGGACCGGGCCGACGTCCTCCATGTTCTTGGCCTCTTGGTAGTCCGACGCTGCGACGACGAGCCGGTGCGAGCCGGGCGTCGCGTGTCCGAGTGTGACCGACGCGACGCCGTTCGCGAACGAGATGCGCGCGTCCCGGCCGTCGACCGTGGCGGTGAGCGTGCCCGGGTCGACGCCCGAGCCGGCGTCGGTGACCGCGAGTCGGACCCGCGCGCCGCGCGCGACGCTTCGCTGCAGAAGCCGGATCGCGGGCGGTGTCGTGTCGTTGACCCAGAAGCGGAAGGTGTAGCGACCGGCGCGCGCGCCGGCGGGCGTGTCGAAGACGATGTCGTACTCGCCCGGGGTGGGCAGGATCGCGCCGACGGCGGGGTACGGGTACGGCGCGCCGACGTACGGGTTGATCATCACGGGTAGGCCGGCGTAGCCGACGAGGCGGTTCTCGTCGCCGGCGTGGACGATCCGGGGCGCGACGGTGATGCCTTTCCCGTACGACAGCACGACAGCCCCGAAGTTCGCGACCGGCTTCGTCAGGTCGAATCGGAAGACCTGCTCCGGCCCGGAGAGATCGGTCGGGATGTTGACGATTCCGCGATCGGGATACCGGTACGACGAGACGCGCGACGCCTTGCCGGCGGTGTTGCCGTGGTAGACGCCGGCCCGGGTGAGGTCGGTGTGCGGGTCGTTGCCGAGCTGCGGTGCCTCGACGCGGAACCAGTACGGAACGCGGCGCACGTCGGTGCCGCGCGTCAGCGTCACCCAGCCGGTCGCCTCGCCTTCGGCGGCGTCGGCGGTCGTCGTGACGGTCAGCGTCACGGGCGACCCGGCGACGACGGTTGTCGCGCTCGGCGCAAGCGTCGCGCCGCGCGGCATCGTCTGTGCTGCAACCGCGACCGTCCACGGTGCGGCGCCGCCGCCCGCGTCGGTCGTGGCGAGCGGACGCGTCACCGTCGTCGAGCGCTTGACGAGCCCGAACGAGAGGCCGGTCGGGTCGGTGAAGATCAGCGGGTTGTCGGCGCGCGGGATGTCGATGCGGCCGCCGCCCTCGCGCGTCGACGCGACCTCGATCTGCGTGTTGGGCACGTGCACGGGATCGCCGGTCGTCTCGAGCGCGGACTTGATCTGCGCGACCGTCCATGTCGGATGCCGCTGCTTCAGCAGCGCGGCCGCGCCCGCGACGTGCGGCGTCGCCATGCTCGTCCCGTCCCAGGTGTCCCAGGCGTCGGGCGGGATCGACGACAGGATGCTCTCGCCCGGTGCGGTGACGTCCGGCTTCATCTGCAGCGAGATCGGCGTCGGACCGCCGGACGAGAACGACGCGATCTCGTCGGCGGGACCGTCCGAGCCCTCGCTCGACGCGGCGACGGTGATCGCCTGCGGCGCGCTCGCCGGGCTGCCGACGGAGCCGCGGCCCGCGTTGCTGTAGTCGTTCCCCGCGGCGACGACCGGCACGACTCCCGCGTCGGCGGCGTCGTCGAGCGCCTTGACGACGATGTCGCGGCTCGGCTCGACCTCGGGCTCGCCGAGCGAGAGGTTGATCACGTCCATGCCGTCCTTCACGGCCTGCTCGATCCCCGCGGCGATCTCCGGCGAGTTGCCGTCGAGGCCGTAATCCTTCGTCGGCACGGTCAGCACCTTGTAGTTGCCGAGATACGCGGCGGGGGCGATGCCGGAGACCGAGACCTTGCCGCGCCCGCTGTTCGCGATCGTGCCGTGATCGCCGGCGGCGATACCGGCGACGTGCGTCGCGTGGTCCGAGTAGTCCGGGTCGAACGGCGTGTTCCCGTACTTCCACGTCTCGTTCGCCGGCGCGAACGCGCGCGCGACGATCACCTTCGGCGTCGTGAACGCGGTGTTCCCCTTCGGGAAGCCGGCCGGGTACGTGTAGCCCGTCGGATCGAAGAACTGGTGGGCCTGGTCGATCCCGTCGTCGATGATCCCGATCTTCATTCCCTGGCCCGCGGTGGCGAGGGTCGGCCCCCAGATCGTCGTCGCGCCGATCAGCGCCGGCGTCTTGTTCAGGTTCGCCGCGAGCGCGTGGTAGGTGACGGACGGCCAGACGGTCGCGCCGGGGATCGACGAGAGCGTCCGCGAGCTTGGAGCGGGGGACGACGACGGCCATCCCGTTCAGGACGACGCCGTAGCGCCAGCGGACGCGCGCGTCCGGAATCGACGTCTGGATCCGCGCCTGCAGCGTGCGCTGCGCGGACGCGAGCGTGCGCAGATACGAGACGCTCGCCTCGGAGCGCAGGTTCAGCCGGTGGCGCGTCGTCGCGCGCGCCGCGAGGGTGCGGTCGCTGAGGATCGCCTGCGACAGCGACGGCTGCGGCAGCGTGACGACGACCTCGACGAACCCGGAGCCCGTCGCAACCGGCCGCGCCGAGGCCCCTCCGGCCGCCGCGGGCAACGCGACGAGAACGGAGACGCCGAGCAGGACGAGAGCGAGGCGGCGCAGGTGCCCAATGGTACGGACAGAGCGGACGGACCGGTTCGGTGTCCGGGGCTACACTTCCCCGGCCAGCGGATGTGGCGGAATTGGTAGACGCGCACGGTTCAGGTCCGTGTGGGGGCAACCCCGTGGAGGTTCAAGTCCTCTCATCCGCATAACGGAGCGAGCCGAGTCCGGGTGCAGTCGTGGTGCAAACGATTGTGAGTGCGGAAGAGCCTGAAAGCTTTCGCCGGGGCGAGCAATTGGCTTCGAGCTGCGTTAGATCACATCACGCCTCGATGATTCCCTAGCGAGGGGTTAGGCGAGGAAACGGCGGTGTGGATCTCGCGGTCATCGCCTTCGGCGTCCGCGCGGCGGCCCCATGCGCTCGCGGTTGGCTCGAAAAGATGTAGTCGCCGCGGGGAGCGGGGACGTGGATCGGCGTTTCGATCGGTGGCGTCGCATCGAGAGCGTCGATCACTCGTTGGCGTAGCGGCACGGTGCCGACGCTGCCGCCCATGTCTCGAACGGGGTACCTCGCGCTGCTCATGCCTGCGCCACTTCGGGTTCTTGATACCGGCCGATGCGTCCCGTGCCCCTGGCGGTCGTCCAAGGCGAGGGTCTGCTGGAACCACAGAAGACGTCCGAGCGCGAACCGGGGGGATACGGTTGCGCGCCAATTCTCCCGCTCAAGCCGGTTGAGGCTGTCCGGGTGACGGTCGCCGATTCGTCGCGTGCTTTCTTCCGCTGCGCGGTGAGTCTCCGTTTAGTCGCGGGGTCGACATTCGCCGGTGACGTTCGAGGAACATGTCGAGCAGCGTGTCAACCGTTTTGTGCCGGTCGCGGTGGGGTGGGTCGTTCGTGTTTGAGGATGGTAAGTCGGTCGCGACCGAAGACGACTAGCGGATACGGTTGGACCTCGGCCGTCGGCTGCCATCGCCAGGGTAACTAGTCCCGGGACCAGCCGAACGTCGGTGCCGCAAGGCCAGCGAGGCGCGATAGGGTCGGTGCTCTACCCCGGGGCGACGTATTGTCTGCGGTCACCTAAACCCCTTAGCGCGGGCCGCGAATGGTTCGAGCCCCGCGTAGCCGAGGAGGCTGCGCATTCAGACCCCTCGCCGGGCCAATGGGCGGGGGGTCTGTCTTTTGCTCGGCGGCGCTGCTGACGACCTCGCGATGACCTAGCCCGTCAGGGAGCGCGGCCCGTTCGTGGTGCTGGTTACCTGAGATGCATGATCGTGCGGCAGCAGCGGGCATGCAGGCTTCTCGGGCATCGGTATCAGTACGCCGGCATAATGATCGGCAGGCGAGTCGAACGGTGCGAGCGTTGTCGGCGGAAGCGTCTGCATAGTCCGCTGCAGCCGCAAGCGCGGCGCGCGTGGATCCAGCGCGTCAGCCGGTAGGCCGAACTCGCAGAACCGCTAGCCGATGGTTCTGGTTTGTAGATAGCGGCCGCGTAGGACGACCGTCAGGATGATTGCCGGTGCGGCGAGTAGGAAGACGAGCCCGAGCGGTCCAGGGCCGCCTTGATCCTGTGCCATTGCGACGCCGAAGAAGCCGCTGCAGACCGCACAGGCGACCGCAGGTCTCGGATCAACGGGAAGCAGCAGCAGCGAAACCGGCACTAACGTCGCGAATGCGACGATCAGGATCGCCGCCGTGGAGTCGCCGCTCAAGCTCGAGGTGAGCGCGATCGCCAGGACGGGGAGTAGCCAGGTCAGGCGGCGGTAGTGGCGTCGCCGATGCCGCGGAACCACGACCAGCGCGACGAAACACGCGGTTGGTACGAGCATGGCGAGTCGCCACCGGTCGCCGAAATCGTTTCCCGCGGTGCCCGGCACGACGAGTGCCGAGAACAAAAGAGCCGTCACTCCGGCAAGTCGCTCGCGACCAACGAGCGCGGACCCGAGCGCGACAACGACCAGCGAAAGCACCAACCACGAGGGGTGCTCTGGGTCGCCCGGCCGCAGGCCTCGGACTCTGTCGCCGAGGTCGCCGGCAAGTATGATTGTCAGCATCCAGACGCCGGCGATGCAGAGGCCGTCGGCAACGAGGCGAGGCGCAGCGATCTGCCCGGTCTGGAATATGCGAGCTTTCGAGCCGGACCATGCGAGATCGACGATCTCGCGCGCAAGCCTTGAGACAGAGACATCGCCGGCGTCGAGCGCGGTACCGAACATCTCCGCACCATGAGCGTCCCTTGTCGACTGCGGGTAGGCAAGCAATGCCGCGCGTACGATCCGCTCCCGCATCATCGCGCGAACCTCGCCTCGGCCGCGCGGAGCTTGCGAGACACGGCTCTCCCGTCCCGGACTAACCGCTCAGCCTCCGCGAACAACGCGTCGCGACCAGCGCGCGTCAGGGTGTAGTCGCGGCGCTGCCTTCCGCCTACGACATACGGCTGGCCGGCTCCAACGAGCCCCTCACCGGTGGCACGCTCAAGGATCCCGTACAGCGTGCCCGTCGAGCAACGCACAGCCCCGCCCGAGAGTTCCGACGCCCGACCCACGATCGCGTACCCGTGAAGAGGCCCGTCGACCAGTGCTGCCAGCACGTAGTACGCCGCTCTCCCAAACTCCATGTCAGCAACCGTAAATCGGCCGACGATAGGTCGTCAACCGACCTATCGTCTAGCTCGCGGAAGCGAAGTCATCGGGGCGACCTGAGCTTGAGTCCTGTTGCCTCTGGTTGCCACGGTGCGCAGAGACGGCGCGACGGCGCACTTTCCGCAGGCTCCGGCCAATCCGGGGCGTTGCGTTTAGCGCATCAGTGTCGCCGCGGCGGCCATGCGCGCCGCCGAGTACCCCACTCAGGCTGCACCACACGCCACCGCTGCAGACCCGGCTCCAGAGCGAACCGTCCTGAGATGTGAAACGATTCACTCGGAGGGTGACGGACGCTTCTCGATTGGCTGAGGTTGCCTTCCGGCCTCGCGGAGGGAGCCCACGCAAGCGAACGGCAGGCAGGTGGTGTGCAGCGCTTACGCGATGGGGCGTCGATGAGTCCGCGCCGCGGAGACGCGTCGGGGTCGCGATCTAGAAGAAGTTGAGCTGCGACACGTTCTAAGCGTGGCTTTTCCTTCGCTGGCATCACAAGACACTCGTAAGGTCATCGTGTCGCCGGCCCTTAACGCTCCGAGGCGCGGCGAGGATCTTGAGTTCCTTGAGTAGCTCGAATGCCGAGGAGATGCGGGCCTCGGTCCGGTGTTGGGTTGACAGTCGAGTATCAAGTGCGAGACGGTGGCTGCTGCTGGGGCTCGTAGTCACCTGTCGAGGAGAGCCGCACATGGACGCGTATCACGTCGTTCTGTACGTTCACATCCTGTCGTTTCTCATCGGCATCAGCGCTGGTGTTGTCGCGACGGTCTGTTTACTCAAGCTCCGAAGGGCGGAGACGCTGGCTGACGCTGCGCCGTGGGGACAGCTCGTGGGCCAGATCGAGAAAGCGTTTCCGGTGGCGATCGTCGGTCTCTATGCCTCCGGCGCGTACATGACGAGCCAGTACTGGACGTGGAGCACATCGTGGATCGTCATTCCGATCGTTGGGACTTGCGGTCCTCTCGCTCCAGGGGCCGCTTGTCGCGGGCAGGCGCGGACATGCGGTCAAGAAGGCGCTGAAGGCGAACGGCCCCGGGCCACTTGGCCCCGAGGCGAAGCGGATGACGCGCGACCGGGCGCTCTGGATCGCCGACCTCACCAACGAGACGCTCGTTCTGTCGATCATTTGGGTGATGGTCGAGAAGTCCAGCTGGGCGAGCGGCGTCGCCGCACTCGTGATCGCCTACCTGGTCGGCGTCATTGCTGCGGTCGCCCTTACCCGGACCCCGACTGTAGCGCTGGAACCCGTCACCGAATCGGGTACCTAGAACAAGCGGCTAACGCTAACGCGGTCGTGTAGTTGAGCGAACGCGACGAGCATCGACCCAACTGCCGCAACAGCCGCCGCCTAGTCCGACTCGCGTGCTGTCGCTTGGCCCGCAACGCGGGCCAAGCGCGGCGAGAGCGAGCTGCGATTCGGCGATCGCCAAGACGGTGGCTTGAGCTCTAGCCGTCCGTGCCAAGGAACAGCAGCGCGGTCGAACTTGTTCGGGCGCGCGTCGGCCAGTAGTTCGAGGCTGGACGTGACATCTCAGAATCAGCACACGGAGGCTTCACCCGCGCCATCCGGCAACGTAACCCTTCGGTGCCGAGTTCTCGGCTGCCGCGAGATGCGCGGCCTTCTTGCGGTCGGCTAGCAGCTCGAAAGGGACCGAGATACGAACTCTGGTCTTGGTGTCCTCAAGACTCGCTGCGGGATCGACATCGGTCGAAGAGAGTGCACCATGTAGATGCGCGCCTGGTGGTTCGGGTCCCCTGGCTCGTCTGTCTAAAGACGCTGCGCCAGACGCGGGACGGTGTCTGAGATAGGACGCCGAAGGCTACGTGCGTCGTAGGTAAAGGGAAGAGCCGGGCCGATGGGGCTGCGGCTCCCACACCAGTCCGGCTCTTCCACAAGGATCGGACGGGCTGCGGCCCCCGGTCGTCTCCCCGTAGGTAACTCGTCGGCGCGGACGGTGCAGACCTCGAGCCTCATCCGAGTGAATCGACGGAGTGAACCACCTGTTCAGCGATAGATGAACCGGGCCTCGGACGGCGATGATGGTTCTACCGAGGGCCCCGATGCGGCGGGGGCTCGCGGAATAGCGCGACAGTGCTCCCCCGTCCGGCGACGGGGTCGAGTCTAAAATGAAGGCGAACCCATATGCGGCGGGTTCGCCTTCTTCCGCATCGAGACAAGGCCGGCTGGCGGCCCCGCCGCGCTCCTGCCGGCGTGGATGAGTTGCGTTCGCGTGTAGCCGACTAGTAGTTGACGGAGACGCACATGTACCGTGTCGACTCGTCCGCCGGGTTTACGCGGCGCGTCCGCCCGCTGTAGTTGTTCAGATTGATTTCGTTGACGCGCCATATGCGTCCGTACATCTCGAACACCGTGCCAACTTTGGGTGTCTCGGCGCGGTCGAGGCTGCCTTCGTGTGTGCGACCGTTCGGATAGAGGAGAGCGACGAGGAAGACCATCGCCCGGGAGTATCAAGGCTACTGCTGACGGTGCGCTCTTAGGCCTCGCGCGTGGCCATGTAGCCGAGCACAGGTTTCAGGGTCTACAGGCTTAGGACGGCGACGGCGTCGGGGTGGGAGTCCATCCAGGAGCGAAGTCGAAGCTCTGTTTCCCGTTGTTGTGCCCAGACGTTCTTCATTGAGCCAACGAATCCAACCTCGATCTCGTTATCGCTGAGAGTCGTCAAGACCACGTTCTGGTCGAACGTGAGGAACAAGACCAAGCTACGCAGCAGGACAGGATCTGAAACCGTAATCCGCATTTCTGCCGTTCGTCGACGCCGGGACGGGCCACCGCAGCAGCCGCCGTTGTGCGCCACCTTAGTCGTTGCGGTTCGTACTTTTGCCCGCCTTGCAGGAGCTCTACGACGACCTCGGAGCTGTTGGATTTCGGATTCCGGCTCGTTCGCCATTCTGCGGGACTCAGCACCGCCCGCCCGTGAGGTGGGCCGCGACTTGAACGCTCCCTCCGCCCTTCAGGAGTGATTGTCGCTCCGGTCGAGCGCTGTTCCTGTCGATCGCATGAGCGATCGGCTTGAGGAACGAGAACGAATCATGCGGGCGTTCCATGCCAGCCGCGGTAAGCCAAGAGTCACTCAACACGGCAGTCTGGCTTTACACGTCCAGGGTGTGCGGCTTGACTGCGGCTTGCGCGCTTACTTCTTGAGAGCGCTTGAGAGCGCGTCGCAGTTCTCGAGCGAGTCTTTTTGCTTCGCGCCGGCTGAGTGCGGCGAGGGTGTATTTCGTCGATTCGTTGACGATCCTGACAGTTCCTCGATCGTCGCGACTGACGGTGAAATGCCGTTCGGGTGAGGGTGAGGTGGCCACAGCGGTTTCATCGACCGTACTTAGCGGCGGACTTTAGTAATCATTTGTCGGGGCGGGCTGGCTTCCGCGGTCGCGTGGCCGATCGAGCGAACCGATCCTCGATTTGGTGAACCGAAAGAGTAGGCGGTTCACCGACGATGATCCGGTGACTTCGGTGGTCTATGCGAAGGGCTGCGTCGAGTGCGAGTTCGACTTGCGGCGGCGAGAGGCTGGGGCTCGTGCAGGGCTGCCTGCGCCGTGCCCCCGCCATCTCAACCGAACCGGCCTGCAGAACTCCCCCTAGCCCGGCTCTCGACTCATGAAATGCGGGCCGCCGCCTTCCCGAGCCGCCGTGAAGGAAGCAGACAAGGCTTGGTGGATCCTCCCCCGATCTGATTCCCGGGAGTGATTCTAAGGGCGTCGCCCCCTCGTGGAAGCGCGATCTGGTGAAGCACGAATAGAGATCCCCCAGAAGGGGTAGGCCGGTTCACCAACAGCTAGGGGCGGCTGTTCACGTGCCGTTGGACGACACGTGGATTAGATTGTTCGAGTTCGGTGCTCTTCGTGCGGCCTTCAGCCTCACGCCCGTAGCACCTGTGAGGTTCGCCGCCCGGTCTTGTAGGATTGCGCGTCGGTGAGGTGAACACGACTCTGGGGGGTGCGCCAGTGAGGAGAGTCGTTTTCATGACCGCCGTTTTCGCGGCCGTGGCAGTCGTGGTCGCGATGCCCGTTTCAGCAAGTCATTCGACGCAAGCCACGCGGGCGCCGGGGACATGGTGCGGCGGCAACCTGTGGCGCCTGATGACGCTCAGCGACGCGCAGAGGTGGAAGGTCTACCCGATGCCCATCCGGACGACTATCCCCGCCATCGCCGCCTTGGCCGCACCGAAACGGATCGTCACGTACCGCAACAGCACCGCCTTCGAGCAACAAGTCTGGGCGATACAAGCTGTGATCGAGCGCTACCGCCTGCAATCCAACGGCGAGATCGTGTTTCAGCTCTACGACATCCCCTCATCGACGTACATGAACGCCTACATGCCAAACCCGAAATGCCTTTCGCCAACCCAGGCGCTGGCCGCACCAAGATTCTCTCCGCTCGGTCTTCCTTCATGAAGGCATGCCCGGCACCGACCTCAGCATGGCAACTAGTCGGCGCCACCGTCCAACTTGCGGGCGTAGGCTTCTGGAACCCGGTAAAGACAACCCCGGGCGCACTCGGGAATGGTGCCGAACTCCGACCCATCACCCACTTCAGCCTAATCCAGGGCTGCGGAAAGTACGACTAAGTCTGTGACGCATCCGCATGTGACCTGTTGTCTGATGCTGAATCATCGTGAGCCGGGGCAATTCGCAGCGTTACCGACGCAGTCTGAGACTTACGGGGCCTCTTGAGCGATGAAAGGTCTGTGGTGCCGACGGCGTCGCGAATGTGCGTAGTGGTCGCGTCGGAGTGACAGCGCGAGAGCGGCAAGGAGGCGCTCGCGAGTTGCGCGCCTATCCCCGAGAGCCGGCGGTCGAGTTCGCACTCAGGAAATGGACGCCGGATGCCGAAATGCGCGAAAGAGGCTCCTTTCTTGCTTGAAGGCGGCTCGGCCTCATTTTCGTCATACGCCATCAGACAGGCGATACCTCTCCTCGCCTCACTGTGGACGCGTCTCGCCTTTGGGCACTGATGGTGCCGAGCTGGTTGAAAGCCCCCCATTTGCCGGGCGGGCGGATCGCCGCGCAGCGTCAATCTTCAACGAGGACACTCTTGCTCAAGGAGTGAAGTTTGAGTTGGCGGCGTTTGCGGTGCGCCTTTTCCCGGCACCGATACCGGTACGAAGGCGTGCTCCTTGGGAGTCGCCTCGAACGATGTCGCGACTGCGGCAGGAGGCGCGTCGGCCCAATCGGCGGGACAGGGCGGCTTCGCCGCTTGCCCGCCAGAAAGCGACCGGGCGGCTGAGGCCCCCCGCCTGGAGAACGAAAAGACGCGCGGGAGGTCTCTGGGAGTCGTTGCCGTTATGTGACATACTCGGTTGGACGGGCGGCTCCGTCGCTTCCCAATCCCCCAAGGGAGGACGGTTGGTTGAGCCCGCATATCCGCGTCTTCGGAGATCTCGCGCGGCGAGCGTCTCGGAGACACATCTGCTGGGGCTGCCGGTTCATTTCACGTGGACGGCCTCGAGCGGACGTTCTGCTGCGGATATCCGTGTGTGTTCCGGGCGTATCGCGCAGGGTCGCGTGCGGGCGCCCGGAGCACTCACCACTCGTGCGCGTTAGGCCGCACTTCGACGGTGGTGCGAGCACACTGGCTACGCCACGGGCTTCTCGTAAGGTCGCTAACGAGAGTCGGCGGGGGACTGATGGCTCTAGCTGATTCTCGTCGTGGAATGCCCGGGTTCCGTGGAAGGCGACCGCGGGCTCGGGCACTCCCACGGCCATCGCCGACAGCGTGCGTTCAGCCGAACCCCGAATGTCGTGCCAAGCTAGCCGTTCGACGGGGCACGTCGTAGCAAATCCTCCCATCCTCAAGGAGAGGCTTGGGTCGAAGGCACAGTAACGAGCGGATCCGGAATCGGTGCCATGTGCCGCCCGCTGACCGACTGGCCTCACAACGGGGCTCGGCGATGCGGCGAATTCAGCGCCGAGCCCCTCAACCGCTCTCATGGGACGTGTCCACTCCAGGGGCAGCGCCGAATGTTGACGCATATGTGTCAGGACAGGGTCTGATTCACACGCTCTGATGGAGCGGGGCGCCGCCGGCGAAGCCCCCTTTTGCCTGCGCACCTCAGGGGCGGGTCGGCCGCTGAGATGGGCCGCATGTCACCGCGGTCGGCCCGCCCCTCGAGCGCCGAATAGGCATCGGTCTCCCAGGTCGAATAACGTTGGCGCGGCGCCGTCGACCGCTCTTCCCCCTCGGCGGTGCCCCCTGCGCTGCGGCGCGCCTCGAGGGCACGGGGCGCGCCCGCGCTTCACGGAAGACCAGTAGACGCCGTGCAGCAGGCCGAACCTGGCCGCCCAGGTTCGCCCTCCGCTTCGGAGCCCAACTCTTTGTCGCCGCAAGTTGGGGAGCACCGCTCTGGCATTCCTCGCGAGCCCCCGCTGCTGGTTCACTCGGTCGATTCACTCGATCGAGGGCTTCGCGCTGCCGTGTCCGCGGGCCGACGATTTGGGTACGCGGAGGGGGATGGCGGGCCGCAGCCCATTTTCTCTTCTGCTCGAGCCGGTCAGTGTGGAAGCCGCAGCCACACGGGCCGGCTCTCTCTGTCTTGACACTCGGAAACGGAGGGATACCGGGTCGGGTGTCGTAACTAGAGTGATCGCGCCGCGGTTGGCGTCCAACTTCGACGGCTTCGGGGCGAGACTGCGGCGCGTCTTCCCTTACCGTCGGTGCTCGAAGTATCTGTGGACGCGGTGGATAACGCGCTACGGAAGCCGCAGCGCACCGGCGTTGTAGTACGCGCGCACCTGTGCACGGAAGTAGCCGCCGTCGTCGTCGGCGGTGAGCGACGGCCGCGTGTTGCCGTTGATCGGCGCCGGGTTCGTGATGCCGTCGTGCTGCGCGTCGCAGGCGCACGTCGTCCCCGTCGCGCCGCCGCCGAAGAGGAACCCGACGTAGCCGGCGTTCACGTACGCGCGCAGGTGCGCGCGGGCGCCGGTGCCGAGGAGCCACTGGACGCGGTTGTCCTGGTAGTGGCCCCACGTGTCGTTCATCGCCGCCATCAGCGTGTTCCCGAGCGGGATCTGCCACGCGACCATCCGCAGGCCGGTCAGCTTCACGAAGGTCGCGCCGTAGAGCAGGTGCCGGTGGAAGTCGGCCGGCGCGAACCACGTCTTCGGGTTGCCCTGGGTCTTCTCGTAGAAGCCGGCGTCGCGGTCGGAGAAGTCCTCGAACGCGACGTCGAACTTCGCGCCGAGCGAACGGTAGAACGCCGCCGACTGCGTCGCGTACGCGCGCACCGTCGCGTCGCTCGGCTTCTCGTAGACGATGTCGTGCTTCGTTCCCCAGCCGCTCATGTGGTACGCGAGGATCACGTTCGGCGCGAGCTGGTCGCGCAGCGCGACCCACTGCTTCGCGAACGCCGACGCGAGCGCCACGTCGTTCGCCTGCTCGAGGTAGCCCCAGAGATCCGGCTCGACGTGGACGACGACGGGCTTCGTCCCGTGCACGCGCTGGAAGAGCAGGCGCACGTCGGCCCAGTACGCCGTCATCACCGCCGGGTCGTTGAGGTGGGCGAGGTCGGTCTGCGACTCGCCGCCCGCGTTCGGGCTCGACTGGAGCAGCATGTAATAGGTCAGAACCGGGACGACGTGATGCGCCCACGAGTCCTGGACGTACATCGACGCGAACGTCCCGTTCGGGTTCCAGGTCGACCAGCCGTTCCCCGTGTTCACGCCGCCGGCGAGGTACTGGTAGCGGAAGCCGAACGGCGCCGACTTCCGGAGCGCCGCCGCGCCGCCGGGGCTGTCCGAGAGCCCGATCTGCAGCGTCGCCGGCCAGGCGTGCGGCCGCGGCGGGAGCGCGGCCGCCGCGGGCGAGGCCCAGAGGAGGACCAGCGCGAGCGGCAGGAGCAACCGGCGGCACATGCTTCTCGTGAAGACGCCGACGGCGACGAAAACCTTCGCAACAGAAGGCTTACGAAGTCCGTACACCGCTCTTAGCGTGGTCTCAGAGGCCGGAACGATGCTCTTCGCGAGATGAACGAACCCCTTCTCCAAGGAGCTGAAATGAGCGGCATCAAGGCGGCCCCGGCCGTCAGCAAGCTGTACGACGCACAGGACGAGATCGACGCCGAGCGCGGCCACCTGCTCGACCTCATGTACGTGCGCGAAGTGCTTGCGGCGCACGGCGCAACCGTTGCCGAGCTGAGGGAGTGCGACAAGGTGATCGAGACCGTTCGCCTGGAGCTCGAGGAGTCCAGGCAGCGCGCGACCGCCGACCTTCCGAACGCTGCCTAGCGCTCGGGGTCCGTCTGCGTGACCTCCACGTTGGCGTCCGGATACAGGACGCGCCAGACCCGCAGGTAAATCTCGAGCTCGACACGCTCCTCGTCGTCTGCGACGGGGTCGAGCTCGAGATTGTTCGGTCCCGTGACGTGCGGACGCTGGCCGAGGCTTCGAAGAAACGAGGCCAAGCGGTCGGTGTACGCAGGATCGCTTAGAAGGAGTTGCATCGCAGAAGAAATAGACGCCTTGAGGCGATCCTCTCTCCGGTCGTTGCCCCTCGGCACCCCCCGAATGCGGTACGGCCTGTCCCCCGGACGGGGGATTTAGGACGCGGCCCTACGAACCGAGCGCCGCGAGCACGTCGTCGGCGTGCGACGCGGGCTTCACGTCGTGCATCACCTTGGTCACGTTCCCGTCGGCGCCGATCACGAAGGTCGAGCGCTTGACGCCGAGGAACGTCTTGCCCATGTACTTCTTCTCGCCCCAGACGCCGTAGGTCTCGGCGACCGCGTGGTCGGGGTCGGCCAGGAGCGTGAACGGGAGCCCGAACTTCTCCTTGAACTTCACGTGGGAGCGCTCGTCGTCGGGGGAGACGCCGAGGACGACCGCGCCGGCCGCCTCGAACTCGCCGTATGCGTCCCGGATCCCGCAGGCCTGCGTCGTGCAGCCGGGCGTGTCGTCCTTGGGATAGAAGTAGAGGACGACGGGCTTGCCGCGGAGGGCCGACAGCTTCACGGTCTCGCCGGTGTCGCTCGTCAGCTCGAAGTCCGGTGCGGGCTTGCCTTCTTCGATCACAGGAGTCTCCTCGGGGTAGGGTGCCGCCGATGCTAACGGCGCACCATACGACGGCATTCCTCGTCATCGCCGTCACGTTCGCCGCGGCGATCGTCGCCGGCGTCGCCTACTACCGGCACCGGGAGCCCCGCGGGATCGTCACGCACCTGATCGCGCTCGCGCAGACGCTCCTCGTCGCGCAGGTCGGGCTCGGGCTCCTGCTGCTCTCGGAGCACCGCCGCGCGCCCGAGCGGCTCCACTACGTCTACGGGTCGCTCGCCCTGCTGGCGGCGCTGTCGCCGTGGATGTACGCGCCCGCCGATCGCCGCCGGCGGCTCGCGTGGTTCGCGGGGGCTACCCTGGTGGCGGGACTGCTCGCCGTGCGCGCATACATGACCGGGACATGAGCTTCTTCACACGGATGAACCCGACCCTGCGCGGGTTCCTGATCATCGCGCTGATCGCGGGCGTGATCGTCGCGCTCGACCTCGGGGCGACGCTCGCTGTGCTGCTGATCGTCGCGCGGATCGCGTTCCTGATCGCGATCGCGTTCTTCATCTACATGATGTGGCGCGAGCGGCGCGGCGAGATCGCGGAGTGGTCGCTCCGCGCGCGCGTCGTCTTCTACGGCGCGGCGCTGCTCGCGGTCGCCGCTCTCGCCGTGAACTGGTGGGCCGGCGCGCACGGCCTCGAGATCCTCGCGTTCGTCGCGATCCTCGCGTGCTGCGGCTTCGCGATGTGGCGCGTCTGGCGCGACGAGCACACCTACAGCTAGAGCGAAACGCGCGACGTTCGCGCCGTCGAGGGCGGCGAGCGCCTCGCGGATCGTCACGTGCTGGCCGACGAAGATCGGCGTGTCGCGCTCGGTCCAGCGCGACGCCTCGCTCTCGCGGAGGCGGAGCATCAGGTGCATGAAGTCCGCGGGCTCGTCGCACTCGAACGCCGGCATGAACTCCTGGTCGTCGATGCCGAACGAGTACGTCGTGTGGTTCCTGATCCCCGGGAACTCTTCGCGGCCGATCACCATGTGCTCGTGCATCGCGCGCTGACGGTCCTCCTCGGGGAGGAAGTACCAGGGCCGCACCTTCACGAACGGGTAGACGACGAGGTAGGGGAGACCGTGCGGCGTGATCTTCCGCGGCCGGGTCGCCTTCGTGTACTGCGACGCCTTCGACGTCCCGAGGTATGAGTACGGCGTCTCGAGCCAGCCGGCGAGCGGCGTCCCGTTCAGTGCGGCGCCGAGCTCGCCGAGCAGCTCGTACCGCTCGACGATCTTCCAGAGGAAGAAGTCGGCCTCCGGGCGGACGCCCGCGGTCGTGTACGCGCGGAGGTGTTCGAACCGGTCGGCGAAGTCCTCGACGACGTCGGCGAAGGCGTCCTTCGCGGCCTGGCGCTCCTCGACCGGCAGGCGCCGCCACGCCGGGTCGACGCGGTAGAACGTGTACGCGACGTACTGGCCTTCCACGTCCGGAATCCTAGCCAGGGCGGACGGGGACGAGCTTCAGTACGGTCTTGCCCGGGTTGACGCGCGCGACCGCGCTGAGGCGGAGGCGGTACGAGGCCTTCGCAGCCGGAACGCGGAACTTCAGTCCCGTCGCGCGGCCGCCGACGGCGATCCCGCGTTTCGTCGCGAGCAGCTTTCCCGGGGAGCCGGTAGAGCTGCGCGACGTACGAGCAGTCGAGATCGCAGCTCAGCGTCAGCGCGGCGCCGTGCTGGACGACTGCGGGCTTGACCGCGAGCCGCATCCCCGGGCACCGTGCGACGACGCCGCGCCGCGACTGGTCCATCGACTCGCGCACGGCGGCGAGGCTCGTCTTCGGCGTGCCGTCCGCGTAGTAGAGGCCGGACTGCCACGCCGCGAGCGCCTTCTCGTCCACCGAGTGGAAGAGGAACATCCCTTCGACGGTCGGCTGGCAGAACGCGAGCTGGATCGCCTGGCGGTAGTACTCCGCCTGAATCTGCTCCGGCACCGGCTTCGTCGTCGACGGCTCCGTGCCGGTGTACGCGTCCTGCTTCGCCGCCGGGATCTGCGACTCGACGCCGAACTCGTCGTAGACGATCGGCAGCTTCGAGCCGGCCTGCGCCGTCCCGTCGAATGCAGTGCCGAGGAGCGCGACGAGCTTCGGGTAGTCCGCGAGCGCGATCGTCGTCGAGTTCGGGTGCGTCCCGAGGAGCGGCGCGACGCTCGAGTCGTCCTCGTAGGGATGGAACGCGAACGCATCCATGATCGGCGTCGTACGCCCGCTCGCGCGGTACGCGGTGCCGAGGTCGCGGATGAAGCCGGTCGGCGAATGCGTCTGTCGCGTCAGGCTCGGGTTGTCGCTGCCGCGCGGCGAGACGGCGCCGCCGAGCACCTCGACCTTCGGGTTCGCAGCCTTCAGCGCGTCGTACGTCTTCGCGAGCAGGGTCTCGTACGCCGGCGCTGCCGCGTCGGTTCCGTCGGGGTTGAACTGCGGCAGCCAGTAGCGGTTCAGGTTCGGCTCGTTGCCGACGATGATCCGGTCGAGCGACGGGACGGTCGTGACGACGGAGGCGGCGAACGACGCGAAGTCGGACTGATCCTGCGGCGTGAGCGGCGTCGTCGCGCTGCCGAAGCTCATCACCGTCGTCAGCACCTGCATTCCGTCGAGCTTCGCCGCGGCGGCGACGTTGCGGAGGATCGTCGCGTCGGTCTTCGAGACGGCGGTGTCGCCCGGCGTCCAGACCTCCGTGATCCGCACCGCGCGGAAGCCCGCGAGCGACGCGAGGTCCATCTGCGCCTTCGCCTGCACGAGGCTCGGCGAGCGGACGGCGTCCTCGGTCGCGCCCAGCACGAGGCCCGGGCCGCCGGCGTGCGCCGCCGGAACGACGACGAGTGCGGCCGCAACGGCGAGAACCAGGCGTCCTCTCATACGTGACATGCGCTCGGCTACGGTAGCCGTGGCTGTGGCGGACAGGGTCGAACAACAGCTGAAGGCGCTCCCGGCCAAGCCGGGCGTCTACCTCTTCCGCGACGACGCCGGCGATCTTCTCTACGTCGGGAAGGCGAAGTCGCTCCGCTCGCGCGTCCGCTCGTACTTCCAGAAGACCGGCGACGGCCGCGCCCAGATCGCGCTGCTGCCGGGCCGCGTCGCCGACATCGAGGTGATCGTCACCGGCACGGAGGTCGAGGCGCTGCATCTCGAGCAGAACCTCGTCAAACGGCACCGGCCGCCGTTCAACGTGCGCCTGCGCGACGACAAGTCGTTCCCGTACATCGCCGTCACCGTCGAGGACGAGTTCCCGCGCGTGATGTTCACGCGTGAGCGGCACCGGCCCGGCGTCACGTACTTCGGCCCGTACGCGAACGCGAAGAAGGTGCGCGAGACGCTCGACGTGCTGAACCGCGTCTTCCCGTACCGGCCGTGCGAGGGGCCGAAGCCGGGCCGGCACTCCGGGATTCCGTGCCTCGATTACCACATCGACCGCTGCCTCGCGCCGTGCGTCGGCTACGTCTCGCAGGAGGATTACCGCGCGATCATCGAGTCGGTGATCGAGTTCCTCTCCGGCGACGTGAAGCCGGTCCAGCGCGACCTCGAGCGGCGGATGCAGGAGGCGGCGGCGGAGGAGCGGTTCGAGGATGCGGCGCGCTATCGCAACCGTCTGCACGCGGTGCAGCATCTCGTCGAGCGACAGGGCGCCGACCGCCAGTCCGTCGGCACCGCGGACATCGTCGGCTTCGCGGCCGACGGCGACCGCGCGGTCGTGCAGATCTTTCCGCTCCGCGGCGGCAAGATGGTCGACCGGCATTCGTTCCATCTCGAGAACGTCGCCGGTCAGGACGTCACGACGATCCTCGAGTCGTTCGGGCTCGAGTACTACGGCGGCGCGCCGAGCGTCCCGCCGCAGATCGTCGTGCCGCACGACTCCGGCGATCTCTCGGCGCTCGCGGAGCTGCTGACGGAGAAGCGCGGCGCGCGCGTCGAGATCCGCACCGCGGAACGCGGCGAGAAGCGGCGGCTGCAGGAGCTCGCGGACGAGAACGCGCAGCACGCGCTCGTCACCGAGCGCGCGCAGACGGAGCAGAAGCGGCTGCGCCGGATCGAGGCGCTCGAAGAGCTGCGCGAGGCGCTGAACCTCGAGTCGCTGCCGATCCGGATCGAGTGCTACGACATCTCGACGGCGATGGGCCAGGACAACGTCGGCTCGATGGTCGTGTTCCAGGACGCGCTGCCGAAGAACGCGCACTACCGCAAGTTCGGGATCCGCGACCAGGTCGGCATGGACGACTTCGCCGCGATGGGGGAGATGATCTCGCGGCGGTTCGCGCGTCTCTCCGACGGAACCGGCCAGTCGCACGACGCGTCGTTCGCCGCGGCGCCGAACCTCGTCGTGATCGACGGCGGCAAGGGCCAGCTCGGCGCCGCGCTCGAGGCGATGCAGGCGTACGACCTGCCGCGCGTCGCAGTGATCGCGCTCGCGAAACGGATCGAGGAGGTGTTCGTCCCGGGACAGCCGGAGCCGATCGTGCTGTCGCGGCACTCGGCGGGGCTGCAGCTGCTGCAGCGGATTCGCGACGAGGCGCACCGGTTCGCCGTCGGCTTCCACCGGCAGCGGCGCGACGCGCGCGGGTTCGCATCGATCTTCGACGACCTCGCCGGCGTCGGCCCGGCGCGGCGGCGCGCGCTGCTCCAGCACTTCGGCTCCGTCGACGAGATGCTCGCGGCGACGCCGGAGGAGATCGAGGGCGTCCCCGGCCTGCCGCCCGCGACGGCGCGGCGGATCTACGCGCAGCTGCACAAGGCGGGCCGGGCATAGAGCGCGCGGCGCCGCAACAGGGCCGTCGGCCGACGGCTCTGCGGCTGATCGGGAGCCGCAACTTCGGGCCGTTCTTCTTCGGCAACGCGCGCTCGGCGAGCGGGACGTGGTTCCAGAACCTCGCGGCGGCGCTCTTCGTCTTCCGGCTGACGCACTCGGCGTTCCTGCTCGGCGTGCTCGCGTTCTCCAATTCGTGCCGGTGCTGCTGCTCGCGCCGTGGGCCGGAAGCGCGGCCGACCGCTTCGACCGCGGCGCTGCTGCTCGCGACGCAGCCGTGTCCGACGTTCGCGCTGACCGGCAGGTCGCGCGCGCCATCGAGCTGGCGTGGGCCTGTGACGCGGCGCACGCGGGCTCGGGTGGATTCGAGTTCGCGTCGAGCACCGGTGCGCCGCCATCGTGCGTGCCGCCGATGCTGCGCTCGCGTCGCGGCAACCGACTCGTCTCGCGCCGCGCTCGTCCTCGGTCACGTCTGGCGTTGCGGTTCAGCGGGCTACCGGCGCCGACGCACGACTGCGCCGCGCGTCGTCGCGACGCTCGTGCTCGTCGCGACGGAGCACAGCGACGGCATGCCGGCGCTCTCGTCAACGTCGCTCGATCCTCCGCCGCGTCACGATGGAAGCGCATCCGGCGCCGCAGACGCTGCAGAGCGTTCGCAGGTGAGACCGGCCGGCGTCTTCAAGCGTCCGGCTTCGGACATGCTCCGAGCGTGCCGCCGCTGCTCGCTACCGCTGCGTGCCGCGCGAGTCGACAGTCCGCCGTCAACTCGAACGTCTGCCCCGTGATCGCGCACGGCTCCGTCGGAGCAGAGGAACGCGACGAGCGGCGCGGAGTCCGCAGGCGCGCCGGAGCCGGGCTCGTGCTGCCGGTCATCCAGCCGGTGTCGGTCGCGGCCGCGGGTCGATGGCGTTCACCTGACGCCGCGCGGCCGCGGAGCTCCGCCGCCGCCGAGAGCACGCTCCACTCGAGCGCGCCCTTCGACGCGGCGTAGGCGATCTCGCCGTCGAAGCGGCGGGCCGCTGACGTAGACGACGATCCGGCCCGGCGCGCCGTCGAGGCGGCGGACGAGCTCCTGCATCAGCAGCAGCGTGCCGCGCGCGTTCACGTCGAGGTGGCGGTCGAGCTGCTGCGGCGTCCGTGTCGAGCAGCCCGCCGTGCTCGGACTGCGCGTGGCATGAGACGAGCGCGCTCGCGGCGGCCGATCCTCGCGCTCGGCTGCGTCGAAGATGCGTGCCGCGGCTTCCGGGTCGCCGAGGTCGTCCGCGTGCCACGCGGCGCGCACGCCGGTCGCGCGGAGCTCGTCGACGATCGCCTCCGCGCCGTCGTCCGGCAGCCCGGTCGTCAGGACGTCGCAGCCGTCGCGCGCAAGCGCGAGCGCGACCTCCGCCGAGATGCCGGTGCGGCGGCTCGCGCCGGTGACGATCGCGGACCTTCAGCTCTGCGTCGCGGCTCGAGGAACGGGTAGCGGTAGTCCGTCGGCGGGACGAACGTCTCCTTGATCGTGCGCGGCGACGACCCAGCGGATCAGGTTCCACATCGAGCCGGCCTTGTCGTTCGTGCCGGACGCGCGCGCGCCGCCGAACGGCTGCTGGCCGACGACCGCGCCGGTCGGCTTGTCGTTGACGTAGAAGTTCCCGGCCGCGTAGCGCAGCTTCTCCTTCGCCGTCTCGACGGCCGACCGGTCGCGCGCGAACACGGCGCCGGTCAGCCCGTACGGCGCGCCGCGCGTCGATCAGGTCGAGCGTGTCGTCGTACTTCTTCTCGTCGTAGACGAACGCGGTCACGACGGGACCGAACAGCTCGTCGCGCATCGTGCGGAAGTCCGGGTCGGTCGTCTCGATCACCGTCGGCTCGACGAAGAAGCCCTCCGAGTCGTCGTAGCCGCCGCCGACGAGCACCGACGCGGTGCCGCCGGACGCGTGCGCCTCGTCGATCGCCGCCTTCTGCGTCGCGAACGAGTTGCCGTCGATCACCGCGCCCATGAAGTTCGAGAAGTCGGAGACGTCGCCCATGCGAATCGTCTCGACTGCGGCGACGAGCGCGGTCGCGCACCTCGGGCCAGAGGTTCGACGGCACGAAGACGCGCGACGCCGCGGAGCACTTCTGTCCCTGGTACTCGAACGAGCCGCGCACGATCGCGGTCGCGAGCGACGCGGCCTCGGCGGAGCGGTGCGCGACGATGAAGTCCTTGCCGCCGGTCTCGCCGACGATGCGCGGGTAGTTGCGGTAGCGGTCGAGGTTCGACGCGACCGTGCTCCACATTCCGTTGAAGACGCCGGTCGAGCCGGTGAAGTGGATGCCGGCGAGGTCGGGGCTCGCGAGCGCAGGGTCGCCGATCGCCGCGCCGGACCCGTAGACGAGGTTGATGACGCCGGGCGGCATGCCCGCCTCCTCGTAGAGCTTCATCAGCCACCACGCGGAGTACGCCGCCGTCGACGCCGGCTTCCAGACGACGGTGTTCCCCATCAGCGCCGCGGAGGTCGGGAGGTTGCCGCCGATCGCGGTGAAGTTGAACGGCGTGACCGCGAAGACGAAGCCCTCGAGCGGGCGGTACTCGATCCGGTTCCAGACGCCGGGCGACGACGCCGGCTGCTCCGCGTAGATCCGCGTCATGTACTCGACGTTGAAGCGCCAGAAGTCGATCAGCTCGCACGCGGCGTCGATCTCCGCCTGATGCGCGGTCTTCGACTGGCCGAGCATCGTCGCCGCGTTCAGCGTCGACCGCCACGGGCCCGCGAGGAGCTCGGAGGCGCGCAGGATGACCGCGGCGCGCTCCTCCCACGGCGTCCGCGACCAGTCGTGCCACGCGTCGCCGGCGGCGGCGATCGCGCGCTCGACCTCGGCGGCGCCGCCCTTGTGGACGGTCGCGAGGACGTGCGAGCGGTTGTGCGGCTCGACAGCGTCGAAGGTGTCGCCGGTGCGAATCTCCTCGCCGCCGATCAGCGAGCGGGATGTCGAGCTGCTGCGATTCGAGCTCGCCGAGCCGGCGCCGAAGCTCCTCGCGCTCGGGCGTGCCGGGCGCGTAGTCGTGCGGACGGGCTCGTTGTACGGCTCGGGGGCTCGGAAGATCGCGTGGGTGCTCATGCGGTCGATTCTAGGATGAGGAGCGTGTCCGTGACGTACGTGCCCTACGAGGTCGACGGCTGGGGCGTCGGCGAGCTGTGCGTCGACGACGGCCGCATCGTCTGGCACGAGCTCCCGTGGCCGCGGCCGAACGCGCCCACGACTCGGAAGGGATCGGGGCGGGGCGGTTCTCCGCTCCCGTCCCAATCCCCCGCCCACCCAGGGGCTTCAGAGGAAAGTATGGGGCGGGGAAACGTACGGGGAGGAGGAGACTTCGTGCCAGAACTCGTACGGCGGCTGCGGCGGTACTTCGCGGGTCGCGAGGTCTCGTTCGCCGACGTTCCGGTCGATCTCGAGTACGAGACGCCGTTCCTCGAGCGGTGCGCGCTCGCGTTGCGCGAGGTGCCGCGCGGCGAGGTCGTCACCTACGGCGAGCTCGCCGCGCTCGCCGGCGCGCCCGGCGCAGCGCGCGCCGCCGGCAGCTTCTGCGCGCGCAACCGGCTCGGCCTGTTCGTCCCGTGCCACCGCGTCGTCGCTGCCGGCGGGCTCGGCTCCTACGGCTCGCACGGACTCGCCTACAAGCGCCGCCTGCTTGCGCTGGAGGGGTACGGTGCCCCTTCGGGCAATGCCGTCTAGCTTCCGGGTTGTGAGCACCAAGCGATGCAAGGACGCAGGGAGCACTCGTAGTCGTGACTACGGGTGCGACCGAGGACGCCGCAGCGCGCAGCGTGATCGCGGGCCGGAAGCGGGCATGGATTGCCTGGAGGGGTACCAAGTTGCTGTCTGAGGATCTCCGCGACGAGCTCGCCGCGATCGCGCCCGACGCCGACTGCGACCGCCTCGCCGAGCTGTCCGGGCTCTTCCACGTCGCGGGAAGCGCGCACCTTCGCGGCCGCGGCAACGTCGACGTCCACCTCGACCTCGCCACGCTCGGCCGTCGCGCGCCGCGCGTTCGCGCTCCTGCGCGCGTTCCACGTCGAGTCGGAGATTCGCACGTACCAGCGCGCCGCGTTCGACAAGGCGACGCGCTACCAGCTCCACGTCGAAGGGACGCCGACCGCATACGAGACGCTCCATCAGGCGGGCGTGCTCGACGCGTCGCACCGGCCCGTCGACCACCCGCCCCAGCGCGTCCTCGCGCGCCACTGCTGCCGCCGCTCGTACCTTCGCGGCGCGCTGCTCGGCGCCGGCTCGCTGAGCGGCCCGCGCGACCCGCACCTCGAGATCCGCACCGCCGAGATCGAAGGCGCCCGCTTCCTCGCCGCGGTCGCCGAGCGCGAGGGCGGGCACCTGAGCGTGCTCGACCGCGGACGCCACGCCGTCGCCTACGCGAAGGGAACGGAGACGATCGCCGACGTGCTCGTCGCCGCCGGCGCCGTCGACGTCGTCCTCGCGCTCGAGGAGCGCTCGGTCGTCGCCGCCACGCGCGCCGACGCCAACCGGCTCGCGAACGCCGACCACGCGAACCTCGTCCGCACGAGCCGCGCGGCGCACGCGCAGCTCGAAGCGGTGCGGCTGCTCGAGGCCGACGGCGCCCTCGACGCACTGCCGGACGAGCTGCAGGAGCTCGCGTCAGCTCCGGCTTCGCCACCCGACGCTGTCGATCGCCGAGCTCGCGCGCCGCTGCAAGCCGCCGCTCACGAAAGCCTCCGCCTACCGCCGCCTGCGGCGGCTCCAGGCCCTCGCCGAGCGCTGACCGTCGATACGACTTTCAAGCGCCCTAGCGGACTTCGTGACCACTGAGTCATACTCGCCTCGGCGGGTCCGCGCTCGTCCGGCGGCGGATTCAGACCCCGTTCGTCGCCAC
The DNA here is from genome assembly GCA_963718385.1 of uncultured Actinomycetes bacterium. GTDB lineage: Bacteria > Actinomycetota > Thermoleophilia > Gaiellales > Gaiellaceae > Palsa-739. The sequence continues at coordinate 41,187 of CAVQZE010000003.1, forward strand.
GGTCTCGGGTGTGGTTGAACCGGAGGGGAGGGTCGTCCTCGGAGCTTCCCCTCCGGCCCGCCCTCGCGCGAAACCGCGCCCGCGGAAAACCCGTGCAACATGTGGAGTTGTCCCGATTTTCGCCTCGCGGAGCCTCGTTAGACTCGCAGTGACGAAAACGAGACGAAAGGCTTGAAAACATGGCGAAGATCAGGGTCGGGATCAACGGATTCGGGAGGATCGGGCGCAACTTCTTCCGCGCCCAGCTCGAGCGCGGCGGCGAGTTCGAGATCGTCGCGGCGAACGACATCGGCGACACCAACACGATGGCGCACCTGCTGAAGCACGACTCGGTGCTCGGCCCGCTCGGCCTGCCGGTCGAGTCCGGCGACGGCTTCATCCGCGTCGACGGTCACGAGATCAAGTTCGTCTCCGAGAGGGACCCCGCGAACCTGCCGTGGGGCGAGCTCGGCGTCGACGTCGCGATCGAGTCGACCGGGCACTTCACGAAGCGCGACGACGCGCAGAAGCATCTCGACGCCGGCGCGAAGAAGGTCGTCATCTCGGCGCCGGCAACCGACCCGGACATCACGCTCGTCCTCGGCGTCAACGACCGCGAGTACGACCCGGAGCAGCACGACATCATCTCCAACGCGTCGTGCACGACGAACTGCGTCGCGCCAGTCGCGAAGCTCCTGCACGAGGCGTACACGATCGAGCGCGGCTTCATGACGACGATCCACGCGTACACGAACGACCAGCACACGCTCGACCTGCCGCACAAGGACCTGCGGCGTGCACGCGCGGCGGCGATCAACCTGATCCCGACCTCGACCGGCGCCGCCCGCGCGATCGGCGATCGTGCTCCCGGACCTGAAGGGCAAGATCGACGGAATGTCGATGCGCGCGCCGGTTCCGACCGGCTCGATCGTCGACTTCGTCGTCCAGGTCGCAGGCGAGACGAGCAAGGACGCGGTCAACGAGCTGTTCCGGTCGAAGGCGGACACCGGCGACCTCGAGGGCATCCTCCAGTACACGGACGAGCCGCTCGTCTCGACCGACATCGTCCACTCGCCGTACTCGTCGATCTTCGACAGCGACCTGACGATGGTGAACGGGAACCTCGTGAAGGTCTTCAGCTGGTACGACAACGAGTGGGGCTACAGCTGCCGGCTCGTCGACCTCGTCGCGAAGATCGCCGAGACGCTGCCCGCCGCCGTCGCGGCGTAAGGAGGCCAGGATGCGCATCCCGCGTTCGGTCCGCGACGCCGACGTCGTGGGGAAGACGGTGCTGGTCCGCGCCGACCTGAACGTGCCGCTCGACGACGGCCGCGTCGCCGACGACACGCGCATCCGCGCGTCGCTGCCGACGCTGAAGTACCTGCTCGACAACGGCGCCACCGACGTCCGCGTCTGCTCGCACCTCGGCCGCCCGAAGACGGACGAGGACCGCGCGCGGTACTCGATGCGGCCCGTCGAGGAACGCCTGAGCCAGCTGCTCCCCGACACGCGGATCAGGCTGCTCGAGAACACGCGCTTCAACGCCGGCGAGACGGAGAACGACCACGCGTTCGCGCGCGAGCTCGCGGAGGGCTGCGACGTCTACGTGAACGACGCGTTCGGCTCGGCCCACCGCGCGCACGCCTCGACGGAGGGCGTCGCACGGCTGCTCCCGCGTACGCCGGACTGCTGCTCGAGGCCGAGCTCGAGAACCTCTCGAAGCTCCTCGGCGAGATCGAGCATCCGTTCGTGCTGATCTCCGGCGGCGCGAAGGTCGAGGACAAGCTCGGCGTTCTGCAGCACCTCGGCGGCCGCGCCGACGCGGTGCTGATCGGCGGCAAGATGGCCGAGCAGGTTCGCGTCGAGAATCCGTTCGACGTTCCCCGTCGAGCTGCCGACCGACGTCGTCGGCGCGGCGGAGTTCGCCGAGGACGCGGAGACGGGCGAGTATCCGTTCGACGGACTGCCGGACGGCTGGCTCGGGCTCGACATCGGCCCCGAGACGCGCGCGCGCGTTCGCCGCCCGGATCGCGGCGGCGCGGACGATCTTCTGGAACGGGCCGATGGGCGTCTTCGAGTGGGCTCCGTTCGCGGAAGGGACGAAGGCGGTCGCGCGAGGCGGTCGCGGCGAACGAGCGCGCGTTCTCGGTCGTCGGCGGCGCCGACTCCGTGCGTGCGCTGAACGAGCTCGGCCTCGCGGACAAGATCTCGTGGGTCTCGACCGGCGGCGGCGCGAGCCTCGAGTTCCTCGAGGGTAAGCGAGCTTCCCGGCGTGGCCGCGATTCCGTCCGGTGTGGGGTCGCCGGCATGATCGTCGCCGGCAACTGGAAGATGTTCACCGGGCCGGAGCCGCGCGCGCTCGCGGAGCGGCTTGCCGCGATCGTCGGCGTCGACGCGATCGTCTGCCCGCCGTACACCGCACTCGCCGAATGCGTCGCCGCCGGGCTGACGACGTTTGCGCAGAACGTCCACTGGGACGACGAAGGTGCGTTCACCGGAGAGATCGCACCGCCGATGCTCTCGGCCCTCGGCGTCACCGGCTCGCTCGTCGGCCACTCGGAGCGGCGCCAGTTCTTCGGCGAGACCAACGAGGGCGTCGCCCGCCGGACGAAAGCCGCGCTCGCCGCTGGGCTGAGCGTGATCGCGTGCGTCGGCGAGACGCGGGAGCAGCGCGACGACGGCGACACGGAAACCGTGCTGCGCATCCAGGTCGACGCGATCCGCGACTCGTGCGGCGCGCACGAGCGGCTCGTGATCGCCTACGAGCCCGTCTGGGCGATCGGCACCGGACTGACCGCGACGCCGGAGATGGTGCAGGACGCGCACGCGTTCGTCAAGTCGCTGCTCGACCTTCCCGTCCTCTACGGCGGCTCGGTCAAGCCGGAGAACGCAGCCGAGCTGTTTGCGCAGCCCGACGTCGACGGCGGGCTCGTCGGCGGCGCGTCGCTCGCAATCGACTCGTTCGCGGCGATATGCGAGGCCGCCGCGGCCGCGACATGACGTTCCCGCTCGTCGCGCTCGTGATCCTCGACGGCTGGGGGATCGCGCCGCCGGGCCCGGGCAACGCGATCGAGCTCGCCGACACACCGGTCTTCGACCGGCTCTGGCGCGAGTTCCCGCACACCGAGCTCGGCGCGTCCGGCGAGGCGGTCGGGCTGCCGGCCGGCCAGATGGGCAACTCCGAGGTCGGCCACCTGACGATCGGCTCGGGCCGCGTGCTCGACCAGGATCTCCAGCGCGTCAACCGCGCCGTCCGCGACGGCGCCCTCTTCGAGAACGAGGCGCTCGTCTCGGCGTTCCGGCGCGCGCGCGAGCGCGGCGGCAACGTGCACCTGCTCGGGCTCGTCTCGACCGGCGGCGTCCACTCGCACATCGCCCACGTCTTTGCGCTGCTCGAGCTGGCGGAGCGGGAGGGGATGGCCGACCGGACGTGGATCGACGCGTTCACCGACGGGCGCGACGTCTCGCCGCACGCGGCCGTCGACGACCTCGCGACGCTGCCCACGGACCGGATCGCGACCGTCGCGGGCCGCTACTACGCGATGGACCGCGACAAGCGCTGGGACCGGACCGAGCTCGCTCTCGACGCGATCGTCGTCGGCCACGGCGCGCACGCCGCCGACCCGGTCGCCGCGGTGCAGGCGAGCTACGACGCCGGCGTGACCGACGAGTTCATCGTCCCCGTCGTGATCGACGGCCGCCCGCGGCTCGACCCGGCCCGGGACGCCGCGATCTTCTTCAACTTCCGTCCCGACCGGGCGCGGCAGCTGTCGGAGAAGCTCGGCGGGCTCGGCGTCGACCTGACGACGATGACGCACTACCGCGACGACTTCGACTTCCCCGTCGCCTTCCCGGAGCAATCCGTCGCGAAGGTGCTGGCCGAGGTCCTGGCCGACCACGGCGCTGCGCCAGCTGCACATGGCCGAGACGGAGAAGTACGCGCACGTGACCTACTTCTTCAACGGCGGGCGCGAGGAGGAGTTCCCCGGCGAGACGCGGATCCTCGTCCCCTCGCCGCGCGACGTCCCAAGCTACGACCACAAGCCGTCGATGTCCGCGTACGAGGTCGCCGACAGGTTCGTCGCCGAGATTGGCGACGGTGGCTACGCGTTCGCGGTCCTGAACTTCGCGAACCCCGACATGGTCGGCCACACCGGCGTCCCGGCCGCCGTGATCGAGGCGGTCGAGACGGCCGACGCCTGCCTCGGCCGCGTCGTCGAGGCGGTTGCACAGGCCGGCGGGGTCTGCCTGATCACGGCGGATCATGGCAATGCGGAGAAGCTCTTCGAGGACGACGGCGTCAGTCCCCATACGGCGCATACGACGAATCCGGTGCCCTTGATCTTGACCGCAAACGGAGCCACATTGAGACCCGGCGAGCTTTCGGATCTGGCCCCGACGGCGCTTGCCCTGCTCGGCGTCGAGCAGCCGTCGGAGATGACTGGTCAAGATTTAGTAAATCCTGCTTGAGGGTCCAGCGGTTTCTGATAGCGAGGCTATAGTGGTGCACCTTGTCGCTCCCCCAGCCTGATTACGGCGTACTGCGGAAGGCTCAGCGAGGCGACGAGCGCGCGTTCTCGATCATCGTCCGCGCGTACCAGGTGCCGGTCTACAACTACGTGCTGCGGCTCGTCGGCAACGACCGGTCGCTGGCCGAGGACCTGACGCAGGAAGTCTTCCTCCGCGTCTACCAGGGCCTGCCGCGCTTCTCGCTCCGCTCGAAGTTCACGACCTGGCTGTTCCAGGTGACGAAGAACCGCGTGCTCGACGAGCTCCGCGCCACCGAGCGCCGCCCGCGCTCCGTGATGGACATCGAGGACGCGCCGCAGCTCGTCGCGCTCGACGCGCCGTTCGAGCGCATCGAGGCGATCGACGCCGTCTGGCGCGCGGTCGGGAGCCTCAGCGTCGACCTGAAGATGGCGCTGCTCCTCCGCGACATCGTCGGGCTCTCGTACACCGAGATCGCCGACTCGCTCGAGGTCACGCTCGCCACGGTGAAGTGGCGGATCTACAAGGCCCGCGAGGACGTCCAGGTCGCGCTCGCGCGCGAGGGGATCGTCTTCTACGGCGACGAGGCGGAAGAGTCGGCCGCGCCGGCTGCTCCCGCCGAGTCCACGACCTACTGACCGTCCGCGAGCCGGAGCGCGAGGAGCTCCGGTAGCCCCGCGTCGCGGATCTCCGCCTGCGTCCTTGCGACGTCGTACGCAACGCGGCGGAAGCTTGCGCGGTTGGCGTCGAGGTCGAGGAGGAGCCACGCAGCACGCGGGTCGCCGTCGCGCGGCTGCCCGACCGAGCCGGGGTTCAAGAGCACGACCGCTTCGGCGAGGTCGACCTCGGTTCCCGCCGGGGCCAGGCCCCCGCTGAGCGCCTCGTCGCGCAGCGTCACCTGCAGCGCCGCGTGGCTGTGGCCGACGAGCACGAGCCGCGTGCCCGCGATCGCCATCGTCGCGGCGGCGGTCTCGTCCGAGAGGACGTACTCCCAGATCGGGTCGCGCGCGCTCGCGTGGTAGAGCGCGACGTCCGCGCGCGCGCCGGACGGCTCGAGCCCGTCGAGGTACGCGCGGGCGCCGTCGGTCAGCACCTCGCGCGTCCAACGCGCGGCCTCGCCCGCGTCGCCGCTGAACTCCAGCAGGTCGAGCTTCCCGATCACGGCGAGGTCGTGGTTCCCGGCGAGACAGATCGCCGCGCGCGCCGCGACCAGCTCGGTGCACTCGCTCGGCCGCGGTCCGTAGCCGACGAGGTCGCCGAGGCACCAGAGCTCGTCGGGAGCCTCGCCGTCGATCTCGGCCAGGACCGCCTCGAGCGCGGCGAGGTTGGCGTGGATGTCGGAGACGACGGCGACGCGCATGCGGCCGGGAAGGCTACTGACGCGGCCTGCGGGCGCGCGCGGCGACGAGCCCGGCGAGCGTCGGCACCGTCGCGGGAACCGTCGCCGTCCAGAACAGCAGCAGTCCCCAGGCTCCCGCCGCCGCGCCGGTGACGAGGGCCGCGCGCAGCTTCGTCGCCCGCGCGACCGCCACTCCGAGCAGCGCGGGGGCGAGGAGGTCGAGCCAGCCCATCGTCGCGTCGCCGAACGTCACGTCCTGGAGCCGCGGAACGGTCGCACCGGCGGCGGTCGGGAGCGCGACACCGTGGAGCGCCTTCGACGCGGGCTCGACCTGCGGCGTCCCCCAGACGAGCACGACGTCGAGCGCGGCGAGCGCGACGAGCCCGACCTGGAGCGACCACGCGGGAGCGACGAGCGCGGCCGCGCTCGCGAGCGCGAGGCACGCGCCCGCGACGAGCGCGATCTCCGCCGCTTCCCCGACGAGCCCGCTCGCGCGCCACGCGACGATCCAGAGCACGAGCACCGCGGGCGGCCAGAGCCACCAGCGCGCGCGTCCGCTCAGCGCGCCCGCGGCCGCGGCGAGCAGCGGCGTCGCGATCGACGCGAGCAGCGCGAGCGCATGCGGCCCCCACGACGCGCGGTCGAGCACCGCGACGCCGATCGCGAGCAGCGCCGCCGGCACGGCGATCCCGATCCAGCCGCGCCCGCGCCGCCCCGCGGTTCGCCCCGGCACCGCGACGAGCGCCGCCTGGACGGCGCAGAGAACGGCGTACGACGGAGCGAGGCTCATTCCGAGCCTTGGGCGTCAGCGGTCCGGCGCTTCGGGGAGGTTCCGGATCCCCTCGGTCGTCTGGAACTTCGACCAGGAGTCCTGGAGCGCGGCGATCAGCTCCTCGACGAACCGCGGCGATGCGTTGATCCGCGCCACGACTGCGCCGGGGACGTCGCCCTCCTCGACCTCGTGCTCGATCCGGGCGAACGTCAGCGTGAACTCGTAGTTCGAAAAGGTGATGTTCGCGAAGTTCGCGTAGACCCCGCCGATCTGCGCCGGATCGAGATGGATGTTGAGCCGGCGCTCGCCGGGCTGGGGATCCGGAGTCTGGTCTGTCTCGTCGTCCATGCGGCCACGATACTAGTGCGGCGAGCGTGACACGACGCCGCCGTGGCGGCGATGATTGCGGCGTGGATGAAGGACTCGCGCTTCTCGTCGTCGGCGCCGTCCTCGCCGCCGCGGTCGTCCTCGCACTCGGGGCGGCGCGCACGGGGCTGCCGGTTCTCGTCGCGTTCCTCGGCCTCGGGATGCTGCTCGGCTCGGACGGTCCGGGCGGGATCGCCTTCGACAACGCGCAGCTCACGCGGGATGCCGGGACGATCGGCCTCGCGCTGATCCTCTATGAGGGCGGACTGCAGACGTCGTGGCGGCGCCTGCGCAGCGTCGCGGTCCCGGCGGCGCTGCTGAGCACCGTCGGCGTCGTCGTCAGCGCGCTGATCACCGGCGTCTTCGCGCAGGTGCTCTTCGACCTGACCTGGCTCGAGGCGTTCCTCCTCGGCGCGGTCGTCGCGTCCACCGATGCTGCGGCTGTCTTCTCGACGCTCCGCTTCACCCACATCCCGCGCCGGCTCGCGCGGATGCTCGAGGCCGAGTCGGGCGGCAACGACCCGATGGCGATCGCGCTCACGGTCGGCCTCATCGCGTGGATCGAGCATCCCGGCACGAGCGGCTTCGGCGATCTCGTCGTCCTGCTCGTGCGGCAGATCGGGATCGGCGTGGTCGCGGGCGTCGTGCTCGGGCTCGCCGTCTCCTGGCTCTTCGCGCGGATCCCGGAGACGATCGCGGCCTTCATCCCGGTCGTGTCGATTGCGGCCGCAGCGCTGTCGTTCGGCGTCGCCGACACACTCGGCGGCAGCGGCTTCCTCGCGGTCTACCTCGTCGGGCTCGCGGTCGGAAGCACGCCGTCGCGTTACCGGCGGCAGCTCGTCGCGTTCCATGAGGGAGTCGCGTTCGTCGCACAGGTCGGGCTCTTCGTCATGCTCGGCCTGCTCGTGTTCCCGCACGAGCTCCCGTCGGTCGCGGTCTCGGGCGTCGCGCTCACCCTCGCGCTGATGTTCGTCGCGCGTCCCGCCGCCGTCTGGCTCTCGACGCTCGGATTCTCGTACACGACTCGCGACCGCGTCCTCCTCGGCTGGGCCGGGCTGCGCGGCGCAGCGCCGATCGTGGTCGCGACGTTCGTCCTCGAGTCGCACGTGCTCCACCGCGAGTCGATCTTCAACATCGTCTTCTTCGTCGTCCTCGTCTCGGCGCTCGTGCAGGGCACGACGCTCGAGCGTGTCGCGGAGCGGCTCGGCCTGACGTCCGCCCCCGCGCTGACGCTCGACGCGGCGACGAAGACGGGCCCGCTCGACGATCTCGAGCTGATCGAGTTCCTCGTGGAGCCCGACCACGCGATCAGCGGCGCCGCCGTCCGCGAGCTTGGGCTTCCCCGCAGTGCTCTCGTCGCCGCCGTGCAACGGAACGGCGACGCGATACCGCCGCACGGCGACACGATCATCCAGCCGAACGACCGCCTCTACGTGCTCGCGCCGCGAGCCCAGCGACCGGACGTCGAGGACGTCTTCACGCGCTGGCGCCGCACGATCTAGTGCGCCCGGCGCGCTGCCGCGTACTCTGTCTGCCGGATGCGAGACAACCTTGCCGGCTGATCCCGTCACACAGCTCGCCGACGCACTGCGCGCGGCGGTCGGCGCAGCCGTCGAGCTCGAGCGGCCGACGGACGCGTCGCACGGCGACTACGCGACGAACGCCGCGCTGCAGCTCGCGGGAACGCGGCGGCAGCCGCCGCGCGAGATCGCGACCGAGGTCGCGGAACAGGCGGCCGCGCTCCCCGGCGTCGAGCGCACGGAGATCGCCGGGCCGGGCTTCGTCAATCTGTTCCTCTCCGACGAGTGGATCGCCGGCGCACTCACCGCGATCCTCGACGCCGGCGACCGCTTCGGCGCCGGCTCGCCGGCGCAGCCGCAGAAGATCCAGGTCGAGATGGTCTCCGCGAATCCGACGGGTCCGGTCACGGTCGCGTCGGCGCGCAACGGCGCGTACGGCGACTCCGTCGCGCGGCTGCTCGACTTCGCCGGCCACGCGGTCGAGCGCGAGTACTACTACAACGACTCGGGCGCGCAGATGGACCGGTTCCGCGAGTCCGTCGACGCGGTGCGGCGCGGGGAGGAGCCCCCGGAGGACGGCTACCACGGCGACTACCTGGCGGCAATCGCCGCCGTGCCCGGCGACCCCGTCGCGGCGATGCGCGCGCAGATCGAGGCGTCGCTCGAGCGCTTCCGCATCCACTTCGATACGTGGGCGAATCAGAGCGATGTCGAGCAGCACGTCGCGGAGCTGCTGCCGAAGCTCGACACGTACGAGGCCGAGGGAACGCTCTGGGCGCGCACGAGCGCGCACGGCGACGACAAGGACCGCCCGCTCGTCCGCGGCGCCGACGGCTCGTACCTCTACTTCGCCGCCGACGTCGCGTACCTCGCGGACAAGTTCGCGCGCGGTTTCGACACGGCGATCTACGTTCTCGGCGCCGACCACCACGGCTATGTCGCGCGCCTCAAGGCTGCCGCGGCGATGCTCGGCTTCGACCCGGCGCGCGTCGAGGTGCTGATCTACCAGCTCGTCCATCTGACGAAGGGCGGCGAGCAGACGAAGATGTCGAAGCGGCGCGGCGACGTCGTCTTCCTCGAAGACTTCATGGACGACATCGGCGTCGACGCCGCGCGCTGGTACCTCGTCAACCGCGGCCCGGACCAGACGATCGACGTCGACACCGACCTCGCCGCGGAGAAGTCGGCGAAGAATCCCGTCTACTACGTGCAGTACGCGCACGCGCGCATCGCGGGGATCCTGCGCAACGCCGGCGGCGCGCGCGTATCGGCCGAGCCCGTGGGCGCGCTCGCGCCGGAGGAGCGCGAGCTCGTGAAGCGTCTCGCGGAGCTGCCGGCGGTCGTCGCCGACGCGGCCGAGAAGCGCGGCCCGCAGGCGATCCCGGCGTATGCGATCCGCGTCGCCGACGACTTCCACCGCTTCTACCACGAGCATCGCGTGCTCGAGAGCGAGCAGCAGGCGTTCCGGCTCGCGCTCTGCAGCGCCACGCAGACCGTGATCGCACGCTGCCTCCAGCTCGTCGGCGTCGAGGCACCGGAGAGGATGTAGGCTCGCGCACCGTGACTGGCCGCACCGCCCCGGACCGCAACATCGCGATGGAGCTGGTCCGCGTGACGGAGGCGGGCGCGATGGCGGCGGCGCGCTGGATCGGCCGCGGGGAGAAGGAGAAGGCCGACCAGGCTGCGGTCGACGCGATGCGCTTCGTGCTCGACAGCGTCAGCATGCGCGGCGTCGTCGTGATCGGCGAGGGGGAGAAGGACGAGGCGCCGATGCTCTACAACGGCGAGGAGGTCGGCAACGGCGAGGGTCCCGAGGTCGACGTCGCCGTCGACCCGCTCGAGGGCACGCGCCTCACCGCACTCGGCCAGCAGGGTGCGATCTCGGTGATCGCGGTCGCGGAGCGCGGGACGATGCTCTTTCCCGGCGCGGCGTTCTACATGGAGAAGATCGCCGTCGGGCCGCGCGCGATCGACGCGATCGACATCACCGCATCGCCGACGGAGAACGTCAAGCGCGTCGCCGAGGCACTCGGCAAGACGCCGCGCCAGGTCGACGTCGTCGTCCTCGAGCGCGATCGCCATGACGCGCTCATCGCCGAGCTGCGCGAGGCCGGCGCGCGCGTGAAGCTGATCCGCGACGGTGACGTCGCGCCGGCGATCGCCTCCGCGCAGCCGAACACGGGCGTCGACGTCCTCTACGGGATCGGCGGCACGCCGGAAGGCGTCATCTCCGCCGCGGCGCTGAAGTGCGTCGGCGGCGGCATCCAGGGCCGGCTCTGGCCGCGCAACGACGACGAGCGCCGGCAGCTGCTCGACGCCGGACTCGATCCGACCCGCGTGCTGTACACCGACGACCTCGTCTCCGGCGAGGACGTCTTCGTCGCCGCCACCGGCGTGACGAACGGGCCGCTCCTCACCGGCGTGCAGTACACACCGGGAGGAGCGACCACTGACTCGATCGTGATGCGGTCCCGCTCGGGCACCGTCCGCCGGATCAGCGCGCAGCAGTCGCTCGCGAAGCTGACCGCGCTGACCGGCTTCGAGTACCTGTAGGGGGTTCTAGACCGCGACCGCCTCCTGCTCCATCGCGGGCGCGTACGTCCCGGTCTGCGCGGCGCTGTTCATCTTCGCGCGGTGGTAGTACGCGCGCTGGCCGGCCTCGACGTTCTCCGGCTTGCCGCCCCACGCCTTGATCGCGGGCGCCTGCAGCGCGCGGCCGTACGAGAACGACAGCGGCCACGGGTGCGGGCCCTTCGCGTTCATCGCGTTCAGGTGCGCGGTCGCGTCCTCGTCCGACTGTCCGCCGGAGAGGAAGACGATGCCGGGCACCGCGGCGGGAACGTGCTTGTAGAAGCAGTCGAGCGTCGCGTCGGCGACCTCCTCGACGCCGGCGCGGTTCGACGCCGAGTAGCCGGAGAGCACCATGTTCGGCTTCAGCAGCGTCCCGCGAAGATCGACCCGCTGCGTCGTCGAGCTCGTCGTAGAGCGCGGTCAGCGCGCGCGACGTCGCGGCGAAGCTCTGCTCGATCGTGTGCGTGCCGTCCTGCAGCACCTCCGGCTCGACGATCGGGACGATGCCGGCCTCCTGGCAGAGCGCCGCGTAGCGGGCGAGCGCGTGCGCGTTCGCGCGGACGCAGTCGTCGCTCGGGAGCGTGTCGGAGATCGAATAGGTCGCGCGCCACTTCGCGAAGCGCGCGCCGAGCCCGTGGTACTCGGCCAAGCCGCTCACGGAGCCCGTCGAGCCCCTCGGTGACGGTCTCGCCCTCGGCGAACGGGAGTGGATGCGCGCCCTCGTCGACCTTGATCCCGGGGATGATGCCCTTGGACGCGAGGAGCTCCGGGAACGGCGTCCCGTCGAGCGCGCTCTGCCGGATCGTCTCGTCGAACAGGATGACGCCGCTGATGTACTCCTCCGCGCCGGGCGTCGTGAAGAGCAGGTCGCGGTACGCGCGCCTGTTCGGCTCGGTCGACTCGAGCCCGATCGAGTCGAAGCGCTTCTTGATCGTGCCGTTGCTCTCGTCGGCGGCGAGGATCCCCTTGCCCTCGGCGACGAGCGCCTTCGCTGTGCTGTGCAGGTCCTGCTCGGCCATGCTGCCTCTCCCGTTCGGATGCCGTTCCGCCCCTGATTAAAGCGGTCGGGCGGCCTTCCGGCCGGGAGAGGCGGCGGGCCTACCGGGCGCGAACCCGACCCCTACCCCAAAGTGCGTTCTGTCTGAGGTCTGATGCCCTCATGGAAGACAAGGACGCCGAAACCGCGAATTCCTTGCGCGGGTAAAATCGCCCCGCTCAGGCGGACGTAGCTCAGTTGGTAGAGCACTGGCTTCCCAAGCCAGGTGTCGCGGGTTCGAATCCCGTCGTCCGCTTCGTCGTCGACATCCGGGGTTTGTGCAATCCTGAGGTTCGGTGCGAAAGCTCGGGGTCAGCACGCTCGTCGGTACGATCGCGGTCGCGATTCTGCTCGCGTCCGCCGCGGCTGCGTCCCCAATGCGCCATGCCAACTTGCCTTGCGACCCCAATTGCGGCCCTGCCGACCTCCGCATCACTGGCACGATGGATTCGGTGACGGCCGCGATCGGCGACAGCCTGACCTGGCGGCTCACTGTGACAGACGCGAATGCCGGGCCTGCAACCGAGGTGTACGTCGACATCAACGTTCCCGCGAGTGTCGCGGTTACGTCAACGTATGCTGACCGCGGCACAGGCTGCACGTCCACGAGCGGGACGACGCTCCACTGCTATCTCGACTGGTTGGCCGATACGGCACAGGTCGGTCACGTGACCGTTACGGCCAAGGTCACAGCGGCGGGCGACCACGCGCTGACGGCTGTGGTGGGCTACCGGGCTCCCGATCCGGCGCCGGCCGACAACACCGTCACCCTGACGGCGACCACACCCTTGCCCCCGCCTCCGGCGCCTACGCCAGTGCTGCCGGTGATCGCCGCGGGGACGATCGCACCGATCCCGATCCACGGCAGGAAGGTTGCCGTGAGCTTCGCCGTGTCGCGAAGCGACACCGGCGCCGCACTGACCGACGGCGCGACGATAACTGCGAGTTCGTCGATCCCTGGCAAGGGGATCGCCAACGTCTCAACGCTCGTGAACGGAGTCGCGCGGGTCGCGCTCGTCCTTCCGAAGACGGCGAAGAGCAAGACTTTGAAAGTGAAGGTCACGGTCACGACCATCGACGGGTCGGCGTCGAAGGTCGCGACGTTCCGCGTCCGTTGATCGTCGTCTAGAAGCGGTTCATCACTTTGGTGAGCCTGCCTAGCCTGATCGCCCGGCGGGTTTCGCCTCTGTCGATGGCGGATCTCCTCGTCGAATCGTTTCCGCGACACGACCCGGTCGGACGCGCAGCAGGTGGACGGCGTTCAGGCCTTACCCGCCGGCGCCCAGGTTCGTATCAGACGTTGCTCGAGTGTAAGGCGTTGTAAGACAAGTGCGGTGGCATCCGGGGTTTGTGCAATCCTGATTCTCGTGAGACTGTTCAAGATCAGCATGCTTGCGGGTGCCGCCGCGGTCGCGGTAGTTCTCGCCGCCACCGCGTCCGCGGCTCCGGCGCGCCAGGCGAACCTGCCTTGCGACCCCAACTGCGGGCCTGCCGATCTCCGCATCGCGGGCACTATGGATTCGACGACGGCGGCGGTTGGAGACAGCCTGACCTGGCGACTCACCGTGACCGACGCCAACGCGGGTCCTGCGACGGGCGTGTACGTCGATGTCACCGTTCCCGCGAACGTCACGGTCACGTACACGTACGCCGACCGCGGCACCGGTTGCACGGGCTCCGGGACGAACACCTGGCACTGCGATCTGGACTGGCTGGCCGACACGGCGCAGACCGGTCACGTCGTGATTACGGCGAAGGTGACAGCGACCGGGGATCATGCCTTGACCGCCGTTGCGGGCTACCGTGCCCCCGACCCGACGCCGGCCGACAACACCGTGACCTTGACGGCGACCACGCCGGGAGCGCCCGTCGCTCCCGTCGCTCCGGTGGCACCAGTCGCCGTGACTGCGGTGGTCGCAGCCGGTGTCGGCACGCCGCTGAACCAGACTGCCGGCAAGCTCGGCGCCGTCGTCTTCGTCGTCACGCGGAGCGACAACGGCGCGCCGATGACCGACGGCAAGGTGACCTCGAGCGCGTCGGTCGGAGGCAAGGCGATCGCGCACCTGCAGACCTACACGAACGGCGTTGCTCAGGTCTCGTACACCATCCCGGCGAAGACCAGGGGCAAGATCTTGACCGTCAAGGTGACGGTCACGGCGACCGGCGGCGGTAAGACGTCGAAGGTCTCCACCTTCGTCGTCCACTGACCGACTCGTCCTCCCCGTCTAGAAGTGCTCCATGACGAAGGCGAGTCGCGCCTGATCCTTCTGCGGCGCGGCGTCGATGCACGGAACGAGCTCGTTGCCGAACGATTTCACGGTTGAGACATCGTCGGCGTAGAAGCGGCTGACGACGCGCCATTCCGGCCGGCTCTGCGCGAGGCTATCTCGAGCTCGCGAACCGCACCCTGGTCCCGCGCGACTGCGCGAAGCGTCGCTTCGCGACACGTCTCGCTCGCCGACGACTCGAGGTCGAGAGCACGGACGCGGCCGAGGATCGTCGAGTCGGCGTCATCCAGCGTGGGGAGGAGTTTCGGCGCTCCGGCCCAGAACAGCGCCGCGCCCGACAGGTGGCTCCTGCGACGGACATGGTTGATCAGGCGCCGCATCGCGACGGTGGCGTGCGTGAACGCAGGATCCTGATCCGTGGCCACGATCGCGAGTGCGTCGCGCACCATCGGGGACGGATCGGAGCCGTTCTCGACCGCCGCCTGCTGCACCTCTTCCGTATTGCAGCCGGTGTAGCAGTGGAGCTCGGAGCCGCCGTTCGCGCCGGTCGTGACGCTGTAGGCGTAGAACGAGAAGCTGCTGTTCTTGACGAGCAGGAACAGTCCCCCGGCGACGACGGCGATGATCACGAGTGCCTTCATCGCGGCTGCGGTCCGCGACTTGTGGCCATGATCACGAGGGATCGTCAGTCCGGCCGTACCGGGCGATCGCTCGTCCGAGTAGCTGCACGGAACGTCGATTCCCGGCCTCGCCGCTCGTCACCCTCGAAACCGACCTCGAAGGAGGAGCAATGAAGTACCTGATGCTGGTCTGCGCGGCCCCTGACGCCGACCTCAGCGATCTCACCGAGGACGACCTCGACATCGAACGGTGGCTCGAAGAAACGGGCGGACGCCGGCTCGACGGGAACCGCCTGCGGCCGCCGGGCGAGGCGAAGACGGTGAAGGTGCGGCGCGGCGAGCTGCTGACGATGGACGGGCCGTTCGCCGAGACGAAGGAGCTGATCGCCGGCTACGACATCCTCGACTGCGCCAACCTCGACGAGGCGGTCGAGATCGCCTCCAAGCATCCCGTCGCGAAGTTCGGGACGATCGAGGTGCGCGAGTTCTGGGAGATGGACTAGCAGGAGCCGCTGGACCAAAAGGAAGAGCCGGGGGGTGAGGCTGCGGCTCCCACACCTTCCGGCTCTTCCAAACCAAGAGTTGAACGGGCTGCGGCCCACCGTTCTCCCCCTAGCGTACGAACATCGTCGGCGGATTCCGCGCGTTTGCCAGAGCCTCAACCGAGTGAACCGATCGAGTGAACCACCGGTTCAGCGATGAGTGAAGTTGACTCCTGGCGCGATGATTGAACTACCGCGGGCCCCGATGCGGCGGGGGCTCGCGGAGGACAGTCACCGGTGCTCTCCACGTCTGCGGCGACACGGATCGAGCACCTGAGGGAAGGGCGAACCGATGCAGCGGGTTCGCCCTTATCCGTTTATGTGAGAGCGCGCGCCTTCGCCTGCGCGAACTCGTCGTCCGTCAGCGCGCCGGACTTGTGCAACTCGTTGAGCCGCGCGATCTCCTCGGCCGGCGAGCCGCCGTGGGAGCCGCCCTTGGGCCGCATCGCGGCGGCCTTCGCGCCGAGCGCCTTGGCCGACGCGGCGGCGTGCGCGAACGTGGCGTCCGGGAACTCGCGGATCGTCTGCCGGCGGATCAGCTCGAAGCCGAAGGCGATCAGCGCGCCGAGGAACAGGATTCCCCAGAGCGTCCGCAGCGCGTGCGTCGGGCCCCAGAGGATGATGAGCAGGTACACGAAGCCGAGAATCCCCCAGCTCAGGCCCGGCCGCTCGCGCAGCATCGGCGCCATCCAGCGACGGACGGCGATTGCCGCGTGCGTCGGCCCGGCGAGCACCGCGCCGAGCACGCCGACGATGCCGTAGATGATCACCGCGCGGCCGAGCTCGCCGAGGATCGACGTCTCGATCAGCCAGACGTGGTTCGCCGGCTTGCGGTACACCGGCTGCGTCAGCGCGTTGACCGCGTAGTTGCCGCCGACCGTGCGGATCACGAGCACGACGAGGCCGACGAACACGAACGCCCAGCCGATGCTCCGCAGCGTCTCGCGCCGCCTGCCGCGCGCGAGGTAGATCGCGAGCGCGTAGAGGGCGAGGACGAGGATCAGGATGAAGACGCTCGCGACCCGGATGATCTGGACGCCGGTCTGCGCCGCGCCGAGCTGGTCGGAGCGCATGACCTCGATCCGGCCCGTGCTCGCCGGGAGCCGGTCGAGCGCGGAAGCCGGGAGGCCGAGCTGCGTGCCGAGCTCCTTCACGAGCTCGCTCAGGTCGACGGTGACGACCCCGTTCCCGGTGTCGATCCCGGCGCCGGTCTTGTTCTCCAGAACGTTGACGAGCTGCTGGTGCGCCAGGGCGGTCGAGTTGATCCAGATCTGCTGCACGCGGCCCTGGCTGAGCAGGAAGGCGACCGCTTCGGTTGCGGGCTGCCGCAGGCCGGCCGCGACCGGGCCCGCGAGCGGCTTCAAGTTGCTCGGGAGCTGCTTCTCGAGCTGGCCCGACACGTCCACGTTGTTGTAGAGCTGGTTCACGAGGTAGACCGACAGCGCGCCGCGGATCTCCGGGTCGCGGACGAGCTGTGCGCTCGCCTTCTTGAACGAGTCGTTGTCGAGCATCTGCCGGTTGACCCAGATCGTGAGGATCGAGATCAGCCCGATCAGCGTCGCGAGCCCGATCAGCGACCACACCGCGATCTTCCGGCCGCGGGTCAGATGATGCGGGGAGGCGGCGGGCGGTGGGGCGGCTGCTTCGGTCACGATTCGATCCTCTCGGCTGCGGGGAGTCCCGACAGCGGAGTATGCACCCCCTAGGCCGGGGTGGTCGCCGTACCGGGCCAGGCGGCGGCGATGCGGCGGCGCGATTCGGCGAGGTGCTCCGGGATCACGCGCACGTCGGCGAGCACCGGCATGAAGCTCGTGTCGCCGCTCCAGCGAGGTACGACGTGCTCGTGGCCGTGATCGACGATCCCCGCGCCGGCGACGCGGCCGACGTTCCAGCCGACGTTGAATCCGTCCGGCGAGTAGAGCGCGGTCAGCGTGGCAATGCCGTCGCTTGCGAGCCGGTGGATCTCGAGCGCCTCCGCCTCGTCGAGCTCCGCGAAGCCGGCTCCGTGCCGGTACGGCGCGACGAGCAGATGCCCGGAGGCGTACGGGAACTTGTTCAGCAGGACGAACGCGCGCTCACCGCGGTGGACGACGAGATGCGCCTCGTCGTCGTCGCTCGCCGCCGCGGCGCAGAAGACGCAGCCTTCCTGCTCGTCCGCGCTCTGCACGTACTCGAGCCGCCAGGGCGCCCACAACTGCTCCACTGTCGCGAGCCTACAGCCAGCGACGCCAGCGGAAGAACCCGAGCATCCCGACGATCGTGACGACGAAGAAGCCGAGAATCACCCAGAACGCGAGCGAGCCGTCGAAGCCGGGGAAGTGGACGTTCATCCCGAACAGGCCGGTCAGGAACGTCAACGGCAGCATCACAACGCTGAAGATCGTGAGCACGAAGAGGATGTCGTTCTGCTGGTGCGAGATCACGGACTCGTTCGTGCTCTCGAGCGCCTCGACGACCTCCTTGTAGTTGTCGAGGAGGTCCCAGATCCGCTCGCTCGAGTCGACGATGTCGTCGAAGTAGAGCTCGAGGTCCTCCGGCAGGAACCGCTCGACGCCGCGCTCGAGCTGGCGCAGCGTCGGCCGCTGCGGCTTGATGATCTTGCGGTACGAGATGATCTCCTGCTTCACCTTGTGGATGTCGCGGACGAGCTCCTTCGAGTTCCCCTCGTCCAGCTCCTCGTCGATCTGCTCGAGCTTGAAGCCGATCTTGTCCAGGATCGGGAAGCAGTAGTCGTAGAGGTCGTCGAGCACCTCGTACAGCAGCCGGCCCGAGCCGCGCCGGAAGAGGTCACTGCGGAACTCCTCGTTCTCGAGGCAGCGCTGGAAAAGGCGCGTAACGGGGCGCAGCTCGACGGTCGGCAGCGTGACGAGATAGTCAGGCCCGAGGAACGCGTCGAGCTCGCCGGCGTTGAGGCGGCCGATGTTCTTGTCGTAGACGGGGAAGTGGAGGACGGCGAAGAGATACGACTCGCCTTCCTCGGTGTAGACGTCGACCTTCGGCCGCTGGCGGCGCGACATGACGTCCTCGATGTCGAGCGGATGCCAACCGAAACGCGATGCGAGCGCAACCGCCTCGGACTGCGTCGGCGACTCGAGGTGGATCCAGCTCAGGCCGTCTTGCTGAAGCTCACCGACGCGCGGCCGTGCGACGACTTCCGGCTGACCGGGAGCTGCCCCGCGACGGGGCCTGATGCGAGGGAGGCTCGGCATCGGTACTCAGAGGGTCTGCAGTCGGGAGCGCCGTCATGTTCGCCATCGTAGCCACGATTCCCGCATATCGGCAGCAAAATCAGTCCTCCGACACAATCCGAACATGGGCCGGCCAGACGACTTTGATGTCCGGCTTGCGGTGGAGGGTGACCGGCGTCCGCTCGCGTTGCTTTTCGCAGCCGTCGCGGAGGAGCGCGACGGAATCGCAGCCGAGCCGCCGGTCGATGTCGAACGCCGTGCTGCGAACTGGGATTTGGATCGCACGTTGGTTGCGTCGGCGGAGGCCGAGGTCGTCGGACTCATCTTCGTCGACAACGCCGGTTTCGGCGTCGGTGAGATCGGGATGATGGTCGACGTCGGCTGGCGTGGACGAGGCGTCGGAACGGCGTTGGCGGCCGCCGCAATCGAATGGGCCAAGACGCGGGGATTCCACAAGCTGTCGTTGGGCGTATTCCCGCACAACGTCGCTGCCATCGCGCTCTACCGGAAGTACGGGTTCGTGGAAGAGGGGCGGCGCATCCAACACATCCGACGCGCGAACGGTGAGCGATGGGACTTGATCGAGATGGGGCTGCTGCTCTAGCCCGGGGTCAGACCCCACGGGGACATGTCTCTGCGAAGTCGCCGCCGCGACCGACATGCGCGGGCGCGGCACACTGCGGCTCGTCGGCAGAACAAGAAGGGGGCAAATGGGGGAAACATGGTTTCCCCCATTAAGCGAGCGACCCGGCTTCGCCGGGTCGCAAAGCGAGTGCGCCCGGCAGGATTCGAACCTGCGACCTCGCGCTCCGGAGGCGCGCGCTCTATCCCCTGAGCTACGGGCGCTTCGGGATCCGTAGTCTAGCCGTCCGTGGTCGGCTTCCTGATCGCAGGCGCGGCGGTCGCTCTGACGGGCGTGCTCGTCGCCGCGTGCCTGCGGCTCGAATCGGTCGCCGTGTTCGTCGCGGCCTGGTGGGTGATCGTGTGCGCCGAGGTCGTCGCGACGGCGGAGCTGCTCTCGCTGCTGCACGCGATCCGGCCGCTCGGGTACTCGCTCGTGGCGGCAGCGGCGCTCGTTGTCGCGGCCGGGGTTTGGTGGCGGCTCGGGAAGCCGTGGCCGCCGTCGCTTTCGCTCCGCGGGATCCGGCTCGACCCGTTCGTCGTCGCGCTCGCCGTCGCCGTGCTGCTCGCCGTCGGCTACGAGCTGTTCCTGATCGTCGCGACGCCGCCGAACAACTGGGACTCGATGCACTACCACCTCGCGCGCGTCGCGGCGTGGCACGCGCACCGCGACCTCTCGTACTTCCCGACGAGCAACGGGATCGAGAACGCGTATCCGCAGAACGCGGAGCTGCTCGTGCTCTGGACGTTCGTGTTCCTCGGGCGCGACCTGCTCGCGGCGCTGCCGCAGCTGCTCGCGGGGCTCGCCGCGACGGTCTCCGTGTACGTGATCGCGTGCCGCATCGGCTACGCGCGCCGGCTCGCCGCGTTCGCCGCGCTGCTCCTGCCGACGCTGACGATCGTCGCGCTCGAGTCGGTGACGACGCAGAACGATCTCGTCGTCGCATCGTTCGTCGTCGCGGCCGTCGCGTTCGCGCTCGGGCGGACGCGCGCGGAGATCGCGCTCGCGGGGGTCGCGATCGGTCTCGCCGTCGGAACGAAGCTCACGTTCGTCTACGCGCTTCCGGTGCTCGTCGCAATCGGGCTGCTCGCGGTGCCGCGCCGACGCCTCGCGGGGGTCGCCGTCGCGGCGGTCGCGGGCGTCGTTCTCTTCGGCAGCTACGCCTACGTCCAGAACCTCGTCGAGACCGGCCGGATCCAGGGGAAGGCGGAGCAGGTCAGCTCGCTGCCGCCGCATGTCACCGCGTCGGGGACGGTGTCGAGCATCGCGCGCACGGGCTACCGGCTCGTGGATCTCTCCGGGTTCCATCCGCCGGCGTCGATCACGAGTCACGTCTCGGGGATCGCGAAACGTGTCTTCGACGGGCTCGGCATTCCGGCGAATCCGCCGGAGTCGACGACCCGCGGGACGTTCCCGTTCGTGTTCGCGGTGAACGCCGACGCGAGCGAGGACTCGTCGGCGTTCGGGCCGCTCGGCTTCCTATTGCTCGTGCCGCTCTCGTTCGGGTTTCTCGTCGCGTGGGCGCTGCGGCGAACCGATCGCGTCCACGGCGCGTTCGCGCTCGCGCTTCCGCTGTACGTCGTTGCGCTCGCGCTCGGAACGCGCTGGAACCTCTACGTCGACCGCTTCCTGATCACGCCCGCGGCGCTGACGCTCCCGCTCGCGCCGGCGGTGCTCCGGTGGCGGGCGCTTACGGCCGCAGTCGCGGTCGTCGGCGTCGCGGCGCTCGCGCTGGCGCTTGCCTACGACCCGTCGAAGCCGAGCGGTGTCGCGGGCGACACGCCGGTGTGGAACCGCAGCCGCGCCGAGGTGCAGTCGATCCGCTTCCCCGAGATGCGCCCGGCGCTCGAGGCGATCCAGGCGCGCGTGCCCGCGCACGCGCGGCTCGGCGTCGACCTCGCGCCGCTCGACTGGGAGTACCCGCTCTGGGGGCCGCGGCTCGGGCGGACGCTCGTGTGGCTGCCGCCGGCGAACCCGCTCGCGTCTGCGACCGGCCTCGACTGGGTCGTCCTCGGCGCCGGCATCCACGCGACCGCGCCGGGCTGGTGCGCGCAGCACTTCCCGTCCGTGAAGTGGACGCTGCTGCACCGCTGTTAGCCTCCGGCCCGTGGACGCCGGCGCACGCATCGTCACCCTCGAGCTCGCGGAGACGTTCGTCATCTCGCGCGGTGCGCGCGACACCGAGGACGTCGTCGAGGTCCGGCTCACGCACGACGGCGTACACGGCTACGGCGAAGCGGCGCCGATCGAGCACTACGACGAGTCCGCGGAGTCGGCGCTCGCCTACGCGCAGGAGCACGCGGGCGGGCTTGGTAACGACCCGTTCGCGCTCGAGGAGATCATGGAGCGCCTGCCGGCGGAGCAGTTCGCCGCGCGCGCCGCGATCGACGCCGCGCTCCACGACCTCCAGGGAAAGCTCGACGGGTCAGCCCGTGTGGCGGCTGCTCGGTCTCCGCCGCGCCGGCCCGCCGACGACGTGGACGATCTGGCTCGGCGATCCCGACGACATGGCGCGCCGCACCGAGAAGGTCGCGGGCCGCTTCAAGCGGCTGAAGCTGAAGCTCGGCGCGCGCGACGGCCTCGACGTCGAACGCGTGCGCGCGGTGCACGCCGTCGCCGGCGTGCCGCTGCAGGTCGACGTCAACGAAGCGTGGAGCCTCGACGAGGCGCTCGACGCGCTGCCGCAGCTCGTGGAGCTCGGCGTCGACTACTGCGAGCAGCCGCTCCCCGCCGGCGACGCGGACGGGCCGGAGCTGAAGCGCCGCTCGCCGCTTCCGATCTACGTCGACGAGGACTGCCACACGCTCGCGGACGTCGCCGCGTGCGCGGAGCGCGCGCACGGGATCAACGTGAAGCTCGCGAAGTCCGGCGGCATCCGCGAGGCGGTCCGGATGGTGCACGCTGCGCGCGCGCTCGGCCTCGGCTGCATGCTCGGCTGCATGGTCGAGTCCGGACTCGGCATCGCTGCCGGCGCGCACATCGCAAGCCTCTTCGACCACATCGACCTCGACGGCAACATCCTGATCGCGCACGACCCGTGGCCGGGCGTCGCGTTCGTGGACGGCGTGCAGCTGCCGTCGGATCAGCCCGGGCTCGGCGTCACACCGGCGTGACGCGCTACCTGATCCTCGCCGAAGGCTTCTCCGGCGACGCGCACTACGGGAAGACGATGCGCGGCGTGCTCCGCTACCGGCGCGACGACGTCGTCGCGATTCTCGACGCGACGCGCGCCGGCGAGACGGAGGACGGCGTGCCGATCGTCGGCGCGGTCGAGGACGCGCTCGCGTACGAGCCGGACACCGCGCTCGTCGGAGTCGCGACGCAGGGCGGGCGCTTCCCGCCGGAATGGATCGCCATCCTCCGCAGCTGCATCGTGCACGGGCTCGACGTCGAGAACGGACTGCACATGTTCCTCTCCGAGATGCCGGAGCTGCGTGAGCTTGCGGCGCGGCACGGCGTCGAGCTCCGCGACCTGCGCCGCCCGCCGCACGATCTCTCGACCGCGACCGGCGCGAACCTCGACGTGCCCGCGACGATCGTCCTCACCGTCGGCTCCGACTGCGCGATCGGAAAGATGACGGTCTGCCTCGAGCTCGACCTCGAGGCGCGCCGTCGCGGCGTCAAGTCCGTCTTCGTCCCGACCGGGCCAGACCGGAATCGCGATCGCCGGCTGGGGAATCTCCGTCGACGCGGTCGTCGCCGACTTCATCGCCGGCGCGGCGGAACAGCTCGTCGTCGAGGGCGCGCAGCGCGGGGGAGAGCTGCTCTGGGTCGAGGGCCAGGGCGCGCTCCTGCACCCGATCTACTCCGGCGTCACGCTCGGCCTCTACCACGGCAGCGCGCCGCACCTCCTCGTCCTCTGCCACGAGGCGGGACGCACCGAGATCGAGGGCGCCGGCGGCGGCCCGCATCCCATCCCTCCGTTGAGGGAGCTGGTCGAGCTCCACGAACGGATGGCGCTCCCGGCGCGACCGGCCAAGGTCGTCGCCGTGGCGCTGAACACCCGCTCCATGAGCGAGGACGAGGCCCGCGCCGCGGTCGCTGCGGCCGAGGCCGAAACCGGGCTCCCCGCGGACGATCCGGTCCGTTTCGGCGCAGGAAGGCTCACGGAAGCCGTCCTCGCTGCCGAAAAGGGATAGGGAACGTCTAACCCGAATACAGCGCCGCGGGCCGTCGCCCGCGCCGTCGTGCTCCGAGCGAAAGGGATGGTTTGCGGTGAAGAGGATTCTTGCGGTCGTGATCGGCGCCCTTGCGCTCACCGTCACCGGCGTGGCCACAGCCGCGAATCCGCAGATCGGATTCGCCGAGGACCAGACGAAGTACTCCGCCGACGGCGGCATGGCCCTCTTCAACGAGATGAACAAGCTCGGGACGACGACGAACCGCGTCGCGGTCTTCTACAACGCCGACCAGCCGACGACGATCCAGGATCAGGCGTTCCTCGACCGGATGATCCCGGTCGCGCAGGCGCACCACATCCAGGTCGTGTTCGCGATCTATCCGCAGAAGCCGACGATGGCGCCGACGAACCCGGCCGCCGCCGACACGTTCTGCGCGTACGCGGTGAAGGTCATGCAGCGCTACCCGTACGTGCGCAAGGTGATCATCGGCAACGAGCCGAACCAGCCGCGCTTCTGGCAGCCGATCTGGAGCGGCAGCACTCCCGCGTCGCCGGCGGCGATGGAGGTCGTGCTCGCCAGCTGCTACGACAAGCTCAAGGCGTTCGACAAGACACTCGACGTGATCGGCGTCGGCCTTTCGCCGCGCGGCAACGACAACCCGGGCGCGTCCGACAACTCCTCGATCTCACCGGTTCGCTGGATCGCCGCACTCGGCGCCGCGTACCGGACGAGCGGCCGCACCGGGCCGCTCTTCGACGAGTGGTCGTGGCACTGCTACCCGAACATCAACACCGACGAGGTCGAGACGGGGTACGCGTGGCCGAACACCGGCTGCGTCAACGCCGCACGCGTGAAGCTCGCGCTGTGGGACGCGTTCCACGGCACCGGGCAGCCGGTGCTCGACGGCTACCCGAACGACACGAAGGGCACGACGCTGTTCGGCCGTGTCTCGAAGATGTTCATCGACGAGACGGGCTGGCAGGTCGACACGACCAACCGTCCCGGCTACGTCAACAACGAGAACGTCCCCGTCATCAGCGAGGCGAAGCAGGCGCAGGACTACGAGAAGCTCGTGCATCTCGCGAACTGCGAGCCGACGCTGACGGCGTTCCACATCTTCCACGAGATCGACGAGTCCGACCGCACCGGCTTCCAGAGCGGCGTGCTTCGCGTCGACTCGAGCGAGCGGCCGTCGGCGACGGATCCGGCGACGTCGGTGCAGCACGCGATCGCCGCGGACGGCGGCCAGTGCAAGGGCGGCGTCTGGCAGACGATCGGCCAGTTCCTCTACTCGAACTCGGCGGTCGCGCCGCTCTACAAGACGTTCCCGTATCAAGGAGTCGTGCCGCTCGCGGTGAAGACGGTCAGCGGCGGCGGCGTGTACGTCACGCTGCAGGCCGGCGAAGGCTTCACGTACTCCATCACGTTCAAGCTCGGGAAAAAGGTGTCGAAGACGGTCACGGGCTCCGCGCCGCGCACGGTTGCGGCGCCGAAGGTCCCGGCCGGGTTCGGCAAAGGTACTGCGGTGATCGTGCTGAAAGCGGAGACCAATCCTGCACGGACCACCACAGTCGTACTCAACCTGGCGCGCTAGCCCGGACGACCGGCTCTCGCCGCCGCTACCCTTCCGTCCGCGGATGGAGGGCACATGCGGCTGCTGAGATTCGGTCTGGTCCTTGCGGGCTGTGCCCTCGCGCTCACGGGCGCGGTCGGCGCGCGCGCGTCCACGCACGCAGCCGTCCCGCCGATCAACTGGGGCGTCGCCGACGACGCGTCGAAGTACGCCGACGACGGCGGCGCGTGGTTCTACACGCAGCTCGCCGGCGCGAGCCTGACCGAGAACCGCTGGACGCTCGCCTGGGATCCGGCGAACCCGACGGTGATCACCGAGCTGCCGTTCCTCGAGCGGGCGGCGCCGCTCGCGGAGGCCGCGGGCATCCACGTCGTTCTCGTCCTCTACTCGACGAAGGGCTCGCTCCACGATCCGAACGGCTTCTGCTCGTGGGCGGCAACCGTCGCGACGACGGCGTCGCAGTGGGGGATCCACGACTTCACCGTCTGGAACGAGCCGAACACGCGCCTGTACTGGACACCGCAGAAGGGCTCGCACGGACAGGATGTCGCGGCGCCGGCGTACGAGGCGCTGATGGCGAAGTGCTACGACGCGATCCACGCCGCCGACCCGCTCGCGCGCGTGATCGGCATGGGCCTCTCGCCGCGCGCGTCGACGAACCAGTCGACCGAGCCGCTGATCTTCCTTCGCGACGTCGGCAAGGCGTATCGCAAGTCGGGCCGGACGACGCCGATCATGGATCAGCTCTCCGTCCATCCGTACCCGAACCCGAGCGCGCCGACGAGCCCGCCGAACATCGGCTATCCGAATCCGGACCGCTTCGGCATCCCCGACCTGGCACGCGTGAAGCAGGCGGTGTGGGACGCGTTCAACGGCACCGGCCAGCCCACGACGCTGAACGGGCTGACGTTCCGAATCGACGAGGTCGGCTGGCAGACGAACACGACGCGGATGACGCAGTACGTGAACCCGGAGAACGTCAAGGTCGTGAGCGAGCAGACGCAGGCGAACGACATCAAGGTGATGGTGACGAAGTACTTCGCCTGCGATCCGACCGTCACCGACGTCGAGCTGTTCCTGCTCGTCGACGAGAAGTACCGCAACGGCAAGGACGAGAACGGGAACTTCATCGGCGGCGGCTGGCAGAGCGGGCTGATGACCGCCGGCGGCGAGGGCGTCTCGACGCCGAAGCTCGCCTATACGCAGGACGCGCCGCTCTTCGCAGCCGGCCGCGCCGCGTGCACCGGGCGGATGGTCGCCTGGTCGCCCGCGGTGAAGAAGCACTAGTCTCGGCGCCGTGCTCGTCGCGGCGATCTCCGACACGCACCTGCCGCGAGGGACGAGACGGATCCCCGATTCGTGCCTCGAGCGGCTCCGCGCAGCCGACCTGATCCTCCACGGCGGCGACCTGTCGGCACTCGGCGTGCTCGAAGCGCTGCAGGCGCTCGGCCCGCCCGTTCATGCCGTCTTCGGCAACGCGGACGAGCCGGCCGTGCGGGAGCTGCTCCCGAAGGAGCTCGTCGTCGAGGCGGGCGGCGCGCGAATCGGGATGGCCCACGTCCCCGGCCCGCGCGCGGGGAGGGAGGAGCGGCTCGTGAAGCGCTTCCCCGGCTGCGACGCTGTGGTCTACGGGCACACGCACCTCCCGGAGGTGACGCGGGAAGGCGGCGTCTGGATCCTCAATCCCGGCTCCCCGACCGAACGGCGGAAAGCCCCCAGCCACACGATGCTCCTGCTGGAGATCAAGGCCGGGAAGATCCGGCCGGAGCTGCTGGAAGTCGAGTAGAAGTCGCCCTTGACACGAACGGGTGTTCGGTACTAGTATCACGAACACATGTTCGCGAAGCTCCTCATCTTGCTGGTGGCCGTGGCGCTCGTCGTCGGGATGGCGGCCAGGACGACGCACGGCGCCGGGCCGGAACGGGTCTACGTCGTGAAGCCCACCGACACGCTCTGGGCGATCGCCGTCCACAACTACGCCGGCGACCCGCGCGAAGGTGTCTGGAAGCTCGAGCAGCGAAACGGGCTCCACTCGGAGACGCTCCGCCCGGGCCAGAAGCTCGTCCTGCCCTCGTAAGTCACATGCCGCGGTACGCGTGCCCGGCCATCGCGTCCGGGTCGAGCATCACGTTCACGATCGCGGGCTCGCCCGCCGCGAGCGCACGCTCCAGCGCGGGGCGGAGCTGCTCGGGCCGCTCGACGTGCTCGCCGTGGCCGCCGAACGCCTCGGTGAGCTTGTCGTAGCGTGACGGCGCCAGCCGCGTCGCGATCTCGCCCTCGGCGCCGTAGATCCCGATCTGCGGGATCCGGATCTCGCCCCACGCGGCGTCGTTCCCGATCACGAACACCGCCGGCAGGTCGAGCCGCGTCAGCGTCTCGAACTCGAAGCCGTTGAGGCCGAACGCGCCGTCGCCCGCGACGACGACGACCTGCGCATCCGGCTCGGCGGTCTTGACGCCGAGAGCGTAGGGCGGACCGACGCCGAGGCAGCCGAACGGGCCGGGGTCGAGCCAGCGGCCGGGTTTGTGGACGCGCAGCACGCGCGAGACCGCAGCGACGACATCGCCGCCGTCGCCGATCACGACGGTGTCCGGATCGAGTACGGCGTCGAGCTCCGCGCCGAGGCGGTAGTGATGCAGCGGCCCGCGGTCGGAGTTGATCTCCGCGCGGTGCTCGTCCCACCACGCCTGCTCTGCCTCGCGCAGCCGTGCAAGCCACTCGGTGCGGTCGGAGGCGGGGCGGACCGAGTCGGCGAGCGCGCCGAGCACAGCGGCGCAATCGCCCACGATGCCGACATCGGGCGCACGGTTCCGGCCGAGCTCCGACGCGTCGGCGTGGATCTGGATCAGCCTCGTCTCGCGCGGGAACCGTCCGAAGCGGAGACGGAAGTCGAGACCGGTCCCGGCGACGCAGATCACGTCGGCCTCCGCGAGCGCGAGGCTGCGCGCGTGCGCGAACACGAGCTCGTCCTCCGGCGGCAGGGCGCCGCGCGCCGAGCCCTGAAGGAACACGGGCAGGCGTCCCGCGTCGACGAGCTCCCGCAGCTGCTCCCACGCGCCGTCCCACCACACGGCGCTGCCGGCGATCAGCGCGGGCCGCTCGGCGCGCGACAGGAGATCCGCTGCGCGCGCGATCTCGTCCGGGTCGCCGAACGCGCGGGCGTCGGTACGCGCGGGCCGAAGCTCGCCGGGATCGTCCGCGTCGGCGAACAACACGTCCATCGGCAGCTCGAGGTAGACGGGACCGCGCGGCGGTGCGAGTGCGTGACGGAACGCTGTCGCGATGAAGTCCGGAATCCGCTCGGCGTCGCCGCAGATCTCCGCCCACTTCGTAATCGGCTTGAAGAGCGAGAGCTGGTCGAGCTCCTGCAGCGCGCCCTGCCCGGCCTGGACGAGCGGACGGGCGCCGCCGATCACGACGAGCGGCGTCTGCGCGGCAAAGCAGTTCGCGACTGCGGTCAGCGTGCCGGTCACCCCGGGACCCGCAGTGACGACCGCGACGCCGCACGCGCGCCGCATCCGGCCCCACGCCTCGGCCGCGTGCGCCGCGGCCTGCTCGTGCCGCACGTCGACGACGCGCACGCCCTCGTGGCGACAGCCCTCGTACACCGGCATCACGTGGCCGCCGGAAAGCGTGAAGATGGCATCGACGCCGTGCGCCGCAACGGCGCGCGCGGCAAGCCGTCCGCCCTGGAGCTTCTCTGTCACGGCCTCCGAGTCTACGACGACGCCTCGACTGGGATCACATCGCGAGGGATCCCGTCGGGATCGGCGGCTTTAGCGGCCCCTAGACTGCCCCGGATGGATCTCGACCTCGTCTTCCTCGGCACCTCGGCCTCGATGCCGAGCGCCCAGCGCGCTCCGGCCGCCCTTCTGATCCGCCGGGGCGGCGAGCGGCTGCTGTTCGACTGCGCCGAGGGCACCCAGCGGCAGCTCCAGCGGTCGTCGGTCGGGCTCCCCGACCTCGAGGAGATCTTCCTGACGCACCTCCACGCCGACCACTTTCTCGGCCTGCCCGGGATGCTGAAGACGTTTGCGCTCCGCGGCCGCGAGGAGCCGGGGCTGACCGTCAACGGGCCGCATGGGACGAAGGAGCTCTTCGCCCGGCTGCGGCCGTTCCTCGGCCGGCTGCCGTACCCGCTGACGATCGTCGAGCTCGAGCCCGGCGACGTGCTGGAGCGCGGCGACTACCGGCTTGTGACGTTCCCCGTCGACCACGGCGTCTCAGCGATCGGCTGGTCCCTCGTCGAGGACGAGCGCCCGGGCCGGTTCGACGTCGACACTGCGGACGCGCTCGGCGTCCCGTCCGGGCCGGCACGCGGGCAGCTCCAGCGCGGCGAGACCGTCACGCTCGCCGACGGGCGCGTCGTCACTCCGGACGACGTGCTCGGCGAGGCCCGGCCGGGCCGGAAGGTCGTCATCAGCGGCGACACCGCGCCTGCGCCGTCCGTCGTCCAGGCGGCGCACCTCGCCGACGTGCTCGTGCACGAGGCGACGTTCTCGGCCGAGGAGAAGGAGCGCGCGCGAGAGACGATGCACGCGACCGCGACGGAAGCGGCCGAGGTCGCGCGGCTCGCCGACGTGAAGCTGCTCGCGCTCACGCATGTCTCGACGCGCTACTTCGGCTCGGAGCTCGCCCGCGAGGCGCGCGAGATCTTCGCGGAGACGGTCGTGCCGCGCGACTTCGACGTCGTCGACGTGCCGTTCCCGGAGCGCGGCACGCCGCAGCTCGTGAAGAGCGGCGCGCGGCCCGGTGTGGAAGAGCTCGCTGAGTCGCAACCCTGATTTCGGCGCGCGCGCCGCGCGCTATGACGAGCTCCGTCC
Source organism: uncultured Actinomycetes bacterium (assembly GCA_963718385.1). GTDB lineage: Bacteria > Actinomycetota > Thermoleophilia > Gaiellales > Gaiellaceae > Palsa-739. The sequence goes on from CAVQZE010000003.1 coordinate 70,975, forward strand.
GCCGGACGAAAGCTGGTGGGAGCTGTTCGACCTGCTCGTCCGCGAGGGCGACCTGCGCGGACGGCGCGTGCTCGAGGTCGGCTGCGGCACCGGCGTGCTCGCCGCGGCGCTCGCGGAGCGGACGGCGGCACGCGTCTGGGCGGTCGACGCGGAGCCCAAGATGCTCGAGATCGCGCGTGCACGCCTTCCAAAAGGCTCCGGCGTACGAGCAGGCCGCGCTGAGGAGCTGCCGTTCCGCGACGCGTGGTTCGAGCGCGCCGTGCTGCGGCTCGTGATCCATCTCGTCGACACGACGCGCGCACTGCCGGAGCTGCGGCGCGTGCTCGCGCCGGGAGGCCGCGCCGTCGTCGCGACGTTCGACCCGTCGCACTTCCATGAATTCTGGCTGAACCGGCTCTTCCCGTCGCTCGAGGGGATCGACCGCGGCCGGTTTCCCGATCCGGCGGAGCTCTGCCGCGGCTTCGAGGCCGCGGGCTTCGCGGCGACGCGCGTCGTCCGCCTCTCACAGGAGCGGGAGATCGACCGCGCGACCGCGCTCGAGCGGATCCGCGGCCGTCACATCTCGACGTTCGACCTCCTCGACGCGGACGAGGTCGCGGCCGGCACCGCCCGCGCCGAGCGCGAGCTGCCGGAGCGCGTCCTCGTCCGCCTCGAGTGGGCGGTCGTCGTCGCCGACGTCTAGGCCGCGGCTTCTCCGGACGCGCTCGCGCGCTGCGCGGCGATGAAGTCGCGGTACCAGTAGAAGCTTCCCTTCGGCACGCGCTCGAGCGTGTTGTAGTCGATGTAGACGATGCCGAAGCGCTTCCAGTAGCCCCAGGCCCACTCGAAGTTGTCGAGCAGCGACCACACGAAGTAGCCGCGCAACGGCACGCCTGCGGCGACCGCGCGTCCCGCGGCGTCGAGGTACGCGCTGAGGTACGCCTGCCGCTCGAGATCGTCGACGGAGCCGTCGTGACCGCGGACATCGGAGAACGCCGCGCCGTTCTCGGTCACGTAGATCGCCTCCGGCTGGTAGTCGCGCTTCAGCCGCACGAGCAGGTCGTGCAGGCCGTCGGGCGTGATCTCCCAGCCCATGTCGGTCCGCTCGACGTCGGCGCGCCGCACGATCTGCGAGCGGCCGCCGTCCGGATCGGCTGCGACGAGCGGGGAGGAGTAGTTGTTCACGCCGAGGAAGTCGATCGGCGCGGAGATCGTCTCGAGGTCGCCGTCCTGGACGGTCGGCATGATCGCCTCCCACGCCTCGAGCATGTCCTCCGGATACGCGCCCTTGAAGATCGGGTCGAGGAACCAGCGGTTGTGCAGGCCGTCGACCCATCGGGCGGCAGCGACGTCGGCCGGATCGCCGCTCGCGGCGTACGGATGGTCGAGGTTCAGCGTGATCCCGACCTCCGCCTGCGGCGCAGCTGCACGCAGGATCTCGACCGCGCGGCCGTGCGAGAGCAGCAGGTGGTGCGCCGCCGCGAGCGCGTCGGGCTCGGACGTGCGACCGGGCGCGTGGTGGCCCCAGCCGTGTCCGATCCACGAGACGACCCACGGCTCGTTGTGCGTGATCCAGTGCTTGACGCGGTCGCCGAGCCGCTCAGCGACGGCCTCGACGTACTCGCAGAACGCATCGACGGTCTCGCGCGCGGGCCAGCCGCCGCGGTCCTCGAGCACCTGCGGCGTGTCCCAGTGGAACAGCGTCACGTACGGCTCGATCCCATGGCCGAGCAGCTCGTCGACGAGCCGGTCGTAGAAGTCGAGCCCGGCGGTGTTCACCGCGCCGCGCCCGTTCGGCAGGATGCGCGGCCACGCGATCGAGAAGCGGAACGCGTCGAGGCCGAGCTGCCGCATCAGGCCGATGTCGTCGCGGTAGCGGTGGTAGAAGTCGCACGCGATTGCGCCGCTGTCGCCGTTCCTGACCTTGCCGGGCGTCGCGCAGAAACGGTCCCAGACGCTCTCGCCGCGGCCGTCCTCGTCGACTGCGCCCTCGATCTGGTACGACGCCGTCGCGGCGCCCCAGACAAAGTCGGGTGGGAACGGAGTGCTTGAGCTGGTCGGACATTGAGTTCCTCTCGGGTGATTAGGACGGTGCGGTGACGTGACAGCGGGCGGCGCGGCCCCGGCCCTGCTCGACGAGCTCCGGCGTGACGCGAGAGCAGACGTCGATCGCAAGCGGGCAGCGCGAGAGGAAACGGCAGCCGGCAGTCGGGTCGATCGCGGCCGACTGCTGGCCGGAGCTGAGCTCGACGCGCGCCTCGGCGACGAGACTCGGATCGGGAACGGCCGAGAGCAGCAGCCGCGTGTACGGATGCTGCGGGCTCTGCGAGAATGTCGTCGATCGGTCCCTGCTCGACGATCTGGCCGGCGTACATGACGAGGACATCGTCGGCGACGTAGCGCGCACTCGCGAGGTCGTGCGTCACGTAGAGAAACGCGAGGCCGTGCTGCTCCTTCAGCTCGACGATCAGATTCAGGATTCCGATTCGGATCGAGACGTCGAGCATCGACGTCGGCTCGTCGGCGATCAGCACCGTCGGCTCGACTGCGAGCGCACGCGCGATCGAGACGCGCTGGCGCTGTCCGCCGGACAGCTCGTGCGGGTACTTCGCCGCGAACTTCTCCGGCGGTACGAGCCCGACGGTGTCGAGCAGCTCGTGGACGCGCGCGTCGATCTGCTTGCGCGGGACGATCTTGTGAATCGCGAGCGGCCGTGCGAGGTGGTGATGGATCGTCTTGACCGGGTTCAGAGAGTCGAACGGATCCTGGAAGATCATCTGCACACGCGTGCGGTAGTGAAGGATGTTCTTGCGGCTGTGCTCGCCCGCGATGTCGCGGCCGTCGATGAGCACGCTGCCGGAGGTCGGGTCGTAGAGCCGGAGCAAGAGCTTCGCAACGGTGCTCTTGCCGCTGCCGCTCTCGCCCACGAGCGCCGTCACGCGACCGGGCTTCAGCGTGAACGTGACGTCGTCGACCGCGTGCACGCGCTCGCGCGCGAAGAGACCGCCGCCGACGGCGAACTCCTTGCTCAGGCCGCGAACCTCGAGCTCGGAGCGCTCCCTCGGGAGCGCGGCCGCGCTCACGCCCGTGCCTCCACGCGGTGGCACGCGACGAAGTGCCCGGGCTCGATCTCACGGAGCACCGGCCGCTCGGTGGTCTGCCGCGTGTAGAGCGCATGGTCGCTGGGGTCGCAGTACGGGCAGCGCGCCGCGAAACGGCAGCCGACCTGCGGCTCGGCGAGGTCGGGAGGCGTGCCGTGAATCCCGGTGAGCTGCACGCGCGGCCCGGTCAGCGGCGGAAACGACTCGAGCAGCCCGACGGTGTACGGATGGCGCGGCGACGTATGCAGCACGGACGAGCTGCGACGTCTCGACGATCTCGCCCGCGTACATGATCGCGATCCGGTCGGCGACCTCCAGCAGCAGCGAGAGGTCGTGCGTGATGAAGAGAACCGCGAAGCCGCGCTCCTTCTGCAGGTCCTGGATCTGCTGCAGGATCTCGCGCTGGATCACGACGTCGAGCGCCGTCGTCGGCTCGTCCATGATCACGAGCTCCGGCTCGAGCGCGAGCGCCATCGCGATGATCACGCGCTGACGCATCCCGCCGGAAAGCTGATGCGGATACGAGTCGACGCGGCGGCGATCGATGCCGACGATCTCGAGCAGGTCGCCCGCGCGCTTCAGTGCGTCGCGCTTCGAGATCCGCTCGTGCGCCTGCATCATGTCGACGAACTGCGCGCCGACGCGCAGCACCGGGTTGAGCGCGTTCATCGCGCTCTGGAAGACCATCGAGACGTTGCGCCAGCGGAACTTGCGCAGCTCCTCGCTGGTCGAGCCGCGCGATGTCCTCGCCGCGAAAGAGGATGCTGCCGCCGACGATGTGACCCGGCGGCCGCATGATCCGCATAATCGCGTTCGCGACGGTCGTCTTGCCGCAGCCGGACTCGCCCGCGAGGCCGACGATCTCGCCGGCGCGGATGTCGAGGTCGACGCCGTCGACCGCGCGGACGGGACGCTCGATCCCGTAGTCGACGCGGAGGTCGCGCACCTGGACGAGCGTCTCCGAGTTGCGTGCGCTCCCCCTCGAGCTCGGCGTATCGATGAGCGTCACGGTCACGACGCCTCCGCGTGGGGGACGGCGCGGCCGCCCATCAGCGCCGCAGCCGTGCGGCGGACGAACGATGTGCGCGTCTTCTCGGTGCGCAGACGCGGGTTGCTCACCTCGTCGATTCCGGCGAGGAGAAGCACGAGCCCGATCACGGTCAGCGCGAGCGCGAGCGCCGGGGAAGACGAAGGCCCACCACTCGCCCTGGAGCACCGCGGAGTTGGTCTGCGCCCAGTACATCGTCACGCCCCAGCTCGGCTTCTGCAGGCTGCCGAGCCCGAGGAACTCGAGGCCGGCGTCGGTGAGGAGCGAGATGTAGAAGACGAGCACGAACGCAGCGGCGATCCGGCTGATCATGTTCGGCATCAGCTCGCCGAAGATGATTCGCCGTGTCGACTCGCCTGCGACCTTCGCGGCGTTGACGAAGTCGCGGTTGCGTAACGTCAGCGCCTGGCTGCGGAGGATCGCGCGCCTCGAACGCCCAGAGCACGAGACCGAGCGCGAGCACCATCGTCCACATGCCGCGGCTCTTGAGGAAGCCGGAGACGACGATGAGGAGCGGGATCGGCGGCAGGACGAGGAAGATGTTGATCAACGAGTTGAGCGCGTCGTCGACGACGCCGCCGGAGTACGCCGCGAGCACGCCGACAACCGTCGCAACGGTCGTCGCGAGCGTTGCGGCCGCGAAGCCGAGCAGCAGCGAGCGCTGCGCGCCGACGGTGACCTGCGCGAACACGTCGCTGCCCTGGTCGGTCGTGCCGAAGAGGTGATGCCACGAGGGGCTCTCGCGTGCTTCGAGGCTGAATGCGTTCGGGTCGTGCGCGGCAAAGTACGGCGCGATCAGCGATGTGAGGACCATGAAGAGCAGGATCCCGATTCCGAGACGCGACTTCGGGTTGCGCCAGAGCAGCTTCAGCCAGTTGGGGATGTGCAGCTTCGACATCAGCTCGTCCGCACCCGCGGGTCGAGGATGAGATTGAGGATGTCCATGAGGAAGTTCGCTCCGATCACGCACAAAGAGAGAACGAGCAGCAGCGCCTGCGACAACGGATAGTCGTTGCCGAGCACCGCCTGCTGCAGCGTCAACCCTGCACCGGGATAGCTGAAGACGAACTCGATCACGACGACGCCGCCGACCGCCGTTGCGAACTGCGCGGCGAAGCCGTTGAGCGGCGGCAGGATCGCGTTGCGGCCGGCGTAGCTCGTCATCACGCGCCGGTCCTTCAGTCCCTTCGCGAAGCCGACCTGGACGTAGTCCTCGCCGATCGTGTTGATCATCACCGTCCGCATGTTGATCACCCAGCCGCCGGTGAACGCGGCGAGGATCACGAGCGCCGGCAGCTCGGCGTGTCGCACCGCGCTCGAGATGAACGGCCAGCTGAAGCTCGGTGAGAGGCCGTTGTCGTACGCGTGCTGGATCGGGAACCAGCCGAGCTTCAATCCGAGGAAGTACACCGCGAGCAGCGCCGTGAAGAACGCCGGAAACGCGCCGAGCGCCATGAACGTCGGCACGAGGACCGAGTCGATCGTCTTACCGCGGCGCCAGGCGGCGATCATCCCGATCCCGGTTCCGAGCACGAACGCGAGGAAGAACGAGATGCCGACGAGGATGATCGAGTAGGGCAGCGTCCGCCCGACGACCTCGGACACGGAGGCCGGATAGTTCGAGGTCGAGATGCCGAAGTTGAAGTGCGCGATGCGCCCGAGGTACGCCATGTAGTCGTGCCACAGCGTCCCCTTGCCGCCCCCGAGCAGCGCTTCGTACGTCTGGATGATGCCGGGGTTGGCCTGGATCTGGGCGGGGGAGAGGCGCTGGAGGATGCCGCCGATCGGGTCGCCGGGCATCAGCCGCGGCAACAGGAATGTGAGCGTCAGCGCCACCCACGTGGCGAACGCGTAGAAGACGCAGCGGCGAAGAAACCAGCGCATGGGGGCGGAGAAAGTATCGCGGCGGACCCGTGGTGAGACGAGCCCGCCGCGAACTTCGACCTATTTACCTACGCGCCTGCCTGGCCGCCCGGGCAGATCCGCGTGAACGAGAGGATGTTGTCGGGATACGTGGTGAAGATCGGGTCACCGAAGAAGTTCTTCGGGGACGCGAAGCAGTGGAAGTACTTCGTGCTGTACGTCGACCACCTCGGGCCGATGAAGAGCGGGACGATCGGGAGGTTGTTCAGCCAGATCTTCTCCAGCTGAGTCGCGATCGCCTGCTGCTTCTTCGGATCGAGCGTCACCTTCCACGTGTTCAGCAGCGTCGTTGCCGTTGCGTCGTACGTGTGCTCCCAGTTGCCCGTGGACGAGGCGTCCTGCCCCGACGGGATGTTCGCGTTCTGCGAGAGGTTCGCGTTGAAGTAGCCGTACGGCGAAGCCGACGACCCGCTCTGCCAGAGCAGCGTCGGGAACTTCGTCGCCGCTGCGTTCGGGCCACCACGAGTTCCAGTCGGGCTCGAGCGCGACGTTCGAGTCGATGCCGATCGCCTGGAGGTTCTTCGTGATGATCTGGTTCGACGCGACCCAGTCAGACCAGCCCGAGATCACATGGATGTCGAGCTTGACCGGGTTGCCCTTCGGATCGATCAGGTTGTTGCCCTTGTAGGTGAAGCCGGCTCCGGTGAGGAGCGCCTTCGCCGCCGTCGGGTTGTACGTCGCCATCGCCTTGGCCTGAGCCTTGACGGACTTGTCGACGACCCAACCGGGGAAGAGCCCGCTGAGGCCGATCGCGTCGGTGGGCGGCGCGTAGCCGTACTCACCGAGCTTCGACACCGTGTTGCGGTCGATCGCGAGGCTGAGCGCCTTGCGGAACGCCGTGATGCTGTACGGGTACTGCGTGTCGTCGAAGACGAGCGACACCGGGTACGCCGTCGTCGCATAGAACGCGTGGTAGTGCTTCGGGTCCTTGGCGACGTACGCGGACTCGACGTTCGGCACGAAGTTGTGCGTCCAGTCGGCCTGTCCGCTCTGGATCAGCGCGAGGGCGGCGTCATTCGACGCGGCCTGCGTGTACTCGAGGCAGGGGATGAGCGGCTTGCCGGCCTGCCAGTAGTGCGGGTTCTTCGCGAGCACGTAGTCCTGGCCCGTGAAGCGCGTGATCTTTGTGAACGGGCCCGAGCCGACCGGCTTCGGGTTCGTGAACGTGGCCGGGTCGCTGACGTTCTTCCAGATGTGCTTCGGGATGATGATCAGCCCGTTGAGCGTCGACACGATGAACTGCGAGTCGGCGACCTTGAGGCCGATCACGACCTGGTTCGGCCCCTTCGCCTTCACCGACTGGAAGTTGGTTCCCGGGCGGGCGAAGCCGCTCAGGTCCATCGTGCTGCTCTGCTTGCCGTCGACGATGCTGTAGACGACGTCAGCGGAGGTCAGCGGCGTGCCGTCCGACCACTTGACGCCCTTCGCGAGGTTCAGCGTCAGCGTCTTGTTGCCGTTGCTCCACTTCCAGCTCTGGGCGAGCCACGGAATCGTGGGCTTGCCGCCGAGCGGCGACACCATCAGGGGCTCGTAGATCGCACCCTTGATGAACTGACCACTCGGAAGACCGGTGGCCGTGAACGGGTTGAAGTTCTTCGTGAATGCCGGGTCTCCAGAGCCCGTCATGACGAGGCACTGGTGCGCGTTGGCGCTCCCGACGATCCGCGGCGCAGCAGGCGCCGAGGCAGTCACAGCGAGAGCGACGACCGCGATGACGGCTGCGAGGCTTCCGGCGCCGAGGCCGAGCCGACGAGCCGAGCGGGGCTTACGTGACATCTCACTTCCTTTCTCACCCCGGGGGGCGACGAGGGCGTACAGCTCCACGGTTGCATTGCCGGTAATTCCCGGTAACGGTAAACAGGTTTAGGAGAGAAAGTCAACGGGTTTCCGGTAATTCGGCTTGTCTTGGGGAGGAACCGGGGGTATGTTCCCGGAACTAATGGCGGAACCTGTTACGGAACAACTCGACGGAGACGTCATGGCGGAACAGGAGTTGAGCGCGGAGCCGCGCTTCCGCGGCCGCGCGACGATCCGGGACATCGCCGATCTGGCGGGGGTCTCGATCGCGACGGTGTCGCGCGTCCTCAACGACCGCCCGGACGTCGCACCCGGTACGCGCGAGAATGTGCTCCAGGTCGTCCGCGAGCAGGGCTTCAAGCGCGCGGCGCGGGCGCACCAGGGCGCGCCGCCTCAGCGGCCGGCGAAGGCGCGGACCGGCTCGATCGGCCTGACGCTGCCGCTCGTGAACGACGCCTACTTCGGCCCGATGCTCTTCGGCGCGTCCGAGGCGCTCTACGAGGCCGACATGCGGATCGTGATGTGCCCGACGCTGCACGAGCACGACCGCGAGGTCTCGCTGATCGAGCGCCTGATGCGCGGCGGCTCGACCGACGGCGCGATCCTCGTCCTCCCGGAGGAGCGTGCCGACGAGTTGCTCAGCCTGCGCAAGCAGGGCTACCCGTTCGTCGTCGTCGACCCGCGCGAACCGCCGCCCGACGGCATTCCGTGCGTCTCGGCGATGCACGCGGCAGGGGCGAAGCAGGCGACCGAGCATCTGCTCGAGCTCGGCCACCGGCGGATCGGAGCGATCGCGGGGACACCGGGCTGGTATGCGACGGAGGAGCGCCTGCACGGATTCCGCGCCGCGCTCGCCGCTGCGGGGATCCTGCTCGAGCCGGAGCTGGTCGTGTACTCGGACTGGCGCACGCCGCGCGGGATCGAGGCGGCGGAGCAGCTGCTCGCGCTTCCGGAGCCGCCGACCGCGATCTTTGCGTTCAACGACAACCTCGCGATCGGCGTCCTTCACGCGGCGCGGCGGCGCGGGCTGATCGTGCCCGAGGATCTCTCGGTCGTCGGCTTCGACGACACCTCGCAGGCCGAGATCGTGATCCCGACGCTCACCTCGGTCCGCCAGCCGCTCGCGGAGATGGGGCGGATGGGCGTGAGCCTGCTGCTGCGGCTGCTCGACGGCCAGCGCATCGAAGCGCTCCGGCTCGAGCTCTCGACCGGGCTCGTCGTCCGCGAGTCGACATGGCTGCCCCGCAACGGGAAGCTCGCGTCGCGTTGACCAGATCGCTGACCGCGCTCGCGGCCGTCGTCGCTGCGGCGGCGGTGCTCGCGGCGGGCGGCGGCGCGGCGGGGGCGATGGGCGGCTTTGCGATCGAGCCGCTCGTCTCGGACGGCGGCGTCCCGGCGCAGTACCGCGACCGGTCGATCGTCAACGGCTGGGGTCTCGTCGCCGGCTCGACCGGTCCGTGGTGGACGACGAACGAGGCGACGGACATGAGCACGCTCTACTCCGGCTCCGGCGAGAAGGAGCGGCTCGCGGTGCGCGTCGCCGGCGGGCCGACCGGAATCGTGTTCAACGGCAGCACCGGCTTCCGGATCTCCGGCGGCGGCCACTCCGACCCCGCGCGCTTCATCTACGCGTGCGAGGACGGGCGCATCCGCGCGTGGACGCCGACCGTCCCCGCGGGCTGGTCGACGACAGCGGTCGTCGCGGTCGACGCCGCCGGCGAGGCTGCGATCTTCCGCGGCGTCGCGATCGCGGGCGGCCGCCTCTATGCGACGGACTTCCACAACGACCGCGTTGACGTCTTCGACTCGCACTGGCGGCGCGTCCACCTCGGCGCGCACGCGTTCGAGGATCCTGCGGTGTCGCCGTGGTACGCGCCCGACAACATCCAGGCGTTCGGCGGCCATCTCTTCGTCACGTACGTGTACCGCGCGCCGGTCAACGGCAACGACGCGCCGACCGGCGGGTACGTCGACGAGTTCGCGCTCGACGGGAAGCTGGTCGCGCGGGTCGCTGCGATGAAGGAGCTGCAGGAGCCGTGGGGGCTCGCGCTCGCGCCCGCGCACGTTCCGCAACTTCGGCGGCGACCTTCTCGTCGCGAACTTCGGCGACGGTCACGTTCTCGCATATCGCAAAGCGTCGAGCGGCTGGCGGTACGACGGCTCCCTCCCCGATCGTTCCGGCCGGCCGCTCGTCGTCAACGGGATCTGGGGTCTCGCGTTCGGGAACGGATCGGCGGCCGGCCCGCGCGACCGTCTCTACTTCATGTCCGGCCCGCACGTCTGGCGCGGCGCGACCGAGCAAGCGGTGCACGGTCTCTTCGGCGCGATCGCGCCCGCGTAGCCGAGCTAGATCGCCCAGGCGCCGCCGCGGAGCACGGGCACGGTGTCGCCTTGCTTCGTGATCCCGGTCACGTCGACGTCGTCCGAGCCGATCATGAAGTCGATGTGCACTGCGCTCGCGTTGATGCGCGCGATGTCGGCGGGATCGGCGATCGGGCTCGAGTACGCGTCGCCGAGCGCGAGGTGGCACGCCGCGTTCTCGTCGAGCAGCGTCATGAAGAACGTCCGGCCGAGTCGGCCGATGCGGCTGTCGCGGTCGACGAGCGCGACCTCGCCGAGCCTCGACGCGCCCGCGTCGAAGGCGCAGCGTTGCCGCAGCGTGTCTGCGTTCGCATCGGCGTCGATTTGCACCGCGCGGCCGCCCTCGAACCGGATCCGCAGGCCGGTGACGAGCGAGCCGGAGACGTCGAGCGGCTTGGTCGCGGCGACGAAGCCGTCGACCCGTTCCGGGTCCGGCGTCGTGTAGACCTCTTCGGTCGGGATGTTCGGGACGTGGCGCACGCCGAGCCGGGTGTGCGAGGCGCCGCCCTCTTTCGCGAAGCGCGAGCTCGGCAGCAGGCCGACGGTGAGGTCGGTGCCGGGGCCGGTGAAGTGGAGTGCGTCGAGCTCGAGTGCGTCGAGCCGGCTCGCGACCTGCCAGATCTCCTCGATCCGCTCGCTCCACGCCGCCGCCGGATCGGGCTCGTCGAGCCGGCAGACATGGATGATGTCCGCCCAGAGCCGCTCGAGCGCGTCGTCGGCGCCGAGCTCGGGGTACACCGTTCGCGCCCAGTCGACGGTCGGGAACGGCGACAGCGTCCACGCGACCGAGCGGTCGTCGATCACGCGGAAGGTCTCCTCGATTGTCGGCAGGCGGTCGCGGCCGGCGCGCGTCGGGTCGACGCCGTTGAGGAGTCCCGGCGGCACGAGCGGAACGAGGACGACACGCGCTGCGTCGAGATCGCCGAGGTCGAGCATCCGGCGGCCGAGCCACGGCGGCACCCACTCGAGCGAGCCCTCGGGTGCGCGCTCGGCGCGGATCCGCTTCACCGCGGGATCGACGTACAGAACGTCGACGAAGCGCGCGCCGCGGTCGTACGCGGCCCGCGCGATCTCCGCGACGAGCGGCTGCGCCTCAGGCAGCGCCTCGACCGCCAGCACCTGGTCGGGCTGGACGTTCGCGCCGACGGAGACGATCAGGTCGGCATAGCGCGTGAGGACTGAAGCATCCACGCGGCGGAACGGTAGCTGGCGCGGCGGGCTACGCAGCGGCGGCGGCGCGGGCCCGCTGCGGCCGGCGAACGCGGACGTGCTCCGCCATGAAGTACGAGCCGATCACGACGGCCGCGGCGAGCACCTGCGCCAAAACGCCCTCGACGGTCGGGAAGGCGGCGAACCAGAGCCCGACCCAGCCGGGGAACGCGACGCCGATGTCGTGGGCCGGGAGCCAGCCGGCGAGCTGCATCTCCTGGACGCTCTCGCCGACCATCACGAGCAGCACGAAGCCGAGCAGCACGCCGGTCGCGACGAGCAGCTTCCGGTACGGGAGGCGCCGCTGCACCGCGAAGGTCACCGCGCCGACGAGCACCGTGAGACCGAAGCCGAGCGCGACGCCCTCGAGCACGGTCGCCGAGCCGGCGGTGATGCGCAGGTTCTGGAGGAAGAGGACGACCTCGAAGCCCTCGCGGTAGACGGCGGTGAAGCCGAGGATCGCGAGACCGAGCAGCGCGGCGCGCCCTGCACCGCTTCCGTCCGTGAGGCTGCGGCGCTTCCGGTTGTGCGCCGAGATCCAGCCCGTCCAGTAGATCTTGTGGAAGAACCAGTTCATGACGACGAGCAGCACGGCGACGGCGAGCAGCCCGGTGGCAGCCTGCACGTCGAGCCCCGGTCCGCCGAGCGCGCCGATGATCCAGATCGCCGCGAACCACGTCACGACCGACAGCCCGAGCGCGGCGCCGGCGCCGGCGGCGACGGGCTTGCGGTAGCCGCGGTTCGTCCCGACGAAGCTCGCGGTGAACGCAGCGAGCACGAGGACGGCCTCGAGGCCCTCGCGGAAGACGAGGAGCGCGCTGTCGACGACGACGGCGCCGTGGCTGAGGTGCGCGCCCGGCGCGGTCGGATCGGCCACGCCGTCCGGGGCGGTGATCGCCTTCCAGGTGAGCGCGCCGATCGCGGCGAGCGCGACGAGCGTCCAGGCCGAGCGGCGGAGCAGCATGCGACGCCGCGCGAGCTCCTCGGTGGTCGGGCAGCGGGCGAACATGTAAGGGCGACCTTACACGAACTGTCAGGGTGTGCGTCTGTCCGAGCGAGCGGATACGCTGCCCCTCGACACACCGTCCTTTAACCCGGTCCAGTGAGGCCGGAAAGGAGCAGTATGACCACGCACGTCCCCGTTCCGTCGACGTCTGCGCTGCCGTGAGCATCGTCGAGACGTCCGGCAAGACAGTCCTCGACGCCGGCGCGCTGGCACGGACGCTGTCGCGGATCGCGCACGAGATCATCGAGGGGAATCCCGACCTCGACGAGGTCGCGCTCGTCGGGATCCAGAGGCGCGGCGTCCCGATCGCGCACCGGCTCGCGCGCCTGATCGAGGAGCGCGCGGGAGTTGCGCCCGCGCTCGGCGCCGTCGACATCACCTTCTACCGCGACGACGTCAGCGTCCGCGGCGGCGAGGCACCGCTCGCGCCGCAGCCGCTCGTCCGCGCGACGCAGCTCGATTTCCCGCTCGAAGGGCGCACGGTCGTGCTCGTCGACGACGTCCTCTACACGGGCCGCACGATCCGCGCCGCGATCGAGGCGGTCTTCGACTACGGCCGGCCTGCGCGCGTTCAGCTCGCCGTGCTCGTCGACCGCGGCCACCGCGAGCTGCCGATCCGCCCCGACTACGTCGGCAAGAACCTGCCGACCGGCCGCGACGAGCGGATCCAGGTGCAGCTCGTCGAGGTCGACGAGATCGACCAGATCCTGCTCGTGAGCAGCCCGGAGGAGGGATCCCGATGAATGCCATTCGTCTCGTCAGCGACGACCTGCGCCCGCCGGGGCCGCCGCCGCGCCGCCACCTGATCTCGATCGCCGACCTCACGCGCGACGACGTCGAGCGCCTGCTCGGCACTGCGCGCACGTTCGAGTCGACGCTCGACCGACAGGTGAAGAAGCTGCCGACGCTCAAAGGCCATCTCGTGGTCAACCTTTTCTACGAGTCGTCGACGCGGACGTCGTCGAGCTTCGAGCTCGCGGCGAAGCGGCTCTCCGCGGACACGATGAACATCAAGTCGGTCGGCTCCTCGGTGGACAAGGGCGAGTCGCTGAAGGACACCGCGCTCACGCTCGGCGCGTACGACCCCGACGTGATCGTGATTCGCCATCCGGAGATCGGCGCGCCGCAGCTCGTCGCGCGCGTGACCGACGCGCACATCGTCAACGCCGGCGACGGGAAGAACCAGCATCCGACGCAGGCGCTGCTCGACCTCTACACGATCCAGCAGGACCTCGGCCGGCTCGACGGACTGCACGTCGCGATCGTCGGCGACGTCATGCACAGCCGCGTCGCCCGCTCGCTGATCCAGGCGTTCGATCTCGTCGGGATCCGGTGCACGCTCGTCGGTCCGCCGACGCTGCTGCCGCGCGGGCTGCCTGCGGAGATGACGACGGACATCGACGTGATCCGCGACGCCGACGTCGTCTACGTCCTGCGCATGCAGCAGGAGCGCATGGAGTCCGGCGCGAACTTCCTGCCGAGCCTCCGCGAGTACACGGCGCGGTGGGGTGTCACGCCGGAGCGGCTTCGCCCCGGCCAGAAGGTGATGCATCCCGGCCCGATGAACCGCGGCGTCGAGATCGACCCGCGCGTCGCCGACTCGTCCGACGCGCTCATCGAGACGCAGGTGCGCTCCGGGCTCGTCGTGCGGATGGCGGTTCTCTACGACGTCCTCACCGGCGGCCCGGTCGGCGTTCGCGCGCTCGCCGCGGCGGAGGTGGCGTGATGCTGTGGATCAAGGAACGCCCCGGCGAGGAACTCGTCGTGCGCGGCGCGCGCGTCGTCGACCCGGCGGAGGGGATCGACGCGGTGCTCGACGTCCGCATCGACGGCGGGACGATCGCGGCCGATCGGCGAGAACCTCGACGCCAACGGCCATCGCGTCGTCGACGCGGCCGGGCTCGTGCTCGCGCCGGCATTCGTCGACCCGCACGTGCACCTGCGCACGCCGGGCCGCGAGGACGAGGAGACGATCGCGAGCGGGACCGCGGCCGCCGCGGCCGGCGGCTACTGCGCGATTCTCGCGATGCCGAACACCGATCCGGTCGTCGACTCCGCCGCGACGCTCGGCTCGCTCGCCGACACCGCGCGCCGCGAGGCCGACGTCCACGTCGGTTTCTTCGCCGCGATCACGCGCGGCCAGGACGGCGGCGAGCTGACGGAGATGGGCGAGCTCGCCGACGCGGGCGCCGTCGCGTTCTCCGACGACGGCGTCCCGGTCGTCTCGGCCGGAATGATGCGCCGCGCGCTGCAGTACGCGTCGATCACCGGGCGGCCGCTCGCGCTGCACTGCGAGGAGCGGACGCTGTCGCACGGCGGCCACGTGCACGAGGGCGTCGTCGCCGCCGAGCTCGGATTCGCCGGCTATCCGTCGGTCGCCGAGTCGGTGATGGTCGAACGCGACCTCTCGCTCGCGGCGTACGAGGAGCAGCCGATTCATCTGCTGCACCTCTCCGCGGCCGAGTCGGTCGCTGCGCTCAGGCGCGCGCGCGAGGCGGGCGTGCGCGCGAGCGGCGAGGTGACGCCGCACCATCTCTGTCTCACGGACGAGGCCGTGCGGTCGCTCGACCCGAACGTGAAGATGAATCCGCCACTCCGCGCGGAGCGGGACCGCGCCGCGCTGCTCGACGCGCTGCGCGACGGGACGATCGAGGCGATCGCGACCGACCACGCGCCGCACGCGCGACACGAGAAGGAGGTGCCGTTCGAGGCGGCGCCGTTCGGCGTCACCGGGCTCGAGACCGCGTTCGCGGTGCTCTACACGCGGCTCGTCGCGCCCGGCGCGCTGCGACGCTCGCTACGCTGATCGAGCGGATGTCGACCGGGCCGGCGCGCATCTTCGGGATCGACGCGCCGCGCATCGCGGTCGGCGCGAAGGCGAACCTCGTTCTGCTCGACCTCGACGCGCGAGTGGCAAGTCGACGAGAGCGGCTTCCGTTCGCGGTCGCGAAACTCGTGGCTGCTCGGCGAGACGCTGACGGGAGCGGTCGCGATGACGGTCGCCGGCGGCGCCGTGGTGTACGAAGCGTGAGCGGGCTGCTGGCACTCGAGGACGGCACGGTCTTCCGCGGCGAGTCGGTCGGCGCGGAGGGCTTCGCCGCGCGGCGAGGCCGTCTTCACCACCGGCATGGCCGGCTACCAGGAGGCCGTCACCGACCCGAGCTTCGCGGAGCAGATCGTCTGCTTCACGGCGCCGATGGTCGGGAACTACGGCGTCGACGACGCGCGGTCGGAGTCGGCACGCGCGCACGCGAAGGCGGTGCTGATGCGCGAGGCGCGCGGTCCCGCGTGGACCGACTGGCTGCGCGAGCGCGGCGTCGTCGCGCTCACCGGCATCGACACGCGGTCGCTCGTGCTCGAAGCTGCGCGAGCGCGGCGCGATGCGCGCGGTCGCCGTCTCCGGCGACGTGTCGGTCGAGGAAGCGGTCGCCGCGGCGCGCGCACAGCCGCCGATGGCGGGCCGCGCGCTCGCGCGCGCGGTCTCGACGCACGGAGCCGCACGTCTTCGCCGAGGAGGGCGCGACGCGCGTCGCGGTCGTCGACTACGGCGTCAAGAACTCCGTCCTGCGCCGGCTCGCCGCTGCGGGCGCGGCCGTGACCGTGTTTCCGCACGACGTCGACGCCGACGAGCTCGCGGGCTACGACGGCGTGCTGCTCTCGCCCGGCCCCGGCGACCGGGAGCCGCTCGCGGACGAGGCGGCGAATCGTGCGCGAGCTGCTCGGGCGCACGAACGTGCTCGGCATCTGCCTCGGCCACCAGCTGCTCGGCGTCGCAACCGGCCACGAGACGTTCAAGCTCCCGTTCGGCCATCGCGGCGCGAACCATCCGGTGCTCGAGCGCGCGACCGGCCGCGTGCTCGTCACGAGCCAGAACCACGGCTTCGCCGTGCGCGCGAAGGACGAGAGCGAGGCGACGCACATCTCGCTCTACGACGAGACCGTCGAGGGCCTCGACTTCCCGAGCTGAGCGCGCGCGCTCGCTGCAGTTCCACCCCGAGGCCGGGCCGGGACCGCACGACGCGTGGCCGCTGCTCGAGCGCTGGGTCGACGAGGTCGCGCAATGCCTAGGCGCACCGACATCGAGACGATCTGCCTCGTCGGCTCCGGCCCGATCGTGATCGGCCAGGCGGCCGAGTTCGACTACGCCGGCTGCCAGGCGCTGAAGGTGCTGCGCGAGGACGGCTTCCGCACGATCGTCGTCAACTCGAACCCGGCGACGATCATGACCGACCCCGGCTTCGCCGACCGCACGTATCTCGAGCCGCTCGACCTCGAAGGCGTCGCCGACGTCCTCCGGCGCGAGCGGCCCGACGCGCTGCTCCCGACGATGGGCGGCCAGACCGCGCTGAATCTCGCCCGCGAGCTCGCGCAGTCCGGCATCCTCGACGAGCTCGGCATCGAGCTGATCGGCGCGCGCCTCGACGTGATCAAGCGCGCCGAGGACAGGCAGCTGTTCAAGGACGCCGTCGAGAGCTGCGGCCTCAGCGTGCCGACATCGCGCGTCGTCACCGACCTCGACGACGTCGACGCGGTCGCGCTGCCCGCGGTCGTCCGTCCGGCGTTCACGCTCGGCGGCCACGGCGGCGGCTTCGCGTCGACGCGCGAGGAGCTCCGCGCCCAGGTCGAGATCGGCCTGCGCGAAAGCCCGATCTCGCAGGTGCTCGTCGAGGAGTCGGTGCGCGGCTGGGACGAGTTCGAGCTCGAGGTCGTGCGCGACCACGTCGACAACGTCGTGATCGTCTGCTCGATCGAGAACCTCGATCCGATGGGCGTGCACACCGGCGACTCGGTCACCGTCGCGCCGCAGATGACGCTGCCCGACGAGGCGTACCAGGAGCTGCGCGACGCGGCAGCCGCGGTCGTGCGCGCGGTCGGCGTCGACACCGGCGGCTCGAACATCCAGTTCGCGCGCTCGCGCGAGTCCGGCGACGTGCGCGTGATCGAGATGAACCCGCGCGTGTCGCGCTCGTCCGCGCTCGCGTCGAAGGCGACGGGCTATCCGATCGCGAAGGTCGCGGCGAAGCTCGCGGTCGGCTACACGCTCGACGAGATTCCGAACGACCTGACGGGGACGACGCCGGCGAGCTTCGAGCCGACGCTCGACTACGTCGTCGTCAAGTTCCCGCGCTTCGCGTTCGAGAAGTTCCCCGGCGCGGACCGCACGCTCGGCACGCAGATGAAGTCGGTCGGCGAGACGATGGGGATCGGCCGCACGTTCACGCGAGGCGTTCCTGAAGGCGATGCGCTCGCGCGAGCTCGACCGCGGCGCCGCGACGCCGTGGCAGACGCTCGCCGACGTGCCGGAGGGGGTCCATCCGTTCTTCCACGAGGAGTTCGCGCGGATCGAGGACGGGCTGCTCGAGATCGCCGCGCGTCCCGTCGAGGAGCTTGTCGCCGACGACTGGCTGCGGCTGAAGCGGCTCGGGCTCGGCGACGCCGACATCGCCGCCGCCGCCGGCGCGACCGAGGACGCCGTCCGCGCGCGGCGGCGCGACTGCGGCGTTCGTCCGGTCTTCCGCCGCGTCGACTCGTGCGCCGGCGAGGTCGAGGCCGCGTCGAACTACTACTACTCGACCTGGGGCGAGGCCGAGGAGGCCGCGCCGACCGGGCACAAGCCGCGCGTCGTCATCCTCGGCTCCGGCCCGAACCGGATCGGCCAGGGCGTCGAGTTCGACTACTGCTGCGTCCACGCCGTCGCGACGTTCCGCGAGCTCGGCTACGAGGCGGTGATGGTCAACTGCAACCCGGAGACCGTCTCGACCGACTACGACACCTCCGACCGGCTCTACTTCGAGCCGCTCGACGTCGAGTCGGTGCTCGCCGTCTGCGACCGCGAGCGGCCCGAGGGCGTCGTGATCCAGTTCGGCGGCGCAGACGCCGCTGAAGCTCGCACGCGCGATCGAGGAGGCGGGCTACACGATCATCGGCACGCCGTTCGACGCGGTCGACCTCGCCGAGGACCGCGAGCGCTTCGCCGGCCTGCTCCGCGCGCACGACGCTGCGCCCGCCCGCGTGGGCGATGGCGACGTCGGGCGACGACGCGGTGCGCGTCGCGAACGAGATCGGCTACCCGGTGCTGATCCGTCCGTCGTACGTCCTCGGCGGCCGCGCGATGCGCGTCTGTTACACGCGACGAGGAGGTGCAGCACGTGCCGGTGCTCGGGCGCGTGCTCGTCGACCGGTTCCTCGAGAACGCGGTCGAGGTCGACGTCGACGCGCTCTGCGACGGCACCGAGACGTACATCGCCGCGATCATGCAGCACGTCGAGGAGGCCGGCGTCCACTCCGGCGACTCCGCGTGCGTGCTGCCCGGCGCCGGGGCTGAGCCCGTCGCAGACGCGAGGAGATCCAGCGGACGGTCCGGATCCTCGGCCGCTCGCTCGGCGTCGTCGGGCTGCTGAACGTGCAGCTCGCGCTCACCGGCGACGGCGAGGTCTACGTGATCGAGGCGAACCCGCGCGCGTCGCGCACCGTGCCGTTCGTGAGCAAGGCGACCGGCGATCCAGCTCGTCGCGGCCGCGTGCCGGCTCTCCGCCGGCGCGCGCGATCGCGGACCTCGGCCTGCCGCCGGAGCGGCCGCCGAAGCAGTGGAGCGTGAAGGCCGCGGTGCTGCCGTTCGCGCGCTTCCCCGGCAGCGACCCGGTGCTCGGGCCGGAGATGCGCTCGACCGGCGAGGTGATGGCGAGCGCCGCCGACCTGCCGACCGCGTTCGCGAAGGCGGAACGCGCAGCCGGACGCGAGCTGCCGCGCTCGGGCGCCGTGTTCCTCTCGATCCGTCCCGCGGAGAAGTCGCGGCCGTGCCGATCGCGGCGACGCTGCTCGGTCTCGGCTTCAAGCTGTTCGCGACGCAGGGCACGGCGGAGACGCTCGCGCGCGGCCGGCCTCGAGGTCGAGGCGGTGCGCAAGCTCAGCGAGGCGCGTCGGCGACGAGCCGACGGTGATCGACCTGATCCGCCGCGGGCGCTGCGACCTCGTCATCAACACGCCGGAAGGCCGTCACGCGCGCTCGGACGGCTACGCGATCCGCGAGGCGGCGCTGTCGCGGCGGGTTCCGTGCATCACGACGATGGCCGGCGCGGCGGCGGCGGTGCACGCGATCGCGAACGCGCGGGCCGAGCAGACCCTCTCGCTGCAGGAGCGGATCGATGCCGAGACGCGAACGGCGTAACGTCGTCGCCGTCGAGGCGGTCGGGGCGTACACGCTGCTCCGGCTCGATCGCGGCGGCCTCGAGCCGGGCGTTCCGGGGCAGTTCTTCATGCTCGAGGCGCCGGGCCGGCTGCTGCCGCGCGCGCTGTCGCTCTGCCTCGCGCCGGCCGGCGAGCTGGCGTTTCTGCTCGAGGCGGTCGGGCCCGGGACGGCGGCGCTCTGCCGCGCTGGAGCCGGGCGACGCGATCCACGTCTTCGGCCCGCTCGGCAACGGCTACCGGCTCGACGTCGAGCGGCCGCTGCTCGTCGGCGGCGGGATCGGGATGGCGCCGCTGCCGTATCTCGCCGAGCAGCTGCCCGGCGCGCCGGCGGTGCTCGGCTTCCGCTCCGACGCGCCACGCCGAGGCGGCCGCTGTGCTGCTCCCGCACGCCGAGGTCGTCGTCGAACCGACCTTCGTCACCGAGCTGATCGACACGACGCGCGACGTCCTCGCCTGCGGGCCGGAGCCGATGCTGCACGCCGTCGCGGCGCCTCTGTCCGGGCGCGCAGCTCGCGTGGGAGGCGCCGATGGCCTGCGGCTACGGCGCCTGCTACGGGTGCGTGGTCGAGATCGACGGCGAGCTGAAGCGCCTCTGCGTGGAAGGCCCGGTTCTCAGTGCGGCTGCTTAACGCGTCCGGTTGCCTCGACGCGCTCGTCGCTCCCGACGTCGCGCGCGCGCTCGACGGATTCGTCACGAAGACGATCACGCCGCTGCCGCGCGAGGGCAACGCGCCCGTGCGGATCGCGGAGACCGCGCACGGAATGTTGAACGCGATCGGACTCGCGAATCCCGGCCGCGAACGTTTCCTCGACGACCACCTGCCGCGTCTGCGCGAGCTCGGCGTACCGCTCTGGATCTCCGTCGGCGGCTTCTGCGCAACGGACTACGCCGACACGTGCGCAGCACTCGACGACGTCGCCGCGATCGAGCTGAACCTCTCGTGCCCGAACGTCGACGAGGCGGCGGACTGTGCGGCGGAGATCGTCGCCGCCTGCCGCGCGGTGACCGCAATCCCGCTCTACGCCAAGCTTTCCGCCGCACACCCGGACATCGCGGCGGTCGCGACGGCAGTCGCCGACGCGGGCGCCGACGGTCTCTCGCTCGATCAACACGCTGCGCGGAACTGCGCTCGATCCGCGCACGCTGCAACCGGTGCTCGCGCGCACGACGGGTGGACTTTCCGGTCCGTCGCTGAAGCCCGTCGCACTTGCAGCGGTGCACACGTGCTTCGCCGCGACGCAACTTCCGATCGTCGGCATGGGCGGCGTGACGACGGGACAGGACGCACTCGAGCTGATCGCGTGCGGTGCGCGCGACGTCGCGCTCGGCACGATTCTGTTCTCCGATCCCGACGCGCCGGCGCGCGTTCGCGCGGAGCTTGACGACGCCGCGGCGCGCATCGGTGTTGCTCATCCTGACGACGTTCATGCGCGTGCGCACGATCCGAAAAAAGCCCCGCACAAGGAGCGAAAAGTCACCGCTTGATCCGCGCGGGAGCGTTGGTAAGATCGACGCCCCATGCCCGCCACCAAGACGCACGCTCACGCACCCCTCCGCTCGCTCGACCAGCGGATGGATGCACTCCAACGAGCGAACGACGTCAGGGTCAGGCGGGCGAAGCTGAAGAAGGACCTGAAGGACTCGGAAAGGTCCGGATCGAGCAGATTCTCGACAACCCGCCGGAGTACGTCTCGACCGCGAAGGTGATCGACATCCTGATGGCGGTGCCGAAGTTCGGGCGCGTGAAAGCCGCGCGCTTCCTCAACACCTGCCGGATCAGCCAGTCGAAGACCGTCGGCGGTTTGTCCGACCGTCAGCGCACGGAGCTGATTGAGCTCTTCAACCGGTAGACCGCTGCCCGTCTTCGTCGTCACCGGCCAGTCGGGCGCCGGCAAGGGAACGCTGATCGAACGCCTGCTGGCGGCGTTCCCGCAACTGGAGCTCGCAGTGTCGGCGACGACGCGCGCGCGGCGGCCGGGGGAGATCGAGGGCGTCCACTACTACTTCCTCTCGGACGAGGAGTTCGACCGGCGCCTCGCCGCCGGGGAGCTCCTCGAGTACCACCAGTTCCCGTGGGGCCAGCGCTCCGGGACGCTCTCGTCGGAGATCTCCCGCATCGTGGACGCCGGGAAGGTGTGCGTGCTGGAGCTCGAGACCGAGGGCGCGCTCGCCGCCGCCGACCGCGAGGCGAACACCGTCACCGTCTTCGTCACCGCTCCGATCGAGGAGCTGGAACGGCGCCTGCGCGAGCGGGCGACCGAGAGCGCGGGCGAGATCAGCGAGCGGATCCGGGTCGCGCGGGAGCAGCTCGCGGTCGCCGGCCGGTTCGACTATCAGGTCGAGAACGACGATCTGGAGCGGGCTTCGGCCGAGCTCGCGGCGATCGTCCGACGGCTTCTCGCTCCTGCGGGTACCATGGCCCGGCCATGATTTATCCCCGCGTCGACGATCTGCTCCAGAACGTGGACTCGCGCTATGCGCTGGTCATCATCGGCGCCAAGCGCGCCCGGCAGATCAACAACTACCACCACCAGCTCGGCGAAGGCACCTTCGACGACAATCCGCCGCCGCTCGTGGAGTCGCGCTCGCAAGAACTACTTGACGATGGCCTTTGAGGAAGTTTCCCAGGGCATGCTCAAGTACGACTACCCCAAGGCGTAGCGCCCGCCTTACAGCTTTACCGCCGGCCGACAGGCATCATTTCGGCATGGCTCGGGTTTTGCTGGGGGTTTCCGGCGGGATTGCCGCCTACAAGGCGTGCGACGTCTGCCGCCTGCTCGTCAAGGGCGGCCACGAGGTCGTGCCGCTGCTGACGCCCGGGGCCGAGCGGTTCGTCACCGCCGAGACGTTTCGCGCGCTCGCGCGCAGGCCGCCCGGAGACGACGTCTATCTCCACCTCACGCGCGCCGACCTGCTCGTCGTCGCGCCGTGCACCGCGAACACGCTCGCGAAGCTCGCGCTCGGGCTCGCGGACAACGTGCTCACCGAGGCGGCGCTCGCGCACCGCGGGCCGACGCTCGTTGCACCGGCGATGAACCCGCGGATGTGGTCGCACGCGGCGACGCGCGCGAACGCGGAGACGCTCCGCGCGCGCGGCGTCATGCTGATCGGCCCGGACGAAGGCGAGACCGCCGAAGGCGAGCTGGGCGTGGGGCGGATGGTCGAGCCGGACGAGATCGTCCGCGCGGCGGAGGAGCTGCTCGCCGGTCGCGGTCCGCTGCGCGGGAAGCGCGTGCTCGTCTCCGCCGGTGGGACGCGCGAGCCGCTCGACGCGGTCCGCTTCGTCGGCAACCGCTCGTCGGGACGGATGGGCGTCGCGCTCGCCGCAGAGGCACACCGCCGCGGTGCGCACGTGACGCTGCTCGGCGCGAACCTCGCCGTGCCGGCGCCGCCCGGCGTCGAGCTCGTCGAGACGCCGACGGCGTCCGACCTCGAGCGCGAGGCGCTCGCGCGCGCGGCCGAGGCCGACGTCGTGATCATGGCCGCCGCCGTCGCCGACTATCGCCCCGCCGAGGCGCTCGCGACGAAACGGCCGAAGGACCGCGCCGCGTGGACGGTCGAGCTCGAGCCGACCACTGACGTGCTCGCGGCGATCGGCGCCGTCGAGCTTCCGGGCCGGCTCGTCGTCGGGTTCGCCGCCGACGAGGGCGAGCGCGGCCTCGAGCGCGCACGCGAGAAGCGGACGCGGAAGAACGCCGACCTCTTCGTCTACAACGACGTCGCGAAGCCCGGAATCGGATTCGACGCGGCGGACAACGAGGTGACGCTCGTGTCGGCGCGCGGCGAGCGCACCGTCGCGCGGGCGTCGAAGGACGTGATCGCCGCCGCGATCCTCGACGAGATCGAGGCGCTCCTTGGCTGAGCCGGCCGCCGCTCCGAGGCCCGCTGACCTCGTCGCCGCGATCGTCGCGAACCTCGCGCGTGTCGTCCACGCGCCGGCAGAGACGCTGCGGCTCGTCGTCCTCTGCCTCGTCGCGGAGGGCCATCTGATCATCGAGGACTTCCCGGGCGTCGGGAAGACGATGCTCGCGAAGGCGCTCGCGCGATCGCTCGACTGCTCGTTCTCGCGCCTCCAGTTCACGCCCGACCTGCTCCCGTCCGACGTCACGGGCGTCAATGTCTTCAACCAGCGCACGAACGAGTTCGAGTTCCGCTCCGGTCCGGTGTTCGCGCAGCTGCTGCTCGTGGACGAGGTGAACCGTGCGTCGCCGAAGACGCAGGCGGCGCTGCTCGAGTGCATGCAGGAGAGCCAGGTCACGGTCGACGGCGTCTCGTATCCGCTCGAGCGGCCGTTCATGGTGATGGCGACGCAGAACCCGATCGAGTACGAGGGGACGTATCCGTTGCCCGAGGCGCAGCTCGACCGGTTCACGATGCGCGTCGCGCTCGGCTACCCGCCGCTCGCCGACGAGGCGAAGATGCTCGACGAGCAGACGCACGTGCCGCCGCTCGACTCGCTCGCCCCGGTCGCCGATGCGGCCGATGTGCTCGGCCTTGCGGCGCAGGCGCGCGACGTCTTCGTCGAGGAGAGTCTCGGGAAGTACGTCGTCGCGGTGCTGCGGCAGACACGTGCCGACGCGCGGCTCTATCTCGGCGCGAGCCCGCGCGCGGGGATCGCGCTCCTCCGCGTGGCGAAGGCGCGGGCGCTCGCCGACGCGCGCGACTATCTCGTCCCCGACGACGTGAAGGCGGTCGCGGCGTCCGTGCTCGCGCACCGGCTGATCCTCGCGCCGGAGGCGCGCTCCGCCGGCCTCGACGGCGACGCGCTCGTCGCGGACGCGCTCGGAACGGACTCCCGTCCCGGTATGACTACGCGCGGCCGCGCCGTTCTCGCGCTCGGCCTCGTCGTCTACGTCGTCGCGTGGATCTTCGGCTCGCGCGCGCTCTATCCCGTCGCGACCGGGCTCGTCTTCGCGGTCGGCGCCGCCGTCGCGTGGATTCGGCTCTCGGCGCGCGCGCCGGTCGTCCGCCGCCACGGCGCGGGCCATGACCTGCTCGAAGGAGACGACGTGCGCGTCGAGCTGGAGGTCGAGCCGTCGTCCGCGGTGCCGCCGCCGACGCTCGTCGCGCACGAGACGCTCGGCAGGCTCGGCGAGCGCCGCGTCGAGCTCGCGCGCGCGGGGCGGCGGCGCTTCATCGGCGCGTACGAGCTGACGCGCGTTCCGCGCGGGCGCTACGCGTTCGAGACCGTGCGGCTCTCGGTCGAGGATCCGTTCGGCCTCGCGCGCACGGAGATCGTGCAGGCCGGCGCGCAGGCGCTCGTCGTCTATCCGCGGCTCGTCGCGCTCGAGCGGCTGTTCTCCGAGGGCGGCGCGCACGCGCAGGAAGGACGGCGGCTGCTGCTTCGCCGGCCGAGCGGGTTCGAGCTGCACAGCGTGCGCGAGTACGAGCAGGGCGAGTCGCTGCGGAAGGTGCACTGGCGCTCGACCGCGCACCGCGGGCAGCTGATGGTGAAGGAGCTCGAGGACGCGCCGCGCGACGAGGTCGTCGGTGCTGCTGGACGGCGCCGAGCCGCGACGACGTTCGACGTCGCCGTGCGCGCGGCCGGCTCGATCCTTCTCGCGCACGTGCGCGCGGAAGCGGCGTAGCGTCCTCGTCGTCAACTCCGCCGCGCGCGAGGAGCAGGCGATCGGGTCGGAGGCGGCGGACTGGCCGCGCGCGCTCGAGGTGCTCGCCGGCCGCCGAGCCGACCGCGCGCACGCCGGCGTTTGCACTGCTCGAGTCGGCGGGGAGCGCGGTCGCGCGGTCGCTCGAGCTCGTCGTCGTGACGTCGCAGCGTCGACGCGCCGCTCGTCGACCGGCTCGTGCAGCGTGCGCTGTCGCGGCGCGGCGTCTCGCTCGTCTACGTCGAGGCGGCGCCCGTGCCGCAGCCGGGGCTGCTGCGCCTGCAGGCAGCCGGGATTCCCTTCGCGGTTGTCCGGCCGGGCGACGATCTCGCGACGGTGCTCTCAGCCGACGCGACGCGGACGGCGGTCAATGCGTAGGACACTCGCCGTCGCGGTGTTCCCGGCGGTCGTGATCGCGGCGTGCTGGCTCCGGCTCGAGACGCCGCACGACGCGACATGGCGCGTCGCCGCGATCGTGGCCGTCGCGCTCGCGCCTGCGCTCGTGCGGCGGTTGCGCTACCGAGTCGTCGCCGTCGTCGTTGCAGTCGTCGTCGCGGCGCAAGTCGCGTTCGACGTCTCGCTCCTATCGCGGCATGGCGCGGTCGGCTCGCGCTTCTGGAACGGGTTCCTCGACTTCTACAACGTCCGTGTGCCGTTCGACCCGCGGGTGCACGCGGACATGCGCGGCGTCGTGCTCGCCGCGATCTTCGGCTTCGTGCTTGCTCTCGGGCTCGCGGTTGCGGCGCGCCGCGCGGTCGTTGCGTCGCTCGTCGTCGTCTTCGGGGCGGGGTGGGCTGCGACGCTCGCCGGCAACGCGGGTGCGCTCGCCGCAGGAGTGGCGATCCTCGCCGGAGTGCTTGTCATCCTCGCCGGCCTGACGACGCGCCGTGTCCCGCGCGCCGCACTCCCGGCGGCCGCCGCGCTAGCGCTCCTGGCGCTGCTCGCGTCGAGCTCGCCTGCGGTAGCGAAGCACCAGCTCGTCGCCTGGCAGCGCTGGAACATCTCCGGCTCGGCGCAGGCACCGGTGAGCGTGTCGTACGTCTGGAACGCACAGTACGAGGGCATCCAGTTCGCGCCGCGGCGGACGACCGTGCTCCAGGTGAAGGCGCCGGCGCGCTCGCTCTACTGGCGCGCGGCGCTGCTCGACGACTTCGCGGGCGACCGGTGGCTGCAGGGTGCGCCGCGCGCGGGCGACGCGCTCGAGCCGGCCGCGTCGCGGGTCCGCGCGAACCAGGTCCGCCAGGAGGTGACGGTGAAGGCGCTTGCCGACACGAGGCTCGTCGGCGGCGGCGTGCCCGTCGCATTCGCGGCCGGCGATGCGCCGCTCGTCCGTCCCGAGCCCGGGCTCGCGTATCTGCCGTCGGGCCTGACGCGCGACTTCCACTACACCGTCTGGAGCTACGCGCCTCAGCCGACATCGGAAGGGCTCGCACTGTCGAAGGCCGCGTATCCGCACGCGCTCGTCGCGCCGGGCGGGTTCCTCGACGTCTGGCCGGGAGCGACCGCGCCGCCGTTCGGCTCGGCGTCGCGGCGCGTGCAGGTCAACGCGCTGATCGACGCGAACCCGGACGTCCAGCGCTACACACGACTCGAGCAGATCGCGTTCGCCGTCGCGGGACGCGCGCGCACGCCGTACGCAGCGACAGTCGATCTCGAGTCCTGGTTCCGCAAGCGCGGCGGCTTCAGCTACACCGACCATCCCGCCGTGTTCTCCGCCGCGCCGCTCGTCGGCTTCGTCGCCGAGACGCGCGCGGGCTACTGCCAGTACTTCGCCGGAGCGATGGCGCTGATGCTCCGCTACCTCGGCGTGCCCGCGCGCGTAGCGGTCGGCTTCTCGAGCGGGACCTACGACGCGCGGTCCGGTGTCTGGACGGTGACCGATCACGACGCGCACGCGTGGGTCGAGGTCTGGTTCCGCGGCTACGGCTGGCTCCCGTTCGACCCGACCCCGTCGGCGGGACGGCCGGAACGCGGCGAGCTGACCGCGGCGTACTCGTCGGCGTCGCGCGGCTTCGACCTCCGGCGCGCGGGCGTGACGCCGGCGGGCGCCGGCGCGAACGTCGTCGCGCAGTCGGCCCATCGGCACGGCGAGACCGGGCCGGTGTCGACGGCGACCGGCGGCGCGAGCGCTGCAGTCGCCGCCGCGTCGCCCAGCACGAACATCGTGACGCTGCTCCTCGTCGTGCTCGGCGTGGCGCTCGCTGCGATCGTCGTGACGAAGCTCGTCGTGCGGCGCCTGCGCTACGTCACGCGCGATCCACGCCGCGTCGCAGCGGCGTGCCGCCGCGAGCTCGCGGACTATCTCGTCGACCAGCGGATCGACGCTGCCCGCAGCGCGACGCTGCACGAACTTGGCGGTCTCGTCCGCCGCGAGCTCGCCGTCGATCCGGATCAGTTCGTCGCCGCCGCGACGGCCGCGCGCTTCGGCCGCCCGGACGGCGCCGGCCGCGCCGCGGGCATCGCGCGCCGTGAGCTGCGGGCGCTCGTCCGCCGCGTGCGCGGGCGGCTCACCGCACGCGAGCGGGTGCGTGGCCTGCTCTCGCTACGCTCACTGGGCTGATGGCCGAGTCGACCTACAGCCTCTACCAGCAGGGACGCACGCAGCTGAAGAAGGGAATGGCTGCGCAGGCGACCGTTGCGCTCGAGAAGGCGAAGAAGCGCGAGCCCGAGAAGGCGTCGATCCGCGAGGCGCTCGGCATCGCGTACTTCCGTATCGGCCGCTGGCGCGACGCCGAGGCGGAGTTCCGCAAGGTGCTGGAGCTGACGCCGACCGACGACTACGCGCACTACGCACTCGGCCGCTGCCTCGAGAAGCAGGGCCGCGCGCGCGAGGCGAACGGCCACTACAAGCTCGCGAGCTCGCTCCGTCCGAACTCGAAGCAGTACCGCGCGCGGATCCTCGACCTCGACGAGCCGGCCGAGACCGAAGACACCGGCTAGCTGAGGCGGTCGCCGGTGACGCGGCGAATCTCGTCGAGCGACGAGAGCCCTGCGCGCACGAGCCGGAGACCGTCCTGCCGCAGCGTCGTCATGCCCTGTGCGACGGCCGCGGCGAAGATCCCCTCCGCCGAGCCGGACTCGATCAGCCGGCGCAGCTGCCCGTGCACGGCCATCACCTCGTAGAGCGCGACGCGTCCCGAGAATCCCGTGCCTGCGCACTTGGCGCAGCCGCCCGCGCGGAAGAGCGTGACGTCGCTGCCGGGGTCGATCGCGGCCTCGGCCCGTTCCTCGTCGTCGGGGGCGTACTCCTGCCGGCAGGCGAGGCAGAGCCGGCGTGCGAGCCGCTGCGCGACGATGCAGTTGATCGACGTCGCGAGCAGACTCGGCTCGACGCCCATGTCTGCGAGGCGCGCAATCGACGACGCCGCGTTGTGCGTGTGCAGCGTCGTGAGGACGAGGTGCCCCGTCATCGCGGCCTGAATCGCGATGCGCGCGGTCTCCTCGTCGCGGATCTCTCCGACGAGCAGAACGTCCGGATCGGAGCGGAGGATCGTGCGCAGGCCGCGTGCGAACGTCAGACCGCTTCTGAAGTTGACCTCGATCTGGTTGATCCCGGCCGTCTGGTACTCGACCGGATCCTCGATCGTCATCAGGACGCGACCCGCATCGTTGAGGACGTCGAGCGCCGCGTAGAGCGTCGTCGTCTTGCCGGAGCCGGTCGGCCCGACCGCGAGCACCGCGCCGTACGGCTGGCGGATCGCGCGCGCGAACGCCTCCTCCGCCGCGGGCGCCATGCCGAGCTCCGCGAGCCCGAGACGGCCGCCGTCGACGGTGCGGTTCATGATCCGGAGCACGACCTGCTCGCCGTGCGTCGTCGGGAGCACCGCGCAGCGAAGATCCATCGGGCTGCCGCCGACGCGGACCGACATCCGGCCGTCCTGCGGCGCGCGCCGTTCGGCGATGTCGAGCTCGGCCATGATCTTCAGCCGGCTCGTCACGGCGGGCTGCATCTCCTTCGCCACCGTTGCGAGGTTGCGCGCGACGCCGTCGACGCGGACGCGGACGACCATCTCCTTCGCCTGCGGCTCGAAGTGAAGATCGGATGCGCCCTCGTCGATCGCCTGCGCGATCAGCGAGTTGACGAGCGAGATCGCGGGCGCGGAGGTCGCGCTGCCGCGGATGTCCTCGGCGCCGAGCTCGGCTTCGTCGTCCGGCTCGATCACCGCGCCGTGGTGCGGGCGGTACTCGCGCGCGATCGCATCGAGCAGGTCGGGAGCGGCGGCGACGGCGATGCGCACGTTGAGCCCGAGCGCGAGGCGGAGGTCGTCGGACGCGACGACGTTTGTCGGATCGGAGACGGCGACGAGGACGAGCTTCTCGGAGAGGAAGCGGACGGGCATGGCCTCGTAACGGCGCGCGAGCTTCTCCGGCAGGAGGCTCGCCGCGGCGGGCTCGATCGCCGTCTGCGGGAGGTCGACGTATTCGAGCCCGTGCTGCTCGGCGAGCAGCTGCGCGAGCGTCGCCGCGACGACCCAGCCGTGCGCGAGCACGATCTCGCCGAGCCGGTGGCCGGTCTCCTCCTTCTCCGCCAACGCAAGCTCGAGCTGCTCGGCAGTGATCAATCCGTCGCGGACGAGCAGGCTGCCGAGCGGCAGCCGCGCATGCTCCGTCAGCGCAGCAGGCAAAGGGGATGGGAGCTTGGCCGCGGTCTCCACCGTCCCTCTATCGGACTACGCTGCGGCGAGCATGAGAGCCGTTTGTCAACGGGTCGGCACGGCCCGGGTCTCGGTCGGCGGCGCCGTCGCGGGCGAAATCGGCGCCGGGTTCTGCGTCCTGGTCGGGGTGGCGGGCGGCGACGGGTACGAGGACGCGGCGCGGCTCGCGGGCAAGGTCGCGCGGCTGCGCGTGTTCCCGGACGACGAGGGGCGCTTCGACCGCAGCCTGCTCGATACCGGCGGCGCCGCGCTCGTCGTCTCCCAGTTCACGCTCATCGCCGACACCGCGAAGGGCAACCGCCCGAGCTTCTCGGGTGCCGCTCCGCCCGAGGAGGCGGAGCCGCTCGTCGACCGGTTCTGCGCCGAGCTCCGTGCGCTCGGCGTTCCGGTCGAGACCGGCGTCTTCGGCGCGCACATGGTCGTGGAGATCGTCAACGACGGCCCCGTGACGATCGTCCTTGACGTCTGAGCGTTACAGGGCGCCGACGGCGTCGCCGACCGCGAGCCCGACGAGCGTCCACATCGCGACGTAGGGGATCGCGTACGCGATCGATCCCACGCGGATTCGGTGCTCGCTCGGCCTGCCACCGACCGAGCGGTCGAGTGCGACAACGAGGATCGGGTTGACCAGCGCCGACGCCAATGCGTATTGGCGGTCGGAGCCGCGCTCGATCCACGCCTGAGGACGCCGCATCAGGCGGCTCTGCCGCATCGTCTCCAGCTTCTTGACGATCCGTTTGTCGTTGCCCGAGAACCAGTCGTCCCAGCGCCGGTCGACCCAGGTCGAGCAGGCGATGCTGAGGCAACTGACCGCGAGAGCGGCGGCGACGAAGACGAGCGAAGGCCGGAGCGAGGCGGCGAGCAGCGCGATCGGCGTGCCGACGAAGACGCCGTCGAAGAAGGCGAACGCCGCGACGACCGTTCCGATGGCACCGGTGCGTGCCGCGCTTCCCATAGACGCGATATCGGCTGCGCGACGCGGCCACTGGAGCGCCGCGTTGACCAGCGAGTCAAGACCGGAGTAGGCTCGACGCATTCCGCCATCGAAGAGAGGGGCGCACCATGCGCACTGCCGTCTTCGCCGCGTTCGTGGCTCTTTTCGCCGCCTTGCCCGCGAACGCACTCGCCACGTCTGCGGGCCAGATCTTCCCGACCAACCTCTACACGACGCGCGACCACACGCAGCTCACCGGCCTGCGCGTCAACCTGCCGCAGCCGAACTGCGCGACGAACCCGTCGGATTGCGCCGACGTCGCCGTGCTCGACACGCTCGACGGCTTCAACATTCAGCCGCGCATCTCGATTCCGTTCTCGGGGCCGATCGACGTTTCGACCGTCTCGAGCAAGACGATCTTCATGATCGGCGACGGTCATGTCGTCGGCATCAACCAGGTCGAATGGGAGCCGGCGACGAACACACTGCACGTCGAGAGCGACCAGCAGCTGAAGCAGGACACGACGTACCTGCTCGTCGTCACGCGCGGCGTTCGCGACACGAGCGGGCATCCGATCGACGCGATCGACGTCAAGCATCGCTGGAAAGGCGACTACGACGACGAAGTGCAGCGCTGCCTGCCGTGGGCGCTCGGCCGCGGGCTCGGGCCGGTCGGGATCGCCGACGTGAGCGTCTTCACGACGCAGAGCATCACGGCGACGTCGAAGCAGATCCGCTCGCAGCTCCACGGCGGGCCGACGACGTTCATGCTCGGCATGCACGGCGAGCGCACGGTCTTCCCGCTGGCGTCGCTCACCGGTATCACGGTGAACCGCGAGGTCACGACCGCGCCGACGTTCGCAAGCTCGGCGCTGCCGCTTGCGGCGCTCTTCATCTACCCGGGCTCGGTCGGGACGATCGCGTTCGGCTCATACGCGTCGCCGGACTACGAGAACGCGAACGAGGTGATTCCGCCCGTCGGCACGAGGACCGGCGTCCCCGCGGTGCAGTCGATCAACCATCTCGGCTTCACGCTGTTCGAGCCGGCGGGCACGCCGCCCGCGGGCGGCTGGCCGACGGCGATCTTCGGACACGGCTTCACCGACTCGAAGGACGGCGCGCCGTGGGCCGTCGCGTCGTCGCTCGCGCACGCGGGGATCGCGACGATCGCGATCAACGTCGTCGGTCACGGCGGCGGCGCGCTCGGGACGTACAGCGTCGGGCTCGCCGGCGGCGGTTCCGTGACGCTGCCGAGCGGCGGCCGGGGCATCGACCAGGACGGCAACGGGACGATCGACTCGACCGAGGGCGTCAGCGCCGTCGGTGCGCAGTCGCTGATCGGCAACCGCGACGGCCTGCGTCAGACGGTGATCGACCTGATGCAGCTCGTGAAGGTGCTGCAGGGCGGCGTCGACGTGAACGGCGACGGGACGCCTGACCTGAGCACGTCGCGGATCTACTACGCCGGACAGTCGTTCGGCGGGATCTACGGCGTCCAGCTGCTCGGGCTCGACCGCGACATCCGCGCCGGCGTGCCGAATGTGCCGGGCGGCCCGATCATCGAGATCGCGCGGCTCAGCCCGGCGTTCCGGCCGCTCGTCGGGATCTCGCTGATCACGCGCATCCCGAACCTCTACAACGCGGTTCCGAACGCGACGCTGACGAGCTTCAACGAGAACATGCCGCTGCGGGATCTCCCGCCGGTGATCGACACCGTTCCCGGCGCGTCGGCGATCCAGACGCTGATCGACAACACAGAGTGGGCGCAGCAGGCGGCGAACCCCGCCGCGTACGCGCCGCACATCAAGCGGCCGGTGATCATCCAGTTCGCGCGCGGCGACGAGACCGTGCCGAATCCGACGACATCGGCGATCCTCCGCGCGGGCAACCTCGCCTCGCGGGCGACGCTGTTCCGCAACGACCTGGCCAACGCCGCGTTCGGCACGAGCACGAACCCGCACACGTTCCTGACGAACATCGTCGGGCCGGGTGCGCCGTTCGCGATCGCAGCGCAGACCCAGATCGCGACGTTCTTCGCAAGCGACGGTGCGACGACGATCGACCCGGACGGAGCCGGGCCGTACTTCGAGACGCCGACGTCGATGGTTCCGGAGGACCTCGCGTACCTCCCGTAACGTCGATCGACAAATGAGACTGCTCGTCACCGGCGGCGCTGGATACCTCGGCGCGGAGGTTTCCCGCCAGGCGCTCGCCGCCGGTGACGACGTGCTCGCGACGAAACTGCGCGCCTCGCCTCCGTACGGCCAAATCGTCGAGCTCGACCTGCGCGACGACGAGGAGGTGCAGCGGCGCTTTCTGAAGCACGGGCCGGAGCTCGTCGTGCACACCGCGTACCGCCAGGCGGACGACGCGCTTCAGGGCGACGTCGTCCGCGCGTCGCGCAACGTCGCGCTCGCGTCGCATCGTGCAGGCGCGCGGCTCGTCCACGTGTCGACCGACCTCGTGTTCGACGGCGACGCCGGCGCGCCGTACGACGAGGACGCGGAACCGCGGCCGGTGTCGGCATATGGGCAGGCGAAGCTCGACGCGGAGCGGCTCGTGCGCGAGCTGCACCCGGAGGCGCTGATCGTCCGCACGTCGCTCCTCTACGGGCTTGCGGAGCCCGGCCCGCAGGAACGGCTCGCGCTGCTGGCCGAGTCGCCGTTCTACGTCGACGAGATCCGCTCGCCCGTCCACGCGGCCGACGTCGCCGCAGCGCTGCTGGAGCTCGGCCCGCGCGACGGCGTCCCGCGGCTCCTCCACGTCGCCGGGCCGGACGCCGTTTCGCGCTACGTCTTCGCCCGGATTCTCCGCGCCGCACACGGTCACGACCCCGATGCGGTCAGCGGCGCGCCGACTCCGCGCGGCCGCGCCAGGAACGTCGCACTGGACTCGAGCCGGGCCGCAGGGCTACTCGCCAAGCCGTTTCGAGGCGTTTCGGAATAAGGCCCCGCGGGCGCCTCGCTGCTACACTTCCTCCACCATTCCACCGGATTTTTGGCGAAATGGGCCCTGCGGGCCCATTTTTTGTAAGGGAGCAGAAGCATGCCGACGACGTACGAACGGGAGCGCCAATTGGAGCAGGAGATCGCACCGCGGGTCGAGCACGACCTGCCGGGCGTCGACGTGCTCGCGGTCGAGCTCGTGACGCCGTCGCGCTTCTGCGTCTACGTCGACTCGGAGGCCGGCGTCGACCACGAGCTCTGCGTGCGCGTCAGCGGCCTGCTCCGCGACTACCTTGCGGAGTACACCGTCGACGTCTCGTCGCCCGGCACCGCGCGCCCGCTGCGCCGACCGGAGCACTTCGCCCGTTTCGTCGGGCACAAGGTCTCGCTGCGGACGGCCGAGCCGGTTGACGGCCGCTCCAAGTTCAAGGGCACGCTGAAGGACGCAGACACGAGCACCGTGACCGTCGGTGTCGAGGACGCCGACGTGAAGATTCCTTATGCCGCCATCGTGCGCGGCAACCTGATCGACGAGAGGTAGACCATGAGCCAGGAGATCATCGAGGCGGTTCACGAGATCGAGCGCGACAAGGGCATCGAGGAAGGCGCCCTCGTCGCCGCGCTCGAGGACGCGCTGCTCGCCGCATTCAAGAAGACGCCCGGCGCCACCCGCCACGCGACCGTCGAGATGGACGACGCGGGCGACTTCCGTGTCTTCTCGATCGAGCTCCCGGCAGATGTCGAGGAGCGGCTCATCGACGAGGCGCGCGAGCGCAAGCTCGACGAGCTCGAGCGGCTCGAGGAGGAGACCGGCGAGCGCCAGCACACGCTCATCTCCGACGACGACCTCGAGATCGACTGGTCCGACATTCCGGACAATCAGGTCAAGCGCGAGGACGTGACGCCGGACGGCTTCGGCCGTATCGCCGCGCAGACCGCGAAGCAGGTCATCCTGCAGCGGATCCGCGAGGAGGAGCGGCGGATGATGTACGACGAGTACATCGACCGCGTCAGCGAGGTCGTCACGGGCATCGTCCAGCAGGCCGGCGACCGCAACAACGTCCTCGTCGACCTCGGCAAGGTCGAGGCGCTGCTGCCGCGCTCGGAGCAGGTCGACGGCGAGCGCTACGAGCAGGGCTCGCGCATCAAGGCCGTCATCACCGAAGTGCGGTCCGGGACAAAGGGCCCGCAGGTGATCCTGTCGCGCCGCGATCCAGAGCTGATCAAGACGCTGTTCGAGCTCGAGGTCCCGGAGATCGCCGACGGCCTCGTCGAGATCCGCGGCGTCGCACGCGAGCCGGGCTATCGCTCGAAGATCGCCGTCGAGTCGCACGCGCAGGGCGTCGACCCGGTCGGTGCGTGCGTCGGCCCGCGCGGCTCGCGCGTCCGCATGGTCGTGTCCGAGCTCCGCGGCGAGAAGATCGACATCATCCCGTGGAACAACGAGCCGGCGCGCTTCGTCGCGAAGGCGCTGTCGCCTGCCCGCGTCCGCGAGGTGTACCTCGACGACGACGGCAAGGAGGCGACGGTCGTCGTCCCGGACGACCAGCTCGCGCTTGCGATCGGCAAGGAAGGTATGAACGCGAGGCTCGCCGCGCGTCTCACCGGCTGGAAGATCGACATCCAGTCCGACACCGAGTTCGCACAGGCGGAGGCGGCGATCACGTTCGGCTCCACCGGCGAGGCCGGCGAGGACATCTCCGGCCGCTGCTCGGCGATCCTCTCCAACGGCAAGCGCTGCCCGAACGCCGCGCTGCCCGGCTCCCGCTTCTGCGGCGTCGCGGCGCACCAGGAGCTCGAAGGCAGCGGCTCGGATCGCGTCGGCGGCCCGCTGCCCGAGGACGAAGTCGAGGTCACGGAAGTCGTCGAGGTCGTCGAGAACGCCGACGGCGAGGTCGTCGGGATCGTGGACGTCGTCGAGGCGACCGAGGTCGTCGAGAACGACGAAGGCGAGATCGTGGGGACGGTCGACGTGGTGGAGACCGTCGCGATCGCCGAGACGCCGGAGGGCGAGATCGTCGAGATCATCGACGTGGTCGAGACGATCACGGACGCCGAGGGCGAGGTCGTCGACGTGATCGAAGACGTCGAGATCGTCGAGATCCCGGCCGCGGTCGTCGCCGAGGTGGAGGCAGCACTCGAGAGCGAGGAGAAGCCGGAGGCAGAGGCGTAGCGTGGCGGAGCCGCTTCGGCGCTGCGCCGGCTGTGGCCGGCGCGCCCCGCAGCGCGATCTCGTCCGCTTCGCGGCGAAGGACGGCGAGCTCGTTCCCGCCCCCGTGGCGGGCGCGCGCGGACTGCCGGGACGCGGCGCGTACACCTGCAACCGGCTCGGCTGTTTCGAGCGGGCTCGGTCGCAACGGGGGTTCGCTCGTGTGTTACGGCAAGGCGTGAAAGTCGATCCGGCGCTGGCGCGCCTTTACACTGGAGACTGATGGCAAACGGAGGAAAACCGAATCGCCCGCTCCGCCCTCGCGGCGGCAGCGGCCCGGGCAACCGCAGGCGCCGCGTCGTCATTGACAACCAGGCGGCGCGCCCGCGTCAGGACGGCCGCGGCGGCCGCGGCCAGCAGGCCGGTCCGCCCCGCGAGGCGCGTTCGACGACGCCGGTGCAGCCCACCGGCCCGGTCTCGGTCGAGTCCGGCGTCACCGTCCGCGATCTCTCCCAGGCTCTCGGCGTCCCGATGGCCCAGATCATCAAGATTCTGATGGGCCTGAGCCTCAACAAGACCGCGACGCAGTCGCTTACCGACGAAGAGGTCGAGCTGATCGCCGCTGAGGTCGAACGCGAGGTGACGATCAAGCACGCGAGCGAGGACGACGAGGAGCCGGAGGCGTACGACGACCCGGCCGAGTCGCTCGTCACGCGCCCGCCGGTCGTCACGATCATGGGCCACGTAGACCACGGCAAGACGACGCTGCTCGACGCGATTCGCCAAACGCGCGTCGTCGCAACCGAGGCCGGCGGAATCACGCAGCACATCGGCGCGTACCAGGTCGACGTCAACGGCCGCAAGATCACGTTCCTCGACACGCCGGGCCACGAGGCGTTCACCGCGATGCGCGCCCGCGGCGCGAAGGTGACCGACATCGCCGTGCTCGTCGTCGCGGCGGACGACGGCGTCATGCCGCAGACGAAGGAGTCGATCTCGCACGCGCGCGCGGCCGACGTGCCGATCGTCGTCGCGGTGAACAAGATCGATTTGCCGGATGCGAACGTCGACCGCGTCAAGGCCGAGCTCGCGCAGGAAGGCCTCCAGCCGGAAGATTGGGGCGGGACGACGCAGTTCTCGGAGGTCTCCGCGAAGGCGCAGCAGAACCTCGACGATCTGCTCGAGAAGATCCTGCTCGTCGCCGACCTCGAGCTCGACCCGAAGGCGAATCCGAACGCGGAAGCGTCCGGGCCGATCATCGAGTCGCGTCTCGACGTCGGCCGCGGCCCCGTCGCGACGGTGCTCGTGAACCGCGGCACGCTGAAGGTCGGCGATGCAATCGTCGCCGGCGACGCGTACGGCCGCGTGAAGGCGCTCTTCAACTACAAGGGCGAGAAGCTCGCGTCGGCGGGTCCCGGCGATCCCGTCGAGGTGCTCGGCTTCGACAAGCCGCCAGCCGCCGGTGAGGTCGCGCACGTCGCCGAGAACGACCGCGTCGCGCGCGACTTCGCGCAGCGTCGGGCGGAGCGGCTGCGCCGCGAACAGCTCGCGACGGCACGTCCGGGCGGTGCGTCGCTCGAGAGCCTCTTCGAGCAGATGCAGGAGGGCGAGGTCGCCGACCTGAATCTCATTGTCCGCGGCGACGTCGTCGGCTCCGTCGAGGCCGTCGTGTCGGAGCTGAACAAGTTCGAGCACTCCGAGGTTCGCCTCAACGTGATCCAGCAGGGCGTCGGCGCGGTCACCCAGAACGACATCATGCTCGCCTCCGCATCCGACGCACTGATCGTCGGCTTCAACGTGCGGCCGAACGCCGAGGCGCGCGAGCTCGCGTCGCGCGAGGGCGTCGAGATTCGCGTGTACGACGTCATCTACAAGCTCACCGAGGACATCGAGCAGGCGCTCGTCGGCAAGCTCGCTGCGGTCACGAGCGAGGAGACGATCGGCGAGGCCGAGGTGCGCGCGCTGTTCCGCGTCTCGCGGCTCGGCACGATCGCCGGCTGCATGGTGACGAACGGCGTCATCCGCCGCAGCGGCAAGGTGCGCATCATCCGCGACGGCGCGGTGATCTACACGACGACGATCGCGCAGCTGAAGCGCTTCAAGGACGACGCGCGCGAGGTTGCCGAGGGCTTCGAATGCGGCATCCTGCTCGAGGGATACAACGACGTGAAGGAAGGGGACGTGCTCGAGTGCTTCGAGACACGCTCCGTCGAGCGGACGTCGCTCGACGAGGTCGCCCCGTCCGCCGCGTCGTCCTAGAGCTCGAGCAGCGACTAGCCGTCGTCGGCTCGTGCGTCTGGCAGAGCACCGTTCGCGAGGAGCAGCTCGACGATAGCGCGGTTGCCGTTGACCGAGGCGGCGTGGAGCGGCGTATGTCCGTGATCGCCCGTCATCTCGGTGTCCGCGCCCGCGTTGAGGAGGATCGCCGCCACTTCGGTGGCGCCGAAGGTCGCGGCTGTGCCGAGCGGCGTCACGCGCGCAAACGAGGCCGTGGCGAGGATGTTCGGGTCAGCGCCGGCGGCGAGAAGCGCGAACGTCGCGTCCGTGTTGTTTGCGAAAGCCGCGAGATGGAGCGCCGTGAAGCCGTCCGGCGACCACGCGTCGGGGGCGGGGAGCCCGCTGGACTCACCGACGAGCAGCCGGTCCCAACCGTCGAGCGCCGGCTCGGCCCGGCGGATCGCTTCGACGACAGCCGCATCGCCGCGATACGCAGCTCGCATCAGCGCCGACAGTCCCTGGCCGTCGCGGGCCGCAGCCGCCTCCGGCTCGCGTGCGAGCAGCTCGCGCAGCCCCTCTGCGTCGCCGGCGTCGATGAGCTCGAAGACGTCGATCACCGGAATCTGCCAGATCTCGGGTTCAATGCCCACCATGGCAATGGGCTACGTCGGCATCCTCACGTGCGAGCTCCACTTTCCCGAGGCGCACTCGCTGAAGGAGAAGCGGCACTTCCTGCGCTCGGCGAAGGCCAACCTTCAGAACCGGGTCGGCGCGTCGATCGCGGAGGTCGACCATCACGATCTCTGGCAGCGCGCGCGGATCACGGTCGCGTGCGTGGCGCGCGAGCACCGCGAGGTGGAACGGCTTCTGGACGAGGCCGAGCGCTGGCTGCGCGGCCAGGAGTGGGAGCTCGGAAGCGCCGAGCGTCTCGTCGTCGACCCGGAGGACTGACATGAGCGAGCGGATGCGGCGCGTGAACGAGTCGGTGCTCCAGGTACTCGCGGAGGCGGTGCCGGAGCTGAAGGATCCGCGGATTGGTCTCGTGACCTTCACGCGCGTCGAGACGTCGCCGGACCTCCGGCACGCGACCGTGCACGTGAGCGTGCTCGGCTCGGCGCGCAAGCAGAAGGCGAGCCTCGCCGGGCTCGAAGCTGCGCACGGAGTGCTCCAGGGCCGGCTCGCGAAGCAGCTGAGAATGAAGCGGACTCCTCAACTGACGTTCGAGTACGATCAGTCGGTCGAGCGCGGCGTGCGGATGAGTCGGCTGATCGACGAACTTGCTCCCGACGACGATGACGCAGACGGCGACTGATCTCGAACAGATTGCGAGGGCGCTGCGGGAGCACGAGCGCTTCGTCGTGGTGACGCACGAGAATCCGGACGGCGACGCGCTCGGTTCGATGCTCGCGATAACGCTCGCCCTTCGACAGATCGGGAAGGACGTCGCAATGTTCCTTTGGGGTGACAAGGAGCTCCCGCACGACCTCGCCTTTCTGCCTCTCGACGGGTTGCTGCGAACGCTGCCGGACGACACGGGCGAGCGCGTGCTCGTCGCCGTCGATTGCGCGAAGGCCGACCGCATCGGCACGGACCCGGATCCGGATCCGCTCTCAGAGGCGCAATTCGTGCTCAACATCGACCACCATCACGACAACACGCGGTTCGGCGACCTGAATCTCGTCGTCGCCGACGCGTCATCGACGGGCGAGGTGCTGCGCGACGTGATCGCGGAGATCGGCGCGGAGATCACGCCGGAGATCGCGGAGCCGCTGTACGTCGCGCTCGTCACCGACACCGGCCGCTTCCAGTACTCCAACACGACGCCGAAGTCGCTGCGGCTCGCGGCGGATCTCATCGAGGCTGGTGCCGACGCCCACGCGGTGTTCCGCGAGGTCTACGAATCGGTCGAGTTCGCAAAGCTGAAGCTACTCGCGCGCGCGCTCGACCGGGCGCAGGTGCTCGAGGGCGGGCGTATCGTGTTCTCGAGTCTCCGGCGCAACGACTTCGAGGATGTCGGCGCCGCGGAGCCGTACTCCGAGGGGATCATCGACAGCCTCCGGGCGGTGGAGGGTGCGGAGCTCGCCGCGCTGATTCGCGAGCCGCTCCGCGCGGACGGCCCGGCGCACCGCGTCTCGCTGCGGGCGAGCAAAGACGAGCTTGATGTATCGGCCATCGCGCGGATGTTCGGCGGGGGCGGGCACCGGCAGGCGGCGGGGTTCTCGAGCGACGCGTCGGTCGCGGAGATCATGGAGCTCGTCCGCGAGGGCTTCGTCGCGCAGCGTGGTCCCGCGCGCGCTTGAGCCGGCGGGCGTCGCGCTCGTCGACAAGCCTGCCGGCCCGTCGTCGTTCGCGATCGTCGCGCAGATCCGTCGCGGCACGGGTGCGCGGACCGGTCACGCCGGCACGCTCGATCCGTTCGCGACCGGGCTGCTGCTGCTGTTGTCCGGTCGGGCAACTAGTATCGCGTCATGTCTTGTCGGATTGGACAAGCGTTATCTCACGGACGTCGACCTCACGGCGCGGACGTCGACCGGCGATCCGGAGGGCGATGTGATCGCGCGCTCGGCCGCACCGGACGCCGTGGAGCTCGAGCGGCGAGTCGCGGGCCTCCGCGGCGAGATCGAGCTGCCGATCCCCGCCGCGTCGGCGGTGAAGATCGGCGGTGAGCGTGCGTACCGTCTCGCTCGCAAGGGCATCGAGGTGGAGATGCCGATGCGGCGGTCGACGGTGTACGCGCTCGACGTCATCGCGTATACGGGAGAGGTCGTGACGCTCGACCTGCGCGTCAGTTCAGGGACGTACGTGCGGGCGATCGCCGAGGCGCTCGGCGGCCACTGCCGAACGCTTCGACGCACGGAGGTGGGGCCGTTCTCGGTTGCGGAGGCGGTGAAGCCGGACGCGTTCGAACCGGCGGCGCTCATGTCGCAGGAGGAGGCGCTGGCCCGCGTCGAGCGGTCGCGGAGCGTGACGCAGGCATGAATGTCGCGCGTCGGCCCGAGGAGCTCGACCCTGCACGGCGCGCCGTCGCGATCGGGACCTTCGACGGCGTCCATCTCGGGCACCGGCGCGTGATCGAGGCCGCGGCGGCCGCGGAGCTTCGGACGGCGGTGGTGACGTTCGACCCGCACCCGCGCCGGTTCTTCGGGAACCACGTCGAGATGCTCGCGACGACGGAGCGGCGGCTCGAGCTGCTCGAGGAACAGGGCGT
Source organism: uncultured Actinomycetes bacterium (assembly GCA_963718385.1). Classification (GTDB taxonomy): domain Bacteria; phylum Actinomycetota; class Thermoleophilia; order Gaiellales; family Gaiellaceae; genus Palsa-739. Next base: position 112,302 of record CAVQZE010000003.1, read on the forward strand.
CGAGGACGTGCTGCTGCTGACGTTCGACGAGGCGCTCGCGACGCTCGAGCCGGACGCGTTCGCGGAGACGATCCTGCGGGCCGCCGGCGCGGAGATCGTTGCGGCGGGGGAGACGTTCCGGTTCGGGCACGGACGCGCCGGCGACCTCGACCTCCTCGGGCGGCTTGGATTCGATGTCCGGCGCGTGCCGCTCGTCGACGACGTCTCGTCGAGTCAGATCCGCACGCTGCTGCAGGGCGGAGACGTCCGTCGCGCAGCGCAGCTGCTCGGCCGCCCGGCGGAGGTCGAAGGGACGGTCGTGCTCGGCGACCAGCGCGGCGGCACGCTCGGATTCCCGACCGCGAACGTCGCGCCGCCGCCCGACCTCCTCGTCCCGGCACTCGGGATCTACGCCGGCTCGGCACTCGGGCATCGCGCGGCGATCTCGATCGGGACGAATCCGCACTACGGCGGCACGGAGCGGCGGATCGAGGCATATCTCGCTCGACTACACCGGCGACCTCTACGGCAGCCGGGTCGTCGTCGAGCTCTGGGAACGGCTGCGCGACGAGGCGGTCTTCGAGTCCGAGGCGGAGCTGATCGCGGCGATCGACGACGACGTCGCGCGCACCCGGGCCGCGGTCCGGCCCGCGTAGCATCTGCCCGCGGGCGGGTGTTGCCGAACGTGCGCAAGATTTCCCGCGGCCCGGCATCTTCGTCGACATGGGCGCAGTTGCAGCGAAGGACGCCACGCTGGAAGTTCTCGAAAGCGTCCGCTGCCTGGAATGCGGCGACGTCTACGCAAAACCGAGCGCCGGCGGCACCGTCCAGAAGAACCCCGGCTGTCCGACCTGCGGCTACGTCGGCTGGATTCCGGTCACCCTGCCGGTGACGCCGCGAGCGCAGCGCCGCTACGCCTAGGGTCGGCCGCGAGCCCCGTCCGCCCGATCGCACTGGCGCCGCCGAAGTAGTGGTGCCGCTCCGGCCAGCGGCGCACGTCGCGGCCGTCCGCCGCGAGCCGCCGGAGCGCATCCTCGTCTGCGCCCGGTTCCGCGTTCACGACGTCGCCCGCCGGGTGGACGCGCGCGAGCTCCACCGCCTCCTGCGGGGCCAGCCCTTCGTCGAGGATCGCCGCCGCGACCGTCACGAGCGCAGTTCGCAGACGCGTCCCGCCTGCGCTGCCGATCGCGAGCACCGGGCCGTTCGCGTCGAACGCGACACTCGGCGCCATCATGCTCTGCATCCGCGCGCCGGGCTCCAACGGCCCGGTGAGCAGGTCGACCTCGCCGAGCATGCTGTTCAGCTGGAGATCGAGTCCCGGAAGGTAGTCGCCCGAGCCGAGCCCGAGGCTCGTCGTGAGCACGCAGGCGCTGCCCGCGGCGTCGACGGTCACGAGGTTCGTCGTGTGCGTGTCCGGACCGGCTCCGCCGTCGAGCGCGCCGACGAGTGCGACGGCTCGGTCCGACGGAGAGAGCTCGCGCAGCCGCGGCAGGCGTCGCAATGCGGACGGCACGCCGGAGAGCCCGTCGCGCGTGAGGAAGCGCAGGCCGAGGTACGGAACCTCGACCGGCTCGCTCCACCGCGCCGCGTACGACTCGAGGTCGTCGCGCGTCACGAGCACGTCGCGCTCGCGGCCGAGTGCGAGCAACGACTCCGCGACTGTCCCGCGATACGCGTCGGCGGCGCCGTGTGCCGCCAGCGCGCCGAGCGCGTGCGCGAGCCCCGGTTGCTCGAGTCGTTCGCCTGTGCGCAGTAGCCGCCCGCCGGGCGAGTAGATCCGCGCGCCCTCGTGGAGCGTGTACACCGGCGCGACCATCTCCAGACATGCGGCATGCGCCGGCGGCAGCTCGACGCCGTCCCGTGCGAGCCGCAGTGCCGGCTCGACGAGCCGTTCCCACGGCAGCTCCCCGTGCGCGCGCCACAACGCGTCGAGCCCTGCCGGGACGCCGGGCACCGCGCACGACGCGGGTCCGACGGCGTAGTGCACGAGCTCGGCGCCGAACGGAACGTCGAGGTGCAGCAGCTCCGCCTCGCGCAGCGGCTCGCCGAGTCCCGGCGCCGCGCAGAAGAAGTCGAGGTTCCGCGCCGCTCCCGCGGCGGCGTCGAAGTAGATCGCGTGACCGCCGCCGAGCAGCCCCGTCATCACGGTCTCCGCGACGCATGACGCGAGGCTTGCGGCGACCGCCGCGTCCGCGGCCGTTCCGCCTTCGGCAAGGATCTCGATCCCGGCGGCCGCGGTCGCCGGATGTCCTGCCGCGACGCCCGCGATCACGGTCCGGTCCGCGGCAGCACGACCCAGCCGATGCGCGCCAACCCGTCGCGCGGGAAGTCGACACGGTGGCTCATCAGCGTCGCGCGGGGCACGACGGGATAGCGCGTCGACTTCGGCGTCCCGGTCACGGGATCGATCTCCGTCTCCGTCACGGTCGAGCCCTCGACGACCGCTTCGGCGCCGTCGAGCGCATACCGTCCGTCGACGCCGAACTCCGGCGCCGACTGCGGCGGCAAGAGTCCCAGCTCCTCGACGACGAGCCGGATCAGAGCGCTGCCGCGCCAGCTGTTCGTCAGCACGGCGAGCGCGAGTCCGCTCCGACGGTACGAGCAGCAGCAGCGACTGGTACCCCGCGACGGAGCCCTCGTGCTCGACGACCGTCGCGCCGCCGGCGCCGTCGCGCACCCACCACCCGAGCGCGTAGCGCGCGCCGAGCGCGTCGATCTGCGGCTCGAATGCCGCGCCGTCGCCGTCCATCTGCGCCGCGCCGTATGCGAGCAGGTCGCCGACCGTCGACCAGAGCCCGCCCGACGGATGCCGAGCCGCGGGATACGCGTCCTCGAGCACGGCCCGCTGCCCTGACTCGCCCTCCTGGACATGTCCCCGCGCCGCCCGCGCCGGCTCCGCGAACCCGGTCGCGCGGAGCCCCAACGGCTCGAGCACCCGCGCCTGCATCGCCTCCTCGAACGACATCCCGCACGCGCTCGCCGCCTCGCGGCCCGCGGCCCAGTACCCAACGTTCGAGTACGACCAGAGCCCCTCCGCGCCGGCGGGCAGCGGCGTCTCCGACTCGCAGCGGAGCCCCGCGGAATGGCTCAACCACGCCGAAAGTCGCGGGTCGAGCTCGAGGCACGACAACGCCAGCGCCGCCGTGAACGACTTCGAGATCGACGCGATCCGAAACGGCGTGTTGGCCCGCACCGCCGCGCCGGAGCCGAGCACGGGCGCCCCGGCCGCGCACAGCTCGACCGACCCGTCCCGCAACAGCCCCGCCGCGACGCCCGGCACGCCGGTCAGCTCGCGCGCCGTCTCGACGATCTCCGCCAGCTCATCCATGCGCAAAGCATGTCGAACCGGCCGCCGCGCCGCATAACCATGCGGTTTCAGCTACCCTACGCGCCGACCCTGTCACGGCTCGACGGTGCACCTTCCTTGGCGCCTCGGGCGGAGACACGGGAGACAACCAATCAGGAGGCACGATGGCTCTCACCAAGGAAGCCAAGCTGGACATCATCAAGAAGCACGGCCGCGACGAGGCCGACACCGGCTCGTCCGAGGTGCAGGTCGCGATGCTCACGCAGCGGATCAACGATCTGACGGAGCATCTACGCACGCACAAGCACGATCACTATTCCCGCCGCGGGCTGCTGAAGCTCGTCGGCCGGCGCCGTCGCTTCTTGAACTACATGCAGAAGCACGACCTCGAGGGCTATCGCGCCCTCATCAAGGAGCTCGGCCTGCGCCGTTAGCTCCTTACGCCAAGGAGGGCGGAGGTTTGAGCGAGCTCTGGCGGAGAGCTGTCTCAAACTCCCGCCCTCCACATCACCAAAGCAGAGTGGAGGACAATCGAATGAGTATCGCGACCGAGCGCCGGGCTCTGGTCTCCGTCCAAGTGGGCACGCAGGAGATCACCTTTGAGACCGGCAAGCTCGCGAAGCAGGCGGATGGCGCTGTCGTCATTCGCTCCGGCGAGACGATGGTGCTCGCCACCGCCCAGGGCCGCCCCGAGGCACGGGAGGGCGCGGACTTCTTCCCGCTCACCGTCGACGTCGAGGAGCGGATGTACGCCGCCGGCAAGATCCCGGGCGGCTTCTTCAAGCGCGAGGCACGCCCCACCGAGCGGGCGATCCTGACCGCGCGGATGATCGACCGGCCGATCCGGCCGCTGTGGCCGAAGGGCTTCCGCAACGAGGTGCAGGTCATCTGCACCGTGCTCTCGGCCGACCTCGTCACCGCGCACGACATCCTGTGCATCAACGGCGCATCCGCTGCGCTGATGCTTTCGCCGCTGCCGTTCTTCGGCCCGGTCGGAGCTGTGCGCATCGGCACTGAACGAGGACGGCTTCATCATCAACCCGACGCTGCCGGAGCAGGAGGAGACGTCGCTCGACCTCATCGTCGTCGGCACGAAGGACGCGCTGACGATGGTCGAGGCCGGCGCCGACCAGATCCCCGAGGACACGATCCTCGAGGCGCTGGAGATCGCGCACCGCGAGATCGTGAAGCTGTGCGAGGCGCAGGAGGATCTGCGCCGCCAGGCCGGCAAGGCGAAGTGGCTCGACCTCGACCTCTTCGCAGAGATCGAGCGCGACCACGGCCACACCGTCTGGGAGCGGATCCAGTCCGCAGGCCTGAAGGACGCGTCCGCCGCGGTGGACGAGCTCCTCGCGGAGCTCGCGCCGCAGCTGACGATGGACTCGACCGACGAGGACATCACCCGCCAGACGCAGGTCCGCTCGGCGCTCCAGATGCTGCTGGAGAAGCAGCGCCTGGTCGCCGTCGAGGGCCCGGTGCGGGAGCAGTTCGGCGACGAGCTGCGCGCCCTCACCGACGCGGAGCAGGACTCGAAGCAGCTGAAGTCCGCGAAGCGGTCGCTGCTGTTCGATCGGATCATCGACGAAGTGCAGCTGCCGTTCCCGGTCGGCCAGCCCGCCGCCGACGGCGACGGCGAGGTGACGAAGGACTCGATCACCCGCTCGTTCCTGAAGAAGGCGGCCGACGCGATCTACAAGGACCTCGTCCGGAAGAAGATCGCCGTCGACAAGCGCCGCCCGGACGGACGCGGCACCGAGGAGATCCGCCCGATCGACATCGAGGTCTCCGTCAACCCGCGCGCCCACGGCTCCGGCCTGTTCCAGCGCGGCCAGACGCAGATCCTCTCGTCGCTCACGCTCGGCACCGCGAAGGAGGGGCAGCGCATCGACGACCTCTCCCTCGAGGTCGAGCGCCGCTACATGCACCACTACAACTTCCCGCCGTACTCGGTCGGGGAGACGGGCTTCATGCGCGGCCCGAAGCGGCGTGACATCGGCCACGGTGCGCTGGCGCAGCGGGCGCTCGAGGCGGTCATCCCGACGCCGGAGGAGTTCCCGTACACGATCCGCATCGTCTCGGAGACGCTCGAGTCGAACGGCTCGTCGTCGATGGGCTCCGTCTGCGGTTCGACGCTGTCGCTGATGGATGCCGGCGTGCCGATCAAGGCGCCGGTGAGCGGCATCGCGATGGGTCTCGTCAAGGAGGGCGACGACTACACGATCCTGACCGACATCCAGGGCGCGGAGGATCACCTGGGCGACATGGACTTCAAGGTCGCCGGGTCCCGTGAGGGAATCACCGCGCTGCAGATGGACATCAAGATCACCGGCGTCACCCAGCAGATCATGCGGGACGCACTCGAGCAGGCGAAGCGGGCGCGCGACTTCATCCTCGACACGATGATCGCGGTCATCCCCGAGTCGCGCACGGAGCTCGCGGATCACGCGCCGCGCATCACCTCGGTGAAGATCAACCAGGACCAGATCGGGCTCATCATCGGCAAGGGCGGCGAGACGATCCGCGGCCTCGAGGGTGACTACGACGTCCAGATCGACATCGAGGAGGACGGCACGATCCTCATCTACGCCACCGACGGGACGAAGGCCGAAGAGGCCATCTCGGCGATCAAGGCGCTGACGAAGGAGCCCGAGGTCGGAGACGAGTACACCGGCAAGGTCGTCAAGACCACGCAGTTCGGTGCGTTCGTCGAGCTGAAGAAGGGCACCGACGGACTGCTGCACGTTTCGAACGTCGGCCCGGGCCGGGTCGGTCACATCGAGGACGTGATGGCACGCGGCGACGTCGTCGACGTGGTCGTGCAGGAGGTCGACAAGGCTCGTGGCCGGATCGGCCTCAAGCTCGTCGCCAAGCACGAGAACGGCAACCTCGTCCAGCCGGAGGAGCTGATCGAGCGGGCGAAGGATGCTCCGCCGCGGCCTCCGGAGGAGGAGCGGCCGCGCCGCGACGACCGCCGCGGCGGCCGCCGCTAAGCACGCAGGACCGGCCTGGTGGCGGGCGTACCCCGCCCGCCACCACGGCCTGACTCCGGCCTCCCCCGTAAGAGGGAGGTAAAGATCGTTGCAAACGGCTCACGCGGCGTCTTCGGATTGCCGATGATTCAGGTGGAGGCTCGGTCGCCTCCCTCTGCCGTGTCTGCGCCGTCGAACCCGCCCATCTCGCCACTGCGGGGCCTCCTCGAGGTCACGCGCCTGCTCGGCGCCGAAGAGGAGCTGCCCGAGCTTCTGTCCGCGATCGCGCGGACGGTTGCGGAGTCACTCGGCTACGCGACCGTTGCGATCAACCTCTACCGGCCGGCGTGGGACGACTTCTGCGTCACGACGGTGTACGGGAGCGAGGCCGCGCGCGAGGCGCTGCTCGGCCACGTACGCGATGTCTCCGAGTGGGACGTCGTCCTCGACGATCGCTTCCTCCGGCGCGGCGCGTACTTCATCCCGTTCGGCGCGGTCGACTGGGAGGAGCTCGGTGCGAGCTACGTGCCGGACCGGAAGCCCGGGACCGGCGCCGACGCGTGGCACCCCGAGGACGCGCTGTTCGTTCCGCTTCGCCATTCCGACGGCCATCTGCTGGGGATCCTCTCGGTCGACGAGCCGAACAGCGGGCTGCGCGCCGGCGACGAGGAGCTCGACGTGCTCGCGGCGCTCTCGGCGCACGCCGCGCTTGCGGTGCAGGCGGCGCAGGAGACCGCGGACGCGGCGCGCCACCGGCTCGCGCTCGAGGAGCTGCTCGCCGTTTCGTCGCGCCTCACCGCCGAGCCTGCGGTCGACGAGATTCTCCGCGCGGTGTGCAGCGGCATCCGCGATGCGCTCGGTTTCCAGTACGTCTCCGCGCAGCTCGTCGACAAGCCGCTCTCGCGGTTGGAGCCGCGCGCCTCGGTGGGGTGGGAGCTCGAGGATCTGCTCGCGACCGGCGGCGTCGAGCTCGCCGACGTCGAGCCGCTGCTCGACTCGGAGTTCGAGATCGAGGGCTGCTACCTGCTGCCGAACGACGAGGCGCGCAAGCGGATCCGCGACGACGCCGGCAACTACGACTCACACTTCAACGGCCGCGGCCCGCACGCGTGGGACCGGCACTGGCTGCTCGTTCCGCTGCGGGACGCCGAGGGCGACCTGATCGGACTGATCTGGGCCGACGAGCCCGCGGACCGGCTGCTCCCGTCCGCGGAGCGGCTGCAGGCGCTGCGCATCTTCGCGAACCAGGCCGCCGCCGCGATCGTGTCGGCCGCGCACCAGCAGGAGCTGCGGTTCCTCGCCGACCACGATCCGCTGACGCGGTTGCTGAACCGCCGCGCGTTCGTCGACCGGCTCGACGGCGAGGTTGCGCGTGCGAACCGCTACGGCCGCTCGTTCGCGCTCGTGCTCTGCGACCTCGACGGCTTCAAGGAGCTCAACGACCGCTACGGCCACTCCGTCGGCGATGAGGCGCTCGTCGTCTTCGGCGGGATCCTCGACCGGGCGCTTCGCCGTCCGGACCAGGCGTTCCGCATCGGCGGCGACGAGTTCGCGGTGCTGCTTGCGGAGGCGAGCGAGGAGGACGCGCGCGCCGTTGTCGGACGCGCGACCGACGCGCTCGGTGCGATGGAGGACACGCGGCTCGAGACCGTGCGCGCGAGCTACGGCGTCGCGTCGTGCCCGGCGGACGCAACCGACGCGCAGACGCTGTTCCGGCTCGCCGACGAGGCGCTCTACCTCGCGAAGCGAAACGGCAGCGGCGTCCAGTTCAGCCTTGCGAAGCGTTAGCATCGTGCTCGGGTGCGGCCTGAGGTCAAGCTCCAGCTAGAGCGGGGGGCCGAGCTCATGGGCGGCCGGCGTTTCGCCGAGGCCCTCGAGTGCTTCCGGCGCGCGCATGCTCTCGGCGAGACCGGCTTTGAGGTTCGTTTCGGGCTCGGCTCCGCTCTCCTCGACACGGACCAGGAAGCCGACGCGATCGTCGAGCTCGAGCGAGCCGTCGCGCTCGAGCCCCTGCATGCGGGGGCCCAACACAACCTCGGCAAGGCGCAGTTCGGGATGGGTCTCGTGGATGAGGCCGTCGCCTGCTTCCGCGCGGCACTTGCCGTGAGCGACGACGTCCTCCATCGTCGCGCGCTCGCCACGGTCATTCCCGGCAGCCCTTCGGCGACGCACGCCGACGTCCTCGCCGCCCGCCGCGCCTTCGCGGAGAGGGATCTGCCCTCGCCGCGCTTCCGCTTCCCCGCGGTACGTGCCGGCGGTCCGCTGCGCGTCGGCTACCTCTCGTCATTCTTCGCGTCGCCCAACTGGATGAAGCCGGTCTGGAGCCTCATCAACGAGCACGACCGGGAGCGTTTCGCAGTGCATCTCCTGTCCGAGGCGACGGATGCCGAGTGCGCGGCAGCCGGCTACCGGCCCGATCCGCGCGACACGTTCGTCGCGCTGCGCGGCCTCGACAACGACACGGCGGCGCAGCGGATCGCCGCCGCAGAGCTCGATCTGCTCGTCGACCTGAACGGATACAGCGCGCCCGGCCGCCTTCCGATCGTCGCCTCACATCCGGCCCGCACCGTCGCCGGCTGGTTCAACCACTTCGCCACGTCGGGAGTCGCCGCGTACGACTACCTCATCGGCGACGCGGTTGTCGTTCACGCCGACGAGGAGATCCACTACTCCGAGAGGATCGCGCGGGTCCCGGGCACGTATCTGGCCTTCGCTGTCGGCTACCCGGTGCCGCCGGTCGAGGAATCTCCGGCGCGCCGCAACGGCTACGTCACGTTCGGCTCGTTCGCGTCGCAGTACAAGCTGACACCGCAGGTTGTGCGGGCATGGGCGGCGATCCTCGACGGAGTGCCGCGCACCAGGCTGCTTCTCAAGAACCGAGCGTTGGCCGCGGAAGGGAACCGTGCCTTTCTCCTTGCACGCTTCGCGGCGTACGGCGTCGACCCCGCGCGGATCACGCTCGAGGCGGGCGCGCCGCACTACGAGTACCTCGCGTCCTACGGCGGCGTCGACATCGCCCTCGATCCGTTTCCCTATAACGGCGGAACCACGACGTCCGAAGCCTTGTGGCAGGGAGTTCCGGTGCTCTGCGTCGACGGCGATCGCTGGGCGGCGCGGCAGGGAGCGTCACTGCTGCGCGCCGCGGGCCTCGACGAGCTCGTCGCGCACGACGAGGCGGACTACATCGCGCGTGCGATCGATCTCGGCCAAGAGCTCGCCGACGAGCGGGCGACGATGCGTGAGCGGTTGGCCGCGTCGAAGATGATGGACACGGCGGCGTTCGCGCGCGAGATGGAGAGCGTCTACGGCCGGTGCGCCGGCGCCGGGTCCTAGCTCTCGACAGCCAGGCCGTGCTCGACGAGGTGGTGGAGCAGGTGCGCGGCGAACCCGGCCAGGTCGGCTTCCGGGAGGTCGAGCTCGGCGGCGAGCCCGGGTAGACGGCTGCGCAGCGGCGCACTGCCGTCGAGCGCGCGGACGAGCGTCGAGCCGTAGCGGTCGAGGTTGACGCCGAACTCGATGCCCTCGGCGAGCCGGAGGGCCGCCGACGTCTCCGTCCAGCGACCTGATTCGACGTGCGCCGTCCGATCGAAGTACGCGCGGTCGACGAGTCTGAACCGGCGGTCGAGCAGCGCCTCGTCCGATGTCGTGGCAAGGAAGTCCTGCGCGCCGAAGAGCCGCTGGATGTGGTCGCTCGCTGCCTGCGGCCGCGTCGCGGGGAACTCCGCCGTCCTGGTCCAGTTGCCGCGGCCGCTCCTTCGGCGCAGCACGATCGCCCCATAGGCGATCGCCTCGATGCCGAGGCGGGCGTAGTACTCCAGCCAGGAGTCGACGCGCTGCGCGAACTCCTCGGGCGTGCCTTCGAGGGGACGGTTCCACTGCGACGCAGCCTTCAACGGATCGTCGGTCGACGTGTGAAGGATCCAGGCGTCGCAGCCAATCCCATCGAGCCAGGCGCGCGGGCGGAGCGTCGAGTCCTCGCCGGCGACCCAGCTGACGAGGATCGTCCCGAACGCACCCTCATCGAGATACGTGGGCAGTTCGGCGACGAGCTTCGCGCTCACGGTGTCGCCGGGAAGGCCGCTGTCGCGGAAGACGAACTCGGTCTCGGGGGAGATGACGTACGGCGGGTTGCACACGACGAGCCCGAAGCGCTCTCCAGCCGCCGCCTCGAAGAAGCTCCCGGCGCGGAACTCGACGTTTTCAATGCCGTTCAGCGCCGCGTTGAACTCTGCAAACGCGAGCGCGCGCTCGTTCACGTCGGTCGCAACGACACGCTCCGCGTGCGGCGCCGCGAGGAGGGCCTGGATCCCGCAGCCTGTCGCGACGTCCAGCGCCGCCACGACGGGCCGGCGGACGGTGAGTCCCGCGAGCGTCGCCGACGGCCGGTGGACCCCTGCCACATGGTCTGCGCCGCCGACGCCGAGCTCGTCGGACGCGATCAGGAGATGGTCATGCGGGACGAGACGGACGACGCGGCGCAGGACGCCGTCCTCCTCCGCGACGAGCCCGAGATCGACGAGCGCCTGCGCTCCCTGCTCGGTGAGCGCCTGGGCGGCGTCGTCGACGGCAACCGGCAACTGGAGCGCGAACAGGCGGACGATCGTCGCCAGCGCCGGCGGCGCGTCGGCGAGCCGTCGCTCGTTGATGACGACGTCCTGCGAGCCGGAGAGGAGATCGCCTTCGGCATGGAGCGCCTTCCGCACGGCCGGGGCGGTGAACCCGGCTGCGTCGAGTGCGGCGCGAAGCCGGGTGACCTCGTCGAACCGGCCGGAAGGCGGGGCGGGCGGGGCCGAAGCCGCCGCCCGCCCGTCTTCCGTTACGGGATCCTGTTCGCCGCGAGATCCCACGAGAACTTGTCGACTTCACCATCCGGTGCGTCGTACTCGTAGTAGATCTTCGCGAAGTTGAGGGTCACGTCCTCCGAGGGCCGGTCGCCACCCTGCGCTGCACCCTCGAACTCGACGCTCGACACGAGCACGTCATCCATTTCGATCTTCAGGAAGACCGACGACGCGCCGCTGGCGTCACCGCCCGCCTTCCGGACATAGAGCTGACATTTCTGGAAGTGCTGCCCGGTTGCGCATTTCTGGAACAGGGCTGCCGACGATTTGTCCGTCTGCTTCGTGATGTGGAGATCCTGGAACGAGACCTTCCCGGCTCCGCCGCCGCCACCGGAAGCGCTGGTGCCGGTCTGGCTCACCCCCCAGGAGAACGAGTCGACCTCGATCCAGTTCGCGAACTGAGAGTCCTGAACCTCGCCGTTGACGTCGTCGAGCTTCAGGAATGCGTCATAGGCCATACGTCACGCCTCCAGGCGGTGAAGGGTCAGGATGAACTCGGCGGTGCCGTTGCCTCCCTGCTCGCGCAGCCGCTGGTTCGCGACGTACGAGCCCTTGACCCCGGTGTAGATGCCCGTGCCGCCGACGATCGCGAATGTCGCTTCGCCGAAGATCGCGGTACCCATGCCGAGGATCGTTCCGTGCGGGAGGACGAACGTGTGCACCTCGACGCTCGCGTCGGCGCGGGCGTGGCCGCCCGGCATCGACTGCACTGCGAGCCTCGAGCCGAAGAACTGTCCGAACACCGAGCCCGCCGGGCTCTCGAGCAGATCTCCGTACACCGCGCCGTGATCGCCGAGCTGGAGCATGTGCCCCGGCTGCCGGTCCGGAATCGACAGCCGCCAGTCGCGCCCGTACAGCCGAAGCTGATCGGGGACACGCGTGGTGGCCGCCTTCGCTTCCTTGCCGGCGACGGCGACGCCGAGCGCGCCTGCTGCGAGCACCGCACCGCGCTTCAAGATCCCGCGGCGACTGTGGTGCCCGTCGGTGGTGTTGGCGAGCTCGGTCATGGCGTCCCAGCCCCTCCGATGGTGTTCATCTGAGCCCCAGAGCCGCTGATCGTCAGCGTGCCCCGCGGCCCCTTGAGCAGGATGCCCTGGTTGGACAGCGTGATCGTGAATAGCCCGTTCGCGCTGCGTGCATTGTTGAGCGAGCCGGCCGGCCCTGCCTGTCCGTTCGCCCCCGGAGCGCCGTCGGCGCCCTTCGCACCCGGGGCTCCGTTCTGCCCCGGCGCACCCTGCGGCCCGGTGATCGCCCAGACGACCGTGGCGTCACCTCGCTCGCAGGCCTGCTTCTTGCCGCTTCGCGTGTTCTGGAGATAGAGCGTGCCGCGCTCTCGTGCGACGCACGCTTGCACGCTTCCCCCAGTTGCGGCGTGTCCGGCCCACGCGGCCCCGACCGCAAACCCCGCGGTCGCGGTCAGCAGGCCGAGCGCGTACGCCAAGAACTGGCGTCGATATAGCCGCCGCATCTGCACCTCCTCTCCCCGGTAGTCCCTACCCCTGTGCCGCCCGCGGGCCAACTCTTCCACCGGGTGGCGATCGTTGCAAGGAGTCGATCTGGTTGCTATTTGGCAACCGGTGGCCACGGGTACGATCGCCGCGTGCAGAAGTACGTCCTTTCCGAGCTGGACAGCGGCGAACGGGTGATCTCGGAGCGGGTTCCGAGCGTCCGGTCGGTCGCCCTCGGCTTCTGGATCGGGGCCGGGTCGCGCGACGAGAAGGACGACCGCGCCGGCGTCTCGCACTTCATCGAGCACCTGCTGTTCAAGGGCTCCCAGTCGTACGACGCGCAGGAGATCGCCGAGACCTTCGACGCGATGGGGGCGGAGCTGAACGCCGCCACGTCGCGGGAGCACACCGTCGTCTACTGCCGTGTCCCGGACAGGCACGTCGAGAAGGCGGTCGACGTCATGACGGACATGGTGTTCGCGCCGGCGTTCGCGGAGCTCGACCAGGAGCGCGACGTCGTGCTCGAGGAGATCGCGATGTACGAGGACACGCCGCAGGAGCTCGTGCACGACCTCTTCTCCGAGGCGGTCTTCGGGCCGCACGCGCTCGGCCGGCCGGTGATCGGGACCGCAGACGTGATCTCGACGGTCAGCCGCCGGGCGATCGGTGCGTATCACCGCTCGATGTACACGGGCGGGAACATCGTCGTGTCCGCCGCGGGGAACATCCAGCACGACAAGCTCGTCGCGCTGCTGCAGAAGGCCGAGCGCGGGAACGAGGCCGCGCGGCGCGGGCCGCGCGTTCGCCGGCCGCTCGTGCGGACACCGCCGCCGGGTCTGCGCTTCCAGCGCAAGGACACCGAGCAGTACCACGTGTGCCTCGGCGCGACCGGCATCTCGCGTTCCGACCGGCGCCGTTTCGCCGCGTCGCTCCTCGACTCGATCCTCGGCGGGTCGGCGTCGTCGCGTCTGTTCCAGGAGATCCGCGAGAAGCGCGGGATGGCATATGCCGTCTACAGCTTCGCGTCGCAGTACACCGACACCGGGCTGATCGGGATCTATGTCGGCACGCGCGAGGAGAACCTCGCCGCGTGCATCGAGATCTGCGTCGAGCAGATGGCGGAGATCGCGGCGGGCAAGCTCCGCAAGGGCGAGCTCGCGCGCGCGCAGGAGAGCCTGAAGGGGCGGATCATGCTCTCGATGGAGTCGACGTCGAACCGGATGAGCCGTCTCGGCAAGTCGCTGATCGCGGACACCGAGCTCCTGACGTTCGAGCGGATCATCGCGGAGATCGACGCGGTCGACGAGGAGGCGCTCGCGGAGCTCGCGGCGATGCTGCTCGCGCCGGAGCGGTTGTCCGCGTCCGGCGTCGGCCCGGACGAAGCGAAGTTCCGCGACGCCGTCGAGCGCGCGAACTCAGGACTCGCCACACGAGCCGCGGCGTGAAGGTCGCGCTGTTCGGCGCGGAGGGAAAGGTCGGGCTGCTCCTCCGGCCGGCGCTCGAGCGGGCGGGCCACGAGGTGCGCGGCTTCGAGATCGGCGACGCGATCGACATTGCCGGCTGCGACGCCGCGGTCGACTTCACGACGCCGGACGCGGCGCCGGAGAACGTTCGCACTGCGCTCGAGCAGGGCGTCTCGTGCGTCGTCGGCACAACCGGCTGGGATCCCGCGCCGCTCGGCGCGCTCGCGGCGGAGCGCGGGCTGAAGCTGTTCGTCGCGCCGAACTTCTCCGTCGGCGCGGTGCTGATGATGCGCTTCGCGCGCGAGGCCGCGGCGTTCTTCCCGCGCGCCGAGATCATCGAGCTGCACAACGAGGCGAAGAAGGACGCGCCGTCGGGAACCGCGGCGGCGACGGCTGACCTGATCGGCGGCGACACGACGATCCACTCGGTGCGCCTCCCGGGGCTCGTCGCGCACCAGGAGGTGATCTTCGGCGGCGAGGGCCAGCTGCTGACGATCCGGCACGACACGACGGGGCGCGAGTCGTTCGCACCCGGCGTGCTGCTCGCGCTCGAGTCGCTCTCGGAGCTGCCGCCCGGGCTCACGCTCGGGCTCGACTCGATCCTGACCTAGTCGCATCCGCGATAGTTCCGGGGATGCCGACGCAGGCCGCCGAGCTCGTCTTCGACGAGGCGACGAAGACCTACACCGGGCGGGGCGAGGCGGCGGTCGACCACCTCTCGCTCACCGTGCCCGCCGGGGAGATCTGCGTGCTCGTCGGACCGTCCGGCGGCGGCAAGACGACCGCGCTGAAGCTCGTCAACCGGTTGATCGCGCTCTCGAGCGGCGACATCCGCATCGACGGCAAGAGCATCCTCGACCACGACCTGACCGAGCTGCGCCGCGGGATCGGCTACGTGATCCAGCAGGTCGGGCTGTTCCCGCACATGACCGTCGGCGCGAACATCGGGACCGTGCCGCGGCTGCTCGGCTGGCCGAAGGAACGGACGCGGCTGCGCACGGAGGAGCTGCTCGAGCTCGTCGGCCTCGAAGCGGAGGACGGCAAGCGCTATCCGGCGGAGCTCTCCGGCGGCCAGCGGCAGCGCGTCGGCCTCGCGCGCGCGCTCGCCGCCAACCCGCCTCTGATGTTGATGGACGAGCCGTTCGGCGCGATCGACCCGATCGTGCGCACGCGACTGCAGGACGAGTTCATGCGCCTGCAGCGGGAGCTGCGGAAGACGGTCGTCTTCGTCACACACGACATCGACGAGGCGATCAAGCTCGGCGACCGCATCGCGATCCTCCGCGAGGGTGGACGGCTCGCGCAGTACGACACGCCGGCGGCGATCCTCGATCGTCCCGCGGATCACTTCGTCGCGCAGTTCGTGGGCCACGACCGCGCACTGAAGGCGCTCACGCTGCGGCGCCTCACGGAGCTGGAGCTGCGTCCTGTCGCGACAGCGGACGGCTCGCCGCGCATCCCCGCGGACGCGACGCTGCGCGATGCGCTCGCGCTGCTCATCGCGCACAAGGCTGACTCTCTCATTGTCGTCGCCGAAGACGGCACGCCGCTCGGCGCGGTCGCGAGCGAGGACCTGCTCCGATGATCGCCGCGTCCGGCCCGGTGATCCCGAACTTCGGGCACGGCAGCGCCTGCGAGGTGAACAACGGCTGGTTCTGCACCGACTGGGTGAAGGAGCACTGGCACGACACGCTGTGGCCTGCGCTCGTCCAGCACATCGAGCTCGCGCTGCTCGCCGTCGCGATCGGCTTCGCAATCGCGTTCGTGCTCGCGCTCTGCGGCCTGCGTTATCGCGTGCTCGACGCGCCGATCGGCTACTGGGCCGACTTCCTCTACACGATCCCGAGCCTCGCGCTCTTCCAGCTGCTGGTTCCGTTCACGGGGCTGACCGTGCTGACGGTGGAGATCGCGCTCGTGTCGTACACGCTGCTCGTTCTCTACCGGAACATGATGGAAGGGCTGCTCGCCGTGCCTGCGGAGGTGATCGAGTCGGCGCGCGGGTCCGGCTTCACGCGACGGCAGACGTTCCTGCGCGTCGAGCTGCCGCTCGCGACGCCGACGATCATGGCGGGCGTCCGCGTCGCGACGGTGTCGACGATCTCGATCGCGACGGTCGCCGCGTTCGTGTTGCCGCAGGGACTCGGCTATCCGCTGTTCATCGCGCTGCGACAGGACGTCTTCAAGACCGAGATCTTCACCGCGGGCGGCCTCGCGGTCGCGCTCGCACTCACCGCGGACGGGTTGCTGCACCTGCTCGAGCGCGCGCTCACGCCGTGGCTGCGGGTGAGGCGCGCGTGACCGTTCTCGCCGATCAGTTCCAGCCCGGGACGTTCGTCGACGCGCTCCGGTTCATCGTCGACAACATCGGCTTCCTACTGCATCTCGCCGGCGAGCAGCTCGAGCTGTCGTTCGCGGCGATCGGGATTGGAGTGCTGATCGCGCTGCCGCTCGGGCTCTGGCTCGGGCACAAGCACCGCGGCCTGTTCTTCGCGTCGAGCGTCTCGAACGTCGGCCGCGCGTTGCCGAGTCTCGTGCTGATCGCGTTCGGGCTCGTGATCTTCGGGCTCGGCTTCTGGAACAACACGGCCGCGCTCGTCGTGCTCGCCGTGCCGTCGATTCTCACGAACACGTACTTCGCCATCGACGGTGTCGATCCGGACATCGTCGAAGCCGCGCGGGGGATGGGGATGAGCGAGCGCCAGGTGCTGACCCAGGTCGAGCTGCCGATCGGGCTGCCGCTCGTGATCGCAGGAATCCGGATCGCGACGATCTTCGTGATCGCGACGGCGACGATCGCATCGATCGCAGGCGGTGGCGGCCTCGGCGATGTGATCGTCAACCAGGCGACGTACGGCCTCGCCGGCGTCGTCGGTGCATCGCTGTGCGTTTCATTGCTCGCATTCGGCGCAGCGCTGCTGCTCGGGCTGCTGCACCGTGCGGTGTCGCCTAGACCTGTTGCCTCGGACTAGGGTTCAAAGCTCATCCAACTGGAGGAGGGGAGATGTTCCGCAAGCACACGAGGCGCGCCGCGAAGGCGGCGTACGCCGTCTCGCTCGGCGTCGCGCTTCTGATCGGTCTTGTCGCCGCGACGGCCGCATCGGCCAAACCGGCGAAGACTCCGACGATCGTCATCGGCACGAAGAACTTCACCGAGGAGTACGTCCTCGGCCAGCTCTACAAGCAGGCGCTCGAAGCCTCCGGCTACACGGTCTCCTACAAGGAGAACATCGGCAACTCGGAGCTGATCGACACGGCGATCACGAGCGGCAAGATCAACTTCTACCCGGAGTACACCGGCGTCATCGTCCTCGACCTTGCGAAGGCGAAGACATCGCCGAAGACCGGGACCGCGACCTACAACGCAGCGAAGAAGTTCGAGCAGACGCGGGGACTGACGTTGCTCAACGCGACGCCGTTCTACGACTCCGACTCGTTCGGGATGCTCACGTCCACCGCGAAGAAGCTCGGCGTGAAGACGATCGGCGACATGAAGAAGGTCAAGTCGTTCTCGTTCGCCGGCTATCCCGAGTGCGACAAGCGCATCACGTGCCTCCTCGGCCTGAAGCAGATCTACGGGCTGAAGCAGGCGAAGTTCGTCCAGCTCGCGTCGATCAGCGTCTACACGCTCCTCGACCAGGGCAAGATCACCGCCGGTGACGTGTTCTCGACCGATCCGCAGCTCAGCGAATCGAAGTACACGGTGCTGACGGATACGAAGCACATCTTCGGCTTCCAGAACGTCGCGCCGGTCGTGTCGCAGAAGGTGCTCTCGGCGGCAGGACCGAAGTTCGCGAAGATCGTCAACTCCGTCTCGGCGAAGCTGACGATTCCGGCGATGATCGCGATGAACAAGGCCGTCGCGATCGACAAGAAGACGCCCGCGACTGTCGCGGCTGCGTTCCTGAAGGCGAATAATCTCCCGTAGATGAAGGTTGTCGTTCTTGGCGGAGGGCCGACCGGCGAGCATTTTGTCGGCGCCCTCCGCCGGCTCGACGCGGACGCGGAGATCACGCTCGTCGAGGAGCGGCTCGTCGGCGGCGAGTGCTCCTACTTCGCGTGCATGCCGACGAAGACGATGCTGCGCGCGGCCGAGCTCTCGGCCTCGCTCGACCGCGCGCCCGGGCTCGCGCCGGAGCGGCCCGATCCGGCCGGCGTCTGGTCGTGGCGGGACTGGATCACGAGCGACTGGGACGACGCGGGCCAGCTGGAGTGGCTCGAGACGCAGCGGTGCGCGTTCGTCCGTGGGAGCGGGCGGGTCGTGCGGCCCGGCGTCGTCGAGGCGGGCGGGGAGGAGGTGCCGTTCGACCGGCTCGTCGTCGCGACGGGCTCGCGTCCGTTCGTGCCGCCGGTGCCGGGGCTCGACGGAGTCGAGTTCTGGACGAACCGTGACGCGACGCGCGCCCACGAAGTACCGGAGAGCCTCGCCGTGATGGGCGGCGGCCCGGTCGGCGCGGAGCTCGCGCAGTTCTTCGCGCGCATGGGCGCGCACGTGACGGTGATCGAGCACGGGCCGCGGCTGCTCGGCCGCGTGCACGAGGAGGCGGGCGCGATCGTCGCCGACGTCTTCCGCGACGAGGGCGTCGACGTGCGGCTCGGCGTCGCGGTCGAGTCGGTCTCGCCCGGCGTGCGCCTGACGCTGTCGGACGGGTCGACGGTCGAGGCAGAGCGGCTGCTCGTCGCAACGGGGCGGCGGCCGAATGTCGAAGACCTCGGCTTCGAGCAGCTCGGCGTCTCGATCGGCCCGCGCGGCGTCGCCGTCGACGAGCGGCTGCGCGCCGCGGACAACGTCTGGGCGATCGGCGACGTCAACGGCGTCGCGCTCTTCACGCACATCGGCAAGTACCAGGCGCGCGTCGCCGCGGCGGACATCACGGGACGGCCGGCGAAGGCGGACTACCGCGCGATCCCGGCCGGCATCTTCACCGACCCGGAGGTAGGCACGGTGGGGCGGACCGACGGCGACGATCTCGTCTCCGCGCGCTGGGAGCTGAACGCCGTTCCGCGTACCTCGACCTACGAAAAGCCGAGCCGCGACGGGTTCGTGCGCGTGTTCGCGGACCCCGCGAGCCGCACCCTCGCGGGTGCGGTCGCGGTCGGCCCGCTGGCGAACGAGTGGCTCGGCCAGTTGACGCTGGCGGTGCGCGCAGCGACGCCGGTCGAGATCCTCGTCGACACGATCCAGCCCTATCCGACGTTCTCCGAAGGAATCTTCTTCGCGCTGCGCGAGCTCGTCGACGCGCTTCCCTAGGCGAGCCTCGCGAGCACCGCGTCGAGGCGCGTGTACGTCTCGTTCATGCCGGCCTCGCCGCCGTACTGGAGCACCTGGTCGCGCTCCTCGGTCGTGTCGAACACAAACGTCGTCGTGAGCTTCGTCCGTTCGCCGAGATCCTCGAACTCTGAGGTCTGAAGATGGACGCGCCCCGGCGCCCACGCCGACTCGAACGTCTGCACGAGCCGCTCCGGCGGCGTGATCTCACGGTACTCGCCGTAAAACGAAGCGCCGCCTTCGGCGGAGAACCGCCAGGTGCCACCGACGCGGACGTCCATCTCCTCGACGACGGTGCCGTTGCCCCACCACTCGGGGATCAGCGCCGGGTCGGTCATAACCGCGAACACGCGCTCGCGCGGCGCGTCGAACTCGCGCTCGACGTAGATCTCGCGGTCGGTCGGCGTCGTCACGACTGCCGCGCGTGCCTCTTGCTGGTCGTTCGTCACGTCTGCTCTCCCTTCGTGCGCTCGAGGAGATCCCCGAGACGGTCGAGTTGCCCGTCCAGCATCCGCCGGTACTCCTCGATCCACTCCTCGACGTCGTCGAGACGGCGGGGGCCGAGGCTGCACCGGCGCGCGCGGCCGACCTTCTCGGTGGCGACGAGCTCTGCGAGCTCGAGTACGCGCACGTGCTTCTTCATGCCCGTGAGCGAGATCCCGAACGGCTGCGCGAGCTCGGTGATCGTCGCGCTGCCGTGGCCGAGACGTTCGAGGACGCCTCGGCGCGTCGGGTCGGCAAGTGCCGCGAGCGTCCGGTCGACCGGCGTATACTGAACCATACGGTTCACTATAGCAGGCGTAGACTTCAGCGCATGCTGGGCGAGGTCCTGACCGCAATCGTGACGCCGTTCCGCGCCGACGGATCCGTCGACGTGGACGCGTTCCGCGAGCTCGCGGCGCACCTCGTCGACAACGGCTCCGACGGGCTCGTCGTGGCCGGGACGACGGGGGAGTCGCCGACGCTCTCGGACGAGGAAAAGCTCGAGCTGTTCGCCGCCGCGGTGGACGCGGTGGGCGACCGCGCGACGGTCATCGCCGGCACCGGCACCTACGACACGCGGCACTCGGCGCACCTCACAGCGCAGGCTCACGACCTCGGCGTCGACGGCTTCCTCGCCGTGACGCCGTACTACAACAAGCCGCCGCAGCGGGCGATCGTCCGCCATTTCCAGGAGATTGCCGCCGCCACCGACAAGCCGGTCGTCGTCTACAACATCCCGAGCCGCGTCGTCGTCAACATCGAGTCCGCGACGATCGCGCGCCTCGCCGACGAGATTCCGAACATCGCCGCGGTCAAGCAGGCCCACGACGACCTCGACGAGGCGCGGTTCATCGCGGCCAAGACTCGGCTAGACCTCTACGCGGGCGACGACGTGCTCGTCTTCCCGTTTCTCCAGCTCGGCGGCGTCGGCGGCGTCTGCGTCCACACGCACGTCTGGGGTCCGCAGACGAAGGAGATGGTGCGCCGCTTCAAGGACGGCGACGTCGACGGAGCGCGCGCGCTGAACGACGAGATGCGGCCCGCGTACGACCTCCTGAAGATCCAGACGAACCCGATTCCGATCAAGGCCGCGCTCGCGATTCTCGGCCACAACGTCGGCGGATATCGCCTCCCGATGGTCGAGCCGACCGACGAGGAGCTCGAGCAGATTCGCGCGTGCCTCGTCCGCGGCGGGATTCTCCAGCCGGCGTCGGCGTAGGCCACCACTAGACTCCGCGCGTGGGAACCTGTCGCATCATCCCGCTGGGCGGGCTCGGCGAGGTCGGGAAGAACATGACCGTCTACGAGGCGGACGGTTCGATCGTCGTCGTCGACGCGGGACTCGCGTTCCCACGCGACGAGCACCTCGGCGTCGACCTCGTCCTCTGCGACATCTCGTATCTGAAGGATCGCGAGGAGATGATCCGCGCGGTCGTTCTCACCCACGGCCACGAGGATCACGTCGGCGGCCTTCCGTATCTGATGCGCGAGGTCCACGTGCCGGTCGTGGTCGCGACGCGGCTGACGCTCGGGCTCGTGAAGTCGAAGCTCGACGAGCACGGGCTGCTCCGCGTGGCGGAGCTGCGCGAGATGGCGCCGGACGACGAGCCGATGCAGCTCGGCCCGTTCCGGATCGAGCTGATCCGGATGGCGCATTCGATCCCGGACGCCGCTGCCGTCGTACTCGAGACGCCGGGCGGCCGCGTCGTCCACACGGGCGACTACAAGCTCGACCACACGCCGGTCGACGGCCAGCGCACCGACGTCGGCAAGCTTGCGGAGGTCGGCAACCGCGGCGTGGATCTCCTACTCGGAGATTCGACAAACGCGGAGCGGCCCGGCTACACGCAGTCGGAGCGCGTCGTCGGCGAGGCTTTCGCGCAGATCATTCCGCACCGCACCGGCCGCGTTCTCGTCACGTCGTTCGCGTCGAACGTGCACCGGATGCAGCAGGCGATCGACGTTGCGATCGAGTCGGGGCGCAAGGTCGCGTTCGTCGGCCGCTCGATGCGGAAGAACGCGAACATCGCGCGCAACCTCGGCTACATGGAGGCGCCGGACGACGTGATCATGCGGCCGAACGAGCTCGCGGAGCTGCCGCCCGGCCAGCAGCTGATCCTCTGCACCGGCAGCCAGGGCGAGCCGATGTCGGCGATGACGCGCATCGCGTACAACGACCATCCGTCCGTGCACGTCGAGGCCGGCGACACGGTGATCATCTCGGCGAAACCGATCCCGGGCAACGAGTTGCGCGTCCACGACGCGATCAACCGGCTCGCGAAGTCCGGCGCGGAGGTGCTGCACGAGGACAATGCACCGGTGCACGTGTCGGGCCACGGTCGCGCCGAGGAGCTCCGCACGATCCTCGGGCTGGTGCGGCCGAAGGCCGTGATGCCGGTGCACGGCGAGTTCCGGATGCTCGCGGCGCACGCGCAGCTCGCGCGCGAGGGCGGCATCGCCGAGGAGAACATCGTGCTCGCGGAGAACGGCAGCGTCGTCGAGCTGTCGCCGGCGGGCGTCAAGATCGTCGACCGCATCGACGCCGGCATGACGTTCGTCGACGGGCTCGGCGTCGGCGACGTGCACGACGTCGCGCTGCGCGACCGGCGCCGGCTCGCGGAGGACGGCGTCCTCATCGTCGTCGCGACGCTCGCCGGATCGAACGGCGGCGTGTTGACCGCGCCGCCGGAGCTGATCGCGCGTGGTTTCGGCGACGGCGCGGAGCCGCTGCTAGACGAGCTACGCGAGGAGGCGCGAACCGTGCTCGAGGGCCTGCTCGCCGACGGCGTCAACGAGGTGAAGCTGATCCAGGAGCACGTCCACGACGCGCTCGGGAACGTCGTCTACAACCGCACGCGCCGCCGCCCGATGATCCTCCCGGTCATCGTCGAGATCTGAGTTGGCCCCGCCGCGGCTGGTCGTCGTCGGCTCGATCAACCTCGACCTCGTCGCGCGGACCGAGCGGCTGCCGCGGCCCGGGGAGACGGTGACGGGAGCGACGTTCTCGCGCGTCCCCGGCGGCAAGGGCGCGAACCAGGCGGTCGCTGCGGCGCGGCTCGGGGCCGAGGTGACGATGATCGGCTGCGTCGGGCGCGACGCGTTCGCGGACGACGCACTCGTCGAGCTCGAGCGCGCAGGCGTCGACCTCTCGCAGGTGTGCCGCGTGGACGGGGAGAGCGGCGTCGCGCTGATCACCGTCGATGCGGACGGCGAGAACGAGATCGTCGTCGCGCCCGGGGCTAATCTCGCGCTGCGGCCCGAGGACGTCGAGCTCCCCGAGGCGGACGGCGTGCTCGCGCAGCTCGAGATCCCGCTCGACGTGGTCGCTCACGTCGCGCGCGCAGCTGCGGGGCGGTTCTATCTCAACGCGGCGCCGGCGCGCGGGGCGGTTCCCGCCGCCGACGTCACGATCGTCAACCGCTACGAGCTCGCCGAGCTTCGCGAACCCACCGGCCTCGTCGCGGTGACACACGGCGCCGAGGGCGCAGTGCTCCTCGAGAACGGGGAGGAGGTGGCGCGCGCAACGCCGCCGCCGGTCGACGCGGTCGACGGCACTGCCGCCGGCGACGCGTTCACCGCCTGTCTCGTCGTCTCGCTGCTCGAGGGGCGCGCGCGCGACGAGGCGCTGCGGCGCGCGTGCGCGGCCGGCGCGCTCGCGGCATCGCGCTTCGGCGCGCAGACTTCGCTCCCGACCGCAGAGGAGGTTGACGCACTCGTATGACCGTCCCGATCCTGATCGACTGCGACCCGGGCCACGACGACGCGATGGCGATCCTGCTCGCGCTCGCATCGCCCGAGGTCGAGGTGCGCGGCATCACGACCGTCGGCGGCAACCAGACGCTGGAGAAGACGACGCGCAACGCGCTGAAGATCCTCGAGCTCGCAGGCCGCGCCGACATCCCCGTCGCCGAAGGTGCCGCCGGCCCGCTGAGTCGCACGCTGCGCACCGCCGCGAACGTCCACGGCGAGAGCGGCCTCGACGGGCCCGACCTGCCGGAGCCCACCGCGCGGCCCGTCGACGCGCACGCCGTCGACTTCCTCGCGGAGCTGATCGAGCCGGGCGTCGTGCTCGTGCCGACGGGGCCGCTGACGAACGTCGCGCTGCTGCTGCAACGCCACCCCGACGTGCGCGACCGCCTCGACCGGATCGTCTGGATGGGCGGCGCGATCGCCGAGGGCAACGTCACGCCCGCGGCGGAGTTCAACGCGTTCGTCGACCCGGAAGCCGCGGCGATCGTGTTCGGCAGCGGCATCGACGTGACGATGATCGGGCTCGACGTAACGCACCAGGCGCTGTTCGACTCGACGCACGCCGAGCGGCTCCGCGGCGCCGGCCGCTGCGGCAAGGCCGTCGCGGAGCTCGCCGACTTCTTCCTCGAGTTCCACCGGCAGCGCTACCGGTTCGACGGCGCGCCGATCCACGACGCGATGGCGGTCGCGCACGTGATCGACCCGACGCTCGTCGAGACGCTGCGGTGCAACGTCGAGATCGAGCTGAAGTCGCAGCACTGCGACGGCCGCACCGTCGTCGACCGCTGGCTCGTCCGTGACGCGCCGAAGAACGCCGACGTCGGCATCGGCGTCGACGCAGACCGGTTCCTCGAGCTGCTCGTCGAGCGGATCGCCTCGCTGCCGTGATCGCGTTCGCGGCGATCGCGCCGCACGGCGACGTCGACCTTGCGCCCGAGCTCCGCGCGGCGATGGAGGAGCTCGGCCGCCGCTTCACTGCCGCCGACCTCAGATACGGCGATCGTCGTGTCGCCGCACACCGTCCACGTGGAAGGACACTTCGCCGTCGTTACCGCGGGCCGCGTCGGCGAGTACGCAACCGACCGCGACCTTGCCGCCGCGCTGCTCGCGGCGCTGCGCGACGACGGGATTCCGGCGGTCGGCGTGTCGTACGGCGGCAACGACCCGGCCGAGGCGGAGCTTCCGATCGACTGGGGAACGGAGATCCCGCTGACGTTCATGCGCGCCGAGCGGATCGTCGTCGTCAGCCCGGCGCGCGATCGGCCGCTCGCGGAGCACATTCGCGCCGGCGCCGCGATCGCACGCGCGACCGGCGACGCACGCGTCGCGCTGATCGCAAGTGCCGACCACGGCCACGCGCACGACCCTGCCGGCCCGTACGGCTTCGACCCGGCGGCGGCCGCCTACGACGCGCAGGTGCAGGAGATTCTCCACTCCGGCCGGCTCGACTTCGAGCCGCTCGGCGCGACCGTCGCCGTCGCGAAGGCCGATTCGCTCTGGCAGCTGCTCGTGCTCCAGGGCGCGGTGGGGGAGGACGCCGCCGTCGACGTCCTCGCGTACGCGGCACCCACCTATTTCGGGATGCTGTGCGCCGAGGTGTGTGTCACGCTGTAAGAGGTGTTCGCGACCGCTCTCGTCACTGCCGTCCTCGCCATGGGAGGACCGCAGGTCACGCTCAACCCGGCCGTCGTGCCACTGCGTCACACGGCGTCGGTGACGGTGACCGGGATCGACGCACCGACGCTTCAGGTTCATCTGCTCGGCAGCTCGAGTCTGCTCGGGAAGGCGCTGCCGTGGACGCCGATGCGGCGCTTCGGCTCGACGTGGCGCGCCACGCTGCCGCTGCCGGAGTTCCGGGGCATCTATCCGATCGAGCTGCGCGTCTCGCGGGGCGCAGAGGTGTTGCGCTCCGAGCAGTGGCTCCTTCGCGTCTTCGCGCCCGGCACGCTGTCTCGCCCGTCGTTCAAGACGCCGGAGGAAGTGGTGGCGTACTGGCTGCGCGAGAAGACCTCGCAGGGCCGGCTCGAGGCGCTGCGCCACTGGCCGCAGCCCCGGTTCGACCGCCGCGTGCGGAAGCTCCACGAGCTGATGGTGATCTCGTACTCGCTGCCGGAGCGGCGCGCCGTCCGCGACCGGCTCGGGATCTTCGTGACCGCCGTCCGCGACGGCTACCACGGCCGCTGGCGCTTCCTCGAGGCCTCCGCGTTCCCTTAACGGGGTCTGACCCCGTTAAGAGGAGGATCCGCCGCCGCGCACGCGAACAGGGCCGCATGCCGCGCACGAAGGGCAAGAGCAAGCTGCGCCCGAAGGCTCGGGCGGCCGCGCCGAAGAAACGAAGCGAGCCGCGCGCGATCCGGCACCCGGAGCTCTGGGGCCTGGGCCTGCTCGCGCTCGGGATCTTCCTCGGCAGCGTCATCTACGCCGGCTGGAACGGCGGCTATGTCGGCGGCGCGCTCGCCGACGGCCTCGACGCGATCGTGGGCAGCGCGTCGTGGGCGCTTCCGACGATCTTCGTCGTCCTCGGCTGTCTGATGGTCGCGCGCAGCGCGCTCGTCGACGTGCGCCCGTTCCGCACCGGATTGATCGTTCTCTTCTTCGGACTGATGATCGCGCTCGGGCGCGACAACGGCGGCTACATCGGCCAGGCGCTCGGCGGCGCGGTCGGTGTCGCGATCGGCGTCACCGGCTCGACGATCCTCGGCATCCTCTTGCTCCTCGTCGGCGCGTTGCTGCTGACAGGCGCGTCGCTCGGCGCGATCCTCCGCCGCTCCGGACACCGCGTGCACGCCGCGGCGAAGAAGGCGCGCAGCCCGCGCAAGCAGCCCTCCCTCGAGGACTGGCCCGATCCGCCCGCCGTCGCCACGCTGCCGCGCTCCCGCAAGCCGGTCGACGCGGAGGACGCGTACCCCGATGTCGTCGGCGACGCTCCGCCTCCTGCGGTTCTCGCGCCGTCGCCGCTGCTGCACGCCGTGCCGGCCCCGCTCGTGCCGGACCACCAGCTCGTCGAGGACCCGCTGACGCTGTTCGACGAGGTCACGACGGAGACGATCGAGTACCGGCTGCCCGACGCGGACGTCCTCCGCTCGTCGCCGGAGGTCAGCAAGACGTCTGACGAGACCGCTGCACGCGTCGCCGACCTGCTCGTGCAGACGCTCGCGCACTTCGGCGTCGAGGCGAACGTGATCGGCCAGATCTCCGGCCCGCGCGTGACGCGCTACGAGCTGCAGCTCGCGCCGGGCACGAAGGTCTCGAAGGTCGCCGCGCTGAAGGACGATCTTTCGTACGCGCTCGCGACGACGGAGATCCGCATCCTCGCGCCGATCCCCGGCAAGCAGGCGGTCGGCGTCGAGATCCCGAACCTCGCGCCGAACCTCGTCACGCTCGGCGACATCTTCGACGAGCTGCCCGCGACCGCGAGCCCGCTGTCCGTGTGGCTCGGCAAGGACATCTCGGGCGCCGCAGTCTGGACCGACCTCGCACGGATGCCGCATCTCCTGATCGCGGGCACGACGGGCTCCGGCAAGTCCGGCTGCATCAACGCGCTGCTGACGTCGATCCTCCTCCGCTCGACGCCGGACGAGGTGCGGATGATCCTGATCGACCCGAAGCGGATCGAGCTGAACCACTACGAGGCGATCCCGCACCTGCTGACGCCCGTCGTGTCGAGCCCGAAGGAGGCGAGCGCCGTTCTCGCCAACTGCGTCGCGGAGATGGAGCGCCGCTACGAGCGCCTGTCCGCAGTGCGCGCGCGCAACCTCAACGAGGCGAACCGCGCGTTCCGGCAGCGCGGCGAGAAGACGATGCCGTACCTCCTCGTCGTGATCGACGAGCTCGCCGACCTGATGATGATTGCGCCGCAGGCGGTCGAGGACGCGGTGATCCGGCTCGCGCAGAAGTCGCGCGCCGTCGGCATCCATCTCGTGCTCGCGACGCAGCGTCCGTCCGTCGACGTGATCACCGGCATGATCAAGGCGAACGTCCCGTCGCGGATCGCGTTCGCCGTCTCGTCGATGACCGACTCCCGCGTGATCCTCGACACCGGCGGCGCCGAGTCGCTGCTCGGCCAGGGCGACATGCTCTTCAAGCCGCTCGGCACCTCGCGCCTCCAGCGTGTCCAGGGCGCGTACGTCTCCGAGGAGGAGATCGCCCTCGTCGTCGAGCAGACGAAGCAGCGCGACCAGGAGCTCGACGAGGCGTACCTCGAGTTGCCGGAAGTCTTTGCATCGGAGGACGATGCCGGCGAGCACGGCGAGTTCGATCCGGACGACGATCCGCTGCTCGACCGGGCGATCGAGATCGTCGTCCAGACGCAGACGGCGTCCGTCTCACTGCTCCAGCGGCGGCTCCGGGTCGGCTACACCCGGGCCGGGCGGCTCGTGGACATGCTGGAGCGGCGCGGCATCATCAGCGGCTACGAGGGGTCGAAGCCGCGGCGGGTTCTGATCGACCAGGCGGGCCTCGAGCGCGTCGGCTCGAGCCACTGACGGCTCCCGCTAGAAACCGTACAAACAAGCGTCTAGGATCGAGCGTCTGATTAGCGGAGCCGCCAGAGGGGCTCCCATGAATCGAGCCTAGGAGGGCAAGTGAAGTTTTCTCGTTGGATCGCGATGGCGGTCGCTGTCGCGGTCGTGGCCACGGTTTCGGCGTCCGCCGCGTTCGGCGGCGCGCAGAAGCCCGGCGCCCACAAGGCGTCGTTCACTGCGGCACTCGTGAGCGACATCGGCAAGTTCACCGATAAGGGCTTCAACCAGAACCAGCTCAAGGGTCTGAACGACGCGAAGGCGAAGTTCGGGATCACGGCGCTCCCGCTGCAGTCGAACTCGTCGGCTGACTACGCGCCGAACTTCAACACGGCTGTCCGCAAGGGCGCGAACCTCGTGATCGCGGCCGGCTTCCTGCTCGCGGGCACGGAGGCGACCTACGCGAAGAAGTTCCCGAACACGAAGTTCGCGATCACGGACTACACCGTCCACACGTCGCCGTTCGCGAACAAGAAGGGCGTCGTCCTTCCCGCCTACAAGAACGTCGAGGGCCTGACGTACGCGGCGAACGAGGCCGGCTGCCTCGTCGGCGTGCTCGCGGCGAAGCAGGCGAAGTCGATGGGCGGCAACACGATCGGCGCCGTCGGCGGCCTCAAGATCCCGCCGGTGGACATCTGGATCGCGGGCTACAAGTACTGCGCCCAGAAGGTCGTTCCGGGCACGAAGGTCATCGTGCAGTACTCGAACGACTTCGTCGCGACCGACAAGTGCCAGACCGTCGCCGAGAACGAGATCTCCTCGGGCGCGAAGGTGCTGTTCCAGGTCGCAGGCGGTTGCGGTCTCGGCACGCTGAAGGCCGCGGACGACGCCAAGATCTGGGGCATCGGCGTCGACGTCGACCAGTACAAGGACGCGAAGCGCGTTCTGACGAGCGGTATCAAGCGCGTCGACAACGGCGTGCTCGACGCGATCCAGCAGGCGCAGGCCGGCCAGTTCCAGGGCGGCAGCGACCTCCTGTTCAACCTCAAGAACCACGGCGTGGGCGTGGGCAAGATCAGCCCGAACGTTCCCGCCTCGTGGATCAAGCTGATGAACAGCTACCGCGCGCGGATCATCGCCGGGAGCCTCAAGGTTCCGACCTCGATCGGCTAGACACGCGCTGCAGCAGTTCGGCGAGGGGCGGGCCTGGTGCCCGCCCCTCGCGTTTCCAGGCTTTATAGGATCGCTTCCCAGTGGCCGAGGAGCTCGTCCTCGAGATGCGGGGGATCCGAAAGGAGTTTCCCGGCGTTCTCGCCAACGACGACGTCGACTTCGACGTGCGCCGCGGCGAGGTGCACGCGCTCCTCGGCGAGAACGGCGCCGGCAAGTCGACGCTGATGACGATCCTCTGCGGGCTCTACAAGCCGGACGCGGGCGAGATCCTGCTGCACGGAGAGCCGGTCACCTTCGGGTCGGCGCGCGATGCGATCCAGGCGGGGATCGGGATGGTGCACCAGCACTTCATGCTGATCCCGGTGATGACGGTCGCCGAGAACATCGTCCTCGGCATGGAGCCGTCGCGCGACGCGATCTTCCTCGACGAGTCCGGCGCAGAGGCGCGCGTGCGCGAGCTCTCGGCAGCAGTTCGGGCTCGTCGTCGATCCGAGCGCGCTCGTGAGCTCGATCACCGTCGGGCAGGAGCAGCGCGTCGAGATCCTGAAGGCGCTGTTCCGCGGCGCGGACATCCTGATCCTCGACGAGCCGACCGCGGTGCTGACGCCGCAGGAGGCAGGCGAGCTGTTCGCGATCGTGCGCAGCCTCAAGGCGGACGGGAAGTCGATCATCTTCATCACCCACAAGCTGAACGAGGTGCTGGAGATCGCAGACCGGATCACGGTGCTGCGGCGCGGCAAGAAGATCGAGACCGTCGCCGCGCGAAGGAGCGACCGAGGCGTCGCTGGCGCGCGCGATGGTCGGCCGCGAGGTGCTGCTCCGCGTCGAGAAGCCGCCGGGCGAGCCGGGCGACGTCCTGCTCTCGCGTCGACGAGCTCAACGTGATCGACGACCGCGGCATCCCCAAGGTGCGCGACGTCTCGTTCACGGTTCGCGCCGGGCGAGATCGTCGGCATCGCCGGCGTCGACGGCAACGGGCAGACCGAGCTGATCGAGGCGATCACCGGGCTGCGGCGCATGCGAGAGCGGCACGATCGAGGTCGCGGGAAAGCCGTTCGCCGCGCGGTCGCCGCGCGAGATGCTCGACGCCGGCGTCGGCCACATCCCGGAGGACCGCCAGCGGCGCGGCCTCGTCCTCGAGTTCTCGATCGCCGAGAACATCGGGCTGCACGACTACGACAAGGCGCCCGACTCGAAGTGGGGCTGGCTGTTCCCGGCGCGGATGGTCGAGCGCGCCGGGCGGCTGATCAAGGAGTTCGACGTGCGCGGCGGCGGTCCGCAGACGCGTGCCGGCGGGCTCTCCGGCGGCAACCAGCAGAAGGTCGTCGTCGCGCGCGAGGTCGCACGCGATCCGAAGGTGCTGGTCGCGGCGCAGCCGACGCGCGGCCTCGACGTGGGCGCGATCGAGTTTCTCCACCGTCGCCTCGTCTCCGAGCGCGACGAGGGCCGCGCGATCCTGCTCGTCTCGCTCGAGCTCGACGAGATCTTCTCGCTCGCCGACCGGATCCTCGTGATGTACGAGGGCGCAGATCGTCGGCGAGCACACCGGCGACGGTCTCCGAGCACCAGATCGGCCTCGAGATGGTCGGCGCCGGAAAGACGGCGGCGGCGTGACGAGCGTCGATCCGCAAGGCCCGCCGCCGGAGCCGGACGACCGAGACCACCTCGCTGGCCGCGAACGTCGCGCTGAAGCAGCGCGCCGGCGGCCTGATCGTGCCGGTGCTGACGGCGCTGATCGCGTTCCTCATCGGCGGCCTCGTCGTGCTCGCCACCGGCCACAACCCGCTGCTCGCGTACCGCGACATCTTCAACGGCGCCGGCCTGAACTGGGTGTTCCACCCGACGACGAGCGTCGTGAACACGGCCGCGTACAACCTCTCGCAGACGCTGCTCCAGACGACGACGCTCATCCTCACCGGGCTCGCGGTCGCGTTCGCGTTCCGCTGCGGCATGTTCAACATCGGCGGCCAGGGCCAGTACTTCATCGGCCTCATCGTCGCGAACTGGCTCGGCTACCAGTTCGCCGGAATGTCGACGGTGCCGCACATCCTGATCGCGGTGATCGGCGCGACACTGGCCGGCGCGGCCTGGGCGGGGATCGCCGGCGTGATGAAGGCGACCGTCGGAGCGCACGAGGTGATCACGACGATCATGCTCAACTGGATCGCGCTCTGGGTCGGCGAGTGGCTGTTCGGCGACGGCGGGCCGCTGCAGAACGCGGCGGACAAGTCCGTTCCGATCTCGAACGACATCGCCGGGAGCGCACGGCTGCCGGTCTTCTGGGGCGAGCAGCAGCTCCAGGGGCTTCACATCGGGTTCTTCGTCGCGCTCGGCGCGCTCGTCGTGTTCTCGCTCGTGCTGAACCGGACGACGCTCGGCTTCGAGGTGCGCGCGGTCGGCTTCAACCCGGAGGCGGCCGCGTACGCGGGAATCAACGTCCGCAAGAACCTGATCCGCGCGATGGCGATCTCGGGCGCGTTCGCAGGCCTCGCCGGCGCGCTCGACATGCTCGGCTACCTGTACCACTACGGCCAGTCCGACGTCCCCGTCTCGCAGGTCGGCTTCCTCGGGATCGCGGTCGCGCTGCTCGGGCGCAACACCGCCGTCGGCGTCGGGATCTCCGCGCTCCTGTTCGGCGCGCTCCTGTTCGGGACGACGCACGGCCTCTCGTCGAGGCGTGATCGAGCCCGCAGCTCGCCGGCAACCTGACGTACATCATCCAGGGCCTCGTCGTCCTCTTCATCGGAGCCGACGTGCTGATCCTGTCCGTCTGGAACGCGCGCCGGAAGCTGCGGCGGAGAGCCGGCACGGCGACCGCGGAGGCGTCGGCGTGAGCAGCATCTGGACCGAGCGCTTCGACAATCCGGTCAGCACGAAGCTGCGCGACCCGGCCTCGACGGGCTACGCCGGCCTGCTGCTCGGCGTGTTCGCAGCGTTCCTCGCGATCCCGCCGATCGAAGCGCGGTCGATCGTGTGGTCGATCCTCGTCGGCCTCGTCGCGACGATGCTCGGCGTCTGGACGGCGAGCCGCGGTCGCCGCAAGCTCGGCTTCGGCGCCGTCGCGCTCGGGCTGATCGGGATGGGGCTCGGGATCCTCGCAACGCGGTCCGGCACCGGCAACCTCGAGGCCGTCTTCAACAGCGCGCTGATCGCGCAGATGTTCCAGTTCTCGACGCCACTCGTGTTCGGCGCGATCGCGGGCATGTTCTCCGAGCGCAGCGGCGTCGTGAACATCGGCCTCGAGGGGATGATGCTGATGGGCGCGTTCTGGGGCGTCTACGGCGCCGACATCGGCGGCAGCTGGGTGGTCGGGCTCCTCGTCGGCGCCGCGGCGGGCGGACTGCTGGCGCTGCTCTACGCGTACTTCGCAATCCATCTCCGCGCCGACCAGATCGTCGGCGGCGTCGCGATCAACTTCCTCGCCCTCGGGATCACGGGGTACTTCTTCTTCCAGCTCTACCACGGCACGTACGTCCCGAACGGCGTGTCGACGATTCCGAACGTCAAGCTTCCGTTCATCTCCGGCATGACAGTTCCTCGGCCCTGCGATCGGCGACCTGAACCTGATGATCTGGGCGAGCTTCGCGCTCGTGATCGTGTCGTACATCGTCGTCTTCAAGACGCCGATCGGGCTGCGCATCCGCGCCTGCGGTGAGCATCCGCGCGCCGCCGACACCGTCGGGATCAACGTCTACGCGATCCGCTACGGCGCCGTCGTCCTCTCGGGGATCCTCGCCGCGCTCGGCGGCGTCTACCTCTCGGACGGATTCGGCGGCGGCGCGTTCACCGACAACATGACGGGCGGCCGCGGCTTCATCGCCCTCGCGGCGATGATCTTCGGCAACTGGCGTCCGTTCGGCGCCTTCGGCGCAGCGCTCCTGTTCGGCCTCTCGAGCGCGATTGCACTTCGACTGCAGGTCTACTCCGCCTCTGCGTCTACCCTGTTCAACGTGCTTCCCTACGTTTTGACGCTGATCGCCGTCGGTGGCGTGATCGGCAGGACAGTCCCGCCCGCAGCCGATGGCAAGCCGTACAGCAAGCAGTAGCCGCCGTAACACGCGCGCGTCGCTTGGCCTCATCGCGGGGCTGTGCGCGCTGCTCGCGGTGCCGGCGGCGATTCTTATCGCGCAGCGAGACCAGGCGATCGTCCTCCTCGACGCCGCCTGGGCGATTCCCGTCGCGATCGCGTTCGGCATCGGCGCGTTCCTGTTCGCCCGCGGAGCACAGGGCCGGATCCGAGCGACATTGGAGCGCGCCGGCGGCCACACCCGCGTGCGCTGGGCCCGCAGGCTCGCCGTCGCCGGCATCTGCATCGCGCTCGCGGCGTCGATCGCCGTCGGCTTCTACGAGCTGCTGCTGCGGATCGAGAACTAAGCGCCGATCGCGACCATGCGCTCGATCGCGAGTCGAGCGCGCGCGGCGATCTCGGGCTCGACGGTGACGCGCGGCTCACCGTTGCGGAGCGCGTCGCGGACCTTCTCGAGCGTCGTCAGCTTCATGTAGCGGCAGACCGCGTCCTCGCGCACCGGCTCGAACGTCTTCTCGGGCGACTCGAGCCGGAGCCGGTGCAGGATCCCCGTCTCCGTTGCGACGAGGAACCGCGACTTCGGCGACTGCTTCGCGTAGTTGACCATCTTCTCGGTCGAGAGGATCTGCGTGCGTCCGTCGGCGAACGCCATCGCCTGGCTCGCGCAGCCGCACTCGGGATGGACGAGCAGCTCGGCGTCCGGCGCGTCGCGATGCCAGCGCTCGATGTCTGCGGGGCGGATGCCGGCGTGCACGTGGCACTCGCCGAGCCAGATCGTCAGCGAGCGGCCGGTCTCGCGCTCGAGCCAGAGCCCGAGGTACATGTCCGGGAGAAACAGGATCTCCTGCTCCGCCGGAATCGCCTCGATCACCTGCTTCGCGTTGCCGGAGGTGCAGCAGTAGTCGCTCTCGGCTTTCACTTCGGCGGTCGTGTTGACGTACGAGACGACAACGGCGCCGGGATGCTGCGCCTTCCACTCGCGCAACTGCTCGCCGGTGATCGAGTCCGCGAGCGAGCAGCCGGCGCCGAGATCCGGCAGCAGCACGGTCTTCTCCGGACTGAGGATCGCGGCGGTCTCCGCCATGAAGTGGACGCCGCAGAAGACGATCGTCGACGCGTCGGTCGCAGCGGCGAGTCGCGACAGCCCGAGCGAGTCGCCGACGTAATCCGCGACGTCCTGCACCTCGGGCCGCTGGTAGTTGTGCGCGATCACGACGGCGTCGCGCTCGCGCGCGAGCTCGCGGATCTCCTCCTGCAGCTCGGTGAACGTCGTCGTGCTCACAGCACCTCCAGGGAGACGTGGAGCGAGCGCGCGCCGTGCGTCAGCGCGCCGACGGAGATGAAGTCGACGCCGGTCTCGGCGTACGCGCGCACCGTCGCGAGCGACACGCCGCCCGACGCCTCGAGCTCGGCGCGGCCCGCGACGAGCGCGACCGCCGCGGCGATCTGTTCCGGCGTCATGTTGTCGAGCAGGATCCGTTCGACACCCGCAGTGAGCGCTTCGCCGACCTGCTCCAGCGTCTCGGCCTCGACCTCGAGCGCGAAGCCGTCCGCGCGCTCGCGCAGCAGCGCGACGGCGGGGGAGATGCCGCCGGCGACGCGGAGATGGTTCTCCTTCACGAGCACCGCGTCGTAGAGACCGGCGCGGTGGTTCGAGCCGCCGCCGCAGCGGACGGCGTACTTCTCGAGCGCGCGCAGGCCGGGAGTCGTCTTCCGCGTGTCGAGGATCGTCGCGCCGGTGCCTTCGGTGAGCTCGACGTATCGCCGCGTGAGCGTCGCGATTCCGGAGAGGCGCGCGAAGAGGTTCAGCGCGGTCCGCTCGCCGGTGAGGACGGCCTGCGCCGGTCCGTGGATCTCCGCGACGACGGCGGGAACTTCCGTCACGATCGCGCCGTCCTCGAGCACGGCGTCGACGCGGACGTCGGCGTCGAGCGCGCGGAACACCGCAGCCGCCGCGGCGACGCCGCAGACGACGCCCGGCTCTTCGATCAGCAGCTGCGCGCGGCAGAGGAGATCCGCCGGGACGAGCGCCTCCGTCGTCACGTCGCCGTCGCCGACATCCTCGGCGAGCGCGAGCTCGACGACGCGGTCGATCGTGTCGGCGGTCAGTTCCATGTCTCGAGCTCCGGCGCGGCTCCCGGCCGCGTCACGAAGTGGCCGGCGAGCGCGTCGTCCTCGACCGGAAAGTCCTCGCGGAAGTGGACGCCGCGGCTCTCGGTGCGCGCGAGCGCGCTCTCCGCGAGCAGCCGCACGAGCGGCGCAGGCGCGTCGAGCAGCCGGCTCAGCCCGTCGGCGCTGCGGATCAGCCCGGCTTCCTCCCAGAGCGCCCGGCGAAGCTCCGGCGTGACCGGCTGCTCGGGCGCCGGAACACGCGGCGCGGCGAAACCCGGCTCGGGCTCGGCGCGCGCCGCGAGCGCGGCACGCCTCCCGAACACGAGGCATTCGAGCAGCGAGTTCGACGCGAGCCGGTTCGCGCCGTGCACGCCGGTGCATGCGCATTCGCCCGCCGCGTACAGGCCCGGCAGCGTCGTGCAGCCGTCGAGATCCGTGACGATGCCGCCGATCGAGTAGTGCGCCGCCGGCGCGACGGGGATCGGCTCCAGCGCCGGGTCATAGCCGGCGCGCTCGAGCGTCGCGATCAGCGCCGGATACCGCCCGCGCTCGATCCCGCGCAGGTCGAGCTGCGCGCCGTCGTGCGCGGCGATCGCGCGGGCGACGACATCGCGCGGCGCGAGCTCGTCCGTGAACCGCTCGCCTTCCTCGTCGAGCAGCGTCGCTCCGGCGCCGCGCAGCGCCTCGGAAAGCAGGAAGCCGTCGTCGAGCAGCGCGGTGGGGTGGAACTGCATCAGCTCGAGGTCCGCGAGCGCCGCGCCGGCGCGGTACGCCAGCATCAGCCCTTCGCCGAGTGCGCCGGGCGGGTTCGTCGTCCGCTCCCACAACGCCGCGTAGCCGCCGGTCGCCAGCAGCGTCGCCCGCGCAGCGACCGTCCGCCGGTCGGTGACGAGCCCCGCGCAGCGTCCGTCGACGAGCCAGAGCTCGAGCGCGCGCTCGCCCTCGGCGACGTCGATGCGCGGATGCGCCGCGACGCGCGCCGCGAGCACCTCGGCGATCCTGCGTCCCGTCTCTGCGCCGCCCGCGTGGACGACGCGGCTGCGCGAGTGGCCGCCCTCGAGCGCGAGGCCGTCGTCGAACTCGACGCCGAGCGCGCGCAGCTCGGCGATCCGGGCAGGCGCCTCCTCGGTCAGCGCTCGCACGGCGCTCGGCCGGCAGAGCCCGCGTCCCGCCGTCAGCGTGTCTGCCGCGTGGAGCGACGGATCGTCGTCCGGGCCGACGGCGGCTGCGACACCGCCCTGGGCCGCGTAGCTGTTCGAGGAGCGGACGGAGCCCTTCGCGAGCAGCAACACCCTCGCCTCGTCCGCAGCGGTGAGCGCCGCGTAGAGCCCGGCGACGCCGCCCCCGACGATCACGAGGTCGTAGCGATCCGTTCCGGTGTCGAGTTTTCTCCTCAAAGGCGATAACCTACGAACAGAGTCTACATGGCGACCACCACCCAACCGAAGACGATGGCGCACGGCGTCCTCGCCGCCGTGATCCAGGTCCGCGACGGACAGCTGCAGGCGCTCCTGTGGCAGCGCGCCCGCGACCCGTTCGCCGGCGCGTGGGCGCTGCCCGGCGGCGCGCTCGCCGCGGACGAGACGCTGGCGCAGTCGATCCTGCGCCACCTGGCGCAGAAAGTGGACGTGCGCGAGGTGTCGCACCTCGAGCAGCTGGAGACGAGGAGCGAGCTCGACCGGAACCCGGACCGCCGCGAGCTCGTCACGGCGTACCTCGGTCTCGTTCCCGCGGGCGTCGACCCCGCGGTGCCGGAGGACACGACGTGGCATTCGTTCGACGCGCTGCCCGAGCTCGCGTTCGACCACGGCCCGATCCTGCTGGCCGCGCGTGCCCGCCTGCGCGCGAAGCTCTCGTACACGAACGCGGGCTTCGCGCTCGCGCCGCCGACGTTCACGATGGCCGATCTCCGCGACCTCTATACCGCCGCCCTCGGCCACCCGGTCTCGGCGACGAACCTCCAGCGCGTGCTTCTCCGCCGCGGCCTGCTCGAGCCGACCGGCGAGCACCGGCGCTACGGGAGCGGGGGAGGCCGCCCGGCCGCCGTCTATCGCTTCCGCGCGCGCGAGCTCCAGGTCACGGACGAGTTCGCCGTTCTCCGCCCGCCGCACTGAGCCGGTCTGCCGCCGGGCCTACAATGGCCGCGATGTTCGAGATCGGCAACAGCCTCCGCGAGGCGCGCGTCCGCCAGGGTCTGGAGTACCCGCAGATCGAGCTGGGGACGAAGATCCGCGCCGAAGTACCTGAAGGCGCTCGAGGACGAGCAGTTCGAGACGCTGCCGGCGCAGCCCGTACGTCAAGGGCTTCCTCCGCACCTACGCGGAGTTCCTCGGCCTCGACGGCCAGCTGTACGTCGACGAGTACAACTCCCGTCACGTCGTCGAAAACGGCGACGACGTCGCGCCGATCGTCAGGCGTCCGCCGTCGGCGCGGGCGAAGCGCGACCGCGGCATCGAGCGCAGGGTCGTGCTGCTCGCGCTGCTCGGGATCGCCGTGCTGACGGCGCTCGTGATCGTCGCGTGGAAGTTCGGCGGCAGCGACTCCTCGAACTCGACGCCGTCTGTCGTCACAACGCAGGGCGGCGGCAGGCGTTGCTGCGGCGTCGACGCTCCGCCTCACCGGCGTCCGCACCGGCACGTACGTCGAGGTGCGGCGAAGCTCGTCGCGCGGCAAGGTGCTGCTCCAAGCGACGATCCCAGCCGGGCACACCGAGGTGCTGGACGGGTCGCGCTTCTGGCTCTACGTCGTCCGCTCGACGGGTCTGCGCGTGAGTCTCCACGGCAAGCCCGTCGCGCTGCCCGGCACGGAAGAATCTCCGCGTCGTCGTCACGCCGACGCGAACGGCGCTCGCGAGCGGTTGAGCCGGCCGCGGGCCCTCATCGTCGTCACGGGCAGCGAGCTCGTGCGCGGCGAGCGCACCGATCTGAACGGGCCGTTCCTCGCCCGCGAGGCGCTGCGGCTCGGGCTCGAGCCGGCGCGGATCGCGATCGTCGGCGACGCGCCCGCCGAGCTGGAGGCCGCGCTCCGGGCCGGGCTCGACGCGGACGCGTGCTTCGTCTCCGGCGGCCTCGGGCCGACGCACGACGATCGGACGATCGAGATGGTGGCGCGCGCCGCGGGCGTCGGGCTGCGCGTCGACGAGGATCTGGAGCGGCAGATCGAGGCGGTGTCGCGCGCGGCGGCGGAGCGGCTGAAGCGCGACTACGCGGACTTCGCGCCGGGGGTGACGAAGCAGGCGACGATGCCGGAGGGTGCGACGTCGCTCGGGCTGGCCGGCACCGCGCCGGGGGTCCTGCTCGAGACGTCGTCCGGCTGCGTCGTCGTCGTTCTGCCCGGCCCGCCGTCGGAGCTGCGCCGGCTCTGGCCGAACGCGCTCGAGACGGAGGCGTTTCGCGCGCTGCTCGCGCGCACGCAGCCGCCCGGCCGCCGCGTGCTCCGGTTCTTCGGCGTCAGCGAGTCCGCAGTCGCGCGGGCTCTTGCCGATGCAGGCGGCGACGGAGACGGGGTGGAGGTGACGATCTGCGCGCGCGACTTCGAGATCCACGTCGATTTCGTCGTCGAGCCCGGCGCGGATGACGCGCGCGGACGCACTCGTCGAGCGGCATGCTGCCGCCGATCGAGCAGTGGCTCTTCTCGCGCGACGAGCGGCCGATCGAGGAGCACGTCCTGTCTCTCTGCGGCGCCCGCGGGCTGACGATTGCCACGGCGGAGTCGTGCACCGGCGGCCTCGTCGCGGCTCGGCTCACGAACGTCCCGGGTGCGAGCGACGTTCTCCGCGGCGGCGTCGTCGCGTACGCGAACGAGGTCAAGGAGGCGGAGCTCGACGTGCCGGCCGAGCTGATCGCGGAGCACGGCGCAGTGTCGCCGGAGGTCGCGGCGGCGATGGCGCGCGGTGCCCGGAAGCGGCTCGGCGCCGACGTCGCGGTGTCGGTGACCGGCATCGCCGGCCCGGACGGCGGCACGCCGGAGAAGCCCGTCGGCCTCGTCTATCTCCACGTCGAGGGGCCGGACGGCGGCCACGGGCGGGAGTTCAGCTTCCCCGGCGACCGAGGCTCGATCCGCGCGCGCTCCGTCGTCGGCGCGCTGCATCTCGTCCGGCGACACTTGGCGGGAAGTCGCGACGAATCCGTATGACTTCGCCCACTAGCGTGGGTGGGGATGAGCGGCTCCGACTCTTTCTCGCGCTCCGGCTTCCGGACGACGCCCTCGACGGCATCGTCCGGTGGCAGGCGGAGTCTCTCGCCGGCGTTCGAGCCGTCGCGCGCGAGGCACTCCACATCACCCTCGCCTTTCTCGGCCACCGGCCCGCCGCCGAGCTGGACGGGATCCTCGGCGAGCTGCGCGCGGCCGCGGCCGCTGCCGCGCCGAATCTGCGTCTCACCCCGACCCGTTACCGGGAGACCCGGAGCGTCGCGATGCTCGTCCTCGACGACGAGGGCGGCCGGGTGGCGGCGTTCGCCGGCGACGTCCAGGAGCGCCTGGAGCGGCTCGGCGTCTACCGCCGCGAGTCGCGCCCGTGGCTCCCGCACCTCACCGTCGCCCGGTTCCGGGAGCCGCCGCGGCTTGGGCTCGAGCCGCCGGATATGGGAACATGTGTTCTTGTTCCGTCCGACGCGGCTGCTTACCTGTCACGACTGCACCCGGACGGGGCGCGGTACGAGATTCTCGAATCGGTCGCTCTAGGAGGCGAATAAGTGGACAGAAACGAAGCACTCGACGTCGCGCTCGGCCAGATCGAGCGCCAGTTCGGCAAGGGCTCGGTCATGAAGATGAGCGACCGCGCGGCGGTCTCGATCGGAGCGGTCTCGACGGGCTCGCTCCCGCTCGACCTCGCGCTCGGCATCGGCGGCCTGCCCCGCGGCCGCGTCGTCGAGATCTTCGGCCCGGAGTCGTCGGGCAAGACGACGCTGGTCTACCACGTGATCGCCGAGGCACAGCGCCGCGGCGGCATCTGCGCCTTCATCGACGCCGAGCATGCGATGGACCCGGCGTACGCGAAGCGGATCGGCGTCGACGTCGACAATCTCCTCGTCTCCCAGCCCGATACGGGCGAGCAGGCGCTCGAGATCACGGAGCTCCTGATCCGCTCCGGTGCGCTCGACGTCGTCGCCATCGACTCGGTCGCGGCGCTGACGCCGAAGGCCGAGATCGAGGGAGAGATGGGCGACTCGCACGTCGGCCTCCAGGCGCGTCTCATGTCGCAGGCGCTGCGGAAGCTCGCCGGCACGCTGAACCGCACCGACACGATCTGCCTCTTCACAAACCAGCTCCGCGAGAAGATCGGCGTCATGTTCGGCAGTCCCGAAACGACGCCGGGCGGGCGCGCGCTGAAGTTCTACGCGTCTGTCCGCCTCGACATCCGCCGGATCGAGACGCTGAAGGACGGCGTCGAGGCGTTCGGCAACCGCGTCCGCGTGAAGGTCGTGAAGAACAAGGTCGCGCCGCCGTTCAAGCAGGCCGAGTTCGACATCATCTACGGCTCCGGCATCTCGTGGGAGAGCACCGTGCTCGACACGGGCCTCGAGCGGAAGGCCGTGACGAAGTCCGGCTCGTACTTCAGCTTCGGCGACGAGCGGCTCGGCCAGGGCCGGCAGAACGCGGCCGCGTTCCTCCGCGAGCATCCCGACGTCACGCAGGGGATCCTCCAGCAGATCCAGCTCGACGTCGGGCCCGAGCAGATCGTCTCGGCCCGTCTGCTGCCGGTCGAGGAGCCCGTGGAGAACGGCAAGGCGTCGAAGGAGGCCGCAAAGGAAGCGATGGTCGCAGCCGTCGCCGGGGCGACCGCCGCGACGAACGGCGCCGAAGCGGAGTAGGACGTGCCCGTCGTCACCGCGCTGCGCGAGCGGCCGCGGTCACGGGTCGAGGTCGAGCTGGACGGCGAGCCGTGGCGGCTCGTGCCAACGGACGCGGTCGTGCGCTCCGGCTTGCGGGTCGGTGCGCCGCTCGACCGCGAGCGGGCGCGTCTGCTCGGCCGCGAGCTTCGGCGCGCGAAGGCGCTCGGCGTCGCGGTGAACGCGCTCCGCTACCGCGACCATTCGCGGCGGTCGCTCGAAGAGCGCCTCGCCGGCCGGGGCGTCCCGGGCGATGCAGCCGCCGACGCGGTCGCGGCACTCGAGCGCACCGGGCTCGTCGACGACCTTCGGGTCGCCACGACCCGGGCGGAGAACATGGCTGCCCGTGGCTTCGGGGACGCGGCGATCCGGGCCGACCTCGAGCAGCGCGGGATCGACGCGGAGCCTGCAGCGGCCGCTCTCGCAGCGCTCGCACCCGAGCCCGAGCGGGCGCGAGCCGTCGTCGAGCGCCGCGGCGCCGGCGTCAAGACCGCCCGCTGGCTCGCAGCCCACGGCTTCGACCCGTCCACGGTGGAGGAGTCCGTCGGCGAGGCGTTTGCAGCGGACGGGTGACGGCGGTACGATCAGGGGATACGCTTCACCCGACATTTTTGCCTGCATACGGACTTTTTCGGAAATTGTGACGTCTTGAGAACCGACATCAGACCAACGACGAAACGCAGTAGCCAGAGGGTCGCGCCGGGGTAGTCCGCGCGCGGTGACGGCGTGCAGACGCGCGCCGATGAACAGCGATTTCCGAAGTCCAGGCCAGGCGGGTGCCGGGTGGGGTCGAGCCCACCGACCGAGGAGCTGCGCGCGTGCTGATCGGGATCGGAGTCGCCATCGGCATCGCGGCGGGAGTCGCGCTTGCCCTCCTCGCCGTGTACATCTTCGGCGCGACCGGCGTCGGCAAGGCGCGCCGGATCCACCGCCAGCTGATCGACGATGCCGAACGCGAGGCGGAGGCCGTCCGCCGCGAGTCGCAGATCGAGGCGCGCGAGCAGGCGATGACGCTGCGCGCCGAAGTCGACGCCGAGCTCGCCGAGCGTCGGCAGCAGGTGCTGAAGATCGAAGAGCGCGTGCTTGCGAAGGAAGAGGAGGTCGAGCGAGAAGCTCGTCGAGAACTCCCGCCGCGAGCAGGGCCTCGCCGACCGCGAAACGCACCTGCGCCAGCTCCAGGAGGACATGAAGCAGGCGAAGCTCGCCGAGCAGGCGCAGCTCGAGCGGATCGCGGGCATGACGCAGCAGGAGGCGAAGGCGCATCTGCTCGAACGCGGCGAGGAGCTCGTCCGGCACGAGCTCGAGCCGTCGCGTACGGATGCTCGAGGAGGAGGCGCGGAGCGAGTCGAAACGCCGCGCCCGCAACCTCGTCGCCGACGCGCTCCAACGCGTCGCCGCGAGCCACGCAGCCGAGACGACGGTCAGCGTGATCGAGCTCCCGTCCGACGACATGAAGGGCCGCATCATCGGCCGCGAAGGTCGCAACATCCGCGCGCTGGAGCACCTCACCGGCGTCGACTTCATCATCGACGACACGCCGCACGCCGTCGTGCTCTCGTCGTTCGACGGGCTCCGCCGCGAGGTCGCGCGGCTGACGCTGACGAAGCTGATCGAGGACGGCCGCATCCACCCGGCCCGAATCGAGGAGATGTACTACCAGTCGAAGGCGGAGATCGAGGAGGTCGTCCGCCAGGCCGGCGAGCAGGCCGTGTTCGAGGCGAACTGCGGCCCATTCCACGAGGAGCTCGTGAAGATCCTCGGCCGCCTCCGCTACCGGACGAGCTACGGCCAGAACGTCCTCAAGCACACACTCGAGGTCGTGCACCTTGCCGGGATCATGGCGACGGAGCTCGGCGCGAGCGTGCAGACGACGAAGCGCGCCGCGATGCTCCACGACATCGGCAAGGCGATGTCGCACGAGGTCGAGGGCTCGCACGCGCTGATCTCGGCCCAGCTCGCGCGCCGGTACGGCGAGACGCAGGGCGTGATCCACGCGATCGAGGCGCACCACTACGAGGTGCAGCCGCAGACCGTCGAGGCGGTGCTCGTGATCTCTGCCGACGCGATCTCGGCGTCGCGCCCGGGCGCGCGCGGGGAAAGCCTCGAGCACTACATCAAGCGGCTCGAGTCGCTCGAGGAGGTCGCGTCGTCGAAGCCCGGCGTCGACAAGGTCTACGCGCTCCAGGCCGGCCGGGAGATCCGCGTGATCGTGCGGCCGAGCGAGGTTGACGACGACGCGGCCGCGCTGCTCTCCCACGAGATCGCGCGCGAGATCGAAGATCGGCTCGAGTACCCGGGCCAGGTGAAGGTGACCGTGATCCGCGAGAGCCGCGCCGTCGACGTCGCGCGGAATCACGGCGGCGTCGAGCGGACGGACGAGCCGCAGGACACACCGATCCAGGCCGCCTGAGGCGATGCGCCAAGAGGAGAAGGCGGCGGCGTTTGCCGCGCTGCACGCGGGTGAGCCGTTTCTGATCCCGAACCCGTGGGACGCCGGTTCCGCTCGGGTGCTCGCCGCACTCGGGTTCAAGGCGCTCGCCACGACGAGCTCGGGCTTCGCGTTCACGCTCGGCCGCCTCGACGGAGCGGCGACGCTCGACGAGGTGGTGGAGCACACGGCAGCGCTCGATCGCGCGACCGACCTGCCTGTTTCCGTCGATCTCGAGAACGGCTACGGCGCCGAGCCCGCGGACGCCGCGAACGCGGTCGTGCGCGTCGCGGCGGCCGGGGCGGTTGGCGGGTCGATCGAGGACTACGACCCCGTCGCCGGGCTCTACGCTCTTCCGCAGGCTGTCGAGCGCGTCGCCGCGGCGGCCGAGATCGCGCACGGTCTCGGGTTCCCTTTCATGTTGACCGCGCGCGCCGAGAACCACATTCGCGGCAACCCGGACATCGAGGACACCATCGCCCGACTCCAGGCGTTCGAACGCGCAGGCGCGGACGTCCTCTACGCACCCGGACTACGCACCGCAAATGAGATCCGTGCTGTGTGCGATGCCGTTACCGCGCCGGTGAACGTGCTCGCGTTACCGGGGCTCTCGATTGCGGAGGTCGTCGACGCTGGCGCACGCCGCATCAGCGTCGGCGGTGGTCTGGCATGGGTCGCGGTCCAGGCTCTGGCCGACGCCGCCACGGCGCTTCGCGACACCGGCGACGTGTCCGTCCTCTCCGCGAGGCCTCCGCTCCGCGACTGGTTCGGTTCCTGAGCAGAGGCGGCTACGCTTCACGCCATGAACCGTCGGTACTTCGTGACCACCTTCGGCTGCCAGATGAACGCCCACGACTCGGAGCGGATCAAGGGGATGCTCGAGGAGGTCGGTCTCGGCGAGGCGCCGACGGCGGACGAGGCCGACGTCGTTGTCTTCAACACGTGCACGATCCGCGAGAAGCCAGACACGAAGCTCGCGGCATACCTCGGCGACGCCGGAGCGAGAAAGCGTGAGAATCCCGACCTCGTGATCGCCGTCGGGGGTTGCTTCGCAGAGGCGCAGCGCGAACGAATCTTCACGCTCTACCCGCAGGTGGACGTCGCATTCGGGCCGGGGACGATCGCGCATCTGGGCGAGTGGCTCGGTGCCGGCGGCTTCGGCGTCGAACGCGGCGTATGGGGCACCGGCGACGAGCGCGCGTTCGCGGCGATGCTGCCGATGCATCGCGAGCGATCGTTCCAGGCGTGGGTGCAGATCTCGATGGGCTGCAACTCGACGTGCGCGTATTGCATCGTGCCAGCGGTGCGCGGGCGAGAGGTG
Organism: uncultured Actinomycetes bacterium; assembly: GCA_963718385.1. Lineage (GTDB taxonomy): Bacteria > Actinomycetota > Thermoleophilia > Gaiellales > Gaiellaceae > Palsa-739. The sequence continues at coordinate 157,160 of CAVQZE010000003.1, forward strand.
AGCCGCCGCCCCGGCGACGTGCTCGCCGAGGTGACGCGCCTCGCGCACGAGGGCGTGCGCGAGATCACGCTGCTCGGCCAGAACGTCAACTCGTGGGGTCGCGACCTCGCACCGGAGATCCACACGGAGTTCGGCGAGCTGCTCCGCGCCTGCGACGCCGTCGACGGCGTCGACCGGATTCGGTTCACGAGCCCGCACCCGAAAGACTTTCGCCGGCCGGTGATCGAGGCGATGGCGGAATGCGCCGCCGTTTGCGAGCACGCGCATCTTCCGCTCCAGTCCGGCTCCACACGCGTCTTGAAGGAGATGCGCCGCACGTATTCGCGTGAGCGCTATCTCAAGCTCGTCGCCGAGCTCCGCGCGGGAATCCCCGACCTCGCGCTCACGACCGACATCATCGTCGGCTTCCCCGGCGAGACGGAGGACGACTTCCGGGAGACGACGGAGGTTGTCGAGGAGGTCGGCTTCGACGCTGCATTCACGTTCGTCTACTCGCCCCGCGCCGGAACCGACGCGGCGGCGCGGACCGACCAGATTCCGGACGAGATCAAGCGCGAGCGAATCGAGCGGCTGGTCGACGTCGTCCAGCGCGTCGCGGCGCGGCGTAACGAAGAGCGAGTCGGCCTCGTCGAGGAGGTGCTCGTCGAAGGCGCGAGCCGGACTGACGCGACCCTCCTGCGCGGCCGCACGCGTCGTAACACAACGGTGAACTTCTCCGGCAGCGCCGCACCCGGCGACCTGGTCGACGTCAGGATCGAGCGCGCGACGTCGACGACACTCGCCGGATCGCAGCTCGCGGTCGCAGTCGCCTGACGGCGATGCCGTGACGGTCATCGCCATCTTCGGCCCGACGGCGAGCGGCAAGTCGGCCGTCGCGGAAGCAGTCGCCGAACGGATTCCGGCCGAGCTCGTGTCTGCGGACGCGATGCAGGTCTACCGCGGCCTGCCGATCCTCACTAACCAGTCGTCGCAGCCGGCTAGGCTCGTCGCGATGTGGCCGCTCGACCACGAGTCGTCGGTCGGGGAGTACGCGCCTCTGGCGCACGCGGCGATCGACGAGATCGCCGCGGCCGGCAGGACGCCGATTGTCGTCGGTGGCACGGGTCTCTATCTGCGCGCCGCGCTTTCGGATCTGTCGCTGCCGCCGGCGCCGCCGCCGGGTGAGCGCGACCGGTGGAGCCGGTTCTACGACGACGAAGGAGCCGACGCCGCGCACGCGCATCTCGCCGAGCTCGATGCGGCGGCGGCGCGGGTCGTTCACGCGAACGACAGGCGTCGCGTCGTTCGTGCACTGGAGCTTGCTGAAGCCGGTTCGTCGCTCGCGCCCGACAATGACCGTCTCTGGGCCGGCGAGCTCCGGCATCCGACCGTGCTCGTCGGTCTTGACGTTCCGAAGGCAGAGCTTGAGCGGCGCATCGAGCTGCGAACGCGCGCGATGTTCGCGGCCGGAGTCGAGGACGAAGTGCGCCGCGCGCTCGCCGAGCCAATGTCGATGACGGCGCGGAAGACGCTGGGCATCGACGAGATCGCGGATCTTCCTCGCGATGACGCGATCGCCGCGATCGTCACGCGCACGCGACGCTACGCGGCGTACCAGCGGAAGTGGATGCGGCGGCTCGAGGGGGTCGCTATGGTCGCTGCCGACCGCCTTCCGGGCGAGGTCGCCGATGAGATCGTCACGCTGGCACGCACACGGGAACGTCTACCTCGTAGTGGAGGCGGCGGAGCTGACGCCTGATCGCGTCCGCAAGGACGCGAGGGGCACCGACGGAATCATCGAGGTCGTGCGCGCCGGCAACGGAGCGGTCGAGATCGTGATCTGGAATCCGGACGGTTCGATCGCCGAGCTGTCGGGAAACGGGACGCGGATCGCCGCGGCCTGGCTCATGGCGACGGAGGGACGGGATGCAGCTCGCGTCGACGTCCGCGGGGGGCGCAGTGTTGAGGCGCGGCGGCTGCCGGACGGCTCGATCGAGACCGACGTCGGAGCAGTCGACGTCGGCACGCGCGAGACGGTCGCCGGGATCGAGCTGACGACGGTGTCGGTCGGCAATCCCCACGCGGTCGTCGTCGGCGACCCGGCGGAGATCTCGCGGATCGGCCCGCTGCTCGAGACGCACGGGCGCTTCCCGAACCGGACGAATGTGCAGGTCGCCCGTATCGATGCACCGGGCGAGGTGACCGCCCGCGTCTGGGAGCGCGGCGTGGGGGAGACGACCGCGTCGGGAACGAGTGCCGTCGCCGTCGCCGCGGCGACGCACGCCGACGGTTCCGTCCTCGTCCACTTTCCCGGCGGCGACCTCCTGGTGCGACTCGAAGACGGACGAGCCTGGCTCACCGGTCCGGCCGAGCCGATGGACGGTCCGTCGACAGCACGCGACGCCGCTCCGTCCGGAAGCTGGCCCAAACCCTCGACGGATTCGTAACCGTTTCGCCGGTAGCGTCGGCTCCGAGGGCGGAGGGATAGCGCCCCGCCCTTTGGGTGGGGGAGTGAGCCGGGCCTCGCCGTCTCGCCGCGGTCCGGCTGGGTCGGGCTAGGCGCCGATCTCGTACTCGCGCAGCACGTCGTTGAGGCTCGTCTTCATGTCCGTCTGCTCGCTCCGCCGGCCGATGATCAGCGCGCAGCCGAGCTGGTAGGTGCCGGCGGGGAACTCCTTCGGTCGCGTGCCGGGTACAACGACCGAGTACGGCGGGACGAAGCCGCGATGCTCGACCGGCTCGGGCCCGGTCACGTCGATCACCGGCACCGAGCCCGTGAGCGACACGTTCGGGGCGAGCACCGCGCGCTCGCCGATCACGACGCCCTCTGTGAGGATGCACCGCGAGCCGATGAACGCGCCGTCCTCGACGATCACCGGCCGCGCCTGGATCGGCTCGAGCACGCCGCCGACGCCGACACCGCCCGCCAGGTGCACGTCGGCGCCGATCTGCGCGCACGAGCCGACGGTCGCCCACGTGTCGATCATCGTGTTCGGGCCGACCCACGCGCCGATGTTCACGTAGCTCGGCATCATCACGACGCCGGGCGACAGGAACGACCCGTACCGCGCGGTCGCCGGCGGCACGACGCGCACGCCGAGCGCGGCATAGTTCCGCTTCAACGGGATCTTGTCGACGTATTCGTACGGCCCGACCTCGATCGGCTCGACCTTGCGCAGGCGGAAGTAGTCGAGGATCGCCGCCTTCGCATCCTCGTTCACACGCCATTCGCCGTCGACGCGCTCCGCGACACGCACCTCGCCGCGATCGAGCGCCGCAATCGTCTCTTCTGTCGTCACAGGTGCTCCTCCAGGATTGCCGCCGCCGCTTCGCACTCTTCCAGAGCCGGGACGAGTGCGAACCGGATGTACCCCTCGCCGCTCGGCCCGAAAAACGTTCCCGGCGCGACGATGACGCCGTGCTCGAGAAGCCGCAGGGCAACATCCTCCGCCGACTCTCCGCCCGGCACCGCGACCCAGAGATACATCGTCGCGTCGCTCGCCACGACCTCCCAACCCGCCGCCGCGAGCACCGGCAGGAGTACGTCGCGCTTACGCCGGTATCGCTCCCGCGTCTCCTCGACATGACGCTCGTCGCCCCACGCGACGACCGATGCGCGCTGGACGAACTCCTGCGGCGCAGTTCCCGCGTTCGGACGGTACGCCTTCAACGCCGCGATCACCTCCGCAGGCGCCGCCACAAAACCCGAGCGGTAGCCCGTCATCGACGACCGCTTGCTCAACGTCTGGAACACGACGATGCGACTGCGGTCCGACGCCTGCAGCGCCGACGGCGGCGGCTCGCCGAACCAGAGCTCGGTGTACGCCTCATCCGACGCGATCACGAAATCGTGGCGCGCCGCGAGAACGGCGAGCTCGTCGTAGAACGACAACGGTGCGACCGCGCCGGTCGGGTTGTGCGGATAGTTGACCCAGAAGATCGCCGTCCGGTCGAGCGTCGCCGCCGGAATCGCGGCGAGATCCGGAAGAAACCCGTGAACGCGCAGCAGCGGCACCGTCTCCACATCGGCGCCCGCAAACAGCGCGCCGCGCTCGTACACCGGATACGCCGGCTCGCCGTACAGCACGAGCCGCTTGTCGGAGCCGGTGTCGACGAGCACCTGCGCCAGCGAGAAGATCGCCTCCTTCGACCCGTACGTCGGAACGATCTCCGTGTCGGGATCGAGCACGACGCCGAAGCGGCGCGCGCACCAGTCGGCCGCGGCCGCGCGCAGCTCCGGCAGCCCCTGCGCGAGCGGGTACGGCGCGCGCTCCGGCAGCGCCGCAACGAGCGCCTCACGGATCATCGGATCGGTCGGCTCGTTCGGGTCGCCTTTGCCGAAATCGATCACCTGAACGCCGTCGGCGACGAGACGACGGCGCGACTCCTCGAGACGGACGAACGGATAGGTCGCCATCCCGGCGAGCGTCGGCGCGATTCGAACGGGCACCGCTAGACCGTATCCACGAGGAAGCGACGCAGGATGTCGTAGCAGCGGTCGAGGTTCGCAACCGGGATCTGCTCGTCGACCTTGTGCGCGAACGCGGTCGCGCCCGGGCCGTAGTTGATCGCGTCGAGTCCCTCCTGCGCGAACTGCGCGACAGGCGTCCACGCCTGCTTCGGCGCCACGTCGGGGACGAGCTCGCGCAGTGTCGAGACGAGCGGGTTCGTCAGGCTCGGCGACGCCGACGGCGAGTTGCTGAGGACGCGAAGCTCGCCGTCGGGTGCGAGCTCGCGCAGACGAGCCTCCGCGTCGGCGGCAGAACGCCCCGGCGCGTAGCGGAAGTTGAGCTCGACGCTCGCCTCGGCCGGAACGACGTTCGACGCGATGCCGCCCGCGACGCGCACCGCGCTGACGACCTCGCGGTAGACGAGCCCGTCGATCTCCACGTCGAACGGTTCGAGGTCGACGAGCGGCTCGAGCCCGCGCACAAGCGCGTGGATCGCGTTCACGCCGGTCCACGGCCGCGCCGAGTGCGCGCTCTTGCCGTGGAACACGAGCTGCGCCTCGACGTTACCCAGACACCCGCCGTGGAGGATGCAGTCGGTCGGCTCGAGCACGACCGCGAGCTGCGCGTCGGCCAGAAGCCCCGTCGCGAAGAGCGTCGGCAGCGGACTGACCGCGACCGGCAGCTCCTCTCGTGTGAAGAACAGATACCGCGCCGGAACGCCGGCGCGCGCGAGCTCGACCATCACGGCGACGCCGCCCTTCATGTCGCTCGAGCCGAGCCCGTACACAATGCCGTCCTCGATTCGGCCCGGCACGTTGCCCTGCGCGGGGACGGTGTCGACGTGGCCCGCGAGGACCACCGGTGCTGCGGGGTCGCCGACGAGCAGCACCTCGCCGTCGTCGTAGAGCGGCTCGCCGGGCACGAGCTCCCGGACGAGGTCCATGAGCGCGGCTTCCTGCCCGCTCTCGGAGAAGAGGTCGACGAGTTGAAGCGTCCGGGCAGCGAGGTCTGGGCTCGACATCGCCCCATCTTGACGCACGACAAAGGCCCCGCAGTGCAGGGCCTGTTGTCGATGACGACGCCGCGGAGCCTAGTTGGGCTGGTTGGCGACCGGACCGCCGCCGTTTCCGCCGAGCGTGTCGGTGATGAAGTGGAGCCCGACGCTCTGCTGGTGCCGCTGGTGCTGCGCCTTCCTGAGTGCGGCGTCGTACGCGTACCAGGGACTCGTCGGCTCGATGCTGCGGACGGTCTGCTTCGCGTGCTGCGCGTTCCTCAGTGCGGCGTCGTACGCGTACCAGGGGCTCTTCGGCTCGATGCCGGCGCCGCTGTTGGCGCCGGCGACCGGGACGAGCGCGGCCGCGAGGACGACGATGGCGGCGAGTGCCCACGCAAACCGGATGCGGGAGAGGGACATGGTTGCCTCCTTGAAGAGGTTGAGGATGGGTACCGACTGCATGGCTCGACGCTACGGGGCCGCCGATCCGGCGTCGTTCGCGCTCTCGACACCCGTCGTGTCACGCTCGTGACAGAGGCGGAGGCGCGTTCATAATGGGTGGCACATGACGGCGAGACGGCCTGATCCCACGCCGGGTCTCGAGCCCGAGCGCGGGCTCGTTCTCGCTGTGCTCGCGCAAGGAGTCGACCCGGACGACGAGCTCGCGGAGCTCGACGAGCTCGCCCGCACGGCGGGCGTCGAGCCGATCGCCCGTCTCGTCCAACATCGTCCGCAGCCCGACACGCGCAGCTACGTCGGCAAGGGGAAGCTCGACGAGCTGAAGCAGACGTACGCCGACGCCGGCGCCGAGGTGCTCGTCGTCGACGACGAGCTCTCGCCGTCACAGCAGAAGCTGCTCGAGAACCAGCTCGAGGCGCGCGTCATCGACCGCACCCAGCTGATCCTCGACATCTTCGCGCAGCACGCCGTCAGCGCCGAAGGGAAGCTCCAGGTCGAGCTGGCGCAGCTCGAGTACAACCTCCCGCGCATGCGCGGCATGTGGCAGCACCTCGAGCGCCTCGGCGGCGGGGTCGGCACCCGCGGCCCGGGCGAGTCGCAGCTCGAGACCGACCGCCGGATCGCCCGCCGCCGCATCTCGGTCCTCAAGACGCGCCTCCGCCAGCTCGAACGCCAGCGCGACGTTCGCCGCAAGGAGCGCCGCCGCACCGAGACGCCGACGGTCGCGCTCGCGGGCTACACGAACGTCGGCAAGTCGACGCTGCTCAACGCTCTCACCGACGCGGAGGTCTCGGTCCGCAACCGTCTCTTCGAGACGCTCGACCCGACGACGCGCGGCTTCGAGTACGACGGCCGCCGCTACCTCCTCACCGACACCGTCGGCTTCATCCGCCGGCTGCCGCATCAACTCGTCGAAGGGTTCGCCGCGACGCTCGAGGAGACGCTCGTCGCGGACCTCGTGCTCCACGTCGTCGACGGCTCCGCGCCGGAGGAACGCCTCGTCGAGATGATCGCCGCGGTCGAGGCGGTACTCGCCGAGATCGGCGCGCGCGAACTGCCGCTGGAGCTCGTCATCAACAAGATCGACGACGTCGACACGCTCCATCGGCGGCGACTCGAGAACCGGTACCCGGACGCACTGCAGGTGTCCGCGCTCACCGGCGAGGGCCTCGACGAGCTGCGCGCACGGATCGCCGAACGGTTCGCGGAGCGGTTCGAGCCGGTCAGGCTCCTGCTTCCGTACGACGAGGGCGGCAAGCTGAACGAGCTCTACGGGCTCGGCGCGCCGATCGAGTCGCGCGAGGACACGGGCGAAGGTGTGCTCGTGATCGCGCGCCTGCCGCGCCGGGAGATTCCGCGCTTTGCGGCGTACCTCGTCGCAGACGCATCCGTCGATCAGATGCCCGCGTGATCGAGCTGCCGATCCGGCGACTCCGGGAAGACGCTGTCGTCCCGGCGCGCGCGTACGCGGGCGACGCCGGGCTCGACCTCGCCGCGTGCGAGCGCGTCGAGCTCGCGCCGGGGGAGAGAGCGATGGTTCCGACGGGTCTGGCCGTCGCGATCCCCGACGGCTACGCCGGGTTCGTCCAGCCGCGCTCCGGCCTCGCCGCGCGCCACGGCATCACGATCGTGAACACGCCCGGGCTCGTCGACTCCGGCTACCGCGGCGAGCTCCAGGTGATCCTCCTGAACACCGATCCGCGCGAGCCGTTCGTCGTCGAAGCGGGAATGCGCATTGCGCAGCTCGTCGTCGTCGAAGTCCCCGGCATCGAGCCGGTCGAGGTGGACGAGCTGCCGGACAGCGAGCGCGGCGTGCGCGGCTTCGGGAGCTCCGCGGCCTGATGGCGCAGGAGCCGCGGATCCGCGTCTCGGCGCTGCTTCGCTGGGAGGGGCAGATCCTGCTCTGCCGCCACGAGAAGGAGGGCCGCGGCTACTGGCTGCTTCCCGGCGGCGGCGTCAACGCGGGGGAGAGCCTTGTCGACGCGCTGCACCGCGAGCTTGCGGAGGAGGTCGGCGTCGGCGACGAGATCCATTTCGAGGGGCCGGTCGCGATCGTCGACTCGATCTCGCCGAAGCGCGCGTTCTCGCAGAAGCACGTCGTCCACATCATCTTCGCCGGCGACCTCACCGGCCGCTCGCTCGAGGCGGTCACGTCGAGCGACGCCGCCGTCCGCGGCCACCGACTCTTCGATCCTGCGGAGCTCGACGGCGTCGTCGTCCATCCGCCGATCCAACGCTTCCTCAGCCGCTGGGAGCCGGGCGACGCCGGCGTGTATCTCGGCGCGCTCTGGGCGCCCTAGCTCTTTCCGCCCCGAGTCCGCGCCCGCTCGGCGGAGACGTCGCGCGCCCGCGCTTCCAGCTCGTCCGGCAGAGGGGCGAGCTCCGGCGGCTCGCCGCCGGTGCGGTGGGCGAGCGCCTGCGCGAGCAGCCAGTCCGCGAGCCACGGGTTCCGAGGCAGCAACGGGCCGTGGAGGTACGTGCCGACGGCGCGACCGAGCCGGCAGCCTTCGAAGCCGCTCTCGCCGTCGTTGCCGAACCCGAAGACCACGCGGCCGAGCGGCTCCGCGCCGGGATCGAGCAGCGTGCGGCCCGCGTGGTTCTCGAAGCCGGCGATCGTCCGCCGCTCGCCCGGCTCGAGCTCGGACTCGAGCAGCACGTCGCCGATCATCCGCCGGTCACCCGCCACGGTCTCGAGCGGCAGGACGCCGGCGCCCGGCATCTCGTCTCCCTGATGGCCGCGATACCCCCGCCCGAGCAGCTGGTAGCCGCCGCACACGGCGAGCAGCGCCGCGCCGCCGGCGATGACCGCCGCCCGCAGCGGCTCCGCCTTCGCCGCGAGATTCGCCGCGACGAGCAGCTGCTCGCGGTCCTGGCCGCCGCCGACGTAGTAGAGGTCGTGCGCTCCCGGCACGATCGCGTCGTCGAGCCCGAGCTCCGTCACGTCGAGCTCGTGCCCCCGCCACGCCGCACGTCGCGCAAGCACCGCGATGTTGCCGCGGTCGGCGTAGATGTTGAGGTACTCGGGGTAGAGATGCCCGACGCGGATCGTGCTCACGCGGCGCGTTCCCAGTACGGGCGCGCGAGGCCGCGGTCGGCGACGATTCGCTGGAGCTCGAGCATCGCGGTGTACGTCGGCAGCACGACGAGCTCGCCGCCGTCCGGCGTCAGCGTGAGGCCGCGGTCGAGCGCGCGCGAGAGATCCGGCTCGACCTCGATCGCGTCCTCCGGCAGCCCCGCGTACTTGAACCGCAGCGCCAGCTCGGCGGCACGCGATCCGGTCGCGACGAGCCGGTCCAACCCGCCGAGCAGCAGCTCGAAGTCGACGTCCCAGATCCACGAGACGTCGCGGCCGTCGGCGATCGCATCGTTCAGCGCGATCACCGCGACCTGGGGCGGGCCGCCGTCGACGAGCGTCCGGACGGCCTCGTTCGCACCCGCCGGGTTCTTCACGAGCAGCAGCAGCAGCCGCTTGTCGCCCACGGGGATCCGCTCGAAGCGGCCGAACGCGGCGCTGAACCGTCCCAACCCGGCGGCGATCTCGTCGAGCGAGGCGCCGAGCGCCCGTGCGAGCGCGGCCGCCGCAACCGCGTTGTAGACGTTGTAGAGCCCCGGCAGCGCGAGCTCGACCCGCGTCGTTCCCTCCGGCGCGACGAGCTCGAACGACGCCCGCTCGAGCCCATGCAGCTCGATCGCACGCGCCGCGACGTCGAGCGGCGGACGCGCAGAGTCGCCGCGCGGACAGCGGTAGTCGCCGAGGTGACCGACATACGCGGCCGCGTAGTCGTAGGGCGTCCCGCACCGCACGCAGTACTTCGAGTCGGCCGCGTGCTGGAGCGCCGGCCGCGCCAGCCGCGGATCGTCGACCCCGAAGATCGTCGCGCGCGCATGCGCCCGCGCGAGATCGCCGACCTGCGGATCGTCCCCGTTCACGACGAGCACCGCCTCCTCCGGGAGCCCGGCCACCGCGTCCCGCCAGCGCGCGGCGACGAGCTCGAGCTCGCCGTAGCGGTCGAGCTGGTCGCGAAACAGATTCGAAAGGCAGACGACGCGCGGCTGCACGCGCTGCACGATCTCCGGCAGCGCCGCCTCGTCGACCTCGAAGAGCCCGAGCTCCGCGCCGTCGGCGGCGAGCAGCGCCGAGGCAACGCCGGAGACGAGGTTTGCGCCGGAGGAGTTGTGCGCGAGGCGATGCGCCGGCCGGAGGATCTCCGCCGCCATCGCCGCCGTCGTCGTCTTCCCGTTCGTCGCCGACAGCACCGCCGCGCCCGCCGGCAGCCGAGCGGCGAGCCGGTCGATCGCGCCGGGGTCGAGCTTCGAAATCAGCTTCCCCGGCACCGTCGTCCCGCCGCCGGCGCCGATCGAGCCGCGACATCGCAGCGACTGTCCGCGCGGCGGCGATCTCGGCTCCGAGGGGCACGGTAAAGCGCACGAGGCCGAGACTACGCCACGTTTGAGGGATCACACCTGCTGAAAGCACGTTCCCCCGATCGAGGGGTCTCGGGTTCCCCATCCGGGGGACGAAGATCACGGCCGCCCGCCGTAGGTTTGCGCTGGGCGTCAGGTTGAACCTTCGGTGCGCGGGTGACCAGGTTGGGGGGAAGCAGGCAATGCAGCAACGTCGCGGGGTAGGTGGAGTGCGCGCGAACGCACTCTGGGGACGCGGTGGACGGCGGACAGGCGCCGCCGTCGCGATCTGCGTCATCGCTGCGTCGCTTGCGGCGACCGCGAACGCCGGCACGTCGGGCCGCCACGGCTTCTGGGGCTTCAACGTCCAGGGCATCGGCCGCACGAGCGCTTACGTCCCGGACTCGCTCGCGAGCGCGATCCAGCAGAACCCGCGGCAGCGCTTCGATGTCATCGTCGAGGGCGTCCAGAAGCCGCAGGACGCCAGCCAGACGCGCGTCAATCCCACCGGCCTGCGCAGCGGGATGCTCGGAATGCGCCAGGGCTCGACCCCGATCGGAACCTCGCAGATCGGCGGCCTCTACCGGTCGATCGACGGCCTCCACGCCGGGCTCACCGGCCAGCAGATCAAGTTCCTCGCCCGGCTGCCGTATGTCGCCGCGATCGTCCCCAACGACACCGTGCAGATGAGCTCGTGGGGCGGGAGCAACGCTCTCTATTCGAACGCGCAGCGCTGGGCCTGGACGGTCGAGGCGCGCGCGAACTGGGGCTGGTCGTCGTCGCAGCAGAATACGCCGACGATCGCTGTCGTCGACTCGGGTGTCGACGCGAGCGCGGGCGCCTTCGGCGGCCGGCTGCTCGGCCAGGTCAACCTCACCAGCCTGACGCCGAACTCTCCCGGAGACGGCTACGGCCACGGCACGTTCGTAGCCGGGATCGCCGCCGGTGCCGCGACCGGGTACGCGGGCGTCTCGCCGACCGCGAAGCTGTTCTCGATCGACGTGATGAACGACGAGGGGCAGGCGACCGTCGCCGATGTCGTCGCCGCCTGCGACTGGATCATCCAGAACAAGGCGCAATACAACATCCGCGTCGCGAACTTCTCGCTCCACGCGACGAACCCGGCGAGCCTCTTCTTCGACCCGCTCGACCAGGCCGTCGAGAAGCTCTGGCTGAACGGCGTTACCGTCGTCGCCGCCTCGGGGAACTACGCCACCGACAGCCAGGAGAGCGGCGTGCCGTTCGCGCCGGGCAACGACCCGTTCGTGATCACCGTCGGCGCGGCCGACATCGGAGACACGACCTCGACGTCGGACGACACCGTCGCGCCGTGGTCGGCGTGGGGCTACACGCCGGACGGCTTCTCGAAGCCCGACCTCTCCGCGCCGGGCCGGTATCTGGTCGGGCCGACCTCGCCAGGGCAGCGTCCTCGCGCTCGAGCGGCCGGATCACGTCGTCGCACCCGGCTACATGCAGCTGAGCGGAACGTCGTTCTCGGCACCGATGGTCGCCGGCGCGGCGGCGATGCTGCTCGCGCAGCATCCCGACTGGACGCCGGACCAGGTCAAGGGCGCGCTGATGACGTCCGCGAACGCGACGCCCGCTGCGACGCCTCGCTCGCTCGGCGTCGGCGAGCTCGACGTCGCAGGTGCGAAGGCGGTCACGACCCCGCCGAACCCGAATGCGGCGCTCGACCAGTTCCTGACCACCGGCGCCGACGGCACCGTCACCTTTGACAGCTCCGCCTGGCAGACAGCGGCGCTGAACGACGCCGCCTGGAGCGACGCGGCCTGGAGCGATGCCGCGTGGAGTGACGCGGCGTGGAGTGACGCGGCCTGGGCCTCCGCCGCCTGGGGAGACGCGGCCTGGAGCGACGCCGCGTGGAGCGACGCGGCCTGGAGCGACGCCGCCCTGGCCGACTCGGCCGGCGCGGACGGCCTCGCCCCGGACGGGACGACGGTCTCGCCGGCAGACATGGCCGCCGTGGACACATCGCTCGGGATCGACCCGATTTCCGACCTTGCGGGCACGCCGTAAGGGCTGAAGTGCCGCATCCACAAAAGGGTGGAATGCTCCGAACGGGGGATGCCCCCCGTCTGAGGGGTTCGTACTCTCCGCCTTATGGCTCTGCGGCGATCTCAGTGGCGCATGCGGGTCACCCAGTCCCTGTGAGGTCAGTGGCGAACACGCAATGAGCGCCGTTCCCGAGACATATCCGATGGCAGACGTCCATGTCGGGCGTAACGGCCCGCCGTCGGACGACGCCGCGGGCCTGCCGCGGTCCGCCCGGATCTATCTCGGGATCCTCGGCCTGGCGACGCTCGCGGCCGCCGGCCGGTTCTACATCAAGGTTCCGACGATCACGGACAAGTCGGACTGGATCGCGTTCGCCATTCTCGCAACGGCGGCGACGGTCGCGCACCTGTTCCCGGTCAAGGCGCCGCGGAACAACATGTACCACACGTCCACGGTGTTCCTCGTCGCGGCGGCGCTGCTGCTGCCGCCCGAGCTGCTCGTGCTGATTCCGCTCGTGCAGACCGTTCCGGAGTGGCTGAAGGAGCGCTACCCGTGGCCGATCCAGGTCTTCAACGTCTCGAACTACACGCTCGACGCGCTCGCGGCGTGGGGGGCAGCGGCGCTGGTCACCGACCATGCCGGCGGGTTGATCACGAACGCGAACGCGCGGGTTGCGGTCGCTGGGCTCGCCGCCGCGGTGGCGTTCGTCGCCGTCAACCACATTCTCGTCGCGGTCATCCTCAAGACCGCCCGCGGCCACTCGTTCCGCGCCACGGGGCTGTTCTCGATCGAGAGCATCTCGATCGACCTGATCCTCGCGATCATCGGCGTCTCGCTCGCCGCGTTCTGGAAGTGGAACCCGTGGCTGATCTTCGCCGCGGTCGCGCCGCTCGTCGGCGTCTACCGCTCGGTGAGCGTGCCGCAGCTCCAGGCGGAGGCGCGCGTCGATCCGAAGACGGGCCTCTACAACGCGCGCTACTTCGCGACGACGCTCGCCGCCGAGATCGCGCGCGCCGCGCGGTTCGAGCGGCCGATGTCGCTGATCATGGCCGACCTCGACCTGCTGCGCGACATCAACAACAGCTACGGCCACCTCGCCGGCGACGCCGTCCTCCAGGGGATCGCCGAGATCTTCCGCGCGCAGCTGCGCCACTACGACGTGCCGGCGCGCTTCGGCGGCGAGGAGTTCTCGATCCTCCTGCCGGAGACGCCGCCCGATCAGGCGATGGAGATCGCCGAGCGGATCCGGCGCGCCGTCGCAGAGACGGAGTTCGAGGTCGAGACCGCGGCGGAGCCGGTCCGCGCGACCGTGTCGATCGGCGTCGCGGCGTTCCCGAAGGACGGCATCGACGCGAACGAGCTGATCCACCAGGCCGACCTCGCCGTCTACCGCGCGAAGCTCCAGGGCCGCAACCGCGTCCTCGGCGCGAGCAGCGAGCCGCTGCTGCTCGCCGCCAGAGCGCGGCGCCAAGCTGCGCGCCGTGCGCGAGGACGGCGAGCACATGACGCCGCTGCCCGCCGCCGAGCCGCTCGACGCCGTCGGAGGAGCGCCGCCAGCCGCGCCCGCACGGAATCCACGGCCCGCGCTTCCTCTCGCTCTCGCCGCGCCTCGGCGTTCGTCGTCGGCACCGTCAGCGTCGTCGGGCATCGCCGCCGGCATCGCCGGGCTGATCTTCGGGCAGAGCACCGACGTCTACGGGCTGCTCGCCGTGTGCGCGCTCGTCGGCGGGGGCCAGGCGCTGTCGCTCGAGCTCGCCGAGGTCGAGGGCTCGATCTCCGTCAGCGCCGTCGGCTCGCTCGCAGGCGCCGCGCTGTTCGACTATCGCGCCGCCCTGCCGCTCGCGCTGACCGTCGCGATCGTCGAGTGGAGCGCGCGCCGCCCGTCGCTCCATCACGTGCTCTACAACATCGGAACCCTCTCGCTCGCTTCGCTCGCCGCCGCCTCGGTTATGTCGACTCGCGTCTCGGCGGCGGCGCCGACGAGCGCAGCTCGTCAGCAGCGGCGCTCGGCATCGTCGGCGGCGCGGTCTACTTCGCCGTGAACATGGGGCTGCTGAGCCTCGCCTCCGGCGTCGAGGGGCACGAGAGCCCGTGGCGCGTCTTCCACGAGCGGTTCGCCTGGCTCCTGCCGCACTACGTCGTCTACGGCTTCATGGGCGCCGTCATCGGCGCTCGCGTACGACGCCGTCGGCCTGCTACGCGCTCGCGGTCTTCGCCGTGCCGCTCCTCCTCGATGCGCAAGACGCAGGAGGCGTACCTGAAGCACACCCAGAAGTCGGCGCTGAAGCTGCGCGAGGCCGCGGACACGATCCAGTCGCAGAACGTCTCGCTCGAGCAGGCGAACCGGCTCCTCCGCGAGCGCTCGACCGCAGCGATGGAGTCCCTCTCGGCGACCGTCGACGCGCGCGACTCGTACACCGCCGGCCACTCGCGGCGCGTGCAGCAGCTCGCCCTCGCGATCGGCCGCGAGCTCGGCCTCTCGCAGGCGGAGCTCGACCTGCTCGGCCACGCGGCGCTCTTCCACGACATCGGCAAGCTCGCGATTCCCGGACGCGATCCTCCTCAAGCCCGCGAGCCTCACGGGCGAGGAGTGGGCGCTGATGCAGCGCCACGCCGAGGAGGGCGCGCGCATCATCGACCGCCTCGGCTTCCTCCAGGACGCGGTGCCGGCGATCCGGCACCACCACGAGCGCTTCGACGGCACCGGCTACCCGGACCGGATCGGCGGGCGAGGAGATCCCGCTCGGCGCCCGGATCATCCACGTCGCCGACGCGCTCGACTCGATGCTGACGACGCGGATCTACCGCGCCGCCCGGCCGGTGCACGAGGCGCTGGCCGAGGTCAAGGGCGCGTCCGGCACGCAGTTCTGCCCGCGCTGCGTCGCCGCGCTGGAGCGGATCCTGCCGCTCGAGTCGGTCGTCTCGCAGCCCTCCGAGCCGGAGCCGCAGCAGCGGCCGCAGCTCGTGAAGGCCTCGTAGCAGGAGGGTCCGGCGCAATAGCGGCTGTGCCGTCGGGCCGCGCTGGACGGCGCGATGCGGCGTCCTCGGTCGCACCGATAGTTCGGCTATCGGCGCTCCCTGCGTCCTTGCCTCGCACCGCCCATCGCACCCCGACGACGAGCACCATTACGCCGAACCCTCCGCCCGCACGGCCCTACTTGCGGATTCTCTAGCTTGCTCTAAGATTCTTGGCATGGCGCCGAAGCCGCGCTTTCCGGCGGTCGCCGCGATCGACCCCGGTGCGCTCGCCGAGTTTCAGGCCGGCATCCGCAAGCGGTATTCCGACGAGCAGATCCTCACCGAGCTGCGCGAGTGCGCGGCCCGGCTCGGCCGCTCGCCGACGATGCGGGAGTTCGCGGCCGATCCCGGCACGGCCCTCCATCCGCAGACGGTGATCGAGCACTTCGGCTCGTGGAACGCGGCGAAGCGCGCGGCGGGCCTCGTGCCGCGGCGGTTCGCGACGCGCGAGGAGCTGCTCGGCCTCCTGCGCGACCTGGGGGAGGAGCTGGGCCGCCCGCCGACGGCGCGCGACATCGACGCGCACAAGGGGCAGATGCCGTCGAAGTCGCTCTACTGGCACACGTTCGGCTCCCTCTCGAACGCGCTTCGCGAGGCCGGCTTCGACGTGCCGGTCGGCGAGGAGCGGCTGGAGCGCGCCGTCCAGCAGGGCGCGGAGCTCGCGCGGCGGCTCGGCCGGCTGCCGAAGTTCGCCGACTGGGCCGAGGCGCGCAAAGGCGACGACGCGCTGCTGACGGAGTGGCAGGTCTACCGGATGTTCGACGCGCGCCGAGGCGCATGGTCGACGTTCCAGTTCCTCGTCCGCGAGCGGCTCGACGAGCAGGGCGTCCGCGTCGGCAGCGACGGCCGCCTCGTCGGAAAGAAGAAGTCCTAGGCGGCGAGCGCGTCGAGCCGCGCGAGGCAGGAGACGCCCTCGTGCGGCGCGCGGACGGCGGGCAGCGAGCCGTCCTCGACGTAGGTCCGGTCGGGCCGGAACCGCTCGTTGCGCGCGATGCCGCCGTCGCGGAGCTCCAGGAAGCTCCCGTCCGGCAGCTTGCGCTTCTTCAGGCGGATGCCCGCGTAGCGCTCCAGCACCTCGAGCGCGTCGCGCGTCGAGGCGAAGAACAGCTCGTGGCGGCCGGCGCCGAGCCACAGCGGCCGGCCGATCCCGCGGGCGAGAAAGACGGTGCCGGGCGAGCGCTCGTCGAGCCAGGCGCTCGCCATCGAGCCGACAAGCGCCTCGAGCGCGCGCGGCTCGTTCCCGGAGTGCGCGGCGAGCGCGAAGATCGCCTCGGAGTCGACGGTCATCTCCGGCTCCGTGCGCGCGCAGCCGAACGGGGCGAGGAGCTCGTCGTCGTTGACGATGATCCCGTTGTGGATCCCGATCACCGGCCCGTGGCGCACCGGGTGGTTGTTGGCGGCGATCGACGGATGACCCTTCGTGTAGTCGCGAACATGGACGAGCAGCTCGGTCGCGGTGGGGGGGACGGAGATCCGGTCGAGCAGGTGGCTCGCCGGCGTCCGCTGCTTCGTGACGGTCGGGGGCGTGTCGCCCGGCCGCCGGTACGCGTATCCGACCGCGTCCGCGCCGCGTTCAGCGATGCCTGCGAGGAGCGCCTGCGCTGCCAGCGTGCGATCGACATCGCTGCGCGCTGAGAGGCTGTATCCCGCAATTCCGCACATACCAGGCTTTCTTCGGAAGACCCCGGGGCGGCAACGCCGCAGTCGCCCCAATGCCTTCTACCGACGTGTCGAGCCGCTTGTAGTTAGTCGGCAGCCCGAGCTCTAACGATTAGCCCACATTTTCGCTGCCGCACCGGTCGTCCCTCGTTCGCGCCGAAGCGCCGCTCAAGCCTCGACTGAGGGATGCCGATACGCAGTGCGATGGAGCAGCGGCCGCTCCCCGACGCCGTCCTCAAGTCCGCTTCGAAGGTATCCGAAGCGCGCTTGGAGCTCGTTCCCGACCCGGAAGCGATCGAGGTCGAAGACGTCGAGACGGACGACGACGCACCGGAGGCAGGCGCCGCACTCGACGAGCCGGACGCCGACGACGAGGCGGAAGAGGTCGAGGAGCCCGAAGCCGTCGAAGGCGCGCTCCAGGTCTCGGACCCGCTGAAGCTCTATGTCCGCCAGATCGGCGGCGGCCCGCTCCTGACGCGCGAGGAAGAGCGCGAGCTCGCGCGCCGCAAGGACGCGGGCGACGAGGCGGCGAAGCGGCGGCTGATCGAGTGCAACCTTCGGCTCGTGATGTCGATCACGCGGAACTACACGAAGGCCGGCGTACCGCTCCTCGATCTGATCCAGGAAGGGAACCTCGGCCTGATCCGCGCGGTCGAGAAGTTCGACTACCGCATGGGCTACAAGCTTTCGACCTACGCGACGTGGTGGATCCGCCAGTCCGTCACCCGTGCGCTCGCCGACCAGGGCCGCACGATCCGCCTGCCCGTCCATGTCGCCGAGCAGGTGCGCCGGCTGCTGCGCTCGCGCCGCCAGCTCGCCCAGAAGCTGAACCGGGAGCCGACGATCGCCGAGCTCTCGAAGGAGACGACCCTGACCGAGAAGCGCGTCGAGGAGCTGCTCGAGCTCGTCGACGAGCCGGTGAGCCTCGAGACACCCGTCGGCGACGGCGAGAGCCTCTACGCCGACCTGATCGAGGACATCAACGCCGAGCGGCCGCACGAGACCACCGCCGAGCTGCTGCGGGCGAAGGAAGTCGAGCTCGCGCTCACGCACCTGAACCCGCGCATGCGCCGCGTCCTTGCCCTTCGCTTCGGGCTCGACGGCGCCACGCCTCAGACGCTGGAAGAGGTCGGCGCCGGCCTCGGCATCACCCGCGAGCGCGTGCGCCAGCTCGAGTCACGCGCGCTGCGCGAGCTCCGGATCGCCGCGCCGGACCTCGAGCTCTATCTTCGCGCCGACAGCTAGCCCTAGCTCGCGGCGACCATCTGCATCTCGCGCAGTCCGGCCATCCGGCGGAGCGACTCCAGCTCGATCTGGCGGACGCGCTCGCGGGTGAGGCCGAGCCGCTTGCCGATCTCCTCGAGCGTCTTCGGCTCCTCGTCGAGCAGGCCGTAGCGGAGCACGAGCACCTGCCGCTCGCGATCCGGCAGCGACTGGAGCGCGACGGCGAGCGCCTGGCTCCGGAGCGACACCTCGACGCGCTCCTCCGGGAGCGGGTCGTCCCCGGCGACGAAGTCCCCGAAGACGGCGTCGTCGCTCTCGCCGACCGGCTGGTCGAGGCTCGCGGACGCCCGCGCGGCGGCACGCACCTCGCGCGCCTGCTCGATCGGCAGCGACGCCTCCTCGGCGATCTCCTCGAGATTCGGCTCGCGCCCGAGCTCCATCCAGAGCGTCCGCTCGGCCCGGTTCATCTTCTGCATCCGCTCGACGATGTGGACCGGCATGCGGATCGTCCGGGCCTTGTCGGCCAGCGCGCGCGCGACGGCCTGGCGGATCCACCACGTCGCGTAGGTCGAGAACTTGTAGCCGCGCCGCCAGTCGAACTTCTCGACGGCGCGGATCAGCCCGAGCGTGCCCTCCTGGATCAGGTCGAGGAACGGCAGGCCCTGGTTGCGGTAGTTCTTCGCGATCGAGACGACCAGCCGGAGGTTCGACTGGATCATCCGCTGCTTGGCCTCCATGTCGCCGCGCTCGATCCGCTTCGCGAGCTCGACCTCCTGGGGCGCCGTCAGCAGCTGGTGGCGGCCGGCCTCGCGGAGAAAGAGCTGGAGGCTGTCCGTGGTCGTCTCGACGGGCGGGTTCGGCGGTGGGGGAGCCGCGTCGCTGCTCGGGCTCCTCGATCAGCTCGATGCCCCGGCGGTCGAGCTCGCTGGACACCGCCTCGACCTCGAGCGGCTCGAGCTCGAGCGGCTCGAGGATCTCCTGCAGCTCGACAGCGCGCAACTGGCCGTTCGCCTCGGCTGTCTCGAGCAGCGCAGCAAGGTCTTCGTTTCGGAGAATCGACTCGATCTCGACGGTCACGCGTGGTCCTTTCATTGCCCCGTCAACAGCCTGTTCAACAAGCCAAACACGCCGCAACCACCGGATCAAGGGCGCCCGCCACCCGAAATGCCGTGCACGAGAACGGGCGTTATGTCAAGTTGAAGGAAGAACGTACCTGCAGAGAGGTCTATCGTCCCGACCGTGAGACGGATCGTGCTCGCTGCGGCGGTCGCCTCCGCCCTGCTGGGCGCCGCGGTGCCCGCGCACGCGGAGAGCGTGCCCGCATCCGCCGGCGCGACGGACGCGACGCTCGCGGTGGCGCCGGACGGCTCGCCGCGCGTCGCGTTCGTCGGAGCCGCCGGCTCGGTCGTCGTGGCCGCCCGAGCGGCCGACGGCACCTGGGCCGAGCAGACGCTGCCGGCGCTGCCGGGGCCGCGTGCGTTCGTCGTCGGCCTGGCGGTCGCCCCGAGCGGCAGGACGATCGTCCTCGCGGAGGACCCGGCCGCCCATTGGCTCGCCCTGGCGGAGCAGAACGGCGCCTCCTGGAGCGTCCGCACGGTTGCCACGGCGCCGAAGGGCGGCCTCCTCGGCTTCGGCGGCCTCGCGCTCGACCGCGCGGGCTCACCGCTGATCGCGTACGTGTACCAGCTGCCGTCGCGCAAGAGCTGGCTTCGCCTCGTCCACGAGGACGCTGCCGGCCGCCTCGTCGGCGAGCGGGTGACGCGCTCCGGGTTCCCGTCGAGCGACGTCCTCCCGGCCGCCGCTCCGGTCGTGATGCCGGGCGGAGCCGTCCGCATCGTCGAGGCGTACGACTCCGCGACGATCGAATGGGCGCGGACGAAGAACAAGAAGGACTGGATCGGCCAGTTCGTCTACGGGACGGCGATCGGTGCGCCCGCCGGTGTCGTCAAGGCGGCCGCCGGCGCAAGCGGCGTCTGGAGCGCCTGGACGGAGCTGTTCCCGTCGTTCAACGAGAGCCAGCTCGTCCTCGCGCTGCACCGAAACGGGGAGTCGACGACGATCCTGTCGCACCACGCGTTCCTCGTCTCGCTCGTTCTCCCCGCCTCGGGCCCGGAGATCGCCGGCGACGACTACGTCGACCTCGCGGGCGCCCGCACGGTGTACGCGGGGCTGGTTTCCGACGCGGCCGGTAACACGGTCGAGCTCGACGGCGACCTCAAGGGCTACGACGTCGACCCCGCCGGCGGCCGGCAGTACCTCCTCGCCCAGCCCGACGGCCTCGACTGGTATCGCGCGGCGGCTCCGCCGACAACCCACGTCGCGCTTTCGGTGACCGTCCAGGGCGCATCGTTCGTCCTCGGCGGCACCGTCTATGCCCAGTCGGGCGCACCGGTGACGGGGACGGTGCAGCTCTGGCGCGAGACGGCAGCGGGCGCGCAGCTCTTCGCGTCTCTCCCACTCGCCGCCGACGGCACCTTCACCGCAACCGACCTGCCGCCCGTGCGGCCGCTCCTCTATCGCGCGGTGTACGTCGACCCGGCATCAGGCGTGCCGCTCGCGTCGCTCTTCCGCACCGTTCTCGGCGACTGAGGGAGTTATCCACAGGTTGCACAATGGGCTGTGGAAATGTTGATTATTCACTTTCCGCAAATTGCGCGTTTTTCGTTTTTCGCGCCCTTGCACCACCCGCCGGCCAGGCCCTAGATTGCCAATTGCGCCGAGCGCGGCGCGGGAGTAGGTTGAAGCAGGGCCGAGAGGCAGTACGGGGAGGCTCGCAAGGGCCAAGTCGGAAAGTCGACCGGGACTGTGGACGAAACCGCGACCGACTCGGCGAATCTTTTTTTTGGAACGGGGACTGACTGCGGTCGTCCCCGTTTCTCTTTCTGCGCCTGTGTAGGATCGAAACCGTGTCCGCGCCCACGCGCCCGCCGAGCATCGATCACGGCGTCACGTCGTTTCTCTGGGCCCTCGGCTTCGGCCTCTTCATCTACTTCGGCCTCCTGGCGATCGGCGCGAAGGGCGGCTTCTCGTTCGTGATCGCGCTGCTCGCGATCGGCGGGATCTGGATCTTCGTCCGCACGCGCGGCGAGGATCGCCCCGGCAGCTAGCCGGCCGGCCGCCTCAGGCTGCGTGGAGGACGACGCGCGATGCCGACGGCGCGCCGGAGCAGAGCGCGAACACGAGCTTCCGGGCCAGTTCCGGCCCGAGCACGACGTCGAGGCGCTCGCGGGCGGTCAGCTCGTCCGGCGCAAGGTTCGCGCAGTGCGCCAGGAGAAGCGGCAGGCCGCCGAGGCCTTTGCCCTCCCACGCTGAGTACGCTCTGATCGTCCCGCTCATCCCGCGATGAGTATCGACGGCGCGAGCCGCGCCGCATGATCCCTCCCCGCAGGGATTGCCTCTAAACCCTAGAGCTCGAGCCGTCTGGCGTCGAAGCCGGTACCCCAGAGCTCGGCCTCGAACGCGGCGATCGTGACGAGCGCGTCGTCCGGGAAGACGTGCTCGACGACGCCGATCTCGCGGTCGTTGTGGAACGGCAGGTCGACGTGCTCGCACGAGACGAGGTTCACCGAGAGGCGGCCGCATACGGGACAGCGGACGGCGAGGCCGAGCGAGCCGTCGCCGGGCGCGAGGAGCGAGAACGCCGAGGGGAAGACCGGCCGCGGCCGCTCCTCCGGGTAGCAGTAGAAGCTCCACGGCCACTCCCCCGCTCCGATCCGCGCGGCTGCGAGATCGCCGAGCTCGGCCGCAACCGGCTCGACCCGCGCCGTCATCAGGTTCAGGAACATGCCGGCGTCGAGGCCGAGCGGCGCCCAGTCGAGATCGTCGTGGCTGACGAGGCCGTCGTGCTCGTCCCCGCACGGACAGTCGAAGCGGATCCGGTAGACAGCCGGATGCGCTGTGCCCGGCAGGCGCTCGAGGCGGCGGAACGACGACAGCGCGACTCTGCTCTCGCCGCGCGTCGGGCAGGCGAACGTGTAACGGCTCGTGAGAGCGTCGTACATGCCTGGGGTTCTAATCGGTCGCGCGGACGACAGACGCGAGGGGGAACGCGGTTCCCCCTCGCGCCCCCTCCTTCGGCTCGCGTGGCGAGCGGTGGTGAGGCTGCGGCGAGAGCGCGGTCTCGCCTCCGCCGGACGATCGCCACGTCACCCAGGATGATCTCGGCGAGGTGCCTGCCCCGTGCGGCCCGTGGTGCCGAAGCATCCCGGGCCGCGAGGTTCGCCTCCGTCTAAAGCGGGCTTCGCCCTGCCTTAGCCTCCGGCTTTCGCCGCTCCGGCCTTCGAGCGAATTAGCCGGAGGCTAACGCTGCCCGGAGGGCGCGTTAGACGGAGGCGCACCAGCGGTGCGGGATGGGCGGAGCCCACCACGCGACGCGCGGCACGGCGAAACCGCCCAGAAACAATCTGAGTGGATCGCGCTTTCACCCGCGTAGCCGGGACCGCGCTCCCGGCGAAGCGCCACCGCCGCCCGCCACGCGCGCCGAAGGAGGGGTCCACTAGGGGAACCCCGGGTTCCCCTAGTACGTAATGAGCGAGTAGAGGTCGTGCCCGTCGAGCCGGGTGCGGCCGTTCAGGAACGAGAGCTCGATCACGAAGTTGACGCCGACGACGTGGCCGCCGAGCTTCTCGACGAGCCCGGCGATCGCCTCGACGGTGCCGCCGGTGGCGAGGACGTCGTCGTGGATGACGACCCGCGCCCCGACCGCAATCGCGTCGGCATTCACCTCGAGCGCGTTCTCGCCGTACTCGAGGAGGTAGCGGGCAGTGACGGTCTCCGGCGGCAGCTTGCCGGGCCGGCGTGCCGGGACGAAGCCGCAGCCGACCTCGCACGCGATGGCCGCGCCGAGCAGGAAGCCCCGCGCCTCCGCCCCGAGGATCAGGTCCGGCTCGCGCTCCGCCGTCCACTCCGCGAGCGAATGAACCGCCTGCCGCAGCGCGTCCGGGTCGAGCAGCAGCGGCGTGATGTCCTTGAATCCGATCCCGGGCTCGGGAAAGTCGGATACCTCGCGGATCTTCGACCGGAGATCGATCATCCGCCGGCGATCCGCCGCACGTTCCGCAGGAAGAGCAGCTGCGAGAGCTCCTGTGCGGCCTCGCCGAGCGCCTGGAGATCCTCGATCCCGGCACGGCGCCGTTCCGGGTTCCGGGAGCGGAGCGCCGGAGCGACGAGCGCCTCGAGCAGACCCGACTCGCGGTCGGCGGCGGTACGGAACGCGCGCAGGTGGCGCGGCGCGATCCCATAGCGGGCGAGGGTCTCGCACGCGGCGGCGATGTCGGCGTCCGTCTCGGAATAGAGCCGCTGGCCGGACTCGACGCGCGGCTCGAGCAGACCGAACTCCTCGAGCTCTCGCGCCCGCTCCGGCGCGATGCCGGCACGCGCGCGGAGCTCGTCGAGGTCGAGGCCGTCCTCGCGCTCGCCGAGCGCGGTCGAGCGCCGGCGGCGGCGGTCCTTGCCCGCACCGGCCGCGAGCTCGTCGCGGATCACGCGCAGCGGCAGGAACTCGTCGCGCTGGAGCCGGAGGATCGTCTCCAGCCGCTCGACGTCGTCCTCGCCGAAGAGCCGGTAGCCGCCCTGCGTCCGCTTCGGCGTCAGAAGCCCCTGGTCCTCGAGGTAGCGGATCTTCGAGATCGAGATGTCCGGGAACTCCGGCTGGAGCCGGCGGCACACCGTGCCGATCGTCAGGAGCCGCTCGCGCGGTGGGGATTGGGTGGGTGCCATCAGCGTTTGAGGAAGGAGAGGCGGTACTTGCCGATCTGGAGCTCGTCGCCGTCCTCGAGCTCGGCGGACTCGACGCGCTTCCGGTTCACGAACGTGCCGTTGAGGCTCCCCTGATCCTCGATGTACCAGCGGCTCTCGCGCTCGACGACGACGGCGTGGCGGCGGGAAACGGTGACGTCGTCGAGGAAGACGCCGCAGTCCGGCGAGCGCCCGACCGTCGTGCCCCCGGCCTGAGGGACGAAGCTCTCCCCCGCGCGGCCGCCGCCGGAGCGGACGACGAGCGCGGGGCCCTGCACGCCGAGATCGTCGAGCGTGCTGAGCGCCTCGTCGGCCTCGGCCGCGCTGAACGTCTGCGTGGTCTCGTCGCTCTCCTCGCGCACGAGGAGCTCGCCGCATTTGGCGCAGTAGTTCGCAGCCTCCGGGTTCTGGAAGCCGCATTCCGGACAGTAGATGTGGCTCATGCCGTTGGCGGCGAAGCCTTTCCGGTGAGGATCTCGGTCAGCGACGCGACGTCGACCTGGTCGAGCACGCTCTGGCCCCCGGTCTTCTGGAGGCGCGCGACGAGCTCGGCGCGGAGGATGTCGATCTTCCCGTGCAGGAGACGGCGGCGGTACGAGACCTCCTGCTCCTCCTGCGTGTACTCGTCGATGAGCCGCTTCAGATCCTCGTCGGACAGCGTTGCGATATCGGGCAGCGGTTCCAACAGCCGGCCTTTCGCTCGAAGGACGAATGCCCTACAAAGGGTCAACCTGAAGTTTAGCTTTCGCCAGCGGCGCGTCCAGAGGGCCTTTCGGGACGGCGTCCTCGTTAGGTTCGCGCCGCGGCGGCTTCGCCCTGCTCGATCTCCTCGATCATGCCCCGCAGCTCGTCCGCGAGCTCCTCGGAGCTCTCGCGCGTCTCGCCTTCGGCGTAGAGGTGCAGCAGCGGCTCGTCCGGGTCGGGGAGCACCTGCGTCCAGCCGCGCTCGTCGAAGGACTTGATCCCGTCGGTGAGGTCGACGTCGCCGCCGGCGAGGCGCTCGTTGAGAATCCGCATCACGAGCCCCTTCAGCGCCCACGGGCAGTGGAGTGGCCAATGGATGAGCGTCGTCTGCGGCAGCTCCGCGACGAGCTCCGAGATCGGACGGCCCACGATCGCGAGCAGCTCGAGCAGCTTGACGAGGCTTGCGACGCCGTCGTAGGCGGGCAGGAAGTCCGGGAAGACGTAGCCGCCGCCGACCGCCCCGCCGAAGATCACGCCGCCTTCCGCGGCCGCCTTCGTCAGCGCCGGGAGCGACGCGCCGGTGCGGACGATCTCGAGCCCGGAGCCTTCGGCGATCCGGTCGACCTGGCTCGTCGCGTTCACCGGGAACGCGAGCCGTCCGGTGCGCCCGGCGGCGCGGATGAGGCTGACGTAGAGCAGCAGCGCCTGCTCGACGGAGATCTCACGCGCGTTCTCGTCGACGAGGTAGAGCCGCTCGCCGGCGCGGTCGAAGACGGCGCCGAGGTCGGCCCCGACTGCAGGGACGAGTCGCTTCGCCTCCTCGATCGACGCCTCGAGACCGGCGACCTCGGCTCCTCCCTCCCCCGGAAACGCGTGCGCGGCGACGGCCTCGAAGCCGAGCGGTCCCGCGACGAGCGGGAGGACGGACGAGGCGGCGGAGAAGCCGTAGTCGACGACGACGCGGAAGCCGCGTGCGCGGATCATGTCGGCGTCGACGGTTGCGAGGAGCCCGCTCGCATAGCTTTCGCGGACGCGCGCCGGATACGAGAGCGTCCCCACCTCGGTGGCGGACACGCGCCGGAGCTCGCCGCGGGAGAAGTGCTTCTCGACCTCTGACTGGAGTGCGCCGGTCAGCTCGATCCCCGGGTACTCGAAGAACTGGATCCGGATCACCTCCGGGTCGGCCGGGCTCTCGCCGACGTGGAGGCCGGCGCGGTAGCCCTCCGCCTTCAGGAACTGGCGCGCGACTGCCGCCGGGATCACCTGGAGGTCCGCGACGTCGACGCCGGTCGACGACAGTCCGGAGAGCATCGCCCGCTTGATCATCCGGCAGGCCGGCGAGCCCTCGCGGCTGGCGACGACGCGCGCCTCGCGCTTCAGCGCGGTGCCGAACGCGGCGGCCAGCCGCAGCGCGACGTCAGGCGTGAGGTCGACGTTGACCATCCCGGCGACCCCGGACTTCCCGAAGACCCGCGTCGTCCCGCGCGACTCCCAGATCAGGCTTTCGAAGATCTGCGATCCGCTCTCGACTTCCTTGTGCGGGTAGATCCGCACGCCCGGCATGATCACGCTCTCGGCGCCGATGGACACTTCGTCGCCGATCGCGACGCCGTCGTGGACGCGCACGTGCGCGCGCAGGTCGCAGGAGCGGCCGATGATCGCCCCTTCGACGACGGCGCTTCGCCCGATGTACGTCGACGCGTCGACGATCGAGTGCGACGTCCGCGCGCCCTCGCGGACGGTGACGCTCGTTCCGAGAGACGGAGTACGGCGCGATCGTCGCCTGCGGCGAGATGCGGCAGTAGCTCCCGATGTACGCGGGGCCTTCGACGGCCTCGAGCTCCGCGAGGTCGACGCCTTCGCCGAGCCAGACGTTGCCGCGGATCCGGATGCCGCCGATGTCGAGCTGTACGCGCTCGTCGAGCGCGTCGAAGTTCGCCTGGCGGTACTGGTCGAGGTTGCCGATGTCCTGCCAGTAGCCGTCGAGGACACAGCCGTAGATCGGCCGCCCCATCTCCAGCAAGAGCGGGAAAAGCTCCTTGGAGAAGTCGTACGGCCGGTCGGTCGGCACGTGCTTCAGCACCTCCGGCTCGAGGACGTAGATGCCCGTGTTGATCGTGTCGGAGAAGACCTGGCCCCACGACGGCTTCTCGAGGAATCGCTCGACGCGGCCGTCGTCGTCGGTGACGACGATCCCGAACTCGAGCGGATTCTCGACCGCCTTCAGCCCGATCGTCACGGACGCCTTCTTCTCCTTGTGGAACGCGACGAGCTGCGTCAGGTCGACGTCGCAGAGCGCATCTCCGGAGATGACGAGGAACGTGTCGTCGAGCCTGCCCGCGGCGAGGCGGACAGAGCCGGCGGTGCCGAGCGGCGACTCCTCGACCGAGTAGCCGATGTCGACGCCGAGCGACTCTCCGCTCCCGAAGTAGCTCCGGATCGCCTGCGGCAGGAACGCGACCGTGACGATCACGTCCGTCATGCCATGGCGCTTCAGGAGCTCGATGATGTGCTCCATGCACGGCTTGCCGACGATCGGCACCATCGGCTTCGGCTGGTTCGACGTGAGCGGGCGCAGGCGCGTGCCCTCGCCGCCGGCCATGACGACGGCCTTCACGAGCGGAGCAGCTTCCATGCGTCCTTCGCGTAGAACCCGGCCGCGACGACGGCCATCCCGAGCCCGATCCAGAAGAGGACGAGCGGCCACTTGGTCGAGTCGGCAGTGACGATGCGGAATCCGATTCCGGCGTAGAGCAGCCACGTCGCGGCCTTCCCGAGGAAGCTGACGTCGAGCTCGTAGCCGCGCGGCGAGAGCACGCGGTAGCCGACGATCAGCAGCACGTCGCGGGCGATGATCACGAAGAGCGCGACCCACGGCAGCCGGCCGTAGACGACGAGCAGGATGACTGCGGCGTCGATCATCAGCCGGTCGGCGAGCGGGTCGGCGATCTTCCCGAAGTGGGACTCGACACGCCAGCGTCGCGCGAGGAAGCCGTCGACCTGGTCGGTGGCGCCGGCGACGCCGAAGACGATTCCCGCCGGCCACGACGGCGCGTCGCCCGCTTCGATCATCAGCACGACGAAGACCGGGATCAGCAGCAGCCGGAAGATCGTCAGCGCGTTCGGCAGCTGGGCGAGCGGTGCGGAGACGGCGCGGGCTGCCATTCGGGGGAAGGATACGGTCAGGGGCCGGAATGGAACCGGCCGCTCCAGTACGCGGTGCGCAGGAGGTATGCGGTCATCGCGGCCGCACCGGTGAGCCCCCACGCTCCGTCGTACGCGCGGTAGCCGGGCATCGGCTGCGCCGGCTCGATCTGCGTCCCCTCGCCCCACTCGTTGTAACTCGTGATCGTGACGATGTCGGCGTGCGCCGCGATCGCCGCTCTCCAGAGGTTGTCGTACGTCTGGCCGCGGCGCCGCGCGGTGGAGACGAGCGCGTCCTCGCCGGCGCGCGCACCGTCGTAGCCGGGGCCGACGGACGGCGCGCAGAGGATGTGCACGGCGTGCGCCTGCGCGCAGAGGCGGTTGAACTTCGCGGCGCCGAAGTTGATGAAGTCATAGGTGTAGAAACCGTCGAACTTGGCCGCGGCGGCGAAGCCGACGAGCTGCGTGCCGGCGAAGAGGCGAACCGCACTCGGCAGTTGCGGCCGCAGCGTGGCCCAGTCCGCGGCGGCGATGTCGCGCGGGTGGTAGACGTAGATGTCGCGGATCCCGAGCGACGCCAGGTACGTCACGTCCTGGAGCGACCGTGTCCGCCGAACGGTCCGGGATACGGCTCGAGATGGATCGCCGGCTGGAGGCCGTGCCGCCGGGCGGCTGCGATCACCATCGGGAGCCGCGTGTCCTCGACCGAGCCGCGCCCCCACCAGGAGACAATCACCTCGTTGACGCCGGCCGCGGCGATCTCCGCCATCTGGCTGTTGACCACCGCGGGGTCGGAGCTGGAGTACGCGCCGCGCGCCGGGAAGTACCGCGAGTAGATGTCGTTGGGCGGCACGTGTCCGTTCTGGTCCCAGTGCTGCCAGGCGCCGTCGCGCGACCGGCGTCCCGTACCAGGCGTAATAGAAGATCGCAACGGTCCCCGCCTGCGCCGGAGCGGCGAAGAAGAGGGAAACGCAGGCCCACCACGATGAGGCGCCGCAGCACCCGCGTATCCTCTCGCGCGTGGCGGACACTTTCCAGCTGAAGGGGTTCGTCGATGCGCATTGCCACGCGTTCCAGCGCGCGCTTGCGGGGCCGAACCGAGGGCGGCGACTTCTGGGCCTGGCGCGAGACGATGCTGGACCTGGCCCGGGGTCAGACCCCGGGACGTGTCCGCGAGAGCTACGTGGCCGTCTACGGCGAGCTTCGAAACGCCGGCTACACGGCTGTCGGCGAGTTCCACTACCTCGGCCTCGCGGAGGCGACGGCCGCGGCCGAGGCGGCGCGGGAGGCGGGCGTCGAGATCGTGCTGCTCTACGTCGCGTACGCCCGCGGCGGCCTCGACCGTTTCCGGCAGGCGTCGGTTGCCGACTACCTGCGCGGGCTCGAGGAGCTCCGCGCGGCCGGCGTCCGCGTCGGCGTCGCCCCCCACTCCGTCCGCGCGTGCCCGCGCGACTGGCTCGAGGAGCTCGGCCGCTACGCGGCGGCGGAGGAGCTGCCGCTTGCACATTCACGCTGACGAGCAGCCGCGGGAGATCGAGGAGTGCCTCGCCGAGTACGGCGTCCGCCCGATCGAGCTGCTCGCCGAGACGGGCTGTCTCTCGGCCGCGGACGACCGTCGTCCACGCGACGCACGCCGACGGGCGCGAGCTCGACCTGCTCGCGGCGGCAGGCGCGCGCGTCTGCGCGTGCCCGACGACCGAGGCGAATCTCGGCGACGGGTTTCTCCCGGTCGAGCGGCTCCTGCATCGCGGCATCCCGCTCTGCATCGGCTCCGACTCGAACGTCCGCATAGACCCGTTCGAGGAGCTGCGCGAGCTCGACGGCATCGCCCGCCGGCAGTCGGGCCGCCGCGACGTCTTCGCCGTCGACGCGCTGCTCGAGATCGGCTCGAGCGAGGGCGCCGCCTCGCTCGGGCTCGCGGAGTGGCCGTCGATCGAGATCGACGCGTCGCATCCGCAGCTGCGCGGCGTCGAGGATCCGCGGCTCGCGCTCGTCGCCGGCTGCTCGGCCGACGTCGTCGTCCGCGCCTAGTGCCGGACGTTCGCGAGGAGCGCCGCCGCGCGGCGCATCTCGTCTGCCGAGAACGCGCGCGCCTCGACGCGGTAGACCTCGACGAGCCCCCAGACCTCGTCCTCGATCACGAGCGGCAGCATCAGAAGCGCGCCGTAGCCGAGCGTGCGCAGGAGATCCTCCTCCGCCGAGTCGACGTCACCGTCGTCCACCGTCAGGGTGCGCGGCTCCCGCGAGGCGAGGACGCGGTCGGTCTCGGGGAAATCGGAGACGAGATAGCCCTGGCCGAGCTGGAGCGTCCGGCCGTCCGTCGCGTGCTCCGCGATGAGGATCAGCATGTCGCCGATCACGCGGGAGATGCCGCACGCATTCGCGTCGGCGGTCTCGACGAGCTCACGGGTGGCGGCGGAGAGGACGTCGACGAGTTTGATGTCCATCGCAGCGGCCATTCCAGCACTATCGGACGACGGGCGCGGTGGACACCGCCCCCGTCCGGGGTACTAGTAGCCCGACTTCGGCTTCGAGGCGAGCTTGACCTGGCGGTTGACGCAGCGCGTAAAGGCCGCCGTCCCCTTCGTCAGGCCCTTGGCGAGGCAGGTATGCCGGGCGAGCTGGACTTTTGGCTGTGTCGTCGTCGGCGTGGAAACGGCGGGCGGCGGCGATCCGTTCACCGTCTGCTGGACGCACGACGTGAACGTGTCGGTCCCGATCACGTAGCCCAGCATCTTGCAGGTCTGCTGCGCGCCGATGTGCCCCGGAGGGTTCGTGCCCAGCGCAGCGCCCGCGAAGCTGAGCGCCGCCACCACGACAAGAAGAGGTAGGAACCGCATGCCCGTCTCAGTATCGACCCGTTTTCCGGGTCTGCAAGCAAAAAGAACGTAAAACCATCGGGGCGCCGAGATTCGAACTCGGGACCTCCAGTCCCCCAGACTGGCGCGCTAACCAGGCTGCGCCACGCCCCGCGACGAATCACACGCTATCAGCGTGATCTAGCCGATCTTGCGGCGCGCCTTCTGCAGGCTCGGGAGCCCGGCCTTCGCCTTCGCCAGCGGGCGCGCCCGAAGCGCAACGGACGCCGGCTTGGCGGAGATCGTGATCTCTTCACCGGTCGCCGGGTTGCGGCCGGGCCGTGCCTTGGTCGCAGCCCTCACCGCAACGGTGAGCTGGACGATGCCGCCGATCTTCACTTTCTCGGCATTGCCGATCTCGGTCAGGACGACCTGCTCGAGCGCGTCGAGGACGGCCTTGGCGGTCTTCTGATCGACGTCGGCGTACGCGGCGACTTCCCGGGTGAGCTGAGTCTGCGTGAGCGGCATGCGATTCCCCCAATGGGTTTGCTGACAGGAACGCGGAAGGATACGAGGTCGGCGGGACGGCGCAGGAGCTAGGCCGCCGCCGGGGCGATCTGCTCGTCGATCCAGGCGTTCGCCTGGTCTGCATCGAAACCGCAGGCGACTCCGACCTCGCCGGCAAGAAGGCGCCGGGCTTTCTCGTAGAGGTCGTTCTCGCCGACCGAGAGGCGCGCACTGGGCTTTGCCGCAACGAGCAGCTGCTTGCGGCGGGCGCCGTCGCGCACGACTTCCGCGAGCTGCAGGGGATCGCCGCCGGTGAGCTTCGTCTCCGTCTCCCGTTTGCGCTTGAGCCAGACCTCGCGGCTCGGCTCGCCCTCGTCGCGCAGCGTCTCCTGGACTTCGCGAAGACCGTCCTTGCTGACCGGGGGCCGAAGCTGCTCCTGCGCTCGAACGACCGGAAGCGTGACCGAAAGTCCGTTCGCGAACTCCAGCTTGACGAGGTCCTCCTCGCGGCCCACGACGACCCCCACCCCATGGGCCGGGTAGATCACGACGTCGCCCTTCGCGAACTTCACCGGATCAGGGTAGCTGCCGGGTCAGCGGCGCAGGCCCAGCGCGCGCCGGAGAACGCCGTCGTACTCCGTCAGGCCCTCCCGATAGAGACGCGCGTCGGGCCCCGACGCGATCGCCACGCGCTCGGGGATCACGCCCCAGACCTGGACTTTCTCCGACTTCCACCAGTTGATCGCTTCGTCGAGGTCGTTCGTCCCGAGCCGGGCTGCGCAAATGACAACGCCGCGCGGCGTCTTCGCCGGGATCATCTCGAGCGTTGCGAGCACCGGTGAGAACTCGACCCCGCCGGCCCGCGTCGGGATCACAACCGCCTGCGCCGTACGCATCGCGGACTGGAGCAGTCGCGCATCGCCCGGCGGCATGTCGACGATCCCGAGACCCCGCTGGCTCATCGCCCGCGTCAACGTCCGCTCGGACGGTGCTTCGACCATCGTCACACCTTCGACCGCGCGCTCCTCGAGCCACTCCGCGGACGAGGCCTGGCGGTCGGCGTCGATCAGATGAACCGGGTCGTAGCCGCGCTCGACCGCCGCCGCCGACAGGTACACCGACGTGGTCGTCTTGCCGACTCCGCCTTTGATGTTCGCAACGACGACGTTCATGCGCACTACTCGCCGAGACGCTTGTAGAGGCGGTCGATCAGCTCGGGCATCTCCTCGAGCCGTTCCGTGATCACGCGCAGACGGAACTCGCGGAAGTGCTCCGGCTCGACGTTCAACGCCTCGGCCAGCGTGCGGACGACGTCGTTCGACGGCACGGGCCGGTTGCCGTGCACGAGATGGTTCAGATAGCCGGCGGAGAGCCCTGTGCGCGCGGCGAGCTCGCGGTAGGTCACGTCGGACTCCGCCATGAGCTGCTCGATCGTCGCCCCGAAGGGCTCCTCGCTGAAACGCCGCCGCCGCGCCATCACTCCCCCACTCTTCCGAGTTCGCTCACATCTAACCGCTTCTCGGTGCCGGCTGCGCGGTCGCGGAAATCGACCTTGCCGTCCTCGAGGCTCTTCTTGCCCGCCGTCACGCGCAGCGGCGCGCCGATCAGGTCGGCGTCGGCGAACTTCTCCCCCGCGCGCGCGTCGCGGTCGTCGAGCAGCACGTCGTAGCCGGCCGCGGACAGCGCTTCCGCCGCTGCGAGCGCGATCTCCTCGCCGCCCGCGAGCGCGACGACGTGCACGTCGTACGGCGCGAGCTCCGCCGGCCAGATCATCCCGTCGTCGGTGTAGCGCTGCTCCGCCGCCGCGGCCATGATCCGGCCGGGGCCGATGCCGTAGCTGCCGCCGAGCAGCGGCTTCTCCGTTCCGTCCTCGTCGAGGAACGTCGCGCCGAGCGGCTCGGAGTAGAAGCTGCCGAAGTTGAAGATGTGCCCGACCTCGACCGCGGTACGGAAGACGAGCGCGCCGCCGCAGGTCGCGCAGCGGTCGCCCTCGTGCGGCTCGCGGAGGTCGGCCCATTCCGGCGTGAAGTCGCGTCCCGCCTCGACGCCGCGGAGATGCCAGCCGTCGCGGTTCGCGCCGGCGACGAACTGGCCGTCGCGGAGTGCGTCGTCGGCGACGATCGGGCCTGCGAAACCGATCGGGCCGAGCGAGCCGCCGCTCGCGCCGAACGCGGCGCGGATCTCGTCGTCGGTCGCGGGGCGCGAGGCACCGCGGAGCGCGTCGAAGAGCTTCGTCTCGCTGAGGCGGTCGTCGCCGCGCACGAGCGCGAGCACGACGGTGCCGTCGTCTTTCACGACCGGCATCGCCTTCGACGTCGCCGTTGCGTCAACTCCGAGGAACTCCGCGAGCCCGTCGATCGTCGTCACGCCCGGCGTCTCGATCTCCTCCGGTGCGTCGAGCCGCGCGGGGAACACCGGCTCGCGCGGCACCGCGCGCGCGACCTCGATGTCCGCGGCGAAGTCGCCGTTCTCGCACGTGACGAGCGTGTTCTCGCCGGAGCCCGCGGGCGCGAGGAAGTCGACGCTGAACTTGCCGCCCATGATCCCGCTCTCGGCCTGCACGTCGTACGTCTCGATTTCGCAGCGCGCGAAGATCTTCTTGTACGCCTCGCGGTTCGCCTCGAAGCTCTTCGTGACGCCGTCCTCGTCGCGGTCGAACGAGTAGCGCGTCCTTCATGATGAACTCGCGCACGCGGAGAAGCCCGCCGCGCGGCCGCGGCTCGTCGCGGTCCTTGGTCGCGAAGTGGTACCAGAGCTGCGGCAGCTGCTTGTACGACTGGATCTCGCGCGCGTGGAACGTGACCGTCTCCTCGTGCGTCAGCGGGAGCAC
The DNA here is from genome assembly GCA_963718385.1 of uncultured Actinomycetes bacterium. Taxonomy (GTDB): domain Bacteria; phylum Actinomycetota; class Thermoleophilia; order Gaiellales; family Gaiellaceae; genus Palsa-739. The sequence continues at coordinate 191,063 of CAVQZE010000003.1, forward strand.
GTACTTGCGCCCGGCGCGGTCGCTGAGATGGAAGATCTCCGGAATCCCGATCCGCCCGGTCGTCTCCCAGAGCTCCGCCGGCGTGAGCACCGGCATCAGCATCTCCTGCCCGCCGATCGCGTCCATCTCCTCGCGGATGATCTGCTCGACCTTGCGGTGCACGCGCCAGCCGAGCGGCATGAACGTCCACAGGCCGGCGCTGACCTGGCGCACGTAGCCGCCGCGCACGAAGAGCTTGTGCGACGCGGCTTCCGCGTCTGCGGGGTCGTCGCGCAGCGTCGGCAGGAAGAGCTGTGAGGCTCAGGCAATCATCGTTGTCCGGCTAGGCTACTCGAGGGGGCTACTCGAGTGGGATGAGGCTTGCCTCGGCCATCGCGAGCGCCGCCGGCTTCGCCATCTTCAGCCGCTTCGGACGCTGCATGCCGTCGGCGATCCAACGGTCGATCTCGAAGAAGAGCTCGTCGATGAGGATGTCGGACGAGACCTTCTTCAGCACGCGGCCGTGCGCGTAGATGAAGCCGACGTCGCGGCCGCCGGCGATTCCGAAGTCCGCGTCGCCCGCCTCGCCGGGGCCGTTCACCGCGCAGCCGAGCACCGCGACCTCGAAGGGCTGCGGATACTCGGCGAGCCGACGCTTCGACCTCCTCGGCGAGCGTGTGGACGCCGACGTTGTCGCGTCCGCAGCTCGGGCACGCGATCATCACCGGGCCGCGCTCGCGCAGGCCGAGCGCCTTGAGGATCTCGAAGCGCCGTCTTGGGCTCCTCGACCGGGTCGGCCGTGAGCGAGACGCGGATCGTGTCGCCGATCCCGTCGACGAGCAGCGCGCCCATGCCGACCGCCGACTTGATCGAGCCGGAGAACGGCGTGCCCGCCTCGGTGACGCCGAGGTGCAGCGGGTACGGCACCTTCGCCGACAGCATCCTGTACGCGCGGATCATCGTCGGCACGTGGCTCGACTTGACCGAGATCTTGAAGTCGTAGAACTCGAGCGCCTCGAGTTGACGGACCTCCTCGAGCGCCGCTTCGACGAGCGCCTCGGCCTGATCCTGCTGCGCAAGGTCGAAGAGGTGCTTCGGGAGCGAGCCGGAGTTCGCTCCGATGCGCATCGGGATTCCCTTCTTCTTCGCGGCGCGCACGACCTGCTCCACCTTGTCGGGTCCGCCGATGTTGCCCGGGTTGATCCGGACGGCGGCCACTCCCTCGTCAATCGCGCGAAGCGCGAGGCTCGCGTTGAAGTGGATGTCGGCGATCACCGGGATCGGCGAGAAGCGAACGATCTTGCCGAGCGCGTCGGCATCCTCGCTCTTCGGCACGGCAACGCGGACGATCTCGCAGCCGGCCGAGGCCAGCGCGGCGATCTGCGCGGTCGTCGCCTCGACGTCGTGCGTCTTCGTCGTCGTCATCGACTGGACGACGACGGGCGCACCGCCGCCGATCAGGACGCCGCCGACCGAGATCTGGCGCTCGCTGGCCATGTTCTGAGTGTAGTTAGTGCGGTACGCCCGACGAGACGTCGTTCGACACCGCGATGAAGAACACGATCAGGATCAGCGCGAACCCGATCACGGAAACCCGCTCGTAGACCTCCCGTGCGAGCGCGCGGCGGCGGATCGCCTCGATCATCGTGAACAGGATGTGGCCGCCGTCGAGCGGCAGCAGCGGCAGCATGTTCAGGAGCGCAAGCGACATGCTCACGAAACCGAGAATCTGGAGGTACCAGTTGAAGCTGACCTTCAGCGCCGCCTGGGAGATCCGGGCGATGCCGACGACGCTCGTCAGGTGCTCCTGGTGGTGGGCGTTGGTCGGGATCAGTGCCCAGAACGCGCCCACAGTCCCGGAGACGACCGACCACGAATCGCGGCGCCGCGAGCCGCGCGCTGTGCGCCGGCCCGTAGCGCACGATCTGCGCCGTCGGGACGAAGCCCCAGATCCAGCGGCCGCCGGACTGGACGGTCTTCTCCGGGCCGAGCGTCACCCGGTTTCCGGCGCGTTCGACGGTGACGGTGATCGGGCGGCCGTGGCTGGCGCGGATCAGCTGCGAGACGCGGTCGAACGTCGTCGCGGCGCGGCCGCCGACGGCGACGATGCGGTCGCCCACCAGCAGTCCGGCGGCGGCGGCGGGCATGCCGGTCTCGACCTCCCCCACCTTCGTGCTCGGGTTCTGCGACGGCGCGCCGGTCGAGTAGACCGCGAAGAAGATCACGAGCGCGGCGAGGACGTTCGCGAGCGGGCCGGCGAGGATGACGAGGATCCGCTTGTAGGCGGGCTGCCGCCAGTACGCATCGGGGCCGGTCGCCTCGTCGAGCTCGCGGACGGCGCGTTCGGCGGAGCGGCGGGCGCCGGTCGTCAGCGTCGTCGCCTCCACCTCGCTCCTCAGCTCCGGGACGAGAGCGCGGGCGCCCGGATAGTCCTCGGCCTCGAGCCGGCGCCGCGCGCGCTGGACGGTCGGCGCGAGGTCCGGCTGCTCGCGCAGTGCGGGCGCCATGAAGGACGTGAGGTCGTGGCCGGCAAGCCGGTTCATCCCCGGGATGCGCACCATTCCGCCGAGCGGGATCGCACCGATGCCGTACTCGATTCCCTTCCGCTGGAACTTGACGAGTGCCGGCGGGAACCCGATGTAGAAGCTCCGCGGCCTGATGCCGACGGCGAGCGACATCGAGAAGTGGCCGAGCTCGTGGATGAACACGAGGAAGACGAGCCCGATGACGACGACGAGCCAGGTCATGCGACCGGCACTCCCAGCTCCGCGAGGCGGCGGGCCTCTTCGTCGGCCGCGAGCAGGTCGTCGAGGTCGCGCGCCGCGTCCGCGTCGATCCGCGCGAGTGCGTCCGCGACGAGCTCGGGGATCGCGAGGAACGGCAACCGCCCGGCGAGGAACGCGGCGACCGCGACCTCGTTCGCCGCGTTGAAGACGCACGGATGGACGCCGCCGCGCAGGCCGGCTTCGCGCGCGAGAGCGAGCATCGGAAACGTATCGACGTCCGGCGCGTGGAACTCCAGCGTCAGCGCCGTCAGGTCGAGCGGCGGCAGCGGTGTCGCAGCGCGCTCCGGATAGGTCAGCGCGTACGAGATCGGCACGCGCATGTCGGGATAGCCGAGATGCGCGAGCGTCGCGCCGTCGCGGAAGCGGACGAGCGAATGGACGATCGACGTCGGCTGGAGGACCACTTCGATCCGGTCGTACCCGATTCCGAAGAGGAAATGCGCCTCGATCACCTCGAGGCCCTTGTTCGCGAGCGTCGCCGAGTCGACGGTGATCTTCGGCCCCATGCGCCAGGTCGGATGCGCGAGCGCCTCCTCCGGCGTCACGTCCGCGAGCTCGTCGCGCGTCCGTCCGCGGAACGGGCCGCCGGATCCCGTGAGCACGAGACTGTCGACCTGCTCCGGCGCGGCGCCGTCGAGGCACTGGAAGAGCGCCGAGTGCTCGCTGTCGACCGGCAGGATCCGGCCGCCGCCGCGCGCGAGCGCCGCGAGCGCGAGGTCGCCGCCGGCGACGAGGCTCTCCTTGTTCGCGAGCGCGAGGTCGATTCCGCGCTCGAGCGTCCAGAGCGTCGCGTGGATTCCCGCGAAGCCGACGACCGCGTTGAGCACGACGTCGGGCTGTGCGCGCTCCAACAGCTCGGTGAGATCCCCGCCGACCTGCTTCAGGGGCGCGTCGACGTCGTCGAGCGGCGACGACCCGGAGGACGCCGCGCAGAGCTCGAGCCCGGGATGCGCTTCGACGATCTCGATCGCCTGTCTCCCGATCGAGCCGGTCGCGCCGAGCAGGGCGACTCGCTTCACGCGCAAAGTGTACGGACGGTTTCGGGCCTCAGCTGTAGCCGAAGGCAAGAACGAGGTAATAAGCCGCGATCCCCGCAAAGAGCAGCGAATCGACCCGGTCGAGGACGCCGCCGTGCCCGCCGAGCAGCCGCCCGGTGTCCTTCACCTCGAGATCCCGCTTCAGCGCCGACTCGAAGAGGTCGCCGATCGCCGCCGCGAAGACAACGACGATCCCGAGCACGACGGCCTCCCAGATCCTGAGGTACGTGTCGCGCGTGTCGTAGAGCGCGATGAACGAGACGAAGACCCCGGCCGCCGAGCCGACGACGAACCCCTCCCACGTCTTCCCGGGCGAGAGCCTCGGCGCAAGCTTGTGCCGGCCGAGCAGCCGGCCGCCGAAGTACGCGAACGTGTCGGCCGCCCAGACCGTCAGCAGCACCGTGAAGAGGAGCAGCCGCGATTCGGTGTTCATCTGCCGGAGCAGCAGGAGGAACCCGAGCCCGAATCCGATCCACGCCGTCCCGAAGATCGACGACCCGATCGAGACCGTCGCCGGCGGCCGCGTCTCCGAGATCGAGTTCAGAACGAACGCGAAGAGAAACGTCGCAAGGAACCCGCCGAGCATCCACACGAGTCCCCCCGTGCGCGCGCCGACGAGGGCGAGGACGACGCCGAGGTAGAGCGCCGGTGCGAGCGGCCGCAGCGGCCGCGCCGTCGTCACGAACTCGTGCACCGCGACCACGCCCGCGACGGCGACGAGCCCGAACAGCCACCAGCCGCCGAGCCAGACGAGACCGAGCACGATCGGGAGGCCGACGATGCCGACCAGCACGCGCGAGACGAATCCGCTCATCTGCCGCCGAATCTGCGCCGTCGGCCGGCGTAATCCTCCAGCGCACGGCGAAACTCGTCCGGCCCGAAGTCGGGCCAGAGCGTGTCCGTGAAGATGAACTCGGCGTACGCGGACTGCCAGAGGAGGAAGTTCGAGACGCGCAGCTCGCCCGATGTGCGGATGACGAGGTCAGGGTCCGGCATCTCCGGCGCGTAGAGATATTGCGCGAGCCGCTGCTCGTCGACGTCGTCCGGGTCGACGCCGTCCTCGACGAGCCGCCGCGCCGCCTCGACGAGCTCGGCGCGCCCGCCGTAATCGAATGCGATCCAGAGGCTGAGCGTCGTCTTGTCCGCCGTCGCCTGCTCGAGATCCGACATCTGCGCCTGCAGCCAGTCCGGCGCGCGGTCGCGCCGCCCGACGAAGCGCGTGCGCACTCCCTGCGCGGCGAGGTCGGCGAGCTCGCGGTCGATCGTCTCGCCGAAGATCTCCATCAGCGCGGAGACCTCGTCGGCCGAGCGCGTCCAGTTCTCCGTCGAGAACGCGTAGACCGCCAGCGAGTCGATGCCGAGATCGATCGCCGTCTCGACGATCGGCCGGAGCGCACGCGAGCCGGCGCGGTGGCCGTCGGCAACGCCGACGCCGTGGCCGGCGGCCCAGCGGCCGTTCCCGTCCATGATGATCGCGACCGCGTGCGCGACCTCCGGCAGGCCGTGCTCGGCGGCGAGATCGGCGTCGGTGCGCGGGAGGCTCAGACCTCCATCACCTCGGCTTCCTTGTGCTTCAGGAGGTCGTCGATCTGCTTCGTGTGGTCGTCGGTGAGCTTCTGCACGCGCTCCTCCGCGCGGTGCTCGTCGTCGGCGCCGACGGTGCCCGAGTCGACGAGCTCCTTCAGGTGCCGCACGGCGTCGCGCCGGATCTCGCGTACCGCGACGCGATGCTCCTCCGCGAGGCCGCGCACGATCTTGACGAGGTCCTTGCGGCGGTCCTCGGTCAGCTGCGGAATCGGGAGCCGGATCAGCTTGCCGTCGTTCGACGGCGTCAGCCCGAGGTCGGACTCGAGGATCGCCTTCTCCACCGCGCGGATCGAGCTCGGGTCGAACGGCGCAATCGTCAGCATCCGCGGCTCGGGGACGTTGATCGTCGCGAGCTGCTTCAGCGGCGTCGGGGTGCCGTAGTAGTCGACGTCGATCCGGTCGAGAAGCGACGCCGACGCACGGCCGGTCCGCACCGTGGTGAACTCGGCGCGCGCGTGCTCCACCGATTTGTTCATCCGCTCCTGCGCGGTGCTCAGCAGCTCGTCGACCGTGGCCATCTAGATGCCCTCCTCGTTCGGGGTCGCGATGATCGTCCCGATGTCGTCGCCGGCGAGGACGCGGGCGATGTTGCCGTCGGCGAGCTCGAAGACGTGAATGGTGAGGCGGTTGTCCATGCAGAGCGACAGCGCCGTCGTGTCCATCACCTTCAGACCGCGCTCGATCGCCTCGAGATGCGTCAGCCGCGGCAGGAACGACGCGCCGGGGTCGATGCGCGGGTCGCCGTCGTAGACGCCCGCAACGCCGTTCTTCGCCATCAGGATCGAGTCGGCGCCGATCTCGAGTGCGCGCAGCGCCGCGGCGGTGTCGGTCGTGAAGAACGGGTTGCCGGTGCCGGCCGCGAAGATGACGACGCGCTGCTTCTCGAGATGGCGCATCGCGCGGCGGCGGATGTACGGCTCGGCGACCTCGGAGACGGGGATCGCGGACTGCACGCGCGTGTCGGCGCCGGCCCGCTCGAGCGCGTCCTGCAACGCGAGCGCGTTGAGGAGCGTCGCGAGCATCCCCGCGTAGTCGGCGGTCGCGCGGTCCATGCCCTCGGCCGCGGCCGCCATGCCGCGGTAGAAGTTCCCGGCGCCGACGACGATCGCCACCTCGGTGCCCGCCGCGCGGACGGCCGCGATCTCGGCGGCGAGGCTGCCCACGACCCCGACGTCGATCCCGTACTCGCGCTCGCCCATCAGCGCCTCGCCGGACAGCTTGAGCAGGATGCGCCGGAAGCCGGGAATGCCGGCCTCCGGCGCGACGAGCGTCTCCTCCGGATGCACCGTCATGCGGGGTCTAGCTTGTCAGTTGGAACCGCTGGAACTCCAGAACCTCGGCTCCGGCTTCCTTGAGCGCGGCACCGACCGTCTTGGCGGTGTCGTGGATCCAGTCCTGGTCGACGAGGACGTTCGCGCCGAAGAAGCGCTTGTTCAGCATGCCGTCGACGATCTTCTCGCGCGCCTGCTCCGGCTTCGACTGCACCTCGTCGGAGTTCGCGTAGATCTCGCGCTCCGCCGAGACGGCGTCCGCCGGAACGTCCTCGCGGGCGATCCACTGCGGGCTCGACGCGGCGATGTGCATCGCGACCTTCCGGCCGAGATCGTCGTCGCCGCCGCGCAGCTGGACGAGCACGCCGAGCTTGTTCGCCGGCGGATGCGCGTACGCCGCGATGAGCGCGCCGTCGACGGCCTCGAAACGCGCCGCGCCGGCGACGATGATGTTCTCGCCGAGCTTGCCGGAGAGTGCGACGCGCTGCTCCTCGAGCGACGACTCGGCACCGATGCCGTCGGCGTCGACCGCGTCGAGGACGCCCTTCGCGTACGCGAGGAACTCCTCGTTGTTCGAGACGGGCTCGGTCTCGCAGCCGACGGCGACCATCGTGCCCTTCTTGCCGTCGTCGGCCAGGCGGTAGCCGACCTTGCCCTCGGTCGTCTCGCGGTCCGCGCGCTTGGCGGCCTGCGCCATGCCGCGCTCGCGGAGGATGACGATCGCCGAGTCCATGTCGCCGTTCGTCTCCTGCAGCGCGCGCTTGCAGTCCATCATCCCCGCGCCGGTGCGCTCGCGGAGCTCCTTGACGAGTGCTGCCGAGATCTCCGCCGCCATCAGGCCTGCACCTCCGGCGCCGGAGCCTCCGGCGCTGCGGGAGCGTCCGCCTCGACGGTCTCGTCGGCGGGCCGCGGCTGCGGCCTCCGCGGCTGCAGCGGCCTCTGCAGCGGCGACCTTCGCGGCGGCGGCCTCCTTGGCCTCGCGCTCCGCCTTCGCCTTCATCTCGTCCGCGGTGACCTTCTGCTGGCCGGCGGCGATCGCGTCGGCGATCGCGCGGGCGATGAGCGAGCACGAGCGGATCGCGTCGTCGTTGCCCGGGATCACGAAGTCGGCCTCGTCGGGGTCGCAGTTCGTGTCGACGAGCGCGACGACCGGCAGGCCGAGCCGGCGGGCTTCGCGGACGGCGAGCTGTTCCTTGCGGAGGTCGACGATGAAGACGGCGTCCGGCTGGCGGCGCATGTCGGCGACGCCGCCGAGGTTCGCCTCGAGCTTCTCGAGCTCGCCGCCATCGCGATGCGCTCCTTCGCCGGCAGCAGGTCCATCTGGCCCTCCTCCTTCAGGCGGCGCATCTCGTGCAGCCGCTCGATCCGGTCGGACATCGTCCGCCAGTTCGTGAGCAGGCCGCCGAGCCAGCGGTGGTTCACGTACGGCATGCCGACGCGCTTCGCCTCGTTCTCGACGGCGTCCTGCGACTGCTTCTTCGTGCCGACGAACAGCACCGTGCCGTTGCGCTCGGCGAGGTTGCGGACGAACTGCGGCCGCCTCGTCGAGGCGCTCGCTCGTCTGCGTGAGATCGATGATGTAGATGCCGCCGCGCTCCGTGAAGATGAAGCGGCGCATCTTGGGGTTCCAGCGTCGCGTCTGGTGGCCGAAGTGCACTCCGGCCTCCAGCAGCTCGCGCATGGACACGACTGCCATGTGGCTCCTTCCGGTTTGTTTGGGCCTTGCGCCGGCGGGGCTCGGGGCGCACCGGCCGCAAAGGCCGGCACCCGCGCCACGGCTGATCCGCCGGGTCGGTGGGACGAAATCGCTCGAAAGTCTAGCTGCGGGCGGCTTCGAGGCCGCGCGCGAGGTCGTCCGGCAGCGGCGAGCTGACGTCGACGCGGGCGCCGGTGAACGGATGGTCGAAGGCGAGCCGCGCCGCGTGGAGGAACTGCCGGTCGAGCCCGAGCTCGCCCGACCGCCCGTAGAGCGGGTCGCCCGCCACCGGCAGGTCGATCGCGGCGAGGTGGACGCGGATCTGGTGCGTCCGGCCCGTTTCGAGGGTGACGCGGAGCAGCGCGTGCTTCCGGAGCAGCTCCTCGACCTCGAAGTGCGTCACGGCCTCGCGCGGCGTGTCGGTGTCGAGCGAGTGGCGGAGCGGGTCGTGGCGGTCGCGCCCGATCGGCGCGTCGATCGTCCCGGTGCGCGAGCGCGGGCGGCCGACGACGAGCGCCGAGGTACTCGCGCGTCAGCTCGCGCTGCTGGATCAGCTCCTGCAGTCGGCGATGCGCCTCGGGCGAGCGGGCGACGACGAGCAGCCCCGACGTATCGCGGTCGAGCCGGTGGACGATCCCCGGCCGCTCCGGCTCCTCCCCGCCCTCGACGTCGTACGCGAGCAGCCCGTGGACGAGCGTCCCGCTCGAGTGGCCCGGCGCCGGGTGGACGACGAGGCCTGCCGGCTTGTCCACGACGAGCAGGTGCTCGTCCTCGTACGGAACCTCAAGCTCGATCTCCTCCGCGACCAGGCCGCTCGGCCGCGGTGCCGGCGGCTCGAACTCGAGCTCCTCGCCGCCCGTCGAGCTTGTGGCTCTTCAGCCGCGGACGTCCGTCGACGAGAACGCCGCCGTCCTCGACGAGCCGCTCGGCCACGGCGCGCGAGCCGATCTCCGGAAGCAGCGCGAGAAAGCGGTCGAGCCGCGTCCCGCGCGCCTCCTCAGGGACGCGCAGCTGCGTCACGAACGTGCCGCGAGCGGCGCGGCTCCCGCTCGGCCGCGACGAGCGCGGCCAGCAGCAGCCCGACGCCGATGACGATGAAGCTGTCGGCGAGGTTGAACGCGGGCCACCAGCGGAGATCGATGAAGTCGGTGACGTAGCCGAGCCGAACGCGGTCGAAGAGGTTCGAGATGCTGCCGCCGATCACGAGCCCGAGCGCGACCGGCAGGATCGGATGCCGGGCGCCGGAGCGGGCGAAGTAGACGAGCATCCAGATCACGGCGACGCCGGTGAGCACGATGACGACCGCGGTCGCGCTGGAGAACAACCCGAACGCGATGCCGGAGTTCTGAACGTGGTGGATCCAGAACGGACCGAGGACGTGTGTTGCCCTCGTCGAGGCTGAGCGTGCTCGTGACGATGTGCTTCGTCAGCTGGTCGGCGGCGATCGCGGCGAACGCGATGCCGAGGAGCGCGGCCCATTGCCACGCGCCCGCGGCGAGCGAGCGTTTCGCGACGGACATCGGTGCGAGCGCATCGGTGGACGAGCCGACGCGCACATCGGCCCGGCGCGCGGGCTCGGTCACGGCCGTTCGGCCTCGCGCTTGCAGTCGATGCAGAGCGACGCCCACGGGTACGCCTCGAGCCGCGCCGGGTCGATCTCCTCGCCACCGTCCGTGCAGATCCCATAGGTGCCGTCGTCGATGCGCTTCAGCGCGGCGTCGATCTCGTGGAGAACCTGGGTCGAGTTTTCCTCGAGCGAGTAGTCCATCTCGCGGTCGAGCGTCGCCGACGCCGATTCCGTGGGATCGTTGTCGAGTCTCCTCGACCTCGTCGTCGAGACTGCCGGGATGATCCTTGTGGAGATTCTCGATCGCGCTCTCGACGCGGGCGCGCTCCTCGAGCAGCAGCGCGCGGAAGTGCTCCGTGTCGACGCTCATGCGCGATGCGGCGTCCAGCCGCCGCTCGGCCTCGCCGCTGTCGATCCCGGTGAGCTCGACCACCTTGTCGCGAGAGCCGTGCCCGGCGACGACCGTCACGTCGTCGCGCGCGACGCCGAAGAGCTCGGCGAGTAGCCGCACGACCGCGTCGTTCGCGCGGCCGTTCTCGGGCGCCGCGGTGACGCGCACCTTCCACGCGTCGCCGTGCCGGCCGACAATTCCCGCGCTCGGTGCGCCTGGAGTGACCCGCAGCCGCAGCCGAGTAGTGGACGCGGCGACCATGGGCCCAGTGTATCGGGGGAGCTACGCCGCCTCGGCTCCCGGCCAGGTCGCCTCGGCCGCGGCGCTCGTGTCGGCCGCCTCGGTCTCCGTCAGCGCGGCACGGAGCCGCTCGCGGATCTGCCGCGACTCGCGGACGAGACGCTCGTTCTCGGCGAGCGCCTGCCGCTGCACGGCGCGGGCCTCCGCGTGCGCCTCGGTGAGGATCAGCTCGGCCTCCCGGCGAGCCTGCTCCTTCATCTCGGCCGACGCGCGCTCCGCGGAGACGAGCGTCGTCCGCAGCAGCGCCTCGAGCTCGCGGTAGCGGACGAGGTCCGCGTCGAGCTGCTCGATCTTGTCGGCGAGGTCCGCCCGCTCGCGCCAGACGTCCTCGAAGCTCGAGGCGATCTCCTCGAGCATCCGGTCGGTCGCGCCGGCGTTGTAGCCGAAGAACGCTCGCGCCGGTGCCATGTGCCTGATCTCGACTGGTGTGAGTGCCATGTGCTCCCCCTCTCTACTGAAATTGCTGCAGGATCGTGATCAACAGTCGGCTCGAGGACCCACAGCACGATCACCGCCACGATCGGCGAGAGATCGAGCGCGCCCATCGACGGGAGTACGCGCCGGAAGAGCCGCAGATAGGGCTCGGAGACGTCGTAGAGGAACCGCTGGATCCGGTTCAGCCAGGGCGAATACGGCAAACGCAGCCAGCTCGAGAGGATGTACACGAAGATCAACAGCGTGTACACGAGCGCGAACACGTAGACGAAGGTCTGCGCCTTCGTGACCGCGCTGAAGAGCAAGCCGACAGTGGCAGTGACGCCCATCAGGCATGCGGTTCGCCCTCGGCGGGCGAAATCCTGGCTGGAAAGCGCTAGGCCTGGTTGAAGAAGCCGCCGCGCTCGAGCATCCGCGCGCGCTCTTCGGCGGAGACCTCGACGTTGCGCGGCGTCAACAGGAAGACCTTGTCGGCGACGCGCTGCATCGCGCCGTCGAGGGCGTACGTGAGCCCGCTCGTGAAGTCGATCAGCCGCTTCGAGAGCTCCTGGTCGCAGCCCTGGAGGTTCAGGATCACCGGGACGCCTTCCTTGAACTTGTCCGCGACCTGCTGCGCGTCGTTGAAGCTGCGCGGCAGGACGAGATGGACGCGGGCGGCTCCCCCGCCGGCGGATGCGGGAGCGCTCTCGACGCCGCGGAGGCGGCGCGGTTCCGGTGCGGGCCGGAGGACGCTCGTGCGCGTGGCCGGGGCGCTCGGCTCCGGGTCGGTCCAGTCGTCGAACTCCTCGCGGCTGCTGCGCCGCGGTGCGAGACGGCGCACGTTCGGCCGGTCCGCGTAGGCCCGCTGCAGCTCCTCGTCCGTGAGGTAGCCGTCCTCGTCCCAGTCCTCCTCCTCGGCAATGCCGAAGTAGACGAGAGTCTTGTTCCACACGTCGCCGAAGCCCATGGCTGGGCGGATCGTATCGCCCCCGGCCGACGGCTCAGTCACGCCAGAGCACCGATCCGACGCGGATGTACGTCGCGCCTTCCTCGGCGGCGATTCGGTAGTCCTGGCTCGTCCCCATCGACAGCTCGGCGAGCCTGTGCTCCGCGGCGAGCTCGCGCAGGCGGCGGAAGTACGGCCGCGACTCCTCCGGGTCGGCGGTCGCCGGCGGCATCGTCATCAGGCCGCGCACGTCGGGATACAGCTCGAGAAACGCTCCGAGGTCGGACGGCTCGACGCCGGACTTCGTCGGCTCGCCGGACAGGTTCACCTCGACGAGCGCCGGGATCGCGAGCTTCTGCGCCGCGGACTCCGAGTCGAGCGAGTGGCAGAGCTCGCACGTCGCGTTGACGATCTTCGCCTTGCGGCTCTGGAGGTGGCCGATGAAGTGCCAACGGAAAGCGTTGCCGTAGCGCGCGTGCTTCGCCTCGAGGTCCTGCGCCCGGTTCTCGCCGACAACCTCGACGCCGGCGTCGGCGAGCGCCTGCATGTCGTCGAGCGCGACGTACTTCGTTGCGGCCACGACGGTGACATTTGGCCCGACCTGTTCGCGGATGCGCGTGTACCGCGCGCGGATCTCGTCAGGCGACGTACGCGATCACTCCCTGGCGTCCCGTCTTGCCGTGGTCGCGCCGGTGGGAGAAGAACCGCTCCGGCTCGCACGACGTGCAGAGGTCGAAGCGCTCGACCTGCTCGACGCCCGCTGCGCGAAGCGCGCGCTCTGCGGCGGTCCAGAGGTCGAGCTTGTTGTCGTCTCCGACGACGTCGTCGCCGAACGCCTCGCGGAACGGCGTTGCGACCTCGTCCCCCACTTCGTAGCAGCACGGACCGATCGCGGGCCCGATCGCAGCGGCGAGGCCGCCCGCGCCGACCGCGCGCACTCCCGCGGCGACGACGCCGGCGAGAAGCCCGCGCCAGCCGGCGTGGAGGATCGACAGCGCGGGCCGGCGGCGGTCGGTGCGAACGATCGCAATTGGCAGGCAGTCAGCCGTGAGCAGGAGCATCGCGCGTCCCGGCTCGTCGCTCCAGAGCCCGTCGCAGTGGTCGTACACGGTGCCGGGCATGACGATGCCGCGCGGCTGCGCGCGCGTGACCGTCGCGCCGTGGCGCTGCCACGCCATCGTTGCGCCGTCGGGATCGGCGGCCGTCGCGTCGCAGAGGCGCGTGCGGTTCTCGACGACGCGCGCCGCGTCGTCCTCCGTGCGAATGCCGAGGTTCAGCGACGCGAATGCACCCTCGCTGACGCCGCCGACGCGCGTCGTGAACGACACCCGGTACGGACCGGGCGCCGCCCACTCGATCAGAGAGACACCGGCCACCCGTTCACCTTCTCACGCGAGCCATATTCCAATGCGACGTCCTGCACGTCGAGCGCGGGGCCGCGCAAGATCGCCTTCTCGGTGTGATAGCAGAAGACCTCCGCGCCGCTCGGATCGTGGTACGTGACGCCGACGAAGTCGTCGCGCGCCGCCTCGACGGTGTACGGGCCTGCGGCGACGCGGCCCGGCGCAACCTCTGCGTGCGTGCGGAAGAGCGACACGACGCCGTTGGCTGCGCCGCGCTCCGTCGCATGCAGCGCGATCTGCGGCATTCCCGGGACCTTCGCGACCAGACCTTCGATCCAGCGTCCGTCCGGCAGCGTCGCGTGGAACCAGCCCCAGCGGTCGGCGTGGCGGCGGCCGTGGAGATGCGCCTGCTGGCCCGGCGCGGCGTCGAGGTCGTGACGCACGCCGTCGAGCTCGACGAAGCCCGAGATCGCGAGCGACGGCTTGACGACGACGTTCTGCGTCGACGCAACCGGCCGCATCACGGGACGCGTGTACGCGAACGGCCGTTGTTCCGCGGAGAACGTGAGGTGCCAGCGCGCGCCGCCGATCTCGCCGGTCGCCTCCGTGTCGGTGAGACGTCCCGGACCGAGCTCGAGCGGCCAGCCGCCGCCCGGCGTGCGCAGTGCGTCGAGCCCGAAGGTCGCCTTCCGCGCGCGCGGCGACTCGCCGGTCCAGTCGGCGAGCCACAACGCCGCCTCGCCGTCGTCGCCATCGTCCGTCGGAACGCGCAGCGAGTAGCGGATCCAGAAGCGGCCGGCGACGGTGAGGTACCAGGCTTCGTAGCGGCCGGCTCGTCCGTCCCAGCGGAGTGCGTTCGCGTTCATCGCAGCTTGCGCGCTCGCCGCAGCAGCTCGTCCGGCGTGTTCAGCGCCGGATTGTCGACGACGGAGTCGAGCAGTTCCTGCAGTACCTGTCCGAGGCGTGGCCCCGGTGCGAAGCCTGCGGCGATCAGATCGTCGCCGCCGATCGCGAGGTCGGCGATCCGGTGCGGGCTCGACCGCTCCTGTCGAACGACCTCGCCGAAGCGCGCGAGCCGCTCGAGCTCCTCGGCCGGCGGCGGCTCGCCGTCGGAGCCGCGCTTTCCGAGCAGGTCGGCCTGTTTGTGCGCGAGCAGGTCGAGTGCGAGCTCGTCGCCGTGCCGCGCGAGGAACCGCCGCGCGCGCTGCGGATCCGCCGAGCCGGGCTTGAACATGTGATTCCGGACAATCCGCACGACGCGTTCGCGAAGCGCATTCGGATAACGGAGCCGTCGCAGCGCCTCGCCTGCAAGCGTCGCGCTCACTTGCTCGTGGCTTCGGTGCGAGTAGCCGGGCTTCGCGTAGTAGTGCAGCCGTCCGTCGGTGCCGCGCCACGCGACGTGCGGCTTGCCGAGGTCGTGGAACAGCGCCGCCAGCCGGACCGCGAGCGACGCACCCGCGTCGGCCGCCGCCTGCACGACCGCGAAGGTGTGCTCGTCGACGGTCAGGTCGTGGTAGCGGCTCTCCTGGTCGAAACCGATCGCGCCGCGGAACTCCGGAAGCAGCTCGACGAGGACGCCTGTGTCGCGCGCGAGCCGTAGCGCGCGCGCCGGCTCCTTGCCGAGCAGCAGCTTCGACAGCTCGCCCATGCCGTCGGCGTGAAGCCCGCCGCCGATCCGCTCGCCCGAGACGAGCGCGACCGCGCCGGCGTCGTCGCGCATCTGCTGCAGCGTCGACTCGTCCGGCTCGAGACCGAGCTGCGAGACGAAACGAAGCGCGCGCACGATCCGCAGCGGATCCTCCTGGAAGCTTCGCGGCGACACCGTGCGCAGAACTCCGGCACGGAGATCCGCTTCGCCGCCGACGGGATCGACGACCTCGCCGGTGCGCAGGCGGCGCGCCATTGCGTTGACCGTGAAGTCGCGGCGACGCATGTCGTCCTCCACCGACAGCGACGCGTCGGCGACGATCTCGAAGTCGTGGCGGCCGGGGCCCGTGCTGCGCTCGGCGCGCGGCGGTGCGAACTCGATGCCGGACCGCGCGAGCGCGCGCACCTTCGGGTCGCGCGGATGCAGCCGGACGCCGACGAGGCGGCCGGCGACGATCAGATCCTCGACGCGCCCGTGCGGCTCGAGGGCGCGCTTCAGGCCGTCGGTGTCGACGCCGGGAACGAGAAAGTCGGCATCTTTCGACTCCAGGCCGAGCAGCTCGTCGCGGACGGCGCCGCCGACGAGATACGCGTCGAGCCCGAGCGACCCGACGTACTTTTCGATCTCCTGCCGCACCGAGGCATTCTCGCGGCTTTACAGTCGGGTCCGTGGACGAGCGTCAGGAGGCGTGGGAGCGGCACGCCGCGGACTGGATTGCGTGGGCTCGGGCCCCGGGACACGACAGCTATTGGCGGTTTCACCGCGATCTCTTCCTCGAGGTGGTACCGCCCCCGTCCGGACGCACGCTCGACGTCGGTTGCGGTGAAGGGCGCCTTGCCCGCGACCTCACCAGACTCGGTCACGACGTCGTCGGTGTCGACGCATCGCCGACGCTGCTTGCCGCCGCACACGAGGCGTCTCCGGACATCGAATTACATCTCGCCGACGCTGCAGAATTGCCATTTCCGGACGCGGAGTTCCGGCTCGTCGTCGCGTTCATGTCGCTGCAGGACGTGGACGACCTCGACGCAGCGGTGCGCGAAGCGGCGCGGGTGCTTGTTCCAGGCGGGCGCTTCTGTATCGCGATCGTCCACCCGCTCAACTCGGCCGGCGTCTTCCTCGACGACGATGTCGGCGACAGCCCGTTCGTGATCGACGGCTCGTACCTCGCCACCACCCCGTATGCGGAGGAGGTCGAACGCGACGGATACGCGATGCGCTTCGAGAGTGTCCACCGGCCGCTGCAGTCGTATACGGAGGCACTCACCGCGGCTGACCTCCTCGTCGAGCGGCTGCGCGAGCCTGCGCTGCCGGGCCACGGGGACGTGAGCGACCGCAGTGAGCGCTGGCGGCGAGTGCCGCTTTTTCTGCACCTTCGAGCCCTCAAGCCTTCGTGACGACACAAGACGCAAGGGCCGGAGCGTAAGGCTCGCCGCAGGCGGACTTACGTGGAGGCCGAACCCAGCGTACGGGCACCGCGCAGCGCTGCCCGTACGCGACTCAAGAGCAAACTTGCACCCATCACGCGCCAGGAAGCTCTTCCGCACGGAGCGTGCCGGAGACCGCGCTCTCCGGCACGCGGAGTTCCGCCTGAAGCGAGGAGACGCGGAGCGTCTCGGAGCTAGAGAAGGGCGACGCCTTCAATCTCGACGAGCGCGCCCGACGGCAGCGCCGCGACCTCGACGGTGGAGCGCGCCGGCGGCGTGTCGCCGACGTGCGTCGCGTAGACCGAGTTCATCCCCTGGAAGTCGCCGAGGTTCTGGAGGAAGACCGTGGTCTTCACGAGCCGGTCGAGCCCCGAGCCGGCCGCCTCGAGGATCGCGCGGAGGTTCGAGAAGACCTGCTCCGTCTGCTCCTCGATCGTGCCGCCGGAGAGCTCCTTGTCCCCCGGCTTGAGCGCGAGCTGGCCGGAGACGAAGACGAACCCGTTCGCCTGGATCGCCTGCGAGTACGGCGCGCCCTGGAACGGCGCCGGCGCGGACTCGGTGCGTACGACGGACTTCTCAGCCACGTGCAACTCCTGTTCTCTCGCATGCCTGGGCCAGCGCGACGCCGAGCGCCTTGAACATCGCGTCGAGGACGTGCTGCGTGTCTTTGCCGTTCAAGAGCCTGACGTGCATCGTCAGCCCGGCGCTCTCGGCGAGCCGCTCGAGGAAGCGTCGCGCGACGTCGGTGCCGAGGCCGCCGATTCGCGCCTCGCTGAGGTCGACGTTCGAGACGACGAGCGGCGTCTCGGCGGTCTCGAGGACGACCTGCGCCAATGCCTCGGACGACGCCATGAACGCGGAGCCGTGCCCGCGGGCGCCGCCGACGCGCAGCGGCCCGGCCAGCGCCTCGCCGAGCGCGCTGCCTGCGGCGGTCACCTCCGCCTCGGCCTCGCCCGGCTCCACCTCGAGCACGAGATCGAAGCGCGCCGCCTCCGCCAGCCGCTCGAGCAGCCGGTCGAGCACCGGAATCCCGGTCTCGACGTTGGCTTCGCCCGTCCCGTAGACGTCGACACGGACGCCGCTCCGGCCCGTCGCGTTCTCTCCCGGCCCCATGCGCGGCAGGCTACAGCCGCGGTCCGCGGGCGCGGTCGTATGACTTGCAAAGATGGGCCGAAAGGCCTATGCATCCCCCGGAAGGGTGACTAGGGTCAAGAACGGGGAATGTGGTGCAGAGGGCGTGTGTGGGAGTCGCAGCGGCGGTAGCGACCCTGGTAGTCGTCGGCAGCACTGCGGCGGCACCGGATCGCGTCGGTCCTGTGCGCTCGTACGCACCCGGATCGGGCAGCGTGCTCGTCGTCGGCTACTCGACGCCGGCGGGGCTTGCGACTGCTCTCCGCGGCGCCGCGCTCGTGCGGCTGCTCCCGGCACTGCATGCGGTTGAGGTGCGGACGCGCGTCCCGGGGGAGACGCTCCGTCGTGCCCAGGGCATCCGCTTTGTCTCCCGCCCGGCCGCACGCGGCGCAGCGGCCGAGCCGGCGGTGGCGCTCGCACTCGCGAGCCCCGCCGCCGGCTGGGAGTGGCAGTACCGCGGTACGCACGAGGACAGCGTCCCCGACGCGGTGCTGCGCGCAGCCGCCGCGATCAAGATCGCCGTCATCGACACCGGCGCCGACCTGACGGCGCCCGATCTCGCGGCGAAGTCCCCCACCGCCTACAACACGCGCACCGGCACCGGCGACGTCCGCGACGACAACGGCCACGGGACGTTCGTCGCATCGGTCGCGGCCGGTTCCGTGACGAACGGCGACGGAATCGCGGGCGCGGGCGGCGACGCGCAGCTCCTCGTCGTCAAGGCCGGCGCCGCGGACGGGACGTTCACCGACGTCGACGAGGCCGCCGGGATCATCTACGCCGTCGACCACGGCGCGCGGATCATCAACATCAGCTTCGGCGGACCCGGAACGTCGTCGATCGAGCGTCACGCGATCCAGTACGCGTTCGACCACGGCGTGCTCGTCGTCGCGGCCGTCGGCAACGAGTTCGCGCAGGGGAACCCGACCGAGTATCCCGCGGCGCTGCTGCAGCCGCGCGGGTCGAACGGAGTCGGCGGCGCGGGTCTCGCAGTCGCCGCGTCGACGCTGACCGGCGTGCGCGCGTCGCTTCTCGAACACGGGATCGTGGATCTCGCTCGCGGCGCCCGGCGAGAACGTCTTCGGCGACGTCTCGTCGACGTCGACGCCGGCGCAGTACCCGCGCGCCGCGCTGCCGGGCTCGCAGGCCGGGCTGTACGGCTACGCGAGCGGAACGTCGTTCTCGGCGCCGCAGGTGGCGGGCGCCGCGGCGCTCGTCTGGGCGGCGAATCCGAAGCTGACGGCGCTGCAGGTCGCGCAGATCCTGAAGGCGACGGCGTCGGGCAACGGCCGCTGGACGCCGGACCTCGGCTTCGGCGTGATCGACGTCGCCGCGGCTGTGGCGACCGCGCAGTCGGGCCAGACCGGCGTGCTGCTGTCCGGCAACCGCGTCAAGTCGCGGCTCCACCTCACCTGGAGCGGCGACACCACGAGCTACACGCTGACGATCGCCACCGACGGCCGGACGGCGAAGACGGTGCTCGGCGCGACCGACAAGACGAGCGCGTGGATAACGCTTGGCGCCGGGCACGCGTATCGGTTCACCGTCACCGCGCTCGACCCGAACGGGACGACCGCTGCGACGTCGACGCCGCTGACGGTATCGGTGCCGGCGGCGCGGAAGCCCGCCGCCTCGCGCCCCTAGGCTTCGACGCGCTCGATGTGCGCGCCGAGCGCGCGCAGCCGCTCGTCGATCCGCTCGTAGCCCCGGTCGATCTCGCGCACGTTCCCGATCGTCGATGTGCCCTCCGCGCAGAGCGCCGCCAGCAGCATCGCCATGCCGGCGCGGATGTCGGGGCTCGACATCCGCTCGCCGTAGAGACGCGCCGGACCGGTGACGACGACGCGATGCGGATCGCAGAGGATGATCCGCGCGCCGAGGTTGACGAGCTTGTCGACGAAGAACAACCGGTTCTCGAACATCTTCTCGAAGATCATCACCGTGCCGTGCGCCTGCGTCGCAACGGCGACCGCAATCGACGTCAGGTCTGCCGGAAACGCGGGCCACGGTCCGTCGTCGATCTTCGGGATGTGGCCGCCGACGTCGTCCTCGATCACGAGGTCCTGTCCGTCGAGCACGCGGATGCTCGTGTCCTCGAACTCCATCTTGATGCCGAGGCGGCGGAACACCGGCGTGATCGCAACGAGATCTTCGGGCCGGCAGTTCTCGATCACGATCTCGCCCGCGGTAATCGCGCCGAGGCCGATGAAGCTCGCGACCTCGATGTGATCCGGGGCGATCGTGTGCTCGCCGCCGTGGAGCGAGTCGACGCCGCGGACGCGCAGCACGTTCGTGCCGATGCCGTCGATGTCGGCGCCGAGCTCGACGAGGAAGCGGCAGAGATCCTGGACGTGCGGCTCCGACGCGGCGTTGCCGAGCACCGTCTCGCCGCGTGCGAGCGTCGCCGCCATGACGGCGTTCTCCGTGCCGGTGACGCTCGCCTCGTCGAGGAAGACGTTCGTCCCGACGAGTCCGTCGGTGCGCATCGTGAACCGCCGGTCGGCCTCGATCGTCGCGCCGAGCTTCTCGAACGCATGCAGGTGCGTGTCGACGCGGCGGCGGCCGATCACGTCGCCGCCCGGCGGCGGGACGATCGCGCTGCCGAAGCGCGCGAGCAGCGGGCCGGCGAGCAGCACCGACGCGCGGATCAGCCGGCAGAGCTCCTCGTCGAGCTCCGTCTTCGTCACGTTCGCGGCCTGGATGCTGAGGTCGTTATCGCCGATCCACTCGACCTCGACGCCGATGTCGGCGATCAGGTCGAGCATCGTCTGGACGTCGAGGATCCGCGGCACGTTGTGGAGCACGACCTGGCCTTCGGTCAGGACGCACGCGGCGAGGATCGGCAGCGCGCCGTTCTTGTTGCCGGCGGCACGGATGCGGCCGTTGAGCGGCCGCGCACCTTCGATCACGAAGGCGTCGGCGAGCGCGGGTACGACGGCCATGGGCGGCTATCCTAGCCGGGCCGTGACCCCGACCCGCGACCAGGCCTGGCAGACGCTGACGGCGTACACGAAGAGCGAGTCGCTCCTGCGGCACGCGCTCGCCGTCGAAGCGTCGACCGCGGCGTACGCACGCAAGCTCGACGGCAACGAGGAGCTCTGGCGCGTCGCGGCGCTGTTGCACGACTTCGACTACGAGATCCACCCGACCCTCGACAAGCATCCGCAGGACGGCGCGCCGATCCTCCGCGAGGAGGGCTATCCCGAGGAGGTCATCGAGACGGTGCTCTCCCACGCGGAGCACCTCGGGCTGCCGCGCGACACGCCGCTGAAGAAGGCGCTCTTCGCATGCGACGAGCTGTCCGGCTTCGTCCACGCGTGCGCGCTCGTCCGCCCCACCGGTCTCGAAGGGCTCGAGCCGAAGTCGGTGCGGAAGAAGCTGAAGCAGCCGTCGTTCGCCGCCGGCGTGCATCGCGAGGACGTCTTCAAGGGCGCGGAGGAGCTCGGCGTCGACCTCGACGACCACATCACGACGGTTGTCGAGGCGCTGAAGCCGATCGCGTCCGAGCTCGGCCTTCCCGGCTGATCGGGGTCTAAAGGTTCGGCCCAAAGTGGCCGATGTGTCTTTGTGCTGACCCTTGACAGCGACACATGGAGGCGGCCATGCAGACCTGTGCGTGGTGCAGGACGACTCAGACGACACCGGGGCGGTATTGCGAGAACTGTGGCGCGGTGCTCGCGTCCGCGGAGCCCGACGCTGACTCCGACTCGGCGACCCCGGCCGGTATGCAGGCGGCACTCGAGCCTCCGCAGCGCGTTATCTCCGCGGTGGGCTACGGAGGCTTCTGGATTCGGGCCGCGGCGCTGCTTCATCGACGGCATAGCACTCATCATCCCGATCGCGATCGTGCGCGGCGTGTTCGGCTCGACGCTCGGCACGGTTGCCGTGCTCGTCGGCGAGTGGTTGTACTTTGCGTTCCTCGAGAGTTCGAGCTGGCAGGCGACGCTCGGGAAGAAGACGCTCGGGCTCGCGGTCGTCAACGCCGACGGCACGCAGCTCACCTTCGGCCGCGCGTCCGTCCGCTACGTCGCGAAGATCGTCTCGGGGATCACGCTCTGCATCGGCTACATGATGGCCGGGTGGACGCCGCAGAAGCGCGCACTCCACGACATGATCGCCGAGACGCTCGTCGTGAAGCGGACCGCGCACGCAGCGCAGCCGATCGTGTTCACCGACGCCGGCTAGGCAGCGGCCACGCCGTCGACGAGGCGCGCGAGGTCGTCCTCGTTCGTCCACCAGCCGCACGACGCGCGCACCATGTTCCGGCCCGGAAGCTCGCGGACGATCACGCCGCGCTGCTCGAGGCTTGCGACCAGCTCTGTCGGATTGCCGCTCGGACGGAACGTGACGAGCGTCGAGTGGCCCGGCGGCGTCAGCACCTCGACGTGCTCCGCGAGGAGCTCGCGGCAGCGCTCCGCCGTTTCGCCGGCGCGGTCGTATCGCCACTCGGGATGTGTTCCGAACGCGGCGACGAGTGCCTTGAGCGTCGGGACGCCGATGAAGCTCGAGTCGAACCGCTCGGCGCCGTCCTTCGGCGTGAACGATCCGTCGGGCTCGTAGGCTGTCTGCGACGCGTAGCTCGGCGACGCGACGCGCAGCCGGTCCGGGTCGCGGACGTAGAGACCGCCGGTGAGCTCGGGACCGCACAGCCACTTCTGCGCCGAGACGGTGTAGAAGTCGAACGGCTCGGCCTCGGCGCGGATCGCGCCGGCCGACTGCGCGCCGTCGACGAGGATCGGCACGCCGCTCTCGTCCTTCAGACGGGCGATGTCGAGGCGGCGGCCGGTCGTCCAGAGCACATGTGACGTAGCGATCAGCCTCGTGCGCGGCGTGACGGCGGCGAGGATCGCGTCCTCGTCGGCGGCGGTGACGACGACGCGCGCGCCCGACGCATGCACCGGGCCCATCAGCCCGAAATGCTCCTGGTCGGTGATCACGATCTCGTCCTCCGGTGCGAGCTCGAGCCCCGCGATCACGATCGAGCAGCCGCGCGTCGTCGAGTCGACAATCGCCGTCAACGACGGATCGACCTCGAGGACCGCAGCCAGTCCCCGTCGCACCTCCTGGCGCAGCGCGAGCATCTCCTCGAACAGCGCACGGCCGCTCCTCCCGTCGCGGAGGTCGCGCTGCGTCGTCGTGACGAGCGCGTCGACCGTCGCCTGCGCGAGCGGGCCGTTCGTACCGGCGTTGAGATACGCGTGCTTCTCGAGCACCGGGAACTGCGCGCGAGCTTCGTCGAACGTCATCCTGCGGTCACCTCCACGGGTGCATGATCGGACAGAAGCCGGCCGTCGACGCGACGCCGCTCCTCGGGCCAGACGAACGGGTCGGTGGCCGGGAGCCCGCGCACGACGACGTGGTCGATGTGAGGACCGGGCGCGGAATAGCCCCACTCGCGCAGGTCGGCCATCGTGCGCGAGCGCGCGGCCGGGACATTCGTGTCGCCGCAGAGAAATACCGGCTCGTCCGGCGCGGCGAGCCCTTCGAGGAACGCGGCGGCGCGGCGGAGCTCCGCATCCGCTACGCGCTGCTCCGACGCCAGACTCGTCGCGTGCAGGCTCGACACGAGCGCGGTCCCTCCGTCGGGCAGCGCAACGCGCACGGCGAGGCAGACGCGGCGCTCCTTCGCCCACGCGAGCTCCGTCACGCGATCGAGGCCGAGCCATTGCGCCTGCGCGCGGCGGAACCGGTGCGGATTGAGCACGACCGTCCGGTCTTCGAGCACGCGCAGTCGCGGTGAGACGAGCACGGCGTTCGCCTGTCCGGTGAACGCCGAGCGGAACAGCCCGTGGTTCAGACCCGTGAGCCTGCGCCCGAATGCCGGCGACGACGGGACCGGCCCGATGCGCGGCCGCGCGGCGACCGCGGCAACGGCGGTCATCCCGCTCCAGCGGCCGAGGTGCGGCAGCGACCAGAGCGGAACCTCCTGCAGAGCGACGACGTCGGGCTCGTCGGAGACCGCGAGTCGTACCGTTTCCTCGAGGTACGTCGTGCGCTCCGGCGGCACGGCGTTCCCGTGGAAGACGTTCCAGGTGCGAACGAGGAGCGGCACGGGCGTAGCCTACGGCGGATGCGCGTTCTCCTCGCCGACCCACCCGCGTTCACTCCGACCTACGACCACGAGCTCGCGGCCGCGCTCGCGCGCGCCGGCGCCGAGGTCGAGCTCGTCACGTCGCGCTTCCGCTTCGGGGAGACGCCGGCGCCGGACGGCTATCTCCGCGCGGAAATCTTCTATCCCGTGTCGTCGCGTGTCTTCGGCCGCTCGCCGTTGCGGGTGCCGGTGAAGGTCGCGGAGCATCCGCTCGGGCTCGCCGCGCTGCGGCGGCGGAAGGCGGACGTCCTGCATCTCCAGTGGCTCGCCGCGCCGGAGCTCGACGCGCGGCTGCTGCGTCCGCATCTGCCGAGCGTCTTCACCGCGCACGATCTGCTGCCGCGGCGGACCGCCGGGCGGCCCGATCTCTGGCGCGGGCTGCTCTCCCGGTTCGACCGCGTCATCGTGCACAGCCTCAACGGCCGAGACACGCTCGCGCCGATCGTCGCCGACCCGGCTCGACTTCGCGTCGTGCCGCATCCCGTGTTCCCGAGCGACCCCGAGCGACGTGACGACGGTCGCACGGTGTTGTGCTTCGGCGTGATCCGCCCGTACAAAGGACTCGGCGACGCGATCGAGGCGGTGCGCCGCGTCGGCGACGCTCGGCTCCTCGTCGCAGGCGACCCGTTGGAGCCCGTCGACCGCTACCGCGCCGCCGCCGAGGGGCTCGACGTCGAATGGCGGCTCGGCTATCTCCCGCAGGCGGAGGTCGACCGCGCGCTCGGCGAGGCGACCGTCGCGCTGTTCCCGTACCGCCCGGAGCTCGACCAGAGCGGCGCGCTGCTGCGCGCGCTCGGCGCGGGCGTGCCTGCGATCGCGTACGACGTCGGCGGAATTGCGGAACCGATCGCGCGCTACGACGCGGGTCGCGTCGTTCCGGCAGGCGATGTCGCGGCGCTCGCCGCTGCGGTGGACGAGCTCCTTTCCGATCGTGACGCACTCGAAGCCGCACGCGCGGGCGCGCGCCGCGCACGCGAGGAGCTGACATGGGACGCTTCGGCTCGCTCGCATCTCGCCGTCTACGAGGAGATCGTGTGAGATTCCGCCGCCGCTTCGCCGATGTCATCTCCCGCCAGCTCGACGTCTTCGCCGAGGACGAGGCCGAGCTGATCACCGACTGCCGCAAGGCGGAGCGCGCGTACAACGAGGCCGAGCGCGACGAGGCCGAAGCGAGATACGGCGACTACGTCGACGCCGTCGAGACCGCGACCGAGGCGCTCGCCGACATGCGCGACCGGTACAAGCGCACGCTCGACGAGGACGCCGCCGAGGAATACGACGAAGCCTTCAACCGCGCAGTCCGCAAACGGTGGCCGCCGTTCGGGCTCGAGATCGACCTCCGCTGATGGCACGCATCGAGGACTACGGGCTGATCGGCGACCTGCAGACGGCGGCCCTCGTGTCGCGCGACGGCTCGATCGACTGGCTCTGTCTCCCCCGCTTCGACTCCGGCGCCTGCTTCGCCGCGCTGCTCGGCGACGCGGACAACGGGCGCTGGCTGCTCGCTCCTGCCGACGGCGGGACCGCGACGCGCCGCTACCTGCACGACACGCTCGTTCTCGAGACCACATGGACGACGGATGAGGGATCGGTGCGCGTGCTCGACTTCATGCCGCCACGGGACGGCTCGCCGGAGATCGTTCGCATCGTCGAAGGGCTCGGCGGCCGCGTGCGGATGCGGTCGGAGCTCGTGATTCGCTTCGACTACGGCCACGTCGTGCCGTGGGTGCGTCACATCGGCGACGCACGCATCGTGGTCGCCGGACCCGATGCGCTGGCGTTCCGCACGCCGGCGGCGACACGCGGCGAGGACATGCGCACTGTCTCGGAGGTCGTCGTCGACGAGGGTGAGCGGGTCCCGTTCGCGCTGGTGTGGTTCCCGTCGCACCGTGAGACGCCGGAGCGTTCCGACGCAGAGCAGGAGCTCGCCGATACCGAAAGCTTCTGGCGCGACTGGAACTCGCGTCGCCCGATCGACTTGCCGGACGACTGGCGCGACCGCGTCCATCGCTCTCTGATGACGCTGAAGGCGCTGACGTTCGCACCGACCGGGGGCATCGTCGCCGCGCCGACGACATCGCTGCCGGAATGGATCGGCGGCGTTCGCAACTGGGACTACCGCTACTGCTGGCTGCGCGACGCGACGCTGACGCTGCTCGCGCTCCTGAACGCGGGACACGTGCACGAGGCGGAGCAGTGGCGGCACTGGCTGCTGCGTGCGGTTGCCGGCGATCCGGCCGACCTCCAGATCATGTACGGCGTCGCCGGGGAGCGGCGGTTGACGGAGTTCGAGCTGCCGTGGCTCGCCGGCTACGAAGGTTCCGCGCCGGTGCGCGTCGGCAATGCGGCGAGCGAGCAACTGCAGATCGACGTCTACGGCGAGGTGATGGACGCGCTGTACCAGGCGCGCGTGCACGGACTCGAGATCGAGCTGAACGCGTGGGCGCTGCAGAAGACGCTGCTCTCGTACCTCGAGAAAGCGTGGCGGCAGCCGGACGAGGGAATCTGGGAGATCCGCGGCGAGAGGCGGCACTTTGTCCACTCGAAGGTGATGGCCTGGGTTGCGTTCGACCGCGCCGTGCGCACTGTCGAGACGCAGGGCCTCGACGGCCCGGCCGGCCGCTGGCGCGCGGAGCGCGACGAGATCCACGCCGAGGTGTGCGCGCAGGGCTTCGACGCCGCGCGCGGATCCTTCACCCAGTCGTACGGATCGCCGGAGCTCGACGCGAGCCTGCTGTTGATTCCGCTCGTCGGCTTTCTGCCCGGATCGGACCCGCGCGTGCGCGGCACCGTCGAGGCGATCGAGCGCGAGCTGGTCGACGACGGTCTCGTGCTCCGCTACCGCACGCATGCGGAGGGCGTCGACGGACTGCCGCCCGGCGAAGGCGTGTTCCTCCCGTGCTCGTTCTGGCTCGTCGACTGTCTCGAGCTGCTCGGCCGCCATGACGACGCGCACGCGCTGCTCGAGCGGCTGCTCGGGCTCACGAACGACCTCGGCCTGATCTCGGAGGAGTACGACCCGAAGGCGGGCCGGCTGCTCGGGAACTTCCCGCAGGCGTTCACGCACCTCGCGCTCGTGAACTCGGTCTTCAACGTCGCGCCGCATCTCCCGTCGCCGATGGAGAAGCGTCACGCACACGACGGTCACTAGCGGGCACGCTCACGATTGAAATGTGAACAACCGGTGTGTAGCGTCGATCCGGGCTGCGGCGTACGACCAACTTCAGGGGAGGGATCATCCGTGAGGAAGTCCTTGATCCGGCTCGGCCTCGTCGGCCTTGCCGCCGTCGCGATCGCGCTGCCGGCATCCGCCGGCGGGCACGACTCGGGCGACGGCTCGTCGCACGGCAGGTCGCCGGGCCTCGATCACATCTTCGTGATCATGCTCGAGAACCACTCGCAGTCGAGCGTGATCGGCGACGCAAACGCGCCGTACATCAACTCGCTCGCGCAGCAGTACGCGACCGCCGCGAACTACTTCGGCGTGACGCATCCGAGCGAGCCGAACTACGTCGCTGCGATCTCGGGCTCGAACTGGTTCATCAACAACGACAATCCCGCGAACCGGTTCGACCATACGAACCTCGTCGACCAGTTCGAGGCCAACCGCGTCACGCTGGGGCGCGTACATGGAGTCGATGCCGACCGTCGGCTACCTGGGCGACTCCGCTCCCGGAACGACGGCGTTGTACGCGTCCAAGCACAACCCGTTCGTCCTCTTCGACGACATTCGCAACGATCCGTCGCGGCTGGCGAACATCAAGCCGTACACGTCGTTCGCCACCGACCTCCAGCGCGAGCGGACGACGCCGGACTTCGTCTGGATCACGCCGAACCAGTGCCACGACATGCACGGCGGTGTCTACGTCCAGGTGGCTCCCGACGGCTCCGACGGCACACCGTGCCCGTACGGATCGGTGAAGGACGATCCGAACGACGCCGCGCTGAAGCAGAAGGCTGACGCGTTCGTGAAGGGCGCCGTGACGACGATCATGCACAGCCCCGCGTGGCGCGGCGGCCGTTCGGCGATCTTCATCGTCACGGACGAGAACGACTTCACCGGCAACGCGGAGACGGGCGGCTGGGAGTCGGCGGACGGCTGCTGCGACTCGCCTGTCCTCATCGCCGGCGATCCGTCCGTCAGCCCGACGTGGCCCGGCGGAACGTACGGCGGCGGCCTCATTCCGGCCGTGATCGTCACGAGCCGCGGCGGCAAGACCGGCGGCTACGTGAGCACCGCGCAGTACAACCACTACTCGATGCTCGCAACGATCGAGGAGAACTGGAACCTCGCACTCCTCGGGAACGCCTCGGACACCGCGCAGGTGTCTCCGATGGACGAGTTCTTCTCCCGCTAGGCACTGCGATCGCGCCGGGCCGCTCCAACGGGCGGCCCGGCGCGCACTCAGCGGTGCCCGAAGTGGTGCGCGTTCGGCAGCGAGCCGTGCACGTCGGCACCGTCGGTGAGCGCGCGGGCGAGCGCGGCGAGGCTCACGATCTCGCGGACAAGGATGTTGCGGTTCCGGTCGACGTGCTCGTAGCGGCCGCGCGCGAGCAGCAGCGGCTCGCCGCGCACGGCGCCGCGGAAGCGGTCGTACACCTGCGGCGGCAGGATCAGGTTCACCTGTCCATGCTCGTCCTCGAGGAGCATGAAAACGACGCCGTTGGCGGTCGACGGACGCTGGCGCGCGACGACCATCCCCGCGATCGCGACCTGCTCGCCGTTCGGCCGGTTCTGCAGGTCGACGCTCGAGAGCGTTCCCTCCGGCAGATGCGGGCGCAGCAGCTCGAGCGGATGGACGCCGATCGAGAGGCTCGTCGTCTTGTAGTCCGCGAGCATCCGCTCCCACACCGTCGGCTCGGGGAGATTCGGCGTCGCGACCGTCGGCTCGAGCGGAAGCGCGAGCTGCTTCTCCTCCCCACCTGATCCCGGGACGGATTGCGGGCGCGGCACGAGCCCGAGCTGCCACAGGAGCTCGCGGCGTGCGAGGCCGAAGCTGTCGCACGCGCCCGACTCGACGAGCGCGGCGAGCTGCTGCCGCAGCTCGAAGCGCTGCGCGAGGTCCCGGATCGAGACGAATCGTCCGTTCGCCGCGCGCTCCTCGACGAGAGAGACCGCTTCGTCCTCGGAGAGACCCTGCACGTACTTCAGCCCGACGCGCACCGCGCCGTCCTCGATGTCACAGCCGGCGCCGCTGAGGTTCACGTCGGGCGCGCGCGTCTCGACGCCGCGCCGCTGCGCGTCGCGCACGAGCGTCGCCGGCGGATAGAAGCCCATCGGCTGCGCGTTCAGCAGCGCGGCGAGGAACTCCGCCTGGAAGTGCCGGCGCAGCCACGCCGACTGGTACGCGAGCAGTCCGAACGCGGCCGAGTGCGACTTCGGGAAGCCAAAACCGGAGAAGCCGATCAGCTTGTCGTAGACCGCGTTCGCCGTCGCCTCGTCGACGTTCTTGCCGAGCGCGCCGGCGACGAAGCGGTCGCGGTACGCCTCGAGCGCGGCGAGGCTCCGCTTGCGGCTCATCGCGCGTCGCAGTCCCTCCGCCTCGCCGACGGTGAACCCGGCGAGATGGATCGCGACCTCGAGCACCTGATCCTGGAAGACGACGACGCCGAGCGTCTCGCGCAGCGGCTCCTGCAGCAGCGGATGGTCGGCCGGCGCGCACGAAGTCCGGATCCTCGCGCAGCTTCTGCCGCCGCTCGATGTACGGGTGCACCGCCTTCCCCTGGATCGGCCCCGGCCGCACGAGCGCGACCTGCACCGTGAGGTCGTCGAGGTTCTCCGGACGCGTGCGCAGAAGCGACTGCATCTGCGCGCGGCTCTCGATCTGGAAGACGCCGACGGTGTCCGCGTTCTGGATCTCCTCGTACACGCCGGCGTCGTCGAGTGGGACACGCGAGAGATCGACGAGCTCGTTGCGGTGGCGCGCGATCAGCTCGACGCACTCCTCGACCGCGGAGAGCATCCCGAGCCCGAGCAGGTCGATCTTCAGGAAGCCGGCGTCCGCGCACGAGTCCTTGTCCCACTGGCACATCTGCCGTCCCGCCATCGCCGACGGCTGCACCGGCACGAGCTCGACGAGCGGCCGCGTCGAGATCACCATTCCGCCGGGGTGCTGCGAGATGTGGCGCGGCAGGCCGGCGATCTCGCGGCAGAGCTCGGCGAATGCGCGCCAGCGTGGCGAGGTGAGCTTCGCCGCGTCGATCTCCTTCGGGACGCTCTCCGCGTTCCAGCCGTCGGAGACGCGCGCGAGCCGCTCGAGCTCGGCGAACGGAAGCCCGAGCGCCTTGCCGACGTCGCGGATCGCGCCGCGCGAGCGGTACGTCGCGAAGGTCGCGACGAGCGCCGCGTGCTCGCGGCCGTACTTCTCCGTCACGCGCAGGATCAGCTGCTCGCGAATGTCGCGCGGGAAGTCGAGGTCGATGTCGGGAACCGACGACAGCTCGCGGTTCAGGAACCGTCCGAGCGAGAGATTCGCCGCGACAGGATCGACGTGCGAGAGCCCGGTCAGGTAGCAGACGAGCGAGCCGACGGACGAGCCGCGCCCGCGTCCCGGCGGCAGGACGTGCCGCATCGATCCCGGCCCTCGTACCTCGAACGCGACCTCGCGTGCGAGCTCCAGCACCTCCCAGTGCAGGAGAAAGAAGCCCGCGAGCCCGAGCTCGCCGATCAGCGCGAGCTCTTCCTCGAGCCGCGCGTGCACGCGCTGCTTGTGTCCGTTCAGTCCGGAGTAGCGCTCCGCGAACGCGCGCTCGCAGACGCGGCGGAGCTGGACGATCGCCGGCTCGTCGCCGTCGGAGAAGTCGGGATAGCGGTAGCCGAGCTCCTCCGTCAGGTCGAAGCGGAGGCGGTCCGCGAGCTCGATGGTTCGCGCCACGGCGTCGCGGTCGTTCGGGAAGCGGTCGGCGACATCGCCGGGTGCGGAGAGCACGCACTCGTGGTTGCCGCGCCGCTCGCGTTCGCAGCCGTCGAGCGACGTGCGGCAGCGGATCGCGACGAGAACGTCCTGTAGCTCGGCACGACGGACGTCGTGCGCGTGCGCATCGCCGGTGACGAGCGTCGGCACGCGCAGCGTCGCCGCAAGATCGCGCAGTGCGGCGTTGCGTCGCGTGTCGCCGCGCTCGTACGGCCGCTGCAGCTCGACGAAGAAGTTCTCGCGGCCGAAGACATCGGCGAGCCGCGCCGCCGCGTTCGGATCGCGAACGGCGAGCCCGTGCCGCGCGCAGCCGGAGAGGCAGACGAGCCCGTCGTGCAGCTCCTCGAGCAGCGCCGGCTCGAGCGACGGCGGCAGCGGCTCGCGTCCCTCCTTCGGCCGCGTCCGCGAATGCGACGCCGTGAGCAGCCGGCAGAGGTTCGCGTACCCCTGCTGCGTCTCGACGAGCAGCGTCACATGAGAACCGCCGTCGAGGGTCAGCTCGGCGCCGGTGATCGGCCGGACGCCGAGGCTCTTCGCCGCGTGCGCGAACTCGAGCGAGCCGTAGACGCCGTCGTGGTCGGTGAGCGCGAGCGCCTCGTACCCGAGCTCCGCCGCCCGGGCAGCGAGCTCCTCCGGCTGCGACGCCCCGTCCAGGAACGAGTAGGCGCTGTGCGCGTGCAGCTCGACGTAGCTCACCCGTCAGTTCTACACGAACATATGTTCCCTTACTAGAGGATCGCGCGCGGGTAGAGCCGGGCCGCGAGGCCCGCAAAGAGCGCGCAGAAGCCGATCGTGACGAGGAAGTCGATCCAGAGCGCGTCGCCGACCGGGAGGTTCAGGAGCAGCCGGCGCATCCCCTCCACCTCGTACGTGAGCGGGTTCACCCGCGCGATCGCCCGCAGCCACGCCGGGCAGGAGCGCGAGCG
Source organism: uncultured Actinomycetes bacterium (assembly GCA_963718385.1). Classification (GTDB taxonomy): domain Bacteria; phylum Actinomycetota; class Thermoleophilia; order Gaiellales; family Gaiellaceae; genus Palsa-739. Next base: position 222,517 of record CAVQZE010000003.1, read on the forward strand.
GGTAGAGCGCGCTCGACGCGAAGAAGAGCGGCATCACGATCAGCTGGCCGATGCCCATGAACCGCTCGCGTGTCTTCACGACCGCGGCGAGCACCATCGACATGCACGCGAATCCGGCCGTGCCGACCGCGAGGAGCACGAGCGTGCCGAGGATCCCGAAGACGTTCCAGCGGATGTGGATCTGCGCAATCGCGAGCACCGCGAGCAGCACGACCGCCTGGATCGTCGCGCGGATGGACGCGCCGCTCGCCTTGCCGAGCACGATGCCGAGCCGCGGGAGCGGCGTCGCGAGCAGCCGCTGCAGCTGGCCGACGTCGCGTTCCCAGATCACCGCAAGCCCGTAGAAGATCGCGAGGAAGAGCGCCGCCTGCGCCATCACTCCCGGCGCGATGTACGCGCGGTAGTCGCCGTAGCCGCCGTTCAGCGAGCGCGCGCGTTGCAGCGCGGTGCCGAACACGAACAACCACAGGAGCGGCTGCACCGACCGCGTGAGGATGTCGACGTTGTCGTGCCGGAGCTTCTGGAGCTCGACGCGCGCGATCGCGGCGGTGCCGGCGAGCAGCCGCCGGAGCCGCGAGAGCGGGTCGACCTGGAGCTCAACCGAGGCGACGGGAAAGTCTGCGCTGTCGGCGGACATCGCGGAACGATCCCTCCTTCCTCGATCTCGTGGCCGGTTGCGGCGGTGAAGACGTCCTCGACGGTCGGGACGCCGTACTCGTCCTTCAGTTCCTGCGGTGTCCCCTGCGCGGCGAGCCGGCCGAAGTCCATGATCGCGATCCGGTCGCAGTAGCGCTCGGCCTCCTCCATCAGGTGCGTCGTGACGAGGAGCGTCGTGCCCTCTTCTTCCTGCAGCAGCGCGAGGTGCTCCCAGACGGCGCGGCGCGCGGTCGGGTCGAGGCCGACGGTCGGCTCGTCGAGGAACAGGACGCGCGGCCGGGTCAGCAGCGCGGTCGCGACCTCGAGCCGGCGCAGCATTCCGCCGGAGAGCGTGCGGGCGAGGCGGTCGACGAACGCTCCGAGCCCCATCGTGTCGATCGCTTCGTCGATGCGCGCGTCGCGTTCCCGCCGCGGCACGCTGCTGACGCGCGCGTAGAACTCGAGACTCTGGCGACCGGTGAGGGCCGCGTCGACGGAGATCGCCTGCGGGATGTAGCCGATCGCCGCGCGGACATGCAGCCCGGCGGAGACGGTGTCGTGGCCGGCGACGCGCGCGCGGCCGTCGCTCGGCGGCAGCAGCGTCGTCAGGACGCGGAGGGTCGATGTCTTGCCGGCGCCGTTCGGACCGAGCAGACCGAAGACCTCGCCGGGCTCGACCGCGAACGAGACGCCGTCGACCGCGGTGACCTCGTCGAAGCGGACGACGAGGTTGTCGACGAGGACGGCGGGCTCGGTGTCTGGACGGAGGCTGCTCACGCGAAAGTGGTTTCTTACGTGAACGTCAAGTTATCAAAAGGTCCCCGGCCTACCGCTACGGATGGTGCACGCGGCTCCAGAGCGGCGTCAGCTTCGGTCCGAGCGGCACGAAGTCCATCCCGTCCGGCGTCTTCAGATAGCCCGGCCTCGTTCCTGCGATTCCCGCGTGACCGTACTGCCACACGATCGCGTTGGTGGCCGGATCGATGATCACGACGCGGTCGTTGAAGTCGTCGTTGACGGCGATGTCGCCGTTCGGGAGCATCATCGCCAGCGAGGGATGGTCGAGTGCGCCGACGCCGGCGGACGGCGCGTACCGCCACAGCACCGTGCCGTGCGTGTTCATGATCAGCACCGTGCCGGGACTCGTGTAGCCGGCGAGGAGGATGCGGCCGCCCGAAAGGATCTGCGGGTCGGATGGGTACGAGACCGGCGCGCGCACGGCCCAGCGAAGGCGCCCGTTGTGCGCGATGTTGTCGATCCACGAGCCGGGGATCTCGGAGACGAGCACTCCGCCGTCCTTCAGCGGCGTGTCGCCGTTCACCGCACCGAAGGTCGTCGGCGGATCGTGGCTGCACACGCCCGTTCGTCCGAGCTGGCGGACGATCCGGTGCGACCGAATGAAGAGGATGCGGCAGTTGTACGCATCGGCCACTGTGAGCGTGCCGTTCGGCAGCACGTAGGCATCGTCCGGCGTGTTCAGCTGGTTCGCCCCGCTCCCGCGAACACCGGGTGTCCCATACAGATGCGTCACGGCGTGCGTCTTGACGTTTACGGAGATGATCGTGTGCGACTCCTCTTCGTTCGCGACGATCGCGTTGCCGCCGGGCTCGACGAATCCGTCGTCATTGAAGTACAGGTGGATGCCGTGAGCGAGGTCACGGCCGCTCGGGAACCGCCACAGCACGCGGTGCTGCGCATCGACGAGGAGCATGCGGTTGTTCCCGCGGTCGGCGATCAGCAGCGCGCCGGGAAGCGGCGCTGCGGCTTGCGCCGGCCGGACTGCCCGCGCGAGATGCCGCGGCGGCGACGCGATAACGGGCGCCGCGTTGCCGCTGTGGTGCATCCGGGCAACCGCAATCGCGCCGACGATGACGACGACGGAAACCACGATGAGCCTGCCCGTGCGCCGCTTACGAAGCGGCCGGCGCGATCGGGGCACGTGGGCGAGCCTACCTATGTCTGCGGCCGGTGACGCTAGGGTGCGCGCCGTGGACGGCCCTGCCCGCCGCCGGCGTCTCGCCCGCTCTCGACTCTGTCTCGTGGTCGAGTCTCGCCCAAACGGGGCGAATCCCGATGCGCTTCTCGATGCGGCACTTCGCGGCGGCGTCGACGTCGTCCAGTTGCGGGACAAGGAGCTAGCGGATGTGGATCTCGTCGCCGCGGCAGTGCCGTTCCGGCGCGCGTGTGATCGCCACGATGCGCTCTTCGTCCTCAACGACCGCCCCGATCTCGTCGCGGCGTGCGATGCGGACGGCGTTCACGTCGGCCAGGACGACGCGCCGGTCGCGGAGGCGCGGGCGCTCGTCGGGCCGGAGCGGCTCGTCGGGCTGTCGACGCACTCGCGCGAAGAGATGGAGGCCGCGGATGGCGCGGACTACCTCGGCGTCGGCACGATCTTCACGACGCCGACGAAGGCGGAGGACGCCGTCGGGCTGGAGCTCGTCCGCGTCGCGGCCGAGGTCGCGCGCGTGCCGTGGTTCGCGATCGGCGGCATCGATCTCTCGAACGTTCACCTGCTCGCAGCCGCGGGCGCGCACGGCATCGCCGTCGTGCGTGCGATCCGCGACGCCGAGGATCCGGAGGCGGCCGCGCGCGAGCTGCGCGCCGCGCTCACGCACCCCGCTGGGTGAACCAACCGGCGCCGGAGCCGTCGTGGAAGACGACGGTGTTCTCGCCGGTCTCGAGCACGACCTCGAAGTAGCGGCGCGACACCGGCTCTTCCGTCCACCAGCGGTCGAGCACGCGCCACTCCTCGCGGATGACGACGACCGGCTGGTGGTTCACCTGCCAGGGCGTGCCGTCGAAGTTCGCCTCCACGCGCGCCGGGCGCGGCTCGTTCAGTCGTCCCGCGGAACGAACAGCGCTCGCGTTTCGGGAATGCGCGACCACGGTGCGACCTCCACGACGGTGCAGACCGATCCGGGGCCGGTGCTTGCGCGAACCTGGCGCAATCCTTCGCTGAGGCGGCTGCGGTCTTCCGCGCCTGCGGCGAGCAGCTCGAGCTGGCGACCTGCCGGCTCGGTGAGCGCGACGAGCTCGACGCGGAGCTCGAGCACGGGCGACGGCAACTCCGCGAGCCGTGGTGCGAGCGCGACGCGGATCCGATCCGCATCGGCACACGGCTCGCGGAGCGTCAGCGTCCGTCGCCAGCTGCCGCCCCCGACGAGTCGGGCGCCGAGGGCAACCTTTCGGACGAAGCGGTCGCGGCGTTCCGGCCGCGCGACGACCGTCTCGACGAGCGCGCCGAGTGCGCGCCGAAGCGTCAGCTCGTTACCGACCGCGTCCGGGAACTCGAGCGTCTCCGCCAACTCCGCCGGCGGGCGGCGACCGCGCACCCGCGCGGCCGTCCCACCTCTCGCCAGGCTCCAGGCGCGCCGGCCGTCCGGCCCCAATCGTTCGGCAACGGCGCCGCCCGGAAGCCCGGCAAGCTGTCCAAGCTTGCGAACTCCGAGTGCTTCGAGCTCTTCGTAGCGCTGCCGCTCGAGCGGCAGCAAAGTCAACGGCAGCGGCGCGAGGAACCGCCCCACCTCTTCGTCGCGGACGACGAGCAGCTGCGCGGGCTTCGCAACCGACGCTGCGGCGAGCGCGGCGAACCGCCGGCTTGCCGCGCCGATGCGCGCGTCCCACGCCGTCCCGACCGCGCCGAGCGCGCGGCGCAGCGCGGGCTCGATCCCGCCGTAGAGCCGCTCCACCCCGCGCGTCTCGAAGTACGCGGTGCCGAGCGCGGCCGACTCGACGGAGAACCCCGCGTCCTCGAGCGAGCGGAGGATCTCCTCCCAGGCGAGCTCGGCTGCCGCCGGATCGGGCTCGACGAGCGTCAGCGCCGGACACGTCCCGAGCGCCTCACCGAGGCGCATCCCCGGCCGCACCCCCGCCGCCTCCGCCGAGGCCGTCACAGGCCCGAGCAGCGGCTCCCCAACCGGCTCCGGCGCGAGCGCCGCAGGCCGCAGCGCAAGCGACGGCGAGCGCCTGAGCGCCGCCTTCAGCTCGAACCCCGGGATGGAAAGACAGGCGATCACAGGAACGTATGTTCTACACGAACACCCGTTCCCCTGTCAACCTGGGAGCTTTCCTCCAGCGAGCAAGCAAGCCCACGGGATTAGCTTGGGGTCGGCTCGGACCAAAGCCGCTGAAGCAACTCCTTCGCATCTTCCGGCGAGTACTCGCGAATTTGATCCTCGGTGTATCCCTTGCTGAGCAGACCACTAACTACCCAGGCGTCATAAGCCGGAACTTCGTCTAGCGGGTCGACGGGACGGGTGACTGGTTTACCCGTCCGGATCGCTTCCCAGAACTCAGTTCGACTGACTTTGAGTTGGCTTCTGAGGATGAGGCCAAAGAGATTCGGGCCAATTTCTTCACTGACCTTGAATGACCGGTGCGTCTGCAAGACCTCCCCGTTCGGGAGGGTCTTTTCCCAAAAGGCATGGTCAGTGTCGCGATCGCCTTCCCAACCGTCAGCCTCACAGAAGGCATCGATATCGCCCCATGTGGGCGGGGGATAGGACGTCACACAGCAGAAGCTACTGCTTCGTTGCCCCTTGACATAGCCGCCTCGACATCTGCATCGATAAGCGCACGATGCTCTTCTGGGGGTGTAAGGGCAAAGCGAAGCAGATAAGGCTCATGCCGTGCTGCCTGGGTGTAGAGATAGAACTGGGGTCGCTCAAAGAACCGAAGCGCATATGCCCGGATTTCATCGACCAGCCCGTCTAGGGCGGCGTCGAAGGTTGGGCCGACGCCGATTACGCCGAGCGGAGCGGCGAAGACAGCCACCTGGCCGGGGTCAAGAGTTACCCGGAGCTCCAGGCGATGTCCAACCATCGCCGAGCGTCGTCCGAGCGAACGAGAAGCATCCGATCCTTCGTGTGCCGGCGAACAACCTGGGGACGACCGCCATGGACGACCTCGTTCATGACCCCCGACAGATCGGCCTTCGCCTCGAGAATTCCGCTCAGAGAAGGGTGGCCATGTGAGAGTAGCGCGATAGACCTAGTTGGTCAAGAGGAGCTACTTGGTCAATTTGGACTAATCATGCTAGAACGGTCGTATGACCGACGACGACACCGACGTCTTCGAGGAGCTCGTCCAGGCTGCGATCGACGGGCTTCCGGACGACATTCGGGCGGAGATGTCGAACGTCGCGGTCGTGATCGAGGACGAGCCGCCCGGTGGGGCGCCGTATCTCGGGCTCTACCAGGGGGTTCCGCTCACGCGCCGCGGGATCGGCTACTCCGGTGCGATGCCGGACAAGATCTCGATCTACCGCGGGCCGCTCGAGCGGCTCTACGGCTACGACCCGGAGCGGCTCGCGCGCGAGGTCGCGCACACCGTCCGCCACGAGATCGCGCACCACTTCGGGATCAGCGACCAGCGGCTCGTCGACATCGACCGCTACTAATCACGCTTCGCCGTAGGCGATTGCGATCCCGGTGATCCCGAACACGGCGAAGCCGGCCAGGCCGAGAAGCACGACCGCCCGCGCGACGCGACCGTGGCTCCGCTCCCGGTCGGGCGCGAAGCGGTCGACGAGCACCGGCACCGGCGCCGCGGTGAGTGCGACCGATCCTGCGGTGAGAAGGAGGCTGAGCGTGACCGGCAGGATCGCGAAGTCCTCGCGGTTGGCGCGAGCGATCTGTCCGAGCATGAATGCGGTCGTGCCGAACACGAAGATGAGTGTCCGCAGCCGAACGCCGGACGGGAGTAGCGTGCGCCCCACCGCATAGGCGATGCCGAGAGCGACGCCGGCGATCGCGGCGAAGATGTAGACCCCTCTCGTCCCTTCGTTCGTGAACTCGCCGATGATCGCGCCCATCGCCGTCTCGAACCCGAGCGTTTCCTTTCGGGCGAGGAAGAGGAGGCGCATGAAGATCCGGCCGAGCGTGCCGCCGACGACGATCCCGACCACGAGGCCGACACCGGCGCCGACTCCGAGGCTGCGAGCCCACCACCGCACCGAGTCACCCTATGCCTACCCCAGCAGCCGGTCGAGGCCGCGTGTCAGGCCGACGCGGCCCGGGACGGCGCGGACAGCCAGCAGCGTGCCGGCGATGTACGGCGCCGCGGTCTCGCCGGCGTCGTGGCGGATCGAGAGCCGCTCGCCTTCGGCGGCGAAGACGACCTCCGTCGAGACGACGAAGCTCGGCAGGCGGAGCGAGTGCACCTGCGTCCCCGCGACCGATGCGCCCCGGGCTTCGCGTGCGCCGTGCACGTCTTCGAGCGGGACGCCGAGCGCGGGGCGGCGGATGTCCTCAAGCCGTTCGGCGACCTCGCGCGCGGTGCCGCTCGGCGCGTCCTGCTTGCCTGCGCTCGCGTAGTCGATGACTTCCCACGCATCGAGATGCCGCGCCGCGTCGGCGGCGGCGCGCAGCAGCAGCGCGGCCGTGATCGAGAAGTTCCCGGCCGCGATCACGCCGACCTGCTGCTCGCGTGCGCGCGTGTCGATCTCCGCGTAGTCGTCCGCCGAGAGGCCGCTCGAGCCGACGACGACTCCGACGCGGCGGTCGAGCGCGGCGAGGACGTTCTCCTTCACCGCGGATGCGTGCGTGTAGTCGACGAGCACGTCCGCCGGAGCAGCATCGAGCGCCTCGGCGACAGACGAGAAGCTCGCGGGATCGGAGCGCGAGACGCCGCCGACGAGCTCGAGATCCGGCGCGGCTTCGACCGCGTCCGCCACGGGACGACCGGTCCAGCCGGTGATCCCGGCGACGCAGACGCGGATCACGCGGCGGGGTGGAACGTGAGGATCACGACGTCGCCGGTCTCCTGCGACTCCACCAGCTTCAGCGCGGCCTGACCCGAGCCGTCCTCGAAGAGGCGGCGGCCGGCGCCGAGCAGAACCGGGTAGACCATGAGCCGGAGCTCGTCGACGAGCCCTTCGCGCAGCAGCGTCTGGACGAGCGTGCCGCTGCCGGCGACGAGGACGTCGCCGCCCGGCTGCTCGCGCAGCGCGTTCACCGCCGCGACGACGTCGTCGCGCACGATCGTCGTGTTCGTCCCACGTCGGCGTGCTCGAGCGTCGTCGAGACGACGACCTTCTGCATCGAGTTCATCTTGTCCGCGAAACCGACCTCGTCGGTCCGGTCCGGCCACGCCGCGGCGAAGCCCTCGTACGTCTTCCGGCCGAGGAGCAGGACGTCGGCGGCGAGCACCTCGTCGAGCTTGAACGTGTCGCCCGCCGGCCCGCGCTCGAACCTGAAGGCCCAGCCGCCGCGGTCGAAGCCCTCGGCTCCGCCGGGATCCTCGAACACGCCGTCGAGCGTCACGAACTCCGACACGACGAGCTTCCCCACCGTTAGCCCCCCTTACCGTCTTGGCCCAGGTCCACACTCAGCGTATGACAGCGCACCTCCGCGTGATGGTGCTCCCCGACCGGAAGACGGAGTTCATCGACGTCCCGGACGACGAGTCGCTCGACGACGTGCTCCAGGAGTTCCTCGACCGGACCGGCCGCTTCGAAGGCGAGTGGGTGCCGATCCGCGGCGGCGAGACGGACAAGCGTTTCGTGCGCTACGACCAGGTCGTCCTCGTCGAAGCCACCCCGCACTAGGCACCAAATCTCACCGTTTTGGGGGTTGGCGTGCGTTGCCTTCTGGCGATTAGAGTGTGGGCTCGGGCATCGACCGGGACCCCTCGCCGTCGCACGCGGAGCGCTCCGGGAAAAGCTCGCCAAGCCGCGAAGCCCGAGCTTGCGACCGGGACGGCTCCCACTCTGCGGAGGAGCTGTCCCGGTTGTCTTTCCCTCCTAGACCGCGACCTCGGCCGCCGGGCCGACCGTGCCGACGAAGCGCGGGACGATGTCGAGGACGCTCTCGCGCGCGCACCACTCGATGTCCGCCTCCATGCCGTGGCGGCGGAGGTTCTCGGCGCTGCGGCTCGCGGCCAGACCTTCGAGCGCGCTGCCGTAGCTGCGCGCGAGGCGGATCGCGGCCGTCGCGGAATCCATCGGCTTGCCGCCGAGCGCCTCGGCGATCCGGCCGGCGCAGTACGCATCGTCGAGCGCGAGCTCGCCGAGCACGCCGGCGCAGAGAACCGCGACGTCCTCCCCGCTCTCGGCGGCCGCGCGCGCGACGGCGTCGAGGTTCAGCAGCGAGCCGACGTAGACGCGCTCGAACCGCTCCGCCGCGGCGACGAGGAGCCGCGTGCCGTTCGTCGTCGACAGGATCAGCGTCTCCGCGGCCGGCTCGCCCGCGAGCTCCGCGCGGCGAGTTTCCGAAGTCGAAGCCTTCGATCGACTCGAGCCGCCGCTCGCCTGCCAGCTTCGCCGGGCCTTCCGTCTCTGCGAGCGCGCGCGCCTCGTCGATCTCGGCGCAGCAGAGGACGCGCCGGTAGCCCGCCGCGAGCGCCTGCGTCATCGTCGACGTGGCCCGGAGGACGTCGATGACGATGCCGACCGGCGCCGGTGTCTGCTCTCCCGGAGTGAAGGCGACGTGGACGCGCACCCGGCTAGGCTAGTCGCGATGTCGGCTCCCCAGCTCCGGTACTGCTACCGCCATCCCGACCGCGAGACCGGCGTCTCGTGCTCGGAGTGCGGCCGGCCGATCTGCGCCGACTGCATGACCGTTGCGCCGGTCGGGATCCGCTGTCCGGAGCACGCGGGCGGCTCCGCCAAGCACAGCCACGTCAGCGCGCGGCCCTCGCTCCGCGCACCGACGCTGCCGATGCGGACGACGACGGCGCTCGTGACGAAGATCCTGATCGGCCTCAACGTCGGCGTCTATCTGATCACCGTCGTCCAGGGCGCCGGGATCAACAGTCCCGGCGGGAAGCTGTTCAGCCAGTGGGCGCTGTACGGGCCGCTCGTGAATCACGGCGACTGGTGGCGGCTGATCACCTCGGCGTTCCTGCACGAGGGCATCGCGCACATCGGCTTCAACATGGCCGCACTCTGGTTCGTCGGCGGTCCCGTCGAGGAGTACCTCGGCCGGCTCCGCTACATCATGGTCTACCTCGTCGCCGGGCTCGCGGGATCGGCGGGCGCGCTGTTCCAGTCGCCGCATGCCGTCACGGTCGGCGCCTCGGGCGCGATCTTCGGCATCCTCGGCGCGCTGCTCGTGATCGAGTGGAACGTCACCGGGCGGCTGATGGGCACCGCGATGACGTGGATCATCCTCAACCTCGTGATCAGCTTCGCGATTCCCGGCATCTCCTGGGGCGGCCACGTCGGCGGCCTGATCGCCGGGATCATCTGCACGTTCGCGTTCCTTCGCCTCGGCAAGAGCCGCAGCGCGTATTCGCCGCTCGGCCTCGTCGCGATCTCCGTGCATCGTGCTCGTCGGCGTGCTCAGCGTCCTCGCCGCGTACTGGCGCGTGCGCGGGATGTCGTACTACTAGGAGTCGACCGAGCGGAGCGGCGCGCCGTCGAGGAAGTCCTCGCGCGGGACGAGCGTGCCGCCGATCAGGAACGACCAGGTCGAGCGGCGGATCACCTGGACGTGCACGGCATCCGGATCGTTCTCCGCATGGTCGCTGCGGTACTGCGTGAGCCAGGTTCGGACCTCCGCGTCGGAGCCGGCCCTCGCGCGGCGGCGTCCGTCCACGAGCAGGTCGTACTTCGGCATCAGCCTCCCGCGGCGACGTACTCCGCGCGGTGCGCCTCCTTCAGCACCGCCTGCGCCGCCGCGAGCCGCGCGAGCGGGACGCGGTACGGCGAGCAGCTGACGTAGTCGAGTCCGAGGCGGTGGCAGAAGTCGACGGACTTCGGCTCGCCGCCGTGCTCGCCGCAGATGCCGGTCTTCAGGTCGGGCTTGACGCTGCGGCCGCGCTCGACGCCGATCTTCATCAGGTCGCCGACGCCGCTCTGGTCGAGCGTCTCGAACGGGTTCGACTCGAGCACGCCGTCCTCGAGATAGAAGGTGAGGAACTTGCCCTCCGCGTCGTCGCGCGACATGCCGAGCGTCGTCTGCGTGAGGTCGTTCGTGCCGAACGAGAAGAAGTCCGCCTCCTCGGCGATCTCGTCGGCGCGCAGCGCTGCGCGCGGGAGCTCGATCATCGTGCCGCAGAGGTACTCGAGCTCCGGCGCTTCCTCGGCCATCACGTCGATCGTGAGCGCGCGCAGCCGGCGCAGCTCTTCCTTGAAGCCGACGAGCGGATGCATGATCTCGACGAGGGGGGCGTCGCCGGTGCGTTCGAGCACCGCCTTCGCCGCGCGCGCGATCGCGCGCACCTGCATCTCGTAGATCTCCGGCCACATGATCCCGAGCCGGCAGCCGCGCGTGCCGAGCATCGGGTTGGACTCGCGCAGCACGCGGATGCGCGTCCGCATGCGCTCGTCGGTCGCTTCCTCGAGCGGCGGCAGGAACTCGTGCAGCGGCGGGTCGAGGAGGCGGATCGTCACCGGCAGCCCGGCCATCACCTCGAAGATCGCCTCGAAGTCCGACTGCTGGAACGGCAGCAGCCGCTCGAGCGCGTCGCGGCGGCCCGCCTCGTCCGAGGCGAGGATCATCTCCTGCACCACCGGCAGCCGCTCGTCGCCGAAGAACATGTGCTCGGTGCGGCAGAGCCCGATGCCCTGCGCGCCGAACTCGCGAGCCTTCGCCGAGTCGTCGGCGTTGTCCGCGTTCGCGCGCACCTTGAGGCGGCGCACGTCGTCGGCCCAGCCGAGAATCGTCTCGAAGTCCTCGTTGATCTGCGGCGGGACGAGCGCCACCTCACCGACGATCACGCGGCCGGTTCCGCCGTCGATCGTGAGCATGTCGCCCTCGACGAGCTTGTGGCCGCCGATCGTGACGGTGCCCGTCGCCCGGTCGATGTCGAGCCCTTCGCAGCCCGCGACGCACGGCCGGCCCATGCCGCGCGCGACGACCGCCGCGTGCGACGTCATGCCGCCGTGCGCGGTGAGCACGCCCCGCGCCTGGATCAGTCCGTGGATGTCGTCCGGCGTCGTCTCGTAGCGGACGAGGATCACCGCTTCGCCGGCCTTGCCGCGCTCCTCCGCCGTGTCGGCGTCGAGCACGATCTTCCCGCAGGCCGCGCCGGGCGACGCGTTCAGCCCGCGCGCCGCGACCTCGAACGTCGCGTCCGGGTCGAGCATCGGATGCAGCAGCTGGTCGAGCTGCGCCGGGATCGATGCGCGTGATCGCCTCCTCGCGGCTGATCAGCCCTTCGGTCGTCATGTCGACGGCCGCTTTGAGCGCCGCCTGCGGCGGTCCGCTTCGCCGACCGCGTCTGCAGCATGTACAGGCGTCCGTCCTCGACGGTGAACTCGACGTCCTGCATGTCGCGGTAGTGCTGCTCGAGCCGCGCCATCGTGTCGAGCAGCTGCTCGTACGCCTCCGGGAGGATCTGCTGCATCTGCTCGACCGGCTGCGGCGTGCGGATGCCGGCGACGACGTCCTCGCCCTGCGCGTTGACGAGGTACTCGCCGTAGACGCCCTGCTCGCCGGTCGACGGATCGCGCGTGAAGCAGACACCCGTCGCCGACCGCTCGCCCTTGTTGCCGAAGACCATCTGCACGACGTTCACCGCGGTACCGAGATCGTCCGCGATCGAATACGTCCGCCGGTACACCTGCGCGCGCGGCGTGTCCCACGATTCGAAGACCGCAATCACCGCGCGGCGCAGCTGGTCGCGCGCGTCCTGCGGGAAGTCGCCGCCGGTCTCGCGCTGATCGTGAGATCTCCTTCAGCGTCTCCGCTGCGCGCTCCGGATCGGTGAGGTCGTGCTGGAAACGGTCGTAGCCGACGCCGTCGACGGTCTCGCCGTACATCTGGATCAGCCGCCGGTAGCAGTCGAACGCGAACGCCGGATCGCCCGTCGACCGCGCGAGCCCGGCGACGGAGACGTCGTTCAGTCCGACGTTGAGGATCGTGTCCATCATCCCCGGCATCGAGATCGCGGCGCCGGACCGAACGGAGACGAGCAGCGGATCGTCCGCGTCGCCGAAGCGCTTCCCGGTCTGCTCCTCGAGCCGCGCGATGTGCTCGTCGATCTCGGCGTCGAGCCCGTCCGGAATGCCGCCCTCGCGCAGGTAGGCGCGGCAGGCGTCTGTCGTGATCGTGAAGCCGGACGGCACCGGCACACCGAGCTGCGTCATTTCGGCAAGCCCGATGCCCTTCCCGCCGAGAAGCTCGCGGCCCCCGTCGGACGGCTCGTCGAAGGCGTAGACGTACCGCGTCATCAGCCCAGATAGTCTCACAGGACCACGATGGCCTCCCCGATAGTCGTCGGCATCGGCGGATTCCCGGACACGCCGCTCCTCGAGTACGTATTGCGTCTCGCGCGCGGCCCGCGCGTCCTCTACGTCGGGACGGCGGCGATGGAGGATCCCCTCCGGACGCTGGAGATCCGCCGCCAGCTGGAGGGACGCGCCGAGGTCTCGGAGCTCTCGTTCCGGCAATGGCCGCCGGCCGATCTCCGCGAGTTCACGCTCGCGCACGACGTGATCCTCGTCGGCGGCGGCAACACCGCGAACATGCTCGCTGTCTGGCGCGTCCACGGCTTCGACGAGGTGCTGCGCGAGGCGTGGCAGGAGGGGATCGTGCTCACGGGCTGGAGCGCCGGGATGATCTGCTGGTTCGAGGCGGGCGTCACGGATTCGTTCGGCCCGCAGCTCGCCGGGATGCGCGACGGGCTCGGCTTCCTGCCCGGCAGCGGCTGTCCGCATTACGACGGCGAGGATCTGCGGCGACCCGTGTACCGGCGGCTCGTCGACGACGGATTTCCGGCCGGGATCGCGCTCGACGATGCCGCGGCTGCGCGGTACGACGGAACCGAGCTGGTCGAGATCGTCGCGTCGTCTGCCGGACGCGCGCGGCTACCGCGTGTCCGCGGACGGCGAGGAGCCGATCGACACGCGCGTCCTCTAGTTGCGGCGCCGCGAGCGGAACTCCGCGAGCCACGCGACGACGCGCAGGCCGAGCCAGATCGGCGTCAGAAGCACGTAGAAGACGAAGTCGGCGACGACGAGGATCGCGCCCCACAGCACCCAGTAGCGGACGGGGACGCTGCCCTTCTGCGCGCGCCGGTCGCTCACGTGCGCCGCTCCTCGATCACGCGCAGGATGCGGTGCGCCGTCTCCTCGATCGACCGCTCCGAGATGTCGATCACCGGACACCCGAGCTTCCGGTGCAGCTTCTTCGCCTGGTCGAGCTCCTCGTAGATCTCCTCGAGCTCCGCGTACTGGCGGTTGCGCGCGCCGCCGCCCATCGCGCGCACGCGCGCGCGCCGGATCTCGACGAGCCGGTCCGGGTCGATCGTCAGGCCGACGATCTTGCTCTTGTCGATGTCGAACAACTCCTTCGGCGGCTCGATGCCCTTCACGACCGGGACGTTCGCAGCTTTGTGGCCGAGATAGCCGAGGTAGATCGAGAGCGGCGTCTTCGACGTGCGCGAGACGCCGACGAGGACGAGGTCGGCGTCGTGGAGCCCGCGGCCGACGCCGTCGTCGAAGCGGACCGCGAACTCGATCGCCTCCATCCGCTTGAAGTACGCCGAGTTGAGCGGCGGGCGCGAGCTCGGCGATCATCGTCGCCGCCATGCCGGAGACTCGCGCCACCGCCTCGATCGGCTGGCCGAGCAGGTCGCAGTAGTGGAGGCGCGCGCGCCGGCAGAGCGTGCGCATCGCGTCGCGCAGCTCCGGCTTCACGAGCGTGTAGACGACGACCGCCGGCCGCCCCTTCATCCGGTTGACCGCGACGTGCAGGTCGTCCTCCGACTCGACGCGCGGGTGCCGGATCTCGACGAACTCCTGCTCCGGGAACTGCGCCTCGAGCGCCTGGACGAGACGCGCCGCGGTTTCGCCCGTGGCGTCCGAGACGACGTGGAGCTCGACGGGAGGGCTCGCGACCACGGCGGTCAGCGTAACCGGGTGGCGAGCGGCGAGACGCTCGCGTCGGTCAGCCGGACGAGATCGTTCGGGTCGAGCTCGATCTGGAGGCCGCGGCGGCCGGCGCTGACGAAGATCGTCGCGTGCTCGAGCGCCGAGGCGTCCACGTGCGTCGGCAGCCGGCGCCGCTGGCCGAGCGGGCTGATCCCGCCGCTGACGTAGCCCGTCGCCCGCTCCGCCTGCGTCTTGTCCGCCATCTGAGCGCGCTTGCCGAGCGCCTTCAGGTCGAGCTCGGCGGCGACGGGGACGCAGGCCACCGCGAGCGTGCCGTCGATCGACGCGACGAGCGTCTTGAAGACCCGCGCCGGCTCGAGGCCGAGCTTCTCCGCCGCCTCCAGCCCGTACGACGCGGCGCCCGGATCGTGCTCGTACTCGTGGAGGGAGAAGCGGATGCCGGCCCGTTCCGCGGTTGCAATCGCGGGCGTCGGCGCCATGCCGATACCGGTAACGGCCCCATGCGCCGAGCGTCACGATGGATCAAGATCGTCTCGCTCTCGCGGCGCCGGGGCTTCGTCTTCCCCTCGTCGGAGATCTACGGCGGCCTCGGGTCGACCTACGACTACGGCCACTACGGCGTGCTCGCGAAGAACAACATCCGCCAGCTCTGGTTCCAGTCGATGGTGCAGGAGCGCGACGACATCGTCGCGCTGGACTCGGCGATCATCCTCAACCCGGCCGTCTGGGAGGCGTCGGGCCACATCGCCGGCTTCAGCGACCCGCTCGTCGACTGCCGCACCTGCAAGCTGCGCTTCCGCGCCGACCAGATGGACGATCGCGCAGTGCGGCCGCAGGCCGAGCAAGCATCCGGGCGAGACGCCCGACTGCGACCTCACCGAGGCGCGCCAGTTCAACCTGATGTTCAAGACGCAGGTCGGCGCGGTCGAGGACGCGAGCTCGACGGCGTACCTTCGCCCGGAGACCGCGCAGGGGATCTTCATCAACTTCAAGAACGTGCTGCAGCTCGCGCGGCGCAAGCCGCCGTTCGGCATCGCGCAGGTCGGCAAGTCGTTCCGCAACGAGATCACGCCGGGGAACTTCCTCTTCCGCGTGCGCGAGTTCGAGCAGATGGAGATGGAGTTCTTCGTCCCGCCCGCCGAGGCTGAGCAGTGGTACCGCTACTGGGTCGACGCGCGCTTCAACTGGTATCTGCGGCTCGGGCTGCGCGAGGCGAACCTCCGCAAGCGCGAGCACGAAGCGGAGGAGCGCTCGCACTACTCGAGCGGCACCACCGACATCGAGTACCTCTACCCCATCGGCTGGTCGGAGCTCGAGGGCGTCGCGAACCGCGGCGACTTCGATCTCACGCAGCACACGCAGTTCTCCGGGACGAAGCTCGAGTTCGTCGGCCAGGACGGCGAGCGGTACACGCCGCACGTGATCGAGCCGGCGGTCAGCATCGAACGGATCTTCGTCGCGCTGCTCGTCGACGCGTACCACGAGGAGGTCGTCGCCGATCGCGAGCGGACCGTGCTGCGGTTCCATCCCGCGGTCGCGCCGGTGAAGGCGGCGATCCTGCCGTTGATCCCGCGCAACGACGACATGGTCACGCACGCGCGCGGGCTCTTCGAGGAGCTGCGCAAGCGCCACATCGTCGAGTACGACGACAGCGGCCAGATCGGTCGCCGCTACCGGCGGCAGGACGAGATCGGGACGCCGTGGGCGTTCACCGTCGACGACCAGACGCTCGAGGATCAGACGGTGACGGTGCGCGACCGCGACTCGCTCGCGCAGGAGCGGCTGCCGATCTCCGGCGTGCGCGCGTGGCTCGACGACGCGCTCGAGCGCGAGTGGAGCCCCGCCTAGCGCTTGACGGCGCCGCGCTCGACGAGCCGTTCGTTCGGCTCGAACCCGAAGCGTGCGTAGAGGCCGTGCGCGTCGCGCGTGTGCAGGATCCAGCGGCGGTCGGCGAACGGGCCGTTGTCGATCATCTCGCGGACGAGCTCGACGCCGAAGCCGCGCCCGCGGCACTCGTCGAGGACGTAGACGTCGGCGAGGTAGAGGAAGCGCCCGCCGTCGAACTCGGAAGCGCGGGCGAAGCCGACCTGCCGGCCGTCGTGGTAGAGGCCGACGACGCGGACGCTGGCGTCGACGAGCGCGTTCTGCTCCTCTCGCGTGCGGCCCGCGGCCCAGTATGCGTCGGTGCCGAGGTACGCGTGGACCGCGTCGCGGTCGATCCGGGCCGGATCGTCGTCGAGCTCGTAGCCGTCGCGGAGGTCGCGTTTCACGCGGCCAGTCTCGCATGCGCTCACGCGGGAGCCGGCTGCTGCCGATTCCGTGGGGATGGCTCGTCGCCTTCTCGTCGTCGTCTCCCTTGCGGCGGCGCTCGTCGCCGCCGATCTCGCGGTGAACGCGTTCGTGCCGACCGACGCATGGGACTTCCACCAGCGATCGCAGGCGTGGTCGATCGTGGCGCTCTTGCTGCTCGGCGCGCTGCTCGCGGTCGGGCTCCTGCCGTCGCTCCTCGTCTCGTTCACCGCGGGCGTCGCGGCCGGCGGTGTCGCGGGGAACATCGTCTCGGCGCGCGCTGCACGGTGGTCGCGTGCCGAATCCGCTCGTCGTCGGACCGGTCGCGTTCAACCTCGCGGACGTGCTGATCGTCTGTGCGGCGCCGATCCTGATCGTCGCGCTCACCCGCATCGCGATCCGTCACCGCGCGTTCATCGACCGGCACATTCCGCCGCGGCGTTGGGAAGTCGCGCTACGGCGGCGCCTCGGGCTCTGACGACGCCTACGCGCTGAGCGTTCGCAGGCGGAAGCCGCCGTGGTACTCGTACGACGACGTGACGACCTTCAGCGCGTCGCGCGTCGCGCGCTCGCCGAGGCCGAGCCCCGTCGCGTCGGCGAGCGGGCTCGCGAGCAGCGACTCGATGCCGCGGATTCCCTCCGGACTGAGCGCGAGCGTTCCGGCCTGCGCCGCGCACGCGCGGCAGACGGCGCCGCCGGCGCGCGGCGAGTAGCCGACGAGCGTCGCGTCGTCCGCGCCGCACTCGGCGCAGCTCGTCAGGTGCGGGAGATAGCCGGAGAGCCAGAGGAGCTTCAGCTGGAACGACAGCGCGAGCGGGTCGAGCGCGGGCCGCGCCGCGACCGGCTGCGTCTCGTCGAGCACGTCGAGGAAGCGCGTCAGCGCGGTGAACGCGCGCTCGTTCGCCTCCTGTTCCGTGAAGAGGCGGAGCATCGCCTCCGCTCCCATCTGTCCGATCGCGAGACGGTACGAGTCCTCGCGCGTCGCGTGGTGTGCGCGCACGAGCTGGACACCGGTCACGGTCTGGAGCTCGCCCGAGCCCTGGTGGAGCATCAGGTCGACATGTGAGAGCGGCTCGAGCCGCGCGCCGAAGCGCGACGTCGTCTTCCGGACCCCTTTCGCCACCGCGCCGACGCGCCCCCGGTCGAGCGTGTAGAGATGGAGCACGCGGTCGGCCTCGCTGAAGCGGATCGACCGGAGGACGACCGCCTCGGTCTTGTAGGGGCGCCCCATGTCGTTTTCAGTCTAGTCCCGGCGTCTGTCGACCTGGCACTGCGGGCAGAACCACGTGCCGCGCCCGGCGAGGCGGATCTTCGCGATCGGCGTGCCGCACCGCTCGCACGGCTCGCCCTCGCGGCCGTAGACGCGGAACTCGTCCTGCATCGAGCCGTACGCGCCGTCCGGGGCGCTGTAGTCGCGGAGCGTCGATCCTTGGCGCGCGATGCCGCGCTCGAGTGTCGTGCGGATCGCACGGTGCAGCCGGCGGAGCTCGTCCTTGTCGAGGTCGTTCGCGGGACGGAGCGGGTGGATGCGCGCGCGCCACAGCGCCTCGTCGACGTAGATGTTCCCAAGGCCGGCGACGGTGCGCTGGTCGAGGAGCGCCGCCTTGAGAGGCGCGCGCCGTTTGGCGAGCCGCTCGCCGAGCCGTGCGGCGGTGAAGCGCGCTTCGAGCGGCTCGGGACCGACGCGCGCGTCGAGGTACGGGTCGAGCTCGCCCGGCTCGAGCAGGAGCCACGTGCCGAAGCGGCGGACGTCGCGGTACGCAACGTCCGATCCGTTCTCTAATCTGACAACAGCACGCCGGTGCGAGTCGGCTCCGAGGCTCCCGCGCCTGCCGTGTCTCAGGCTCCCCGTCATCCGGAGGTGAATCAGGAGAACGCGACCAGTTTCGAATCCGACAATCAGATACTTGCCGCGACGGCCGACCGACGCGACGCGTTCGCCCGACAGCTCCGCCGCCACCTCGACGGGGTCGTACGGACGAACGAGCCTCGCATCGTGGATCTCGACGTGCTCGAACGTGTGCCCGACGAGTACCGGCTCGAGTCCTCTGCGAACGGTCTCGACCTCGGGTAGCTCCGGCACTCGCCCAGCCTACGCGAGCGTGTCGAGCACGATCGGCCGCGGGAGCGGCGGCTCGTCGGCGAGCTCGTACGCCGCGAGGACCTCGGCTGCTGCTGTGTCTGCCGACGCGTCGTCACGTGCGTGCACCTCGGCGAGCGGCCCGCCTGCGTCGACAGCGTCGCCGCGCTTCGCATGGCACACGATGCCGACGGCGTGGTCGACGGGGTCGTCCTTGCCGCGACGGCCGGCGCCGAGGCGGAGTGCCGCGAGCCCGACGGGGAGCGCCGCGAGGCGCGAGACGTAGCCCGCGCGCGGTGCGGCGACCTCGCGGACGACCGGTGCGACCGGCAGTGCGGCCTCGGCCGGGTCGCCGCCCTGCGCGCGGATCCACCGCTCGTACGCGGCGGTCGCCGAGCCGTCGGCGAGCGCGTTCTCGGCGAGCCGCCGCGCCTCGGCGTGGTCGACGGCGAGATCCGACAGCGCGAGCAGGTGCGCCGACGCATCGACGACGAGCTCGGTGAAGTCCGCGGGGCCCTCGCCGCGCAGCGTGGCGACGGCCTCGCGCACCTCGAGCGCGTTCCCGACAGCGCACCCGAGCGGTTGGTCCATGTCCGTGAGCACACAGACGACCCGGCGTCCCGCGCGCTCTCCGAGCGCGATCATCGCCTCGCCGAGGACCCGCGCGTCCGAGAGCGACTTCATGAACGCGCCGTCACCGACCTTCACGTCGAGCACGATCGCGTCGGCGCCGGCGGCGATCTTCTTCGACATGATGCTCGCAGCGATCAGCGAGACGTTGTCCACCGTCGCCGTGACGTCCCGCAGCGCGTAGAGCTTCTTGTCAGCCGGAACGAGATTCGCGCTCTGCCCGACGATCGCGAGTCCGATTTCGCGGACCTGCTCGACGAACTCGTCCGTCGTCAGCTCGACGCGGAACCCGGGAATCGCCTCGAGCTTGTCGAGTGTCCCACCGGTATGGCCCAGACCGCGCCCGCTCATCTTCCCGAACGGAACGCCGCACGCGGCCACGACGGGACCGACCGCAAGTGAGGTCTTGTCCCCCACGCCGCCGGTCGAGTGCTTGTCGACCACGCGGCGACCGAGACGAACGCCGAGGTCGATCGTCTCGCCGCTGCGCACCATCGCGTCGGTCAGCGCGAACGTCTCCGTCGTCGAAAGCCCACGGAAGTAGACGGCCATGCAGAACGCTGCGAGCTGGTAATCCGGAACCTCACCGCGTGCATACGCGAGCACGAGCTCGGTGAGCTCCTCGGGCGCGAGCTCGCCGCCGTCGCGCTTCCGCTGGATCAACTCGGCGGGTGCGGTCGTCAGGCCGGCCTTCTCCGCGACGAAGACGGTGTGGCGCGAGGTGGCGCGGAACGGCACCGGGACGGCGCGGCATGCTCGGCGCGAGGTGAGCGCGGTCGATCGTCGACGCAACGAACGTCCTGATCGTCTCGACATCGGGAAAGAGCAGCGTCGAGTCGATGTCGCGCTGCTCGACGTTCACGAACTTGCGGTGCAGCAATTCGGCGCCGTTCACGCGGTTGAAGCTCACGGGAACCTGCCGCTCGCCGTCCTCGAACAGATCCCAGACCTCCGACAGGTTGTCCTCCGCGATCGTCGACGCGACGAGGCGGCCGCCGGGAGCGAGCACGCGGGCGCACTCGGCAATCGCCTGGTCGAGGTTCGGCGCGTGATAGAGCACCCAGCCGGCGAACACGCAGTCGAACTCGCCCTCGGCGAACGGGATGCTCTCGACGTCGGCGATCTGAGCGTCGACCCCTCGGCCGCGCGTGAGCTCGACCATCCGCGGCGAGATGTCGATCGCCCGCAGCTCGGTCCGCGTCCCGCAGGAACTGCACCGTCAGATTGCCCGGCCCACAGCCGATGTCGAGGATGCGCCGCGGGTTCGCCTCGAGCACGGCCGCGACCGCCGCCTCGTCGGGATTCTCTCCCTCCGCGAGCGAGCGGAAGATGGCGTTGCGCTTGTTGAGGCGCTCCTCGCTCGCGAACTCCCACCGGACGAGGAGCGGGTTGTCCAGCCTCATGGCATCAGGATCGGCGTACCCGGCACGCCGCGCGACGGCGACTTCCCTTTCAGCCACGCGTTGACGGTCGCGCCGACGTCGGCGAACTCGCCCTCGTGAATGTGCCCGGCCGCGTTCCTGCCCTCGACGTACGCGAGCAGCATCGCGTGCTCGCGCGAGTGGTCGGTCGACGGCGTGGTCGGGTCGCAACCGTGATCGGACGTGACGATCAGCAGGTCGCCCGGCCGCAGCGCGTCGAGAAGATCCGGCAGCCGGCGATCGAAGTCCTGGAGACAGCGATGGAAGTTCACCGGATCATTCCGGTGCCCCCAGAGGCTGTCGGTCTCGACGAGGTTCACGAAGACGAAGCCCTCGTCGAGCTCGCGCAGCAACTTCTCGGTCTGCTGGATCCCGTCGATGTTCGACTTCGTCGGATAGGACTCGTCGATGTCGCAGCCCGCGAAGATGTCGCCGATCTTCCCGACTCCGTAGACCTTCGCGCCGGAGTCGCGCATCAGCGAGAGATAGTTCGGCCGCCGCGGCTCGAGCGAGTAGTCGTGACGGTTCGGCGTCCGGACGTAGTTCCCGGGCTCGCCCACGAACGGCCGCGCGATGACGCGCGCGACGGCGTGCTTCCCCGTCAGGATCTCGCGCGCGGCGCGGCACCCTTCGTACAACTCGTCGAGCGGCACCGTCTCTTCGTGCGCGGCGATCTGGAAGACCGAGTCCGCCGACGTGTAGACGATCCACTTCCCGCTCGCCTGATGCTCTTCGCCGAGCTCCTGGATGATCTCCGTCCCCGACGCAGGACGGTTGCCGATCACGCCGCGTCCCGTCTTGTGCATGAACGGGTCGATCACGTCGTGCGGGAATCCGTGCGGATACGTCGGGAACGCCGTCGCCGTGACGACGCCCATCAGCTCCCAGTGGCCGGTCGTCGTGTCCTTGCCCTTCGACCGCGGGACGAGCCGCCCCGCGACGGCGGGCGCGCCCGGCTCGGGCCGGCAGCCCTCGAGCGGCTCGACGTTTCCGAGCCCGAGCGCCTCCATGCTCGGCAGGTCGAGACCGCCGACCGCCTTGGCGACGTTGCCGAGCGTGTCGGAACCCTCGTCGCCGTAACGGTCGGCGTCCGGAAGCTCCCCGGCGCCGACGGCGTCGAGCACGATGACGCATGCGCGGGCCATGCGGCTATTCTAGGTCTGTGCTGCTGAACGTCCTCGGTCTAATCGGCTTCGCCATCTTCATCGTCACGGTGATCGCCACCGCGGCGGGCATCACGTGGCTCGTGGTGCGGCTCTCGCCGGGCAAGAAGCCCGCCGCCGCGCCGAAGCCCTGACCGGCCCCTAGACGGCGCGCCGGCAGCACGTCCTCAAGGGGCGTGTACGGGAGTCCGTGCGCCTCGGCGACAGCCTCGTACGTGATCGTGCCGGCGACGACGTTGACGCCGCGTGCCAGCGCAGGGTCGTCGGCGACAGCCGCCGCCAGACCGTGCCCGGCGATCGCCTCGACGTACGGGAGCGTCGCGTTCGTCAGCGCCTTCGTCGACGTGATCGGCACGCCGCCGGGCATGTTCGCCACGCAGTAGTGCGTCACGCCGTCGACCTCGTAGACGGGATCGGAGTGCGTCGTCGGATGGGAGGTCTCGAAGCAACCGCCCTGGTCGATCGCCACGTCGACGATGACGGCGCCGCGCTTCATCTCGCTCAGCATCGGACGCGTGACGAGCTTCGGCGCGCGCGCACCGGGAATCAGCACGGCGCCGATCACGAGATCGGCCTCGGCGACGGACTCCTCGATCTGGAGGCTCGACGACATGACGAGGCTGACGCGACCGGAGAGGATGTCGTCGAGGTAGCGCATCCGGTCGATCGACCGCTCGAGGATCGTGACCTGCGCGCCGAGCCCGAGCGCGATGATCGCCGCGTTGTAGCCGACGATCCCGCCGCCGATCACCGCAACGCGGCCCGGAGCGACGCCGGGGACGCCTCCGAGGAGCAGCCCACGCCCACCGAGCGGCTTCTCGAGGAAGTACGCGCCTGCCTGCGAGGCGAGCCGGCCGGCGATCTCGCTCATCGGAGCAAGGAGCGGTAGGCGACGGTCGTCGGTCTCGACGGTCTCGTACGCGACGGCAGCGATCCCGCTGTCGACGAGCGCGCGGGTCAGCGGCTCGTCGGCGGCAATGTGCAGATACGTGAAGAGCACAAGCCCTTCGCGGAGCCGCGGATACTCCGTCGCAATCGGCTCCTTCACTTTCAGCAGGAGCTCCGACGTTCCCCACACGTCGTCGACGGAGACGAGCGACGCGCCGGCACGTTCGTACTCAGCGTCCGTGAACGAACTCCCGTCGCCCGCCGTCGTCTCGACGATCACCTCGTGTCCTCGGAGGACGAGCTCGCGCGCGCCCGCCGGCGTCAGCGCAACCCGGTATTCGTCAGTCTTGATCTCCTTGGCGACCCCGATGCGCAAAGCGCGGCAACCATACCGCGTCGGGCAATCGGCACGCATTCGTTGCAGAACCGCCACTGACCGGTGACCGTTTGCCCGGTATCGTCGATCCCGAGGGAGGAAGGGCTAGGACCCCACCCTTGGGTGGGGGTGTGGACATGGCCCGCCCGGCCTAAGCCGCGCGGGCGACGTCCACGAGTGCCAGTGTCACGTCGACCATCGCGTCGAGATCGGCAACGGTGATCCGCTCGTCCGGTGTGTGGATGTCCGTCATCCCGTTTGCGAGGTTCACGCAGCGGAGGCCGCTGTTGTTGAAGACGTTGGCGTCCGCCGCGCCGCCGGAGTTCGCGTACGTCGGCTCGTAGCCGCACCGCGTCAGCGCGTCCGCGGCGAGTCGCACGACGTCGTCGTCGCGCTTGAAGCGATAGCCCTTGTAGTGCTTCCGCAGCGTCGTCTCGACCTCGCAGTCGGCCGCCGTTGCGGCGAACGAGAACGCGTCGAGCATCTCCTGGACGAGCAGGCCGAGCTTCTGCTCGTCGAGGCAGCGCGCCTCGGCCTGGAACGTGCACCACTCCGGGATGATGTTGCCGCCGGTTCCGCCCGAGATCAGGCCGACGTTCGCCGTCGTCTCCTCGTCGATGCGGCCGAGCCGAAGATCCGCGATCGCCTTCGCCGCAGCCGCGATCGCCGAACGCCCCTCCTCCGGGAACATGCCGGAGTGCGCGGCGCGGCCGTGGAAGCGCACCTCCATCGCCTGCGACCACGGCGCCGCGAGGATCACCTCGCCGATCGGCGCCGCCTGGTCATACACATACCCGAGCTTTGCATGCAGCCGCGACGCGTCGAACGCCGCCGCGCCGATCAGCCCGACCTCCTCCATCGGTGTGAACAGGAGCTCGATCCCCGCGTGCGGCCGGTTCTCGGCGAGCACACGCCGCACCGCCTCGAGCATCGCGACGACCGCAGCCTTGTTGTCGGCGCCGAGGATCGTGCCGCCTGCGTTTCGCACGACCCCGTCCTCGATCACGGGACGGAGCTCACCGTCGGGCGGCACCGTGTCGAGGTGCGCGCACAGGAACAACGGCGTCCCTTCCGCCGTCGGCTCGAGCCGCGCGTAGACGTTGCCCATCGTCGAGCCGATTTGCGCGCCGGCGTCGTCCTCGTCCGGCTCGAGCCCGAGCCCGCGCAGGTAGCGCAGCACCGCGTCGGCGACCTCGCGCTCCTCGCCGGGCGGGCTCCTCAACGCAGCCAGCTCGAGGAAGAACCGGACGATCTCGCTGTGCTCGGCCACGCTCAGCCGGCGGGAACAGCCGCGCGCGTCCGCTCGCGGGCGCGCACAAGCGCGGCGGCGACGAAACCGAGGAACAGCGGCGCCGGCCGCGTCGGCCGCGACTTGAACTCCGGATGGAACTGGCTCGCGACGAACCACGGATGATCGGGCAGCTCGACGATCTCCACCAGCCGGCCTTCCTCGAAGGTGCCGGAGACGACGAGCCCTGCGTCGATGAGCTGGTCGCGGTAGAGGTTGTTCACCTCGTAGCGGTGCCGGTGCCGCTCGAAGATCACCGCTTCGCCATAGAGCTCCCGTGCACGCGTTCCCTCCACGACCTCGACCGCCTGCGCGCCGAGCCGCATCGTGCCGCCGAGATCCTCGACGCCCTTCTGCTCGGGCAGCAGGTCGATCACCGCGTACGGCGTCTCCGGATCCATCTCCGTCGAATTGGCGCCCTCGAGCCCGACGACGTGCCGCGCGAACTCCGACACGGCGACGTGCATGCCGAGGCAGATGCCGAGATACGGGATCCGCCGCTCGCGCGCGATCTGGCACGCGAGGATCTTGCCCTCCCAGCCGCGCGAACCGAAGCCGCCCGGGACGAGAACGCCGTCGACCTCCTCCAGGATGTCCGCGGCTTCCTCGTACGACATGTTCTCGGCGTCGAGCCAGCGCACGCGCACCGCCGAACCGTTTTGCAGCCCCGCGTGCTTCAGCGCCTCGTGCACGGAGAGATACGCGTCCTGCAGCTTCACGTACTTGCCGACGAGCGCGATCTCGACCATCTCGCGCCGCTCCTCGATCCGTCGCATCAAGTCGGCCCACTCGCCGAGCTCGGCCTCCGGCGCGTCGATCCCGAGCCGCTCGCACACGAGCCGGTCGAGCCCTTCCTCCTTCAGCACCGACGGAACGAGATACACGTCATGGACGTCGGGGCTCGCGACGACCGCGCCCGGATCGACGTCGGCGAAGAGCGCGATCTTGTCGCGGATGTCGCGCGAGAGCTCCTCGTGCGAACGGCAGACGATGATGTCCGGATGAATACCGATGCGCCGCAACTCGTTGACGGAGTGCTGAGTCGGCTTCGTCTTCAGCTCGCCGGCCGCCTCGATGAACGGGACGAGCGTGACGTGGAGGTACGCGACGTTCTCCTGGCCGACCTCGCGCCGGAACTGCCGGATCGCCTCGAGGAACGGCAGCGACTCGATGTCGCCGACGGTGCCGCCGATCTCGGAGATGACGACGTCGGTCGGCCCCGACTCGGCCGCGCGCCGGATCCGCGACTTGATCTCGTTCGTGATGTGCGGGATCACCTGCACCGTCGCGCCGAGGAAGTCGCCCTTCCGCTCCTTGCGGAGAACCGTCTCCCACACCGCGCCGGCGCTGTGGCTCGCGTTGCGCAGGAAGTTCTCGTCGACGAAGCGCTCGTAGTGGCCGATGTCGAGATCGGTCTCGGCGCCGTCCTCGGTGACGAAGACCTCGCCGTGCTGGAACGGGCTCATCGTTCCCGGGTCGACGTTGAGGTACGGGTCGAACTTCTGAAGCTGGACCCGAAGGCCGCGCGCCTTCAACAGTCGCCCGAGCGACGCGGCGACGATTCCCTTCCCGAGCGCCGAAACCACTCCCCCGGTGACGAAGACGTACTTCGGGGCCCGTGCGCTCACGGGATTTCACGGTAGCAGCGCTGGAGGTCGGCGTGGGTCAAAGTTCTCCGGCGGTCTGCACGAGGGCGTGGAGCCGGGCCAGCGCCTTGTGCGGGAACGAGCGCCGCGCGCCGATCAGCGGCGGCACTTCCACCGTCAGCGTCACCTCGGTGTGGTCGCTCTCGACCGGGCGCAGGTCGAGCTCCGCGTCGATCCGGTCGCCGGTGAGTTGAAACGCGAACCGCTGCATCGGAACGACCTCGAGGACGAGGAGCATCCCGGTCGCCTGCGGCTTGCGGAAGAAGCTCGGCGTGCTCGGCCCAATCACCTTCCAGCGGGCGCCGGGCGCGAGGCCGCGGCGGTCAGGCTCGACGCCGGAGATCCCGGGCCACCAGTCTGCGAGGTGATACGGCTCGGC
Organism: uncultured Actinomycetes bacterium; assembly: GCA_963718385.1. Classification (GTDB taxonomy): domain Bacteria; phylum Actinomycetota; class Thermoleophilia; order Gaiellales; family Gaiellaceae; genus Palsa-739. The sequence goes on from CAVQZE010000003.1 coordinate 249,093, forward strand.
GAGGAACGACCACACGTCCTCGACGGGCGCGAGGAGGACGCGCTTCGCGGCGTACGTCGGCATCAGGCGTCCGCGCCCGTCTGGCAGAGCTCGTAGATGTGCTCCAGCAGCGACTCGGCGAGCGCCTGATGCGACCCGCCCCCGGAGAGGACAACCTCCTCCGCCGCCTCGCCGAGCCGCCCGAAGAGCGAGTGATGCGCCGTCTCGTTGGCGAGCCTGAGGATGGCCATCGTGCGATTCGGCGCTGTCGCCTCGAGCGAGAGCTCGAGCTCGTACCCGGTCTGCCGGAATGACAGGCGGAGGAAGCCGGGCGCGTGCCTCTCGACGGCGACCGTCTCGCTGCGTCCCTCGGGGCCGGGCGCGCTCCCGCCGGCGTACGAGCCGAGGCCGGGGCGCTCGTCGCCCTCGATCGTCCACGTCGCGCCCATGTCCTGGGTACCGACGATGCCCGGCCACCAGTCGGGGAGCCGGTCGGCGGCGGACACGAACGCCCAGACGTCGTCACGGGGCGCGAGCAGCTCGCGTTGTGCCACCGCGGCGTGCGCCATCACCGCACCGTCGCGAGGAACTCCTGCCCGCCGAGCATCCGCTCGAGCTCGGCCCGGCGGTCGTCGTCCCCGAGCTGCTCGATCCGCGTGTGCGTCGGGTCGCCCGGAACTTTCTCGACGCGGAAGTGGCGGTCGGCGAGCGCGGCGATCTGCGGCAGGTGCGTGATCGTGATCACCTGCGCGCGCTCTGCCAGCCGCCGCAGGACGCGGCCGACGGCGTTCGCGGTCTCTCCGCCGATCCCCGCGTCGATCTCGTCGAAGACGAGCGTCTCGCCGCCGGCGACCGCGGCGATCGCGAGCGCGATCCGCGACAGCTCGCCGCCGGACGCGGTCTCGGCCACCGGCGCGAACGGCAGGCCCGCGTTGGGTCGCACGAGGAACACCGCTTCGTCCGCGCCCGTCGCGCCCGGTTCGCGTTCGCGCAGCTCCGCGAGGAACTCGCCCTCCCCCATGCCGACGTCGTGCAGCTCGGACGCGACCGCGTCGGCGAACGCCGGCGCTGCCGCATTCCGCTCCGCGCGGAGCTCGGTCGCGAGCGCGTCGACGCGAGCCTCCGCGTCGGCGAGCGCCTGCGCGGCCGCCGCTGCGGGATCGGCACCGCCGTCGAGCGCGGCGAGCTCGGCGCGCGCCTCCACGGCCCGCGCGAGCAGCTCGTCGGTCGTCGTGCAGCGGAAACGCCGCCGCGCCTCGGCGATCCGGTCGAGCTCCGCCTCGAGCTGCTCCAGCCGGCCCGGCTCCGCCTCGAGCGACGCGAGGAACGCGTGCAGCTCGGACGCGACTTCGCGCAGGCGCAGCTCGGCGTCGCGCAATTCGTCGCCCGCGCGCGCGAGCTCCGGCGCGAGCCGTTCGAGCGGCGCGATCGCGCGCTCGGCGATTGCGACGAGCCCGGACGCGCCGTCGCCCTCGTCGGGCGCGAGTGCAGCCGCGGCGGCCGCCGCGCCCTCGGCGAGCTCCGAGACGTGGCGCAGCCGTTCGCGCTCCGCGCGCAGACGTTCCTCGTCGCCCGGTTCCATTCCCGCGGTGTCCTCGACGAGCGCGCGGAGCTCCGCGAGCCGCGCCTCCGCGAGCGCTGCGTTCTCCGTCAGCTCCGCGTGCCGCCGTCGCGCCGCAAGCAGCTCTCGCCAGGCGGTGCCCGCGTCGGCGCGGCGCCGCAGCTGCTCCTCGCCGCAGAACCTGTCGAGCACCTCGAGCTGGTACGACGGCCGCGCAAGCCGCCGCTGCTCGAACTGCCCCGACATTGCGACCACGCGCTCGACTGCCGCCGCGATGTCCTCCCGCGCAGCCGCGCGTCCCCACGCGTACGCGCGCGTGCGCCCGTCGCCGAAGACGCGGCGCGAGAGAACGAGCGCGTCCTCGTCCTCGGGCCGCAGCTCGCGCAGCGCCTCGAGCTCCTCCGCGTCGTCCGCGAGCAGGTCGAGCTCGGCCTCGACGTACGCCTCGGTCGCCGCCGGGCCGACGAACGAGTCGTCGCCCTTCGCGCCGAGCAGCAGCCCGACCGCCTGCGCGAGGATCGTCTTCCCCGCGCCGGTCTCGCCGGTGATCGCGTTCAGCCCGGGGGCGAACTCGAGCTCGGCCTCCCGGATGAGGACCAGGTTCTCGATGCGCAGGCGTCGCAGCACCCTGCCGATGGTAACCCCGAGGGCCGACGCCGCCCATTGGCCGGAACGGTCACTGTGCCCATGCCAGCCCGTCCTGGGCGCCGAGGCCGTGCGTCACGCGCGTCAGGTGCGTGCCGTCGGCGTTCACCGTCCACACGTCGGAGACGCCTTCAGCATCCATGCCCTCGAAGGCGAGCCGGTTGGCGGTGGCAGGCGACCACGCGAGACCGCTGCCGCGCGGCGGCGACTGGAGCCCGCCGAGCCGTACCGGCGCGTGGCCGGCGACGACGAGCTCCAGGCGACCGGTGTTGTCGGTCCGGAGGTACGCGAGGCCGCCGTTGCCCGACCACGCGACCGCGCCGAGGAGCGCGCCGCTGTCGCGCGCGACCGTCGCCACGCCGGAGCCGTTCGGTAGCTCGGTCTGGATCAGCGTCGGTGCGACGTCGGGCCGGATGACCGCGATCCGCGACGGGCCCCAGCTCGGGTAGCTGCCTTTACCGGGGAACACGCTTGTCGCCCCGCCCGCGGACGGCACCGTCCAGAGCCGCGTCGAGGAGATGGTCTCGTGCGAGAAGAGGATGGTCTCGTTGTCCGGCGACCACGTCGGGTGGACGTCCCAGTGCCCGTCGGTCTCGGTCGTCACCGCGTGTTGCCCGGAGGTGTCGACGTTCATCGTCCAGATCGCGTCGGGACAGCCGTCGCACTTGTTCGCAACCGGCTGCACGACATATGCGATTCGCGTCGTGTCGAACGACCACGCCGGCTGCGTCTCGTCGACGGGCGTGTTCGTGAGCCGGCGGAGCCCGGTGCCGGTGCCGCCGACGGCGTAGAGGTCGGCGGACGGCTCGGCGCAGCCCGTCTCGTAGACCAGCGCCTTCCCTGACGGTGTGAACTGCGGCGACTGGAACCACGGCTGCTCGGTACACGGCGCTCCGGTGGCGAGCGCCGGACCGGTGGCGCCGGCGAAGGTCGCGACGTTGAGCGTCTCGGACTCCTGTGCCGGGATCGGGATCCCGACCGCGATCTCGTTCCCGTCGGACGATGCGACCGCCGGGTACGAGAACGTCGCGTACCGCGGCGGGAGCGCGAGCGGCCGGTCGTGCACGACGTCGACGCCGGCGAAGCCGTCGCCGTCCGTGACGCGAAGCCGCCCGTTGCCGAGCCATTCGATCGGTCCGTACGACGACGCCGGAGACGTCGGCGGGAGCGTCACGTCGACGACCGGAGGCCCGCCGCTTGCGCGCCGCACCTGGAGCCGCTTGCCGTCGACGCTCGCGAGCTGCGCGCCGTCCGGCGACCAGGCGGGATCGGTTCCCCGAAAGCCGTCGAGCCTTCGCCCGCGTGCGTCGTACACCGAGGTCGTCTTGTCGTACCCGACGGCGAGGTGGCCCGCGGGATTCCAGCCGAACGACGGCGTGTCGAAGTCACCGCGCACCGACCAGAGCAGCTTCCCTGCCGGCGAGACGACGTCGACCTCCGCGCCGCCGGTCGACCCGAGCGGCTGGTACGCGAGCTCCGTTCCGTCGGGCGACCACGTCGGCGCCTGCAGCTGAGTGTGGCCCACGACCCGCCCGTGGCCGGCGAGGTCGCCGATCCACAGGACACTCATCCCGCCGTAGCCGGTCAGGTCTGCGGCGAGACGCTTGCCGTCACGCGTCCACGCGATCTGCGCGCCGACGCCCTGTGCTTCGGTGCCGTGGCCGAACAGCGGCGAGATGCGCCGGAGGCCGGTGCCGTCGCTGCGAACGACGTAGAGCGCGGCGCGGCCGCCACGATTGCTGCCGAACGCGACAAGCGACCCGTCCGGCGACAGCACCGGATCGACGTCGGCCGCGGGGCTGTTGCTCAGATCGACGCGCGCGCCGTCGGTGCCGACCCGGTAGATCTCGCCGTAGGCGAGCGGTGCGCGGTCGGCGGAGAACACGATGACACCCTGCGATCCGCGCGGTGCCGCTGATGCGCACGCGGCCACGACAAGCGCACCGATCGCGACGGCAACGACCTTCGTCGTCATCACCCCGAATGTAGGGACGAGTTGTTAGGGCTCTATGGATGCGACGTGAACGTCTCGCGATAGCGGCCGAAGAACGTCGTCTCCGGCAGCGTGGCGAGCAGGCTCCGCTGCGGCGAGAGGCGCACGGAGACCTCGCCGCCCTGGGTCACGTCGGCGATGCGGTGGCCGTCGGCGAGGACGGCGACCGCAACGTCCGGTGTTCGGTTCACGAGCGTCAGGTCCGGTCCGCGCGGCACGACGAGCGGCCGCGCATGCAGCGAGTGCGGCGCGATGAACGTCACCGCCATCGCGTCGAGCCCGCGGACGAGCACCGGCCCGCCGTTCGAGAGGTTGTACGCGGTCGAGCCCGACGGTGTCGCGCAGATCATTCCGTCGCACGGGATCGTCCCGAGATCCTCGCCGCCGACCGCCCACTGCGAGCTCGACCATCCGGCCGAGCGTCGCGCTCGTCGCGACGACGTCGTTCACCGCGAGCGTGGGTCTCGCCGTTCAGCTGCACCTCGAGCGCCGGCAGCTCGACGACGAGGTACTCGCCGCCGAACACGCGCACGAGATCGCGCTCGAGATTGTCCGGTTCGATCGACGCGAGGAAGCCGACGCGGCCGAAGTTGACGCCGATCACCGGCACCTCGCTGCCGAGCAGGCGGCCGAGCGTCCGGAGGATCGTCCCGTCGCCGCCGAGCGCGACCGCGAGGTCGGCGTCGCGCGGGTCCGCCTCGTCGTCGAGGATCGTGACGCCGGCCTGCTCGCCGACGGCGCGCACGCGCGCAACCGCCTCGTGGACGTCGACGCGTCCGTGCGCGACGACCGCTGCGGTCTTAACCGCCGGCGGCAACTGCTGCGTCGATTCGTTCGTCGAGGTCATCGGGAAGCGTCGGTCTGTCCGTCTGCGTCAGATGGAGGAAGAGCTCCCGGTTGCCCTTCGGCCCGGGGAGACCGGAGTCTACGACGCCCGCGACGGCGGCTCCCCAGTCGAGCGCCGCCTCGGCGACCTCGCGGACGACGCGGCGGCGCACGGCGTCGTCGCGGACGACGCCGCCCTTCCCCACGTCGGCGCGGCCGGCCTCGAACTGCGGCTTCACGAGCACGACCGCCTGCCACGCGGGCGCGGCGAGGCGCAGCACCGGCGGGAGCGCCGTGCGCACGGAGATGAATGACACGTCGCAGACGACGAGCTGCGGCGGGAACGGCAGCTCCGTCACGGCGCGCGCGTTCGTCCGCTCGAGCACGGTGACGCGCGCGTCGCCGCGCAGCATCGGATGCAGCTGGCCGTAGCCGACGTCGAGCGCGATCACGCGGGCGGCACCGCGCGCGAGCAGGACGTCGGTGAAGCCGCCGGTCGACGCGCCGACGTCGAGGCAGTCGAGCCCCGTCGGGTCGACGGCGAGGGCGTCGAGCGCGTGCGCGAGCTTCTCGCCGCCGCGCGAGACGTACGCGGGGCCGCGCTCCACCGTGAGCTCCGCGGCGTCGTCGACCTGCTGGCCGGGCTTGTCGTAGCCGGGCACGAGCCCGGCCATCACGAGCGCCTGCGCCTGCGCGCGCGACTCCGCGAGCCCGCGCTCGACGAGGAGGACGTCGAGACGTTTCTTCGTCACCGTCGGATGGTCGCAGGCGGGGCGGAGCTGTTAACGGTGACAGTCACTGTTAAGAGAACCGCCATGGCTCGCGAAGGCATATCTGCCGGCGCGGCTCAGGCGGTGCGGACGGCGAGATCGTCGACGATCCCGCGCAGGACCGACGTGTCCGCGTCGACCGCCTCGAGAGCCGCGCGCGCACGGTCGGCCGCCTCGTCCGCGAGGACGCGCGCGCCGTCGACGCCGTGCGTCACGACATAGCCGTCGCCGTCGAGGATGTCGTCGACGATCTGGAACAGCAGCCCGAGCTCGCCGCCGAACGCGCGCCACGGCGCCTGCTCCGGCTCCGGCACCCACGCGGCCCACAGGGCCAACCCGACCGACGCGGAGAAGAGACACCCGGTCTTCAGCCTGTGCAGCGTCACCTCGTCCGGCGCCGAGCCGGTGATGTCGAGGTACTGGCCGCCGATCATCCCGAGCGTCGCCTCCGCGAGCTCGCGCGCGGCGTGCGGCGTGTCGTACGACGCACGACAAGCCGGAACGCCTCCGCGAGCAGCGCGTCGCCCGCGAGGATCCCGGTCGCCTCGCCGAACCGCTTCCACGTCGACGGCTGGCCGCGACGCTCCTCGTCCGCATCGAGCGCCGGCAGATCGTCGTGGACGAGCGAGAACGTATGCACGAGCTCGACCGCGCACGCCGCCGGCAGCGCGACCTCCGCCTCCGCCCCCGCCGCCTCCGCCGTCGCGAGACAGATCACGGGACGGACGCGCTTGCCGCCGACCGCGACCGAATAGCGCACCGACTCCGCCTGCCCGTGCAGGTCGGGCCACAGCTCGAGCGCGTCCAGGTACTCCTCGACGAGCCCGCGCAGCTCGTCAGGGGCGTGCGGCATCGGCTTCCGCGGCGCGCTTGGCGCGTTCGAGCTCCTCTTCGACGGCCTTCGCCAGCTCCGACAGCTCGTTCAGGATCTCGAGCGCCCGCTCAGGCGACGCGTCCGGCTGCTCCGACAGCTGCTCGAGCTCGCCCCGCGCCGCCTCCAGCCGCGCGAGCAGCTCCTCCGCCCTGCTCAGCGAGTCTCCACTCGCGTTAGTGCTCACGCTGCCTCCTCTCTGACGATCTTCCCGAGAATGCCGTTGACGAGTCTGCCCGCGTCGTCGGATGCGTACCGCTTTGCGAGCGTCACCGCCTCGTCGAGGATCACTTCGAGCGGGATCTCCCCCTCGTTCAGCTCCTCGATCGCGACGCGGAGGACGTTCCGCTCGACCGCTCCGAGCCGGTCGGCCGTCCACTCGTCGGAGGCTGCGGTGATGCGCGCGTCGAGCTCCGGCGCGTGCGCCTCGACCGCTGTCCGTGAGCCGCCGCGTGTAGTCGTCGACCTCGTCCTCGTAGAGCGAGCCGAGCGGCGTCTCGGTGACGTCCCACTGGTAGAGCATGAAGACTGCGGCGCGGCGGGCCTCGCGGCGGCTGATCTCGGTCACGTGTCGAGCTCCTCGACGGAGACGTCGATCGCGTCGATCTCGACGCCGCACATCTGCGTCAGCGCATCGGCGACCTGTTGCTGCACGTCGCGCGCGACGTCCGGCAGCACGCGCCCGTACGCGACGGCGAGCTCGAGCTCCACCCGTGCGCGGCCGTCCGCGACGGCGATCTCGAGGTGGCGCTTCGCCCTGCGCACGCGCGCGCCGTCGACCGCCTCTGCCGCCTGGAGGACGATCTGGTTGAGCGCCGCGTCGGTCACCGTGACCGTGCCGGCGTCGTCTCCGAGAACGAGGCTCATGCGCCCGCGAGCGCCGGCAGCCGCGCGCCCGCCTCCTCGAGGAACGACGTCGAATACTCGCCGCTCCGGAACTCGTCGCTCGCGATGATCTCGAGCGCCGCCTCGCGCGTCGTCGGCACGCCGACCACTTCGAGCTCGCCGAGCGCGCGCAGCGCCCGCGCGATCGCCGCGTCGCGCGTGTCGTCGCGGACGATCATCTTCGCGATCAGCGAGTCGTAGTACGGCGGGATGACCGAGCCGTCCTCGACAAAGGTGTCGACGCGGACACCCGGCCCGAGCGGCGGACGGAACCGCGAGAGCGTTCCCGGCGCGGGCGCGAAACCGCGCGACGGGTCCTCCGCGTTGATCCGGATCTCGATCGCGTGGCCCGAGCGCGGCGCGCGCCCCGTCAGCGCGAGCCGCTCACCGGCGGCGATGCGCAACTGCTCGCGCACGAGATCGAGCCCCGTCACGACCTCCGTCACCGGATGCTCGACCTGGAGCCGCGCGTTCAGCTCGATGAACGAGAACGATCCGTCCGGGCCGACGAGGAACTCGAACGTGCCCGCGTTGCGGTAGCCGATGTGCACGCACGCGCGCTCGGCGGCCGCCTCCATCTCCTCACGCAGCGACGCGTCGAGCGCCGGCGACGGCGACTCCTCGACGAGCTTCTGGTGCCGGCGCTGGATCGAGCATTCGCGCTCGCCGCACGTCAGCACGCCGCCGAACGAGTCGCAGAGCACCTGGATCTCGACGTGCCGCGCGGGCGCGATCGCCTTCTCGACGTAGAGCGTCCCGTCGGCGAACGCCGCCTGCGCCTCGGCGGACGCGCGCGCGTATGCGTCGTCGAGCTCCGCCGGCGACGTGACGAGCCGCATGCCGCGGCCGCCGCCGCCCGCAGCCGCCTTCAGCAGCACGGGGAAACCGAGCGCCTCCGCGGCGGCACGCGCCTCGACGAGCGACGCAGTCCCTTCGGTGCCGGGAACGAGCGGCACGCCGGCGGCGCGCATCTCCTCCTTCGCCTGCGCCTTGTCGCCCATGCGCGCCATCACGTCGGCGGGCGGGCCGACGAAGACGAGATCGTGCTCCTCGCATGCGTGGACGAAGTCGTCGTTCTCCGACAGGAACCCGTAGCCGGGATGCACGGCGTCGCATTCGGTCGTCTTCGCAGCGGCGACGATCGCGGGAATCGAGAGGTAGCTCTCGGACGCGGGCGGCGGGCCGATGCGGACGGCGCGGTCGGCGAGCCGGACGTGAAGCGCGTCCGCGTCGGCGGTCGAATAGACGGCGACCGCCTCGATCCCGAGCTCGTGCAGCGCACGGATCACCCGGACGGCGATCTCGCCGCGGTTCGCTACGAGGACGCGTTCGAACACGCCGCCAGCCTAGACGGCGTCGAGCGGGCGGCCGGTGAGCGGCTCGAGGTCGAACAGCACCTGGCCGAACTCCACCGCCTCCGCGTTCCCGACATGGATTCGGCGGACGACCGCCTCGAGGTCCGACTTCACCTCGTTCATCAGCTTCATCGCCTCGAGGATGCAGAGCGTCTGGCCCGGCGCGACGACGTCGCCCTCCTCGACGAACGGCGGCGACTCCGGTGCGGGCGCGCGGTAGAACGTGCCGACCATCGGCGCCTCGACGCGGACGAAGCCGTTCGGCGTCGCGCCGACCGGCGCCGCGGCCGGCTCCGGCAGCGCAAGCGGCGCGTCGGAGGAGAACCCTTCCGACGGCTCGACCGTCGAGCGAACCGTGATCCGCATTCCATCCTCTTCGATGGTGATCTCGCCGACACCGGACTCCTCGACGATCCGTACGAGCTCACGGACCCGCTCTGCCCGCGCCTGCTCGATCGAGCCGAGCCCGTCGTCGTCGCGGCTCGCGCGGCCGCGAATCGCCAGCAGGAGCTGCTCCGCGTCGTCGCCGAAGAGGCCGAGCAGGAGGAGCTCCTCCTCGCTCGCGGCGAAGCCCTCCGCCTGCTCGCGGAGCTCGTGCAGCGGCGGCGCGACGTTCTCTTCGGTCTCGGGATCGGAGGTCAATGCGACAGCCCGCTGTACGACCGGGTCGACGGGTCCGGGCGGCGTCCCGAAATGGCCGGAGAAAAGGGCGCGCAGCTCGTCGACGATCGTCAGATACCGGCTCGCGGAAAGCACGTTGAGCAGCGCCTGCGACGCGAGCACCTGGCCGATCGGCGCAGCGAGCGGCGGCCAGCCGGCCTCCGCGCGGATCTGGTCGAGCTCCTCGAGGATCTCCTCGAGCCGGTCGCCCGCGCCCTGCGCACGCAGCGTCGCATCAACGCCCGCAACGAGGCTCGCAGGAACGTCGTGCTCCGCGGCCCGGACGGCGATCCGCGGCGACAGCGGCGCCACCGGCTCGTCGCCGATGTGCTCGTCGACGAGGTCGGATGCCTTCCAGAGCGTCGCGACGTCGACGCCCGGATCGAGCCCCATCCCCGTCAGCGCCTCGGCGAGAGCCTCGCCGGAGACGCGGTGAAGCGACAGCGCGAGCGGGTAGATCGTGCACGCGATCAGCTCCACTCCCGCGCGCGCGGCGGCGAGCGTCGAGGCGAGCGCGGTGCCGCCGGCGCCCTGCATGTAGATCCCGACCGGCAGCCCGCTCGCCTCGGCGAGCGCGCCGACGAGCTCCTCCGCGCGATGCGGCTGGAGCGATCCCGTCGGGTCGTGGAGGAGCACCCGCACGGCGCCGAGTTCCGGCAGCTGCCGCGCGCGCTCGATCAGCGTGTCGATCTCGCCGGTCCGGCCCGGGCTGTAGACGAGCCCCGCCTCGAAGTCGCGCTCCGCATCGACGATCGCCTTTGCGGCCTCGCGGAGGTTCGAGACGTCGTTCAGCGGATCGTGGAGCCGGAAGACGTCGATCCCGTTCTCGGCCGCCGAGGCGACAAACCGCCGCGCGAAGTCCGTGTCGACCGGCCGCGAGCCGACGAGGAACCGGCCGCGAAGCGCGAGCCCGAGCGGCGTCTTCGTCCGCGCCTTCAACGCGCGAATCCGCTCCCACGGGCTCTCGACGCCGCGCTTGACGGCCGCGTCGAAGCAGCCGCCGCCCGAGACCTCGAGGTACGCGAAGCCGGCCTTGTCGAGGATCCCGGCGAGCTCCAGCTGGTCGGCCGTCGGCATCCGACCGGCCAGCGGCTCCTGTCCGAGCAGGCGAATGGTCGTGTCGGCGAGCGCTGGCACGGACGGGACCTTACCGTGACGACCGCGTAGCATCGGCGGCGATGGAGGTTCCCGGCGTCGTCGCACGGCCCGTGGCCTGGATGGCCAAGGAGTACGTGGTGCACTTTCCCGTTGCGCGCGGGAAAGGAGTCGTCGTGCGGCAGGTCGCGCCGCGTCTCCCGGTCCGGTACCGCGAGTTCGACGCCGAGCTTCCAGGTGGTGGGATCGTCGTGCTGCGGTTCGACGAGTGGGTCGGCCGGCACTATCTCCTTCACGGGTCGTCGTTCGATCCTGCGGAGCTGGACTTCCTTCGCGCGTCGCTCGAGCCCGGCGGCGTCGCGATCGACGTCGGCGCGAACGTCGGCGTGTACGCGGTGACGGCGGCTTTACGCGTCGGGCCTGCCGGCCGGGTGATCGCGGTCGAGGCGGACGGCGACTACGTGCCGCGCCTGCGTGGGAATCTCGAGCGAAACAGCCTCGACAACGTCGAGGTCGTCGCCGCGGCGGCGGGACCGGCCGACGGCGAGGTCGAGCTGATCATCGCCGCCGACCGCGCGTTCTCGTCGATCAAGCCGCTCGTCGCGTATCGCGGCGCCGGTGCGACGCGGCAGATCCCACAGGTTCGTCTCGACACGCTCTGGCGCACGGCCGGCGAGCCCGCGGTCGGCTTCGTGAAGATCGACGTCGAGGGCGCCGAGCTCGAGGTGCTCGCGGGAGCCGGAGCGCTGCTGGAGCGCTGCCGACCCGCCCTCGTCGTCGAGGTGAGCTCGGCGACGGAGCCGGAGGTCCGCAGCACGCTCGCGGCGCTCGGCTACGAGGACGTCACGCCCGCCGGCTTTTCGCCCGCGAACCGCGGCTACCGCGCGGCCTAGGTCCCCGGCGCGCCGAGCGCGTCCACGACGGCGCCGATCGCCGTCAGGATCCCCGCCGCGGAGACGAAGACCCACCCGTCGACGCGCGGGACGCCGCGGCGGGCGAGTACGCGGCTCCCGGCGAACGCCATCGCGAGGAGCACGAACGCGGCGGCGAACCAGAACGCGTATGCGACGGCCCGCGTAACGGTCGTGCCGCCGTTGATCTCCGCGAAGAGCACGCCGACGATCGTCGCGACGATGGAGATGCCGACGATGACGAGAACGAAGAGGCGAACGGCTGCGGCGCGTCCCGAGCCGAGGCTACGCACGCGAGATGTAGCGCTTCTCGCGCGGGTCGACCTTCACGCGGTCGCCGACGTTCACGAACAGCGGCACCTGGACGACGCCGCCCGTCTCGAGCGTCGCGGGCTTCGTCACGTTCGAGACCGTGTCGCCCTTCACGCCGGGCTCCGTCTCGACGACCTCAAGCTCGACAGACGAGGGCATCTGCACGCTCGACGGCTTGCCGTTCACGGCGAGCACCTGCACCGTCGCGTTCGGCTGCATGAACGGCAGCTCGTCCTCGAGTTCGGAGTGCGGGACGGAGAACTGCTCGTAGCTCTCCGCGTCCATGAAGTGCACGTCGGAGCCGTCGTCGTAGAGGTACTGGACGTTCTTCGTCTCGGTGTGGACGCGCGGGAACTTCTCGCCGGCACGGAATGTGCGGTCGACGACAGCGCCTGCCTCGAGGCTCTTCAGCTTCGTCCGGACGAACGCGCCGCCCTTGCCCGGCTTCACATGCTGGAAGTCGACGATGCGCCACACCTTGCCGTCGAGCTCGATGTGCATGCCGTTCTTGAAGCTGTTGGTGTCGACCGTGTCCGCCATGGGCGCGGAAATATAGCTACGCGACCTCGATCAGGTCTTTCCGGAGGTCTGTGAGGTTCTCGATCCCGTCCGCGGTGACGACGACGTCGTCCTCGATCCGGACGCCGAACTTGCCCTCGACATAGACGCCGGGCTCGACGGTGACGACGTTTCCGGGCTCGAGGATGTCGGTCGTCTCCGTCGACATCCGCGGCTCCTCGTGGACGTCGAGACCGAGGCCGTGGCCCAGGCCGTGGCCGAACATGCCGGCGAACGGGCTCGCCTCGACGATCTGCCGCGCCGCGGTGTCGACGTCGATCGCCGCGACGCCGGCACGGATCGTCTCGAGCGCGACCCGCTGCGCCTCCAGGACGACCGCGTACGCCTCCTGCGCCTCGCCGTCGAGCGGCCCCGTCGCGAACGTCCGCGTGTAGTCCGACGCATAGCCGTCGACGGTGCAGCCCGCGTCGACGACGACGAGCTCGCCCTTGCCGATCACGCGGTCGCCCGCGTGCGCGTGCGGGCGCGATCCCGTCGGGCCGGAGCCGACGATCGACTCGAACGCCAGGCCCTCGCCGCCCTCCTCGTGGAAGAGCCGCGTCACGTCCCACGACGACGTCGAGCTCGGTCCGGCCGGTGAACTGCACCTCGGCGGCCAGGCGCTCGTACACCCGGTCGGCGATCTTGCAGGCGCGGCGGAGCGAATCGAGCTCGCCGTCGTCCTTGACCGCGCGCAGCGCCTCGACGAGACCCGTGCGCGGGACGAGGTCCAGCCCGCCGCGCGCGCAGCGTCTCGACCTGCGCGAACGCCAGCGTCGCCGCCTCGAAGCCGACCGTCCCGTTCAGGAGGTTCGCGAGCTCGCCGATCACGCCGCGCTTCGTCTGCACGACCTCGACGCCCTCGACCGCGCGCGCCGCCTGGATGTAGCGGAAGTCGGTGAAGAGCTGCACGCGTTCGGGGTCGACGAGCAGCGCCGCGTTCGAGCTCTCGAAGCCGACGAGGTAGACGACGTTCTTGCCGTTCGTGACGAGGAGCGGCTCCTCGAGCGACTCCCGCAGCCGGGCGATCCGTGCGTTCACGCGTGCTCCTTCAGATAGACGAGTGCCATTCGATAGCCGTCGAGCCCGTGCCCGACGAAGCGTGTCGAGACCACATCTTCGATCACGGAGACGCGCCGCCAGTCCTCGCGCTCGTCGACGTTCGAGAGATGCACCTCGGCGATCGGGATCGTCAGCGGCTCGAGCGCGTCATGGATCGACCGCGCGTAGTGCGTCCACGCGCCCGGGTTGATCACGATTCCGTCCACGGTCTGGTGCGCGTCGTGGCACCAGTGGATGAACTCGCCCTCGTCGTTCGTCTGCCGGCACTGCACCGTCAGCTCGAGCTCGCGCGCCCATTCGTAGACCTTCCCCTCGAGCTCGGTGAGCGTGAAGCTGCCGTACTGCTCCGGATCGCGCCGGCCGAGGATGTTCATGTTGACGCCGTTGAGGACGAGGATGCGCACCGACCGCGACTCTATCCCGCGATCAGCGCGTCGAGTTCGCGGCGCACGTCGCCGGCCGGGACCGCGACGTCCCAGCGCGGGCCGTCGTCGCCGAGGAGGACGAGCCGCAGCTCGCCGCCGACGTTCTTCTTGTCGCGCTGCATCGCCGCCCAGGCGCGCTCGCGGTCGACGCGGACCGGCTCCGGGTCGCAGGATCTCCTCCACCGGCGCCGTGTCGCGGCCGGAGAGCCGGAGCGCCGCGAGCAGGCCGAGGCCGACCGCGTCGCCGTGGGAGACGTGCTGGAAGCTCGCGGCCGCCTCCAGCGCGTGCGCGAAGGTGTGGCCGAGGTTGAGGATCGCGCGCTCGCCGGCGTCGAGCGGGTCGCGGAGGCAGACGGCGGCCTTGAACGCGGCGCAGCGGCGGACGAGCTCGTCGTCCGGCAGCTCCCAGAGCGGCTCGCCCGCGAGCAGGCCGGTCTTCACGACCTCGCTCATCCCCTCCCGGCGCTGCGCCTCGGGCAGCGTCGCGAGAAGGTCGGGATCGATCAGCGTCAGCGCGGGCCAGTGGAACGCACCGACGAGGTTCTTTCCCTGCGGCAGGTCGAGCGCCGTCTTGCCGCCGATCGCCGCGTCGACCTGCGCGACGAGGCTCGACGGCACCGGCACCCACGGGACGCCGCGGAGATACGTCGCTGCGGCGAAGCCGGCCGCATCGGTCGTGCAGCCGCCGCCGAGCGCAACGATCGTCCCCCGCCGGTCGAGCCGCAGGTCCTGCCAGAGCCGGTCGAGCGCCGTGAGCGTCTTCGCCTCCTCGCCGGACGGAAGCTCGTGCATCTGGGCGAGCCGCGCCGCCGAGCGCCATCTGCGCGTCGGCGCCGTGGATGCCGGCGACGCGCGGGTCGGAGACGAGCGCGACCGGTCCGTCGCCGGGGACGAGCTCGCCGAGGCGGTTGAGCGCGCCGCGCTCGACGCGGATCCCGGCGGCGGCGAGGACGACGTCGTGCGCGTCGCGTGCGACGACGTCGGCGACCTCGCGGTAGAGCGGCGCACGCTGGTCGTAGAGCGCGAGAAACGCGGCGCGTTCCTGCGCGAGCGGCCGGTCCGTGTCCTGCACGCGCTTCCACGCCGTCTCCGCGTCGATGTCGAGGAGGACGGTAACCGCGTGCTCGCGCAACGCCTCACGCACCGCGGGCTGCGTGACCGCGCCGCCGCCGAGCGCGAGCACCGACGGCTCCGACTCGCGCAACGCGCTCACCGTCCGCGCGGCCTCCTGGACGCGGAACGCGTCCTCGCCGTGCTCTGCGAAGTAGCTCGCGATCGAGGTCTCCAGTGCGAACTCGATTTCGCGATCGAGATCGCGGAACGGCCGCCCGGCCGCGCGCGCGGCTTCCTCGCCGAGGGTCGTCTTGCCCGCGCCCATGAAGCCGACGAGCGCGACGTGCTTGGTCAGCGGGGAGTCCACTCGATCCGATCGACGTACGCGCGCCATGCGGTGACGAAGTCGCCGATCGCGTCGCCGCCGAACTTCTCGCGTGCCGCGCGCGCGAGCTCCCACGCGACGGCCGCCTCCGCGACGACGGCGAGCGCCTCGACAGCGGAGACGTCGCTCCGTTCGACGAGCGCCTCCGCCGGCTCGCCCGTCGCGAGGTCGACGGACGCGAGCGGCTTCATCAGCGTCGGCAGCGGCTTCATCGCGGCGCGGACGACGATCTGCTCGCCGTTCGACATGCCGCCCTCGATCCCGCCGGCGCGGTTCGACGTGCGGTGGAGCCCGCGGTCGTCGCGCGCGATCTCATCGTGCGCCTCGGAGCCGCGGAGCCCCGCGAGCGCGAAGCCGTCGCCGATCTCGACGCCCTTCACGGCCTGGATGCCCATCAGCGCCGCTGCGAGCCGCGCGTCGAGCCGGTCGTCTTTGCGCGCGTACGAGCCGAGTCCCGGCGGGACACCGGTCGCGCGCACCTCGACGGTCCCGCCGAGCGTGTCGCGGTCGGTGCGCGCCGCGTCGACGGCCGCAGGATCCGCGCCCGCTTCGGCGAGCGCCGCGCCGGCGACGGTGACGCCGATCTCCGCGAGCAGCGCTTTCGCGACCGCGCCGGCGGCGACGTGGACTGCCGTGTGACGCGCGGACGCGCGCTCGAGCGCGTTGCGCACGTCGTCGAGGTCGTACTTCTGCACGCCCGCGAGATCCGCATGGCCCGGCCGCGGCAGCGTCACGGGCTTCGTCCCCTTGCCGGACGGCTCGCCCTCCGGCGGCCACGGATTCATGCCGTACGTCCAGTTCTTGTGGTCCTTGTTGCGGACGACGAGCGCGAGCGGCGTGCCGAGCGTGCGGCCCTGCCGGAGGCCCGCGAGCACCTCGACCTCGTCCGTCTCGATCTGCTGGCGCGGCGAGCGGCCGTAGCCCTGCTGGCGGCGCCGGAGGTCGGCGTCGATCGCCTCCTTGTCGAGGACGAGCCCCGCAGGGAGGCCGGCGAGAATCGCCACGAGCGCGGGCCCATGCGACTCGCCCGCGGTGGCCAGCTCGAGCGTCACGCGTCTAAGCCTAAAGCTGCCCGCATCGCGGCGACCGGCGCAGGCGTTCCCGTCCAGCGCTCGAAGCTCGCCGCACCCTGGCGGACGAGCGCCTCGCGGCCGTCGACGACCGTGCAGCCGGCGGCGCGCGCGGCGGCCACGAGTGCCGTCTCGGCGCCGTCGGGCGAGTACGCGAGCTCGACGATCGTCTGGCCGGCGACCGGCTCGACGAGCAGCTCGTCGCGGACCGGAGTCGCGTTCACGACGAGGTCGCAGCCGGTCGCGTCGGGCGGCCATTCGCCGCGGCGCGAGAACTGCCGCACCTCGCCCCGCAGCCCGGGCAGCAGCGTCGCCGCTGCGCCGCCGGCGCCGATCAGGCACACGCGGCTCGAGTCGATCCCGGCGACGATCTCCTTGTCCGTGTTGTAGCCGGCGATCCGCCCGTCGGCGAAGACGAGCGTGTTGACGGCGTCGCCGTCCGCCTCGTCGCAGAGCCGCGCGGCCGCCGGCTTGTGCGGGATCGTGACGTTCGCGCCGGCGAAGCCCGCGGCGGCGAGCCCGCGCACGACCGTCGCGAGATCGTCGGGCGGCACGTCGAGCGCGACGTAGGCCCAGTCGAGCCCGGCCGCAGCGAAGGCGGCGTTCTGCATCGTCGGCGAGAGCGAGTGCGCGACCGGGTGGCCGAGGAGCGCGACGAGTCTCGTTGAGGGGGTGAGCTCGGTCATGTCAGTGCGGCGTGTAGCCGTGCGCGGCTTCGTAGCGGAGGAACGCGTTGTAGTCGGCCGTGAAGAAGTGATGGATCAGGTCCGGCTTGCGGACGAAGTAGAGCCAGTCGCCCGCCGCCGGATGCGCGGCGGCCTGCATCGAGGCGAGGCCGGGGTTCGCGATCGGGGTCGGCGGCAGGCCGCGGATGTTCGGGTTCCGCGTGTTGTACGGGTTGTCGCTGTTCAGCTCCGACTGCGTCAGCGACTTCGTTCCCGGGACGTGGAGGCCGTAGCGCGTCGTCGCGTCGATCCCGAGGTTCATGTGTGCGTGCAGCCGGTTGTAGATCACGCGCGCGATCTTCGGCCGCTCGTCCGGCGCGAGCGCCTCCTTCTCGACGAGCGACGCGATGATCAGCACGTCGTACGGCGTCAGGTTCTTCGACCGCGCGTACGAGAGGTCGACGCCGCGCCAGTTCCGCTGGAACGCCTGGAGCTGCGCGCGCACGAGCTGCCGTGACGGGGTCTGCGCGAGGAAGTCGTACGTCGCGGGAAAGAGGAAGCCCTCGAGCGGACGCCGCTTCAGCCCGAAGCCGGGGATCCGCCGCGGCCCGCTCGCCGCGAGATACGTCCGCCGCGACAGCTTCGGGCGCACGCCGCGCTCCGCGTGCGCGATCCCCGCGACGACCTGCACGCGGTGCGCCATGTCGGCGCGCGTGAAGCCCTCGGGGAACACGACGCGGAACGGCTTCACCGCCACAACCGTCGGCGACGGCGTTGTAGAACCGGACCCTCGGTGCATCAGCCCGACGGCGAGCGCAGTGCCGATCACCATCAGGAGCACGACGGCGCCGACAACGACGATCAGCCGCCGCACGAGCACGCGCCGCTTCGACGCCGGCCGGGGCGGCGGCGGCCCCGGCTTCGGCGGCATCACCCCGGGCCGTCGCTCGACCATACGAGGTAGCTCGAGAGGAGATGCGCCGCCGCACGTGCATCCTCCGACGACGCCGACGGCGTCTGCTGCGCGAGATCCGTCGTGAACCGCTCGTCGAACAGCACGACCGGAACGTCGACGACGCCGCGCAGCGAGTCCGCGAACCGCTCCGTCGCGAGTGCCTGCTCGCCGCGCTCGCCGCGCAGCGTCAGCGGCAGCCCGACGACGACCTGCTCCGGATCTTCATGGCGCACGAGCCGCGCCAGCTCCGCGAGCCCCGACTCCGTTCCCGCGCGCTCGACGACGCACAACGGCCGCGCGATGATCCCCGTCGGATCGGAGACCGCGACGCCCGTCCTCGCCGAGCCGAAGTCGAGCGCCATCACCTTCACGCGAGCGCCGCCGCAACCGCCTGCTTTCCCGCCGCGAGGGCGTCGCGCACGCCGTCCGGGTTCTTGCCGCCCGCCTCGGCGAGCGTCGGCTTGCCGCCGCCGCCACCGCCGATGTGCTTCCCGAGCTCGCGCACGAGCGCGACCGCGTCGAGCCCGCGCTCGACGAGCGAGTCGTCGAGATTGATCACGAGGTACGCGCGGCCGTCGTCGACCGAGGCGACGAACGCGCCGTCCGCCTTCTCCTGCTGGCGGAGCCGGTCGGAGAGATCGCGCAGCTGCCCGCCCTTCAGCGCCTTCGCCTCGACGAAGAGGACGCCGCTCTCGGTGTCGACGATCTCGAACGCGTCGCTGCTCGCCGCCTCCGGCTTGCGCTTCTCCTTGCGCACGCGGTCGAGCTCCTCGCGCAGCCCGTCCGCCTCACGCGCGCGCTCGTGGAGATACGCGAACGCCTCGCCCGCGGTGACGGCCTCGATGCGGCGCGCGCCCGCGCCGACGGAGCTCTCATTGAGGATCGCCAGCGGCCCGATCTCCGCCGTTGAGCGGACGTGCGTGCCGCCGCAGAGCTCGACCGACCAGCCGTCGATGTCGACGACGCGGACGATGTCGCCGTACTTCTCGCCGAACAGCATCATCGCGCCGAGCTTTCGCGCCTCGGCGATCGGCGTCTCGAAGATCCGGACGGGCATGTTGGCGAAGATCCGCTCGTTCGCCCGCTTCTCGACTTCGGCGCGCTCGTCGGCGGTCAGCGCCTGCGGATGCGTGAAGTCGAACCGCAGCTTGTCCGGCCGCACCGCGGAGCCCGCCTGCTTCACGTGGTCGCCGAGCACTTCGCGGAGGCATTCGTGCAGAACATGCGTCGCGGTGTGATTCGCCATCGTCGGGAACCGCACCGGCCACGGCACGACCGCGCGCACACGATCGCCCGCGGCAAACCCCGAGCCCTCGAAGAGCAGCGCCTGGTCGCCGTCGAAGCGGTACGCCTCGCGCAGCTCTGCCCGCGCGCCGTCGTCCTTCTCGAGCAGCCCTGCGTCGGTGACCTGGCCGCCGCCCGCGGGATAGAACGGCGACTCGCGCAGCTTGACGAGGAACAGGCCCTCGCCGAGCTCCTCGAGCGCGCCGATCTGCGTGAGCACGTCGGTCTTCTCGTAGCCGACGAACTCGGTGCGGAAGCCGGCGCCGGTCGCGAAGTCCGCCGCGCGCGCCGCGCTCCCGCCGGCGACGCCCGCGCGCGAGATCTCGCGGTGCTCCTCCATCAGCCGCGTGAACTCCTCGTCGTTGACGCCGAGGCCGCGCTCGCGTGCCATCTCCTGCGTCAGCTCGATCGGGAAGCCGTACGTCGCCTGCAGCGTGAACGCGTCGTCGCCGGTGATCGCGCCGCGCTCGGCCGCCTCGTCGAAGAGCTTCATCCCGCGCTCGAGCGTCTCGCCGAACCGCTCCTCCTCGGCGGCGAGCACGCGGTGGATCTCGCCGCGGTGCTCGACGAGCTCCGGGTACGCGACGCCCATCTCGTCGATCACGGCGTCGGCGAGCCCGGCGAGGAACGGCGCCTGCATTCCGATGCGCAGCCCGTGCTGGACGGCGCGGCGGATCACGCGGCGCAGCACGTAGCCGCGGCCCTCGTTCGACGGCGCGACGCCCTCGCCGACGAGGAACGTCATCCCGCGGCCGTGATCCGCGAGCACGCGATGCGCCTTCGTCGCATCGACGGAGTCGCCGTACGCGACACCGGACTCGGCGGCGATCCACGCCATGATCGTCTGGTACGCGTCGGTGTCGTAGACCGACGGCGACGCCCTGGACGATGCGCGCCGTGCGCTCGAGCCCGAGGCCCGTGTCGATGTTCTGCTTCGGCAGCGGCGTCAGCGTCCCGTCCGCGTGCTGCTCGTACTCCATGAAGACGAGATTCCAGAACTCGAGGAACCGCTCGCAGCGCGTGCAGCCCGGCTGGCAGTCGGGCTCGCCGCAGCCCGCCTCCGGGCCGAAGTCGTAGTAGATCTCGGAGTCCGGCCCGCACGGCCCCGGGCCGCCGACCGACCAGAAGTTCTCCGACGACGGCAGCGGCACGATTCGCTCCGGCGGCATCCCGATCTTCTTCCAGAGATCGATTGCGACCTCGTCCGGCCCGAGCTTCAGCTCCGGGTCGCCGGCGTGGACGCTGACCCAGATCCGGTCCCAGTCGAGCTTCAGCCGCTCCTGGATGAACTCCGTCGCGAACGCGACAGCGCCCTCCTTGAAGTAGTCGCCGAACGAGAAGTTGCCGAGCATCTCGAAGAACGTGAGGTGGTACGTGTCGAGGCCGACCTCGTCGATGTCCGGCGTGCGGAAGCACTTCTGCGCGGTCGTCGTGCGTGGGCCGGGCGGCGCCTCGCGGCCGAGGAAGAACGGCATCTGCGGCTGCATGCCCGCCGTCGTCAGCAGCGTCGAGTGATCGTCGGCGCGCGGGATCAGCGACGCCGACGGGCGGCGCAGGTGGCCTTTCTCCTCGAAGAAGGAGAGAAAGCCCTCACGGATCTCGGCAGAGGTGCGCACCGCGGCAATTGTAGGGACGCGCCCCGAAGGCTCCCGGGAAGGTGTCGGCGGACGCGCGCCGTATCCTCGCCTCGATGCCGCGTCGCCGCCGCTATCGCTACCGCTACCGGCGGCTGCTTCCCGTCGGCGTGGTCGTGCTCGTCGCGGTCGCAGCCGGCGTCTGGATCGGCGCGCGGCGCCAGCCGGCGCCCGCGGAGGCCGCGCCACCCGCCGCGGTCGTGAAGCACGTCGCCGCGCCGGTCGCCGCGCTTCCGAAGGCCGCGCCGGAGCACCTCGTCACCGGAACGCCGTCACTCGAGAACCGGCTCGCACGGCCGCTGCTCGCCCAGTCGGCGATCCTCGTCGACGCGACGACCGGCCGCGTGCTCTGGGCGCTGCACGCGCACGAGCGCCGCCATGTCGCGTCGACGACGAAGATCATGACCGCGCTGCTCGCGCTGCGGAAGCTCGCGCCGAACGACGTCGTCACCGTCGACCCGTCGGTGCCCCGCGTCCCGCTCGTGCGCGAGGGCCTCCGCGCCGGCGAGCGCGTGCCCGCGTGGAAGCTCTTCTACGCGCTGCTCCTCTACTCCGGGAACGACGACGCGCTGGCGCTCGCGATCGCAGCCGGCGGCAGCAAATGGGCGTTCGTCCGCGAGATGAACGAGGCGGCGCGCAGCTTCGGCCTCCGCGACACGCATTTCTCCACGCCGAGCGGCGTCGTGGACGCGGACAACTACTCGAGCGCGTGGGACCTCGCCGGGCTGACGCGCGTCGCGATGCGCAACCCGCGCTTCCGGCAGATCGTCCACACGAAGATCAGCACGTGTCGTGGGCGGCGCCGACGTACGCGAAGATCTACGTCAACAACAACCTGATGCTGACGCGCTACCGCGGAGCGACCGGCGTCAAGACCGGGTACACGCACAAGTCCGGCTGGTGCCTCGTCGTGTCGGCGACGCGCGGTAAGACGTCGCTGATCGCGGTCGTGCTCGACTCCGGAAACATGTACGCGGATGCGACGAGGCTACTGAACCTCGGCTTCGCGGAGGCTTCGAGTTAGTTGATGCCCTTGCCGGCGTCGTGGAGCTCTTCGTCGATCTCCTGTTCGCGGCGTGCGGCGGCTTCCTTGCCGGCCTGCACCGCGTGGCGCCAGCTCTTCTTCGCCTTGAAGTCCGACGCGCCGTAGCTGACGCCGGCGGCGAAGCCGGAGATGATCTGTACGGGCTTCGTGATCGCGAGGCTCACTGCGCGGACCGCGGTGTCGGCGGCGTCCGCCGCATCGACGGCGCTGTCGGTCACCTGGTCGACCTTGTCGAGCTGGACGTTGATCCGGTCGACGCTGCCGCCGACCTTCGTGATCACCGGCAGCGCCTCGCGCTCGGTTCCCTTGATCAGGCTCGTGACGCTGTCCGCCGTCCGGGAGAGCCGGATCAGCAGATACGCCGTCGCGAGGCCGATCGCGAGCAGAAAGATCGCGAGCGCGGCCTCCCAGGCATCCGTCCAGTTGAACGACGAGGCGAGCATCCGCGGCGGATCTTAGATGCTCGCGCCGGAGACGAGCCCGCAACCGACCACGGCGTCGCCTTCGTAGAGCACCGCGGCCTGGCCGCGCGCGACGCCGAACGCGGGCTCGTCGAGCTCGAGCGTGAAGCCGCCGGAGGTCGCGACGACGCTCGCAGAGACGGCCGGGGAGCGGTAGCGGAGCTTCGCGTCGGCGCGGTCGACGTCGGCGTAGAGACGGCCGCCTGCGGTCACGCGCGTGCGCGCGAGCGACTCCCGCGGGCCGACGACGACGGCGTTCGCGGCCGCGTCGGCGCCGAGCACGTAGAGCGGCTTCGCGGCCGAGACGCCGATTCCCTTCCGCTGACCCGGCGTGAAGCGCCAGTAGCCGTCGTGGCGGCCGAGCTCGCGGCCGGTCTCGTCGAGGATCGGCCCCTCGGCGGCGGCGACGCCGTGCCGGCCGAGAAACGCGCGGTAGTCGTCGCCGGCGAGGAAGCACGCCTCCTGGCTCTCGGCGCGCCGCGCGACGTCGAGTCCGGCGCGCTCCGCCTCCGCGCGTGTCGCGCTCTTGTCCTGCTCGCCGAGCGGGAACCAGACGCGGTCGAGCTTCGCCGGGTCGAGCCGGGCGAGCATGTACGACTGGTCCTTGTCCGGGTCGGCGCCGCGATGGAGCAGCAGGCGTCCGCGGTGCTCGGCGACGCGCGCGTAGTGGCCGGTCGAGAGCCGGTCGCAGCCGGCGCGCGTTGCGAACGCGAGCAGCTCGGCGAAGCGGAAGCCGCCGTTGCAGCGGATGCACGGGTTCGGCGTCTCGCCGCGCGCGTAGCCGCGGACGAACGGCGCGACGACAGCGCGGCGGAACTCCTCGCGCAGGTCGAGCGTGACGTGCGGCAGCCCGAGCCGGTGGCAGGTCTCGCGCGCGGCGATCACGGCCTCGGGCGAGCAGCACGCACGCTCCGAGTCGGGTCCCTCGGGATCGAGCCAGAGGCGCAGCGTGACGCCGATCGCGTTCGGCACCGCACGCAGGAGCGCGACGGCGCTGTCGACGCCGCCGCTCATCGCGACCGCCGTGCGACCGGCGCGCGGCTCCGCGCGGAACACCGGACCGAGCGCGGCCGCGAGCGCATCGACCGCAAGCGTCTCGCCGCCGACGGCCGCAGCCTCGAGCAGCGTCAGCCCGACGAGCCCGCGGTCGAGCCCTTCCGCATCCGCCGCGACGATCCGGTCGCCGTCGACGGTGAGCTGCACCGCGGCCCATTCGCCGTTGCGCGTGGAGTCTCCGAAGGCCTCGATCACGATCGTCACGGTAACGAAGATGGGGCGAGGCCTCGCGGCCCCGCCCCAGACTCCACCCTGCCGATCCACCCGAGCTATGTGAACCTGGCGAACCAGGTGGGTGCCACGCCTTTCTTCGACCGCGGCGAGGCGGTCTCAGTCGGGACGCCGGCTCCCTTATGTAGGACGTTGGTTCTACATATGACCCGGGCGACGCACAGGGTCGAGCGGGCGCACTGTACCCGCAGCGCCGTCAGTGCGCGAAACGCCAGCGGATCGTCTGCGTGCCCTGAAGGTGGAGCGCCGCCGCGAGCGCGCGTGTCAGGTCGAAGTCGTGGCCGGGCGTCGTCGGGCCGCGGTCGATCACATGTGTCGTCACCTGACGGCCGCGGAACGCGATCGTGAGCTTCACGCCGCACGGCAACCGCGGGTGCGAGACGCCCTCGGTATCCGGGCCGATCTTCACGCCGCATGCGCTCGTCTTCGTTCCGGTGGCCGGCGCGTACGGCGTCGCGAGCGCCGTGTACCAGGCGCCGTTGCCGGCCGAGGAGCCGTTGTCGTGCTTCGGCCAGACGAGAACGACGACCACGGCGACGACGGCGACGCCCCCGACGACCGCGAGCGCGAGCGCCCGGCCGCTGGTCGTCATCGGCCGACGAGGTCGCCGAAGCTGTCGCGGACGAGGGCGTCGAAGTCGATCGGCAGTGCGCCGCCCGGATCGGCGAAATCGCGGAGGTACATCAGGAGATACGTCCGCTCCTCGTCGCGCGCGACGTCGGATCCTGCGTGGTCGCGCGAGAGGCGCTCGAGCTCCCAGACGTTCCAGCGGCGCGGCGCGGCGCTCGCCCCGATCGGCACGACCGCGGCTCCGACCGCGACCGGCTCAGGCTCCGGCTCGGGCACGACCACCGGCTCAGGCTCCGGTTCGGCAGGCTCCGGGACGGCGGCGAGCACGACGCGCTCGGGCTCCGGTTCGGGCACGACCTCGGGCTCCGGCTCCGGCTCCGTCACCGGCGGCGGCGGCGTGGCTACGGGTGCCGGTTCGCGCGGGATCACCCGAACGGTCTCCGCCGGCTCCGGCGGCAGCGGCTCGGGCGCCTTCGGCACCACCACCGGCAGCGGCTTCGCCTTCTTCGCCTTCGGCTCGCCGGTGCCGCTCTCGCGCCAGACCGTCGCCTCAAGCGTGAGCACGAGCAGATACGCGACGCCGCTCGCCGCGATGATCCCGTACCAGTTGAGGCCCGCGAGGAGCGCGACGACGGGGACCGCAACCAGGAACGCGGCCTCGACGATGGTTCTCGGGCCGAAGACGCGCCGCATCCCGGCGGCCTAGTTCTCTGGCTCGGGCGGTTCCTCGTCCGCGTCCGGCTCCTGCGCCGTCGGCGGTGCGCTGACGGGCGGCGGCGCCGGCGTCGGCGGCGAGACAGGCGGAGCGGAGACCGGCGGAGGCGGCGGAGCGGCCGGCGGCTCCGGCTCGCGCGGCACGGCGACCTGCTGCACCGGCGGCGGAGTCGGCGCGCCGGCAAGCGCGGCGGCCGGCGGTTGCGGACGGCCGGCTTCGGCGTGTGCCCCGGCGGCGTCGACGATCGCGCCCGCGACCTGGGCGATCGCGTCCTGTCCGAGACCGGCGGCGGCGAGGAGCTGCTCGGCGCCGTGCTGGGCCCGGGCGAGAATCGCGGACGCCTGCGCACGCGCCCATTCGAGCGTCTGCTCGACCTCGGCGCGGGCGGCGTTGGTGAGCTCGGTCGCCTGGTGGCGCGACTGCTCGAGCAGCCGGTTGCCCTTCGCCTCGGCCTCCTGGAGCTCGCGCGTCGCGTCGGTGTGGGCCTTCGCGAGCAGCTCACGGGACTCGTTCCGCGCGGCGTTCATCATGTCGGAGCGCTGGCGCTCGCTCTCCTGGCGGTAGCGCTCGATCTCGCCCTCGCGCTCCTGGAGCTCGCGCTGGCGGCGGCTGACCTCTTCCTCGGTGCGGGCGAGCTGCGTGGCCGACGCGGTCTGCGCGTCGCGCTCGATCGTGTCGGCGAACTCGGCGGCCCCGCGAATCATGTGCAGCGCGTCCATGCGGACGGCGTGGCCCGTCGCCTCGACGGCGGCCCCGCCTCCGGGGCGCGCGCCGGCGACCTGGAGCACGCGGAGCTGGGCCTGAAGCTGAGCGGCGTGGCGGCGGAACGAGTCGAACGCCTCGCGCACCTTGTCCGCGTCGAGGCCGTCCCCGGCCTTGGGGATGTCTTCCAGACGCGGCAGCGACGTCAACGACGGCGCTCCCGCCCGACCCGGACCTTCAATGGCCATCTGCGGCTGACCCTCCTGTTGGACGCGTGGCGCGCGGCTTGTGCGCCACCAAGTATGCATTCTTCATCGGCGGACGGACACCTACGCTTTATCCGGAGGCGCGATGGGTTGGATTCCGAGCTCCTTGAGCTGATCGCCGCCGGCCTCGCTCGGCGCTCCGGTCATCGGATCGACGCCCGCCTGGTTCTTCGGGAAGGCGATCACGTCGCGGAGGTTCGGCTCCCCGGCGAGGACCATCACCATGCGATCGATCCCGAAGGCGATGCCTCCGTGCGGCGGCGCGCCCATCCCGAGCGCGTCGAGCAGGAACCCGAACTTCGAACGCTGCTCCTCCGGGGTCAGGTTTAGGAGGTCGAAGACGCGCGCCTGGACGTCGGGCTCGTGGATCCGGAACGAGCCGCCGCCGAGCTCGTTGCCGTTGCCGATCAGGTCGTACGCGTGCGCGATCGCGTTGCCGGGATCGGAGTCGAAGCGGTCGACCCAATCCGGCGCCGGCCGCGTGAACGGATGGTGGACGGCCGACCAGCGGCCGGTGTCCTCGTCCCACTCGAACATCGGGAAGTCCGTCACCCAGAGCCACGACCACGCCTTCTCGTCGATCAGGCCCAGCGTCTCGCCGAGATGGCTGCGGAGCGCGCCGAGCACCCGCGAGGTCATCGGCCAGTCGGCGGCGGCGAAGAGGAGCGGTCGTGCCGGGCTGCGCGTCGAGCGCCGCGAGCTCCGCCTCGGAGAGGAACTTCGCGATCGGCGAGCGGATCTCCCCCGCCTCGTCCGCGATCAGATACGCGAGCCCCTTCGCGCCCCACTGCTTCGCCAGCTCCTCGAGGGCCGCGAGCTCCGCGCGCGAGAAGACCTTCGGCACGCGCAGGTACCGGACCGCATCCGCGCCGGCGAAGACGCCGAAGCCGGAGCCGCGCGTCAGCTCCGTCGCGTCCTCGATCTCGAGGCCGAAGCGGAGGTCGGGCTTGTCGGAGCCGAAGCGGCGGTCGGCCTCGGCGTAGGTCATCCGCTGGAACGGCGTCTCGAGCTCGACGCCGATGCACTCGCGCCACACCGACGAGATCATCCGCTCCATCAGCGCGAACACGAACTCCTGGTCGGGGAACGCCATCTCGACGTCGAGCTGGGTGATCTCTTGGACGCGGTCGGCGCGGAGATCCTCGTCGCGGAAGCAGATCGCGATCTGGTAGTAGCGCTCGAAGTTCGGCGATCACGAGCAGCTGCTTCGCGATCTGCGGCGACTGCGGCAGCGCGTAGAACGTGCCGCGCTGCAGTCGCGACGGAACGAGGAAGTCGCGCGCGCCCTCCGGCGTCGGCTTCCAGAGGATCGGCGTCTGGATGTCGACGAAGCCGGCCTCCTCCATGACGCGGCGGATCGTTCCGACCATCTGGCCGCGGAGGCGGATGTTGCGCTGCAGCTGCGGCGCGCCGCAGGTCGAGCCAGCGGTAGCGCATGCGGACGTTGTCGTCGACGTTCTCGTCGTCGAGCTGGAACGGAAGCGGCGTCGAGCGCGGAGACGATGTCGAGCTTCTCCACCTGGATCTCGATCTCGCCGGTCGGAAGGTTCGGGTTGACGAGATCCGGCGCGCGCGCGACGACCTGGCCGCGTCGCCTGGACGACGAACTCGTTGCGGAGCGCGTGCGCCGCCTCTGCTGCGTTCGGCGCGTGCTCCGGGTTGACGACGAGCTGCACGACGCCGCTCTCGTCGCGCAGGTCGACGAAGACGAGGCCGCCGTGGTCGCGGCGGCGGTCGACCCAGCCCGCGAGCGTCACGGTGCGACCGACGTCGCCGGTCGTGAGCTCGCCCGAGTTCGCGTCGCGCCAGCTCATGTCGCGAGCACGTCCTTCAACTCGTCGAGCGTGACGGCAACGTCGAGCTCGCCGGGGCGGCGAAGCGTCATCCCGTCTGCGGCGACGACGACGACCGCGCCGGCGTGCTTCGCGCCGTACGTCAGCTGGCCCTTGAGCGAGCGGCCGGCGTAGTCGGTGTCCGCGGCGATGCCGGCGCGCGCGGAGCTCGGCGACCGCGGCGAGCGCGGACTGTCCCGGCTCGACTGCGAAGAAGACGTCGAGCCTCGGCGTATCGGCGCCGATCCCCTCGAGCTCGAGCGAGAGGATCAGGCGCTCGATTCCGGCGCCGAAGCCGATCCCCGGCGTCGGCGGGCCGCCGATCTCCTCGACGAGGTAGTCGTAGCGGCCGCCGCCGCAGATCGTCGAAGCCTGCGCGCTCTCGTCCGGGCCGATGAACTCGAAGGTCGTGCGCGTGTAGTAGTCGAGCCCGCGCACGAGCGTCGGGTCGAGCGTGTACGCGACGCCGTACGCGTCGAGGTGCGCGCGCACCTGTGCGAAGTGCGCGGCGCATTCGTCGCAGAGCGAGTCGCCGATCTTCGGCGCGTCCGCGAGCGCGGCGCGCACCTTCTCGTTCTTCACGTCGAAGACGCGGAGCGGGCTTGTCGCCCGCTTCTGGCGCGCCTCGTCGTCGAGGACGTCGGCGTGCGCGTCGAGCCATGCGTTCAGCTGCTCGACGTACTGCGGCCGGCAGTTGCGGTCGCCGATCGAGTTGAGCCGGAGCTCGTAGTTCGTCACGCCGAGGTTGCGGAGCAGCGTGTCGTAGAACTGGAGCACCTCGGCGTCGACGGCGGGATCGGCGGAGCCGATGCACTCGAACGAGAGCTGGTTGTGCTCGCGGAAGCGTCCCCGCTGCGGCGCGGCATACCGGTACATCGTCGCGAGCGTGTACAGCTTCACCGGCTGCGGCTCGCGCTGCATGCCGTGCTCGAGATACGCGCGGCAGATCGGCGCCGTGCCTTCGGGACGCAACGTCAGCGAGCGGCCGCTGCGGTCCTCGAACGTGTACATCTCCTTCTGGACGATGTCGGAGCCGGCGCCGGACGTGCGCGCGAACAGCTCCGTGTCCTCGAAGACCGGCGTCTGGATGCGGCGGTAGCCGTACAGCGCGCAGAGCCGCTCCATCTCCGCGGTCACCTTCTGCCAGAGCGGGCTGGTCGGAGGGAAGGACGTCGTGCGTTCCGCGCGGCGCTTCGATGCGCGTCACGCGCGGAGCTCCGCGAGGAACGGGTTGCGCTCGAGCTCGGCGCCGAGCGTCGTCTGCGGGCCGTGGCCGGGATAGACGACGGTCTCGGGCGGGAAGCGATCGGCGAGCGTCCGCACCGAGTCGAGCAGCGTGTCCCAGTCGGCGCCGGGAAGATCGATGCGGCCGACGGAGCCGGCGAAGAGAAGGTCGCCGCTGAAGAGGCAGCCGTCGGCGTGGAACGCGACGTGCGCGGGCGAGTGGCCCGGGATCGCGACGCATTCGAAGGAGAGACCGGCGACCTCGATCGTCTCGCCGCCGGCGAGCAGGTTGTCGGGCGTGTACGGGCGACCGGCCGCGCCGACCGGAGCGAACTCCGGGTAGCGCTCGAGCAGCGCGCGCTCGCCCTCCGGCATCCAGACGGCGGCGCCGGTGCCCTCGGCGAGGTCGGCGACACCGCCGAGATGGTCGAAATGGCCGTGCGTGATCAGGATGCCGGCGCAGGTCGCGCCCATGCCGGCGAGCTCGAGGCGCAGGGCGGCGGCGTCACCGCCGGGATCGATCACCGCGGCCTCGGCCGCGCCGCGTGCCGCGCGGACGACGTAACAGTTCGTCTGGAGCTGACCCAGCGGGTAGATGTCGATGACGATGCTCATCGAGCGTCAGTTCTTCTTCGGCGGCTGCTTCTTCGGGGCCGCGCCGCCCTGCTGCGTCTTCGCGAGGTAGCGGTTGTACGCGTACCGGTCGATGACGTACGTGAACGGGACGAAGAGCGCCGTGTAGATCACCGCCGGGATGATCGCGGTGATGTAGCCGTGGTGGCTCCGGCTCGCGCCGAAGCTGAAGATCACGAAGACGACGACGCCGAGGATCGCTGCGCGCTTGGCGGCGCGCGGCCAGGACGGCGGCTGCGGCACGCGGGCGGTGCGGCCGCCCTTCTGGGGCTGCGACTTCCCTTTCTGCTGGGTCGCCGGTGCGGTGCCGTTGCGCTGCTTCGACGCGGGCGCCGGCTCGTCCGGCTGCTCCTCGAGCGCGTTGCCCTGGGAGTCGACCTAGACGAACTCGTACTCGTGGCGCTTCTCCTTCGCCTGGCGGCGCTTCTGCTTCCTCGTGGGCATCGGGCTAGCGTAGCTCCGCCGGCACGCCCGCGAGCACGACCTGCGCCGACGAGATCGCCGCCGAGGTGGTACGCGAGGTAGCGCCAGTCGGGAGCGTCGAGCAGGACGATGTCGGCGCGGTATCCGGGCGCGAGCCGGCCGATGCGGTCGGCGCGGCCGAGGACGTGCGCCGCGTTGACGGTGCACGCGGCGAGTGCCTCCGCGGGCGAGAGCTTGAGCTGGGTCGCGGCGAGCGAGCAGCAGAGCGGCAGGCTCTCGCAGAACGCGCTGCCGGGGTTGAAGTCGGTGGCGAGCGCGACAGCGGCGCCCGCATCGACGAGGGCGCGGGCGGGCGGCATCGGCCGGCCGAGGAAGAGCGCGCTCGCCGGCAGGAGCGACGCCGGTGACGTCGCTCGCGGCGAGCGCGCGCACGCCGTCGGGGCCGGTTGCCTCGAGGTGGTCGACGGAGCGTGCGCCGAGCTCGATCGCGAGCGGGATCGCGCCCAGCTCCGTGAACTGGTCGCCGTGGAGCCGCAGCGCGAGACCGGCGGCGCGGCACGCCTCGAGGTAGCGGCGCGCCTGGGCGGCGTCGAACGCGCCGCGCTCGAGGAACACGTCGGCCGCTTCCGCAATTGCCGCCGCCTCCGGGAGCACCTCCGCGAGCGCGAAGTCGAGGTACGCGTCGGCGTCGCCGTCGAACTCCGGCGGAACGGCGTGCGCGCCGAGCCACGTCGGGATTCCGCCTGCCGCGCGCACGGCGCGCAGCGACGCGAGCTCCGTGTCGCGGTCGAGGCCGTAGCCGGACTTGCCCTCGAACGTCGTCGTGCCATGACGGAGCATCCAGTCCGCGATGGCGCGCGACGATCGCCGTCAGGCCGTCCTCGCCCGCGGCGCGCGTCGCGCGCACCGTCGAGAGAATGCCGCCGCCGCTCGCATGCAGCTCCTCGTAGCCCGCGCCCGCAGCGCGGAGCGAGAACTCCTCGACACGGTCGCCGCCGAACGCCGGGTGCGTGTGGCAGTCGACGAGCCCGGGAATCGCGCACAGTCCGCGTCCGTCGAGCTCCTGCACGTCGCCGTCGAGCGCCGGCAGGTCGCGCATGCGACCGACGGCCTCGATCGCGCCGCCCGCGCAGAGCACGTACGCGTCCTCGAGCACGTCGACGTCGCCGAGCGCAGGTCCGCGCAACGGTGCCTCGCGTCCCGCGGGCGTCGCGAGCTGAGCGAGATCGCGGACGAGCAGCCGCGCGGACACGCTCACGCGTCGTGCGGGGCCGACGGGATCCGCAGCCCGCCGCGCTCCGCGGCGTCGACCGCGTCCGGGTAGCCGGCGTCGAAGTGGCGCATGACGCCAGTGCCGGGATCGCTCGTCAGCACGCGCTCGAGCCGCTCAGCTGCCGCATCGGTGCCGTCCGCGAGGACGACCATGCCCGCGTGGATCGAGTTGCCGATTCCAACGCCGCCACCGTGGTGGACGCTCACCCACGTCGCTCCCGCCGCGACGTTGACGAGGGCGTTGAGGATCGGCCAGTCCGCGATCGCGTCGGAACCGTCGCGCATCGCCTCGGTCTCGCGGTACGGCGAGGCGACCGAACCGGAGTCGAGATGATCGCGGCCGATCACGACGGGCGCCTTCACCGCGCCGGAACGCACGAGCTCGTTCATCGCGAGCCCCGCTTTCGCGCGGTCGCCGTAGCCGAGCCAGCAGATCCGTGCGGGCAGCCCCTGGAAAGCGACCCGCTCGGGTGCCAGCTCGAGCCACCGCTGCAGGAGCGGATCGTCCGGGAACAGCTCCCGCAGCGTCGCGTCGATCGTCGCGATGTCGGCCGGGTCCCCGGACAGCACTGCCCAGCGAAACGGCCCGATGCCGCGACAGAAAAGCGGCCGGATATAGGCCGGGACAAAGCCCGGGTATGAGAAGGCCTCCGCTACGCCACCTTCACGGGCCTCACCTCGAAGGTTGTTGCCATAATCGAAAACATACGCGCCGCGGCGGACGTACTCGAGCATTCCTTCGACATGGCACACAATCGACACACGTGCGCGGCGGAGGTACTCGTCCGGATCGGACACGCGTAACGCCGCCGCCTCGTCCAGCGGCATTCCCTGCGGCACATATCCCGTCAGCGGATCGTGCGCTGCGGTCTGGTCGGTGACGAAGTCGAACGCTTCGCCGCGCGCCGCGAGCTCGGGCACGACATCTGCTGCGTTCGCCGAGCAGCCCGACCGACAACGGTCGCCGCTCGGCTGCAGCAGCGCGCACGCGCGCGAGCGCGTCGTCGAGCGGAGTCGGTCGCCTCGTCGAGGTAACGCGTCTCGAGCCTGCGCTCGATCCGGTGCGGGTCGATCTCGACGCAGAGGATCGCCGCGCCCGCCATCGTCCCCGCGAGCGGCTGCGCACCGCCCATCCCGCCGAGGCCTGCCGTCAGGATCGTCCGCCCGCGCAGGTCGGGCGAGCCGAAGTGCTTCTCGCCCGCCGCCGCGAACGTCTGGTATGTCCCCTGCAGGATCCCCTGCGTGCCGATGTAGATCCACGAGCCGGCGGTCATCTGGCCGAACATCGTCAGCCCCTCCGCCTCGAGGCGGCGGAACTCGTCCCACGTCGCCCACTTCGGAACGAGGAGCGAGTTCGCGATCAGGACACGCGGCGCATTCTCGTGCGTCGTGAAGACGCCGACCGGCTTCCCGCTCTGTACGAGCAGCGTCTCATCCGGCCCAAGCTCGAGCAGCGCGCCGACGATGGCGCGCAGTGCCTCGTGACTCCGCGCGGCGCGGCCCGAGCCGCCGTAGACGACGAGCTCCTCCGGCTTCTCCGCGACCTCCGCATCGAGATTGTTCAGCAGCATCCGCAGCGGCGCCTCCGTCGACCACTGTCGCGCGTTCAGCTCTGTGCCCCGCGGCGCGCGAATCGACGAGAGATCGCCGCACAACGCATCGACGCGCGCGGCCAACGTGTCCGTGACGCTCATTGCAGCTCCCCCACTTCCGCTTCGACGGCGGCGAGGATCGACCCGTCGCGGATCGCGACCGCCGCGGCTTCGATGTCCGGCGAGAGCGACCGGTCGTCGCGCAGCCGCGGCGAAAGCTCGCGCACCGCCGCCCGCGTCGCCCGCACGCCGACGCCCGGCTCGAGCGGAGCGTGGAACTCCACCGCCTGCGCACCGGCGAGCAGCTCGATCGCCAGCGCGCGCTCGCAGTTCGCGAGCACCTGCCACGCCTTCAGCCCCGCCGCGTTTCCCATCGACACGTGATCCTCCTGTCCCGCACTCGTCGGAATCGAGTCGACCGACGCGGGATGACACAGCACCTTGTTCTCCGACACGAGCGACGCGGCGACGTACTGCGGAATCATGAAGCCGCTGTTCAACCCGCCGTCCGTCGTCAGGAATGCCGGCAGGCCGTCGGAGAGATTCGGATTGACCAACCGCTCGACGCGCCGCTCCGAGATGCTCGCGAGCTCCGACACCGCCATCGCCATCGCGTCGAGCGCGAACGCCAACGGCTGGCCGTGGAAGTTTCCGTTCGAGACGAGCGCGTTGTCGTCGACGAGCACGAGCGGATTGTCCGTTGCGGAGTTCAGCTCCACCGAAACCGTGTAGTCGACGTAGTCGAGCAGGTCGCGCGACGCGCCGTGTACCTGCGGCGCGCACCGCAGCGAGTACGCATCCTGCACCTTGTCGCACCAGCGGTGCGCCTCGATGAATCGCCGAGCCGTCCAGCAGCCGCACGACGTTGGCCGCGGACTCACCCTGCCCGCGCAGCGGGCGGAGTGCGTGGATCTGCGGCAGGAACGACGTGCGCGAGCCCTGCAGCGCTTCGAGCGACTGCGCGCACGCGAGATCCGCGGCACGCGCGAGCCGCCGCGCGCGCACGAGCCCGAGCGACGTCATCGCGGCCATGAACTGCGTGCCGTTGATCAGCGACAGCCCTTCCTTCGCCGCGAGCCGAATCGGCTCCAGCCCGACACGCGTCAACGCTTCGAGACCCGGCATCCGCTCGCCGTCGACCAATGCCTCGCCTTCGCCGACGAGCGGCAGCGCGAGATGCGCGAGCGGCGCGAGATCGCCGGACGCGCCGACCGAGCCGCGACTCGGAACGACAGGAACGACACCGCGGTTCAGGCACTCGAGCAGCAGCTCGACCGTCTCGATCCGCGCGCCCGACGTTCCCTTTGCGAGCGTGTTCGCGCGTAGCAGCATCGCAGCGCGGATGATCTCGTCGTCGTACGGCTCACCGACGCCGCACGCATGGGAGCGCAGCAGCCGCAGCTGGAGCTCCTCCGTCAGCTCCTCCGGGATCGATTTCGAGACGAAGCGGCCGAAGCCGGTGTTGACGCCGTACGTGTGCTCGCTCGTCCCGTGCGCAACCCGTTCGACGAGCGCCCGTGCCGCGAGCATCTTCTCCCGTGCGACGTCGGAGAGCACCACCGCGTCGCCGTCGATCGCGACGGCCCAGACGTCGGCGACGGTCAGATCGTCGCCGGTGAGGCCGATCGCGGTGCGCTGGGCCACGGGGCGAGTCTAAGCCCCGTACCGCACGCTCGGCACCGTGATGCAACAATCCCGGTACCGGGCTCGACCGGTTCCGAACGAAAAGGAGACACGATGTTCAGGCGTAGACCTTTGATGCGTGCAGCCGTCGTCGGCGGCGTCGCGTACCACGCAGGCAAGAAGGGCGCTCAGAACGCGCAGCAGGAGGCCGATCAGAACGCGCAGATCGAGGATCTCCAGGCGCAGCAGCAGTACCAGCAGGCTCCGCCGGCGGCGGCTCCGGCGGGCGGCGGCATGACCGACGACGCGATGGCGCGGCTCCAGAAGCTCGCCGAACTGCACACGCAGGGCGTTCTGACCGACGCGGAGTTCGAGGTGCAGAAGGAGAAGATCCTGCAGGGAATGTGATCACGAGCTGCGGCCGTCCAGCCGCAGCTCGAGGACGCGCGACTCGTCGAAGCCGGCGAGTCGCAACGCGGCGCCGGCTGCGGCGGCAGCGGCGCCTGCGGGCATGAGGCCGACGAGCTCCGATCCGGCGACCTCGACACCGCGCGCCGCAGCTTCGCGTTCGATGGCGGCGACGATCTCGGCGAGCGGCGACGCTTCCCAGTCCTCGACGTTCATGCTCACCTGGGCGTGGCCGGCGCGCGGAAGCAACAGCCCGAGCGCACGCACGCCGGGAAAGCCGCCGTCGCGTTCGCGAACGGCTCGCGCGATCTCGCGCGCCGCTTCGACGTCCGTCCCGACGAGATTCACGTTGAACGCGATCAGCGGCCGCCGCGCGCCGACGATCACGCCGCCGCCCAGTGGATCGAGCCGCGGCGGGCCGAAGTCCGGCATGACCTCGCCGTCGTCGATACGCCGCTGCAGCTCCGTCGGCCCGCCGCGCCGGAAGAACGCCGGCCCGCGCCCCGGCGCGAGCTCGCCGTAGAGGAACACCGGCAGCTCGAGCTCCGTGCCGATCCGTCGCGCGAGCTCCAGCGCGGCCGCCCGCGCGCGCTCCATGTCCTCCGGCCGCAGCGGCACCAGAGGCACGACGTCGGCCGCGCCGATCCGCGGGTGCGCGCCGTCGTGCCCGCTGAGGTCGATCCGCTCGCGCGCGACCGCGATCCCCGCGAGCAGCGCCGCGACGAGCTCCGCCTCCTCGCCGACCAGCGTGAAGACGGAACGGTTGTGGTCCTCGTCGGAGTGGACGTCGAGCAGCGTCGCGTGCTCGCCGAGCGCGCGGCCGATCGCGTCGACGACGGCGCGGTCGCGTCCCTCGGAGAAGTTCGGAACCGCTTCGAGCGGCAGGCGCACGGCCGAAGCCTACGCCGGCTCCTGCGCCAGCACCTGCGCGCAGTTCTCGCACACCGACGCCGGGACGACCCCGAGCCGCATCCCGAGGAAGAACGTCTTGCAGCCGACGCAGAGCCCGAACGCCGACTCGAGCGCCGCGAACACGGCGATCACCGCGATGAGCGCGTACGCGGCCGTGTGCTGATCCGCCGCGTAGTAAAGGAGCGTCGCCGTCACCGGTGAACAGCGCGCCGATCGCCTGCGCGAACCGCTTCGCCGGCCCCGGCGAGTAGCGGTGCCGCACATGGAGGCGCGGCGTGACGACGCGCGTCGCGACGAGCGCGAGCGGGCTGAGCTTCGGGCCTGTCAGAACGCGGGCGAGGAAGCCGTATGCGAGCACGGGGATCAGCCAGCCCTGCTGGAATGCGATTGTGAGCACGCACAGAACCGCGACGACTCCGGCGACGAGCCGCGCCGAGGTCTCGTTGACGGGATTCGGGAACGAGAAAAGCGTCCGCATCTGGAGAGGACGGTACCCGCGGTGAATGCGCTCGCGTCGCTCCAGCGCGATACGGCCCGGTGCCGCGCGTGCGCCGATGCGGGCTTCCAGATCGAGTCGCTGCCGGTGCGCGCGCCGTACGCCGGGCAGCGCGCGTATCTCTTCGGCCAGGCGCCGGGAATCGTCGAGGGCGAGCAGCGGCTGCCGTGGCGCGGCCGAGCGGGCCAGATGCTGCGGCGCTGGCTCGAGCTGGACGAGACCGAGTTCTACGACACCTTCTATTGCGCGTCCGTCACGCGCTGCTATCCCGGCCGCACCGGATCGGGTCGCGGCGACCGCGCGCCGACGCCGCGCGAGCAGGAGCTCTGCGAGGTCTGGCGCGACCGCGAGCTGGCACTGCTGCAGCCGCTGCTGATCGTCACCGTCGGCGGCCTCGCCCTCCGACGGATGCTCGGGCTCGCAGAGCTCACGCGCGCGATCGGCGAGCGCTTCGAGCGCGACGGCGCGGTCGTGATCCCGCTCCCACATCCCTCCGGCGCAAGCAGCTGGCCGCACGTCCCCGCGAACAAGGTGCGGCTCGCCCGCGCGCTCGAGCTCATCCGCGTCGAGCTCTAAAGCGACGCGAGCGCGATCATCCGGAAGTGCTCGCGCGCGAACGGCTCGCCGTCCTCGCCGAACGCTTCGACCGTCGCGAAGCCCGCGCCCAGCAGCCAGTCGCGCAGCTCGGTGAACGTCGGCGTGCGGATGAAGATGTCGTAACGACGCGTCGCACCGTCGCGGACCACGATGTACTCGGTGTGCGTACCGCCGCGTGCGGGCTCGAGGCGACGCACCTCGAGGAGGAAGTCGCCGTCGCGCTCGGTGATGCTCGCCGGCTGGAACCGTGCGGCGAGCCCGGTGATGCTGATCGTCTCGAGCGCGAGCCGGCCGCCGGGCCGTAGGGACTCGCGCACGCCGCGAAGGATCGCGCGCAGCTCGTCGTCCGGGTGGTAGCCGAACGCGGTGAACCAGTTCAGCACCCGGTCGAACCGTCCCTGCCAGGGAATCGCGCGCATGTCGCCTTCGACGTAGTCGACGTCGACGCCGAGCGCCGCTGCGTCCGCGCGCGCCCGCTCGAGGAACAGCGCCGACCGATCGAGTCCCGTCACGCGCGCGCCGCGCGCGGCGAGCCGGTTCGCGAGCCGGCCGTGACCGCACGCGAGGTCGAGCACCTCCATCCCCGGCTCGAGCCCGAGCAGCCGCCACGCCAGCTCCGCCTCGGCGTCTGACCGCTCGTCCGTGAGCGTCGGCTCCCAGAACCAGAGGTAGTCGTCGCCGAACAGCTCGTCGAAGCCGGGTTGCCTCATGTGCGCCGGATCATCCCAGGCGGCCGCCGTCCCGGCGGAGGCGTAGGGTTCCGCCGTGGACGTGGCGGCGGCAGGCGAGCTCCGTGACGACACCGCAGCGGACGACGACGCAGTCCTCGAGGCTCCCTCTGTCCTGCGGATCGTCTGGGCGGACCCGCAGCACATGGCGGAGCACATCGCGATCTGGTCGCTCCACCGCTTCGGCCCGCGCGCCGAGCACGCCGTCGAGAAGTTCCAGCGCAAGCATCCCGAGGCCGACCGCGCGGAGCTCGAGCGGCTGGTGATCGAGCGGCAGACGCGCGTGGCGATGGCGGAGGGCGCATTCGTCGGCGGCCCGTTCATCGTCCTCATCGCCGTCGGATTCTGCGCGGCGCTGCTCGCGCAGGCGCAGATGGTCTTCGAGCTCGCGGCGCTCGCCGGACGGAACCCGAACGATCAGATGCGCGCGGCCGATCTCCTCGTCCTGCTCGGCGCGTACGACACGACCGACGACGCGATGGCGGCCCTCACCGCGATGAAAAGCAACCCGCACGAGGAAGGCAAGAAGCTCCCTCGCGGGAGCCGCATGTCGATGATCATGAAGATGGGCTATCTGCTCGAGGTCTTCACGCCGCCGGATCCGACCAGGACGAAGCTGCGCTCGACGCTCGGATGGATAGGAGTCTCCGCCGTGTTCGTCGTCGGGCTGGTCCTGCCGTTGATCTGGGTGCCGTACATGGCGATCGCGATGCGGCGCAGCTCAGTGCGGATCGGCGGCCGCGCGATCCCGTACTTCGCAGGCGAGACCGGCGACGCCGGGGTGACGGTGACCGGGCGGCCGCTGAACGTCGGCGCCGCCGCGGGACTCGCACGGTTGGGGCTATTGCTGCTCGTCCCGATCGTCGCCGCGGTCGTCGCGCTGGCCGCCGGGCTCAAGATCACCGGCGGCAGCTGGGTCAGCGCGGTGATCCTCCTGCTCGCCGTGTCGGCGGTCGCGACGCTCGGCTGGCTCGGGTTCCGCTGGTGGCGCCGCCGCGCGCGCCTCCGCGCTCAATCAGCGATGTGACGCGGACCACCGGCGCCACGCCTGCGCCATAGCAATGCGCTGCGCGATCGTCGGGTGGTTCTCGAGCATGACGTAGTCCCACGTCGGCGGGCTCGGCTCGTCGAGTGTCGTCGACACGAAACGGCGGAACAGCTGCGTCGCGGCGGCCGGATCGTGCGTCGTCCGCAGCGCCATCCAGTCGGCCTCGGCCTCGAGATGACGCGAGATCGCGTTCTGAAGCGGGAGCGCCAGGAGCCCGAGGACGACGAGCCCGAGCAGCGCGAGCGGCACCGCCTCGGGCTCGCCCATTCCGCCGCGGCGCCGCGTGATCCGCATCAGCAGGTAGACGCCCGGGAACGCGAACAGCGCATACCACGCGACGTCCTTCCAGATGTGGTGGCGCGCGAGGTGCCCGATCTCGTGCGCGAGGACGACGCGCAGCTCGCGCTCGCTGAACCGCCCGTCGATCAGCGTGTCCCACAGCACGATGCGTCGGCTCGGGCCGAGGCCCATCGCCTCGGCGTTCGGCAGCGCCGTCACGGTGTGAACCTGTTGCACGACAACGGGAACGTGGCGGACCCCCTCGGCCTGCTCGAGCGAGCGCACCTGGCTCGCGAGTGCCGCGTCGTGAAGCTTGTGGGTCGAAAGGAGATACGGGCTGACGAACGCGAACAGCGTTGCGAGCCCGACGAAGAACAGCGCCGCGGGCAGCCACCACCAGTCGCCGAGAAGGCGCGCCAGCCCCATCGCGACGCCGAGCGCGACGCAGAGGAAGACGAACTGCCCGCCGAGCGCGAACCAGTTCGCCGTGATGTGCCCGAGGTAGCCCTCGTGCGAGAGACCGTGCCGTCGCTCCCACCACAGCGACGCGACGTCGAACGGAAGCTCCGCAAGCCACAGCAGTGCGAAGCCGATCATCCCGAGCAGCATTCCCGTGCCGACCGGGCCGGCGGCGGACTCGCGCATGAAACGCACGCCCCAGCGCGCGTACAAGACGAAGACGACGACCTCGACGACCGTCGACAGGATCCACATGCGCGAACTGAACTGTCCGAAACGCGCCGCGTCGCGCAGCTCCGACGCCGAGAAGTAGTCGCGCACGACGATGTGCGGCAGATGCAGCGACGACGGGATCTGCGACTGCCAGAGGAAGTACGCCGCGATCGCCCACACCGCCGCGAGCGCCGCAACGAGGGCAGCGCGCGCGACCGGCGAGCGGTTCACCAGGCGTACTGCGGCTCGGCGGCCGGCTCGAGCGCCGGGGCGGGCTCGGCTCCTTCCACCGGGCTCGCGTGCGGATACTCGTCGGTCAGGAGATAGACGTACGCGTTCGTCTGCGCGAGGTAGCGGAGCGCGTAGACGGCGAGCTTGTGCAGCCCTTCCGGCGCCGTGCCACGGAAGAGGCCGACGAACCAGGTGAGCACCGCCGTCCCGTAGAGGCTGAGACCGAGCGCGCTGCCGATCATCAGCGCCGGGATCGCGAGCACGAAGCGGAAGAACGTCTTCCAGCGGTTCTGCCGCGCGGGCTCCGGCAGGACGAGATCGAGCGGATACGACGCGGGCAGACCGGTGAAGCCCGGGAACGGATTCGAGACGATCATCAGGAACGCGTAGACGTGCAGCTCGTAACGGACAAAGCGCGCGTTGAACCGGTGCAGCGGCCCGGCCGGCGTTCCCCGGAAGAGCGTGACGAACCAGTTCGCGCAGACGGAGAAGATGAACGCGACCGACCACAGCACGAGCCAGACGAGGTGCGGGATCGCGAGCAGCAGCCGGAAGAACACAGTGACGTGAGACCGCCGCAAATCGTCCTCGTCCACCGTGTGCACCGGGTGAACCGGCGGCGGCTCGACGCCCGCGAGCATCGTCCCGGGATCGGCGAACGGATACCGGTCGGTGACGAACAGGATGTACGCGAGCATCTGCGCCGAGTAGCCGATACTGAACGCGCCGGCGTCGCGAAGGCCCTTCGGCATCCGCGCCTTGAACACGCCGGTGAACCACCCGAGGACGCCGACGGTCGCGAGCAGCGCGCCGCTGTTGACGGAGTACGAGTTGGGCGACCCTCTGCCGCGGCCGCCGCCGGTGTACGACACCGACCCGCCGCCGCCGAGCGCGGCTGCGATCACGAACGCCGGGATCGCGAGCACGAGCCGGAAGAGCGTCCGCCAGCGCGACTGCTCCGACGGGGCATCCGGCAGGACGATGTCGATCGGATATTCGTGCGGCCGTCCGCCGAACTTCGGATACGGATCGCAGAGCATCCAGAGATAGCTGTAGACGTGCGCGCCGTAGCGGATGTACGAGCACGCGAAGTTGAACAGCATCGTGGGCGGCCGCCGCGTGATCAGCGTCATGACCCAGCTCGCGATCGACGCGAAGAAGATCCCGATCGTCCAGATCAGAAGCCAGATGAAATGCGGGATCACCAGGATGCCGCGGAAGAAGACGGTCAGGCGGCTGCGCTCGAGGTCGCCGCCGACGGTCAGCTGGACGGGATGCGGTTCCACGACCCTGTTATGACCGACGCGGCGGACGTTGACAATGCCCCGAGCGGCGTAAAGTAGCCCGATGGCCGACGAGCCCGACACCGACGACCCGATTTCGCCGCCCGCCGCGGCCGAGCCGGAGCTCGAGGTGCGGATGACGCCGGTCGAGGCGATCTCGCACATGCGGATCAACGTGCCGGTGCGCGGCAACCGCAAGCTCCGCACGATCGTCGAGCGCGTGAACGACGACAAGCAGCTGAAGGCGTGGTGGCACGTCTCCAATGTGAACGCGGTCGCGCGGATGCAGATCAACGACCACTCGTGGGTGCACATCCAGATCGTCACGAACATCGCGCTCAAGCTGCTCCGCCAGCTGACGAAGCATCACGTCGAGCCGGCGATGGTCAAGGACTACGGCATGACGCACGAGGACGCGGAGATCGTCGT
Organism: uncultured Actinomycetes bacterium; assembly: GCA_963718385.1. GTDB lineage: Bacteria > Actinomycetota > Thermoleophilia > Gaiellales > Gaiellaceae > Palsa-739. The sequence goes on from CAVQZE010000003.1 coordinate 290,774, forward strand.
CACGCTCGCCGCGCTGACGCACTGCATCGGCATGTCGATCCACAGGCACGGCCACGAGGACTGGAGCCTCTTCCTCGCCGAGCCGAAGCTGCGCGAGCTCCTCGCCGGCGTCTACGAGGAGCCGGAGCTGACGGTGATCGTGTCGGAGGTGCTGCAGGCGATCACGAGCCACCGCGCCGACGGCCAGCCGCTCACGCTCGAAGCCGGACTGATCCGCGTCGCGGACGCGCTCGACATGGCGAAGGGCCGCTCACGGATTCCGTTCGAGCGCGGGCGGCTCTCGATGCACTCGCTGTCGGCGGCGGCGATCGAGGACGTGACGATCAGCGACGGCGAGGAGCGCCCTGTCCTGATCGAGATCCGGATGAACAACTCGTCCGGCATCTTCCAGGTCGACGAGCTCCTGAAGGCGAAGCTCCGCGGCTCCGGCCTGGAGCCGTATGTCGAGGTCGTCGCACACATCGACACGGAGACGGAACAGCGTCTCGTGCCGGTCTACCGCCTCGAAATCTGAGTCGCGCGGCTCGCTACACTTGCCGCCGACCCGTTGCGGGGTCGTCTAATGGTAGGACGCCTGACTCTGGATCAGGAAGTTGGGGTTCGAGTCCCTGCCCCGCAGCTCAGCCGATTGCGTCGGCCGGATTCTCGAGAGCTGAGGCCAGCGTGTCGAGAAACTCTGCGCCCCGCGCGCCGTCGACCACGCGGTGGTCGAACGAGACGCTCAGCTCCATGATCGGCCGCACCGTCGGCTGTCCGTTGACGGCAACGACCCGGTCGGCGATCCGTCCGACGGCGAGGATCGCCGCCTGCGGCGCATTCACGATCGCGTCGAACGAATCGACTCCGTACATGCCGAGGTTCGAGACCGTGAAGGTGCCGCCGGAGACATCCTCCGGACGGAGGCGACCTTCGCGCGCCGCGGCAACGAGCTCCTTCCTCCGCGCAGCAATCTCGTCGAGCTCCAGCCGGTCGGCGCCGTGAACGACCGGGACGATCAACCCGTCGTCCGTCGCCACCGCGATCGCGACATTGATCCCGTCGCAGGGGACGATCGTGCCGTCGCGCCAGGTCGAGTTCACGCGCGGATGGCGGCGGAGCACCTCGGCGGCGACTTTCACGAGCAGGTCGGTGTGTGAGACCGCTCCGCCCGCCTGAGAGCGCCACGCTTGGAGGCCTGTGGCGTCGACGGTGCGACGAAGATAGAAGTGCGGTGTCGTCTGCCACGCGGCCGTCGCCCGCTCGGCCATTGTGCGCCAGAGCGAGCTCAGAGGTGGCGCGCCTGCCGAACCGCCGCCGACATCGGCGGCGACGATGGCGCCTCCGGGGCCGGAGCCGGCGAGCGCGTCGACGTCGATCCCCTGCTCCGCTGCGAGCCGTCGCGCCTTCGGCGACACGAGCGCGCGCCGTGAGACGGGCGCGACCGGTTCGGGAACGTTTTCACCGGCCGCGAGCACGAACGCGATCGCCCGGCCAACGGGAACCTCGTCGCCATCCGCCGCGCTCACTCCGGCGAGGGTTCCGTCGGCGGGCGACTCGATCTCGACGGTGACCTTGTCCGTCTCGATCTCGAGCAGCGGTTCGCCCTTCGCGACCTGCTCGCCCGCCGCCTTGAACCAGCGCAGGACCTTGCCTGTCTCCTGCGCCATGCCGAGCGCGGGCATGATCACCTCCGCCGGCATCAGTCGACGCGCCCCTCGCCGCGCGCCGACTCCACGACGGCGTCGGCGAGCGAGGGGTTGTTGAGGTGCGACTGCGTCTCGCGAACCCCGGGCAAGAATCCTGCCGCGGTCGCATGCGGGTTGCCCGTGACCAGCAGCTCCTCAGCGGGGAAGCGCGTGATCACCTCGCAACCGTCCGGCGTCACGACGAGCTGCTCCTCGATCCTCGCCGCCTGCCAGCCGTCGCTCGCCGGCCAGAACGTCTCCAGCGCGAAGACCATCCCGACTTCGATCGTCTCCGGGTAGTCGAACGAGACCAGTCTGCTGAAGATCGGCTTCTCCCAGCTCGACAGTCCGACGCCGTGGCCGTACTGCAGCGCAAACGCAGCCTCCTCGTCGGCGAAGCCGAACTCCTGCGCTTTCGGAAAGACCTCGACGACCTCGGCTGTCGTTCGTCCCGGCCGGATCAAAGAGATCGCGTGGTCGAGGATGTCGCGGCAGCGCTTGTACGCGTCCACGAGTGCCGGCGACGCACTGCCGACGGCGAACGTGCGGTAGTAGCACGTGCGGTAGCCGTTGTACGCGTGGAGGATGTCGAAGTAGGCCGGGTCGCCGGGACGGAGCATGCGGTCGGTGAAGACGTGCGGATGCGGACTGCAACGCTCGCCGGAGATCGCGTTCACGCCCTCGATGTGCTCGGAGCCGAGCTCGAACAGCCGCTTGCTCACGAGCGCGACGCACTCGTTCTCGCGCACGCCGGGATGCATCGCCTTGAACAGGTCGTCGTACGCCGCGTCGACCATCGCGCATGCCGTGTTGAGCAGCGTGATCTCGTCCTCGGTCTTGACCATGCGGATGTCCTGCATCAGCGCCTGGCCGTCGACGACGGTGATGCCGGCGGCCTCGAGCGCGCGGAGCACGGGCAGCTCGACGATGTCCACGCCGAGCGGCTCGGCGAGCAGGCCGCGCTGCTCGAGCTCGACGCGGATCTTCTCCGCGACCGCCTCGGCGCGGCCTTTGACGGAGCCGCGCAGCGTCGAGATGCCGGCGCGCGAGCGGCCCTCCCCCAGCCACGGGCTGTAGATCGCGTGATGCCGTGCCGCCGAGCCGAAGTCCCACATGATCGGGTCGTCGCCCTGCGGCAGCAGGCAGAAGCGCACGTACTTGTCCACGGCCCACATGCCGATGTGCGTGGCCGTGATGTAGCGGATGTTGCTCATGTCGAAGCAGAGCAACGCGCCGAGCTCCGAGCGCTCGAGCCCCGCCTTCGCGCGCGCGAGCCGATCGGTGCGCAACCGCTCGAAGTTCGCGCGCTCCTCCCAGTCCACTCCCATCGTGCCGTAGCTGCGAATGCCCACTCCTCTCCTCTCAGCTCGGCCGGCAGAGCTCGCGCGCCGCGGCGGCGACGCGCTCCGCTGTCGGGACGGTCTCGTCCTCGAGCGGCGGCGAGAACGGCACCGGCACGTCAAGCGCGCCGAGCCGCCTGACCGGCGCGTCGAGGTTGTAGAACGCGCGCTCTGCAATCGTCGCGGCGAGCTCGGCGGTGACGCCGTAACCGCGATGGCCCTCGTCGACGACGATTGCGCGGCCGGTCTTTTCCACGGAACGAACGAGCGCGTCGGCGTCGAGCGGCACGAGCGTGCGCGGGTCGACGACCTCTGCCGAGATACCTTCGGCGGCGAGCAGCTCGGCCGCCGCGAGACAGACACGCACCATCGAGCTCGTTCCGACAAGCGTCACGTCGTCGCCGGCGCGCTTCACGTCCGCAACGCCGAACGGCACCGTGTACTCGTCCTCCGGAACGGCGCCGGTGACGCGCCAGTCCATCTTGTCCTCGATGAAGACGACAGGGTTGTCGTCGCGGATCGCGGTCTTCAGCAGCCCTTTCGCGTCGTACGGCGTCGACGGCAGGACGACCTTCAGCCCGGGCACGTGCGCCACCCAGGCCTGAAGGCTCTGGCTGTGCTGTGCTGCGGAGCGCCGTGTCGCACCGAGAGTCGTGCGCAGCACGAGCGGCACGCTGAGGTTTCCGCCCGACATGTAGTGCGTCTTCGCCGCCTGGTTCGCGAGCTGATCCATGACAAGCGTGAGGAAGTCGCCGAACATGATGTCCACAACCGGGCGAAGTCCCGTCATTGCCGCGCCGACGCCGAGCCCGGTGATCGCCGGCCTCGGAGATCGGCGAGTCGACGATCCGCTCCGGGCCGAACTCTTCGACGAGCCCTGACAGCACCTTGAACGGCGTTCCCGCTTCGGCGACGTCCTCGCCGATCACGAAGACGCGCTCGTCACGGCGAAGCTCCTCGGCAAGCGCTTCGTTCACCGCCTGCGCAATCGTGATCTCGCGCGTCGCCGGCGTGGCCTCGACGCTAGGCGAAGACATGCTCGGTGACCTCGCTCGGCGCGGGGAACGATGCCTCGAGCGCGAAGCGCAGCCCCTGCTCGACCTCGTCCTGGGCCTCGGCCGTGACGCTGCCGATCGTCGCGCCGTCTGCGATGCCCTGTGCCAGGAGCCAGCTCGCGAGGATCGCGATCGGGTCGCGGTCGCCGGCCCACTCTGCCTCCTCCTCTTTCGACCGGTAGTACGCCCGATCGACATCACCGACGTGATGGCCGTGGTAGCGATAGGTGTTGCAGAGGAGAAAGCCGGGACCCTCACCGAGCCGCGCGCGCGCGACGAGTTTCGTCGTCGCCGAATGGACGGCCCGCACATCCTGCCCGTCGACGTCGACCGCGGGAATGCCGAACGACCTCGCGCGGTCGAGAATCGAGCCGGCGGTCGCTTCGAGATAGTGCGTGTACTCGTTGTAGAGGTTGTTCTCGCAGACGTAGATCACCGGCAGGGCCCACAGCGATGCGATGTTCATCACCTCGTAGAGAAGTCCCTGGCCGAGGGCGCCGTCGCCGAAGAAGCAGGCCGCGACCTGGTCGGTCCCGCGGCGCTTCGCGGAGTAGGCGGCGCCCGTCGCGATTCCGGTCGAGCCGCCGACGATCGCGTTCGCGCCGAGGTTGCCGTTCGCGTGGTCGGCGATGTGCATCGAGCCTCCCTTGCCGCGGCAGTAGCCCGCCTCCTTGCCGAGGAGCTCGGCGAACATCCGCCCGACGTCGGCGCCCTTGGCGAGACAGTGACCGTGGCCGCGGTGCGTGCTCGTGATGTAGTCGTCGCGCCGCAACGCATGGCAGACGCCGACCGCGACCGCCTCCTCGCCGATGTAGAGGTGCGCGAGGCCGGGCATCTTCGCCGACCGGTACAGCTCGTTGACCTGCTCCTCGAAGAGGCGGATCGTCGTCATCGCGCGAAACATCGCGAGCACCTGTGCGTCGGTCGGCGTCTCGCCCGTCGTTGCGGATTCAGCTGCCGCGCTCATGATCGGCCCGCCATTGCAGCGAGCACGTCGAAGACGATCGCAAAGTCCTTGTCCGCAAGTCCCATGCCGCGCGCGGCGGTGAGGAACTCGTTCGTGACGGCTGTCGTCGGCAGCGGCACGTCGAGCTGCCGGCCGAGCTCGAGCGCGAGGTTCATGTCCTTCTGCATCATGTTGACGTCGAACCACGCCTCCTCGGGCTGTTGGATCACGAACGGGCCGCGATAGGTCACCATCGGCGACGCGATGACCGTGCCGAGCAGAACCTCGACCGCCTTCTCGCGCGGGATGCCGCTCTTCTCCGCGATCAGCACCGCCTCGCTGAAGGCGAGCATCTGGACCGCGAGCTGAAGGTTCGACGCGATCTTGATCGTCACCGCGGCACCGTTCGGACCGACGTGGAAGACCTTCGGGCCGATCGCGTCGAGCACCGGCCGCACGCGGTCGAAGATGTCCGCGTCGCCGCCGACCATCACCGCAAGCTTTCCCTGCTCCAGCGTGATCACGCTGCCCGAGACGGGCGCGTCGAGCATGTGCGCGCCGAGCTCCGTGACGCGCGCAGCGATTGCGCGCGAGTTGTCGGGACTCGCCGTCGACATGTCGACGTAGACCTTCCCCGGCGAAAGGCCGGCGAGGATCCCGTCGGGGCCTTCGGTGACCGCCTGCACCGCGGCCGTGTTCGTAACCATCGTGAACACGATGTCGCTGCGCTCGGCGACTTCGCGCGGCGTGTCGCCCCACGCCATGCCCGCGTCGAGCAGCGGCTGGGCCTTCGCGCGCGTCCGGTTCCAGCCCGTCACGTTATGACCGGCGTCGAGCAGGCGTCTCGCAATGCCGCCGCCCATGACACCGAGGCCGACGTATCCGAGCTCAGCCACGCGTCCCTTCCGCGACGAGCGCACGGTGGATGTCCGACTCGACGCGGGCAAGGTGGTCGCGCATCTCGTCGCGCGCCCGGTCGGGGTCGCGCGCGGCGATCGCGTCCCGAATGGCGCGATGCTGCTCGGACGACCGCTCTGGACTGTCGGGCACGACGAAGATCGACATCAGTGCGCGGCGGATCAGCTCGCGGAGCGCGCGCATCGTGTGGAGGATGACGCCGTTCCGCGTCGCCTCAGCGATCGCGAGGTGGAACCGGAGATCGCCGTCGATGTAGAGCTCGGCGCGCTCAGGACCGGTGCTCTCCAGCCCCTTGGCCATCTCCTCGATCGCCGCGTCCATCAGCTGGAGGTGCGCGTCGCCGTGACGCTCCGCGGCGAGCGCCGCCGCTTCGCACTCGAGAATCCGGCGCAGCTCGTAGACGTCGACCATCGTCGCCTGGTCGAGGTTGAGCAGAAGCTGGAGCGAACTGTTGAGCGGGTTGGCGTACGCGGCGACGGCAAACGAACCGCCGTCGGCCGCCTCGATCACCCCCTTCGATTCGAGCATCCGCAGCGCCTCCCGCACGGACGAGCGTCCGGCGCGATAGAGCTGGGTCAGTTCCCGCTCCGTCGGCAGCGGATCGCCGGGGCGCAGGTGCCGCTCACTGATCCGCGCCAGCAGCTGCTGGGCGATCTGCTCGTAGACCTTCTTGCGCTCGATCGGGACGTAGCTCACGCAAGGCTCCCCATTGTCAGACAATGAATCGGCGGGACTCTATCGCGGGCCACGGCGGTGAGGCAAGCACTCATACGGTGTTTCTTGCATTCGACCGGCGACTGTGCGTAAATCGCCCGGTCTCGGTCTGCTTGTCTGACATAAGGAGGGTTTGATGGCGAAGCGGACGAAGGCGCTGCTCGCAGCCGTCGTTGCTGCCTCGGTCGTGTCCGCCGCAGTCGCGGCGACCGCGAGCTCGAGCGCCGCCGCGGGGCAGCCGATCAAGATCGGCGTCTCGCTGTCGTTGAGCGGCGATTTCTCCGACCCGGGTAAGGCCGTGAAGCGCGGCTACGAGCTCTGGGCCGCGTACGTCAACGCGCACGGCGGCGTGCTCGGCCGCCAGGTCCAGCTGAAGATCGTGGACGACGCGTCGAACCCGAATCAGGCCGTCACCAACTACCAGAATCTGATCACGCGCGACCATGTCGATCTCGTGTTCGGCCCGTTCTCGTCGTTGCTGACGGGCCCGTCGGCCACCGTCGCGAACCGCTACCACTACGCCTTCATCGAGCCTGCCGGCGGAGGCCCCGCGGTCTTCGCGCTCAAGCTGCACAACATCTTCTTCGCGCAGCCTGCTCCGGTGGTGAAATGCGGCGACTCGTTCGTCGCGTACATGAAGACACTCCCTGCGTCGCAGCGGCCGACGACCGCCGCGTATCCGTCGCTCGACGATCCGTTCTCGTCGCCGATCGCGGATGCGATGCAGTCGCAGTTCGAGAAGCTGGGCGTGAAGACCGTCTACAAGACGATCTATCCCGCCGAGACCACCGACATGACGCCGATCATCGCCAAGGCGATCGCGAAGAAGCCGCAGATGATCGTCGCCGGTACCCAGTCCGAGGACGCGTACGGCCAGGTGAAGGCGCTCGTCCAGGCGAAGTACAACCCGAAGTTCCTCTTCTTCGCCAACGGCGCAAACTCGCCGACGGAGTTCCCGAGCAAGGTCGGTGCGAAGAACGTCAACGGGATCTTCAGCTGCAGCGACTGGACGCCGGCGGCGCCGACGAGCGGCAACAAGCTGTTCGTCCAGCAATACATCAAGAAGTACGGCGGCGACCAGTTCGGCATCGACAACAACTCGTCGGAGGCCTGGGCCGTCGGTCAGCTGCTCCAGCTCGTCGCGAAGAAGACGGGCTCGATCGACAACCAGAAGATCATCACGGCGCTCCACTCCGGCACATGGCCGACGATCGAGGGCAACCTCTCCTGGGACGCGAACGGACAGCCGAACGGCCAGGATCTGCTCGTCGAGTGGGTCAACGGCAAGCTGCTGCCCGTGTTCCCGGCGAAGGTCGCGCTCGCGAAGGCGTTCTCACCGAAACCGGCCTGGGGCAAATAGCGCGAAGAGCAACCTCCGAAAACGATGCACCTCTTCGTCCAAGCCTGCATCCTGGGCCTCCTCACCGGCGGGGTCTATGCCCTGATGGCGAGCGGGCTCGCACTGGGCTTCGGCGTGATGCGCGTCATCAACGTCGCCCAGGGCGCGCTGATCATCCTCGGCGCGTACCTGAGCTTCTCGCTGTTCAGCCATTTCGGGATCGACCCGTTCGTCGGCCTCGTGGTCGTGACGCCGGCGATGTTCTTCCTCGGGGTGGTGCTGTCGCTCGTGTTCCTGCGGCCGTTGCGTGACGAGGAGCGGGAGGAGCTCTCGCTCCTCGTCACATGGGCGATCGCGCTCGGCATCGAAGGGCTGCTCAGCGTCGCGTATTCGACGACGTACCGGTCGACGATCACCGGCTACGCGGATAGCTCCTGGAACCTGTTCGGCTACTACGTCTCCGTCGCACGCGTGTTCGCGTTCGGCGCGTCGTTCGTCGTGCTCGGGCTGCTGTTCGCGATCCTCCGCTACACGAAGATGGGCCGCTCGATCCGCGCCACCGTTCAGAACCCGACGGCGGCGCGGTTGCTCGGTGTCGACACGCGGATGGTCTCCGCGCTCGGCTTCGGGCTCAGCGTGGCAACAGCGGCAGCGGCCGGTGCGGTGTACGGAATCGTGTTCACGTTCAACCCCGGGAGCCATTACGACCTGATCTCCCGGCTGCTGACGATCATCGTGCTGGGCGGTCTCGGCTCACTCGGCGGCGCCGTCGTCGCAGCGCTGTTCATGGGCGTCACCGAGGCGGTATTCGCCGCCGAGATCTCGCCGACGTGGTCGAGCTTCGTCTTCTTCATCGTTCTGATCGTCGTGCTCGTCGTGCGCCCGCAGGGCCTGTTCGGCGCACGCGTGCGAGGTGCCATCTGAGCCGGGTGCGCCCCGGCGGCGTCCTCCGCGCCGCGGTCGTCTTCGGGATCCTCTCGGCGATCCCGTACGGATTTACCGCGCCGTGGGTCCAGAACCTCTTCATCTTCACGCTGATGTACGCGGCGCTCGCGTCGGCTTGGAACATCGTCGGCGGATTCTCCGGCTACATCTCGCTCGGCCACGCCGCGTTCTTCGGGGTCGGTGCCTACGCGGTCGGGATCATCTTCACGCACACGTCGATTGGCGGCGGCTACCGCCCGTTCTACGTCTTGCCTCTCGTCGGGATCGGCGTCGCGATCGCGTCGTTGCCGATTGCATGGCTCTGCTACCGGACGCGCGCGGCGACGTTCGCGATCGTGACGATCACGCTGCTGTTCATGACGCAGCAGCTCGCGTACAACCTGCGCTCGCTCACGAACGGTTCCCAGGGGATCGCGATTCCAACGCCGAACTTCCCGGTCGCGAACTACGAAGTGCCGTTCTACTACGCGATGCTCGGCGTGCTCGCACTGTCGATGCTCGCGAGCTGGTTCGTCCGGGGGAGCAAGCTGGGGCTCGCCCTCTTCTCGATCCGAGACGACGAGGATCGAGCACGCGGGCTCGGCGTGCAGACGGAGCTCGCGAAGCTGTCGTCGTTCGCTCTGTCCGCCGGGCTCGTCGCGATGGTCGGCGGTGTGTGGGCGTACTACATCTCGTTCATCTACCCGCAGTTCGCCGTCGATCCGCTTGTGACGATCGGGATGGTGCTGATGGTGTATCTCGGCGGACGGGGAACCCTCTGGGGCCCGGTGCTCGGCGCCTTCATCCTCGTGCCGGCGCAGCAGTACCTCGCCTACCGGCTGGGTGCAAGCGAGCTGTACCTGGTCGGGTACTCGGCGGTATTCCTCGTCGTGATGCTGCTGCTGCCGCGCGGGATCCTGCCCTCGCTCCGCGACCGCGGCCGGAAGCTGCGCGTCCGCCGGCCGCCGGCCGAGCGGCGTCCGGAGGAGGTGGCGGCGTCGTGACCGCGCTGCTCGAGGTCGAGAACGCGACGAAGCGGTTCGGCGGCGTCGTCGCGGTCGACGAGTGCTCGCTTTCCGTGCAGGCAGGCACGATCACCGGCCTGATCGGCCCCAACGGCTCCGGGAAGACGACCCTCTTCAATCTCGTCACCGGCTACCTGCCCGCGGACGCCGGCGCGTTCCGTTTCGACGGCCAGGTCGTGAGGCGACCCGATCCGACGCGGCTCGCGCGTCGTGGTCTGATCCGGACGTTCCAGCAGGCGCGCGTGTTCGCGAACCTCACCGTCGTCGAGAACCTCGCGCTCGCGGCGCCGCAGAGCTGGTGGGATGCCGGCCGCGCACGCGTCTCGCGGACGGAGCGCGGGCGCGCGGAGACGCTTCTTGCAGACTTCAACCTGACCGCGCACGCGGACACGGCAGCGTCCGAGCTCTCGTTCGGCCAGCGGAAGCTGCTCGAGTTCGCAGCAACGTTGATGAGCCGGCCGCGCCTCGTGCTGCTCGACGAACCTGCCGCCGGCGTCAACCCGCTACTCGTCGAGACGATCGAGCAGCACATCCGGCGGCTGAATGCCGACGGGCTGACGTTCCTCGTCGTCGAGCACGACATGCCGCTCGTGATGCGCCTCTGCGACCCGGTGATCGTTCTCGATCGCGGCGCCAAGATCGCCGAAGGCCCCGCGCACGATGTGCAGCGCGACCCGCTCGTCCTCGACGCGTATCTGGGGAGCTGATGGAAGTCCGGCTACAGGAGGTCGTTGCCGGCTACGGGTTCGGCGACGTCCTGCGCGGGATCGACCTCGTCGCGCCGTCGGGCGAGATCACCTGTCTGATCGGCCCGAACGGCGCCGGAAAGTCGACTGTTCTCCGAGCGGTCAGCGGCCTGCTGCACCCGCGGCGCGGCTCGATCCTCATCGACGGCCGGGAGGTCGGCGGCCTCTCGCCCCGACGCGTGCTCGACCTCGGCGTCGTGCACGTCCCGCAGGAACGCAGCCTGTTCCCGCTGATGACGGTCTGGGAGAACCTGTTGATGGGCGGATTCATCACGCGCGACCGGAAGGCTGTCAACCGACGCGCCGAAGAGCTCGCGGAACGCTTCCCGATCGTCGCGGAGCGCCGCCACGAGCGCGCAGGGTCGCTGTCGGGCGGCGAGCAGAAGCGGCTGGAGATCGCGCGCGCGCTCATGCTCGACCCGAAGGTGCTGCTGATCGACGAGCCGTCGATCGGGCTTGCGCCGAAGGCACGCGGCGAGGTGTTCGCGACGCTCGCGTCACTCGCCGACGGCGGCTGGACGATCCTGCTCGTCGAGCAGAACGCGCGCTCGGGACTCGCAGTGGCTCACCACGGTGCTGTGCTCGACGGCGGCGTCGTTCGTCTGAGCGGCCCGGCCGCCGACGTGCTTGCGAACCCGGAGGTCGGGCGCCTCTACCTCGGCGTCGCTTCCTGAGTCGCCGGCTCGCTCACATGCAGAGCCAACCGCCGTCGACGGTGAGGTTGATGCCGTTGACCGCGCCGTTCTCGAGCAGGAAGCGCGACGCGTCCACGATCTCCGCCATCGTCACGAGCCGCCCGATCGGCGTGCGCTGGACGAGCGCGTTGAACCGCTCCTCCGGCATGTTGATCCACTGCGGGCTGTCGCCGACGATCGCCGGGTGAAGTGCGTTCACGCGCCGCGGGGCGAGCTCGATCACGAGCGTACGAACGAGGCTCGTGACTGCGCCGTTGACCGTCGTGACCGTCGTCGAGCCGGGATAGGGACGGTCGCGGGCGAGGCCGCCGAACATGAGAACCGCCGCATCGTCGCCGAGTCTCGGCAGGAGTGCGTGGACGACCTCGGTGTAGCCGACGAGCTTAAGGGTCACGAGCCGCAGCGCCGACGCGATGTCGTAGTCCTTCACCGAGTTGCTGTCGCGCTCGATCGCCGCCAGGACGAGGTACTGGACGTCGCCGACGTCGGCGAGCTTCTCCGCGATCGTCTGCGGCTCCGCGAGATCGAGGCCGATGCCGCGCGTCGAGCCGCCGATCTCCGCGGCGTCCGCCGCGGCACCGGCCGCATCGCGCCCGGTGATCACGACGTCGCGGCCCTGATCGGCGTAGAACTGCGCGAGCTCGCGGCCGAGACCCTTCGTCCCGCCGACGACGACGACGCTCCCCATCAGTGCGAGTGCGCCCCGGCCGCCTCCGTGGCCCAGTCGGGCAGGAGACCGCCCTGTCCGAGGATCGAGTCGCGCGACTCCTCGAGCTTCTGCACGATCGACTTCATGTCGGCGCCGACGAGCTTCCCGTCGCGCTTGAGCGCCTTGCCGGCGACGTACACGGAGTCGACGTTCGACGTGTCGGCGAACGTGACGATCGTGCCCTTCGGGTCGAGCACCGGCGCGGTGTTGATCGCGTTCGTCTGGAGCAGGACGATGTCCGCCTGCTTGCCGGGCGTGAGCGAGCCGACCCTGTCCTCGAGCCCGATCGCGCGCGCGCCGTCGATGGTGGCGAACTCGAGCACGTCCGTGTGCGTGAGCTTCGGCGCGAACGCGATGTCGGGCGTGTCGGTGAACTCGAGAATGCGGTCGTAGGCGAGCGCCGTCCGCATCTGCGTGAACATCTCGCCGGGGACACTCGAGACGACGTCGACGCTCAACGACGAGCGGACGCCGCGGGCGAGCATCTTCCCGATCGGCGGCGGCCCGTGGCCCATCAGCATTTCGACGTACGGCGCGATCGACGCCTTGCCGCCCGTCTCGGCGATGAAGTCGAGCTCCTCGTCGGTGAGGTCGGTCATGTGGATGTAACAGACATCCGGGCCCATCAGCCCGAGGTCGTGCATGTCCTTCACCGGCGTGTAGTGGAGCGTGTGCAGCCGCATGCCGACGTGCACGCTGATGAGGATCCCGAGCTCGCGCGCAAGCGCCCAGTCGTGCTTCGCGACGTCGGGGGTCACGTTGCCCGGCTGGCGGGCCGCCAGCGCAAGCGTGAGCAGGCCGTCGTCGGACGAGAAATACGTGTCGCGGATGCGACGGATGTCCTCCGGGTGCTCGAGCGAGCTGTACGACCACCACTCGCCGCCGGTCGGCATGCCGTGCGCGTAGACGGCGCGGATGCCCGCGTCCTTCAGGCCCTGGATCGCCGCGTCCGAGTGGTCGGGCGTGTTGCTGATGTGCGACCAGTCGAGCAGCGTCGTGACGCCGCCGTTCAGCGCTTCGAGTGAGCCGGCGTAGTCGCCGATGTGCACGTCCTCCGGGCGGTAGAAGCCGCCGACCTGGCCGAGCATCACGGCGAAATAATGGTCGAGCGTGCAGGAAGGAAGGACGCCGCGGACGGGCGTCTGCCACGTGTGACGGTGCGTGTCGACGAAGCCCGGCATCACGATCATCCCGGACGCGTCGACCTGCTCGGCATCCGAGACCCCGAGATCGGGGCCGATGTCGACGATCTTGCCGTCCTCGACGAGCACGTCGGCGTGCGGGATGTCTCCGACGTCAGGGTCCATCGAGACGACGAAGCCGTTGCGGAACAGAAGCCGCTGCGAGCTCATGCCAACTCCTTAGCCTCTAAGGACTGGAATCCGGTGCGGTGGACCTCGCGCCGCCGCATGTACAGCGACCATAAACGCTTGCCGCCCACGTCGTCAACGACGACCGCGAATCGTTAAGCCATCATTGACACTGCTCGCCGGACGTGGTCAGAATGTCGCGTGGTCGCGGCCAGCCCTTCAACGCCGCCCCCGGTGGGACGGTATGCGGGCGCCCCCGCTCGACGGCTCGCGACGAGCGCCGCGCTCGCCGCTCGGTTTCTCCCGGTCTGGCTCGCGACCGGCGTCCTTCTTATTGTCGCCGCGTTCGCGGCTCCGGACGCTCTCGGGCACACCTCGATGTCCTACGTCCTGCCCTACGCGACCGTGCTCGCGATCGCGTCGCTGGGACAGATGCTCGTCGTCATCCAGGGCGGCATCGACCTCTCGACCCCGGGCGTCATCTCCGCCGCCGGCAACCTGGTGGCCGGGGTCGGAGCAGGCGCGAACCACAACCTTCCCGTCGCGATCCTCGCCGCTCTCGGCGTCGGCGTCCTCGTCGGGCTCGTCAACGGCGTCCTCGTCGGCGTGCTGAAGCTCAACCCGCTGATCGTCACGCTGGCGGTTGGACAGATCGTGCTCGCGTGGAGCAGCAAGTACTCGCGCGACGTCGTGACGAACCGACCCGACGTCCCCGCGGGCTGGTCGCACTGGGCGACCGCGAAGCCGCTCGGCCTCAGCAGCGTCTTCTGGGTGGGCGCCGCGATCACGATCGCGGTCGCGCTCGTCCTCCGCTACACGGTGGTCGGCCGCCGGTTCCTGGCGGTCGGCGCGAACCCGAAGGGCGCATGGATGGCAGGCCTGAACGTCCGCACGCACGTCGTCTTCGCGTACGTCGCGGCGGGCACGCTCTACGCGGTCGCCGGCGTCCTGCTCGCGGGCGTGCGCACCAGCATCGACCCCGCGTTCGGCTCCGCGTATCTGCTCGCGCCGATCGCGGCGGTCGTGATCGCCGGCGCGTCGCTCTCCGGCGGGCTCGCGAGCGCGACCTCGACCTGGGTCGCGGCGATCGCGCTGACGCTGCTGACGCAGATGCTGCTGATCATGGGACTTTCGACGGCGATGCAGTACATCGTGTTCGGCATCGCGATCATCGCGGGCATGGTCGTCTCGGGCGACCGCGTCGCGAACATTCTTGCCTGGGGCCTGCGACTCGTCACGCCGCCGGCCCACGAGGCGGGAGCCGGCTAAACAACACAGCGACCTCAGCGTCAGAGAAGAGTCAACGTTGCACCGACCGAAGAAGGAGGCACAGATGAGACGGAGGCGCCAGTTGGTTGTGGTGCTGATGTTCGCGGCTGCGGTATCGGTTGCGCTGATCGCGGCCGCAAGCGGCAGCGCAGGCCGTACGCACTCGGCAGCCGGAGTCACCGGCCCCTCGGGCTGGGTGGGATCCGGCGGCACGACGATCGGAAAGGGCGGTGGCTACGGCGAGACCTACTCCGCTCCGTCGCCCACCCTCCAGCATGCGCTCTTCCAGGCGAACCTGCTGCCTGCGAACAAGACGGGGCGCAACATCTCGCTGGCCGCCTATGGGCGCTCGACGAAGACCGTCAACTACACGCTCGCGCTCAAGTGCTGGAAGAACAACGGCTGCAGCACGGGCACGGGCGGCAAGTACACCGTCGCGTACGTCGAGGGCTTCGGCGAGAACACGTACCGCCAGATGTCGAAGATGGAGTTCATCCTCGACGCGCTCACGTACCCGTCGATCGGCAAGATCATCTACCGCAGCGCTCACTCGGACCTCAACCAGGCGATCGCCGACTTCAAGTCGATGATCGCGCAGCACGTGAGCGCGATCGTCACCTACCCCGACTTCGGCGACGCGATGCTGCCGGTGTTCCAGCAGGCGACGAAGGCCGGGATTCCCGTCTCGACCTACGCCTGGGGCTACGTCACCGGCCCGGGCACGAACTACACGACGGTGGTCGGTGAGGACACGTGCAAGCTCGGCCAGGCGTTCGCGAACGTCATGAACACGATCGTCAAGAACGGCAACATCGCGTTCCTCGGCGGCTTCCCGGGCAACCCGCTGTCGCTCGGCTGGCAGAAGTGCGAGCAGGCCGCCCTCAACTCCAACATCAAGGTCGTCGCGAACGAGCCGACGAACTGGGACCCGTCCAAGGTCCAGGGCATCGTCTCCGGCATCCTCGCGAAGACTCCTGATCTCGCAGGGCCTCAGCTACGAGGACGCGCTCTTCATGTCGCAGGGCGGGTACGCCGCGTACCAGGCCGCGAACATCCCGTACCAGGGCGTCTTCACGTACCGCACCGACGAGGCCGGGATGGGCTGCCTCGCCGACAAGCTGAAGGACCCGAAGCTCAAGATCTACTACTTCTCCGCGGGCAACGCGCAGATCCGCGTCGCCCTGACGGCGGACATGATGAAGCTGCAGGGGGCGAAGATCCCGCCGACGATCGTCTTCCCGATCCAGCTTCAGCAGCAGTCCAAGCGAGACATGTGTCTCAAGGGCTATCCGCAGACTGCGTCGGGAACCTCGCTCATCCCGGTGAGCCTCCTCCACAAGATGTACCCGTAGGAGCCGCCAGGAGAAACTGAGTCAAGCAATGTCGAATCCCGGGCCCGTGAACCCCGACGTCCTGTGCGTTCGCGGGCTGTCGAAGACGTTTGGAGCGGTGCAAGCGCTCCGCGACGTCAGCGTCGACTGCCGTGCCGGCGAGATCCACGCCCTCGTCGGGGAGAACGGGTCCGGGAAGTCGACATTGCTCGGAATCGCGAGCGGATTCCTCGCGCCCGACGAGGGAACCGTCGAGATCGGCGGGAGCCGCCTCGCCCACCACTCCCCCGCCGCGGCACGCCGGCTCGGGCTCGGCATCGCGTACCAGGACTACTCGCACGTCCTCGGCCTTTCGGTGGCCGAGAACATCTTTCTCGCAGCGCCCGCCGACGCACGCCCGTCCTACGGGCAGATGCAGAGCTGGGCCGAGGAGACGCTTGCGCCGTTCAAGCTCGACGTTCCCGTCACCGCTCTCACCGGCTCGCTCTCGCTCGCCGACCGGCAGCTCCTCGAGGTCGCGAAGGCGCTGCTGACCCGGCCGAAGGTGCTGCTGCTCGACGAGCCGACGACGGCACTCGGGCCCGAGGCCGTCGGGCGCTTCCACACCCTTGTGCACGAGCAGGCGCAGGCGGGCGTCAGCATCCTCTACGTCAGCCATCGCCTGCCCGAGGTGCTCGCGGTCGCCGATCGCGTCACCGTGCTGCGCGACGGCGTCTGGCAGGGGACGTTCGAGGCCGCATCGGTTTCCGAGGACGCGCTCGTCGCCCTGATGATCGGCCGGCCGCTGACGGTCGCGTTCCCGGAGCGGCGCGCACTGCCCGAGCAGGCCGAGGTGATGCTCGCCGTGTCCGGTCTGAAAGGCGAACGCTTCGGCCCGATCGATCTCGAGGTCAGGAAGGGCGAGATCCTCGGGATCGCGGGCGCGGAGGGCAACGGCCAGGTGCCGTTTCTGCGGGCGCTCGCCGGCGCCGAGCCCGCGACCGGCACCGCGTCGTGCGGCGGCGCGAAGATCGACATGCGCTCGCCGGCGGGATCGCTTCGCGCAGGCGTCGTGCTGTTGAGCGGCGACCGCCGCGGCGAGGCGCTGTTCCCCGTGCTGAGCGTGCGCGCGAACGCGACCATCCAGATCCTCCGGCGGCTCGCCCGCGTCGGCGTCGTCCGGCGCGCGCGCGAGCGCCGCGCGATCGCGGGACTCGTCGATCAGCTGCAGGTCCGGATGGCGTCGCCGGAACAGCCGGTCCAGTCGCTCTCCGGCGGCAACCAGCAGAAGGTCTCGCTGATCAGCTCGTTCCTGCGCGGAGACGTGAAGGTCATCCTCGCCGAGGAGCCGACGCAGGGCGTCGACGTCGGTGCGCGCTTCGACATCTACGAAGCGCTGCGCGCAAAGTCGGAGGAAGGCATCGCCGCCGTCGTCAAGTCCAGCGACCCGCTCGAGCTCTCGGGTTTGTGCGACCGCGTCATCGTCATGTCGCGCGGGCGCATCGTCGAGGAGATTCCCCGCCACGAGCTCGGCGAGCGGCGGATCGTCGAGGCGATCGTCGGCTCACGTACGGGCACGAAGGGAACGCCGACATGAAACGGGGCTGGCTGCCCGCCGTCCTGATGACGGTGCTGATCGTCGCGTTGGGCGCGTATTCGGCGGCGCACCAGTCCGCGTTCCTGAGCAAGGAGAATCTCAACGCCCTGCTGATCGAATCGCTGCCGCTGATCCTCGTCTCGCTGGGCCAGGCGGTTGCGCTCCTCGTCGGCGGCTTCGACGTCTCGGTCGCCGCGCTGATGACGATGGTCGTCGTCGTCGCGTCGTTCACGGTGCCGGCCACGAAGTCGGGTATCGCGCTCGTGCCGGGTGTGCTCGCGCTTGTCGGCGTCGGAATCGCGACCGGTCTCTTCAACGCGTTTCTGATCCGGGGACTGCGTCTGCCGTCGATCGTGGCGACGCTCGGCACGCTCAGCATCCTCGAGGGGTGGTCGCTGTGGCTCCGCTCCTACCCGTCGGGAGCGATCAACACCGACGTGACGAGCAATCTCACCTCGGCGGTCGGCTTCGTTCCGCTCGCGTTCGTCGGTGTCATCGTTCTCGCCGCGCTCGGCGACCTCGGCCTCTACCGGTCGCGGACCGGTCTCGGCCTGCGCGCGGTCGGCCTCGACGAGACCTCGTCGCGCCGGCTCGGGATGTCCACCGGCCGCACGGTCGTCCTCGCGTTCGTCGTGTGCTCGGTGCTGGCGACGCTCGGCGGCTTCTACCTCGCGGCCGAGGTACAGGTCGGCTCGCCGATCATCGGCAACCAGGCGCTCGAGAGCATCGCCGCCGCCGTCCTCGGCGGCGCCAGCCTCGCCGGCGGACGGGGCTCGTTCGTCGGGACGCTCCTCGCGGCGTTCTTCCTGACCGAGATCAACAACGTCCTGCCGCTCTTCCAGCAGCCGACCGAGTACGCGGACATGACGATCGGCGCGCTGATCCTGCTCGCGCTCCTGCTCTACCAGTCGCCCGTGCTGATCGCGCGCTTCCGCGGCTCGCGACGCACGATCGAGCCGGCGGAGGCTCTGCGGGCTAGGTGAGATCCGCGCGCGGATCTGCTGCGCGGCCGATGACGACCCAGATCGCCTCGACGGGCTCGTCGCCGATCGCCCAGAGCCGGTGCGGCGACGAGGAGTCGAACGCGATCGACGTGCCCGGCCCGAGCTCGTACTCGTCGAAGCCGACGCGCACGCCGAGCGTGCCGCTGGAGACGTAGCCGTACTCGCGGCCGCCGTGCGTGACGAGCGCATCCTCCGGGCACGACTCGGCGCCGACCGGATAGACGACGGAGAGGAACTCGACCTCGGGATCGCTGTGCGGCGTCAGGCGCTCCCAGCGCACGCCGGACGCGAGGTTCATCACCCGTCGCGCGCCCGGACGCGCAACGGGGCCGTCGTCGTCCAGGCGCGCGCGCATGGCACGCGGCGTCTGCTGCGTCGTGTCGCCGAAGACGTCGCCCATCGTCATCCCGAGCTCGGTGACGAGCGCGTAGAGCGTGCTCACCGACGGATTGACGCGGTCGAGCTCGATCTGCGACACGAGGCTCGGCGACACGCCGACGCGGCGCGCGAGCTCGCGCAGGCTGATCTTCCGCCGCTCCCGTTCCTCGCGGAGCCGGCTTCCGACCTTGGAAGGCTCGAAGGTGCGATCGGTCGCCGCCACGACCGTTACCGTAGCCGCCTCAGGATCTCCGTGACGATCCGCTCCGGGCCTGGGAGAAACGCGTCCTCGAGCGGCGGGCTGTACGGGATCGGCGTGTTCGGGGTCGCGATCCGCCAGGCGTCGTCGAGGTGGCCGAGTGCCTGCTCGGTGACGCACGCCAGCACTTCTCCGGCCCAGCCGCCCGTGAGCGGGCCTTCCTCGACCACGACGACGCGGTTCGTCTTGCGCACCGACGTGAGGATGGTGTCGACGTCGATCGGGCGCAGCGTGCGCAGGTCGATCACCTCGACCGAGACGCCGTCCTTGTCGAGGAGCTCCGCCGCTTCGAGCGCGTCGTGGACGCTCTTCATCGCGGTGACGAGCGTGATGTCTGTCCCCTCGCGCACGACGGCGGCCTCGCCGAGCTTCCCGACGCTCCCGTTGACGTCGCCCTCGAGGCCGTAGAGCCGCTTGTGCTCGAAGAAGAGCACGGGATTGTCGTCCTGGATGGCAGCCTTCAGAAGCGACTTCGCGTCGGCGGGCGTCGAGGGCGCGACGATCTTGATGCCGGGGACGCCCATGAACCACGAGGCCGGCATCTGCGAGTGGATGCCGCCGAAGCGGCCGCCGGCGCCGACGACCGAGCGGATCACGAGCGGCACGCTCACCTGCTCGCCGCGTCATGAACCAGTACTTCGTCGCCTGGTTGACGAGCATGTCCATCGCGAGCGTAAGGAAGTCGCCGAACATGATCTCGATCACCGGCCGCAGGCCGTTGACCGCCGAGCCGAACGCGGCGCCGGACATCGCCAGCTCCGAGATCGGCGTGTCGAAGACGCGCTGCGGGCCGTACTTCTCGTAGAGGCCCGGCGTCGTCGCGAACACGCCGCCGGCGGCCGCGACGTCCTCGCCGAAGAGGATCACGCGCTCGTCCGCCGCCAGCTCCTCGTCGAGCGCGTCGCGGATCGCGGTGCGGAACGGGACGGCTGCCATCAGACGGCGAGAAGGAGCGGCTGCTCGAGCAGCTCGCGGAGTCGGGACAGGAAGCGTGCGCCGTCGGCGCCGTAGACGACCCGGTGGTCGCAGCTCAGCGTCAGAGTCATCGCGCCGTCGACGGCACCGCCGACGGCGAGGATCGCGACCTGCGGCGGATCGACGATCGCCGTGAACGAGCGCACGCCGAACATGCCGAGGTTCGACACGGTGAACGTGCCGTCGCGCAGCTCCTCGGGCCGGAGCGACCGGGTGCGAGCGCCGGCCGCGAGCCTTCGGGTCTCGGCGGAGATCTCCGACAGCGTTTTCGCGTCGGCGTCGAAGACGATCGGAACGAGCAGTGCGTCGTCGGTGGCGACGGCGATGCCCACGTTCACGCGCGAGAAGCAATGAACCGCGCCGTCCGTGTACGAGGCGTTGAAGCGCGGGAACTCGCGCAGCGTGAGCGCGGCAGCTTTCACGATGAAGTCGTTGAGCGACGGCGAATCCTCGACGGACTTCCGCAGCGCGACGATCTGCGACACGTCGGCGTCGATCGAGACCGTGAAGACGGGAATCGTCGCGGCCGACTGCGCCATGCGGCGCGCGATCGTCGACTGCGTCGGCGTCAGCTGCGACGACGCTGACGTCACCGCGGCCGTCGGCCGCCGGAGCGGCCGGCGCCGGCGCTGCGTCCGTGCCGGCCGCGCGCTGCACGTCCTCGCGCGTGATCCTGCCGCCCGGGCCGGTTCCGGCGATGCCGTGAAGCGAGAGCCCGAGCTCGAGCGCGGTTCGCCGCGCGACCGGCGACGCGTTCGGCCGGTCCGCGACCGGAGGCGCGCCGTTCGACGCGACCGGTTCCGGCGGCCCGGCGGCCTCGCCGGCTCCGGCGAGCAGGGCGATTGCCTGCCCAACCGCGGCTGCCTCGCCTTCCGCGACGAGAATCGACTCGAGCGTGCCGTCGGCCTCGGCGTCGTAGACGACCGTCGCCTTGTCCGTCTCGACCTCCAGCAGCGCGTCGCCCCGCCGGAACGCGTCGCCCGGCGACTTCAGCCACTTGATGATGACCGCGTCGGCCTCGGAGTCGGACAGCTTCGGCATCGTCAGCTCGGCCGCCATCGCAGATCAGTCCTTGAACTCGGTTGCGGTCAGGCCGGACGGGAACGGCGCGGCGAGGCCGCGCTCGCGCATCTGCTCGAGCTCGTCGCTCACGCTGCGCTCGACGTCGTCGAGCGCGCCGCCGTCGACGCCGTCCTCCTCGAGCTGCGCGCGCAGGACGACGATCGGGTCGCGCTTCTTCCACTCGTCGAGCTCGCCCTCGGGACGGTAGGCGCCGGGATCGCTGCGCGAGTGCCCGACGAACCGATACGTGATCGCCTCGATGAACGCCGGCCCATTGCCGGCACGCGCGTGCGCGACCGCCCGCGCGGCGGCGTCGCGGACGACCCAGACGCTCATCCCGTCGATCGTCTCCGCCGGCACCTCCATCACCTCGGCACGCGCCCGGATCTCGCCGGCGGTGACCTCGCGGAACGGCGTGTACTCGCCGTAGCCGTTGTTCTCGCACACGAGCACGAGCGGCAGGTCGAGCACCTTCGCGAAGTTCATGCACTCGTAGACGTAACCCTGGTTCATCGCGCCGTCGCCGAAGTAGGCGACCGCGACGCCGCCGGTCGTCCGCGAGAGCGCGAGCGCCGCGCCGGTGGCCGCCGCGATGCTGCCGCCGACGATCCCGAACGAGCCGATGAGGCGGTCGGCGGGAGACGTCACGTTCATCGAGCCGGCGCGTCCGCCGTTGATGCCGGTGGCGCGACCGAGCATCTCGTCGAGGAGCGCCTGCGGATCGACGCCAAGCGCGAGCGCGTGACCGTGGCCGCGGTACGTCGCCGCCACGCGGTCGCGCTCTTCGAGCAGGCTCGCGACGCCGGTCGCCACCGCCTCCTGGCCGGAGTACAGATGGGTCGTGCCGTAGACCTCGCCCTTGAGGAAGAGCGACTGCACGAGATCCTCGAACCCGCGGATGAGCAGCATCTGGCGGTAGATCCGCGTGTACAGCTCGACGTCGTCGAGCACGCGTTCGCTCGTACTGCTCATGCCAGACGCTCCGCGAGGTAGTCCCAGTCGCGCTCGAACCGGTACGAGTGGCGCGCCGGCGGGCCCGGCGCGGACGTCTCGAGCCAGCGCACGCGTCCTCCCTCGGTCTCGTAGAACGCGTGGACGCAGCCTGCGGCGGTCCAGAACACGTCGCCGGGTCGAAGCGTGTAGCGGTCGCCGGCTGCGACGACGTCGACCACGCCTTCGAGCATGTAATACGACTCCTCGAACGGATGGTCGTGCGGGTGCGCGACGGCGCCCGGCTGGTAGTCGACCATGAACATCGTGTGCAGCTGTGCGTCCAGCCGCTGGTCGACGAGCATCTTCACGGCGATTCCGCTGTAGGCGAGAACGGCGGTCGCCATGCTCGACGACACGGTCGGCGCGCCGACCGCAGCGCCGTGCTTGAGGACGTCGAGATCCATCTGGCCGTCGGAGAGCAGGAAGAGGTTGCGGTTGCGCGGGTCGCGCACGTCGAGCGGCTGCGGCGGTGTGTCCGGCGCGCCGCCGAGGAAGAACGTGTCGCTCCCGTCGGCGCGCGGCCGCGGCGCGGCCATCTCGATCCACATCGCCGGCGCCTCGGACCGGAACGCGTGCGGGACGCCGACCGGGATGACGCCGCACGCGCCGGGCTGCGAGCTGCACGCTGGACCCGTCGAGGAAGACGACCGGCTCGCCCTCGAGCACGAAGAAGCCCGTCTCGAACGAATGGACATGCGTGTCGACGTGACCGGACGTCATCGAGACGAGCGTGAGCGCCATGTGCGTCGAGCCGAGCGACCCGCCGACGAGCCGGCACGATCTGCAGGCCGCTCGAATGGCCGGGCAGCGCGTCCTTGAGCTCGACGTCCTCCCGGCGCACGAGGCGATAGCCCGGCATGCCGTCGGGAAGCTGGCGCGTGCCCGAGTCTCCGCTCACGCTCCGGCGCCGTCCCCGACCAGAGCCGACTCGGCGACCGCGTCCGCCATCCCGTCGCGGCCGGCGTCGTTGGGAACGAGATCGGCGCCACGCACGTAGTTCCGGCCCGCCACGAGCAGCTCTTCCGCCGGGAAGCGCGTGATGATCTCGCAGCCGGTCGCGGTCACGACGACCTCCTCTTCGATCCGCGCGGCGGAGCGGCCGTCGGTCGCCGCGCAGTACGTCTCGAGCGCGAAGACCATCCCCTCCTCGATCTCGACCGGGTGGTCGAGCGAGTGCACACGCGAGATCATCGGCGGCTCGTAGAGACCGACGCCGATCCCGTGGCCGAACTGGAGGCCGAAGCACGTCTCCTCGTCGGCGAAGCCGAGCTCCTCCGCGGTCGGCCAGACCTCTGCGATCCGGTCGGTCGTCATCCCCGGCCGGACGAGGGCGATCGCCGCGTCGAGCCACTCGCGGCACCGCTTGTACGCGTCGAGCTGCGCGGAGTTGACGCCGCCGACGTTGAACGTGCGGTAGTAGCACGTCCGGTAGCCCATGAACGAATGGATGATGTCGAAGAACGCCTGGTCGCCCGGGCGGAGCAGCCGGTCGGAGAAGACGTGCGGATGCGGGTTGCAGCGGTCGCCGGAGACGGCGTTGACGGCCTCCACCTGCTCCGAGCCCATCTCGAAGAGCAGCTGGTGCGCGCGCGCGACGATCTCGTGCTCGTAGATGCCCGGCCGCAGCATCCGGTAGATCTCCTCGTAGACCGCGTCGACGAGCCCGGCCGACTGGTCGAGCAGCGCGATCTCCTGCGCGGTCTTGATCTTGCGCGCCTCGAGCATGACGCGCGAGCCGTCCGTGACGTGGACGCCTGCGCGCTGCAGCGCTTCGAGCGTGACGAGGTCCGCCATGTCGACGCCGAGCGGCTCGCCGGCGACGCCGTGCTCGCGGAGCTCGTGCGCGATCCGCGCGCCGAGCCGGTCCGGGATCCCGGTCTCCACGGGCATCGCCCCGCGCATCGGCGCAACGCCGGCGCGGAAGTTCTCGGGCGGAAGCCACGGCGCGAAGAGCTGGTGATGGCGCGCCGCCGAGCCGAAGTCCCAGAGGATCGGGTCCGCGCCGCGCGCGAGCAGCACGTAGCGCGCGTTCTTGTCGCGCGCCCATTCGCCGATGTGCGTGCTCGTGACGTAGCGGATGTTGTTCGGGTCGAAGAGGAGGAGCGCTCCGAGATCCGAGGCCTCGAGAGCCGCCTTCGCACGCGAGAGACGGTCGCTGCGGAGGCGCGCGAAGTCGATCCGCTGCTCCCAGTCCACCGCCCGCGTCGCATCGGGCGAGCCGGAAAGCCTGCCGTGCATCGTCACTTCAGCACCTCCTGATTCGACGCGTCACGCAGATGTGGGAAGAGCGCCATGAAGTCGTCGTCCCCGTAGCCTGCCTCGATCGCGGAGCGCACGAGCGCCTTGATCTCGCCGGCGAGAGGCAGGCGGACGCCGGCGGCCTCGGCCGCATCGAGCACGAGGTCCATGTCCTTCTCCATGAGGCTGGTCGTGAACGTCGCCGAATAGTCGTCGCGCAGGAGCGGCTCCGTCTTGTACTTCACGAACGGCGCGCCGGCCGCCGAGGAGCCCATCGTCTCGAGCAGCGCCGCGCGCGAGACGCCGGACGCCTCGCCCAGCACGAGCGCCTCCGCCATCAACTCCGCGAGACCGGCGATGACGAGGTTGATCGCGAGCTTGACGATGCGCGCCTGCTCGCCGTCGCCGACCACGTTGATGTTCGGCCCGATCGCGAGCAGCACCGGCTCGGCGCGCTCGAGAGCGGCGGCGGGCCCGGAGACGATGAAGGTCAGGTTCCCGGCGCGCACGACAGCCGGGTTGCCGCTGACGGGGGCGCGGAGATAGAGAAGCGACGCGCGCTCTGCCAGTGCGGCGACGCGCGCCGAGGCGTCCGGCGAGACGGTGCTCAGGTCGACGAGGACCGTCCCGGGCCGCGCACCCGCAGCGACGGACGCCGCCAGAGCCTCGAGCGCGTCGTCGTCGGAGACGGACGTGAGGACGACGTCGGAGGCGGCGGCGAGGGTCTCGGCGGTCTCGGCGACGGCTGCCCCGCGGGCGGCCAGAGGCTCGGCCCGCTCGCGGCTCCGGTTGTAGACCGTAAGGTCGTAGCCGGCGTCGAGAAGACGCTCTGCGGCCGCCGTTCCCATGTTGCCGAGCCCGATCAACCCGACAGTCGGCCGCGGGTTGTGACTGGCGCCCACTGTGCAGTATAAATAAACGAACGGCGGGGTCAGAGTCAAGCCGCGCCACGATCTGTACAGCGGCACGAGACGCGATTGGAGGTGGCAGGCGGCCGTGGAATCCTCCCAGGCGGTGGACCCGCAACCCCCGGCCCGGACGGCGACGTCGACGATGCTTGCCGCAATCGTGCTGATCGTCGGCGCGATCGTCTTCCTCTGGTACGCGCCGGACTCGTACAACATCTACAAGGCGCTGCACGTCGTCGCAATTCTCGTCTGGGTCGGCGGCGACGTGACGCTGACGACCCTCGGGATCGTGTTCGAGCGACGGCGCGACGACGGCGCGCTCGCCGAGCTCGGGAAGATGGGCGGCTGGATCGGAACGCGCGTCTACACGCCGGCCCTGTTCGCCGCGTTCGCGTTCGGCGTCGCACTGATCGAGAAGGGCGACCTCGGCTGGAGTGCGTTCTGGATCGACTTCGCGCTCGTCGGCTGGGCTATCGCCACGGTGGTCGGTCTCTTCTACGTCGGGCCGGAGCTCGGCCGCATCGGCGAGCTGGCGCAGAAGCTCGGGCCGGAGTCGCCGGAAGTCGGCCGTCGCGTGAAGCGGCTGTTCACGGTCTTCCGGTTCGACACGGCGCTGCTCGTCCTCATCGCGATCGACATGACCGCGAAGCCGTTCTCCTGAGATGGCCGGCGACGACGTTCCTGTCCTGATCGTCGGAGGGAGCCTCGTCGGGCTGTCGACGGCGGTGTTTCTCGGCCGGCTCGGCGTGCCGTCGCTCGTCCTCGAGCGGCACCGCGGGACGGCGATCCACCCGCGCGCCGCGCTCGTGAACCAGCGCGCGATCGAGACGTACCGCGTCGCGGGTCTCCAGGCGGAGATCGAAGAGGCTGCCGCGAAGGAGTTCGTCCAGAACGGCGCGATCGTCTCCGTCGAGAGCCTCGGCGGCAAGGAGCTCGACTGGTACTTCCGCTTCATCAACGAAGGCGTCGAGGACATCAGCCCGGTGCCGCGGATCTTCGTCACGCAGATCGGGCTCGAGCCCGTGCTGCTCCGCGCAGCGAAGCAACTCGGCGCGCGCATCGAGTATGCGTCGGAGGCGGCGTCCGTCGAGCAAGACGACGACGGCGTCACGGCGGTCGTCCGCTCGCGCGACGGCGGCGAGGAGCGGACCGTGCGCGCGCAGTACCTCGTTGCGGCCGACGGCTCGCACAGCCCGATCCGCGAGCAGCTCGGAATCCCGAACCTCGGCCACGGCAGCTTCTCCGACAGCATCACGATCTACTTCCGCGCCGACGTGCGGCGGCTGATGGGCGACCGGAACCTCAGCGTGATCTATGTCTTCGGGCCGCACCTGCAGGGGTTCTTCCGCTTCTCGCTCGACCTCCAGGCTGGGTTTCTCGTCGTCAACTCGACGATCGACGACGAGGGAGCGAAGTCGGTGCGGATCGGCGAGGACATGAGCGAGCCGACGTGCATCGCGTACGTCCGCGAGGCGCTCGGCGATCCGGACCTCGCGGTCGAGATCGAGAACGTGCAGCGCTGGTCGGCGTCCGCGGAGTACGCGGAGCGGCTCGCGGACGGACGGATCTTTCTCGCCGGCGACTCGGCGCACGTCATGCCGCCGACCGGCGGCTTCGGCGGCAACTGCGGAATCCAGGATGGGTACGACCTCGCGTGGAAGCTTGCGTACGTGCTTGACGGACGCGCCGGCGAGGAGCTGCTCGCGACGTACGACGCGGAGCGGTCGCCGGTGGGCGCTTTCACGACGGAACAGGCGTACACGCGCTACGTGCTGCGCCTCGACCCGTCGCTCGGCACCGAGAATCTCCAGCCGATCGTCGACGAGGCGGCCGTCGAGCTCGGCTACCGCTACCGCTCGTCCGCAATCGCAGCGCCGGATGACGACGACACGTGGGAGAACCCCCGCGAGCCGACGGGTCGGCCGGGCTTCCGCGCGCCGCACGTCGCGATCGGCGACGGCCGCTCGACGCTCGACCTGTTCGGGAGCGACTTCGTCGTGGTCGCAGGGCCCGACGGCGAGCAGTGGCTCAGCGCGGCGAGCGCCGCCGGCATCGAGGCGCATTGTCTCGGCCAAGACGTCGCGGATGCGTACGGCTTCGGCGCGGGCGGCGCCTCGCTCGTCCGGCCCGACGGATTCGTCGCCTGGCGCGGGGACGACGTCGACGAGCTCGCCGGCGCACTTCGCGCCGCAGTCTGCCGGTAGCGACGTACACTTTTCGCGCGGGCAGAGAAAGCTACAAAAGGAGACCACGATGAAGCGCAGCGGTGTTCTCGTGTCGGTCGCGATCGGGGTCGGGGCTCTCATCGTCGGCTCGAGCGCCCTCGCAGCCCGTCAGCCCGAAGCTGTTCGTTCCGCGCACGCGCACACGCTGGTCGCGACGGTGAACGTCACGGCCACCGAGTTCAAGTTCGTGCTGAGCAAGAAGTCTGCGAAGCGCGGCGTCGTCATCTTCAAGGTGAAGAACGCCGGCAAGCTCGGACACGACTTCCAGATCAACGGCCGCAAGACCCCGGTCATCGCGCCGGGCAAGTCGAACACCCTGCGGGTGACGTTCCTGCGCAAGGGTCACTACCCGTACAAGTGCACGGTTCCCGGGCATGCCGCCGCCGGAATGGCCGGCGTCTTCACCATCACCTGAGCTCAGCCGAGCGCAAGACCTTCCGCCGCGCTCGACGACACGGGGTCGGGCAGGCGGATCATGCGGAACGAGTTGAAGAGCCCGGCCAGCGCCGCGAGGATCGGAATCAGCAGCGCGATCTGGAGCGAGCGCGGCCGGGCCTTCGTGTTGATGCGGATGATCTCCGCCTGAACGTCCTTGGGCTGGCCGGCGAGCTGCTCCTCGAGCTGCGTGTTGCTCATGATCTCGGCGTCGTGCTGAAGCGCCGTCGCGACCTGTTGTTTCTCCGCCGGCGCGAGGACCGTGCTCTCGTTGGCCATGTGCGTGAAGATCAGCGACAGCGACGCGAGCATGATCGCGCCCGCGAACGCGAGCCCGAACGACAGTCCGAATGAGCCTGCAGCGGAGTTCACGCCTGCCGCTTCGCTGACGCGCTCCTCGTCGATCGGCGAGAGCGTGTAGTTGTTGAGCTGCGAGACGAGCAGGCCGAGTCCCGCGCCCGCGACGATCAGCGGGATCACGAGCCACCAACCGGAGGTCGCGCGCGGCACGATCGGGAGCAGCGCCACGAGCCCGACCAGCAGCAGTGCGAAACCTGCGCGGATGATCTTCGCGGGCCGCCGCGTGCCGGCCTTCTTCCCGGCGAGCAGCGCGACGCCGAACATCGTCAACGACAGCGGCGCAAGCGAGAGACCCGCCTGCATCGCGTTGTACTCGAGCACCATCTGGAGGTAGATCGGGAGCGCGATCATCGTTCCGCCGAGCGCGATCTGCTGCAGCATCTGCCCGGTCACGCCGAACCGGAACAGCTTCGCCTTGAACAGATCCGGATCGAGCAGCGTCGGCTTGCCTTCCCGCTTGCGCCGCCGGAGCCAGACGGCGAGGCCCCACATTGCAGCGGCGCCGAGCACGATGAGCACGCCGACCGCCTCTCCTCCCTCCTGCCAGACGAGGATGCCGAGGACGATCCCGCCCATTCCCACGACGGAGAGTGCGGAGCCGACGAAGTCGATGTGCCGCGGGCCGGTGTACGGGACGTCCTTCACGAGCTTGATCCCGGAGAGCACGACGATGATCACGACGTCCTCGAGCAGGAACGCGATCCGCCACGAGAGGTAGGTCGTGATGAACCCGCCGAGCAGCGGGCCGACCGCCGCGGCGATCGCGGCAGCCGCACCGACGAGGGCGTACGCCTTGCGCTGCGCCGCGCCCTCGAAGTTGCCGTGGATCAGCGACTGCATCGCCGGCAGCAGGAGCGACGCGCCGAGCCCGCCGATGATCGCCCAGAAGACGATGATCGCCGTCAGTCCCTGCGCGAGCGCCATCGCCAGCGCGCCGACCGCGTAGCCGAGCAGCCCGATCACGAACGCGCGCTTGCGCCCGATCAGGTCGCCGACCTTGCTGCCGATCAGGATGAACGCGGCGGAGACGAGAGCTTCGAGCGCGATCGCCGACTGGACGCCGCTGACCGTCGTGTCGAGATCGTGCACGACGGCCGAGATCGAGACGTTCATCAGCGACGTGTCGACGACGAGCACGAACATCGCCATCGCCAGAAGGACGGCGAGCCGGCGGTCGCCCGCCGGCTCTACCGGGATGGCCGTGCTCGCCGCCTGTGCGTCGCTCACGAGCGGTTGCTACGCGTCGTCGGCAGCGGCCAACAGGCCGATCGCGACCAGATCCTTGGCGTGGATCCACTCGTCGGCGAGCACGAAGCCGTTCGCCTGCACAATCGAGTCGCGGAGCGGAATCGCCCAGCGGTGCTCGAGCAACGCGATCGCGGCCGCGGTTCCGGCGGGGATCGTGTCGGCCGCGTACCAGACGTCCGCCTCGTCGAAGACCCTGCCGTCCTCCATCGCGACCGCACCGGCAACCGCTCCGACTTCGAGCCCGTCCTCGCCGGCTGCGCCGAGACCGATCAGCGCGCCGACCAGCGCCCCGAACTCGGTCTTCTCGTCCTGGCTCAGGTCGCTCGTCTGGAGAATCTCGACGCTCCCGTCCTCCTCCTTCTTCACGACCGCGGCGTCGATGACGCGGACGATGTCCGCGTCCTTCAAGCGCGCCAGCTCCTTCAGGATCGCGCCGTTGAACTGGGGATCCTCGAAGCCGAGAACAAGCATCTGCACAGGTCCGATAGCCATCTCTCCGTCCTCCCTGGTTTGTGAGTTCCGGGAGATTGAATCATCCGGTAGGCGATGATGGCTCCGCGCATGCTTCTCGCGTCGATCCAGACGTTCATCGAGCACCACAGCCAGCTGGCGCTGCTGCTGTTGTTCACCCTGCTCGCGCTCGAGTCGTTCGGCCTGCCCGTTCCCGGGGAAACCGTGCTGATCGCGTGCTCCGTCCTCGCCTCGCAGGGCTCGCTCTCGATCACCTGGGTGATCGTCGTCGGCGTCCTGGCGGCGATCATCGGCGACAACCTCGGCTACTGGGTTGCACGGGAAGGCGGCCGGCCGCTCCTCGAGCGGCACCGGCTGACGCGCGCCTACGCGGAGAAGTACCTGCCGCGCGGCGAACGCTTCTTCGCCGTCGCACGGCGGCAAGGCGGTCTTCCTCGGCCGCTTCATCGCCGTGCTCCGCGTGACGTCCGCCTGGATCGCCGGCCTCTCCCACATGCACTGGTGGCGCTTCCTGTTCTGGAACGCGGCCGGCGGAATCGTCTGGGCGACGTCGATCGCGCTCATCTCCTATTACCTCGGCGACGCGGCCGCCGCCGCGTTCGGGCGGTACGGCCTCTACGCGGCAGGCGGCGCGATCCTGCTTTCGGTGATCGGGTTCCTGATCGTGAAGCGAGTCGAGAAGCGGATGCTGGAGCGCTAGCATCAGCGTCGTGTCGACCACCTGCCGGGCCGCAGTCTTCTTGGCGATCGTCGGCGTTCTCGGAACGTGGCGAAACGCCGGCGCTGTCTCGCTCGACGGGCTCGAAGGCCCGCACAACGGCTGGCTCGTGATCATCTTCGCGCTGATCTCGCTCGCAGGCGTCGGAGCGCTCGCCCGCGGCTCGTGGCTCGGCATCGTCACGGTGCTCGGCTGCGCGGTGGTGATGTTCGTCACGGCAGTCCGCAACGTCGTGAGCGACGGCGACGTCCTCCACGGGAGCTCCGGCTGGGGCGTCTGGCTGACGCTCGGAGCGTCGGTCGTGCTCGGCGGGTGCGCGGTGCTTGCGGGCGTTCGGCGGCTCTCGGCTAGAGGAAGTAGCCCAGCCGATCCCAGAACCAGTCCTTGAACCGCGTGCCGAGGCCCTGCGGCGGCGTGCCGGCGTGCGACTTCGCTATGTCCGGAGTGAAGACGCGCTCCTCGAAGAGCGACGCAGTTGCCGGGTCGCGCGCCATCATCGCGACTTCGTAGTTGCGATAGAGCGCCCAGGCGTCGAAGTTCACGGTGCCGAAGACGACGGTGTCGTCGGCGACGATGAGCTTCGCGTGCACGACCGCGCCGGGGTACTCCCAGATCTGGGCACCGGCGTGGATCAACGCGGCGTAGTGATCTTTGAACGCCGCCGTCGCCTGCGGGTTGTTCGACGTTTGTGAGACGACGATGCGGACTTTGACGCCGCGCTTGGCGGCTGCGATCACGCGCTGGACGATGTCCACGTCGGTGAAGTACGGATTCATGATGTCGAGGCGCGTTCTCGCGTGGTCGATCAACTGCCGGATCGCCTGCGTCGCCGACTGGAACCCGCCCGGCGCGACCTGGAGCAGCGCGATCGGGATCGTGCCCGGCACGGGCTGAGCCGGGAAGTACTTGGAGAGGTCGGTCGGCAGCGGGCCGCCGTGGCCGCGGAAGCTCATCAGGAAGAGCGCCTGGGCCTGGCGGACGACGTTTCCGGTCACGCGCACCATCACGTCGTGGAACTTGCCGTTGGCGAAGTGGTCCTCGATTCCCGCGCCGCCGATCCACGCGACCTTGCCGTCGACGACGTAGAGCTTGCGGTGGTCCGCGTGGCCGACGTCGTCCTGGGTCCAGTCGAAGTGGCGGTGGTCGGGATAGAGGCCGTCCTCGTCCCACGGCAGCAGGTCGTTGACGACGATCTGCGCTCCGGCGTCGGCGAGCCGGGTGAACATCGGCCCGGCCGGCCCGAAGACCTGGCTTCCCTGGCCGTCGACGATGATCCGGACCTCGACTCCCTCCTTCATCTTCTGCACGAGGAGATCGGCGAGCTTCGTTCCGACCTGTCCTTCGCGCCACCCGAACATGAGGATGTGCACCGACGAGTGGGCATGCTCGATGTCGGTGAAGATGCGCGGGAAGAAGTTCTTCCCCTCCGGCCACGGCTCGATCGTCGCCGCCGTCGACCACGCGTACGGCATCCCGACGTCGGCGGGCTTCGGGTCCGACCGCGCGTCAAAGAGCTCGGTCGCGCGCTGCGCGCCGGCGGAGGTGATCGCGGTCGCCGTCGGCGGCCAGCTCGGCTTCTGCCGGATCTCCAGCACCTGCTGGAAGACGAGGTAGAAGAACGCGGCGACCAGAATGCCCAGGATCGCGAGGACCGGGCGCCACCAGCGCCTGCGCCGTCGAGTCTCGCTCTGGTCGCTCATCGCACCCGTCCTACGTGCTGTGTTGCTTTGCAGCCTTCGCGGCAGCCTGCTTCGCCCTTTGTTCCTCCGCCCGCTTTTTCGCCTCCGCGTACGACTGCCCCATCAGCGCGCGGCCGCCACCCCAGCCGAACACCCAGACCATCAGCACGAACGCCAGCAGGATCGACCAGGCGGTCGTCACGAGCTGCTGCGCGATCGAGTAGGCGGTCGCCGTCTGCGAGTCGGTGACGCTCTTCAGCGCGGCAGCGTTGAACGCCTGGTTCACGCCGGCGCCCCCAGGTGTGATCGCAACGGTGTTCGAGATCGAGTTGCTGCCGACGACCGACATCACCGAGTGAAAGGTGACGG
The DNA here is from genome assembly GCA_963718385.1 of uncultured Actinomycetes bacterium. Taxonomy (GTDB): domain Bacteria; phylum Actinomycetota; class Thermoleophilia; order Gaiellales; family Gaiellaceae; genus Palsa-739. The sequence goes on from CAVQZE010000003.1 coordinate 323,657, forward strand.
GGATGGCATACGCGGCGAGAAAGATCCCGACGACGCACAGGCTCGCGACCCACGCGATGAACTCGGGGAAGAACACGCGGCCGAAGTAGGCGCCGGGTCGCGTGAGGATCTGTCCGCCCTCTTTCGCCTGGTCCCACCACTTCACGACTTTCGGCCAGAAGGTCCGCATGACCATCGCGATCACCGCCGCACCGGAGACGAGGAGGATCACGGTCGCCCACGGGTGCTCCTTGATCCACGAGAAGTCGATGTCGAACGATCCGGGGACGGAGAGGAAGAGATAGAGGTAGACGAAGCCGCCCGCGAGCACGAAGAAGATCTTCTGGACCGCGAAGCCGCCGAGCATGCCGGCGAACGTCGCCCCTGCGATCAGGGTCGTCAGCATCACGAACATGACGATCGTGCCGAGGTTCGCGGGCAGGATGTTGTTCATCGCGACACACGCCGCGTAGGCGGCCCACACCTGCATCCAGCGCACCTCGCTCTTTCCGTACGCGTAGCGCAGGATCGAGAACCAGGCATACGCCGTTGCCGTCGTCTGCACCGTCGCCGCGATCACGGCGGCGATGATGTATTCGACGGAGATGCTCGTCAGCGTGTCCCAGAGATCGCTGAACCAGCCGCGGATGTCCCACCCGAGGATGCGCGCGAACGCGGCACCGCAGATCACGAACCCGACGATCGTCAAGATGCGGCGAACGGGGTGGCCCCGCTCCGGCGGTGCGGCTGCGTCGCTCATAGGAGTCCTATCCACCGCGTTCACGGTCGTCCGATCCTTTCACGATCGCCTCCCTCCCATATGGTTCCGGCGACTCAATTCGACAACGTCATCTAGGAGGATGCTGGTGCTCGCATACACATTCGGCCAGGCCATGTGGACGATGTTCATCTTCTTCACGTGGATCCTGTTCTTCTGGCTCCTGTTCACCGTCTTCGGCGATCTCTTCCGCCGCACCGACATCGGCGGATGGGGGAAGGCCGGCTGGACGATCTTCGTGATCTGCCTGCCGTTCCTCGGCATCCTCATCTACCTGATCGCCAACGGGCACGGCATGGGCGAGCGGAGCATGAAGCAGGCGCAGGACGCCCAGGCGCAGATGGACGCCCACGTCAGGGCTGCCGCCGCCGGGTCGGGCGGCGGCGTCGAGCAGATCGCGAAGGCGAAGGAGCTGCTCGACAGCGGCGTGATCACGCAGGCTGAGTTCGACGGGATCAAGGCGAAGGCGCTCGCGTCGTAGCGAACGAATTGGAGTCGGCGGGCGATTCGCCGCCCGCCGACTCCGATCTTCTGCCGATCAGGCGGTCGGCGTGCCGTTCGTCGGAGGCGTTTCCTCATCCGCCTGCTTCTTCGCCGCGCGCCGCCGGAGCCACCAGACGATCCCGCCCACGACGACGGCGCCGGCGAGGATGCCGAAGGCGATCCAGCCCCAGTCCGTGCTGCTCGTCGACTGATTGTTGTTCGCGGCAGCCGCTCCGACTGCGACGGCCGCGCCGGGGCTGACGCCGGTCGTCGTCGTGGTCGCGGTGGTCGTCGTCGGCGGCGGCGCGGTGACCGTCGTCGTCTGCGTCTGCGTGTGCGTCTGCGTCTGCGTGACCGTCACCGTCTGGGAGGGCGTCGTCTGCGTCACCGTCTCCGACGGCGTCGTCACCGTCTGGGTCGGCGTCGTGACGGTCACTGTCACTCCCGGAGTGCTCTGGGTACGCGTCGGCGTCGACTCGGTGGTCGTCGCCGCGGTCGTCGTTGTTGCCGTGGTCAGCGTCGCGTCCGAGATCGTCGGCGCCGTGCGCGCAGCCGTCCGCGTTGCGATGGCAGCGCCGTTCCCCCCGCCGCCGCACGACGCAAGGAGAACGGAGGCGAGCACGCCGAGAGCCGCGACCGCGCTGAGCTTGGCCGCCGCCCAGCCGAAAGACCTCCAAGAGCGACGAGCCATCTCACTCCTCCTTCGTCGTTAGGTCGACGCGGTGCGCTGTTTGTACATCCGCTGCGAGAAGCGTCCCGTGTACGAGGCGACGTCGAGCAGGAAGCCGATCGCGACCGCAATCCAGGCGGCGCCGTGCACGCCGCCCGCGCCCCAGACGATCACGTACATCAGCGTCGTCCACGGCAGGAAGATGAGCCCGAGCAGCGGCCACCACCAGCCGGAGAACGCCAATTGGACCCGGTGGCCGAAGATCCACTCGAGCGCGAGCGCGAGCCGGGGCCCGAACGCGAACAGCACCAACAGGAAACAGCACATCGCGCTCTATCCTGGACGCGGCGCCGGACGGACGTCGTCGGCGAGCTGAGCCTCGACCGCACGGTGGACGTTGCCGTGGACGTGGTCGGCGCCGAGCGTGGCGATCGTGCCGTCGGTGTCGAGCATCGCCCTGACCGGCGGCTTCACGCGGGCCAGCCGCAGCGTGACGCCCTCGACCTGCGTGACCTCGTGGATCTCGGCAAGTTTCGCCGCCCCCTGGGAGTCGACGAAGTCGACGCCTTCGAGATCGAGCACGACCGCGTGCAGCTTCGGCTCGCTGTCGCGGATGACCGCGCGGACGCGGTCGTCCAGCGCCTCGGCGGTGGCGAAGAAGAGGCCGCTGTCGAGTCGCAGCACGGCAATCCCCGGGAACGTCTCGTCGTCCGGGTACTCGTCGAGCTCGCGGAAGACCTGGGTGCCCGGCTCACGTCCGAGCACGGGCAGCTGCGGCGCGGTCGTCACGTAGATCAGCCAGCCGAGCGAGAGGACGACGCCGATCACGACGCCGGCGAGCACGCCCGACGAGAGGACGCCGAGGATCGCCGCCGCCGCGATCCAGAAGTCGATCCTCGCGACCCGGCGCAGGCGCCGCAACTCGCCGACGTCGATCATCCCGAAGATGACCGCGTCGATGATCACGGCCGCCAGCACCGCCTTCGGCAGGCCGGAGAACAGCGGCGCGAGCACGATCAGCGTCAGTACGACGAACAGTCCGGTGAAGAGCGAGGCGACCGGAGTCGACGCGCCGGACGACTCGTTCAGCGAGCTCGCGGAGAGGCTCGTCGAGACCGGCATCCCCTGGATCACGCCGGCGCCGACATTCGCCATGCCCTGCGCGACGGACTCCTGGTTGACGTCGATGCGGTAGCGATGTCGCGTCGCGAACGCGCGCGCGTCGCCGGCCGTCTGCGAGAACCCGATCAGCAGCAGTGCGACCGAGGCGATGCCGATCGTCGAGATGTTGTCCCGGAAGATGTCGTAGGCCGGCAGCTCCGGCGACGGCAGGCCGCGAGGCACGTGCCCGACGAGCGCGACGCCGTGCGTGCCGAGATCGAAGACCGCCGACGCGATCAACCCGCCGACGACGAGGACGAGCGCGCCGGGAATCGCGGGAGCGCTGAACCGCAGCGTGAAGATCACGCCGAGCGCGACGACTCCGACGAGCAGCGTCGTCCACGAGATGTCGCCGAGTCCCCTGATCCAGGACGCAAGCTCCTGCCACGCGCTGACGCCGTCACTCGACGTCCCCGTGAGCTTGGACAGCTCGCCGATCGTCACGTCGATGGCCGCGCCGGCGAGGAAACCCGTGATCACCGCCTTCGACAGGAACCGCGCGATCCACCCCATCCGGAACACGGCAAGGAGCAGGAAGAGCACGCCGGTGACGAGCGTGATCGCCGCGACGAGCTGCGCCGCGTCCTTGCCGCCGAGCCCGCTCACGAGCACTGCGCCGCCGGCGACCGCGGCGAGCGACGAGCTCGGTCCGGTCGAGATCTGCCGCGACGTGCAGAACAGCGCGTAGAGAATCGCGCCTGCCGCCGCCGCGTAGAGCCCGTTCTCGATCGGGACTCCCGCGATGCCGGCGTAGCCGAGATTCTTCGGCACGATCAGCGCCGTGACGGCGATCCCCGCCGCGAGATCGCCGCGCAGCCACCGCCGCTCGTACCGGGGCAGCCACTCGACCACGGGCACAAGACGTGTCAGGGATGTACTCAAGGTCGAGTGATCCTTTCACGCACCGCACGGCCAACCGGTCATTGACCAGCCCACGCGACGGATGTAACAGTCGCGACGAAGGCAGGCTCAGACCGAGGCGGGAGGAACGAGATGAATGCTCTTTTCGGTCGCCAGGGCAGGCGAGTTTCGCTTCTTGTTGTTGCAGGGCTCGCGGTTGCGGGCGGGGTCGCATACGCGACGATCCCGAGCAGCGGAAACGTGTACACGGCGTGCGAGCTCAACCACATCGGGACGATCCGCTTGATCGACCCGACGTTGCCGTCGTCGAGCTTCATGAGTCACTGCACGGCGCTGGAAACGCAGGTCAGCTGGAACCAGGCAGGTCAGCCCGGCCCCGTTGGCCCGCAAGGACCGAAAGGCGACACGGGTGCCGCAGGTCCGGCCGGACCGCAAGGTCCCGCCGGAAACGACGGTGCTCCCGGCGCTCCCGGCGCTCCCGGCGCTCCCGGTGCAACCGGCCCGGCCGGTCAGCCGGGGCCGCAAGGTGATCCGGGCGCAACCGGACCGGCCGGCGCGCCGGGCTCGGGTGCGATCACGGCGTACGGAGAAGTCACCGCAACCGGAGCGGTGGTCGCCGCGAGGAGCCAGAACATCTCCAGCGTGACGGTCACCGACGTGGGCAGATACTGCGTCCTTCTCGACCCGTCGATTGATCTCTCAACCCACGTCGCGGTTGCGACGTCCGTCTCGTCTGTGATTGACAGCATCACGACGATCGTCGGAGATTGCGGGCTCCCCGGGCGGCCCGGCATTCAGGTCACGGAGAAGAACAACGGGCAAGGGGAGTACGAGGACTTCTACCTCGTCGTTCCGTAGTAGGCGCTTGCTCATCGGGGGCGGGAGATGCTCTGCGTCTCCCGCCACCCGACCCTACGCGCGCGGCGCGTACTCGACACCGGCGAATGGCCAGTCCGATTCGAGCCACTCAGTTACGGCGTGCCAAAGCGGAATGTCCAGGTGCGCGTGACTCTCCCGCACCCACGAGCGGACGCGGGCGTCGCTGTCGCCGTCGCGAGCCGGGTAGATGTAAACGCACCCGATCACGTCACGTTCACTCGGATCAAGCACGGTGTACGTGAATCCTGTCCGGTTGCGAAAGTCGTCAGCGTGTCTCTGCAGGTCGGCGCGATTTTCGTCCAGCGCCATCTCACGCGGCCACGAGCCCCACGGGAACCCGGGCGTCCTCGCGATGTGCTCCATCGACGACGTCCAGGCGTCGTAGTCCTGCTCGTTGTGCTCGGGCCCAAGCGGTTCGAGGATGAAGTCGGAAGTCTCGAGCCGGAGCGGGACGTTGAGGTCGGGCGGGACGAACTCGGCCATGAACCGAGTCTATGGCGTCGGCTTACGACGACTTTGGCCGCGCCGGAGCGCCTCGATTCGCCGGCGGTCCTGCTTCGTCGGGCGCGCGCCGAGGTCGGCGCCGAGCGGGCGGGCGACGCGGCGTTCGGCGCGCTCGCGCTCGCGGTTCGCGATCGACTCCTTCGTCTCGTCGTACAGCGTTGCCGCGACGCTTGCGGAACCGCGCCGGTCGGCGAGCTCCGTGACGACGACGGTCCAGCGGATTTCGCCGCGCCGGATCTCGAGCCTGTCGCCGACCTGGATCTCCTTCGCGGCTTTGACTCGCTCGCCGCCGACCTGGACATGACCGCCCGCGACGGCGTCGGTTGCCGCGCTGCGCGTCTTGAAGAAGCGTGCGGCCCAGAGCCACTTGTCGATCCGAACCCGCTCCATTCGTTCATCTTCGCACCGGCCCCGCAGGGCGAGAAGGTGACGCCCCGAGCGGATCGAAAAGGTGCTGATGAACACGACGCAGCCCGCCGCGCACCACAGCCGGTTTGCGCTCGAGCCGAACCCGGTGCTGGTCGAGCACGCCCGCGACCGCGCCGAAAGCGTGCAGAACCGGATCGCCGACCGGATCACGACCTTCGCCGGCTCGATGGCCTTCGTCTACATCTCGATCATCTGGTTCGCCAGCTGGATCGGCTTCGGCGTCGAGAAGTACCCGTACGGCCTCCTGACGATGATCGTCTCGCTCGAGGCGATCTTCCTCTCGACCTTCGTGATGATCAGCCAGAACCGCGCCGACGCGAAGCGTCAGATCGTCGCCGACCAGCAGTGGACCGTGGTTCAGGTCGAGGACAAGCAGAACATCGAACTGCTCGACCTCTCGCATCAGATCCTCGAGCTCACGAAGCAGGTCCACGCAATCGCGAAAGCACTGCCGAATCTCGCGCCGCCGGCGCCCAGTTCCGATCCGAACTGATTGACTCACGGGCGTGAACACCGCCCGGGCGCGACGGCACAAGCATCTGACCGTGGAGGAGCGGGTCGCGCGCGGACGCGCCGCGCGGGAGGCTGCGCCGCGGCGGTCGCACGGCGACTGGGCACCGGCCGCCGACCGGCCCGATCCCGTCGCACTGATCGAGGAGCAGGCCGCCGATCGCGTGCCGTCGCTCGTCCCGATCCGGCACGGGCGGATGCTCGACAGCCCGTTCGCGTTCTACCGCGGCGGTGCGCTGATCATGGCGTCCGACCTTTCGACCACTCCCGTCTCCGGGATCCACACGCAGCTCTGCGGCGACGCGCACCTCTCGAACTTCGGCGTCTTCGCCTCGCCGGAGCGGCAGATGCTCTTCGACATCAACGACTTCGACGAGACCCTGCCCGGTCCGTGGGAATGGGACGTGAAGCGGCTCGCCGCGAGCTTCGAAGTGCTCGGACGCGAGCGCGGGTTCGACCCCGCCGATCGCCGCGCGATCGTCGTCGCATGCGTCGCCGAGTACCGGATGGTGATGCGGCAGACGGCGGGCATGCGCACGCTCGACGCGTGGTACGACCACATGGACGTCGAGCAGGTCATGGATTTCATCCGCGCGGAGGTCAACGAGAAGCGTCTCGGCAAGGACGAGGCGAAAGAGGCCGCCCATGACCTCGCGAAGGCGCGCACGCGCGACCACGCGCGCGTGTTCGCGAAGCGGACGGACGAGATCGACGGCGAGCTTCGCATCGTCGCCGAGCCGCCGCTGATCATCCCGATCGGCGATCTCGTTGTCGACGTTGCGGACCGCGAGGAACTCGTCGCGTACATGCACTCGCTCGTCGCCGAGTACCGGCGCTCGTTTCGCGTCGTCCATCATCCGTTCGAGGAGTTCGAGTGGGTCGACACCGCGCACAAGGTCGTCGGCGTCGGGAGCGTCGGCACCCGCGCCTGGATCCATCTCTTCGTCGGCCGCGACTCCGACGATCCGCTGTTCCTCCAGTCGAAGGAGGCGCAGGCATCGGTCCTCGAGCGGTTCATCGGCAAGAGCGCGCTCAAGAATCACGGACGGCGCGTCGTCGCCGGCCAGCGCGTGATGCAGGCCGCGAGCGACATCTTCCTCGGCTGGCTGCGGGTCAAGGAGCTGACCGGCGTGACGCGGGACTACTACGTGCGCCAGCTGCACGACTGGAAGGGCGGCATCGAAGCCGACACGATGCTCGTTCCCGGCGCGACGCTCTACGCGCGCATCTGCGGCGCGACGCTCGCCCGCGCGCACGCGCGCTGGGGCGACCGGATCGCGATCGCGTCGTACCTCGGCAAGGGCGGCGTCTTCGACCGCGCGGTCGCCGACTTCTCCGTCGCGTACGCGGACCAGAACGAGCGCGACTACGAGACGTTCGCCGCCGCCGTCAAGTCGGGCCGGCTCGAAGCGCAGACCGGGCTCTAGCCGAACGTGAAGCTGTACGCGCGGACGCCGGGCGTGAACGCGAAGTGCAGCGTGCCCTCGCGCGACGCGGGCCCCGCGAGCACCGTGTAGAGCCGGTCGGCGTGGACGTCGATCGGCGCGAGCTGCTTCCCGTCGAGCGAGACCGTCGCACGGCCCTTGCCGCCGAGGACGATGTAGACCTTTGACGCGACGAAGTGGAGATCGAGAACCGCGCCGAGCCCGGCGGTCGCGGTCTGGCCCGCGAGCGTCCACTCGCCGCCGTACGAGATAGCGTTCGCGGGGACGGACGATGCGAGCGTGTACGTCGCCGGCTTGCCGATGACGAGCTTCGAGCCGACGTAGCGGGACGGGTCGAGGCGCTGCGGGCCGAGGTACGTCTCCGGAGTCGCGATCCCGACGGGAGTTGCGTTGCGCACGTCCGTCATCGAGCCGTGCGCGCCGAGCAGGTCGCGGATCGCGTCCTCGGTCTTGCCGTAGTCGCCTTCGCCGTAGCTGACGGAGCGGACCTTGCCGGTGCGGTCGACGAGGTAGTCCGCAGGCCAGTACTCGTTGTTGTACGCGTTCCAGGTTCCGTAGTTGTTGTCGAGCGCGACGGGCCACGTGACGTGCAGCCGGTGCACCGCGTTCTCGACGTTGCCGAGCTCGTGCTCGAACGCGAACTCCGGCGTGTGGACGCCGACGATCTCGAGTCCGTCCTTGTGGTACGCGGAGTACCACGCGGCGAGGTGCGGCAGCGTGCGCAGGCAGTTGATGCACGAGTACGTCCAGAAGTCGACGAGCACGACCTTGCCGCGGAGGCCCGCGAGCGTCAGCGGCGTGTCGTTCGGCGTGTTCAGCCAGTGGTCGATCCCGGCGAACTCGGGTGCCGTGCCGTACACCGGCAGCTTCGTCGCCGTCGCCGGCTGGGTCACCTTCAGCGTCCCGGTCGTGCCTTTGAGCGTGCCGAGATGCCGTGTCGCGTAGCCCGTCTCCTCGGTGTGCTTCTGCAGCGCCGTCGTGTACGAGCCGAGATGCGTCTGCAGCGTCTGGTCGAGGTTGAAGACGATCGCGAGCGCAGCGGCCGCCATCACCACGCCGAGTGCGGGCCGCCACCACAGGCGCGTGGCCCGCATGCGGCGCGCGACGCGCTGTCCGCCGATCGCGAACAGCAGCAGCACGGTGCCCGCACCCGCCGCGTAGGCGAGCGTCAGGAGCACGAGCCGAATGCCGACGCGGTGCTCCGCCGCGAGGACGCTGACCGTCGCGAGCACCGGTCCGGCGCACGGGACGAAGACGAGACCGAGCGCCGCGCCGAGCACGAACCCGCCGCCGAGATCGCTGCTCGGGCCGCGGCTCAGCCGCGCGAACGGCGCCTCGATCGCCATCCCGAACCGCGGCACAAGCAGCGTCGCTGCAACGACGAACAGCAGAGCGATCGCGATGTCGCGCAACGTGTCCTGCGGCAGTCCCAGCGCGGAGAGCAGCGCCGACGCCGACAACGTGAACACCGTGAAGCTCACGAGCAGCCCCGCGACGATCGCGTACGGCCTGCGGGTTCCTCCCGCGGCGCCGCCCGCGAGCACGATCGGCAGCACCGGCAGCACACACGGCGAGACGGCCGTGATCACGCCGGCGACGAATCCGATTGCGAGCAGAAGGACCAGGGCGCAGACTCCTCACCCCACTCTACGGTCGAACCCTAAGAAAGGATCTACGCTCCTCCCGTGGCCCGCCTCGTCGTCCTTCTCCGCGGCATCAACATCGGCTCGCGGAACCGCATCGCAATGCCTGAGCTCCGCGCGGCGCTCGAGGCGGCAGGCTTCGCCGAGGTCGAGACCTACGTTCAGAGCGGGAACGTCGTCCTCGCGAGCGGCGCAAAGCCCGCCGAGGTCGCGCGCGCGTGCGAGGACGTGATCGCCGCGCAGTTCGGCCTCGAGATCGAGGTCGTCGCGCGCACGCACGCAGAGCTCGCGGCCGTCGTGCGCCGCGACCCGCTCGGTGACGTCGCGTCCGATCCGAAGCGATACCAGGTGACGTTCCTCGGAGCGGCGCTCGCGCCCGGGATCGAGGCCAAGCTCAAGGACGCCGCGGTCAACGGCGAACGCGTTGTCGTCGCGAAGCGCGAGATCTACGCGTGGCATCCGGAAGGCGTCGGCCGCTCGAAGCTGGCCGCGCTGCTCGGCGGCCGGAGCCTCGGCGTACCCGCGACAGCGCGCAACTGGACGACGGTCACGACGCTCCTTCAGCTCGCGGCGGCACCGCATATGCTCGACCAATGAGCCGGGCCGTCGACCGCGCAGTCGCGGCAAGCAGCCGCGGCCGCCTCTGGATCGAGAATCAGGATCCCGCGTCGGCGACCGGCGCGACGATCGGTTGGGTCCGGCGGTACCAGGCAGCGGACGGCCAGCTCTTCGCGGTGCTGCTCGCCGCGTACTTCTTCCTGACGGTGATCCCGCTCCTGCTCGTCGAGACGACCTACATCTACAGCAACCCGGAGGCGCTCGCGAACCGCATGGAGAACCGCCTGCGCCTCACGGGCACGACCGCGGATCTTTTCCACTCGGTGATGGCCGGCGCGGGCGGGCACAAGCTGTCCGCGGCGCTGATCGCGGTCGTCAACCTCTTCTTCTTCGGGCTCGGCTTCGGACGCGTGCTCCAGATCGCGCACGCGCGCTCGTGGAGCATCGACCTCCGCAAGAGCGTCGTCGTCGACCAGGCACGGTATGCCGCGGTGCTCACCGGCCTCGGCCTGCTCACGCTGCTGCTCGTCATCCAGACGCGCGTCCTCCACGGACAGCCGTCGTGGATCGGCTGGGTTCTCGACCTCGGCTGGCTCGCCGTGCTCGTCGGGTTCTTCGTCTGGGCGCCGTGGCTGCTGCTGCACAAACGCGTGCCGGCGCGTGACGTTCTCCCGGGCGCCGTCTTCACCGTGCTCTGTTTCATCGGGATGCGGTTGATCTCGGTGGTGCTGCTGAAGAACTGGCTCGAGTGGTACTCGAAGACCTACGGCGCGCTCGGAATCGTGATGGCGATCTTCTTCTGGCTCGTGATTCTCGGGACGGTGATGGTGCTCGCCGCCGCGCTCTCCCCCGCGCTCGCGCACCGCCGCGACCTGCGGCACGCACGTACGGGATGATGCGCACGTGAGCGACGGCGGCATCAGCTGGAACCCGATCGAGCGCCGGATGGCGAAGTTCCTGCGGGAGCCGCCTTCGGTGCGCAACGCCGCCGCGGTGATCGTGATGGCGACGACCGTGATCGTGATCGGCGGCGGCGTCCTGATGCGGATCCTCGACCACAAGGAGTACGCGAACGTCTGGGTCGGGATGTGGTGGGCGCTGCAGACCGTGACGACGGTCGGCTACGGCGACGTCACGCCGAAGCACACGATCGGCCGTTTCGTCGGTGCGGTCGTGATGCTCGAGGGAATCGCGTTCCTCGCGATCATCACCGCCGCGATCACGTCGACCTTCGTCGCGCGCGCCGACGCCGAGCGCGACGCCGCGGACGCCGCCGAGGAGTCAGCTCAGGAGCAGCGCTTCAACGCGCGGTTCGACGAGCTCGCGGAGCGCCTCGACGGAATCGAGGCATCGCTCCGCGAGCTCGGAACGCGCTGATTTAGTGCCCCGTCCAGCGATACATGCCCGCTTCTGACCCGCTATCACGCTGCGCGCTGCGGCGTCCTCGGTCGCACCCGTAGTCACGACTACGAGTGCTCCTTGCGTCCTTGCACCGCTTGGTGCTAGCGACCCAGAAGCTAGACGGCATCACTGGAAGGGGCACTAGCCGGCTGTCATCTCCTTGTGAATGTGGCGCACGGTGAAGGCCACGACGAAGCTGTTGATCCCGCGCAGCAGGGCGAACAGCCCGAGCCACGTGACCAGCAGAATCGCCTTCCGGTCGAAGTCGCCGGAGGCCCAGAATGCGAGGCCGACGCAGAGCAGGCCGATGACGAGACGGATCCACCAGAGCCCGGTGCGGTCGGCGAACGCGGCGATGATGTCCAGGATCCCGACGAAGAGGAACATGAAGCCGGTGATCGACGCGATTGCCGTGAACGCGTTCCCCGGATGGATGAACGACATGATCCCGCCGACGATCAGGATCACGGCCAGGAGGGCATTCAGCGCCTTCCACCAGCCGCCCTTGACGGCCGCGACCATTCCGATCTCGATCACGCCCGCGCAGAGGAAGACGATGCCGGCGAGGATCCCGATCGTGTTCACGGAGTGGATGTTGAACCGGAACATGACCAACGAGAGGATCAGCCAGAGCGTTCCGGTGATCAGAAAGATCCACCAGAGACTGCCCGCTTGGTCGTCGTACATCTGATCCTCGAGTACTACGGTCGTTGACACTGCCCTGCCTCCTTGGCGGTTTGTTTTCCGCCGTGGATTGTGACAGGTGCCTCAGACATTGAGCTCGGCCAGACGGCGCGCGAGACCGGCGGCCGCGCGGGCGAGCTCCGCCGCAACCTCGGCGTCGCCGGCGACGCTCGCCGATACGGCGAGGCGCATCCGGTCGGCGAGCGCGGCGACTTCGTCGGCGCACGCGGCGATCTCCAGCGGCACGGCGACGATCCAGGCGCGCGTCTCGTCGGTGCGCGACGCCATGAACGCCGTGTAGGCCGCGCTGTCCTCGTCGGCGAGCGCCATGAGCCGGGCGGCGAGCGACCGTGCCGACGCGATCGCGTCGTCGTCGCCGGCGAAGCGCGCAGCGAGCTCGGCGAGCGCGGCTGCGACCGCGCCCGTCAGCGCCACGGCGGAGCCGCTCGCGGGCGCCGGCGTCTTCGCGCCGAGCGCCTCGAGCAGGTCAGCGACTCGCAGCTCGTCCAGCATGGCGGTAGAAGTCGGCGGGCTCGGCGGCGAGCGGCGTGTTGCCGAGGATCAGGTCGGCGGCCTTCTCCGCGACCATCATCACCGGTGCGTAGATGTTCCCGTTCGTGACGTACGGGAAGACGGACGCGTCGACGACGCGCAGCCCGTCGAGCCCGTGCACGCGCATCGTGTCCGGGTCGACGACCGCGCCCATCGCGCACGTGCACGACGGATGCAGCGCGGTCTCGGCGTCGCGGGCGACCCAGTCGAGGATCTCGTCGTCCGTCTCGACCGCGGACCCCGGCGACGTCTCGCCGCCGTCGTACGGCGCGAACGCCGGCTGACCGAGGATCGCGCGCGCGCAGCGAACCGCCTCGACCCACTCGCGGCGGTCCTGCTCCGTCGACAGGTAGTTGAAACGCAGCGCCGGATGCACGCGCGGATCCGCCGAGACGATCTTCACCGAGCCGCGCGCGTCGGAGTACATCGGCCCGACGTGAACCTGGTAGCCGTGCGCCGCGGCCGGCGCCGAGCCGTCGTACCGGATCGCGAGCGGCAGGAAGTGGAACATCAGATTCGGATACGCGACGTCCTCGTTCGAGCGGATGAAGCCGCCGGCCTCGAAGTGATTCGTCGCGCCGGGGCCGGAGCGCAGGAACAGCCACTCGGCGCCGATGAACGGCCGCTTCCACTTCTTCAGCGACGGCTGCTCCGAGACGGGCTGCGTGCACGTGTGCTGGACGTAGACCTCGAGATGGTCCTGGAGGTTCTCGCCGACGCCGGGCAGGTCTGCGACGACGCCGATCGCGAGCGCCTCCAGCTCGGCCGCGTTACCGACGCCGGAGAGCTGCAGCAGCTGCGGCGAGTTGATCGCGCCGCCGCAGAGGATCACCTCGTTCGCGTCGATGCGCTCTCCCCCGGCCTCGACGCCGACCGCGCGCGTGCCGTCGAAGACGACGCGGTCGACGAACGCGCCGCAGCGCACCTCGAGGTTCGGCCGCGACATCACCGGATGGAGATACGCGCGCGCCGCGCTGAGCCGCCGGCCGCGGTGGATGTTGCGGTCGAACCGCGCGAAGCCTTCCTGCCGCTCCCCGTTCACGTCGGCCGTGAGCGGATACCCGGCCTCCTGCACCGCCTCGAAGAACGCGTCGAAGAGCGGCCCCTTCGCCGGCCCGCGCTCGAGCACGAGCGGCCCGTCGCCGCCGCGGAACTCGTCGGCGCCCGCGAGGCAGTTCTCCATCCGCTTGAAGTACGGCAGGCAGTGCGCGTAGTCCCACGACTCCATCCCCGGATCCGCGCCCCAGCGCTCGAAGTCGAGCGGGTTGCCGCGCTGGAAGATCATCCCGTTGATCGAGCTCGATCCGCCGAGCAGCTTGCCGCGCGCGTGGTAGATGCGGCGGTCGTGCATGAACGGCTCCGGCTCGGACTCGTACTTCCAGTCGTAGCGCTTGTTCCCGATCGGAAACGCGAGCGCCGCCGGCATGTGGACGAAGACGTCCCAGAGGCTGTCGTTCCGCCCGGCTTCGAGGACGAGCACGCGCGTCGACGGATCGGCGCTGAGCCGGTTCGCGAGCGCGCAGCCCGCCGAGCCGCCGCCGACGATCACGAAGTCGTACGTCATGCGAGAGCACGACGGTCTGCAGCTCGGTGAACGTCTCCATCGGCGCTGTTCCGCCGACGCGACCGATGCCGCTCGCGGTGCCGGAGCGGCCGCCGAACGGCAGGTGGCTCTCCCAGTAGTTCGACGAGTCGTTGACGTTGACCCAGCCGGTGCGCGCGGCTTCGGCGTAGCGCAGGCCGCGGGAGAGGTCGCGCGTGAAGATCGCGGCGAGCAGGCCGTACGGCGACGCGTTCGTCAGCTCGATCGCCTGCTCCAGCGAGTCGATCGCGACGACCGGCGCGATCGGGCCGAAGGTCTCGTCGCGCGCGACGAGCGCGTCCGCGGGGACGTCGTCGAGGACGGTCGGCTGCCAGTAGAGATCCGTCGGGAAGCCGGTCGCGCGCGCGCCGCCGCGACGACGCTCGCGCCGCGCTCGAGCGCGTCGGCGACGTGCTCGTCCATCTTCTCCGCGACGCCGGCGTTGTTCAGCGGCCCCATCGTCGTCGCGTCGGCGAACGGGTCGCCGAGGACGACGCGCTCCGCGACGAGCCGCGCGAGCTTCGCGACGAACTCGTCCTTCACGTCGCGGTGGACGAGCAGGCGCTCGCCGGCGGTGCAGCTCTGTCCCGCGCAGAGGAAGCACGCCGTGACCGTCGCCTCCGCGGCGAGGTCGAGGTCGGCGTCGTCCATGACGACGACCGGCCCGTTGCCGCCGAGCTCGAGCACCGCGGCCTTGCCGACCGCGGCCTCCGCGACCTTGCGCCCGGTCTCGGTCGAGCCGATGAAGCCGACGCCGTGCGTGCCCGGGTTGCGCGCGATCTCGTCGCCGACGGTCGAGCCCGGCCCGGTGACGAGGTTGAAGACGCCGGGCGGCAGATCCGCCTCGGCGACGCACTCCGCGAGCGCGATCCCCGCGACAGCGGTCGTCGACGCCGGCGTCCAGACGACGGTGTTGCCGCTCGCGAGCGCGGGCGCGATCAGCTCCGCGGGCATCGTGTACGGCCAGTTCCACGGCGTGATCACGCCGATCACGCCGCGCGGCCGCCGGATCAGCAGCACGCGCTTCCCCGGCGAGAACGAGTTCGGCAGCCGGCCCTCGAGCCGCTTGCCGTCCTCGGCCGCGTTGCGCCAGTAGAGGACGAGCTCCGCGACCTCGTCGCGCGACTCGTGCAGCGGCTTGCCCTGGTCGAGCGTCAGCGTGCGCGCGAGCGCGTCGCGCGCGCTTCTCGATCTCGTCCGCGACGCGGTGCATCGCATCCGCACGCGCGAACGCAGTCGTCGCGCGCCCACGCGTCCGCGGCGCGGTTCGCCGCGCCGATCGCGAGCTGCGCGTCCTGCCGGTCGCCGCGCGGGACCGCCGCCGATCGTCTCGCCGGTCGCGGGCGAGTCCGCGTCGAACGTCTCTCCCGACAGCGCGGCCGTCCACGCGCCGTCGACGAACATCGGCGCTAGGCGCCACGCGGTGTCTCGTCGTCGATGACCACCCGCATCAGGTCGCGGATCGAGACGATCCCGACCGGCTTCCCCGCGTCGACGACCGGCAGATGCCGGAAGCCGCCGTGGATCATCATCGACGCCGCATGCGCGACCGAGTCCGTCGGCTCGATCGTCTCCGGCCCGCGCGTCATCCACGCGCCGACGTCCGCGTCGCTCGACGTGCCGAGCGCGACCGCGCGCAGCACGTCGCGCTCCGTGAGGATCCCGACGACGCGGTCGTGCTCGAGCACGAGCACCGCGCCGACCGACCGCTCGTTCATCTGCTTCGCCGCCTCCGCCAGCGGCAACGACGCCTCCACCGTGAGGAGGCTCGTCGACATCACATCGCCTACCGTCGCCATCCCTAGTCTCCTAACTCGGTGCGCCGCCGGTCGACGAACGCCTTCAGCTCCTCGCGGAGCATCGGGTCGATCTCCGGCTCCTCGTACTCGTCCAGCGTCTTCTTCCAGATCTCCGTCGCGCGCGCCGCGGTGTCGTTGCCGCCGAGGCGGTTCCAGCGCTCGTAATTCTCCGTCGACGAGACGAGCGGCCGGTAGAAGCACTCGCGGAACCGCTCCAGCGTGTGCACCGCGCCGAGGAAGTGGCCGCCCTGCCCCACCTCCTCGTGCGCCGAGTACGCCATCGTCTCCTCGTTGATCTCGAGCGGCTTGAAGACCTCGTGCAGCATCCGCAGCAGCTCGACGTCGACGATGAACTTCTCGTAGCAGGAGACGAGCGCCGACTCGAGCCAGCCCGCCGAGTGCATGACGAAGTTCGTGCCGGCGAGGAACGTCGGCCAGAGCGACATCATCGACTCGTACGCCGGCCTGCGCGTCGACGACCTGCGACGACGTCAGCGCGCCGCCGCCGCGGAACGGCAGCCCGAAGTGGCGCGCGATCTGGCCGGTGCAGAACAGGCCGACCGCGGACTCCGGCGTCCCGAAGCTCGGCGAGCCGGACTGCATGTCGGTGTTCGAGAGGAACGAGCCGAACACGACGGGACAGCCGGGCCGGATCGTCTGCACGAGCGCGATCCCGGCGAGCGCCTCCGCGACCTGCTGCGCGAGCGCCGCCGGCACGGTGACCGGCGACATCGCGCCCATGAGCAGGAACGGCGTGACCACCGTCGGCTGGCCCGCCTTCGCGTACTCGAGCAGCGCCGACAGCATCCGGTCGTCGTAGCGGAGCGGCGAGTTGACGTTGATCAGCGAGATGATCGCCGGCGTCTTCTCCAGCGACTCCCGGCCGAAGACCATCTCCGCCATCGCGATCGTGTCGAGCGCGTTCGGGCCTGACGTGACCGAGCCCATGAACGGCTTGTCGGAGAGCGTCATCAGCGCGTAGACCATGTCGAGGTGGCGCGAGTCGAGCGGCATGTCGTTCGGCTCGCAGATCGTCCCGCCGGGCGAGTCGAGCTGCGGGAACGACTGCGACAGCCGCACGAGGTTCTGGAAGTCGTCGTAGGTCGCGTCGCGCCGCTCGAGCCCCTCGCGGACGAACGGGCAGCCGTAGACGGCGGAGAAGACCATGTGCTTGCCGCCGATGTGGACGCTGCGCTCGGGGTTGCGCGCCTGGAGGTCGAACTCGCGCGGCGCCTTCGCGACCTGCTCGAGGATCCAGTCGGGGTCGAACTTCACGACGTCGCCGTCGACCTGCTGGCCCGGCGGCGCGGAAGATGTCGAGCGCCTCCGGGTGGAGGAAGTCGATCCCGAGCTCGCTGACGATGCGGCGCCAGCCGCGGTCGAGCTCGCTCATCGCGAACTCGTCGAGGATCTCGTAGCGCGGCATCTCGTTGATCAGCATTCGTGTCCTTCCAGGAGTTTCTCCAGTGCGCTGTTCCAGTCCGGCGTCGCCCGTCTCGCGCACCTCGAGCGGCAGCCCGAGCTTCGCGCCGCGGCATTCTCCGCTTCTGCGCGCAGCTCCGGCGTCGGGTCCTGCGCGAGCCAGACGCAGCGCTCGTAGTGGCGGAAGTAGTCGTCGCGCAGCTCGGGGTGCCGGTCGAGCCCGAGCCCGCGCCAGACGACGCGGTCGAAGCTGCGGACGAGGAAGTCGGTGAGGAAGTACGTGCCGGTCTCGTGCTCCGCGCCGTAGACCTCGTAGCAGTGCGCGCCTTCGAGCTTCGGCGAACCCGGTCGAGGTCGGCGCCGCAGTGCGCGTACGCGACGACGACGTCGTCGCCGGCGGCGGCCTCCTCGACGGCGGCGCGGATCTTCTCCGGCCGGTTGTGCAGCTCCGGCGGCACCGGGCGCACGTCGAGATCCCAGCCGCGCCGCGCCGCGATCTGCTTCACGTGGAGCGCGAGCGCCCCGCAGGAGACGACGACCTGCGTCATCCGGGGAAGCTCAGCTGGTCGATGAACAGGTCGTTGAAGTCGGGCGGCCGGAGAGCTCGACGTACTCGACCTCGTCGAGGATCGCGTGCGCCGCGGCGCGCTCGGTCACCGACAGCGCGGCGATCTTCGCGCCCTCGCCGGCGACGTTGCCGGCGGCGACGATGCGCACGACGCGGCAGCTTCGGCACGAGCCCGATCCGCACCGCGCTCGACGCGGTCAGGTACGAGCCGAACGAGCCGCCGAGCAGCACCTGCGAGATCTCCTCCGGCTCGATCCCGAGGTCGCGGCAGAGCAGCGCCCAGCCGGTGGCGATCGACGCCTTCGCGAACTGGAGCTCGCGCACGTCGCGCTGCGAGAGGAACACGTCGTCGCTGAGGCGGAAGATGTTCTCCTCGCCGATCTTGTCGAGCCGGTCCGACGAGCCGAGGACGAAGCGGCCGGACTTGTCGAGGATCCCGGCGCCGACGAGCTCCGCGACCGCGTCGACGAGCCCGGAGCCGCAGATGCCCGACCGGCGCGACGTCGCCGATCACCGTCAGCTCGATCTCGCCGTCGCGGATCTTCACGCCTTCGATCGCGCCGTCGGCCGCGCGCATGCCGCAGCGGATCTGCGCCGCCTCGAACGCCGGGCCCGCGGGCGCGGCGCGTCGCGAGCGTGCGCGCGGACGAGCCGAGCACGATCTCCGAGTTCGTGCCGACGTCGATGAAGAGCCGCACGCGCCGGTCGAGCGTCAGCCCGGTCGCGAGGATCCCCGCGACGATGTCCGGCCCGACGTACGCGCCGAGCGCCGGGAACAGCACGGCGGGCGCGCGCTCGTGCACGCGCAGCCCGAAGTCGGTCGCCTGCGCCGCCGGCATGCGTCCGCGCCGCGATCGTGAACGGCGCCATCGACAGCGGCTCCGGATCGATCCCGAGCGCGATCTGGATCATCGTCACGTTGCCGGCGACGACGACCTCGTAGACCTCGGCCGGATCGACGCCGGCTTCCTCGCAGACTTCGTCGGTGAGCTGCTGCAGCGTCTCGTGCGCGCGCGGCTGCAGCAGCGGCAGCGCCTCGTCGTCCATCATCGTCGCCGAGATCCGCGTGATCACGTCGGCGCCGAACGACTGCTGCCCGTTCAGGATCGACTTGACCGCCTTCGGCAGACCCGGTCTCGAGGTCGAGCAGCGTCGCGACGACGGTCGTCGTGCCGAGGTCGAACGCGATCGCGTACCGCGCCGCCGACGTGTCGCCCGGCTCGACGTCGATCAGCGTGTCGTCGCAGACGACGGCGGTCACCTTCCAGTCGGACGCGCGCAGCGTCGTGCCGAGCGTGCGCACGACGTCGAGCGGAACGTGCAGCTCGAGGTCGTCCATCGCCGCGAGCACGCGCTCGAGATCGGACGCCTGATCCTCGAGCTCGGCTCCTCCAGCTCGAGGTAGCGCTTCTGCACCGCCGGACGCAGGATCACGTGCCGCCCGACTCCCACGAGCGCCGCCTTCGGCCGCGTCTGCAGCGGCGGCACCTCGACGGTGAGGTCTTCCTGCGCGGGCGCGCGGCACGCGAGCCGCCAGCCGGCCTTCATCTCCTCGACGGAGAACGCGCGCGGGTCGACCGGGCTCAGCGGCGCGTGACCCGGAGACGACGCGCACCTTGCACTTCTTGCAGGTGCCGTGGCCGCCGCAGGTCGAGTCGATCGCGACGCCGTTCCAGCTCGCCGCGTCGAAGATCGTCGTGCCGGCGAGCACGCGCGCCTCCTTGACCGCGTGATCCTCGGCGACCTGGAGGAAGCGGAGCCGGACGCGATCCTGCGCCGGCGGCTCCGGAAGCTCTTCGACGGCGCTCATGCGCTGCGCGCCGCCTGCCGGTCGCGGTAGCGCTTGATCCACGCCGCGCCCCACTCGTCGCGGCCGAGCAGAAAGTCGGTCGCGCGCACGGACTCGACCATCTCGTCGCGGCGCGAGTCCATGATCGCGCTCGTCAGCCCGTGGCTCTGCGCGACGGCGAGGAACGCGGCGCCGAGCGTGTGCCGGCCCGGCAGCCCGAACGACGTGTTCGCCGGCGCCGCAGGTCGTGTTCACGCCGAGCTCGTCGCGCAGCAGGTGCAGCGTCTCGATGAACAGCGTCACCGCGCGCGGCTCGGCGCCGACGGGCATCGCGAGCGGGTCGATGATCACGTCCTCGGGCGGGATCCCGTGGTCGCCGGCGGCGGAGACGATCTTCTTCGCGATCTCGAGCCGGCGCTGCGGCTCCATCGGGATCTCGTCGTCGTTCGCGAGCGCGATCACCGCCGCGCCGTGGTGCGCGACGAGCGGCAGGATCGCGTCGAGCCGTTCGTCCTCGCCGGTGACGGAGTTGACGAGCGCCTTGCCGTCGTACGCGGCGAGCCCGGCCTCGAGCGCCTCGATCACGGACGAGTCGATGCAGATCGGCAGGTCGCAGAGCCCCTGGACGAGCGGGATCGCCTTCGCCATCAGCCCGATCTCGTCCGCGAGCGGGTCGCCGACGTTGACGTCGAGCATGTCGGCGCCGCCGGCGACCTGCTGCTCGACGTCGATCTCGAGCTGCGAGAGGTCGCCCGCCTGCAGCTGCGCCTGGAACGCCTTGCGCCCGGTCGGGTTGATCCGTTCGCCGATCACGCAGAACGGCTGCGTCGGACCGATGACGACGGTCCGCGACGCGCGACCGGACGACGGTGTCCACTACGCCGGAACCGCGGCGCGCCGCTTCTGCGATCAGATCCTTCGCGAGCCGCACCGCGCTCGACGCGTCCGCCGCGAAGCCGTCGGCGCCGACCGCGTCGGCGTACTGCTGCGTGACGGGAGCGCCGCCGACCATGACGATGACGTCGTCGCGCATGCCGGCCTTCTCGAGCGCGTTGATGTTCGCCTTGAACATCGGCATCGTCGTCGTGAGGAACGCGGAGAAGCCGACGATGTCGGGCTTGTGCTCCTGGATCGCCTCGATGAACTTCTCGGGCGCGACGTTGACGCCGAGGTCGTGGACGGTGAAGCCCGCGCCCTCGAGCATGATGTTGACGAGGTTCTTGCCGATGTCGTGGACGTCGCCCTTGACGGTGCCCATGACGTACGTGCCGACCTGCTGCACGCCGGTCTCCGCGAGCAGCGGGCGGAGGATGTCGAGCGCGCCCTGCATCGCGCGCGCCGCGATCAGCATCTCGGGGACGAAGAAGTCGCCGCGCTCGAAGCGTGCGCCGACCTCCTCGAGCGACGGGATGAGCGCGTCGTAGAGCATCTTCTCGGGCTCGAGGTTCTCCTCGAGCCCGGCGTTGGTGAGATCGCGGACCTCGGGTGCGTTCCCGATCAGGGTGTTCTCGTAGAGGCCAACGAGGATCTCGTCGTGTGTCATGCGGCACCTCGCGCGTGTTCGGTGTGGCCGAGCCGGGCCGCGAGAGCGTGCGCCTCTTCGACGAGAAGCGGAGCAAGCTGCGCGATGCGCTCGGATGTCAGGCGGTTCGTCGGCCCGGAAATCGAAAGTGCTGCGATCGCGTCGCCGTTCTGCCCGAGGACAGGAGCCGCGAGCGCGGTGAGCCCGACCTCGAGCTCGTCGACGGAGGTCGCGTACCCGCGCGCGCGGACTTTGCGGAGCTCAGGCGTGAGCTTGTCGGCGCCGCCGAACGCGAGAAAGCACTTCCCGTTGGCCGCGCGCTCGAACGCGACCTTGCGCCCGACCCAGTCGGTGACGCCGACGAAGTGCGCAGTGTCCTCCTGCGCAAGGTGCTCGACGCCGTCGAGTCCCGGGACGGCGAGGTTGATCGTCTCGCCCGACGAATCCGCGAGCCGGCGCAAACTCGGAGCCGCAAGCTCAACAAGCGTCGCCGCAGTGTCGCGGTTCGCGTACCGCAGCAGCACAGGCCCAGGCCGCAGCCGCCCGCGATCCGCGAGCCGCTGAACAAGCCCCTGCCGCTCGAGCGCCGCGACGAGCCGAGACGTCGTGCTCTTCGGCAGCCCAGACCGCTCCGCAAGCTCCCCAACCGTCGGCGGCCGCGCAGCCTCAACAACGCGGACAAGCAGCTGAGCCGCGCGATCAATCGCCTGGGTGCCTGTGGTCTCGGTCGCCATCTCACATCGTGGAACGGTCGTTCCACCGAAGATTGTGGCCACTTACCCGCCCGTGGTCAAGCCACTTACCCAACCAGCCCAGAGGAAGCCTTTCGAACGGGCCATCCTTCAACTAGCGTCCGCCTCGTTGACATTCGTGACTCGGAGGCTGAATTGGGAGACGTAGCGGACGAACAACTTCCGGAAGAGGAACTCGAGCCGGAACAAGAGGGAGAAGCGCTCGACGTCGAGGAACCAGAAGCGGGCACCGGTGAGGAATGGGCCGGCGTCGCTCCCCCAGACCGAAAACTCATCGCGCAACCAGTCGATATGGCAGTGAGTGACCTCGTCGCGCAGATCACGAGCGGCGACCTCGTACTGAACCCCGTCTATCAAAGGAAGTACGTGTGGGATGACCGCAAGGCCAGCAAGCTGGTCGAGAGTCTCCTGATCAACGTCCCTATCCCGGTCTGCTACTTCGCAGAAGAGGCGGACGGGAAGCGGAGCACGATTGACGGACAGCAGCGTCTTCGTTCCATTCATAGGTTCCTGAACAACCAGTTCACGCTCCGCGGCCTGGACGTGCTCGCGGATGTCAACGGCAAGCGGTACCACGAGCTCTCCGATCGGCAACAGCGGCTGATCCGAAACCGGACGATTCGATGCATCGTCATCACGGAGGAGTCGCATCCAGACATTCGATTCGACGTCTTCGAGCGGCTGAATACCGGCTCCGTGGCACTGACAGCTCAGGAACTCAGAAACAGCGTGTATCGCGGGAGCTTCAATCAGCTGCTGCATGAACTCGCCGGAGTACCGCAATTCCGTGAGTGTCTTGGCAATCGCTCAGACGCGGATGACGTTCGAAGAACTCGTACTCCGATTCTTCGCACTGGATGAGGGCATCCTCACGTACAGGCCGAGCCTAAAGGTGTTCCTGAATCACTTCATGCGCGACCATCGCGAACCGGGCGACGATGAGCTCGATCAGCGACGACAGCGCTTCATCACAACCGTCGAACGTGTGCTCTCCGTTTATGGAGCGCAGAGCTTCCGTCGCGTGTATCGCCGAGATGACGGGACCATCGAGATCTCAACGGCGGTAAATAGCGCTCTCTACGACGCACTGATCCTGAACTTCGCGCGACTCGACGCGTCACCGGACCAACTCAAGGCGGAGGCAGACGCAGTCACATCGATGACCGATGGCCTGATGTTGGACAACGGGGGCTTCATCGACGCGATCTCACTCGCGACCGGAGATCGTTTGCGCCTCCACCGGCGTGTCCGGATCCTTGGGGAGCACCTCGGCGCACTCGGGTTCGAGTCCGGTCTGGCGGGAATGATCGTGGACGCCGCTGCCGAAGAAGCGGAGCAGCCTCCAGCGGAGCAATGACTACCCACTCGCTTGCGTGGGGGGCATATCACGAGCACCTGCGTGAGATCGCGCAACTTCTCCGCGCGGACCCTGCAAGTCGCTACGGAAAGCCAAGTGGGACGCCGCTCTCACCACCAGATCCCCAAGAGGCGATGCTCTCGACGGCAATCTGCCGTGGCGCACTCGTCCTTACTTGCAGCCACCTTCAGGGCTTCTTCGTGTCGGTGCTCCAAGAGTTCCTCGAGCGAATCGACGGCTCGGGCATCGATGTAGACCTGATCCCGACCGATCTCAAGGCTCATCTGTGTATTCGGTTTCCATACCCGTCGTCGATGAACGACAAGCCGCTGGAGCAGGCGGCGCTGCTACATCAGTCTTACTCGATTCTTTGGCAGCGCGGAACTCTGCTCGCACCGGGAACGCTACGCACCGATTCGCTGACGGATCCGAGTCAGAACCCTCGCCCGAGCGCAATGGCGGGACTGCTGGATCTCGCTGGCGTTGACGTCTTCAAGCGAATCGTCAAGTCGGCGGGCGGTGTTCCATGGGTAAAGGGCGTAAAGGAAAACGTCAACGAGTTGGTGATGAGTCGCAACAAGATCGCGCATGGCGATGACAGCGTAAGCGTCACCGCAGACGATGTTCGCCGACTGATGCAGTGGGCTACGCGGTTTGCGCGAGCGTCAGACGAAGGCTTGGGCGAGAAGCTCAACGTACTCACGGGTCGGAGTTGGTCGACCTAGAAGAGCGCAAGTCGTATGGGTCGACCGGATCCTTACCTGCGTCGAGACGCGACTTAGTCATCGGTAACGCCTCCAGGTTGACGGCGGCTCGATCTGCGAGTACGGGAGATCCAGTTGGTGGACGAGTCTCAGTTCTCGACCTTCTTAGGGTAGGTCGTCATGTTGAGCGTCTCCGGATCCGGCCCAGCACGGACGCCTGTGTCGAGGGTCGATCGCGGCGACCTCGTCGGCCGTCAGCTCGAAGTCGAAGACGTCGAAGTTCTCCTTGATCCTGTGCGGCTTCACCGACTTCGGGATTGCAACGATCCCTTGGTCGATGTGCCAACGCAGCACCACCTGCGCAGGCGTCTTGCCGTGCCTCTCGGCGATCGCGGTGACCGCCGGATGCTCGAGCGCGTTCAGGACCGCGTTCGGATCCGCCGGCCGGTACACGCGGTGCCGCCGAGCGGCGCACACCGACCCGCGCGCCGCGCCGTCGCCGCGGTCACGGCCATTGCGCGGGCACCCAGTCGCCATCGACGTCCGTGGTCTGGCCGACTTCGATCAGATGACCGTCAGGGTCGCGGATGTAGCAGCGGATCTCGTACTCGTGTTGCTTGGGCGGCGTCAGGAATTGAGCGCCCCGCGCACTCCATTCGGCGTACACGGCCTCGATGTCCTTGACGCGGATGTTGAGGAAGCTGCTGACCCGGTTGGGATCACGGGGCGTCTCCAGAGTGACTTCCGGCTTGTCGTCGGTCGGGCCTCCGCCGCCGTTGATGATGATCCAACTGTTGGCCAGAGCGACATAGGTCAGCCCGCCGGGGCCGGAGAACGCGAGCCTGCCGCCGAGCACCTCCGTGTAGAAGCGCCGAGAACGCTCGACATCGTCAGAGACGATGAAGTGCGCCAACACGATTCCGTCCGGGGGCGGCGGGACGGTGCTCATGGCTCCTACCCCCAAACCTTCTACGAGCGACTCCTGCCTCGAGGCATGTCTATCACGCGAGCGGCACTGCAGGCGCCCACGAGTCGAGTGTCAGTTCTCCACTCTCTTCGAGTAGGTCGTCATGTTGAGCGTCTCCGGATCCGGCCCCGCGCGGACGCCCGTGTCGAGCGCGTCGATCGCGGCGACCTCGTCGGCGGTCAGCTCGAAGTCGAAGACGTCGAAGTTCTCCTTGATCCGGTGCGGCTTCACCGACTTCGGGATTGCGACGATCCCTTGGTCGATGTGCCAGCGCAGCACCACCTGCGCGGGCGTCTTGCCGTGCTTCTCGGCGATCGCGGTGACCGCCGGATGCTCGAGCGCGTTCAGCACCGCGTTCGGATCCGCCGGCCGGTACACGTGGATGCCGCCGAGCGGCGACCACGCCTCGGTCGTGATCCCGTGCTTCGCGTGGAACTCGCGCAGCGGGTGCTGCGTGAAGAACGGGTGGAGCTCGACCTGGTTGATCGCGGGCACGACCTCGGTCTGCCGCATCAGGTTCTCGAGATGCTGCTCGCTGAAGTTCGAGACGCCGATCGCGCGCGTCCGGCCTTCCGAGAGGATCTTCTCCATCGCCTTGTACGCCCCGACCGTCCCGTCGAAGTCGGTGGGAACGGGCTGGTGGAGCAGGAACAGGTCGATGTAGTCGACGCCGAGGCGTCGCAGACAGCCCTCGAAGCCGACGAACGCCTCGTCGTAGCCGTAGTCGCTGTACCACAGCTTCGTCGTGACGAACAGCTCGCCGCGGTCGACGCCGGAGGCGCGGATCGCCTCGCCCACCTCGCGCTCGTTGCCGTACGCGGCGGCGGTGTCGATCAGGCGATAGCCGTCGGCGAGCGCGGCGGCGACTGCGGCAGCCGTCTCCTCCGGCGGGCTCTGGAAGACGCCGAGGCCGAGCATCGGCATCTCGACGCCGTTGTTCAGCGTTGCAATCCGAGTCTGTGTCATGACGGCAATGAACCAGAACTCGCATCGGCATGACCAACCCTGGTGATGCCGGTACTGCCAGTACCTGTCAGCCGACGATCGCTACGCGCCGACCACCCAGATCTTCCCGGCCGCGATCGCGAGGGCGTGCGGTATCCCGGCCAACTGGATCCCTGGCGCGACGGCGCCGCTCGCGGGGTAGACGCGCATCAGTCGCTCGGTCGCACCGGCGGCGACCCAGATCGCGCCGAGGCCTGCAACGAGTGCGACCGGACGTCCGGGAACGTGGATCGTCCGCAGAATCGTGTTCGTTGCCGGATCGATTCGGACGATCTCGTCGCGGCTCGGCAACGTGACCCACACCGACCCGTACCCCGTCGTCACCGCAGTCGGCGTGGCGAGGAGAGGGATTCGCGCGACGATCCTGCCGGTCGATCTCGTCCACGCGGACGACGAGTCCACCGCGTCCTTGCGAGGTGATGCACCAGACGCTCCCGTGCCCCGACGCCGCCGCGATCGGCGTCCCCGGCAGGGCGATGCGCGCGACGACGCGGCCGAGCCCGGCGTCCATTTCGAGCAGAGCGGAGTGGAGGCTGCTCGTGAACCAGACGTGTCGCTCGTCCGCAGCGACCGTGAGGTAGTCCGAGGTGTTGCGCTCCTCTGCGGGGAGTCGATAGTGCGAGATCGAGCAGCACACCAGCGCCGCCACGCGAATGGCGTCCCCGGTCCCGCTGTCGATGGCCCAGACGGCGGAGTCGAGCCCCGCCATCGACGTCACGCTCGAGATGTTGTTGGAGGCCACCGCAAGACCCGGCACGAGGACGTTCCCGGTTCGCGGATCGATCTCGGTCATCGTCCCGTCAGCGGTGTTCCCGACCCAGACGTAGTGGCGGACGACTGCGATGGTCGTCGGGAACGAACCGGTGCGGACGCGTGCGACGACCCGCCCGGCCGTGGGATCGACGACGGCGACGGAGTTCGGCGGCATCACCGCGGCAGTCGATCCGCGGGTCGCATGAACGACGACGACTCCCACAAGAGCCGCGGCCACGGCGACGAGAGCGCCGACAACGGCAAGACGCGGCCCACGACGCGCGGCTGCGTGTACGGGTACCTCGTCCGGGGCAGGGCCGTCGAGCGCCGGGTCCTGCCGGAGAATCGACTGCTCGAGTCGGCTGATCGCGGGACCGGGCTCGACGCCGAGCTCATCGACGAGGGTGCGGCGCCCTTCGCGGTAGACCTCGAGCGCTGCCGCCTGCTGCCCGCTGCGATAGAGCGCGAGCATCAGCTGCGCGCGGAGGCGCTCGTCGAGCGGATGCGCGCGCACGAGCCCCTCGAGCTCCGACAGGACTTCGGTGTGGCGGCCGAGCGCGAGCGCAGCGTCGACACGGTCCCTCATTGCTCCCAGCCGCAGACTCTCGAGCCGCCGGATCGCCTCGTCGACGAACGGCGGGTCGCCCAGGTCCCGCAGCGGCGCGCCGCGCCACTCCGCGAGCGCGCCGTCGAACTCTCCGAGCGCCGAAGAAAACTCCTCGTGGCGCAAGGCCTCGCGACCGGCGTCGACGGCGCGCGCGAAGCGATCCGCGTCGATGTCACCTTGACCGACGCGGAGCTCGTACGCGTGGTCGCGTGTTACGAGCGAGCCTTCGGGCAGCACGCGTCGAAGTCGCATCACGCAGTTCTGGATGATCTTCGAGGCGCTCGTCGGCGGCTCAGTCCAGAGCGCGTCGACCATCGTCCCCGCCTGCACCGGTTCGTTGGCGTGGAGGACGAGAAGTGCCAGCACGGCCCGCTGGGTCCGGGCGCCGAGGTCGATCACCTCGCCGTCGCGGACAACGCCCACCGAGCCGAGAACGCGGTAGTCGATCATCGGCCTCGTCTGAACGTAGCACCTGCTTTGCACCGGCAACAGCGCCGGTTACCGGACGATGACCGCTGCGCGGCGCAGCATGACCATCGCCGGACCGCTCGATGACCTCGGAAAGACCCGCGCGTCCTAGCGTCGCGGCATGCGCCGAACGACACCGATCGCCCTCTTCGCGTTACTCGTCGTCGCCGGTATCTCGGCGAACGCCCTCGCCCACCGGCCTGCGACCGTCGTCGCGAAGTCGGATGCGGCACGGTCGCCGTGGCCGCCGCTCCGAACGGCAGGCCCGTTTCTCCTCGCCCATATCCACGACGAGGTCGCCGGCCGCTGGGGAAAGGTCTGGACGAACCTCTACCCGATGCACCAGCGCATCGTCGCGAAGGGTACGTACGTGCGCTGCGAAACGGCGACGCCGTTCGTGCTGCCGCTGGCCTCCGTGAGCGTCGGCCACGTTCGACGCGCCGGCGTCATCGTGGCTGGGCTCGCGCGACCGATCCCCGGCGTCGCGGTCACCGTTCGTGCCGGCTTCGCCTCATATGGACCGCGCGACACGATTCCAGTCACAGAGACGTTCCATCTTGTTCCTGTGCACGGCCGCTGGAAGTGGTTGCTCTCGCCCTCACGCTTCGAGCTCTACCTGCACAGCCGCTGCGGCAGCGGCCCGGCAGCGTGACGTAAACGCACGCAGCTAGTGTCCTCGCGGTGAAGGTGACTGCTGAGGAGGCGCGTCGCTTTCTCGTCGCGCGGCACTTCGTCTCGCCTGCGCGGTCGCTCGCGGGAGGCCTCGACGCGGTGCTCGAAGTCTTCCGGACGCTCGGGTCGATCCAGTTCGATCCGATCGCCGTCGCCGGCCGGAATCACGACCTCGTGCTGCACGCGCGCGTCGCCGGCTACGAGCCCGCCTGGTGCGACGAGCTCTACGAACGCCGCGAGATCTTCGAAGCGACGAACAAGGCGCTGTCGTTCGTCCCCGCGAACGAGTTCCCCTGGTTCCGTCAGGTGATGGGACGCAAAGGGCCTCGGTTCCACAACGCGGCTCTCACCGAGAACGCCGCGGTCGCCGAGAAGGTGCTCGAACGGATCCGCGCGGAAGGCCCGCTGTCGTCGGGCGACTTCGAGCGCGAGGCGGGTGCGACGAAGGACTGGTTCGGGATGCCGGAGAACGCCGTCCGCTCCGTGCTCGAGGCGTACACCGTCACGGGCGTGATCGGTCTCGCGCGGCGCGAGGGCAAGACCCGTTACTACGACCTCATCGAACGACTGCTCCCGGCGAAGCTGCTCGCGCAGGAGGTGCCGGAGCGAGAGAAGCAGCGGCACAAGCTCCTGTCGCGGTACCGCGCCCACGGACTGCTCGGCGCCGGCGGCGCGGGCGGCACGTTCGCCCGCATCGCCAACCCGCCGGAGCGCAAGTGCGCTGCAGAAGGAGCTGGTCGAGGACGGCGCGCTCGTGCCTGTCGAGATCGAGGGCATGCGCGGCAAGCGCTTCGTTCTCCGCGAGGAGGTCGCGCTGCTCGAGGCGCCGCCGGAGCCGACGCCGTCCGTCGCGTTCATCGCACCGTTCGATTCGCTGCTCTGGGACACCGCACTCCTCGCGAGCCTGTTCGACTTCGAGTACGTGTGGGAGGGCTTCTTCAAACCCGAGAAACGCCGGTGGGGCTACTACGTGCTTCCGATCGTCTTCGGCGACCGCTTCGTCGGGCGGTTCGAGCCGCGGATCGACCGTGACCGAGCGTGCGTGGAAGTGCTCGACGTCTGGTGGGAGGACGGCTTCGCGCCGGGCCGCGCCGGCGGGTTCGTCGACGCGATGCGCGACGCGCTCCGCGCGTACCTTCGCTTCGCCGACGCAGACCGCGTCGACTGGGCGCCGCATCTCGCGACGGAGAAGCGGCTCTTCCTCACGCGCCCGTAACGGAGACGCGATTCTCCTCGCCGGCGCGCTTCCACGCGTCCGCGAGCGGCGTTCGGTAGAAAACGGCGAGCGGGACCGCTGCGATCAGCAGCACCGCCTCGTCGAACGGTCCCGGGACGGGCAGCAGACCGAGCGCAACGAGCCAGCGCAGCGGCCTGGGGATGCGTTCGTCCGTGGCGGCGAACCGGACGGCGCGCACGGTTCGCTTGAAGAAGTCGACGCCGCGTCGCATGCGTTGAAGTCTAGGAGTCGCGGTGGAGGACCCGCGGACGGGCCCTCCCACCTGCTGGCCGTCAGCCAGAGCTAGCCCGGTGCTCCGCAGACCACCGCCATGACTGTTCCGGTTCCCGCATGTCCCGGGTTGTTGTCGTACCCGGGGTTTGTCTGGACAACGACGACCTTCACCGTGTTCCCGGAGATCACGGGCCCTGACTTCGACGCCGAGCTCGTGACGATGATTCCGATGAACGAGGGCAGCGGGCCGTCCGGCGGCGGCGGGCTGTTGCCGGGGCCGGTCGTCCAGTCGACACCGCACATCGGGACCGACGGGCTCAGCGCGAAGCCCTTGAAGCTCGCGGGGGCGGGCCCGCCGCTGAGCGTGTTGAGCTTCCACCACTGCGCTCCCCAGAAGGTGACCGCGGTGCCGACTGCGCTGTTGCCGTCGCCGATCGCGAACGGAACGGGCTGGTACGTCAGCACCGAGCAGCCGCCTGTCGCGGCCGTGCTGCCGCCGTCGTCGACGATCGACGTGGTGATCGTGTGGCTGCCGAGCGTCGCGTAGGTGTGGGTGCCGCTCACGGTGAACGGGCCGCCCACCGGCCCGGTCACGACGCCGGCCGAGGACGTGGTGTCGCCCCAGTCGATCGTCGCCGTGAAGTCGGCCACCGTCGCGTTCGGATTGGCGTCGGTGAACGTGGCGACGCTGCCGCTGAACGACGCCGTCGAGACCGTCGGCGTCGCACAGCTCGCCGCCAGCGGGGCATCCGCGACCGTGGTGTTGCCGGTCGCGGAGGTCGTGCTTCCTCCGTCGTCGAGGACCGACACCTTGACCGCGTACGACCCTTCCTCGGCGTACTGGTGGCTGCCGAAGACGGTGAACGGCCCGCCGACGGGTCCGGTCACGAGGCCGGCGCTCGTGCCGCCGTCACCCCACGTGATCGTTGCGGTGAAGTCGCTCGCCGGTGCGAACGGGTTCGCGTCGGTGAACGTGAACGAGGCGGTCCCCGGGCTGACGCCTTCGACGCCGCCCGTCAGCGTCAGCGCGCCCGGCGTGAGCGACGCATCGCCGACAAGCGCCGTCGACGTCGCCGTGTAGGTGTTGGCGGAGTTGACGTTGTCCTTGATCGTGACCGTCGTCGTGTACGAGCCTTCCTCCGCATAGGTGTGGCTGCCGTTGACCGTGAACGGGCCGCCGGCGGGACCGGTGACCGTTCCGGCCGAGCTCGAGCTGTCACCCCAGTTGATGGTGGCCGTGTACTGGCTCGCCGGCGCCGAGGCGTCCGGCTCGGTGAAGGTCGCCACCGGTGCGGTGAACGGTGCGCCCTCGGTCGCGATGACCGGCGTCCCCGTGGCCTTCGCCTGTCCGAAGAACACGACGAGCGACGCGCCCTCCATGAACGGGTTGGCGTTCGGGTTCGCCCACGGGTCCTGACCACCGGTCAGGGCCGTCGGGTAGCCCGAGAGGGTGTACGTGCCGTTACCGCTGACGAACGGCGTGACGTTGGCGCTGTAGGAGAAGATGGTCTGCGAGCTGTCGATCGGCCAGCACGGGCTCCGATCCTGGCCGTCGAGACTCGACGTCGTGCCGTGGCCGTTGATCATCATCGCGCCGCCGGGATCCGTCGGGTTGATGTTCGCCCAGAACAGGTACGCCCTCGCGATGTAGGAGCCGGCCGGGATTCCGCCGAGGGTGATCGCCCCGGAGCCCTGGTCGCGCAGTCCCACGCCCGCGGCGACATAGCCGGCGTTTCCGAATGCCGCGGACGGGCCGGTCGCGATCACCTGCGCCACCCACGTGACGCAGTCCTGGCCGACTCCGATCGTCGCATTCGCCGACGTGTCACCCGACGCGAACGTCGAGGAGACGTTGTAGTTGTTGTTGTCCCAGAGGCAGCCGAAGCTCCAGCCCGCCGGGCACGGACCGGTCCCTGGGAACGCATTGGGGTCGTTCAGCGCCGGCCCGGTCCCGGCGAAGCTGAACGAATTACCGGGGATTTGGCCGTCTGCGACGACCGCGGTGGTCTGCCCGGTGAACGGCGCCGCCGGCACGGTGAAGCCGCCGAACGTTTGGCTCATCGTGCCGCCGCCGTTCGCCAACGTGTTGGCGCCGTCGTAGATCGACCGATTGGATCGTTCCCGCCGGCGTCGTCAACGGCACCGATGCGAACGACGTCAACAGTGGGTCGAGTACCGGCGCGGAGTTCGGATCCGGCGCGCCGGCGGTAGACGGGTCGGCGGCTGCTGCGCCGGAGAAGATCAGAGCTGCAGCGGCGGCACCGAGCGATCGCCGCGAGAAACACGGCGAACGCGGTACGACGCAAGCGACTGTCCATGACGTCCTCCTACGTGAGTTGCAAGACATGGAAGCCGCAGCAAGGACTTGGCCGGTTCCTACACCCCCTTCCCTCGCGCCGTGCGGGTCCACGCCCGCACCACCGCGTTTGGCGATCGTCCTGCTATAGACATGACGCGAACGGAGACCCGATCTTGCGATCCGGTCGCGCCTCTACCAGACGTGCGGGAGCAGTCGCGCCGTCGAGCTCGCGTATGCCGTGTACTCCGCGCCGAACGTGCGCGCCAGCGCTTCCTCCTCGACGCGGATGCGCGGGAGCAACCCGGCCGTGACGATCACGAGCGCGGCGGCGGCGCCGAGCCAGCTCCCGATGGCGAGACCGAAGCCGGCGATCATGAGCGCGAGGCCGGTGTACGACGGGTGGCGCAGCCAGCGATACGGGCCGCGACGCACGATCGTCTGGCCCGGTTCGATCGTCACCTCGCGGCGGAAGTAGCGGCCCAGGCTGACGATCGACCAGTCGCGCAGCCCCGCCCCGGCGAGGGCGATCGCGAGACCGAGCCCGAACGTCCACCAGGTGTTCGCGCCGCCGCGGAGACCGGGCGCTTTCGCGATCACGACCGCCGCCCCGATCCCGAGGTACGCGCCGACGGCGACGGCCACCTTGGTCCCGCGATCTTGTTGCACCGCGCCGTCGCCGCTGCGACCGAACAGGCGCCGGCCGTCGCGGGTCTGACCCAGGTACGTGGCGAGGAGCTCGCCGGCGACCACCAGGATCGCCGCCGCGGCAAGGAGCGAGCGCGCGACGTGATCGTCCACGAGCAACGGCATCGGCGAGAGCCTACGCCTGCGAAGATCAGATCGGCAGGCAGACACAACCGAGGAGACTCAGATGGCTACCAAGGACGACTTCACGAAGGACGAATGGGACGCGATGCAGCAGGGCATCACCGGCGCCGGGATGCTCGTTGCGCTCAGCGACCGCGGGTTCTTCGACAGCTTCAAGGAGGCGAGCGCGCTCGCGAAGCACGTGAACGAGGCGCACATGAAGAACGACAGCGCGCTCGTCCGCGACATCGCGCAGGGCCACGACAGGCCGTTCGGCGCGACCGCGTCGCCGGCGGAGGCCGAGGCGGCAACCGTCGCCACGTTGCAGGCCGCGGTGGCCGCGCTCGCGGCGAAGTCGCCGGAGGATCTTCCCGCGTACAAGCAGGTCGTCCTCGACGTCGCGCAGTCGGTGGCGGAGGCGGCGAAGGGCGTCGCGCCCGGCGAGAGCGCCGCGATCGAGGCGATCCGCGCCGCGCTCGGCTAGCGCGAGTAGCCGCGCGCGGCGGCGTACTCCGCGGCGACGTACTTCGGCACGCAGAGCGCCCACGCGTTCTCGACGAGGTCGCGCATCTCGTCGGTGTCGATCGCGCCGAGCTGCACGTGCACCCAGTTGAAGCGCATGTCGGAGTCGCTCGGCAGCGAGAACTTCTCCGGCTCGTTCTCGACGAGCGTCGCGCGCCAGTCCTTCGGGAAGCCGAAGCCCATCGTCGCGCCGTCCTTCGAGAAGGAGACGAAGACGATCTGGCCGACACGGAACTTGATCCGGCCGCGGACGAAGGCCTCGTAGGCGCGCGGCAGCGTCGCCGCGAACTCGCGAACCTCGTCGACCGTTACCGGCATGGCGCTCTCGAGGCTACCCAGCCGGCACCGGAGCAGGTGAGGGAGTGACCGGCGGCTTGGCCGGCGCATCGTCGCGAAGGATCGGCGACGAAGCCTTGAAGCCCTTGATCACGAGATAGAGGCCGAAGAACGCCTCCCAGATGATCTCCGGGATCGTCAGGACGCCCTGCAGCGTGGACTGCCTGTCGTAGACGCCGAGGAGCGCACCCGTTGCCGCGATGACGGCGAACACTCCCGCGATCATCGCGAACTGAGCCCACCGTCTCGGCACGAGTCCCGTGCGGAACATCAGATACCCGAGGATCAGTCCGTTCCCGATGCCCGCACAGAAGCCCGGGCCGAGCAGGAACGTCCAGTCCTTGAAGGCGACGAGCGAACGGGCCGCGATGCTCAGCGTCCCGGCGTCCGCGCCCGTTCCCGCGAGATCCTGGCGCAACGTCACGACGGCCATCACGCTGACGATGCCTGCGACGATGATCGTGCTCTCCAGTGTGCGGACCGCGACGTACGCGAGCCCCAGTCCTTCGTTCGTGCGTTTGACGATCGGGAAGAGCATCACCGCGGTCCCGATTCCGCAGATCACGGTCAGGATCTCGAGGAACGCGCCGAACCCGAGCTGTTTGTCGTGACCGCCGCCGAGGACGTACGTCCCGTGATGGTGCAGCAGCGGGCCGTAGAGCAGAAGCCCTGGAATCGAGAAGACGAACGTGCCGATGAACAGCCACCCGACGATGCGAGCGGTCCGCTGGTCTGAGCTCATGAGAGGCCTGCCTGACCCCGCCAATGGCCGGCGGGCCGATCCCACCACCATCGAGCAGATAGGACGCGCAGTCTACGTGTCCAGGTTCTCCGCGAGCAGCGTCGCGACATCGGCGACGCGCAGCTCGGCGCCCGTCTCGCGCATGCCGTCGTCCAGCATTACGGTGCAGAACGGGCAGGCGACGGCCAGCGTCTCCGCCCCGGTCTCGGCGGCCTCGCGCGCGCGTTCGACGTTGATCTGGGTGCCGCGCTCCTCCATCCACATGTGCGCGCCGCCGGCTCCGCAGCAGAACGTCTGCTTGCCGCTGCGCTTCATCTCCACCGGCTGGCCGATCACGTTCAGGAGCTTCCGCGGCTCCATCCGTACGTCGTTGTGGCGCGCGAGGTAGCAGGAGTCGTGGTACGTGATCGACTCCGTGCCGGGTGTCGGCTTGAGGCGGCCGTCCTCGACGAGCTCCGCGAGCAGCTCGGTGTGGTGGAGCACCTCGTAGCGGCCGCCGAAGTCCGGGTACTCGTTCGCGAGCGTGTTGAAGCAGTGCGGGCAGCTCGCGACGATCTTCGTCACGCCGGCGTCGTTCAGCGTCGTCACGTTCTGCTCCGCGAATGCCTGGAAGACGTACTCGTTCCCCATGCGGCGGGCCGGGTCGCCCGTGCAGGACTCGCGCGGGCCGAGGATCGCGAAATCGACGCCGGCCGCCTGGAGGAGCTTCGCGGTCGACTCCGCTGAGGCGCGCGCGCGTTCGTCGAAGGACGCGGCGCAGCCGACCCAGTACAGGACTTCCGGCGCGGGATCGCCCGGCTCGAGCACGCGCACGCCGAGACTCTCGGCCCATGCGGCGCGTTCGGTCTGCGGCTTGCCCCACGGATTCGACGCGCGCTCGACGTCGCGCAGCATCGGCTCCGCCTCGGCCGGGAACTGCGAGTCGACCATCACGCGGCTCCGGCGCAGGTCGATGATGTGGTCGACGTGCTCGATCGACACGGGGCACGCCTCGACGCACGCGCCGCAGGTGACGCAGTCCCAGATCATGTCCTCGGGCACGCCGTTGCCGACGATCGGGGCGTCGCTCTGCGCGAAGATCTGGTCGCGCACGCCCATGATCAGCAGCTTCGGCGAGAGGATCTTCCCCGTCGCGTACGCGGGGCACGCGTCCTGGCAGCGGCCGCACTCGGTGCAGGAGAACGCGTCGACGACTTCTTTTCGTGTCAGGTCGGCGATCGTCGCGACGCCGAAGCGGAGCTCGTCGTCCGGGACGTCAAAGCGCAGCGGCTCGAGCCGTCCGCGTGCGCCGGTGCGCGCGAGCCAGACATTCACGGCGGCGGTCGCGATGTGCAGGTGCTTCGAGTACGGCAGGTAGACGAGGAACCCGAAGATCACGCAGAGGTGCGCCCAGACGAAGATCCGCTCCGCGACGGTGCTCGACGGGAAGACCTGCGCGAGCGCGTTCGAAAGGAACGACCAGTGCGCCGGCCACTCGTTGCGGCCGGATGCGATCGCGGCGGCGTGCCAGCAGAGCAGCGTCAGCACGACGCCTGCGATCAGCACGAGGATCACGAACGCTTCCGCGCGATGCGAGCCCGCGAACCGCTGCGGGTTGACGAGCGCGCGGACGGCTGCGGCGCTGGCGACTCCCGCGAAGACGAGGATCACGAAGAGGTCGACGAGCAGCATGTACCAGCCCTGGTGGCCGAGCCACGGCAGCGTCGCGTGCGGGTCGACGGCGGAGATCGTCGCCATCACGATCGTCGGGAAGAGAACGAGGAAGCCCCAGAAGATGAACGCGTGCATCAGGCCGGGGACGAGCCGGTCGAGCAGCTTCTTCTGGCCGAGGACGATCGTCGCTTCGTTGCGGAGCTGCCGCGGCGTGTCGGGCGCGCGGTCGTTCGGGCGCGCGCGCCGCACCTGCGCCGCGAGGAAGCGGGCGCGGCGCGCGAACAGCCCGCCGCAGGCGACGAGCAGGACGGCGAGCGCGACCGCGGCGACGGCTATTCCGCGCGCACCTTTCTCAGCTCGGCGCTGATCGCGGGGACGATCTCGTGCAGGTCGCCGATGACGCCGTAGTCGGCGACGCCGAGGATCGGCGCCTCCGGGTCGCTGTTGATCGCGAGGATCTTCTTCGCGCCTTTCGCGCCGGCGATGTGCTGCGTCGCGCCGCTGATGCCGCAGGCGATGTAGAGGTCGGCGGAGATCTTCGTGCCGGTCTGGCCGACCTGGTCGGTGTGCGGGCGCCAGCCGGCGCTCGTGACGACGCGGCTGCAGCCGACCGCGGCGCCGAGGAGTGCGGCGAGCTCTTCGATGATCGCGAAGCCTTCCGCGGAGCCGACGCCGCGGCCGCCGCTGACGACGACCTTCGCGTCGCGGAGCGAGACGCCGCCGGCGCTCTCTTCGACCCGCTCGAGAACGGCGACCGCGTTCTCGACAGCAGGCGCTTGGAGCATCTCGACCTGCGCGGCCTCGCCGGCCGCGTGCGTGTGCGGCGCGACGGTGAGGATCCGCGGCGAGCCGTGCAGCCGCGCCTCCTCGAGCAGGCTGCCGCCCCAGCGGACGCGCGTGACGACATCGCCGTCGATCGCGGTCACGTTCGCAGCGAACGGCTGGTCGAGCCGCGCCGCGACGTGCGCGAGCAGCTCGTTGCCGCGGTCGGAGCCGGCGGCGACGATCGTGTCGGCGCCGTCAGCGGCATCGACGAGCGCTGCCGCCCACGCGGCGGGCGCATACGCGCCCTCGACCGCGACCGCACGCACGTCCCCGAGCGCGCGGGCGAACCGGAGCGCCTGCAGCGACAGGTCGTCGTCCGGCTCGACGAAGACGAGGACGCTCACGCGACGCCGAGCCCTTGCATCACTTCGACGACACGCGGCGCGGCAGCTGCGCCCTCGCCGAGGATCTCCGCCTGCTTGCCCTGCCCCTCGGGAAGAACGAGCCGGAGCTTCTCGAGCTTCGAGCCGGGACGCGCCGGCTCGACGACGGCGAGCGGTTTCGACTTCGCGCGCAGCCGGCCCGGCACCGACGGATAGCGCGGAAGGTTCAGTCCCTCGAGCACCGTCAAAACGGCGGGGAGCGGCGCCTCATAGACGTCGCGCGCGCCGCCTGCGTCGCGCTCGCAGCGCACGCGTCCGTCGCCGACCTCGATCTTCTTCAGTCCTGTGACGACGGGAAGGCCGAGCGCGTACGCGACACGGATCCCGACCTGATAGTTGCCCGAGTCCGCCGACTCGTTCCCGAACAGGAGCAGGTCGAAGCTTTCGTCCCGCGCCGCGTCGACGATCGCCGCTGCGGTCGCCTGCGGGTCCCACTCTGCGCCGTCTGTCTTGATCAGGATCCCGCGGTCGGCACCGATCGCCATGCAGTCGCGCAGCTGCTCCTCCGCCTCGGCCGGTCCGAGCGCGAGCACGACGACCTCGCCCCCGCCCGCCTCGACGATCCGCACGGCCTCCTCGACCGCGCACTCCTCGTGCGGCGAGATCGTGAAGCCGAGATGCTGCGTCTTGATCTCCTGCGCGTCGTCGGTGAGCACGATCCGTCCGCCGGTCATCGGAACGCGCTTCACGCAGACGAGGATCTTCACGAGCGGATCCGCGTGTTCTCGGGATCGAACGGCGGCGTCGAGCCGACGATGTCCACGGTGACCGGGTACCGCTCCTGCATGTACTCGACGACCAGCTTCGTCCCGGCCACGGCCTGTTCCGGCGGGAGATACGCCATCAGGATGTGCTTGCCGAGCGACGGTGCTGCGCCCGCGCTCGTGACGTATGAGCGGCGGCCTTTCGCGTCGGTGATCGGCGCGCCGTCCGGAGTGAGTATCGGCTCGCGGCCGAGCGGGTAGCGCTTCATCCCGGTCGCGGAGGTGTGGTCGTCGATCGTCAGCGTGCAGAGCCGGGCGACAGGCTCGGACGCGCGGTGCGCGACGTGCGCCGCCTTGCCGACGAAGTCCTCGTCCTTCACCTTCCACCACGCCATGTCCGCCTCGACGACGTCGTAGTCGGCGTCGAGCTCGGTGCCGAACGCGCGGTATGCCTTCTCGAGCCGGCCGGTCGTTCCGTAGACGCCGATCCCGGCCGGGACGACGCCGTGCTGGCGGCCCGCCTCCCACAAGGCATCCCAGAGCTCGGCGCCGTCGCTCATCGACGCGTAGATCTCCCACCCGAGGTCGCCGACGTACGAGATCCGCGACGCGTACGCGTGGAAGCCGTCCAGCTCGAGCAGCTTCCACGTGCTGAACGGGAAGCCCTCGTTCGACACGTCCGTGCTCGTGACGGACGCGAGGATGTCGCGCGCCCGCGGCCCCCACAGTCCGACGGTGCACTGCTGCGACGTGTGGTCGTCGATCCGTGCGCCCTTGTTGAGGTGGTCGGCGAACCACTTCTTGTCGGCCATGCCGTGCGCGCCGCCGGTGACGACGCGGAAGATCTCGTCGTCCATCCGCATGATCGTCAGATCCGACTTGAACGTGCCCCGCTGCGAGAGCACCGGCGTGTAGATCACGCGTCCGCTCGGAACGTCCATCTGCCGCGCCGCGACCTGCTGCACGACGTCGAGCGCGCCCGGGCCGACGACG
Organism: uncultured Actinomycetes bacterium; assembly: GCA_963718385.1. Classification (GTDB taxonomy): domain Bacteria; phylum Actinomycetota; class Thermoleophilia; order Gaiellales; family Gaiellaceae; genus Palsa-739. Next base: position 362,875 of record CAVQZE010000003.1, read on the forward strand.
TCGAAGATGCAGAACGCCGTGAGGTCGAACATCGCGGCGCGGTCGCGCATCGCGAGGTGCTCGGCGTTGATGATCGGCGACCACCAGCGCGCGTCCCACTCGTGCTCGCGCGCCGCGACACCGTACTCCTCGACGAGCGGCGCGTTCGACGCGTACCACTGCGGCCGCTCCCACGCCGCCGCCTCGTAGAACACGGCGCCGAGCTCCTGCTCGCGGTCGTAGAACGGCGACATGCGCACGCCGCGGTTCGACGACCACTGCTCCGCCGGATGGACGATCCCGTACGTCTTGTTGAACCCTTCCGCCGCGCGGCCTTTCACGTTCTCCGGCGTACGCTGCTCGGCGTAGAAGCGCGCGACGTCGGACGACTGCAGGTCGATCTCCGGCTCGCCGTGGACGATCCACTCGGCGACCGACTTGCCGACGCCGGGGCCTTCCTTCACCCAGACCGCCGACGCCGCCCAGAGCCCGCGAACCTCCGGCGTCTCGCCGAGCAGCGGCAACCCGTCCGGCGTCAGCGAGAGCAGCCCGTTGATCGCGTACTTGATCCCGACGGACTCGTCCCCGAGCACCTCGGGCACGAGCTGCAGCGCATGCTCGAGCTGCAGCTCGAAGTCCTCCTGCGTGAACGGCAGCTCCGTCGGCGAGAGCGACGCCTCCTCGATCGACGGAATCTCGTCGGGCTCGTGGAGGATCGGCCGGTGCGCGTACGACCCGACCTCGAGCCCCTGCCCGTCCTGGCGCTCGTACATGTTCGTGTCCATGTCGCGGACGATCGGGTACTCGATCGCGCTCTTCGACGACAGGAACCGCGGCACCGGGCCGACGTCGATCATCTGGTGCACCGCCGGCGTCAGCGGGATCGACGCGCCCGCGAGCCGCGCGATCCGCGGGCTCCAGACGCCGCACGCGATGACGACGAGATCCGATTCGACGTCGCCGCGGCTCGTCCGCACGCGGCGAACGTGCCCGTCCTCGACGTCGATCGCCGTCACCTCGGTGTTCGCGAACACCGCCAACGCACCGGACGCCTGCGCGCGCTCGCGCATGACCGTGCCGAAGCGCAGCGAGTCGACGACCGCCACCGACGGCGTGTAGAAGCCGCCGAGCAAAACCGACTCGTCGACGAACGGGACGAGCTCCTTGATCTCCGCCGGCGTCACGAGCCGGCAGCCCTCGACTCCCCACGACACCGCCGACTCCATCCGGCGGCGCAGCTCCTCCAGCCGCTCCTCGGTGCGCGCGACCTCGATGCCGCCGCACTCGATCAGCGTCCCCGCTTCGCGGTACTGGCGCATCGACTCGAGCGTGAGCTGCGTCATCTCCTTCGAGTGGTCGACCGGGAAGATGAAGTTCGACGCGTGCCCGGTCGAGCCGCCCGGGTTCGGGAACGGCCCCTTGTCGAGGAGAACGACGTCGCGCCAGCCGAGCTCGCAGAGCCAGCCTGCGAGGCTGTTGCCGACGATGCCGCCGCCGATCACGACCGCGCGCGCCCGTTCCGGAAAGTCGCTCACTCGTCCGCCCTCACACGCTCAGGAGCACGCGGTGCATCGCCTGCTCGAAGTCCTCGACGTGGCCGCGCATCGTCGCCGCCGCGCGCTCCCCGTCGCCGTCGTGGATCGCCTCGAGGAGCGTGCGGTGCTCCCGGACGGCGTCCTCCAGCTCGTGCTGCCGGTCGAGCGCGATCATCCAGATCCGCAGCGCCAGCATGTAGTACTGCTCGAGCGTGTCCTCGAGCAGCTCGTTGTGGGAGCAGCGATAGACGGCACGGTGGATCCGTTCGTCGAGCTCCATCAGCCCGCGGTCGTCGAGGTCGGCGTCCGATCTCCGCGATCAGCTCCCGCAGCTCGGCCCGCTCCGCGTCCGTCGCGCGCTCCGCCGCGAGCCGCGCCGCCTCGGGCTCGAGCACCGCGCGAACCTCGGAGAGCCGCGCGAGCTCGCGCACGTCGACGCCGGTGACGAACATGCCGCGGCGCGGAAAGACCTCGACGAGCCGCTCCTGCGCGAGCCGTCGCAGCGCCTCCCGCACCGGCGTCCGGCCGATCCCGATCCGCTCGATCAGCTCCCGCTCGTTGATCAGCGCGCCCGGCTCGAGCTCGAGTGTCACGATGAGGTCGCGGATCGCCGAGTACGCCTGATCCGCGAGCGAGCTTGCCTGCCGTGTCGCCGTGGCCACGAGCAGGAATATATTCCCAATATCCAGACCGCGAACCGCTGACGAAAGGACCGCCGCCGTGGCGACGAAGATGCCGTCCTCCCTCGAGATCGCACAGAACGCCGTGCTGCGCCCGATCGCGGACATCGCCGCCGGCGCCGGGCTCGAGCCGGACGAGGTCGATCTCTACGGCCGCTACAAGGCGAAGATCTCGCTTTCGGTGCTCGACCGGCTCGCCGACCGGCCCGACGCGAAGCTCGTCACGGTCACGGCGATCACGCCGACGAAGGCCGGCGAGGGCAAGACGACGACAGCGGTGTCGCTGACGCAGGGACTCGGCGCGATCGGCCGCAACCCCGTCCTCTGCCTCCGCGAGGCGTCGCTCGGCCCCGTCTTCGGGATCAAGGGCGGCGCGGCCGGCGCGGGCTACGCGCAGGTCGTCCCGATGGAGGACATGAACCTCCACTTCACCGGCGACATCCACGCGATCGGCGCCGCGAACAATCTTCTCGCCGCGATGCTCGAGGCGCACATCCTCCACGGCAACGAGCTCGGGATCGACCCGCTCTCGATCTCGTGGCGGCGCTGCATGGACATGAACGACCGCGCGCTGCGCGACATCGTCGTCGGCGTCGGCGGCCGCGCGAACGGCTACGTCCGCGAGACCGGCTTCGACATCACCGCCGCCTCCGAGGTGATGGCGATCGTCGCCGTCGCGCGCGATCTCCACGACCTCCGCGAGCGGCTCGGCGCGATCACCGTCGGCAACACGTTCGAGGGCGAGCCCGTCAGCGCCGAGCAGCTGAGGGTCGCCGGCGCGATGACCGTGCTGCTGAAGGAGACGATCAAGCCGAACCTCGTCCAGACACTCGAGGGCCAGCCGGCGTTCGTCCACTGCGGCCCGTTCGCGAACATCGCGCACGGCAACAACTCGCTCGTCGCCGACCGCGTCGCGCTGAAGCTCGGCGACATCGTCGTCACCGAGAGCGGCTTCGGCTCCGACATGGGCATGGAGAAGTTCTTCGACATCGTCTGCCGCGTCGGCGGGCTCCAGCCGAGCGCGGCGATCCTCGTCGCGACGGCGAAGGCGCTGAAGCACCACGGCGGCGACCCGGACGGCGGCATCGACGTCGTCGAGAAGGGCGCGGCGAACCTGATCCGCCACATCGGCATCATCAAGGAGTTCGGACTGACGCCGGTCGTCGCGGTCAACCGCTTCCCGACCGACTCGGACGACGAGATCGAGCTGATCCGGAAGCTGGCGCTCGAGAACGGCGCGTTCGCGGCCGAGGCGAACGACGCCGTGGTCGAGGGCGGCAAGGGCGCCGCCGCGCTCGCGGAGGCGGTCGTCGCCGCGACGGAACAGCCGTCGAACTTCGGGCCGGTCTATCCGCTCGACGACCCGATCGAAGCCAAGATCGAGGCGATCGCGAAGCGCGTCTACGGCGCCGACGGCATCACGCTCCTCCCCGCCGCGCGCGAGAAGATCCGTCAGTTCAACGAGGCCGGCTTCGACCAGCTCCCGATCTGCATGGCGAAGACGCATCTGTCGCTGTCCCACGACCCGGCGCTCGCGAATGCGCCGACCGGCTTCACGGTCACGGTGCGCGACATCCGCGCGTACACGGGAGCCGGCTGGCTCGTCGCGCTCTGCGGCGACATGCAGACGATGCCCGGGCTCGGCAAGACGCCTGCGGCGGTCAACGTCGACATCGACGGAGAGGGACGGACTGTCGGACTCTTCTGAGATTCACCCCGACGTCGTCGAGGAAGGGCGCCGGATGGCCGAGCTGGCGCAGGCTGCCGGCGTGCCGCTCCGTCTGCTCGGCGGCGTGGCGGTGCGGCTGCGCGCGTCGGCCGGGCTCCCGGTCGCGCTCACGCGCGAGTACAAGGATCTCGATTTCGCAGTCACGAAGAAGGGCGCGGGCGACGCCGCGAAGCTCCTCAAGAACGCCGGCTACGACCCCCACGTTTCGTTCAACGCGATGAACGCGAAGGAGCGGCTCCTCTTCTACGACGACCCGAACGAACGCCAGGTCGACGTCTTCGTCGGCTCGTTCCGGATGTGCCACGACATTCCGCTCGAGAAGCGGCTCACCGTCGACCGTGGCACGGTTCCGCTCGCCGAGCTGCTGCTGACGAAGCTCCAGATCATCGAGCTGAACGAGAAGGACGTCCGCGACGCGGTTGCGCTCTTCCACGAGCACGACGTCACCGAGAACGACGACGGCGTCAATGCGCCGCGCGTCGCCGAGCTCTGCGGCAACGACTGGGGGCTCTGGCGGACGATCACCGCAAACCTCGACAACGTGCGCCACCACGTCGACCGCTACGCGCTCTCCGACGAGGAGCGGCGCCGCGTCGACGGCCGGCTCGAGGCGATCCAGATCGCAATCGACGAGGCGCCAAAGTCGCGTTCCTGGAAGCTTCGTGCGAAAGTCGGCGAGCGCAAGCGCTGGTACGAGGTTCCCGAGGAGGTCTAGAGCACCGATGAGGATCTATTTCGCCACCGATGTCCACGGCTCCGAGATCTGCTGGCGCAAGTTCCTCGGCGCCGCGAAGCACTACGACGCGGAGGTCCTGATCCTCGGCGGCGACATGACCGGCAAGGCGCTCGTTCCGGTGATCGAGGACGGCGACGGCAAGTGGCACTCGACGCTGCTCGAGAACAAGTACTCCCTGAACGGCGAAGAGGAGGTCGCGGCGTTCGAGGACCGCGTAGTCAAGCGCGGCTACTACCCGTTCCGCACGAACCCGGACGAGCTGCGCGCGCTGAGCGACGACGAGCCGCGCTGGCACGCGCTGTTCCAGGAGAAGATGCTCGGCACCGTCGAGAAGTGGATGGAGCTCGCGGACGAGCGGCTCGGCGGATCCGGGATCCGCATCATCTGCTCCCCCGGCAACGACGACCAGTTCGAGGTCGACGACGTGATCGAAGCCGCCAAGACCGTCGAGCTCGGCGAGGGACGCGTGCTCGACATCGACGGGTTCCAGGTCGTGTCGACGGGCTGGGCGAACCGGACGCCGTGGGACACCTACCGCGAGGAGGACGAGCCGCAGCTCCGCGAGCGGATCGAGAAGGCGGTCGCCGGCGTCACTGCCACGCCGGAGAAGACGGTCTTCAACTTCCACTGTCCGCCCTACCGCTCCGGGCTCGACGACGCGCCGGAGCTGACCGCGGACATGCGGCTCAAAGACGCGGGCCGGGCCGTCGTCCCCGTCGGCTCGACCGCCGTGCGCGGCGCGATCGAGGAGCATCAGCCGGCCCTTTCGCTCCACGGACACATCCACGAGGCCCGCGGCAACTGCCGCATCGGCCGAACCCTCTGCATTAATCCCGGCAGCTCATACGAACAAGGAGATCTGTTCGGCGCGATCATCGATCTGGACGGCAAGAAGAAGGTCAAGCGGTTCCTGCTCACCAGCGGATAGGAGGGACACTGCATGGCGACGATGGCAGGTGACGCTCCGCAAGAGCGCTCACTCTTCGTCCGGAAGGCGACCGGACTCGTTCGCGGTTGGTCGGTGCAAGACGCGTTCATCTACGCGTTCTTCTCGATCAACCTGATCACGCTCGGGCTCTACATCTTCGCCGACGGGCCGTTCATCCCGAAGGGGAGCCTGATCTACGCGATCATCCTCTCCGGGCTGTACCTCGTCTTCCAGACGATCGTGTACGCGGCGCTGATCGCGGTGATGCCGCGAGCCGGCGGCGACTACGTCTGGGTGAGCCGCGTCCTCGGCGGCGGCATCGGCTTCGTGCTCGCGGTCTGCGGCTGGTGGTTCATCAACTGGCACTGGGTGCCCATCTACGCGAACATCCTGAGCAAGGAGTTCTTCCAGCCGCTGGCAGCGATCTTCGGCTGGCACAGCGTCGTCACGTTCTTCAACGAGCCGAAGGGCATCTTCACGGCCTCGGTGATCACGGCGTTCATGGCGGCGGCGTTCATCTCGATCGGGATGCGTAACTACGCCAAGCTGCAGAAGTTCTGCTTCTACGGCGGCATGCTCGGGCTGGCGATCATCTTCGGGCTGCTGATCTTCCACTCGAAGAGTGCGTTCCAGGGCGCGTTCAACCACTACGCGGTCAAGACCTACGGCTCGACGAGCCCCGACGCGTATGCGGCGACGATCAAGAAGGGGACGTATCACGGTGCGAGCAATCTCGGCGGGCTCGCGTTCGGCGCGACGATCCTCCTGATCCCGATGATCGCGTTCTTCAACCTCTGGTCGAACTGGGGCGCGACGCTCTACGGCGAGGTTCGCGGTGCGTCGGACTTCCGCAAGAACATCTACGCGATGGCGGGCGCGCTGCTCGCCACGACCGGTCTCGCGCTCGTGTTCCTGCTCCTGATCGCGCACACGATGGGCTGGGAGTTCTACAACTCGGCGAACAACGCGTGGTGGGGCGGCACCGACCAGCTCGGCGGCGTCTGGCCGTACCCGGTGACGATGGCGTCGTTCTTCGTCAGTCCGTGGCTGCAGGTGATCGTGATCCTGCTGATGTCGCTGTGGTTCTTCGGCTGGGTCGGCACGGTGTTCCTCACCGCGACGCGCGTCATCTTCGCGTCGGCGTTCGACCGGATCCTGCCGGAGTGGGCTGCGCGGATCGACAAGCGCGGCGTGCCGTACTACGCGATCCTGATCATGCTGCTGCCGTCGCTCGTGATCTCGTACTTCTACGCGTACAACTCGACGTTCACGAGCTGGACACTCGACGCGACGCTCGTGATCGCCGTGACGTTCTGCGGGTCGACGGTCGCGGCGGGGATCCTCCCGTGGCGGAAGCCGGAGATCTACAACGCGTCGCCGATCGCGAAGTACAAGGTGGCGGGAATCCCGCTGATCACCGCGGCGGCCGTGCTGTTCCTCGCGTATCTCGGCTTCTGCATCTGGAAGTGGCTCGAGGACGGCGTGTACGGGTCGAACAACCGCAACTCGCTCTACTACATGGGCTGCCTCTACGCGGTCGCGTTCATCATCTACGGCGTGTCGCGAGTCGTCCGCAAGCGGCAGGGCATGGATCTGAAGACGGTCTACAAGGAGATCCCGGTCGAGTAAGCCGCGGGTCCCTGCGGGTGTCTTGACGGAGGGGCGGCGCGAGCCGCCCCTCCGCGTCTTCCGCGGACATGTCCTGGTGCCTGGCACCGAGACGTGTCCCGCGGCGACACCTGTCCTCTGCAGCCCCCTCCCGGATCCGCGACAGGAAGCGGCAATGCGCGGCACGGCGTCCTACGCGGACATGTCCCGGTGCCTGGCACCGGACGTGTCCGCGACGACCGTTCGGATCAGGAACGGACGCGGGCGTGCGTGGGGTCGTAGAGACAGTCCGCCGCGACCGTCGCGGGCACGAGCTCGCCGAAGACGTCGACCGCGACCTCCGCTCCTTCCGCAAGACCGGCCGGGAGCTTCGCGAGCGCGATCGTGCGCTCGACGGTGAAGCCGTAGCCTGCGCTGCGGACGCGGCCGATCACATGGCCGCCGGCGTGCACGGATTCGCCGCCGTAGACGGTGACGTAGCCGTCGCCGACGACGAGCGTGCGCAGGCGCTGCGGCGGCTCGCGATCGAGGTCGGGGAACTTGCCGGGCGCGACGCAGAAGCCGAGGCCCGCCTCGAACGGCGTGTCCAGCGACGTGATGTCGGCGCCGAAGTAGCGGTAGCCCTTCTCCAGCCGCAGCGAGTCGAGCGCGTGATAGCCGACCGGCTCCGGGCTCGCCGCGGCGACGATCGCGTCCCAGACCTGCACCGCCCATTCGCGCGCGACGTAGAGCTCGAAGCCGAGCTCGCCGACATACGTGATCCGCTGCGCGAGCACCGGCGCGCCGCCGATGAGGATGTCGCGCGCCGTGCGGAACGGGATCGCCTCCCCGGAGACGTCGTCTTCCGTGACCGCCGCGAGCGCGGCGCGCGCCTCCGGTCCCCAGATCCCGATCACGGCGAGCGCGTCGGTGACGTCCTCGATCGCGGCATCGCCGTTGCGCTCGAGCCAGCCGCGATCGGAGTCGACGGCACCTGCACCCGTGACGACGCGGAAGCGATCGTCGCCGAGCCGCGTCACCGTCACGTCGCCGACGATCCCGCCGCGCGCGTCGAGCAGCTGCGTGTACACGACCGCGCCGACCGGCCTGTCGATCCGGTTGCCGCACACGCGCTCGAGCAGCGCAAGCGCGTTCGGCCCCGACACCTCGAGCTTTCCGAACGACGACATGTCGATGATCCCGAGCCGCTCGCGGATCGCCGCGTGCTCGACGGCGACACGCGAATGCCACGGCGGACGCGTCCAGCCGAACGCGCGCTGGTCCTCCCCGGCCCGGCGCCACGGCTCGCCCGGCTCGAAGAAGTCCGCGCGCTCCCAGCCGTTCTTCGTCCCGAACACCGCGCCGGACTCCTGTAGGCGGCCGTGCAGCGCGGACAGACGGTTCGGCCGCCCCGCTTCGGAGACGTCGTACGGATAGCGCTGCCGGTAGTAGTACTTGTAGACCTCGCGCGCGCCCGCGGCGGCGAAGGCCGGGTCGCGGTACGGCCCGCCGAAGCGCCACGGACGATACGGCTGCACATCGACTTCCGCAGCGCCCTCCGTGACCAGCTCCGCGAGTGCCTTGCCGAGGCCGCCCGCGCCGCCGAAGCCGTTCAACGACAACCCCGCCGCCATCCAGAACCCGCGCACGCTCGACAGCTCGCCGAGCAGCGGGTTCCCGTCGGGCGTCATCGCGTCGGGATGGCAGACGAGCGCTGTGACGCCGACGTCGTCGAGAAACGGGAACCGCCGCACCGCACCTTCCATCAGCGGCGCGAAGCGCTCGTGATCGGGCCGGAGCATGCGCGAGCCGTGCTCCCACGGCACGCCGTCCTCCCAGCGCGAGACGGGATTCGCCTCGTAGCCGCCGAACATCACGCCTCCGCTCTCCGCCTTTCCGTAGATGAGATTGTCCGTATCGCGGAAGCACGGCATGTCGCGCGGCAGCTCGTGGCCTTCGACCGCGTGCAGCGCGATGTGCTGGTGGTCGACCGGGATCGAGCAGACGAACTCGCCGACCATCGCGGCGAGCTGCGGCGCCCACATGCCCGCCGCGTTCACGACCGTTTCCGCCTCGATCGCGCCGTGCTCGGTGACGACCGCAGCAACGCTGCGATCGCGCAGCTCGATGCCGGTGACGCGCGTCTGCGTCCGTATCTCCACGCCGAGCTCACGCGCGGCCGACGCGACGGCGTACGTCGCGATGTGCGGATCGACGTACCCGTCGCCCGGCATCCACACCGCGCCGTAGAGCGACTCGGGCGACGCCTCCGCCATCAGCCGCCGAACCTCCTCCGGCCCGACGAGCTCGGCGTCGAGGCCGATGCCGCGCGCGCGGCTGACGCCGCGCTTCAGCTCGGCGAAGCTCTCCGGGCTCGACGCGATGCGCAGCGAACCGACCGCCTCGAACACGCCGAGCTCCTTGTAGAGCTCGACGCTGTAGCGGCGGAATCGCATCATCGTCGGCGACGGGTTGAACTGCGTGACGAGCCCCGCGGCGTGATGCGTCGAGCCGCTCGTCAGCTCTCCCTTCTCGACGAGCACGACGTCCTTCACGCCCGCCTTCGCGAGGTGGTACGCGCAGCTGACGCCGGCGATCCCGCCTCCGACGACGACGGTCGTCACCGCGCGACGAGCTCCGACGTCCAGGCGACGATCCGCGTGCGGTCGCCGCGGAAGACGTCACGTGCGGTTTCGACCGCTGCGCCGTCTGCGTCGTACGCAACGCGGTCGACGAGCATCAGCGGCGCGCGCCGGCTCACGCCGAGCGCCTCCGCCTCCTCCGCGTCGGCGAGCACCGGCTCGATCCGCTCGACCGCGCGCACCGGCGCCGCGTCGAAGTGCTCGTCGAGCAACGCGTACAGCGAACCGGTGAGGTCGAGGTCGAGCAGACCCTGGAACCGCTCCGCAGGAAACGACGACCGCTCGAGCGCGAACGGGTCGCCGTCCGCGTAGCGCACACGAACGATCTCGATCGACGGCCACGCCTCGCGCGCGGAGAGCACGCGCGCGCCCGGCGCTACGCCCTGCCGCGCGAGCTCCGCCGACAGGCCGCTGAACGTGCCGAGATCCCGCTCGAGCTTCGGCTGCGCGACGAACGAGCCGCCGTTGCGCCCGATCGTCCGGCGCAGGACGCCGCGCGCCTCGAGCGCCTGGAGCGCCTGGCGAACGGTCATCCGGCTGACGCCGTAGTCGGCGGCGAGGTCGCGCTCCGTCGGCAGACGATCGCCCGGCGCGAGGCAGCCGGAAGCGATCGACTCCTCGACCTCGGCCATGATCCGCGCGTATTTCATGCCCTCACCCGTTCTCCCTTGGGGTCGTACAACGGCTCGGCCCGAACCTCGGCCTCGATCCAGTCGCCGAAGATGTCGACGGCCATTGCCGTCCCCGGTTCCGTGTACGCGACGGGGACGTACGCGAGCGCGATGCTCGCACCGACCGCGTAGCCGTAGCCGCCGCTCGTCACGCGGCCGACGATCGTCCCGTCGGCGGCGCGCACCGGCTCGGAGCCGAGCGCGATCGCGCGCGGATCGGCGAGCACGAGACAGACGAGCCGCTGCGCCGGCTCCGGATCGAGCGCGTCGCGGCCGATGAACTCGCCCTTGTCGCGTTTCACCGCGAAGCCGAGCCCGGCTTCGTACGGCGACGTCTCGCCGCTGAGGTCGCTCGCCCACGCGCGGTAGCCCTTCTCGAGCCGCAGTGCGTCGATCGCGCGGTAGCCGCCCGGCGTGACGCCGTCGACGCAGAGCCTGTCCCAGAGCGCGAGCCCGTACTCCGCCGGGCAGTAGAACTCCCAGCCGAGCTCGCCGACGTACGTGACGCGCGACGCGATCACGGGAACATTGCCGAGCGAGATCTCGCGCGCCTGCATGTACGGGAAGTCGAGGTCGACGACATCGCGCGCCTTCGGCCCCCACAGACAGAAGCACGCATACGCGGACGTGACGTCGTTGACGTAGACGGAGCCGTCGCGCGGCATGTTCCTCTCGAGCCACGCGCGGTCGTGCGTGCCGAACGCCGTGCCGGTGACGAAGAGGAAGCGATCGTCGTCGCGGCGCATCACCGAGACGTCGGCCTCGATGCCGCCGCGCGCGTTCAGCAGCTGCGTGTAGACGACGGTGCCGACGGGACGGTCGATTCGGTTGGCGCACATCCGCTCGAGGAACGCGAGCGCGCCCGGCCCGAGCACCTCGAGCTTCGAGAAGCTCGACTGGTCGAACAGCGCGACGCCCTCGCGCGCCGCGCGCGCCTCGACCTCGATCGCAGGCGACCAGTTCTCCCCCGCCCAGCCGCGCGGCCGCAGCGACTCGTCGCCGCCGGCGGCATTCGACTCGTACCAGTTGACGCGCTCCCAGCCGCCCTTCTCGCCGAACGCCGCGCCGAGCGCCGCATGCCGCGCGTACGCCGGCGACACGCGCAGCGGCCGCCCGGCTTTCTTCTCCTCGCCCGGATACTTGATGTCGTAGTACTGCGACAGCGCCTCGACGGTGCGCGCGAGCGTGTACGGCTGGCTGCGGTACTGGCGGCCGAAGCGGCGCAGGTCGAGCGGCCAGACGTCCCACTCCGGCCGGCCGTCGACGATCCATTCCGACATCACCTTGCCGACGCCGCCCGCGCCCGCGAGCCCGTGCGCGCAGCCGCCCGCGGCGACCCAGAAGCCCGGCACGTCGGTCTCGCCGAGCAGGAAGTCCGCGTCCGGCGTGAACGCCTCCGGCCCGTTGAAGAACATCTTCACCTCCGCGTGCTCCATTGCCGGCACGCGGTGGATCGCGTTCACGAACAGCTGCTGCATCCGGTCCCAGTCCTCCGGGAGCAGCTTCGCCTCGAAGCCCTCGGGAATCCCGTCGAGTCCCCACGACGCGGGCGTGCGCTCGTAGCCGCCCATGACGAGGCCGCCGACCTCGGTGCGGAAGTAGATGAGGTTGTCGGGGTCGCGCAGCGTCGGCAGCGGCTCGAGCGCCGGCTCGAACGGCTCCGTGACGAGGTACTGGTGGCCGAACGGAATGATCGGCAGATCGACGCCGACGAGCCGCGCGATCTCCGGCGCGTACATCCCCGCCGCGTCGACGACGACCTCGCACTCGATGCGACCCTTGTCCGTCTCCACCGCGACGACGCGGCCGTCGCGCGTCTCGATGCCGGTGACGCGCGTCCTCACCTCGATCTGGGCGCCGAGCCGACGCGCGCCCTCTGCGAGCGAGAACGTGAGCTGGCTCGGATCGAGATAGCCGTCGTCCGCGATGTACGCCGCCGCCAGCACGCCGTCGGTGCTCATCGGCGGGAACAGCGCCTGCGCCTCGCCGGCCGAGACGATCTCCATCGGCAGCCCGAACGTCTTCGCCCACGCCGCCTGGCGGCGGATCTCCTCGAGCCGCGGCTCGGACGACGCGAGCCGCAGGCCGCCGAGCTGCCGCCAGCCGGGGTCGTTCCCGGTCGCCTCCTTCAGCTCCGCGTAGAGCCCGACGGAGTACTGCATCATCCGCGTCAGCGACAGCGACGAGCGCAGCTGGCCGACGAGCCCGGCCGAGTGCCACGTCGAGCCGTGCGTGAGCTGGTACTGCTCGACGAGCACGGAGTCCGTCCAGCCCTGCTTCGCCAGGTGGTAGAGGACGGAGCAGCCGATGACGCCGCCGCCGATCACCACCGCCCGTGCGCGTTCCGGCACCACGCGCCCGATTCCATCACACGGCTTGGATTCGGTCTAGTCCATTTGTAGGATCGCGGCGTGGCGCTCGAAGACGTGCTGGAGGCGGTTCCGGAGCTCCGCGGCGAGCGCGTCGTCGAGCCGCTCGCCGGCGGGCTGACGAACACGAACTACAAGGTGACGACCCCGGCCGGCGCCTATGTCGTGCGCATCTCCGGCAAGGACACGAGCCTGCTCGCGATCGACCGCGAGAACGAGGCGCACAACACGCGCGCCGCAGCGGAGACCGGCGTCGGCGCGCCGTTCGTCGCCGTGCTACCGGAGCACGACGCGCTCGTCCTCGGCTTCCTCGACGGCGAGGTGATGAGCAGCGAGCTGCTCCGCCGCGGCGACCGCATCGGCGCCATCGCGAACGCGTGCCGCCGCCTCCACGCGGGCCGGCCGTTCCTCCACGACTTCGACATGTTCCAGATCCAGCGCGGCTACCTCGACGTCGTGCGCGAGCGCGGCTTCCGCCTCCCCGACCGCTACGCCGACTTCGAGCCGCAGGTGCGCGCGATCGAAGACGCGATGCGCGCGCACACGGAGCCGACCGTCCCGTGCAACAACGACCTGCTTGCGGAGAACTTCATCGACGTCGGCGGCGAGCTACGGCTGATCGACTACGAGTACTCCGGCAACAACGACCCCTGCTTCGAGCTCGGCAACGTGTGGAGCGAGTCGAATCTCTCGCTCCCGCAGCTCGAGGCGCTGATCGCCGAGTACTACGGGCGCCCGCTGCGCAACAAGGTCGCGCGCGCGCGGCTGTGGGGGCTGATGTCGAAGTACGGCTGGACGCTGTGGGGCTCGATCCAGGATGGGATCTCCGACATCGACTTCGACTTCTGGGGCTGGGCGACGGAGAAATACGAGCGGGCCGTCGAGGAATTCGACGGCCCGCTCTTCGAACAACTCCTCGCCGACGTGCAGCGCGAGGATTAGACGACTTAGCCCTCGGCCGGAAGCAGGAAGTCCTCCGACGTCTCGATCCGCGCCAGCTCGTCCTCGGTGCCCATCCGCACCGGGCCCTTGAACCACTTGCGGGCCGAGACGACCCACCAGCCGCCGAAGAACAGGCCGATCCCCGCGAACCACAACACCGTGTAGTTCGTGAGAGACCACGAGAAGTTCGGCGACCACGGCAGCCCGTCGTAGAACAGCGGCAGGCTGAACAGGACGGCGATGAACGCGACCCAGATCAGGGAGATCGTGTCGATCCACTTGTAGTGCTTGCCGAGGCTCCATGCGCCGTGCTCGAACTTGCTGCCGAGCCGGAGCCGGAGGAACACGGGCAGGACGAACGCGATGTAGAGGCCGATCACGGCGATCGCCGTGCCCGCCGCATAGCCGACGAGGTAGTTCCAGATCGCCGGCACCATCAGCAGAGCGGACAGCACGCCGATTGCGAACACGGCGTAGACCGGCACGCGGTGCTTGGAGACACGCCGCCAGAGCGAGTGCCCCGGCACGGCGCCGTCACGGGAGAACGCGAACATCATCCGCGACGCCGACGTCGTCGACGCGGTCAGGCAGAAGAACTGGGCGACCACGCAGATGAAGAGCAACGCGTCTGACCAGTTTTGGCTCATCGACGTTTTCCAGATCCACGGCACGAGCGTTCCGATGTTCGTGAGCGCGCCCTGCGTGCTCGGGATCGCGAACGTCACGGCGACGAGGAGGATGAAGCCGAAGATCACCGAGACGACGACGGACATGTACATGCCGACGGCGGCCATCCGCGAGGCCTTGTGCGTCTCCTCCGCCATATGCGCCGACGCGTCGAAGCCGGTGATCGTGTACTGCGACATCAGCAGGCCGAGACCGAACACGAGCCAGAAGGCTGCGTGCTGGAATCCGACTGCGTTGCCGCCGTAGCCGGTCGCATTCACCTTGCCGGTGAACACATACGAGAGCGACTGATGGTGATCCGGCACGACGATCAGCACGACGACGATGATTGCGACGCCGATCATGTGCCAGTACGCCGAGAACGTGTTCAGCCCGGCGGTGATCCGGACGTCGAAGACGTTGATCAGGCACACCGCCAGCAGCAGGACCGCGTAGAGCGCGTAGACCGTCTCGTTGTAGTTGAAGCCGAACCAGTCGTTCATGTGCTTCTCGAACGAGAAGAGATCGTCGAACAGGACGGTCGCGAAGGTCGAGAGGCCGTAGCCGATCGCGGCAGTAACGGCAATCTGGCCGATCAGGTTGAACCAGCCTGTCGCCCAGCCCCAACCCGGGCTGCCCAACTTCGACGCCCAGTAGTAGAGGCCGCCCGCCGTCGGGAACGCCGATGCGATCTCGGCCATCCCGAGCGCGATGATCGTCGAGAAGAGGCCGACGATCAGCCAGCCCCACGTGACGGCAATCGGGCCGCCGCTCTCGAACGCGATGTAGTACGAGGTCAGGCAGCCGGCGAGGATCGAGATGATCGTGAACGAGATCGCGAAGTTCTGGAACCCGCCCATGCCGCGGAAGAGCTCCTGGGCGTATCCCATCTTGTGCAGGATCTTTTCGTCCTCTGAGATCTGTGGCCCCGGCGCAGGGGCGCTGGTACTCACATCTGCCTCCCTCGGTGTTGGATTCCCCTATCCACGTTCAGTCCGGATCCTCTCAAGCACCCCGGTCGGACTCAGCGCGCTCGGCCCCGGTCGGCTCGAGCGGGTCGTGCAGGTGCTTCTGGACGTTCTTGTCGGGGCGCCCGATGAACAGGTAGAGCGCGCCGACGATCGCGATCACGGCGATCACGACGAGCGTGATCCAGTCGATGTTGAAATACCCGCGCGGGCTCGCAAGACCGGACGGGAACACGACGTTGATCAGCATCGCGCCGAGGTAGACGAGCGCGATGATGCACACCGGCCAGCCCCAGCGCCCGAGCTGGAACTTCCCTTCCGGTTTCCAGCCGCGCGCCCGCGCGACGATCGCCGCGATCACCGTCAGGAAGAACGCGAGGTAGATCCCGCTGACGCCGAACGACACCAGTGAGACGAGCGCGTTCACGTGCGCCGGGTACGTGACGAACCAGATGTGTTTGTCGTGGCCCGGATTCACGTAGACGAGCAGCGCGAACAGCACGGTCACGACCGCGCCCGCGAGGAGAGCATTCACCGGCGTCTTGAACCGCTGGTTCACGCGCGCGAGCCAGTTCGAGCCGGGAAGCGCCCCGTCGCGCCCGTATGAGAACGCGAGCCGGCTGCCGGCTCCCTGGATCGACGTCCCGCAGGAGAAGAACGCGAAGATGATCAGGAGCAGCAGGCAGTCCTGCAGCCAGCTCGGGAGCTCGCCGAGGATGAACGGGATGCCGCCGCCCTTGATCGTCGCCGCGATCGGGTTGTGCTCCGGCATCGCGAGGAGCAGCGCGCCGATGAGGATGAACGAGGCGATGCCGCCCCAGATCAGCGCCCACCGCATCGACTTCGGGACCTGCCGGCCGGCGTCCTTCGTCTCCTCCGAGATGTCCCCGGCTGCCTCGAAGCCGTAAAAGATGTAGACGGGTGCGAGGACGGCGATGACCGCCGCGCCGAGCCAGCTCCCGTGGAAGTCGAGGCCGAGCGGGTTGCTGGCGACGTGCTGCACGTCCTGCGTCGTGAACAGGAACCCGAGGCTGTGATGGAAGCCGTGGATCGCGAGGATGATCGCGATTCCGAGCGTGCCGACGATCTCGACGTAGACGCCGAACTTCGCGACGTTGCCCATCACGTTGGCGCCGGTGATGTTCAGCGTCGTCTGGATCGCCAGCAGGACCAGCGTGATCAGCAGGATCGTTCCGTGGCTCGCCGGATCGAGGTTCCAGCCGAACCAGTTGTGGGTCAGCGCGGTGACGTAGCTGACGACTCCAGTGTCGACGGCGGCGACGGTGATCAGCAGCGCGAACCCGTAGAACCAGCCGACGAACCAGCCGAAACGTGGCCCGACCGAGAACTTGCTGTATTGGAACAGCGCTCCCGCCACGGGATAGTGGCTGGCCAGCTCGCCGAAGACGAGCGCGACGAAGAGCATCCCGATCACCGGGAGCCACGTGAGCCAGATGTACGCCGGCCCACCCGTGCCGACGCCGAGGACGAAGAGCGAGTAGATGCCGACCATCGGCGAGAGATAGGTGAACGCGACCGCGAAGTTCGCGAACAGTCCCAGCACGCGATTCAGCTGCGGTTTGTAGCCCAGGCTCTCGAGTCGCGCGTCCTCGCTCTCGAACGCGCCCGTCGTATCGACCGCCGTGTCGCTCATCGTTCCTCCCGTCGCCGCCAGAAGATTCGCGCGAATCTACCGTGTCGTGGCGTCCGTTACTACCCCGGGGTCGTCCGCCGGGTCGGGAACTAGGGTTGGCGCTCGGATGCCGGTTCGCGCGGTCGCCTTCGACTTCAACGGGACGCTCTCGGACGACGAGGCGGTGCTCTGCGAGATCTTCGTCGAGCTCTTCGCCGAGCACGGGCGCGCCCCTGTCCGCACAGGAGTACTTCGACCTGCTCGCGGGCCATTCCGACCCGGAGATCGTCCGGCGCTGGCTCGGGCCCGGGCATCCCGACGTCGAGGCCGTGATCGAGGAGCGGATCCGGCGCTACCGCGCCGCCGTCGCCGACGGCCGGACCGTCCACGAGCCGGTACGGGAGGCCGTCCGGTACGCGGCGGAGCGGGTTCCGGTGGCGATCGTCTCCGGCGCGATGCGGGCGGAGATCGAGCCGGTCGTCGCCGCGGCGGGGCTGGCGCCGCTGTTCCGCGGGATCGTCGCGGCCGACGACGTCGTCCACGGCAAGCCGGATCCCGAGGGCTACCTGAAGGCGCTGCCGCTGCTCGGCGCCGAGCCGGCAGACGTCCTCGCGTTCGAGGACACCGAGGCGGGGATCGAGTCGGCCCTCGCCGCCGGCCTGCGCGTGATCGCGGTGCGCGGCACGCTCGACCCGCACCGGCTCGCGGCGGCGGAGGAGATCGTCGACGGCCTCGACGTCGATCTCATGCGCCGCGTCCTGGAGTAGCCTCCGCGCCATGGCGTCCCGCCGCGTGCTCCTGGTCGGCCTCGCGGTGACGGCACTCGTCGTCGTCGCAGGCGTCGCCAGCCGAGGCCGTCCGCTCGCCGGCTCGCGCGCCGGCGCCGGCCCGACGGCGTCGTTCTTCGACTACGGCTTCACGACGATCGTCATTCTCGGGATCGCCGTCGCCGCGTTCGTGATCTGGAACCTGATGACGATCCGCGGCGACACGCGGCCGCCGCGCGCGCACACCAGCTACATCTCGACGATCGCGATGATCGTCGGCTTCCTTCTGCTCGGGCTCGCGCTCCGGCACTCGCACTTCATGCAGCAGCTCATCGACCGCGGCTCCGTCATCGGCGGGAAGCAGAACCCCGGCGCCCCGAAGCCGGGGACGAACCCGGCCGGCTCGCGCGGCGCCCACCTGCGCTGGGACGAGATTCTGCTCGTCGTCGTCGTGCTCGCGGGCATGGCCGCGTACGCGTTCGCGCGGCGCCCGCGCCGCCGCACACCCTCGCCGGTCGGCGATCGTTGGAAGCACGCGGCCGTCTCGTCCGCGCTCGACGAATCGCTCGACGACCTCCGCAACGAGCCCGACCTCCGTCGCGCGATCATCGCCGCGTACGCGCGGATGGAGACGGCGCTCGGCCTCGCCGGCCTCCCCCGCCGCCCATCGGAGGCGCCGACCGAGTACATGGAGCGCGCGCTGACGGCGGTCGACGCGAGCGCGCCGGCCGCACACCGGCTCACCGTCCTGTTCGAATGGGCAAAGTTCAGCCAGCATGAGCCGGGGCCGGAGATGAGAGACGAGGCGATCGACGCGCTCGTCGCCGTTCGCGACGAGCTGCGTGAGCCGGCCGAGGCGGTCGCCGCATGAACGAGCGCCGGCGACTCATCAGCGGCGTCGTCTTCGCGACGATCGTGTTCCTGATCGTGCTCGGCATCCGTCCGGTGGCGACCGACCGCATCGTCGCCGCGTACGTCATCCTGCTCGCGGCGATCGTTCTTCTCGCGCTCGTGCGCATCGGCCGCTCGGGGGACGAACGCGGACGCGAGTCTGCCTTCGAGCACGCGATCCAGCAACGCACCTTCGAGCCGATGCGCCCGCCGGAGCTCGTTCGGATGGAGCGCGAGATCACGCTCGGCCAGTCGCGCGCGGGCTATCTCCACGAGCGGCTCCTGCCGACGCTGCGCGAGGCCGCCGCGACGAGGCTCGCGACACGCCGTTCCGTCGACCTCGAGCGGCGGCCGGACGAGGCGCGGCGCATTCTCGGCGACGACGTCTGGGATCTGCTCCGCCCCGACCGCCCCGAGCCGGCCGACAAGCTCGCGCCGGGGATCTCGCTCGGCTCGCTCCGCCGAATCGTCGACTCGCTGGAGCAGATCTGATGCAGCTCGACCAGTTGCGCGACCAGGCAGCACTGATCCTCGACGAGGTCGAGAAGGCGATCGTCGGCAAGCGCGACGCGCTCGAGCTGATCATGCTCGCGCTACTCGCCGACGGCCACGTTCTGCTCGAGGACTACCCCGGGCTCGCGAAGACGCTGATCGCGCGCTCGTTCGCGAGCGCGACGTCGCTTCACTTCTCGCGGATCCAGTTCACGCCGGACCTGATGCCGTCCGACGTCACGGGCTCGTCGGTCTTCGACCAGCGCGGCGGCGAGTTCTCGTTCATGCCGGGACCGATCTTCACCAACCTTCTCCTTGCCGACGAGATCAACCGCGCCCCGCCGAAGACGCAGGCGGCGCTGCTCGAGGCGATGCAGGAGCGCCAGGTCACGATCGGAAGGCGCGACGCGGCAGCTCGACATGCCGTTCCTCGTCCTCGCGACGCAGAACCCGATCGAGTACGAAGGGACGTATCCGCTGCCGGAGGCGCAGCTCGACCGGTTCGTGATGCGGATCGGCATCGGGTATCCGACGCGCGCGCACGAGATCGAGATGCTCGGGCGGCGCCTCGCCCGCGGCGAGGACGAAGCGACGCTGACGCCGGTCGTCGATTCGGCGACGCTGATCGAGATGCAGCAGGCGCTCGAGCAGGTGCACGTCGCCGACTCGATCGAGGCGTACATCGTCGACATCGTCACGGCGACGCGCGACTCGAAGCGGCTCGCCGTCGGCGCGAGCCCGCGCGGCAGCCTCGCGCTGCTGAAGCTCTCGCGCGCGCGGGCGGCGCTCGACGGACGCGACTTCGTCGTCCCGGAGGACGTCAAGTCCGTTGCGGTGCCGGCGCTCGCGCACCGGCTGACGCTGAAGCCGGAGCTCTGGGTGCAGCGCGTGCGCGGCGAAGACGTCGTCGTGGAGGCGCTGGAGTCGGTGCCGACGCCGCCCGCGGAGGACGCTCTCCGCGACGCCGCGTCGTGACGCTCAGCACCTCGCCGCGGCTCGCGGCCTACTTCGGCCTCGCCGCGCTCGGGCTGGTCGCGGGGCTTGCCGTCGGCCGCGTCGAGCTCGTCGCGCTCGCGGCGCCGTTCGCGCTCGCCGCAGCCGTCGGCGCGGCACTCGCGTCGCGAACCGGAGCTCGACGCAGTGCTCGCCGTCGACCGGGAGCGCGCGCTCGAAGGCGAGGAGGTGCAGGCGACGCTGGAGCTGTCGACCGCGACCGGCGCCGCGCGGCTCGACGTCCTGCTTCAGCTCCCCGCCGAGATCGAGCCCGTCCGCGCGAATCCGCTCGGGATCCGGCTCGCGCCGGGCGAGACGCGAACGCTGGAGCTGCCGCTGCACTGCGTACGCTGGGGCGCGTTCGGTCTCGGGCCGGTGCTCGTGCGCGCCCGCGACGCGCTCGGCTTCCATTCCTGGGAGGGCGGCCCGAGCGGCTGGGCGCCGCTGCGCGTCTATCCGAGCGTTGAGACGCTGCACGCGCTGCTGCCGCCGTTCGAGACGCAGGTCTTCGTCGGCAACCAGGTCTCGCGCGCGAAAAGCGAGGGCATCGAGTTCGCGGACGTGCGCCCGTGGAGCCACGGAGACCGCATGCGCAGGATCAACTGGCGCGCCACCGCGCGGCGCGGCGAGCTCTGGGTGAACGACCAGCATCCGGAACGGAACACCGACGTCGTGTTGTTCGTCGACACGTTCGCAGAGGTACAGCGCGGCGGCCGCGGCACGCTCGACCTCGCCGTGCGCGCTGCGACGTCGCTCGCGCACCGGTATCTCCAGCGAAAGGACCGCGTCGGCCTCGTCAGCTTCGGCGGCTATCTCTCGTGGCTCGTGCCGGCGTCGGGAACGCTGCAGCTCTACAAGATCGTCGACTCGCTGCTGCAGATGAACATCGTGCTGACATTCGCGGCGAAGGGCGTCGACTTTCTCCCGCCGCGGACGCTGCCGCCGAAGGCGCTCGTGCTCGCGTTGACGCCGTTGCTCGACCAGCGCTCGGCGGCCGCGCTGCTGGATCTTCGTGCGCGCGGCTTCGACCTCGTCGTGATCGAGGTCTCCCCCGTTCCGTTCGTCGAGCCCGGGAAGCGCGAGCTCGACGACCTGTCGTACCGGCTGTGGCGGCTCTCGCGCGAGTCGCTGCGCGCGCGGTACGAGCGGGCCGGCGTTCCGGTCGTCGAGTGGCTCGACGGCGTTCCTCTCAACGTGCCGCTGGAGGAGGTGGCCGCATTCAGGCGCTACGCAAGGCCCGCGCGCGCGTAACGCTCGCGGCCGCGTCGGTGGTCGTGTACGCGGCGGTGTTCGCGGACGCGATCGCGCGGGACTCGACGATCGCGGTCGTCACCGCAGTCCTCGGCGCGGTCGGCCTGCTGCTGCTCGCGTTGATGCTCGTGTTCGGCTGGCAGGGCTCGCTGCCCGCGTCGCTGGTGCTGCTCGGCGGCGCGTACGCGGGCGCGATCATCGTCCACGGAGCGAGCGTCGACGAGCGCGCGCCGCTCGTCGCTGTCGGTCTGCTGCTGTGCGGCGAGCTTGCGTCGTGGTCGCTCGAGGAACGGATCCCGGTCGCCGCCGAGCCGGGAGTCGTCCGCGCCCGCGTCGTCGCAGTCTCGGCGTTGTGCGGCGCGGGCCTCGCCGCGTCGGCGCTCGTGATCGCGGCGGCCGCAGCGCCGACAGTGCGCGGCCTCACGTTCACGAGCGCCGGCGCCCTCGCGGCCGTGCTCGCCGTGGCCCTCGCGGTCCGCCTCATGCGCCGCTAGCTACACTGTCCCCCGTTCCAGGGCGCATTCGTCTAGTGGCCTAGGACACCGCCCTCTCACGGCGGCGGCACGGGTTCGAATCCCGTATGCGCCTTGCGAGATGACGCGTGGGCGGCGCTCCCTTTGGCGCCGCCCACGCGTTCTCCGGCTACCGAATCGTGAGCGTGCCCCACTTCACCGTCGAGTGGCGCGCGACGCACGCGAACTTCCAGACGCCCGGGCGGAAGTTGGTGACGAGTGTCTTCTCTTGGCCCGGCTTGATCAATCCGGACTTGTACGGCCCGCCGATATCGAAGCCGTGGGCGACGGTGCCGTTGTTGACGATGCCGAACACGATCCTGTTGTACTGGGCATCGACGACCGGGTAGCCGATCTCGCAGTTCGTGTTTGTGATCCTCACGGGGTTGTTCCATCCCGGCGCGTCGGTGCGCGCTAACCCCGAGGCGGCTATGAGACCCGCTGCCGCAACGGCGACCGCAGCAACAACGAAGTGGTGGACTCGCATCGGATTCCCTCCCAGGCTCGACGGCGACCCCTTCGATGGTGCGCTTCGAATGTTCCCGAGACTAGACCCTCAGCAAACGCATTTCTCCGGCGGGCCGTCCATTTTGCAGGAGCTTTACGTTCGTGATCGTTTCTCCAGGATCGGCCGATCCGTAGTTCCCGGAACGCGTCTTGCCTCCGACTCCCGACGCGCGCGGTGCGCGCCGACGCGACGATGTCCTCAGAGTCCGAAGGAGGTGTGCAATGCCCGTTCTGGACCAGTGGACGCCGTTTGTCGATCTCGACGCGATCGAGCAGCGGATGCGGCGGCTGTTTCCTGGGCTCGTCGTGGCGCCGGGCTTCATGCCGGCGGTCGAGATCGACGAGACCGAGGAGCAGATCGTGATCGAGCTCGAGGTTCCCGGCTTCGACGAGAGTGAGCTCGCGGTTGAGGTGATCGACCTCACGCTCATCGTGAAGGGAAGCCGCGAGGTCGAGACCGAGACGATCGAGTTCGAGCGGCGCTTCCAGCTCCCGGTCGAGGTGGACACGGAGAAGCTGGACGCGACGTACGGCAAGGGCGTCCTCACGGTGCACGTTCCGAAGTCGGCGCCGCGCGCGCCGCGGAGCGTGCCGATCGCGATCGCGTAGGCGATCGGGCCGGGTCCCGGGGTCTGACCCCGGGACCCGGCTTACGGCCTAGGCGCCGGCGAGATCCGCGACAAGCGGCCCGGTGTCGAGCGGGTCGAAGCCGATTCGCGCGGCGATCTCCTCGCTCGTCGGCCGCGTCCCCTCGGCGAACAGCGCGCGGAGGATCTCGCCTGTCGCCTCGCTCCGCCACCAGTCCTCGCCCACCTCGCCGATCAGGTACGCGCGCAGCTGCGCCGACCTGATCCACGCGCGGAGATAGTCCGCGGAGTAGAAGCCCGCGTCCATGTCGGAGATGTAGCCGCGCGGGTCGTAGCGGACGCCGGTCGCGTTCGTGAGCTGCTCCGCGTAGTCGCGCGGCGAGCGCCCGCCCTCCTCCGCAAAGCTCGCCCAGAACCCGAGCTCGTAGCGGAGCTTCGCCGTGTAACGACGGTAGAGGAGCGCCTCGAGGAACAGCGTCGCCTCCGCGTTCTCCTCCGCCTGAGCATCCGAGAGCCCGAAGTGAAGCGCGTGCCAGCCCGGCTCCCGCGTCACGGCCTCGAAGATGTACGAGTAGATCTCCGTCAGCGCGTGGTCGCGCGAGAAACGCCGGAATGTGTACGGGAGCCGCGGGTCGACGCCCGCGTAGTGGAGCGCATGACCGGCCTCGTGCATGAACGCCTGGTAGTCGGCGATGCCGCCCTGCGCCCGGGTGATCAGATGGACGACCTCGGGTGGATTGGACGCGATCACGCACGCACGCGGATTCTTCTGCGGACGATCCTCGAGGTCGAGATGGATGTTCGGGATCGCGTTCATGTCGAAGCCGAGCGCCTGCACGCTCGCGAGACAGACCTCGACCGACCGCTCCTTCGAGTACGTCGATTCGAGCGGCGACAGCCGGCGGAGATACGCGACATGCGCGTTCGTCGGCTGCGGATCGCGCTCCGGACCGAGCAGCCGGTCGAACCACCGGTCGCGGAGCGGCACCCAGGTCTCCGTCGTAACATCGCTGGCCGCCACGAGCGCGCGCTCGAGATCGCGGAGCGAGATCCCCTTCTCCTCCTCGTTGCGCGCGATCGGATCGGGCTCGCCGGTGATGTCCGCCTCGGACTCCTCCCACGCGGTGATCAGCGCCAGCCGGTCGTCGTTGAAGCGCGCGGAGCCGGCCCGTTCGAGGTCGGCGAGCTCTTCGCGGCCGGCGTACGAGTCGAGCACCGCGAGCCGCGCGGCCGCCGAACGGAGCGGCAGCTCCTCGCCCTGGAACTCGATGCGCGCACCGAGGATCGCGTTCTCGAGCGCATCCTCGTGCTCGGCAAGCGACGCCGAGATGAGCCCGCCTTCGCACGTCTTGCGGAGCCGGTACAACCGCTCGCGCTCGTCGCCGTCGGCAGCGCTCTCGGCGTCGCGCAGCGCATCGATCTGCGCACGCGAGAAGAGGTCGGCGTAGCGCGCGACGATCGCGGCCTGCTCCGACACTTCCTTCTCGCCGACGCGGACCGCGCGGCCCTCCTCGGAGCGCTCGAAGAAGTAGCGCTGGAGAACCGACTCGTACTCTTCGGGCGTGCGGACTGCGGTTGTGGCCATCTCGCCTACCTCTCAGCGTTGGTCAGGGGCTCAGGCGGCGAACGGTCTCACTGAGCTCCGCGGGTGCGAACGGCTTCGCCAGGAACGCATCCCCAGCCGGACCGGCCGCTTCGCCTGATCCGGTGACGACCGCAACGGGAATGCGGCCGCGCAGCTCTTCGAGCAACAGATCTCCCCGCTCGCCGCCGAGCTGGAGATCGAGAAATACGACGTCGACGGGCTCGGCCGCGAGATGCTCTCGCGCCTCGGCACTCCCCGCCGCTTCGAGCACGCGGTGGCCGTCGAGCTCGAGGTTGACTCGGCAGAGATATCGAATGGCGGGCTCGTCGTCGACGACGAGCACGGTGCGCCTTTCACCGGCCGTTGCCACGGGGCGGCAGTCTAGCTACGCGACGGCGTCGAGGCGGCGGAGCGTCGCCTCGCGCCCGAGGAGCTCGATGCTCTCGAACAGGCCCGGCGAGATCTTCGAGCCGGTGACGGCGACGCGGATCGGCTGGAAGCCCTGTCGCGGCTTCAGCCCGAGCTGCTCCAGGACGGCGCGGAGCGCCGCTTCGATCGTCTCCGCCGTGAACGGCTCCAGCCCGGCGAGCGCCTCCCGGGCCGCGGCGCAGACGGGCGCGCCGCCGTCGAGGTCGGCCGGATCCGGCTCGACGTCGTGGAAGAGGAAGCCGGCGTACGCCGGGAACTCGGCCAGCCGCTGGATCTTCTCGTGAACGAGCGGCGCCGCCTTCGCGACGAGCTCCGCGTCCCAGTCGTAGCCCTGCTCGCCGAGCCAGATCAGCAGCGCGTGCGACAGCGCTTCCGGCGCGAGCGCGCGGATGTACATGCCGTTCATCCAGTCGAGCTTCGCGTAGTCGAACTGCGCCGGGCTCGAGCTGACGCGCTCGAGCGAGAACCGCTCGACGAGCTCGTCCGGGCTCATGATCGTCGTCTCACCGTCGGGAGCCCAGCCGAGCAGCGCGAGGAAGTTCATCAGCGCCTCGGGGAGATAGCCCTCTTTGCGGAACTCCGCGACCGTGACGGAGCCGTGCCGCTTCGACAGCTTCTTCCCGTCCTGGCCGAAGACGCTCGGCACGTGGGCGTAGACCGGGACCTCGGCGCCGACCGCACGGATGATGTTGATCTGTTTCGGCGTGTTGGAGACGTGGTCGTCGCCGCGGATCACGTGCGTGATCTCGTCCCAGACGTCCTCCATCGGCGACGCGAAGTTGTACGTCGGCCGGCCGTCGGAGCGGACGAGCACGACGTCCTCGATCGTCTCGTTCGGCACCTCGACGCGTCCCCGCACGAGGTCGTCCCACGCGGTGACGCCCTCGTTCGGCATCCGGAAGCGGATCGCGCCCTCGTCGAGGTACGCGGCACCGTCGGTGACGAGCTTCTCCGCGACGGCGCGGCAGTCGTCCATGCGGTCGAGCTGGAAGTTGAGCGGACCGTCCCAGTCGAGGCCGAGCCAGCGCAGCGACTCCTGGATCTGCTCCACCGCCTCGGCGACCTCGCGGCTCGTGTCGGTGTTCTCGATCCGCAGCCGGAACTCGCCGTCCTCGTGCCGCGCGTAGAGCCAGTTGAAGAGCGCAGTACGGACGTTGCCGATGTGGAGAAGCCCTGTCGGGCTCGGTGCCATGCGGACGCGGACGGTCACTGTTCTCCTATCGTAGAGCGGTGCCGCTCGCGCTCGTCTCCGACATGCACGGCAACGACCTCGCGTTCGCCGCGGTCGTCGCGGAGCTCGAGCGGCTTGGCATCGCCGACGGCGTCTGTCTCGGCGACGCCGTGCAGGGCGGCGACCAGCCGCGCGAGGTGCTCGACCGGCTCGCGGCGCTCGGCTGGCCGGTGATTCTCGGCAACGCCGACGACTTCCTGCTCGAGCTGCCGACCGACTCGGCGGAGGAGATCACCGAGGCGCAGCTGACGAAGCGCGCGTGGACGCTGGAGCAGCTCGACGAGGCTCATCTGGAGCAGATCCGGTCGTTCGCGCCGACGCTCGATCTCGAGCTCGACGGCGGCGTGACGCTGCGCGCCTTCCACGGCTCGCCGACGTCGTACGAGGACGTTCTGCTCCCGGAGACTCCCGACGCGCAGGCGGAGCGGCTCTGGGGCGGCTCCGGCGTCGACATCCTCGCCGGCGGACACACGCACCTGCAGTGGACGCGCATCGTCGACGGCGCGCTCTACGTCAATCCGGGCGCGGTCGGCAAGTCCGACGACGGCCTCGCGCACTTCGCCGTCGTCGAAGGCGCGTCGGTCTCGTTCAAGCGGGTGGCGTGGAACGAGTCCTGACGCTGCGGGAGCTGAACCGCGCGACGCTCGCGCGGCAGATGCTCCTCGAACGGAAGCGGATCGGCGTGCTGCCCGCGATCGAGCGGCTCGCCGGCATGCAGGCGCAGTGGCCGCCGTCGCCGTACGTCGGGCTCTGGTCGCGCGTCGAGGGGTTCCGCCGCGAGACGCTGGAGCGCGCGATTCTCCGCGGCGAGGTCGTGAAGCCGACCGTGATGCGCGGCACGCTGCATCTGATCACCGCGCGCGAGTACCCGATCTACTACTTCGCGCTCGAAGGCATGCCGACGTGGTACGACGAGACGCATCTCGCGGACGCGCTCGCCGCGCGCGACGGCGCGCGGGCGCTCGCGGAGGCCGAGCCGCTCACGCACAAGGACGGGCTCGCGTACCTCGAGCGCGAGCACGGACACGAGGACGAGCTCACGCGCCGGCGGATCTTCCACGCGGTGCGGCGGCGCGCGCATCTGATCCACGTGCCGGAGTCGGCGCTCTGGAGCGGCCGTCCGCTCGGACTCTTCTACGCGCATCCGATGCCGAGGCCGATCGACGTTCTCGCGGCGCGCACGACGTTTCTCCGCCGCTACCTCGCGGCGTTCGGCCCGGCGACGCGCGCCGACTTCGCCGACTGGTCAGGCCTCCGCGTGGCCGACGTCGCGGGCGCGATCGACGCGCTCGAGCCCCTGCGCCGCTTCAGGGACGAGAAGGGCCGCGAGCTCCTCGACCTCCCGCGCGCGCCGCTGCCGCCGCCCGACACGCCTGCGCCGGTGCGCTTTCTGCCGAAGTGGGACAACACGCTGCTCGCCCACGCCGACCGCACGCGCGTCCTGCCGGAGGAGCTGCGGAAGACGGTGATCGGGAAGAACGGCGACGTCACGCAGACGTTCCTCGTCGACGGCGTCGTCGCCGGCTCGTGGAGCGCCGACAAGAAGGGCAGGGTCGCGACGGCGCCGTTCGCGCCTCTCCCCCGCGCCGCGCGGCGCGAGGTCGAGGACGAGGCGGCGCGGCTCGAGGCCTGGCTCCGCTAGCGTCGCTCGCGTGTTCATCGGCGCGCACGTCTCCTCCTCCGGCGGCATTGACTCCGCAATCGGCCGCGCCGAGGCGATCGGGGCCGACTCGATCCAGATCTTCACGCAGAGCCCGCGCATGTGGCGGCCGACGAACCACGACCCGGCGAGCTTCGAGCGGTTCCGCGAGCTGCGCGCCGCGGCCGGGATCGGCGGCGTGCTCTGCCACGCGCTCTATCTCTGCAATCTCGCGGCACCCGACGACGCCGTGTACGAGAAGTCGATCGCGGCGATGCGGAACACGATGGAGGTGGCCGGTGCGATCGGCGCGCACGTCGTCTTCCACGTCGGCTCGCATCTCGGCTCCGGCCTCGAGAAGGGCCTCGAGCGCGTGCTGCCGGCGATGGAGCAGGTGCTCGAGCTGGCGACGGACGAGACGTGGCTCCTGATGGAGAACTCCGCCGGGGCCGGCGGCACGATCGGCCGCTCGATCGACGAGCTCGCGACGATCTTCCAGCGGCTCGGGAAGCCGGCGCGGCTCGGAATCTGCCTCGACTCGTGCCACCTCTACGTCTCCGGCGTCGACGTCACCGACCCGGCAGCGCTCGACGCGTGCCTCGACGAGGTCGACGCGACGATCGGGCTCGACCGGCTGCGCGCGCTGCACGTCAACGACTCGAAGTCGCCGCTCGGCTCGAACAGCGACCGGCACGAGAACATCGGCGAGGGGCTGATGGGCGAGCAGATCGGTGTCTTCCTCGGCAACTCGCGCCTGCAGGCCCTCCCCGCCGTGCTCGAAACGGCCGGCCCGGAAGGCCACGGCCCCGACGCGAACGAGATCCGCAGGGCGAAGGAGATCCACGCGCGCTGGGTCGCGAAGTGAAGGACCGCTACCGGTGGACGATCCTCGCCGCGGGGACGACCGCGCAGGCGAGCTTCTCCGCCGCGCTGATCGGACTGCCGGCGCTCGCGCCCGCGCTGCGCGCGCAGTACGACCTCACGCTCGGCGAAACGGGTGTCGTGCTCGGCGCGATGTCGCTCGGGCTGCTGCCGACGCTCTATGCGTGGGGGCTGCTCGCCGACCGGATCGGAGAGCGTGCGGTGATCGTGCTCGGCCTCTTGTCCGGCGGCGCCGTGCTTGCCTTCGCGGGCCTGACGACGAGCTTCGGCGCGCTCGTCGCGGTGCTCGCGCTCGCGGGCGCGCTCGGTGCGAGTGTCAACTCGGCGAGCGGCCGCGCGGTGATGGGCTGGTTCGCCGAGGATGAACGCGGCCTCGCACTCGGAATCCGGCAGGCGGCGGTTCCGATCGGCGGCGCGATTGCGGCGCTCACGCTGCCGCTGCTCGCGTCCGTCGGCGGCACGAAGCTCGCGTTCGCGGTGCTCGGCGCCGGCGTCATCGTCGGCGGAGCGATCGCGGGAATGCTGCTGCGCGAGGCGCCGCGGCGGCCACGGGTTGCGACCACCAACCCACGCTCGACGCTCCGCGACGGCGTGCTGTGGCTGCTCGCCGGCGGCTCGTCGCTCTACCTCACCGCGCAGATCGCCGTCGCGAGCTTCGTCGTCCTGTTCCTCCACGGCCACCGCGGGCTCTCGACGCACGCCGCCGCCGGCGTGCTCGCCGTCGTCAACCTGCTCGCGATCGGTGCGCGGATCGGCGCCGGCCGCTGGTCGGACCGGACGCGCGCCCGCATCGCGCCGCTGCGTACCGTCGGGATCGCACTCGCCACGACGACACTCGTCGTCGCGACGCTCGTCGACGCGCCGCTCGCGGTGCTGATCCCGGCGCTGATCGTCGACGGCGTGCTCGGCTTCAGCTGGAACGGCCTCTCGTTCACCGCCGCCGCGGAGCGCGCCGGCGCGGACCGCAGCGGCGCGGCGCTCGGGTTCCAGCAGACGACGCTCGCGGTGACCGGCGCGATCGTGCCGCCGGTGTTCGCGGCGATCGTCACCGCGACGTCTTGGCGTGCCGCGTTCGCCGCAGCGGCGATCGGGCCGGTCGTCGGCGTGTTCCTGCTGCGCCGCGTTCCCGAAGCTACGAGGACGGCCGCAGCCGAGCGAACACCCGAAATGTCGGCGATCCCGCCGGCAGCTCGTTGAACTCGGGATTCACGCAGCCGAGCTCGCCCGTGCGGTGCGGGTAGCACGGCTCGACCTCGGAGCGGCACATCGGCAACGGCTGCCGCACGGCGCGCACCGCGCCGAATCCCTCCTGCCGCGCCTCGGCGGCGTGGAGCATCCCGAGGTCGATCTCGACCCCGTAGATCTTCTGCATGCACCCGATGAAGGTGTGGCCGTGCTCGTCGTACGCGTAGACGAACGGGCACGAGCGCGTGAGGCACGCCGACGGGTAGACGACCTTGTCGCAGTGGACGTCACAGAGGCGGCACTCGAGATCGTCCTGCGGGTGCAGGGGGAGTGTTGCGGGCTCCGAACGCCTGGTCGCGTCGTGCATCGACTCACATTGTGTGTGCCGGGTTTCGGCCGCCGCAAGACTTGACTTTTCGGATGTTTTCCTGTTCTGAAAACGGAGTCGTCACTCAACCGGGCGCCGCGTCGCGCCGCGCGAGCGAGACGAGGCGCAGGATCGCGTAGATCACGACGCCGACGAACGGCAGCAGGATCACGACCACGACCCAGACGGCGAACATGCCTCCAGTCAAATCCCTGCGCCGGTAGCGCAGGATCATGTCCGCGGCGAGGGCGACCAGGACGGCCAGCCAGATCAGCCAGAGGTAGGCCACGGCGCCATTAAAGCCGCCCCACGACGGTCAGCACGTCCATCTGGGTGAACGCCCGGAACTCGGGCTCGGGTGCTCCTTCCGTCGCGTCGGCCACGAACCAGAGCGCCTGGCAGGTGTGGAGCCCGAGCGCCGCCGCCCCGCCGACGTCGTTGACGAGGCTGTCCCCGACGAAGAGCGTCCGCGCGGGATCGACCTCCAGCTCTGCGAGCGCACGCTCGAACATCGCCGGATGCGGCTTCCGCCAGCCGACCTCGGAGGAGAACACGGCGGCGTCCAGCCGCTCCGCGAGGCCGTACCGCGCGAGATCGCGGTGCAGAAGCCACGGCGGGTCGACGGCGTTCGACACGAGAGCGAGCCGGAGCCCGCGCTCGCGCAGCGCCTCGAGAAGCGCGTGCGTCGTCGAGGCGAGCGAGACCGCAGGCTCCCACTCGGCATGCTCCGCCTCGAGATAGCGCGCGAGCTCTTCATCGCCGACCTCGACCCCCGCCTCTGCGAGCGCCTCCCGCACGAGCGCCGGGTAGTCGATCTCCTCCAACATCCCCTCGCGACGCAATCGCGGCAGGTACGCCTCCTCGAGAAGCGTCGTCAGCGCCGGCGAAGGCGCGCGGCCGAGCGCGCGCAGGCCGGCCGCGTTCCCCGCGGCGAGCAGCGCGGGATCCCACGTCCACTGCATCAGCGTGTCGCCCCAGTCGAAGAAGACCGCGTCGAGCACCGCCGGTAGGGTAGTCGCGCGGTGGGCCGTTGGATCCTCTGGGCGTCGCTTGCGCTCGCGCCGGTGACGATCGTGATCGACCGGGTCGGCGACGTCGGCAAGGTCACGCTGTTCATCCTTTCCGCGGCGTCGCTGATCCCGCTCGCGTGGCTGATCGGCGAGTCGACCGAGCACGCAGCGGAGCACACCGGTCCCGGAATCGGCGGCTTCCTCAACGCGAGCTTCGGGAACGCGCCGGAGCTGATCATCGCGCTGTTCGCGGTCTCGGACGGGCTTTCCGAGGTCGTACGCGGCTCGCTCTCCGGCTCGATCGTCTCGAACCTGCTGCTCGTCTTCGGGCTGACGCAGCTGCTCGGGACGGAGGCGCCGCTCGACCGCAAGTCGCTCGCGGGACAACTCGGGCTCGTCGTCGCCGCTGTCGTCCTCTTCCTCCCCGTCGTGGTGATGGGGTACAGCGGCGGCTCGCCGGAGCGGCACACGGCCGTCGTCGTGTCGGTGCCGATCAGCATCGTGCTGCTCGTGATCTACCTCGCGTCGACGACGCGGAACCTGCACCGGCACCGGATGCTGAAGCGCGAGCTTCCGGCCGAGGGCGCCTGGTCGCTGCCGTTGTCGCTCGCCGTGCTCGCGGTGGCGACCGTCGCGACCGCGTTCGTCAGCGAGATCCTCGTCCACTCGCTCGACGCATTCGCGCGCGCGATCGGCGTCAGCGAGTTCTTCATCGCGACGGTGATCGTCGCGATCGTCGGCAACTCTGCGGAGCACGGCGGCGCAATCGTGATCGCGCGCGCCGGGAAGATGCGGCTCGCGACGGAGATCGCGGTCTCGTCGGCGGCACAGGTCGGCCTGCTCGTCGTGCCGGTCGTGATGCTCGCGTCGCTCGCGTTCTCGCACCCGCTGCCGCTGACGTTCCGCTGGGTTGAGATCGCGGCGATCGCGGGAGGCACAGCGCTCGCGGCGGTCACGATCGCCGACGGCAAGGCGACGCGGCGCGAGGGAATGTTGTTGCTGACCGGTTACATCGTCTGCGTCGTCGCGTTTTACATCTCCGGCAACCGGTATTAGGAGCCGCATCCGGGACGATTCCGGATGGTTCCGGATGCCGGGCCGCCGGGGCTTCGTCTAGGTTGCAGGGCATGGCCGCCGTCGAAGAATCCGCCACCGCACCCGCCGGGCAGAACGGCAGCGTCGTCGTCGCGAGCGACGTGACGCGCGTCTACGGCGAGGGCGCGACCGCCGTCGAGGCGCTCCGCGGCGTCTCGCTCGACGTGCGCTCCGGCCAGCTCGTCGCGGTCATGGGCCCGTCCGGCTCCGGCAAGTCGACGCTGATGCATCTCCTCGCCGGCCTCGACAAGCCGTCGGGCGGCACGGTCGAGATCGCCGGCACGGAGATCACCGGGCTCGGCGACAGCGACCTGACGCGGCTGCGGCGCCAGCACATCGGCTTCGTCTTCCAGTTCTTCAACCTGCTGCCGATGCTCACCGCCGAGGAGAACGTCGTGCTGCCGCTGTCGATCGCAGGCGAGAAGCCGGACAAGGAATGGCTCGGCCGAGCTGATGAGCAAGACCGGGCTGACCGACCGCAGCTCGCACCGGCCGTCCGAGCTCTCCGGCGGCCAGCAGCAGCGCGTCGCGATCGCGCGCGCGCTCGTCACGCGGCCGACGATCCTCTTCGCCGACGAGCCGACCGGCAACCTCGACTCCAAGACGGGCGGCGAGATCCTCGAGCTGCTCCGCGACTCCACGAAGGAGTACGGGCAGACGATCGTGATGGTGACGCACGAGCCGCGCGCCGCGGCGATCGCCGACCGGGTGCTGTTCATCGGCGACGGCCTCATCGTCAAGGAGCTGACCGACACGACCCCGGCGCAAGTGCTCGAGGTCATGAGCACGCTTCAGTCGTGACCACTGTCGCGCTGAAGGGCCTGATGGGCCGGAAGCTGCGCGCCGCGCTCACGGCCGTCGCGATCGTCCTCGGCGTCGCGATGGTCAGCGGGACGTACGTGTTGACGGACACGATCACGTCGGCGTTCAACACGCTCTTCACGCAGGTCTACGAGCACACCGACGCGGTGATCACCGGGAAGAGCGCGATCGGGACGTCGAACAACGGGCAGAACAGCACGGTGCCGTCGTTCTCCGAGACGCTGCTGACGAAGGTGCGCGGCCTCCCCGGCGTCGCCGAGGCCGAAGGCGGCATCGACGACCAGTCGCAGCTCGTCGGGCACGACGGCAAGGTGATCGCGACGCACGGGCCGGGCCTCGCGTTCAGCGTCAATCCGGCCGGCAACCAGCGCTTCAACCCGCTCGTGCTGACGAGCGGCCGCTGGCCGAGCGCGCCGCGGGAGATCGCGATCGACAAGGCGACGGCGACGCGCGAAGCACTTCGCGCTCGGCGACACGATCGGCGTCGTCGCGCACGGGCCGGAGCAGACGTTTCGCATCGTCGGTCTCGTCAAGTTCGGCGGCGTCGACTCGCTCGGCGGCGCGACACTCTCGATCTTCGACCTCCCGACCGCACAGCGCATCTTCCGCAAGGAGGGGAAGCTCGACTCGATCGGCGTCGCCGGGAAGCCGAACGTCACGCCGCAGCGGCTCGTCCGCGAGATCCGGCCGATCCTGCCGACGACGGCTCAGGTGCGCACGGGTCAGGCGCAGGCGGAGAAGCAGTCGTCGGACACGAGCGGGATCCTCGACATCCTCCGCTACTTCCTGCTCGCGTTCGGCGGTGTCGCGCTGTTCGTCGGCGCGTTCGTGATCGCGAACACGCTGTCGATCACGATCGCGCAGCGGACGCGCGAGCTCGCGACGCTGCGGACACTCGGGGCGACGCGGCGGCAGGTTCTGGCGTCGGTGATGCTCGAGGCGTTCGTCATCGGCGTTCTCGCGTCGCTCGTCGGACTGTTCCTCGGGCTCGGCCTCGCGAAGGGGCTGAACGCGCTCTTCGTCTCGTTCGGGATCGACCTGCCGCAGGCGGGGACGGTGTTTGCGACGCGAACGGTCGTCGTCTCGATGCTCGTCGGCGTGCTCGTGACGCTGATCGCGGCGTCGCGGCCGGCGATTCGCGCGACGCGCGTGCCGCCGATCTCGGCGGTGCGCGAGGGCGCGGTGCTGCCGAAGTCGCGCTTCGCGCGGTTCGGCCCGGTCGTCGCGTCGGCGGTGATCGTCGGCGCGGTCGCGCTGATGCTGATCGGCCTGTTCGTCGGCGGGCTCTCGACGAAGGCGCGGCTGCTCTCGCTCGGCGTCGGGGCGGCGGCCGTCTTCATCGGCGTCGCGATGCTCGCGCCGACCCTCGTACCGCCGCTCGCACGCGTGCTCGGCTGGCCGGCGGCACGCCTCGGCGGCGCGGCGGGACAGCTCGCGCGCGGCAACTCGATTCGGAATCCGTCGCGGACGGCATCGACGGCGGCGGCACTGATGATCGGCCTCGCACTCGTCACGCTCGTGGCCGTGCTCGCAGCGGGACTGAAATCGACGTTCGAGAGTGCCGTGAACGACGTCTTCCGCGCCGACTACGCGCTGACGTCGCAGGACGGCTTCACGCCGATCTCGATCGCATCGGCAAACGCGCTGAAGAACGTGCCCGGCATTCGCGTCGTCTCGGGCGTGCGGGCCGGCGAGGGTCGCGCGTTCGGGAGCCGCATCTCGCTCACCGGCGTCGCGCCGGACATCTCGCGGGTGATCGACGTCAACTGGTACAAGGGCAGCCCGCTGACGCCGGCGACACTCGGGCGCGACGGCGCGTTCGTGTCGAAGGACTACGCAAAGAAGCACCATCTCGTCCGGGGCTCGCGGATCGTCGTCCAGCTGCCGACCGGCGAGAAGCTGCACCTCGCGCTGCACGGAATCTTCGCGCCGCCGAAGGGCGGATCGCCGTACGGCGAGGTGACGATCTCGACGCAGCTCTTCGACCACGTCGTTGCGAACCCGACGAACGTCTTCACGTTCATCAACATCAACGGCGGTGTCACGCCGGCGAACACCGCGCGGCTCAACGCGGCGCTGAAGAACTTCCCCGACGCGAAGATCCAGACCGAATCGCAGTTCAAGGCGAACCAGCTGCAGGGGATTGACACATTGCTCCGTCTCCTCTACGTGCTGCTGTCGCTGTCGATCATCGTGAGCCTGTTCGGGATCGTGAACACGCTCGTGCTCACGGTGTTCGAGCGGACACGCGAGATCGGCATGCTGCGCGCGGTCGGCATGACGCGAGTACAGGCGCGCCGGATGATCCGGCACGAGAGCGTGATCACCGCGCTCCTCGGCGCGGCGCTAGGGATCCCGGTCGGAATCGTGCTCGCGCTGATGGTCGGCAGGGCGATCAAGTATCCGGCGTTCACGATTCCCGTCGGGACGATCATCGTGTTCGTGATCGCGGCGATCTTCGTCGGCCTTGTCGCGGCGATCTTCCCGGCGCGGCGCGCGGGCAAGCTGAACGTGCTCGAAGCGCTCCAGTACGAGTAGCTACGCCATCGCGGCGCGGCTCGCGTGCGATCGGGTAGCCGGCCCAGATCATCCGCACGACCTCGCCGTCCTCGCCGCGCTCGATCCGCAGCAGCTCGCCGTGCTCCGGGCCGGAAACGGTGCGCCAGAGATCGTCGCCGGCGCGGTCGTAGACCGACGACGCTCGCCAGCTCGGGCGTGTCGGCGAAGCGGCCCTCGAGCTTCCCGTCACGCCAGCGGAACACGATCTGGCTGCCCTCCATCCACCAGATGCCGAGCAGCGGCTCGACGTCGGCGGGCGGCGGCGCCTCGACCTGCCACGGCTCCGGCGCGACCGGCCATGCGTCGACGGTGCGCGCGACGAGCGCGAGGACGAGCCGCTCGACGTCGGCCTCGCTCGAGTTCGTGAGCACCGCGGCGCCGATCTTGTCCGTGGGCGAGACGAGCACGCCGGCGATGAAGCCCGGCATCGCGCCGCCGTGGCCGGCGAGGATCCGCTCGCCGTCGCGGCGCAGGCCGAGCCCGAGCCCGTAGCCGCCGGTCCAGCGCAGGTGGTCGTCGATCGTCTGCACCGTGCGCATCTCCTCGACGGTCGTGCGCGCGAGCACCGACTCGTCGGGCACGGCGAGGAACGCGGCCCAGCGGCAGAGGTCGCGCACCGTCCCCCACATCTGCCCCGCCGAGATCCAGCCGCCGGTCTCGATCCCGGCCTCGGCGGCGACGCCCTCGACGTAGTCCTTCACGAGATAGCCGACCGCGGCGGGCTCCTCCGGCTCGAACGTGACCCGCCGCAGCCCGAGCGGTTCGAGCAGGCGCGTGCGGATGTAGTCGGCATACGGCTGACCGGATGCGCGCTCGACGACGATCCCGAGCAGCGCAAACGCGAGGTTGGAGTAATGGAAGCGCGCGCCGGGCGGGAGTACCTGCTCCGCGTCCGCCAACGTCGCGACGAGCTCTTCCGCGGGCGCGAAGCGGAGCGACAGCCACGCGTCGTCCTGCGTCTCGCGCTGGATCCCCGACGTGTGCGAGAGCAGCCGCCGCAGCGTCGGCCGGTGCGCGGCGCCCGGGATGTGCACGTCGAGCGTGTCCTCGAGGTCGAGCTTGCCGGCGTCGCGAAGCTGCATGATCGCGGCCGCCGTGAACGTCTTCGTGATCGAGCCGACGCGGTACTGCGTGTCCGGCGTCGCGTCGCGCGCGGCGGCGACGTCGGCGGCACCGACCGCCGTCTCCCACACGGTCTCGCCGTCGCGAACGACCGCTGCTACGAGGCTCGGCAGCCGCCTGTCGCGCTGCTCGCGGCGGACAAGCCGCTCGAGCTCGGCGGCGAGCGGCTCAGGCGTGGACACGCGTCGCTCCGAGCGCCGCCGGCACGAGCTCGGCCGCGCGCTCGATGTCTTCGTCCGAAAGCCCAAGATGCGTGACCGCGCGGAGGATCGTCGGATGGACGGTGTCGGAGAGCCGCACGCCGGCATCCGCGAGCCGCGCCGCAGCCGCCGCGGGAGTCAGCCCGAGCGGGCCGACGTCGAGGAAGACGAAGTTCGTCTCGACCTGCTCCGGGTCGACGCCCAGCCCGGCCGCCGCCCACGCGTCGCCGAGCCGCCGCGCGCGCGCGTGGTCGTCGGCGATCCGCTCGAGGTTGTGGTCGAGCGCGTAGACGCCGGCCGCGGCGATGATCCCGGCCTGGCGCATCGCGCCGCCGAAGAGATGCTTCGCGCGCCGCGCGGCGACCATCAGCTCCGCCGAGCCGGCGACGAGCGCGCCGAGCGGGCACCCGAGTCCTTTCGAGAGACAGAGCGTGACCGTGTCGGTGCGGCGACCAATCTCGGCCGCGGGAACGCCGAGTGCGGTCGCCGCGTTGACGATGCGCGCGCCGTCAAGATGGACGCGCAGGTCGAGGTCGCGCGCCGTCGCGACAATCGCGTCGATCTCGTCGAGCGGCCACACGCGGCCGCCGGCGGAGTTGTGCGTGTCCTCGATCGAGACGAGCCGCGTGATCGGCATGTGACCGCTGCGCCAGTCGCGCATCGCGGCGCGAATCTGCTCCGGCGCGATCCTCCCGTGGTGGCCCGGCAGGCCGCGCATCACGAGCCCGCTGAAGACGGCCGGCCCGCCCTGCTCGTTGATGAAGACGTGCGAGTTCTCCTCCGCGAGCACCTCGTCGCCGGGGCGCGTGAGGATCCGCAGCGCGATCTGATTCGCCATCGACGCCGTCGGGAGGAAGACCGCCTCCTCCTGGCCGAGGAACGCAGCCGCGCGCCGCTCGAGCTCGAGAACGGTGGGATCCTCCCGCTCCTGCTCGTCGCCGACCGCGGCGTTCGCGATCGCCTCACGCATCGCGGGGGTCGGCTGCGTGACGGTGTCGGAGCGGAGATCGATCACGGGCCGGACGCTACCGGAGCGTCTGCGAGGATGGCGCGACGATGCGCTACGGCCTTCAGCTCCGGACGCTCGACGAGTTCGCCGACCCGCGGGAGATCGTGCGGGTCGCGGTCGCCGCGGAGGAGGCCGGCTGGGAGGCGTTGCTCGTCTGGGACGAATGGCAGTGGGCGGTGAACGGCGGGCCGTCGGCCGATCCGTGGGTCGCGCTCGGCGCATGCGCCGCGGTGACGTCGCGGATCCTGCTCGGTACGGCGATCACGCCACTGCCGCGGCGGCGGCCGCATGTTGTCGCGCAGCACCTCGCGACGCTGTCGGTCCTGAGCGGCGGCCGGGTCGTCTTCGGCGCCGGCCTCGGCGGCAACGTGACGGAGTTCGAGCGGTTCGGCGAGGACGCGGGAGAACGCCATCGCGCGGCGATGCTCGACGAGGGGCTCGACGTGCTCGCGGGACTTCTGAGCGGCGAGCGGGTCGACCATCACGGCGAGCACTACGTCGTCGACGGTGTCGCGCTCGCACCCGCGCCCGCTGCGGCCGATCCCGATCTGGATCGGTGCGCGTTCGCCGCGAGCGCTCCGTCGCGCAGCGCGCTGGGACGGCTGGCTTGCCGACGGCTCCGACGACGAAGCGCAACGTCTATTCACCCGAGGACACCACCGCGCTCGTCGACGCACTTCGCGCGAACGGCGCGCGCGACGACTTCGACGTCTGCTTCATCGGGTACTGGGAGCAGGCCGATCTCCCCGCCTACGCCGCCGCCGGCGTCACGTGGTGGATCGAGAACCTCCGCGGCGACCCCGCCGACGTGCTCGAGCGCGTCCGGCGCGGGCCGCCGGGCGAGACCCTGCCCTAAGCTGGAGCGCATGGATCTCGCTCTCCTCGAGCGCACGCTGGCCAGCCACGGCCAGCCCGCGTACCGCGCCGGCCAGGTGTGGGAATGGACGGCCGGCGGCGCCGCCGGTTACGACGCGATGACGAACCTCCCGCGCGCGCTCCGCGACGAGCTCAAGGCGGCCGTGCCGTTCTCGACGCTGACCGTCGAGACCGAGCGCGAGGCGCGCGACGGCACCGTGAAGACGCTGTTCCGGACGCACGACGGCCATCCGGTCGAGGCGGTGCTGATGCGCTACCGCGACGGGCGCCGCACGCTCTGCCTCTCGTCGCAGTCCGGCTGTCCGCTCACGTGCACGTTCTGCGCCACCGGCACGATGGCGTTCGGCCGCAACCTCACCGCGTCGGAGATCCTCGACCAGGCGCTCCACTTCCGGCGCATGGAGCCCGTGAACCACGCGGTCTTCATGGGGATGGGCGAGCCGATGCTGAACCTCGACGAGGTGCTCGGCGCGGCGCGGCGGCTGCCGGACGTCGGGATCACGCACCGGCGGACGACGATCTCGACGGTCGGCTGGCTCCCCGGGCTGAAGCGGTTCGTCGACGAGGTCGAGGAGCCGATCCGGCTCGCGCTGTCGATCCACGCAGCCGACGGCGCGCTCCGCTCGAAGCTGATGCCGGTCAACGACCGCTACCCGCTTTCGGATGTGCTCGCCGAGTGCCGCCGCTACGTCGCGCGGCGCAACCGGCGCGTCTACGTCGAGTACGTGATGCTCGGCGGCGTCAACGACGCGCCCGACCAGGCGCGCGCGCTCGGCAAGCTGCTCGGCCCGGACGACTTCAAGGTGAACCTGATCCCCTACAACCCGACTGGAATGTTCGACGGCTCGTCGCGCGACCGGATCGCCGCGTTCAAGTCGGCGCTCGACAAGACGCGCGTGCCGTCGACGGTTCGCCTCACGCGCGGACGTGACATCGAGGCGGCGTGCGGCCAGCTCGCCACCGCACCGAAGGCGTCGGCGCGCCGAGCCGGCGCGCGGGCGTAGACGCTAGGGTCCGGGCCTGGCAGAGGAACTTTCCCGGCGGGCCTT
This sequence comes from uncultured Actinomycetes bacterium, assembly GCA_963718385.1. Classification (GTDB taxonomy): domain Bacteria; phylum Actinomycetota; class Thermoleophilia; order Gaiellales; family Gaiellaceae; genus Palsa-739. Next base: position 403,000 of record CAVQZE010000003.1, read on the forward strand.
TCTCGAGCGATCGGGACTCGCAGCCCTTGGTGCCACGGGGTTGTACTCGCTGCTCGAGGAGATTGCCGCGACACCGGCACGGGCGGCGACGCGACCCGTGGCGCTGCCGCCTGAGCAGCACCTGATTCAGGGGCTGCGGGTCATCGTCGACAACGACGTCGCCGTGCTCGTGCCGCCGCTGCACCATCAGGTCGTCACGGCGAACCTTCGCGTCGGCCGCGGTAAGAAGGAGCTCGTCGACGCGCAGCGCAGCCTCGAAGCCTCGCTGCGCCGCATCGAAACCCGCTACCCACCGACTCCCGCCGGCCTCGGCGTCATCGTCTCGTGGGGAACGCGGTACTTCCGCGGGTACCTGCCGACGCTCGGCGGCCGCAGCTATCCCGACTATCTGCCGGTCGACCTGGGGGCGTCGCGGACAGCCGGGGCCACGGTGCCGGCGTTCGAGGACGTCGGGCGGTTCCCAAGCGATCCGTCCGGACTCGTGCTCGAGCAGAACGAGGTGTGCTTCGTCTTCCAGAGCGACTCGCTCGAGCGCATCTCCGCCGGCGCGCAGGAGATCTTTCGCCCGCTCGCCGGCCTCTTCGAGATCACGAGCATCCGGAAGGGATTCGTCGGCGGCGGGTTCGAGGGATCGCCGAGCCTGCCCAAGACGATGGCGACGCGGGCCGGCGTGCCCACTGCGTATCTGATTCCGGAGCGCGCGGAGCTCTTCCTCGGCTTCACGTCGACGCAGAAGAGCTCGCTCGGTCCCGACCGGATCGCGAACCTCGAGACGCTGCCGGGGTTCACCGACCAGTGGCCGAGCGGCTACTTCCGGAACGGCACGACGATGCACCTCTCGCACCTCTACGAGGATCTCGACAACTGGTATCGCAGCAACGACTTCACGCAGCGTGTCTGGCTCGCGACGGACGCGAGCCGAGCAGCGAACAACGTGTTCGACGGAACGCTGACGCTGCCGGAGGGCCGGGACGACATCCAGACCGAGGAGCTCGTCGAGCAGTTCGCGCCGGATGCCGAGAGCGGCCTCGTCGGTCACAGCGCGTCGATCCAGCCGGTGAATCGCCTCCAGGCGGACCTTCGCGACAACTACGGCACGTTGCGCCCGGCGGGGACGTCGATCCTGCAACGGATCGACTTCAACACCCTCGACAATCCGTTCTTCTGGACGTCGAAGCGGCGCGTCGACCGTTACTCGCGCACGCCGGCTCCCGGTCTCCATTTTCTCTCGTTCGCGCCGACGAGCGACTTCTTCCGCAGGCTGCGGCTGGCGATGGACGGCCGGTACGCGGACGGCGTCACGCTTCCGCTCCCACCGCGATCGCCGCACCTCGGCCTCAACGGCGTCATCCAGGCGACACATCGCCAGAACTTTCTCGTCCCGCCGCGGCGGCACCGGTCGTTCCCGCTCGCCGAACTGCTCTAGCTAGACGGTCTGGCGCAGACCGTGCCGGTTGTCCCACGCGTAGGCAACCGCCGCGACGAGCAGCGTCACGTCGCCGACGACGATTGCGAGGTCGGCGAGATTGAACGCGTAGTCGCCGCCGACGAACGGGTCCGGAACTCCCGCCTGCCAGACGAGACCCGAGACGAGCATGGCGATCGCGCCGCCCGCGGCGAGCCCCGCGCCGACCGCGGCGCCGGTGGAAGCCACCCGCGGAACGAGCAGAAGCACGAGCACGGCGAGAATGCCCATCACGGCGAGCGCACCCGCCGACCGCGGATGATGGTACGGCGTCGGCGTCAACGCCTCGTGCACGACGACCGTCACGACGACGACGAGCGCGACCGCCGCCAGGAGCATCCGGCGCGCACGCGTGGTGCGCATCAGGACCCGAACCCGTACTTGACGACGGGGTTCTTCGCCGCTCGTACCTCGTCGAGCCGCTGGACCGGCCGCGAGTGCGGCGCCTCCTTCAGCAGCTCCGGCGTCTCGGCAGCCTCGCGCGCGATCGCGAGCATCGCATCGCAGAACGCGTCGAGCGTCTCCTTCGTCTCCGTCTCGGTCGGCTCGATCATCAGCGCCTCCGGGACGATCAGCGGGAAGTAGATCGTCGGCGGGTGGAAGCCGTAGTCCATCAGGCGCTTCGCGACGTCGAGCGCCGTGACGCCGTGGTCGCGCTTCAGCGAGCGCGCCGAGAGGACGAACTCGTGCATGCAGAGCCGGTCGAACGGGAGGTCGTACGCGTCCTTCAGCCGCGCGAGCACGTAGTTCGCGTTGAGCACCGCCGCCTCGGACATCTCGCGCAGGCGCGGCCCGTACATCCGCATGTACGCGTACGAGCGGACGAAGACGCCGAACGGCCCGGTGAAGCCGCGCACCTTGCCGATCGATTTCGGGCGGTCGAAGTCGAGCGCGAACGTCCCGTCGTCGCTGCGCGTCAACGCGGGCACCGGCAGGAACGGCTCGAGGATGCCGCGTACCGCGATCGGCCCGCCGCCCGGGCCGCCGCCGCCGTGCGGCTGCGAGAACGTCTTGTGCAGGTTGATGTGCACGATGTCGAAGCCCATGTCGCCCGGACGCGAGATGCCGCAGACCGCGTTGAGGTTCGCGCCGTCGTAGTACATGAGCGCGCCGGCGCCGTGGAAGATCCGCTCGATCTCCTCGATGTTCTCGTCGAAGAGGCCGAGCGTCGACGGGTTCGTCAGCATCAGCGCCGCGGTGTGCTCGTCGACCTTGCGCGCGGAGATCGTCGACGTCGACGTTGCCGCGCGCGTCGGTCTTGACGTGCGTCAGCTCGTAGCCGGCCATCGTCACCGACGCGGGATTCGTGCCGTGCGCCGTGTCGGGGATGACGACCTTGCGGCGCTGCGCGCGACTCGCCCTTGTCCTCGAAGTACGCGCGCACGAGCATCAGGCCGGTCAGCTCACCCTGCGATCCCGCGGCGGGCTGGAGCGAGACGGCGTCGAGACCCGGTGACCTCGGCGAGGATCTGCTGGAGCCGCCACTCGAGCTCGAGCGCGCCCTGCACGCCGTCCTCCTCCTGGTGCGGGTGGAGGCTCGCGAAGCCGGGCAGCGTCACGAGCCGCTCGTTGACGCGCGGGTTGTACTTCATCGTGCACGAGCCGAGCGGGTAGAAGCCGGTGTCGACGCCGAAGTTGCGCGTCGAGAGCTCCGTGAAGTGCCGGATCAGCTCGAACTCCGGCACCTCCGGGAGGCGCGGCGGCTCGGCGCGGCGCAGCGCCGCGGGGATCTCCGCCGGCGGGAGCTCGTCGTGGCGCGGGATCGAGGATGCGCGCCGGCCCTCCTGCGACTTCTCGTAGATCAGCTTCACCGCGCCACCTCGGCGAGCACGTCGGCGAGCCGGTCGATCTCCCCCGGCGTTCGCTTCTCGGTCACCGCAACGAGGAGGACGTCGTCCATGCCTGCGTAGTCGCGGCCGAGCGCATAGCCGGGATGGACGCCTCGCTCGCGAGCTTCGCGGATCACGTCGCGCGCGTTCCGTCCGACGTGGACCGCAAACTCCTTGAACGTTGTCTGATCTGGAAACAGCAGCTCGAGTCCCGCCCGCTCCTGGAGCTGACGCTTCGCGTACGCGGAAAGCGCGAGGCAGGTCTCCCCCAGGTCGCGCAATCCCTGCGGGCCGAGCCACGTGAGATAGACGAGGCCGCCGAGCGCAAGCAGCGTCTGGTTCGTCGTGATGTTGGAGGTGGCCTTCTCGCGGCGGATGTGCTGCTCGCGCGTCTGCAGGGTGAGGACATAGCCGCGCTCGCCCGCGGTGTCTACCGTCTCGCCGACGATGCGTCCCGGCATGCGCCTGATGAACTCCTGGCGCGCTGCGAGGAAGCCGTAGTGCGGACCGCCGTACGAGGGCATGTTCCCTGCCGCCTGTCCTTCGCCGAGCGCGATCGCACAGCCGTAGCGGCCCGGTGCCTCGAGCACGCCGAGCGACAGCGGGTCGACGTGCGCGATCGGCAGCGCATCCGCGTCGTTCGCGGCCGCGGCGAGGTCCGGCGCCGGCTCGAGGCAGCCGAAGAAGTTCGGCTGCTGGAAGATCACGGCGGCCGCGTCCTCGGCCGCCTCGCGGAGCTCGTCCGGATCGGTCGTTCCGCCACGGTGCGGCACCTCGACGATCTCGAGCCCGAACCCCGGCGCGTACGTCTTCACGACCTGGCGCACCTGCGGGTTCGTCGCCTCGGTGACGACGACGGTGTTACGTCCGGTCGCGTGCTTCGCGATGTAGCAGGAGTCCGCGGTCACGGTCTCGCCGTCGTACCCGGACGCGTTCGAGACGTCCATCCCGGTGAGCTCGCAGATCGCGGTCTGGTACTCGAAGATCGACTGCAGCACGCCCTGGCTCATCTCGGGCTGGTACGGCGTGTACGCGGTGAGGAACTCGCCGCGCTGCAGGACGGCGTCGACGACCGCGGGCACGTAGTGGTCGTAGATGCCCGCGCCGAGGAACGACAGCTCCCGCGTCGTGTCGATGTTGCGCGCCGCCAGCTCGGCCAGATGCGCGGACAGCTCCTGCTCCGAGAGCGGCGGCTCGAGGTCGAGCCCACGGTCGAAGCGAACGCCTGCGGGAATGTCGCGAAACAGCTCTTCGATCGATCGCGACACCGATCGTGCGGAGCATCTCCGCGACGTCGTCATCGGTGAGCGCGAGGTACGGGTGGCTCACTGCTCCGCCAGCAGCTGCCGGTACGCGGCCGCCTCGAGCAGCGCCTCGACCTCGGCCGGGTCGCTCAGCCGGATGCGGATCAGCCAGCCGGCGCCGTACGGGTCGTCGTTCACGGTCTCGGGCGCGTCGACGGCCGTCTGGTTCACCTCGAGCACCTCGCCGGAGAGCGGTGCGATCACGTCGGACACGGCCTTCACAGACTCGACCTCGCCGTACGAGGCGTCCTTCGTCACCGTCGCGCCCACGGCAGGCGGCTCGAAGTGGACGAGCTCGCCGAGCGAGTCGCCTGCGAACCACGTGATGCCGAGCACCGCCTCGTCGCCCTCGATGCGGGCCCAGTCGTGCTCGGCGTGGTACTTCAGATCCTCGGGATAGCTCTCCTCCGCGGCCACTCAACCCTCCCTCTTGTAGATCGGGCTTCTTCACGACGGCAGCGCGCCGTGGCTTACCGCGAACGTCGATCGTGAGCTCGCTCCCAACCGTCGCGTTCGCCGACGGCACGTATCCCATGCCGATGCCGACGTCGAGCATCGGCGAGTGCGTCCCGGAGGTGACCTCGCCCCCGCCCTCGATCGGCATTCCCTGACGCGGGACCGCGCGCTCCTGCATCACGAACGGGACGAGCTTCCGCGCCGGGCCCTGTTCCTTGACGCGCCGGAGCTCCTCCACGCCGGCGAATTCCTTGTCGAGCGCGCACGCCCAGCCGAGACCGGCGGAGATCGCGTCCGTCTCCGGCGTGATGTCGTTTCCGTGCAACGGGTAGCAGGCCTCGAGTCGCAGCGTGTCGCGTGCGCCGAGCCCGCACGGGACGACGCCGCGCGCGAGCACCGCGTCCCAGAGCCGCGCGGCGTCGTCGGCGTCGCAGACGAGCTCGCAGCCGTCCTCGCCGGTGTAGCCGGTGCGGTTCACCATCACTTCGACGCCGTCGATCTCCGCGTCGGCAAACGTGAACCGCGGCGCGTCGGGCAGCCCGAGCCGCTCGATTGCGCGCGGTCCCTGGACGGCGAGCATCGCGCACTCGTCCGACATGTCGCGCACGTCGGAGCCGGAGATCTCATGCTCCTTCAGACGCCGGTGGTCCGCGTCGCGATTCGACGCGTTGACGACGAGGAGATAGCGAAACTCGCCGAGCCGGTAGGCGATCACGTCGTCGACGATTCCGCCCTGTTCGTTCGTGAGGAGCGTGTACTGCGCGAGACCGGGCTCGAGCCGGTCGAGATCGTTCGACAGGAGCGCCTGGAGCAGCTTGTGCGCGCGCGGGCCTTCGACGTCGAGCTCGCCCATGTGCGAGACGTCGAACACCCCAGCGTCGGTTCGGACGGCGCGGTGCTCCTGGATCACGCCCTCGTACTGGACGGGCATCTCCCAGCCGGCGAACGGCACCATCCGCGCGCCGAGGGCGACATGCCGGTCGTACAGGGGCGTGCGCTGGAGCGTCTGCGCCATGCACGAGCGATCCTAGTGTCTTGCCCAGCCGAAGCGGCCCGGTACCGCCGGGCTTCGAGCGGCTAGGTGTCGCGGAGGAACGAGGGCACGTCGAGTGCCTCGTCCGACACCTCGAACCCGACGCCCGCCGGCGACGTCGACGGGATCGGCGCCTCCGTTCCCGGTTCGCGGCGGCGGCGGCGGCGCTGGGCGCCGAAGCCGGTCGCGATGACGGTGACGCGAACCTCGTCCCCGAGCGCGTCGTCGATGACGGCGCCGAAGATGACGTTGGCGTTCTGGTCGGCGGCGCTCGTGACGACCTCGGCCGCCTCGTTCACCTCGAACAGCCCGATCTGCGGCCCGCCGGTGATGTTGAGGAGGATCCCGGTCGCGCCTTCGATCGAGGCCTCGAGCAGCGGCGACGAGACCGCGGCGCGGGCAGCCTCGGCGGCCCGGCCCTCGCCGGTGGCGATGCCGATGCCCATCAGCGCCGAGCCGGCGTCGCGCATGATCGTCCGCACGTCGGCGAAGTCGAGGTTGACGAGCCCCGGCACGGTGATCAGGTCGGTGATGCCCTGGACGCCCTGGCGGAGGATGTCGTCCGCCATCTGGAACGCCTCGACGATGGTCGTGCGCTTCTCGACGACCTGGAGCAGCCGGTCGTTCTCGATCACGATCAGCGTGTCGACGCGGTCGCGGAGATTCTCGATCCCGATCTCGGCCTGCTGCGATCGCTTGCGGCCCTCGAACGCGAACGGCTTCGTCACGACTCCGACGGTCAGCGCCTGCAGCTCGCGGCCGAGCTCGGCCACGATCGGCGCGGCGCCGGTGCCCGTGCCGCCGCCCTCGCCTGCGGTGACGAAGATCATGTCGGCGCCCTTCAGCGCCTCCTTCAGCTCGTCGCGGCTCTCCTGCGCGGCCGCCTGGCCGACCGCAGGATCCGCGCCGGCGCCGAGGCCGCGGGTGGCCTTCGACCCGATGTGGATCTTCACGTCCGCGTCGCACATCATCAGCGCCTGGGCGTCCGTGTTGACCGCGATGAACTCGACCCCGGACAGGCCGGCGTCGACCATCCGGTTGACGGCGTTCGTGCCGCCGCCGCCGACACCGACGACCTTGATCACCGCAAGGTAGTTGCCCGACTGATCGCGCATGCTCATGGGGCTAACACCTGAACCTTCAGTGGAGGATTGGGGCGGTGCGAACCACTTCGCGCCGCAGGGTACGTGCGCCTTATCTCGCTGTCAATCAGAGATTGAACCTTCAAACCCTCACGCTCCACCTGAGACTTGAGGGTCTGTTCCCGCGACGGGTCGCCGCGGCACGCTCACGTCGACATACGTCGCGCCGGCCGGCAGGGCCCGCATCGCGCGCCGCGCGATCGCGAGCTTCAGCCTGACGTCCGTCGGATCGCCGAGGCGAAGCTCGAGCCCAGTACGGAGACGGAACAGCAGATCGCCGTGGGCGAATGCCGCGAACGCGATCCGGGCCGGGAAGCGGCCGACGAGCGCGAGCGAGCGGGCGGCGGTGCCGCCGTGGTCCCCATCGAGGAAGTCTCCCGCGACCACGGCGGTCGCGGTCGGAACCCAGATCCGCGGCAGCGAGGGGGCCAGCCGCCGCGGCACCTTCGCGACCACACGTCCGCGTGCGGACACGAGCCAGCTCTCCCGGCCGCGCCGGAGGACGGCGACCGCTTTCTCGGGGACGACAACGATGCGGAGCGTGTGCGGAAAGGAGCGGTCGAACGCGACCGAGAGGACGCTCGGCAGCGCCTCGACATGACGCTGGATCGCGGCTCCGTCGAGCGCGAGGAGACTCGTCCCGACAACGGGAGCCAATGCGGCGCGGATCTGGGACTGAACGGCCGGCGTCGCACCGGACACCTCGATGCTGCGAACCGCAAAGACGGAGCTCTCGCGCGCACCGGCGTACACGACCCCGGCCACCGCAACGATGGCGAGCCCGATCGCGATCGAACGCCGCGAGGGCGCGAACCGCGAGCGCCCCGCCGACGCAGCAGCAGGCCGCGCTTGGGGAAGCGCAGCCACGGCCGCGCGGACGCGCGGCTGCCGACCTCGACGCTTGGCGGCCACGGGCCAAGGTTCGCCGCGCGCACTGCCGCTCCTACCCATCGCCTCCCCTGCCCCCAAACCCCCCAAGGGGGCGAAAAGGGCCCCTGCAGTCACGCTAACCGAGGAACTGTGCCGCGGCGGTCGCGTCTTTCCGGCGACTTCCTCACGGGCGGCGGAGCGCCCTCAGGCCTGGAGCGGCGGCAGCTCGAGCTCGCCGAGGAACTCGACCTCGTGCCGGAGCTCGACCCCGAACTGCTCGTGTGCGCGTCGCCGCGCTTCGGCCATCAGCGCAATCGCGTCCGCCGTCGACGCGCCGTCCGCGTTCTCGATGAAGTTCGCATGCTTCGGCGAGATCTGCGCGCCGCCGATGCGGTGGCCTTTCAGGCCGCAGGCCTCGAGCATCCGGCCGGCGCTGAGCTCGTGCTCCGGATTCTTGAAGACGCTTCCGAACGTCCTCCGGTTCGTCGGCTGCGCGGCCTTGCGCTGCGCGTTGAGCTCGCGCACCGCGGCCCGGATCTCCTCCGACGGCCGCGGCGTCAGCCGGAGCTCGGCCTCGACGACGACCTGGCCGTGACGCAAGCTCAGAATGGCGATACGAGAACCCGAGCTCCGCCGGCGTGAGCCAGCCGCTACCTGCCGCCGTCGCCACGAGCGCGCGCTCGAGCACCTGCGAGAACTCGCCGCCGTACGCTCCGGCGTTCATCCACACGCCGCCGCCGATCGTCCCGGGGATCGCACACGCGAACTCGAACGCCCCGAGACCGGCGGCCCGCGCACGATGAAGGCACACGGCATTCGCCGCGCCGCCGCCTGCACGAAGAACGTCGCCCTCGACCGCGACGCCGGCAAGCTCGCCGCGGAGATGGAGCACGAGTGCGTCGACGCCCTCGTCGGCGACGAGGAGGTTGGAGCCGAGCCCGACGACCGCAACCGCCGACCCGCGCTCGGCCGCCCAGCGCAGCAGCTCCTCGAGCTCGGCGACTGACTCCGGTTCCGCGAATGCGGTCGCAGGGCCGCCGGTGCCAAGCGTCGTGAACCGCGCGAGCGCGACCCCCTCCTCGATCGTCACGCGAGCACCTCAAGCAGCAGCGCGCCGGCGCGATCGACGTCGCCGGCGCCGAGCGTCACGACCGTGTCCCCCGCCCGCGCCCAGCCCGCGACGACGCGCACGCTGTCCTCGACGGTCGGCGCCCACCCGAGACGCATGCCCGGGCGCACGCTCGCGAGCTCGTCGACGATCAGCCGCCCTGTAACGCCGGGGATCGCCTCCTCGCGAGCCGGGTAGATCTCCGTCACGCAAACGGCATCCGCGCCCGCGAGCGCGACGGCGAACTCGTGCGCGAGATACCGGGTACGCGAGTACAGATGCGGCTGGAACAGCGCAACCACGCGCCCGCCGTCACGCACCGCCGCCAGATCCGCGGCAAGCTCGGCCGGATGGTGCGCGTAGCTGTCGAGCACGCGGACGCCGCCGGCCTCGCCTTTCTCCTCGAGCCTCCGCCCCGCGCCGCGAAACTCGACGATCACCCGCTCCGCGTCCGCGCGCGCGACCCCGGCGAGCTCGAGCGCCGCAAGCGCAGCGGCAGCGTTGCGCCGGTTGTGCTCGCCCGGAACTGCAAGCTCGAGATCGACGGGCTCGAGCTCGTCGCCGCGTACGACCTGCGGTACGTGAGCGAGCCACTGCTCGAACAACTCCGCCACCTCGGCACGCGAGCCGAATGTCGTGTGGTGATCGAGGTCGACGTTGAGCAGTACGGCGATCTCCGGCCGGAGCGCCGCAACCGACCGGTCCGACTCGTCGCCCTCGACGACGAGCCAGCCGCCGCCGGCGCCCGCGTTGCCGCCGAGCTGCGGAATCTCGCCGCCGATCAGGAACGCCGGATCGAGACCGAGCTGCGCGAGACAGAACGCGATCATCGCGCACGTCGTTGTCTTCCCATGTGCGCCGGCGACGACGATCGCGCGGCGGAGCGACACCAGTTCCGCGAGCAGTTCAGCGCGTGGGCGACCTTCGACGACGCCTGCGAACGCCGTCGACACGTAAACCTCCGCACCGGCCGGCGGGCTCGGCGGCTCCGGCGCGATCTCGACCGCGACGCCGTCGAGGTGCGCGAGGTACGGCGTCTCGACGCGATCCCAACCGGAGACATCGGCGCCCCACGCGCGCGCGAGCAAAGCGTACGCGCTCATGCCGGCGCCGCCGATCCCGGCGAGCCAGAGCCGTCTACCGGCGAGCGGTTGCGAGGGAGATGAGCTCATCCGCAATTTCCTCTGCTGCGTTCGGCCGCGCCGACGAGAGCATCGCCGCAGCCATCCGCTCAGCGGCCGCGGTTCGTCCGCGAGGAGCTCCGCGACGAGCCGCGGCACCGCCTCGTGCGCGTCGGCATCGGCGACGACGATCGCGCCGCCGGCGCGGGCGAAGTAGCCGGCGTTCTTCGTCTGGTGATCTGCGGTCGCTTCCGGGTACGGGACGAGGATCGCGGGCTTTCCGGCCGCGGCGATCTCCCAGACCGAGCCGCCCGCGCGGGAGACGACGACGTCGGCAGCGCCGAGCGCCGCCCCGTAATCGTCGACGAACGGAAGCAGCCGGTAGTCCGCCCGTGTAACGCGGCCGCGCAGCCCGTCGAAGTCCCGGTCGCCGCAGAGGTGCAGCACCGCCGGCCCCGCGTCGCCCCACGCGTCCAGCGCGGTCTCGTTGAGCGTCCGTGCGCCGAGGCTGCCGCCGGCGACAAGAACGACCGGCCCCGTCTACCGGAAGCTCGAAGCGCCTGCGCGCCTCGTCGCGCGGGACGGCCAGCGACGTCGCCGGAATCGGGCGACCGACGACGCGGTACTTCGCGCCGTTCCGGCCGTCGACCGGATACGCAAGCAGGACGCGTTGTGCCAGCGGCGCGGCGAGCCGGTTCGCGAGGCCGAGATGAGCGTCCGCCTCCGTCACCGCCGCTGGGATCCGCCGTCGCCGCGCCGCGAGCACCATCGGACCGGCGACGTAACCGCCCGCGCCGAGGACGACGTCCGGCCGCCGCCGCGCAAGGATCGCGCCGCACGCTCTCGGTGCGCCGAGCGCGAGCCGAACGGAGCGTACGAGCGCCATGCCCGGCCGCCGCGGAAAGCCCGCGACGCGGAACGCGTCGAACTCGTAGCCCCGCTCAGGAACGAGCTGCGCCTCGACGCGATCCGGCGACCCGGCGAACGTCACTTCGACGTCGCGGTCGCGGAGCGCTTGCGCCACCGCGAGCGCCGGCGCGACGTGTCCGACCGTCCCGCCCGCCGCTATCAGGCACCGAAGCTGTCTTTGCTCTTGCATCGCCACGCGCGATGTTAAGGAGGATCCCGACCGAGAGGAGCGCGACCACGAGACTCGAGCCTCCGTAGGAGACGAACGGGAGCGGAATTCCGGTCAACGGCGCGAGCCCCACGACCGCGGCGACGTTGATCGCGGCCTGGCAGCAGATCAGCGCCGTGATTCCCGCAGCAAGCCGCTTCCCGAACGGATCGCGGCAGCTGATCGCGGTCCGGAGACCCGCGTAGGCGAAGGCGCAGTACCCCGCCGTAAGCACCGCGACGCCGACGAGCCCGAGCTCCTCGCCGATCACCGCGAAGATCATGTCCGTGTGCGCCTCCGGCAGAAAGTGGATCTTCTCCACCCCCTGGCCGAGCCCGCGTCCGAAGATCCCACCCGACCCGAGACTGATCTGAGCCTGGACGTTCTGGAGGCCCGCGCCGAGCGGATCCTTCCACGGGTCGAGAAACGTCAGCAGCCGCGCGCGCCGGTACGGCGACGTCCACGACGCGACCGCGGCGAGGCTGATCACGATCGCGCCGGCGCCCGCGAGCGTCGGCAGGCGCGTGCCGGCGACGAGGAGCATCGCGGAGACCATCACGACGATCGTGATCGCGGTGCCGAGGTCCGGCTCGACGAGAACAAGGAGGCAAAACACGCCGACGAGAAGTCCGATCGGGCGGACGAGGTCACGCAGGCTCTGCGGCGGCGGGCGGCGCGCGAGATACGCAGCCGTCCAGACGACGAGGGCGAGCTTCGCGAGCTCGGACGGCTGGAACGCTGCCGGGCCGAAACCGATCCACCGGCGCGCGCCGTTGATCCGTTCCCCGACCACGAGGACGGCGACGCAGAGCCCGAGGGCGGAGACGATGAGCATCGGCGCGAGCGCGCGCAGCTTGCGGAAGTCCGTTCGCGCGGCGAAGACGAGCAGGACGAAGCCGACGAGCGCGTACACGCCCTGCCGTTCGAGATACCCAGTCGGGTTCGCGTTACCGAGCGCGGCCGACGCAGACGTCGCGCTGTACACCATCACCAGCCCGAACAGAACGAGTGCGACGGTGACGACGACGAGCAGGTTCCACTCGAGCGACGCCGCCTTCTTCCGCTGGCTCACCAGAGCTCCTTGACCAGCTTCCGGAACGCGTCGCCTCGCTGCTCGAAGTTGTCGAACTGGTCGTAGCTCGCGCACGCCGGTGAGAGGAGAACGACGTCGCCCGGTTCTGCGTCCGCGGCCGCGAGCGCGACCGCGTGCTCGAGAACGTCCGCGCGCACATACGCGCGCCCGGCCGCGTCGAGGGCGGCCGCGAGCGCGTCGGTCGCCTCGCCGATCAGGTAGATCGACGCCACGTTCGCCGGAAGCTCGCGCGCGAACTCGCCGAACTCCTCTCCCTTCAGCGAGCCGCCGAGAATCAGCCGCAGCGGCGCGTCGTACGCGGCGACACCGCGACGGGCGGCCGCGGTGTTCGTCGCCTTCGAGTCGTTGACGAAGCGGACGCCCTGGAGATCGCCGACAAGCTCGAGCCGGTGCGGCACGCCGGGAAACGTGCGGAGCGCGGTTGCGATCGCGTCGTCGCCGACGCCGGCCGCGCGCGCCGCCGCCGTGGCGGCCGCCGCGTTCTCGCGATTGTGGGCACCGGGGATCAGCGGCTCGGCCGGCAGCGGGTCGTCGCCGGAGAACTCGATCCCCTCAAGGCCGAGGCCGCGCGGCACGATCTTGGTCCGCGCGCGCTCGAAGACGCGGAGCTTCGCATCGCGGTAGGCATCGAAAGTGTGATGGCGGTCGAGATGATCGGGCTCGAGGTTGAGGAGGACGGCGACGTCGCACGCGAACGTGTGCACGTCCTCGAGCTGGAAGCTCGACAGCTCGCAAACGACCCATGCGCCGGGCGCAATCGTCTCGGCGACGTCGGTGAGCGGGCGACCGACGTTCCCCGCCGTTTCGACGGCGCGCCCGTCGGCACGGAGGATCGCGGCGAGCAGCTCCGTCGTCGTCGTCTTCCCGTTCGTCCCGGTGACGCCGATCAGTGGGTTGCTTTCGAGCAGGCGGAAGCCGAGCTCGACCTCGCTCCAGAGCGGCACGCCGGAGGCGCGCGTCGCCACGGCAAGCCGCGACTCGGCGGGCACACCGGGGCTTTTCACGACGAGTTCGACACCGTCCAGCAGGGACTCCTCCTCTGATCCGAGACGAACTTCGACGCCCGCCTCGGCAAGCCTCCCGGGATCGGCGTCCGCCGAGCGGTCGACCGCGACGACCTCGACCCCCCGCCGCACCAGCGCGAGCGCCGCCGCGCGGCCCGACCGCGCGAGCCCGAGGACGAGCGCGCGCCGAGGCAGCCATGCCGCCGGAGTCTCCGCCCCTGGCCCGTCAGGACGTGTCCCGCTCATGAACCACGCCTCCCCCCACGGGGGGCGCGAGGGCCCCTGCGGTCAGCGTATCCGCGCGGGTGTGACGTGGGTGTGGAGCCTTTGTGGAGGATGCGTGAGAGTTCGGCGCGCGGGCGCCGCATCCTCATCCGGGACGCGTCAGGCGGACACGACGACCGGGTCGGCGCGGCCGTCGCTTCGCAGCACGCGGCGCACCTCCGCGTGATCCGGGTCGGCGCCGACCAGCAGATCGATCGACGCGTCCGGCAGCGGCAGCACCGGCAGCGCACCGAGGATGTAGTCGAGGCGCGGGTCGCGGAGCTCGTGCATCAGCTCCTCGAGGGCGTCGACGGACGGCTCGAGCACGACGATCTCCTCGTATCCGCCGAGCCCGGCGAGCGCCTGCCGCGCAGCGGCCGCCCCGAGCACCGCCGCCGTCCGGCTCACTGCCGGAAGTAGTAGCGGTAGAAGAGCGCGAACCCGGCCGAGCAGAGAATCCCCGCGACGATCCAGAAGCGGATCGTGATCTTCGTCTCCGACCACGCCTTCATCTCGAAGTGGTGGTGGATCGGCGCCATCAGGAACACGCGTCGCCCGAAGTAGCGGAAGCTGAAGACCTGGATCATCACCGACAGCGCCTCGATCACGAAGATGCCGCCGATGAACAGCAGCAGGAACTCGGTCTTCGTCATGATCGCGAACGCGGCGAGCGCGCCGCCGATCGCCATCGAGCCGGTGTCGCCCATGATCACCTCGGCCGGGAACGCGTTGTACCAGAGGAACCCGATCATCGCCCCGATCAGCGCCGCCGCGATGATCGCGAGGTCGAGCTTCGTCAGGTTGCGGTGCGAGGGCGGGCCGGAACGCACGAACGAGACGACCATCATCGCCATGTACGTGAAGAGCGAGATGATCCCCGTTCCCGCCGCGAGACCGTCGACTCCGTCGGCGAGGTTCGTCCCGTTCGACGCGCCGGCGATGACGAGGAACAGGAACGGGTACCAGGCGTACGACAGCGGCACCGACACGTCGACGACCGGGATGTAGACGTCGGTGCTCAGGTGCAGGTGTCGCGCGACGATGGCGACAACGAGCGTCACGACGGCGAGCAGCAGCAGCTTCCAGCGGCCCGACAGTCCGAGCGAGCGCTTGTGCGTCAGCTTGATGAAGTCGTCGAGGAAGCCGATCGCGCCGCACGCGAGCGTCACGAAGAGCACGGTGAGCGACTGGAGCCGGTAGTGGCTCACCGGCAGGAACGCGATCGTCGCCGCGAACAGGATCAGCAGACCGCCCATCGTCGGCGTCCCCTGCTTCGCGAAATGATGCTGCGGCCCGTCCTCTCGGATGTGCTGCCCGAACTCGTTGCGGCGCAGGAACTCGATGAACCGCGGGCCGATCAGGATCGACACGATCAGCGCGATCAGCGCGGCGATCAGAACGCGCGTCAGCACGCCGGCACTCCCGCGAGCGACTCGGCGACGACCTCGAGCGCGACCGAGCGCGACGCCTTCACGAGCACCGCGTCGCCGGCCTCGACGACTGCGCGGACGACCGCGACCGCCGACGCCGCATCGGCCGCCCACGCGTCCGGCTCGTAGCGGCGTCCGAGCTCGCCGACGCCGACGATCACGTCGACGCCGAGCCCGCGCGCGAACAGACCGATCTCCTCGTGGAACCGCGGCGACGCCTCGCCGAGCTCCGCCATCTCCCCGAGCACCGCGACGGTGCGACGGCGCTGCGCCCGCTCGACGAGATGCTCCAGCGCCGCCCGCATCGACGCCGGGTTCGCGTTGTACGCATCGTTGATCAGGAGCCCGCCGCCCGGAAGTGGCGACTCCTCGCAGCGCAACGGAGAGAAGACGATCGCCGCGGATCCCTCGGCCGCCCGCTCGAGCGGCAGACCGAGCGCACGGTACGTCGCGAGCGCCGCGACGAGGTTCGCCGCCTGCATCCGCGGTGTAAACGGCACCGGCAGCTCGACGCGCGTGCCGTCGGCGAACGCGACGACCGCGGCCACGCCGGGCTCGAAGGACTCGAGCTCGACGTCACCGCCCGGACCGAAGCGGACGACGTCGATGTCGTCGCGCGCGAGGAACGGCTCGAGCTCCGCGACTCCCGCGGGGACGACCGCCGTCCCGCGCGGCGGCAGCGACGCGACGACCTCTGCCTTCGCGCGCGCGACGTTCTCGACCGTGCCGACGAGCTCGAGATGCACCGGGCCGATACTCGAGATCACGCCGATGTCGGGCCGAGCGATCGCGCACAGCTCGGCGATCTGGCCGAGCCCGCGCATTCCCATCTCGGTAATCACGACCTCGGTGTCGGCGTCGATCCGCGTCAACGTGAGCGGCAGGCCGATCTCGTTGTTGTGGCCGCCCTCGGCGGCGACCGTCCGCGCCACCGGGCGGCACAGCGCGGCGAGGATGTCCTTCGTCGACGTCTTGCCGCTCGAGCCGGTGATCGCGACGACGCGTGCGTCGCTCCGTTCGCGCACCGCACGGCCGAGCGCCGCCATCGCCGCGTGATCGTCATCGGGGACGAGCGTCGCGGCCGCGCCGTGCGCGCGCGCGTCGTCGAGGTACGCAACACCGCCGCCCAGCGCGACGAAGAGGTCGCCGGCTCCGACACGGCGGGAGTCGATCTCGACGCCGGTGATCTCCGGCGCGTCGCCCTCGAGCCGCCCGAGCCCGAGCGACCGCAGTTCGTCGAGCGTCAGCGGGATCATCGCGCCGCTCCCAGCGCGCGCAGCGTCTCGCGCGCAACCTCGCGGTCGTCGAACGGGATCGTGCGGTCGGCGAGCTCCTGCCCCTGTTCCGCGCCCTTGCCCGCGATCAGCACGACGTCGCCTTCGCGCGCGAGCTCGATTGCGCGCGCGATCGCGTCGGCGCGGTCGGGCGCGACCTCGACGTCGCCCACGGCACCCGCGACGATCTCGTCGATGATCGCCTGCGGCTCCTCGCTGCGCGGATTGTCGGAGGTGACGATGACGACGTCGGCGAGCTCGGACGCGAGCCGCCCCATCAGCGGCCGCTTGCCGCGATCGCGGTCGCCGCCGGCGCCGAAGACGCAGAGCACGCGGTTGCCGGCGGCCAGCTCGCGCGCGGCGCGCAGCACGTTCTCGAGCGCGCCCGGCTTGTGCGCGTAGTCGACGACGACGGTGAACGGCTGGCCCTCGTCGATCGCTTCGAAGCGGCCGGGAACGCCGCGCAGCGACTCGAGCCCGCGTGCGATCGCCGCGTCGTCGATGCCGAGCAGCCGGCCCGCCGCGAGCGCGCCGAGCGCGTTCTCCGCGTTGAAGCTCCCACGCAGCTTCACGTCGATCCCGTCGAGCGCCTCCGGCCCGATCTCCGCGCCGCCCGAAACCGAGAACGTCAGGACATCCGAAAGCTCGTCCGCAAGTCGGCGTCCGTACACGTCTCCGACGTTCACCGCAGCGCGCGGCGGCGACTCGCCGACGAACAGCGCGCGCTTCGCTTGGAAATACGACTCCATGTCGCCGTGAAAGTCGAGGTGATCCTGGCTGAGGTTCGTGAACACGAGCGCCGCAAAGCGAACGCGGTCGAGCCGGTGCTGCGCCGCCGCGTGCGACGACGCCTCCATCGCGCACGACCGGTCGCCGGCGTCGAGCATCTCGCGAAACGTCCGCTGCAGGTCGATCGCCTCCGGCGTCGTGCGCACGACGCCGCGCCGTTCGCCGCCGACGCGCGCCTCGACAGTGCCGAGCAGCCCCGGCCGCCGCCCCGCCGCAGCGAGGATCGCGAAGAGCAGGAACGCCGTCGTCGTCTTCCCGCTCGTTCCCGTCACGCCGACGACCTCGAGCTCCTCCGTCGGCCGCGCGAAGAACTCGTCCGCCGCAACCGCCATCGCCGCGCGCGCGCTCGGCACGACGACCTGCGGCGCACGCACGTCGAGCGGCCGCTCGACCACGAGCGCGACGGCGCCGCGTTCGACCGCCTCCGCCGCGAAGTCGTGCCCGTCCGCACGAGCTCCGGGCACGCAGAAGAACAGCGAGCCCGGGACGACGGTCCGCGCGTCGTAGGCGAGGTCGAGCACGTCGACCGGAGCGCGTTCGAGCACATCGACCGGCCCGAGCGCTGCGACGAGGCGCTCCAGATTCATCCGGGGCGAGTCTACCGGCCCTACTTGACGGGCTGATCCGGCGGAACTTCGAGGTACTGAAGGTCGAACGACGCGATCTGCGCGAACGCCGGCGCCGCGACGACGCCGCCGAAGATCGCAAGGCTCGGCTCGTCGACCGTGACGAGCACCACGAGCCGCGGATTGCTCGCCGGCACCATCCCGACGAAGGTCGCCTCGTACTTCCCCGGCATGTAGCCGTTCGGTCCCGGCTTCTGCGCGGTGCCCGTCTTGCCCGCGACCGAGTAGCCCGGGATCTCCGCCGCGGCCGCCGTGCCGACGTCGGAGACGACGCCCTTCAGCATCGTCAGCAGCTGCCGGTCGACGTGCGCCGAGACGATCCGCCGCGTCTTCGGCTGCGCCGGCTGCGACCCCTGCACGTGGTCGACGAGGTGCGGCTGGATCCACGTGCCGCCGTTCGCAATCGCCGCGTACACCGACGCGAGCTGGATCGCCGTCACCGAGATGCCCTGGCCGATCGGAACGTTGCCGATCGTCGAGCCCGACCAGTACGACGGGAGCAGGCCGGCGCTCTCACCCGGATAGTCGATGCCGGTCGGCTTGCCGAAGCCGAAGCGCGCGATCCACTTCTGCAGGCGCGTCTGCCCGAGCAGGTTCTTCGCGATCGTGATCGCGCCGACGTTCGACGAGCGCTGGAGGATCTGCGCCACCGTCATCCGTTCGGTCGGCCGCATCTCGGCGTCGTGGATCACGCGGTCGGCGACGCGGATCGAGTACGGCAGCGTGAACGCGGTCTGCGGCGTGACGAGATGCTCGGAGAGCGCGCCGGCGATCGTCACGACCTTGAAGACCGAGCCCGGCTCGTAGACGTCGGTCACGGCGTGGTTGTTCTGCAACGCCGGCGATGCAGTGCCGAACGCGTTCGCGTCGTATCCCGGCTCCATCGCCATCGCGAGCACGCCGCCGGTGTGCGGGTCGAGCACGATCGCCGTCGCGTCCTTCGCGTGCCACTTCGCAACGGTCGCCCGCAGCACCTGTTCAGCATTCGCCTGAATCGTGTGGTCGAGCGTGAGGAAGACGTTGCGGCCCTCACGCGCGGGCCGCTCGTTCTCGATCGAGATCACGTGACCGAGCGGGTCGCGGACGACGGTCTCCTCACCGGTCTTGCCGGTCAGCTCCGAGTTCAGCTGGAGCTCGAGACCCGCGAGCCCATTGTTGTCGACGCCGGCGAAGCCGAGCACCGGCGCGGCCACGGACCGCTGCGGATAGACGCGGCGCTCCTCCGGGTAGAAGCCGAAGCCCGTGAGGTTCTTGCGCGCAAGCGCGGTCGCGTCGGCCGGCGGCGCTTTTCGCTCGACGTAGACGAAGCCGTGCGAGCGATCGGCGAGGAGCGGATAGAGCTGCTTCGCCTTCAGCCCGAGCACGCGCGCAGCCACGATCGCGTCCGTCTTCGGATGGTCGATCTGCCGCGGGTCGGCGAAGACGGTCGTCGCCTGCTCGCCGAGCGCGAGCGGCGTTCCCATCGCGTCGAAGATCGTGCCGCGTCCCGCCGGCAGCGTCACCGGCACGCGCGTCTGCGCCGTCGCGAGCCGCGACAGCGACGCCGCGCGGACGGTCTGGATCCACGCCGCGCGCGCGAGCAGCGCGCCGAAGACGACGATGATCAGGAACAGCAGAAAACGGATCCGCGAGTTGACGACCCGCGTCATCGGCTAGGGAGTGCCCAGATCGAGGTAGCTGGTGTCCGCGGACGGTGCCGGCACGAGGCCGAGCCGCCGGGCTGCGCCTTCGATCCGGAGCGACGCCGACGCGGCGGAGACCTGCGACGCGAGCGCGGCGTTCTGCTCCTGGAGCTGCGCCGCCTTGCGGTCGAGCTTGTTCACGCCGACGTTGGCGCGGAGGACGGCGACGTTGAGCGCGACGATGCCGGCGAGCAGCACGGCGAAGACGGAGATCCAGAGGATCCAGCCGGTGAGGCGGCGGCCGTGCGCGGCAGGCTGCGCGCGCCGTCTCGGCGCTGCGGCCGTCCGCGGCCGCGGCCGCGGTGCCGGCGCGACCTCTGCCGATCCGAACCAGTCGAGCGCCGCCATCAGGTCGCCGTGCCCGCCTTGATCGCGGCCCGCAGCCGTGCCGACGCCGACCGCGGGTTCGCGGCGATCTCGTCGCTGCTCGGCCGGATCGGCCGCCGCTGAATCGCGCGGAGCTCAGGCTCGTGACCGCACACGCACACCGGGAAGTCGGGCGGGCACGTGCAGCCCCGCTCCTTCTCGCGCAGGAACTGCTTCACGATCCGGTCCTCGAGCGAATGGAACGCGATCACCGCGAGGCGGCCGCCGGGCCGCAGCATCTCGAGCGCGGCCGGCAGCGCCGACTCGAGCGAGCCGAGCTCGTCGTTGACCGCGATTCGCAGCGCCTGGAACACGCGCTTCGCCGGATGACCTTCGCCGAACCGCGCCGGCGCGGGAATCGCGCACTTGATCGTGTCGACGAGCTCGCCCGTCCGCTCGTACGGATGCTCCTTCCGCCGGCGCACGATCGCGCGCGCGATCTGCTTCGCATAGCGCTCCTCGCCGTAGCGGCGGAAGATCGTGACGAGCTCGGCCTCGGGCCACTGGTTGACGACGCTGCACGCGCTCAGCTCCTGCGACGGGTCCATTCGCATGTCGAGCGGCGCGTCCGTCGCGTACGAGAAGCCGCGCTCCGGCCTGTCGATCTGCATCGACGAGACGCCCAGGTCGAGCAGGATCGCGTCGGCGCGCACGCCGTTCGCCGCGAGCTGCGGCAGGACGACGCCGAAGTCGCCGCGCAGCAGCCGCCCCTGGACGCGCGCGCGCTTCTCGAACTTCTCGAAGTACGTCCGCGCGATCGGGTCGCGGTCGATCGCGATCAGCTTGCCGCTGCCCTGGAGATCGGCGGCGAGCAGCGCGGCGTGTCCGCCGGCGCCGAAGGTCGCGTCGACGACCGTGTCCCCCGGCTCGACGGCCAGGCAGGCGCGAACCTCCCCCGCGAGGACCGGAACGTGATCAGTCGCGCCGGGATGCAAGACGTTCGGCAACATGCTCCGCACTCCCTTCGACCTCGGCGAGCTCCCGCCGCCAGGCGGCGCGATCCCAGATCTCGAGGTGGTCGTGGACGCCCGCGACGACGACGTCGCGGCCGAGCTTCGCGTGCTCCATCAGTGCAGCGGGAATGCCGACGCGGCCCTGCTTGTCGAGCTCGCTCTCGGTCGCGCCGGCGTAGAAGTACCGGTGGAGCTGGCGGCTCTCCTTGCTCAGCGGGTCGAGCTCGTTCAGCCGCGACTCGATCGCCTGCGCCCAGTCGGGGCGCGGATACGCGTAGAGGCAGCCGTCGAAGCCGCGGCTCACGACGACGCCGTCCACGAAGGCCTGCCGGAAGCGGGCGGGCAAGGTGAGGCGGCTCTTGTCATCGATCGTGTGCTCGAACTCGCCGAGAAGCATCAGGGGCCGAATCGGTCGTTTACCACTTTCCCCCACCTTAGTCCACTTTGCCCCACTTGGCAAGCGTTTTGCCCCACCCCGAAAGGGGGAAATCGCCCGCGGGTGTCAGAGGCGGCTAGACGGTCGCGGCGGTGAGCTGGCCGGCGTAGGCGCCCCGGCCGGTCAGCACCGCGGCGCCGCAGCGGGCGGCGAGCGCGATCGCGTCGTCGAGCGAACGGCCGTCTGCGAGGGCGTACGTGAGGCCGGCGGCGAAGCAGTCGCCGCAGCCGTAGGCGTCCTCGACCGGGCCGGGCAGCGGCGATGCGCGGAACGGCCCGCCCGGCTGGACCCAGCCGCCGAGCGAGCCGGAGGTCGTGATCACGACGCCGGGCGGCGGGTCGAGCATGCCGTGCTCGTAGCGCTCGCCGTCGTCCTCGTTGCTGCCGAGGAGGACGTCGATGTCGAGCGCGGCGCGGCGGAGGGTCGGCAGCTCCCGCGCCGTCGCGACGAGCGTCCGGGAGCGCCGCGCCGCCTCGAGGGCGGCCACGTCGCCGCTGACGAAATAGACCGCGTCGCAGCGGGCGAGCTCCTCCCACGGCAGCGTCGCGTCGTGGCCGGACGGGACGAGCTTCCGGCCGAGAACCGTGATCGTCCGCTCGCCGTTGCCGTCGACGTAGGTGAAGGCGCGCCGCTGCGGCTCCTTGGCGGCCGCCGAGTGGACGATGACGCCGCGCGCCTCGAGCTGCTCGCGGGCTCGGAGCCCGTGGTCGTCGCTCCCGAGTGAGGTGAAGAGCTGCACCGAGCCGTGGAGGTTCGCGAGCTGGACGGCGGCCACCGCGCCGCCGCCGGCGGCCTCCTCCCAGGTCTCGAGCGCGTGCACGATCTCCCCCGCTTCGGGCACGTGCTCGACGCGGGCGAACTCCACCCACTCGACGTGGCCGACCACCGCAAGCTTCACACCTCACATCTTGGCGCGTAAGTACGTTTCACGTGTCGATGGCAGTCGCAATTCCCCCGTTCGAGACGTTCTACGAGCGCCACCGGGACGAGGTGATGGCGTTCCTCGGACGGAGGCTCGGCCGGGAACGGGCGGAGGACGCGTTCCAGGAGACATTTCTCCGTGCGCTCCGGGCGTACGACCGGCTCGAGCACGGCGAGCACCTCCGTGCATGGGCGCTGACGATCGCGAACCGGATCGTCCTCGACGAGTACCGCCGCCGGCGGCCGCAGGGCGAAATGCCGGAGCTCGCCACCGAGGACGGACGGCCCGCGTTCGAGGAGCTTGCACCGCTGACGGACGGGCTGCCGCAGAAGGAACGCGCGGCGGTCGTGCTCCGCTACGGCTACGGACTGACCTACGACGAGATCGGCGCGGCACTCGGCTCGACCGGGTCGGCGGCGCGCCAGGCGGCCTCCGCCGGAGTGCGGCGGCTGCGAAAGGAGCAGACCACGTGACGATTCCTTCCTCGCTCGACGAACGGTTCCGCGCGGCCGCAGCCGCCGAGGGGCTGCTCGACGTCGCCTACGACGTCGTCGACGACACGCCGGTCGGGCCGCTGCTCGTCGGCGTCACCGACCACGGCGTCTGCCGGATCAGCTTCGACCCGGATCCCGAGCAGGAGCTCGAGGAGCTCGCGCGCCTGCACGGCACGCGCGTGTTGCGGTCCGCGCGTCCCGTCGACCGGTTCCGCCGCGAGCTCGACGAGTACTTCGCCGGCCGCCGCCGCCACTTCGACCTCGAGCCCGATGTGCGCGCACAGCCGGAGTTCAACCGGCGCGTCCTTGCCGAGCTCGCGCGCGTCGACTACGGCGTCACGACGACGTACGGCGCGCTCGCAAAGCAGTCCGGCGCGCCGGACGCCGCGCGCGCGGTCGGCACGGTGATGAACCGCAACCCGGTGCCGATCCTCCTGCCGTGTCACCGCGTGATCGGAGCGAACGGCAAGCTCGTCGGCTACGGCGGCGGCCTCGACCGCAAGGTGCTGCTGCTCCGCCTCGAGGGCGCGATCCTCTAGATCGCGGTCCGGGCGAGGATCTCGTCGACGGTCTCCGCCGGCGTGAGCTCCGTCGTGTCGAGCCAGATACCAACGCGGGGCGTCGTCGCGACGAATCCCTCGTGGAGCTGCTCGATCGTCCAGGCGTCGTAACCCTTCTGTTCTCGTCCAGCCTCACGCGCGGCAACGGCCTCGATGGCCGGCAGTAGCACGACCACGTGGCACGGGCGGTTGCGGATCATCGCGTGGTAGTCGGCGAGTGTCGGACCGGCGACGACGTCCTCCAGCGCAACGATGAAACCGGCCTCGAAATACGTGTCGGCGGCGGCAGCCGCGAGCCGGTAGCGCAAACGCAACTGGTTCAGTGCTTCCGGCGACGGATCGGGCGTCATCTCTTCACGTCCGCTGACGATGCTCTGTCGGAATACATCGCCTTCGAGATGCACGCCCCGCTCGAACCGGGACGCGAGCAGTCCGGCGACGGTCGACTTGCCCGCCGCCATCGGGCCGGTGATCAGATAGATCGCGGGCTGCGGCTCCACTGGTCGAGAATACGCATCCTCCTAGACCGCCGGCTCACGCAGCTTGTAGCCGATCCCCCACACGTTGACGACGTAGCCGGGAAGGCCGGCGCGTGCGAGCTTGCAGCGGACGCGCGACGCGTGCGATTCCAGAGTGCGCGTCGGGACGTACGTGCGGAAGCCCCAGACCTCGCGCAGCAGGCGCTCGCGCGTGAAGACCCGTTCCGGATCCTCCGCGAGCTTCACGAGCAGCGCCCACTCCTTCGCCGAGAACGCGACCTCCGTGCCGAGCGCGACGACGCGGCGCGCCGCGCGGTCGATCGTCAGCTCGCCGAGGTCGAGCAGCTCGCGCGCGCGGTGGACGCCGCCGCAGCACGGCGTGGATCCGCGCGAGCAGCTCCTCGTACGCGAACGGGCGCGTCAGGTAGTCGTCGCAGCGCTCGAGCGCGCGCACGCGCACCGCTGGGTCGGCGTCGCCGAGCACGATCACGGGACAGTCCGGGACGCAGCCACGCTCGAGCGCACCGGCGTCACCGAGAACGAGAAGATCCGGTTCCGCCGAGCGCGGCAGATCGTCGGGGCTGCAGAACGAGACGACGTCGAAGCCGTCGCTTGCGAGCTGGCGCTCGAGAAAGCCGCGCACCGACGGCTCAGATTCGGCGAGGAGCAATGCGGTCACGCGGCGACGGTAGCCACGACGCTACGACCGCGCCAGATGTCCTTTCGCGCGGATCTGCAACAACTCGTCTACAGCCGTCCGGAGCGGACGACCGCGACGAGCAGCCACGCACCGAGGATCGCCGAGAGCACGAAGCCGACGACCGAGAGCGCGTTGATCCCGAAGATCTGCGGACCGCCGGTCGAGAAGACGCCGATCAGACTCGAGCCGATCAGTCCGCCGGCGACGATAAGCGCGACGACGAGCCGGTTGAAGACCTTCTGCATGTCGACGAGGAACTCGTCGAGGCCCTTATGGACGAAGCCGACCTCGATCTGCCCGTCGCGGACCTGCTCCATGAGATCGGCCCACTGGAACGGCGCCTCACGCGCGATCTGCACATACCGCAGCGCGTCGCGGCGCGCGCGTTTTGCAATGCGGTCCGGCGTGAAGCGCTCCAGCATCAGACTGCGCGCGAACGGCTTCGCGACCTCGAAGACGTTGAACTCCGGGTACAGCTCGATGCCGACCGACCCGAGCGTCGCGATCGCGCGGTCGAGCAGAAGAAACCGCGTCGGCAGCTGCAGGTTCATCGTGTAGATCAGCTGGAACGCCTCGCGGATCACCTGGATCGGATCGATCTCCGCGAGGCTCGCGCCGTAGTAGCGGTAGTAGACCTCACGCAGCTCGGCGAGGAACTCATCCTCGCGTTCCTTCGGGTAGCGCACGCCGAGATCCGCAAGCCGCTTCGGAAGCGCGTCGATGTTCTCGTCCGCGGCGTCGATGAAGAGCGCCGTCATCCTCGACATGTCGTCGTCGCTGAACTTCGCCGCCGCGCCGAAGTCGACGAGCCCGATCGTCCCAGCCTCTTCGAGGATCAGGATGTTCGCCGGATGCGGGTCGCCGTGCACGAAGCCGTGCCTGAAAATCATCGTCATCCACGCTTCCGTGACGAGGTACGCAAGGTCGCGACGCTCCTCGAGCGAGAACGGCAGCGTGTCGACGTCGGCGAGCTGCGTGCCCTCGAGCCACTCGAGCGTCAGCACGCGCGCGCGTGTGTACTGCCAGTACACCTTCGGCACGCGGACGTTGGGGTCGCCGGCGAAGTTGCGGTGGAACGCCTGCGCGTTGCGGGCCTCGAGGCGGTAGTCGAGCTCCTGGCGCAGCTGGCGCGCGAACTCGTCGACGAGGCCGCGCGCGTCGATGAAGTCGAGCGAGCGCACGCGCTCCTTCACGAGCTTCGCCGCCTGGTACATCAGCGTCACGTCGGCGTCGATCTGGCGCGCGGCGTCGGGGCGCTGCACCTTCACCGCGACGACCTTCCCGTTCGGCAGCGTCGCGCGATGCACCTGGCCGATCGACGCGGCGGCGACCGGCTCCTCGTCGAAGTCGAGGAACAGCCGCGCGATCGAGTTGCCGAGATCCTCCTCGATCACGCGCTCGGCCTCGGCGAACGGGAACGGGCGCACGTCGTCCTGGAGCGGACGCAGCTCGGCGATGATGTCGGGCGGCACGACGTCGGGTCGCGTCGAGAGCAGCTGCCCGAACTTCACGAACGTCGGCCCCAGCTCTTCGAAGACCTCGCGCAGATGCTGGCCGCGGCTCGACGCGCTGCCCGCCTCGGACGCGGCGGCGAGCCGTGCCTCGGCCGACCGGCCCGGCAGCAGGTCGGTGAGCTTGTGCGCCTCGAACCAGTAGCCGAAGCCGTGCCGCACCATCACCTGGGCGATCTCCGACAGGCGGGAGAGGCTCCGCTGGGCGGGCTGCGCCATCAGCGGAAGTGTCGCATGGAGTGACGACGCCCGACCGGCGCGGCACCAAGGGCCGGAGGCTAGTGCGAGCGCAGCCGCACTAGACGGAGGCCGAACTCATGCGGGTCGGGACGTGAAGCGCCACGACCCGCACGGGGGCGGCAATCGCCGAGATCGCTGTGGGTTCACTACGCCCGGCCCGCGGAGCCGGGACCGCGCTCCCGGCGCAGCGAAACCACGAATCGACCACTCATCACCGAAGGAGGGGGCTCGCGGGGGAACCACGGGTTCCCCCGCGCTAAACAGCGACGGCGCGCTTGCGCTCGCGGCGCGCGGCCCACGGCCCGGGCGGCACGAGCAGCTGCTCGACGTGCAGGTACGCGAGGCCGACGACCGGCAGGTCGCTGCGCTTCTCGAGGCAGAGGTAGCGCGGACGCCATTCCGGGAAGAACTTCTTGTTGAACGCGTACAGGCGCTCGAGCTGGAAGACGTTGTCGGCTGCGAGCAGCGCGCGGCGGACGAACCGGCGGCTGATCGTCACGGCACGCTCGGGGCAGATGAAGTCGGTGAAGACGCAGAAGTTCAGGGAGAGCTCGTTCACGCGCTGTTCCTTCGCCCACGCGAGCGTCTCGACGATCAGGTACTCCGTCACGCCGTTCGGCGCGCTCGGGTGCCGCCGCATCGTGCTCAACGACCAGCTGCCGCCGGCGGCCGACGGTGCGAGATGCAGGAAGCCGCCGACGCGGCCGTTCTCGCACTCCGCGACGGCGAAGACGGTTCCGGGGACGTAGAGGTCGTCGATCGACATCGTGAAGCCGCGCTCCGGCTGGTTGCCGCGCCACGCTTCGGAGACGGCGTCGAGCTGTTCGCGCAGCGCGTCGTCCGCGTCCTCTGCGGGAACGATGCGGACGCCGAAACCGGCTTTCGTCAGCCGCGAGACGGATTGCCGGACCTTGCGGATCGCGCGGCCGTCGAGCGAGAACGCGTCCGGGTGCAGCACCGCCTCGTCGCCGATCGCGATCGCGATCGGCAGGCCGAGCCGCGCGTAGCGCTCCAGATGCTGCTCCGACGCGCCGAGCACCGCGAGACGCCAGCCGTGCGACTTTGCAACGCGCCGGAACTCGGCAAGCAGCGCGTCGAACTCCTCTTCGTCCCCCACCGGGTCGGCGCTGACCAGCGCAGCGCCGGCGACGACGCGATACGCGAGGAACGAGCGCCGCGTCGGCGAGAAGAAGTAGCTCTTGTCACGGCGGAGCGAGAAGAACGAGAGGCTGTCGCTGCCGTACGCGTCGACGACGGCGCGCGCGGAGCGGCGCTCGCCGACGGTCTGCCGCACGGCATGCGAGACCGGACGCAGCCAGAGGAAGAGCGCCGAGAACCCGACGAGGAACCCGACCGCCGTGAGGAAGTCGGAGACGCGGTCCGGCAGGTCGACGCCGCGCAGGTCGATACTGACGGCGACCGCGGCGAGGGCGACCGCGAACGCGCCGAGGCCGAGCAGCGGTCCGATCGCCGCCGGATCTCCCGGCACGTCGAAACGCTTGCGGTACACGAGCAGCGCGACGAGCAGTCCAAGCGAGATCGTCGCCTCCTCGACGTCGAGACCCTTTGCGAGGTGCGCGACCGCGGAAAGCACGATGACCGTGACCGCGAGCTGCCACGCGCGATACCGGCGGCGCGCGAGCGACCGCGCGAGCCAGACGAGCGCGAGCCCGAACGCAAGGGCGCCGACGCGCGCAGCCGTCGGGATCCCCGGCGGGAGGACACCGTGGACGATCCGGAACCGGTCCGCGTACTCGGGCGTCAGCGACGAGATCACGCCGATGACACCGACGGCCGCAGCCGCCCAGGCGAGCAGCGACTCGGGCCGAGGGGACGTCAGCCGCAAGCGCACGGAATTAGCGTAACGCGGTCGTCGGCGCATTGCGTGACCCAATACGGGTAAAACGTGGTCATGGACGAGCGGATTGCCGCGCCTGAGCCGTCCGAAGCGGTATCTGCCGGATCCCGAACAGGTGCCGATGCCGGCCTGGGTGACCCCGGTGCTCAGCCTGGCCGCCCTGGCGCTCATTCCCTGGACGCTCTGGCTGACCTTCTCGCTCCCGATGCAGCGGGTGGCCCACAACTACGACATCGCCTGGGTCGGGTTCGACATCGCCCTCCTCGCGGCGTTCGCCGCCACCTCGTGGGCCGCGTACCGCGGCTCGCACTGGCTCGTCCCGCTCGCGGCCGCGCTCGGCACGATGCTGATCTGCGACGCGTGGTTCGACGTCATCACCGCGCACGGCGGCGACGAGCGGCTCGAGTCGCTGCTCTCCGCGGCGTTCGTGGAGCTGCCGCTCGCGGCGATCTGCGCGTACATCGTCTACGACGCCGAGCAGTTCCGGACGTCGACCGTCGTTCGCTACAAGGCGACGGTGCGGCGGATGCTCGGCCGCTAGCTAGGACGCGGGCGGCAGGTCGCGCGGCCCGCCCTCGAGCAGCTTCAGCCGGTGCTCGAGCTGGGCGACGCGAAGCTCGAGCTCGTCGATGTCGTCGCGCGTGACGAGGCCGAGCTCGTCCGCGAACGCGCGCAGCACGCTCAGCGTTCCGGACGAAAGACGTTCCCTGCTGCCGCGCAGCCGCGCGGGAAGCTCGGCGAGAAGCTCCTCGACGACCTCGACGATCCGCTCGCTAGCGGGCTCGACCATGCGGTCTCGTGCGCCGGCGCTGGCGGCGCTTCTCGCGCCGCGCCTGCGCGCCCGGCTCGGACGGCGTCGCGGTTGCGACGTCGACGAGCTCCGGCGTCGACTCGTTCGCGAGCGCCTGCTCCGACTCCGCCACGCGCCGCTGCGATCTCGGCCTCCGCGCGCTTGTTCCGGCTCTTCGGGTCGGCGGGAAGGTCGATCGCGCCGGCCGCGGCCAGCTGCTTCCGCTTCGCGAACTCCGGCTCGCGCTCCTTCCACATCGTCAGCAGCGGCGCCGCGATGAAGATCGAGGAGTACGCACCGGACGCGACGCCGACGATCAGCGCGAACGCGAAGTCCTTCAGCGTCGCGCCGCCGAAGATCCAGAGCGCGACGATCGGCAGCAGCGTGATGAACGTCGTCGCCAGCGAACGGCGGATCGTCTCCCAGATCGAGACGTTGGCGATCGTGGCGAACGGCTGCCTGCGCATCAGCGGCACGTTCTCGCGGATGCGGTCGAAGATGATGATCGTGTCGTAGATCGAGTACCCGAGCACGGTTAGGACAGCGGCCACGGTGGCGACCGAGACCTCCTTGTACGTGATCGAGTAGATCCCGATCGTGATCAGGATGTCGTGCAGCATCGCGAGGATCACGGGGATCGCGTACTTCAGGTCGAAGCGCAGCGTGATGTAGATCGTGATCAGGATCAGCGAGACGACGATTCCCCAGATCGCGTCGATCGCGATCTGATGTCCGAAGCTCGACGAGACGTTCTTCGTCCCTGACGCGTACGCGCCGAGGTCGTGCGTCAGGTCGGACTGGAGCCGCGACTGCGCCGCCCCGCCGAGCGACCGCGTGCGGATCTGCCATTGCTTGTACTCGCTGTTCGTCGACGAGCCGCGGCCCTGGACGATGGCGTCGCGCTCGCCGGAGTTCGCCACGACCTTGGCGACCTGCTCCTGCGTGTACGCCCTGGTGCGTGTTGAACGTGACCTGCGTGCCGCCCTTGAAGTCGATGCCGAGATTCATGCCGCGCACGCCGAGCGAGATCACGCCGGCGAGGATGATCGCGCCGGAGATCGCGAACCACACCTTGCGCTTGCTGCATGAAGTCGATCTGGAGCCACTTCGCGGTCTGCTGGCCCTCCGCGCCCATGAAGCGCGGGTTGTTGAACCACTTGAAGCCTGCGAGCAGACCGAGCATCCCGCGCGTCGCGGCGACCGCGGTCAGCAGCGAGATCATCGTGCCGATCAGCAGCATCAGCGCGAAGCCCTTCACCGACGCGACGGCGATCAGGAACAGCACGAGCGCGGTGATCGCGGTGACGACGTTCGCGTCGAGAATCGTGTGGAAGCCCTTGCCGTAACCGGCCGAGATCGCGGCCTTCACGGACTTCCCGGCGCGCACTTCTTCCTTGATGCGTTCGAAGACGACGACGTTCGCGTCGGCCGCGACGCCGATCGTCAGGATCAGGCCGGCGAAGCCCGGCAGCGTCAGCGTCACGTTGAAGAGCAGGATCGCGGCGTAGTAGAAGAGCGCGTAGATCGCGAGCCCGAACACCGCGACGAGGCCGAGGAAGCGGTAGAGGACGAGCAGGAAGATCGCGACGACGGCGAGGCCGACGATGGCCGCCTTGACGCCTGGTGCAGCGAGTCCTTGCCGAGCGTCGCCGAGACGTCGGTGCGCTCGATCTGCGTGAAGCTGACGGGCAGCGCACCGGTCTGGAGCACGAGCGCGAGGTTCTGCGCGTCCTTGAACGTGCCGCCCTGGCCCATGTCGATCTCGCGCGTTCGGGCCGGGGATTCCGTCGGGGTTCTGCTTGAAGTCGATGTACGGCGTCGACTGCAGCTGGCCGTCGAGGACGATCGCGAAGTGCTGCGCGTAGTTCGTCGGGTCGCCCTGCTTGCCGGCGAGGTTGTAGCGCGCCTGGCCGCGCTGCGCCTCCTCCCGCGTGATCTTCTGGAACTGATTCGAGCCGTGGTTCGTGAACTGGAGCGTCACGATCGGGTCCGCCGGCCTGGCCGAAGTCGGCCTTCGTGCCCGAGAGGACGAGGTCGCGACCGGTCATCTCCGGCAGCGGGTTCGAAGCGTCCGGTTCGGGAAGTACTTCAGGAGGTAGTAGTACGTCCCGGTCGGCGAGATCTGGCCCTGGCGGACGCCGAGGCAGCCGTTCGCCGTCGGGCAGCTGACGACGAGCGTGTTCGCCGGCGCCCCGAGGACCTCGTGATCCGCGCGGAACCTTGCCGCCGAACGGACGGAGCAGCTTCTCCTTCGAGTCGACCGGGCCGGCGACGAGCGAATGCTTCGTCGTGTGAGTCGGCTTCCCGATCGGCTTGCCGTTCTTCGTCTTCGCCGGCTTGGTGATCGTCGTCGTCTTGAAGAGGTAGTACTCGTTCGGCGTCCCCTTCGCGGCCTGCTTCTTGACCGAGGTGAGCAGCGAGTAGAGCGTCGGCGTCGCGATCGGGTTGCCGTTGACGTCGAGCGACGGCCCGGTGAGGTCGTTCTCGAAGTCGAAGAGCATCAGCTGCGCGGTCTTCCCGATCAGCGCCGCGGCGGCTGCCGGATCGTGGACGCCGGCGAGCTGGATCACGATCTGGTTGTTGCCCTGCTTGCGGATCTCCGGCTCGGACACGCCGAGCTTGTTGATCCGGTTCTGCATGATCGAGATCGACCGGCTCATGTCGTCCGGCGTCAGCGTGTGGCCTTTCGGCGGCACCGCCTTCAGCACGACCTCGAGGCCGCCGCGCAGGTCGAGGCCGAGCGTCGGCTTCTTCTGCACCGGCGAGCTGGGGAGGGCGATCAGGAGCGCGCCGACCAGGGCCGCTGCGATCGCGCCTACGAGAAGGAGATACTTACGCCTGTCGCTCACGGTGCGGGATGAGGGTAGCTGTCGGTTCTACGGATTCGTGCCGTCTGAAGCATGGGATCCTGTAAGTCTTCGCGCTCCTCGGCGGTCAGAGCCTCGGGCGCTGTGACCGGTTCGTCGGCGGTCACGCCGTCCCCTTCCTCGTCGCTGCGGGAGACCACGGCGCCGATCGCGCGGCGCGCGACGCGGACCTCGACCTCGGGCGCGATCCGCACCGTCACGTCGTCGTCCTGGAAGCCCGTCACCTCGCCGTAGATGCCGGCGGCGGTCACGACCTGGTCGCCCTCTTTGATCCCCTGCAGCATCTGCGCCTGGCTCTGCTGGCGGCGCTTCTGCGGGCGGATGAGCACGAAGTAGATGAAGCCGAACGCGACAACGAGCAGAAGCAGGGCGGGGCTGTTCACGGAGTCTCCAGGGTTGTGGGCCGGAGGCGTGCGAGCGCGTCGTCCCGCCAGACGGGGAACTCGCCGCGCTCGATCGCCTGCCGCGCCGCGGCGACAAGATCGATGAGGAAGCGGAGATTATGCAGGCTCAGGAGCCGAAGCCCCAGGATTTCCTGCTGATTGAGCAGGTGACGGATGTACGCACGGCTGAACCGCGTGCAGGCCGGGCAGCCGCAGCTCGGGTCGACGGGGCCGGGATCGCGTGCGAAGCGGGCGTTGCGGAGGTTGAGCCGTCCCTCCCATGTCAGCGCGCTGCCGGTGCGGGCGGTGCGGGTCGGGAGGACGCAGTCGAACATGTCGACGCCGCGGGCGATCACCTCGATCACGCCTTCTGGGTCGCCGATGCCCATGAAGTAGCGCGGCTTGTCGGCCGGGAGCGCCGCGGCTGCGCGCGTCGTCGCGTCGAACATCGGCGCGCGCTCCTCCCCCACGCTCAGTCCGCCGATCGCGTAGCCGTCGAAGTCGAGCGGGACGAGCTCCTCCGACGAGCGCGCGCGAAGCTCGTCGTCGAGCCCGCCCTGCGTGATCGCGAAGCGAAGCTGGCCCGGCGCGCGCGGCAGGTCGCGCTGGCGCTGCGCCCAGAGCGTCGTGCGGCGAACCGCGTCCTCGAGCTCGGCGCGCGGCACGTCCGTCGGCAGGCAGATGTCGAGGCACATCGCGATGTCGGAGCCGAGGCGCTCCTGGATCTGCGCGGCGAGCTCGGGTGTCAGCCGCTCGACGCTGCCGTCGTAGACCGAGCGGAACGTCGCGCCGTCGTCGTCGAGCTCGGCGAGCGTGTCGCGGAGGGAGAAGACCTGGAAGCCGCCGGAGTCGGTGAGGATCGGCCCGTCCCAGCCCATGAACCGGTGCAGGCCGCCGAGCTCGGCGATCAGGTCTTCGCCCGGGCGGAGGTGGAGGTGGTACGTATTGCCGAGGACGATCGCCGCGCCGAGCGCGCGCAGCTCGTCCGGGTCGACGGACTTCACCGTCGCCTTCGTGCCGACCGGCATGAAGGCCGGCGTCGGCACGTCGCCGTGCGCGGTGCGCAGCACCCCGGCGCGCGCGGGGCCGTCGGTCGCGGTGACGGTGAAGACGTCGCTCACGGCCGCGAGCGTAGCCCGCGGCCCTTCTTAACGGGGTCTGACCCCGTTAAGAGAACCGTTGGCTCACAGGATCAGCATCGCATCGCCGAACGAGTAGAAGCGGTAGCGCTCCTCGATCGCGAGCCGGTAGAGACGCCGCGTCTCCTCGACGCCGGCGAACGCCATCACGAGCGCGAGGAGCGTCGAGCGCGGGAGATGGAAGTTCGTCAGCAGCGCGTCGACGCGGCGGAACTCGAAGCCCGGGACGATGAACAGCTCCGTGCGCCCGGCGAGCGGCGCGTCGCGCGCGAGCGTCTCGAGCACGCGCACCGTCGTCGTGCCGACGGCGAGCACGCGGTCGGCCGCGCGGATCCGCTCCCACGCCGCCGGCTCGACCTCGTACCGCTCGCCGTGGATCGCGTGCTCCTCGAGCCGCTCCTCGCCGACCGGACGGAACGTGTCGAGCCCGACGTGGAGCGTCACGCGCTCGACGTCGAAGCGCGCGAGCAGCTCCGGCGTGAAGTGCAGTCCCGCCGTCGGCGCCGCCGCCGATCCCGCCTCCCGCGCGTAGACGGTCTGGTACCGCGCCGGGTCGGCGAGCGGCTCGGTGATGTACGGCGGCAGCGGCGTCTCCCCCGCCGGCTCGCCGTCGAGCCGCAGCCGCCACCGGCCCTCGCCGAGATGCTCCAACAGCTCGACCGGCCCGTAGCGCCGACCCGCGCGCAGCCGGCGCGTCGGCCGCGCCAGCCCCAGCCACTCGTCGCCGCCGAGGCGCTCGAGCAGCAGCACCTCGCCCCGCGGCGACTCGATCGCGATCCGCGCCGGAACGACCCGCGTGTCGTTGACGACGACGAGCTCGTCGCCCAGCTCCTCCGGCAGCTCCGAGAACCGGCGGTGCCGTACCGCGCCGGTCGCGCGCTCGACGACGAGCAGCCGCGATTCGTCGCGCCGCGCGGCCGGATGCTGCGCGATCAGCTCGCGCGGAAGGTCGTAGTCCAGCTCGGCGACATCCATCCGGTGGGGACGGTAACGTCGCACCCGTGGACGAGGCTGTCGATCGCGCCAGAGAGCGGCTGGAAGCTGCGGCGGCAGGCCGCCCGGACGCCGCCGCGGTCGACGCGGCGCTCGAACGGGCGCGCGAGCAGGTCGAGGCGCTCGCCGCGACTGCCGCCGACCTCGAGTCGAACCTTCCGGCACGCGTCGGCGACGCCGTGCAGGACGGGCTTCGCGAGCAGGTCCTGCCGGTCGCGCGCAACCTCGCCGAGATCCGCGGCCTGATGAACCAGCTGATCCGCCGCCTCGAGCGCGTCGAGGGCGACCTCCTCGCCGAGCGGCACGCGCGCGTCGACGACCTCGCACTCCTCGTCGAGCTCGTCACCGCCGGCTGGCGGAGCGTCGAGCAGCGGCTCGACACGGATCGAGGACAAGCTCGGCGACAAGCCGGGCGCGGTCGTGTACCGCATGGAGGAGCGCCGCCCCTCCGACTCGCAAGCCGGCTAGCCGCCGCCCGGCAAGACGAGCTCGAACCGGCTGCCGCGACCCGGGTCGCTCTGCACGTCGAGCTTCCCGCCGAGCGCCAGCGCGAGCTCGCTCGCGATCGCAAGCCCGAGCCCCGTGCCGCTGCCGTCACGCGACCAGAACGGGCGGAAGATCCGGTCCTTCTCGTCGTCCCTGATTCCCGGGCCGGTGTCGGCGACCGCGACCGTGACCGAGCCGTTTGCCGCGCCGAGCTCGAGCTCGACGCGCCCGCCCTCCGGCGTCCACCGGAACGCGTTCGACAACAGGTTCGAGATGATCTGGAGCACGCGATCGCCGTCGGTGATGATCACCGGGCTCGCGCGGAAGTCGCTCCGGTAGTCGATCGAGCGGCGACGCGCCTCCTCGCCGAACGCCGTGAACGCGCGCTCGCAGAGCTGGGCCATGTCGACCTCTTCCTGGAGCACCGTGAAGCGATGCGCGTCGAGCTTTGCGAGATCCAGCACGTCGCCGACGAGCCGCTCGAGCCGCAGCGCCTCCTCGGCGATCACGTCGAGCGACGCGTCACGCGCCGCGGGATCCTCGAAGACGCCCTCGCTCAGTGCCGAGACGTGGCCGCGGATCGCGGTCAGCGGCGTGCGCAACTCGTGCGACACGGACATCAGGAAGTTGCGCGACAGCTGCTCCGACTCCGCGAGCTTCGACGTCATCGCGCCGAAGCTGCCGGTGAGCTGCGCGATCTCGTCGTGGCCGCGCGGCTCCGGCAGCGCGACGTCGTAGTTCCCGGCGGCGACCTCGTCCGCCGCGGACGAGAGCTGCATCAGCGGGTCGGTCATGCGCCGCGTCAGATACACGCCGAGCAGCCCGGCGATGATCACGCCGCCGCCGAACGCGAGCGCGAGCCGCTCGGCGAGCGTGACCCAGCGGCTGCGCAGCTGCGAGACAGGTTTCGCCACGACCATCGCGCCGAACAACTGGTTGATGATCTTCAGCGGCTGCACGACCGCGATGTACTTCTTGCCCTTCACGGTCAGGTTCACCGTCGCCGGCTTCCCGCCCTTCAGGTTCTCCGCGGGAATCGCGTCGCGCGGCAGCGTCGGCAGCGTCCCGGTGAAGAGCTGGACGCCGCGTGCAACCGGCACGTAGAAGATCCTGTCGCCGCCGATCGCCGCCTGCAGGTTGTCGACCGGCACCTTCTGCGCCCCGGCCTGACGCGCGTAGAGGCGCACGATCCCGACGGACTCCGAACGGAGCTCCGCGATCGCACGCGTCTTCGTGTAGCTCTGGAAGAACCGGATCGCAATCGCGGTCGAGATCAACCCGGAGAGCACCACGCCGAGGAGGAACAGCGCCGGAAGCTTGAACCGCAGTGACCCGAACATGGGGTCGAGGGTACTCCGCTCAGGCGGCCGGGGTCTCGCGCGCCGGGCTGACCTTGTAGCCCACGCCCCAGACCGTGACGATCGGCGACGCGTCGCCGAGCTTCCGCCGGAGCTGCCGAACATGGACGTCGACCGTCCGCGTGTCGCCGGCGAAGGTGTAGCCCCAGACGCGCTCGAGCAGCTGGTCGCGCGTCAGCACCAGCCCGCGATGGTCGAGCAGCTCCCAGAGCAGGTCGAACTCCTTCGGCGCGAGCTGGATCTCGGTCTCGCCGACTTTCGCCTCGCGGCGGCCGGCGTCGACGCTGAGATCGCCGTGACGGATCACTGCGCTCTCACGCTCGGCGCGCTCGGGCGTCGCGCGGCGCAGGATCGCGCGGACGCGGGCGACGAGCTCGCGCGGGTTGAACGGCTTCGTCATGTAGTCGTCCGCGCCGACCTCGAGCCCGATGATCTTGTCCACGTCCTCGTCGCGCGCCGTCAGCATCAGCACTGGGATGTCGCTGTCCTGGCGGATGCGCTTGCAGACCTCGACGCCGTCGATGTCGGGAAGCATCAGATCGAGAACGACAAGCGCCGGCTTCTCCGACTCGACGAGCTTCAGCGCCTCGACGCCGCTCGCGGTCGCCTTGACGGTGTAGCCCGCGTTCTTCAGATACGCGGAGACGAACGAAGCGATCGACGCCTCGTCCTCGACGACGAGAACGGTCTGCGACTTGGTGCCCACGACGGGAGGTCTAGCCGTTCGACGCCGACGCCGCCAGCGGCACCTGCGTAAGCGGATTCGCCGGGAGCGACTTGAACGGGTCGTCGTTGAACGAGTAGCTGCCGTCGCCGGTCGTCTGGTCCGGGATCCCGGCGAGGGAGACGACACGGCCGGTGCCGATCGCTGAGAGGTAAACGCCGGAGCCGTAGATCGTGATCTTGTAGGTGCCGCCGACGGCGCGGAACTTCATGTTGACACCGACCCATTTCGTCCCCGTGTCGACGTCCTTGAGCGAGTTCCAACCGGTGACCTCGGGGCTGAACGGATCCATCGGCGTCGTGTCTTCGATCACGATCGTCCCGAATCCGGTGACGCGTCCGATCGCGGCGCCCTTGATCACGAGCGTGATCACCGGCACGCCCTTCGGCGCGGAGCCGTTCTTCACGACGAGCGAGCCGTCGTTCGGCGACTGGGCAAACGCCCACGCCACGGCCGGAATCGGCAAGAGCGAGCAAGGGCACACAAATGAACGCAATGCGGCGCATCTGCTCACAGTATGTCCCGATCCCGTTTTCCGGGGTTCAGCGGTCCGTAAAGGTTCTGTTATCGGACGACTGGTAGTGGGTCACTCTGAAATCGCGGGGTAGTTGCGCTTCGCGCGGGTCTTCGCGATATGGGCCGCGCTTGATCGGCGTTGCCTCGGCTGCGGCGAGTAGCGCGATGAGTTCGTCGAGCTTCCACACATGGTCAGTGATACCAGCGGCTACGGCCGGCGTGGTGCCCGAGTGTTTGGTGGACGCGGCAGAAGTTGTAGTACGCGAAGTGAAGGGACACGGCGGCGGCGAGGTTCTCGACCTTCTTACTGAAAGCGTTGGTCAGCCGCGTGAACCGGCGCATCGACATACGCATGGTCAGGTTCTGCCGCTCCACGTAGCTCGTGCTGATGTGCGCCGGGTCAGGGTTGCCGATGACCGGGCGTGGGATCGCTGCCGTGCAGATCGGCCGGCGAGTAGCGATGGGTCGCCCTTCGGATCGGGGCCGTACAGCTTGACGAGCTGCGCGTAGTCGATCTCTTTGCCGAACGTGCCGCGCACGGCCTTCAGGTACGGCGTGTGCCCGTCGGTGGTCAGCTGGACGCGATGCTTCAGCCGGCGCGACAGGTCAGCGATGAACACCTGAGCCTCTTCCAAGTCGCGAGCGCCGACACGGTACGACGGGACGAGCTTCGTGTCGGCGTCGATAGCTACCCACGTCCACACGTCGCCCCATCCCTGCTCGGCCTTGTCCGGCTTGACGTTCTTGCTGCTTCGCGCCGACGAACGCCCAAATCTCGTCCACCTGTAGCCGCTCACACGACAGGTCGCGCATCGTCACGGTCCATATGGACGGAGCAGGCCGTCCCGAGATCGACCAAGAGCTTCGTGACGGTGTTCTTGGCTACGCCGGTCATGCGGACGGTCGCGCGGATGCTGTTGCCCTCTACGAGGCAGGCGATGACTTGGCGCCGCTTCTCAGTTATGACTGGGAGTTCATCGTCAAGTGCTGCGGGCTCGACTGTGACCCGAGAGTTTCGATCTAGCGTTGAGGAGGATCGGGCGGCGATTGCATTGGTGAGGTCGATGGGGTTGTCGAGCTGTCGGGGGATCCTGCAGAACTTCGACTCTGGGCGACCCGGATTGCTGAGCTGTACATGGGCAAGGAACGCGCTCGGGAGTTCGAAGAGCGGGAAAGCGTTCTCGGCGAGATCTCGTGCGGGTGCAGGACGGGCGCCGTCGGCCAAGCCGGCCTCGCAGGCAAGTCTCTCCTGCCACGACCGCGTACTCAAGTCAATTAACCCATAGCAGCCTTGCGATAGTTCAATGTGAGCCACTACCGACGATCTGGACGGCGGCGAAGCCGATCCAGGCGCAGATCAGCACGGTACCGCCACCCCGCCGCAGCCCGCCCGGGCGCGCGAGCAGCGCGATTGCGACGACCGTCGTGGCCAGGAGCCAGCCGATGTCGATCGCGCCGAGCGTCGAAATGGTCCCGAAGGAGACGAAGAGCGCCGGGATCGCGATCCCTCCGACGAGGTTGATGGTGTTCGAGTTCATCGTCTCCGTGACGAGTGCGGCGCCGCGGCGTGCGCGGCCGAGGCGGACGCCGGTGTACGCGTTCGGGAGGCTCGTCAGCACCGCGAGCAGCAGCGCGCCGACGATCGCGTCGGACAGGCCGTAGCGGTCGGCGAGGTCGAGTGCCGCGTGCACCATCCCGATGCTCCCGACCACGATCACCGCGACGGCCGGCGGCAGGAACATCAGCGGCCCCCAGACGTCGCGCGACGCGACGCGGCTGCGCAGGTCACGCCCGCCCATCGCGCGCCGGACATGGCGCCACTGCCGGAGCGAGAGCCGCGTCGGCCGCTTCCCCTCGGCGACGCTCACGATCACGACGTACGGGATGAGCACGACGAAGATCAGCGCGACCGCGGCCCACGCCGGCAGCACGCCGAACGCGAGCAGCGCGACGACGACGGTTACTCCGAGCGCGACGCCTCCCTCCAGCGCGAGCGCTTCGGGTGCGAGCCGCACGCGACCAACGACGAGCGCCGACAGCCCGAGCATCGCGGCGAGGTTGAAGACGTTCGAGCCGACGACGACGCCGACGCCGACCGCCTGCGCGCCCGTCACGAGCGCGGCGACCGCCGACGACAGCTCCGGAGCGTCGGCGGCGACGGCCGTCAGCAGCCCGATCAGCGCCTCCGGCAGCTCGAGCCGGTGCCCGACCACGTCGAGCCGGTCGGCGAACACCGCGGCGGCGACGAGCGTCGCGACGAGCGAGACGGCGAAGACGGCGAACGCGGTACCGGTCGACATGCGGGCGATCGTATGCCGGGGCAGGAACGTCCGCCGCCGGGAGGAACCTTTGTCGCATGGAGACGGCTCACCGCACCGCGCGTGTCCTCACGGATCGCGTCGAGGCGCTCGCCGTTGCGCTACGCGCCGCCGGTGTCGACCCGCTCGTCTCCGAGCGGCTGCTCGGCTCCGCCGCCGCGGCGGTGATGGACGCCCTCGCGCTCGACCTGATCGTCGCCGACCGGCATGTGGCGCCGGCCGCCGCCGCCGCTCCGGCGTCCGAGCCGCAGCCGGTCGCACTCGCGGCCTAGTACGTGTAGAAGCCGCGGCCGCTCTTGCGGCCGTAGAGCCCGGCGTTCGCCATCTCGACGAGCCGCGCCGGCGCCTCGACCCGCGGGTCGCCGAGCTTCTCCGCAAGCGCCGCGCTCGCGTGGATGTGCACGTCGATGCCGACGAGGTCGAGCAGCTCGCATGGGCCCATCGGCCAGCCGGCGCCGTGCTTCATCCCCGCGTCGAGATCCTCCGGCGACACGCGCGCCTCGTCGAGCACGCGGACGCACTCGTTCAGCAGCGGGATCAGAACGCGGTTGACGACGAAGCCCGGCGTGTCGTGACAACGGATCGGATGCTTGCCGAGCCGCGCCGCGAATGCGAACGCAGCCTCGACCGCCTCGTCCGACGAGCGCTCGGTGCGGACGATCTCCACGAGCGGCATCAGCGGCGCCGGGTTGAAGAAGTGCATCCCGACGACGCGCTCCGGCGACGACATCGCCGCTGCGATCTCGGTCACCGACAGTGCCGACGTGTTCGTCGCGAGCACCGCATCGGGGCGGCAGACGCGTTCCAGCTCGGCGAACAACTCCTGCTTCGGCGCGAGCTCCTCGACAATCGCCTCGATCACGAGGTCGCAGCCCGCGAGATCGGCGACGTCGGTCGTCAGCGTCAGCCGCGCGACCGCGGCGTCGCGCGCGTCCTGCTCCAGCTGGCCCTTCTCGACCTTCCGCGTCAGGAAATGCGCGATCCGGTCGCGCGCCTTCTCGCCGAGCTCGGCCGTGACCTCGCGTCCTACGGTGTCGACGCCGGCCTCGACGCAGAGCTGCGCGATGCCGGCGCCCATCGCTCCGAGCCCGACGACGCCGACGCTGCGGATCTCCCCAGCCACGGGCGCGAGCCTACAGCCGCCGCTCGAGCCGCGGCCCGAGGATCGCGATCAGCAGCGAGCCGACGACGACGAGACCGAGCGCCTTCGTCAGCCCGACGCCGCGCGCGAGGAAGCCGATCGCCGGGCCGTTGCTGACGCCGCCGAGATAGCCCATCGTCGCGACGGCGGCGATTCCCGCACCGGACGAGACACCGGGCGCGTTCGCGGCGAGGCGGAACAGCGCCGGCACGATCGCGGCGCAGCCCGCGCCGACGCACGCGAGCCCGAGCAGCGCGGGCACAGGAGAGCGCGTCACGAGCGCGAGAAGCATCCCGCCGGCCGACAGCAACCCGCCGCGCCGCGCGAGTCCCGCGACGCCCCAGCGCACGGTGAGCCGGTCGCCGCCGAAGCGAGCGATCGCCATCGCGGTCGAGTACGCGACGACGCCGCCCGCCGCAACGGCGGCGCTCGCGTTCACCGGGCCTGCGAGGAACACCGAGCTCCACGTCATCGTCGCGGTCTCCACGAAGATCGACAAGAACGTCAGGAACGCCGGCAGCGCGAGCGACCCGTGCGGCAGTGCGAAATGCGCGGTGTCGGACGCGATGTCCTCGTGCCCCGGCAGCAGCCGCGGCAGCACGATGACCGCGGCGCCGACGACAATCGCCGCGACGACCGGAAACTGCTCCTTCGGCCCCACTCCCACCGCCGCGGCGACGGCGGCGACCGCCGAGCCCGTCAGCAGCCCGATGCTCCACGATCCGTGCAGCGCCGACAGCAGCGGCCGCCCGGCGCGCTCCTCGAGTGTGACGCCGTGCGCGTTCGCCGAGACGTCGAGGATCCCGACGCCTGCGCCCATCACGCACGCGGCGGGCGCGAGCGTCGCGAGCCCGGGCGCAAATGCCGCCAGCGTGAGTCCGAGTGCGGCGACGAACACGCCGAGCTGCGTCGGCCCGCCGCTCCCGCGCCGCGACGTCAGCCAGCCCGCGACCGGCAGCGAGAGCGTCGCCGCAATCGACCCCGCGAAGATGACGAGCCCGAGCTGGCCGCTGTCGAGATTCAGTGCGTCCTGAATCGCCGGCAGCCGCGCA
Source organism: uncultured Actinomycetes bacterium (assembly GCA_963718385.1). Lineage (GTDB taxonomy): Bacteria > Actinomycetota > Thermoleophilia > Gaiellales > Gaiellaceae > Palsa-739. Next base: position 444,893 of record CAVQZE010000003.1, read on the forward strand.
GCCCACGTGCCGTCGATCACGCCGAGCGCAAGGAACGCGAAAGCGAGGGCCGCGTGGGCCGCTCGCAATCGCGTGTCGACCCTCACGGGCCGGAATGTATCCGTGCGACGGCGCTACGAACCGAGGAGGCCGCCGATGCCCTTCGCCGCCGCCGCGAGCGCGCCGCCGACCGCCGCCGTCTCGACGCCGACGGCCGGATTCGTCCCGCCCTCCGGCTCGACGATGTACGGCTGGAGCGCGTGCGCGAGCACCGGCAGCGAGAGCGACTGCAGCCAGACCTTGCCCGGCCCTCTGAGCCGGATCAGGAAGAGGCCGTCGCCGCCGAAGATCTTGTTCTTGATCCCCGGCACCGTCGACAGCTCGTATTCGACCGTTCCCTCGACGAGGCCGATGTGCGCCGGATGCACGCGCAACTCCTGCCCCGCGACGAGGTCGTACTCCGTCAGCTCGCCGGAGAGCTCGACCCACGCATGGCCGTTGCCCTCGAGCTTCTGGAGGAGGAACCCGAAGCCGCCGAGCATGCCGGCTCCGATCTTCTTGGGCTGGAAGGCCGTGGTGAGATTCGAGCCTTCGAGCCCGGCGAGAAAACCGTGCCGCTGGATCAGATACGAGCGGTCCGGGCCGAGCGGGATCTGGAAGATCTTCCCGGGGAGCCGCGCCGGAAAGGCCACAGTGCCGGGCTTCGACGTCGACTGGTACCGCGTCATGAAGAAGGTGCCGCCGCCGAAGCTGCGCTTCGCCGCGCCCCACATGCCGTTGGAACCGGCCGCCGCCGTCGTCGTTTCGAGCTCGACGCCGTCGTCAAACCAGCCGAGCTGCCCTGATTCGGCGACGACGGACTCGCCCGGGGTGAGATGCACCTCGAGGACCTGCATCGTCGTGCCGCGAATGGTTGCGTCCATGACGCCCGTTATCGGCCGCGAGGGCCGGATTCGTTAGCCCAGCTGGGCTAGAGGCGTTCGACGACGCCGGCGATCGCCTGGCCGAAGCCGATGCACATCGCGCCGATGCCGTAGCGGGCGTCGCGCCGCTCCAGCTCGGAGACGAGCGTCGCGGTGATGCGGGCGCCGGTGGCGCCGAGCGGGTGGCCGAGCGAGATGCCGCCGCCGTTCGGGTTGACGTCGCCGGCCTCCCAGCGCTCGCCGAGGTCGGTGTCGGCGAGGAACTGGAGGACGACGGACGCGAACGCCTCGTTGACCTCGATCACGCCGATGTCGTCCCACGTCAGCCCGGCCTTCGCGAGCGCCTTCGCGCACGCGTCCGGGTTGCCGTGCAGCATCAGGTGCGGGTCGACGCCGGCGATCCCGAAGGACAGGAAGCGCGCCCGCGGCTCGAGACCGAGCTGCGACGCCTTCTGCTCCGACGCGATCAGCACCGCCGCCGAGCCGTCGACGATCTGGCTCGAGTTGCCGGCCGTGACCTTTCCGTCCGGGATGAACGCCGGCTGGAGCTCGGCGAGCTTCTCGAGCGTCGTCCCGCGCCGCACCGCCTCGTCGACGGCGAACCGCGTGCGCGTCATCGTCGCGGTGCCGCCGTTCTCGTCCGGGACCGGGACGTCGAGGTCGACCGGGATGATCTCCTTCTCGAAGCGGCCCTCGTCGATCGCGCGCGCCGCGCGCATGTGCGACTCGTACGAGTAGCGGTCGAGCTCCTCCCGCGAGAGGTTCCACTGGTCGGCGATCTCCTCCGCGGAGATCCCCTGCATCACGACGTCGAAGCGCTCGTAGACCGCATCCGACATCGAGCCGCTGTTGGAGCCCATCGGGACGCGCGACATCATCTCGACGCCGCCGGAGATGACGAGGTCGAGCTGGCCCGACCACACCGTCGCCGCCGCGTTGAAGTTCGTCTGCATCGAGGAGCCGCACTGGCGGTCGACGGTCGTGCCGCAGACGGTGACGGGCCAGCCGGCGGCGAGCGCGACGTTGCGGCCGATGTTCCAGGCCTGCTCGTTGATCTGCGTCACGCAGCCCCACTGGAGATCCTCGATCTCGCCGGGGTCGACGTCGTTCCGGCCGACGAGGCCGTTCACGATCTGCGCCGAGAGGTCGTCGCCGCGGATATGGGACAGCGTCCCGTTCCGCCGCCCGATCGGGCTGCGGACGGCGTCGACGATCAGCGCATCTGACTCCCAGGCAGGCATCTCCGGAACTGTAACGCGTGCCTCCTTGCACAGGGCGACTGCGAGCCGGGAGAATCACACCGTGCTCCGGAAAAACGCCAAGGTCGAGCTGCTCCGCCGGGTGCCGCTGTTCGAGCGGTGCTCGAAGCGCGAGCTCGACGACATTGCGGGCCTCGCCGACGAGCTCGACGTCGCGCAGGGGCGGACGCTCACGAGCGAGGGCAAGACCGGATACGAGTTCCTCGTGCTCGTCGACGGCGCCGCGTCCGTGAAGCGCAAGGGCCGCACGGTGAACACGCTGCGCGCCGGCGACTTCCTCGGCGAGATCGCCCTCGTCACCGGCTCGCCGCGAACCGCAACCGTCACGACGACGGCGCCGTCACGCGTGCTCGTCGTCACGGCGCGCGACTTCCGGCGCCTCCTGCGCGACACGCCGTCGATCCAGATGAAGGTGCTCGAGGCGCTCGCCGCGCGCCTGCCGGACGAAGGCGCCTAGCCGGATGGCCGCGACCGCAACCGAGCGGAAGCTGCTGATCGACGGCGAGTGGATCGAGACCGGCGCCTGGGTCGACGTCCTCTCCCCCTACTCCGGCGATCTCGTCGGCCGCGTCGCGAAGGGCGGCGCCGATGAGACGAGGCGCGCGCTCGACGCCGCCGAACGCGCGCTGGCGAATCCGCTGCCGGCGCACAAGCGCGCCGAGATCCTCGTCAAGACCGCCGGGCTGATCGGCAGGCGCCACGAGGAGCTCGCGCGCACGATCTCCGACGAGGCCGGCAAGCCGATCAAGACGGCGCGCGTCGAGGCGTCGCGTGCGATGTCGACGTACACCTTCGCCGCGGTCGAGGCGCGCAAGCTCGCCGGCGAGATGATCCCGATGGAAGCCGCGCAGGCCGGCGAGGGGAAGCTCGGCTTCACGATCCGCAGGCCGGTCGGGGTCGTCGCGGCGATCTCCCCGTTCAACTTTCCGTGCAACCTCGTCGCGCACAAGCTCGCGCCTGCGCTCGCGGCAGGCTGCCCCGTCGTGCTGAAGCCGGCGAGCTCGACGCCGCTGTCGGCGCTGTTCCTCGCGGAGCTCGAGCAGGACGCGGGACTTCCGGCAGGCTGGGTCAACGTCGTCGTCGGCCCGTCATCCGAGATCGGCGACGTCCTCGTCGAGGACGAGCGCGTGAAGCTGATCACGTTCACCGGTTCCGGCCCGGTCGGCTGGGGACTGCAGGAGCGCGCGCCGCGGAAGCGGGTCAAGCTCGAGCTCGGCAACTCGACGCCGGTGATCGTCGCGGCGGACGCCGACGTCGACACCGCAGCGGCGAAGCTCGCGGCCAACGCGTTCTCGTTCGCGGGCCAGAGCTGCATCTCGGTGCAGCGGATCTACGTCGAGCGGCCGGTCTACGACGACTTCGTCGCGCGGTTCGTCCCCGCGGTCGAGGCGCTCGAAGGTCGGCGACCCGGCCGACGACGAGACGGACGTCGGCCCCGTGATCGACGACGGCAACCGCGAGCGGATCCTCGCGTGGATCGAGGAGGCGAAGGCCGCCGGCGCGACCGTGCTCGCGGGCGGCGAGGACGGCGGGCTGATCCGGCCGACGGTGCTCGCCGACGTGCCCGACACCGCGAAGGTCAGCTGCGAGGAGGTGTTCGGCCCGGTCGTCGTCGTCAACGCGTTCGACTCGCTCGACGAGGCGATCGAGCGCGCGAACGGCACCCCGTTCGGCCTCCAGGCCGGGGTCTTCACCGCGTCGATCGACACCGCGCTCCGCTGCGCCGAGAGCCTCGAGTTCGGCGGCATCACCGTCAACGAGGCACCGACCTTCCGCTCCGACCAGATGCCGTACGGCGGCGTCAAGGGCTCCGGCAACACGAAGGAAGGCCCGGCGTACGCCGTCCGCGAGATGACCGAGGAACGGCTCGTCGTCATCCAGCGCTGAGCGAGGCGGCGACCACCCCGGTCGCTAGAGTCGAATGGTGCCCCTTCAGGCAATACATGCCCGCTTCCGGCCCGCGATCACGCTGCGCGCTGCGGCGTCCTCGGTCGCACCCGTAGGTCAACCTACGAGTGCTCCCTGCGTCCTTGCATCGCTTGGTGCTCACGACCCAGAAGCTGGACGGCATTACCCGAAGAGGCACTAGATGTCGAGCGAGACCCGCTGCCCTCGCTGCGGGGCCGCCCACGAGCCGCAGCAGGAGTACTGCCTCGACTGCGGCGCCCGCCTGCCCGCGGCAGGAGGCGGCGGCCGCCGCCGCTCCTGGGTGCGTCCCGCGCTCTTCTTTCTCGCCGTCTCGGCGGTCGCGACCGCGATCGCCGTCGCGATCGGCGCGATTCACTCGAGCTCGAGCACCGCGGCAGGGACGATCTCGGTCACCGTCTCCGACGACCCCCGTGACGACCACCGCGCCGGCGACGACCCCGACCCCGCCGCCGCCCAAGCCGAAGCCGAAGCCCAAGCCGAAGCCGAAGCCGAGCGGCGGCCTCACGACCTGGCCGGCCGGGACGGACGGCTACACCGTCGTCCTCGAGTCGATCCCCAGCTCGGCCGGTGCCGCCCTCCCGCTCGCCGCCGCCCGGCATGCCCAGCGGAGCGGCCTCCCCCAGGTCGGCGTTCTCGCCTCGTCGAGCTACGCCAGCCTCCATCCCGGCTATTCGGTCGTCTTCTCGGGCGTCTACCCGACGAGCGCGGCCGCCTCGGCGGCCCTCCCGAACGCCCACGCACGGGGCTTTCCGAGCGCGTACCAGGCCCGCGTCGCCGCCGGCTGACGTTCGCTTTCCGGACAACACGGGCCGCGACTTTGTAACAACGCTTGAGCCGTGTTAGGATCGCAGGCAATCTGGCCCCGCGGAGGGTGTTAACCCGCTGTTAACAAAGCTTTGCCGTGGGCTTAATAGGAGAGCGCGAGACTGGTGATGGACGACCGTAACTCCCAGTTGCACCACTGCATGTATCAATACTCTCGTGCAATTTACCGGTCGATCAAGGACACGATCGACCCGTACAGCGATCGCGAGACCCAGCTCGAGTCTCGCCGCGCTGTCCTCGAGGCGTGCGAGCAGACGATGGAGCGGCTCGCGAAAGACCCCCTCTACTTCGCGAAGCCTGACCGGGCGCTCTTCCAGGACATCCGGCGCTACTTCCCGATCACCGCGCAGGCGCAGGTCGCGTGGGCCGTGCAGCAGGGCGTGACCGCCGCGGTCGCGTTCATCGAGGAGCAGATCGAGTCGGGCGCGCTCGACGGCGGAATCGCGCGCTGCCGCGCGACGACCCGCAAGGGCAAGCCGTGCCAGCGCACGCCGCTGCCGGAGCGCGACTACTGCCCGTCGCACCAGCACCTCGAAGCGAAGATCGCGGCCAAGGCCGCCGCGTAATCCCGCCCGTTCCCCTGTAGGCTGGGAAACGGGTGTCGCACGACACAGACAAGCTGATCCGCCAGCTCTCGCTCGTCGCATTCCTGATGGCGGAGCGGCGGGCGTTGACCGCGCGCGACGTCAAGTCGAACGTCGAGGGCTACTCCGAGATGTCGGACGAAGCGTTCGCCCGGCGGTTCTACTCCGACCGCGCGGAACTGCTCGCGCTCGGCGTGCCGCTGCAGTCGCAGCGCGACGAATTCACCGGCGAGGAGCTGTACACGCTCCGCTCCGAGCAGTACTTCCTGCCGCAGCTCGAGCTCGAGGACGAAGAGCTCGCCGCGCTCCAGACGGCGCTGTTCCTGCTCGAGGGGAAGTTCGCGTACGCGGAGCCGCTCCGGCTCGCGCTGCAGAACCTCGCGCTCGGCCGGCCCGGCTTCGCCGAGACGCTGACCGAGACCGCCGGCCGCGTCGAGGTCTTCGATCCCGACTACTCGCCGGAGATGCCGGGCCGCCTCGCGAAGCTCGAAGGCGCGATCTCGAAGCAGCGCACGGTGAAGTTCGAGTACTGGTCGATCTCGAGCGACAAGGTGAAGGAGCGCACGCTCAACCCGTACGCGCTCGTCCCCGACAACGGCATCTGGTACGTCGTCGGCCGCGATCTCGACCGCGACGACATCCGCACGTTCCGCGTCTCGCGCATCCGCGGCGAGATCAAGTTCGCGACGCGGCGCGAGCGCGACTTCCGCACGCCGCAGGACTTCGACGTCGAGCAGTACCGCGGCCGTCCGCCGTGGCAGATCGGCGACCTGGTCGGCGAGGCGCGCATCGAGGTGCTCGGCGACACCGCCTGGTGGGTCCAGCGCGCGTACGGAGCGACCGGCCGCGTCGAGGACGGCGTCTTCGTCACGGAGTACTCGTCGCTGCCGATGCTCGCGTCGTGGGTGCTGCGCCAGGACGGCCGCGCCGTCCCGCTCGAGCCGGACGAGCTGCGGCGCGAGGTCGCGTCCGCGCTCCGGCGCGTGCGCGACGGCCACGAGGGCCCGGCGGAGAAGCCGGCGGCCGAGCGGCCCGCGAAGGTCGTCGACGACACGGGCGAGCGCCCCGCCGGCCCGGTCGCGCCGGAGCGGTTCGCCGTGCTCCAGGCGCTGCTCGCGTATCTGCTCGCGGCCTGCGGCGACGACGTGGAAGCGGACTTCCCCGCAACGGAGATCATCGAGCGCTTCCCGATTCCGGAGGACGAGCTCGAGGAGCACCTCTCGCTGCTGAACCTCGTCAACTTCGGCGGCGGCTGCTACACGGTCTACGCCGAGCTGCGCGGCGCCGAGGTGCACGTCGACAAGGAGCTCTGGGGCGACACGTTCCGGATGCCGCCGCGGCTGACGCCGCTCGAGGCGCGCGCGATCCGGCTCGCGCTCGAGTACGTCGGGCCGATGATCGCCGCCGACGCGCACACGCCGCTCGCGCGCGTGCGCCGGAAGCTCGAGGAGACGTTCGGTCAGTTCGAGCTCGCGCAGACGCCGCAGCCGACGATCGAGCGCGCCGAAGAGGATCTCGTCTCGACGCTCGCGCGCGGCATGCGCGAGCTGAAGCTCGTCGAGATCGAGTACCAGAAGGAGGTCGACGCGCAGCCGTCGACGCGCCTCGTCGAGCCGTACTCGCTCGAGCGGCAGCTGCCGAACTGGTACGTCCACACCTGGGACCGCTCGAGCGACGCGGAGCGCTCGTTCCGGCTCGACCGGATGCGCAGCGCGAAGCTGACGCGCGAGCACTTCGAGCCGCGTGAGGGCTTCGAGCCGACGCGACTGCGCGGCGCGCGCAGCGCACGCGTGCACTACGCGCCCGCGATCGCCCGCTGGGCGATCGAACGCGGCGCACGCCGCCTCGCCGACGGCAGCGCGATCCGCGAGCTTCCCGTCGGCAGCGACGAGTGGCTCGAGAGCGAGATCCTCGCGCTGCGCGGCGAGGCAGTGATCCTCGAGCCGGCCGAGCTCCGCTCGCGCCTCGCGCTCCGTGCGCGCGCGCTCGCGAAGGAGCTCGGCGTCGAACGCTTGCGCGTTCGAGCCTGATCTGGCTCGCGTGGCGGGCGGCGGCGGGGCTGCGGCGAGAGCGTGGTCTCGCCTTCGCCAGAGGTTCGCGCGTCACCCAGGGTGATCTGGGCAATCTCGTGGTGCCGCGCGGCGCGTGGTGGGCTTCGCCCATCCCACACCGCTGGTGCGCCTCCGTCTAACGCGCCCTCCGGGCAGCGTTAGCCTCCGGCCTGATCGCTTGAGGTTCGGTGCGCCCAAGGCCGGAGGCTAAAGCTGGGCGAAGCCCGCTTTAGACGGAGGCAGAACCACGCGGCCCGGGATGCTCTAGCACCACGGGCCGCGCAGGGCAGGCATTCCGCCGAGATCGCTCTCGGTTCACCGCGAACCCGCCCGCGGAGCCGGGACCGCGCTCCCGGCGGAGCGCCACACACAACCGCCACGCGAGCCGAGGAGGGGCTAGCGGGGGAACCCCGTTCCCCCGCTACAGAGCGGGAAGCGTCAGCGTGAACGTCGCCCCGGCCTCGTCCGCCGTCGACTCGACTTCGAGCGAGCCGCCGTGTGCCTCTGCGATCGAGCGCGCGATGAAGAGGCCGAGGCCGGTGCCGGGCTTCGCCGGCGCCGGGCTGGTCCCACGGCCGAACTTCTCGAAGATCACGTGCTGCTGGTCGCGTGGAATCCCGGGGCCGTTGTCCGTGACGCGGACATGGACGACGCCGTCGTCCGTGCGCGCGCCGACCTCGACCGCGCCTCCGGGTTCGGAGTACTTCACCGCGTTGTCGACGAGGTTCGACAGCACCTGGCGGAGCCGCTCGCCGTCACCGTGCACCGGCGGCAGCTGGGCAGAGACGGTCGCTTGGATCCGCACCTCCTCCTGGGCGATGGAGGCGACCGCGACGACCTCGTCGATGAGGCGCTGCAGGTCGACCTCCGCGAACGAGTAGCTGAAGGTGCCGGCCTCGATGCGCGAGGTGTCGAGAACGTCGCCGATCAGCACGGCGAGGCGGCTCGTCTCATTTGCGATCAACGCGAGGAACGTCTCGCGCTGCTCGTAGCTCAGCTCGCGCCGCCGCTCCTGCAACGTGCGCGCCGCGCCGATCACCGCCGCCATCGGGCTGCGCAGCTCGTGCGAGACGAGCGAGACGAAGTCCGCGCGCATCGCCGAGAGCTGATGGAGCTCGTCGACGCGCCGCCGCTCCGCGTCGTAGGCGCGGATGTTCTGCACCGCGGTCGCGACAAGGCGGCCGAGCAGCGACAGCGAGCTCGACCTCCTCGTCCGAGAACGCGTCGACGTCGAGGCGCGAGATCGCGAGCATCCCGATCGGTCGCGCGCCGACGAGCAGCGGAGCGAGGATCCGGCTGTGGAGCCCGAGCGCGACGAGCAGGCGATCCTCGGCGTACGCGCCGTCGGAGAGATCGTGGCGGACGACCGTCTCGCCGGCGAGAACCTGCTCGAGCGGTGAGCCTGCGAGCCGGGCCGTGCTCCCAGGCGGCAGGACTTCATTCGCGCCGACGCCGGCGGTTGCGATCGTGGTCGCCGCGTCGTTCTCGACGAGGACGATCGCGACGCGGTCGAACGGCACGACCTCCTGCAGCTCCTCGATGAACGCGCTGAAGGCGTCCTCGATCTCGAGCGACGAGCCGAGCGCGCGCGCGCAACGGTTCGCCGCCTCGAGCGCATCGACGTGGTGGCCGAGCTCGTCTCGCAGCGCTTCCGCCTCCTGCGCGCGCGCAAGCCCGAGCTGCGCCTCCTGGTGCAGGCGGCGCACGAGCCAGCCGACGACGAGGCCCGAGAGGAGCAGCACGCCGGCCGGGAACGAGACGCGGTCGGTGGTGAAGCCGGGCGGGCCGAAGTGCTCCGCGCGGAAGTGCTCGCAGTACGCGAGCAGCGGAACAAGCACGACCGGCATCACGAGCCCGCCGACGAGCCCGTAGCGAAGCGCGGCCTCCGCGACGACGAGCACGAGCGCCCAGCGCACCTGGCTGCCGTACTCGTAGGAGAAGATCGTCGCGTACGCGGCGATGATGCACGTGTCGAAGACGAGCGCAGCGAACCCGACGGGACCCTCCCAGCTCGTCGGCATCCAGCGCGCGAGGGCAAAGAAGACGACCGTCCCGACGCCGAGCGCCATCGTTACCAGCGACCCCTTCATCATGTAGCCGGGCGGGAACCCGTTGATGAAGACGCCGATCTCGAGCGCCGCGAAGATGAAGCCCGCGAGACGCGCGATCGAGAGCCAGGTCTCGAGCTCGCGCTCGCCGATGATCGTCCTGCGCCTATTCACCGCGCCCGTCCAGCTGCGCCAGCGCCCACGCCGCGTGCTCGCGCAGCATCGCGTCGTCGTCGTCGAGATACGGCGTGACTGCCGCGCGTTCGTCGGCTCCGCCGACGTTGCCGGCCGCGACGAGCGCGTTGCGGCGCAGCCAGCGCCCGTCGTCGCGCGGCACGTAGAGACGGCGGTAGCGCGCGCGCAGCTCCGCCGGGTCGGTGCGCAACCAGTCGGCGAGTGAGACGTGCGGCTCGGCGGCGCGCGCCGAGTCCGCCGCGCCGTCTCGGCGCCGCTCGATCCCGCGATTCCACGGACAGACGTCCTGGCAGATGTCGCAACCGTAGACCTGCGCGCCGACGTCGGCACGGTATTCCTCCGGAATCGGCTCAGGCGCCTGCGTCCAGTACGAGAGGCAACGCGTCGCGTCGAGTGTCCCCGGCTCGTCGAGAGCCCCCGTCGGACACGCGTCGATGCAGAGCCGGCACGAGCCGCAGTCGGCGTCGAGCGGCGGCGTCGGCTCGAGCTCGGCGTCGGTGACGAGGGTCCCGAGCACGACCCACGAGCCGTGGCGCCGCGTGATCAGCAGCGTGTTCTTCCCGTAGAAGCCCACGCCGCTGCGCGCGCCCGCCTCGCGGTCGACGTGCTGGTTCGCGTCGACGAGGACACGGTACGAGCCACCAATCCTCCGCCCCAGCTCGTCGAGCTTCTCGCGGAGCTCCGCGTACGCGTCGAACCACGTGTAGCGCGGCAGCCGCCCGTGGCCCGCGGGGAGCTCCGGCTCGGGCGCGTAGTAGCAGAGCGCGGCGGACACGACCGTGCGTGCGCCGGCCAGCAGCAACTCCGGGTGGCAGGACTCCTCGGGCCGCGCCATCGTGAACTTCATGTCGGCAAAGAGGCCGCGCGCCTTGCGCTCGCGGATGTGGCGCTCGGTCTCGTCGTACGGCGCAGCGGGGGCCGCCCCGACGGCGTCGAGCCCGAGCTCCTCCCCGAGCCCGTTGGAGGTCTGCCGCGCGCACGCGGATAGTCTGCCCTCCGTGAAGGCTGTGCGTATCCACGCGGACGGCGGGCCGGAGGTTCTGGTGCTCGAGGACGTCCCCGATCCGGAGCCCGGCGCGGGCGAGGTGCTCGTCCGGATCCGTGCCTCGGCGCTGAACCATCTCGACGTCTGGATCCGGAAAGGGCTGCCGTCGGTGCCGAAGCCGCGGATCCTCGGCGCGGACGGCGCGGGCGTCGTCGAGGCGCTCGGTTCCGGCGTCACGGGCTTCGAGGTGGGACAGCCGGTCGTGATCAACCCCGGCGTCGAGGCTCCCGACGGCGCGATCCACGTCGTCGGCGAGCACGGCGACGGCACGAACGCGGAGCTGATCGCCGTGCCGGCGACGAACGTCTATCCGATTCCGGGCGGGCTCTCGTTCGAGGAGGCGGCGGCGTTTCCGCTCGTCTTCGAAACCGCGTACCGGATGCTCGTGACGCGGGCCGGGCTGCGCGAGGGCGAGTGGGTCCTGCTTTGGGGAATCGGCAGCGGCGTCTCGACCGCGGGGCTCGCAATCGCGAAGGCGCTCGGCGCGCGGACGATCGTCACGTCGTCGAGCGACGCGAAGCTCGTGCGCGCGGTGGAACTCGGCGCCGACGCGACCGTCAACCATGCGACCGGCGACGTGAAGGCCGCGGTCAAGGAGACGACGGCCGGCCACGGCGCGGACATCGTCGTCGACCACGTCGGCGAGGCGACGTGGCGGACGTCGCTCGACGTCGCCGCGCGCGAGGGGCGGATCGCCGTGTGCGGCGCGACGAGCGGGCCGAACCCGCCGGCGGCGCTCCACCGCGTCTGGTGGAAGCAGCTGACGATCCTCGGCTCGACGATGGGGACGAAGGCGGACTTCGAAGGCGCCTACGACCTGATCGCGACCGGGCGCGCACGACCCGTCGTCGACGAGGTGCTGCCGCTCGCGGAGATCCGCGCCGCGCACGAGCGGCTCGAGGCGGGCGAGCAGCTCGGCAAGATCGTGCTGACGGTGTCCTAGCCGCCCTCGCCGTCGCCGCCGCGGCCGTGCCCGTGGCCGTGGCCGCGGCCGGGGCCGGGGCCGAAGCGGTGGCCCGGCGGCCCCGTGCAGAGCGCACGGAGCTCGTCGATCCGAGGTTGGTCACCGCCGAGCGACACCGCGCGATCGAGCAGCGGGAGGACGCCGTCGCAGCTTCCGGCGCCCATCGTGGCCAGGGCGAGGCCGACAAGTGTCTGCGCCTGCCGTTCGCGGCCGGCCCGTGTAGGCGTCTGCACGCGGCGGACGACGGCGGCCGTCGTCGGCGATGCCGCCGGCGTCGTCGCGGGCGGTCTCGGCGTCGATGGACCGCGGTCGACCGCAAACACCGCAGCGAGGGCGCCGACCGTGCAGAGGAGCGCGAGCACGGCGGCGTACCGCGCGCGCCCGAACCGACGCGGCGCCGTTACCGCAGTCGGGACGATGCGCGTTGCCGTCGTCGACGCAAATGCATCACGCAGCGCATCGACGAACGCGCTGCAGGTCACGAATCGCGCTCCGGGGTCCTTGGCGAGTGCGCGCTCGAACACAGGGTCGAGCGTCGACGGAAGCTTTCGGTCGCGCGTGCTCGCGGCGGGGATCGGTGCCGAGCCGTGCGCCGCGACCTCGGCCGTCACCGAGTCGCGCCGGAACGGCCGCTCCCCCGTGAGTAACTCGAAGGCGACGACGCCGAGCGCGTAGCGATCGGAGGCGGGCGTGGCCGGTTTGCCTTCGGTCTCCTCGGGAGCGAGGTAGCCGGCCGTCCCGAGGACGGTGCCGGCCATCGTCATCGGAGCCGCGCCGGTCGCGCTCGCGACACCGAAGTCGGCGACGTGAAGCCTGCCGTCGCCGCTCAACAGCAGGTTCGCCGGCTTCACGTCGCGGTGCACCACGCCGTGCGCATGCGCATGATCGAGAGCTGCCGCAGCATCCTTCAGCCAGCGAAGCATCTGGGCTGGGGGTTGGGCGCCCGTCTCGCGCAGGACGTCCGCGAGCGAGCCTCCTGCGAGGTACTCCATCACGATGAACGGGCGTCCCTCGTAGACGCCGACGTCGTAGGTCGTGACGGTGTGTGCCTCACCTGACAGGCGTCCCGCGGCGAGCGCCTCGCGCTCGAACCGCCGGGCAAGCTCGTCGTCGCCGGAATACCGCTCGTCGAGGACCTTGATCGCGACCATCCGGTCGAGCTCGGTGTCCGTCGCCCGGTAGACCTCTGCCATTCCTCCGCGGGCGATCAGCACCGGACGGGCATACCGGGCCGGGAGCCGGACCACGGGAAGGACACGTGTGACGTCGATCGAGTCCACGGGGGAACGATGCACGGCCACGCCCCCTGCGGGAGTAAGGCGCGCGTAAAACGTCTCCGCAGGCGTCTAGCCGCGGAGGTTCCGCGCAACGAAGAGCACGTTCGCCGGCCGCTCCGCGAGTCGCCGCATCAGATACGGGTACCACTCCGGCCCGAACGGCGTCGCGACGAGCACGTTGAAGCCGCGCGCGACGAGCGACAACTGCAGCTGCGGCCGCACGCCGTAGAGCATCTGGAACTCGAAGCGGTCGCGGCCGATGCCGTTCCGGTCGGCGAATGCGATCGCGTGGTCGATCATCCGCTCGTCGTGCGTCGCGATCGCGAGGTACGCGCCGCCGAGCAGCGCGCGTTCCAGCAGCGTGATGTACGCCGCGTCGACGTCCTCCTTCCGCGGATACGCAACGTCCGACGGCTCGAGGTACGCGCCCTTGACGAGGCGAAGATTCGGCGTCGTCGACAGCAGCGCCTCGAGATCCTCCGGTGTCCGGTAGAGGTACGACTGGAGCACGCAGCCGACGGACTCGCGGCCCTCGTCGCGCGCGCGCCGGTAGATCCGCAGTGTCGCGTCGACGAGCTCCGACTGCTCCATGTCGATGCGGACGAAGTTGGACAGCGATGCCGCGTGGTCGACGATCGTCGCCAGGTTCTCGTACGCGAGCTCCTCGTCGATCAGCAGCCCGAGGTGCGTGAGCTTCACCGCGAGGTTGACGCGGAGCTCCCGCTCGGCGATCCGGTCGAGGATCGTCGTGAACTGCGCTGTCACGTCACGCGCCTCGTCCGCGGAGCGGACGTCCTCGCCGAGCAGCGTCGTGTTCGCGCGCAGACCCTTCGCGTTGAGCCCGGCGAGCACGTCGAGGCAGTCGTCCAGCTTCTCGCCGGCGACGAAGCGCGAGCCGCCGAGACGCATCCCGTAGCGGCTGACGACCGACCGCACCTGTGGATTCGTCGCCGCTGCGAGGATCGCCTTCCGCGACGCGGCATTCACCGTGCGCCCGATCTGGTCCGTCGCGCTCATCGCGAGAGCGAGCCTATCGCCACGAAGTGCGTGGAAGGCGACCCCGCCGCATCGGGTCGCCTTCACTCACATGCCGCATTCGATACCAATTGAAGCCGGAGAAGATGAGCGTTTCCCAGGGGCAAGGTAAAGCTCCTGCAAAACGCGTCCGCATTCGGCGCATGAGGGGCTATGGTCGTGCGCGAGGGGACGGTGGGCCGCAGCCCGTCCCCTCATTTCCTTCTGGGGAGAATCCGACGGAGACGTGTTTGGGACGCGGCCGGCTGGGTACCGCTGCTCGTGGGGAGACCTGACGGCAGAGGCACGCACCCTGCCGCGTGCCTCCAGGGCCACTTCTTCCCTCACGCACCCGGGGCCAGGCCGGCGAACCCCCAGCTTCCCGCCAGAGCCGGCCCCGGGCCTCCTTCTAGAGAGCGCGCTCCGGCAGATTGGAGAACACGTCGAGTACCGGGCCAAGCCTGCGCGCGATCGTCGGCGCGGCTTCGTCGACGTATTCAGCCCACGCGGCGTAGATCTCGCGGTCGTAGTCGGAGAGAGCGGACTCGCCTTCGCGCTCGGCGAGCTGCGTTATCCGATCGACCTCGGCGTAGTCGAACGTCATCGACGCGAACGATACGCCTGCGACATGCCCCTTTGCGCTTACCCGAAGCCCAGAATGAACTTCGCGTCGTCGGACATCCGGTCCGGCGTCCACGGCGGGTCGAAGCTGAGCTCGAGGTCGACCTCCTCGACGCCGGGGACCTCGCGCGCGACGCGCTCGATGTCTCCGGCGATCAGGGGGCCGGCGGGGCAGCCCATCGAGGTGAGGCTGTAGAGCACCTTGACCTTAGGGCCCTCGACCTCGACCTCGTAGATCAGCCCCAGGTCGACGACGTCCATCCCGAGCTCGGGATCCTCGACCTGGCGCAGTGCCTCCATCACTTCGTGCTCGCTCGGCATAGCGCCAGTCTACCGGCGCATAGCGAGCTCACATTGGACGCTCAGCGGCTTCTCAGCGCCGGCCGGTTCCCTGGAAGGACTGAGTCTTTTCCGAACCCAAGGAGCCCCCATGTCGCTGACCCAGGCAGTCGTCCTCAACGTGATCCTCGACCTCGCGATCGTCGCCGGTCTCACGCTCGTCATGCTCACCCCGTTCCGGATCGACCGGCGCCGGCCCACCCCCGCCGCGGTCCTGCGCCGGCAGGGCAGCGCCGACCTCCTCGCGCAGGAGGACGCAGCCGCGTAGCCGCGGCGTACGATTCCGTCGTGCTCGCGGAATCCGGCCAGGGCGTAATGGACGCGGTCTACCTTGTCGCGTCGGTCGGGCCGGTCGTCGCCGTCGGCGTCCTCTGCTTCTACTTCTTCCGCGCAGCGCGGCGGAACGACGAGCGCGAGCTACGCGAGCGACTCGCCGAAGCGGGCGCGCTTCACGAACCGCCCGATCCCCGGTGACGCGACGAGCTCGCCGTTCTCGACGAGCACGTTGCCGCGCAGCAGCACGATCTCCGGCACGCCGGTGACCGTCGTCCCCTCGTAGAGGTTGTAGTCCGCCTTCGAGTGCTGCGTCTTCGCGGTGATCGTGTGCTGCTTCGCCGGGTCGAAGATCACGATGTCGGCGTCGGAGCCCGGCGCGATCGTTCCCTTGCGCGGATACATGCCGAAGAGCTTCGCCGCGTTCGTCGAGAGCAGCTCGACCATCCGGTTCAGCGTGATCCGTCCTTCGTTGACGCCGAAGTGATGGATCATCATCAGCCGGTCCTCGAGCCCCGGGCCGCCGTTCGGGATCTTCGAGAAGTCGTCGCGGCCGAGCGTCTTCTGGCCGTCCCAGAGGAACGCGCAGTGGTCGGTTGAGATCACGGACAGCGAGTCGGTGCGAACGGCGTTCCACAGAACGTCCCAGTTCGACTTGTCGCGCACGGGCGGCGAGTAGACGTACTTCGCGCCCTCGAAGTTCGGCTCGGCGATGTCGTCGAGCGACTTGAAGAAGTACTGCGTGCACGTCTCGCCCCAGATGTTCCAGCCGGCGTCGCGTGCGAGCGCGATCGGGTCGACGGCCTGCTTGCACGTCACATGGACGACGTAGAGCGGCGCGCCGGCGAGGCGCGCGAGCTGGATCGCGCGATTCGTCGCCTCACCCTCGGCCTCCGGCGGACGGGTCAGCGCGTGGTACACCGGATCCGTGTTGCCGGCCTCGAGCGCCTGCTTCACGAGCACGTCGATCACGTCTCCGTTCTCCGCGTGCACCATCACGAGTGCACCGGTCTCCGCCGCGACCTCCATCGTGCGGAAGAGCGTCTCGTCGTCGACCATCAGCGCGCCCTTGTACGCCATGAAGAGCTTGTACGACGTGACGCCCTGATCGGGCAGCGTGGCGAGCTCCTCGAGCGTGCCGCCGTTCTTCAGATCGGTGACGGCCATGTGGTAGCCCATGTCGATCACCTGCTTGCCGGCGGCCTTCGCGCGCCAGTCGTCGAGCGCGGCGCCGAAGGTCTGGCCCTGGCTCTGGATCACGAAGTCGACGTGCGTGGTCGTGCCGCCGAACGCCGCGGCGATCTGCCCCGACTCGACGTCGTCGATCGTGACGGTGCCGCCGAACGGCATGTCGAGATGCGTGTGCGGGTCGACGCAGCCCGGGAGGACGTACTTGCCCGATGCGTCGATCGTGCGGTCCGCGGCGACGTCGAGCGACGTGCCGATCGCCGCGACCGTCTCCCCGTCGATATAGACGTCGGCGACGTAGTCGTCGCTCGCGGTGATCACCCGGCCGCCCTGAATCAGAATCGACATGTCGCTCCTCTCGCTGCATCCGCGGCCGTCGGCCGTCGTCGTGGATTATCGCCGCCTCCGCAACAGCCACGTCCGGTGCCAGGCACCAGGACATGTCCCTAAGAGGCATCGCGGCTCAACCATGCCTGTGCGGCGCACCGCGCCCTGCCCAAACGGCCACGTCCGGTGCCAGGCACCGGGACATGGCTCGCGGAGACAGCACGATCCGGGTGGGTCATCAGCTCGCAGGCGTCTCCCCCGCCATCCGCAGGCCGATCTCCTCGACGCTCGTGCGGTCGCCGACCTCGGCCAGGCCGCCCTCGTACATGACGACCACGCGGTCGTTCAGCGCGAGGATCTCGTCGAGGTCCTCGCTGATCAGCAGGACGGCGGTGCCCTGCTCCGCCGCGTCGAGGAGGTAGCGGTGCACCGTCTCGACCGCGGAGACGTCGAGCCCGCGCGTCGGCGACGCGGCGACGAGGACGCGCAGCGATCCCGCGAACTCGCGCGCGATCACGACCTTCTGGAGATTGCCGCCCGAGAGAAAGTCGGTCTGCTGGTCCGGCCCGGAGGCGCGGATGCTGAAGTCGGCGATCGCGTCGACCGCCGCTTCGCGCATCCGGCCGAGCCGCAGGAACGGCCCCCACGACTCGCGGCGGAACGAGCGCAGCTGGAGGTTCATCGCGATCGACAGCGTCGGCGCGAGCCCCGTGCCGAGCCGGTCCTCCGGGATGTAGCCGACGCCGGCGTCGAACGCGGCGCGCGCGTCGCCGCTCTTCGGCACGACGCCGCCGACACGGATTGAGCCCTTCGTGCACGGACGGAGGCCCGCGATCGCTTCCGCGAGCTCGCGTTGCCCGTTGCCGGCGACGCCGGCGACCGCGACGATCTCGCCCGCGCGAACGGTGAGCGAGACGTCTTTGACGGCGGCCGCGCCGCGATCGCCCTCGACCTGGATCCCGTCGACCTCGAGCACGGCCGCGGTCTCGGGGCGCGCGTCGGAGCGGCGCCGGACGACGTCGACCTCGCGGCCGACCATCAGCCCGGCGAGCGACTGCGGCGTCGCATCCGCGGTGCGCACCGTCGCGATCGCCTTCCCGGCACGCAGCACCGTGACGCGGTCGGAGACGGCCATCACCTCCTGCAGCTTGTGCGAGATGAAGATCACCGTCTTGCCCTCGTCCGCCATCTGGCGGAGCGTCACGAACAGCGTGTCCGCCTCCTCCGGCGTGAGCACCGCGGTCGGCTCGTCGAGGATCAGGATCTGCGCCTCCTCGTAGAGCGCGTTGAGGATCTCGACGCGCTGCTGCTCGCCGACCGAGAGCTGCCAGATCCGCGCACGCGGGTCGACGGGCAGCCGGTAGCGCTCGCCGAGCTCCCGTACCTGCGTCTCGACCGCGCCCGGCTCGATGTGGAAGTGGCGGCCGGCGCCGCGGCGGTCGCCGAGAACGAGGTTCTCCGCGACCGTGAAGCGGTCGACGAGCCGGAAGTGCTGATGCACCATCCCGATCCCCGCGTCGATCGCCTCTCGCGGCGACGCGAACTCGATCTCCTCGCCGTGGAGCAGGATCCGACCCTCGTCCGGCCGGTAGAGGCCGCTGAGGATGTGCGAGAGCGTCGTCTTCCCCGCGCCGTTCTCGCCGAGCAGCGCGTGCACCTCGCCCGCGGCGACCTCGAAGTCGACGGCGTCGTTCGCGACGATCTCCGGGAACCGCTTCGTGATCCCCTGCATCGTGACCGCGGCCGGCATCATCGGTCTTCCCTCACGTACGGGTTGCCGAGCGCCGCGGGTGCGCCGAGCCGCCGCCGCGCCGTGCCGGACGACACGACGACGAGCACGACGATCGTCATCACGTAGGGAAGCGCGCTCGTCCAGAGCACCGTGGGCCCGAGCGAGATGTTCCGTGCCTGAAGCTGCGGCGCGAGCGCCTGCAGCGCGCCGAAGAAGTACGCGCCGACGAGACAGAGCTCGGGCCGCCAGAACGCGAAGATCACGAGCGCGATCGCGATCCAGCCGACGCCGCCGGTGATCCCGTCGACCCACTGCGGCGTGATCGCGAGCGTCACCGTCGCGCCGGCGACGCCGGCGAACGCGCCGCCGACGAGCGTGTGCGCGTACCGGTACGCGGTGACGTTGATCCCCATCGTGTCCGCGGCGGCCGGCGACTCGCCGACCGCGCGCACGTTCAGGCCGGGCCGCGTGCGCGAGAGGTAGAGCCAGATCGCGACGACGCAGACCCACGACGCGTACACGAGGACGTTCTGGCCGAAGACGATCGGCCCGACGACCGGCCACCGCTGCATGCCCGCCGGGAACACCGCGTGGAACGTGACGCGGCGCCGGCGCATCCGCGAGATTCAGATCGTTCCCGAGGTACGACGAGAGTCCGACGGCGCCGGCGAAGATCGTCAGCGCAAGCCCGGAGACGATCTGGCTCGCGCGCAGCGTGATCACGAGGAATGCGTGGATCGAAGCGAGCACAGCGCCGATCAGCGCGGCGGCGCCGATCGCCGCCGCGAGCGCGACACCCGTGTTCGTGTGCAGACGCTGCACCGTCCAGAAGCCCGTCACCGCGCCGACGAGCATCATCCCCTCGACGCCGAGGTTGAGCACGCCGGACCGCTCCGCGAGCAGCTCGCCGAGCGCCGCGTAGAGCAGCGGCGTCCCGTACGCGACGCCGGACGCGATCAGCACGACGAGCAGCGAGTTGTTCACGCCGCCGGCTCCGGCGCGAGCGTCTTCTTCGGCCGTCTCACGATCCGCACGCGGTTCCGGATCAGCAACTCGCCGCCGAGCGCGCAGAACAGGATGATCCCCTGCAGCACGCCGACGAGCCCGGCTGGGAAGTTCGGCCCCTGGAGCGTGTTGCCCGCGTTCTCGAGGCCGCCGATCAGAAACGCGACGAGGAGCGTCGCGAACGGGTTGTAGCGCGCGAGCGCGGCGACGACGATTCCCGTGTAGCCGTAGCCGAGCTTCTGGAGCCCGTTCGGATCGCCGTCGAGCCCGTGCCGGAAGTCGCCGGTCTGGCTCGCGCCGCCGAGTCCCGCGATCGCGCCCGACAGCGCCATCACGGCGAGGATCTTCCGGCGCACGCGCACGCCCGCGTAGCGCGCCGCGCGCTCGGAGTCGCCGAGCACCTGCACCTCGAAGCCGAACCGCGTCCGCTTGTAGAGCGCCCAGAGGACGACGGCGGTGCCGACGGCGAGGAACGCGCCGAGCGGGATCGTGATCCCGCCCTGGAGGTGGATCGTCCAGCCCGGCCATTCGGCCGACTTCGGCAGCGGCTTCCCGGTCGGGAAGACCTTCGCGTTGAACCCTTTCGTCTCGCGCCAGTACGACTCGCTCTCGAAGATCAGGTACGTGAGGATCAGCCCGGCGACGTAGTTGAGCATCAGCGTCGTGATGATCTCGTTCGTCCGGAAGAACGCCCGCAGCACGCCGGCGATCGACGCCCACGCCGCACCGCCTGCGCAGCCCGCGACGACCATCGCCGCGATCACGAACGCCGACGAGCCGCTGCGCCCGCCGAAGTAGAGGCCCGCCGCGCCGCCGGTGATCGAGCCCATGTACATCTGGCCCTCGGCGCCGATGTTGAACAGCTTCATCCGGAACGCCGCCGCCGCGGCGAGGCCGGTGAACGCGAGCGGCACCGCCGAGATCAGCGTCTGATCGAGCGAGCCCGGCTGGAGGAACGCCGCGTTGAACATGCGGCGGTACGTCGAGAGCGGCGAGATCCCCGTCGCAAGCAGCACGACGCCCGCGATGACGAACGCGACAAGAACGGAACCGAACGGGACCGCGACCGAGAGCCAGCGCGGCTGCTGCAGCCGCCGCTCAACGCTGAGGCGCATGCCGTCCCGTCATCGGCGAGAGCCGGCGGGGGCGCCCGAAGACGCCCCCGCCCGGTTCGCGTTAGCCCGTTGCCTTGCCGATGACGCCCTTGACGAGCCAGCTCATCCCGTAGAGCTGCTGCACGGTGAGCTTCACGCCCGGCTTCACGCGCAGCTTCCCACTTTGGTCGTAGAGCGGACCGGTGAACTCGTAGAACGATCCGTTCTCGATCTTCTTCTCGTACGACGCGATCTTCGCCTTCGTCGCCGCCGACACCGACGGGCCGTAGGGTGCGAGCGCGGTGAAGCCGTCACTGATCGAGCCGTAGTAGAAGCCGGTCTTCCAAGTTCCGTTCATGCCGGCTTGAACCCGCTTCAACATGTACGGGCCCCAGTTGTAGACGGCGGCCGTCAGCCACGACTTCGGCGCGAACTTCTGCGAGTTCGAGTCGTAGCCGACCCACGGGACCTTCACCGACTCGGCGAACTGGCCGGTCGCCGGCGAGTCGACGTTCTGCCCGAGCACGTCGGCGCCCGCGGCCTGCGAGGCTCTGCGCGGCCTTCTTCTCCTTCGCCGGGTCGTACCAGGAGTTCGTCCAGACGAGGTGCACCGTCGCGCCGGGGTGCGTCAGCTGGGCACCGAGCGCAAACGCGTTCGCGTGCCTGATGACCTCGGGGATCGGGTAGGCGACGACGTAGCCGATCTTGCCGGTCTTGCTCGCCGCCCCGGCGGCCATGCCGGAGAGGAAGACCGTGTCCTCGGCGGCGCCGAAGTACTCGGCGAGGTTCGCCGCCTGGTCGGTGCCGGTCGCCTGCTCGAAGAGGATCTTCGGGTACTTCGCCGCGAGCGCCTTCGTCGCCATCCCGTAGGAGGTCGCGAAGATCATGTTGTAGCCCTGCGACGCGAGGCTCGCGACCGTCTGGTTGAACTGCGCCCCGACGGCGATGTTCTCCTTGTACGTCGTCTGGACCTTGCTGCCGAGCTTCTTCTGGACGTACTGGAGGCCGGCGTAGTGCGCCTGCGACCAGCCGCCGTCCAGGTGCGGGCCGACCAGAATCATCGCGACCTTGTACGGGCTCGCCGCCTTCTTCGTCGTGCCGCCCAGCGTCGCGCTTGCCGCCGCCAGCGCGAACACGCCAACCGCTACGAGAGCCACCAGGGCTCCTCTGCTCCTTCTCATCGATTCCTCCTCGGGGGTCTTGGCCTAGAGCCGGAGCAGCGTCGCAACGGCCACCCTGCACTTCTATCGAGTGCGCGCCCGCGTTACAAGTTAGTAACCGAGAAGGCGAACTTCCTCGCGCCGCTCGCGGGCGAAGAAGTGGATCCCGTCGACGAACCGGACCCAGTTGCAGCGGGTGCACATCACGAGCGAATGCGTCCGCGCGCTGTCGGCGAGGAAGCGGACGCCGCGGAGAAGGTCGCCGTTCGAGACGCCGGTGGCGGCCACGATCACCTCGCCGGGGGCGAGGTCCTGCGTGCTGAAGATCCGCCCGTAGTCGTCGATCCCGATTTCCCGGAGCTCGTCGATCTCGCGCCGCGACGTGGGCCAGAACTGGGCCTGGAGCTCGCCGCCGAGGCAGCGGAGGGCCGCCGCGGAGAGGACGGCCTGCCGGGTGCCGCCGATCCCAATTGCGAGATGGTCGTTCGTGCCGCGGATCGCGGCCGAGATCGACGCGGTGACGTCGCCGTCCTGGATCAGCTTGATCCGGGCGCCGGCGTTGCGGATCTCCTCGACCAGGTCGTGGTGGCGGGGCCGGTCGAGGACGATCACCGTCAGGTCGTTGACGCCGCGCCCGAACGCCTCGGCGATCGCGCCGATGTTCTCGCCGACGGGGCGCTGGAGGTCGATCGAGCCGCGGGCGCGCGGGCCGACGGCGATCTTCCGCATGTACATGTCGGGCAGCGTCAGGAGCTGGCCCGGCTCGCCGACGACGAGCATCGACATCGCGCCGTTTCCGCCGCGCGCGACGATCCCGCGTCCCTCGAGCGCGTCGAGCGCGAGGTCGACATCCGCCCCACCCGCGCCGACGATCTCGCCCGCGGGCAGGCTGCCGGTGTCGTGGTCCGCGCCGAGCACGACGCGTCCGCGAATCGGGAGCAGATCGAGCGCCGCGCGCATCCCGTTGGCCGCGGACTCTTCGGCCGCCTGCTCATCGGCGCGCCCGAGCCAGCGCGCTGCGCCGAGCGATGCCCATTCGGTCGCGCGGAGGTACGACTCGCAGAGGCAGGCGCCCTGCCGTACCTCGGCGATCGTCTCGGCGGGCTCGGTCTCGACGTCGGTCATACGCGCTCCCGCTTCTGCTCCGCCGCGGAGAGGACGAGCTCGGCGAGCGCGGCGGTCGCGTCGTCGGCGCTCTCGTTCTCGATCACGGGGACGCCCTCGCGGACGGCGCGGCCGACGAGGAAGCGCTGGAGCTCGCGGATCTCGGCGAAGCGGTCGAGGTACTTGTCGCGCGGGCGCTGCGAGCCGCCTTCACGCGTGAAGAAATGCTGTGCGTGCGCCGTCTCGTCCTCGATCGAGAGCATGCACGGGACGACGAGCGTGTCGGGGAACTGCGTCGGCAGCAGGCCCGGGACGAGATGCACGCCCTCGAGCACCATCGACCAGCCTTCCTGGAGCGCGCGCTCGATCGACGCGCGGACGCCGACGAGGACGTCGCGCGCCTGCTCGAGGAAGCCGGTGACGAGCGGGTCGTCCGCGTCGGGATACGCGTCGCCCGCCTCGAAGCTCGAGTAGTGGATCGCCGGCATGAACTCGTCGGAGAAGAACGCGCGCATCGTCTGGCGGACGAAGTCCGTCGACGTGACGCGCGTGATCCCGAGCCGGTAGGCGATCTCGGTCGCGACCGTCGACTTGCCGGTGCCGGTCGCGCCGCCGACGAGGATCACGATCGGCAGGTCGAGCTCGCGGAGCTCCTGGTAGCGGCGAAGGCGGTGGATGACCGCGCTGCCCTCCTCCTCGCCGAGGAACGTCGACGGCGATCGTCGCCAGCCGGTCGACGTCGACGACGTCGCTGCCACGCGCCAGCGAGGTCGTCGCCGACGCGGCGCGCGAGCGCGTACGCGCGGTCGGCGGGAAGCCCGACCGCCATCAGCGCGCGCGCCATCAGTCCGCGCGAGTACGGAAGCCCGTGCTCGCCGCCGAGCGGCAGCGGCATCACGCGGCGCGGCTCGCTCATGCTCATGCGCGCGCCTCCGCCGGCACGAGTCCCGCGACGAGCGCGTCGAGCTCAGCGGAGACGACGTCGTTCGCTGCAAGCACGAGCTCGGCGCCGCAGGCGAGGGCCGCCTCGGCAACGACGTCGATCGCGGCCGCCTTCAGCTCGACGAGGTACACCTCGGCGTCGATCCGGCCCAGCTCTCTCCGCAGAGCGTCGCGGTTCGCGAGGTTCCGCGAGACGTGGACGACGTCGGCGTCGAGATGACCCGTCGGCACGGCGCCGGTGGTGAAGACGGCGGTGCGGCGGCCGCCGAGCGGCGCCGTCGGTTGCAGCGTCATGTCTGCACGGACGACCGGTACGTCCTTCAGCGTGCGAATTGCAGCGCGATCGGTTCCGCCGGTGTCGACGACGAGATCGGAGACGAGGACGCGGTACGCGTTGAGACCGTCGCGCAGGTCGTGCGCCCGATTCGTGACGAGGATCCGCGCGTCGGTCGCGATCGGCGGCAGCGCCGCTCCGCTCCCGTCGAAGACGACGAGGTCGGGCTCGAGCGTTGCCGCGAGCGCCGCGCCTTCGAGGACGTTCGAGTCGAGCGTCGCGCCCGCGAGCCCGCCGCCCGCGCGCCGGCAGCCGATCGTCGGCACGCCCGCGAACGCCGCGGTCTCGAGATAGTCGGACGCCGCGTGCCGGCCGGCACGCGCGAGCGCGACCAGCTCCTCCACCGACGGCGCCGACTCGCGCAGCTCCGGCTCCGGCGGCCCGCCGCGCCCCATCGACACGACGGCGACGCGCCGGTCGCGCGCGAGCAGCCGCGCGACGTGAATCGCGACGGCGGTCTTCCCGACGCGCTTCCCCGTTCCGACGACGGCGAGCGACGGGAACGGCACCGGATGAAACGGCGGCGGGTCGAAGCGGAAGTCCGCGCCCACGTACGGCAGCCCGAGCGCGAGCGCGCGCGACGCCCAGAGCATCCGCTCGCGCGGCGACAGCACCGGCTCGTCGGAGAGATCGACGACGATCTCCACGTCCACCGCGTCGAGCGCGTCCACGAGCGGCACACCGTAGTCCTCTCCGCCGCGGAGCTTCTCCGTGCCGCCGACGAGCAGCGCCGCCGACGAACTCGTACGGCAGCGCAGCGAGAGCGTCCCGCACGACGGCGCGTAGTGCTCGCCGTCGATCAGGACGAGCGCCTTCATCGCGCCGACGTCACCTCGTCTTCGATCCGCGCGGTGTACTTCTCATACGTCTTCGTCTTCGCTCGAGAACTGGATGATCCGCTCCTGTCCGTGGAACGGGTACTTGCGCCAGACGTCGACGTGCGTCCCGTCGACCTCGATCACGTTGTAACAGGGCCGGCCGTTCCCGCGCAGGCGCGACGACGACACCGTGCCGGCGTTGACGATGAACAGATCTTCGAGCCGCCACGCGTACGGAACGTGCTTGTGCCCCGAGAGGACGAGATCGACGCCGGCGCGCTGCAGGCGTCTCGAGCGCGTCGCCCGCGTCGTGGACGATGTTCCGCTCGCGGCCCGTCCCCGGAATCGGCAGCAGATGGTGGTGCAGCACGAAGATGCGCAGCCGCGCCGGCGCGGCGAACTGCTCCTCGATCCACGGGTAGCGCCCGCGCCCGATCTGGCCGTTGTCGATGTCGGGCTCCGTCGAGTCGACCGCGACGATCGTGACGTCGCCGAGGCGCAGCACCGAGTTGCGCGCGCCGAACAACTCCTCGAAGTGGATGTAGCCGACGTTCCGCGAGTCGTGGTTCCCCGGGATCACGACGAGCGAGTCGCAGTCGATCCGGTCGATGTACTCCTTCGCGAGCGCGTACTCGTCCTTGAACCCGTGCGAGGTCAGGTCGCCGGAGATGACGACGATGTCCGGCTCCAGCTCGTTGACCTCGGAGATCGCGCGCTCGAGCAGGTTCGGCAGGAAGAACTGCTGCCCGCAGTGGAGATCGGACAGCTGCGCGATGGTGAACGGCTTCCGTCCTCCATGCGGCTGACAGTCTAGGCATTCGCCCTAGAACAGCCAGTTCACCGGGTAGTAGAGCGCCGCGGCGACAGCCGCGCCCGCCGGCAGCGTCAGCAGCCAGGCGAAGACGATGTTCCCGGCGACGCCCCACTTCACGGCCGAGAAGCGCCGCGTCGAGCCTGCGCCCATGACCGCGCCGGTGACGACGTGCGTCGTCGAGATCGGGAAGCCGAGGCGCGTGCCGGCCCACAGCGTCGTCCCGGCGGCGACCTGCGCGGCGAAGCCGTGCTCCGGCTGCATCTTGTAGATGCGCTGCCCGAGCGTCCGGATGATCCGCCAGCCGCCCGCGTAGGTTCCCGCCGCGATCATCAGGCCCGCCGCGACCTTCACCCAGGTCGGGATGTAGAAGCGTCGAGATGCTGCCGTTGGTGTAGAGCGCGAGCGCGATCACGCCCATCGTCTTCTGCGCGTCGTTCGCGCCGTGCGTGAACGCGACCAACGTCCCGGAGACGAGCTGGCCGCCGCGAAAGCCGCGGTTCGCCATGCCCCGGCGTCAACCGGACGAACAGCCGGTAGATGCAGGATCAGCAGCACGAACGCGCCGGCGAATCCGATCACCGGCGACACGGCGCCGGGGACGATCACCTTGTGCCAGAGGCCGTGACCACTGCACGCCGCTCGTCGCCCGACTGGACGAGCGCGGCGCCGACGAGCCCGCCGATCAGCGCGTGCGTCGAGCTCGACGGCAGCCCGAGCCGCCACGTGAGCAGGTTCCAGACGATCGCGCCGAGCAGCGCTGCGAGCACCGTCTGGTTCGTCGCGAGATTCGTGTCGATGATCCCCTGCCCGACCGTCTTCGCAACCGCGGTCGTGACGAACGCGCCGGCGAGGTTCGCCGCCGCCGAGAGCGCGATCGCCCGTGCGCGGCGAGAGCGCGCGCGTCCCGACCCAGGTCGCGACGTAGTTCGCCGTGTCGTGGAAGCCGTTCGTGAAGTCGAACGCGAGGCCGCCGACGATCACGACGACGAGAAGCGCGTCACCCACTTAGTGCCTCGTCCGGCCTAGCGGTTCTTGACGAGGATCGCCTCGAGCACGTCGGCGGCGTTCTCGCACGCGTCGACGGCCTCTTCGAGCTGCTCGTGGATGTCCTTCCAGCGGATGACCACGATCGCGTCCTGACCGGAGGCGAAGAGGCTCGCGATCGCCTCGTGCTCGAGCCGGTCGCCCTCGTCCTCGAGCTCGCGCAGCTCGATCAGCTGCCGCCTCGAGTCCTGAATCCCTCGAGCCGCTCGATCGCCTCGCGCAGCTTCGTCGCCGAGCGCAGGATCACGTGCGCCTGCTGCCGCGCGTGCTCGCGCACGTCGCGGACGCCGTAGTCGCCGATCTTCCCGGCCGTCTCGTCGACGTGGTCGCAGACGTCGTCGAGCGCCTCGCAAGCCGGTACATGTCGTCCCGGTCGAACGGCGTCACGAACGTCCGGTTGAGCAGATCGACGACCTCGTGGGTGAGCCGGTCGCCCTCGTGCTCGAGCTCCTTGATGTCCCGGATCAGCCCGTCGGAGCCGTCCGGGAACCGATCGAGCAACTCGACCAGCAGCTCGGAGATCGCGACGAGGTTGGCCGCGGCCCGGTTGTAGAGGTCGAAGAACTCCCGTTTCTGCGGAACGAGGCTGATCCTGGCCATTGCAGGGGTGTGTAACAGGTTCGTCACCATCGTGCCGGTGCGTCCGACCCTGCCGGTACCGTGGCTGGCGATGGGGCTCGAAATCCCCGTGTTCCAGGCATATCGGGGAACCGAGCCGCCGCGCTTCGCCAGTCAGGCGGAGCTCGAGTGCGCGAAGGTTCTCGACTACTACGGCGTGCCGTGGATGTACGAGCCGCGGACATTCGTCCTCGAATCGGACCCGGACGGCCGCGTCACGGAGGCGTTTGCGCCCGACTTCTACCTTCCGGAGCAGGATCTCTACGTCGAGATCACGGCGATGAAGCAGTCGCTCGTGACCCGCAAGAACCGCAAGCTCCGGAAGCTGCGCGCCCGCTATCCCGACGTGAAGATCAAGCTCTTCTACCGGCGCGACCTGGAGCGCCTGGCGCAGCATTTCCATCTCGACATCGCCAGTTAGGGGTTCCGCCGCGGACGACCGGATCGGCGAGATCTACTTCTCGGCTGGGGAGATCGCGTCCCGTGTGCGCGAGCTCGGAGCCGAGATCGCCGCCGACTACGACGGCCGGGAGCCGCTCCTCGTCGGCTCGCTGAAGGCGAGCCTCGTCTTCCTCGCAGACCTCTCCCGCGCCGTCCCCATCCTCCACCACGTCGACTTCGTCGAGCTTGCCGGCTACGGCAGCATCCAGATGGGCGGCCACGAGCAGATCCGAATGCTGAAGGATCTCGACGGCGACATCGGCAACCGCGACCTCGTCATCGTCGAGGACGTGATCGACACCGGGCTCACGCTCCACTATCTCGTCCGCACCCTCGCGCTGCGGAAGCCGCGCTCGATCGCCGTCGTCACGCTTCTCGACCGCCCGTACCGCCGGCTCGTCGACGACCTGCCGGTGAAGTACGTCGGCTTCGTCGTGCCGGACGAGCTGTTCGTCGGATACGGCTTCGATCTCGACGAGCGCTGGCGCCATCTGCCGGATCTCCGGCTGCTGCGTCAAATTTAGGCTAGTCTAACTTTTAGTGGGAGTCACCCGGATGGAGCGCGTCCAGCGCACCAGAACGCGCGGCGAGCACGTCCTCGGCGGCGGGAGTTTCCGGCTTCTTCCGTTTCTCGGCCCGGCCTTCATCGCCGCCGTCGCGTATGTCGACCCGGGGAACTTCGCGACGAACATCGCCGGCGGCTCACAGTTCGGCTACACGCTCGTCTGGGTCGTCGTCGCGTCGAGCCTGATGGCGATGCTCGTGCAGGGACTGTCGGCGAAGCTCGGCGTCGCGACCGGGCGCAACCTCGCCGAGGTCTGCCGCGACGAGTTCCCGCGGCGGGTGACGTTCGGCCTCTGGGTCCAGGCGGAGATCATCGCGATGGCGACCGATCTCGCGGAGTTCCTCGGCGCCGCGATCGGGCTGCATCTGCTCGTCGGGATCGCGCTGCTCCCGGCGGCCGTGCTCACGGCCATCGCGTCGTTCCTGATCCTCGGCATGCAGCGGTTCGGCTTCCGCCCGCTCGAGGGGACGATCGTCGCGATCGTGATGGTGATCGGCATCTGTTACGTGATCGAGCTGTTCTACGCGCAGCCCGATCTCGGGCTCGCGGCGCAAAGCACGCCGTCCATCCCGAGCTTCGCCGGCAGCAGCGAGGCGCTCCTGCTTTCGGTCGGGATCATCGGCGCGACGGTGATGCCGCACGTGATCTGGCTCCACTCGGCGCTGCTCCAGGACCGGATCCGGCCGGCGAATGAGAGCGAGTCGCGGCGGCTGATGCGCTTCACGTGGATCGACGTGCTGATCGCGATGACGATCGCGGGGCTGATCAACGTCGCGATGCTCGTGATGGCGGCGAGCACCTTCTACAAGAGCGGTCTCCACCACGTCGAGTCGCTCGAGGTCGCGCACAAGACGCTTGTCCCGCTGCTCGGGAGCGCGGCGAGCGCGATCTTCGCCCTCGCGCTGCTCGCGTCGGGGCTCGCGAGCTCCGCGATCGGCACGCTCTCGGGCCAGGTCGTGATGCAGGGCTTCGTACGCCGCCGGATCCCGATCTGGGTGCGCCGGACGATCACGATGCTGCCGGCGTTCATCGTGATCGCGATCGGCGCAAGCCCGTCACGGACGCTCGTGCTCAGCCAGGTCGTCCTGTCGTTCGGGATCCCGTTCGCGCTGATCCCGCTCGTCTACTTCACGCGGCGAACGCGACGTGATGGGCACGCTCACGAACCGCCGCCTGACGACGGCCGCGGCGTGCGTCGTCGCCGCGATCATCATCAGCCTGAACGTGTACCTGCTCCTGCTGACGTTCGGGATCGCTTAGCCGAGATAGCCGAGCGGGTCGACCGGCGTGCCGTTCACGCGCACCTCGAAGTGCACGTGCGGGCCGGTGCAGAACCCGGTGCAGCCGGAGTACGCGATCGTCGCGCCCTGGTCGACCTCCTGGCCGCACGAGACCGCGACGCGCGTGTTGTGGCCGTACGCGCGTCGCGTAGCCGCCGCCGTGGTCGATCATCACGAGGTTCCCGTAGCCGGACATCCAGCCGCACCAGACGACCTTGCCGGCGGCGGCGGCGTGGATCGGGCGTGCCGCTCGGGACGCCGATGTCGATGCCCGGATGCAGCGTGCCCCAGCGCATCCCGAACGGGCTCGTGATCGGCCCGGACACCGGCCAGATGAAGTGCGGCGCGTCGCCGGGAACCGCAGGCGAGCCGTCTGAGCTACCGGAGAGCTTCGCGGCGAGCGCGGAGCTCGCGGCTGCGAGCGCCTGCGACTCGCCGACCTCCTCCTGGATCTGCTTCTTCGTCGCGGCCAGCGCGTTCGACTTCGCCGACTTCGCGCCGGCGAGCTGGCCCTGGCTCGAGACGAGCTGCGCCCGCAGGATCTCCTCCTGCTGTGCGCGACCGAGGATCACCTGCTGCTCCGTGCGGACGGTGCGGCGGACGGCGCGCGTGCGCGCGCGGGCTGACGCGACCTTGTGCTTCGACGCGGCGACGGCGAGCGCGACGTGCTTGTCCGCCGTCGCGATCGCGCCGAGATAGTCGAGCTGGTCGAGGACGTCCTGGAAGCTCTTCGCCTCGAGCAGGACGTCGACGGTCGACGGATCGCCCTGTTTGTAGATGTTGACCAGCCGCTGGTCGAGACGCTGTACCGCGAGCGCGTACTCGCGGCGGAGGTAGCGGAAGCGCACGGTCTGCAGATGGAACAGCGCGTCCAGCTTCGCCAACCGGCGCTGGTGGAGCGTGACGTCGCGACGCAGCACGACGAGCCGACCGGAGACGTCACCGACACGCGACTCGAGCCCGTGGATGTTGGCCGTCAGGCTCCCGATCTGCGCGTTCAGCGCGTCGGCGCGCTTCTGGTCGGCGGCGAGCTTCGCCTGAACCGAGGCGAGCTTCGCGTCGACGCTCGCCTTCTGGCCCGCGATGTCGCCGGCGAGCGCGCCGGACGCGGGCAGGAACACGACGCACAGCGTTCCGAGGACGAGCAGGAGCACGAGGCGACGGGCCATCGGAAGCGTTTTCGGCACGCCTTCCGCCGTCCCTCCCACGCCTTACGAAGGGCTTATCTTGCCGCTCTCGACGCGCTCGTGCCGCGACTCGGCGCGCGGCTCCAACGCCCGCAGCGCCTCGGCCGCAGCCCGGCGGAGCGGCCCGACGAGGGAGCGGTAGTCGTCGTCCGAGATCTTCCCGGTGCGATGGTCGAACTCGAGCTCCTTCAGGGCGCCGAGCGCGCGGTCGCGCTCCTCCACCAGCTCGAGACGCCGCCGGTCGAGCTCGCCCGGCTCCGCGAGGCGATCCTCCGCCGGCGCAGGCTCGCGGAGGAACGGCCGCGCGACGAGCACCACGGCGAGCACCGCCAGCACGGCGCCGAGGACGAGCGCGACGTTCACAGGCCCGCCGACATCGCGGCGGGCTCGTACCGGTCGGCGAGGCGCCGCTGCTCGACGGCGTCCG
Source organism: uncultured Actinomycetes bacterium (assembly GCA_963718385.1). Taxonomy (GTDB): domain Bacteria; phylum Actinomycetota; class Thermoleophilia; order Gaiellales; family Gaiellaceae; genus Palsa-739. Next base: position 476,299 of record CAVQZE010000003.1, read on the forward strand.
GCCACATCGCGATCAGCGAGCCGAGCACGAACACGAAGCCGGCGACCCAGATCAGATTCACGAGCGGCTTCACGAGCACCTTCAGGAACAGCGTCTGCGACTTCGGGTCGATCTGGTCGGCGATCGTGAACACGTCGCCGAGGCTCCGCGGGTCGTGGTAGATCGACACCTCGTTCGACGTCTGCTGCTCGACCGGGTACCAGTTCTTGCCCGGATGGAGCGTCGTGATGTGCGAGCCGCCGCGCGTACACGTCGACGGTCGCGCGCGTCGCCTGCGCGTCCGCCTCCTGCCGCGTCGCGAGGCCCGGTATACGTCAGCGTGTAGCCGGCGACCTCCATCGACTGGCCCGGCTGGAGCCCGTGCGCCGGCTCGCGCACGGTCTGGTACGCACTCGAGCCTGCGATCCCGATCGCGAGCAGCACGATCGCGGCGTGGACGATGTAGCCGCCGTAGCGGCGGCGGTTCCGCGCGATCAGCGACGTGAAGGCTCGAGGCATCGACTCGCCTGCGATCGCGTGCCGCGCGTTCGTCCCGCGCCAGAACTCGAGCACGATCGACGCAAAGACGAACGCGGAGAACGTGTACGCGAGCAGTCCCGGCGTCGAACTGCCGTATCCGAGCCCGATCAGCGTCACGCCGGTGACGACGGCGACGCACAACGGAACGATGAACGTCTTCCCGAGCGCGCGCAGCGACGCGCGCCGCCACGCGACGAGCGGCCCGATCCCCATCAGCAGCAGCAACGGCAGCCCGAACGCGTGCAGGAAGAAGTCGTAGTACGGCTTCGACACGGACCGCGTCTCGCCGCGCACGGCCTGTGTCAGCAGCGGGTACATCACGCCCCAGAGAATCGTCAGGCAGAGCGCGACGAGCAGCAGGTTGTTGTAGAGGAACGTCGCCTCACGCGAGACGAGCGACTCGAGCTTCGTCTTCGCGCGGAGCAGCGGCCGCCGCACGTAGATCAGCGTGATCGTGAACGCCGTCATGATCGCGATGAAGCCGAGGAACCAGCCGCCGAGCGGGCTCTGCGAGAACGAGTGGATCGAGTTGACGACGCCGGAGCGCGTCAGGAACGTCCCGAAGAGCGAGAGCAGGAACGCGAGCGCGACGAGCACCATGTTCCAGATCTTCAGCATCCCGCGCTTCTCCTGGATCATCACGGAGTGCAGGAACGCCGTCGCCGCGAGCCACGGCATCAGCGCCGCGTTCTCGACCGGGTCCCACGCGTAGTAGCCGCCCCAGCCGATCTCGACGTACGCCCAGTGCGCGCCGAGCAGCTGGCCGACGCCGAGGAACGTCCACGCGGCGAGCGTCCAGCGGCGCGTCGCGATGATCCACCGTTCGTCCGTGCGTCCGGAGAGCAGCGCGCCCATCGCGAACGCGTACGGAATCGTCAGCCCGACGTAGCCGAGATAGAGCAGCGGCGGGTGCGCGAGCATGTACGGGTTCTGCAGGCTCGCGACCATCCCGGCGCCGTCCCCCGGCGCGGGCGCGACCCCGAAGGGGCTCGAGACGAAGCAGAGCATGAACGCGAAGAACGTTGCGACAAGCCCGAGCACCGGCACGACCCACACGATGAGGTCGCGGTTGCGGCGGTTCAGGAACACCGCGAGCGCCGAGTAGCCGGAGAGGATCAGCAGCCACAGCAGCAGCGATCCCTCCTGGCCGCCCCAGAACGCGGAGAGCGCGTACCCGAGCGGCAGCGACCGGCTCGTGTGCTCGGCGACGTACTGGAAGGTGAAGTCGCGGCGCGCGAGCGCGACGAGCAGGACGACCGCGGCGACGAGAGTCGAGACGAACGCCGCGAAGAGCGCGTTCTGCGCGGAGAGCGCGAGGCGGCGCCGCCGGCGGTACGCCGCGAGCGAGCCGGCGACGAGCGCGTACACGACGAGCCCGAAGGTGACGAGCAGGGCCGCGCGGCCCAGGTCAGCCACTAGTGCCCTTCCCGGTGATGCCGTCTAGCTTCTGGGTCGCTAGCACCAAGCGATGCAAGGACGCAGGGAGCACTCGTAGGTGACCTACGGGTGCGACCGAGGACGCCGCAGCGCGCAGCGTGATAGCGGGCCAGAAGCGGGCATGCATTGCCGGGAAGGGCACTGGCCCTAGCCCGCGGTCGTGGACGTCTTCGCCGGCGCGTACTTCGACGGGCACTTCGTGACGAGCGAGCCGTTGTCGCCGACGAAGGTTCCATCGTGGAGCTTCCCGGTGAGGACGATGTGCCGTCCGGTCTTGAAGAGATCGGGCACGGAGCCGCGGTAGACGATCGGGACGAGCGTCTTCGAGCTTCCGCTCACGTCACGGACGCGGAAGTGGAGGCCGGCCGCGTGCGCGTCGCCCGTCACCGGGCCGACGACCATGCCGACCAGCGACACGTGGCCCGTGTGGCCTTGGAGCTGGCTCGGGGACAGCTGCGTCGTCGCCCCGCCGACGACCGCCGTGTAGAGGATGAAGACGGCGAGAGCTGCGGCGACCGAAAGGGCGATCACGAGCCGTGCGGGACTACCTCTCACGGCTTCGATGATAGCCCCGGGACAGGGCTGCAGGCCGCAGTTGGTCTAGCGCTCGCTCTGCTGCCGTTCCGGGCTGGGAAGCTGCCGCCCGGGGATCCGGTAGCCGTGGTCGTGGCAGAGCGAGCCGGGCGCGTCCTCGGTCAACGCGTCGCAGTAGCCCTTGCCGTAGGCGGCCCGGAGGAAGGCCGCGACCACGTCGAGGTTCCAGTCGGAGATCTCGCCGGCCTCGCGCCAGAGATCGGCGAGGCGAAGGTCGATATCGAGCTCCAGCAGGTCGATTCGCGACGGGTGGTTGGCCATGGCACGAAGGTACCGAGGCCGTCGGACGGCATTTCGCGCCTAAGCGGCGGCGGGCTGAAACTCGGCCACGGCAGCCGCAAGACGGGCCTTTTCGTCCGCCGTCAGCGTCCGGAGCGGCGCCCGTACGTCCTCGCGGATCGCGGCGCCGCGGGCCGCCGCAGCGACCTTCAGCGCGGGCTGGAACGGGAACGCCGAGACCGCCTTGCGCAGCCGGTCGAGCACCGCCGCTCCTTCGGCCGTCGGCTCGTGGACGATCGGCGCGACGACGTCGGGGAAGGCCGAGGAGAGGCCGGAGACCGAGCCGACCGCGCCGAGGGCGGCCGCGTCGAAGATCAGCGGCTCCGCGCCGACGAAGATGTCGAGGCCGTCGAACAGGTACGGAGTGACGCGGTCGAGCGGCGCGTCGGAGACCTTCATCCCGGCGAGGTTCGGCGCGAGCTCGCGCAGCCGCTCGACCACGGCCGGCGCGACCGCGTAGCCGCTCCGCGCCTCGAACTCGTAGACGTAGAACGGCGTCGGCGCGCACGCCGCGGCGGCCGCGACGAGGTGCGCGAGCTGCGACGCCTCGTCGAGCGGGAAGTACGGCGGCGAGATCACCGCGACGGCCGCGACGCCGAGCGAAGCCGCGTCGGCCGCGAGCGCGACGGTGTCCGCCGTCGTCTGCGCGCCGCAGTGCACCGCGACGTCGAGCCGGTCACCGGCCGCCGCCGCGAACGCGCGCACGATCCGCTTCCGCTCCTCGACGGAGAAGAGCACGCCCTCCCCCGTCGTGCCGAGCGCGAGAATCCCGTCGACGCCGCCGGCCGCGAGGAAGTCGACGTAGCCGGGCACCGCGTCCTCGTCGAACGCGGCGCCGCCGTCGCGGAGCGGCGTGAGTGCAGCGGCGAGGCAGCCCTTGATCACCCGCGCACTATCGCGGACCGGCGAGGGCGTACGCTGCGGCTGTGGGCGAGATCCGATTCGGCCCGTCCGGGCTGCCGGACGCGGAGACGTTCGAGGAGTCGGCGGCGCTGCTCGCCGCGGCCGGGTACCGGGCCGTCGAGATCGGGTTCGCCGGCGGCTTCTGGCTCGACTACGACGCGGCGCCGCAGCTCGCCGCGCGCGCTGCAGGCGGCCGACATCGCGCTCTCGGTGCACGCGCCGCTCGCCGCGTTCATGGGCCATGCCGACCGCGGCAAGAAGTTCAACATGGCGCTCGGGATGCTCGACCACACCGCCGGGCTCGCGAAGGCGGCGGGCGCGGAGGTGATCGTGCTGCATCCCGGCTTCCTGCTCGGGCGCGAGCGCGAGCAGGCGATCGCCGACGTCGTCGACCAGCTCGGCGATCTCCGCGCGCGACTCGAGAAGAAGGACCGGCTCGTCCCGTTCGGCGTCGAGGTGATGGGCCGCGTGCGCGACCTCGGCACCGTCGACGACGTGCTGGAGATCGCATCGCGCGTCGACTTCGTGCGGCCGGTGCTCGACTTCGCGCACATGCACGCGACGAGCGACGGCGCGTTCGTCGACGTCGACATGTTCGCGAGCGCGCTCGAGGGCGCCGACGCGGTGTTGGAGCCGGACGTGCCGTTCCACATCCACTTCTCCGACATCGCGTACGCGAATCGCAACGAGACGAAGCATCTCCCGTACGGCGAAGGGACGTTGCGCGCGGAGCCGCTCCGCGACGCGCTCGCGCGTTTCGAACGGCCGGCGACCGTGATCAGCGAGTCGCCCGACGCGGAGTCGACTCAGGCGATCGCGGCGGTGCTGCTCGGCAGAAGCGCGGCGAGCCGCTCCTCGTAGATCGCCGCCTCGTCGTCGCGACCGCGATCGCGGAGGAACTCGACGAGCTGCCGGAGCGCGAGCCGCTCGGACGAGCGGAGGTCGTACATCGCGAGCCCTTCGACCGCCTCGATCATCAGCTTCTCGGCCTCGTCGTCGCGCCGTTGCGCCGCGCGCACGAGCCCGAGCGCGAGCTTCGTCGTCGAGACGGAGACGCGATCCTCGGGGCCGACGGTCTCGCGCGCTTCGAGCGCGAACCGCTCAGCTTCGTCGAGCTTGCCGCGCTCGACGAGCACCATCGAGAGCGCGCGCTGCGCCTCGACGAGCGAGCCGCGGTCGCCGAGCCCCTTCAGCGTGCGCACCGCGTCGCGGAGGTGCTTCTCGGCGCGCTCGAGCTCGCCGAGCGCGTACGCGCTGCAGCCCATCATCATCGTCATCACGGCCTCGTTCCGCGTGTTCCCGAGCTCGGCGTAGAGATCGCGCGCGGCTGCGTACGTCGTTGCGGCCTCGGCCGGGTGGTCGCTGAGCAGCTCCAGCCGCGCACGGACTCCGAGGGTCGCCGCACGGCCGAGCGCCATGCCGCTCGCCTCGGCGAGCTCGGCGGCGCGCTCGATCAGCGGCACCGCTTCGTCGAGCTCGAGCCGGACGAGGTACGCCGTCGCGAGCCCGTGGATCACGATCGCCTCGAGGTCCTTGCGCTCGGCGGCGCGCGCGGTCTCGAGCGCGAGCTTCGCCCAGCGCTCGAACTCCTCGCCGTCGCCGATCCAGGCGGCGATCTGCGCCGCGGTCCACAGGGGCTCGAAACGGATCTGCGGCTTCTCGTCGCCGAGCACTTCGACCGCCTGCGTCACGAGCTCGCGTGCGGTGAGCGCGTCTGCGCGCTGGTAGAGCGTCGCCTCGGCGAGCGCGGTCAGCGCGCGGCCCTGCAGCAGGCGCTCGCCGGTTGCCGCCGCCGCCGTCACGACCTCCTCCATCTCGACGATCACCGCCGTCATGTCGGCGAGCCGCCATGCCGCGCGCGCCGCGAGATACCGCCGCTCGAGCGTCGGGGCGAGCTCGACCGCGCGGAGCAGGAGCTTGCGCGCGCTGCGGAACGCCTCGCGCGAGAGCGCGCGGTTCCCCGCCTGCGTCAGCGCCGCGGCAGCCTCCTCGCGCAGATCGGGCGGCGCCGACGCCGTCGAGCTCCGCGAGGAGATATGCGGCCTGGTCGAGATGGAACGCGCGGATCTCCAGCAGCTCGTCACCGGCGCGCTCGCCGAGCCACGCTCGCGAACTCGCGGTGCAGGTCGGCGCGCGAGCTCTTCGCGAGCCCGGCATACGCGACCTCGCGGATCAGCACGTGCTTCAGCTTGAACGCCGACTCGCCGCGGATCGTCGCGCGCTGCTCGCGCACGACAAGATCGCGCAGCATCAGCTCGTCGAGCGCGCCCGGCACGTCGTCGACCTCCGGCGACAGCTGCTTCAGCGCGCCGAGCATGAAGATCCGCCCCATCACGGCCGCGCGCTGGAGCAGCAGCCGCTGCGTCGCCGGGCAGGCGGTCGATGCGCGCCGCGATCAGCGCCTGCAGCGTGTCCGGGATCCGCTCGGCCCCGCTGCGCGGCCGCTCGATCGAGCATCCGCACCATCTCCTCGACGAAGAGTGGGTTGCCCTCGGTCTTCGCGAGCACCGTCGCCGTGTCGACCGGCAGCTCGAGCGCGTTCGTCAGCGCGACGACGAGCTCCGCGCTCTCCTCGGGCTGCAGCGGCTCGAGCTCGATCGTCGTCGCGCGCATGCGGCCGCCGCCCCAGCCCGGGCGGACGTCGAGAAGCTCCGTGCGGGCGAGGCAGATCAGCAGCAGCGGCATCTCGCGCACCCAGGCGGCGAGGTGCTCGATGAGCTCGAGCAGCGGCTCCTCTCCCCAGTGGACGTCCTCGAACAGGAGCACGAGCGGCTGCGCCTCCGCGAGCTGCTCCGCCCACTCGCGCGCGGCCCACGCGATCTCCTGCTGGCTGCGCATCGCCCTCGACCGCCTCGAGCACGCCGACGGCGAGCCCGAGCAGATCGGCGACCGCCTCGTCCTCGCAGTACGCGCGCAGCTTCTCGCGCGCCTCGTCGAGCGGGTCGTCGTCGGAGATCCCGGCCGACGCCTTCACCATCTCGGCGAGCGGCCAGTACGTGACGCCTTCGCCGTACGGCAGGCAGCGGCCGGAGAGAACCGTCGCGCCTTCGAGCCCGGAGACGAACTCGCGCGCGAGCCGGCTCTTGCCGACGCCGGGGTCGCCGTAGATCGTGAAGAGCGCGGCGCGCTTGTCGCGCACCGTGCGGACGTAGGTGTTCTCCAGCAGCTCGAGCTCGGACTCGCGGCCGACGAGCGGCGCGGAGAGGCCGAGCACCGGCTCGCCGAGCTCGACGGCGCAGAGCACGCGGTGCGCGGTGACGGGCTCGCGCCAGCCGCGGAGGTCGAGCTCGCCGACCGCTCGAGCTCGACGCGGTCGCGGACGAGCCGCGCCGTCGCCGGGCCGACGAGGATCTCGTTCGGCGCCGCCTCCTGCTGGAGACGTGCCGCGAGGTTCACCGGCTCGCCGGTCGCGAAGGTCGACTCCGACTCGTCGGCGACGACCTCGCCGGACTCGATCCCGACGCGCGCCTCGAGACCGAGCTCTCTGACGCGGTCGAGCGTCGCGAGCCCCGCGCGGACGGCGCGCTCGGCGTCGTCCTCGTGCGCGAGCGGCACGCCGAACGCGGCCATCACGGCGTCGCCGGCGAACTTCTCGACCGTGCCGCCGTGCGTGACGATGCAGTGCGAGACCTGGTCGAAGAAGCGGGAGACGCGGCGGCGGACGATCTCCGGATCGACGTCGGTGACGAGCTCGGTGGACGAGACGAGATCGACGAACAGCACTGTTGCGAGCTTGCGCTCCATGTCTCAATGCTAGTTGCAGAAGCAGCAGCTACCGGGCCGTTTCCATAGCATCCGAGCCGTGCTCGATCCCAGTGTTTTCAAGGCATACGACGTCCGGGGCATCTACCCGACGCAGCTCGACGAGGAGGGCGCCTACGCGATCGGGCGGGGGTACGTCGAGCAGTTCGAGCCGCGGCGAATGGCGGTCGGGCGGGACATGCGCCTCTCGGGGCCGCAGATGCAGGCGGCGGCGATGCAGGGCGCGGCGGACGCGGGCGCGGAGGTGCTCGACCTCGGGCTGATCGGGACGGAGATGCTCTATTTCGCGGTCGGCGAGCTCGGGCTCGACGGCGGGATCACCGTCACGGCCTCGCACAATCCGAAGGAGTACACGGGGATGAAGATCGTGCGACGCGGCGCGCTGCCGGTCGGCGGCGAGTCGGGCCTTTTGGACGTGCGCGACCGGGCCATGTCCGGTGCCAGGCACCCGGACGTGTCCGCAGGAACCGTGGCTCCCTACGACATCTGGCCGGCGTACGTCGACCGGGTGATGTCGTTCGTGGACGTGTCCGCGCTGCGGCCGCTGCGCGTCGTGATCGACGCGGCGAACGGGATGGCGGGCGCGATGCTGCCGCCGGTGCTTGAACGGCTGCCGATCGACGTCGTCCGCTGCTTCTTCGATCCGGACGGGTCGTTCCCGAATCACGAGCCGAATCCGCTGCTGCCGGAGAACCGCGAGTTCATCGTCCGCACGACGCTCGAGGAGGGGGCCGACCTCGGCGTCGCGTTCGACGGCGACGCAGACCGGTGCTTCTTCGTCGACGACACGGGCGAGTTCATCCCCGGCGACTTCGTCACGGCGCTCTTTGCCGAGACGGTGCTCGCGAAGGAGCCGGGCGCGAAGATCATCTACGACGTGCGCGCGAGCTGGGCCGTGCCGGAGACGATCGAGAACGCGGGCGGCGTCGCGCTGATGAACCGCGTCGGCCACGCGTACATCAAGCAGCGCATGCGGAAGGACGACGCCGCGTTCGGCGGCGAGGTCTCGGGCCACTACTACTTCCGCGACTTCTCGCAGGCGGACACGGGAGTCGTGCCGTTTCTGCTGATGCTGGAGCTCGTCTCGCGGAAGGGCGTGAAGCTGTCCGAGGTCCTGCGTCCGTTCCGCGAGCGCTACTTCATCACCGGCGAGCTGAACACGCCGGTCGCCGACGTCGCGCTGAAGCTGCAGGAGCTGAAGGAGCGGTACGCGACGGAGGCGCGGATCTCGCATCTCGACGGGATCTCCGTCGACGCGGACGACTGGCACTTCAACGTGCGCCCGTCGAACACGGAACCGCTGCTCCGCCTCAACCTCGAGGCACGCACGCAGGAGCTGATGGAGCGCAAGCGCGACGAGGTGCTGGAGCTGATCCGCTCGTAGTGGGTCTCGAGCTCGGGCGCACCACCGACCGGCGGCCGCCGTTCAAGTACTCGGCCCTGACGCGGGTCGGGTTCTCCGACACCGACGCGCAGGGGATCGTCTACTACGGCCGCTATCTCCCCTACTTCGACCTTGCGCGCACCGAGTACCTGCGCCATCTCGAGCTGCTCGGACGCGTCGGCGACGGCGAGTTCGTGATGCGCGCGCAGACGATCGAGTATTTCGCGCCGGCCCGGTTCGACGACACGATCGAGATCTTCTGCCGCCAGCTTCGGATCGGCCGCACGAGCGCGACGTTCGCGGAGGAGGCGTACCGCGTCGAGGACGATGCGCTGATGGTCACGGCGCAGCAGACGGTCGTCTACGTCGACGTCGCCGAGCGCAAGGCGATCCCGATCCCGGATGCGTACCGCGACGCGATCCGCGCCTTCGAGGGAAACGACGTCGAGGCATGAGCGACGCCGCGCTCGAGAGCATCGAGGCGATCCTCGCCCGCGGCGGCGACGCCGACGACGTCCTGCGGGCGGTCGTCGCTTCGCTGCACGAGGACGCGGGCTACCCCTGGGCCGGGATCCTCTTCGTCGAAGACGGCGGCCTCGCGCTCGGCCCGGAAGCCGGCGCGCCGGGCAGCCGCTCGAACGCGACGACCGTCCCGGTCGCGTGGCAGGGCGAGCGCGTCGCCGAGCTCGCGGTCGAAGGCGCCGAGCCGACGACGAGCCGTTCCTCGAGCAGGTCGCGACGCTCGTCTCGGGCCACTGCCTCGTCGGCTGGGACACCGGCGGCGAGCTCTGGGAGCCGTAGCTGTAGCTCCTCCGGAGACTGCGCGTCCGGCCGAGTCCTCGTCGACCGGACGCCGCAGCTTCCGACCCCCTCCCCCAGTCCCGTTGTAGTCGGACGCGGGCGAAAGTCGATCCCTCGAACCAGGGATCCCTCGATCTGACGACCCCGCTCGAACGGGTGAGCATCCCTCGTTCGAGTGACCGGCCCCGCTCAACCATGCGGGATTTCGGGCCTATCCCTCGATAGAGGTACCCCCTAGCTGGTGATCCTCCATCCCTCGTTCGAGGGTGCGTCAGACGGGAAGCGCCGCCAGCTCCTCGGCCCACGCCTCGATCGCATTCCAGTCGCGCGCGTCGCTCGCCTGCATCCGGGAGAAGGGGAACGCGAGCTGCGACGGATCGATCCGCCCGCCGAAGATCTCGATCTCGCGCGGACTGATACCGGGGTGCCGGGCGAGCGCCTTGTCGAGCTGCTCGCGAGCCCCTTTTGCGTCGACCGGCCCGTCGCCGGTCGGGCCGAGCGCGAACACCGCGAGCGACCGCTCGGCGAGGTCGTGCTCGAACCGGTCCAGGAACCGGTGCGCTCCCTTGTGCCAGCGTCCCATGTAGAGCGAGCCGCCGAGCACGACCGCGTCGTACCCGTCGAGCTGCACCACGTCGTCCGCCGCCCGCACCTCGACCGAGCCGCCGCACGCCTCGATCGTCTCCCCGATCCGCTCGGCCACCTCGCGGGTCGAGCCGTGCTTCGTCGCGTACGCCACGAGCAGTCTGCCGTCCATCTCGGAACCTCCTGGTCGCCTGCCCTCAGAGTCGCGGCGGCGGCCCAGCACGGCATCCGTGCCGACGCGGAGCGCTAGCTCGGGGTAACCCGGTACGCGTCGAAGACGGATTCGACGTTGCGCATCGCGGTCAGGAGCGCGCGGAGGGACTTCGTGTCGCCCACCTCGACGACGTACCAGTTCCGGGCCATCTGATCCTCGACGGTGCCGCCGTAGCCGACGATGTTCGCGCCGTGCTCGGCGAACGTCCGCGCGACGTCCTCGAGGAGCCGCGGGCGGTCCCAGGAGTCGACGGCGATCTGGACGCGGAAGCTCTGCGACGTGCCGCCGTCCCACTCGACCGGCGTGAACCGCTCCGGGTTCCGCATCAGCGAGCGCACGTTCGGGCAGTCGTCGCGGTGGATCGTGATCCCCTTGCCGAGCGAGATGTAGCCGACGATCTCGTCGCCGGGCACCGGGGTACAGCACTTCGCGAGCCGGACGAGGACGTCCTCGACGCCGACGACGTTGATGCCGTAGGTGTTGCTCGCGAGCGCGTCGCGCGCCTTCGGCCGCTTCCGCGGGAGGACCGCCTCTTCCTCCGCGACCTGATCGGTCTTCAGCTTCTGGAGGACCTTGTTGACGATGCTTCCCGCCGTGAGCTTCCCGGAGCCGAGCGCGATGTAGAAGTCCTCGGCCTTCTTGTAGCCGGACTCGCGGATCACGCCGGCGAGCACCGCGGAGCCGGCGAGCTTCTTGTACGGGAGGTTCTGCCCCTTCAGCGCGTGCTCGAGCGACTCGCGGCCCTTCGCCTCGAGGTCCTCCTTCTGCTCGCGCGAGAAGAACTGGCGGATCTTGTTGCGCGCGCGCGACGACGCGACGAGGCCGAGCCAGTCGCGCGAAGGGCCGCGGCCGGCCTTCGACGTCAGCACCTCGACGCGGTCGCCGTTGCGGAGCTTGTAGTGGAGCGGGACGATGCGGCCGTTCACCTTCGCGCCGACCGTGCGGTGGCCGACGTCCGTGTGCACGGCGTACGCGAAGTCGATCGGCGTCGCGCCGGCGGGCAGCGTCTTCACCGCGCCCTTCGGCGTGAAGACGAACACCTCCTCGTCGAAGAGGTCGGTGCGGAACGACTTCACGAACTCGCCGGCGTCCGACTCGTCCGCGTGGAAGTCCATCAGCTGCTCGACCCACGCCGTCCATTCGACGTCGGGGCGGCGCGGACGTCTTGCCGTCGCGCTTGTACGCCCAGTGCGCCGCGACTCCGAGCTCGGCGGTCTCGTGCATCTCGCGCGTCCGCACCTGAATCTCGAGCGGCCGTCCCTCCGGCCCGATCACCGTCGTGTGCAGCGAGCGGTAGCCGTTGAACTTCGGCATCGCGACGTAGTCCTTGAACCGGCCAGGCATCGGCTTCCAGAGCGAATGGATGAGACCGAGCGCGCCGTAGCAGTCGCGCGTCCCCTCCTCCCCGTCGCGCTCGACGATCACGCGCATCGCGGTGAGGTCGTAGATCTCGTTGAACTCGCGGCCCTTCTTCGCCATCTTGTCGTAGATCGAATAGAAGTGCTTCGCGCGGCCGGAGATCTCCGCGGGGACGTCGACCTTCTCGAGCTCGCGGTGCAGAACGTCGGCAGCTTCCGCAACGTGGCCTTCGCGATCGGCGCGGCGCTCCGCGACCATCTGCTTGATCTCCTCGTACTTGCGCGGGTGCAACGTCTGGAACGCAAGGTCCTCGAGCTCCCACTTGATCGCGTGGATGCCGAGACGATGTGCGAGCGGCGCATAGACCTCGAGCGTTTCCTTCGCCTTCTGGATCTGCTTCTGCTTGCCGAGGTACTCGATCGTGCGCATGTTGTGCAGCCGGTCCGCGAGCTTGATCAGGATCACGCGGACGTCCGCGGACATCGCGACGATCATCTTGCGGTAGTTCTCGGCCTCCGCTTGCTCGCGGCTCTGGAACGTGATCCGCGTCAGCTTGGTGACGCCTTCGACGAGGCGCGCTACCTCGTCGCCGAACTCGGCGCGGACATCCTCGATGTCGGTCGCGGTGTCCTCGACGACGTCGTGGAGGAGCGCGGCGGCGAGCGTCTGCTCGTCGAGGCGGAGCTCGGCGCAGATGCGCGCGACTCCGACGGGATGCTCGATGAACGGCGGAGCCTGACCGGCGCGTCTGCCCCTCGTGCGCCGCGGCGGCGAAATGGAACGCGCGCGAGACGAGATCCCGGTCGACGGCGCTGCCGTACGCCCCGACCTCGGCAAGCAGCAGGTCGAGGAGACGCTCGTGCCTTTCGCCTGTCTCCAGCGTCGCCACCTTCCAAGTGTACTCCCGGCCTCAGCGGGCACATCCCCCGCAGGAACCGTCCTTTCTGCGCCGAAAACGAGCGCTTCATGCGCCGTTCGCGCCGCAGAGAAGCCCGCAAGGCGGCACAGCTCGCGCGCCTCCTCGTGGCGCTCGACGAGCAGGCCAGAACCGTCCGTCCGGCACCCCGGCGGACGGTGTCGCTCTCGCTGCGCGGCGCCGCGCTGAACTACCGCGTAAACGGCGGCGTGTACACGACGCGTCCTTGCGGAAGATCGGCCGTCGGATCGAGGACGACGACGCTGGAACGCCCAGTCGTCGGAGCGCCTCGGGCGGCGGCAGCAGGCCGAGCTCGTCGGCTCTGACGAAGCCGAAGCGTCCGTAGTACTTCGGGTTGCCCTCGACGAGGAGGAGCGGCTCGCCGCGCGCGCGTACGGCGTCGACGGAAGCGCGGGCGAGCGCGGAGCCGTGACCGCGTCCCTGGTACTCCGGCAGGACGCCGAGCGGCGAGAGCTGGAGGACCGGCGCGTCGGAGCCTTCGACGCTGTTCCACGTGTTCATCACGTGACCGACGACCCGATCGTCCTCCTCCGCGACGAACGCGAGCTCCGGGACGTACCACTCGCTCGCCCAGAGCTCCTCGACGAGGCGAGGCACGTCGTCGTCGCCGAACGCTGCGCGGTGGACCGCGAGGATCGCGTCGTTGTCGCGCGGCGTCGCGGGACGGATCACGCTGCGCGCGCGAGCGGCGGAACTTCGAGCAGCGCACGGAAGCGCTCCGACTCGAGCGGTGTCGCCGGCCGAGCCCGTCCTCGATCTCGAGCTCGGCGAAGATCGCCGTCGCGTCAAGATCGCGCGCGGCCGCCGGCTTGCGGTACTCGGCGACGAGCCAGTCGCGCAGCTCGTCGGCGCGCGGCCACGCGGTGAAGATGCGCCGCACGACGAGCTGCGGCGCGACGGTTCCGTTCCAGCGGTTCTCCTCGAGCCGGAACGCGACGTCGTAGCGGCCCTCGCTTCCGTACGCGTCGAGCCGGGAGCCGAAGCCGAACGCGATCGCGCTGCCTGCGTCGGTGCCGTCGCGACGCACGCGGAAGCGGAGATGCTTCCCTTCGCCGACGGTGGCGAGATCGCCGAGCTCGCAGCCGGGCGCGAGCAGCGTCACGGCGGGATTGCCGAGACCGAACGGCGCGAGCCGCGCGAGCTCCGTGCAGAGGTCGAGCGTCAGCCGCTGGCCGCGCGGAACGATCGCGTCGATCTGCGTCACCGGCAGCAGCTCCTCGTCCGTGAGCAGATCCGCGGCGTGCGCGGCGAACGCCTCGCCGAACGCCTCGACGTTCTCCGGCTTGATCGAGAGCCCGGCCGCCGCGCGATGGCCGCCCCAGCGCTCGAGCAGCGACGCGCACGCGCCGAGCGCGCCGTGCAGGTCGAACGACGCAATCGAGCGGCCGGAGCCCTTCCAGTCGCCTTCCGTGCCGGCGATCAGCACGACAGGACGGTGATAGCGCTCGACGAGCCGCGACGCGACGATGCCGATCACGCCCTCGTGCCAGTCCTCGCCGGCGACGACATACGCGTGGCGCGCGCGCTTCTCCTCCGGCCACGCGTCGACCTGCGCCATCGCCTCGCGCACGATCCTGCCCTCGACCGCCTGCCGCTCGCGGTTCAGATCCTCGAGCGACTCGGCGAGCCGGCGCGCGTCGTCCGCGTCGTCCGTCAGCAGCAGCTCGAGCGCGGCGCGCGGATGACCGAGCCGGCCGGCGGCGTTGATCCGCGGGCCGAGCCGGAAGCCGACGGCTCCCGCGTCGACGGTGGCGGGATCGACGCCGGCCGTGCGCATCAGCGCCCGCAGACCCGAGCTTCTGCGTCCGCGCGAGCGCGCGCAGCCCCGCGATCGCAAGCGACCGGTTCTCGTCGAGCAGCGGCACGACGTCGGCGATCGTCGCGAGCGCGACGAGGTCGAGGTGCCGCTTCGGAATCTCGGAGTCGACGCCGAACAGCGCCTGGCCGAGCTTGTGGACGACGCCGGTGCCGCAGAGCTCCGGAAACGGATACTCGGACGGCCGCGTCGCGACGATCGGACAGTCCGGCAGCGTCGCACCCGGCCGGTGATGGTCGGTGACGATCACCTCGAGCCCGCGCGCCTTCGCCTCGGCGACCTCCTCGACCGCGGTGATCCCGCAGTCGACGGTGAGCACGAGGCCGTAGCCCTCCTCGGCGAGCCGCGCGAGCGTCTCGGCGCGCACGCCGTAGCCCTCGTCGAAGCGGCTCGGCAGGTGCCAGCCGACGTCGGCGCCGAGCTCGCGGAGGAAGAGGACGGCAAGCGTGGTCGCGGCGATGCCGTCGACGTCGTAGTCGCCGTGGACACAGATTCGCCGGCCTTCTGCGACAGCCGCCCGGATCCGCTCGCACCGCGACGCGCATGTCGCCGAGCAGGAACGGGTCGTGCGGCGGCTGCTCGCCGTCGAGAAAGGCCCGCGCTTCGGCGGGGTCGTCGTAGCCGCGCCGGACGAGCACTGCCGCCGTCAGCTCGCTGATCCCGAGGGATCCGGCAAGCTCGGCCTGCACCCGGTGCGGACACGGACGGATCGTCCAAGTGCCCTCGTGCATCGTGGAGTCACGGTATGGGGAGCGTCGGACGGAGAGGCGCGGCAGACTGCACGGATGCCGACCGCCGCCGAGCTGCGCGAGGAGTTCCTCCTCGACCCGGACGTGACCTTCCTCAGCCACGGGACGTTCGGCGCGGTGCCGCGGCCGGTGTTCGAGCGCTACCAGGCGTGGCAGCTCGAGCTCGAGCGCGAGCCGGTGGACTTCATCGCCCGCCGGCTGCCGGATCTCCTCGCGGAGGCGCGGGCTTCGCTCGCGGCGTATCTCGGCGCGGCGGCGGACGACGTCACGTTCGTCCCGAACGCGTCGACGGGCGTGAACATGGCTGCGCGGTCGCTCGAGTTGAAGCCGGGCGACGAGATCCTCTCCACCGATCTCGAGTACGGAGCCTGCGACCTGCTGTGGGACCGGATCTGTGCGGAGACGGGCGCGCGGGTCGTCCGCGCGCCGATTCCGCTGCCGGTGGCGCACGCGGACGATGTCGTCGAGGCGGTGTTCGCGCAGCGCACCGAGCGGACGCGAATCGTGTTCGTCTCGCACGTGACGTCGGCGACCGCGCTCTGGCTTCCGGTCGAGGCGATCGTCGCGCGCGCCCGCGCGGAAGGTCTCGTCTCGATCGTCGACGGCGCGCACGCGCCGTCACAGGTGCCGGTCGACGTCGACGCGCTCGGCGCGGACTTCTACGCCGGCGCGTGCAACAAGTGGCTCTGCGCGCCGAAGGGCACCGGGTTCCTCCACGCCCGGCCGGAGCTGCAGGAACGCATCGGCGGCGCGATCGTCAGCTGGGGCGACGCGGAGCCGTCGACGTTCCTCTCGCGCACCGAGCGGCAGGGCACGCGCGACGCTGCGGGATACCTCGCGGTGCCGGCCGCGATCGACTTTCAGCGCGAGCGTGACTGGGACGGCGTCCGGCAGCGCTGCCGCGCGCTCGCCGCCGATGCGCGCGCCGAGCTCTCCGCGCTGTTCGGGACGGAACCGATCGCCGCGCCGGAACTGGTGGCGCAGATGGCGAGCGTGCAACTGCCGCCGGGCTGCGACGGCGAAGCTCTCTCGCAGCGGCTGTTCGACGACTACCGCGTGGAGATTCCGGCGACGCGGCCGGAGCACGACCTGCTCCGCATCTCCGTCGCCGCATACACGACCCGGGGCGACGTCGAGCGGCTGCTCGACGTCCTTCCGCGAGCGCTCAGCGGTGCCCGAGGCTGACGGTGAGGCCGACCGCGCCGTGCGGCCCGAGAACAGTGCCGCGCGGCGGGCTCTGGCTGTACACGCGGTCGGGGTAGTAGAGATTCGAATACGCCTTGTGGACCGCGCCGACGGCGCAATTCGCCTTGCGGACGGCGGCCTTCGCGGCGGCAAGCGTGAGGCCGTAGACATTCGGCACCTGGCAGGCCCGTGCTGCGCCCGTCGGGCCGTTCGTGACGAACGTGAGCGTCGCCTCTCCCGTACCGATCGTGATGATGGCCGAGCCGGCTCGCGGGTTGTTCGCGGAGATGACGGTCGTCGTGCCCGGGCCGCCCTTGGTGGCGTTGATGGTGATCCCGGTGACCGCGTTGCCCGGGGTCTGGGTCACGGTGACGCTGACCCCTGCCGGATAGAAGAGTTTCGCCGCGCACGTTCCCGCGGGAACGGTGAGCGTGGTCGTTCCGCCCGCCGACGCGACCGTCGTGAGCGTGAACGTGAACACTCCGGTGGCGATCCGTGTGCCCGACGAGCTGCACAGGTTCACGATGCCGGTGTCGTCGACACTGCGCCCCCAGGCGACCGCCGGGATCAGCGCGGCGATCAGGCCGGCCAACAGGACTCTCGGGAACAGGGACGTTTTCATGACGGGTCAAACGGGCCGGGTGGACGCCGGGGTGTCTCCCGGCGCCCATCCGCGCGCGCTCAGTACTTCCCGCACCCCTGCATCAGGTTGAAGGACGTGACCGGGCGGAGCTCGGCGCCGTTCTGCAGTGCACCGAGAGTCGTCCGCACCGGGTTCCAGAAACCGACGCCGGCGAGCTGAACCGTCGCGCCGAGCGGCTGCCAGGTCGCCTGCGGCGCCGGGCAGACCTTCGTGAAGGTCGAGCGGGCCGCGAGGATCTGAGCGCGGTCGCGCGTCTTCGACGACAGGCACTTCGGGTTCGGCATATACGCGTTCATGTACGTCGACGTCGGGACGTCGAACAGCTCGAGCGCAATTTCCCCGTTCGACTGCACGCGATACCGCTCGATCACGGCCGTCATCGACCACGCCTGCTTCACGAAGGACGTGTTGCGCGACGCGAGGATCTTCGTCGGCGCGCTCAGCTTCGAGAGATCGGCGATGGACGTGCCGGCCGGACTCAGGTTCACCGCACCCTTGGCGGCGTCACTGAGCGTCATCATCTTCCACAAGGATCCACCGCACCAGGCTCCTGGGACGGTCGGCGTCGTTGTCTTACGGGCACCTGCAGGCGCCGCGACAATGACAGCCAACGCCAGGACCACAGCTGCGGCGACAGCGACTCTCTTCATTCCCACACCTCCGGGACAATCGGACAGCCGCAGCTCGGGGATCGTATCGGCCTGGTCGGCGGGAGCCTCGACCACCCGATCGAGTGTCACTCGCCCCGGGGAAGCTTCACGCCGAGGATCGTGAGCAGCACGAGCAGGGCCAGGCCGCCGATCCAGAGGAAGAGCACGAGGCGCGGGTTGCGGCTCTCCCGCAGGGATTGCACGGCGATCTTCCCCCAGAGAATGCAGAGCCCGAGCGCCGCCGCGCCGGCGATCACGATCACCGGAGCGAGGTAGATCGCCTTCTCGAGCGGCCACCCCATGAGCAGGGCCGTGACGGCGACGAGGACGAGAATGACGCCGAGTGCGACCAGGATCCGGCGAGAGCGCACGGCGCCAATCTAGCCGCCGGATACCCTTCAGGCAGTGGACGCGGCGGCGAACTACACCTCCGGCGACGACTACGTCGTCGAGTTCCTCGGCTACCGGTTCGGCTTCAACGCGTTCGACTTCGAGCAGCGCGTTACGGCAGCCGCCGTCAAACTCGGTCTCCTTGCAGGGAACGAGCTTGACGACGACGAGACGGCCGACTTGGTCGAGCTCGTCGAGCGGGACGCAATCGCAGAACCCCGCAGCGCGCTCGGCCGCTATCTCGTTCGACACTGGAACGAGATCTCCCTCGTCGACGGCGAATCTCTCGTGTACTGGCTCAAGAAGCTCGTGTTCCGCGGTGCGTGGCTCGACCACCGGGTGAAGGAGGGGCTGCTCGAGGTCGGCTGGGACGACGAGGCCGAGGAGTTCGCGTACCGCGATCCGGACGGCGGCCGTGCGCTGCTCGAGCTGCTGCCGACGCCGAGCTGGAAAGAGGTGCAGTACCGGCGATGATCGTTCCGCGCTGGTACGCGCTCGCCGGGCCGGCGTATCTCGCGGCGCTGCTTGCTGTGGACACGCAGGTCGGGCCGCGCGGGCAGGTCGTGCTCGGGATCGTGACGTGTGTCGTGCTCGTCGCGGCGCTCGTGCCGCTGGAGCCGTTCGCGCGCGCACTGGCGCTCGGCGTCGTCGCGTTCGCGACCGTCGGCGAGGTCACCGGCTCGCTCGTGTGGGGCGTCTATCGCTACCGGCTGCACAACCTGCCGCTGTTCATCCCGCCCGCGCACGGGATCGTCTACCTCAGCGGGATCGCGCTCGTCGGCGTGGTGCGGCCGCGGCTGCTCGTCGGCGTCGCGGCGGCCGGCGCCGTCGGGTGGGGGCTCGCCGGAGTCACGGTGCTGCCGCGGCTCGACGTCGCCGGCGCGCTCGGCGTTCCGTTGCTCTGCCTCTTCCTCTGGCGCTCGAAGTCGCGCGCGGCGTACGCGGGTGTCTTTCTCGTCGTCGGCGCGCTCGAGTTGTACGGGACACGGCTCGGGACATGGCGCTGGGCCGCATCGGTGCCGGGTCTCGGAACCGCGCAGGGGAATCCGCCGAGCGGCGTCGCGAGCGGTTACGTGTTCTTCGACGTGATGGCGCTGCTCGTCGCGCCGTGGCTCGTCTACGTCGCCGGGACGCTGAACCCGAAGCGGCTCTCGCGCTCCGGCGCCTTGCGCAGCTCGATGCGGCGGATCGAGCCGATCGGGACGATCAGCGCGTCCGGCGTGTCGTCGCGCTCGTCGACGACGTAGATCGTCACCATCCCGAAGCCCGGCTCCGGGTCGATGCGGTCGAGCACGAAGTGCGCGCCGTCGAAGAGCTCGATCTCGACGATGGGCTTCTCGACGCCGGCGCTTTCGGCGAAGTTCGCGATCGTCCGGTGCAGACGCTCGACGAAGGCCTCGTGCGGGCCTTCGACCGACGGCGTCCAGAGCTCGGGCACTAGAACAGCTTCGGTTCTTCGTCCGGCGGCGCCGCGCCGACGTGTGCGCGGCCGAGCTTCGTGATCACGCGGCCACGCGGGGTGCGCTGGATGAAGCCGAGCTGAAGAAGGTACGGCTCGTAGACGTCCTCGATCGTGTCCGGCTCCTCGCCGAGCGAGACGGCGAGCGTCGAGAGGCCGACCGGGCCGCCGTCGAACTTCTCGACGATCGTGCGCAGGAGGTCGCGGTCGATCCGCTCGAGCCCGGCCTCGTCGACCTCGAGCAACTCGAGCGCCTCGCGCGCGATCGGCATCGTGATCGAGCCCTGATGCCGCACCTGGGCGACGTCGCGGACTCGCCGCAGGATCCGGTTCGCGATTCGCGGCGTGCCGCGCGCGCGGCGCGCGATCTCGTCGGCCGCGTCCTCGGCGATGTCGACGCCGAGAATGCGCGAAGAGCGGCGCACGATCGTCGCGAGCTGTCCCGGGTCGTAGTAGTCGAGCCGGAACGTCATTCCGAAGCGGTCGCGCAGCGGCGACGTCAGCAGGCCGGTGCGCGTCGTCGCGCCGACGAGCGTGAACGGCGGCAGGTCGAGTGTCAGCGTGCGCGCGGCGGCGCCCTGCCCCATCACGATGTCGAGCCGGAAGTCCTCGAGCGCCGGATAGAGGATCTCTTCCGCGGCGCGGCTGAGCCGGTGGATCTCGTCGACGAAGACGACATCGCGTTCCTCGATCGACGTCAGGATCGCTGCGATGTCCTTCCGCTCCAGCGCGGGGCCGGCGACCGCGCGGATGCCGACGCCGAGCTCCTCGCGGACGATGTACGCGAGGCTCGTCTTGCCGAGGCCCGGC
This sequence comes from uncultured Actinomycetes bacterium, assembly GCA_963718385.1. Lineage (GTDB taxonomy): Bacteria > Actinomycetota > Thermoleophilia > Gaiellales > Gaiellaceae > Palsa-739. The sequence goes on from CAVQZE010000003.1 coordinate 496,775, forward strand.
GGGCCGACGAGGAGAACGTGATCGAGCGCATCGCCGCGCGCCTTCGTCGCGGCGAGCGCGATCGCCAGCTGTTCCTTCACGCGCTCCTGGCCGACGAAGTCGGCGAGGCTGCGCGGGCGCAGCGTCTGCTCGAGCTCCTCCTCTTCCTCGTTGACCACCGGGGCCAGGAACTGCGTGCTCATGCCGCTCTCTTCAACGCGAGGCGGACGCGCTCCTCCGGCGCGAGGTCCGGATCGACATCGCGCAGAGCCTGCTCGGCCTCGACGAGCGAGTAGCCGAGCGAGACGAGTGCGTCGCGCGCTTCGAGATCCGAGTCGCCCACGACTCCGGGCTCGACCGCGGCGCTCATCTTCTCCTTCAGCTCGAGCACGATCCGCTCGGCGGTCTTCTTGCCGATGCCGGGGATCGCCATGAAGCGCGCGGTGTCCTCGCGCACGATCGCGCGCCGCAGCTCCTCCGCCGGCGAGCCGGAGACGATCGCGAGCGCGACCTTCGGGCCGATGCCGTTCACCGTCAGCATCTGCACGAACAGCTCGCGCTCGGCGCGGTCGGCGAAGCCGTACAGCTGCATCGTGTCCTCGCGCACGTGGAGATACGTCTCGACGGTGATCTCGTCTGCCCCGTTCGCGTGCCGCAGCGCGGACGGCGTCGCGGCGACGAGGTAGCCGACGCCGCCGACGTCGAGCACGAGACCGTCCGGCGTCGAGCCGACCGGCTTGCCGCGGAGGCGCGCGATCACGTGTGTCCCTCCTGGTGATGTTGCTGAGCTCCTGGGGCGTGAGCACCAAGCGATGCAAGGACGCAAGGAGCACTCGTAGGCCGACCTACGGGTGCGACTGAGGACGCCGCAGCGCGCCGCGTGATCACGTTCCAGGGGCCGGAGGACATCGCCGGGAGGGACACTTACCCCACCATCTTCAGGAGCGGCGGCGCCATCGCGTGGCAGATCGCCACCGCGAGCGCGTCGGCCGCGTGGTTCGGCGTCGGCAGCGCCTTCAGTCCGAGGATCGCCTTCACCATCCGCTGCACCTGCGCCTTCTCTGCGCGGCCGTAGCCGCAGACGGCCTGCTTCACGCGCGCCGGCGCGTACTCCGCGCACGGCACGCCCGCGAGGGCGGCCGCGACGAGCACGGCGCCGCGCGCCTGTCCGACGGAGAGCGCGATGCGGGCGTCGGCGCCGACGTAGGACTCCTCGAGGGCGACCGCATCCGGCGCGTGCTCCGCGATGAGCCCAGCCACGCCCTCGAAGATCGCCTTCAGCCGCAGCTCCGGCGCCGTACCGGCGCGACTGGACCACGACCCGTGGCCGATGGCCCTGAGGCGGCCGCCGCTTTCGTGGACGATCCCGTACCCGCAACTCGCCGTCCCTGGGTCGATTCCGACGACCTTCACGTCGACACGTTAGGTGCCTGGTCGGACGACTCAGGCGGCCGCAGCCGGGCGGCCGCGCCGGATCAGAAACAGCGAGGCGGCGACCGCGAGGGCGAGAAAGCCGAGCAGTCCGAGCTCCAGGAGGAGGTTCGTCAGCGCGCGGCCGCCGGCGGCAGGCCGCTCGAACTGCGCCGTGACGATCAGGATTCGCCGGACGACGGCGATCAGCCCGATGTAGAGGAACGGCTCGACGACGATCTCGTGCGTGCGCAGCACGAAGCGGAGCGTGTAGACGAGCTCGGCGATGATCAGCAGGAGCAGCACACGGTCGAGGACGATCACGCCGGTGTCGACGCCCCCGAGCCCGTCCTGGATCGCGTGGATGAGCTCGTGCACCGTCCCGACGAGGATGAAGACCGCCGACACGGCGAGCAGGATCCCGACGGCGACGTAGAGGACGAGCTCGAAACCGACCAGACCGCCGAGGAAGCTCCAGCCCGGGCGCGCCGACACGTCTCCGCCGGGCGGGCGACTCGGAGCCTCAGGTGCTACCTGGGACGACAAGCCAAGACACTACCGGCGCGTCGTCAGCCTGCGACGGCTTCGAGCACCCGCTCCGGGATGTCGAAGTTCGCGAAGACCTCCTGGACGTCGTCGTTGTCCTCGAGCTCGTCGATCATCCGGAGGATCTTCTTCGCGTCGCTCTCCTCGCCGACCTCGACGGTCGTCTTCGCGATCATCGTCAGCTCGCTCGACTCGATCGCGAACCCGGCAGCCTCGACGGCGGCGCGAACCGCCGACATCTGCTCCGGCTCGGAGGTGACGACGAAGCTCGAGCCGTCGAGCGTGACGTCCTCCGCCCCGCCCTCCGCAGCTGCGAGCGTCAACTCGTCCTCGTCGACGCCGCCGGCGCTCACGAGCACGACGCCGCGCCGCTCGAACAGCCACAGCACCGCGCCGGAGCCGCCGAGGTTGCCGTCGTTCTTCGAGAATGTGTGCCGCACTTCGGCCGCGGTGCGGTTGCGGTTGTCGGTCAACGCCTCGACGATCACCGCGACGCCGCTCGGCCCGAAGCCCTCGTACACGACCGTCTCGAACTGGCTCGTATCGGAGTCGGCGCCGGAGCCCTTCGCGATCGCGCGATCGATGTTGTCCTTCGGCATTGAGTAGGAGCGCGCCTTCTCGACCGCGTTCTGCAGCGCGAGGTTCGCGGAAGGGTCGCCGCCGCCTTCGCGCGCCGCGACGATGATCGCGCGCGTCAGCTTCGAGAAGAGCTTGCCGCGCTTCGCGTCTGCGGCGCCTTTCTTGTGCTTGATCGACGACCACTTGCTATGTCCGGACAACGCTCGGCGCCGCCTCCCTCACCTGGTTCAAGAAGAGCTCGTGAATGCGCGTGTCGTCGGTCAGCTCGGGGTGGAACGCGGCGACGAGCAGCCGCCCGTCGCGCGCGAGCACGGCGTGGCCGTCGACGTCCGCGAGGATCTCGACGCCGGCGCCGGCATCCTCGATCCACGGCGCGCGGATGAACACCGCGCGCACCGGCGCGTCGTCTCCGGCGAGGTCGAGGTCGGCCTCGAAGCTGCGCACCTGGCGGCCGAACGCGTTGCGGCGGACGCGGAAGTCGCCGAGGCCGAGATGGTCGCGGTCGAGCACGATCATCCCCGCGCAGGTCCCGAAGATCGGTGCCTCGAACCGCAGCAGCGCCTCGTCGACGCCGTAGAGCCGCATCAGCCGGCCGATCGCGGTCGACTCGCCGCCCGGGATGATCAGCCCGTCGAGGCCGTCGAGCTGCTCCGGAAGCCGGATCTCGACCGGTTCCGCGCCGAGCACGCGCAGCACCGCCGCGTGCTCGCGGAAGTTCCCCTGCAGCGCGAGGACGCCGATCCGAAGCGGCTTCTCCACGGCGCGAAGTGTAGTGGCGGCTAGTGAGGCGCGGCCGCGGTGCGCCGCCGGCGCTTGCCGAGGCCGAGGGCGACAAGGACGCCGCCGAGAACCGCGAACACGAGCGGCGGCACCCAGCCGCTGAACGCGCTGACGGACGCCGGTGACGGCGAGAGCGCGACGTGGTTGTGCGACCACTTGTCGGAGAAGTGCGACGTCATCGCGAAGAGGCCGAGCGTCCCGAACACGGCCCAGCTGGAGCGCTTCGAGCCGTGCGCGATCCCGATGTAGATCAGCGACACAAGCCCGATCAGGATCCAGCCGAAGGTGCCGGAATGCCACCAGTAGAGGAGCGAGCCGCCGATGAGCAGGCCCGCCGCAAAGTGCAGCCAGAACGACGACGGCGAGTCGCTGACGCTGCCGGCCACGAAGTACATGAGCCCGACGAACAGCGTCACCCACGCCGTCCAGTTGCCGCCGCTCGACAGCAGGTCGATGACGAAGAACCAGCCGACGAACACCGCGATCGCCGCGATGAACGGGAACTCGTAGCGACGCGTCTGGTTCACGGCTGCCACGAGCACGAGCAGCTCGAGCAGGAGCCTCGAGAAGCAGAACGAGCTGAACGACGAGTCCAGCCAGCCGAACCATGTGAAAAGCGCGGCGATGAACGCGCCCCACGCGATCACCGACGCGAACGCGAAGATCCCGCCTGCGAGCCAGCGGTCGATCCGACGGAACGCCTCCGCCTTCGCGGCGAGCAGGACGAAGATCAGCAGCGCCCACGCCGAGTACGCAGCCGCGCCGAACTGTCCCGACAGATACGACAGCGCGCCGATCGCGGCAAAGAGAACGGTCAGTCCGCCCGAGTAGACCAGGAAGGACGACGTCGTCCAGACCGGCTTGCCTGCCGCCACGCCCGGGATCGTGCACCCTGGGCCGGACGGAGCCGCTACCAGCCGCGCGTCTCGAGCAGCTGCGACGGGTCGAGCGTCGCCGTCGAGATGCCGACCATCGGCTCGCCGAGCCCGGCGGAAACGCGGGCGAGAATCTCCGCGTCGTTGAAGTGCGTCGTCGCCTCGACGATCGCCTTCGCGCGCCGTTCCGGGTCACCGGACTTGAAGATTCCGGAGCCGACGAAGACGCCGTCCGCGCCGAGCTGCATGCAGAGCGCAGCGTCCGCGGGCGTCGCGATCCCGCCGGCCGTGAACGTGACGACCGGCAGCCGGCCGTGCTCGGCGACCCAGCGCACGAGCTCGTACGGCGCCTGCACCTTCTTCGCCTCCGTGTACAGCTCTTCCTCGGCCAGTGTCGTGAGCCGGCGGATGTGGCCGAAGACCGCACGCATGTGCGTGACCGCGTTGACGATGTCGCCGGTGCCGGCCTCGCCCTTCGTGCGGATCATCGCCGCACCTTCGGAGATGCGCCGCAGCGCCTCGCCGAGATTCGTCGCGCCGCAGACGAACGGCACCGTGAAGCGCCACTTGTCGACGTGGTGCTCGACGTCGGCCGGGGTCAGCACCTCGGACTCGTCGATGTAGTCGATCTCGAGCGCCTCGAGGATCTGCGCCTCGGCGAAATGGCCGATCCGGCACTTCGCCATCACCGGGATCGAGACGGCCTCCTGGATCGCGGAGATCATCTCCGGATCGGACATTCTTGCGACGCCGCCCTGCGCGCGGATGTCGGCGGGAACGCGCTCCAGCGCCATCACCGCGACCGCTCCGGCCTCCTCGGCGATCTTCGCCTGGTCGGCGTTCACGACGTCCATGATCACGCCGCCCTTGAGCATCTCGGCGAGGCCGCTCTTCACGCGCATCGTCCCGTATTCAGCCATGGCCGAAGTCTATCCAGACGGTGCTCAGCTGCCGAGGCAGCCGAGGGCGGCGGTGATCTGCGCCTGCGTCGGAGCCGTCGTCCAGACGAGGACGGCGTTCCGCTGCGACTGCATGATGTCCGACATGTGGCGCCGGTAGAACGGGCTTGCGTGGGCCCGGAAGGCCTGCTCCGTCGACTTGGCGCCCGCGTTGTCGCCGGCGAAGGCGATCGTGACGAGATTGCCTCCCGCCGCGGTCGCGACGATGCCGCCGTTGTCGGCGAAGCCCGCGATGAAGCCGACCTTCGCCGGGTTGGTCGTCACGTTCGTGAACCCCTGCGTCTTGAGGCACGGCGCGGTGGCTGCGGCGGTGTACGGCGCGGTGCTGCCGCGGCCGCAGCCGGCAACGAGCAGGGCAAGTGGAGCCAGCAGGAGAAGGGAACGCAGCCGCACGAGGCGACTGTAGCCGCGCCGTAGGCCGGACCGGTGGGAGAATCCGGCTGTGGAACCCTGGTCGAGAGAGCCGGCAGGACGCTTCGACGAGCACGAGCTCGAGAGCGAGGCGCTGCGCGGCAACGCGCTCTCCGATCCGCACGTCCGCCCGCTCTGGGTCTACGCGCCGCCGGCCTACGACGCAGAGCCGGACCGGCGCTTCCCGGCGATCTACCTGATCCAGGGCCACACGGGGCAGGTCGACATGTGGCGGAACCGCGCGGCGTTCCGGCCGACGGTGCCGGAGCTCGTCGACCGGCTGTTCGCAGAGGAGGGCTGTCCGCCCGCGCTCGTCGTCTTCGTCGACGCGTGGACGTCGTACGGCGGCTCGCAATTCCTCGACTCGCCCGCGGTCGGCAACTACCACACGTATCTCTGCGACGAGATCGTCCCGTTCGTCGATGCGAACTATCGGACGCTTGCCGCGCCGGAGCACCGCGGGATCTCCGGCAAGTCGAGCGGCGGCTACGGCGCGATGGTGACGCCGATGCTGCGGCCGGATCTCTTCGGCGGGCTCGCGACGCACGCGGGCGACGCGCTGTTCGAGCTCTGCTACCTGCCGGACTTCCGCGATGCGGCACGCGCGCTGCGCGACGGCTACGACGGGTCGTTCGACAAGTTCTGGGCCGACTTCCGCTCGCGAGTCGCGTTCACGAAGGGCACCGACTTCCCGCTCTTGAATACGTGGGCGATGGCGGCGTGCTACTCCGCGAACGACGACGGAACGGTCGAGCTGCCGTTCGAGCCGTCGTCCGGGAAGCTCCGTCCGGACGTGTGGGAGCGCTGGCTCGCGTGGGACCCGGTGCGGATGGCGGAGCACCACGCCGACGCGCTGCGCGGCCTTCGCGCGGTCTACATCGACGCGGGCAGGCGCGACCAGTTCTTCCTCGACCTCGGCGCCGAGGCGTTCCGCGCGGCGCTCGCGGCGATCGGCGTCACCGACGTCTTCTTCGAGCTGTTCGACGCGACGCACAGCAGCATCGAGTACCGCTATCCCCTCGCGCTGCGCTACCTCGCCGAGCGGCTGAGCTAGCGCGAGGTGCCGACGAAGGTCGCGTGGCGCGGGCGCGGGATCTCGCCGCCGGCGACGCCGGCCTCGACCTGCGCGAGCACGTGGCCTCGGTACTCGGACGTCGTCGTCCATGTGTAACGCGTCCGCGACGGGAGCCATGACACCGCCTCGATCGTCCACTCGTCGGAGCTGCGGGCGGCGAGCGCGGCACGCGGCACCTCGACGAGCGCGCGCCCGATCCTGCGCAGGCGGCGGAAGCGTCCGGACGTCTCCAGCTCGGGCCAGCGGAACCGAAACGCGTAGATCTCCCACGTTCTTCCGGAGGCGTCCTCGATCCGGGCGGCGGGTCGCAGGCTGCTCACCGTTAGATTGTCGCGGGATGGACGGTCTTCAGGGGAAACGCGTCGTCGTCACCGGCGGCACGAGCGGGATCGGCGAGGCGACGAGCCGCCGCTTCGCCGCAGAGGGCGCGCGCGTCGTCGCGCTCGCGGTCGGCGAGCGCGAGCTCGAGACGGCGCACGAGCGGATCGACGGGCTCGAGGCGGCGCTCTACTGCGACGTCGCGGACGAGGCCCAGGTCGAGCACGCGTTCGCGCGCGTCGACGAGCTGCTCGGCGGCGTCGACGTGTTGATCGCGAACGCCGGCATCTCCGTGCGCGCGACGTTCCTCGACATCACCGAGGCGGACTGGCGGCGCACGCTCGACGTGAACCTCACCGGCGTCTTCCACTGCGCGCAGCAGGCGGCGCGGCGCATGCACGCTGCCGGCAGCGGCGTGATCCTGATGACCGCGTCGACGAACGGCGTCGTCGGCCATCCGTTCTACGCGGGCTACAACGCGTCGAAGGCCGGCGTGATCGCGCTTGCGCGCTCGATGGCGCTCGAGCTCGCGCCCGGCGTGCGCGTGAATGCCGTGTGCCCCGGCTACGTGATGACGCCGATGCAGGAGGCCGAGTACACACCGGAGATGCTCGACGCGACGAACGCGAAGATCCCGATCGGCCGCCACGCACGACCGGAGGAGATCGCGTCGCTCTTCGCGTTCCTCGCGAGCGACGAGGGCGCGTACTTCACCGGCGCGACGATCTCGCTCGACGGCGGCGAGACCGCGGGCGGTCTCGCGAGCCGCGCCTAGCTCGTCGTGGGCGGCGAGACCGACCGGGCAGGAGACGCCCGTGCCGCCGATCCCGCAGTAGCCGTTCGGGTTCTTCTCGAGGTACTGCTGGTGGTAATCCTCGGCGTAGTAGAACGGCCCCGCCTTCGCGATCTCGGTCGTGATCTCGCCGAACCCCGCGCGCGTCAGCTCCTGCTGGAACATCGCGCGTGACGCCTCGACCGCCTCGCGCTGCGCGTCGGTCGTCCAGTAGACGGCGGAGCGGTACTGCGTGCCGGCGTCGTTCCCCTGGCGCATTCCCTGCGTCGGGTCGTGGCCTTCCCAGAAGAGCCGCAGCAGTTCCTCATAGCTCGTCAGCGCCGGGTCGAACACGACGAGCACGGCCTCGGTGTGGCCCGTCTCGCCGCTGCAGACCTCGCGGTAGGTCGGGTTCGGCGTGAAGCCGCCGGAGTAGCCGACCGCCGTCGTGTAGACGCCGGGCGCGCGCCAGAAGATCCGTTCGGCGCCCCAGAAGCAGCCCATGCCGACGATCAGCTGCTCGAATCCGTCCGGGAACGGCGGCTCGAGCGGCGTGCCGAGCACCTCGTGGCGCGCGGGCACGGGCATGCGCTCGCTGCGGCCTGGGAGTGCGTTTTCGGGTGTGACGAGCGTCGCGGACTTACCGAAGAGGAACATGCCTCTAGGGTAGCTCCAGCGCAACAGGCTGGGCCGGCGGTCGCGCTACCGCGCGGGCATCGTGGCGCGAACGTATCGGCGCGCTGCTTGGCGGATGCCTCGCACAGGGAGCGGCTGGCGTCGAGGCGCTGACGTTCCCCGCAGCGTCGAACGACGCGAGCGCGAATGTCCGGTCGTCGCTCGGCCTTAGACGGATCCGGACGCTCCGGAGAGTCGGCTTGAGCTTCCGCGTGCGACGGCCGTCGACGAGCAAGGCGTATCCGCGCACTGCCCGCGCGTCGAGCGGGGGCTTCCACCGCAGCGTGAGCGTCTTACCCTTGATCGCGGCGCGAAAGTGCTGCGGCCGCCCGGGAGGCGTGCCGTCGAGGATCAGACGCCGCGGGATCGACCAGGACGACGCGTTGCCGGCGAGGTCGACGGCGCGAACACGCCAGAAGAATGTGCCGTCGCGGAGAGTGGCCGTCGGCGACCACGTCGCGGCGATGCCGGGCGCGACAACGCCGGACGAGCCGCCCGTGACGACGGTCTTGCACGCCGCGTCGACACAAACCTGGAACTCCAGAGTGCCGCCGTGTCCCGGATCGGATGCTGGGAACGCCGCGCGGAGCCGAATCTTCCGTTTGACTGCAGAGCCGGCCGGCGAAAGCGCCGACGCGGGGGCGGGCGGAGTCTTATCGACGGGCGGAGGCTGGGTAGGCGGCGGCGAGCTGGAACCGCCGCCCGAACCCGAGGAGGGAGGCGGCGACGGCGGGGCAGCCTCGGTGAACTGTGACGCGCTCGACCATGCAGAGGTGTTGCCTGCTGCCATCCTGTGCCTGCGCGCACCAGTAGTACGAGCCGAGGGCTAGCCCGGGGGGCGTCCACGAACCGGTTGCGCCGTTGGCGAGGGCGCTTGCGCTCGATCCAGCGGCGACGACCGTCGTGCACGCGCTGTCGGACGTGATGCGGAACGCGATCGTCCCGGTGTCACCGACATCTCCGTTGCTCGAGAACGTCGCCTTGAGCGTCGGCGTCGAGGGGACCGAGCCGCCGTTCGCCGGGCTCGTGAGTGTGGGAGCGGCCGGTGGGTTCGTGTCGTAGACGAAGCTCTGGGCCGGCGTCGGCGTCCACGCCGTCGGATTCCCGGCCACGTCGGTTGCCCGGACGCGCCAGTAGTACGTTGTACCGCTCACAAGACCGGCTGGCGTCCAGCCAACTGCGGTGCCGCCGGTGACCGTCGCCGACGTCGTGCTCTGGAGGACGCTCGCGCACGACGCGGCCGAGCAGAGCTGGAAGTCGAGCGTTCCGCTGTCGGTCGGATCGGAGTCGACGAACGTCGCGTTCAACGCCGGGCTTGCGACACGCGCTCCGACCGCCGGCGAGTTGAGGGTCGGCGCACCGGGCGCGACTGAGGTCGACGACGAAGCTCCGCGTGGCCGACCATCCGGAGGCGTTCGAGGTCGAGTCGGTCGACTGGGCACGCCAGTAGTACGTCCCGGAAAGAAGCGCGGCCGGCGTCCACGTCCCGTTCGCCCCGCTCGCGATGCTCGATGTCGTATTCGACTGGAGCACGCTCGAACAGGCCGCGTCGGAGCAGAGCTGGAACGACAGCGTCCCGTTGTCAGACTCGGGGTCGGCGTAGTTGGCCGAGAGCAGCGGCGCCGGGTTGTTCGCCCGTGAGGCGTTCGCCGGTGCGTTGAGTGTCGGGAGATTCGGCGGGCCGTCAGCGGCCGGATGTGTGATCTGCGCTGTTCCGTCGTACACGAGCATCGTCGCGACCGTGCTGGCAGAGCCGCCCGACGCCATCGCGACCGTCTGATGCCGCCAGTACTGAACGTAGAGATGCTCGTTCGGAGCGAGCGAGAAGCCGTTGATCGTAACGGCATGCGTGATCGAAGCCCCCGAGACGAAGTTCGTCGAGTTCTCGCCGGCGCCGGTCGGGTCGAGCAGCATCGTCGAGCTCGTGATCGCGTTCCCGGAGACCGTCACCTTCCACATGCCGACGGCGAGGTGCGCGGTGCCGTTGGCGCCGCTCTGCTGGACGTTCGCTTTGAACGTCCAGGTCCCGGTCGGGAAGCTGACGCCTCCGCTCCCGTCGACGATCCAGCCCTTGCCGTTCGGAGTCGCGTAAGGGCCGGGATCGAGGGCCGAGTCCAGTGACGTGTCCGCATAGCCGCCCGGCGCGAACGTCTGGTAGCCGGTCGTCCCGAGAGGAATCCTGTTCTGCGCCCGCGGGAGCACCGGCTGGGCCGCAGCGGTCGAGTCGCTCATCGTGTCGTCGTAGATAGACGAGCTGTTGTTCGGCAGCTCCGCGACCCGCGTGTACGCGCTGTTGTCGCACTGCCGGTAGAGACGCACGGTGACGCCCGTCGGCAGGTTGCCGATCTCGGCCCACTGTGTGGGGGAGAAGAAGTTCACCGGCGGACTTGGCGGCGTCTCCCCGCCAGTCGCGTCGACCTCCGTGTAGACCCAGTTGTAGTTGAGGCAGTCCCAGAGCCCGTCGAGCCACAGGCCGTCGATGTAGTCCGTGACGGTCGGGGTGGCGGACGGCGTTCCAGGCCCGGCCGACGTCACCAGCGTGTAGCTCCCAGGGAGCAGACTCGACGTCACACCCGACAGATAGAGCGTCGGGTAGTCGCTGACGCTTGCCCTTGCGCCCGACGACCCGAACGCGAGCAGACACGCGGCGGCGACGACTGTGCCGACGAGCCGCGGAAGTGGAGTCTGTCTGGAAGTGAAGAGCCGCAATTTCATGAGTTGGGGGAGTGCCGCTCCCGTCGCTGTTATCGGCGCGAGGCGCCGTTCACTGAATGCCCAAAAGGGCCCAGTGGCGGCCGCAAGGCCGCCACTGGGAAGTGCTCTTTGTCAACACGATCGTGCTTACGGTGAGTACGTCGCCTCGGTGTAGGTCGCGAGGCTCGACATGGCCGCGTTGACGCTGGAGCTCCATGCTGCCGAGCTCCATGCCGCGCTCGCCCATGCCGCCGAGCTCCACGCCGCGCTCGCCCATGCCGCCGAGCTCCACGCCGCGCTTGCCCATGCCGCATTCGACGCAACAGCGCTGGACCAAGCCGCCTGGTCGAACACCGGGGTGCCGGTCGTCGCGCTCGTCGTGACGAACGCGTCGAGAGCAACGTTCGGGTTCGGCGGAGCGAGTCACGTTCGCCGCCGCCGCCGCATCGACCTCGCCGACGCCCGCGGTCTGCCCGCTGGCGAGGGGGAGGTAGTTCGCGGTCAACATCAGCGCGCCCTTCACCTGATCCGGCGTCCAGCGAGGATGCAGGGCGAGGATCTGAGCTGCCGCTCCCGCGACTACCGGGGCCGAGAACGAGGTCCCCGACATCCACATGTAGCCGGGAGCGATAACGCGCGTCGGCACCGTCGTCGGGATCGACGACCCCATCGGCACCGGCATGATCAGGTAACGGCCCGGAGCCGAGATGTCCGGCTTCGAGAAACCGTCGCCCGTGTAGCCGAACGCCGACCACGGAGCAACGGTGTCGTCCGCCGGAGTGGACGTGCCGTTCTGGTCAAGCGCGCCCACCGTGATGATGAACGGATCGTTGCCGGGAGCCGCCGACATGTCGACTGCGCTTCCCGTTCCGAAGTTGCCGGCTGCCGCGACGACCGTGATGCCCTGGAACCAGAGCTGCTCGACCGCCTGGTCGAGCGGGTCGGCGCGGAAGCTCGTCGGCGACGAGCCTGCCATCGAGATGTTGACCACCTTGATGCCGTACTGCTTCGCGTTGGCTGCGATCCAGCCGCACGCAGCGATTACGTCGCTCTCCATCGACTCGCCGTTCGCATCCGCGACGCGGATGCTCACGATCGGCGCGTTCTGCGCGACTCCGGGGTACCTGGAGCTCGAGCCTGCCGCGATCCCGGCGACCATCGTGCCGTGACCCTCGAGGTCGGTCCCGGTCGGGCCGTCGGTGCACAGCGAGCAGAAGTCCGCTGTGGCAACGACACGCGACCCGAAGTCCGCGGTGTCAGCGGCGTTAACACCGCTGTCGATGAACGCGATCGTCGGCGCCTGCGCTGCAGGCACCGCGATGAGACCAGTGCGCCGGTTGACGACGGGCCAGAGCGGGGTGACGTCTGCGGAGGAACTCCACATCTGTCCGTTCTGGTAGTCCGCCGTCTTGACGACCCGGTCGAGCGTGATCGCCTGGACGAGCTTGGGGTACTGCTTGGCGAGCGTCTGCAGGTCGGCACCGGTGATCGTCGCGGTGACGCCGGTGATCGACTTGAACTGACGCCCTGACGTTCCGAGGCTGTTAACGGCCTTCGCGAGCTGGGCGTTGGTGGAGGTGCCCTTCCCCGTGACGATCACGTGGAAGACCTGACCGGGATGCGACTGCACCCGCGTCATCAGGCTCGACGGCACCAGCGTTCCACTTGCGCCGCCGAAACGCGGCAGACTCGGGGCTGTCAGCTGACTGACGCCGCCGAACGCGTCGGTGAACGCCGAGACCGCACCCGGCGCACCGGGAGCGGGAGACGCCGCCGCGACACCGGCTGCCGGCAACGCGAGCGCTGCCGTGGCCGCGAGAGCAACAACGGTTCCGGCGAACGGAACCCGCCCGCGGGAACCCTGCCGGCCTCCTCTGCCCCAGAGCGCGTTGGCCCTACTGCCTCCGCTACTCGAGCTTGGCTTCATAGACGATTTTCCTTTCTGCGCCCGTACGCGCAGGCCGCAGTTGCCGCAGTTCCGCATGAGCCCAACGTTCGGCTCCGTGGCGAACCCTAGGTAGGCCGGAGTGCGAGGCATCCCCCCGAAGGGTGACCGGCCTCGAGAATCCCTCGATCGAGCGACGGCGCGGGCCGTCGCTCAAGATCGAACGGATTCAGCGCTCGCGGAAGACGATGCGGCCGCGCGTCAGATCGTAGGCCGACACTTCGACCTTGACCCGGTCGCCCGGATTGATCCGGATGCGGTAGCGGCGCATCTTGCCGGACGTGTAGCCCAGCGTTTCGTGGCCGTTGTCGAGCGCAATCCGGTGCATCCCGGAGCGGTAGGACTCGACGACGTGGCCTTCGAGCTCGACTTTCTCTTCACTTGCGCGGGACGTCATGACGTCTCATCTCCGGTGTCCACGACGTCTGCGACGTCGGCAATTTCCGGAGCCGGGCCTGCCTCGCGCAATGCGGCGGCCTCTGCCTTTCTCGTGCGCTTGCGGTCGCGCTTTTCCTTGACTGCCATCTCGCGTTCCCGCTTCGCCACTGTTTGCGGTCTCTTTGTAGCCATTTCCCTCCTCGGGATGATGGAAAGAGCGGCAGCTGCCGGCCCGAAGGCGCGGCAGCTGCCGAAGCGCGCCTAGGCGGACGCGAGTGCGACGTTCTTCGCCTCGGGACCCTTAGCTCCCTCGGCGGCCTCGAACTGCACCTTCGCGTTCTCCGCGAGAGTCTTGTAACCCTCACCAACGATCGCGCTGTGATGAACGAACAGGTCCTTGCCGCCGTCGTCCGGGGTGATGAACCCATAACCCTTGTCGGCGTTGAACCACTTGACGGTTCCAGTTGCCATATTAAAAACACCTCCTCTTGCTGCTCAGGAACGGGCAGAGGAGGCACTTTCGGCGCGTCCGGTACTCGCTCAGATGGTCGTCAAAGGGTAGCAGGCAGGCGGACAGGCCGCTCCTGTGCGAGACTGGGAGACGATGGAAGGCACGATGATCTGGTTCAACGTCGACAAGGGCTACGGATTCATCCGGACCGAAGAGGATGAACGGCTCTACGTCGCCCAGACGGGGTTTCTCCCCGACCAGCAGCCCGAGCCGCGTTGCAAGGGCAAGGCCGTCAGCTTCGAGCGCGAGGACACCGACGGCGACCCGCGCGCCGTAAACGTCACGTTCCTCACCCAGCTCGACCCCCGCCGCGCCCGCATCCGCCATGCGCGCGGCGGCCGCGCGCACTAGGCGACGACGCGCACCACGGGTACGTCGAACTCCGCAAGCGCGGCCCCGTGAACACCTGTCTCGAGCCAGTTCGCCTCGGATTCCTTCGACATGACGAGCCAGATCTCGTCGGCGTCGAAGGTACGGAGCTCGTCCTTGATCGCAAGCAGGACGTCGTCGTCGCCGACGGCACGATCCGCCTCCGGCGCGACCGCTCCGGCGACCCGATGCGCGCGCTCGACGGCGGCGTCGCGTTCCTCGCGATCGTCGTTCGCCAGCCATTGAGCGTGGGAAAGCTGCGCGAGCGGCGCCACAACGCGAACGTCCTCATCTGAGAGATCGGGTAGCCCCGTCAGGGCGCCGGCATCGATGTCGGCCGTCACGACGACGAGGATCCTTGCGCGAGCCGGCGGGCTCATGCCGCAGAGCCCTTCATCGTGAAGGTGCGCACCTCGCTCGAGAAGCTGATCACCGCGACATCCGCCTCCTCGAGCCAGGCATCGACCGCGCCGAGTGTGACGGCAAGCTCGGCATCGCTGGTCTGAGTCACCCAAACCGCGCCGGTCTGCGGATCGAGCGACACGGGATCCGCACCCACGCGCGTCACGAGGACGCGGACCAGTTCCTTCGCCCGTCCGGCGTCGGCCACGTCGATCCGTACCACGGCACTCCCTCCTCGTTCGGAACATCGCCTGCGTGCGATCTATCCCCGGATCGGAGCGCCTGCAAACACGCCGGTTTGGCGCGCTGCGAAGCGGGTAGCCGGAAGCCAATGGCTCGCCGCACGCCGCGCCGGCTGTCCGCCGCCCAACACGATCGGATCTACGCCGAGCTGTTGCTCCGCTGGTCCCGGACAATCGACGTGCACGGACTGTCGTTTGAACGTTGGCTGCCGCGTGCTCACGCCGCGCGCGAGCGGGCGAGCTGAACCGAACCGACGAGCAAAGGAGGCCGACGATGCCGCCCCGTGGGATCAAGAAGGGAACGAAGCGCGCCCGGCAGTACGAGCACATCAAGGAGAGTGAGCGTAAGCGCGGCGTCTCCGAGCGGACGGCCGAGGAGATCGCGGCGCGCACAGTTCAGAAGGAACGCGCACGTGCAGGCGAGTCCCGCACGAGCTCAGCGACCTCGACGCAGGACATCTCGTCGGGTCGCCGCGGCGGATTGCGCTCCGGCACGAAACGCACGAAGGGCCGGACGGTCGAGCAGCTGTATGCCGAGGCGCGCCACATGAACGTGCCGGGCCGCTCGAAGATGAACAAGGCGCAGCTCCAGCGCGCGGTCGACAGCCGAAAGCACCGCCGCGGCTGACGCGCGAGTTCTCGCGGGGCGGGAGCGCTGACCAGGCTCCCGCCCCGCGAGCGTCGAGTCAGCGTGTACCGCCGACGCGCTGGACGATGCTCGTGCCGCTGAGATAGCCGCCGCCCGCCTGCGACTTGGTCAGGAAGATGCGCAGCGAGTAGGTGTGGCCGCGCTTGAGCGGCATGCGGAACTTGGCAACCGAGTGCTGGTTGATGACGACCAGCTTGATCGGCTTCCACGCGCCCGAGGCGATTCGCCGCTGGAGATACGCGATCCGGCCGGCGAAGCTGTCGCGAGCAGTCACCTTCGCGGTGAACGTGTTGCCGTGAACACCGAAACCGACGCGCGGGTGCACGGAGACGCTGGCGGCGGCGCTGGTCGCCGTTTCGGTCTGTGCCGTGTACGTCGTGGCGATCATCGGGGTGACGATCGCCGACCAGTTGCCGGACGCGTCGGTCGTAGCCGAGGTCACCGGTGCCATCGCGAGGGCGTCGAACTCGCGTCCGAGCACGGTGATCTTCTCGCCTGCGTGCGCGGGGGTGATGCTGCCGGTGAGGTGAAGAGCCTGACAGCAGACCGTGGCCGACTTCGAGAGATGGATTGTCGGCGTCACGACGACAACCTGGTTGACGACGACGTCGGTGGCGTTCGACGGAGTCGTCACGTGGCCGAACG
Source organism: uncultured Actinomycetes bacterium (assembly GCA_963718385.1). Taxonomy (GTDB): domain Bacteria; phylum Actinomycetota; class Thermoleophilia; order Gaiellales; family Gaiellaceae; genus Palsa-739. Next base: position 512,989 of record CAVQZE010000003.1, read on the forward strand.
GGTTCGACGCGGTGACCTGAACACGGAGCCGGGAAGCGAGGTCCCCGGTCGCGACCTGGTAGTCCTGCCGGTTCGCACCCGAAATCGACGAGCACGTGAGCGTGCCGGCGTCACAGCGTTCCCACTGATACCCGTACCCGCTGACCGTGCCGCCCGTGTAGGCACCCGGCTGGGCGACGAGCTGCTGACCGACGACCGGCTTGCCGATGATGGTCGGCCGCGTCGAGTTCACGGGCTTCGCTGCCGGACTGATCGCCGCGGTGGGCTTCGAGTTCACCGGCCCGGCGGATCCTGCGGAGTTGCTCGCCGTCACCGACGACTCGAGGGTGTGCCCCTGGTCGGAGGACGTCGCGACATACGACGCTGACGTCGCGCCGGAGATCTGCGCACAGCCGTTGCCGTTGCCGTCGCAACGCGCCCAGGCGTACTTGTACGACGTCGGGCCGTTGAGCCAGCTTCCCTTCGACGTCGTCAGCGTCTTGCCGACGTACGCCTGGCCGCTGACCGTCGGTGCGGCGGTGTTCACGGGCGCAGTCGCCGAGGTAGCCGCGGTGGCAAGCGCCGCGGTCACGCATGCGACGACGACTGCGATTCCGATCCATGTGAACCTCTTCATCGTGTTCCCCTTTCGATTTCGAGTCGGACCCCGTACGCCGCAAGTCGTTCCCGATCTCGACGACGAGCACACATCAAGCTTTGGTTCGGCGAATGTCACGGACGTGTGAGGCGAGGTTTCGTCCCTCCTCCATTGGGAACAGGTGCTGCGTACCGCACAACGGAGGTGAGGCAGATGAACACGCCGACGAAGGCAATGACGATGGCGGTCGCAGTCTCGGCCGCAGGGGCTCTGATCTGGTTCGCCGGCCGGTTCGACGGGCCGACGTCACACGACTACTGGATCGCGCTCGGGCTCATCGCGGCCGCTGGGTTGATTGTCGGCGTTGCGTTGCGTGCCCACGCAGCGCAGGCGGCGAACCCGATCGTCGCGCTCGTTTCGCTGCTCGTCACGGTCTGGATCGCGATTGCAAATCAGCCGACGGGCGGACACGTGACGAACTGGTCTCACGATCTCGGAATCGGCGGAGTCGTCGGCGATCTCGGCGTCCACGTCAGCGTTCTCGCCTTCGGAGCGAGCCTCGTCATCGCAACGGCGACCGGCCTCGCCCGGCGCAGCCGCGCATCGGTCACCACCGTCGACGACGAACCGGCGACGGCGCCCGTGCAGGAGCGGGACCCCGAGCCGACGCTTCGCACGGCTCCGTAGTGCGCGTCTTCATCCGACACTCGAACGAAAGGAGCAACTCATGCTGATACTCGTACTCCTCGCGCTGCTGGCGATCATCGCCTTCGGCGTGGGCTTCACGGTGCACTGGCTGTTCATCGTGGCCGTGATCGCTGTTCTCCTCTGGGTGATCAGCGCCTTCTTCGGAGCCGCGAACGGTCGCTCGCGCGGGACGTGGTGGTAGAGATGGGATTCGGCATCGGTCTCGTCATGACGGCCGCCGGCGCGATTCTCATCTGGGCGGTCAACGTCTCGTCCACCTCGGTGAACGTCCACGCGGTGGGTTGGGTGCTGTTCATCCTCGGGCTCGTCGGGATGACGCTTTCGCTCGTGTTCTGGTCGTCGTGGGCCGGGCCCGGCTATTTCAGCCGGCGGCGCACGGTTGCCGACGGTCGCACCGGCACGCGCGTCACCGAAGAGCGGACGACGAACTTCTGAGACCCGGTCAGGCCAGAGCGGCCTGGACGGACGGCACGACGGAGAGCGACCCGGTGAGCTGCGTGATCTCGAACACACGCCTCACCGGGTTGTCCTCCGGCGTCACGACGCGCAGACCGATCCCGCGCCCTTCCAGCACGCGCTGGCCCGTGAGCAGCGCGTTGAGGCCTGACGAGTCGAGAAACGTGACGGCCGACAGGTCGACGACGACCCGATCGCTTCGATCCGAGACAAGCTCGATCGACCGGAGCAGCTCGGGCGCGGTGGTCATATCGACCTCGCCGGTGACCGTGAGCACCGCAGAAGCACCCGCCGACGAGGGCTGGATCCCGAAGGTTCCCTCCGTGTCAGTCATAACCCCTCCACCCCGATGCTGAACAACCGCTGCACAGGTTGTCGTGGGTGTTGACTCTAGCGCGAATCGCCGGCGGTCAAACCGGCCGGAGCGGTGTCGGCGCTGCGGCGTCGCCGCTCCAGCACGACCTCGGTGCCCTCGGCCGTCGTCTCGATGGTGGCCGTATCCATCACCGCTTCCATGATCGCGATGCCACGCCCGCGGTCGGCACCGCTCGGTCCTTCACGCCAGCGTCCGCGATCGCGCACCGACGCGCGGAGCGTCTCTCCGTCGTCGTCGACGCGAACCCAGACCGACCCGACGCCGTCGCCGTATCCGTGCTCGATCGCGTTGTTGCAGGCTTCGCTGACGGCCAAGACGATCTCGCCGGCCGCGGCGCTGTCGATCGACCGGCTCGCGAGCCAGGCCTGGAGTCGCCGCCTGAAAGCCGAAAGCTCGCCGGGGCCGGCCAAGAGCTCGATCTCGAAGGCGACAGGCTCACCGGTGACGCGGACGACGAGGAGCGCGACATCGTCGGTCCCCGCGCCGAGCACGTCGGCCACCCCGGCGATCGTCTCCACGATCGGCTTCAGCGGATCCGCCGCGACGACCTCGCCGAGAACGTCGATACCGCGATCGATGCTCTGGCCTCGCCGCTCGACGAGCCCGTCGGTGTAGAGCACGATCGTGGCCGGTCCGTCGATTGTGCGCTGCTCCTCGCGGACGGATGCGACATCGGTGACGCCGAGCGGCGGCGACGCCGCGCCCTCGAGCCGGGTCACGGTTCCGGCGTCGTCGACGAGGAGCGGCGGTGGATGACCGGCGATCGAATACGCCAGCGCGCTGGAATACGGATCGAGCGCAACGCACGCCAGCGTGATCATCACGTCCTCGTCCATGACGTGCTGGCGCATTCTCCGGATGATCTCCGCCGGTGACGACGACTCGTACGCGTGCGCGCGGAAGGCGTCGCGAAGGCGCCCCATCAGCATCGCCGCAACGACGCCGCGGCCGACGACGTCCCCGACGCAGAGGAGAACGATCCCGTCACGGCGGCGCACCGCGTCATACCAGTCGCCGCCGACCTCGAGCCCTTCGGAGCCGGCTCGGTAGTGACCGGCAAGCAGCATCCCGGGCACGTCCGGAAGTGCTTCCGGCAGGAGGCTGCGCTGGAGGCGCAGAGCCAGACCGTGGTCGTGCGCCGAGCGGCGTGAGCGCTCGAACGCTTGCGCGCCCTGGAGGACGATCGAGTCGAACAACGCCCACTCGGCCCGGTCGAGCGGCTCGTCCACACCGCGCAGGAGCGCGACGCCTCCGATCACGCGGCCGCTCGCGTCGTGCATGGGAAGGCAGTGCAGCTGGCGCAACCGGCGGCCCGACGACGCGAAGGCGGCCTTGATCGCAGGCGTCTGGTCGAGCGCGATGCTCTGCCGCCGCGACGTTGCGAAAGACGCGATCTCGTCCATAACCTGCGACTTCGCGAGGACGATGCGCCACGCGAGCCGGTCGGCAACGTACTTTTCGCGGCGGCCGTCGATGTCGTCGACGACCACCACGACCATCGCTTTGGGGAACGCCGTCTTGAGCGAGCTGATCACAGCGAGCGCAACCTCCTCCGGCGTCACCGCAGCTGCAAGAGCGCGGGTCAGATCGGTCCATGCGCGTGCACGGCTCTCCTGCAGCCGGTGGTCGCGACGCGACCGCATCACGACGAACGCCACCATTGCGAACACGACGAGCGCGACCGCTCCGACCGAACCGAGCTGGAGGAAGAGCGAGTGACGCGCCGCGGCGTCGACGTCGGACCGCGGCCTGTCGATCACGATGCTCCACGCCGGCACCGCGGCAGGCGCAAACGCAACGACGTCGCCGCGGCGGCCGGAGAGGCCGCGCCCGGTGACGACAGCCGTGGGCGTCCGTCGCATCTGAGCAAGCAGGGCAGAATTCGCGACCGGCCTGAGTCCCGACAGGATCTCGTTGCCGTTGCGGTCGACCATCTCGAGGCCCGCATATCCGAGGTCGAGCGCATTGCGCTTCGTGTTCCCGGTCGAGAGCCTGATGCTGCCGACGAGGACGCCGGACACCCGACCGCCGGGACTGCGTGTCGGCACGGCGACGACGACGACCGGCGCCCCGATCGAGCGCCCGATCAGGCCGCCGCTGACGAACGGCCGCCCCGTGGCGAGGACACGTTGGAAGTAGACCCGGTCGCTGACGTCGATCGGCGCCGAGCTCGTCTGCTTCGTCGTGCTGATCCGAACGATCCCGTTCGAATCGATCCACGCCATGCCGCCGTTGAACAGCCGACCGTTCGCGCGGTGGACGCTGCCGAGGTACGCCGTCATCCGCGGGACGTCCTGATCGACGAACGCCGGCGACAGCGCCATCGTCTGAAGCGCGGCCAGATCGCCCGCGAAGGCCGCGTTGACCACGCCTGCCGCGACGACGGCGCGTGAGCCGAGATTGCTGAGCGACGCGCGTTGTGCCTCGCGGTACTGGCGGTACGCAAGCCCCGCCGAGACCGCGATCACGGCTGCGACGGCGACGACCGCGGCAATGATCAGGTTCCGGCGGAAGCGGGCGGCCGAGGTTCCGTACTGCTCGAGCGCGTCATCGCGCTCCTCCCCGCCCTCCGAGACTTGCGGTTTCGATGTTTTCCGCTTCAGCATGTCGGGAACCCTCACTCCGAAAGGCCAATCGTGGCCGGAAGGATAGGTGAGTCGCCCGTGAGCCGAAAGTGCCGCCCGCCGCGGCGAGAACGAATCCGCATTCCGAGTGCTCAACGAGCGACTCGAGGATCGGGTGCTCGAACGCAACGGCGACAGCAACACGGAGCTGCTGATCGTCTGCGAGTGCTCACAGGAAGAGTGCACCGAGCGCATCTCTCTTTCGGTCGGCGAATATGAGCTCGTGCGGTCGAGAGCTCGGATGTTCATCGTCGTCAGGGGTCACGCCGATCCTCGAATCGAGCGCGTCGTAGTCCGCAACGGCGCCCATGAGATCGTCGAGAAGACCGGCGATGCCGGACTCGTTGCAGAGCTGACGGCGACGCGGGAGCCGGCCTAGCGGGGCATCCCCATGCCTGCAGCCGACACACACGCACCCGCGCTCGAGATCGGTGCCGTTGCCCGGGAGATCGGCGTCTCGCCGAGCACGCTCCGCAGCTGGGAGCGCCGGTACGGCCTCGTCATTCCTCGCCGGGGATCTCAGGGTCAGCGCCTCTACGGGCCGGACGAGGTCAAACTTCTCCGGGAGATCCAGACGCAGATCCGGCTCGGTGCGCGAGCCTCCGCCGCTCACAATCGCTCCGCTCGGGCGTCGCTGCACGCCGAGCTGCCCCCGACGACCGAGGCGCCGCGACTCGCGCGCCACGCCGTCGACGCGGTTCTCGGCCCGACGGCCGAGGGCGAGATCGCGTTCTTCACGCGCCTCGTCGCGGCCGAGCTCGTGAGCAACGCGCTGCTCCACGGCAAGCCGGGCGAGCCCATCGTGCTCGAGATCGACATCGAAGCGAGCGTCAGGCGAATTCGCGTGCACAACACGGGCAGCCCGCTGACGCTGAAGCGCCTGCGTAGGCGCGATCCCACGGGCGGCCGGGGATTCGAGATCATCGACGCGCTCGCATCCTGGTGGAGCATCGAGAGCGGCCCGCTCGGGACGGCAGTGACCGTCGTGCTCGCGGACGACGAGGACCGAGGTTTGAACGAGAGCGAAACGGGTATTCACGTGGCCGAGACTCTGTGAGCGCGGAATTCCAGGTATCGACGACAAGCCTCGGCGACGGTGTCGCCGGTGTCGCTGTGGTCGGCGAGGCCGACATCTACACGGGACCTGAGCTCAAGCAAGCGCTGAATGCCGCGATCGAGGCCGGGGCGAGCTACGTCCTCGTCGATCTCTCGCGGGCGACGTTCATCGACTCGACGACGCTCGGCATCCTCATGGGCGCCGTTCGGCGCCTCCGGCCGATCGGCGGCGAGGTCGCGATCGCCTGCGCCGACGCGAACATCTGCAGAATCTTCGAGATCACGCTGCTCGACCGCGTCTTCGCGATCTTCCCGACCGCGGACGAGGGCCTTGAGCATCTCCGCGCGACGAGCGGCAGCGCAAGAACCGCCTGACACGTTCAGCTGCGCGAGAGGTTCTTCGAGAACACGACGCGCGTTCCGCTGTCGCCCGACTCGATCAGGAAGTCGTCGCTCACCGAGCGCGCGATCGAGAGGCCGAGTGTTCCGTCCCTCGGGCTGGTCACGGGGTCGGGCTCGATCTGCGCGTCGAAGCCTGCGCCGGCATCCTCGACCTCCACGGTCACGACGCCGTCACCGACCGAGTAGCGCAGGACGACGCCACCGTCCTCCTGCGCGCCGGCGTACGCATGCACGACGGCGTTCGTGCAGATCTCGGACACGGCGAGCTTGAGGTCGGCCGTCTCCTCACGAGATGCTCCGGCGACAGAGGCGACGCCGACCAGTGCGAGGCGCGCGAGCGCCACGTTCTCCGGGCGCGCTGCGATGCGGAGCTCGACGGTGGACGTTTCGCTCATGCGACCTCCTCGATCTCGGCTTCCAGCGTGGCAAGCGCCTTTCGGATCAACCGGGATACGTGCATCTGGGAGATCCCGAGCTCGACGGCAACCTGCGACTGCGTGAGACCTTCGTAGAAGCGGAGATGGAGGATCGTGCGCTCGCGCTCGTCGAGCGCCTGGAAACCCGCCGCGAGGACCGCGCGGTTCTCGCTCACGTCATAGCCCTCTTCCTCCGTGCTCAGTGTGTCGATCGGCTCGAGGTCGAACTCGTCGTCGTCGAACCCGCCGGACAGAGATCGGGCCGAGTACGCGCGTCCGGCCTCGAGCGCCTCGAGGACTTCCTCTTCTTCGAGGCCGCTCGCCTGTGCGAGCTCCGCGATCGTGGGCGATCGTCCCAGCGTCCTCGTCAGCTCCTCGAGGTGCCGCGACAGCAGCTGATTGAGCTCTTTCAGTCGCCGGGGGACGCTGACGGCCCAGGCGCGATCGCGGAAGTGTCGTTTTAGCTCTCCGACGACTGTCGGAAAGATGTACGCCACCATTCTCACGTCGCGTTCGAGGTCGAACTTGTCAATTGCCTTGACGAGGCCCACCGCGGCCACTTGCACGAGGTCTTCGAGCTCCTCGCCCTTGCCGGCGTAGCGGCGGGCCAGCGAACGCGCAAACGGCAGCAGTTCCGCGACAAGCTGGTCGCGTGCGGCAAGGTCGCCCTCTTCGCGATACGCCCGCAGGAGGGCTCGGCGCTCGGTGTCGCTCGACATGGTCACGGTGTCGCTCGCACTCATCGGGCCGGAAGATCGACGCGGAGCACGATCGACCGGTCGGGAACGGTGCGCTCGACGACGCCGTCCACGAGACGCTCGAGCACCGTCCGGAGCTCGCCCGCATCCCGCAGGCGGCGCTGGAGCACATCCGGAGATGCGGGCCCGACGACGACGTAGAGGGCAGCTTCGTCGGTCTCGACGCTCACCCTGGCCGGGGTGCTGCCGGAGCCGAGAACCACGCGGACAAGTGTCTCCGTCGCCAGTTGAAGGTCGTCGACGTGCGCGAAGTCGAGATCCAGGCGGGACGCCACGCCGGCAGCGACGAGGCGTGCCACTCCGACATATTCGTCGGTCGGAATGGCGATCATCGCAAGCGTTTCGCTCACCGGCCGCGATGCTAGCGCTGCGGTCATACGAGCGGGTGTACCCGCAACCCGACGATTCCAAACGGCTCGCGTGCTTCCGTTCAGCTGCACGACTCGAGTGCTCGCTCGAGCTCCTCGAGGGTCGCCTTGCCTTCCAGCGTCAGCACGCCGTGGTCAGCCCGCATGAAGACCAGGGCCGGAACCTCACGCACACCGAGCTCGGCGACGAGGTCGGCGTCCGTGTCCGCATCGACAGTCCTGATCACGACGCGGTCTCGATTGCGTGACTGGAGGCTCGCGACGACGGACTCCATCCTGCGACCGACGCCCGAGGTCTTACGGGTGACAAAGAGGAGCTCAACCATGACTACTCCGTGGCTCTCGCGACGTCGGTGCGCTCGATCATCGCGTCGACGACGCGCTCCTCGACCGGATCGGCGCGCTGCGCCTCCGCTTCCTGTTGCTGGGTGACTTCGACGCGCGCCGCCTGCCAGGTCGACCAGTGACCCGACACGAGCGCCCAGAGTGAGAGCGCCGACACGAACACGACGCTCTTGAGCCAGCCGAACTCGTACGAGATGGGGATCATCGCCATCCAGAACAGCGTCAACCAGCCGTTCAGCCGGCGCATGAACACGGGATCTCCCCGCACCGAGTTGATGAACGTCCTCATCGATTTCCCTTGCTTTCGCCTCCGTGACCGCGCTAGCTGGCAGTGCGTCCACCCATCGCAGCGACGAGCGCAACGATCACGACGACGACGAGGATGAGGAACAGGAACTTCGAGATCGCGATGCCGCCGCCGATTGCCAAGAGCAGAAGCAGCAGAACAAGGATCCACAACATCTTGGGCCTCCCGTTTGTGTGTGAGGGCGCTACCGAGCCGATCGGTGTTTCGACTCGTGTCATGTTGGTTCCCAACACGACGAAGTCGAAACGTGGCGTCACTCCGTCAACATGCGATGTGCCAGATCAACCGGGCTGCTTTCCGGAGCCGTCATGGGAACGGGGCTCAACTCGCGCCGGAATGGGCGACCGATCGGCAGCGACGGCCGTGTCTGTGCCTGTACCTCGTGCACGATGCAGGCGGCGCCGAGTGTCAGCGTCTCGCATCCGGGAAAGCGGCAGACACGGAGCATTCCCACGACGTAGACGGTTCCCCGCATTGCGACTCGCGAAACATTGGTGGCGTGCGTGTCGGTTGACGTGCGCGCGCCCCACAATGGAAACTGTCGTGGCAGTGAGTCTGTACTCGGTGACCTCGTCGGGAGGCGAACGAAGCGTGATCGGGGACAGTACGGAGCGGGCGGAGACAGCTGCCCAGATCGTCTCCAGGGCGATGGATGCATACGAGCGCGGCGACTGGGAACTGCTCCGGCAGATGACGCATCCCGAAGCGGAGGTCGAGATGCTGCTGCTGGAAGGCGACTCGGCGCGCGGGCAGGAGGGGCTGAGCGAGGCGCTCCGTGACGCCAGCTCGGGAATTCACCGGCCGAGGGCCTCGAGGATCGACGACGTCGCCGACGACGCGGCCGTGATGGTCGGGCGGATCCAGCACATGGCCGCGAACGGCGGCGTCTCCGACCGCCAGGCCGTCTGGCTGACGGTGCTGCGCGACAACAAGATCTGGCGCACCCGTGTGCTCGCGTCGACTGCGGACGTTCCCGCGGCGTACGAGCAGCTCACCGGCCGGCCGCCCGTCTTGTGATCCACACGCGGCGCGACGTCCTGGAATGGGCCCGCCTGGATTCGAACCAGGGACCAAGGGATTATGAGTCCCCTGCTCTAACCAGCTGAGCTACGGGCCCGCCGGCGGAGCCTATCGCCGGATCAGGTTCTCCTGAGACACGCGCGTCGCCGCCCCGGCCGCGGCCGTTTTGCCGCAGAATGCAGCCCCATGAAGGTCTTCCAGCACGAGAAGCAGCTCCGGACGGCCGGCGGGCTCACCGTCACCGACATCACCGACGAGGTGCAGGGCGCGGTGCGCGAGAGCGGGATCGCGGAGGGAATCGCGTGCGTGTACTCGCCGCACACGACCTGCTGCGTCCGCGTCAACGAGTTCGAGAACGGCTTCCTCGAGGACTTCGCGGAGCTTCTCCGCCGGCTCGTGCCGACGGAGGGCTACTACGCGCACGACGACTGGGAGCGGCGCACCGAGAACATCTGCCCCGAGGACATGGAGCAGGGCAACGGGCACTCGCACTGCATGGCAATGCTGCTCGGCACCGCCGGCGAGTCCGTGCCTGTGCGCGACGGCGAGCTTCAGCTCGGGACGTGGCAGCGCGTGCTGTTCATCGAGCTGGACCGCGAGCGCGACCGCCGCTGGCTCGTCCAAGTTGTCGGAAACGAATAGTCGTTTCCGACGCTGAGACGGACTTCCGCGGTCGCGAGAGCGCGGTCTCACGGCCGCTCCAGGCTGTGTCTTCTTGATCCATGTTGGCGAATCGTCGTGCTGCGCGGTCGGTGGTGGCTTCGCCATCCCCGCCCGCTCGTCCGGTCCTCGGTTGGCTCGTCGAGCGGACTGGCTAGTCCGTGCGGCCGACGAAGGCCGCCGCGATCGCGGCGGCGCCGCCGAGCAGGCCGACCCAGAGGCCCGGGCCGGTCGACGCGTGGGCGAAGCTCGTGCTCGACGTCGCGATCGCGTACGTCGAGCTCTTGTGCCACGCGTTGTAGACGACGATCGCCGAGCCGAGCACGGCCGCTCCGATCGCCCAGCGCCTGAGACTCCCGTCGCCGCCGCGAGAGTCGATCACGGCGAGCAGCACCGACCCGAACGCCAGGACAAGCGCGACCTTGCCGGACGTGAAGTCCGTGCCGTGCAGATGCCCGGTACCGCTCACGCCGAAAAGGCTGATCGAAACCGAGATCCACGGGAGGAAGCACGCGATTCCGACCAGCGCGCCGCCCGCGAGAAGAAGAACACGCCCTGCCACGTCGCCTTTATCGGCAACGAGGCCCGGTTTCTGAACGGCTACTCCGGCGTGACGTATGCCGCGGTGAGGCCGCCGTCGACGAGGAACGTCGCGGCGTTCACGTAGCTCGACTCGTCGCTCGCGAGGAACAGCGCTGCGTTCACGATCTCGCGCGGCTTCGCCATCCGGCCCATCGGCACGTGGACGAGGCGGCGCTCCGCGGCGCCCGGCGTCTCGCTCCAGATGCGGAGCAGCAGCGGCGTCTCGACCGGTCCGGGACAGAGCGCGTTCACGCGCACGCCCTGCCGCGCGAACTGCACACCGAGCTCCTTGCTCAGCGAGAGCACCGCGCCCTTCGATGCGGTGTACGAGATCTGCGACGTCGCCGCACCGACGAGCGCCACGAACGACGCGACGTTGATCACCGAGCCGCCGCCGCGCTCGAGCAGATACGGGATGCCGTGCTTGCAGCAGAGGAACACGCCGCGCGTGTTGATCGCCTGCACGCGCTCCCACGCATCGAGCTCCGTGGTGAGAACCGAGTCGTCGTCGGCCGGCGAGATGCCTGCGTTGTTGTAGAGGACGTCGATGCCGCCGTACTCCGCCTTCGCCGCGGCGTACATCGCCTGCACCGACTCCTCGTCGGCGACGTCGACCTGCACCGCGAGGCCGCCGACCTTCGCCGCGACTTCCTGCGCCGCGTCGACGTTGACGTCGGCGACGACGACCTTCGCGCCCTCCTCGGTGAAGAGCTCCGCCGCGTCGGCGCCCATGCCGCCTCCGGCGCCGGTGATCACGCAGACCTTGCCGTCGAGACGACCCGCCATCTATTCCTCCGTTGCGTAGTAGACGTTCTTGACCTCGCTGTAGCCCTCGAGCGCGTGCATGCCGAGCTCGCGGCCGAAGCCGCTCTGCTTGAAGCCGCCGAACGGCGTCGACACGCGCACCGACGAGTTCGAGTTGATCGAGAGGACGCCGGTGTCGATCGCGCGCGCCATCGCGCAGCGCGCGGCCGCCGTCGCGCGTCCAGATCGAGCCGGAGAGCCCGTACTCGGAGTCGTTCGCGATCCGGATCGCGTCGGCCTCGTCCTCGAACGGGATCAGCGCCGCGACCGGGCCGAAGACCTCCTCGCGCGCGATGCGGTCGTCCGGGCCGGCCTCGACGAGCGTGCACGGGTACCAGAACCCTTTGCCGCCGGGTGCGTCGCCCGTGAACAGCGTCGGGCCGTCGACGAATGACGCGACGGTCTCGCGGTGCGCCGCGGAGATGAGCGGGCCCATCTCCGTCGCGTCGTCCTCCGGGTCGCCGACCTTCACGTTGCGCGTCGCCGCGACGAGCAGCTCGGCGAAGCGGTCGTACGCGCTGCGCTCGACGAGGATGCGCGAGCGGGCGCAGCAGTCCTGGCCCGCGTTGTCGAAGACGGCGTACGGCGCGGCTGCGGCGGCGCGCTCGAGATCCGCGTCGGCGAAGATCACGTTCGCCGACTTGCCGCCGAGCTCCAGCGTGACGCGCTTGATCGTCGCCGCGGCGCCGCGCATCACCTGCTGGCCGACCTCGGTCGAGCCGGTGAAGCCGATCTTCGCCACGTCGGGATGCTCGATCAGCCGCTGCCCGACGACGGAGCCCTTGCCGACGACGACGTTGACGACGCCCTCCGGCAGGCCCGCCTCGAGCGCGAGCTCGCCGAGCCGCATCGCCGACAGCGGCGTCAGCTCCGCCGGCTTCAGCACGACGGTGTTGCCGCACGCGAGCGCCGGCCCGAGCTTCCACGACGCGATGTTGAGCGGGAAGTTCCAGGGCGTGATCAGCCCGACGACGCCGAGCGGCTCGCGGAACGTCATGTCGACGCCGCCCGCGACGGGAATCGTCTCGCCGTGGAACTTGTCGACCGCGCCGGCGTAGAAGTGGAAGACCTGCGCGACCATTCCGATCTCGCCGCGCGCGCCGGCGATCGGCTTGCCGACGTTGCGCGACTCGATCCGCGACAGCTCCTCGTGGTGCTCCTCGACGAGCGTCGCGAGCCGGCGCAGCAGCCGTCCTCTGTCCGCGGGCGCGACCGCGCGCCACGCGGGGAACGCCGCGCGCGCCTTCGCGACCGCCGCGTCCGTCTCCTCGACGCCGGCCGACTCGAGCTCCGCGAGCGGCTCCTCGGTCGCCGGGTTCAAGACGATCGTCACGCGCGCCGTTCCTTTCTATAGGCGTCCGCTTCCGCGACGAGCGCATCGAACAAGCGCGCGTCGTCGCCGGCCTCGGGATGCCAGAGCACGCCGACCGCGAAACGGCGCTCGGGATCCTCGAGTGCCTCGACCGTTCCGTCGTCGGCCCACGCCACCTCGCGCAGCCCCTCCCCCACGCGGCCGACACCCTGGTGGTGGTGCGACTTCACCGGCGCGTGCTCGTCGCCGAGCACCGAGCCGAGCCTCGAGTCGTCCTCGATCCGCACGCCGTGCTCGGAGAACGTGCCGCTGACCTCGCGGTGCTGCTCGCTCCCGACGACCTCCGGCAAGTGCTGCTCGAGATCGCCGCCGCGCGCGACATTCAGGATCTGGAAGCCGCGGCACACCGCGAGCACCGGCATGTCGCGCGCGAGCGCCGCCTGGAGCAGCGCGAGCTCGCCGCGGTCGCGCTCCGGCCGCAGCCCGTTCGTCTCGGCGTGTGCCTCTGCGCCGTACGTCTCGGGATCGACGTCGTTGCCGCCGGAGAACACGATGCCGTCGAGCGCGTCGAGCGTCTCCTCGATCCCGTCGACGCTCGGCGGGATCAACAGCGCACGCGCACCGGCGCGCTCGACCGCGCGCACGTAGTCGTACGGGATCAACGCCGCGTCGAGCTGCCAGTGCCCCCAGCTCGCGGGCTCGACGTACGTCGTGATGCCGACGAGCGGCCGGCTCATCCTCGCTCGAAGAGCCGCTCGCGCTCGTACCCGGTCACGACTCCGTCGAAGAGCCGCTGCTCGGTTCGCGCGTAATTGAGGTAGTGGTCGACGACCTCGTCGCCGAACGCGCCGCGCGCCATCGTTCCGTTCTCGAGCGCGGCGATCGCGTCACGCAGCGCGCCCGGGAACCGCTCGACGTCGGACTCGTACGCGTTGCCCTCGAACGCCGGCCCGAGCGGAAGCTCGTTCTCGATCCCGTGCAGACCGGACGCGATCAGCGCGGAGAACGCGAGATATGGATTCGCGTCGGCGCCGGGGATCCGCGTCTCCGCGCGCAGCGACGAGCCGTGCCCGACGATGCGAAAGCCGCACGTCCGGTTGTCGTACCCCCACGCGAGCGTCGTCGGCGCCCAGCTCGCCGCGGCGAAGCGCTTGTACGAGTTGATCGTCGGCGCGACGAAGATCGCGAGCTCGGCCGCGCATGCGATCTGTCCTGCGAGGTACTGCTTGAACACGTCGGACTCGCCGGCGAACGCGGCCTTGCCGCGATGCCACAGGCTCGAGTGGATGTGACACGACGAGCCGACCCACTCGTGATCCGGCTTCGCCATGAACGTCACCGACATCCCGTGCTGGTACGCGAGCGCCTTCAGGCCCGTCTTGTAGATCACGTGGTCGTCGGCCGCCTTCAGCGCGTCGGCGTAGCGGAAGTTGATCTCGTGCTGGCCCGGCCACGCCTCGCCCTTCGAGCTCTCGACCTTCATGCCCGCCGCCTGCATCGCGTTCCGCACCTCGCGCAGGAACGGCTCGTCGTAGCCGCTTGCGAGGATGTGGTAGTCGAGGATGTACGGCACCGACGGCGTCAGGTCGCGGAAGTTCTTCGCGCGCGCCTCCTCGTAGCTCTCACGGAAGAGGAAGAACTCGAGCTCGGAGCCGAACTTGACCTCGTAGCCGAGCGCGGTCGCGCGCTCGAGCTGCGCCTTCAGCAGCTGCCGCGGCGACGGCGCGACCGGCGTCCCGTCGTGGCCGACGACGTCGCAGATGACGAGCGCTGTCGCCTCGTGCCACGGGATCCGGCGCAGCGTGTCCATGTCCGGCTGCATCCCGAAATCGCCGTAGCCGCTCTCCCAGCTCGCGAGCTTGTAGCCCGGGACCGGATCCATCTCCATGTCGAGCGCGAGGAGGTAGTTGCAGCCCTCGACCTCGTGGCCGGAATCGAGCTCGTCCAGAAAGAACTCCGCGTGGAGCCGCTTCCCCATCAGGCGGCCCTGCATGTCCGTGAACGCGGCGATCACCGTGTCCACCGCCCCGGTCTCGACCTCGGCGCGCAGCTCGTCGAGCGACAACATGGCGCGACGATACACAGGACGCCCTTCCGGAGGCGGATCCGTAGTTCCGGCGCCGCATTGCGGAGCAAGACGGATGCCGTTCGGCCTCGCCGGCGGCATCCTGAAGGCCTCGAGGAAAGGAGCCGAGATGTTCGAGACCATCGTCTGGGCGACCGACGGGTACGAGTTCGCGGACCGCGCGCTCGAGTACGTCACCGAGCTCGCCGACGTTCACAACTCGAAGATCGTCGCCGTCCACGCGAACAAGCTGATTCCCGGCCGCTACGGCACCGCGCCGACGCTCGCAGCCGAACCCGACCTGCGCGACAAGATCGCTCACCAGGTCTCGCGGCTCGAGGCGGACGGCTACGTCGCGGAGCTGCGGATCGTGACGGGCGGCATCGACGTCGCAAACCTGATCGCGAACGTCGCGGCCGACGTCGACGCGGGGCTGATCGTCGCGGGGACGCACGGGTACGGCGGATTCAAGGCCGCGTTTGTCGGCAGCGTGGCGCGCGCCCTGCTCCACGCGTCGCCTTGCCCGGTGCTCGTGATCCCGCCGAAGCGCGAGGCCGCGGCAATCGCCGAGCCGCGTGAGAAGGCCACGATCGCGTAGGCCGGACGCTCAGAAGGCGCAGCTCTCGCCTTCGGCGAGGATCCGCACCTCGATCCCCGGCGCAACTTCCCGGACGCGCGCGGCGAATGTCGCCGCCGCGTCCGGGTCGTACGCCGTGCGGCGGTAGATCGGCCGGTACGTGCCCCAGTGCACCGGCACCGCGATCCGCGGCCGCAGTCGCCGCGCGGCTTCGGCCGCGGCGGCCGGATCCATGTGGCCGGGCGGCAGCTTCGGCCCCCAGCCGGCGACCGGCAGCAGCGCAACGTCGAGCTGCGGCGCGAGCGACGCCATCCCGTCGAAGAGATCCGTGTCGCCGGCGAAGTAGACGTGCCGCGAGCCGTCGACGACGAAACCGAGCGACGGCAACTCGGGCGAAAGCGGCCTGCGCGCGGCGGCGTGCACGGCGTGCGTCGCGCGCACGCGGACCTCCCCCACTTCGAGCTCGTCGCCCTCCGCGACCTCGACGATCTCGCCGCCGATGCGACGGCGGCGCAGCAGCTTCGCCGCGCCGGCCGGAACCGCGACGCGCGCGGCGTCGACCGCTTCGAGCGAACGCAGGTCGAGATGGTCGTAGTGGACGTGCGACACGAGCACGACGTCGAGCCGGCCCAGCGCGGCGCCGTCAACGGGAGCATCGCGTTGGAGGTGGCCGATGCGGCGGCGCAGTACGGGATCCGTCAGCACGCGAATGCCGTCGAGCTCCACGAGTACCGTGCTGTGTCCGAGCCACGTCAGGCGTGCGTCCGTCGATCCCATATGCGAAGCTTGACGCATGAGCGGTATCGAGTGGTTCTGGACGATCGTCTGTTACGCCGTCCTCGGCGGGCTCGGCGCCGTCGGCGCCTTCGTCGGGTACTACTGGTTCGTCGAGATCCCGAAGCGCGAGCTAGCGCGTCACTGAATCGGGATCGACGCGCCGAACTGCGCGTCGGGCCGCGTCGTCACCTTGACGGAGAGCGTCCCCGGGCGAAGGTGCAGGCGCGGGAACCTCCAGCCGTTCGGCTTCACGACGACCGTCACCGGCTTCGAGCCGGGGGCGCTGATCGTGAAGTGCGCCGCGTAGTAGCCGATGTTGTGGAGCTGAAGCGTGTAGAGCGTCGGCGCGACGTGATCCTGCGAGAGCTCGACGTTCCACCCGGTCGAGACGACGGCGAGCACGTTGAAGTTCGTCGTCGCAGCCGTCGGCCGCGCGCCGGCGGGGGCCGCCGCGACGAGCGCGACGAACGCGGTTGCTGCGGCGATGCGAAACGCTGACGTCATCTGATCCTTCCTCCGGCGGCGCGCGCCGGCACGGGTGCCTCGTGCAGCCTAACCGGCGGCTCAGTCGGAACGAAGGCCTCTGTCTCCTCGGCGAGCAGCTCTGCCAGGCCGTCCACGCCGACGGCGGCGACGATCGCGCGCTGCCGCACCGCCCCGTTCGCGCCCACGAGCACGGCCGCGTGCGCGAGCTCACGCTCGCAGCCGAGCGCGGCCGCGTACGGCTCGAGCTCGCCGACGAGATTGCGGAGCACGTCGCGGGCCGGTCTCGCCCTGCCGTCGTCGAGATCGACGAGCTCGCCGTCCAGCCCGTCGCGCAGCGCGCGCCAGCGGTTCTCCGCGATCCGGTGCGTCTCGTGCACGGGCAGAACGTCGCCCGCGTCGTGCCGGTCGACGAGCGACGCGACGAGCGTCTGGCAGACGGCGGCGATGCCCGCGGCGTCGTCAATGCGCGTCTGCGCGTCCGCCGCGCGGATCTCGAGCGTTCCCTGCATCCCGTTCAGGCGCATGTCCCACCAGTGGAAGCTCGGATCGGGGATGACGCCGCCGCGCGCGCCCCACGCGACGAAGTCCGAGTACTCCTGCCACGACGCGAACGCGGGCGGGATGCCGGAGCGCGGGCCGTCGTCCCTGAGCTTCAGCCGCGTCGACGCGAGACCCGTGTCGCGTCCCTCGAAGTACGGCGAGTTCGCCCCGAGCGCGGCGATCTCCGGGAGATACGAGCGGAGCGCGTTGTAGACGGCGATCGCACGATCGGCGCCGTCGACCGCGACGTGCACGTGGAGGCTGCACGGGAGACCGGCGCGCAGGAGCCACCGGAGCTCGCGGCCGATCTCGCGATACCGCCGCCGCGGCGTCAGCGCGGAGACCGTCGTCGCGGTCGGATGCGTGCCGACCGCCGCGATGCGGATCGATCCGCGCAGACGGTCGGCGAGGATTCGGCGCGCCGCAGCGAGCTCGCGAGCGACATCGGCGACCGTCGACGCCGACGGGGTCACGAGCTCGAGCTGCGCGCACCGAAGCTCGGGCTTGAAACGGGAATCTCCGTCGAGCAGTGCGAGGACGTCCTCGGCTGCGTCCACGGGCAGGAATGTCGCCGCGTCGAGCAGGAGCAGCTCCTCCTCGACGCCGACGGTGAGCGGCTGCGCATGCTCGAACCGGCGCCGCATCGCGAACGCGGGCGCGAAGCTCACCATGAGAACGCCGCCACGATGCTTGTCTCGGACTCGCCGGCGACGAGCTCCACCGGGACGCCGTACGCCTCGAGGCCGACTGCGAGCGCGTCGACGACCGCACGCCGCCGCAGCGAACGGCGCGCGTGGTCTCCGGCGAGCGGCACGTACAGCAGCGACGGATACGCGCACGACGCACGCCACCCGTTCTCCGACTCGACGACGTCGCCCCAGAGCGCGACCCGCCCGAGCACGCGGATCCCCGCGCTGATCGGCGAAGGCACGCCGAGGTAGCGTCGCGCAGCCGAACGGGCCGACGCGGCGTAGATCCCGCAGCTGCACTCCTCGTCCGGCGCAGGATGGTCGTTCCGGTAGACCCGCCACGGCCGCCACGGCGAGCGCCGCCGGTGCTCGCAGCGCGCCTCGAGCGGACGGCCCGGCTCCCACACCGCGTTGACGAACACGCTCTGGAGGACGACGTCGCCGTCGAGCGGCGCAACGCGCCAGACCCGCCAGCCCACGACGGGCTCGATGTAGTCGGGCGCGCTGTTCACGCGCGGGAGTCCCGGCGGCGGCTAGGCGTCGGCGCGGGCGGCTTCGCGGGCTCCTCACGCGTTTTCCGCCGTTGCGGCACCGGGTCGCGAATCGGCTCGATCGTGTACTTCCGCTGCGGCTTTCCGATCTCCATCGGCCCCCCTCGCGGCCGCGGGTCCTACTGGCTGGACAGCGCCTTGCAGGAACTGGCGTTCTTGAACGCCGTCTCCAGCTCGCCCTTCGGGTCGAGCTTCTGCAGGTTCGTGATCGCCGTGGAGACGTCCTTGCCCATCGTCACGAGCGTCGCGCTGACCGTCGAGACCGCAGTGAGCACGCCCGCCGCGCCGGACACGTTCTTGGTCGCGTCGTCGATCGTCTGCGCGCTCGCGTCCAGCTGATCCGAGAGCTGGCTCATGTCGTCCTGCGCCTGCTGGCCGGCCGTGGTGTCCGGCTTGCCGAGCTTCTTCAGCGACTTCGCGAGCGTCTGCGTCGCGTCCTTCGCGTCCGAGGCCGCCTGGTTGATCGAGTCTTTCGAGACGCCGCCCGACGTGACCGTCGTCTGGAGGCCCTTCATCGACGTCTCCCACGTCGAGAACGCGCTGCAGACGTCGTTCGCCCAGGTCTCGGCCGACGTCGTGTTGTTGCTGCTGGAGCTGCCGCAGCCCGCGGCGGCGAGCGCGACAGCCGCAGCAGCAACCGCGGCGACGTACGGGATCCGGAACCTCGACATCCGTCGTATCCGACCATTCCGGCGGCCGGCGAACCAGGTGGCGTGCATGTGGTGCGCACCCCTGCCTGGCACACTGCGCCGTCGATGGCAGAGAGCCCGAAAGGCCCGTGGCGGATCGTCTGGCGCGTCGTCCTGCTCGCGGTCGGAGGGCTCTCGCTCTATCTGCTCGCGCCGAAGCTGATCGACATCTTCACGTCGTGGCCCGACCTGAAGACGCTGAAGCCGGAATGGGTGGGGCTGGCCGTCCTGTTCGAGGCGATGAGCTACATCTCGTTGTGGCAGCTGCAGCGGATCGCGCTCCGGGCAACGAGTTGGTTCGCCGTCGGCACCGTGCAGCTCGCGAGCGGCGCGGCCGGGAGCATCATCCCCGGCGGCGCCGCCACCGCCGGCGCGCTCGGCTACCGGATGTTCGTCCGCGCCGGGATCCGGCCCGGTGACGTCGCGGCGGGACTCGCTGCGTCGACTGTCGCGACGACGGCGACGATTCTCGCGCTGCCGCTGCTCGCGCTGCCGGCGGTGATCGGCGGCGTTGCGGCGCCACATGGACTCGTCGAGGCTGCGTACATCGGGATCGCCGGTTTCGTCGCCGTGGCGATCGTCGCGGCACTCGCATTCGCGTGGGACGTCCCGCTCGTGCTCGTCGGCCGCGCCGCACGCTGGATCCTCCAGCGGACGCCGAAGCGAGACAGCGTCGACGATCTCCCGAACTCACTGCTCCGGCAGCGCGACCGCCTGCTCCGGACATTCGGGAAGCGCTGGCACGTCGCGCTCGCCGGCGCGGTCGGCAAGGCCGGCTTCGACTACGCGGCGCTGATCTGCTGCCTCGCGGCGGTCGGCGCGCGGCCGGATCCGTCGCTCGTCCTGCTCGCGTATGTCGCGGGGGCATTGCTCGCGATGATCCCGGTCACGCCGGGAGGGCTCGGCTTCGTCGAGGCGGGCCTGTCCGGAATGCTCGTGCTCGCCGGCGTCAGCGGCCAGCAGGCGCTTGTCGGAACGCTCGCGTACCGGCTCGTCTCGTTCTGGCTCCCGCTGCCGATCGGCGGGATCGCGTACCTGCTCTTCCGCCGCCGTTACGGCTCGACGGGCGCGAGCTCCGCCTCGACCACGTCGCCGTAGGGCGCGAGCGACTCGCGTGCGTGCGGGAGCCCGGCGTCGTCGACGAGGACGCACAGCACCGCGTGCTCCGGCTCGAGGTCGCGTCCCAGCTCGCGCATCCGGTCGTCGGGGATGCCGGTGTCGCGCATGCCCCAGCCGCCGCCGCCGACCAGCCCGACGAGCGCGCCGCCGACCGGAATCCCGAGCAGCAGTCCCGCGACGAGACCGACGGCTCCCGCGGCGACCGCACCTTCGCCTGCGGACAGCTCCTTCGTCTGGTGCAGCTCGATCCGGCCGTGCGCGGTCCGTACGACGACCGCCGCGTCCTCGGGGTCGAGCGCCGCCGTCGCCGCGAGAGCGACCTCCGCATCCGCGGCGCTCGCGAACGCCACGGCGAGGAAGTGCATCAGCGTCCCTTCCGGTGATGCCGTCTAGCTTCTGGGTCGTGAGCACCAAGCGATGCAAGGACGCAGGGAGCACTCGTAGGTTGACCTACGGGTGCGACCGAGGACGCGGCAGCGCGCCGCGTGATCGCGGGCCAGAAGCGGGCATGCATCGCCGGACGGGACGCTAGATCCCGGGGTGCTGGATCTCGCTGATGTGCAGATCCTGCTGGCCCTGCTGCGTCATCCCGACGCGGTCGTCCTCCTGCGGGAACGCGGCGTCGCCGTTGACGACCAGATAGATGATCGCGCCGAGCACCGGGACGAGGACGATGATCAGCACCCACGCGCACTTCTTCACGCCGGTCATCGGCCGCCGGACGAGGTCGACGAGCGCGAAGCCGATCAGAAACGCGAGCGCGAGCATGATCAGCGCGTGCAGGAAACCCTGGTCGAAGAAACCGCCGAGCACGAGTCCGTGGGACATGGAGCTCACCTCCGGGAGATGTGCCGTGAACCGCGCACGCTAACGGGAAGGCCAGTCTTCCGGCGGCTGCGCCTCCGGCGGAACATCCGGCTGGACTCCGGCGCCGAGCGGGCGTCGTGTGACTCTGCCCTGGTCGTCGACCGTGAGCAGCGTGCGCTCGTCGTCGCGGCGGATCACCGCTTCGAGCGGGCTCGAGCTCTCGACCGTCCAGCCTGACGCGACGGCGCTCGCAACTGCAGCGTCAAGAATCCGCGTGCGGCCGTCGAGAGCATTGTCGTCCTGCTTCTTGCCGCGTCCGAGAAGATACGCGACGGCGGCGATCAGCCCGATCACGGCGGCGACGATCAGCACGATCGCCCACGTCGGGAACCCGCTGTCACCGCCTCCGCTGCCGGTGGTCTCCGTCGTCGTCGCGGTCGTCGCCGGTGTCCTCCGTCGTGGACGTCTCGGCCGTCGTCGCCGGCTGCGTCTCCGTCACGGTCACCTGCACCGTCGACGTCGTCGCGGTCGTCACTGTGACCGTCTGCGTCTCGGCGGTCGTCGTCGCGGCGGTCGTCGTGTCCGCACCCGACGCGACGGCCGTGGCGATGCCCGCGGCGAACGCGAGGCAGGCGAGCGCGACGACGGCGACGCGGACCACGGGCCCGCCGGGAAGGTGCTGCTTCACCGGCGGTCCGTGATCCTGTCCATGCTCGCCGTACCGTCTCAGCGGCGTGCGCCCGCGGACAGGCGGCGTCTACGACCGTTGCGCGGGTGCGGATACGAGCTAGGCCGCCGCGGCCGGGCCGCCGTAGCGGTCCCAGAGGTCGCCGAGCACCGCCGGCTTCAGATCGCGTTTGTGCAGCGTCGTCGCCGCGCCGCTGCGCTCGCCGCCGGCGGCCGCCTCGTCCGCCCAGGCCGAGACGAGCACGACGACCGTCTCCGGCTGAAGCGCGAGGATCCTGCGCGACGCCTCGAAGCCGTTGATCCCGTCCATGCGGATGTCGAGGAGGACGAGGTCGGGCTGGAGCAGGACGGCGAGCTCGACCGCCTCCTCGCCCGAGCGCGCTGCGCCGGCGAGGTCGAACCCGGACGCCGCCCGGACGACGTCGCAGGCCGCGCGACGGCACGGCACGTTGTCGTCGACGACGAGCACGCGGACCAGCGTCGAACGTCCCGCCTGCTCGGTCATTTCATGCCGACCGAAACCCGATGCCGCTTCATCCATCACCCCTGCCGCAAAGCTGACGGATTGATCCTTTCCGCGTAGGCGGACGGCCGCCTACATGCTCGCACTACGATCGGTGGTCAGGCCCCTCCCGGAGGCGACGCCCCCGTTTCCGAGAGGAAGAGGAGGCTTGCAACCACTCTCCGGCTGACGTCGGTGTCGTCGGCGAGGTCGAGCTTGGCGAAGATCGAGTTGATGTTCTTCTCGACGGCGCGCTTGGTCAGGAACAGCGTCCGCGCGATTGCCGCATTCGACTTGCCCTCCGCGACGCCGGCGAGCACCTCGCGCTCGCGCGGGGTCAGGTGCCCGAGCGGGGAGTTCTTCGCCCGCGTTCGCGCCTCGACGAGAACCTCGACCACCGCCGGATCGACGACGGAGCCGCCCGTCGCGACCTCGCGGATCGCGCCCATCAGGTGATTCCGGTGGCCGATGTGCTCCTTGAGGAGATACGCGCGTCCAGCCGAGCCGTCCTCGAAGAGCTTGATCGCATAGTGCGGGCTCACGTATTGGCTGATCACGACGACGCCGGTGTCCGGCGCCTGCTCGCGCAGCGCGGTCGCGGCGCGGATTCCTTCGTCCGAGTTCGACGGCGGCATCCGGATGTCGGTCACGACGACGTCGGGGTTGTGGCGCTCGACCGCCTGGATCAACGACGTGTAGTCGGAGCAGAACTCCGCGACCTCGACCTCGTCCTCCTGCTCGAGCACTTGCCGGATCCCCTCGCGGACCAGATACGCGTCCTCCGCAACGACGATGCGAAACATCCGCGCGTCCGGCTTGGCTTCGGGCGGCGCCTGCGACTCCGTCTTGCTCACGCGCTCACCGTAACGGCGCCGTCGACGTCGGTGCCGCGACCGGGCGCCGACCGGATCGAGATCCGTCCGCCGATCGCGCCCAGCCGGTCGAGCATGTTCGTGAGCCCGGTTGCGTCGGCCTGCTCGCCCGGCATGAAGCCGACGCCGTCGTCGGCGACCGAGAAGCGCAGGAGACGCGGCTCCCACCAGAGCCGCAGCGTCACCGTGACGTCGTCGCCGCCGTGCTTCGCCGCGTTCTGGAGCGCCTCGAGGCAGCAGTAGTAGACGGCGGTCTCGATCTCTTCCGGCAGCCGCCCGACGTCGTCGAGCTCGAGCCGGACCGGAATGCCGGCGCGGCCCGCCGCCTCGGCAAGCGCCTCGACGAGGCCTTCGTCGGCGAGGAGCGGCGGGTAGATGCCGTGCGCGACGGAGCGAAGCTCGTCGAGCGCGCGGTCAAGGTCGTCGCCGATGCGGCCGAGCTGGCCGTCGAGCTTGCTCTCGGGCGCAGCCTGGCCGCGCGCGAGCTCCAGCTGGATGCGGACGGCGATCAGCATCTGCTGGGCACTGTCGTGGAGGTCGCGTTCGATCTTCCGGCGCTCCGCGGACGCGGCGGCGACGAGACGCTTTCGCGAGGCTCGGAGCGCCGCGATCGAGTCCAGCAGGTCCTGCTGGAGCCGCTGGTTCTCGAGCGCGAGGACGGTCTCCGCGCCGACGGCCTCGACGAGCTCCGGATCCTCCTCGAGCGCGGCGTCGTGGACGATCGCGACCAGCGGCTCGCCGTCGCTGCGCTCGAACCTGCGCCAGGTCGCCGTGTCGAGCTCTTCGAGCTGAATGTCTCGGCCGTGACGGTCGACGTAGGCGTGCGATCGCGGCAGCCAGAACGCGAGCCGTGCGCGCGGGTCGTCGAGGACGCGCTGCACCGCGCGCTCGATCCCGACGACGGTTGTGCTCACGCCGAGCTCGCGCACCATCGACGCGAGCGCTGCGCCGACGTAGACGTACGCGAGGACGATCGAGGCGATGAAGCCGAACGGGAAGAGAATCCACGCCGCACCGAAGGCGACCGAACGCGGATCGTCGGGGCCGATGTGCACGCCGAGCCAATTCACCGAGATCTGGTTCAACGCCGCGGCGAGCGAAAGCAGAGCCGCCACGAGGTAGACCGGCATCAGGATCCGCCGGCGTGGATGGCTCGCCAGCGCGAACCGGTAGGCGAGGATCCACAGCACGACCGCGAACACGCCGACGCGGCCGACGGTGTCGATCCAATGGGCGAAGGAGACCAGAGTCGCGTTGTGGGCGACCTGAAGCGGATTCGCCGGGCACGCACCCGCGCAGCGCGCGAGCGGCAGCATCGGCTGGATCATCGGCGCCAGGAGCGTCCTCGCCACGAAGCCGAAGACGAGAACGGCGCCGACGGCTGCGACGACGATCCGCGAGATCCGGTCGAGCCGGCCGGAGGGAAACGCGAGCACGAGCCAGACGAGGAAGAACGTGATCGGGGCCTCGGCGAGCACGCCGATGCTGTGCGCGACCGGCGACGACAAGGCGTCGAGGCTGGTCACGGTGCAGAAGAAGCCGAACGCGATCAGCTGCGGCCCGAATGGGCTCCAGGGGCGGGCGCGCCGCCACGCGAGCCCTGCGATCACGTACGCGACGAGCGTCGAGACGACCAGCGTCGCGAAGCTCGGTCGGGCTGCCGACGAGATTTCCGGTGCGGATGGCGGCGGCAGCCAGCGCCGCGACGACCAGCGCCGCACCGAGGATCGCGAGCTCGGAGCCCGTCGTCCGGCGGCGCGCGAGCAGCGTGCCGGCGAACGGATGCCCGCGGATCTCGCGGTCGGCGGCCGAGGCGGCATCGGCCGACGCCTCGCTCCACGCGTCCGGGAGCGCGGGCAGCGAGATCTCCCGCGGACCGTCCGTCGAGACGGGCGGACGCGGCTTTACGCCGGTGTGCTCAGTGGTCAAATGGCTCTGCGGCTCTCCGGACGCGATACTCCCCTCGCGGACCGGCGTGGTGGCTCCCCGCTGGGAGGATATCGCGCTGTACGAGTATGTGGGACGTCAGCCGACGCCGAACTCGTGCGCGCGGGCGACAGCCTCGACCCGCGACGAGACGGCGAGCTTGCGGAAGATCGCTTTCGTGTGGCCGAGAACGGCGTCGAACGGCACGTCGAGCTCGAGCCCGATCTCCCGGGTCGAGAGGCCGTCCGCGAGCAGGCGGAGCACGGCCAGCTCGCGCTCGGTCAGCGCGTCCGCGGGTGGCCCGGCCTCCTCATCGGCGGCGAGCCGGAGGGCGCCGGGGACGCCGTCGCAGCCGTCGATCCGGCGCAGGACCTCGCGGACGGCGAGGCTCTCGCCGAGGGCGCGGTGCAGGAGCTCCGCCGCCTCGAGCTCCGTCATCCGGAGGTCGGACGCGCGGATCTCGAGCGCGTCGCCGAGCGGGAACGGCGGCTCGACGCGGCCGGAGACGACGATCTGGAGGCCGGCCGGACTGTCGTGCAGCAGCTCCGACAGGGCGGCGTCGGCCGCGCTGCCGGCGATCTCTTCGTAGCCGTCGAGGACGAGCACGACACGCTCGCTCCGCGCGACGCGCCCGAGTGCGGCGACGATCTCGGCCCGGAGCACGGACGGATCGGCGTCGGCCTCCGCGAGCGCGAGCCACGCGACCGGCCGCGTGCTCGTCGCGGCCCACTCGGCGAGGAGCGTCGTCTTCCCGAATCCGGCCGGTGCCGAGACGAGCGTCACCTCTCGCCGGACGCCGCTGTCGAGCAGATCGAGGAGCCGCGGCCTCGAGACGACGTCGCGGCGCAGGTGCGGCGGCCGCACCCGGGTCACGAGGGTCGTCGACGGCTCGACCCGGATCGTGTCCATCCGGTGAACGATCTGTGACCTGTCGCCGTTTGGCAATCGCGCCGTCACGAAGGCGCGCGGGATACGGGCCGGTGCGGGTCGCTACCCCGTTCGGGTGGAGAAGGCGGCGACGCCGGACCGCACCGTCGGGAAGAAGTTCTCCGGGCCGATCGCCGCGGTGACGCCGGTCGATTCGAAGACGTCGCGGAGCATTCCCTTCGCGCGCGCGACGGCGAGCAGGACCCCGGCGTCCGCAAGCTCGGCCTGCAGCCCGAGGAGCATGTCGATCGCCGTCGCGTCGACGTAGGTCACGGCCTCCGCGTTCAGCAGCACCCAGCGCGGCTTCGGCTCCTCGCGTTCGATGAGGCCGAGCACCTGCTGGCGAAAGTAGAGCGCGTTCGGGAAGAAGATCGGCGCGTCGAAGCGGTAGACGACGAGGCCGGGCAGGGTCTGCGCGGCTTCCAGCCGCGTGATGTCGTGGTAGCCGTCGACGTCCTCGACCGAGCCGAGCACGGCGTCGTGCGGCCGCACGGCGCGGTAGACGAACACGCCGATCGAGAGCCCGACCGCGACGATGATTCCGTCGAGCAGCCCGAAGAGAAGCACGCCGGCGAACGCGGAGATCGCGAGCCCCAGTTCCCACGTCCGAACGCGCTTCAGCTTCAGGACGTCCTCGACGTCGATCAGCCCGATCGCCGCCGCGACGACGACGACGCCGAGCACCGCCTGCGGCAGCGGCTCGATCAGCGGCATCGCAAACGCGGCGAAGAGCGCGACGAGCCCGGCGGTCGTCAACGAGACGATGCGGGTCCGGCCGCCGGCGGCGTCCGAGACCGCGGTGCGCGAGCCGCTCGACGACACGGGCATCCCGCCGGTGAACGCCGACGCGATCTGCGCGCCCGCGAGCCCCGCGAGGTCCTGGTTCGCGTCGAGCTCGTAGCCCCGCCGCCGCGCGAAGACGCGGCCGTTCGCCGTCGCGTCGCCGAAGCCGACCAGCGCGAGCCCGATCGCCGGCAGCACGAGACTCCGGACGTCGGCGAAGTGGATCGTCGGAGCCGCGATGGACGGCAGCCCGCGCGGGACGTGGCCGACGGTGGCGACGCCGTGTGCCTTCAGATCGAGCGAGACCGAGAGCAGCCAGCCGAGGACGACGAGCGAGAGCGCGACCGGGAAGCGCGGCAGGTAGATCCGCAACACGATCGCCAGCCCGAGCAGCGCCGCGCTGAGCACGACGGTCTTCCAGTGCGAGTCCGGCACCTCACGCCCGAACTCTCCGATCCGATGGATGAAGTCGTCGGACGAGATCGAGAGGCCGAAGAGCTTGCCGAGCTGGCTGGAGATGATCAGCACCGCGGTGCCGTTGATGTAGCCGAGCAGCACCGGCTTCGAGAGGAAGTCGGCCATGAAGCCGAGCCCGAGCAGCGAGCCGATGAGCAGGACGATCCCGGCCATCAGCGCGAGGAGCGCCGCGAGCTCGACGTAGTGCGCGCTCTGCGCGATCGCGAGCGGCGCGAGCGCGGCGGCGGTGAGCGCGGCGGTCGCACCCTCCGGTCCGACGATGATCTGCCGCGACGAGCCGAAGATCGCGTAGACGACGAGCGGGAGCAGCGTCGCGTAGATGCCGACCGACGGCGACACGCCGGCGAGGCTCGCCATTCCGAGGCTCGCCGGAATCGCGATCGCCGCGACGCTGAGACCGGCAATCACATCGGTCCGCACGTACGTGCGGTCGGTGTGCCGGAGCTCGTCGATCCCCGGCGCGATCGCGAGCAGCGAGGCGAGGTGGATGCTCTTCACCGCGGCGACGGGATGCGCGAGCGCGGCGAGCAGGCCCGGCGGCTCTCGCTGTCGAGCCTCCCCGTCGCGTTCGTCAACGCGCATGGCTTACCGCGCGAGGATCTTCTGCTTCTCTGCGGAGAACTCGTCCTCGGAGAGGACGCCCTGCTCCCGAAGCTCCGCCAGGCGCTGGAGCTGCTCCATCGGGTCGATCGCGGCCGCGGGTGCGACCGGTGCGACGACGCGCCGTTTCGTGAGCTTCCACGGACGCATCATCGCGCGTTCCGCTAGGCGTCGACGGACCCGAGCTCGAGACCGAGCGCGAGCATGATCTCGGGCGCCGCCGAGGCGACCTTCGGGAGCCCGACCTGCGGCGCGACGGCGACGAGCACCCTCACGATCTCGTCCGGCGAGACACCCGCCTCGAGCGCGAACGCGATCTGCGCCATGTACGACGCCGGCGGCGCGTCGAGCGCAATCAGCACGGCGATCTTGATCAGCGAATAGGTGCGCGGGTCGAAGCCCGACTCCTCGAGATTGTGGAGCTGCATCGCGAGCAGGTTCGCGATGATTGCCTCCTCGGCGTTGGCGAGAGCCTCGAGCGAGTCGGCAGTCTCCGGCGAAACATCGGCCATTTCGGTTCTCCTTCAGTCGGACGAATGTCGCTTCGACCCTACGCGCCGCAACGCTCCTGCGGGAGCGTGGACGCCGGTCGGCCCGGGGGCTGCGGCCACCACACGCAGGACGGCTGATTCCCGCTACAACCACAGGGTGAGCACCGTCCTGGCTCCGGGAGTCGGCGTCGCGCCGCGGCCGTTCCACGTGCTCTCGAAGCCGACGGGCGCGATCTGCAATCTCGACTGCGAGTACTGCTTCTTCCTCTCGAAGGAGGCGCTCTATCCCGGCAGTCGCTTCCGGATGGCGGACGAGCTGCTCGAGACGTACATCCGGCAGCTGATCGAGGCGCACGGCGACGCGCCGGAGGTGACGATCGCATGGCAGGGCGGCGAGCCGACGATCATGGGCGTCGACTTCTTCCGCCGCGCCACCGAGCTCGCGCGCGAGTACGCGCGTCCCGGGCAGCGGATCGGGTACACGATCCAGACCAACGGGACGCTGCTCGACGACGACTGGGGCGAGCTCTTCCGCGAGCACGGCTATCTCGTCGGCATCTCGATCGACGGGCCGCGCGAGCTCCACGACGCGTATCGCGTCGACAAGGGCGGCAAGGGAACGTTCGACCGCGTCATCCACGGCCTCGATCTCCTGAAGAAGCACGAGGTCGAATGGAACGTCCTCACGACGGTGCACGCCGTCAACGAGGGTCACGGACGCGACGTGTACCGGTACTTCCGCGATGAGCTCGGCGCGACGTTCATGCAGTTCATCCCGATCGTCGAGCGCGCGAACGACACGGGATTCCAGGAGGGCGACACCGTCACCGAGCGCTCGATCTCGCAGGACGGCTACGGGCGCTTCCTCGTCGACGTCTTCGAGGAGTGGGTGCGGCGTGACGTCGGGACGGTGTACGTGCAGATGTTCGACGTCACGCTTGCGAACTGGGTCGGCGAGCCGCCGGGGCTCTGCGTCCACTCCGAGACGTGCGGCAGTGCGCTCGCACTCGAGCACACCGGCGACCTCTACTCGTGCGACCACTTCGTCGAGCCGAAGCACAAGCTCGGAAACATCCTCTTCACGCACATGCTCGATCTCGTCGACTCGAAGCAGCAGCGCGACTTCGGACAGGCGAAGCTCGACACGCTGCCGCGGCAATGCCGCGAGTGCGAGGTGCAGTTCACGTGTCACGGCGGCTGCCCCAAGGACCGGATCGTGCGCGACGCCTACGGCGAGCCCGGGCTGAACTACCTCTGCCCCAGCTTCCTCCGCTTCTTCGGTCACGTGCACGCACCGATGCGGACGATGGGCGCGCTGCTCGCAGCCGGCCGCGCGCCGGCGGAGATCATGGCGGACTACGCGGACGCCGACGCGCGGCGCGGCCGCAACGATCTCTGCACCTGCGCGTCCGGGCAAAAGTGGAAGAACTGCCACGGCGCCTGACAAACTCCCAGCGACGTGATTCTTCTTCTCGCGATCCTGCTCGTGATCTTCGTCCCCGTGCCGGAGCCGTGGGGCGCGGTCGTGATCATCGTCGCCTGCCTGCTCGAGGTCGGCGAGATCGCGATCCTCCGCCGCTGGTCGAAGCATCTCGGTAAGAAGCTCGAGCCGACGACGGGCGCCGAGGGAATGATCGGCACGACGGCGACGGTCGTCACGCCGTGTCACCCGACGGGAAGCGTGCGCGTGCACGGCGAGCTGTGGGAAGCGCGATGCGATGACGGCGCGGATCCGGGCGACTCGGTTCGCGTCGATGCGATCGACGGGCTGGTGCTCGTCGTGTCGGCGCACGCGTGACGACCTGGCTCCATCTCCTCGCGCTCGCGCTGCTCAGCTGTCTTTCGCCGACCGCGTTCGTTCCGGCGGTCATCCTGCTCGGCACGCGCAACGGGCCGCGCGCGCTCGTCGCCTACTTTGCCGGCGGCGTCATCTCCGTCACCTTCGTCACGAGCCTCACCGCGGCCGGGTTCGGCACCGGCAGCAGCGGCGGACGGTTCTCGACCGGCAAGGCGGCGTTCGAGCTCGCGGCGGGCCTCGCCTCGCTCGGGCTCGCATTCTGGTTCTGGACGCGCCGCGACGCGCCGCCGAAGCCGAAGCAGCCCACGACGGGAACGCCCCGCTGGCTCCGCATGATCAACCGCGTCGGCTGGCCCGGCGCGTTCGTGTTCGGCCTCTTCTGGGTCAACGCCGTCTTCGCCGTCGACGCCGGGCTCGAGGTCGCGAATGCGGATTTCAGCACGGGCAAGGCCACCTTCGCGATCGTCATGTACGCCGTCATCGCCTCGTGCGCGCCGCTCGTCGTGCTCGGCGTCTACCTCACGAACCGCGAGCAGGCCGAGGCGCGCCTCGCCGCGTTCCAGAGCTGGCTCGGACAGCACGGGAAGGCGAGCGCTCGCGATCGTCTTCGCCGTCATCGGTCTCTACCTGACGACGGTCGGCGCCTACGCGCTGCTCTCCTGACGCGCGCCCCACTCCGTCACGGGTGCGCACGCCCTGTCCGGCGCGCCGTGCCGGTGCTCCGATGAGTGCGGATGTCGGGCAGGGACGCGTTGTATGTGCTGGCCGCGCCGTACGAGAACGTCGCAGGCGCGGCGGCCGACTTCGGCGCGCTCGAGGCGATCTATCTCGAGCCGGGCGCGGCGCACGGGTTCGACGCGGTCGTCGTCGAGCGCGACGCCTTCGGCCAGGTGCTCGTCGTCGAGGAGAAGACGTCCGGCGCCGGCCTCGCGATCGGCGTCGCCGCGGCGCTCTTCCCGCCGATCGGCGTCGGCGCGGCGCTCGCACTCGGAGTCGGCGGCGGCGCAGCGGTCGGCGCACTCGTCCGCCATGTACACAGCGACATCCCGCCGGAGGAGCTGCACCGGCTTGCGGAGATGCTCGAGGCGGCGGAGGCGGGGTTGATCGCGGTCTACGACGAGCCGGTCGCACGGCGGGTCGAGGCGACCGTCTCGTCTGCGAGCTTCACGGTCATCCGCGCGTCCGACGTCGACGCCGCGCGGCTCGTCCGCGAGGCCGACCCGGCGCTGTCCCGGTAGGGTCACGGTCTTTCCGCAGACGGCGAAAGGAGCACGATGCCCGAGCTCGGGCCGGTCGAGATGATTGTCGTCGAGTTCGACGGCTACCGCTTCAAGGGCGAGATCTGGCCCGAGCTGGAGCGGCTGAAGGAGCACGACATCATCCGCCTCATCGACCTCCTGGTGATCCGGAAG
The DNA here is from genome assembly GCA_963718385.1 of uncultured Actinomycetes bacterium. Lineage (GTDB taxonomy): Bacteria > Actinomycetota > Thermoleophilia > Gaiellales > Gaiellaceae > Palsa-739. The sequence continues at coordinate 544,535 of CAVQZE010000003.1, forward strand.
GACCGCTCGGGCGCGCTCGCCGTGCTCACCGCGACCGACCTGGACATCCAGGAGATGCTCGAGTTCGGCGCGATGATCGGGACGCTCGTCGGGTCGGGCATCGCCGGCGACGAGGGCTCCGCCGAAGGCATGCTCGCCGGGCTTTCGAAGGTGTCCACGGGCCACGTCTTCGACGAGTCGGAGGCGCAGAAGCTCGCTTCGGAGATCCCGGTCGGCACCGCTGTCGCCGTCGCGCTGATCGAGCACCGCTGGGCGATCCCGATTCGACGGGCGATCACGAACGCGGACGGCGAGATCCTCTCCGACGAGTGGCTGTCGCCGCAGACCCTGATCGAGCTCGGCCGAACCGCAAGCGCCGCGTCACCGCCCGACCCGCCGACGAACGGCGCCAACGGGCGGAACGGCCACTAGAGCTCGCGCGGCACGACGAACGCGGTCAGCTCCGCGCCGCCCGGTTCGAGCGCGGCCCACTCCGCCGCGATCGCGAGCGTCGCGAGCGCACCGGTCGGAAAGCCGTCGCGCAGCCGCGCAGTGTCAGCGCCGGCGAGCACGAGCGCGAGGTCGGAGATCCCCGGGTTGTGACCGATCAGCAGCGCCGAACCGGCCGCCGCCGGCACCGCGCGGATCCGTTCGAGCAACGCGTCCGACCACGCGCCGTAGAGCTCGTCCTCGATCTCGACTACCGGCTCGCCGCCGAGCGACGGCAGGATCGCGTCGAGCGTCTGCCGCGTGCGCACGGCGGACGAGCAGAGCACGACGTCCGGCGCCACGTGCTCCTCGCGGAGATGATCGGCGATCTTCTTCGCGGCCCGCCGGCCGCGTGGTGCGAGCGGCCGGTCGCGATCCGCGAGCGATGCGTCGTTCCAGTCCGACTTCGCGTGACGGAGCAGGTAGAGGACGCGCGTGTCGCCTACAGGCCCTCCTCGATCGTGATGCGGCCGTCGTCGGCTGCCTGTCGCAGCGCAGCGTGGTCCTTGTCGTTCTGGTCGGCGTACGCGCGGGAGAACTCTGCGACCGCGACGTCGAACACGTCGCCCTTGCCGAGATACTCCGCGATCGCGATGCGGTCGCCGGAGCGTGCGTGCGCGCGCGCCAGCGTCCAGCCGCAAACCGTTGCGTAGATCTCGAGCCCCTTCGCCGTGATCACGTCGAGATCGGTCGACGTCTTCCAGTCCCAGAGCTGCCGGAAGTAGAAGTCGCGCGGAGTCTGATCGAGCGTCGTCTCCGCACCGACGTGGACCCAGCCCAGGAAGATGTCGCTCACCGCCTGCATCACGCGCTGCCCCTCGAGCACGCGCTGGCCGTGGTTCGCGAACTCGCTCTTGCCGAGGTACGGCTCGAGCACCGACTCCTGCGCCTCCTTGATCTGGAGGAACAGCGGATCGTTTCCGTCGCGGCCGAGCAGCAGCAGGATGAAGCAGCGCGTGCCCACGCTGCCGACGCCGACGACCTTCCGCGCAATGTCGACCCAGCGGAACTGCTCGAGCAGGTGCCGCCGGTCGCGCTGCAGCGTGCGGCGGTAGCTGCGGTAGGTGGTCTGGAGCTCCGCGGTGATCGCTTCCGCCCGCTCCGCGGCGAGATCCTCGAGCGTCACGATCAGCGGGGGATCCGAGATGATCCGCGGCTCGCCGTCGACCTCGCGCGTCAGCTTCGAGAAGGCCTTCATGCTGTCCTTCGTCTGCGCCTTCTCCACCGTCACCTTCATCTTTTCGGCCTGTTTGGTCTCGTTCCGGGCCCGCATCTGCTCTTCCAGGGCAACGGCGTCGAGCCGTGAGTACCAGAGCTCGAGGTTGTTCATCCCCGCGAACTGCCGCATCGCCTCGCGATAGGCGCGGACGACGCCGAGCACTGCCGTATCGCGCTGCGCCTCGGTGAAGCGCCGGTCGCGGCCGGCGATCTCGAAGCTCGTCGCGAGTCGCTTGACGTCCCACTCGAACGGTCCCGGGAGCGTCTCGTCGAAGTCGTTGAGGTCGAACACGAGGCTCCGCTCCGGCGACGCGTAGCCGCCGAAGTTCGCGAGGTGCGCGTCGCCGCACAGCTGCACCTGGAGACCGGCCCGGGGCGTCGGGGCGAGATCGTGCGCCATGATCGCCGCCGCTCCGCGATAGAACGTGAACGCCGAGACGAGCATGCGGCCGTAGCGGATCGGCACGAGCTCCGGCACGCGAGACGGTGCCTGTGCCTCGAGGATCGCAACGGGGTCGCGATCGTCCGCGAACCCGAGCGACGAGTGGCTCGCCCGTGGACAGTCGCTCCGGGCGACGCGGCCACGCGCGGCCCGCTCCTCGGCGCTGAAATGCTCGACCGCAGGCGGAGCTCCCGCCTTCTTGTCAGTCTTCTCCTCAACCTTCGCCATGACGCCCTCCTTCGCTGCCTGCCGTTCGCAAAGCCTCCCGGTTCGGGGCGGCTCCCGACAGAAGGTTCGCACGCGAGCGTTAACCGTGCTGTCACCACCCTCAAACGGGGATGATTGAGCCGTGACGTCCAGTCTCATGCCCGGAACCCGGGTGCAGCGCCTACGGGCGAGCCACAGCTACGGGATCGTGCTCGTCCTCGTGGTCGCGACGTTCATGTTCATCGAACTCGCGGGCGACGCCCCGTGGACGGCGAGCGCGCTGCTCCTCCTCGAGTGCGCGACACTCGTCGTCGCCCTCTGGACGTCGGGCTTCGCGCGAACGGGCTCCCAGGTCAGCGTCGTGCTGCTGGTCGGTTCGGTCGTGGTCGCCGTCGCCGTGTTGATCTGGTCGGGGAATGTCCTCCAGGGCGCCGTCGCGCTGCTCTCGGCCGGCCTGACGTTCGCGATCGTCGGGGTCGTTGCGCTCGGCGTCTTCGACCAGGGCGAGATCAACGGCCAGTCGGTGCTCGGCGCGATCACGATCTATCTACAACTCGGGTTCATCTTCCTCTTCCTCTACGGATCGATCGCGGCGTTGGGCAGTGCGCCGCTCTTCGCCCAGGGGACAGACGGGACGCGCGCGATCCGCGCCTACTTCAGCTACATCACGCTCGCGACGGTCGGCTACGGCGACTACACGCCGGGCACGCCGGTGACCCGTGTCGCGGCGGTGGCCGAGGCACTGTCGGGACAGCTGTATCTCGTCACCGTGATCGCAGTGCTCGTCTCGCGGATGCGCCCGAAGCGGCGCAGCGAGACCGAGTAGCTACGAGGTCAGCCCGGAGATGCCGTTACGCAGAAGCGCGACGGCGAGCAGCACGACGATCACCGCGGCGATCGTCATCACGTGCTTCTCGAGGAAATCGCGTCGCACGTGCCGAGCATTCGCTTCGCCCAGCCGCGCGCGACGAGCAGCACGACGATCGCGAGCCCGAGCGGCAGGATCGACACGAGCGTGAACACGAGCCACTGGACGGCGTACTCCGCAGCCGACGGGTTCGTCTCCGAGATCGTCTTCAGCGCAATCGGGATGAAGCCACCGGGGTTGGCGAGCGTCGCGCCGGCGGCGACGATCGCGATCCACGGCGCGGACGCGACCGAGCTCCATCTTCTCCATCATCGCCGCTTCCTTCTTCGGGTCGAGCGGCTTGCGCATCTTCGTGGCGACCCAGAACAGGAGCAGCGCCGCGAGCACGATGTCGAGGATCGCAACCCATGTCTTCGGCGACGACGGGTCGACGAAGCGGCGAAATTGCCGAGGACGAACGCCGCGAGGATTCCGATCGAGACGGTTGCGATGAACGCGCCCAGCCAGAACCAGATCCCCGTACGCAACGGCCGCGTCGACAGCACGAGCGCGAACACGCAGAACGACAGCGTCGTCGGCGAGAGCATCGCCGCGATCGAGACGAGCACCAGCTCGGTGTCGATCCACCCCATGCGGCGGCACTCTACGACGGGCGGCCGACGAACGCGTTACGGTCCCCGGATGTCGTCCTACGAGCGCGACGTTGCGGATGTCGTGAAGGCCGTCGAGGCGATCGGCGCCCTGATCATGGTCGTCGGCGCGCTCGTCTCGTTCGTCGTGTTCGCGATCGCCGCCTGGAGCCCGCGGACGCGCCCCGGAACCTACAACGCGCTCCGCCGCAACCTCGGCCGCTCGATCCTGATCGGACTCGAGGTGCTGATCCTCGCCGACATCGTGCGGACGATCATCGTCGCGCCGACGTTGACGAGCGTCGCGGTGCTCGGCGGCATCGTGCTCATCCGCGTGATCTTGAGCTTCTCGCTCGAAGTCGAGATGGACGGCGTGTGGCCGTGGTCGCGCTGGCGCACCGGCGAGACTAAATCTCGGCCGGAAGCGGGCCGGTGACGACGACCTCACGCGACTTCAGCACGGAGCGCGTCTTCAGGTCGTAATAGAGATATGTCGTCGCGATCGCGACGAACGGCATCGTCACCATGTAGACGACGCCTGCGATCACGTTGACGACGTTGAACGCGGCGCTCGTCGCGAGCAACAGCAGGCCGCCGACGAACGGGCCGAGAATCAGGCCGCCGCCGGCGACGACGAGTGTGAAGAGCGCGACGCGCCACCAGTGTCCACGCACGAGCGCCGCACTGCGCCGCAGCGGTCCGGGTCGTGTCTCGCCGTCGAGCTGGATCACCTGTGCGAGCAGCGACCAGCGCACGACCAGCCACACTGCGAGCGGAATGGCGAAGAGCGTCAGATTCAGGATGCCGACGACGACCGCCGCGACGAGCACCCAGCCGAAGAGCACCGGAACATTCGGAAGCGCCTTGCGATACGCCTCGAGCGCGCGGACCGGCTCGCCGCGGTCGATCGCCGCCATCGCATATGCGGCCGCCGCCTGCACGAACGCGAGCGCGACGATCGTGAACAACAGTCCGACGCTGAACGCGAGCCCGGCGACGGAGACGCTCGACTCACCCGCGGTCTCGACCCACGGCACGAACCCGACGACGTGGAAGAGCAGGTACTGCACGAGCGCGACGACAACGCCGACCGGGATGAACAGCAGTCCGATCCCGACGAACACACTGAAGTGGGCGCGGTACATCCGCCAGGCCGACGTGATCAGCTCGCCCCATGCGCGGCGGCGCGCGAGCCGGAGCGCGACGCCGCCGCGCCACGTCGTCCGCGACGCGGCGACGAACAGCAGGAGGACGACGCCGAGAAGCGCGAGCGTCCCCGGCAGCGGATTGCGGATGATCGCCGTCAGCAGATTCGAACCTCGTGCGACCGCGCCGCAGAAGAAGTCCGTCGCGCGCGAGCTGCCGAGGCCGCCGGTCGGCACCGCGTAGCTCCGGTCGCGCCAGCCCGCCGCCCACGTCAGCGGCTCCGTCCACTGGGACTTCATGTTCGGGCCGGTCGGCCCGTTGTAGAACGCCGGCTGCAGCTCGCCCCAGCGGCCCTGGAATCCGAGCCACGGGTACTCGCGGAGGTAGTCCGCGCTCGCCTCCGGGATCGTCACGACCGCCGGGCTCGTCTGCTCGTACGCGCCTCGCGTGTCGTCGCAGCCGACGCCCTGCTCGGCGCTGCGCCCGAGGAACAGCGCCGCCGAGTAGAAGTTCGCGTGCGAGCCGGCCGCCGGGTAGACGACCGGATGCGTGCCGACCTTCTCGAGCTTCGACGAGTCCCACGACGCCCGCTCGGCGCCCTCGTGCTGGCTGTAGCCGACTTCCGTCGGCGGCGTCTTCAGCGCGGCGTCCGCGTTCGGCGCGTCGAAGTTGAGCTGGATCATCTCCCAGTCGCCCTCGTGCAGGTTGTTGAAGTCGTTGAAGACGTAGAAGAACCAGTACTGCAGCGCGAGCTTGCCGGGGTCGTCGGCTTCCGTCGCGACGTGCGCGTAGACGGTCGGCTTCCCGTACACGGAGAGGCGCTTCGACCACGTCACGTACGTGCAGCCCGGGTTCAGCGGGTCGCCGGGAAAGTCGAGGTGGTAGTCGAAGAGCCCGCGCGAGAGATCCTCCGCGGTCGGCGCGATCTTCACGATGTTCGTGCGATCCCACGGGCCGCGCAGCACGACCTCGTCGTTGGGAAGGATCACGTTGACATTCGAAGGCACGAGCGGCGCGGCGTCCTCGCAGCCGCGCACGTCGGTGGCGAGAGCCGCACGACAGGCGCGTACTTCTGCGCGAGCTGCGTCTCCGGCGTCGCAGCAGCGGCGCGGCCGGCGACCGCGAGCGCGACAAGAGCGACGACGACGAAAACGCGTGCCATGGCCGCATTGTCGAGCGGCGGGCGGACAGCCTTGAACGCGGGCCGGTGCAGCGGTACGCTCGCCCCTCGACGTTCCAGACAGAGGCGGTGGCCCATGCGGAAGTTCGGGATCCCCTCTGCGGCCCTTGTCGTCACGGCCCTTTGGCTCGCGGCGCCGGCCTCCGCTGCGCCGGCGGCCGCCGCTGAAACGCCGTTCGTGAACACGACGCACCCGGCGCGCTTCGTCGTCTTCGTCGTCGTCTTCATCGCACTCCTCTGGTTCGGGATCGTCCTCTACGACCGCGTCAGCGCGAACCGGCAGAAACGCGAGCTGATGAAGTTCGCGACCAAACTCGTCGACGACCGACACAGCAAAGGCCATACGTTGACGACGCGCGAAGCCGGCCTCCTGCTCAAGAAGGTCGCCGAGCCGCCGAAGACCGCGCCGGGACTGACGCGCACGCTGCTCGCGCTCGGCCTGCTGATGCTGATCGGGATCGCGTTGATCGCGCTGCTCGTCAGCAGCGCAAGCGGCGCGGCCGATCTGCTGAAGACGCTCGTCGTCGCGCTGACGTCCGCGCTGACGACGATCCTCGGTTTCTACTTCGGAGCGAAGACGGCCAGCGATGCAGCGCCTTCGGGGCCGCCGCCGCCACCACCGCCCGGCGGCGTGCCGGGTGCGCCGACCAACGTGTCGGGAACCGGCGCTGACACGAGCGCCGTCGTCTCGTTCACGCCGCCGTCCGAAACCGGCGGCTCTCCGATCACCGGCTACACCGTGAACGCGTACGCCGGCGACACGATTGCGATGTCGGTGCAGTCGGGGACTGCTGACCCGGTGACGGTCGCGGGCCTGACGAACGGCGCCGACTACACGTTCACGGTCATCGCGACGAACGCGAGCGGCAACGGCCCGGAGTCGGCGCCGTCCGCGACAGTGACGCCGGGAACCTGAGCGCCGCATACGATCGGCGCGTGCTTACCGACGCCGACATCCACGCGGAGCTCGAGCGAACGCAGCAGCCGGGGCTGACGATCGGCGTCACCGGCCGGGACGGCACGATCTCCGTCGGCACGTACGGCTTCGCCGAGCTCGCGTCGCGCGCGCACGTCACGCCGGACACGTTGTTCGAGATCGGCTCGATCGGGAAGACGTTCACGGCGATCCTCGTGCTGCAACTCGCGGACGAAGGCGCGATCGACCTCGACGCGCCTGTCGCGCACTATCTGCCGTGGTTCGCGGTGCCGCAGCCGGCCGGCGCCGCGGCGATCACGATCGCGCATCTCCTCTCGCACACCGCCGGCCTCGTCGCGGGGATCGACGGGACGCCGGAGGCGGCGTTCCAGGTCTGGTCGCTGCGCGACATTCCGGCGCGGTCGGCGCCGGGCGAGCGGTTCCACTATTCGAACGTCGGCTACAAGGCACTCGGGCTCGTGCTCGAGGCCGTCACCGGCGGCTCGTATCCCGATCTGCTGCGCGCGCGGATCCTCAAGCCGCTCGGCATGTCGGCGACGGAGCCCGCGATCACGAACGGGATGCGCGACCGGCTCGCGGTCGGTTACGAGTCCTCCCCGCTCGCGCCGGCGACGTGGCTCGAGACGGCGACGGCCGACGGCTCGATCGCGTCGAACGCCGCGGACATGTGCGCGTTCGCGCGGATGCTCCTGCGCGGCGGCGAAGGCGTGCTCAGCGCGGCCGCGTTCACGCGGATGAGCACCGTGCACGCGCGCGTCACCGACACCGCGGGCTACGGCTACGGGCTGATCGTGCGCGAGATCGACGGCCGCACGATCATCGGCCACGGCGGCGGCATGGTCGGCTACCTCGCCGCGTTGCAAGTCGATCCGGAAGCCGGCATCGGCTCCGTCGTCCTTCAGAACGGCTACGGCACGAATCCGATGGCGCTCGCCCGCGTCGCGCTCGGCTTCCCGCTCGAGCCGCCGAGCGACGAGAGCGAGCCGAGCAAACCCGAGCAGGAGCCGCCGGCCGCGCTGCGCCCGATCGCCGGCAGCTACCGCTCGCACAATCCGTGGACGACGGACTTCCGCGTCGTCGCCCGCGACGGGGAGCCGTGGCTCGTCTTCACGTCGGCGCCGGACGGTTTCGAGGACGAGCAGCCGCTCGTCCGCACCGACGACGGCGCGTTCCGCGTCGGCGAGGATCCACTCGGCCCGGAGAGCCTGAGTTTCGACACGGAGATCGACGGCCTCGCACGACGTGCATTCCTTTCCGGCTGGCCGTACTTCCGCGTCTAGAGAAGATCCCAGAGGAGCTTGAAGCCTGTCCTCAAGCGCTTCTGGTTCGCGAGCACGGCGACCGCGATCAACGTCGCGGCGGCGTAGGGCACGACCGAGCGCGCCTCGTCGTGCAGCGCGTCGAGGTCGGCGGCGAGCGCCTGCCGTTCGGCGGCGATCTCGAGGCGGATCTCTTCGACGGAACGGTCAGGCATGGCTCTTGATTGTTTCCACGGTTCGCTCGGTTTCGTCGATTGCGTCGGACGGAGCCGAAAGCTGGTTGACGTAGCGCTTCGCAATGAGGACGGCGATGAGCGCGACGACGAGAACCGCGCCCGCGACGATGAGCAGCGCCAGCCACAGTTCGAAGTCGGCGTGGAGTGCGACAGCCGCCGACGCGAGCAGGAAGCCGATCGCGTACATCACGAGCACGGCGGCGAGCGCGCAGAGCCCGACCGCAATCGCGATCGCCGTCGCCTTCCGCTTCCCCTCGAGCTTCGCGAGCTCGAGATTCAGCTGGACAAGCGACACCAGCCGCCGCTGCACGCGCTGAGCCTGGCTGACGATGCCGAACATGCCCTCGAGCTTATCGACGATGCCCGCGAAACGCGGCCGGCCTATGCGAGACTCTCCGCCGTGCGTCGCATGATGCTCGTCGCGGCCGCGCTGGCGGTCTCGGTCACCTCGGCCGCAACAGCCGCGGCACCGCCCCGCTGGTCGGGCTCCGCCTCGTGCACGATCACGGTGACGGGGCCGGGGTACCAGCACACGGAGACGCAGCGGTGGCAGGTCAGCGGGCCGACGAAGGTCCGCGGGAGCTTCCTGCTCGTCCCTTCGCACTGGACGGACGCGGGCAGCGGCTCCTCGCAGGTGACGCAGGGCGACCAGACCAGGGACATCAAGTGGACCGTGAGCGCCGCCGCTGCAGGGCAGTTCCAGTTCGTCGTCCGGGCGTCGGACAAGAAGCTCATCGTCGGTCAGGCGAACGCCCAGCTCCGCGTCCCGAACGGCATCACCGGGACGCAGCAGGTCACGATCGGAGGCGTCGCACAGACTCCCGGCGCGGTCGGGCTGGAGGCATTCGAGACTCAGCTGCCGCCGATCGTCACGCGCGGGACCAGCCGCAAGGTCTCCGGCTCGATGCCGCCGACGACAGTGAAGGGCTCGTTCGCTCCGTTCCAGCCTGCCGCCGCGACCGTGACGAAGACGTGCGCGTGGAAGTTCGCCAAGGCTGGGTGACCGACTCTCCGTGGCGACACCGACCTTCGGCATCTTCGACCACATCGAGGACATTCCGGGCACGCCGACGCACCGGCTGTTCAAGGATCGGCTCGACCTGATCAAGCTCGCCGACGAGGCGGGATTCGCGGGCTTCCATCTGGCCGAGCACCACGGCTCCGACCTGTGCATGGCGCCGAACTCAGGAGCTGTTCATCGCGGCCGCGTCGCAGGTGACGACGAAGATCCGGCTCGGCCCGATGGTGAAGCTGCTGCCGCTCCATCACCCGGTGCAGATCCTCGAGGACATGTGCGTCGCCGACCAGCTCACCGGCGGCCGCCTCGACTTCGGCGTCGGGCGCGGCGTCGCGCCGGTCGAGCACGCGTGGTTCGGAAGCGACTGGCGCGAATCGCGGGCGCGCTTCGAGGACACGCTCGGCATCATCTGCCACGCGCTCGCGACCGGCGAGATCTCGAGCGAGAACAGCACGTACTACGACTTCCCGACGGCTCCGCTGTCGACGAAGCCGTTCCAGAATCCGATCCCGTTCTGGTATCCGGGGAGCCCGGTGGCCGCCGGCCGCCACGGCATGAACCTGATGTGGGCCGGCCCGATCGACCAGGCCGCGTACGACCTCTACGTCGAGGCGTGGCACGCGCACAAGGGCGACACGCTGCGCGTCGACGGCCCGGACGCCGAGCCGCGCGTCGGCTGCACGATGGTGCTCGCGATCGCGCCGACCGAGCGCGAGGCGCTCGACATCGCGCGCCGCGGCATGGACGGGCTCGTGCGCCGCGCACGCGCCGTGCACACGTACGACCATCTCGTGCTCCCCGAGGCGGAGTGCGAAGCGGCGCTCGCACCGCTGAACGGGATCCTGTCCCACATCGAGGACGCGATCAGCCTCGGCGCCGGAACGACGGAGCAGATCACCGAGCGCTTCGCCTCGATCCTCGAGCCCGGCCGCATCGACTACATCCTGCTGCAGCTGCCGACGGGCGACATGACCTTCGACGAGGCGAAGCGCACGGTGGAACTGTTCGCGGCTGAGGTCAAGCCGCAGCTCGAGCGCAACGGGTCTAGCGGCACTTCGTCTTGAACGAGCTGATCACCGCGGTCAGACGCGGCGTCTTCGTCTCGATCTGTGCGTAAGCCTGCTTCGCCGCCGCCTTGTTGTTGTTCAGCGTCGCGGTTTCGAGGCTGTGGTAGTTGGCGGTGAGAGAGTCGAAGCCCGCGCCGGCATTCGCAACCGCCGCTGCGCACGCGCCGGACTCGCCGGCCGCCTTCCAGAGATTCTGGAGAGCACCGTCGAGAACGTGAGCCTGCGTGTAGAAGGCGGAGTAGCTCTTGGAGAGGCAGGCCTTCGTCGTGCACTTCGAGGTGGCCGTGTCGATGTTGCCGGTGGCGAGGCCGAGCTTGGCGACCTCGATGCCGACCGCAGCGACAGCCGAGGCCGGAGGCGTCTTGGCCGCAGCCGGCAGCACGATCACGAGGGCAGCGATACAGATCGCAGTGAGGGAGAGGATTCGCTTGGTCATGGCTTGCTTATCGGATCGGCGGGCGCCGGTCTTTAGGCAAACCCTCAGGGAACCCGAATGTCCCTGGCGTCGCTCGCGGCGCGATTCTCGTCTTCGGTCAGCTCGCTCCGCCTGACCGGAGTCACGAACGACCAGTGCTTGCCGACCGGGCAGCGCTGGAACCGCCACCAGCTCAGCCGGAACGCCTTCACAGACACACCCGGAACCCAGATCGTCGTGAAGAGATGCCCGCGCCGGCACCGAACGACGACGTCACCGGCAAACCCGTAGCCGCGCCGCCTCAGGACCACCACTTCCGGAACAACGCTGGCCGCGACGAACAGCAGCCGCCCACGCCGCGAAACCCGGCGGGACCGGTCGCGCTTACGGCGGCAGGCGATCTTCATGTTTCGACGATAGCTCCTCGGGCTAGCGCTTCCTCAGCACCACCGTCGCGGCCCGGCTCGTCGCGCTGCCGCCGGTCGGAGTGAACGCGACCGCGACCTTGACCGTCACGCGGCCTGCGCGGGCGAGCGTCTGCTTGGCCTTGCCGGTCGCCTGCACGGTGAGCGCGACCTTGGCCGGGCTCGACGGAGTCGTCGCGGTCACGCTCCGCACGCCGGCGCCCTTCAGCGTCAGCTTCCCGGCTCCGGGAGCGCTCACGGTCAGCGGTCGCCGTTCCCTTCGCGAGATTCGCCTTCGACGCGCCGAGAGTGAACGCGCTCGACGCGGCCTGCGGCGTGAAGCGCGCGATGTACGCCGCGAGCGGGTCGCCGCCGGCGGCGGTGAAGTTGCCGCCGACGTAGATGGTCGAGCCGAAGATCGCGAGCGCGAGGCCGTTGCCGCCCAGCGGGCCGTTGCCCGCGCCGTTCGAGCCGAGCGGGCTCCAGGCCGTTCCGTTGAAGTTCGCGATCATGTCGGCGGTGGCGATCGCCGTTCGCGTTCTGGAACGAGCCGGTCGCGACGACCTGCGAGCCCTTCGCAGCGAGCGCGTAGATGAACGCCGAGGTCGGGAACCAGCCGTCGGCGCCGGCGGTGTTCGCAGCCGAGCGCGCTCCACGCCGAGCCGTTCCACTTCGCGACGTGGTCGGCCTGCGCAATGCCGGCGACGTTGAGGGAGTCGGTGCCGATGTAGACGTCGTTCCCGCTCGAGGCGAGGCTGCGCACGTAGTCGTCGACCGCGCCGCCGCCCGTGCTCGGGCCTGAGCCCATCGCGTGCCAGGTGCCGTTGAACGCCGCGACGTGGTCGGCGGCGGGAATCCCCGCCATGTTGATGAACTGCCCGCCGGCGTACAGCGTCCCGTTGGCGTCGCGCGGTGAGCGCGTAGACACCGCCGGTGATGTCATTGGGGTTACCCACCGCGCGTGGGACGCCGGTCGCGAGATCGCACGCGATCAGATAGTTCGCGTTGTGAATCCCGCCGCCGTTCTGGAACGCGCCGCCGACGTAGAGCGTCGAGCCGATGATCTGAAGCGCGGCGACGCTACCGCCGAGCGGCCCGCAGAACGGCGCCCAGTTCGATCCGTTCCACACCGCGAGGAAGTCCGCGGTGGAGTTGCCGCCGGCGTCGGTGAACTGGCCGCCGACGTAGAGCTTGATGTGGTCGTAGTCCCACGCGATCGCGTGGACGTCGCCGTTGAGCGGCGTCGGCGTCGCAAACGCAGTCCAGTAGCTCGTCGGATACCAGACCGCGAAGTGCGCGGCGGGCCGCTTCGCGCCGGCCGTCGTGAAGTTGAAGTTGCCGCCGACGAGGAGCCCGTTGTCCGACTCCGCACTGAGCGCGTAGACCGCGCCGTTCAGCGAGGCGACCTTCGGCGTCGTGAAGTCCCCGACGTGGTCCCAGCCGCCGTTGATCCCGGCCGACGCGCCCGCGACGGAGAAAATGAATGCAGCGGTCGCCGCCGCAAGGGCCAATGCCCAGCGCTTGCCTGCCTGCGTCACGATGTCTACCCCTTCAGTTGCACGCCGTGGACCGAACCGTCCGACCGGGTGCTAACCGGGTGCCGCAGTATAAGACCCGCCGCTAGATGGACGTGCCCCTCGTAGCGCCGTGACGGGCTAGTCGCTGCGCTTCAGCTTCACGCGACCCCGTCGGACGAACATCATTCGTCGGCGTCCTCGCCGTCCTCGTCCTCGTCTTCGTCTTCGCCGGCAGGCCCCCCCTCCGTACCCTGGACGAGCTGCAGAGCATCGCGGTACAGGAAGGGCACCCAGAACGTATCGCCTCCTTGTCCCTGCCTACGCTCGAAGAAGCCCACCTCCACAAGTTGAGTCGCCCGCTCCTGCGCATCCACGACTCCGCACTCCCAAATCTCAGCCAGCGTTTCGAGAGTCTGAAGAGTTTTCCGCCGCTCAAGTCTCATGATGTAGGGGCGAAGACTCGGATACTCGGGGAGTAACGTCTGGTCCAGACGTGCGCGTGACACCTCCGGAAGCGCGATCTTGAACGCCGCTCGATCGAATAGTTGTTCTCCCGGCGGTTCAGGCATCCCGATCTCCAGAAGTCTGAGCTGAACATCGCGAAGCGCAGAGAGGAGATGGATTAGCTCGCGCGGCGCCACTCGCCCAGTCCCATCACGCACACGACCGAGCATCCAGTCGAACGTCGTGGATTTGCGCGTTCCAGCCTCAACCTGCTCCGGAAAAATCCGGTAGAAAAGCGCCTGTTGTTCGCCGACGCTCCCAAGTACATCGTCTTCGGCGACACCGTAGTACTCGCGTAGGTCGGTGTTTCGCAGCGCTCGACGGATTACGAGATTGAGGAGGGTTGGGTTATCCCACCGGATCGTCACCTGCGCCTCGATATGACTCGTCTCCCTGAGGCCTTCCGCTGTCACGCGACCCCAGATGTCTGAGCGAAGAAAGATCTTCGCCTCCAGGTGGTCGTACTCACGCATATCGGAATAGACCATGAAGAGCGCTCGAAGAGCGTTACCTTCAACGTCCTCCGATTCCGCGAAAGCAACGTCGAGCCGATCCAGCACGAGCCAGATGTCGACCCCTGCCGTATGCGCAGCGTCGTTAGCGATTCGCAGAAGCGAATCCATCGACTGAAGCCCCGCGTCGCGCTCCTCCGCAGTCGGCTCTCGAAACGTGATCTTGCCGCCGAGCCCGGCAGGAAGACCAGTCTGCGGATCGAGTTGGAGGCCAGCCGACACGGACTCCCAGCTCAGCAGCCGCCGCACGTAGTCGAGCGATCCGCGAATGAACGCCTGCAAGGAAGTGGGACCAGCATCGATGAGCCGAGCCGCCTCAAGCGGCTCCACGAGTGCCTTCGTCGCGCTTGACGTTTCTCCAAGATCTCGAAGCACAGTGGCGATCAAGCACAAGAAGTAGAGCTTCCAAAGACCGACGAACTCCTGTTGACTAGTCGGAGGATCGAGCACCAGGTCTTTGAAGACAGGCGCTCCTCTCGGCTTCTCCGCGGGAATGATCACGATGTTTCGATCGAATAGTTCGTCGGAACGACTCACCAAGAACGAGTAGATCGCGCTCTTCCCGGCGCCCTTGTCGCCGAACACCACGTCCTTCTCGCCAGAGAAGATTTCGCGCCACTGGTTCGTCTCCACGAAGTAGGCCGCCAACTCGTCGACCTCTTCCTCGGCGATGCGCTTGCCAAAGGTGACCTGTTCCAGTACGTCCCGCTTGCTCACCCCAAGGATCCTATTCACGCCCTCGGTCGCACACGCGACCAGCTAGTTTCGACAGCTTCCACGGTGTTACAAACCCCTAGGGAGGTTCATGCGAGCCGTGGATGCCTCGGCTCAGCGGTTGGATTGTCGCCGCGACCGACATGTGCGGGCGCGGCACACTCACGCGCGCCGCGAGACGACAAGAAGGGGGCCAACGGGGGAAACATGGTTTCCCCCGTTAAGCGAGCGAGCCGCCCGAAGGGCGGCTCGCGATGCGTAGTGGAGGCGGTGGGAATCGAACCCACGTCCGAAGCCGCACCGGAGAAGCGTCTACAAGCATAGGCCGCACTTTGATTTCGCCCGCCGGCCGGAGTGCAGCCGCCCTACCGACGGGCTAGCCATCCTTTGGTGTCGCGCTCCGGGCGATTGGCTTTCCCTCGGCGCCGAGCCCGTTGGTTAGCGCCGCTCCGGGCCACGGGCCCAACTCGAAGTGGCGTCGCTACCTAATCGGAATTAGGCAGCGAGTGCGAGCTGTCTGTCGTTCGCACTTGCGTTGTGCCGGTGGATTAACGAGGCCTACCGGCGACCTCGGCTTGCAGCTCAACCGGATGTATCGACCACGTCGAAACCAGGTCGCCCCCGTATGTGTGTCCGCGCATTCTAGCCGCGGATCGACTTCAGCTCGCGCTCGATTTGGCGCTTGGCGTCGCGGTCGGCGATGTCGCGCCGCTTGTCGTGGAGCTCCTTGCCGCGGGCGAGCGCGATCTCGACCTTCACGCGGCCGTCCTTGAAGTAGAGCTTGGTCGGGACGACGGTGAAGCCCTTCTCCCGGACCTGGGCGTAGAGCTTGTCGATCTCGCGGCGGTGCAGCAGGAGCTTCCGCGAGCGGTCGGGCTCGTGGTTCGCGCGGTTGCCCTGGCCGTACTCCGGCACGTGGAGGCCGAGGAGCCAGGCCTCGCCCTCGCGCACCTCGGCGAACGCCTGCTGCAGGGTCGCCTTGCCCTCGCGCAGCGACTTGACCTCCGTCCCGGTGAGGACGAGGCCCGCTTCGTAGCGGTCGAGGAGGTGGTAGTCGTGCCGAGCGCGGCGGTTGTCCGCGATCAGCTTCTCGCCTTTTGCCCGGGCCATGCGTCGAAGTGTAGGGCCGGGTTGTCGGCGTCCTCGCGGGCGAATGAGACGACGACTTCGGACACGGCCAGCCTCGCTTGGACCGGCAGCTCGGGCAGGCGCGGCATGAGCCGGCGCAGCTCGTCCTTCCAGTCGGGAATCCGGTCGCGTCGTTCCGGGGCCACCTCCGCACCGTGCGCCTCCGGTTTCCGGTTGGCAACAACCCTTCCGGGGGATCCTCGTCTAGCGGCGGCCGGAGCGGTAGCCGCGCGCCATGAAGCAGCGGTCGCAGAGCGCGGCCCACGGCGCGGTGCGGGAGCCGCAGACGCGGCAGCGGCCGATCGACGGGTCGTCGATCTCGGCCCGGAGCTCGCGGACGACGCGCGCGGCGGCGGCCTCCTCGAGCGCGGCGGCCTTCTCGATCGTGACGCCGGCGACGCCCGGGTACTGCAGCGCGAACCAGCGGAGGATCGACGCCTCGCGCGCCGCCGCCTCCGCCTCCTCGAGGCTCGCGGCCGAGAGACGCGTCGGATCGAGGATCCACTGGATCACGGTTCGCTGCGGGCGGTCGCCGGCGACGGCGCACGCGAGCATGCCGAGCAGCGGCAGCCCGTCCTCGTCGATCGGCGCCTGCACGAGCTTCCACACGTCGGCGAGCTCGAGCCGGCGGCGGGCGTGGTGCAGCGCGTCGCGGACGGCGTCGAGCCGCGCGAGCAGCGGCTGGATCGACTCGACCTGGAGCCAGCCGTCGACGCTCCAGTACGCGAGCGCCGCCTGCCGCCACGCGTGCAGCGCGGGCTCCACCTCGTCCACCGAGGACACGTTCAGATCGGACAGCTGCGGACGGAGGCGGCCGCTGTCGACGATGCGGTAGCCGTGGTGGCCGCCGGGGAGCTCGACGTGCGGCGTCAGCGCGTCGCGGATCAGCTCCGGATCGGGGCTCGACCACGGGACGCCGGTGAGGACGCCGACGTGGCCGCGCTCGTGGAAGCCGAACCGGCCCGCGCGGCCGGCGATCTGCGCGATCTCCCACGGCTCGAGGTCGCGCCGCTCCTTCCCGTCGAACTTCGTCGTCTCCGCGAAGAGCAGCGTCTCGCACGGAAGGTTGACGCCGTGGCCGAGCACGTCGGTCGCGACGCACACCTCCGCCTTCCCCTCGATGAAGCGGTCGATCTCGACGCGGCGCGACGCGAGCGGCATCGCGCCGTAGAGGCACGCGACCTTGCCGGGATGCAGCTGGTTCAGCTCGCCGGCGAGGCCGATCACGGCGCGGCGCGAGAACGCGACGACGACGGTTCCCGGAGTGAGGCCGGCGATGCCGCGCTTGCCGAGCCAGTCGAGCGGCGCCTTGCGCTCGAAGAAGCGGATCTCCGCGTCGGGGAACGCGTGCTGCACGAGCGGCAGCGCCTCGACCGCGCCGAGCAGGAGGATGTGGCGGTATTCGCCGCCGAGCATCAGCCGCGTCCACGCGGAGCCGCGCTCGTCGTCCTCGGCCCACTGCACCTCGTCGAGGACGAGCGTCTCGCCGCGGAGCGGTGCCATCTCGGCGGTGCAGCAGACGATCGGCGCGTCGGGGTTGACGCGCTCCTCGCCGGTGACGAGGCCGACGAGGTCGTCGCCGATCTCCGCCGCGAGGCGGCGGTGCGCTTCCTGCGCGAGCATTCGCAGCGGTGCTGCGTAGACGCCGCGGCCCGTTTCGACGAGGAAGCGGAGCGCGTCGTGCGTCTTGCCGGAGTTCGTCGGGCCGAGGTGCGCGATCACCGTCTCCGGCTCGGTGCGGCGTTCGGGCAGGCGGACGGTCAGCTCGGAGATGGGCTTGCGCCGCGGCTGCCGCGTGCGATGCCGAGCGCTGCGGCTCGGCCGCTTCTGTCGCTGGTTTCGTCCGTTGGCCACAGCGCCACGGTAGCGGCGCGGGCCGCCCGGGACCGGGCTGGCGCTTAGGCTCACATGTCGTGACGTGGCTGCTTCCGGTGATCGCGGTGACGGTGCTTGCTTTCGCGGCGGTGTCGCGGAAGCTCGAGGGGAGCGCGATCACCGCGGCGATGATCTTCACCGGGACGGGGCTGCTCGTCGGCGCGAAGACGCTCGGTCTTGTCGATCCGAGTCCGGCCGGCGAGACGGTGAAGCTGCTCGCGGCGTCGACGCTGGCGGTCGTGCTCTTCGGCGATGCGGCGCGGATCGATCTTCGTGCGTTGCGGGAGGAGTACAGCGTGCCGGCACGGCTGCTCGGGATCGGGCTGCCGCTGACGATCGCGGCCGGCTTTGTCGTCGCACTCGCCGTGTTCGGTTCGCTCGGCTGGCCGGAGGCGCTCGTGCTCGCGGTGATCCTCGCGCCGACCGATGCGGCGCTCGGCCAGGCGGTCGTGACGCTGCCGGGCCTGCCGTCGCCGATCCGCCAGGGGCTCAATGTCGAGAGCGGCTTGAACGACGGGCTGTGCGTGCCGGTGTTCGCGATCGCGGTCGCGGTCGCATCGACGGAGGCCGGGCTGATCGGCCAGCACCGTGCGGTGACGCTGCTCGCCGAGGAGATCGGCTACGGCGTCCTCGTCGGCGCGGCCGCCGGTGCCGCCGCCGCGGCGGTCGTCGTCCTCGCCGGCGCGCGCGGCTGGGTCGAGCCGGTCTGGCTCCAGGTCGTGCCCGTCGCGGGCGCGGCGCTCGCCTACACGGCGGCCGACGCCGTCGGCGGGTCGGGATTCATCGCCGCTTTCGTCGGCGGGATGGTGTTCGGCGGCATACGCCGCCGGATCGGCGGCGAGGTCGGATATCTCGTGGAGGAGCTCGGCGGCCTGCTCGCGGCGGCGACGTTCGTCGTCTTCGGCGGCGCGCTGCTCGGGCCGGCGCTCGGGCACCTGACGTGGTCGGTCGGGATCTACGCCCTGCTCAGCCTGACCGTCGTGCGCATGGTGCCCGTCGCGATCGCGATGCTCGGCACGCATGCGCGGCCGCCGACGATCGGCTTCCTCGGCTGGTTCGGGCCGCGTGGGCTCGCGTCGATCGTGTTCGCGGTCCTCCTCGTCGAAGCGCAGGGCACCCTGCCGCACGAGAACGTCATCCTGACGACCGTCTTCGTCACGATCGGCCTCTCGGTGCTCGCACACGGCCTCAGCGCCGCCCCGCTCGCACGTCGCTACGCGCAATGGTTCAACGCGCACCCCGGCGCCGAGGCGCTCGCCGTCGAATCCGGCGCAACCGAGCGCGACGTCCGCTGGCGCATCGCCAAGGCCGGGTCGAAATGAGATTCGTGTCCGCCGTGCCCGGCGTGCGGATGTACTCGTCGTATCGGGCGCGCTGGCTGCCGAAGGATCTGGTCGCGGGCCTGGTCCTCGCGACGCTCTTGGTGCCGCAGGGGATGGCGTATGCCGAGCTTGCCGGGCTGCCGCCGATCACCGGCCTCTACACCTCGATCATGTGTCTGGTCGGGTACGCGGTCTTCGGGCCGTCGAAGATCCTGGTGCTGGGACCGGACTCGTCGCTCGGGCCGATGATCGCCGCCACGATCCTTCCTCTGCTCGGCGCGAACGGCGACCCGAAGCGTGCGATCGCGCTTGCCTCGATGCTTGCGCTGATCGTGGGAGCGATCACGACGCTTGGTGGAATCACGAAGCTCGGATTCGTCGCCGATCTGCTCTCGAAGCCGACCATGATCGGGTACATGAACGGGCTGGCACTGACGATCCTCGTCAGCCAGCTGCCGAAGCTGTTCGGGTTCTCGGTCGACGCCGACGGCTTCATCCCCGAGCTGAAGGCGTTCGTCAAGGGACTCGCCCACGGAGAGACGGTGCCGGCCGCGCTCGCGGTAGGCGTGTTCGGCCTCGTGCTGATCGTCGGGTTGCAGCGGGTGCTGCCGAAGGTCCCGTGCCGTCCTCGTGGCGGTCGTTCTCTCGATCCTGGCGGCGAACGTGTTCCACCTCGAGCTGCATGGAGTGAAGCTCGTGGGCGCGCTGCCGCAGGGGTTCCCTCCGCTCACGCTTCCCAGTGCCGGGCTGTCCGATCTCCCGCTCCTGATCGGAGGCGCGGTGGGCATCGCCCTCGTGGCGCTGGCCGACACGATCGCGACGGCGTCGGCGTTCGCCGACCGGACCGGTCAGGATGTGAACGGGAGCCAGGAGATGATCGGCGTCGGAGCCGCCAACATCGCCGCCGGCCTGTTCCAGGGGTTCCCCGTCAGCACGAGCGGATCACGCACGGCTGTCGCGGAGCAGGCGGGCGCGAAGACCCAGGTCACCGGACTCGTCGGCGCGCTCGCGATCACGCTGATGCTCCTGCTGGTGCCGGGGCTGCTGCGCAATCTGCCTCAGCCGACGCTTGCGGCGATCGTGATCGCCGCCTCCCTCTCGCTTGCCGACCTGCCCGCGACGATGCGGCTCTGGCGGCAGCGGCGAACCGAGTTCGGCGTGTCGATGGCGGCCTTCCTCGGGGTCGCGCTCTTCGGCGTGCTGACCGGGATCGCGATTGCGGTGGCCGTGTCGGTCGCAGTGGCATTCCGGCGAGCCTGGTGGCCGCACCAGGCGGTTCTCGGGCGGGTGAAGGGCCTGCCCGGGTATCACGACCTGCGAGAGCTACCCCGACGCCGAGCTCCTTCCGGGACTCGTCGTCTTCCGCTTCGATGCGTCGCTGTTCTTCGCGAACGCGCGGACGTTTCGCGAGCAGATCCGCGTGCTCGCTTCCGCCGACCCGCCGCCGACCTGGATCGTCGTGGCGGCCGGGCCGATCTCGGACATCGACACGACGGCGTCGGACATGCTCGAAGACCTCGACCAGGCACTCAACGCGAAGGGGATCTCGCTCGTGTTCGCGGAGATGAAGGATCCCGTCAGGGAGAAGATCGAGCGCTACGGGCTCACGCGCACCATCGATCCGGAGCACTTCTTCCCCACACTCGGTGCTGCGATCGCCGCGTTTCGTCGTCAGACGGGCGCCGACTGGACTTCCGCCGGGGGCGGTTGATCTCGCGACGAGAGCACGAGCTGGAGGCCGGCGAACACAACCAGGGCAACGCCGGCGCCGAGGAGCGAGCCCGCGACGACGTCCAGCAGCCAATGCACCTGAAGATACGTGCGGCTCCACGCCATGCCGGCGATTCCCGCGATCGCGAGCCACCACCAAAGAACGCGCCGGCGGCCGACGTTCGTGAACAGGAGCACTGCCGCGACGCACGTTGCGCCGGCGAACGTGACGTGGCCGGAGGGAAACGAAGCACCGGCGGGATGCACGAGACCGTCGGGAGGTCGCGGCCGATCGACGAGCGCTTTCACCACTGAGCTGAACAACGGCGCCAGAGCCTCGGTGACCGCGTACGCGAGCAGCGCCCACCAGCGCCTGGCCACGATCAGGACGACACCGATCGCGCCGACCACCAGAGCACGCCCGATCCCGCGACCCAGATAGTTGAAGATCAGCGCCACGTGCTCGAGCAGCGATGTCTGGATCTCACGCATCCAGTCGGCCCAGTGCTGTTCGATCGCAAGCGGCTTGGCCGGGACGAGCAGCGCGAGCAGAACGAAGAGCGACAGGCATCCCACTCCGAGCAACAACGCCCGCCGCGGGCGCTCGAAGAAGTGCTCGTGCCGCGCCCTGCGCAGGAAGGACATCGGCATAGTCTCGACCCGAACGGTGGCGGAAGGCGGCGGCGACGTGAGGGCCGGGCAGGCGGCTTCGATTAAAGGCTCGGCGAGCGCGATGAAACAGCGCCCCGGCCGCATTGCGGCGATCGTGGCTCTCGTCGCCGCAGCGGTCGTGATCGTCTCGCTCGCGGTGCTCGTCGTTCGGAATGTCCCCGCGCTCCTGGCCGCGCTCGGAGCGCTCGTGATCGCCGGTGCGGCCGGCTGGATCGCCGTGACTCGTCGCGGCGCGGTCCGGGTGCTCGCGGCGGCGGCCGCGGTTGCGGCGCTGATCGGCGGCGCGATCGCGCTGGTCGTTCTCGGCGCGGTCGACGAGCTCGTCGTGCTCGTCCTCGCCACCGGCGCGTTTGCAGCCGCCACCCGGCGCGCACGCCGCGAAGCGGCGGCCGCCCGGCCTGTTTCCCGCGCTGCACGGCCGCGCCGGGCGATCTTGCTCATGAACCCCAAATCGGGCGGAGGAAAGGTCGAACGGTTCGACCTCGAAGGTGAAGCTCGGCGGCGGGGGATCGAGCCGGTGCTGCTTCACCCCGGCGACGATCTGCGGGCGCTCGCGCACGAGGCGGCGCGGTCGGCCGACGTGATCGGGATGGCGGGCGGCGACGGCTCGCAGGCGCTCGTCGCCCAGGTCGCGATGGAGCACGACCTCCCCTACGTCTGCATCCCCGCCGGAACGCGGAACCACCTCGCGCTCGACCTCGGGCTCAACCGCGACGACGTCGTCGGCGCACTCGACGCCTTCGGCGGCGGCCGCGAGCGCAGGATCGACCTCGCCTTCGTCAACGACCGGATCTTCGTCAACAACGTCTCCCTCGGGATCTACGCGGAGATCGTCCAGTCCGACGCCTACAGGGACGCGAAACTCGAGACCGTCGAGAAAATGCTCCCGGAGCTACTCGGGCCCGACGCGACGCCCTTCGACCTCCGCTTCCGCGGTCCGGACGGCCGCGAGCAGCAGACGGCGCAGCTCGTCCTCATCTCGAACAACCGCTACGTGCTCGACCGGCTCGGCGGCATCGGCACGCGACCACGCCTCGACGGCGGCCGACTCGGGATCGTGGCAATCCACGTCGAGAGCGCCGCGCAGGCGGCCAAGCTCGTGTCGCTGAACGCTGTCAGACAGCTGTCCCGTTTCGAGGGCTGGTTCGAATGGTCTGCGTCGGAGTTCGAGGTCGCATCGAACGCGCCGGTCGCAACGGGCATCGACGGAGAGTCGGTCGTCCTCGAGCCGCCGCTGCGTTTCACCATCGTCCCGGGGGCGCTGACCGTTCTCCTGCCACCCGCGGTTTCCGGTCTGTCACCCGCAGCGCTGCAACCCGGCTTCACCGTCTCGACCCTGCGCGAGCTCTGGCAGCTCGCAGCGGGCGCTAGACCTTGAGGAAGCGGTGCAGCGTGATCCCGGAGCCGGCGGCGCCGAGGAGCAGGCCCGTCCCGAGCAGCGCGAGTGCGTTGAGCCCGAACGAGAGCGCGTGAACGTCTGAGCCGCCGCCGATGTGCGGCAGGATCGACGGCAGCGCGAGCTCCTTGCCGAGCATCAGGAGCAATACCGCGAGGAACGAGCCGGCGAGACCGCAGAGCAGCCCTTCGAGCATGAACGGGCCGCGGACGAACCAGTTCGTCGCTCCGACGAGCTTCATCACCTCGATCTCGCGGCGCCGCGCGAAGATCGATAGCCGGATCGTGTTCGCGATCAGCAGCGTCGACGCGGTGACGAGCAGCACGACCGCGATCAGGAAGACGATCCAGATCACCTCGGCGATCGTCAGGACGCGGTGCGCCGTCTTGCTTCCCCAGCGCACGTCGTCGACTCCCGCCCAATTGGCCCGCTGCACAAGTGCGCCGATCTCCGGCGTGTACTCGCCCTTCGTCGGCGTGACGACGTACGCGTCGGGCAGCGGGTTCGACGGGAGCTTCGACTTGAACAAGTCGGGGTACTTGCGCTCCATGATCTTGTACGCCTGCCCCTTCGAGACGAAGACGACCGACTTCACGTGCGGATCTTTACGGAGCTTTTGACCGACCGCGTACTCCTGCGGCTGCGTCGCGGTGCCGGCGAAGAAGACCTGAACCTGCAGCTCGCTCTTCACGTGGTTCGACCACGAGAGCACCCACGTGCCGAGCGCGATGAACAGGCCGAGCAGGAACATCCCGATCAGAACGGTCATCGTCGCCGCGATCGTCGTGGAGAGGTTCATGCTGATCGAGGACCACGCCTCGGAGAACAACAAGCGAACGCGGCTCATTCGGAGGTGTACCCCCCACGCCGCTCGTCGCGTGCGAGCCGGCCTTCCTCGAGCGCGATCACGCGCTTGCGCATCTTGTCGACCATCTCGCGGTCGTGCGTGACCATGAGGATCGTCGTGCCGGCGCGGTTGATCCGGTAGAGCAGCTGCATGATCCCGACGGACGTGTCGGGGTCGAGATTTCCGGTCGGCTCGTCGCAGACGAGCAGCGGCGGATGGTTGACGACGGCGCGCGCGATCGAGACGCGCTGCTGCTCGCCGCCCGAGAGCTCGTCGGGCATCGAGTTCATCTTGTGCGCGAGCCCGACCATGTTCATCACCTCGGGCACCTTGCGCCGGATCGAGGTGCGGCTTTCGCCCTGCACCTTCAGCGCGTACGCGACGTTCTCCGCCGCGGTGCGGCTCGGCAGGAGCTTGAAGTCCTGGAACACGCAGCCGACGTTGCGGCGCAGCAGCGGCACCTTGCTGTGCTTCAACCGCGTCAGGTCGCGGCCGCCGACCATGATCCGCCCCTCGGTCGGCTCGACCTCCTTCAGCAGGAGCTTGATCAGCGTCGACTTGCCGGAGCCGGACGCGCCGACGATGAACACGAACTCGCCCTTCTCGATCACGAACGTCATGTCGCGGAGCGCGGTGACGTCGGGCTCGTACAC
This sequence comes from uncultured Actinomycetes bacterium, assembly GCA_963718385.1. GTDB lineage: Bacteria > Actinomycetota > Thermoleophilia > Gaiellales > Gaiellaceae > Palsa-739. Next base: position 568,879 of record CAVQZE010000003.1, read on the forward strand.
CTTCGTCACGCCCTCGAACACGATCATCGCGCCGGGGCCAAGGCCCTGCGGCGACGTGAACTCCTGCTCCGGCGCGGACTCCTGGCGCTCGGGCATCACCGGGGCGAGTTCTGTCTCGAGTTCTGTCACGTCGTCCTGTACCGGTGGTGCAGATGGGCGAGCGAGCCGTCGTCCGGGCCCGCGCCGGTCAGATGGCGGAAAGGCAAGTCTACCGAACGGTTCGGCGCGTTATCCGCCATTTCCTGCGGCTTTGAGCAGATAGGCACGAATGAAGCCGTCCAGCTCGCCGTCCAGCACGGCCTGCGTGTTCCCCATCTCGTAGTCCGTCCGGTGGTCTTTTACGAGCTGGTACGGGTGGAGGACGTAGCTGCGCACGGCCGTGCCGCCGAAGCCCATGTTGACGCCGCCGCGCTCGCGCGCCAGCTCCGCCTCGCGCTCTTCCTCGGCGCGTTCGGCGAGCCGCGAGCGAAGGATCTTCATCGCCGTGTCCTTGTTCGACGACTGGCTGCGCTCGTTCTGGACTGCGACGACGATGCCCGACGGCATGTGCGTGATGCGCACCGCCGAGTCGGTCTTGTTGACGTGCTGGCCGCCGGCGCCGGAGGAGCGGTACGTGTCGATGCGGAGATCGTCGTCGTCGATCTCGACGGTGACGTCGTCGGGGAGCAGCGGCGCGACGATCACCTGCGCGAAGCTCGTGTGCCGTCGGTGCGCCGAGTCGAACGGGCTGAGCCGGACGAGACGATGCTTGCCGCGCTCCGCCTTCAGGATCCCGTACGCGTTGTCGCCCTTCACGGTGAACGTCGCCGACTTGATGCCGTACTCCTCGCCGGGGCTCGTCTCGAGCACGTTGGTCGGGAACCGCCGGTCCTCGGCCCAGCGGAGATACATGCGCAGCAGGATCTCCGCCCAGTCCTGCGCGTCGGTGCCGCCGGCGTCGGCCTGGATCGTGACGACGGCGTCGCCCGCGTCGTATTCGCCGGAGAACAGCGCGTCCTCTTGCAGCCGTTCCAGCTCGCCGCGCAGCGGGACGATGCTCTGCGCGACCTCGGCGGCGAGCGACTCGTCCATCGCGAGCAGCTCCTTCGCGTCCTCGTACTCGCGCGTGAGCCGGTCGTAACGGTCGACGCGGCGCGTCAGCCGCGCGTGCTCGGCGGAGACGGCGGCGGCACGCTGCTGGTCGTCCCAGAATCCCGGTTGTGCGAGCTCGGTCTCGAGCTCGGCGATGCGGCCCCTCAGCGAATCCGGGTCAAAGGTAACCACGGACCCAGTCGAGCTGGACCCCGATCTCGTCGAGCTGCTCCTGCAGTGAGAGTTCGCGTTCGTCGGCCATCGCGCTGGTGATGCTATCTACGTGCGCTTCGTGTCGCGTTCGTACGCGCGGCGCGCGAAGTACGCGGCGAGGAGCGTCCAGGCGGCGACGACGATCCAGCCCGTCGTGCCCCAGCCGTTGCCGCCGACGCCGATGTGCGCGGCCTGGACGAGCCAGTACGACGGCAGGACCTGCGCGATGTCGTGCATCACGCCGTGCTGGGAGATCGGGAACCAGACGCCGCCGAGGATCGACAGCGCGGCCGTCATCCCGCCGAGCGCCGGGCCGATCGAGTCCGGCGTGAGCAGATGCCCGAAAAGGATCCCGAGCGCGGCGAACGGAATCAGGCCGACGAGGATCAGTGCTGTCATCTGCACCCACTCGTCCGCGGTCAGGCGCACGCCGAGCACGCTTCCCGCTGCGTAGATGAGCACGATCGTCAGCGACGCGAGCATGTAGCCGGTCAGCACCTTCGTCCGGAAGTACGTCTTCGGCGTCAGCGGCGTCAGGCGGAGCTGGCGGTTCCAGCCGGTTGCGCGCTCGGCGGCGATGCGCGCGCCCGAGCCGAGCACGGCGTTCATCGTCCCGAATGCGACGAGCCCGACCATCAGGTACAGCGGAGCCGAGATGCCGCTGCCGCCGAGATTTGTCTCGTGCCGGTTCGGTGCCGCGATCAGGAAGTACAGCACCAGCGGGAAGCCGAGCGCGAGGATCATGAAGCGCTTGTTGCGGACGGTGCGCAGCAGCTCGTAGCGCGTGTACGTCGCGAGCTTCACGCGTGCTCCTCGACGCCGGTGAGCTCGACGAACGCGTCTTCGAGCGCCGCGCCTGCGATCTCGATGTCGCGCACGGCGGGGAAGCGTTCGAGCAGCGCGCGGATCGCCGCGTCGGAATCGGAGCACGTGAGGACGATCGACTCGCCGCGGAGCTCGGCGCGCGTGACGCCGGCGAGCTTCTCCAGCTCGGCGGGCTGCACGCCGGGCAGCGTCGCGCGGATGTGACGCTGGCCGACCATCGCCTTGATCTCCGTCGGCGGCCCGTCCGCGACGACGCGTCCATGCGCCATCAGGACGGCGCGGTCCGCGAACTCGTCCGCCTCCTCGAGGTAATGCGTCGCGAAGATCACGGTCTTGCCGTGCGCGGCGAAGTCGCGCATCGTCGTCCAGAACGCGCGCCGCGACTCGACGTCCATCGCCACCGTCGGCTCGTCGAGAACGAGCAGATCGGGATTGCTGACGAGCGCGATCGCGAAGCGCGCACGCTGCGTCTCGCCGCCGGAGAGCTTCTGCGTCATCCGGTCGGCGATCTCGTCGATCCGCGTGAGCTTGATCGTCTCGTCGACACCGAGCGGGCGCGGGTAGAGAGACGCGACCATCGCGATCAGCTCGCGCACCGAGAGATCGCGGATCAGCGATCCGGTCTGCAGCATCGCGCCGACGCGGCCGGCGGCGACCGCGTCCTGCGGCGAGCCGCCGAACAGCTGCGCGCTGCCGGCGTCCGGGTCGAGCATGCCGAGCAGCATGTCGATCGTCGTCGACTTCCCGGCCCCGTTCGGCCCGAGCAGCGCCACCGTCTCCCCGGGCGCGATCTCGACGTCGATCCCGCGGACGGCCTGGACGTCCCCGAACGACTTCGTCAGCCCGCGCAGCGCGATGCCGGCACTCGTCGCGCCCGGCAGGAGAGTCTCTGTCACGGCTGCCATCTCGTCCATCGTGCCCGAACGAGCCACTGCTCCCGCGACGGTACCCTTAACGGGGACAGACCCCGTTAAGACGCGGGACATGCCTCGGTGGCCGGTGGTTCGAGACTCCGAAGCGGCCGGCGCGGGCAGAGAGAGCCCGCGGGGCGTGCGGTTGTCTTAACGGTGACAGTCACTGTTAAGACGGGACATGTCCCGGCGGCGAGCGTGCGCGCGACGTCGGGCAGGGACTACGCCACCGGTGCGGCCTCCCGGGCCTCGCCGGCGAGGACGCGGGCCAGCGCTTGATCGAGCCGGCGCTGCCGCATGCGGCGCCGCAGAAGCAGAGCCAGCCCTGCGAGCAGCACGACGAGGCCGCCGGCGCCGGCCGCGAGCGGCCACCAGCGAAGGCCGCCGCGGTCCGGGGCGACACCGAACGTTCGCGCATCCACCAGCATCCAACGGCGTCCACTCGCAAAGCCGACCGCAAGCGTGCGTCCGCCGCCGCGGAGCGCGAGCCGCATGTTGTAGACGCCGCCCTCGCTGCCGAACCACGGCAGCCCGACACAGTGGGCGACGCCCCGGACGGTGTCGAGCGCATGGACGAACGGGAAACCGCCCGGATTGTCGTAGAGCGTGTAGACCCAGCGGCCGCCGGCGCTCGTCACCCGCGAGACGGGATAGCCCTGCATCACCCAGCTCTTCTGCGTCCGGTCGGCGACGCGGCCCGGCAGCAGTGCGCGCGTGCGCACGTCGAACGCGCGGACGACATATCGCGACTGGTCGTTCTGGTTCACGTGCTGGATCAGGTAGAGCCGCTTGCCGTCGGGCGAGAGCGCGTCGAAGGCGAAGTCGCCCTTCAGGTTGACCGCGTCGCGCATGCGCAGCGTCCGCGGGTCGAGGAACATGAACGCGCTTCTCGTATGCGGGAACGACGTAGGCACGTCTGCGAGAACGAGCGTCCTGCCGTCCGGCGAGAGTCCCGCGCCGTCGTTCGTGGAGACGACGAACGGCGTGCCCCAGTCGCCGATGAGATTGACGGAGCCGACGACGCTGCCGTCACGCGTCGAGATCGACTCGAGCACCGTGGTCGCCGTCTGGCCGGCTCCGACCGTGACGTAGCGCTGCGCACCGTCGAGGGACAGGACGCCGGTCGACGACTGCACGGCGTACCCGATTGGACCGTCGGCGAGTGCTGCCGGGGCGGCGGCGAGCGCGAGAGCGACGGCTGTGCAGGCGGCGATACGGTGCATCGAGGGAGATACGCACCGCGCGGCGCGAGAGGTCCCGCGTCAGGGGCGGCAGCACCAGCCGCCGACGGCGAACGAGCCGCCGAGCTGCTCGGAGATGTCCCCGACCGCGCGCAGCCGCCCACCGCCGCCGACGCGGAGGAAGAGCCACTGATCGGCCTGCGGCCACGTCACGAGCAGCCAGCGCGCGTCCGGCGACGGCACGACTTGCGCCAGTCGTCCGGTCGTACGGAAGAGCGGGCGAGCCGCGCCGAGCAGCGAAACGACGGAGTCGCTCCCGCGTTGCGAGAGGAGCGCGACGCGCCGCGTCCCCGGAAGGAAGCTTGCATCGCGGAACGTTCCCGCCAGCGACGTTGTCAGCCGGCCGTTCGCCTCGTAGATGCGCAGTCTGTGCGGCGCGACGACGAGCAGCCGGCTGCCGTCGTCCGACCACTCGAGCGTTGTCGGCAGCGGGCCGGGTGCGGTGCGGAAGAGCGTGCGACCGGACACGGGCTCGAAGACACGCACGCGGCCGCGCGGGTCGGCGTACGCGAGCGCGAGCGCGCCGGCCGACGTGGCCGCGCGCCATGAGGGCGCGACGCGAGCGGTGAGCGCAACATCGTGATCGCCGGTGCCGTCCCCCGCGACGATCCGAAGGTGCCGCCCGCTCAGGTAGGCGACGCGCGTGTCCGTCGGGCTGCCGGCCCAGCGCGGGAAGCGAACGTCGGGACGCGCGAGCGTCCAGCGGATGCTCCCGTCCGGCTCGAGCGCGGTCAGCTTGTTCCGGTTCGCGGCGACGACGAATCGTCCGAACGGCGACCACGAGCTCTCCGTGTAGTCGCCGAGCCGTCGCGCCGACCCGTCGGCACGCACGATCCAGCCGCCGGCGAGCACGTCGCCCCGCGCGGGGAGCGAGAAGAGCGCCGGCCGCGCCGACGCGACGCCGATCGCCTTCCGCACCGAGGTGATCACGGCTTCCCCCGGCGGCGTGAACGCGATCGCGGTCAGCGCCGCGACGGCGACGACGGCGAGTGCGAGCGCCGGGCGCAGACGGCGGCGGCGAACCGGTGTCGCGCCGCGCTCGGCGTACGCCGCCGCGACAACGGCCCACGTCCGCTCCTCCGCCTCGGCCTCGCCGGGCGCGCGGAACCGCGCGAGCTGCTTCACGGTGTGCCCTCGAAGTCGTCGGACAGCGCGTCGAGCCCGCGCCGAAGCCGTGAGTTGACCGTGCCGCGCGGGAGGTCGAGCATCGCCGCGATTTCGCCGGGGGTGTACTCGAGGAGGTAGCGCAGCACAATCACCGCGCGCTGCTCCGGCGGCAGCGACGCGAGAGCGCGGACGAGCTCCTCCAACTCGGCGACCGGCGCCGGATCGGCCGCGACCGCGTCGTCGACCTCGACCTCGCGGCGCAGCGTTCGGGCGCGCGACCAGTCGATCGCGCGGTTGACGACGATCCGATGCAGCCACGGACCGAACGGGCGGCGGCGGTCGAAGCGGTCGAGCGCGCGGAGAGCGGCGAGGAATGCCTCCTGCGCGATGTCCTCCGCGCCGGCAGCGTCGTGGACGACGAGATACGCGGCCCGATAGGCGCGCGGCCAGTGCGCGCGATAGAGCGCCTCGACGGCCTCGACGGAACCGGCCTGTGCGCCTCGCACCCAGGCACGCTCGTCACGACCGGATACCGGCATCTCCACAGACGAATACGTTCCGGCAGAGCCGAGAGGTCCATCGCCGACTGTACGGTCGCCGGGAGCCGAGAGGTCCACACGGCACGCTACCGCGCGCGGAACTCAGTTCACGCGCCGTGGCACTTCTTGAACTTCTTGCCGCTGCCGCACCAGCACGGATCGTTGCGGCCGACCTTGTCGTGCGGCCCCGCGTGCACCGGCTGCGGCGCCAGCGTCGCGCCGGCAAACGCGGCGGTGCTCGCGCCCGCGCCGAGCGCGGCGTCGATCACCTCGGCACCCGCGGACGTCTCGTGCTCGTAGCGGAGATTCCCGTTCCCGCCGGGCGGCTGCTGCTGCGCAAGCTCCTGCTGCGCGTCCTGCGGCGCAAGCTCGGCGTGGAAGAGATGCAGCACGACTTCTGCACGGATCGACCGGCCGAGCGCCGTGAACATGCGCTCGCCCTCGGCGGTGTACTCGACGAGCGGATCCTTCTGCGCCATCGAGCGGAGGTGCACACCCTCGCGCAGGTAGTCCATGTTGTCGAGATGCTCGCGCCAGCGAACGTCGACGACCTGGAGGATGACGAAGCGCTCGAGCTCGCGCATCAGCTCCGCGCCGAACTCCTCCTCCTTCGCGGTGTACTCGTCGCGCGCGTCCGACTGGAACTCCTCGATCAGCGCGACGCGGGTGATCTCGCCGAGATCCTCGCGCAGCTCGGCCGCCGTGATCTCCGTCTGGTAGAGCGCGGCCATCGCGTTCGTCAGCGCCTCGAGATCCCACTCCTCCGCGAAGTCCTCCTGCGTGAACTCGCCGACGGTGTCCTCGACGACCTCGTCGATCCAGAGCCGAACCTGCTCCGACATGTCGTCGCCCGCGAGCACGTCGCGCCGCTGCTCGTAGATGCGTCCGCGGTGGCGGTTGAGCACATCGTCGTACTTGAGGACGTTCTTGCGCTGGACGAAGTTCTGCTCCTCGACCTTCTTCTGCGCGCCCTCGATCTGGCGGCTGAGGATCTTGTGCTCCATCGGCTGGTCTTCCGGGATCTTGAAGCGCTCCATGATCCCCTTGATCCGGTCGCCGGCGAACAGGCGCACGAGGTCGTCCTCGCCGGAGAGGTAGAAGCGCGTCTCGCCGGGATCGCCCTGGCGGCCGGAACGGCCGCGGAGCTGGTTGTCGATGCGGCGTGACTCATGGCGCTCGGTGCCGACGACGTACAGGCCGCCGAGCTCGCGTACGCCCTCGCCGAGCTTGATGTCGACGCCGCGGCCGGCCATGTTCGTCGCGATCGTGACCGCGCCCGGCTGGCCCGCGTCGGTGATGATCTCCGCCTCGCGCGCGTGCTCCTTCGCGTTCAGCACGTTGTGCTTGACGCCCTGGCGCGTGAGCAGCGCCGAAAGGTATTCCGACGTCTCGACGGCGATCGTGCCGACGAGCACCGGCTGGCCCTTCTCGCTGCGCTCCTTGATGTCGCGCGAGACGGCCTCGAACTTGCCTTCCTTCGTCTTGAAGATCAGGTCCTGCTCGTCGAGGCGCGCAACCCGCACGTTCGTCGGGATCTCGACGACGTTGAGGTTGTAGATCTCGACGAACTCCTTCTCCTCGGTCTTCGCGGTGCCGGTCATGCCGCCGAGCTTCTCGTAGAGGCGGAAGTAGTTCTGGAGCGTGATCGTCGCGAGCGTCTGGTGCTCCTCCTGGATGCGGACGCCCTCCTTCGCCTCGACGGCCTGGTGCAGGCCCTCGCTCCAGCGGCGGCCTTCCATGATCCGGCCGGTGAACTCGTCGACGATCTTCACCTCGCCGTCCTGGATCACGTAGTCGTCGTCGATCGCGTAGAGCGACTGCGCCTTCAGCGCCTGGACGAGGTGGTTGACGAGCTGCGCGTTCTGCGGCGCGTAAAGGTTTTCGATCCGGAGCGCGCGCTCGATCTTCTCGACGCCCTGCTCGGTAACGGCGACGGTCTTGTGCTTCTCGTCGAACTCGTAGTCCGCGCCCGCTGCCTCGGCGGCGCCTTTCGGATCGCCGGGATGCGACTCGTGTGCGACGAGCCCCGTCGCGATGCGCGCGAAGTCGTAGTACGCCTGCGGCGCCATCTCCGGCTCGCCGGAGATGATCAGCGGCGTGCGCGCCTCGTCGATGAGGATCGAGTCGACCTCATCCACGATCGCGTAGTTGTGCCCGCGCTGCACGATCCCCTCGAGCGAGACCGACATGTTGTCGCGGAGATAGTCGAAGCCGAACTCCGAGTTCGTCCCGTATGTGACGTCGGCCTGGTACGCGTCGCGCCGCGGCTCGAACGGCATCATGTTCTCGATGTATGCGGTGCGCATCCCGAGCGCCTCGAAGACGGGGAGCGTCCACTGCTGGTCGCGCTGCGCGAGGTAGTCGTTCGTCGTGACGAGGTGCACGCCGTTGCCGGCGAGCGCGTTGAGGTACAACGCCTGGGCGGCGACGAACGTCTTGCCTTCGCCGGTCTTCATCTCGGCGATGTCGCCCTCGTGGAGGACGACGCCGCCCATCAGCTGGACGTCGAAGAGGCGGACATCCATCGTCCGCTTGAACGACTCGCGCACCGCGGCGAACGCCTCGAAGAGCAGCTCGTCGAGGCTCTCGCCGTTCGCACAGCCGCTGCTTGAAGTCGGCGGTCTTCTGGACGAGATCCGCGTCGGAGAGCTTCTCGAACTCGTCCTCGAGCGTCCCGATGTACGCCGCCTGCTCGGCGAGCCGCTTGAGGCGGCGGCCCTCGCCCATCCGGAGGACTTTTTCGAAGGAACCGAGCTGCTGTGCCATGAGCGAAGGGTAGCGGTCAGAGCGCGGCTGCCCGGACCTCCCAGAGGTCGCCGTCGAGCCGGTCTGCGCGAACGGTGTATTCGCTCCCTTCGCGGGCTCCCCTCTCCTCCAGGGCAGGCAGGGAGCCGAACGAGCGCGCGTCGTCGATCGAGAATGTCGTGCCGTCGACCGTGTGCGTGACCTCGATGCTGTCGCCGCTCGGGCCGTCCGGGATCTCCAGCACCTCGATCCGGCGGGCCTGCACCGCCCACATCGTGTCGCTCTGGCGAACGGCCCGCGCGCGGTACGGCGGCCGGAGCTCCTGCTCGACCGCGGCGGCGAGCGGCTCGAGCGACTGATCCGGCCCGTGCTCCACGAGCAGCGTGCCGTCGGGGAGCGCGACGAACGTCGCCTCGTCGCCGTCGATCCCGTGCGCCTCGGCGGTGACCGTCGCGTCCCACGTGCGCGGGCGCTGGAGCCCGTGCATGCCGGCGTCGAGCGTCGGCGGACGCGCGCCGTCCGGCGGCGCTTGCGGTTCCGCTTGCACGGTGGCGGCCGCGTCGAGCCCCGCCTCGCGGGCGAGCTGCACGTGTAGCGGCTCGCGCCGGCGGAACAGCCCCACTATTCGCTGGGCTCTTCGAGGACGACCACGTGCTTGTCGGCGGTCTTGCGCTTCGCCGCGCGCTTGTTGCGCTCGTCCTTGATCTGGCGCATCAGCTTGTCGGTCAGCTCGTCGATCGACGCCTTCATGTCGCTCGACGACTCGCGCGCGCGGAGCGTGTGCCCCTTCAGCCAGACGGTCGCCTCGGCGACCTGGTTCGCCGCGATCGACGGGTTCCGTTCGACGGCAAGCTCGACCTCGACGCGCGTCAGCTCGTTCACCTGCTTGTCGAGCTTCGACAGCTTGCGCTCCGCGTAGCTCCGGATCGAATCGCTCACCTCGAGGTTCTTGCCTTTGACGTTGAGCTGCATGCCTGCCTCCTCGATTGAACGCTCTATTCCTGATTAGAGCATTCCAGGGTGCCGCACCGCCCGGGCGAAGGTGACCACGTCGATCGTCCTCGCGCCCACCACCCGGAGTGCCGAGGCGGCGGCGGAGACGGTGGCGCCTGTCGTGTAGACGTCGTCGACGAGGATCACGCGGGTCGGCGCGCGGGCGGTGCCGCGAAACGCGTGCGCGACGTTCTTGCGACGCTCGGCGAGAGCGAGGCCGCGCTGGCGGCGGCCGGCGCCGCGCCGGGCGAGCAGCGGCTCGCAGCGGAGCTCCCAGCGCGCGGCGAGCGCGCGTGCGAGCCGCTCCGCGGGATGGTGGCCGCGCTCGAGCCGGCGGCCCGCGTCCGGCGGGACGAACGTCACGGTCGCTGCGCGCGGGCGCGGCAGCGTCGCCGCGACGACGGCGGCCGCCTCGTCCGCGAGCGCGCGCAGCCCGCGCTCCTTCCACGCGGAGACGATGCGCCGCACGGCGTCGTCGTACGCGACCGCGGCGCGCGCCGACGCGAACGCGATCCGCCGGCCGGCGCACTCGCGGCAGCGGGCGACGGGCCACGCAGTCGGCGCGCCGCAGCGCGCGCAGAGCGGCGGACCGAGCCGCGGCAACCCGTCGAGGCAGCCGCCGCAGAGCTGCGTCCCGGCGACGCCGCAGACAAGGCAGCGGCGCGGCAGGAGCAGGTCGAGCACGCCACCGACGCTAGCGCCGGCACCGTCACGAAACCGTCGCGAGTTACGCGACGGCCGCTTCGGCGTCGCGCAGCAGCACTTCGACTTGCGTGAAGGCCGCAGCGCCAGGTGTCCGTCGCGTGCAGGTCGAGCCCGAACGGCTCGAGCAGCGCGGCCGGCGACGCGGCCCCGCCGGTCGCGAGGAAGTCGAGATACTGCGGCACGAACGCCTCCGGATCGTCGTGGTAGCGGCCGTACAGCAGCAACGCGACGAGATGCGCGAACGAGTACGCGTACGTGTAGAAGCGAACGTGGATGAAATGCGGGATGTACGACCAGCCGAGCTTGTAGCCGTCCGGAAGCGTGAGCGAGTCGCCGTAGTACGCCGCGTTCTCCTCGACCCAGATCTCCGACAGCCGCTCCGGCGTCAGCGTCCGCCCTTCCGCGCGCAGCGCATACGCGCGCCGCTCGAAGCGCGCGAGCACGATCTGGCGGAAGATCGCCGCCATCGCATGCTCCAGCCGGTCGACGACGAGCGCACGCCGCGTCTGCTCGTCCGGCTCGAGCTCGAGGAGATAGTCGTCGGCGATCAGCTGCGCGAACGTCGACGGCACCTCGGCCATCGCGATCCCGGTGCGGTGCGAGCGGAAGTTCTGCCGCTCGAGCGCGAGCGCGCCGTGCGTCACGTGGCCGAACTCGTGCGCGAGCGTGATCACGTCGCGGAAGCGTCCCGTGAAGTTCATCAGCACGAACGGCAGCGTCTGCTTCGACACCGTCGTGCAGTACGCGCCGCTCGCCTTCCCGGCGCGCGGCGGCGCGTCGACGTGACCCGCGTCGATGCACGCGCGGAAGATCTCGGAGAGCTTCGGCGAGAAGCGGCCGAACGACGCGTCGACGATCTCCGCAGCCTCCGCCCACGGAAACTCGCGGCCCTCGCCCACCGGTGCGTACTGGTCGGCGAGCTCGAGCTTGTCGAGGCCGAGCAGCCCGGCCTTCGCCTCGAACCAGCGCCGCCCGATCACGTAGCTCTCCCCCGTCGCCGCGAACATCGACTCGACTGTCTCCGCGTCGAGCTCGTTCGAGCATGTTCGTCGGCTGCATCGGATCGGCGAAGCCGCGCACGCGATCCATCGCGAGCCGGTCGCCGACGAGCGCGTCGTAGCACGCCGCGAGCACCTCCGCGCGCGGCTCGAGGCCGACGTAGAGCGCTTCGAGCGCGCCGCGCCGCAGCTCGCGGTCGGGCTGGTACTGGTACGAGAGGAGAACGTTGACGGAGTGCGGCTCGACGCCTTGGCCCGCATCGAACGGGATCTCGAGCGTCGCGACCTGGCGGTCGTGCAGCGACGCCCACGACGAGACGGCGGGCCTGCGCGCGTTCAGTGCCTGCTCCTCGAGCTCGCTCAGGACGTACGGCTTCTCCTCGCGCAGGGTGCTGAGCTTGTGCGCGAAGCCGGCGAGCTCGGGCGACGCGAGCAGCGCCTCTGCGGCGGCGTCTTCGAGCGCGATCCATTCGAGGTCGACGAACACGAGCTCGTTCTCCGTCTCCGCAGCGATCTCGCGCGCGAACGTCGCGAGGTCGTTCGCCTCGACGTCGGCGGCGTCCATGTTCACGCGCGAGCTGCCGTAGACGCCGAGACGGGACGCGTCCTGCGCGAGGTCGTCGCACTCGTCGAGCAGCGCGCGCAGGGCCGGCGCGTCGAGCTCCGCGATGCGGCCGCGGTAGCGCTCGGAGAAGGCCTTTGCGCGCGCCGCGAGCTCCGTCCACTCGGCGCGGGCCTCGTCCGCGCTCGCCGCGAGCTCGGACAGGTTCCAGCGAACGTCTTCCGCGCTCGTCATGACCCCGGACATCCGCCGCAATCTAGTCGAGCGCGTACGCGTCGCGCGGCGGGAGCCCGTTCAGCGCGCGGAGGCGGTTGTCGGCCTCGAGCAGCTGCCGGGCGTCCCCGATGTCGCGCCAGTCGCCCTCGAAGCGGTAGCCGAAGACGGGCTCGCGCGCGGCGAGCCAGGCGACGAGGCGGCCGGGCTGGTCGGGCGAGTTGCCCTCGTCGAGGTAGCGGCGGACGAGCGGCACGTGCGCGCGGTGGTAGAGGTACGTCGCCGTGGCGGCGAGCGTCGACCGCGGCTGCTCCGGCTTCTCCTCGAACGGACTCGACGCGATCGTCCGCGCCGAGCTCGACGACGCCGTATGCGCGCGCCAGCTCGAGGTCGCCGACGTCATAGAGCGCGACGGCGCTCGCCTCGCCTTTCTCGCGCCACCACGCGACGTAATCGGCAAGCGAGAAGTCGAAGAGGTTGTCGCCTGCGACGACGAGCAGGTCGTCGCCGTCGAGACCGGCCGCGATCGACGACGAACGCGATGTCGCCGATCGCGCCGCGCCGGTCGTCCTCGCTCGTCGTGCCGTCGTCGTGGACGACGACGGCGTCGCGGCCTGCGGCCCACGCGTCGAACGACGCGGCGAACTTGCGGTTGGTGACGACGTGCACGGCGTCGATCTCGTCGACGTCGTGGATCCGGTCGAGCAGGTGGTCGAGCATCGGCCGGCCGCCGACCGGCAGCAGCGGCTTCGCGATCGTCTCGGTCAGCGGGTAGAGGCGCGTCGCGTAGCCCGCGGCGAGGACGATCGCCTTCATGCGCGCGAGCGAGTCGGCGTACGGCGCGCGGTGGACGCCGCGCTCGGTGACGATCGCGGCGATCAGCTCGGCGGGCGTCACGTCGAAGGCGGGGTTGCGCGCCGGCGAAGCGCGCCGTGACCTCCGCCGGGTCGCGCTCCTCGATCGGGATCCCGGCGCCGGTCGGCGTCGCCGGATCGACCGTCGAGGTCGGCGCGACGATGACGAACGGGATTCCGTGATGCGCCGCAAGCACTGCGAGCGAGTATGTCCCGATCTTGTTCGCGGTGTCGCCGTTCGCGGCGATCCGGTCGGCGCCGGTGACGACGATGTCGACCTCGCCGGCGGCCATCAGCGAGCCGGCGGCGGAGTCGGCGATCACGGCGTGCGGGATGCCGACGCGTCTCGAGCTCCCATGCGGTGAGCCGCGCGCCCTGCAGCAGCGGCCGCGTCTCGTCGACGAGCACGCGCTCGAGCAGGCCGCGCTCCCACGCGGCGCGCAGCGCGCCGACCGCGGAGCCGTAGCCGCCCGTGGCGAGGCCGCCCGCGTTGCAGTGCGTGAGCGCGCGCGTGCCGGGCGCGAACAGCTCCGCCGCGTGCGCCGACATGCGGCGGCAGCGGTCGACCTCTTCGGCGTGGAGCGCGCGCGCCCGCTCGGGCGTCGGGTCGTCGCGCAGCTGCGCGAGCGCCCACGCGAGATTGACCGCGGTCGGCCGCGATGCCGCGAGGACGCGCTCCGCCGCGGCGAGGTCGTCGCCGCGCAGCGCCGCGAGCGCGAGCGCGTAGCCGGCGGCGACGCCGATCGCGGGCGCGCCGCGGACGACCATCGTGCGGATGGCGTCGGCGACCTCCGCCGCCGACGCGCATTCGACGCTCGATCTCCTCGTCCGGCAGCCGCCGCTGGTCGAGGAGCACGACCGCGGGGATCGGACTCGTCGAGCCGGACGATCCGCTCAGAGCCTCGTCACCGACGGACGCGGTGCTCCGGCGTGGCTCGAGCGGTGCCTCAGGTCCCCTCGTCCCAGGACGCCAGGTACTTCGCCTGCTCCTCGGTCAGCTGGTCGATGTCGACGCCCATCGTCGCGAGCTTCAGGCGCGCGATCTCCTTGTCGATGTCGGCCGGCACCGGATACACCTTCCGGTCGAGCTCGCCCGCGTGCTGGACGGCGTACTCGACGCCGAGCGCCTGGTTCGCGAAGGACATGTCCATCACGAGCGCCGGATGACCCTCGGCGGCGGACAGGTTCACGAGCCGCCCGTCGGCGATCAGGTAGATCCGCCGGCCGTCCGCCATCGTGAACTCCTCGACGAACTCGCGGGCCATCCGCGTCTCGACTGCGAGGTCGCGCAGCGCCGGGATGTCGATCTCGACGTTGAAGTGACCCGTGTTCGAGAGGATCGCGCCGTCCTGCATCTTCTCCAGGTGCTGACGCGCGATCACGTGCTTGTCGCCCGTCGCGGTGCAGAAGAGGTCGCCGGTCTGCGCGGCCTTCTCCATCGTCATCACGTCGAAGCCGTCCATGACCGCCTCGAGCGCGCGCATCGGGTCGACCTCGGTCACGATCACGTGCGCGCCCAGCCCGCGTGCGCGCGACGCGACACCGCGCCCGACCCAGCCGTAGCCGGCGACGACGAACTTCTTGCCGGCGAGGAGGACGTTCGTCGCGCGGATGATCCCGTCGATCGTCGACTGGCCCGTGCCGTAGCGGTTGTCGAAGAGGTGCTTCGTCTGCGCCTCGTTGACGGCGATGATCGGGAAGCCGAGCTTCCCCTCCGCCTCGAGCGCCTTGAGCCGGATCACGCCGGTCGTCGTCTCCTCGGTGCCGGCGATGATGTCGCCGAGCTGCTCGCGCCGCGCCGAGTGGAGCACGCCGATCACGTCGGCACCGTCGTCCATCGTCAGGTGCGGCTTGTGGTCGACGGCCGCCTCGATGTGCGAGTAGTAGGTGTCGTGGTCCTCGCCCTTGATCGCGAAGACGGAGATGTCGTACTCCTCGACGAGCGCCGCAGCGACGTCGTCCTGCGTCGAGAGCGGGTTCGAGGCGCACAGCACCACGTCGCCGCCGCCGGCCTGAAGCGTGCGCATCAGGTTGGCGGTCTCGGTCGTGACGTGCAGGCACGCCGCGATGCGATAGCCGGCGAGCGGCTGCTCCTTCTCGAACCGTTCGCGGATCGCGGCGAGCACCGGCATCTGCCGGTCGGCCCACTCGATCCGCCGCTTGCCCTCGGCCGCGAGGGCGAGGTCTTTCACGTCATGGCGCTTCGTCGTTGCCATCGGTTCCTTTCGCTATGCGGCGAGGAGCCGCTCGTGTTTGCGCTGTTCCCATTCGACCCACGCCAGGTCGTCGGCGCCGGCGAGCCAGCCGTCGACGGCCTTGCGAAGCTCCGGCTCTCGGCGGAGCCGGGCGGCGAAGACGAGGTCGGAGATCTCGAGCCCGAAGCGGGAGCGGAGGTCGCGGAGCGAGCGGAGCTGGTTCAGCTCGCGCAGCCCGTAGAGCCGGTAGCCGGTCCCGGTGCGGGACGGGACGACGAGGCCGACGCGCTCGAGGTAGCGCAGCATCCGGGGCGACCACGCCGTCCGCGCAGCCGCCTCGCCGACCTTCAGTCCGTCCACAGCGACAGACCCTAACACAGGAGTGTCAGGGTTTGCTCGTGCCTTCGCGGCCGTACGCGTCCTCGAGCCGGACGACGTCGTCGAGGTGCGGCGTCGAGACCTCGACGATCGTCGTGTCCTCGATCGCCGTGACCCGGTGCACCGTGCCGGGGGTGTAGTGGAAGCAGGCGCCGGCCGCGATCGAGTCGGTCGCGAGCTCCTCGTCCCCCACCGCTCCGAGCTCGAGCCGCGCGAGGCCGCTCTGCACGTACCAGCTCTCGTCCTTGCGCTCGTGGTACTGGAGGCTGAGCGACTGGCCGGCGCGGACGAAGAGCACCTTGCCGACGTACAGCTCCGTCGCCGCCCAGATCAGCTCCCAGCCCCACGGCTTCTCGACGATGCGCGACTCGACCGCCCAGCGGTCGATGCCGCTCACGACAGCCGCCGCCGCGGGCGCCAGTCGGGATGTGCGTCCATGAACTCCTCCGCTTTCCGCAGGTCCTTGGGAGTGTTCACGGTGAGCCAGACGCCGTCGTGCCGGTAGCCGCGCAGCTTTCCCGTCCGCGGCGAGCTCGGGGAAGGTGCTCTGCTCGTGGTCGCCGCGCTCCGGAAGCCGCGCGAGCGCGTCCTCGCTGAGCGCGTAGACGCCGGAGTTCACCCAGTGCGGCAGCAACGGCGCCTCGCGGAAGCCGCTGACGACGCCGTCGTCGGCGAGGTCGACGACGCCGAACGGCGAGTGCACCTGCGCGACGACGATCGTGGCGGCGGCGCCCGAGCGCTCGTGGTCGTCGAGCAGCGCGCGGAAGTCGACGTCGAGCAGCTCGTCACCGTTCAGCGCGAGCACGGTGCCGGTCTCCTGCCGCTGGGCTGCTGCGAGGCGAAGGCCGCCGCCGCGTCCGAGCGGCTCGGGCTCGCCGACGGGGACGATCTCCGCGCCGAGCCCGGCGAGCGCGTTGACGAAGACCTCCTCCTGGCCGGCCTGGCACGCGACGATCACGCGCGACACGTCGGCCTCGACGAGCCGTGCGACCGTGTACTCCGCAAGCGGATAGCCCGCGACGGGAACGAGCGGCTTCGGGTGCCCCTGCGCGGCCTCGCCGAGGCGCTCCGCCTTTCCGCCCGCGAGCAGCAGCGCTTCCATCAGGCGCGGCCGATCCCCTCGTACTCGAAGCCGGCGGCGCGCGTCGCGGCCGGGTCGAGGAGGTTGCGCCCGTCGACGATCAGCGGGCGCGCCATCGCGTCGCGGGTCTCCGGAGTCGCGAGATCGCGCAGCTCGTTCCATTCGGTGACGATCACCGCCGCGTCCGCGCCGCGCACCGCGTCGAGCACGGTGTCGCAGAGCGTGACGCCGTGCAGGTCGTCGGGCTTCGCGACCGGATCCCACGCGCGCACCGTCGGCGCCCTCCGCGAGCAGCCGGTACGCGATCACGCGGCTCGGCGCCTCGCGCAGGTCGTCGGTGTTCGGCTTGAACGCGAGCCCGAGCAGCGCGACGGTCTTGCCGCGCAGATCCGCGCCGAGGTGCCGCTGCAGCTTCTGGACGACGCGGCGCTTCTGCAGCTCGTTCACCTCCCACACCGCCTGCAGCAGCAGGAACGGATAGCCGGAGTTGCCGGCGAGCTGCTTCAGCGCCGTCACGTCCTTCGGGAAGCACGAGCCGCCAAAACCGATGCCGGCGCGCAGGAAGTGCGGTCCGAGCCGGTGGTCGAGCCCGACGCCGCGCGCGACGTCGACGACGTCGGCGCCGACGAGCTCGCAGACGTTCGCGATCTCGTTGATGAAGCTGATGCGCGTCGAGAGGAACGCGTTCGCCGCGAGCTTCACGAGCTCGGACGACGAGACGTCCGTCCGCACGACCTCGGTCTCGATGCCGGTGTGCAGCTCGACGACGCGGTCGCCGTCCGCAGCCTCGAACGCGCCGACGACGATCCTGTCCGGCGTGCGGAAGTCCGCGACGGCGCTGCCCTCGGCGAGGAACTCCGGGTTCGCGACGTACCCGACGTTCGTGAGGCCGCGCGCATCGAGGCGCTCGCGGACGCGGATGCCCGTTCCGACCGGAACGGTGCTCTTCATCACGACGAGCGGGCGGCCCGGAATCGTCGCCGGCAGCTCGTCGACGACGGCCCAGACGGCGGAGAGGTCGGCGTCGCCGGAGTACGTCGGCGGCGTGCCGACCGCGACGTAGAGGAACTCCGCGCCGTCGACCGCCTCGTCGACGTCGAGGGTGAAGTGCATGCGCTCGCGGTTCCGCTCGAGCACCGCGTCGAGGCCGGGCTCGTAGATCGGAACCTCGCCCGCGCGGAGGCGCTCGATCCGATCCGGCAGGACGTCACGGAGCACGACGTCGTGCCCGAGATCGGCGAAGCACGCCCCCGTGACGAGGCCGACATAACCGGCGCCGAACATCGCGATCCGCGACACGGGCGAGAGCCTACTTCCCGAGCGGCTGGAGACCCTTGGCGATCGCGATCATCGTCTCGTTCGACAGCTCGTCGAGGAGCGTGTTCACGACCCAGTACGTCACGCGCCCGTGATGCAGCACGACCATGTGGATGTGGCCGCCGACGGTGTAGAGCGCGTACGTGCGGTGGTTGGCGCGGAAGGAGCCGGTCGCGCGGCGGAGGATCGGCGCGCTCGACCAGTTCGTCTCCTCGACCTGGTAGTAGCTGAGCCCCGACACGAAGGTCATCACGACCGCCTTCTGATACGGCGCCGGCTTGTAGACGCGCACGCCGTCGAGCGACGAAAGCGTCGAGCCCGTCGCGATCGTGTGCGGCACGTACGGCCGGAACGGCAGCTTCGTCCGCGCCTCCTGGAGCTGGGACAGCGTCAGGCCGGGGTTCGTCGTGACGGACGCGTGCTCGTGCGTCGGCGCGGGCTGCGGCGGCGTCGGCGGCGTCAGCGTGCCGTCGAAGTCGGAGCCGACCACCACGACGGTCAGCGGATTGCCCGTCTGCTGCGCGAACGGTGCGATCACCGGCGTGAACGAGGCGATCTTCGTGTCCGTGCCGAAAAGGTTCGCGAGCTGCTGCGCCGCGGACGCGCGAGTTCGCCTGAACCGGGTCGTAGTAGACGACTGTCGTCTTGTAGTTCTGCGTCGGCGCGTTCGCCTCGATCAGCGGCGGCAGCTGCTCCGTGACGTAGCCGAGCTGCGCGATCTTGTACGACGTGTCGCGCGCAAGCCCCGCCGTCGTCGTCCCGTTCAGCACAAGCGTCGAGACGCCGGCCGGCGGCAGGTTCGTCACGACGGGCGCCTTCGGCTTCAGCCCGAGCGCGGTCGCGTTCGCGCGCTTCGGCAGGCTGACGTCAGGGTTCTCGAACGCGTTGACGGCCGTCTGGATCGCCTCGGGCGTCGCGATCAGCTCTGCGCCGTAGGCGCCGTACGGCTGGAGCTGGTTCTTGTCGATCGCGTTGCGGAAGAGGTGGCCGGCCTGAAGGTGGTAGGCGAGCCCCGCGTACGACTCGATCTCCCCCATGCTCGGCGAGCCGCCGCCTGCGCGCCCGATCTCGATGCTGTGCTTCATCGAGCCGATGATCGCGGGGATCTGAAGGAGCGAGAAGCCGGCCGCGAAGCGGTCCTTCAGCGCCTCGATGAAGATCTGCTGGCGCGCGGTGCGGTAGATGTCCGAGTCCGTATGGCGATAGCGGACGTAGTCGAGCGCCTGCTGGCCGTCGAGCATCTGGTACCCGGGATGGAGGTCGATCGTTGCCGTCCCGGTGTGCGGAGCGATGTAGTAGCGGCGGTCGACCTGGACATACACGCCGTGCAGCTTGTTCACGAGCAGCTTGAACCCGTGGAAGTCGACGGTGACGATGTAGTTGATCGGCAGGCCGGTCAGGTGGCTGACGGTGTCGAGCGTGCCTTCCGCGCCGCACGTCGACCAGGCCGAGTTGATCCGGTCGGTCGTGCGCGGCACGTCGGAGCCGTTGCAGTAGATCGGGACGACGAGGTCGCGCGGGAACGACAGCATCGAGAGCGAGTTGTTCGTCGGGTCGGCGCGGACGAGCATGACGGTGTCCGAGCGCGAGCCCGCGACGCCGAAGCCCTCGGCGCCGGCGCGCGCGTCATAGCCGATGATCAGCGCCGTCGCGGGCTGGGACGGCGACGCGATCGGGTTGAGGTCCTTCTGCGCCTTCACGACGCCCTTCGAGTGGGCGCTGATCGCGTTCAGCGTCTGGTGGCCGTAGAGGTACAGGCCGCCGCCGAGACCCGCGACGATGACGAGGATCGCGACGAACGCCCAGCCGAGCACCCGGGCGAGGAAACGGCCGGTCGAACGCCGCGGTGGATCCGGCTGCCGGTACTTGTGCACCGGCGTCGGCTCGACGACGATCGGTGGGAGGACTGAGTGGCCGTTGGTGTGGCCGTTGAGGGTCGCCGCGCGACCCATGCCTCTCTTCAGCGTCGTCCGCATGCGTGGGGGCCGGCGCTCACTCGCGGACGGCTCCGTCGAGGATAGCCGAGCCTGCGGCGAGGCCCGTCGGCCTACCGTCGGGCGCGACGGTCGCTAGATCCCGGCGCCGAGGCGGCCGGAGAGCGTCTGGAGCAGCGCCTTCAACGCCGACGACGGCAGCGGCGTCCGCACCGAGAACGTGTGCATGACGATCGTGATCCGGCCCTTGCCGAGCGCGTACACGTCGCTCACGAGCGAGACGGGGGTCGAGCCGCGCTTGATCGCGAAGACGATCTGGTAATGGAGTTGCCGGTCGGCGAGCCGCGCGGGCGACGAGAGCGACTTCGCCGACGCGATCTGGACGTTGAACTTCTTTCCGAGCTGGGAGCGGGCGCTCTCGAGCAGGCAGGCGCGGAACAGCTTCAGCGTCGAGAACCGCCAGTCGGTCTCGGCCTGCGCGGGCGTCTTGAAGATGTCGACCTCGCTGCCGAGCGACGTCACGCCGTCCGTCCAGAGGAACGTCGGGTCGATCTGTGCGGTCTGCACGAGCTTCGACTCGTTCGGCTCTGTCGTGCACGGCGGCGAATCCGGATGCGGCGGCGCCAGCTTCCAGCCCGCGGCGAGGTCGCTCGCGCGCAGCGCCAGCGAGCCGGCGAGCTTCATGTCGGCGGCCGTGTGCTTCTGCTGCGGATCCTTCGGATCGCGCGCAGCCGTCGCCGCCGCCGCGAGCACGAGTGCCGCGAGCGCGAGAACGATGACCGGGACGGCGCGCATTCCTCGACGCTAGGACGCGGCCGTGGCGCGGTCAAGGGCCGGTTCGCGGGCCGGGTCGTAGCCGAGGTTCGGCGCGAGGCGGCGTTCGGCCTCCGCGACCGTGCAGCCCTGCCGCTCGGCGTAGTCCTCGACCTGGTCGCGGCCGACGCGGCCCACCGAGAAGTAGCGCGCCTGCGGGTGCGCGAGATAGATGCCGCTCACGCTCGCGGCGGGCGTCATCGCGTACGTCTCGGTGAGCGCGAGGCCGGCGGCCTCGGCGTCGAGCAGGGCGAACAGCTCACGCTTCTCCGTGTGATCCGGGCAGGCGGGATACCCGAAAGCCGGACGGATGCCGCGGTAGCGCTCCTCGATCAGTTGTGTGTGCTCGAGCTTCGGGCCGGTCTCGTACCAGGCACGACGCGCGACCTCGTGCATGTACTCGGCGAAGGCCTCCGCGAGGCGGTCGGCGAGCGCCTTGACCATGATCGCGTTGTAGTCGTCGTGCTCGGCCTCGAACCGGGAGGCAAGCTCGTCGGCGCCGAGCCCGGCGGTGACCGCGAACGCACCAATGTGGTCGCCGGCAGGTGCGAAGTAGTCGGCCAGGCACCGGTTCGGGCGCGAGTCGCCGTGATCGGACTGCTGGCGCAGGAAAGAGAAACGAAGAGCATCGCCGTTGTCATGTTGGACAACGATATCGTCGCCGTCGGATGACGCCGGCCAGAACCCGTAGACGCCGCGCGCGCGGAGCAGTCCGTCACGGACGATCTCGTCGAGCAGCCGCTGCGCGTCGTCGAAGAGCTCACGCGCCGCCGGCTGCTCGAGGATCGCCGGGTAGCGGCCCTTCAGCTCCCACGTGTGGAAGAAGAACTGCCAGTCGATGTACTCGACGAGCGTCGCCGAGCTCCGGCTCGACGAACCGCGTGCCGACGAACGGCGGCGCCGGCAGCTCGTCGAACGGAACGCGGTGGCGGTTCTCGCGCGCCTTCTCCAGCGGCAGCAGCGGCTTGCGGTCTCGCTCCGCATGCTGCTCGCGCAGCTTCTCCTGGAGCTCGCGGTTCTCGTCGTCCAGCCGCACGCGGCGCTCCGCATGCAGGAGATCGGAGACGACGCCGACCGCGCGCGACGCGTCATGCACGTGGACGACCGGCGACGAGTACTCCGGCGCGATACGCACCGCCGTGTGCTGGCGTGACGTCGTCGCGCCGCCGATGAGCAGCGGCAGCGACAGCCCACGCCGCTCCATCTCGCGCGCGATGTCGACCATCTGGTCGAGCGACGGCGTGATCAGTCCCGAGAGCCCGACGAGATCCGCGCCTTCGGCGAGCGCCGTGTCGAGGATCCGGTCGCCCGGCACCATCACACCGAGATCGATGACCTCGTAGTTGTTGCAGCCGAGGACGACGCCGACGATGTTCTTGCCGATGTCGTGCACGTCGCCCTTGACGGTCGCCATCACGATCTTCCCCTGCGCGGGTCGCCCTTCGCCCTTCTCCTCCTCCATGAACGGCTCGAGATACGCAACGGCGCGCTTCATCGCACGCGCGCTCTTCACGACCTGCGGCAGGAACATCTTCCCCGCGCCGAACAGGTCGCCGACGACCTGCATCCCCGCCATCAGCGGGCCTTCGATCACATCAAGCGGACGGCCGAGCTCGACGCGCGCCTCCTCGGCGTCCGCCTCGATGAAGTCGACGACGCCGTGAACGAGCGCGTGCTCGAGCCGCTTCGAGACCGGCGCCTCGCGCCAGCGGAGGTCGAGCTCGCGGCGCGTTCCCTCGCCGCGCACGGACTCCGCGATGTCGACGAGCCGCTCGGTTCCGTCGGGACGGCGGTTGAAGAGCACGTCCTCGACGCGCTCGAGCAGCTCCGGCTCGATGTCCTCGTAGAGGATCAGCTGGCCGGCGTTGACGATGCCCATGTCGAGGCCGGCGCGGATCGCGTGGTAGAGGAACGCGGAATGCATCGCCTCGCGGACGACGTCGTTGCCGCGGAACGAGAAGCTGAGGTTCGAGATGCCGCCGCTCGTGCGCGCGCCGGGGCAACGCTCCTTGATCAGCGGCAGCGCTTCGATGAACGCCTTCGCGAAGTTCTCGTGCTCCTCGATCCCCGTTGCGACCGCGAGGACGTTTGGATCGAAGACGATGTCCTCGGGCGCAAAGCCGACCTCGTCGACGAGGAGGCGGTACGCACGCTCGCTGATCGAGACCTTCCGTTCGACGGTCTCCGCCTGGCCGAGCTCGTCGAACGCCATCACGACGACGCCGGCGCCGTAGCGGCGGATCACGCGCGCCTGCGCGAGGAACGGCTCCTCGCCCTCCTTCAGGCTCAGCGAGTTGACGATGCCCTTGCCCTGGAGGCACTTCAGTCCCGCCTCGATCACCGTCCAGCGCGAGCTGTCGACCATGATCGGCAGCCGCGCGACCTCGGGCTCCGTCGCGACGAGGTTGAGGAACGTCGTCATCGCCTGCTCGCCGTCGAGCAGGTCGGCGTCCATGTTCACGTCGATGAGGTTCGCGCCGCCGCGCACCTGCTCGAGCGCGACGTCGAGCGCGCCTTGCCAGTCGTCGGCCTCGACGAGGCGGCGGAACCGCGCGGAGCCGGTGACGTTCGTGCGTTCGCCGACCATGACGAAGTTCGTGTCCGGCGTGATCGCGAACGGCTCGAGCCCGGAGAAGACGGGCAGCGCGCGCCGCTCGGGCACACGACGCGGCGGCACGCCGTCGACCGCGGCCGCGATCGCGCGCACGTGCTCCGGCGTTGTGCCGCAGCAGCCGCCGACGACGTTGACGAGGCCGGCGCGCGCGAACTCGCCGAGGAAGCGGCTCGTGTCGGCCGGCTGCTCGTCGTGCGCGCCGAACTCGTTCGGGAGCCCCGCGTTCGGGTAGCACGCGACCCACGTCGGCGCGACGTGCGAGAGATCCTCGACGAACGAGCGCATCTCCGTCGCGCCCAGCGAGCAGTTGACGCCGACGATCAGCGGTCGCGCCTGCTCGACGGACGCCCAGAACGCCTCGACCGTCTGCCCGGAGAGATTGCGGCCGCTGCGGTCGACCGCGGTGAACGAGAGCCACAGCGGCAGCTCCGGCGCCGCATCGAGCGCGGCGGCGATCGCGGCCTTGCAGTTCAGCGTGTCGAAGACGGTCTCGATCAGCAGCAGATCGACGCCGCCCTCGCGCAGCGCGCGGATCTGCTCCGCGTACGCCGCGCAGACGTCGTCGAACGTGACGGCGCGATACGACGGGTCGTCGACGCGCGGCGAGAGCGAGAGCGTCACGTTCAGCGGGCCGACCGCGCCTGCGACGAACCGGGGACGATCCGGTGTCTGGTCGGTCCACGCATCGGCCGAGCGGCGCGCGAGCCGCGCAGCCTCGACGTTCAGCTCGTGGACGACGCCCTCGAGCCCGTAGTCGGCCTGGCCGTAGGACGTCGCGGTGAACGTGTTCGTCGTCGCGATGTCGGCGCCGGAGGCGAAGTAGTCGTCGTGGATCCGCGAGACGATCTCGGGACGCGTCAGGTTCAGAAGATCGGGATTTCCGGCGACATCGTGCGTGTGGTCGCGGAACCGCTCGCCGCGGTACGCCTCCTCGCCGCGCACCTCGCTCTGGATCAGAACGCCCCAGGAGCCGTCGAGCACCGCGATGCGATCGCGGAGAACGGCCTCCAGTCTTTCGCGCACGTCCTGCATTCCGGCTCCCGCTGACCCTCCAATTACGACCGGGAGCGACTGCGCGCTCTCGGCTCTTTAGGCGTTTGGTAACCCGGTCGCCAAGCTGCCAATCAAAGCTCTCCGGTTTTCCGCAGGCTACCAGCGGCGCCGGTCGCTAGGGTGCGGCGCATGTCGGAGATCCACGACGGAGCGACGCTCCGCGCGGCGCTCGCCGCGATCGCGAGCAACTTCTCGTTCAGCTGGACGCCGGGCGCCCGCGCGCTGTTCGCCGCGCTCGCGCCGGTGCGCTTCGGGGAGCTCGGGCACAACCCGAAGGCGCTGCTCACGGAGCTGACCGACAGCGACCTCGCCGCCGCGCTGACGCCGGAGTACGCGGAGCGGCTGGGACACGTCGAGGAGCGGCTTGCGATCGAGCGCGAGCGCCGGCCGTGGGCCGAAGAGCGCGGGCTGCCGGACGACTTCCTCGTCGCCTATTTCTCCACGGAATACGGGCTCGACGAGAGCCTCCCGGTCTACTCCGGCGGCCTCGGAATCCTCGCCGGCGACCACCTGAAAGCCGCATCGGAACTTGGGATCCCGCTCGTCGGCGTCGGCCTCTACTACCGCCGCGGGTACTTCCGCCAGCGGCTCGATCTCGACGACCGCCAGATCGAGCGGTACCCGCGCAACGACACGACGCGCCTGCCGCTGACGCTCGTTCCGATGTCCCCCATCGTCGAGCTCGCGGACGAGAACGGCAACCTTGTTCCCGTCCGGCTCGGCGTGTGGCGAACACAGGTCGGCCGCGTCTCGCTCTATCTCCTCGACACGAAGGTCGAGGGCAACCCGGACTGGGCGCGCGACGTCACGGACACGCTGTACGGCGGCAACCGCGAGAACCGGCTGCGCCAGGAGATCGTGCTCGGCATCGGCGGCGTTCGCGTGCTGCGCGCGCTCGGGCTCGCGCCGACGGTCTTCCACATGAACGAGGGGCACTCGGCGCTCCTGCAGCTCGAACGGCTGCGCACGCTCATCGAGGAGGACGGACTCGACGCCGGCGACGCGCTCGAGCGGCTGCGCAGCTCGACGGTCTTCACGACGCACACGCCGGTCGCGGCGGGCAACGAGATCTTCGACCCGGCGCTGGTGGAGCGGAACGTCGGCGGCATCGTCACGCGGTGCGGCCTCACGTGGCCGCAGTTCGCGGAGTTCGGGAAACTCACGCCCGACGACGCGGGGTTCGGGCTGACGCCGTTCGCGCTGCGCACCTCCTCGTATGCGAACGGCGTCTCGGAGCTGCACGGCGCGGTGTCGCGCGAGATGTGGCACGCGCTCTGGCCCGACCGGTCCGTCGACGACGTGCCGATCACGTCGATCACGAACGGCGTGCACGTCCGCACGTGGATCTCGGACGAGCTCGAGGATCTGCTCGGGCACGTGGAGCCGGACTTCGAGCGCGCGCTCGACCTCCCCGACGACGTGATCTGGTCGGCGCACCGCGCGTCGAAGCAGCGGATGCTCGCGTTCGTCACCCGGACGCGCGCCGCACCGGAGCTCGATCCGGACGTGCTGACGATCGGATTCGCGCGGCGCTTCGCGACGTACAAGCGCGCCGGGCTGCTGTTCAGCCAGCCGGACCGGCTCGCGCGGCTGCTCGGCGGCACCGACCACCGGCCGGTTCAGATCCTTGTCGCGGGCAAGGCGCATCCGGCGGACGAGGACGGCAAGGGCGTGATCCGCCTCGTCGCCGACTTCGCCCGCGATCCGGCGGCGTTCGGGCGCGTCGTCTTCCTCCCGGACTACGAGATGATGCTCGCGCGGCGGCTCGTCCAGGGCGTCGACGTCTGGCTCAACACGCCGCGCCGCCCGATGGAGGCGTCGGGGACGTCGGGGATGAAGGCCGCGCTCAACGGCGTGCTGAACTGCTCGATCCTCGACGGCTGGTGGGCCGAGGCGTACACGCCCGAGGTCGGGTTCGCGATCGGCGACCACGACGTCCGCGCGACGGAGGAGGAGCAGGATCACTCCGACGCCGAGGCGCTCTTCGCGGTGCTCGAGCAGCAGGTCGTGCCGGCGTACTACGAACGCGGCGACGACGGACTGCCGACGCGCTGGATCGCGATGATGCGCCACTCGATCGCCGAGCTTGGGACGGAGTTCAGCACGACGCGGATGGTGCGCGAGTATGTCGAGCGTCTGTACCTGCCGGCGCACGACACGCGTTCGCGGATCGAGCGCGCGGCCTAGCTAGCGCGGCACGAGCCCGTAGATCGTGCCGTAGCCGATCAGGAACACGTGCGTCGAGTCCGCGACGACCGGGCTGTAGTGGCCGTCCGCGAAGCTCCAGACGAATTTGCCGGTGCGCGCGTTCAACGCGTACGTCTTGTGCTTCAGCGTCGCGAAGTAGACGATCCCGTCGACGACCGTCGCAGAGCCCGAGATCGGGCCGTTCGCGTGATAGCGCCACACGATGTCGCCGGTCTCCGCGTTGAACGCGTAGAAGTAGTGATCGTAGGACCCGACGTAGACGCGCTGGTCCCAGACCGCCGGCGAGCCGTACACGAAGCTGCCGGTCGAGTGCGACCAGCGCCGCTTGCCGCTCGATGCGCCGAACGAGTAGACCTTCCCGTCCGTCGAGCCGATGTACACGCGGCCGTAGGCGACTGCCGGGGTCGAATAGAAGTTCCCGTGGTGAAAGAGCCGCGGGTCGCCGGAGGCGCGCCAGACCAGCGTTCCGGTCTTCGCGTTCAGCGCGTAGACGTGACCGTCGTACGACCCGAAGTAGAGCCTGCCGCCGCTCCACGCAATGCCGGTCTTGATCGCTCCATGTGCCTGGAACGTCCAGTAGAGCCGCCCGTTGTTCGCGTCGAGGTCGTACACCTTCCCGAGCCAATCGCCGACGTAGAGATGGTGGCCGACGAGAAGCGGCGACGTCTCGCTCGCGCCGATGTGTCGGCTCCAGTGCAGTTTCCTCGTGCCGACGGAGAGCGCGATGATCTCGCCGTCCTTCGCGTTCCGGTTCTTGCACGGCAGCCGGTTGAGGAACGTCTCGTACACGGTTCCGTGCGCATGCGGCCCGACCGCAGGTGACGCGGCGGCGCAGCGTTTGACGTCGTAGTCCCACGCGCGGCTCCCGTCGCGCACGGACACGGCGAGCAGATGGCCGGCACCGGTCGCGAGATACAGCCGGCCCTCGGCGATCGCGGGCGGGAACTCGAGCAGCGTGCGGCCGCCGGAGACCCAGCCGACCTTGAACGGCGGCCGCAGACGCACGTCGGGCGCGACGTGCAGCCTCGCCGCGTCGTAGCCGAACATCGGCCAGACGATGGACGACGTCGGCGGCCGCAAGCTCGGGACGAGAGCCGGCACGAATTCCGTCGTCGAGCCGCGAACATCTCTGCCGCGGTGCTTCTCGAAGAAGAAGAATCCTGTCGCCGCGCCCGCGAGGAGGAGCAGGACGACGATGCCGGCGACGGCCTTCCGCATTCGGCCCATGATGCCCGCCCCGGCGGACTAGTCGCTGCGGCCTGCGACGCGGAGCTGGTTCTCCGCGTGCGCGATCCGCTGCTCGAGCTGCCAGCGGTCGGCGGTCGACTCTCCCGCGTCGACGCGTTCGAGCTCCGCCTTCGCCTCGTCGAGCTGTTGCTGCGCGCGCTCGTCGTCGACATCCCCCGCGGCTACCGCATGGTCCACGAGCGCGATCGCGCGGTCCTGCAGCACCTGGAAGAAGCCCGGCCCCGTCGCGAACTCCTGCACCTCGCCGTCCGTGACGTGCACGCGCGTCGAGCCGGCCTTCAGCATCGCGACGAGCGGCGCATGCCGCGCGAGCACGCCGATCTCGCCGGCCGCGCCCGGCACGATCACCATCTCCGCGTCACCCTCGAACGCCGGGCCTTCCGGCGTGACGACGGACACCGAGAACTTCGGATGCTCCGCCACTACGCCGCTGCCGGCTCGCGCATCTGCTCGGCGCGCGCGACGACCTGCTCGATCGTGCCGACCATGTAGAACGCCTGCTCCGGCAGCTCGTCGTGCTTGCCGTCGAGGATCTCCGTGAAGCCGCGGATCGTGTCCTCGAGCTTCACGTACTCGCCCGGCGTGCCGGTGAAGACCTCGGCGGTGAAGAACGGCTGCGAGAGGTAGCGCTCGATCTTGCGTGCGCGCTGCACGACGAGCTTGTCCTCGTCGGAGAGCTCGTCGATGCCGAGGATGGCGATGATGTCCTGCAGGTCGCGGTAGCGCTGCAGCACCTCCTGCACCCTCACCGCGCAGCGGTAGTGATCCTCGGAGACGATCCCCGGCTGGAGCGCGCGCGACGTCGAGTCGAGCGGATCGACCGCCGGATAGATCCCCTTCTCGACGATCGCACGCGAGAGCACGGTCGTCGAGTCGAGGTGCGCGAACGTGTTCGCAGGGGCCGGGTCGGTGAGGTCGTCCGCCGGCACGTAGATCGCCTGCACCGACGTGACCGAGCCGGTGCGCGTCGACGTGATGCGCTCCTGGAGCTGCCCCATCTCCGTCGCGA
Organism: uncultured Actinomycetes bacterium; assembly: GCA_963718385.1. GTDB lineage: Bacteria > Actinomycetota > Thermoleophilia > Gaiellales > Gaiellaceae > Palsa-739. The sequence continues at coordinate 597,706 of CAVQZE010000003.1, forward strand.
GCGTCGGCTGGTAGCCGACGGCGCTCGGCATGCGGCCGAGCAGTGCCGACACCTCGGAGCCCGCCTGGACGAAGCGGAAGATGTTGTCGATGAACAGCAGCACGTCCTGGCCCTGGTCGCGGAAGTACTCCGCCATCGTCAGGCCGGAGAGGCCGACGCGCAGTCGCGCACCCGGCGGCTCGTTCATCTGACCGTAGACGAGCGCGACCTTGTCGAGCACGCCCGACTCGGTCATCTCCAGGATCAGGTCGTTGCCCTCGCGCGTGCGCTCGCCGACGCCGCTGAAGACGGAGACGCCGCCGTGCTGGAGCGCGACGTTGTGGATCAACTCCGTGATCGTCACGGTCTTGCCGACGCCGGCGCCGCCGAACAGACCGACCTTGCCGCCGCGGACGTACGGCGCGATCAGATCGATCACCTTGATGCCGGTCTCGAAGATCTCCACCTTCGGCGAGAGGTCGACGAACGACGGCGGGTCGCGGTGGATCGGCCAGCGCTCGCCGGTCGCGGCCTCGCCGCCGTCGACGGGATCGCCGATCACGTTCCACACGCGTCCGAGCGTCTGCTGGCCGACGGGGACCGAGATCGGCTTGCCCGTGTCGACGACTTCTGTGCCGCGCGCGAGACCGTCGGTCGTGTCCATCGCAACTGCGCGGACGCGGTCGTCGCCGAGATGCTGCTGCACCTCGGCGATCAGCTCCGTCGTGCCGCCGCCTTCGGTGGGCACCTGGATGCTGAGCGCGTGATTGATCTCAGGCAGCCCCGCCGGGAACACGGCGTCGAGGACGACGCCCTTGATCTCGACGATCCTGCCGTTCTTCGTGCTGCCGTTCTCGGTCTGGTCGGCCATGAGTCTCCTGAAGCGTGGACGGGCAAGCGGCGCCCGACAAAGCGCGCCTGCCAAAGCGAGGCCGAGTCTAGCCGAATGGCCGCCGCTGCCAGCCCGGCAACCGCGCTCAGCGGGCGGCGAGCGCGTCCATCCCGGCGCGCAGCGCGGCGGCGCTCAGCCGCCCCGCGGCGACCGGCTCGACGCGGTACGAGAAGAGCGAGTCGAACGTCATCCGGAACACCGGCGTCCCGTCGGGGCGGTACTCGCCGACGACGGGGTCGCCGCCCCACGAGACGACCCAGTCGCCGTCCGCAAGCTTGCGCGCCGAGCCGCAGCACGTGGAGCTTGCGATCGTCGGATCGGTGACCTGCTCGACGAACGTCGCGGTGTGCCCGACCGGGTCGATCCGGTAGCGGACGGCACGCGGCGCACGCGCGAGGAACGTCCCGTCGTCGAAGAGCGTGATCGTCCCGTCGGGAAGGACGCGGATGTCGTGCTGGCCGCCGAGCGTCATGTCGCCGTCGGGGTCGCCGACGACGGTCAGGCTCTGCGGCGTCGGCGTGCCGCCGAGCTTCCAGAGGATCGCTCCGGTCAAGCGGTCGATCGCGTAGATCCCGTCGGTCTGGCGGAGCGAGACGAGAACGGTGCCGCCGGCGAGCGAGACGGCGTTCGCGTGGAAGAAGTCGTAGCCGAGCGAGCCGTCGACGAGCTTGACCGGCGCGTTAAAGATCGTGCCGAGCCACCGCGTCGACTCCGAGAGGTCCACGTCGCCGTCGGTCGACCACGACCAGACGAGCTTGCCGGCGGGCGAAATCTCCTCGATCTCGCCCTCGAGCACGGTGCCGGCGGCCGGGCCGCCGAACGGCGTCAGGTCGACATCGGGCTTCGGCCGGTAGACGAGGAAGACGTCGTCGCCGTTGGCCGCGACCTGGAGCTCGTGGACGTCGATCGCGCCGTCGGGCGAGACGATTTGGCGCACGAGCTTTCCGTCGAGGCGGCGCACCTGGAACGCGCCCGCCGCGGCGCCGAAGGTCGCATAGGCAACCGTCGGCCCCGCCAGGATCGTCGCGTCGATCGGCGGCCCGGACGCGTCCCTCGACCACCACACGGGCACGCCGTGGTCGTCGAAGATCGCGACGTAGTTCGACGTCGGACCGCCGAGCGAGAGCGACGGCGTCGCGACGTACCACTCGCCCGGAGAACCGGTTCCGGTGACCGTCCAGTTCGGGAAGTCCGCCGGCAGGCAGCGCACGTGGTACGCGGTCGCGCCTGCGCTCGTAAAGCCGTCGATCGTGACTGCCTTGCCCGGCGTGAGCTTGACCGCCGCGCTGCGCGCCTCGTCGCCGTCGATCACCGAGACCGTGCCCGCGGCGACCGACGTCGTGAACCGGACCTGCCGCGCTGTCGCGCACCGCACGACGTAGTCGTGGACAGCGGGCGAGTACGCGGGAAAGAGCGTCGGCGTCGCGCTCAGGCGCGTCAGTCGCGGCAGGCGATCGACCGCGTGCGCGCCGGCCGGGACGGCGAGAGCAGCCGCGGCAATGAGGCTCGGGAGAAGAGACCGCCGCAGCAACATCGCACTGCGATTGTCACACCCCGGATCAGCGGCTGCAACCGGGAACCGTCAGCCCGCGAGCGCGTCCGCGCCTGCGACGACCTCGAGAATCTCCTGCGTGATCTCGGCCTGGCGCGCGCGGTTCATCGCGAGCGTGAGCCGGTCGAGCAGCTCGCCGGCGTTCTTCGACGCGTTCCGCATCGCCGTCATCTGCGACGCGAGGAACGCGGCCGCCGATTCGAGCAGCGAGCGGTAGATCTCCGTCTCGAGGTAGACCGGGAGCAGCCGCTGCAGGATCTCCTCCGGTTCCGGCTCGTAGATGAAGTCGCCCTGGAAGGCGCGCTGCTCCTCGTCGGTCTCCTGCTCCTCGCCGGCCTGCAGCACGTCCTCCGGGATCGGGAGCAGGTCGGTCGTCGTCACGCGCTGCACGAGCGCGGAGACGAAGCTGTTGTAGACCAGGACGACGCGGTCGACATCTTCGTTCGTGTAGAGCTCGGCGGCCTTGTGCGCCACCGCCTGCGCGTCGGCGTACGTCGGCTTGTCGGCGAAACCAGCCCACTCGCCGGTGATCTCGTAGCGCCGGAAGCGCAGCGTCGACGCGCCCTTGCGGCCGGTGACGAGCCAGACGACTTCCTGGCCGTTCGCCCGCGCCTCGCGCTCCAGCTCGAACGCGCGCCGGAGCACCTGGCCGTTGAACGGGCCGGCGAGCCCTCGGTCGCCGGTGACGACGACGATGGCGATGCGTTTCACCTCGTCGCGCCGCTGCATCAGCGCCAGGCTGCGGAACGACGACGCGGCGCGCGCCGTTCCGACCATCAGCTCCTGCATCCGGTCGGCGTACGGCCGCATCTCCTCGATCCGCGTCTGCGCGCGCCGCAGCCGTGCGCCGGCCACGAGCTCGAGCGCCTTCGTGATCTTGCGCGTGTTCCGGACGGACGTGATCCGCCGGCGGATGTCTTGCAGCGACGCCACTTACACCAGCGCCGACTCGTCCTCGACGTTGAAGCCGTTCGTGAACTTCGCGATCTCCGCGTCGAGCTTTGCCGCGAGGTCGTCCGGCAGCTCGCCGGTCTCGCGGATCTGCTTGAGGATCGTGTCTTCGGCGCGCAGGTGCTCGCGCAGCTCGTCCTGGAACCGCGACACCTGATGCGTCGGGATCTCGTCGAGCATCCCGTTGACGCCGGCGTAGATCGCGACGACCTGCTCCTCGGTCGGCCACGGCTGGTACTGCGGCTGGTTGAGCGACGCGACCATCTTCTCGCCGCGCGTCAGCGCCTGCTGCGTCGAGCGGTCGAGCTCCGAGCCGAACTGCGCGAACGCCTCCAGCTCGCGGTACTGCGCGAGGTCGAGGCGCAGCCGGCCCGCGACCTTCCGCATCGCCTTCGTCTGCGCGGCCGAGCCGACGCGCGACACCGAGGTGCCGACGTTCACAGCCGGGCGGACGCCGGAGTAGAACAGGTCGGCGTTGAGGAAGATCTGTCCGTCGGTGATCGAGATGACGTTCGTCGGGATGTACGCGGCGATGTCGCCGGCCTGCGTCTCGATCACCGGCAGCGCGGTGAGTGAGCCGCCGCCGAGCTCGTCGTTCAGCTTGCACGCGCGCTCGAGCAGCCGCGAGTGCAGATAGAAGACGTCGCCCGGGAACGCCTCGCGGCCCGGCGGGCGGCGCAGCAGCAGCGACAGCTGGCGGTACGCGTCCGCGTGCTTCGAGAGGTCGTCGTACATGACGAGCGCGTGCTTCCCGTTGAAGAGGAAGTGCTCGCCCATCGCGCAGCCGGCGAACGGCGCCATCCACTTGATCGGCGCGGCCTCGTGCGCGGCGGCCGTGACGATCGTCGTGTAGTCCATCGCGCCCGCGTCGCGCAGACGCTCGTAGACCTGGACGACCGTCGACGCCTTCTGGCCGATGGCGACGTAGATGCAGTGGACGTCCGTGTCCTTCTGGTTGAGGATCGTGTCGATCAGGATCGCCGTCTTGCCGGTGGTGCGGTCGCCGATGATCAGCTCGCGCTGGCCGCGGCCGACGTTCGTCATCGAGTCGATCGCCTTGATCCCGGTCTGCAGCGGCTCCTTCACCGGCTGGCGCTGGATCACGCCCGGCGCCTTGAACTCGAGCGGCCGCGACTCGGTGCTCTCGATTGGGCCGCGCCCGTCGAGCGGGTTGCCGAGCGGATCGACGACGCGGCCGAGCAGCCCTTCGCCGACGGGGACGCTGGCGACGCGGCCGGTGCGGCGCACCGGCTCGCCCTCGGCGCAGCGCTCCCACTCGCCGAAGAGGGCCGCGCCGACCTGGTCCTCTTCGAGGTTGAACGCGAGTCCGACGACGCCGTGCTCGAACTCGAGCATCTCCATCGAGACGGCGTTCTCGAGCCCGTAGATGCGGGCGATGCCGTCGCCGACGTTGAGGACGGTGCCGACCTCCGCGAGGTCGGTCTCGACGTCGTACTGCTCGATCCGCTGACGCAGGATCGCGGTGATCTCTTCGGGACGAAGCTTCACGGTTTCTCTTCTCCTAGCTCTTCACGAGTTCTTGTCGGAGTCGTTCCAATCTCCCGCGGACGCTCGCGTCGACGCGGTACGAACCTGCCTGCAGGACGATGCCGCCGACGAGGTCGGGGTCGACCTGGCGCGTCGCGTCGACCGGGCGGCCGGCGGCCTGCTCGATCTGCGCGACGATCGCGCGCGCCTCTTCGTCCGTCAGCTCGCGTGCGGTCGTCAGCTCGACGGTGAGCCGGCGCTGCTCGCGCGCGACCAGCCGCTCGAACTCGGCCGCGATCAACTCGATCTCGCCCGCGCGTCCCTTCTCCGCGACGACCGCGAGGAAGTTCGCGAACAGCGGCTCGTCGTCGCCCGCGAGGTCGGCGAGGATGCTCGCCTTCGCGCGCGGCTCGAGCTGCGGGTTGCGCAGCACGGACGCGAGCTCCGGCGTCGCGGCGATCGCCGTCGCGAAGTCGCCGAGCGCCTCATGGACCTCCGCCAGCCGGCCGCCGTCCTTCGCGGCGCCGAACAGCGCCTCGGCGTAGATGCGGTGTGCGACAGCCATTGCGGCTAGACGGTCTCCTCGAGACGGGAGAAGTCGAGCGCGCCGACGGCCTCCGCGATCAGCTCGCGATCGCGCTCGGCGTCGAGCGTGCGTCCGACGACCCGCGACGCCGCCTCGAGTGTGAGGTCTGCGACCTCGGAGCGGATCTGCTCGAGCGCCCGCGCGGTCTCGGCGGCGATCTCCTTGCGCGTCTCCTCGAGGCGCCGCTGCCGCTCGGTCTCGGTCTCCTCACGCATCCGGGTCTCCATCGACTCGCGGGTGCGGCGTGCCTCGGCGAGGATCTCCTCGGCCTCGCCGCGCGCCTGCGCCATGAGCTGCTTGTGCTCCTCGAGGAGCTTCCGCGACTCGTCCCGCGCGGCGTCCGCAGCCTCGATCGACTGCCGGATCCGTTCGTGGCGCTCGTCGATCATCTTCTGCACCGGCCCGAACGCGAACCGCTTCAGGAACCAGAGCGTGATCAGGAACAGGACGATCGTCCAGATCATCAGACCCGGAGTGACCGAGATGAGTGGGTTGGCGCCGAGCAGCATTAGACGAGGACGTACGCGAGAATCGAGCCGAGCAGGCCGTAGAACACGACTGCCTCGGTCAGTGCGAACCCGAGCCACTGGATGCCCTGGAGCTCTCCGCGGAGCTCGGGCTGGCGCGCGACCGACTGGATCATCGAGCCGAAGATGTTGCCGATGCCGACGCCGGCGCCGAGTGCGCCGAGGCCGACGCCGAGCGCGAGGCCGATGGCCTTGCCGGCCTTCGTCACGTCGCCGGTCGTCGCGGCGATGATGAGATGCATCGTTGTTTCCTCCTAGTGGGCCGGCTCGATTGCCGAGCCGATGTAGATGGCGGACAGAGCAGCGAAGATGAAGGCCTGGATCGAGACGACGATCACGACCTCGAAGATGTAGAAGACCCCGCCGAAGATGATCACGAACGGGATCAGGAACAGAGTCTGCAGGATGAACAACAGGCCGATGAACGTGAGGATCAGGATGTGGCCTGCCAGCATGTTCGCGAAAAGCCTGACGCTGAGCGAGATCAGCCGCATGAACTGGCCGAGGATCTCGAGCGGGACGATCAGGAAGAGGAGCACCTTCGGCGCCTCGGGGATCCAGCTCTTGAAGTAGCGCCTCGGCCCGTTCCAGCGGATTCCCTCGAAGTGCGTGAACACGAACGTCAGGAGCGCCAGCGCGAGCGTCACCGAGAGCGACGACGTCGCCGCGTAGATCCCCCAGGTCGGGATCCCGTGCCATCTCTCGCCGGTGAGCGGCAGCGGGATGAAGCCGATGATGTTCACGACCCAGATGAAGAGGAGCAGCGTCGCGCAGTAGGGGAACCAGCGCCCGATCGCCTTCGTCGGCAGCCCCTGTTCCGCGATCTGCGTCTGCGCGATCTCGTAGATCTGCTCGCCGATCGTCTGCCGCCGTCCCGCCTTCGCTCGCATCAGGAACCAGCCGAGCAGCATCGTCAGCACCGCGCCGAGCATCAGATACGCGACGGCCTTCGTGATCGAAAGGTTCAGCGGTCCGAGGTGGATCGAGACCCACTCGTGCTGCTCGAACTCCGTCGTCGGGTCGAACGTCCCGCGCGCGAACGCCGCCGGCGGCGCCGCGAGCGCGAGAACCGCGATCACCGCGAGGTAGCGGAGCCTCACGACGACTTCTCCGCTCCGAAGTAGCCGGCGAGCGATAGCCCGAGCTCGAACGTGTACGCGAGCGCGTACGTGAGGACCGCCGCGAGCGCGACGTGCGGCTTCGCCGCAAGAGCGGCGAACAGCACGACGAGAATCGCGATCAGCTTGAAGAGAAGACCAAATGCCTGCACTCCGGAGCCGCGGAGCGTATCCGCACGCGAGCGCGCGCGTGCGAGGAACAGATCGATCGCGTGCACGGCGACCCAGAGCACCGCGGCGAGCCCCCAGCCCTCGAGCGGCCAGCCGGCGACGAGGAAGACCGGGAGCGCGAGCAGCAGCACGAGCGAGCCGCCGAGCGCGGGCATCAGGTGGCCGGGCTCGGGGCGCGGCGTCGAGAACAACGTGCCGAACACGCTAAAGCGCTCCTCGGTAGCGGATGTACACCGCGAGTATCCCGCCGAGGATGCCGAAGACGGCGCCGACGAGCGCGCCGATCGCCGCCGCGCCTGCTGCCCAGCCGATCAGGAGGCCGGCGCCGATCCCGAGAACGAGAACCGCGAGTAGCAGGCCACCGGCCCCTGCGGGGTTGACAGAGGAGCGCTGGGCGGCCTGCATCGGCGCGCGGAGAATAGCAGAGTGGAGCCGTCAGATTGTGACAGTGCGAGACCGCCACGGAAGCGGCGATCTGACGAAGTTCGTGCCACTTGGTGCCTGGCACTTAAGCGGTCCCAGGTGCCAGGCACCTGGAGGCGGGTCAGGCGCTCTTGCGGAGCGGGTCGTCCGCGGCGCGGCGGCGCTGGATCGGGTTCCCGAACTTCACGATCTCGAGCTGGTAGACGACGTAGACCGAGATCCCGATCGCGACACCGCCGATCACGGCGGCGGCGAGTGTCGGCCACAGATGCCAGACGCCGTGGGCGCGGAACGGGATGAAGCGCGTCGCGAGAGCCGCCGCAGCGAGCGCGCCGCACCAGAGCCAGATCGTCAGCGCCGCACGGGGCTGCGAGAAGCCGCGCCGCAGGAAGCGGTGGTGGAGATGCGCCTGGTCGCCGACGAACGGGCTCTCGCCGTGCCTGATCCGCCGGAGCACGACGAACGTCGTGTCGGCGATCGGCACGGCGAGCACGAGGAGCGGGAAGAACAGGGCAACGGTCGCCGCCGTCTTCAGGAGCCCTTGCACGGACACCGCCGCCAGCGTGTAGCCGAGCAGCATCGCGCCGGAGTCCCCCATGAAGATCCGCGCGGGATAGAAGTTGTGCCGCAGGAAGCCGATGCACGCGCCGAAGACGATCGCCGACACGATCGCAGCGTCCGGCTTCGCGAGCGACAGGGCGATCACGCTGAACGTCAGGCCGGCGATCGCCGCGACCCCGGCGGCGAGCCCGTCCATCCCGTCGAGGAAGTTGAACATGTTCATGATCGCGACGATCCAGAGCACCGACAGCGGCGCGCCGACCCAGACCGGCAGGTCGTGGATGCCGAGGAACGGGAACGTGAACCGGCTCACCCAGACGCCGAACGCGACGGGGATCGTGGCCGCGACGACCTGGCCCGCGAGCTTCTCGAACCAGCGCAGCCCGCGGAAGTCGTCGATCGCTCCGACCGTCACGGCGACGGCCGCGCCGATCAGCAGCCCGCGCGTCTCGCGGCCGAGGTGCACGAACGCGAGCGCCGGCACGAAGATCCCGAAGAAGAGCGCGATTCCCCCGAGGTTCGGGATCGGCCGCACGTTCAGCCGCCGGCCGCCGGGCGAGTCGACTGAGCCGAGCCGCCGCGCCATCCCGCCGACCGCGGGCGTCAGCAGGACGACGATCGCGAACGCGAGCAGCGCGCCCCAGACGACCTGGAGGTTGTCCGCGAGGACTCGGAGGACGCTGTGGTGGGCGGAACCGACGTCTCGCACGACCGCGAGTACGTTCATCAGACCACCTTACTTCGTGCCGTAGAGCCGATCTCCCGCGTCGCACGCGCGTAGGCTCGACGGAGCGCGCATGGAGGGCTCGGCGACGCGGCGCCCGAGCACATGTGCCGGCTTTGCCGGCGCATGCCCCGGCACCTCACTTCGTCCCGTACAGACGATCTCCCGCGTCGCCGAGCCCCGGAACGATGAATCCACGCTCGTTCAGGCCGCGGTCGACCGCCGCGCAGACGATGTGGACGTCCGGATGCTTGCTGTGGAGCTCCGCGATTCCCTCCGGAGCCGAGACGATGCAGACGAACGTCACCGTCTGCGCGCCCGCCTCCTTCACGACGTCGATCGCGGCGCAGCTCGAGTGGCCGGTCGCCAGCATCGGGTCGAGGACGATCGCGTCGCGGTCGTTGAGGTCGAGCGGCAGCTTGACGAAGTACTGCACCGCTTCGAGCGTGTCCTCGTCGCGGTAGAGGCCGATGAAGCCGACGCGCGCGCTCGAGACGAGCGACAGCACGCCGTCGAGCATCCCCATCCCCGCGCGCAGCACCGGGCACACCGCGACCTTCTTCCCCTTGATCCGCTGCGCCGTCATCGTCTCGAGCGGCGTCTCGATCTCGTGCGCCTCCGTCGGCATGTCCTTCGTCGCCTCGTAGGTCAGCAGCAGCGTCAGCTCGTTGACGAGCTTCCGGAAGTGGACGGTCGGCGTCTCCTTGTCGCGGAGATAGCTGAGCTTGTGCGCGACGAGCGGGTGCGTGACGACGGTGAGCCGGCTCTCGCCGGTCACGTGTCGTACCGGGTGTAGCCGCGGAAGCCGGGATAGAGCGGCCGCGCGGCGCACAGCGCGGCGACGCGGGCGCGCAAGCCGTCGTAGTCCGGTGCGTCGGCGAGCGCGTCGGCGATGATCCGGCCGACCTCGCGGAAGTCGTCCTCGTCGAAGCCGCGCATCGTCATCGCCGGCGTTCCGACGCGGACGCCGGACGCGACCGTCGGCGGGCGCTCGTCGAACGGAACGGTGTTCCGGTTGACGGTGATCTGCACCTCGTGCAGCCGCTCCTCCGCGTCCTTGCCCGTCCACTCGGAGTTGCGCAGGTCCATCTGCATCAGGTGCGTGTCGGTCCCGCCGGTGAGGATCTCGATTCCGTTCTCCTGCAGCGTCTCGGCGAGCACGTCGGCGTTGCGGCGGATCTGCGACTGGTACTCGCGGAACGCGTCGGTCATCGCGATCTTGAAGCACGTCGCCTTGGCCGCGATCGTGTGCTCGAGCGGGCCGCCCTGCATCCCCGGGAAGACGGCGCGGTCGACGGCCTGAGCGTGCTCGGCGCGGCAGAGGATGAAGCCGGCGCGCGGGCCGGCGAGCGTCTTATGCGTCGTCGAGGTGACGAAGTCGCAGTGCTCGACCGGATTCGGGTGCAGCCCGGCAGCGACGAGCCCGGCGAAGTGCGCCATGTCGCAGAGGAGCAGCGCGCCGACCTCGTCGGCGATCTCGCGGAACTTGTCCGTCTCGACGGTGCGCGCGTACGCGGAGCCGCCGCAGACAATCAGCTTCGGCCGAACTTCCTTCGCCTGCGCGAGCACCTCGTCGTAGTCGACCATCATCGTCTCGCGCGAGACGCCGTAGCCGGCGATCGTGTAGAGCCGCCCGCTGAAGTTGACCTTGTGCCCGTGCGTGAGATGCCCGCCGTGGTCGAGGCGCAGCGAGAGGATCGTGTCGCCGGGCTCGAGCACCGCCGCGTAGACCGCCATGTTCGTCTGCGAGCCGGCGTGCGGCTGGACGTTCGCGTGCTCGGCGCCGAAGAGCTCCTTCGCGCGGTCGATCGCAAGCTGCTCGATCTCGTCGACGACCTCGCAGCCGCCGTAGTAGCGCTTGCCGGGATAGCCCTCGGCGTATTTGTTCGTCGGAACGGAGCCGACGGCCTCGAGGACGGACGGCCACGTGAAGTTCTCCGACGCGATCAGCTCGATCTGCCCTCGCTGGCGCTCGAGCTCCTTCGCGAGCAGCGCCGCGATGTCGGGGTCGACGTCGTCGAGCCCCGCGCTCCGGAGGTGCTGGAAGGTTTCCTGCGCGACGGACACGGCAGCGTGATGCTACGCGAGCGCTGCGACGACGCGGGCGATCGCCTCGGCCGACGGCGCTGCGCCCTCGCGGATCACGCGCGGCTCGGCGCCCGTGAAGTCGAGGACCGTCGACGGAGTCCCGGGCAGCGCGCCGCCGTCGACCTCGGCGCCGACCACGGCGCGGATCGCGATCGGGACGTCGTCGAGGACGCGGGGATCCGGCCCGCCGGCGGCGTTCGCGCTCGTCGCGGCGACGGCGCCGACGGCGGCGACGACAGCCGCGGCGGCGGCCGGCAGCGTCGGAACGCGGACGCCGATCGCGGCGGAGTTGTCGCCCGCGAGCCAGGCGAAACGGTGCGCAGGGTTGGCGAGGATCACCGTGTACGGACCCGGGAGCAGCGTTCGCGCGATCGTCTCGTCCCGCCCGCGCAGCTCCGGCACGCAGGCGAGCAGCGCGTCGACGTCGGCCGCGAGCAGCGCGGTCGGCTTCCGCGCCTCGCGGCCCTTCAGCGCGTACAGCCGCTCGCACGCGCTCTCGTCGGGCAGCGCGCAGAGGCCGTACACCGTGTCGGTCGGCAGGATCACCGGCAAGCCGGCGCGGAGCGCCTCGATCGCGTTCACCGTCTCCCCTCCACCACGCGCTCGCGGCCGGTGAGGTCGCGCGTCACCGCCACGTCCGAGTACGCCGCCGCGGCGAGCATCGCGGCCACCTCGCCGGCCTGCCCGTCGCCGACCTCGAACACGACGAACCGCGTCTTCGCGGCGCGCGCGATCGCCTCGTGGAAGCCGCTGCCGACCAGCGCGACCTCCGGCTCGAAGCGCAGCTCCGGTTGCAGCCCGTCGAGCGAGTCGACGTACGGCGGGTTCGACACGACGAGCTCCCAACCCTCGGCGGCTGCATCGATGCCGCCCTCGCGCAGGTCGACGTCGAGCGCGAGCCGCGCCGCGTTCTCGCGCGCGAGCGCCAGCGCATCCGCCGGAGACGTCGACGCCGGTGACGCGCGCGTCCGGCCGCTCGTCCTTGACCGCGAGCGCGATCGCGCCGGAGCCGACGCCGATGTCGAGCACGCGCGGCGACTCGACGCCGGCGAGCAGCGCGAGTACGCGCTCGACGACGGTTTCGGTCTCGGGCCGCGGTACGAGCGCGCGCGCGTCGGTCTTCAGCACGAGCCGCCGGAAGCCCCACTCGCCGAGAACGTACGCGAGCGGCTCCCGCGCCTCGCGCCGCACGAGCAGCGGTTCGAGCGAGCCGTCGACCTCGCGGTCGGGCTCGGCGCGGACGCCGCTGCGTGTCGTCCCGAGCACGTGCGCGACCAGCAGCTCCGCGTCGACGCGCGGCGTATCGACACGTGCCGCCTCAAGTCGGCGCTCGGCGTCGGCGAGAGCCTCGCGCGCGGTCAAGCCGAGAGCGCGCGGCGCTGTTCCTCAGCGGCGAGCGCGTCCGTGAACTCGTCCAGCTCACCCTGGAGGATCCGGTCGAGCTGATGCGCGGTCAGCTTGATCCGGTGGTCGGTGAGCCGGTTCTCGGGATAGTTGTAGGTGCGGATCTTCTCGGCGCGCTCGCCGGTGCCGATCTGCGAGCGGCGCGTCGCGTCGAGCTCGGCGCGCTGGCGCTCGAGCTCGCGCTCGTAGAGGCGCGCGCGCAACACGCGCATCGCCTTGTCCTTGTTCTGGAGCTGCGATTTCTCGTCCTGCATCGACACGACGACGCCGGTCGGCAGATGCGTGATGCGCACCGCGGAGTCGGTCGTGTTCACCGACTGGCCGCCGGGGCCGGTCGAGCGGTAGACGTCGATCTTCAGATCGTTCGGGTCGATGTTGACCTCGACCTCCTCCGCCTCCGGCATCACCGCGACCGTCGCCGTCGACGTGTGGATCCGCCCCTGCGACTCCGTCTCCGGAACGCGCTGGACGCGATGGGTACCGCCTTCCCACTTGAAGACCGCGTACGCCGGATCGCCCTTCACCGCGAACGTCACTTCCTTGTAGCCGCCGCCGTCGCTCGGGCTCGCGCTGAGCTCCTCGACCTTGAAGCCGCGTCGCTCGGCGTAGCGCGCGAGCATCCGGTAGACGTCGCCGGCCCAGAGCGCGGCTTCGTCGCCGCCGACGCCCTGCCGGATCTCGAGGATCACGTCCTTGTGGTCGGCCGGGTCGCTCGGGACGAGCGCGACGCGCAGCTCCTCCTCGATCAGGGCCAGCCGCTGCTCGAGCTCGGGCACGAGCTCGGCCAGATCGGGATCCTCGCGCGCGGCGACGAGATCGTCCCGCGCCGCCCGCCACTCGCGCGCGATCTTCACCGGCGTCTCGAGCTCCTTCAGCCTCCGCCCGACCTCCGCCGCCTCGCGGTGGTCGTTGTAGACCGACGAGTCGGACATGCGCTCCTGCGTCTCCCCGTAGGAGCGTTCGAGCTCGTCGATCAGGCTGTCGAGGTTCTCCGCCATCGCGGAAACAGGGTATCCGGTTGCACAGACCGCTTCATTTTCTATAGCTTCGCTTCATGACAATCATCGACGAAGTTCAAACGGCGAACGCCGCCTACGCCGCGGGGTTTGCGAAGGGCGACCTGGCGATGCCGCCGGCGCGGCATTTCGCGGTCGTGACGTGCATGGACGCGCGGCTCGATCCCGCGAAGTTCCTCGGGCTCGAAGAGGGCGACGCGCACGTGATCCGCAACGCAGGCGGGCTCGTCAATGACGAGACGCTGCGCTCGCTGATCATCTCGCACCACCTGCTCGGAACGCAGGAGGCGATCGTGATCGGCCACACCGACTGCGGCATGGTCACGTTCCAGAACTCCGACCTCTACTCGAAGCTCGGGCCGGAGTCGGAGTCGATCGACTTCCAGCCGTTCCCCGACGCGGCCGGGCGCGTCCGCGAGAGCGTCGCGACGATCGAGAGCTCGTCGCTGCTCCCCGACTCGTTCACCGCGACGGGGTACGTCTACGAAGTGGAGTCCGGGAAGATCGTTCCCGTCTAGGCGAGTGTCGCCTCGAGCGTGATCTCCGGGACGCCGGCGAGCGCCTTCGAGACGGGGCAGCCGGCCTTCGCGCCCTGCGCTGCCTCCTCGAAGCCCGCCGCGTCGAGCCCGGGGACACGCCCTGCGACGGTCAGCGCGATCTTCGTGATGCCTTCGCCCGGCTGAAACGTCACGGTTGCGGAGGTGTCGAGCTGCTCCGGCGGCGTTCCCGCCTTCGCGAGGCCGGCCGACAGCGCCATCGAGAAGCAGGACGCGTGCGCTGCGGCGATCAGCTCCTCCGGGCTCGTCAAGCTCCCCCGCTCGACGTCCTCCGACCGCGCGGCCCAGCTGACCTTCTGTTCGCCGATCGCGCCGCTCGTCGTCGAACGGATCGTGCCGCTGCCGTCCATCAGCCCGCCGTTCCAGGTCACATCTGCACGCCGCTCCGTCGCCATCTCGTCTCCCTCGGTCGTTGACGACCAGAGCCTACGGAAGTCGCGAGTCCACACGTCGCAGAGTGCGACCGAAGCCGGAGACCAATGCAGCCGAAGGCGCGTTGGGCGGAGGCGCACTCGCGGCCGGGGATGGCCGCAGGCCACCACCGGCCGTACGGGGGAGGCAACACGCCCAACCGGCTCTGAGTGGATAGCGATCAGCCGCGCGAAGCCGGGACCGCGCTCCCGGCGAGAGCGCACACAGCGAGCCGCCACGTGCGCCGAAGGAGGGGGCACACGGGGGAACCCCGTTCCCCCGTGACCTACGCCATGACTTCGACGAGCCCGGCCTCGGGATCACCCTTGGCCTCGAGCGCGAGAACCTCGCGCAACGCACGGATCGACACCTCGAGCTGGTCGAGCGTGGGCTCGCGCGTCGTCAGCCGCTGCAGCCACAGGCCCGGCGCGAGCACCGCCATCAGCAGCCGGTTGTCCGTGTGCTTGCCGGCGAAGCGGATCAGCTCGTACGCGAGCCCGGCGATCACCGGCAGCAGCAGGATCCGCGTGAGGATCAGCCACTGGATATCGGGGCGGCCGAAGAACGCGAAGACGAAGACGGCGAGCACCATCACCCAGAGCAGGAACGCAGTGCCGCAGCGCGGGTGAATCAGCGAGTACCGCTGCACGATCTCCGGCGAGAGCTCCTCCCCGGCCTCGTACGCGTTGATCGCCTTGTGCTCGGCGGCGTGGTACTGGAACACGCGCCGAAGATCCGGCAGGAGCGAGATCAGCACGAGGTACGCGATGAAGATCGTGACGCGGATCGCGCCTTCGGCGAACACGAAGTACGTGCCGTTCGAGATCGGCAGCAGCTCCGCCAGCAGGCCCGGCGTGACCTTGAAGAGCGCGACGGCGAAGCCGATCGCGATCGCGAACGCGAAGATCAGCGCGCCGCGTGAGAGCTCCTTCTGGGCCTCGGGCTCCGGCTCGCCGAGCTCGTGTGCCTCCTTCGCCTCCTGCGCGGCGTAGTTCGCGGAGATCGCCAGCGCGCGGAAGCCGATCGCGAGCGACTCGCCGAGCGCCATCACGCCGCGGATCACCGGCAGCCGCAGAACGCGGTGCCGCGCCATCCCCGACTGGATCGGCCGCGAGACCTGCTCGATCGTCCCGTGCGGCGTGCGGACGGCGACGGCCCAGTTTCCCGGGCCGCGCATCATCACGCCTTCGAGGACGGCCTGTCCGCCGACGTTGGCCATGCTCGAACGCCTCCCGGCTTAGCCGGCGCTCTTGGCGCGCTCGGCCCGCTCGAGCCGGCGCTGGAAGCGCTCCACGCGGCCGCCCGTGTCGACGAGCTTCTGCTTGCCCGTGTAGAACGGATGGCATTCCGAGCAGATCTCGACGTGCAGCTCCGGCTTCGTCGAGCGCGTCTGGAACGTATTTCCGCAGGAGCACGTCACGGTCGTGAGGACGTACTCGGGATGGATGTCAGTCTTCATGAAGCCAGGATAGCAGCGGCCTGCTGGGGCCCCACGTTGCCGCCGGAGACGACGGCGACCACCGTCTGGCCCGGCTCGACGGCCACTTTGCCGGAGAGCAGCGCCGCGGTCGAGGCGGCCGCGCCGAGCTCGCAGGCGAGCTTCGTCCTCGTGTAGAGCCAGCGGAACGCATCGGCGAGGTCGTCCTCGTCGACCAGCACCGACTCGACGCCGAGCTCCGCGCAGAGCGCAACGCAGAGGTCGCCGGCGAACGGCGCGCTGAGCGCGTCGGCGGCACTGCGCGGCGTCACCGGCACCGAGTGGCCTGCCGCGAGGCCGTCGTGGAGCGCCGGCGAGAGCTCCGGCTCGACGGCGATCACGCGCGCCGTCGGGCCGGCGCCGCTTCACCGCGGCCGCGATTCCCGTGACGAGCCCGCCGCCGCCGACCGGGACGAGCACGACATCGGCAGCGGGCGCGTCCTCGAGGATCTCGAGCCCGACCGTCCCCTGGCCGGCGACGACTGCCGGATCGTTGAACGGATGGATCAGCGTCCGCCCCGTCTCCACCTGCAGCTCGTCGAGGCGCGCGAACGCCGTCGTCGGATCGGCGGCCGAGTCGTCGACCTTCGCGCCGTAGCCGATCGTGGCCTGTTTCTTCAGCGGACTCGCGTCCTGCCACATCACGACGAGCGCATCGATGCCCTCCTCGCGCGACGCCCACGCTACTGCCTGCGCGTGGTTGCCGGCGGAGATCGTGATCACGCCGCGACTCTTCTCCTCGTCACCGAGCGCCGACAGCGTGTTGAGGACGCCGCGCACCTTGAACGAGCCGGTGCGCTGGAAGAGCTCGGCCTTCAGATGCGCGTCGGCGCCGAGCCGCTCGGAGAGCGTCGCGGAGCGGAGCAGCGGCGTGCGGTGGACGCGCCCGTGGATGACGCGCTGCGCGCGCTCGACGTCCTCGAGCGAGACCATCGGCGGAGCCTACGTAGCGCGCGCAGGCTGGCGCGCGGGCACGGCGAGCCGGACGGTGAACGTCGTCAAGCCGCCGGGGACGCTGTCGACCTCGACCGTCCCGCCCATCGCCTGCGTCAGCTCCTTCACGATCGCGAGCCCGAGCCCGGTGCCGACCGGGCGCTCGCGGCCGTAGCGCTCGTGGAGATAGAACCGCTCGAAGGCGTGCTCGTGCTCCTCCGGCTTCAGCCCCGGGCCGGTGTCCTCGACGCGGAGAAGCCCCGGCGCGGCGACGAGGCGGATCTCGCCGCCGACCGGCGCGAGACGGAGTGCGTTCTCGACGAGGTTCGACACGACCTGAAGCACGCGATCGGCGTCGGCGAGCGCGGGAGCGACGCCGTCGGACTGCGCGGACAACGCAACGCCGAACGCGTCGGCCTGCGGCTGGTAACGGCGCACCGCGTCGTCGGCGACCTCGGAGAGGTCGATCTCGGAGTTGTGGACGCTGAAGTCGGTGCGGTTCATCCGCGCGAGGTCGAGCAGGTCGCCGACGAGCCGCTCGAGCCGCGCCGACTCGAGCGCGACCGTCTCCGTCGCGTCCTGCACCGAGACCGCGCCGTCGCGCAGCGCCTCCGCGTAGCCGCGGATCGCGGTCAGCGGCGTCTTCAGCTCGTGGCTGACGGAGAGCAGGAAGTTCCGTTCCGCCTCGCGCGCCTGCGCGAGCTGCGTCGCGAGATCGTTGAACGCCTGCGCGAGCGTCGCGAGCTCGGCCGCGCCTTCCACGGGCACCGGCTCCGGATGCGTGCCGCGCGCGAGGCTGCGTGCCGCGTCGGCCACGCGAACGACGGGACGCGCGATCCGCCGCGCGAGCCCGAACGCCGCGACGGCCGCCAGCGCACCGGCGGCGAGCGCGGAGATCAGCAGCGCCTCGACGAACGGCGTCAGCTGCGACTTCGTCACGCTCTTCGGACGAAGCAAAACGAACGCCTGCGTCCCGACGGGCTCGGCGGCGAAGAAGTAGTCCTTGCCGCCGATCCGCGCGGAGCCCTTCGCTGCGGTCCCTTGCTTCAACTGCTCCTGTGCCCACCGCGGGAGCTGCGAGACATTCGTGCTCGCGGTCTCGTTTTGCCGCGCGAAGTACTGCTTCAGCTCCGGCAGGTGGACGAGCGGCGCCAGGGCGATCTGCTGGGTTCCAGCCACGATGTTCGCCTGGTGCGCGACGTCCTGCAGCGTCGCGTCGTCGACCGCGCGCCGCGTCAGGACGAGTCCGAGGCCGAGTGTCAGCGCGACGCAGAGAAGGACGATCAGCGCGATCGCCTGGAACAGCCGCGACCGGAGACTCGCCCTGGAGGTCACGCCGTCTGGAGCTTGTACCCGGCCCCGCGCACCGTGCGGATCGTGTCCGGATCGCCGAGCTTCCGGCGCAGCTGCGCGACGTGGACGTCGACGGTGCGGGTGCCGCCGGGATACGTCATTCCCCAGACAAGGTCGAGCAGCCGCTCGCGCGAGAGCACGATGCCGGGATGCTCGAGGAAGCACGCGAGCAGGTCGAATTCCTTGCCGGTCAGCTCGATCGCGCCGCCGGAGACCGTGACGTCGCGCGAGTCGCGGCGGAGAATGATGTCGCGCGCGGCGAGCACCTCGTCCTCGGACCGCTGCTCGGTGCGGCGGAGGATCGCCTTGATCCGCGCGGCGAGCTCGCGCGGCGAGAACGGCTTCGCGACGTAGTCGTCGGCGCCGAGCTCGAGTCCCGCGACGCGGTCGGGCTCTTCATCGCGCGCGGTCAGCATCACGATCGGAACCTTCGAGTGCGCGCGCATCCGCCGGCAGACCTCGAAACCGTCGATTCCCGGCAGCCCGATGTCGAGCACGACGAGCCGGACCGGATGGCGCCGCAGCTCGGTCACCGCCTCCTCGCCGGAGCGCAGCCACACGACGCGCCAGCCGTCCTGCTGTTCGAGGTACTGCTTGACCAAACGACCGATCGAGTCATCGTCCTCGACGAGAAGTAGGACGCCCCCGGTCGCATTCCCCGTCATCGCGGTTTACGGACCGGAGCCCTCGACCTGGACGAGCTGGGCGGGAGCATTGGCCTGACGGTAGACGACGACGCGCAAGCCGCGCCGGAGGGTGGACGCGGTCGCCTTTCGGCCGCCGCCCTGGACGGCTGCCGCCGGATCGACGGAGAGCGGGACGATGTCGCCGTTGGACTCACGTAGCGTCAGAGTGCCCGACGCGGCGGACACGACGCTGCCGCGGTCGATCCGGTAGTCCTGCGGCGCGCCGCCGGCACCGAGGAGCAGAACCTCGGCGCGGATCAGCCTCGGCCCGAAGAACTGCGCGTTGACGGAGTCGGCCTGGACGACCGTCGGTGTCGCGCCGGTGAGCTGGTACACGACGACGCGCATCCCGCGGTGGAACTGGCCGCCGCCGGTCGCGGGGCGGGTATTGGCCGTGACGCCGGTGGGGACCGCCACCGGGACGACGTCGCCGTTCAGCTCGCGCACCTGGAGGCCGGCGCCGGAGACGCCGACGATCACGCCGCGGTCGATCCGGTAGTCCTGCACCGTGCCGTCGGACGCGAGGACGAGCACCTCGGCGCGGATCAGGCGCGGACCGGTGAACTGGTTGATCAGTGCTTTCGGGAGCGCCGCCGCGCTCGACGCGAGCGCGAGCAACGCGAGAACTGCCGCGCCGAGGACGAGGGACCGTCTGAACTTCATCGTCATATGATCGTTCCCTTTCGACTCGGGCGCGTAAGGGGTCTGTAAAACGCCGCGCAGCCGCCCCGGAGGACGGCTGTCGCGGCGGCGGTTGACCCCGTCCGTCACGGTTGGTTTGCGGGCTCGCGGTCGCCGATGTGCTTGGCCGGAGTCGACTCGACCTGGCCGAGCGAGGAGCCCTTGGCGGCGCGGACGCGGACGACGATCCGGTCGCCGACCTTCAGCTGCGAGGCGTCGATCACCGTCGGCACCTTGCCCTGCCAGAGGAGGAAGATCGTCTGGCCGTCGAAGGCGAACGACTGGTCGGCGGACTGGCCGAGCAACAGGCGCATCCCGCGTGCGTTGCCGCCGGTGACGTGCACCGCGACGCTGGTCGTGGCGACAGAAGTGAGCGTCCCGCGGTAGAGGTAGAGCGGCTGCGTCGGCGGGAAGAGCTGCGTGCCGTGATCGCCGACGATCCCGGCGGCGTGCTGCTCGATGTCGGCCAGCGACGCGTCGCGCGCGTCGCGGACGTTGACGCGGACGTAGTCGCCGGCGGCGAGGTCGCCGGGCTGGACGACGGTCGGGATGCCGTTGGCCCACTTCAGGAACTCGGTGCTCGTGTCGTAGGCGAACGTCTGCGTCACGGGCTGCCCGAGCATCGCGCGAAGCGCGACACGGTTGCCGCCCTCGACGGTGATCGGCACGGCACCGTTCGCCGGGGTCGCGGCGAGCTGGCCGAGGAACGTGTAGCGGATGCCGTTGCCCTTGCCGGATCCGTTTCCGGCGAAGGCAGTTGCGGCGGCGGCGAGTGCAACGGCAGCCGCGACAAGAAAGATCCTGGTGCGCATCGGATGACCCCTTTGCTCGAACATGTCGTGCCGACTCTCGGGCCTCGCCGTCACGCGGCAGTACGGAGCGCGTAAAACACCCGTAAATGATCGGTGTCCTGCATCCAGGCGAAATGGGAGCCGCGGTCGGCGCGGTCTTGCGCGGCGCGGGCCACGACGTCGTCTGGGCGTCGTCTGGCCGGAGCGACGCGACCGCGCGGCGCGCGGCGGACTTCGACGACGCCGTGACCGTCGCCGAGCTCGTGCGCCGCTGCGACACGATCCTCTCCGTGTGCCCGCCGCACGCCGCGCTCGAGGTGGCGCACGAGGTCGCAGGCTTCGGCGGCATGTTCGTCGACGCGAACGCGATCTCCCCGGAGACGACGCGCGCGGTCGGCGACGTGATCACCGGCGCGGGCGGCACGTTCGTCGACGGCGGCATCGTCGGCGCGCCGCCGCACGCGGTCGGCTCGACGCGGCTGTATCTCTCCGGCGGGGAAGCTCCCGTTGTTGCGTCGCTCTTCGAGGGGACGATCGTCGCCGCGCCGGTGCTCTCCGACCGGATCGGCGACGCGTCCGCGATGAAGATGGCATTCGCCGCGTGGACGAAGGGCGCGTCCGCGCTCGTGCTCGCGGTGCGCGCGCTCGCGCGCGAGACCGGCGTCGAGGCCGCGCTACTCGCCGACTGGGAGGCGTCGCTGCCGGATCTCCCCGCGCGCTCGCTGCAGGCGGCGCGCTCGGCGGCGGCGAAGGGCTGGCGCTGGGACTTCGAGATGGAGGAGATCGCCGCGACATTCGCGGCCGCCGGGTTGCCTGACGGCTTCCACCGCGCGGCGGCGGAGCTGTTCCGACGTGCGCCGCGACTCGACGACGCGCAAGCCGACGACGCGACGCTCGACGCGGTGTTGCGCGACCTGCCGCGATGAGAGCGCCTCCGGAGGGGATCGACAGCGACGACGTCGCCGCTGCCCTCGCCGACGGTTGGGGCTTCGACGTAGCCGAGACGGAGTACGCGCCTGTCGGCGCCGGCAGTTACCACTGGCTCGTTCGGGCTCGCGACGGAACACCGGCCTTCGTCACCGTCGACGACCTGGACGCGAAGCCGTGGCTCGGCGAGACGCGCGACGACGTGTTCGCCAACCTGCTCTGCGCGTTCGCTACCGCAGTCGCTCTTCGCGATGCGGGACTCGAGTTCGTCGTCGCGCCGTTCCGGACGACGAACGGCGACACGGTGTACCGACTCGGACCGCAGCACGCCGTCGCGCTCTTTCCGTTCCTGGACGGAGCGGCCGGCGAGTTCGGGCCGCACGCCGAGGACGCGCGCGCCGACGTGGTCGCGATGCTGGCCCGCCTCCACGGGACGACGCCGGCCGGGCCGGCGCCGCGCGTCGTCGGGCTCGACGTCCCGGGCCGGCGGCAGCTCGAGGCCGCGCTCCGCGAGGTCGGCGAGCCGTGGACCGGCGGACCGTTCTCGGAGCCGGCGCGTCACGCGTTGGCCGCGATCTCGTCAGACGTCGCGGAGTTGCTCGCGTTCGCCGACCGTCTCGCGGCCGACGTTCGGTCCGACTGGGTCGTCACGCACGGCGAGCCGCACGCGGGCAACGTCCTGACGGCCGGCGAGCGCCGCCTGCTCGTCGACTGGGACACCGTGGCGCTCGCGCCGCCGGAGCGTGATCTCTGGCAGGTCGTCGAGACCGCTGACGACAAGACCGCATACACCGAGGCGACCGGCTATGAGATCGACGAGACCGCGCTCAGCTTCTTCCGCACGGCGTGGGATCTCGACGATCTCGCGGCGTACCTCAACGTGCTGCGCATGCCACATGCGGAGAACGAGGACACGACGTTCGCCCTCGCGTTCGTGACGCGGTTCGAGCCCTAGGTCAGCGTGTACTCGGGGCCGGAGCCGCCCTCGGGCGGCGTCAGACGGCCGCCCTTCGCGGTGATCGCGCCGCACTGAACGCAGTTCGACGGCGCGAGCTGCACCGTCACGGTGCCGTCGCCGTCGGCCTCGCCGACCTCGTACACGTGCGCGGGACACATGCGCGCCCACAACTCGGCGACGTCGCGCGGCACGTTGCGCTCGATGCGAATGTGGTTCGGCTGGTCGTCGCGCGTCTTGTTCCCCGACGCGAAGACGGACGACAGCTTGTCGAACGTGAGTGTGCCGTCGGGAGCGGGATAGTCCGCGGCGCGATTCGTGCGCAGCAGCGGCGCCTCCGCGTCCGGCTCGGCGTCGAGCTTGCCGACGGAGATCTTTCCCTTCGACACGGTCATCGCGCTTGCGAACGCACCGCCGACGACGAAGCCGCGGCCGAACACCTGCCGCATGTCGCGAACCTCGTAGAGGTCGGAGTGGATGAAGCTGTTGCGCACCGCGTCGTCGTACGAGCCGAGCGACTGCCCCGGCGTCGCGCCGCGCTGCAGCGACGCGAACGCGGCCTCGGCGGCGAGGCGACCCGACTCGATCGCGTAGTGCACGCCCTTCAGCCGCGGGATGTTGACCATGCCGACGCCGTCGCCGCAGAACAGGAGCCCCGGCGCGTGCAGCTTCCGCGGCAGCGCGTGATAGCCGCCGCTCGGAATCGTCTTCGCACCCCAGCCGATGCGCTCGCCGCCGGCGAGCAGCTTCCGGATCTTCGGATGCGTCTTCAGCTCCTGCAACAGATCGTGCGCCGACAGCTCGACGTCTCGGTAGTCGAGCCCGACGACCATTCCGATCGTGAGCATGTCGTCGCCCATCGGGTAGATGAACGAGCCGCCGAACTCGCGGTACTTCGACGCCTTGCGCAACGGCCAGCCCATCGTGTGAATCACGTCGCGCAGCGGCTGCTCGACCTTCCAGATCTCCTTCACGCCGAGCTCCCACACCTGCGGCTGCGCGCCGGCGAGCCCGAAACGGTCGATCGCGACGCCGGTGAGGTGGCCCTGCGTGCCCTCCGCGAGCACGGTCACCTTCGCAACGAGGTCGGCGCCCGGCTCGAAGTTCCCCATCGGGTTGCCGTCGCGATCGCGGCCCTTGTCGCCGGTGCGGATGCCGGCGACGCGGCCGTGCGAGACGAGCAGCTTCTCGGCGCTCGTCTCAGGAAGGATCATCGCGCCGTACGCCTCCGCGTGGTCGGCGAGCCAGCGGCCGAGGCGCGAGAGCGAGAAGACCATGTTCCCGTGATTGCGCATCGTCGGCGGCGGCGGGATCGGAATCGCGCCGCGGCGCGAGAGCACGTAGACCGACTCTCCGTGCACCTCGCCGTACGACGGGTACTCGTCGCGGCGGTAGCGGTCGCCGAAGAGCCGCTTCAGCCCGATCGGGTTGACGACTGCGCCGGAGAGGAGATGCGAGCCGGGCTGCTTCCCTTTCTCGACGACGGCGACGGGAACCTCGCCGAGCCGCTCGGCGGTCTCGGGATGCGTCTCGAGCAGCTGGCCGAGGCGGATCGCGCAGGCGAGGCCCGCCGGCCCGGCGCCCACGATCAGCACGCCGACCTCGATCCGCTCGTCGACCGGATCCGTCGGCTCGCCGACGAACTCGGCCGCGCTGAACGGCGGCGGGTAGTCGGACGCGCGCGTCGCCACTAGCCGTCCTTGCGCTGCTGCACGAGCTCGGTGAGCTTCGGGACGATCTCGTGCACGTCGCCGACGACGCCGAGGTCGCTGAACTCGAAGATCGGCGCGTTCGGATCCTTGTTGATCGCGACGATCACGTTCGAGCTCTGCATGCCGACCTTGTGCTGGATCGCGCCGGAGATGCCGAGCGCGACGTAGAGCTTCGGCGACACCGTCTTGCCGGTCTGGCCGATCTGTGCGGAGTACGGGTACCAGCCCGCGTCGACGACGGCGCGCGTCGCGCCGACCGCGCCGCCGAGTGCGCGTGCGAGCTCCTCCGCGAGCGTGAAGTTCTCAGGTGCGCCGAGGCCGCGGCCGCCGGCGACGATCACGTCGGCGTCCTCGACGGACGGGCCGCTCGCCTCCTCGTGCTCCTGTGCGACGACCTTCGCGGCGGTCGAGTACGGCTCGTGGTCGACGGTGACGTTCTCCGTCTGCGGGGCGCCGCCGCCGGTCGGCGTTGCGTCGAACGAGCCGGCGCGGAAGAGCGCGATCCGCGGCTCGGACTTCCAGCCGACGTCGACGTAGACGGAATCTTGGAGCGCAGGCCGCTTGCCGACGAGCGCGCCGTCCTGCTGCACGAGGTCGGCGAGATCCCAGTTGATGCCTGCGTCGAGCCGGGCGGCGAGTCCGGCGGCGATGTCCGCGGCGAGCACGGAGTTCGCGAAGAGAACGGTGTCGTAGCCGCCGTCGCGCACGATCTTCGCGAGCACGTCGACGCGCGGCTGCGGCAACGGCGGCTCGAGCGACGCGTCGTCGGCAACGAGCACCTTCGTCGCGCCGTAGCTTCCGGCCTCCGCGGCGAGCGTGGTCACGCCGCCGCCGACGAGAACCGCTGCGACGTCGCCGCCGAGCGCGGCCGCCTTCGCGAGCACGCCGAGCGAGCCCTTCTGGAGCTCGGCGCCGTGGTGCTCGAGGAAGACGAGCGTCGCCACTAGATCAGCCTCTTTTCCGCGAGGAAGTCGACGATCGCCTGCGCGGCGTTGCCGTCGTCCTCGATCTTCTGCGAGCCGCCGCGCGCAGGCGGCGACGCGAGCGCGAGCACCGTCGTCTGCGAGCCGGCCTCGCCCGCGTCGGCGGCGTCGACGCCGAGGTCGCCGAGCGAGAGGATCTCCTGCGGCTTCTTCTTCGCGCCCATGATCCCCTTCAGTGAGGGGTACCGCGGCTCGTTGATCGCGTCGCTCACCGCGACGACCGCCGGCAGCGGCGCCTCGATCACGTCGTAGCCGAACTCGGTCTGGCGCTTCACGTGCACGCCGGCGCCTTCGAGCGAGAGCGCGGCCGCCTGCGAGACGACCGGAAGATGCAGCCGTTCGGCCACCGCGGCCCAGAGCACGGCGCCGTCGCCGTCCCCCGCCTGCTGGCCGAACAAAACGAGATCCGCGCCCTCCTTCTCCAGCGCCTTCGCGAGCACGCGGCTCGTCGCGACGAGGTCCGAGCCGGCCGCGGCGTCGTCGCTGACGAGCACCGCGCGATCGGCGCCCATTGCGAGTGCCTTGCGCAGCGAGTCGGCCGCTTTCTCCGGTCCCATCGAGACGACGACGACCTCCGTGTCGGAGTCGCCCTTGAGCCGCAGCGCCTCCTCGACAGCGTTCGCGTCGAAGCGGTTCAGCGCGCCTTCGCCGGAGCGGTCGAGCCGCTTCGAGGCCGGATCGATGCGCGCGGATCCCTCCGGCACGTGCTTCACGCAGACCGCGATCTTCATCGCCGGGACTCTAACCACGCCCGTCCGCCGCATGGTGCCTGGCACCGGAGGAGCGTCCCAGGTGCCTGGCACCACAGCGGTCCAGGTGTCAGCCATTTCGCGGTGACCTACATGCGGCGCTGGAGCGCGAGCACGTTCGCGACGAAGACCTTCGACACCTGGAACGGGCCGGTGGCCTTCACGGACGTCTCGCCCTGGTACCAGGCGGCGAGGGCGAGCGTCTCGTTGCCGCCGAACGCACCGAGCAGGTGATGGAGATACGCCATGCCGACGTGGACGTTGCCGTCGGCGTCGTGCGCGACCTTCTGCCTGATCAGCACCGTCTCGACGTAGTCCCACGTCGTCGGCAGGAGCTGCATCACGCCCTGCGCGCCGACGGACGAGACGAGCGTGTTGTTGTAGCCGGACTCCATCCACGCGAGCGCGTGCGCGAGGCTCGGGTCGATGCCGTAGTGCGCCGACCAGCGGTCGAGCGACGCACGGACGGAGGACGCGCCGGTCGTGACGACGGCCTGCGGCTTCGCGGCAGCGGCGACCGCGCGTGTCGGGACGCGCAGCCGCTTCCCGATCAGCAGCACGTGCGTCGGATCAACGCGGTTGAGATGCGCGAGTGCAGTCAGCGAGACGCCGGCGCCGCGCGCGATCGCGGTCAGCGAGTCGCCCGCCTTCACGACGTAGACCTGCGTGCGTGGCGCGGTCGTCGTCCGGTACGCCGTCTGCACGAGATGCACCGTCACGCGCGCGCCGCGCAGCACCGCGAACGTCTTCGGGCCACCGACGCCGTCGACTGCGAGCTTCGACGTACGCTGGAAGCGCCGCAGCCCGCGCAGCGTCGGCGTGTCGAGATAGCCGTTGACGGGCACGTGCACCCCGCGGCGCACGAGCAGGAACTGGAGCACCGCGACGTCCCAGCCGAACGAGCCGCGGCCGAGCTGCCGCGTGCCGAAGAGGTGCCGGCCGAGCGGCCCGAGCGCGCGCCGCGTGCGCGCGTTCACCTTCCCGGTCACCGGCAGCCCCTGCGTCCGCTGGAACCGGCGAACCCCCGCCACCGTGCGCGGCCCCACGATCGCGTCGATCGGCCCGTTGTAGAGACCCTGCGCGCGCAGCGCGACCTGGAGACCTGCGAGCTGCGGATTCAGCGCGCGTGCCGGAGCCGCCGCGACAGACGCGGCGACCACGAGCGCGCAGGCCAGGACGATCCAAAGGCGCATGGAACGATTCCGATTTCCCGCGACCTGCGCGGAGTCCTTTGTCAGCGGCCTGTAAAACGTGGCTCGCGCTTCTCGGCGAACGCGGTGAGGCCTTCCTTCGCGTCTTCGCTCGAGAACAGCTCGCCGAAGCCTGCGACCTCGGCGTCGAGCGCGGCGGGCGCGAGGTTCACGAGCCGCTTCGCGAGCGCGAGCGCAACGGAGCTCTTCGCGGCGAGCGCCTGCGCCACCGCCAGCGCGTGCTCGAGCACCGGATCGGCGATCGCGTTGACGAGGCCGATCCGCAGCGCCTCCTCCGCGTCGACGGTCCGCCCGGTGAAGATCAGATCCTTCGCGACGCCGATGCCGCAGGCGCGTGCGAGCCGCTGCGTGCCGCCCCAGCCGGGGACGATGCCGAGGTTGATCTCCGGCTGGCCGAGCTTCGCGCGGCTCGCAGCGAAACGGAGATCGCACGCGAGCGCGAGCTCGCAGCCGCCGCCGAGCGCGAAGCCGTTCACCGCGGCGATCGTCGGCTTCGCCATCGTCTCGAGCAGGGAGCCCGCCTCGTGGCCGAGCGCACCCCACGCCGCCGCGCCCGCGGTGTCGAGGCCGCTCATGTACTTGATGTCCGCGCCGGCGACGAACGCCTTCTCCCCCGCGCCCGTCAGCACGACGACGCGCGCGGAGTCGTCCACGGCGAGCTCGCGCAGCCGGTCGCGCAATTCCGTGAGCGTCGCGACGTCGAGCGCGTTCAGCGCCTCCTGCCGGTCGATGGTGACGACCGCGACGGCACCGTCGCGCGCGACGCCGATGCTCAAGCCGGAACCGCGCCGCGCAGGAAGTCGACGATCTCCGACGTCGGCGCGCCCGGGCCGAACACGGCGGCGACGCCTTGCTGCTTCAACTCCGTGGCATCGTCGGCCGGAATCGTCCCTCCGACGACGACGAGCACGTCCTCGGCGCCGTTCTCGCGCAGCAGCTCGAGGATCCGCGGGACCAGCGTCATGTGCGCACCGGAGAGGATCGAGATGCCGACGGCGTCGGCGTCCTCCTGGATCGCGGTCTCGACGATCTGCTCCGGCGTCTGATGGAGGCCGGTGTAGATGACTTCCATGCCGGCATCGCGGAGCGCCCGGGCGATGATCTTGGCGCCGCGGTCGTGCCCGTCGAGGCCGGGCTTCGCGATCACGACGCGGATCGGTGCTGCCATGGAACGGAGTCTAGGGACTAGCCGCCGCTGGGCGCATTCACCGTCTGACGCGGCACCCAGCTCGTGACGAGCCAGTTGCCGCCGTCGCGGTGGAGCGCGATCAGGAAGTCGCCGCCGGGAGTCGCCGACGCCGGAGGCGGAATGAAGCTGACGCGGATCACCGCGTCGTCCGCGGTCGACGACTGCACCGTGAACTTCACCGCAGCCTTGCCGACGGGATACGGCGTCACCGGGATCGTTCCCGTGAGCCACTGCTTCAGCGTCAGCCCCTGCTTCATGTCCGGCGCCGCGAGGGCCCATGCACGTGCGAGGTGCTTGCGCGCGACGGCTGTCGCGACGAACTCTTTCGCGATCGCGAGCTCCTTCGGTTCGAGCGGGACGCTCGGCAACGACGCGAGGGTGGTCGTCGTGGAATCGCCGCCGCCCGACCCGATCCGCGTCGCGGCGTACGCACCGACCCCCGCTACGAGCACGGCGACCGCGATCCACGGCGCCCACTTGTCGAGGAAGGCTCGCACTAAAAGACGGGCGTCTCGCGCCAGACGCCCCAGACCCCGCGGAGCGCGTCGCACATCTCGCCCATCGTGGCGTAGGCGCGCGCGGCGTCGAGGATCGGGGGCATGAGGTTGCGGTCGTCGTGGGCGGCGTCCTCGCGCAGACGCGCGAGCGCGGCCTCGACCGCGGCGCTGTCGCGCCGCGCACGCAGCGCTTGGACGCGCGCGACCTGCTTCGTCTCGAGCGCGTGGTCGATGCGGAGGATCTCCGGCGGCTGCTCGTCGGCCTGCACGTAGCGGTTCACGCCGACGATGATCCGCTGCTCTTTCTCGACCTCGGACTGGTAGCGGTACGACGCCTCGGCGATCTCGCGCTGGAAGAAGTTCTCCTTGATCGCCGGGATCACGCCCCCGAGCTTCTCGATCCGGTCGAAGTACTCGTACGCCTGCCGCTCGAGCTCGCTCGTCAGCTGCTCCAGGTAATAGGAGCCGCCGAGCGGGTCGATCGTGTTGACGACGCCGGTCTCGTGCGCGATCACCTGCTGCGTGCGCAGCGCGAGCCGCACCGCATTCTCGGTCGGCAGCGCGAGCGCCTCGTCGAAGCTGTTCGTGTGCAGCGACTGCGTGCCGCCGAGCACCGCCGCGAGCGCCTCGATCGCCGTCCGGATCAGATTCACCTCCGGCTGCTGCGCCGTCAGCGACACGCCGGCCGTCTGCGTATGGAAGCGCATCAGCCACGAGCGCGGATTCTTCGCGCCGTACCGGTCGCGCAGCTCGCGCGCCCAGATCCGCCGCGCCGCGCGGTACTTCGCGATCTCCTCGAAGAAGTCGAGGTGCGCGTTGAAGAAGAAGGAGAGCCGCGGCGCGAAATCGTCGACGTCGAGGCCGCGCTCGAGGCACGCGTCGACGTACGCGAACCCGTCCGCCAGCGTGAACGCCAGCTCCTGCGCCGCCGTCGAGCCGGCCTCGCGGATGTGGTACCCGGAGATCGAGACCGGATGCATCAGCGGCATCTCCCGCGCGCACCACTCGATCATGTCGACGACCAGCCGCAACGACGGCTCCGGCGGGAAGATCCACTCCTTCTGCGCGATGTACTCCTTGAGGATGTCCGTCTGAACCGTCCCCCGGAGCTCCGCGAGCGGCACGCCCTGCTCCTCGCCCACGCACGCATAGAACGCGAGCAGCATCGCCGCGGGCGAGTTGATCGTCATCGACGTCGAGACCTCGCCGAGCGGGATCCCGGCGAACAGCGCCTCCATGTCCTCGAGCGAGTCGACGGCGACGCCCTCGCGCCCGACCTCGCCCAGCGACCGCGGATGGTCCGAGTCGTAGCCCATCAGCGTCGGCATGTCGAAGGCCGTCGAAAGCCCCGTCTGGCCGTGCTCGAGGAGGTACCGGAAGCGCTCGTTCGTCTCCTCCGGACCCCCGAAGCCGGCGAACTGCCGCATCGTCCACAGCCGGCCGCGATACATCGACGGATAGACGCCGCGCGTGAACGGGAAAGCCCCTGGATATCCCAGATCCCGGTCGTAGTCGACCGCGCCGAGGCCGGCGAGTACAGCGGCTCGTTCTCGATCCCGGACATCGTCGAGAACAGCTCGCCCTCCCGCTCCGGCGTCGCGTCGTAGACGTCGCGGCGCCAGTCGCCGGCGTCGCCGAGGCCGGCCCGCGGATCCTCCGTCGTCGCCATCGCGCTTCATTGTAGGTCTGCCGGTCGCGCGTCCCGGGGAGGAAGCACAAGCGCGGTGCGGAAGCGGGAGAACGGGAGCTCAGTTGTATGAAACGGGTAAGGATTTCCGCGTGCCCGGTCGCGCTCACTCGATCAAGTGCCGCGTCGAGCGCCGGGTCGCCGATCTTTCGTCCGTGTAGCGCTAGACGATGGGCGGTGGGGAGGCAACCATGTGACTGAGCTGCGGGCGCGGCCTGTCGCCGCTCGTTGTACTTTGAGCCCGTGCCATGTGGCACTCAACAGAAGGAGAGGAAAGTGACCAGACGAAAGAAAACCACCCTGATCGCGGCGGTCGTGATCGTGCTTGCGCTGATCGCGGCGATTGCCGGGTACGCCTATTGGAGTTCGACAGGCTCGGGTACTGGTTCGTCGACGGCGGGTACCACCAGCGCCATCACGCTCCACGCGTCGTTCCCGGCGGGCATCTATCCGGGCGGCACCGAGTCGGTCTCGTTCACAGCGGATAACCCGAACACCGGAAAGGTTCAGGTCGGAACAATCCACCTCGCAAGTGTCACGTTCGACGCGGGTCATGCGAGCTGCTCCGCTGCGGACTTCACGATGGCCGATGTCGCGGAGAACGTCGAGATCGCCAACGGCACGGGTCTGAGCTTGCCCAACAACGGGACGCTGTCGTTCGCCGACACCGCCTCGAACCAGGACGCATGCAAGGGCGCGACCGTCACCCTCAACCTGACGAGCAACTAGACGACCTGACGAGCAACTAGAAGTCGGGATGTCCGACGAGGGGCGGTTCGCAATGCGCATCCGTCGACGCCGTCGTGTGGTGGTTGCCTTCGTGGGAGTGGCAGCGGCCGTGGTCGTTGGAGGAGCCGCCGCCTACTGGCTCGTGATCGGCAACGGCTCCACCGGAAGCCAGGCCGGCACCGTATCGGCGGTGTCGCTCTCGCCTGCCACGACATCGACGTCGCTCTTCCCGGGCGGCACGGCCGACGTTGCGCTCTCGATCAACAACGGCAATCCCGGCCGCGTCTTCGTCGGGTCCTTGCTGCTCGACACGAGTCAGGGTACGAACGGCTTCTCCGTTGACGGTGCGCATTCGGGCTGCAACCTCGCGGCGCTCGGATACACGACACAGTCAAACGGCGGCGCCGGTTGGTTCGTGGCGGGGAGTTCGACGCTGCCGCTCGACCTGAGCAGTGCCGTCTCGTTGTCCACTGCGGCGGTCTCGGCGTGTCAGGGGGCACAGATCACCGTCTACCTCAAGGTCGGTCCGTGAACCGGTACCCGTTCGGTCTTCGGCGCGTAGTAGTCGTCGTCGCGTTCTGTATGGCGGCGTTCGTTGTCGCCGCGCAGAGCCTCGGGGCATTCGGGCGGGGTTCGGTCGTGCCGAAGCCGACGATTACCGATGGACCGATCTCGGCGACTGTGGCGACAAGCGCGACCTTCGGCTTCTATGGGTTGACGGCGGCGTTCGATTGCAGCCTCGACGGCGCTACCTTCCGGCGGTGCGCGAGTCCGGTGACGTATTCCCGCCTCGAACTCGGGGCCCACACCTTCAGAGTGCGGGGCCGTGACCCAACGGGCGACGCCGGCGACTCTGCCTCGTACACCTGGAAGATCGTGAAGGCGAAAGCCGCGACGCCTGCCGTGGCGGCAGTCCCGCGCCCGCTGATGATCACCGTGCCCCTGAAACCGTGGCTCTCACGGACGGCCACATTCGCCTGGGACCGGCGTGGTGCGCCGTCCTCCCAGTGCGCGCTCGACCGCTCGAAATGGGCACCGTGCAGCTCGCCGAGAACGTACAAGAGCCTGACACGCGGCAGGCACGTCTTCAGCGTTCGCGGCGTGAACGGCTCGCAGCACAGCAGCGTCAACCAGTTCTACTGGACGATCGCGCCGGCGCCACCGCCCGCGCCTCCGGTCCTGATCGGCGAGCCCGACGCGGACACGACATCGACCACGGCGGTGCTCACCTTCGAAGGCGCCGACGGGCTCGAGTTCGAATGTTCGCTCGACTCCGCCGCCTGGGAGACGTGCACGAGCCCGGTGATCTACGTCGGTCTCGCTGCCGGTCGTCACACGTTCTGCGTTCGGTCGCTTCTTCCGAACGGCATCCCGAGCGCGCCGTCCTGTACGTCGTGGTTCATCGGCAGCGCTGACCAACCGGCCACACCGTCGCCGGCCCCTACCGGGTTCACGATCACGGGTGACCAACCGACAGTCCTTGCGCCGGGACTCGGCGGGCCGGTCCCAGTCACGATCACCAACCCGCAGTCCTTCCCGATCACGGTGAGCAACCTCGTCGTGACCGTGGCGGCCGGCAGCAGCCAACCGAGCTGCGATGGTGCCATGAACCTCTCTGTGGCCCAGTCGAACATGTCCGGCGGCGCTGTGTCGGTCGTCGTCCCGTCCGGAGGCTCCGTCGTCCTGCCTGCGCAGGGGGCAACAGCGCCGGTCGTGACCATGCTGGACATGGCTTCGAGCCAGGACGCCTGCAAGGGCGCCGTCTTCACACTTCAGTACGCGGCGACGGGAACCGGATGAAGCGCCGCTCGATCATGATCGGTGTCGCCGTTTCTGCGGTCGGCGTCTGTATTGCCCGTCGGAAGACCCAGCGTCGCGCGAACGAAGGGCCGCTTCCGAGGCTTCCCGAGCAGGCGCCGACCGTCGTCCGGGACGATTTCGTGCCGCGAGCCGAGCCGCGCCGCAGTCGTAACCGTGGCCGTCGCGCTCTGCTCGTCGGGCTGGTCGTGGTCGCCGCAGGCGTCTGTGTCGCGGGAGCGCTCGCGTACTGGACCTCGGGCTCGTCGTCGGGAAGCAATGGACGCGGCGACATCGGCTCGCTCGGAACTGGGTCGACGCCGGCGGCGTCGGTCGCCGGACGCGCCGTGACCGTGAGCTGGGCGCAGACGATCGTGGCGGGGACAACGCTCGGCTCACTCGCGTCGGGCGGTTATACGGTGCAGCGCTACGCCCAGAGCGCCCCCGCGACGCCGATCGCACCCGGCGCCTCCTGCGCGGGCACGATCAGCGGTGCCCCCGATCCGCTGTCATGCACGGAGTCGTCGCTCCCGACCGGTCGCTGGCTCTACTCGGTGACGCCGACCTACTACCTGTGGACGGGCGCCGTGAGCTCTCAGAGCGCGGCAGCGACGGTGGCGCCCGACGCCCCCACCTCGGTGACGCTGACGAACGGGGGAGGCACCGGGAACGCCTTCGTCAACGCCGCGAATGCCTCGTCGCTCTCGTTCGACGTGGTGCTACCGGCGACGTCACTCACGGGCGACACCGTTCACCTGTCC
This sequence comes from uncultured Actinomycetes bacterium, assembly GCA_963718385.1. Classification (GTDB taxonomy): domain Bacteria; phylum Actinomycetota; class Thermoleophilia; order Gaiellales; family Gaiellaceae; genus Palsa-739. The sequence goes on from CAVQZE010000003.1 coordinate 631,272, forward strand.
GTCAGCGATGGCTCCGGGACCGTCGCCGTCACTGCGGCCGGGATCACCGGCGGTGGCACCCGCAGTTTCAGCGCCGTCAACGTCTCGAGCCTGGCGGATGGAACGCTGACGGTCAGCGCCTGGTCGACGAGCTCGTACGGGGACGCCGGGCCGACAACCTCGATCACTCGCACGAAGGACACGGTGAAACCGACGCTCGCGTCGATGGTCACCGGCGATCTTGGCGGAACGCCGGGCAAGCTCGACGCCGTTACCGTCACCTTCTCGGAACCGCTGGCCTCGTACTCGGCGGGGACCGCTCCGTGGACGCTGGCCAACGTGCCCAGCGGCGGCACGCTGGCGAGCGTGGCGGTGACGAGCTCGACCGCGACGCTGACGGTGACCGAGGGTGCCGGACCGATCAACACCACCGTAGGCTCGTTCACGGTCGCCCTTGCGAGCAACGCAGCCGGGATCCGCGACCCGGCGGGCAACCTCGCGAGCTTCGCTGCCACGGCTCCGAGCGACGGCATCGCGCCGGTGCGTACGGCGATGGTGATGCAGGACGTGGATGGGAATGGGAAGGTCGATCAGGTCTCGGTCACGTTCAGTGAGACGCTTGCATCGTCGACGGACACGGTGCCGTGGACGCTCGCGAACGTGCCGAGTGGCGGCACGCTGGCGAGCGTCTCCACCTCGGGCGCGGTCGCGACACTGACGCTCACCGAAGGCGCAGGCGCAGCGAACACCGCCGTCGGCAGCTTCACGGTCGCGCTCGCTGCCAGCGCAACCGGGATCCACGACGCAGCCGGCAACCAGTCCTCCTTCGCCGCGGCCGCGCCGACCGACGGTGCCAAACCGGTCCTGGTCACGCTGTCGATGCTCGACACCAACGGCAACGGCAAGGTCGACCGCGTCACCGCCGTGTTCTCGGAAACCCTGGCGGCGTACACGGCCGGGACCGCTCCGTGGACACTGGCCAATGTGCCCAGCGGCGGCACCCTTGCCAGTGTCGCCGTCGCCACCAACACCGCGACGCTGACGATCACCGAAGGCGCAGGCCCAGCAAACACCGCCGTCGGCTCCTTCACGGTCGCCCTCGCCTCAAGCGCGACTGGGATCCGCGACGCGGCCGCCAACCTCTCTTCGTTCGCGCGCTACCGGTCCCGCGGACGGTGCCGCGCCGGTGCGTACGGCGATGGTGATGCAGGACGTGGATGGGAATGGGAAGGTCGATCAGGTCTCGGTCACGTTCAGTGAGACGCTTGCATCGTCGACGGACACGGTGCCGTGGACGCTCGCGAACGTGCCGAGTGGCGGCACGCTGGCGAGCGTCTCCACCTCGGGCGCGGTCGCGACACTGACGCTCACCGAAGGCGCAGGCGCAGCCGACACCGCCGTCGGCAGCTTCACGGTCGCGCTCGCCGCCAGCGCCACCGGGATCCGCGACGCCGCCGGCAACCAAGCCACCTTCGCCGCCACCGCGCCCACCGACAACGCCAAACCCGTCCTGGTGCCGGCACGCTGGCGATGCAAGACACCAACGGCAACGGCAAGATCGACCGCGTCACCGCCATCTTCTCGCGAAACCGCTCGCCGCCTACACGCCGACACCGACTCCCTGGACACTGACCAACGTCCCCAGCGCCGGCACACTTGCCGTGCCGTCGTCGACCTCCGGCACCACCGCGACGCTGACGATCACCGAAGGCGCAGGCGCCGCCAACACCGCCGTCGGCACCTTCACAGATCGCCCTCGCAGCCAGCGCCACCGGCATCCGCGACGCCGCCGGCAACCAGGCCAGCTTCGCCGCCACCGCCCCCGCCGACAGGCCGCCCCCGTCCTGCGTCAGCCTGGTGATGCAGGACACCAACACCAACGGCAAGGTCGATCATGTCGGTCGCGACCTTCTCGGAGGCGCTTGCGCCGCCTACAGCGCCGGCACCGCCCCCTGGACGCTCGACCAACGTCCCCAGCGCCGGCACGCCTCGCCTCGCGTCGCTGTCTCGGGCGCCGCCGCCACCCTGACGATCACCGAAGGCGCAGGCGCACCCGACACCGCCGTCGACGCCTTCACGGTCGCCCTCGCCGCCAACGCCACCGGCATCCGCGACGCCGCCGGCAACCAGGCCAGCTTCGCCGCCACCGCGCCCACCGACGACGCCAAACCCGTCCTGGTGCCGGCACGCTCTCGATGCTCGACACCAACGGCAACGGCAAGGTCGACCGCGTCACCGCCATCTTCTCGGAAACCGCTCGCGGCGTACACGCCGGGACCGCTCCCTGGACACTGGCCAATGTGCCCAGCGGCGGCACCCTTGCCGTGTCGCCGTCGCCACGCAACACCGCGACGCTGACGATCACCGAAGGCGCAGGCCCAGCAAACACCGCCGTCGGCTCCTTCACGGTCGCCCTCGCCTCAAGCGCGACTGGGATCCGCGACGCGGCCGCCAACCTCTCCAGCTTCGCCGCCACCGCCCCCCTCGACAAAGCAGCACCCGTTCCCATCGCGATCACCACCACGACCGCAGGCTCGACGGCGGGACTCATGCAAGTGGGCGACGCGCTTCAGATCACGTTCAGCGAGGCGATCCTCGCATCGAGTGTCCCCGGCTCGACCACAATCACCGAAACGGACCCCACCGGCGGCGGCAATGACACGCTGACAATCACCAGCCTCACCAATGGCGCGCGTGCGCTCGGCGCTAACACCTACATCAGTACCAACAACACGAGCGCCGCCTTCGCGTCGAGCACGCTCTCGGTTGCCGGCGCCAACATCACCGCGACCGTGGCCGGCGCCTGCACCGGCACCTGCGGCGCCAACATCACAGCCGGCCAGGGCGCGTTCGCCTTCGCTCCCGCCACCACCATCACGGACGCAGCGGGCAACGCCGCAGCGGGCACGCTCACGACCGTCGCGACCTTCCGCGTGTTCTAGCGCAACCGCTGACGATCGCGTCGCAACTGTGGATCGCCAAACCGCCGTTGTCCAATCCGACAACGAGACGCGTGGGGCCGACACCACTAACCTCAGTCTCTACTCGAGGTTGATGGTTTTGTTGATGCCTCCACGCGCGACCGTCGGTGGTTGCGAGTCGCCGTCTGCCACGGCGCCTCTTCTCTCACCCGGCGGAGGGATCTTTGCGCGCTCGTGGACGTTTCCTACCGGTTTCACACCAGGAAACGCTCAGTCCCAGGGGCAATTCGGTCGATCTATGCGAGTGGAGATCGCGTGCAGACGCACGCGTGAGGAATGGCGAGCTTCCCGAATCTGCGGACACCTAAGGCGAGGCCCTCGGACGCGTCCGAGGGCGTTCGCATGCGCCGTGGTTTCCAGCTCGTCGGAGGAATATTCCTTTCAGCCGCAGGCACCGTCGTCGCCCTCTCCGAGCTCGCCACTCCGGGGGTCGACTCGACGGTGCGTGCAGTCGCGGAGGTGTCGGCGTGATCGCTACGCGTCGGCACCTCCGTCTCTTCATCGGTGCCGTGGCGGCACTGCTGTGCATCGGTGTCGCGGCCGGCGCGTCGATGCTCGTCGTCAGCCGCGGGCATCAGCACGACTACCTCGCCGCGCAGCTCGGACCGAGCGCGACGCACGCGTCGCTCGTGCGTCATCCGGGACGCGCCTTCACGGTCGCGATCGACAAGCGCGGGTACACCGTGCACGCGCACGAGGGACGCGCCGCGTCGGTCGTCTCGCTCGCGAGCACCGCCGTCGCCGCCGCAGGCCCGTGGCGCGGACACCGAAACGGTGTCGTCCGCTCGACGTCGTTCGGCAGCGAGGCGATCACCACGGTGCCGGGAAAGACGGAGGAGTTCCTCGTCGTCGATCATCGGCAGGGAAAGAGAACGTGGCGGTGGTCGCTCGACGGAACGCTCACGCCGAAGCCCGGACCGGGCGGTTCGATCACCCTCGTCGACAAGCACGGCGCACCGGTGTCGTCGATCCTTCCTGTCCAGCTGCTCACGCAGTCCGGGAAGGACGTCACACCCGCCGGTCTGCACTGGTCCCTTGCACGTCGCGGAGGGTCGAACGTGCTCGAGTTGCGACTCGACGATGCGCACCTCCCGCTGCCGTACACGATCGACCCCGCCGTCGCGTGGTCGGTCGCGGCGAACGGCAGCGCCCACACCGCCACCTCCGTCACGTTCAGCATCAATCCGTCGGCGGCGAACCAGTTGCTGCTCGTCGGCTACAACGCCGAGAACACGACCACGTCGTCGTGCCAGGCGACGAGCGTCACCTACAACGGCGCCGCGATGACACTCGTGCCGGGCAGCGCGGCGGTGGCGATCAACCCGGCGCCGAACTACGACTGCACGGCGCTCTACTACACGCTGAACCCGCACGACGGGCGCGCGCACAACGTCGTGATCAGCTTCGGCGCGCAGACCGAGGACGGCATCGTCGGCGGCGCCGAGACCTTCACCAACGTCTGGCAGAGCGCCTCCGCGATCTCGACCGCGACGACCAACCAGGGGCCTGGCCTCACCTCGACTGCATTCACGACGAAGTGGCCGAACCAGATGCTCGTCGACACGATCGCTCCGGGCGACACGATCGCCACCATGGGCACCTGGAACGCCGGAGCCGGCCAGACGTCCCACGTTCACGCCGACTCGTCGGCCGCCGGCGGCACCGACTCGCTCGGCATGAGCGTCGACCTCATGGCGGCGCCCGGCGCTCACACCATGTCGTGGACGAGCACCACCGCCCCGAACCGGAGCTCGCAGGCCGTCACCGCGCTCGAGTCGGTCGACTCGACCGGGCCCGGCGCTCAACAGCGTCACGCTCTCCGGCCTGACCGGCCAGACGTTCGCGAACGGGTCGACGCTCTATTACAACGCCCAGGGCGCGAACAGCGGCACGTTCACCGTCAATTCGTCGTTCACGGACGCCGACTCGGGTGTCGCAACGGTCGCGTATCCCGCCGTGGCTGGCTTCACCGGCGGGAACGGCACGGTGACGAACGCGTCGCCGTCGACGAGCGCGTACGCCTCCTCCTCGCCGACGGCGTACTCGTGGACGAGCGCGACGACGACGGTCGGTGCGCAGACGGTCACGGCGACCAACCGCCAGGGCGGCACCGGCACCGGCACGTTCACGCTCGTGAAGGACACGACGGCCCCGGCCGGCGGCGCGTTCTCCGCGAACGGCACCGCGGCGACCGGCGGCGGCTCCTCGAGCACGATCACGGCCGGCACGACGCTGACGATCAACTCGCGCACGGATTACACGGAGGCGCAGTCCGGCGCCGCGGCCGGCCTCGCGAGCTCGACGCTGACGATGCAGACGGGCACGTTGTCCGGCAACGCGTGCTCGGCGTACGGCGCGCCGGCCACGATCGCCGGCACCACGGCGCAGACCGTCTCGTCCGGGCACTGCTACCTCCTCACGCTGACCGGCACCGACAACGTCGCCAACGCCGCCTCGCTTTCGACGACCGTCAAGGTCGACACGACCGCCCCGAGCGCGCCGACGACGTGGGCGTTCTCGGCGCTGACGAACTCCTACTTCCCCGGTGCCGGCTCGATCGTCTACTTCAAGGGCGGCACCGCCGGCGGCTTCACCGTCACCGCCTCCGGCGCGACTGACGCCGATACGGGCATCGCGTCCTATAGCTACGGCGCGGTTGCGGGCACCGGCTGGGCGCAAGCAACCAACGCCTACACCTTCACCGCCGCCTCGCCGACCGGTACCGGCGCCGTGACCGCGACCAACAACGTCGGCCTCACCGGCCCGAGCGCGAGCTTCACCGCCCAGAGCGACACGACCGCACCGACCGGCGGCGCGTTCTCCGCCAACGGCACCGCCGCGTCGGCGGGCGGCACGTCGAGCTACCTGAACAGCGGCACGACGCTCACGATCAACTCGCGCACGGATTTCGCCGAGACGCAGACAGCGACCGCCTCGGGCCTTGCGACCTCGACGTTGACGATGCAGACCGGGACGCTGTCGGGCAACGCGTGCTCGGCGTACGGCGCACCGGCGACGATCATCGGGACGACCTCGCAGACCGTCGCCACCGCAAAGTGCTACCTGCTCACGCTCACCGGCACCGACAACGTCGGCAACGTCGCGCCGACGATCACCACCACAGTGAAGGTCGACACGACGGCGCCGAGCGCACCGACCGGCTTCGCGTTCAGCGCGCTGACCAACGCCTACTACCCCGGCGCCGGCTCGATCGTCTACTTCAAGAACGCGACGGTCGGCGGCTTCACGGTCACGGCGAGCGGCTCGACCGACGCCGACACCGGCGTCTCGGGCTACAACTACGGCGCGGTCGCAGGGACCGGCTGGGCCAACGCGTCCGGCGCCTACACCTTCACCGCTGCTTCCCCGACCGGTACCGGCGCGGTCACCGCATCGAACAACGCCGGCCTGACCGGGTCGAGCGCGAGCTTCACGGCGCAGAACGACGCGACGGCTCCGGCCGGCGGCGCGTTTACCGCGAACAGCGTCGCTGCGACCGGCGGCGGCTCGACGAGCTACATCAACAGCGGCACGACCCTCACGATCAACTCGCGCACCGACTACACCGAGGCGCAGACCGCGACGGCCTCGGGTCTCGCGAGCTCGACGCTGACGATGCAGACCGGAACGCTGTCGGCGAACGCCTGTAGCGCGTACGGCGCCCCGGCCACGATCGTCGGTACCACCGCGCAGACCGTCGCAACCGGCAAGTGTTACCTCCTGACGCTGACCGGCACCGACAACGTCGGCAACGCCGCCACCATCACGACCACCGTGAAGGTCGACACGAGCGCGCCGTCGGCGCCGACCGGCTTCTCGTTCAGCGCGCTGACGAACTCCTACTACCCCGGCGCCGGAGCCATCGTCTACTTCAAGGGCGGAAGCGTCGGCGGCTTCACCGCCACCGGCTCGGGTGCCACGGACGCCGACTCCGGCATCGCCACGTACAACTACGGCGCGATCGCAGGCAGCGGCTGGGCCAACGCCGCCGGCGCGTTCACCTTCACCGCGGCTTCGCCGACCGGCACCAGCGCGGTCACGGCGACCAACAACGCAGGCCTGACGGGCTCGAGCGCCAGCTTCACGGCCCAGTCCGATTCGACGGCCCCGGCCGGCGGCGCGTTCAGCGCCAACGCCACTGCCGCGACCGGCGGCGGCTCCTCGAGCTACATCACCAGCGGCACGACGCTCACCATCAACAGCCGCACCGACTACACCGAGACCCAGACCGCGACCGCATCCGGCCTCGCCAACTCGACGCTCACGATGCAGACCGGCACGCTCTCGGGCAACAGCTGCAGTGCCTACGGTGCACCGGCGACGATCGCCGGCACCACGGCGCAGACCGTCGCCAGCGGCAACTGCTACCTGCTCACGCTCACCGGCACCGACAACGTCGGGAACGCCGCCACCCTCACCACCACGGTCAAGGTCGACACCACCGCGCCGAGCGCGCCGACGACCTTCGGCTTCAGCGCTCTGACGAACTCGTTCTACCCCGGTTCCGGCTCGATCGTCTACTTCAAGAGCGGCACGATCGGCGGCTTCACCGTCACCGCGTCAGGCGCCGCCGACGCCGACTCCGGCATCGCCTCCTACAACTACGGCGCTGTCGCCGGCTCCGGCTGGGCCAACGCCGCCGGCGTCTACAGCTTCACCGCCGCCTCCCCCACCGGCACCGGCGCGGTCACGGCCACGAACGGCGCCGGGGTCAGCGGTGCCAGCGCAAGCTTCACCGGCCAGGCCGACGGCACCGCACCCACCGGCGGCGCCTTCTCGGCCAACGGCACCGCAGCAGCCGGCGGCGGCTCCTCGAGCTACCTCACCAGCGGCACCACCCTCACCATCAACAGCCGCACCGACTACACCGAGACCCAGACCGCGACCGCCTCGGGGCTTGCCAACTCGACGCTGACCATCCAGTCGGCCACGCTCACCGGCAACGCGTGCGGCAGCTACGGCGCACCCGCAACGATCACCGGCACCACCTCCCAGACCGTCGCCAGCGGCAACTGCTACCTCCTCACGCTCACCGGCACCGACAACGTCGGCAACGCCGCCGCGATCACGACCACCGTCAAGGTCGACACCACCGCCCCGTCGGCACCGACCGGCTTCTCGTTCAGCGCGCTGACGAACTCGTACTACCCCGGTTCCGGCACGGTCGTCTATTTCAAGGGCGGCACCGCCGGCGGCTTCACCTCCACCGCCTCGGGCTCCGCCGACGCGGACACGGGAGTCACGGGCTACACCTACGGCGCGATCGCAGGCAGCGGCTGGGCCAACGCCGCCGGCGCGTTCACCTTCACTGCCGCGTCCCCGACCGGCACGAGCTCGGTCACGGCGACGAACGGCGCGGGCCTGACCTCGAGCGGCACGACCTTCACGGCGCAGAACGATTCGACGGCACCGGCCGGCGGCGCGTTCACGGCGAACAGCGTCGCGGCGACCGGCGGCGGCTCGACGAGCTACATCACGGCCGGCACGACGCTGACGATCAACTCGCGCACGGACTACACCGAGACGCAGACCGCGACCGCGTCGGGTCTCGCGAGCTCGACGCTGACGATGCAGACGGGCACGCTCTCGGCGAACTCCTGTAGCGCGTACGGCGCCCCGGCAACGATCACGGGCACGACGTCGCAGACCGTCGCGACCGCAAAGTGCTATCTGCTGACGCTGACCGGTACCGACAACGTCGGCAACGCGACGTCGATCACGACGACGGTCAAGGTCGACACGACCGCGCCGTCGGCGCCGACGGGCTTCGCGTTCAGCGCGCTGACGAACTCCTACTACCCCGGCGCCGGAACGATCGTCTACACCAAGGGCGGCAGCGCCGGCGGCTTCACCGCCACCGCTTCCGGCTCGACCGACGCCGACTCCGGAATCACGGGCTACAACTACGGCGCGATCGCAGGCAGCGGCTGGGCCAACGCAGCCGGAGCGTTCACCTTCACTGCCGCCTCGCCGACGGGCACCAGCTCGGTCACGGCGACGAACGGTGCGGGCGCGACGAGCTCCGGAACGAGCTTCACCGCACAGTCGGACTCGACCGCTCCGGCCGGCGGCGCGTTCTCCGCGAACGGCACTGCCGCGACCGGCGGCGGCTCGACGAGCTTCCTCAATAGCGGCACGACGCTGACGATCAACTCGCGCACCGACTACACCGAAGCGCAAACCGCGACCGCTTCCGGTCTCGCGAGCTCGACACTGACGATGCAGACCGGAACGCTCTCGGCGAACAGCTGTAGCGCCTACGGCGCACCGGCGACGATCACCGGCACGACGTCGCAGACCGTCGCAAGCGGCAACTGCTACCTGCTCACGCTCACCGGCACCGACAACGTCGGCAACGCCGCGACGATCACGACGACCGTGAAGGTCGACACGAGCGCGCCGACTGCGCCGACCGGCTTCGCGTTCTCCGCGCTGACGAACTCGTTCTATCCGGGTGTCGGCTCGATCGTCTACTTCAAGGGCGGCTCGATCGGCGGCTTCACGACGACGGCTTCGGGCTCGACCGACGCCGACTCCGGCATCGCCTCGTACAACTACGGCGCGGTCGCGGGCAGCGGCTGGGCCAACGCCGCCGGTGTCTACAGCTTCACCGCCGCGTCGCCGACCGGCACGGGCGCGGTCACCGCGACCAACAACGCCGGCGTCACCGGCGCGAGCGCCAGCTTCACCGCACAGAACGACTCGACCGCTCCGGCGGGTGGCGCCTTCAGCGCCAACGGCACCGCGGCAACCGGCGGCGGCTCGTCGAGCTACCTCACCGCGGGCACAACGCTCACGATCAACTCGCGCACCGACTACACCGAGACCCAGACCGCGACCGCCTCCGGCCTCGCAAACTCGACGCTCACGATCCAGTCGGCAACGCTGACCGCCAACAGCTGCGGCAGCTACGGCGCCCCGGCCACGATCACCGGCACGACATCGCAGACCGTCGCGAGCGGCAACTGCTACCTCCTGACGCTGACCGGCACCGACAACGTCGGCAACGCCGCCACCATCACGACCACCGTGAAGGTCGACACCACCGCGCCGAGCGCACCGACGACGTTCGGGTTCAGCGCGCTGACCAATGCCTTCTACCCCGGCGCCGGCTCGATCGTCTACTTCAAGGGCGGCAGCGCAGGCGGATTCACCTCCACCGCCTCGGGCGCGACCGACGCCGACAGCGGCATCGCTTCGTACAACTATGGCGCGATCGCCGGCTCAGGCTGGGCCAACGCTGCGGGCGCGTTCACGTTCACCGCCGCCTCCCCCACCGGCACCAGCGCGGTCACGGCGACCAACGGCGCGGGCGTCACGGGCGCGAGCGCGAGCTTCACCGCGCAGAGCGACTCGACCGCTCCGGCGGGCGGCGCGTTCAGCGCCAACGGCACCGCGGCGACCGGTGGCGGCTCGACCAGCTTCCTCAACGCCGGCACGACGCTGACGATCAACAGCCGCACCGATTACACCGAGACGCAGACTGCCACCGCCTCGGGTCTCGCGAGCTCGACGCTGACGATGCAGACCGGCACGCTCTCGGCGAACGCCTGTAGCGCGTACGGCGCACCGGCCACGATCGTCGGCACCACGGCACAGACCGTCGCGACCGGAAAGTGCTACCTGCTGACGCTGACCGGCACCGACAACGTCGGCAACGCAACGTCGATCACGACCACGGTCAAGGTCGACACGACCGCCCCGTCGGCGCCGACCGGGTTCGCGTTCTCGGCGCCGACGAATGCCTACTACCCCGGTGCCGGCTCGATCGTCTACACCAAGGGCGGCGCAGCCGGCGGCTTCACCGTCACCGCCTCCGGCGCGAGCGACGCCGACTCCGGAATCGCGTCCTACAACTACGGCGCAATCGCAGGTAGCGGCTGGGCCAACGCCGCCGGCGCCTACACCTTCACCGCCGCCTCCCCCACCGGGACCGGCGCTGTCACCGCGACCAACAACGCGGGGCTGACGGGCTCCAGCGCAAGCTTCACCGCACAGAGCGACTCGACCGCACCCGCCGGCGGCGCCTTCTCGGCCAACGGCACCGCGGCAACCGGCGGCGGCTCGACCAGCTTCCTCAACAGTGGCACGACACTCACCATCAACTCGCGCACCGATTACACCGAGGCCCAGACCGCAACCGCCTCTGGTCTCGCCAACTCGACGCTGACGATGCAGACCGGAACGCTCTCGGGCAACAGCTGCAGCGCCTACGGCGCACCGGCCACGATCGCCGGCACCACCTCGCAGACCGTCGCGAGCGGCAACTGCTACCTGCTGACGCTCACCGGCACCGACAACGTCGGCAACGCCGCCACGATCACCACCACCGTCAAGGTCGACACCACCGCGCCCAGCGCGCCGACCGGGATCGCGTTCTCCGCGTTGACGAACGCTTTCTACCCCGGCGCCGGGACGATCCTCTACTTCAAGGGCGGCAGCGCAGGCGGCTTCACCGCGACGGGGTCGGGTTCGACTGACGCCGACAGCGGCATCGCTTCGTACAACTACGGCGCGGTCGCCGGCGCGGGGTGGGGCAACGTGAGCAATGTCTACTCGTTCACGGGCATCTCCCCGACAGGGACGGGCTCGGTCACCGCGACGAACGGCGCCGGCGTGACCGGTGCCGGGACGAGCTTCACAGCTCAGTCCGACTCGACCGCTCCGACCGGTGGCGCGTTCAGCGCGAACGGCACCGCAGCCACGGGCGGCGGCTCCTCGAGCTACCTCACGGCCGGCACGACGCTCACGATTAACAGTCGCACCGATTACGCCGAGACGCAGACCGCGACAGCTTCGGGGCTCGCCAACTCGACGTTGACGATCCAGTCGGCGACGCTGACCGCCAACAGCTGCGGCAGCTTCGGCGCACCGGCGACGATCAGCGGCACCACGGCGCAGACGGTCGCCAGCGGCAACTGCTACCTGCTCACGCTGACCGGTACCGACAACGTCGGCAACGCGACCTCGATCACGACCACCGTCAAGGTCGACACGACCGCCCCGTCGGCGCCGACGACGTTCGGGTTCAGCGCGTTTACGAACGCGTACTACCCGGGCGCCGGCTCGATCGTCTACTTCAAGGGCGGCAGCGCGGGCGGCTTCACCTCCACCGCTTCCGGCGCGACCGACGCCGACAGCGGCATCGCTTCGTACAACTACGGCGCAATCGCCGGCTCCGGCTGGTCGAACGCGACCAACGTCTACAGCTTCACGGCCGCCTCGCCGACCGGCACGAGCGCGGTGACCGCGACCAACGGCGCCGGCGTCACCGGCGCCAGCGCGAGCTTCACCGCACAGTCCGACTCGACCGCGCCGGCGGGCGGCGCGTTCTCGCGAACGGCACCGCGGCGACCGGCGGCGGCTCCTCGAGCTTCCTCAACGCCGGCACCACACTCACGATCAACTCGCGCACCGACTACACCGAGACCCAGACCGCAACCGCCTCCGGTCTCGCCAACTCGACACTGACGATCCAGTCGGCGACGCTGACCGCCAACAGCTGCGGCAGCTTCGGCGCGCCGAGCACGATCAGCGGGACCACGAGCCAGACGGTCGCCAGCGGCAACTGCTACCTGCTGACCCTGACGGGCACCGACAACGTCGGCAACGCGACCTCGATCACGACCACCGTCAAGGTCGACACCACCGCGCCGAGCGCGCCGACCACGTTCGGGTTCAGCTCGTTGACGAATTCGTACTACCCCGGCGCCGGCTCGATCGTCTACACCAAGGGCGGCTCGGCCGGCGGCTTCACCGTCACGGCCTCCGGCTCGGCCGACGCCGACTCCGGCATCGCCTCCTACAACTACGGCGCGATCGCCGGCTCCGGCTGGGCCAACGCTGCCGGCGCCTACACCTTCACCGCCGCCTCCCCCACCGGCACCGGCGCGGTCACCGCGACCAACAACGCCGGCCTCACCGGCTCCAGCGCCAGCTTCACCGCTCAGAGCGATTCGACCGCCCCGGCGGGCGGCGCGTTCACGCGCCAACGGCACCGCAGCCACCGGCGGCGGCTCCTCGAGCTACCTGACCAGCGGCACGACGCTCACGATCAACAGCCGCACCGACTACACCGAGACCCAGACCGCCACCGCCTCCGGCCTCGCCAACTCCACCCTCACGATCCAGTCCGCGACGCTGACCGCCAACAGCTGCGGCAGCTACGGCGCCCCGGCCACCATCACCGGCACCACGGCGCAGACCGTCGCCAGCGGCAACTGCTACCTGCTCACCCTGACGGGTACCGACAACGTCGGCAACGCGACGTCGATCACCACCACCGTCAAGGTCGACACCACCGCGCCGAGCGCGCCGACCACGTTCGGCTTCAGCTCGCTGACGAACGCGTACTACCCCGGCGCGGGAGCGATCGTCTTCTTCAAGGGCGGCACGGTCGGCGGCTTCAACGTCACCGCCTCCGGCTCGACCGACGCCGACAGCGGCGTCGCCTCGTACACCTACGGCGCGGTCGCCGGCAGCGGCTGGTCGAACGCGACGAACGTCTACAGCTTCACCGCCGCCTCCCCGACCGGCACGGGCGCCGTCACCGCAACCAACGGCGCAGGCGTCACCGGCGCGAGCGCAAGCTTCACCGCGCAGAACGACTCCACCGCCCCGGCCGGCGGTGCCTTCTCGGCCAACGGCACCGCGGCAACCGGCGGCGGCTCGACCAGCTACCTGAACAGCGGCACGACGCTCACGATCAACAGCCGCACCGACTACACCGAGGCGCTGAGCGGAACCGCCTCCGGACTCGCCAACTCGACGCTGACGATGCAGACCGGCACGCTCTCCGGCAACAGCTGCTCGAGCTACGGCGCGCCCGCGACGATCTCCGGCACCACGTCACAGACGGTCGCCAGCGGCAACTGCTACCTCCTGACGCTGACCGGCACCGACAACGTCGGCAACGCCGCCACGATCACGACCACCGTCAAGGTCGACACGAGCGTCCCGAGCGCACCGTCGCTCGCCTACTCCGGCTTCAGCCACGCCTACTACCCCGGCGCGGGCTCGACGGTCTACTTCGAGGGCGGCGCGAGCGGCGGCTTCACCGTCACCGGCTCCGGCTCGGCCGACGCCGACTCCGGCATCGCCGGCTACACCTACCCGGCCCTCGGCTCGGGCTGGTCGAACGCCGCCGGCGTCTACACGTTCAACAGCTCTGCCGGAACGCAGTCGGGCAACGTCACCGCGCAGAACAACGCCGGGCTCTCCAGCGCCGGCACCGGCTTCACCGCGCAGATCGACTCCGGCGCGCCGACGAGCTCCGTCACCTGCAACTCCGCCGCCTGCTCCGCCGGCTGGTACACCAGCTCGCCGGTCGGAATCGCGATCACCGCCACCGATCCGTCGGCGGGCGTGAAGCGCGTCGTCTACACGACCGACGGCAGCGACCCGACGATCGATGCGGGCGACAACGTCACCAACGGCACGCCCGTCGCCGGCGCGAGCGCGAACTTCAACGATTCGACACTCGGCGTGACGACGGTCAAGTGGATCGCCGAGGACAACGTCGGCAACGTCTCCGTCGTCCACACGCAGGTCGTCCAGCTCGACACGACGGCCCCGTCGGCGCCGAGCGGCTTCAACTTCTCGGGCTTCAGCCACGCGTACTACCCCGGCGCGGGCTCGACGGTCTACTTCCAGGGCGGCGTCGCCGGCGGCTTCACGGTGGCCGCCAACGGCTCGATCGACGCCGAGTCCGGCGTCGCGGGCTACACGTATCCGGCGCTCGGTTCCGGCTGGTCGAACGCCGCCGGCGTCTACACCTACAACAGCTCCGCCGCGACCCAGTCGGGCAACGTCACCGCACAGAACAACGCCGGACTCTCCAGCTCCGGCACGAGCTTCACCGCCCAGTCCGACGCTTCCGCACCGACCAGCTCCGTCACCTGCAACTCCGCCGCCTGCTCGGCCGGCTGGTACACCACCTCCCCGGTCGGAATCGCAATCTCCGGCAGCGACGGCGGCGCAGGCGTCCAGCGCATCGTCTACACCACCGACGGCAGCACACCGACGATCAACGGCAGCGACGTCGTCACCAACGGCACCGCCGTCGCCGGCGCCACCGCCAGCTTCAACGACTCCACACTCGGCACGACCACCGTCAAGTGGATCGCCGAAGACAACGTCGGCAACATCAGCAGCGTCTCCACCCAGACCGTGCAACTCGACACGACCGCGCCGTCGGCCCCGACCGGCTTCACGTTCTCGGCCACGACCCACGCGTACTGGCCCGGCTCCGGCTCGACCGTCTACTTCCAGGCCGGCGGCACCGGCGGCTTCACCGTCGCAGCCACCGGCTCGGCCGACGCGCAGTCCGGCGTCGCCGGCTACACCTATCCGGCACTCGGCGCGGGCTGGGCCAACGGCTCGGGCGCGTACACGTTCAACAGCTCGGCGGCGACGCAGTCGGGCAACGTGACCGCGCAGAACAACGCCGGGCTCTCGAGCGCCGGCACGAGCTTCACCGCGCAGTCCGACGCCGCCGCGCCGACCAGCTCGATCACCTGCAACTCGATCGCCTGCATCGGGGGCTGGTACACCGCGTCGCCGGTGTCGATCGCCGTCACCGGCAAGCGACGCGGCCGCCGGCGTCCAGCGCATCGTCTACACCACCGACGGCAGCGCGCCGACGATCAACGGCAGCGACGTCGTCACCAACGGCACCGCCGTCGCCGGCGCGACCGCGAGCTTCAACGACTCGACGCTCGGCACGACGACCGTCAAGTGGATCGCCGAGGACAACGTCGGCAACATCAGCAGCGTCTCGACCCAGACGGTCAAGCTCGACACGACCGCGCCTTCCGCCCCGTCGCTCGCCTACTCCGGCTTCTCCAACGCGTACTACCCGGGCAGCGGCTCGACGGTCTTCTTCAAGGGCGGCGCTGCCGGCGGCTTCACCGTCACCGGCTCCGGCTCGGCAGACGGCGAGTCCGGCATCGCCGGCTACACCTACCCGGCCCTCGGTTCGGGCTGGTCGAACGCCGCCGGCGTCTACACCTTCAACAGCTCCGCCGGAACGCAGTCGGGCAACGTCACCGCGCAGAACAACGCCGGGCTCTCCAGCGCTGCCGCGAGCTTCACGGCGCAGTCCGACAGCACCGCGCCGTCGAGCTCGCTGACCTGCAACTCGGCCGCGTGTCCGGGCGGTTGGACGAACAGCATCCCGGTCAACATCGACATCAACGGCAACGACGGCTCGGGCTCGGGCGTCGCGAGCGTCACGTACACGACCGACGGCTCCGATCCGACGAGCAGCGGCACGGCGACGACCGTGAACGCGGCGACGGCGTCGTTCTCGGTCTCGTCGGCCGTCACGATCAAGTGGTTCACGGTCGACAACGTCGGCAACGCCTCGTCGGTGCAGACAGTCACGCTCCAGATCGACACCACGCCGCCGACCGCGCCGACCGGCTTCAGCTTCTCCGCCCCGTCGCACGCGTACTGGCCCGGCTCGGGCTCGACGGTGTACTTCCAGGGCGGCGGCTCGGGCGGGTTCACCGTCGCGGCCTCCGGCTCGACCGACGGGCAGTCCGGCCTCGCCGGCTACACCTACCCGGCACTCGGCAGCGGCTGGTCGAACACCGCCGGCGCCTACACCTTCAACAGCTCCGCTGCGACGCAGACCGGCAGCGTCACGGCGCAGGACAACGCGACGAACTCGAGCACCGGCACGAGCTTCACCGCCCAGTCCGACGCGGCCGCGCCGACCAGCTCCGTCACCTGCAACTCGATCGCCTGCTCGGCGGGCTGGTACACGGTCTCGCCGGTCTCGGTCGCGATCACCGGCAGCGACTCCGGCGCCGGCGTCGAGCGCGTCGTCTACACGACCGACGGCAGCGCGCCGACGATCAACGGCAGCGACGTCGTCACCAACGGCACCGCCGTCGCCGGCGCCAACGCGAGCCTCAACGTCTCGACCGACGCGACGACGACCGTGAAGTGGATCGTCGAGGACAACGTCGGCAACATCAGCGGCGTCTCGAGCCAGATCGTGAAGCTCGACACAACGCCGCCGAGCGCGCCGACCGGCTTCACGTTCTCGTCGACGACGCCACGCCTACTGGCCCGGCTCCGGCTCGACCGTCTACTTCCAGAGCGGCGGCACCGGCGGCTTCACCGTCGCAGCCACCGGCTCGGCCGACGCGACCTCCGGTCTCGCCGGCTACACGTACCCGGCGCTCGGGGCGGGCTGGGCGAACGGGTCGGGCGCCTACACGTTCAACAGCTCCGCGGCGACGCACTCCGGCTCGGTCACCGCCCAGGACAACGCGGGCAACTCGAGCACCGGCACGAGCTTCACCGCCCAGTCCGACGCCGCCGCGCCGACCAGCTCGATCACCTGCAACACCGCCGCCTGCAGCGCCGGCTGGTACACCAGCTCGCCCGTCTCGATCGCGCTCTCCGCCAGCGACGGCGGCGCCGGCGTCCAGCGCATCGTCTACACCACCGACGGCAGCACACCGACGATCAACGGCAGCGACACCGTCACCAACGGCACCGAGATCGCCGGCGCCAACGCCAGCTTCAACGACTCGACCCTCGGCACGACCACCGTCAAGTGGATCGCCGAGGACAACGTCGGCAACATCAGCAGCGTCTCCACCCAGACCGTCAAGCTCGACACCACCGCCCCGAGCGCGCCGACCGGGCTCGCGTTCTCCGGCCCCGACGCACGCGTACTACCCGGGCGCCGGCTCGACCGTCTACTTCCAGGGCGGCGGCGCCGGCGGCTTCACGGTCACGGCCTCCGGCTCGACCGACGGCGAGTCCGGCGTCGCGGGCTACACGTACCCGGCGCTCGGCTCCGGCTGGTCGAACACCGGCGGCGCCTACACCTTCAACAGCTCCGCCGCGACGCAGTCCGGCAACGTCACCGCACAGAACAACGCCGGACTCTCGAGCTCCGGCACGAGCTTCACCGCCCAGTCCGACGCCTCCGCTCCGACCAGCTCCGTCACCTGCAACTCCGCCGCCTGCTCCGCCGGCTGGTACACCACCTCGCCGGTCGGGATCGCGATCAGCGGCTCCGACGGCGGCCGCCGGCGTCGAAGCGCGTCGTCTACACGACGAACGGCAGTGCGCCGACGATCAACGGCTCCGACGTCGTCACCAACGGCACCGCCGTCGCCGGCGCCAGCGCCAGCTTCAACGATCCGACGCTCGGCACGACTACCGTCAAGTGGATCGCCGAGGACAACGTCGGCAACATCAGCTCCGTCTCGAGCCAGATCGTCCAGCTCGACACGACGCGCGCCGACCGCGCCGACGCGGGTCGCGTATTCTCGGGCTTCATCGACCGCGTACTATCCCGGCTTCGGCTCGACGGTCTACTTCCAGGGCGGCGGCTCGGGCGGCTTCACCGTCACGGCCAACGGCTCGGCGGACGCGCAGTCCGGGCTCGCCGGGTACACCTATCCGGCCCTCGGCAGCGGGTGGTCGAACACCGCCGGCGCCTACACCTTCAACAGCGCGGCCGGAACCCAGAGCAGCAACGTCACCGCGCAGAACAACGCCGGGCTCTCGAGCGGCGGCACGAGCTTCACGGTGCAGCCGGATACGAGCGCGCCGAGACGAGTTCCGTCACCTGTAACTCGGTCGCCTGCCGCGCGGGCTGGTACACCGTCTCGCCGGTCGCGGCCGCGATCTCGGCCAACGACCCGCGGTGCCGGCGTAGAGCGGATCGTGTACACGACGGACGGCAGCGTGCCCGCGATCAACGGCAGCGACGTCGTCACCAACGGCACCGCGGTCGCCGGCTCACCGCGAGCATCAACATGACGACGCTCGGCGTGAACACGGTCAAGTGGATCGTCGAGGACAACGTCGGCAACATCTCTCGGCGTCTCGACCAGACGTGAAGCTCGACACCACCGCGCCGAGCGCGCCGACCGGGTTCACGTTCTCGGCGACGACGCACGCGTACTGGCCCGGCTCCGGCTCGACCGTCTACTTCCAGGGCGGCGGCACCGGCGGCTTCACCGTCGCGGCGACCGGCTTCGACCGACGCGGAGTCCGGTCATCGCCGGCTACACGTACCCGGCGCTCGGCGCCGGCTGGGCGAACGGTCGGCGCGTACACGTTCAACAGCCGCCGCAGGGACGCAGACAGGGAACGTGACCGCGCAGAACAACGCCGGACTCTCGAGCGCCGGCACGAGCTTCACGGCGCAGTCCGACGCCGCGGCGCCGACCAGCTCCATCACCTGCAACACGGCCGCCTGCAGCGCCGGCTGGTACACGAGCTCGCCCGTCTCGCTCGCACTGAGCGCAAGCGACGCGGCGGCGGGCGTCCAGCGCATCGTCTACACCACCGACGGCAGCGCCCCGACGATCAACGGCTGCGACGTCGTCACGAACGGCACCGAGGTCGCCGGCGCCAACGCGAGCTTCAACGACTCGACGCCTCGGCACGACGACCGTCAAGTGGATCGCCGAGGACAACGTCGGCAACATCAGCAGCGTCTCGACCCAGACGGTCAAGCTCGACACGACCGCCCCGTCGGCCCCGTCGCTCGCCTACTCCGGCTTCTCCAACGCGTACTACCCGGGCAGCGGCTCGACGGTCTTCTTCAAGGGCGGCGGCTCCGGCGGCTTCACCGTCACCGGCTCCGGCTCGGCCGACGGCGAGTCCGGCATCGCGGGCTACACGTACCCGGCGCCTCGGGAGCGGCTGGTCGCACACCGGCGGCGCCTACACCTACGACAGCACCGCCGCGACCCAGTCGGGCAACGTCACCGCGCAGAACAACGCCGGGCTCTCGAGCTCCGGCACGGGCTTCACCGCCCAGTCCGACGCTGCCGCGCCGTCGAGCTCGCTCACGTGCAACTCGGCCGCGTGCCCGGGTGGCTGGACGAACAGCGTCCCGGTCAACATCGACATCAACGCGAATGACGGCGCGGGCTCCGGCGTGGCGAACATCACGTACACGACCGACGGCTCCGACCCGACGTCGAGCGGCACGGCGACGACCGTCAACGCCGCGACCGCGTCGTTCCAGGTCTCCAGCGCAGTCACGATCAAGTGGTTCTCGACGGACAAGGTCGGCAACGCGTCGTCGGTGCAGACGGTCGCGCTCCAGATCGACACAACGCCGCCGACCGCGCCGACCGGCTTCACGTTCTCGTCGACGACGCTCGCGTACTGGCCGGGATCCGGCTCGACGATCTACTTCCAGGGCGGCGGCTCGGGCGGCTTCACCGTCGCGGCCTCCGGCTCGACCGACGGACAGTCCGGCCTCGCCGGCTACACCTATCCGGCGCTCGGCAGCGGCTGGTCGAACACCGCCGGCGCCTACACGTTCAACAGCTCCGCGGGCACGCAGACCGGCAACGTCACGGCGCAGGACAACGCGACGAACTCGAGCACCGGCAACGGCTTCACGGCGCAGTCCGACGCGCCGCTCCGACGAGCTCCGTCACGTGTAACTCGATCGCCTGCTCGGCCGGCTGGTACACCGTCGCTCCCGTCTCGGTCTCGATCACCGGCAGCGATGCGCGGCGCCGGCGTCAAGCGCATCGTCTATACGACTGACGGCAGCGCGCCCGCGATCAACGGCTCCGATGTCGTCACCAACGGCACCGCAGTGGCAGGCGCGAACGCGAGCCTCAACGTCTCGACCGACGGCACCACCGCGGTCAAGTGGATCGTCGAGGACAACGTCGCCAACATCAGCGGCGTCACGACGCAGACGGTGAAGCTCGACACGACGGCTCCGGCAGCGCCCACGAGCTTCACGTTCTCGTCCACCAGCCACGCCTACTGGCCCGGCTCCGGCTCGACCGTCTACTTCCAGGGTGGCGGCACCGGCGGCTTCACGATCGCGGCCACCGGGTCGACCGACGCGACCTCCGGTCTCGCCGGCTACACCTACCCGGCACTCGGCAGCGGCTGGAACAACACCGTCGGCGCCTACACCTTCACCGCCGCCGCCGGCACTCAGTCCGGCTCGGTCACCGCTCAGGACAACGCGGGCAACTCGAGCAGCGGCACGAGCTTCACCGCGCAGTCCGACGCCGCGGCGCCGACCAGTTCGATCACCTGCAACACCGCCGCCTGCTCCGCCGGCTGGTACACGAGCTCCCCGTCTCGATCGCGCTGAGCGCCTCCGACGCGACCGCAGGCGTCCAGCGCATCGTCTACACCACCGACGGCAGCACGCCGACGATCAACGGCAGCGACACCGTCACCAACGGCACCGCCGTCGCAGGCGCCAACACCAGCTTCAACGACTCGACCCTCGGGACGACCACCGTCAAGTGGATCGCCGAGGACAACGTCGGCAACATCAGCAGCGTCTCCACCCAGACCGTCAAGCTCGACACCACCGCGCCGAGCGCACTCTCGATCGCCTTCTCGGGCTTCTCGAACGCGTACTACCCGGGCAGCGGCTCGACCGTCTTCGTCCTCGGCGGCACGAGCGGCGGCTTCACCGTCACGGGCTCCGGCTCGGCCGACGGCGAGTCCGGGATCGCCGGCTACACGTACCCGGCGCTCGGCAGCGGCTGGTCGAACACCGGCGGCGCCTACACGTTCAACAGCTCGGCGGCGACGCAGTCCGCCAGCGTCACGGCGCAGAACAACGCGGGTCTCTCCAGCGCCGGCGTCGGCTTCACCGCCCAGGCCGACTCGGCTCGCGCCGACGAGCTCGCTCACGTGCAACAGCCTCCCCTGCTCCGGCGGCTGGACGAACAGCATCCCGGTGAACATCGACATCAACGCGAACGACGGCACGGGCTCTGGCGTGGCGAGCATCACGTACACGACCGACGGCTCCAACCCGACCTCGAGCGGCACGGCGACGACCGTGAACGCCGCGACCGCGTCGTTCTCGATCTCGAGCCCGCAGACGATCAAGTGGTTCTCGACCGACAACCTCGGCGACGCATCGTCTGTTCAGAGCGCGACGCTCCAGATCGACGGCACCGCGCCGTCGGCGCCGACCAATCTCGTCTTCTCCGGCGCCGACGCGCGCGTACTGGCCCGGCGTCGGCTCGACCGTGTTCTTCCAGGGCGGCTCGACCGGCGGCTTCACGGTCACGGCGAGCGGCTCGACCGACGCCGAGTCCGGGATCGCCGGCTACACGTACCCGGCGCTCGGCACCGGCTGGACGAACACCGGCGGCGCCTACACCTTCGACGCGACGGCCGGCACGCAGACCGGCGGCGTCACCGCACAGAACAACGCCGGGCTCTCGAGCTCCGGCACGAGCTTCACCGCACAGTCCGACTCGTCGGCTCCGACGAGCGCGATCACGTGCAACACGGTCGCCTGCTCGGCCGGCTGGTACACGGGCTCGCCGGTCGCCGTCGCCATCACGACCGGCGGCGAGAGCGGCGCGTCGGGCGTCGAGCGGATCGTCTACACCACCGACGGCAGCGCGCCGACGATCAACGGCAGCGACGTCGTCACCAACGGCACCGAGATCAACGCGACGTCGGCGAGCTTCAACGTCACGACGCTCGGCACGACGACGATCAAGTGGCTCGCCGAGGACAACGTCGGCAACATCTCGGCCACCGGTACGCAGACGGTGAAGCTCGACACGAGCGCACCGAGCGCGCCCAGCCTCACGTTCACCGGCGGCGTCCACTCGTACTATCCGGGCGCCGGCTCGACGATCTACTTCCAGGGCGGCGCGAGCGGCGGCTTCACCGTCGGCGCGAGCGGCTCGGCGGACGCGCAGTCCGGCCTCGCCGGCTACACCTTCCCGGCGCTCGGCTCCGGCTGGTCGAACGCGGCCGGCGCGTACAGCTTCAACAGCTCCGCGGCGACGCAGAGCGGCTCGATCACGGCGCAGAACGGCGCAGGGCTGTCGAGCGCCGGCGTCGGCTTCACCGCGCAGTCCGACGCGGCCGCCCCGAATGCCTCCGTCACCTGCAACGCCGCCGCGTGCGTCGCCGGCTGGTACACGACCAGCCCGGTCGCGTTCGCGATCAGCGCGACCGACGCGGGCACGGGCGTCCTGCGCGTCGTCTACACGACCGACGGCAGCGACCCGACGATCGACAGCGGCGACAACGTCACCAACGGCACCGCGGTCGCCGGCTCGAGCGCCTCCTTCAACCTCTCGACCGAGGGCACGACGACGGTCAAGTGGATCGCCGAGGACAACGTCGGCAACATCACCGCGGTCGGCACGAAGACGGTGAAGATCGACACGATCGCACCGACGACGTCGATCGGCGCGAAGCCGTCGAACCCGAGCAATGTCGCCGCGCCGACCTTCGGCTTCTCCTCCAACGAGGCCGGCTCGACCTTCGAGTGCCAGCTGGACGGCGGCGCCTGGACGGCCGCTGCGCGACGCCGCTGATCCGAGCCGACCCTCGGCGAAGGCCCGCACACGTTCAAGGTGCGCGCGATCGACCTGGCCGGCAACGTCGACGCGACCCCGCCGAGCTGGGCGTGGACGATCGACACCGTCCCGCCGGCGGCGAGCATGACGAACCCGGGCAGCCACCTGAGCGGCACCGTCTCGCTGAGCTCGACGTCGAGCGACGTCGGCGGCACCGGCGTCGCCAGCACCACCTTCCGCTACTCGACCGCCGGCAGCGGCGGCCCGTGGACGCCGATCTCGTCCGCTTCCTGGAACACGAAGACCGGGCCTGACGCCGTCGCCGACGGGCTCTACGACCTCGACGTCGTCGCGGTCGACAACGCCGCGCAACTCGGCAGCCTCGGCTCCGATCACGAACGTCCGCGTCGACAACACCGCGCCGACCGTCTCGATCACGAACCCGGCCACGAACGGCGGCATCGCCGGCACCGTCGCGCTCGCCGCGACGATCGGCGACGCCGATCCGAGCCCGGCCGTCGTCTGGCAGGTCGCGCCGCACGGCACCTCGACGTGGACGACCGTCCCGGCGAGCTGGAACACGAAGACCGGGCCGGACGCGGTCGTCGACGGCCAGTACGACATCCGCGCGACGGCGACCGACTGGGCCGGCAACGCGACCACCGCCTCCGTCACGAACGTCACGGTCGACAACCAGGCGCCGACGGTGAACGTCACCGCGCCGGTCGACGGCGGCTACGTCAACGCGGCCACAAGCGACCCGTACACGGTCAAGGCCAGCGCGGCCGACGCCGGCACCGGCGTCGCCCAGGTCGACTTCTACCTCTGCCCGACCGCGAGCTGCTCCAGCGGGACGACGCATCTCGGCACCGACACGACCGGAGTCGCCGGCGTCTACAGCGGCTCGTGGCCGATCCCGGCTGACGGCTCCTACTGGATCCAGGCCGTCGCGACCGACAACGTCGGCCACACGAGCTCGTCGATCTCCGCCGTCACCGTCGACCGCACAGCGCCTGACACGACGCTCGTCACGAAGCCGGGCGACCCGACGAACGACGCGCATCCGACCTTCACGTTCTCCGCCAGCGAGCCGACGCAGAAGGTCGAGTGCAATCTCGACGGCGGCGGCTGGACGACCTGCACAAGCCCGTACTCGCTCGCGGCGACGCCGATCGACGGCAGCCACACGATGCAGCTCCGCGCGACCGACCTCGCCGGCAACGTCGACGCCTCCCCCGCGAGCTGGACGTGGCACGAGGATCGGACCACTGCCGACGGCGACGCTGACCGACCCGGCAGCGGCGAACCCGGCCCACGCCGTCCGCGGCACGATCGCGCTCGCGTCGACCACCGCCGACCCGACGACGAACGGCTACGCCTCCGGCGTCGACCCGGCGACCCTCACGTACCAGTACTCCGCCGACGGCATCACGTGGGCCACGATCGCGACCCCGGCCGCCTGGGATACGACGGCCGTGACCGACGGCATCTACCAGATGCAGGTGCTCGTGACCGACCACGCCGGCAACACGACGACGTCGCCGCTCGTCGCGAACGTGAAGATCGACAACACGCCGCCGGTCACCGCCCAGGACGACCCGGGTGCGTTCCTCCGCGGCACGATCGCGCTGACCGGCACCGCCGCCGATCCGCTCGACCCGCAGAACCAGCCCGGCTCCGGCGTCGACCACGTCGACTTCCAGGTCTCCCCGACCGGCGCGAACACGTGGACGACCGTCGGCACCGCGACAACCGCGCCGTACTCGGTGTCGCTCGACACGACGACGCTGACGGACGGCCACTACGACTTCCGCACCGTCGCCACGGACGTCGCCGGCAACCAGTCGACCGCGACGCCGGTCACGAACCGCCTCGTCGACAACACGCCGCCGGTCGTCCAGCTGAACGATCCGGGCGCGAACCTCCGCGGCACGATCGCGCTCTCGACGAACCCGGCCGGCACGAACGACCCCGGCGCGAACGCCTCCGGCATCGTCTCGACCGACCTTCGACGTCTCCGGCGACGGCGGCGCGACCTGGCTGCCGGTCGGAGCGAGCTGGAACACGACCGGCGTCCGCCGACGGCCTCTACGACATCCGCGCAACCGTCACGGACGCCGCCGGCAACGTCAGCGCCCCGAGCATCGTCGGCTCCCGCCGCGTCGACAACACCGCTCCGGTGACGACCGCCTCCGGCGTCCCGTCCGGCTTCTCGGCCACCGACGTCACCGTCACGCTGAACCCGACCGACGCCGGCTCGGGTGTCAGCGACACGCTCTACAGCGTCGACGGCGGCCCGACGCAGCACGGCACCTCGGTACTGATCCCGGCGCCGGTCGAACGGCTCGAACGACGGCTCGCACACGATCACGTTCCAGTCGGTGGACAACGCCGGCAACGTCGAGGCGCAGCATTCCGTCAACGTCCAGATCGACGCGACGCCCCCGGCCTGCCCGACCTGCTCCGCCTCCGACTACATGCACGGCACCGAGGCGCTGTCCGCGACGCCGACCTCCGGCCCCTCCGGGATCGTCTCCGTGGTCTTCCAGTACTCGCCGGACGGCGTGACGTGGACGACGATCGGCACCGACCTGACCGGCGTCTCCGGCACCTACTCGGTGAACTGGGCGACGACGGGCGTCGACCGACGGCGCGTATCACCTCCAGCGCCGTGATCACCGACGGCGCGAGCAGCGTCTCCACGATCGACCTGCATCCGGGCGGCGCGGGCGTCGTGGTCGTCGACAACACCGCTCCGACCGTCGCGGTCGGCGCGCCCACCGCCGGCTCGTTCGTCAGCGGCTCGGGCGTCACGATCTCGGCGAGCGCATCCGACGCGAACCCACTCACCTACGACTACCTCGTCAACGGCTCCGTCGTCGCGAGCGGCGCGGCGGCCAGCGCGAACTGGGATTCGACCGCCGTCGCCGACGGCACGGTGCAGATCAGCGTGCGCGCGACCGACCCGGCCGGAAACACGACGCTGTCGGCTCCGATCACGGTCACCGTCGACAACCACGCACCGACGCCGACGCTCAACAGCCCCGGCTCCGCGATCTCCGGCGCGCCGACGATCTCGGCGACGAGCGACGCCGACACGGCGACGGTCGAGTTCCAGCAGCGGCCGCAGGGCGGCTCGTCGTGGACGTCGATCGCGACGGTCGGGCCTCCGTTCCAGACTCCGTTCGCCACGGGCGCGCTCACCGACGGCAACTACGAGCTGCGCGCGATCGCGACCGACCAGGCCGGCCACACCGGCACGAGCCCGATCGTCACCGTCCTCGTCGACAACACGAACCCGACCGGCTCGCTGACGACAGCCGCTCGCCGGCCAGACGATCGGCGGCCCGGCGACGCCGCTCGACGCAACCGCGTCCGACAGCGGCGCCGGCGTCGCGAGCGTCACCTTCGAGTACAGCCCCGCGGGCCTCAACACCTGGATCATCGATCGCGAGCGACACCACCGCGCCGTACTCGGTCGCGTGGGACGCGTCCGCGGTGCCGACGGCGAACTACGACCTCCGCCTCGTGATCACGGACAACGCGGGCAACGTCAAGACGACGACCCCGGTCACCGTCCACGTCAACTCGACCGCGCCGACCGTCGTTCTCACGAACCCGGGCGCGAACATCTCCGGCACCGTCCCGCTGACGGCGTCGACGAGCGGCCCGGCCGCGGTCTCCGTCACCTTCCAGGTCAGCCCGGCCGGCGCGAACACGTGGCAGACGATCTCCGTCGACAACGCCTCCCCGTGGAACGCGAGCTTCGACACGACCACCGTCGGCGACGGCCTCTACGACATCCGCGCGCTCGCCGTCGACGGTCTCGGCAACCAGGGCAACGACGTCGCGACGAACGTCCGGATCGACAACACGCTGCCGACGATCGTCGACGTCCGCCCCGCTCGACGGCACCGCGCCGGCGACCGCCAGCTCGATCGCGTTCGACGCGAGCGAGGTCGTCACGCTCACCGGCGTCACGCTCGACGGGACCCCGACCGTCGCCCCGACGATCACCGGCACGCACGTCGACTACGCCACCGGCGCCCTGGCACCCGGCCCGCACACGCTCGCCGGCACGCTGAACGACGCCGTCGGCAAGACGACCCCGTTCCGGATCCACTTCACCGTCTACCCGACTCCGACGGCAACGCCCCCGTACACCGAGAAGAACACGACGCTCGCGAGCGCCACGACGCTCAACGCAGCCGACGGCAGCTCGAGCGTGACGATGCCGGCGAACGCCTGGACGGGCGGCGGCCCGAACGACTGGCTCGTCGTCCGCGTCGACCCGACCGCGCCGACGGCCGCACCCACAGCGCCGATGCCGCTCACCGCCGTCGTCGACGTCAGCGCCTACTGGGCCCTCGCGGGCGGCCAGGTGCACGCGTTCAACGCGCCGCTCGACGTCGTCATGAACAACGCCTCCCCGGGCGCGCAGGCCGCGACGTACGACAGCGGCGCCTGGCGCATGCTCCAGGCCGTGCCGACCGCGGGCGTGCTCCCGGCCGGCTGGAACGACGGCTACTACCAGAGCGGCGGCAGCGTCCACATCCTCACGCGCCATCTCTCGCTCTTCGCGCTGACCGCGGACACGCGGCCGCCGGCCACGCCGACGAACTCACCGCGTCCGTCAACAACGGCAACCTGACGCTCTACTGGACGCAGCCCGACAACAGCGGCCCCGTCGCGAACTTCGTCGTCTTCGTCGACGGCAAGCCCGTCGCGAACCTCGGCGCCGACCGAGACGCAGTACACCGTCGGCCCGTTCGATCCGAACGACACGCACTCGTACTCGATCGTCGCGGTCGACGCAGCCGGCAAGTCGAGCCAGCCGACGCCGGGCTTCCGCCTCGTCCCGAACCTCGTCGGCCTGACCCTCGACGCCGCGCGCGCCGCGCTGATCGCAGCCGGGTTCAGCGTCGGCGACATCACCGTCGGCAATCGACGTCGGCGTCCGGCACCGTGATCGGACCGAGCGGCGTCCGCTTCGCGCCGGTCGGCAGCCCGGTCGGCTTCCAGCTCTCCGGCGGCTCGACCGACGTCCAGAAGTACGGGTTCTACGCCGTCGACGCGAAGGGCGTGCCGCTCGCGCAGCGCAAGTGGGTCGGCCTCTACTTCTTCGGGATGACGCGGCCGACGAACGTCACGGTGCAGCTGATCGGCAAGCATCACAAGGTGCTCCGCACGTGGCACACGGTCACGCGCGGCAAGGTCGCGATTCGGAAGCTCCTGCTGCCGAAGTCGGCGCGCCAGCGTCGGCGCCAAGTACACCCTGCGGTCGACCGCCGTCTCCGGCACGACCGTCATCCACCGGACGAACGTCGTCCGCGTCTACCGGTCGCTGAGCACGATGAAGGTCTCGCAGCGGCACCTGGTCGACATCGTCATCGCGGGCACGCAGCTTCCGAAGCAGCTCCCGACCGTCACGCGCCAGACGCGGCGGATCGTCAGCGGCTCCGACTCGTCGTCCTTCACGATCGTCGGCGAGCCGAAGCGGAACGTCCAGGTCGTCGTCGTCGACGTCGACGAGTACGGCGTGCGCCTCGTCCACAACCTGCATCTCGTCTTCCCCGGCATGAAGCTGATCGCCGTCTCGAGCGATCCGGCGAGACTCGTCCGCGCGCGCCGCTTCGGCGCCACAGTCACGCTGCCGAAGACCGCCGGTACGAAGAAGCTCGCGAAGGCCGTCTCGCAGCTGTCGGCGCCGTACCGCCTGCCGGCCTCGCACCCTTAAAGCGCGGCTAGCCCCCCGGCTTCCAGAGCGGCTCGTCGGCTCCGGCGAGCGCGTTCGCCGCGCGGGCGGCGATGAAGAGGAGATCCGAGACGCGGTTGAGGTAGACCAGCGCGAGCGGGTTGACGCCGACGGCCGCATCCGCCGCGAGCGCGTCCCGCTCGGCGCGGCGAGCGACGGTGCGCGCGACGTGGAGGCGCGCCGCGGCCTCGGTCCCGCCGGGGAGCACGAAGCTCTTCAGCTCGGACAGCGGCTCGTTCAGCTCGTCGCAGACCCGCTCGAGCCCGTCGATCATCTCCTGCGTCACGCGCAGCCGCTCGTCCTCGCCGGCGAACGGCACGGAAAGATCGGCTCCGACGTCGAAGAGCTCGTTCTGCACGCGCGCGAGCGGCGCGCGCAACGCCGCGGGCAGCTCGCCCGCGAGCACGACGCCGAGCTGCGCGTTCAGCTCGTCGACCGCGCCGAACGCGGCGATCCGCAGGTCGCTCTTCGGGACGCGCGACCCGTCGCCGAGGCTCGTCTCCCCTTGGTCGCCGCCGCGCGTGTAGATCTTCGTCAGGCGGACCGGTTCGTCGGGACGGCGGGAGCTCATGCGCCGTAGATTAGGCGCCGTGGAGGTCAGGCTCGCCGGCCCGGACGACGCGGGCGCCGTCGCGGAGGTGTACATCGCCTCGTTCGGGACGCTCGACGTTCCTCCCGAAGCTGCACACTGACGACGAGACGCGTGGGTTCATCCGGCGCACGGTCGAGACGTCGGAGGTCTGGGTTGCGGAGGACGCCGGCGCGATCGTCGGCCTGGCCTCGCTCTCCGCCGAGATGCTCGACCAGCTCTACGTCCACCCGGACGCGCACGGCCGCGGCGCCGGCAGCGCTCTGCTCGACAAGGCGAAGGAGCGCCGGCCCGGCGGCTTCACGTTCTGGGTCTTCCAGCAGAACGAGCACGCGCGGCGGTTCTACGAGCGCCGCGGCTGCCGCGTCGTCAAGCTCACCGACGGGTCGGGCAACGAGGAGAAGACACCCGACGCGCTCTACGAATGGAGGCCCGAATGACACGTGCGCTGATCGTCGTCGACATCCAGAACGACTACTTCCCGGGCGGCGCGTATCCGCTCGCGGGCCCGGAGGAGGCGGCCGTGCAGGCGCGCGTGCTCCTCGACGCGTTCCGCGCCTCCGGCGAGACGATCGTGCACATGCAGCACGTGTGGGACGCCCCCGACGCCGCGTTCATGCGACCCGGCACTCCGGGTATCGAGATCCACGATCTCGTCGCGCCGGTCGGCGAAGAGATGGTGCTGAAGAAGACCCGCCCGAACAGCTTCCGCGACACGGGCCTCGAGAGCTACCTGCGCAACCGCAGGCGCAACGTCGACACGCTCGTCGTCTGCGGGATGATGACGAGCATGTGCGTGGACGCGACCGTCCGCGCCGCCGCGGATCTCGGCTTCGGGACGAGCGTCGCGCACGACGCGTGCGCCGCGCCGAGCCTGACGTTCGACGGGCGCGAGGTCGCCGCGGCCGACGTGCACGCCGCGTTCCTTGCAGCGCTCGCCGGCGGCTACGCGCGCGTCGGGTCGGCGGCCGAGCTCGCCTGAAGCTGGAGGATCGACCGCGCGATCACGAGCCGCTGGATCTCGCTCGTGCCCTCGTAGATCTCGGTGATCTTCGCGTCGCGGTAGTACCGCTCGACGGGGAACTCCTTCGTGTAGCCGTAGCCGCCGAGGATCTGGATCGCCTCGGCGGTCTGGCGGCGCGCCATCTCGGACGCGAACAGCTTCGCCTTCGCGCCCGCCTCGGTGTGCGGCTCGCCGCGCTCCTTCAGCCAGGCGGCGCGATGCGTGAGCAGCCGCGCCGCGTCGATCTCCGTCGACATGTCGGCGAGCTTCTGCTGGATCGCGGCGAGCTGCGCGATCGGCTGCCCGAACGCGTGCCGCTCCTTCGCGTACTCGCGCGCGACGTCGTACGCGGCCTGCGCGATGCCGACCGCCTGCGCCGCGATTCCGATCCGTCCGCCGTCGAGCGTCGCCATCGCGACCTGGAAGCCCCTGCCCTCCTCGTGCAGCAGCCGGTCGCGGCCGACGAGCGCGCCCTCGACGACGAGGTCGTTCGTCGCGGACGAGTTCAGCCCGAGCTTCTCCTCGTCGCGCGTGATCCGCACGTGCTCCGCGTCGAGGATGAACGCGCTGACTCCGCGCGCGCCCGGTGTCTCCTGGTCGGTGCGCGCGAAGAGAAGGAACGTGCCCGCGTAGCGGCCGTTCGTGATCCACTGCTTCGCGCCGGTGATCCGCCAGCCGTCGCCGTCCGCGTCGGCGCGCGTGCGGAGCGCGCCCGCGTCGGATCCCGCCTCCGGCTCGGTCAGCGCGAACGCGCCGATCTGCTCGCCGCGCGCGAGCGGCGGCACGAACCGCGCCCGCTGCTCGTCCGTTCCGAACGCGAGCAGCGGCAGCGTCGCCGCGCTCGTGTGCACCGCGACGGTGACGCCGACACCGGCGTCCGCACGCGACAGCTCCTCGAGCACGAGGATGTAGGAGAGAAAGTCCGCGCCCGCGCCGCCGTACTCCTCCGGCACGCACACGCCCATCAGCCCGACCTCCGCGAGCTTCGCGAACACCTCGCGAGGGAACCGGTGCTCGCGGTCCCACTCGGCGGCGTGCGGCTCGATCTCCCGGCGCGCAAAATCCCGCGCGAGCCCCTGGATCTCGCGCTGCTCCGGGCTCAGCTCGAAGTCCACTGCGCCGGACTATAGTCACGGCGTGAGGCAGGCCATGGCTCTCGGAGCCGTGCTCGTCGTGGCGGCGGCGGGCTCGGGAGCGGCAGCGGCGACCGCAACGCCGGCGCAGGTCGTGCGCGCCTGGAGCAAGGCGCTGAACGCGAACGACAACGTCGCGGCGGCGAATCTGTTCGCGCACAACGCGCTGATCGTCGAGGGCCCGGTGGCCGTTCCGCTCTCGTCACACAAGCTCGCGGTCGCGTTCAACGACTCGCTTCCGTGCGCCGGCAAGATCACCGCGCTCGACGTGAAGGGAAGCTCGGTGACGGCGACGTTCGTCCTCGGCCACCGCCCGAAGCACGCGTGCGACGGCCCAGGCGAGAAGGCCGCAGCGCTCTTCATCGTCAAGAACGGGAAGATCGTGCACTGGGCGCGCGTTCCGGTGCCGAAGCCGAAGCCGCCCGGAATCTAGTAGGAGTAAAAGCCGCGGCCGGACTTGCGGCCGAGCCGGCCGGCCTGCACGTACTGGCGGAGCAGCGGGCACGGCGCGAACTTCGGGTTGCCGAGCCCGTGGTGGAGCACTTCCATGATCGCGACGCACGTGTCGAGCCCGATCAGGTCGGCGAGCGCGAGCGGCCCCATCGGATGCGCGAAGCCGAGCTTCGCAATCGTGTCGATCGCCTCCGGCTCCGCGACTCCCTCGAGCACCGCGTACGCCGCCTCGTTGATGAACGGCATCAGGATCCGGTTCGAGACGAAACCGGGAAAGTCGCGCGCCTGCGCCGGCGTCTTGCCGAGGTCGACGGCGAGCTGCGTGATCGCCGCCGCGGTCTCGTCGGACGTCTCGAGGCCGCGGATCACCTCGACGAGCGCGAGCATCGGCACCGGGTTGAAGAAGTGCATGCCGATCACGCGGTCGGGCCGCGAGGTCGCAGCCGCGAGCGACGAGATCGGGATCGACGACGTGTTCGATGCGAGGATCGCGGTCTCCGGAAGCGCCGCGTCGGCGGCGCGGAATAGCGCGTCCTTCACGGCGGCGTCCTCGACGACCGCCTCGATCATCAGGTCCGCCGCGACGAGCCCGTCCACGGGCGTGACGCGCGCGAGCACTTCGTCCGGGTCGGCGCCGCCCTTGTCCGCGAGCCGCGTCAGGCTCTTCCGCATCGTCTCGACGCCGCGCTCGACCGCGCCCGGCGCCGCGTCGTGAAGCGAGACGCGGCGGCCGGAGGCGGCGACGACCTGGGCGATCCCGGCGCCCATCTGCCCGGCGCCGACGACGAGGACGTGCTCGAAGCTCACGCGCGGGAGGCTATCGTCGCGCTGTGGCAACCGCGGAGGTCAACGGGGCACGGCTCTGGTACGAGGAGGCAGGCGACGGCCCGGCGGTCGTGCTCGTGCACGGCGGGCTCGGCGACTCGCGGCTGTGGGAGCCGGAGTTCGCGCCGCTCGCCGAGCGGTTTCGGACGATTCGCTTCGACCTGCGCTTCTTCGGGCGGTCGACCGGGCCGGCGGCGCCGTGGTCGTGGGTCGACGACCTCGTCGGCATCCTCGACGAGCTGGCGATCGATCGCGCGGCGTTCGTCGGCCTCTCGATGGGCGGCCGGATCGCGTTCGACGCGGCGCTCGCCGCGCCGGACCGCTGCTGGGCGCTCGCCGGCGTCGCGCCGGGCATCTCCGGCAACGAGGTTCCGTCGTACACCGAGGAGCAGGACGAGGCGTACGACCGCGCGATCGCCGAGCACGACCTCGACGCGCGCGATGGCGGTCGACTTCGAGGTATGGGCGCCGCTCGGCGCGGACGAGTCGTTCCGCGAGATGTGGCTGACGACGCCGGACGCGGATCCGCCTCCGCCTGGGGTCGAGCCGCGGTGGCCTGCCGAGCCGGCGCTGCCGCGTCTGTCGGAGCTCTCCGTGCCGACGCTCGTGCTCACCGCGGCGCACGACCCGCAGGGGATGCGCGACCTCGGCCCGCTCGTCGCACGCGAAACGCCAGGCGCGCGCCACGTCGAGGTCGACTCGGATCACTATCTGACGCTTCGGGAGCCGGAGCTCGTCACGCGTCTGCTCGTCGACTTCCTGGTTACGGCTTCGTGATCTTCCAGTTCGTCGTGTTCACGCGCCGCCAAACATGCCCGTCCTTCCACTTCACGGCGAGCGAGTCGCCGCTGAGCGCAAGCGAGAAGGTCCAGACGGGGCTCTGATCGGTCATCCACGGCAGCCCGATGCAGTGCGCGACGCCGCGGACGGTGTCGAGGGCGTGGATGAACGGGTAGCCGCCGGGGTTCGTATACAGCGTGTACGCCCAGCGCCCGTCAGGCGACTCGGCGCGGGCCACCGACCAGCCCTGCATCACCCAGCCCTTCTGCGTCTTGTCGGCGATGCGGCCCGGCAGCAGCGTGTTCGTGCTCAGGTCGTAGGCGCGAACGACGTAGTGCTCGAGATCGTCGGTCGACATGCGCTGGATCAGGTAGAGCTTCGAGCCGTCGGGTGAGAGTGCGTCGAAGCCGAATGTTCCCTTCAGCGTGATCGTGTTGCGCAGGGCGAGGTCGGCCGTCGAGACGATTGCGAAGTGCGTCGTCTTCTCGAGCCCGAGGCTCTGCAGAACCAGCGCGCTCCCGTCGTGGGAGAGGCCACCGCTGAGGCCGTTTTGCGTGAGCATCGGGATGCCGAACGCGCCGTTGACGGTGTGCGAGCGCGCGACCGACCCGTCGTTGACGGTTTTCGCCAATACGAGAGTGTTGCCGCCCGACTTGGCGGCGATAAAGCGCAGCGAGCCGTCGCCGGCGAGCACGCCGGAGCCGCCCTGAACGGCGAACGGTGTCGGATAGGCCGCGAGCGCAAGCGGCACGACGACGAGCGCGGCGATGACGGCGAGAAGAACGGCGAGCCTGCGAGCCATGATTCCTCCTTCGGCGCTAGGAGGAGTATGGCACCGCTAGACCTCGACGAGAAGGGCGTCGCCCTGGCCGCCGCCGGAGCAGATCGCGGCAAGACCGACTCCGCCGCCTTCGCGGCGGAGCTCGTGCACCATGGTCGCGAGAATCCGCCCGCCGCTCGCGCCGATCGGATGTCCGAGCGCGACCGCGCCGCCGTTCACGTTCACGAGCTCCGGATCCGCGTCGAGCAGCTTCGTCGAGTTGGACGCGACCGACGCGAACGCCTCGTTGATCTCGACCCGCTTCACGTCGCCGATCGTCTTGCCCGCGCTTGCGAGCGCGGCCGCGCCGGCCTTGGCAGGCGTGCGCGCGAGATACGCGAACTCATCCGCGACCTTGCCCTGCGCGAGCACCGTGGCCAGCGGCTCGAGCCCGCGCCGTTTCGCGAACTCGTCGGAGCACACGATCACGCACGATGCACCGTCGTTTACGCCGGGAGCATTTCCGGCGGTCGTCGTGCCGTCCGGATCGAAGACGGGCTTCAGCGACGCGAGCTTGTCGTACGTCGTGTCGCGGCGGATCGACTCGTCGGCCGTCACGTCGCCGACCGCGACGATCTCGTCGTCGAAGCGGCCCGCGTCCTGCGCGGCGGCCGCGCGCTCGTGCGAGCGCAGCGCCCAGCGGTCCTGTTCCTCGCGCGAGATGCCGAGCTCGCGTGAGACGAACGACGCCTGCTCCACCATGTGCCGCCCGTCGAACGACGAGATCAGACCGTCGTGCGTCATCAGGTCGATCAGCGAGCCGTCGCCGAGCCGGTAGCCGAAGCGCGCCTCGGCAAGGATGTACGGCGCGTTCGACATCGACTCCATGCCGCCGGTGACGATCAACTCCGCATCCCCGGCTCTGATCATCGAGTCGGCGATCTCGACCGCGCGGATCGACGACGCACAGACCTTGTTGATCGTGTCGGCGGGCACCTCGACCGGGATCCCGGCACCGACCGCGGCCTGCCGCGCGGGCGCCTGGCCGGCTCCGCCCTGGAGCACCTGGCCGAGGATCACGTAGTCGACCTCGCCGCCCTCGACGCCGGCGCGCTCGAGCGCAGCCCGGATCGCGACGGCTCCGAGCTCGGTCGCCGCGTACCCCTTCAGCCCGCCGCCGAGCTTCCCGAAGGGCGTCCGCACCGCGGCGACGATGACGGTCCTGGTCATGCCCGCCAGCGTAGCCGCGCCCCCGGTGTCTGACACGAAGTCGTGACGAAGTGCCTGGCACCAAACCCCGTTTCGGTGTCAGACACCAAACGGCCGATCGGTGTCAGACACCAGCTGGTCAGCGCGCGAACGAGATGCCCGGCTCGAGCCGGCGCGCGAACGCGACGATCAGCGCGATCGCCGCCTCGACGTCCGCGAGCTCGATCGTCTCGACCGGCGTGTGCATCGAGCGAAGCGGGATCGAGACGAGCCCCGTCGCGACGCCGCGGCGGCTGAGATACACCGCGTCGGCATCTGTGCTCGTCGTCCCGCGCGAGACCTCGATCGTGAACGGGATCGACTCCGCCTCGGCCGTCTCGTGCAGCAAATCGGAGACACGCGGATGGATCGACGGCCCGCGCATGATCACCGCGCCGCTCCCGAGCTTGTGCTCGCCGTCCTCCTCCGGATCGCCGCCGCGGACGTCGGTCGCATACGTCACGTCGACCGCAATCGCGACGACCGGCTCAAGCCCCCACGAGACTGTGCGCGAGCCGGCGAAGTCGCCGACCTCCTCCTGCACCGCGGCGACTCCCGCGACGTCGCCGGGCGTGCCCCCCTCCGCCGCCGCGCGACGCGCGACCTCGAGCGCGATGTAGCACCCGACACGGTTGTCGACCGCGCGCGACGCAATCCGTCCGTTGCGAAGCTCGAGCGGCGCGCCGGCAACGACGGCCGCATCGCCGGGACGCACGAGCCCGCGCGCCTCCTCCCCGTTCTTCGCGCCGATGTCGAGATAGATGTCGTCGAACCCGACCGGCTTTCGCTCCTCGCCGGCCTTCCGCTTCGCGCGACGCGCCGACACGACCGCCGTCAGCGGCCCCTCGTGCGTCAGGATCTCGACCCGCTGGCCGAGGAGCACGTGCGGATCCCAGCCGCCGAGCCCGCGCACGGCGATCAGCCCGTCGTCGCCGACATGTGTCACGACGACGCCGATCTCGTCGATGTGCCCAACGACCGCGAGCAGCGGGCCGCCGGCCGTCCCGGGAACGCGAACCCACGACGAGCCGAGCATGTCGCCGGAGACCTCGCCGAACGCCGACGCGGCCTCGCGCCACACGCCCGCGGCCCGCGCCTCCTGGCCCGACGGCCCCGGCGCCGTCAGCAACCGTTCCAGTAGCTCCGGAATTGCCACGGCGCGACTCTACCGCCGACCCCGCGACGGGTCGCGCTGTAGGTTCCCGCACCGTGAGGCTCCGCACGCTTCCCGACCTTTACGCGATCGTCCGGCTCGATCCGGACGGAGCCGTCCCCACGTGGGTCTACGACAGCCCGTTCTGGTCGGTGACCCGGAGCGATGCGGAGCTGTCGGTCGTCTGCGCCGAGGAAGACATCCCCGACGACGCGCGCGCCGAGCGTGGCTGGTGCGCGCTCGAGCTCGCCGGCCCGCTCGACTTCTCGCTGACCGGCGTCGTCGCGTCGCTCGTCTCCCCGCTCGCCGAGGCGAAGGTGTCGATCTTCGTCATCTCGACCTTCGAGACCGACTATCTCCTGGTGCGCGAAAACGACGGCGTGCGGGCTGTCGCGGCGCTGCGCGACGCCGGCCACATCGTCGACGCTTGACGCGCACGCGGCCCACGCCTAGTCTGGAAGAGATGACTCTCGTCTCCCGCAGCTGGTGGGGCTGGCGCTCCGAGCGGAGCGGGAGCCTGCGCTAGTTTCGAGACGCAGCACAACCCGTTCCGCCCACATCGGCTCCGCGAGGAGCCGTTTTCGTTTGCAATGACAGTGACCATGAGCTCCGAAATCGCAACCGACCTGCTCACCCCGCTCGGGGCGTACCTCCGCCTGCGCGGAAAGCCGGGCGCGCGCGGGACGTTCCTGCTCGAGTCGGTGGAGCGCGGACGGCTCGGGACGCCATTCGTTCGTCGGCTGCGGCTCGCGGCTCGTCACGTTCGACGAGGCGGAGAAGCTCGGCGAGCCCGTCGTCGGCTATCTCGGCTACGACGCGGTCGCCCGGCTCGAGCCGACGGTGCCGCTGCCGGCCGACGGGCCCGGGTTCCCGGAGAGCCTGTTCGTCGTCCCGGAGCTGCTCGTCCGCTTCGACCACGCGCGCGGCGTCGCGGAGACGCTTGCCGGCGACCCGGCGGAGGCGGCGGCGCTGCTCGCCGGTCCGCAGCCGGAGCCGCAGGCAGCCACGGCCGCCGCCGGCCCGCTGCGCCGCTTCCCCGACCGCGACGAGTACCTGCGACGCGTCGAGGTCGCGAAGGAGCACATCCGCGAGGGCGACGTCTTCCAGGTCGTGGTCGCGCAGCGCGCGGAGCGGCCGACGTCCGCGTCCGCGTTCGAGCTTTACCGCGCGCTCCGCCGCGTGAATCCGTCTCCGTATCTCTTCCTGCTGGAGCTGGACGGACTCGCGCTCGTCGGCAGCTCGCCGGAGACCGTGGTGAAATGCGAGGGCACGCGCGCCGCGCTGAACCCGATCGCCGGCACGATCGCACCGGGCGAAGGCGATGCGGAAGCGCTCCTGTCGTCAGAGAAGGACCGCGCTGAGCACGTGATGCTCGTCGACCTCGGCCGCAACGATCTCTCGCGTGTCTGCGTTCCGGGCACGGTGCACGTCGAGCAGTTCATGCAGCCGGAGCGGTACTCGCATGTAACGCATCTCGTCTCCGAGGTCGTCGGCGAGCTGCAGGGCGATCGCACGCCGTTCGAGCTGCTGCGCGCGTGCTTCCCCGCGGGCACCGTCTCCGGTGCGCCGAAGGTGCGGGCGATGCAGATCATCTCGGAGCTCGAAGCTCACCGGCGCGGGATCTACGCGGGCGCGGTCGGGTACATCTTCCCGGCCGACGGCTCGATGGACACGTGCATCGCGATCCGCACGCTCGTGTTGCGCGACGGCGTCGCGTATCTGCAGGCCGGCGGCGGTATCGTCGCCGACTCCGATCCGGCGGAGGAGCACCAGGAATGCCTGAACAAGCTCGCCGCGCTCGAGGCCGCGATCGAGCTCGCGGAGGCGGAAGCGCGATGAGCATGCTTCTCGTCGACAACTACGACTCGTTCACGTACAACCTCGCGCATCTGTTCGGCGCGCTCGGAGTCGAGGTGACGGTGCTGCGCAACGACGAGGTCGACGCGGACGAGGCGGAGCGGCTGGCGCCGTCGCATCTCGTCGTCTCCCCCGGTCCCGGACGGCCGGCGGCTGCGGGCGCGACGATCGAGATCATCCGGCGGCTCGCGCCGACGACGCCGACCCTCGGCGTCTGCCTCGGCCACCAGGCGATCGTCGAGGCGTTCGGCGGCGAGGTCGGCTACGCGCGCGAGCTGCTGCACGGGAAGGCGAGCCCGGTGCACCACGACGGCGCGGGGCTCTTCGCCGGGCTGCCGGAGCCGTTCGAGGCGGGCCGCTACCACTCGCTCGCGGCAACGCGGCTGCCGGACGAGCTCGAGCCGACCGCGTTTGCCGACGACGGCGAGGTGATGGCAGTGCGCCATCGCGAGCTCGCGATCGCCGGCGTCCAGTTCCATCCCGAGTCGGTGCTTACGCCCGACGGACCTGCGCTTGCGCGGAACTTTCTGGAAGGAAAGACGTGATCCAGGGAACGATCTCGCGGTTGCTCGACGGCCATGACCTGACGCGCGCCGAGGCGAGCGAGGCGATGAGCGAGATCATGCGCGGCGAGGCGACGCAGGCGCAGATCGCCGGCTTCCTCGTCGCGCTGCGCGCGAAAGGCGAGACGGCGGACGAGATCGCCGGCTGCGCGGAGGCGATGCGCGAGCACGTACTCCAGGTGCGACCGAAGCGGACGGATCTCGTCGACATCGTTGGCACCGGCGGCGACGGCGCGAACACCTACAACATCTCGACGGCGTCGGCACTCGTCGCCGCCGGCGCCGGCGCGGCGATTGCGAAGCACGGGAACCGCGCCGCGTCGTCCGCGAGCGGCTCGGCCGACGTGCTCGAGGCGCTCGGCTTCCGGCTCGACCTGCCGCCGGATCGGATCGAGCGGTCGATCGACGACCTCGGCTTCGGCTTCCTCTTCGCGCAGGCGCACCATCCGGCGATGAAGCACGCCGCGCCGGTGCGCCGCGAGCTCGCGACGCGTACCGTTTTCAACGTGCTCGGCCCGCTGACCAACCCCGCCGGCGCCCGTGCGCTGATGCTCGGCGTGTATTCGCCGGAGCTGACGCGGACGCTCGCCGCCGCGCTCGTGCAGCTCGGCGCGACGCGCGCGTACGTCGTTCACGGCGCAGGCGGCATCGACGAGCTGTCGCCGTGCGGAGCGAATCTCGTCTGCGAGGTCGAGAACGGATCGGTGCGCGAGTACGAGCTCGATCCGGCGGAGCTCGGCGTCGAGCCGTGCGATCCGTCGGACCTGCGCGGCGGCGATCCCGAGACGAACGCGCGCGCGCTGCGCGACGTTCTCGGCGGCGCGGCCGGCGGCCACCGTTCGGCGGTGCTGCTCAACGCGGCCGGCGGGATCGCGGCGGCGGGGCACGCACGCGACCTCCGCGAAGGGCTCGAGCTCGCGCGCGAGGCCGTCGACTCCGGCGCAGCGGGGGCGCGGCTCGACGAGCTCGTCGCGTTCACGCAGGCGGAGGCCGCGTGAGGTTCGCCGACGCTCTCCGGCAGCCCGGGCTCGGCGCGATCGCCGAGTTCAAGCGGCGCTCGCCGTCGATGGGCGACATCCGTCCGAACGCGCGCGTCGAGGATCTCGTGCCTGCGTATTCCGCGAACGGCGCGGCGGCGATCTCTGTCCTCGTCGACGAGCGGTTCGCCGGCTCGCTCGACGATCTGCGTGCGGCGCGCGCAGTCACCGACACTCCGCTGCTCGCGAAGGGCTTCTTCACGATGGAGGCGCAGCTCGAGGAGCTGCGCGACGCCGGCGCGGACGCGGCGCTGCTGATCCTCCGCGACCTCGACGACGAGCAGGCCGCGCGGCTGCTGCGGCGCGCCGCCGAGCTGGGGCTCGACACGCTCGTCGAGGCACACGACACCGACGAGCTCGCGCGCGCGACGCGGCTCGACGCGCCCGTCGTCGGCGTCAACGCCCGCGACCTCTCGACGTTTGCGATCGACCGCAATGCACAGCTCGACCTCGTCGCGCGCGCGCCGCGCGACCGCGTCGTGATCGCCGAGAGCGCGATCCACACGCGTGCGCAGGGCGCGGCCGCCGAGCTCGCGGGCGCGGATGCGATCCTCGTCGGCACGGCGCTGATGCGCGCGCCGGATCCGGGAGCGAAGCTGCGCGAGCTGCTGTCGCGCCCGCTTGTGAAGGTCTGCGGCCTGACGCGGCAGGAAGACGTCGACGCCGCGGTCGAGGCGGGCGCCGACATGCTCGGCTTCATCCTCGTCGACAAGAGCCCGCGCCGCGCGCCGGCGGTCCTCGACGTGCCGGCGACGTCGCTCTCGGTTGCGGTCTTCGTCGGCGAGCCAGAAGAAACCGGCGCGGATCTCGTCCAGCTCTACCCCGACGACGCGGGCACCGTGCGCGGCCGCGACGCGGTGCTGCTGCGCGAGGGCGAGCCCGTCGCCCGCCTGCTCGACCAACCGTGGGAGGGCACCGACCCGGAGCACTGGAGCGCGGCGGCGCGCACCGACGGCCGCGTCGTCCTCGCCGGCGGGCTCGGCCCGGAGAACGTCCGCGCCGCGATCGACGCGGTGCATCCGTGGGGCGTCGACGCGTCGTCGTCACTCGAGACGGAGCCGGGCGTCAAAGACCATGCGCGCGTGCGCGCCTACGTCGAGGAGGCTCACGCATGACGACCTTGTACGGCGAGTACGGCGGTCGCTACGTCCCTGAGACGCTGATCCCGGCGCTCGACGAGCTCACGGAGGGCTGGCGCGACGCGTTCGCAGACGACGCGTTCCACGCGGAGCTGCATCATCTGGCGACGACGTACGCCGGCCGGCCGACGCCGCTTACGCTTGCCGAGCGGTTCGCGCCCGGCAAGCGCATCTACCTCAAGCGCGAGGATCTCCTCCACACCGGTGCGCACAAGCTCAACAACGCGCTCGGCCAGGCCGTGCTCGCCCGCCGGCTCGGCAAGAAGCGCATCGTGGCGGAGACCGGCGCCGGCCAGCACGGCGTCGCGACGGCGACCGTCTGCGCGCGCTTCGGGCTCGAGTGCGTCGTCTACATGGGCGAGGAAGACATGCGCCGCCAACGGCCCAACGTCGAGCGCATGTATCTGCTCGGCGCAAAGGTCGTCGGCGTCGACTTCGGCACGAAGACCCTGAAGGAGGCGACGAGCGAGGCGATCCGCGACTGGATCACGAACGTCGAGACGACGCACTATCTGATCGGTTCCTGCGTCGGCCCGGCGCCGTACCCGGAGCTCGTCGCCGAGCTGCAGTCGGTAATCGGCCGCGAAGCGCGCGAGCAGATCCTCGCCGCCGAAGGACGGCTGCCGGAAGCGGTCGTCGCGTGCGTCGGCGGCGGCTCGAATGCGATCGGCACCTTCCACGGCTTCCTCGACGACGCCGACGTACGGCTGATCGGCGTCGAGGCCGCAGGCGCCGCATCGCTTGGCACCGGCCGCGCCGGAGTACTGCACGGGGCGCGCTCGTCGATCCTCGCCGACGACGACGGACAGATCGCCGACGCGCATTCGATCTCCGCCGGGCTCGACTATCCAGGCGTCGGCCCCGAGCACGCGTCGCTCCGCGACAGCGGGCGCGCGACGTACGTGCCGTGCACCGATCAGGAGGCGCTCGACGCGCTGCTGCGCCTGACGCGGACGGAGGGGATCATCCCGGCCCTCGAGTCGTCGCACGCCCTCGCACGGGCGGCCGACCTCGACGCGGAGCTCATCGTCGTCTGCCTCTCCGGCCGCGGCGACAAGGATCTCGCGGAAGTGCTCGCGCACGTGAAGCCCGAATGACCAAGCTCGCGATCTACCTCGTCTGCGAACCGGAAACGCCGGAGCTCGCGCGCGCGGCGGTCGAGGGCGGCGCCGACCTGATCGAGCTCGGCATCCCCTTCTCCGACCCGCTCGCGGAAGGGCCGGTGATCCGGCAGGCGTCCGAGCGCGCGCTCGCGCGCGGGATGCGCACGCGCCCGTGCCTCGAGGTGCTCGCCCGCACGCGCGAGCTCGTCGACGTGCCGATCGTGCCGATGACCTACGCGGCGATCCTCGAGGCGTACGGCTATGAGAAGTTCGCCGCCGACGCCGCTGCCGCCGGCGCGTCCAGCGCAATCGTCGTCGACCTCCCGGTCGAGGTGCACCCGGAGGTGAAGCGGATCCAGCTGATCGCTCCGACCTCGACCGACGAGCGCATCCGCGCCGCCGCGGCGAACACCGACGGCTGGCTCTACGTCGTCTCGCTCACCGGCACGACCGGCGCGCGGGAAGAGGTGTCGGCGCGACTCGGCGCGCTCGTCGAGCGGACGCGCGCACTCGCTCCCGAGGGCCTGCCGCTCTACGCAGGCTTCGGGGTCTCGACGCCGGAGCACGCGCGCGCCTTCGCCGAGGTCGCGGACGGCGTCGTCGTCGGGTCGCGCGCAGTGCAGGTCGCCGAGGACGGACCGGACGCGCTGCGCGACTACGTCAGGTCGCTCCGCGCGGCAATCGACGCCTAGGCGGGCGCGATCTCGAGCGGCCCGGAGGCGACCGGCTCCGGCTCGAGCTGAATGCCGACAGGGATGCGGAGCGCGAACGTCGTCCCGCGTTCGCCCGGCGCGACCGTGCAGCGGCCGCCGTGCGCCTTCGCGATCGCGTCGGCGATCGAGAGCCCGAGCCCCGCGCCGCCCTGCGCGCGCGTCCGCGCATTGTCCGCGCGCGCAAAGCGGTCGAAGATCCGTTCGAGCGCCTCCGCCGGAACGCCGCAGCCCTCATCCGCCACCTCGATCACGATCTCGCCGCCGCCGGCGTACGCACGCAACGTGATGACGTCGTGCTCGTCGGTGTACTTCACCGCGTTCTCGAGCAGAGCGTCGAGCGCGTTCCGAAGCGCCTCGGGATCAGCGCGAACGACGCCTGCGACGTCGATCTCCAGCCGCCACGTACGCGGCGCGACCTCCGACCAGCGCATGAACACGTCCTCGAGGAAGCGCTCGATCTCGACGTCGCGGAGGACGACAAAGTCCGGCTGATCGGCGTTTGCAAGCAGCAGCAGCCGGGCGACGATGTGCTCGATCCGCGCCAGCTCGTCGAGTGCGACCGCGACCTCGGGCGCGTTCGGCACCTCGCGGCGCAGGAGCTCGAGATGGCCGCGCGCAATCGTCACCGGCGTGCGCAGCTCGTGCGACGCATCGTGGATGAACCGCTCCTGGCGCTCGAGCAGCGACGCGCGCGTGTCGGCGATCGCTTCGACCTGCCGCAGCGCCACCTGCCGCCGGCGTGCGTGCCAGACCATCGCGAGGAACATCGCGCTCATCAGCGGCACCTCGAACAGCTCGCCCCACAGCTGGATGCCGTCGAACGCATCGCTGAAGATGCTCGTACCGGTACCGAGG
Source organism: uncultured Actinomycetes bacterium (assembly GCA_963718385.1). GTDB lineage: Bacteria > Actinomycetota > Thermoleophilia > Gaiellales > Gaiellaceae > Palsa-739. Next base: position 675,501 of record CAVQZE010000003.1, read on the forward strand.
ATCACCGCCGCGAGAACCGCGAACGTCACCGGCGGCGACCAGACGCGGAAGCCGTAGACGATCGTCAGGCTGATCCAGACGAAGTGGAACGGGATCGTCTCCCAGCTCGGCCACGCGATCATCGCGGCGAGGTTCACGATCGCGAACGCCCCCCACGCGAGCTCGACGCGGTTACGCAGCAGCCAGGCGGTATCCGGCATTCCGCACCGTTTCGATCGGAGCCTCGGGGCCGAGCTTCTGCCGCAGCCGGCGCACGCACACGTCGACGACGTTCGAGCCCGGGTCGAAGGCGTAGCCCCACACGTCCGCGAGCAGCCGCTCCCGGCTCACGACCTCGCCCGCGTGCAGCAGCATCAGGTGGAGAACCCGGAACTCGCGGTCCGAAAGATCGGTGACGAGCTCGCCGATCCGCGCCTGCCGGCGCGCGAGGTCGAGCGCCACACGCCCGGCCCTGAGCAGATGCTCGTCCTCGACCGGACGCGCGGCACGCAGCTGCACGCGCACGCGCGCGAGCAGCTCGTCGAGCGCGAACGGCTTCGCCACGTAGTCCGTCGCGCCGAGCTCGAACCCGCGCAGCTTCGTCTGGAGATCCGAGCGCGCCGAGAGGATCAGGACCGGCAGCCGCGGCCGTGCGCGATGGAGGTCGCGCAGGACCTGCAGCCCGCTCAGTCCGGGGAGCAGCAGGTCGAGCACGACGAGGTCCCACTCTCCGGATGCGGCAAGCGCGAGACCGTCGCGACCGTTGTCCGCCGCGACGACCGTGTAGCCCTCCGCCTCCAGCCCTCTCGTGAGAAAGGCCAGGATGCGGGCTTCGTCCTCAACTACCAGGATTCGCATCGTGTCCCGATCAGTCCGGCCGCCGTGGACGACTGTAACGCCGCCCACGGGACATGACAAGCACATGACGCCGAGATGACACTTTTGTCATTCCCGGCCGCCTTCGCTTCGGGCTGCGATAGAGATCGCGCGGATGCGCTCGGTCACCTGGAAGCTCATCGGCGTCGCCCTCGTCGTGGTGGCGGTCGCCGTTCTCGTCGGCTTCTACGTCGGGAAGCTGACGACGGAGGCGGGCTCGCCGTCATACACGGTTCCGGTCACGACGGCGAGCGGCCACCCGGTCGTCGACCTCACGATCGAGACGGTCGCGGCGGTCGGCCCGCAGCTCAGCCCGGCACATCCCGACTACGTCTCGTACCTGATCCGGAACACGAAGGGCCAGTGGGTGCGCGACACGGTGTGGCAGCTGCCCGCGAACGCGACCGTCCACGTCACCATCTACAACTTCGACGGCGCCAGCGGACTGCGCAACCCGTACCTGGCGCGGCCGCAGGGCGTCGACGGCAACGTGATGACGGTCGACGCCAAGACGCTCGACGTCGTTCCCCCGGACGACGCGTCGCATACGTTCGCAGTTCCCGCATACGGGCTGATCGTGCCCCTTCCCGGAGTCCCCGACGACGCGAAGAACCCGTGCGGCTATGCGCCGTGCGCGATGTCGTACGACCACCGAACGATCCAGTTCACGTTCCACACCGGCAAGGCGGGCCACTACCGGTGGCAATGCTTCGTGCCGTGCGCCGCGGGCTGGCTGTACGGCTTCGGCGGGCCGATGCAGACGATCGGCTACATGGACGGGTTCCTGAACGTTGTCTAGCTCGCCGAATCACGCGCGGCGCGTAATCGTCGCGTGGATCGTGCTCAGCCTGATCGCGACGCCGCTCGTCGCGATCTTCCTCGGGCCGGCGATCCCGCCGGGCAACGGGAGCGAGCAGGCCGCCGGCCAGACCGTCGACAACACGGTGATCATCTCGATCCTGACGCCGATCATCTGTCTGCTGCTCGTGTTCTTCGTGTACGCGCTGTCGCAGTTCCGGAAGCCGCGCGGCGGAGAGCTCGTCGACGGGCCGCCGCTGCGCAACCACAGCACGGTGCAGCTGCTCTGGGTCGGGCTCTCCGCCGTCGTCGTGCTGTTCCTCGCCGCTTTCGGCACGTTCGAGCTCCTCCAGAACGGCGCCGGCGGCGGCCAGGGCCCGAGCCCGATCGCCGTACCGTCAGGCGCGAAGCTTCAGGTGCAGGTCATCGCGCAGCAATGGGAGTTCACGTACCGGTATCCGGCGTACGGCGGGCTCGAGACGGCGCAGCTCGTGATCCCGGCGAACACGCTGATCGAGCTCCACGTCACCTCGCTCGACGCCGTCCACTCGTTCTGGGCGTATCAGCTCGGGATCAAGGCCGACGCGAATCCCGGCGTCGACAACGTCGCGTACCTGAAGACGCGGGGACCGCGCACCTTCGCGATCCACTGCGCCGAGCTCTGCGGCCTCTGGCACGGCTACATGTTCTCGACCGGCCGCGTCGTGCCCGCAGACGAGTTCGCCGGGTGGGTGAAGCAGCAGCAGGCGGTGTTCGCGTCGGTCGCCCAGTACATGCCGCCGTACGCGAAGGCGTACTACCCCGACCCACAGAGGAGGGCCGGATGAGACGTCTGCTCGGATTCAACCTGCTCACCGGCATCGTGCTCGGCATCGCCGGCTGGTATGTCGGCTGGTACGCAGCGCATGCCGTCGTCGGCCCGAGCATCGCGTACTTCGCCGACGTCGACTACAACGAGCTGTCCGTCATCCTGGCGTACCTCGGCGGCGTGCTCGGCTTCCTGATCGGGCTCGGCTTCCTCAACTATCCGTTCGCCCGGCTGCGCGGTTATCCGCCGTCGCTGCGCGAGAAGGAGACGCAGGGCATCGGCCGCTACTTCGGTCTCTGCACCGACCACAAGGTCGTCGGCATCCAGTACCTCGTCGGGATCGGCATCTTCTTCTTCATCGGCGGGCTCAACGCGATGCTGATCCGCGTCGAGCTGTTGAGCCCGACGCACCAGGTGTTCCCGGCCGGGACGTACCTGACGATCGTCGGCCTGCACGGCACGATGATGATGGGAATGATGTCGAGCGCGATCCTGGGTCCGTTCGGCAACTACCTGATCCCGATCCTGATCGGCGCGCGGCGGATGGCGTTCCCGCGCATCGAGGCGCTGACGTTCTGGCTGCTGATGGCCGGCGGTGTCGTCCTCGAGACGACCGTCTTCTTCGGCGGCTTCCCGACCGGGTGGACGGGCTACGAGCCGCTCAACATCCAGGCCAACCCGGGGATGGACTGCTACATCATCTTCTTCGCGCTCGTCGGCATCTCGATGACGCTGCTCGGGTTGAACATGATCGCGACGATCGTGACCATGCGCGCGCCGGGGCTGACGTGGACGCGGCTGCCGATCTTCGTCTGGGGCGTGATCTCCACCGCGGCGCTGATGGTGCTCGCAGCGCCGGTGCTGATCGCTGCGCTCTGCATGGCGATCCTCGACCGCACAGCGCAGACGAGCTTCTACATACCAGCGGCCGGCGGCAGCAACTACCTGTACGAGAACCTCTTCTGGGTCTTCGGGCACCCGGAGGTCTACATCCTCGCGCTCCCGGGCTTCGCCATCGTGCTGGAGATCCTGCCGGTGTTCGCGCGCAAGCCGTTGTGGGGCTATCGCCTCGCCGTCGCCGGACTGCTCGGCGTGTCGCTGCTCTCGTGGTTCGTGTGGCAGCACCATCTGTTCGTCAGCGGCATCAACGGCGACCTGCGCCCGTTCTACATGCTCTCGACGGAGCTGATCTCGATCCCGACCGGCTTCACGTTCATCTGCGGGATGATGACGCTCTGGCGCGGGCAGATCCGCTACACGGTGCCGATGCTGTTCTGCCTCGCGTGGTTCTTCAACTTCCTGATCGGCGGCCTGTCAGGCGTCTTCCTGTCCGACGTTCCGAGCGACGTGACGACGCACGGGAGCTTCTTCTCGATGGCGCATTTCCACTACACGATCATGGGCGGCCTGGTCTTCACGTTCTTCGCCGCCATCTACTACTGGGTGCCGAAGATGACCGGCTTCCAGCTGAACGAGCGGATGGGGAAGATCCACTTCTGGTGGATGTTCATCGCGTTCAACTCGACGTTCGCACCGCTGTTCGCGGCGGGATTCCTCGGCATGCCGCGCCGCGTCGTCACCTATCCGATGAGCCTCCAGTTCATCAACCGCTGGGTCTCGGTGTCCGCGTTCCTGCTCGGCCTGTCGCTGCTGTTCTTCCTCGGCAACTTCGTCTACTCGCTCGTGTTCGCGCGCATTCCGGCCGGCGCGAACCCGTGGGCGTCGAAGTCGATCGAGTGGCAGCTGCCGTCGCCGGTGCCCGTCTACAACTTCACCAAGATCCCGGTCTTCTCGAGCGATCCGTACGGCTACGGCGAGCGTCGGCGCCCGGTCGCCGTTCCGGCGGGCGCGCCTGCAGGGAGGGACTGACGTGTCCGAGTTCGCGCAACCCGCAACCGAGTACGAGGTCGTCGAGAGCGAGCCGCCGGAGGTCCTCGGGCGAAACCTCGTCACCGCCGGCCACCTGCTCGCGAGTGCGTCGGCGTTCTTCTTCCTCGCGTTCGTCTTCGGGTACTTCTACCTCCGCTCGCTGAACAACCACGGCATGTGGCGTCCGAAGGGCGTCGAATCCCTCGGTCGGCTGGGGAACGGTGATCCTCGCGTGCGTCGTCGCGAGCGCGCTCCTGACGCGGCTCGGCCTGGCGGACCACCGCGCGGAGCGGAGGCAACAGTGGCGCGTGAAGGGGCTCGCCGCGCTCGTGCTCGGACTGCTCGCGCTCGTCCTGCAGGTCGTCGCGTGGGCGAACCTCGGCTTCGGCCCCGCGGACGGCGCCTATGCGAGCGTCTACGTCGGCTGGACGGCGTTCTACTTCCTCTTCGTGTTCGGCACGATGTTCTGGCTCGAGACGGTGCTGGCGACGTCCTGGCGGTATCGCGGCTGGGCAAGCGGAGCGGCCACCGTCGCGGCGGGCGAGGCGTCGGGGGATCCGGGCCGCCCGGGCGAGGACATCCGCGACCCGGTGTCGCTCGTGCGCGCGGAACTGGACGCGCTCAGCTTCTACTGGACCTTCCTCGCGGGGATCGGGGTCCTCACGTGGATCGTTCTCTACCTCGTGTAGGTCGCGGGCGTTGAGCGTCCCGCCGCTCCTGGTCTGCGCACTCGCGGCGAGCCTGTACGCGCTCGGAGGACGCGGGCGGCACCGCGTCTGGCGTGAGACGGCGTTCTACGCCGGCGTCGCGTCGGTGCTCATCGTGCTCGAGCCGCCGTTCGACACGTGGGCGGACACGTCGTTCGCGCTGCACATGACGCAGCACGTCGTGCTGCTCACCGTCTCGGCGCCGCTGCTCGTGCTGGGGCGGCCGTGGCCGCGTCTCTGGATCGCGTTCCCGCTTCGCTCGCGCCGCGCGGTCGCGCGCGCGCTCGCCGGGCTCGCGGTCGTTTCGCGTCGTCGGCCGTACCGTGTCGCGCCCGGCCGTCGCGTTCGCGCTGATGACGGCGGCGCTCGCGGTGTGGCACGTGCCGTCGCTGTACGACGCGGCCGTGCGCAGCGAGGGCGTGCACATTCTCGAGCACGTCTGCTTCCTCGGCACCGCGCTGCTCTTCTGGGGCGCGCTGCTCGAGGCGCCGCCCGTTCGCGCGCGCACCGACGATCTTCATCGCGCGGCGTGGTTCGGCGCGGCGCTGCTGCCGAGCTGGATCCTCGCGATCGTGCTCGCGCTACGCGTCCACCCCGCTCTACGGCGCCTACGCGTCGCTCGCGCACCGGCCGGGAGGACTGAGCGCGCTCGCCGACCAGCAGCTCGCGGCCGGCGTGATGTGGGTGCCCGGCTCGCTCGCGTATCTCATCGCCGGGATCTACTTCTTCTACCGCTGGCTCGAGCCGGCCAAGCCGGCCGTCGAGCCCCGACACGAGGAGCTTTCATGGACCTGATCGCAACGGACTACCTCACCGGCGGGCTGCTCACGCTGCTGCTGCCGGTCGGGCTGCTGATCGCGGTCTTGATCTACTGGGCGGTCGTGCTGCGCCGCCGGCACGACGGAGGCGCGTGAGCGTTCGCAAGATCATTCTCGTCGCGGCCGTCGTCGCTCGGCATCGCCGGAGGAGCGCTCGTGCATTCGCTCGGCTCGACCGCGGCGCCGTCGCTCGTGCTTCCGGAGCTGCACGGCCAGATGAGCTGGGCGCCCGGCGCGCGTCCCGCGCCGCCGCTCGCGGCGCTGCGGCATCTGCGCGGGCGGACCGCGGTCCTCGCCGTCGTCAGCCCCGGGTGTCCCGGTTGTGGCCAGCTGCGGCTCGAGCTCGCGAGCGTGATCCGCCGCCTCCCGCGGGCGGACCGGCCGGGCCTCGTCTTCGCGCGCGGCACACGGACGCCGGTCGTCTACCTCGTCGACCGGCACGGCGACGAACGCACCGGCTACCTGTTCCCGTTCGCGCCCGCCTTCGTCCAGGGCGACCTGCACGCGCTCGCGACGGAGCGGCTGCCGTGACCGACGGCCTGCGCACGAAGGACGCTCCCGGAGCCTGGCTGCGCGCGTGCGCCGTCGCCGTCGCACTCGCGGCCACACTGGCCGTGGTCAGCGGGGCGACCGGCCTCGGAACGGCGCACCGGGTCGTCGCCGCGCTCGCCGCTCCGCCGCTCGCGGCCCTGCTCGTCGCGGCGCTGCTCTCGCACCGGAATCTGATCGCGCCGGTCGCGGTCACCGGTGCGCTGCTCGCCGCCGCCGCGGTCGCGCCGCCGGGCCCGGCGCATCTCGCCCTCGCCGCACCCGCGCTCGCCGCGGCGTGCGCCCTCGCCGTCGCGACCTTCCGCGGCGGCCACGTGCGCGCCGGCTCGTGGCGGGACTACGTGACGCTGACGAAGCCCCGGATCATGACCCTGCTCCTGCTGACCGGCATCTGCGGAGCAGCGGTCGGCGCCGACGGCCGCCCGTCGCCGGCGCTCCTCGCGACCGTCCTCGTCGGGCTCGGCCTCGCGTGCGGCGGCGCGTCGGCGCTCAACCATGTCCTCGACCGCGACATCGACCGGCTGATGGGACCGCGCACGGCGACGCGCCCGGTCGCCTCGGGACGGATCACGCCGCCGCGCGCGCTCGAGTTCGGGCTCGCGCTGTCGGCGGCGTCGTTCACGGTGCTCGCGTCGGGAGCGAACGTGCTCACCGCAGTGCTCGCTCTCGTCGGGAACCTCTTCTACGTGATCGTCTACACGGGCTACCTGAAGCGGCGCGGCCCGCAGAACATCGTGCTCGGCGGCGCCGCGGGCGCGGTTCCGCCGCTCGTCGGCTACGCCGCGGCGACCGGCAACCTCGCCGTCCCCGCGCTCTGGCTGTTCGTGCTCGTCTGCCTCTGGACGCCGCCGCACTTCTGGGCGCTCGCGCTGCTGCTGAAGGAGCACTACGCGAAGGCGGAGGTGCCGATGCTGCCCGTCGTCGCCGGCGATGCGGCGACGCTGCGGAGGATTCTCGGCTACACGGTGATCCTCGTCGCGGCGAGCGTCGTGCCGTTCGCGACCGGCGTCTTCGGGCCGCTCTACCTCGCGGCCGCGCTCGTGCTCGGCGGGATCTTCCTCGCGCTCGCCTGGAGCCTGAGCCGCGCGCCGTCACGCCGCGGCGCCGCGACGGTCTTCCACTACTCGCTGCTCTACCTCGCGCTGCTCTTCGTCGCAGCGGCGATCGATCCCCTGCTCTAGGGACCGGGCAGCGCCGCGATCGACGGCTTGCCGCCTCGCGCGACCTCGAGCACGTCCCACATCCGCGCGTCCTCGTGGCCGGGGACGAGACAGGCGAGCCGGAACGACCCCGCGCGAGAGGCGACGAACGAGAAGGTCGCGCTCTGCCCCGGCTGCAGGCCGTACGTCGGGTCGGGCGAGCTCGCTCCCGCGAACGCGGGCCGCACCGTCATCGCCCCGTCGACGACCGCGCACGAGTGGCGCATCCCGCCGCGGTCGACGCAGGTGATCCGGACGCGCCACCGCAGCGGCACGGTGACGCGCAGCTCGCCGCGGCCGTAGCCGTCGAAGTTGAAGCCGTTGTTCGCCGAGTCGTAGCCCGCGACGAGCGTCAGCGCAGCGACCTTGCTGCGCGAGTCGACGTGGAGGAACTGCCGCGGATCCGGCTTCCCCGAAACTGCGACGGATGCGAGCGCGACCGCGAGCACTAGCGCACGCCGACGAGCTCGCGCTGCGCGACCGGCACGTACGACCGCTCGTCAGCGCCGGTGTAGATCTGCCGCGGCCGCGCGATCTTCTGCTCCGGATCGACGATCCCCTCGAGCCACTGCGCGAGCCAGCCCGCAGTGCGCGGGATCGCGAACAGCACCGGGAACATCGCGGTGGGCAGACCGAGCGCCTGGTAGATCAGCCCGGAGTAGAAGTCGACGTTCGGATACAGCTTGCGCGAGACGAAGTACTCGTCCTCGAGCGCGATCTTCTCCAGCTCGAGCGCGATCTCGAGCAGCGGGTCGCGGCCCGTGACCTCGAACACCGAGTCGGCGGTCGCCTTGATGATCTTCGCGCGCGGGTCGTAGTTCTTGTAGACGCGGTGGCCGAAGCCCATCAGCCGGCCGTGGCCCGCCTTCACCTCGTCGACGAACGCGGGGACGTTCTTCACGTCGCCGATCTGCGCCAGCATCTTCAGCACGGCCTCGTTGGCGCCGCCGTGCAGCGGCCCGTAGAGCGCCGCAGCCGCGCCGGCGAGCGCGCTGTACGGATCGACGCGGCTCGAGCCGATCGCGCGCATCGCGTTCGTCGAGCAGTTCTGCTCGTGGTCGGCGTGGAGGATGAACAGCACCTCGAGCGCGCGCACGAGGGCAGGATCCGGCGAGTACCGCGACTCAGCCATCTTGAACATCATCGAAAGGAAGTTCTCCGCGAACGAGAGGTCGTTGTCGGGGTAGACGTACGGCATGCCCTTGTTGTGGCGGTACGACCAGGCCGAGATCGTCGGCACCTTCGCGATCAGCCGGATCACCTGCGCGAGCCGGACGTCCGCGTCGTCGACCTGCGCCGCCTCGGGATAGATCGTTCCGAGCGCCGCGACGACGCTGACGAACATCCCCATCGGGTGGGCGTCGTAGCGGAAGCCCGTCATCAGCGTCTTCATGTTCTCGTGGACGAAGGTGTGGTGGATCACCTCGTACTCGAACGCGGCCAGCTCGTCCGCAGTCGGGAGCTCGCCGAAGAGGAGCAGGAACGCCGTCTCGAGGTAGGTGCTCTCGACCGCGAGCTGCTCGATCGGATAGCCGCGGTAACGGAGGATCCCCGCGTCGCCGTCGATGTACGTGATCGAGCTCCGGACCGACGCGGTGTTGAGGAACGCCGGGTCGTAGCTCATCAGCCCGAAGTCGTCCTCGTCGACGACGATCTCCCGCAGAGCGTTCGCCCGGATCGCGCCGTCCTCGATCGCGACCTCGTACGTCCGGCCGGTGCGGTTGTCGGTGACGGTCAGCGTGTCGGGCATCGGAGCCGGGCCTCCTTCAAGGCAACGTGGTTCCGGGAGCGTAGCCGCGTCTAGTTAGTTCGTCGCCGAGAGCGGCGGCAGAGGCGCGACCTGCGCCTGCTGAGCCGGGGCCGACGGCGGCACGCCGACGGGAGGAGCGCCGACCGGGGGCGCGCCGAGGGGTGGTGCGAGCGGCGTGGGCTCGGGCAGCAGCGGAGCCGGGGCCGGAGCGGGAGGCTCGGGAGTCGCGAGCGGCGCCGGTGCAGGCGGAGCAGGCGGCGGCGCGAGCAAGGGGGCCGGAGCCGGAGCGAGCGACGGCGCGGGCTGCAGCGGCGGAGGCGCGAGCGGGGTCGGCGCCGGCGGGGGCGGAGCAAGCGGAGCGGGAGCGGCGAGCGGCGCGGGTGCGAGCGGCGCGGGTGCGAGCGGCGCGGGTGCGAGCGGCGCGGGAGCAAGCGGCGCGGGAGCAAGCGGTGCCGGAGCGGGCGCCGCCGGTACCGGAGCGGGCGCGACCGGAGCCGGCGCGACTGGAGCCGGCGCGGCAGGCGCAGACAGCGGCGGAGACGACAACGGCGGAGCCGAGAGCGGCGGCGAGGACACGGGCGGCGCGGCGGACGGCGGCGGCGCAACGGCCTGCGGCGCCACGACCTGGGCGACGGCCGTCGTCGTCTTCTCGACGCGAAGCTGGTGGAGCGCCATCTGGGCCTGCATCCGGAGCCCGAAAGCGCGCGACTCGCCGACCACGTGGCCGATGAAGCCGCCGACCAGGGCCATCGCGAGCGCCGTGCCGTAGCCCAGGCTGTGCGGGATCGGCCAGTGGACGTACGACGTCAGCGGCATCGCCCCGAAGATCAGGCCGACCAGGGCGCCGACCACGGTGGCACCGACCACCAGGGAGGCCGCCCGCCGGTACAGGTGCCCGGCGTACTGTTCCATGATGCTCGGATCGAGAGGCGCGTTCGGCGTACTGGTCATCGCTCAATCCCTACATCGGCGCTAAAGGCGGTTGGCTTGAGGGGATCCGACCGGGTTTTCGTTAAGCCCTGGCTAAGACCGCGGGCGGCGCGGACTTACGCAAAACTCACAGGGCTCTCATCCTGCTCCTAGGCGGCGGCGGGACGATGGTCGAGAACACGAACGCCTATAAGGAGCTTTCTGAATGGAACCCCAGCCCGACCCCCAGACCGACCCCAAGCCCGCCAAGAACCGCCTCTTCCGGCGGGGTGCCCCGATCGCCGTCGCCGTCGCCTTCGGCGTCGCCGCCGGCGTGGGCGCCTACGCGGTCGCCAACCACGACTCGAGCCACTCGAGCAGCTCGCCCGCGGCAGCGACCGCGACGACGCAGCCGGCCGCGGCGAAGACCACGACCACCACGCTCGAGCAGCTCTACAAGGACGCCACGCCCGGCGTCGTCGACATCACGGCGACCGGCAGCTCGTCGTCCGGTGGAACCGACCCGCTCGGTGGCCAGCAGGGCGGCACGAGCGCTGCCGAAGGCACCGGCTTCGTCTACGACACGAACGGCGACATCATCACGAACGCCCACGTCGTCGACGGCGCCAGCAACTTCACGGTTCAGTTCTCGACCGGCAAGAAGGTCTCCGCGACCCTGCTCGGCAAGGACGACTCGAGCGACATCGCGGTGCTCAAGGTCAACGTCTCGTCCGACCAGCTCCACCCGCTCACGATCGGCAGCTCTGCCGGCGTCCTCCCGGGTGAGACGGTCGCCGCGATCGGCAGCCCGTTCGGCCTCCAGGAGACGATGACGGCCGGAATCGTCAGCGCGGTCAACCGCACGATCACCGCGCCGAACAACTTCTCGATCTCCGGCGCGATCCAGACCGACGCTCCGATCAACCACGGCAACTCCGGCGGTCCGCTGCTCACGACCGACGGCCAGGTGATCGGCGTCAACGCGCAGATCGAGAGCGACTCCGGCGGCAGCGACGGCGTCGGCTTCGCCCTCGCGATCGACGGCGTCAAGAGCGTCGCGAACACGATCATCGCCGGCGGCACCGTCCAGCACGCGTTCCTCGGCATCCATGTCGGCGACGCGGCGAGCGGCGGCGCGAAGGTCGCGTCCGTCCAGGCCGGCTCCCCCGCCGCGACCGCCGGGCTCCAGGCCGGCGACGTGATCACCGCGATCGACGGCAAGACGATCACGAGCGCGGACGACCTCACCGCCGCGGTCTCGGCGCACGCACCGAAGGACAAGGTCACCGTGACGCTCACCCGCAACGGCAAGTCGATGACGGTCGACGTCACGCTCGGCGTCCGGCCCTCGTAGCTCCTCCTCCCACGCACGACGGACGACCGGCGGCCCGCAAGGGCCGTCGGTCGTTCTAGCGGGGCTTCGGCTTCGGCGGCTTGCGGCGCCGGGGACGACGTTCGATCCGCTTCTTTCCGAAACCCGCGGCGAGCATCAGCCAGCCCGCGAGAAGCGTGGGCAGGATCGTCGAAACGGAGTGCAGACCGGTCATGGCTCCAGCGTGCCGGTCGCTCGACGCGGTCGCCTCGGCTCCGAGCCGCGAGTCGGCTGCGGTCGAGTACGTACGCTCTCCGAGTGGAGGCGTCGGTCGTCGCGCTGGACGGGATCTCGCCGCGCGCGGCGCGGTGCACGCTCGTCGCGGCGATCCTCGGCTCGTCGATCGTCTTCCTCGACTCGACTGTCGTGAACGTCGCGCTGCCGGCGATGCAGAACGATCTCGGCGGCGGCCTCGCAGCGCAGCAGTGGATCGTCGACGCGTACCTGCTGATGCTCGGGTCGCTGATCCTCGTCGGCGGCTCGCTCGGCGACATCTTCGGCGCGCGGAAGATCTTCGCAATCGGTATCGCATGGTTCGGCGTCGCTTCGGTGCTCTGCGCCCTCGCGCCGGACTCCACGACGCTGATCGTCAGCCGCGGGCTGCAGGGCGTCGGCGGCGCGCTGCTCACGCCGGCGTCGCTCGCGCTCCTCACCGCGACGTTCTCCGGAGCGGAGCGCGGCGCCGCGATCGGAACGTGGACCGCCTGGAGCGGGATCTCGTTCGTCGCCGGGCCGCTGCTCGGCGGCTGGTTGATCGAAGTCTGGAGCTGGAGGGCGATCTTCCTGCTCAACGTTCCGGTCGCGATCGCGACGATGCTGATCGTCGTCATCGGACTGCCGCACGGCTACAGCGGCAAGCGCGGCGTTCGCGTCGACTATCTCGGTGCGGTGCTCTGCGCGGCCGGGCTCGGCGGTCTCGTGTTCGGGCTGATCGAGCAGCCCTCACGCGGTTGGAGCGCGCTCGTCGTCGGCTCGCTCGTCGGAGGCGCCGCGTGCTTCGTCGCGTTCGTGATCCACGAGTCGCGGGCGGCGCAGCCGATGCTGCCGCTGCGGCTGTTCGCAAAGCGCAACTTCTCCGCCGCCAACCTCGAGACCTTCGCCGTCTACGGCGCGCTGTCGTCGTGGGGCTTCACGCTTTCGCTGTTCCTGCAGCAGCTCGCGGGCTGGTCGCCGCTCCAGGCGGGGCTGGCGACGATCCCGGTGACGATCGTGATGTTCCTCCTCTCGCGCTACGCCGGAAAGTTCTCGGCCCGCTGGGGGCCGCGCTGGTTCATGACGGCCGGGCCGCTGATCGCGGGGGTTTCGATTCTCACGCTCGCGCGCCTGCCGGTGGACGTCGCGTACGCGCAGGATCTCCTGCCGGCGCTGCTCGGGTTCTCGGTCGGACTGTCACTGACGGTGGCGCCGCTGACGACGACTGTTCTGAGCGACGCGGGGCCCGGCGACGCGGGCATCGCGTCGGGCGTCAACAACGCGGTCGCGCGCATCGCGGGTCTGATCGCGATCGCCGTGATCGGCGTCGTCGCCGCCGGCGGCGGCCGGCTCACGGTCGCCGGGTTCCACGACGCGATGCTCGTCACCGCGGCGCTGCTCGTCACCGGCGGCGTGATCGGCGCCGTCGGCGTGCGCAACCGCCCGCTGCGCTAACCGCCGGTCTTGGAGAAGTGCTGGTAGTCGGGCGAGCCCGTCCAGCGTCCTCCCCACGGCCAGCCGACAAGCGCGAATGCCGCGACGAGCGCGCCGCCGCGGACCGCCATGCCCGGCCGGACGCGTGTGCGGTCGAGGTACGGCTTGCCGGCGGCCGGCCGCACCTTGCCGCCTTCGAGGTACGGGTTCTCGACCGGGTTGACGTCGATCGCCTCCCCGTACGCGTGCACCGACCACCGCTTCGCGCCCGGCGCGACCGCGTAGCGGCAGTTGAACGCCGACGTGTTGTCCGCCGCCATCGAGCGGTCGTCGCTGCCGCCGTACGCATCGATCGGACGCATGCGGCGGATCGGGAACCGCTCGGCATAGAGCTGCCGGAACGCGGCGACGACATCGCGCGTGACCGCGTCGTTGACGACGAGCGATCCGACATGCGACGCGCCGTCGAAGCCCCAGTAGCGGAGTCGCACGCGGCGAAGCTGTGCCGGCACGACGGGGCAGCCGGGCCGGTACGAGTACCGGAGCTCCGCGGCGGTCACCGGCGAGACGGTCGCGCTGAACGGCACCATACGGCGATGAGCGTAGCGAGCCTTCTTGCCGCCGCGGTCGTGGCGGTGTGCCCGCACACGCTCGCGAACCAGCTCGCGTCGACGCACGGCGCGTCACAGCTAGTCACCGTTCAGGCGTCCGGCTTCGGGACGACAACCGCGTCGCTCGCGCTGTGGGAACGGCGCGGCGCCTGCTGGCGGCTCGTCGCCGGCCCGTGGCGGGCGCGCGTCGGCCGCAGCGGCCTCTCCGACCGGAAGCGCGAGGGCGACGGTGCGACGCCGACCGGCGCGTACGCGCTCGGGCCGGTCGCGTACGGCATCGCGCCTGACCCCGGCGGCGCCACCGCATATCACCGCCTCGTCTGCGGCGACTGGTGGGACGAGGATCCAACGTCGCCGGGCTACAACACGTTCCGCCATGTCGCGTGCGGAACAAGCCCTCCGTTCGGCGGCGGCAGCGAGGCGCTCTGGCGCGCGACGAACGCGTATCAGCAGTTCGCCGTCGTCCAGTACAACGTCCACCCGACCGTGCCCGGCCGCGGCTCGGCGATCTTCGTCCACGACGACATCGGCGCCCCGACGAACGGCTGCGTCAGCTTGCCGCAGCCGCAGCTCGTGCGCCTGCTGCGCTGGCTCCGCCCCGCCGCGCGGCCGGAGATCGTGATCGGCACGACCGCGGAGATCCGCGGCTTCTGAATTACGCGTACGGGAAGAGTCTCGTGCCCGTCGCCTTGAACGACGCGACAACCGTCCTTCCGGGGACGAGCCCGAGCCGCTCGACCGATGCGTCCGTCACCTCGGCGGTGACCGGGCCGATCCGCACGCGCGCGCGGTTGCCGACGTGGACGACCGAGCGGATCGTGTCCTCGATCACGTTCATCGCGGAGTCGCCGTGCCGCTCCGCTCCCACCGTGACGTCCCACGGGTAGACGACGACGTTGACCGAGCCCGACGCCGGATCGGTCGAGAAGACGACGGCTCCGCCCTCGAGCTCGACCGGCGTCAGGCCGTTCTGCCGCTCGCGCGCCGTGCCGCGGAGAAGGTTCGCGCCGGTGAACGACGCGACGAACCCGTCGGCGGGATTCGCCACCAGCTCCTGCGCCGGAGCGAGCTGACGGAGCGTGCCGTCGACGAGGACGCCGAGCGTGTCGGCGAGCGACGCCGCGTCCTCGAAGTCGTGCGTCACGAGCAGCGTCGGCAGCCCGAACTCGCGCAGCAGCTCCTGCAGCTCGCCGCGAACCGTCAGCCGCGTGTTTGCGTCGAGCGCGGAGAGCGGCTCGTCGAGCAGCAGGACGCCCGGGTCGCGCGCGAGTGCGCGCGCAAGCGCGACGCGCTGGCGCTCGCCGCCCGACAGCTCGGTCGTGCGCGCGTCCGCGAGATGCGAGATCCGGAAGCGCTCGAGGTACTCGTCGGCGCGGCTCTTGCCACCGTACGCGACGTTCTCGCGCACGCTCATGTGCGGGAAGAGCGCGTACTCCTGGAAGACGAGGCCGACGCGACGCTCGTCCGGCTTCCGGGAGATTCCGTTCGCCGAGTCGAACCAGACGTCGCCGTCGAGCGCGATCCGTCCCGACGCCGGCTTCGACAGCCCCGCGACCGCGCTGAGCACCGACGTCTTGCCGGCGCCCGACGGGCCGATCAGCGCGACCGTGCCCTCGACCTCGAGCGCGAGGTCGAGGACGAACGAGCGCAGCGGTAGCGCGAAGCTCGCGGAGAGCGTCGTCATCTCGGCTCGGGCTGCGCGATCGCCGTGACCGCGGGCCGCGACCGCTCCCAGAGCCCGCTCCCCTTGAGCGTGAGCAGGATCGCGAGGCTGATGATCACGAGCAGCGCGCTGATCGCGAGCGCGACGTCGAGCCCGTTCTGCGCCTCGAACGTCGTGTAGACCGCGAGCGGCAGCGTCTGCGTCACACCCTGCAGGCTTCCGGCGAACATGATCGTCGCGCCGAATTCGCCGATTCCGCGCGCGAGGCAGATCGCCTCGCCGGCGACGAGCCCGCCGCGCGCGAGCGGCATCGTCACCTTGAAGAACGTCCGCGGCGATCCTGCGCCGAGCGTGCGCGATGCGGAGATCAGGTTCCGGTCGACCGCCTCGAACGACGCGATCGCCTGCCGGACGTAGAACGGGCCGGCGACGAACGAGATCGCGAAGACGACGGCGACCTGGTTGAACGACACGTTGATCCCGAGCGCGTCGAACGACGAGCCGAGGAGGCCGAAACGGCCGAATGCGACGATCAGCCCGATTCCCGCGACGGCCGGCGGCAGCACGATCGGCAGCTCGATCAGCGTCACGAGAAACGGCCGCCCGCGGAACCGCCGCGACGCGAAGAAGTACGCGGTCGGCGTCCCGAGCACGAGAATCGCGACCTGCGCGACGGCGACGGTCTTCAGGCTGACGATGAGCGCGTCGGTGACGACCGGGTTCGTCAACTCGTGCAGCAGCCGCCCGATCGGCACGTGAACGAAGATCGCCACGACCGGCAGCACGAGGAAGGTCATCGTCACGACGATCGCGAGGAAGAACAGCGTGGCCAGCACGCCGCGGACGACCTTCTGCCTCAGGCTCATCGGACTAGTGCTGGACCATGACCGAGGTCGATTTCACGATCGCCGTCGCGGGCATGCCCGGTTTCAGGCCGAGCTCCTCGATCGCGTCGCGCGTGACGAGCGCGACAAGACGAACGGGCTCGTTCACGACCATCTCGACCTGCGCCATCAGGCCTTCGACCTTCACCTCGGTGACCGTGCCGTTGAAGCGGTTGCGGGCGCTGAGGTGCGCCGAGCCTGCATCGCCGCGTAGGCGCTCGATCTCGCTGGCGGGGACGATCCGCCGGTTGCCCTCGTCGCGCTCGGTCTTGAGCCGGCCCTGCCGGTCCCAGCGCCGAATCGTGTCCACGCTGATTCCGAGCGTCTTCGCAGCCTCGCCGACGCTGTAGTACTCCCGCGGCATGCGCCTCGCCTCCCTTGACGGCTAGCCGACCCTGAACGGCTTCGACGCCGTCCCGGACGGATTGGTGACCGTGATCACACCGGTCTTCGCCTTTGCCGGCACGGTCACCTTCAGCGTCGTCGGCGACACGACCTTGAACGTCGCGGGGACGCCCTTGATCGTGACCGACGTCGTGCCGGTGAAGTTCGTGCCCGTCACCGTGACGGTTGCCCCCGCCTTCGCGTGCCTCGGTGCGACCTTCGCGATTGCCGGCACGGGAGCCGCCAGTGGCAGAAATCCGTTCTTGACGAAGACGGCCTGTCCCGCGGGGCTCAGCACCCTCTTCATCCACGCCTCCGCGGCGGCCTGGTTCGGGCTCTTCGTCACGACCGCCATCGCGTACGTGATCTTCGGCTGCGCCCACGCGGGAACCTTGATCAGCGACAGATGCGCCGGGTCGATCACGTAGTCCGTGAGATAGACGAACCCGGCGTCGACCTGGCCGAGCGCGACCTTCGCGACGACGTTCGCGTCGGAGGTCTCCTTCGTGACGACGTTCGCCTGCACCGCGGCGTTGATGCCCATCTGGTTCAGCACCTGCACCGTGTAGCTCCCGACCGGGACCGTTGCGGCCGCCTCGGCGATCTTCGTCCCGGACTTGGTCAGGTCATAGATCGACTTGATGCCCGCCGGGTTCCCCTTCGGCACGACGACCGCGAGCGTGTTCCGCGTGAAGTTGACCGGCTTCTCGACCACGCCTGAGGCGAAGAGCGCAGCCGGAACCGTCGTGTTCGCCGACATCAGGACGTCGGCGGGCGCTCCGTTCGTGATCTGCGTTCCGAGTGCCGTCGAGCTCCCGAACGAGTACGTGTTGCTCGAGTCGATCTGCGGGAGCACGGTGGTCATCGACGAGCCGGCGAAGACGGTGATTCCCGACGACCGCTTGGCGGAGGCGCCGCCGGCGAGCGAGGCGCAGACGAGCGCGGCGCCGAGGAGTGCGACGATTCTCACGACGTGAACGCGTCGAGCGCGTTCGAGGCCTGGTCGATGGTGAGCGCCGGCGGGAACGACAGGCTGAACGCCTTGCCGCCCACCGCCGCAGTGAAGTACGCGCCGTGCTGCGCCTCGTTCGCGGCGATCCGGGCGAGACCGGCCTTGAGGCTGTCGGTCTGGATGCCGTCGATCGCGCCGAGGTATGCACCGAGGATCGTGCTCTCGAGCCGGCTCGCGAACTCGACGATCGAATGCTGGCTTGCGAACGTCCCGTCCGGGTAGCTGAAGTCGAAGTCGCCCGACACCGCCGGCGTCCCGCCGGAGCCGCTGACGATCTGTGCGACCGACGTGTAGTGCTCCTGCTCGTTCGCGTACGCACGCTTCAGGTACGACCTGACGGTGCGGTTCGTGTTTCCCGCCGCGATCGCGAGCGAGTAGAAGTCCGACGCCAGCAGCTCGGCGCCGACGAGCAGGCGCGCGTACGCGAGATCGCCGACCGGCAGAGCGGCAGCGGCCGTCTCGACGAACGTCCCGAGCGCCGAGCCCGCAACGAGAAGCGCCGCACCGCCCTTCGCGCTCCGCGAGAGCAGTTGTCCTCGAGTTATGGAGGCAGACACGTCTGCCAGTGTAACTCCTAGGCATCGCCCGGCATGCGGGCAAACGCGCTCGCGCGACGGGTCAGCGCCAGTCGGCGGGGCGACGCTCGTCGAACCGCGGCAAGCCGTCGTCCGGGATCGGCTCCCACGGCACGGCGTACGCGACGAACTGTCGATACGCCGGCCGGATTCCCGGATCCTCGTCGAACGTGCCGAGGCGGATGCTCGCGCTCGTCGGATCGTCCGCGGGGCGGCTCCAAAGCGCGCCGCCGCACAACGCGCAGAAGCACTTCCAGGCTCCGTCCGGCGGCCGAAAGCAGTCGACGTGATCCGCGCCCGCGACGACGCGAAGCGAGCCCGGCGCGATCGTCGCCTGGACCGACGATGCGGTTCCCGTCCGCCGCCGGCACCGCGTGCAATGGCAGTAGCCGGCGGAGACGAGTGGCGCCGTCACCTCGAAGCGGACGGCGCCGCAGAGGCAGGCGCCCGTCAGCGGCAGGTCGGGCACATCGAAACGTCTACCACTTGGAGCGGCCGCCGCGGCGGCTCGTGTAGACGAGCTTCGGGCGCGCGGTGCGCATCCCGGTTTCCTCGAACTGCTCACGGTGGCCCGCCATCGCGGCGACGCGGCTCATCTCGGCCTGCTGCTCCGGCAGGACGAGCGTGATCCCGCGACCCGAGCGGCCGGCGCGGCCGGTGCGGCCGACGCGGTGGACGTAGCCCTTGTGGTCGTCCGGCGGGTCGTAGTTCACGACGTGGCTGATCGCCTCGAGGTCGAGACCGCGCGCGGCGACGTCTGTCGCGACGAGCGTCGTGACCTTTCCGGTGCGGAACCGCTCGAGCGCACGCTCGCGCGAGCTCTGCGGCATGTCGCCGTGCATCGCCGCCGCGGCGACGCCACGCTGGGTGAGCCGCTGGACGAGCCGGTCGGCGCCGCGCTTCGTGCGCACGAAGACCAGCGCGAGCTCACGGTCGGCCTCGAGCAGCTCGACGAGCCGGTCGAGCTTGTCTCCAGCCGTGACCGAGACGAACTCGTGGTCGACGATCCCGTCCTCGTCGACGTCGGCGTGCTCAACCGGCAGCGTCGACTCGAAGCGGGACGCGTTGTGCGTGTACTCGGTGGCCAGCTCGCCGACCTCGCCGTCGAGCGTGGCGGAGAAGAGCATCGTCTGGCGCTTGGCGGGCAGCCGGCGGAGGATCCGCTCGACCTGCGGCTTGAAGCCCATGTCGAGCATCCGGTCAGCCTCGTCGAGGACGAGCGACTCGATCTGGCCGAGCGAGATTGCCTTCCGCTCCGCGAGATCCTGCAGGCGGCCCGGCGTCGCGACGACGATGTCGGCGCCCTTCAGCTTCTTGATCTGCGTTCCGATCGGGGCGCCGCCGTATGCGGCCTCGACGCGGAGCTTCTTCGCCGCGCCGATCAGGGCGAGCTCGCCGCAGACCTGCGTCGCAAGCTCGCGCGTCGGGACGAGAACGAGTGCCTTCGGGGCGTTGCCGCCGCCGGCGATCCGCTCGACGAGCGGGATGCCGAAAGCGAGTGTCTTCCCCGAGCCCGTCGGCGCCTTCGCGAGAACGTCGCGGCCGTCGAGGGCATCGGGGAGGACGAGAGACTGGACGGGGAACGGCTCGACGATGCCGCGGTCCGCGAGCACCTGCTCGACAGCCGCGCTCACGCCGAGGGCGCGAAACGAATCGGACAACTTCTGTTCAACTCCTTCAGTGATGGTGCAGTCCGAGATGTTGCGACTCAGACCGCCGAAGGAGGCACGAGAAGCCATCTCACGGGACGACCCTGTTGCCGTCCGTACCACAAGGGTAGCAGCAGCCCCGGGCGATACCATCGGATGCCTATTTGCAGAGTGCCCCCTCGTTCGCCAATCTGAGAGCGATGCCTGTGACGGTTTTGAAGCAGATTCGAAGCATCTCGATGCCCCGCCGACTCGCCGCGGCCTCGTTTGTCGGCTACGTCGCGGTGTTCGCGCTCGTCCTCGCGTACGGCCGGCCGGGCCTCGGGCTCGGGCAGCTCTTCTACGTCCCCGTCGTGCTCGCGGCCCTCGCCTCCGGCCCGCTGATCGGCGGGCTCGCCGGCGTCGCGGCGATCGTGCTCTTCGAAGCGGCCATGCTCTTCAACGGCGCGGTGAGCTGGCACGACCTCGACGCGGCGAGCACTCCGATCCGGCTCGTCAGCTACGTCCTCGCCGGCGTCACCGTCGGCTACTTCGCGACGCAGGGTCGGCGCATGCTCGCCGAGTCGCTGCACGTGCTGGAGGATCTGCTGATCCTGTCGCGGCGCGATCTGATCACCGCGTCGCTCTCGAGCGAGGGGCTCGAGACGGCGACGAACCAGCGGCTTGCGGCCGGGAAGCCGTTCGCGCTGCTCGTCGGCGAGAGCGTCGGCCGGCGCCGCAGCGACGACGAGCTCCGGAACACCGCCCGCCAGCTGGCGGCCGAGCTCGGGCCGGGCGACCAGCTCGCCCGGATCGGCGCGCGCCGGTTCGCGATCCTTTCGTCCGCCGGCACGCCGGGCGCGGCACGCGAGGCGAGCGAGTCGATCGAGCGCGCGCTGCACGCAGGCGGCAGCTCGATCAGCTTCGGCTGGGCGGTCTACCCGTCGGAGGGCAGGGAGGCGTTCGAGCTCTTCGGCGCCGCCGTCGACCGGCTGCAGGCGCGCCGGCTCGTCCGCGGCGAGTGGGAGCCGACCGCCGCGAGCGCCGAGCTCGTCGACGAGCTCCCGGTCGTACGCGCCGCGGGCGAGTAGCCCCCGGTCCGTGACCGACGTCCTCGACGAGCTTCGTGCCAGCGACTACGCGCGGCTCGACGCGACCGGCCACACGTATCTCGACTACACCGGCGCCGGTCTCTACGCGGAGTCGCAGCTTGCAGAGCATCTGGAGCTGTTGCGGAGCACGGTGTTCGGCAACCCCCACTCCGTCAATCCGACATCGTCGGCGATGACCGAGCTCGTCGAGCAGGCACGCGACGCGGTGCTCAGGTTCTTCCGCGCGTCACCGGACGAATACGTCGCGATCTTCACGCCGAACGCGACGGGCGCGCTGCGGCTCGTCGGCGAGGCGTACCCGTTTCGCGCCGGCGACCGCTTCCTCCTGACGTTCGACAACCACAACTCGGTCAACGGCGTGCGCGAGTTTGCGCGCTCCCGCGGCGCCGAGACGACGTACGTCCCGAGCGCCGCGCCGGAGCTGCGCGTCGACGACGAGCTTCTCGACCGCTACCTCGACGAGGTCGGCGGCGACCACCACAACCTGTTCGCGTTTCCTGCGCAGTCGAACTTCTCCGGCGTGCACCACCCGCTCGAGTGGATCGGGCGCGCGCACGACCGCGGCTGGGACGTGCTCCTCGACGCGGCCGCCTTCGTGCCGACGAACCGGCTCGACCTTTCGCGCTCGGCACCCGGACTTCGTGCCGGTCTCGTTCTACAAGCTCTTCGGCTGGCCGACCGGCGTCGGTGTTCTGCTCGCGCGGCGCGAAGCGCTCGACCGGCTCGAGCGGCCGTGGTTCTCGGGCGGGACGATCGTCGCGGCGTTCGTCCAGCGCGACTACCACCAGGACGCGCCGGGAGCAGCGCACTTCGAGGACGGCACCGTGAACTTCCTCAACCTGCCCGCCGTCGAGATCGGGATCCGCCACCTCGAGCGGATCGGGATCGACACCGTTCACGCACGCGTCGAGACACTCGGCCTCGAGCTCCTCGCGACGCTCGAGGCGCTGCGCCACGCGAGCGGCGCACCCGCTGCGACGGTCTACGGGCCGCGCGACTTCGACGAGCGCGGCGCCACGATCGCGTTCAACTTCCTCCACCCCGACGGGACGATCGTCGACGAGCGCTACGTCGACCGCGTCGCGGCCAGCCGCCGGGTCTCGCTCCGGACCGGCTGCTTCTGCAACCCCGGCGCCGGCGAGGTCGCGTTCACGATCTCGCGCGAGACGCTCGTCGGCGGCGAGTTCGGCGAGGGCATGACGCTGGACGACTACGTCGACGCGATCGGGCTGCCGTCCGGCGGCGCCGTCCGCGCGTCGCTCGGCATCGCCTCGAACCACGCCGACATCGTTCGCTTCGGCGAGTTCGCAGCCGAGTTCGTCGACCTGGCGCGCGTCCCGGACGACCTGCCGCCGCGCACCGGCTGCTGAGCGGCACTCTGCTATATTATTGCGCGATCAAGTAAATGGCCTTCACCGACGCATACACCGGCAGACTCGTCCCGCTCGAGCGCGCGCCGCGCCCGATCGACGGCGGCGTCGACGTCGGCCACGTCCACATGAAGACCGCCGACATCGGCCCGATCTACGACTTCTACGTCGGCATCCTCGGCTTCGACGTGATCGTGCACAAGCCCGACGCGCTCTTTCTCTCGGCGGGCGGCTACCACCACGACCTCGGGTTCAACACGTGGATGTCCCGCGGCGGTCCGCCCCCGCCTCGCGGCACGACGGGGCTCTACCACATCGCACTCCGCTATCCGACCCGCGCCGCGCTCGGCGACGCGCTCGTCCGGCTGGCCGACGCCGGCTGGCCGCTCTCCGGCGTCAACGACCACGGGACGCACGAAGCGCTTTACCTCCAGGATCCCGACGACAACGGCCTCGAGCTCTACTGGGACCGGCCGGAGGAGGACTGGCCGCTCGACGCCGACGGGCACCTCGGCTTCGAGTCCGGCGCGCGCGACCTGAACCGCATGGTCCGCGAGCTGCTCGAGCTCGGCCGGGAGGGTCATCCCGCCGAGATGTCTCCGGCAGCCGAATCCGAAAGCGTTTAGCCTCTAGCCACCGAAACTCGGGGACTGAACACCAAGGGAGGCTCTTTTGCTCGCATCGTCGTACCCGTTCCTCAGCGTGATGTGGACGCTGCTCGTGATCTTTGCCTGGGTCATCTGGTTCTGGCTCCTGATCACGATCTTCGCCGACCTCTTCCGTCGCCATGACATCGGCGGCGGGATGAAGGCGCTGTGGATCATCTTCGTGATCATCCTGCCTTTCCTCGGCGTGCTGATCTACCTGATCGCCGAGAGCAAGGGGATGGCCGAGCGCAACACGAAGCAGGCGCAGGCCGCGCAGTCGGAGTTCGACAGCTACGTCAAGACGGTCGCCGCGCAGTCCGACCCGACCGAGCAGATCGCGAAGGGCAAGCAGCTGCTGGACAGCGGCGCGATCACGCAGGCCGAGTTCGACTCCTTGAAGGCGAAGGCGCTCGCTTCGTAGCGCCGACCTTTTCGGACGCTGAACGACGAGAGCCCGCCGTCAGGCGGGCTCTCGCTCTTTTGGCGTCTGCCCGGCGAGACGTCAGCCGCACTTCGGTGCGCCGGCCATCGCGAATGCTGCTTTCGCCCGGTTGTCGTTCAGGTACTTCTTCAAGATCTGGATGAACTGCGCCGGCTTTCCGGCTTTCCAGGCGGCGATCGCACTGCCGACCTCGTTGATGTCGACCTTCACCGCTGCGAGAGCTGCAGAGCCCGCGGCAGTCCTTCCGGGGATCTTGACGAGCAGGCCCAGCTCCTGACTCTCCAGCGTCTTCGCGCGGATCGCGAAGGGATACAGCTGTGCCGACGTCGTCGGGGAGCCGAGCTCCGTCTTGGCCTTCGCCAGCCAGGCCGTGCAGACCTGATTTGCCTGCGTCGCCCAGGCGGAGCCGGCCGAATGCTTCGAGGGGGCCGCCGACGATGTAGCCGGCAGCAGGGCGCTGATGACCAGCGCAACGGGGATGAGAAGCCTACGCATGTGCCGTGTATCGGCACGCACAAACGGCTCCCCTCCCCCGAAAAGGGGTGCGAGCACGCAGGTGCTTTGACTCTCCGCGGGCGACGTGCTTGAGTCCGGAGCCGAGGGGAGGCCGCATGAGTCGTTGGCCTGTGTCCTGGTACAACCATGCGGCTGAGAGGATCGACCGGCGTTGGGGCTGGGACAAGCTCCCCCTGCCGATCGCGATGCTCGTCCTGATCGGGCTGCGCAACATCCTGCGCGAGAAGAACCTTTGGAGCACCGGCCGCGGGCCGCTCGACAAGCCGAACATCGACGACCATCCGCGCTATCTGACGGCGCGCACGCTCGACGGCACGTTCAACAACCTCGAGGACCCGCTGATGGGCAGCCTCGGCAGCCGCTTCGGCCGCAACGTCCCGCTCGAGTACACCGTCCGCGAGAAGAACCCGCTGGAGCCGAACCCGCGGCTGATCAGCCGCGAGCTGCTGACCCGGAAGGAGTTCATCCCCGCGACGACGCTGAATTTGTTGGCCGGCGCGTGGATCCAGTTCGAAGTCCACGACTGGTTCAGCCACGGCAAGAACGAGGACGTGAACCCGTGGCAGGTCCCGCTCGACGCGGACGACCCGTGGCCGCAGCATCCGATGGAGATCCAGCGCACGCGGCCGGACCCGAGCGCCGACCCGGACGGCCCGCCGACGTTCGTCACCGACGACACGCACTGGTGGGACGGCTCGCAGGTGTACGGCCGCGACCCCGCGTTCGCGCAGGCGTTGCGCACCGGCGAGAACGGCAAGCTGAAGATCGACGACCGCGGCCTGATCCCGCAGGAGATCGAGTCGCACGTCGATCTGTCGAGCGTCGCGGGCAACTTCTGGGTCGGGCTCGCGCTGCTGCACTCGCTGTTCATGCGCGAACACAACGCGGTCTGCGACCGCCTGCACGCGACGCATCCCGAGAAGTCCGACGACGAGCTCTACGACAACGCGCGGCTCGTCGTCGCGGCGCTGATGGCGAAGATCCACACGACCGATTGGACGCCGGCGATCATCGCGCACCCGACGACGGTGCTCGCGCTGCGCACGAACTGGTGGGGGCTCGAGGGCGAGCACCTCGACCGCCGCTTCGGCCGCTTCACGTCGAACGAGGTGATCCGCGGCATCCCCGGCTCGCCGACCGCGCTGCACGGCGTCCCGTACCAGCTGACCGAGGAGTTCGTCGCGGTGTATCGCATGCACCCGCTGATCCCGGACGACTTCAGCTTCCGCTCGCTCGCCGACGACGCGACGCTGCAGGAGCGCACGCTGCCGGAGATCAGCGTGCTCGAGGTTCGCGAGCGGCTGACGGAGATGTCGATGAGCGACGCGCTCTACTCGTTCGGAACGATGCATCCCGGGGCGATCACGCTGCACAACTTCCCGCGTTTCCTCCAGGACTTCCACAAGGCCGACGGAACGCATGTCGACCTCGCGTCGATCGACGTGCTGCGCGTCCGCGAGCGCGGCGTGCCGCGTTACAACGAGTTCCGCCGGCTGCTGCATCTCAAGGCGTACGACACGTTCGAGGAGATGACGGACTCGCCGGAGCACGCCGCAGACCTGCGCCGGATCTACAGCGATCCCGAAGAGGTCGACGCGATGATCGGCATGTACGCCGAGCCGAAGCCGAAGGGGTTCGGATTCAGCGACACCGCGTTCCGCATCTTCATCCTGATGGCGTCGCGGCGGCTCGAGGCCGACCGGTTCTTCACGCGCGACTACCGGCCCGAGGTCTATACGAAGGAAGGCATCGACTGGGTCGAGAGCAACGGGATGCGCTCGCTGCTGCTCCGCCACTTCCCCGATCTCGCACCGGCGCTCGAGGGCGTCGCGAATCCGTTCGCGCCGTGGCAGCGCGCCGGCGCGCCGAAGCAGTGATCGAGCTCGCACCCGGGATCCACAGCCTCGGCCACGGCAAGGGCGGGCACGTCCATGCGTTCCTGATCGACGACGGCAACGAGCTGAGTCTCGTCGACACGTTGTACGAGACGGACGCGCGGCTCGTGCTCGAGGCGATCCGCGCGCTCGGGAAGCAGCCGGGCGACCTGAAGCGGATCGCGATCACGCACGGCCACCGCTCGCACGTCGGCGGCCTCGCGGCGCTGAAGCGCGCGAGCGGCGCGACGGTGTACGCGCACGAATGGGAAGCGGACATCGTCGCCGGCGACCGGCGCGCGCAGGCGGTCAGCATCTGGCCGCGGCAGTCGCTGAAGTTGATTCCGTTCCAGTTCGGGCTCTGGCTCAACATTCCGAAGGCGCCCGGCTGTCCCGTCGACGAGCTGCTCGACGAGGGCGACGCGTTCGGGCCGCTGCAGGTGCTGCACGCGCCGGGACATTCGCCGGGCCATCTCGTCTTCTCCTGGCCCGAGCGGAAGTTCCTGATCGCGGGCGACGGCGTCGCCACCTGGCCCGAGCTCTGTCCCGGCTGGCACTCGTTCAACCTGAACCGGCCGCAGCACCACGCGACGTTGCAGAGGCTGGCCGCCCTCGAGGCGACCATCGTCGGGGTCGGCCACGGCGACCCGATCACCGTGGGGGCGCAGGACAAGCTCCACGAGCTCGCGTCTCGACCCGTCCCGTAGTTTCTGCGAACATATGTTCGTGTCGAACGAAGCGTCGATCCTCCACGCCGACCTCGACGCGTTCTTCGCGTCGGTCGAGCAGCGCGACGACCCGCGGCTGCGCGGCAAGCCGGTGATCGTCGGCGGCGGCGTGGTGCTCGCGGCGAGCTACGAGGCGAAGGCGTTCGGCGTGCAGACCGCGATGGGCCAACGGCGCGCGCAGCGGCTGTGCCCGCAGGCGATCGTCGTGCCGCCGCGCTTCACCGCGTACTCCGAGGCGAGCAAGGCGGTGTTCCGCGTCTTCGACGACCACACGCCCTCGGTCGAGGGGCTGTCGATCGACGAGGCGTTCCTCGACGTCCGCGGGATGGAGCGGAGTGTCGGCACGCCCGTCGAGATCGCGACGCATCTGCGCGCGGCGGTGCGCGAACGCGTCGGACTGCCGATCACCGTCGGCGTCGCGCGCACGAAGTTCCTCGCGAAAGTCGCGAGCGGCGTCGCGAAGCCCGACGGGCTGCTCGTCGTGCCGCCCGACGGCGAGCTCGCGTTTCTCCACCCGCTTCCGATCGAGCGCTTGTGGGGCGTCGGCCCGGTCACGTCCGGGAAGCTGCGCGAGCTCGGGATCACGACCGTCCGCCAGGTCGCGCTGATGCCGGAGTCCGTGCTCGTGTCGATGGTCGGCCGCGCGGCGGGCCGGCAGTTGCACGCGCTCGCGCACAACCGCGACCCACGCCGCGTCGAGGCGCGCCGGCGGCGCGGCTCGATCGGCTCGCAGCGCGCACGCGGACGGGCGCCGTGGTCGCCCGAGGCTGTTGACGCCGACCTCGTCGCACTCGTCGACCGCGTCACGCGGCGGATGCGCGCGGCACGTCGCGTCGGACGCACAGTCGTGCTCCGCCTCCGCTTCGCCGACTACTCGCGCGCGACGCGCTCGCACACGCTGCCGCACGCGACCGCCAACACCGCGGCGATTCTCGCAACGGCACGCGCATTGCTCGCGGCCGCCGTGCCGACGATCGAGAGCCGCGGCCTGACGCTCGTCGGGATCTCTGTTGCGAACCTCGAGGACGCCGAGCCGGTGCAGCTCCTGCTTCCGTTCGACCGCCGCCTCCAGGACGCGCTCGACATTGCGCTCGACGAGGTGCGCGACCGCTTCGGCTCGGCGGCGATCACGCGCGCCGTCCTCCTCGGCCGCCCGCAGGGCTTCACGATGCCGCTGCTGCCGGACTAGGGAGCGGCGGAGGTGAGCGCGTGCGCGCCCACCTCCGCCCCCGTTACACCGCGACTGCGACCGGATCGGGGCGCACGATCACCGTGTCGGCGACCGGGAAGATGTCCGACGCCGGGATGCCGGCCCGCTCCGCGTGCTCGCGGATCTTCTCCGGGCTCGACGCCTGGTAGATGCAGAACGTCCCGAGCCCGCCGTCGACCTCCTGGACGACATAGGACCGGATCCAGCGGATGTCCTCCGACATCTCCTCGTCACCGACCTGCTTCGACCGAGCCGCCGCGGCCTGGAGCTCCTCCGGCGTGCGCCACCCGCTCGGGCGGCGAATCACGTACAGCTGCATTGCTTCCTCCCTGGTTAGTTAGCACGAACGGTCGTACTCTACGAACGATCGTGCTAACTTGTCAAGTGCGATGAGCACAGAGACCCCGCGGCGGATCCGCTCCGACGGCCAGCGAAGCCGGGACACGATCCTGCGCACGGCGGCGAGCCTGGCGACCGTCGAGGGGCTCGATGGCCTTTCGATCGGCAACCTTGCGGCGCACATCGGGATGAGCAAGAGCGGCCTCTACGCCCACTTCGGCTCGAAGGAGGAGCTCCAGCTCGCGACGGTCGACACCGCCGAGAAGATCTTCGAGGCCGAGGTCGTCGCTCCGACGGAGCAGATCGCGGATCCGCTCGAGCGGCTGCTGGCGCTCTGCGACTCTTTCCTCGACCACCTCGAGCGCCGGGTCTTCCCCGGCGGCTGCTTCTTCGCATCGGTCGCGGCGGAGTTCGACATGCGGCCCGGCCCGGTCCGGGACAAGGTCGCCGCAGTTCAGTCCGGTTGGCTCGCTCTCCTGACGCAGCTCGTAGCCGACGCGCAGAAGGCCGGCAGCTTGAGCGCCGACGAAGACACGGTTCAGCTCGGGTTCGAGGTCGACGCGTTCATGGTCATGGGCAACAACTTCTTCGTGCTCCTCGGCGACCAGGCCTATCTCGAGCAGGCGCGGACCGCGATCGCCCGGCGCCTCGAGCTCGCCGCGCCCCGAAGCTAGGTCGCGCCGGCGACGAACGCGGCGATCGCGGCGGTGAAGTCGCGCCGGCTCGCCTCCCACGCGTAGAACATGTGGCCGCCGCCGAAGTGCTGCACGGTCAGGCGCTCCGTCATCTCCGGGTCGAGCCGCATCAGGTTCCGCAGGCGGTCGCTCGAGTAGTACGGCGTGACGAGGTCGTAACGGCCGTGCGTGATGAACGCCTTCATGTGCGGATTGAGCGACATGCCGTAGCGGAAGTCGTCGGTCGCGCCGATCGGCGGCTGGAAGAAGTGCGTGTCGGTGTCTTCCTTCCACGCGCGGTTGACCTCGAGGCTCAACACCGTGTACTCGCGGTCGGTGTCGACGCCGATCTCGGAACGGAGCTGCCGGTTGACCGCCATCGTGTACGCCGGACCGATCCCGGAGAGCGTCGGATCCGGCCCGTTGAACGAGTCGCGATCGGGGAACGGGTCGGTGACGGTGATCGTCGCGTCGTAGAGGCCGAGCACCTTCCGCTCGTCGCGGAGCAGCTCGCGCGTGAACGTGCGGATCGAGATCCGTCCCTCGGCGCGGGCGACGAGATCGGCCGGCAACCCGACGAGATCGGCCAGTCGGCTGAGAATCCGGTCGCGCTCATCCCGGGCCATCGACGCGCCGCGCGTGAGAAACGTCGCGAAGTCGCCCGTCGCGAACGCCTCCGCCTCGCGGAGGATCTCGTCGAGCGCGGTACCCGCGGCGAAGACGCGCGAGCGGCCGTGATGCGCCGCCGCGGCCGCCATCGTCGGCAGCGTGTCGACCCAACCGAGGACCTCGTAGTCGGTCGGCGCGAGCGACGCGATCTCGAGGGCCGGTGAGATCAGGATCGCGCCGTTCAGACCAATGCCCGCGTTCTCCTGGAGCATGCGCACCAAACGGCCGACGCGATAGCCGCCGTAGCTCTCGCCCGCGATGAAGATCGGCGAGCCCCAGCGGCCGTTGACCGAGAGCCAGCGTCCCATGAACTCGCACAGCGACTCGAGGTCCCGCTTCTGCCCGAAGTACTCCTTCGGATCCGTCGCATCGGGCTTCTTGTCCTTGTCGTCCTTCGCGTCGTTCTCGATCACGCGGCTGAAGCCGGTACCGACGGGGTCGACGAAAACGAGGTCGGCGAACGCGAGCCACGACTCGTCGTTCTGCACGAGCCGCGGCGGCATCTCGGGCAGCGAGCCGTCTGCGGGGAACGCGACGCGCTGCGGGCCGACAGCGCCGAGATGCAGAAACGCGGACGACGCGCCCGGCCCGCCGTTGAAGACGAACATCACCGGCCGGTCGGAGTCGCCACCTTCGGCGACGTACGAGACGGAGAAGATCTCCGCGGCCGGCTTCTCGTTCTTGCGCAGCACGAGCCAGTTCGCGCGCGCGGTGTAGGCGATCGGCGCGGCGCCGCCGGTCCATGTCGCGGACGTCTCCGCTCCCGCGGGCGGCTCGTGATCGGGCTTCGCGGCGGGTGTCTCCTCGGGCGTCTTCTCGTCGGCCATGACGGGGACGCTACCCGACTAGCCGGTGACGAACGGCGGCAAGGCGAACCGGCGCACGCACGCGGTGTCGAGACCGGCGGCGCTCGCGCGGGCGACAAACCGCGCGACCAGGGTCGACACGCAGCCGTCGCCGATCACGCCGTGACCCGCCCCCGGCACGACCACGAGCCGTCCGTTCGGGAATGCGCGGCGCCAGCCGCGGAGGTTCGCGACCGGGTCGAGCGGGTCGTCGCCGCCGGCGAGCAGCAGAACCGGCGTGCGCGCGACCGAAGGCGAGCCCATGTTCGCCGGCACGCGGCCCTTCGGAACGACGCGGCATGCTCGTTGGAACAGGCGCGCGCGGTCGACGGCCGCCGCGGAGAGATAGCTGCCGGCAGTGGTCGCGGCCGGGTCGAGCCTGGCCCACGGCTCCGAGCAGAGGATCTCCCAGAACATCGCAAGCCGCGCCCGCGTGTCGAGGCTCGGTCCTACCTCGTCGCCGTACACGCGGCCGAGCGGGAGATAGTCGCCGTGCTCGGCGGCGTCGACGAGGTACGGGATCTCAGCCGCGCCCTCGGGCGTGGCCGAGAGCGCGGAGATCGTCCACGCGATCTCGTCGCGCCCGAGGAGAAACGTGCCGGCCTGAACGGCGACGCGTCGCGGCGGACGCGCGAGGATCGCGTCGAGCTCCCGCCGCGGATGCGGGAACGCGCGACGGCAGGCGGTCGCCGCCGCGCAGCGCGCGAGCTCGGCGTCGAGTGCGCGCTCCGCATTGCGCGCGGACGCGTCGTAGATCCGCACACCGGGAAGCGAGCCGCCGTCGAGAACGACGCTTCGCACCGAGCGCGCGTAGCGCCGGAGATACACCTGCGCCAGCGTCGCTCCGTACGACGTGCCGTAGACGTCGATCTTCCCGTAGCCGAGCGTGCGCCGGACGCGCTCGAGGTCGGCGGCGGCGACGCTCGACGTGTACAGCCTCGGATCGCGGCGAAGACCCGCGAAGCAGCGGCTGAGGTACGCGGTCACGGCCGCGGCGTCACGGGCGGGCACCCTCTCGTCGGGGCACGCGAGCCGGCTCGACGCACCGCTGCCGCGCTGGTCGACGATTACGAGGTCACGGTCGCGCCCGACTTCCGCGAAGAGCCGGTTCACGCGAATCGCCGAATCGGCTTCCGCGCCGCCCGGTCCGCCCTCGAGATAAAAGAGCGCGCCCATCGCCGGCCGCCTCGTCGCGGGCACGACGACGATATGAAGCGAGATCGCCCGTCCCTTCGGCCTCAGCGGATCCTCTGGAACGGCCAGCTGCGTGCACCACGCCCCCGAGAGCTCGCCGTAGTAGTTGCACGACACGAAGCGCGGGACGCCGCTCGGCGGCCGCCACGGGTGCGTGCCCGAGCCGAGCCACGATGCAACGCCGAGCGCGACGATGACCGCGGCGACGAGTGCTGTCCACACCCACCACGGCACGCCGCGCCGTCGCCGTCCCTGCCGGTACTCGCCCCAGCGGTGCAGAACCGGACTGTCGGACGGCGTACGCATCGCCACGCTCTCGAATGGAGAATAGGCGCTCCGGTAAACGTCGTCACTCCGGGGACGAAGTCAGCCGTCAAGCGCGGGCGCAGCCGCGTACTCCGCGTCGGTGACGTGATCGAGCCACGTCGCGGAGTTTCCCTCGTCGTCGACCTGGACGATCGCGAGGTGCAGCATGAACCGCGTTGCCGCGGCGCCGTGCCAGTGCTCTTCCCCCGGCTCGAAGAACACGCTGTCGCCGGGGCGGATCACCTCGACGGGGCCGCCGCGCCGCTGCGCGTGGCCGACGCCTTCGAGGACGAAGATCGTCTGGCCGTTCGGATGCGTGTGCCACGCGGTGCGCGCGCCGGGCGTGAAGTGCACGTTGCTCGCCATCACCTGCGAGGTGCCCGAGGGCGCCGCGACCGCGTCGATGTAGACCGTGCCGGTGAACCGGTCGTCCGGCCCGGCCATCGTGTCAATGCTGCTGCGCGTGATCTGCATCGATCGTCTCCTTGTCGGGTTCGAGTGTCGCGGTCCAGCTCGCGAGGAGGTTCAGCGCCTCCTCGGACTTCGAGCCGACCTCGGCGGTGTAGACGAACATCGTCAGCTCCGTGTCGGCGACGAGCGTCATCGTCTCGTACGTCAGGTTCAGGTCGCCGACGACCGGATGATGGAATCGCTTGCTGCCGGTGTCGTGGGAGCGCACGTTGTGCGCGGCCCACCGGGTGCGGAACAGCTCGCTCTGCGTCGACAGCTCGCCGACGAGATCGGAGAGGTCGCGGTCGTACGGATTCCGCCCGGCTTCGGAACGGAGGATCGCGACCGAGTCGGTCGCGACCTTGTCCCAGTCGACGTAGAAGGCCGGCGCGCGTGGGTCGAGGTAGACGAACCGGGCCGTGTTCGCGGGCCGGCGCGGATCGGCGAACATCTCGGAGTAGAGCGCAAAGCCGAGCCGGTTGGCGGCGAGGATGTCCATGCGCCCGTTCCGCACGAACGCGGGCGCGCCGGTCATCGCGTCGAGCATCCGCTGCACGCTCGGCCGCACCTGCTTCGGTGCCGGGCGGCGGCGCGTGCGCGACACCGTCTGCGTCGCGCGCGCGAGGTCGAAGAGATGTGCGCGTTCGGCGTCGTCCAACTGGAGCGCGCGGACGAGCGACTCGAGAACCGTCTCGGAGACGCCGCTGAGATTGCCGCGCTCGAGTCGCGTGTAGTAGTCGACGCTGACACCGGCGAGCATTGCGACCTCCTCGCGGCGCAGCCCCGGCACGCGGCGCGTCCCGCCGTAGGTGCGCAGCCCCGCCTGCTCCGGCGTGAGCTTCGCCCGCCGTGAGGTCAGGAACTCGCGAACCTCGTTTCTTGCGTCCATATCGCCGAGCGTACCGCCGCCCCGGCCGCCGTGAGGGGGCCTGCCGGTACCTGGATCAACAGGGTCGGTCACGCCGCGCCGGGCTGTGATTCAGTGGCCGTCATGCGAGCGACAATCATGTTCGGCGCCGGCGACGTCCGGATCGAGAACGTCCCCGACGCCCACCTGATCGAGCCGACCGACGCGCTCGTCCGGGTCACCCGCGCCGCGATCTGCGGCAGCGACCTCTGGCCGTACAACGGAATGGAGCACAGCGAGACCGGCCGCCGGATGGGACACGAGTTCATCGGCATCGTCGACGCCGTCGGCGCGGACGTGCGCACCGTCAAGGCCGGCGACGTCGTCGTCGCGCCGTTTCTCTACTCCGACGGGACCTGCGTCTTCTGCCGCGAGGGGCTCCACACGTCCTGCCTCCACGGCGGCCGGTACGGAGCCGACGACGTCGACGGCGGCCAGGGCGAGGCCGTGCGCGTTCCGCAGGCTGACGGCACGCTCGTCGTACTGCCCATCGGCGAGGACGACGCGCTGATGCCGTCGCTGCTGACGTTGTCCGACGTGATGGGAACGGGCCACCACGCAGCCCTCTCCGCGAACGTCGCGCCCGGAAACACCGTGGCCGTCGTCGGCGACGGCGCGGTCGGGCTCTGCGGAGTCATCGCTGCCAAACGCCTGGGCGCCGAACGGATCATCGTCCTCGGCCGTCATCCCGACCGGATCGCGCTGGCGCAGGAATTCGGCGCGACGGACGTCGTCAGCGAGCGCGGCGACGAGGCAGTCGCGCGCGTCCTCGAGCTGACCGGCGGTTTCGGTGCGCACTCCGTGCTCGAGTGCGTCGGACACGACCAGTCGGTCGAGACCGCGCTCGGCATCGTCCGCCCGGGCGGCGCGATCGGCCGCGTCGGCGTCCCGCAGCACGAGGCGCTCCCGACCACATTCAAAACCTTCTTCGCCAACGTCACGATCGCCGGCGGCCCGGCTCCCGCACGCGCCTACATCGAGGAGCTGCTGCCCGACGTCCTCGAGGGCCGGATCGAGCCCGGCCGCGTCTTCGACCGCATCACCGACATCGACGGCGTGCCGGACGGCTATCGCGCGATGAACGAGCGCGAGGCGATCAAGGTACTGATCGAACCCTGACCACCAAGGAGACACACATGGAAACGCGCAAACTCGGCACCCTCGAAGTCTCTGCCCTCGGCCTCGGCTGCATGGGCATGAGCCAGAGCTACCTGCCGATTCCGGACCGGGACGAGATGATCGCCCTGACGCGCGCGGCGGTCGAGCGCGGCGTCACGTTCTTCGACACGGCGCAGATCTACGGGCCGTTCGCGAACGAGGAGCTCGTCGGCGAGGCGCTCGAGCCCGTTCGCGACCAGGTCGTGATCGCGACGAAGTTCGGCTTCGACTTCGACAACCAGGACCGCGGCGGCCTCGACAGCCGCCCGGAGACGATCAAGCGCAGCGTCGACGCGTCGCTGCAGCGGCTCCGCACGGACTCGATCGACCTCCTCTACCAGCACCGCGTCGACCCGCAGGTGCCGATCGAGGACGTCGCCGGCGCGGTGAAGGAGCTGATCCAGGCGGGCAAGGTCAAGCACTTCGGTCTCTCCGAGGCGGGCGTCCAGACGATCCGCCGCGCGCACGCCGTCCAGCCCGTCGCCGCGCTGCAGAGCGAGTACTCGCTGTGGTGGCGCGAGCCCGAGGACGCGATCCTGCCGACGCTCGAGGAGCTCGGAATCGGGTTCGTGCCGTTCAGCCCGCTCGGCAAGGGCTTCCTGACCGGGAAGATCGACGAGAACACGACGTTCGGCGACACCGACTTCCGCAACACGGTCCCCCGATTCGACGCCGACGCGCGCGCGGCGAACCGCGCATTCGTCGACCTGCTCGAGCAGGTCGCGGAGCAGAAGGGCGCAACGCCGGCGCAGATCGCGCTCGCGTGGGTGCTGGCGCAGAAGCCGTGGATGGTGCCGATCCCCGGCACGACGAAGCTGCACCGCCTCGAGGAGAACCTCGCCGCGGCCGACCTCGAGCTCACGTCCGCCGATCTGGAGGAGATCGACTCGGCCGCGTCGGCCATCACGGCGCACGGTGATCGGTACAGCGAGCAGAATCAGCGCATGATCGACCGCTGAACCGCGACGAAGGAGTCGAACCATGCGTCCCGACATCGTCCCAGGAGCGACGTTCCCCGACTACGAGCTGCCCGACCACACGAAGACGATGCGCAAGCTCAGCGAGCTGCAGGGCGACGATCCGCTCATCCTCACGCTGGCGCGCGGCCACTACTGTCCGAAGGAGCACCAGCAGCATCTGCAGCTCGCCGCGTTCTACCCGCAGATCGCGGTCGCGTACACGAAGGTCGCCACGATCTCGACCGACGACCATCACACGAGCCAGGAGTTCCGCTCATCGGTCGGCGCGCAGTGGCCGTTCCTCTCGGATCCGGAGCGCACGGTTCAGCAGGACCTCGACATCCAGGAGTACACGGACGCCGAGCACAACCCGATGATCCCGTACACCCTCGTGCTCAAGCCGGGGCTCGTCGTGCACAGCATCTACAACGGCTACTGGTTCTGGGGCAGGCCGTCGGTGGAGGACCTGCGCCGCGATCTCCGCGCCGCGACGCAGGAGATCCGCCCGGACTGGGACCTGAGCACGCCGGGGTTGCGCGAGGCGTGGGACGCCGGCGACCTGTCGCACTTCCACGGCTGGAGCAAGTGGAGCCCCGAAAGGATCGCGGCCGAGCGCAAGTCGAACGAAGGACGGAACTTATAGCGGGGGCAGGATTTGAACCTGCGACCTCCGGGTTATGAGCCCGGCGAGCTACCTGGCTGCTCCACCCCGCGACGCAGCCCGAATCGTAGCACCGGTTCGGCGGCCGTTACGATCCGGAGACATGTACGAATGGCTCATCTACGGGGCGTTGATCGCAAGCTTCGTCGCTGTCGGGATCGCGGCGGGGCGGCTCGTCGTGCGGGTCAGCCACACGTGGCGCGGGTTCAAGCGGCTGCGCCGCCAGCTCTACAAGGAGCTCGACCACCTCACGCTCGCGGCCGACATGCTCGCGAGCAAGGCGGAGTCCGCCGGCGACATGCGCCGGCTCGACGAGGCCGTCGCGCGGCTGCGCGTCTCGCTCGCGCGGCTGCAGGTGCTCCGCAATGCGCTCGACGAGGTGCAGGGCATGTTCCGGCGCGTCGCGTTCTTCCTGCCGCGCGGGTGAGAGTCGCGGCGGTCGACCTCGGGTCGAACACGACGCGGCTGCTCGTTGCCGACGTCGTCGACGGCCGCCTGACCGAGGTGCACCGCGAAACGCGGATCACGCGGCTCGGCGAGAGCGTCGACACGCGCCGGCGCCTCCTCCCCGCTCCCGTCGCGCGCGTGCGCAACGCGCTGTCCGACTACCGGCGGACGCTGGAGTCGCTCGGCGCGGAGCGGACGCTCGCGATCGCGACGAGCGCGGTGCGCGACGCGGAGAACGGCGAGGCGTTTCTCGGCGAGATCGAGTGGAGCTACGGCTTCGCGACGCGGCTGCTCGCCGGCGACGACGAGGCGCTGCTGACGCGGCGCGGCGTCGCGTCCGGGCGCGAGCTTGCGGCGGGAACGCTCGTGATCGACATCGGCGGCGGCTCGACGGAGCTGATTCTCGACGCGTTCCACGCGAGCTTCCAGCTCGGCGCAGTGCGGCACACGGAGCGGTTTCTCGCGTCCGACCCGCCGGCGGCGGCCGAGCTCGCAGCGTGCGCGGATGCCGTGCGCGCGCTGCTCGCGGAGCGCGTGCCCGGCGCGGTGCGCGCGACCACGACGTCCGCGGTCGCCGTCGCAGGAACCGCGACGACACTCGCCGCACTCGACCTCGGTCTGGCGCACTACGACCGCGAGCGCGTCGACGGCCACCGGCTCGCGACGGCGGCGGCGCGGACGCAGCTGTCGCGGCTCGCGGCGCTGCCGCTCGCAGAACGGTGCGACGTACCCGCGCTCGATCCGGGACGCGCGCCGGTGATCGTCGCGGGCGCGGTGATCCTGACGGAGATCCTCGACTTCTTCGCGCTCGACGCGGTCGACGTGAGCGAACGCGACATCCTCGACGGCGCTGCGCTCGCCGCAGCGGAGCTGCCGGCGCCCGTCGAAGGCGCGGCACCGCCCGGCGCGTACACCTGCTGCTAGACCCGAGCGGCCACGTCCGGTGCCAGGCACCAGGACATGGCTCGCAGAGACGGGCCGCCCCGGAGAACCGGTTAAGCCACAGCGATTGGCAGCGCCCTGTCGCGGACAGACACCGTCTCGAACGGCCACGTCCGGTGCCAGGCACCAGGACGTGGCTCTGAGGGACACGACTAAAGAACGACCGCGCCCGGATCTTCCGCGTCGCCGTCGTCGGGCGGCTCGTCCTCCGCGAGTCGCCGCTGCACGACGGAACGGGAGAGCACGCCGACGAGCCGGCCGTCCTCGACGACCGGGACGCGTTCGAGATCACCTTCTTCGAGGAACCGGAACGCGTCGTCGAGCGCGAGCCCAGCGTCGAGCGTGTTCAGCGGCTCCTCGGCGATCGCGTCGAGCCGCACCGACGTCGGGTCGAGTCCCGCGGCGACGACCTCACGCACAAGCGTCTTGCGCGTGATCACGCCGACGAGCCGGCCGTCGTCGGCCGAGACGAAGATCGCGCGCATGTCGTCGCTGTCGGCCAGAAGCGCGGCCGCGTCCTGCGCAGTCGCGCCGACGCCGAGCGTCGTCGGCTCCGGCACCATCGCGTCGCGGACGGTCTGCCCGCTCACGGATAGAGGCCGCGCGCCTCGAGGGCGGCGGCCACCTCCCGGATCGCCGCGACCATCGCTGCGGGCCGCAGGTGGATGCCCTTCTCCTCCGACACCGACCAGACGCGGTCGAACGCATCGGTCATCTTCTCGGCGAGCCGCGTGCGAATCTCGTCGCGGTCCCAGAACAGCCGGCCGAGATCCTGCACCCACTCGAAGTACGACACGGTGACGCCGCCGGCGTTGGCGAGGATGTCGGGGACGACCGGGATCCCGCGCTCGGCGAAGATCGCGTCGGCCTCGAGCGTCGTCGGGCCGTTCGCCCCCTCGACGATCAGCTTCGCCTCGACGCGGCCCGCGTTCTCGCTCGTGAGCTGATCTTCGCGCGCCGCGACGAACAACACGTCGCACGGAAGCTCGAGCAATTGCTCGTTGGAGATCCGCGTCACGCCGGTTTCGTATCCCGCGAGCGAGCCGTGCTCGGCGACGTACGCATGCAGCTCCGGAATGTCGAGCCCGTCCGACGAGAGCACGCCGCCGGAGATGTCGGAGACCGCGATCACGGTCGCGCCGCGCTCGTGCAGCTCTGACGCTGCGACGCCGCCGACGTTGCCGAAGCCCTGCACGACGCATCGCTGGTCGGAAAGCTGCTTCCCAAGCCGGCCGCATGCGCCCTCCGCGCACATCACGACGCCGGCACCGGTCGCCTCGCGGCGGAAGATGGAGCCGCCGATCGAGATCGGCTTCCCGGTCACGACCTCCGGCACCGCGTGGCCGACGAGCATCGAGTACGTGTCCATCATCCACGCCATCGTCTGCTCGTTCGTCGCCATGTCGGGAGCCGGGATGTCCATCTGCGGGCCGATCACGTCGACGAGCTCCGACGTGAAGCGCCGCGTCAGCCGTTCGAGCTCGGGACGCGACATCGCGCGCGGATCGCAGCGGATACCGCCCTTCGCGCCGCCGTACGGCAGGCGCACGAGCGCGCACTTCCACGTCATCCACATTGCGAGCGCAGCGCACTCGCCGAGCGAGACCTCGGGGTCGTAGCGGATGCCGCCCTTCGTCGGCCCGAGCACGCTCGAGTGCTGGACGCGGTAGGCAGGGAAGACCTTGGTCGTGCCGTCGTCGAGCCGCAGCGGCACGCTCACGAGCAGCGCGCGCTCCGGGAACTTGAGCCGCTCCGCGACCATCGGCGAGATGTCCGCGTACGGAAGCGCCTGCTCGAATTGCGCCCGCGCCATCAGGAAGAGCGGCGAGTCCCATTCGAGCGGCTGATCGAGTGGCGATGCCTCCAGCCGGGCCACGGGCGGAGTGTAGGCCGCTACGAGGAGAGCCGCTCGCGGAGGGCGGCGAGCTCGCTCGCCTCGCGGGCGATCTTGTCGCGCTCGACGTCGAGGCCGGCGTGGGCGACGAGCAGCGCGCCGCGGGCGCGGGAGCACCATTCGAGGACGCCTTCGAGCCCGGGGCGCGGCGGCTCGGTCGCGGCGCGCGGGATCGCGGCGAGGCGCGCGCCGAGCTCGGCGGCGCGGCCTTCGAGTGCCGCGGACTCGGCGGTCTGCGTCGTGTGCTGCGTCTCCAGCCGCGCGCGCTCGGCGTGCGCGCGCTCGACGCGGAGGTCGGCGTCGCGCAGCGCGTCGCGCGCGTGCTGTGCGGCGCGCGCCGCCGCGAGCTTCACGTCGTCGCGACCGCGCTTCTCCGCCTCGGCGAGCGCGGCCTCCGCCTCCGCGACGACGCCGGCCGCACGCGCGCGCGACTCGTCCGCGGCATGCTCTTCGTCCCGCCGCGCAGCCAGCGCGTCCGGATACGCCGCGAGGAACGCCGTGACCGCCGTCGCGTGGACGCGCGTCTCCTCGACCTCGGCGCGGAGCTCGTCGAGCTCGCGCAGCGCGGACGCCGCGTCGTCGTCCCGGCGCTCGAGCTCCTCCGCGATCCGGAGCAGCGACTCCACGGAATGGACCCTACCGGCGCGCGACGATCAGCTCGGCACCGAGCAGCAGGATCATCGCGAGCAGATAGACGAGGAACAGGAAGACGAAGAGGATCCCGAGCGACCCGTAGATCTTGTTGTAGCTCGAGAAGTTCGTGACATAGAACGCGAAGCCGCGGATCAGCACCTCGACGGCGACAGCGGCCAGCAGCGCGCTCGGCCAGATCAGCCCGAATCGCTCGCGCACCGGAGGAACAACCGTGTAGAGGACGAGAAACGCGGCCACCGCGATCGCGAGCCCGCTCGCGAGCTCGACAAGCGTTCCGAACACGCCCGCGCCGCCGGTCCAGCCGACGGCATCCGAGACGCTCTTTCCCGCCTGGGCGACGATCTGCGCGGCGAGCGACACGCCGAAGGCCACGAGGATCAGGACCGCCGTCAGCCCCACGAGCAGCAGGTCGCGGAGCTTCCCGCGCACGTACCTCTGGCCCGGACGCTCCCAGATCACGCGGAACGCCGTCCGGATCGCGGACATCATCCCCGTCGCCGCCCAGAGCAGTCCGACAATCGCGATCACGGTGACGACCGGTGCGGTTGCGCCCGGATTCGCGGCCGACTTGTCGATTGCGGATTCCAATGCCGTCCCCGGCACGGCTTTGAAGATCCAGTGCAGGATGTCCGTCCGCGCATCGTCGGGGAGCACGAGATCGAGCACCGAGACGACGAGCGCGAGCAGCGGCACGAGCGAGAACAGCACGCGGTACGCGAGCCCCGCCGCGAGCTGCGAGCCCGCGTGCCGGCCGTACCCCGCGGACGTCGCGCGTCCGGTGTCGACGAGGTTTGTTACGCGAGCGTCCATGTGCGGATGTTCGCATCGCGGCCGGAAGCCGGGTTGGGGGCCGCGCGAGCGACCCCCAACCCGTGATGCATCGACGCTACGGAGTGACCGTGAGCGTCTGCACGACCTGCGTCGTGCCAGCCGTCGTGTTCGACGTCAGCGATGCGATCGACGACCAGATCCCGTCGCCGTTCTTCTTCGCCGTGATGTCGAACGGCACCGTCACAGACCCACCTGCGGTCGGCGGCGTGGTGTGCACCTGGTACTGCGAACCGTCGGCCGGAGCCGAGGCGATGTTCGCCCCGCTCGAGCCGTCGCGGTTCTCGGCGCCCCAGTTCTGACCCGAGTCCGGATCGCCCGATC
The DNA here is from genome assembly GCA_963718385.1 of uncultured Actinomycetes bacterium. GTDB lineage: Bacteria > Actinomycetota > Thermoleophilia > Gaiellales > Gaiellaceae > Palsa-739. Next base: position 716,668 of record CAVQZE010000003.1, read on the forward strand.
CGGCGTTTCCGGCATCCAAGCCGGTGCCGTACGTGATCGAGACGTCCTCGCTCGACGGGCCTGTTCCGGCACCGCCGCTCGCGACCCTCATCCACACCTCGAACGAGTGCGTCGTCGCATTGCCGAAGTTCTTCACCCTCTGCCAATCGACGACGATCCAGGTGTTGCTGCCGTCCGTAAGGGTGCCGATGCGGATCGCTCCCGCCCCTGCCGGGTTGAGATCGGTCCAGAGCGGCGCGATGGCGTTGTTCGGACGTGCCGCGTTCGGGAAGTGCTGCGGCGTGAAGACGATGTCGCCCGAGTCCCCACCGCCCAGCACGAGATACCCGTTCGAGACGACGCCGAGGCGCGTGTATGCCTCACCGCCGTAGTAGAACGTCGGCACGTTGAAGTTCGTGATCGTGTCGTCGCCGACTCCGGCGATCGGCGCGATCCCGAACAGCGACAGCGGCAGATAGCCACCCGCCGGAGACGAGCCGAGTGTCACGCCGGTCACCTGCGGCGGAACCGTCGGCGAGAGCGGGCCGCTCCACTGCACGCCGTCACCGGATCCGATCACGGAGCCCGGCAGGCCGACGTTCTTGTACTGGAGCGGCGACTTCTTGTCGCCTCCCGACCACGTTCAGCGCGACGTTCGACGTCGTGCTGCCGAGGTTCGCCGCGGTCACGGTGCAGTGCGATCGTCCCGACCTTCGCCTGGAAGGTCGTCGGGCTGCACGTGTTCGCCAGCGAGACGCTGCCCTGCTTCTTCACGAACGCGACCGGGATCGTGACGTTGTTGCCGCCCGCCTCGGGGACGAGCGTGATCCGGCGCCTCGTACTGGCCGTTGGCGACGAACGGGGCGCTGATCTGATCGGGAACGTGAGCGTCCCGTCCTTCGGGACGTGAGGTTCGTTGTTGCTTCGTCGCCGACCGTGATGTCGACGCCTGCCGGCTCGCGTGATCTGGACATCCATGTTTGACCTTCTTGTCCGGAGACGTTGGTCGCCGTCCGCTGCGTCGTGATCTGACCGGACATCGTCGTTGCGTCGATGCTCGGGATGTTCAGGTCGATGCGGTGCAGCGGGTCGGAGCCCGCGGCGACGAAGTCCGCGTACGTCTCGTTGAAGACGAGCGTCGGGTTGACCGCGCGGTCAGCGCGGATCGAGCCGGCCCCGTCGTCGAAGACGCTCGCCGGTGTGACGCCGTCCTCCTTGACGACGCTCTGCACGGACGACGTCATCAGCGCCGACTTGATCTCCTCCGGCGACCAGTCCGGATGCGCGGCCTTCACGAGGGCCGAGACACCGGCCGCGTGCGGCGTCGCCATCGAGGTGCCCGCGATCGCCATGAACAGGTTGCCGGGCGGGCCGTTGTCGGCCGTCGTCTGGTCCGGCTGCGGCGTCGTGCCCGCGAGGACCTGGACTCCCGGAGCGACGACGTCCGGCTTGATCCAGTCGCCGCGCGGGCCGCGCGACGAGAACGACGCCATCATGTCGGACTGCGCCGGCGTCGGAGCGCCCTGCGCCCACGTCGCCATCACGTTCGTGTGGCCGTTGACGAACGCCAGGAGCGCCGTCGGTCGGACCGTCGACGTGGATCGCCGGCAGGTAGTGGTTGTCCGTCTCGGTGTCCTGCTTGGCCGGGTTGTAGAGGATCATTCCGACCGCACCGCCCGCGAGGACGCGACGGCCCTTGTCGATGCGGCCGTTCGTGCCGCGCTGGCACATGACGATCTTGCCGGTCGCGGTTCCCGCGGCCAGCGTCGACTGGCAGAGCGCATCCTCACCCGGGAGGCTCTGCGCGAGCACGACCGGAGTCGGCGTGCGTGATGCCGTTGGTGAGCGTGACGCCCGTCACGTCGAAGCTCGCGCCGCCGTCGGCGGTGAGGTGCAGCGTCGACTGGAACGCGCGCGGGCCGGTCGACGCGCCGACCGTGGTCACCCACGGGCCGCCGTGATCCGCCGTTGCCGCACCGGGGCCGCTGTTACCGGCCGCCGCGTTGACCGAGATCCCCGCGTTCGTCGCATCGAGGAACGCGAGCTCGACCGGGTCGCTGTACGGCTGCGCACCGCCCGAGATCGAGAAGTTGATGACGTTCACGCCGTCGGCGATCGCCTGCTGCACCGCCGCGACCGAGTCGGAGCGAGAAGCAGCCCTGCGCGAGGCAGACGCGGTACATGATCACGTGCGCGCCCGGTGCGATCCCGCAGACGGGGCCACGCTCGACGCCGTAGAGCACCGCCGACGTGACGCAGTCGCCCGCGGCGGTCGACGAGGTGTGCGTGCCGTGACCCTCGGAGTCGCGGGCCGAGCACGCGTCCGTCGCGTTGTTGCAGAACTCCTGGCCGTTCGAGCCGACATTGGCCATGTAGGTCTGCGTGAAGTTGTACGCGCCGATGAGCTTGTTGTTGCACGCGAACGCCGGTCCGAGATGCGCCGACGTCGAAGCCGTCGCCGAAGTCGCAGTGATACGCCGAGAGCGGCCGCGGCGGCGCCGGCTCACCGGGCTTCGCCACGAAGAACGGGCTCTCGGGCCAGACGCCGGTGTCGAGCACGCCGACAACGACGTTGCTACCCGCGAGCGTCGAGCCGCCGAGCGTCGGCCAGACGGTCGTCGCGCCGATGAACGACGTGTTGTCGTCGAGCGGCTGGTTGAGCGTGTCACGCTGCACCGCAGCGACGCCGGGCACGTTGAGCAGCGCGCCGATCGAGTTCGCCGGGACCTGTGCCTGGACGCCGCCGTACACGGTCTGGAACGTCTGGGTGACCTGCACCGACGGAGCCGCGTTTTCGACGGCGGCCGTGATGTCGCTCGCGACACCGCTCGTGTAGTTGTCGTACGCGCTGACGGCGGCGGTGTTGTCGGTCAGCGGTACGCCGGTCACCTCGGGGCTCGTCGCCGCGAGCCCGGCGACGTCGCCCTTGTACGACGCCGTGGCGTCGAAGTCGTACTTGATCATCACGTTGACCGGGGCCGAGCTCGACTGCCCCAGCAGCGTCGGATCGGTCTGCGCCAGCTGGCCGCTGTCGGACTTCGCTCCGCTGAACGTCGAGTCCGGAGTCAGTCCCGATGCGGTGAACTGCGGGGCCTTGCCCGCAGCGGATCCTGCGCCGACGATCGCGACCGCGACCACCAGCACGAAGACGCCGACAATCGGAGCCCGCCGTTTCCGGCGTGCCAAATCTCTCAACGCCTGCACGTTCTCTCCTCCCCTAACGACAATTGCCCTCGGGTGTCCCCTCCGAGAGTCCCCCGCGGCGACCAATTGCGGTGGTGGCCGCGCCCGGGGTGATTCTCCGGGTTCGCGGACGCGAGTTCAACCCTTAACGAGAAGTCGGCCGGATCGCCGCAGGCGGGGTGCCAGTGCCGGGAGCGGGGCTCGAACCCGCAAGGCCCGAGGGCCACCCGATTTTAAGTCGGGCGCGTTTGACCAGTTTCGCCATCCCGGCGCGGCCAGCGTATCGTTGCGCCCGATGACCCACGATGTGATCGTCCTTCTCGCGGTGCTCGGCGTCGTCGGCCAGGTGCTCGCCGGCGCGATGATCGTGATCGGCGTGCTGGCGCTCTTCCGGGTCCGCGGGCCGCTCGCATGGGTGCGCTCGTTCCTCTGGGGCTACGAGCTCTGGGCCGCGTTCGTCGTCGCCGCGATCGCGACAGGCGGCAGCCTGTTCCTCTCGCAGGTCGCCGGGTTCGTTCCCTGCGAGCTGTGCTGGTTCCAGCGGATTTGCATGTACCCGCTTTCGATCCTGACGCTGTTCGCGGCGGTGCACGGAGAGAACCGTTTCGCGCGCTATCTGCTGCCGTTCCCGGTGATCGGAGCCTGCGTCTCCGTCTACCACATCCTGATCGAGAACCAGGTGATCACCGAGCCGAACGCGTGCAAGATCGGAGGGGCCGGCTGCGCCGTGAAATGGATCAACTACTTCGGCTACATGACGATCCCGACCCTGGCCCTGACGGGGTTCGTACTCCTCATCGGATTCTTAGCCCTCGCAGCCGCCGACTCGACCGAATCGGCCGCTACCCTTGCCGCCGATGGCTAGCGGCAAGAAGAGCAGAGAAGCGCGCCGCGCGGCGGCCACGAAGCCGCCGCCCGTCCGCTCGACGGGCGGTTACGGCGCGCGCACTGCCTCGCCGAAGGTGCTCGGCATCGGGGCCGGCGTCGTCCTCGTGATCGTCGCGGTCGTCGTCGGCGTGATCGTCTTCTCCGGCGGCAAGAGCTCGAACGCGGCGAAGAACCTGCCCGCCGTCGGGTCGGTCGCGGCGGGCCTCCCCGGCGCGGCCGATGTCCAGGCGATGTTCAAGGGGATCCCGCAGAAGGGTCTCTTCCTCGGCTCGGCGTTCGCTCCGGTGAAGATGGTCGAGTACATCGATCTCCAGTGCCCGATCTGCCAGGAATTCGAGACGACCGTGATGCCGGACATCATCCCGAAGTACGTCCGCACCGGGAAGGTGCAGGTCGAGGTCCGGCCGTGGGCGTTCATCGGTCCCGACTCGTTCCGCGGCCAGGCTGCGATGCTCGCGGCCGGGAAGCAGAACCGCGCCTTCAACTACGCGCAGATCCTCTACGACAACCAGGGCACCGAGAACACGGGCTGGCTGAACGACGCGATGGTCGGCAAGGCCGCTGCGAGCGTCCCCGGACTGAAGGTGCAGCAGCTGCTCACCGACCGGAAGTCGTCCACGGTCAAGAAGCAGGCGTCGAACGTCGCGGCGCAGGCGCAGGCGGACAAGGTCTCCGGGACGCCGACGGTGCTCGTCGGGAAATCCGGCTCGAAGCTCGTGTACGTGCCGCTGCAGAGCGGCGGCGACGAGGCGACGCTCCTCTCCGCGATCAAAAGCGCGCTGAACCAGTAGCTCCCGGCTCCGTCCGACGGCCTCTCTACGGTTCGTCGGCTCAATGGCCGTTGCGCTCGTATTCCTCGTGGTCCTCCTGTCGCTCGCGCTGGCGGCGGCTTTCATCGTGCTGCCGCGGATCGTCCGCGGCGAGTTCGGTGCGATGCGGGAGGAGACGTCCACCGAGCTGAACGCCCGCAATGCGGACGTCGACCGGCGTCTCGACGCCGTCGTCGAGACGATGGACCGCCGGCTCGGCGAGCTCGACACGAAGGTCGACCGCCGCCTCGAGACCGCGGGCAAGACGACAACGCAGATCCACGAGCGGCTCGGCGAGGTGACGAAGGCGACGGAGGCGATGATTGCGTCCGCCAAGGACCTCGGCCGGCTCGAGCAGGTGCTGCGTCCCCCGAAGGCGCGCGGCGGGTTCGGCGAGCTGCTGCTCGAGAACCTCCTGCGCGACAGGCTGCCGCCGAGTGCGTACGAGGTGCAGTACTCGTTCGCGAGCGGCAACCGCGTCGACGCGGTCATCCGCGCCGACCAACTCGTCCCGATCGACGCGAAGTTCCCGCTCGACAACTTCGAGCGCATGTGCGCAGCCGAGTCCGACACGGACCGCCAGCTGCACGAGAAGGCGTTCGCGCGCGACGTGAAGGGGCACATCGACGCGATCGCGTCGAAGTACATCCTCCCCGGCGAGGGCACGTACGACTGGGCGCTGATGTACGTCCCGGCCGAGGCGGTCTATTACGAGCTCGTCTCGGGCAAGACCGGCGCGCTGCTCTCGTACGCGCACGACCGGCGCGTGTTCCCTGTGTCCGCGACGACCTTCGTCGCCTATCTCCAGGTGATCGCGTTCGGGCTGAAGGGGCTCCAGATCGAGCGGAGCGCCCAGGACGTGATCGCGAACCTCGGGGCGCTCCGGACGACCTTCGACCGGTTCCGGGACGACTTCGAGCTCGTCGGCAAGCACCTCACGCACGCCTACGGAAAGTACGGCGAGGCCGACAAGCGGCTCGAGAAGCTCGACGCCAGGCTCGAGCAGGCCGGCGACATGCAGGTTCCGCTCGCCGCCGCCGAGCCTCCCCCGGCGCTCCCGCGCGCCCTCGACGCCGCCTAGACCGGCTTCGTCTCTACCATGGGAGCGGTCGGGAACGTCCTTCCGGCCCGAAACGTTTAATAGGGCAGAACACGTTTTCCGAGGAAGGAACGGAATGAGCGACGTACGCGAGCTGATCATCATCGGCGGCGGCCCCGCCGGGTACACCGCAGCCCTCTATGCGGCGCGGGCGAACCTGCAGCCGCTCGTGATCGAGGGCTTCAACTGGGGCGGCCAGCTGATGATCACGAGCGATGTGGAGAACTACCCCGGCTACCCGGACGGCGTGATGGGGCCGGAGATGATGGCCGAGTTCCGCCGGCAGGCGGAGCGGTTCGGCACCGATTTCGTCACCGACGAAGTGACCCGCGTCGACTTCTCGGAGCGGCCGTTCCGCGTCTGGGTCGAGAACGAGGAGTACCGCGCGAAGGCGGTCGTCGTTGCGACCGGAGCGAGCGCGCGCTGGCTTGGGATTGACGGCGAGCGCCACTTCCAGGGCCGCGGCGTGTCGGCCTGCGCGACCTGCGACGGCGCCTTCTTCAAGGAGAAGGAGCTGATCGTGGTCGGCGGCGGCGACACGGCGATGGAGGAAGCCTCGTTCCTCACGCGCTACGCGTCGAAGGTGACACTCGTGCACCGGCGGGACGAGTTCCGCGCCTCACCGATCATGCTCGACCGCGCCCGCGCGAACCCGAAGATCGCGTTCGTGACGAACGCCGTTGTCGACGACATCATCGGCGACACGTGCGTCGAAGCCGTCGTGCTGCGCAACCCCGGCACCGACGAGACGTGGGAAGTCCGTACCGACGGCGTCTTCGTCGCGATCGGCCACGACCCGAACACCGCGTTGTTCGTCGACCAGCTCGACCACGACGACGAGGGCTATCTCGTCGCGAAGCCCGGGTCGACGGAGACGAACATCCCCGGTGTGTTCGCGGCCGGCGACGTCCAGGATCACACGTACCGGCAGGCGGTCACCGCGGCAGGCTCCGGCTGTATGGCGGCGCTCGACGCGGAACGGTTCCTCGCGGCCGAAGAGGCCGCGGCGGTCCCGCAGACCGTCGACGTTTAGCGCGTCGACGTCTAGAGCGCGTCGGCGTCGACGACCCAGGTCGTCTCGGTGAGCCGTTCCGCACGAACTGCGTAGTCGCTGTCGAGCCGCGTGCCGAACGCTTCGAGCGCCGGCAGCTCGAGGTTCGACTCGTCGCCGTCGACGCGGGCCCCGCGCGTGCCGTCGACTGACGTCAGCTCGATCGTGTCGCCCTTGATGTCGGCCGGAAGCTCGACCACGTCGGCGCGAACAGCGCCGATGCCCCAGACGTCGTCGTCCTGGCGACGAGCGACGGCGCGATAGGGCGGGTCGATCAGCTTCTCGATCGCGTCGGCGAGTGGGGCGACGCTCCCGTCCGGTTCATCCTCGTCCACGATCACCGTGCGATCGGCGTCGTCGACCGCGACAAAGTGCACCTCGTCGCCGCGCAGGTCCGGCGCGTTCGCGGACTCGACCGCATCCCACTCGCGCGGCCGCGCCACGCCGGTGAACCCGGGAATGCCGAGCCCCGGATCGCCGTCGAGCCCGGGCGGCGTCGACAGGAAACCGGCGGCCTGCGCCCCCATCACCGCACTCCCGATGCGCCGAACGAACGGTCTCACACACCGTTGATACCACACCCTGCCCTGCCGAACCGGACCCGGCCCCGCCGGAGCGAAAGCGTTTCCCCCCAATGGGGGCGCGAGGCCCCCTTCTGGAAGCGTCGCAGAAGAACCGTGACGCGAGCGTCACAGCTTCGTGCCGGCTGCGTACGATCGTGGCATGCCGCCGCTGCGCGTCTACCGGATTCCGTTCTCGACCAACGTCGAGCGCGTCGCGCTCGCGGCCGGACACAAGGGGCTCGAGATCGACTGGATCGACGTCGACCCCGCCGACCGCTCGCCGGTCGAAGCGGTGAGCGGCCAGGACCTCGTTCCTGTGCTCATCGACGGCGACGAGACGATCGCCGACTCGACCGCGATCGTCGAGCACCTCGAGCGCCGCTTCCCCGAGCCGGCCCTCTACCCCGCCGACGAGGCACGCCGCGCGGAGGTCGCGCTCTTCGTCGACTGGTTCAACCGCCTCTGGAAACGACCGCCGAACCTGATCGCCGCCGAGCTCGAGCGCACCGACCCGGACGCGGCGCTCGTCAACCGGTTCAGCGCGCAGATGCACGCGGCGCTCGACCGCTTCGAGGGGCTCCTCGCCGGCCGGCCGTACCTCTACGACGAGTTCGGCGTCGCCGATTGCATGGCATTCCCCTTCCTGAAGTACGCCGTCCTCGGCCTTCCCGAGGGCGACGACGAGCTGTTCCACCGGATCCTCGTCGAGCACCAGCCGCTCGGCTCCGGCTACCCGCGGCTCAAGGCCTGGACGGCGCGCGTCAACGAACGCCCGCGCGCCTGAGCCGTCGCTACCCTGGGCGAGTGCCGTACTTCATCTGCCCGAACTGCAAGGAGCGGTCGGTCGACATCGATCGCAAGGAGGGGCTCTACGACGAAGCCGTCGCGTGCCATCACTGCGGCTTCGGCTTCCTCTTCGAGCTGATGGACGACTATTACCCGGCTCCTGGAACAGGCTTTGTCGTCTGCGACCAGGAGGGCCGGATCCTCGCCGCCGGGCGCGGCGTGTTCGAGCTCACCGGCTGGTCGGAGGCCGACCTGCTCGGCAGTGAGCTGGTGGCCCGGCTCGGTCTCGCCGGGTTCGAGGAGGAGCGCAACCCCGCGAAGCTCGCGCTCGAGTGGGGCGTGCGCCGTCTCAACGAGGCCCTCGAGCTCCGCACCCGCGCCGGGCACACGAAGCAGGTGATCGGGGACTTCTTCCCTGCGTACGACGACGACGGCGGCCTGCTTGTCGCCCTCACGCCGAAGCTGGCATAGTCCCGCGCACGTACTTCGGAGAGCCCGGCGTTGGTAGGACGTCGGCGCGATTCCTGCGGCTCGCGTCACCGCCCGTCCGACCCCGGGCACAAGGAGGAGGTAGGCGATGCTGGCGCGCGAGCGGGCTCTCGAGATTGCACTCGGTGAGGCAGCGATGCACGTGCACGAGGAAGGCGGCGCGAACACCGGGCCGCGGGTCAAGCAGTACCAGCACGCGACGAGCCTGGGCGGAACAGGCTGGGCGTGGTGCGACGCGTTCTGCGACTACTGCTTCGAGGAAGCCGGACGGCCGCTGGCCGAGCTGGAGCGTTCGGCGGGAGTCCAGCGAAGCTTCGAGCTCGCGAAGTCGAAGGGCTGGATCGTCACGACGCCCGGACGCGGCGACCTCGTGTGCTTCCAGTGGGACAGCGGGCCGCTCGACCACATCGGGTTCGTCGTGCAGCCCATGCCCGACGGAACGATCAAGACCGTCGAGGGCAACACGAGCGCGATGCCCGGGACCGGACAGGCGCAAGGCGAAGGCGACGGCGTCTTCGTCAAGATCCGCCCGCGCAGCGTCTGCGCGGCATTCATCCGGATCCCCGGCAACGTCGCCGATCCGAAGCCGAAGGCCGGCTTCAACGACTGGGCCAAGTGGGTGAAGGGCGGCAAGAAGGGCAAGCGGCCCGACGTTCCGGAGCAGGTGCCGCGTGCCTGGTGGGCCAAGCTCTCCGACGGCATCGATGCGAAGCACGACGCGCATCCGCCCGCGCACGCCAAGGCGCCCGCACACGCGGGCGCGGGCCGCTAGCTAGCTCGGATCGCCTCCCGTCGTCGCCTGCGCGGCGGCGGGAGGCACCGGCGCCGTCAGGTCAAGCTGCCCCGACGCGCCGGGGCTGTAGAAGCGCTGCGCAATCACCGTCGGCACGATCGCCGAGAGAACGACTACCGCGATCAAGAGCGAGAACTGCGTGCGGTCGATGATCCCCGCGGTCAGCCCGTACAGCGACGTGATCGTGCCGAACGTGAGGCCCGTCGACATCAGCAGCGTCGTGAACGTCGCGTGCGGCGACGTGTAACGCCGCGCCAGCGGATAGACGGCGCCGAGTTTCGGAATCATCTTGGCCGCGAACAGAACCGCGAGAATGCCGAGGTTCGCCCACAGCGCGCCGACGGAGACGTTCATCCCGCCCTTGAGAAAGAAGAACGGCGTCAGGAACGCGAACGCGACGACGCGCATGCGGTCCTGCTCGAGCCGGTGCTTGTTGTAGAACGACGACATCACGAGCCCGAGGATGAATACGGGCAGCGCCGCCTGCGAGTCCGCACGCACGCCGAGCCACATCAAGACGAACAGGCACGCGAAGACGAGCTTGATCTCCGGCTCGATCACGCGGTTGCCGTAGCGCCCGAAGAACCCGGTCGCGAGCGCGGGCAGTCCGGCAATCATCGCCAGCGACACAAGCACGAATGGGATGATCCAGATCGTCGGCGTGATGAACAGCACCGTCAGCCCGGTGACCGTGGCGATATCCGTGACGAAGGTCGCAGACATCAGCCGCTTGCCCACGAGCTCGCTGCTCAGCCCCGTCTCGACGAGAACGGCGTAGACGACTGCGAGGCTCGTCGTCGAGAGCGCGAGGCCGGCGATCTCGGCCTGCTGCCGGTCCCAGCCCAGCGCGTAGTAGACGACCAGTCCGACCACGACGAACGGCGCGAAGAAGGAGACGAGCCCGATCGAGAGCGAGGCCTGCCACTCTCGCCTGAGCTGAGGTACGTCTACCTCGGTCCCGGCGAGAAACGTGAGGACGATGCCCGCAAACGTGCCGATGAACGCCAGCCAGCTCGGAACGTCGAGATGAAACGCATTGCCGACGAGCACGCCGGCGAAGAGCTCGATCAGCGCAACCGACACACCGAGCTCGATCGAGACCGCCGACGCGATCACGATGGTGACTGCGAGAAGTGCGGCTACCGCGATGGCGCTCATTGCTCTACCTCCTGAAGACGGATCAGTGGGTAGAGGCCATCAGCGGCCACGCCGCGGTTCGGTGCGCGAGCCTCATCGCGCCTACAGCCGACGCACTATAGCCGTGAGAGACCGCCGTGTCAGTAGCGCAGGCGCGCCAGACGGAGGCCACCGACGCGAGCCTCCGGCGCCACGGCCTGGAACGCGGGGACCATCTCGCTCGTGACGAGTCCGGCCTCGTCGGTCACCTCGTCGACGATCGCGAACCAGCGCTGGATCTCGTCGGGACGGTCGACGATCGTCGTCACGACGGGCACTCGGCGGCGAACAGCGAGAACCCGGTCGCCGTGCGGTGGGCTGTCGCCGGAGAAGCCCCAGATGCCGCGAACGGCCGTCGCACCACGCGCGCCTTCCTGCCGCAACCGACGAATCAGCTGCACGTAGAGCGGGTGACCGTCGTGTCGTGCCTGCTCACCGGCGTGCACCATCAGCTTCTGCCAGATGCCGAGACCCGCGTCGTCGCGCTCCGGCAGGTGGCGCGGCGCCGCGAGCAGGCGGCCGTCGCGCTTACAGACGCGAACGCGCTCGAGGGTGAGCAACGGATCGGTCAGCAACCCGTCGAGACGCTCGAGCGCGGCCGCGACCGCTGCACCGGGACCGACGCTCACGATCATCAGCGGGACGTCGGCGTTCCCTGAGAAGAATCGCGCACGGCGCCGCAGCCCGTGCACGGTCCCGTCCACTCCGAGCAGGACAGTCGCGCCCGCGAGCCCGCACTGCCGCAGCAGCTCGACGACCTGCACCTGAGCAGGCGCGCTGCCCACTCGTTCGTCCCGGCCGAGGTAGAGCGTGAGCTTCGTCGCCTCGTTCAACTCCTCGGGCAGCGCAACCGGCTCGATCGCGTCGTGCACGAGCCGCGCGCGCTCCAACGTGACGAGACCGCCGCCGACAAGCTCCGTCACCGCCGGCAGGATCCGCTCGATCCGTGTCCGCTCATCCACAGCGACCGCGACGAGCGGCAGGTCCTCCGACAGCGTGAGGAACCGCTGCGAGCGGAGGGTGTGCTTGATGCCGAACCCCTCGACGGCGCGCAACAGCACCGAGGCCCGCAACTCCGCGCGCTCGAATACGTCGAGGAGCTCGTCCGAGAGGAGCCGCCCGTCGAGACGGTCGGACTCGCCGAAGTACACCGTCAGTTTCAGGCAGTCGTCGTTCACAGCAGACCGCCGATCAACCACCCGACGGCGCCGGCACCGAGGCCGGCCGCGACGGCGACCGTGAGATTGCCAACGGCGAGGCGCGCCTCGCCGTCCTCGGCGAGACGCTCGGTCTCGAGCATCCAGGTCGAGAACGTCGTAAACGAGCCGAGCAGCGCCGTGCCCGCCAGCAGCAACGCGTCGCCGCCGACGGAGAGCCCGACGAGCAGGCCGAGACAGAATGAGCCGAGCACGTTGACGACCAGCGTGCCGACCGGGAAGTTACCCGCCGTGCTCCGCTGCACGAGTCCGTCGAGCCCGAAGCGGAGGAGCGCGCCCACCGCTCCGAGACCGGCAACGCCGAGCCACGCGAACACGCTCATCGCAGCCTCGCGCGGCGGGACACGACCGTCGCGATGTGAATCGCCGCGAGGCCGGCGACGATGCTCGAGACGAGGTACGCGATTGCAAGGCCCACTCGATCGTGCCGCACGAGCTCGAGGACTTCGATCTGAAACGTCGAGAACGTCGTCAGCGCGCCGCAGAAGCCCGTCCCGAGCAGCGGCCGCTTGTAGGTGGAGGGCGGCAGCCGCTCCTGGAGACGCGTTGCGAAGTACCCGAGAAGCAACGTCCCGACGACGTTGACGACGAACGTCGCCCACGGCCAGCCGTGAACGCCGACCGGAAACACCTTTTCGACCGCCGCGCGGCTGACGCCTCCGGCGGTACCCCCAGCGCAGACCGCGAGGAGCAACCGGTAGTCCGTCCGGCGGGGGCGCGCGGCCCGGCGCGGATGCGACCGCAGCGATCGGGTCTCGGAAAGGGCTTCGGTCACGACGGCTCCTCGTTGGTCTCCAAGCGTGCACAGAGGCCATCAGCGGCGGAGCCGCGGTTTGAGGCGAGCCTCATCGCCTGCCACGATGCTACCGCGGCAGCCACAATGTACGAGTGGACTCGCTCCAGGGACAGCTCCTGATCGCGTCGCCGGCGCTTCTCGACCCGAACTTCTGGCGGGCTGTCGTGCTCGTCACCGAGCACAACGACGAAGGCGCGGCCGGGCTCGTGCTCAACCGTCCGTCGCCGAACCCGGTCGCGGAGCTCGTGCCGCTGCTCGAGCCGCTCGTCGACGACGGCGACCAGGTCTGGGTCGGCGGCCCGGTGCAGCCGAACGCGGTGCTCGTGCTCGGCGAGTTCATCGACGCCGACGACGCGGCGGTGCCGCTGTTCGGGTCACTCGGCTTTCCCTCGCTCGACGATCCGGACGAGGTCGTCCCGGTGACGACGCGGCGGCGCGTGTTCGCCGGCTACGCGGGCTGGGGCTCCGGGCAGCTCGAGGGCGAGCTCGAGCGCGACGACTGGATCGTCGAGCCCGCGCTCCCCGACGACGCGTTCACGGACGCACCCGACGAGCTGTGGGCCGACGTGCTCCGCCGCAAGGGCGGCATCTACGAGCTCGTCGCGCGGATGCCGGAAGACCCGTCCGTCAACTGAGCCGCGCGAACGCGAACGTGTACGTCAGCTGCGGCAGCCTGATGCGCTCGCCGTAGCGGGCCGCGATCGCGCGAACTTCGGCGAGGAGCCGGTCTCGCTCCGCCGGCTCCGCGACGAGCATCGCGCTCGTCGTCGCTTCTCGCGCGACGATGTCGTCCGGCGTCGTCTCGCTGACGCTCTCGATCACGGTCCGGTCGAGCTCCCGGAACCACGGCGCGCCCGGCAGGTTCTCGAACGCGCGCTCGCCCGCGGTGCCGAGCAGCTCCCCGAGCTCGGCCTGAAGCGGATCGCGCAGGTCCCACCAGTTCCAGAACAGCGCGACGCCGCCGCCGGGGCGCACGACGCGGTGCAGCTCCGGAACCGCCCGGGCCGGATCGAACCAGTGGTATGCCTGACCCGCCACCGCCGCGTCGACGCTCGCGTCCTCGAGCGGGATCGCCTCGGCCGGCCCGTCGAGGGCGTCCACCTCCGGAAGGAGCGCGCGTAGCTGCGCGAGCATCGGCAGGCCGGGCTCGACGGCGACAACGTCGAAGCCGAGCGCAAGCAGACCACGCGTCAGCTTGCCCGTCCCGGCGCCGACGTCGAGCACGCGCGCGCCCGGTCCGAGTCCGAGCCGTTCGGCGGCCCAGCGCAGGGCTTGTTCCGGATAGTCGGGCCGGTGTCGCTCGTACTCGACCGCCGCTCCGTCGAAGCTGCGACTGCGGTCAGACACGGCTCGAGGGGCAGAGGTCGACGATGACGCAGTCCTCGCAGCGCGGCCGACGCGCGTCGCACACGCGGCGCCCGTGCCAGATCAGCAGGTGCGGGAACCGCGGCCAGTCCGAGCGCGGCACGAGCTTCACGAGGTCGCGCTCGATCTTCACCGGATCCTCCTGCCGCGTCAGCCCGAGCCGTTGCGAAAGCCGGCGGACGTGCGTGTCGACGACGATGCCCTGTGGATTGCCGAGCTCCGACGAGACGACGTTCGCGGTCTTGCGCGCGACGCCGGGCAGACGGATGAGCTCCGGCAGCGTGCGCGGCACCTCGCCGTCGAAGTCGTCGATCAGCATCCGCATCGTGCCGCGCAGCGACTTCGTCTTCTGGCGATAGAACCCGGTCGCGAAGATGTCGCGCTCGAGCTCCGCGGCCGGCACCGCGAGATAGTCCTCGGGACGGTGGTACTTCTGGAACAGCGTCGCCGTCACGCGGTTTACGTTCACGTCCGTCGTCTGCGCGGAGAGCATCACGGAGACGAGCAGCTCGAGCGGGTTGCAAAACGTGAGCGCGATCGTCGCGTCCGCGTGCTCCTCCGCAAGCCGGTCGATGATCGGGCGGATGCGATCGCGTCGGCGCCCGACGGGCTTCCGCGCTTCCTTGACGTAGCTCTTCGCCATCGGCTCATCTTCCCGGAAGCCGTGGTCGCCGCGGGACACGTCCGGTGCCAGGCACCAGGGCATGTCCAGTCGGGACGATGAAGCGCTCGACGCCGCGCGCTTACGCGTCTCCCGAGACGCCGGTCCGGTTGAGGCATTGTCGCGCGCGGACATGCCCGGTGCCAGGCACCGGGACGTGGCCGTGCGGGCCAGGTAGCGGCGCGGACGTCAGCCGACGGCGGCGAGCGGCGCGCCGAACGGATCGCCGCCGCCGCGCAGGTGCGGCCCTGCACAGACGAGGTCGAGTGCGGGGCAGCCGGAGCAGGCGAAGTCGCTCGGCGTCGGCTCGAACACGCCCGCGTTGATGCGCGCGATCGCCTCCGAGAGCTCAGCCTCGAGCTCCGGCAGCTGCGCGAGCCCGAACGTCGTCGCAGAGACCGCGTCGGGCCGTTCGAGGAAGTGGTAGACGACTTCGACCTCCTCCGCGCCGGCGCGGAAGCACGCGAGCGCGTAGACGAGCCGCTGGAGCCGGTAGTCCGAGTCGACGATCTCGTCCGGCGACGCATCGCCGAGCACGTTCGTCTTGTAGTCGAGCACGAGCGCGCGCGTCCCGTCGAGACGCAGCGCGTCGAGGTAGCCGTGCACGAGCACGCCGTCGTGCTCGAATGTGAAGTGGCGCTCCTTCTCGACCGAGCCGAGCGACGCGATTCGCGCCCCGAGCTCGGACTCACAGTACGACGAGACGAACACGCGGATCCGCTCGACCTCGTCGTCGTTCACCGCCGGGTACCACTCGCGCACCTGCTCAACGTCGGGCATCGCCGGCGCGCCGAGGTCGACCTGCTCCAGCAGCCGGTGCACGGCGTCGCCGATCTCCGTTGCGAGCATCCCGCCGTCACGGCCGCGGCCGGCAGGCCGCCGCTCCGACATCCCCGCGACGCGCAACGCGAAGTACTTGTACGAGCACTGCTCGAACGTCGAGATCGCGGTGAACGAAAGCCGGCGCGCGCGATGCAGCGGCGGCTCCGGCGGCGCGACGAGCGGCAGCAGCTCCGGAGCGAGCACGGCGGACGCGACGTCGTCCGTCGCGGCGAACAACGCAAGCTGTCCGGGCTCGATCGTCGCGACGGCCGCGGCCGGAGCCTCGATCCAGTCTCCCTCTCGGTGGCGATCGACGCGCACGACGAGGCGCGCGTCGCCGCGCGCGAGCTCGACGGGGCCGTCGCCGTTCGCCGTGAGCTCCTCGCCGACCTCGAGCCGCGCGAGCACCCAGCCGATCGGCGTCGAGCGGTCGGCCGTCTTCTCGCGATCAATGGAGCCGGAGACGATCAGGCGTTCCTTCGCGCGCGTCATCGCGACGTAGTAGAGCCGCAGCTTCTCCGCTTCCTCCTCGGCGCTCCGCGCGTCCTTGACGGCCTCGTAGTCGAACGCGCCGCGGCGCTTCGACGTCGCCGGATCGGCAACGCGGAAGCCGAAGCGGCCGTCCGAGAGCGCGAGGATCTCGTCCGGCCGACGGCGGCGCCTTGTCGCGGCCTGCGTCGGCGACGATCACGACCTTGAACTCGAGCCCTTTCGCCGCGTGGATCGTGAGCAGGCGAACCGCGTCGGCTCCCTCCTCCTCCGCGACCGCCTCGAGCTCGCGCGCGCCGACGGCCTCCTGCTCGGCGACGAAGCGGACGAATCCCTCGACGTCGGGCCCGCGCAGCTCCTCGTACGACCGCGCGAGCCGCGCGAGCTTGCGGAGATTCGCGTAGCGGCGGCGGCCGTCGGACGCGCGAGCACCGCGAGGTCGTAGTCGTGCTCGCTGACGACGCGTTCGCAGAGCCGCTCGAGCGACAGCCGCGGCAGCGCGGCGGCGAGCCGGTCGAACCGCTGCCGGAACGCGAGCAGCAGCCGCTCGTCCCGCTCGTCGAGGCCGGGCGGCAGCGTCCGCTCGAGCCCCGCGAACAGCGGCCGCTTCGACGCTGCGCGACGGAGCAGCGCCAGCGCGTCGTTCGAGAGCCCGACGAACGGCGACGCGAGCACCGTCAACAGTGCGCGGTCGTCGTAGCGGTTGTGCAACAGGCGCAGGTACCCGAGCAGATCGACGACCTGCTGCTGGCCGAAGTAGCCCTTGCCGGTCGCGCGGTACGTCGGCAGACCCGCCTTGCGCAGCTCGTCCTCGTACCACTCCGCGTCCGTGCCCGCCGCGAACAGCAGCACGACCTCGCCCGGCGGACGCGACGCCCGCGTCGACGAGCTCGCGCACGCGCCGCGCGACCGCGCGCGCCTCGGCGCGGCGCCAGTGGATGCCGGTGTCCTTGTAGCTCGCCTTGTCGGTGACGAGCAGCTCGACCGGATGGCCGAAGACCGGGTCGGGGAACTCGGCCGCCGCGTGCAGCTGCTGGAACTCGTCGCCGAAGTGCGCGCCGAAGAGCTCGTTCACCGCAGCGAGCACCTCCGGCCGCGAGCGGTAGTTCTGCGTCAGCGGCAGCAGCTGCTCGGCCTGCGCGCGCCGCTCGCGGAAGACGCCCACGTCGGCGTGACGGAAGCCGTAGATCGACTGGAACTCGTCGCCGACGAAGAACAGCTCGGCCGCCGGCCCGCGCAGCAGATCGACGAGCTCGCACTGGAGCTGGTTCGTGTCCTGGAACTCGTCGACCATGATCGAGCGGAACCGCAGCGACTCGCGCTCGCGGATCTCTGCGTGATCGCGCAACAGGTCGCGCGCGGCGAGCTGGAGATCCTCGAAGTCGAGCGCGGATTCGCGCGCCTTCGCCTCGGCGTATGCGGCTGCGAAACGCGTCAGAAGCTCCTGGAGCAGATCGCGGTCGCGCGCGGCGGCTTCGTCGAGCGCGGCCTGCTCGACCAAGCGGCGCGCGTCCTCGTACGACGCCGCGCGCTCGCCGCTCGCGCGGAAGCCGGAGAGCTCCATCAGCCGGTCGGGACGAGCGTCGCGGTCGAGCAGCGCGAGCAGCTCCTGCGCGTTGCCTCGCTGGAGATCCGTCGCCGAGACGTCTGCCGCCAGCGTGCGCGCCGCCTCCCGCAGCTCCTCGATCCGCTCGGCGAGCTCCGGACGTCCGCCGATGTCGAGCCGCAAGTCGCGTCCCGCGGAGCGCAGCGTCGCGTAGACGCCGGTCAGCATCCGCCGCAGCCCGCCGGCGCCGTACGTCGCAAGCAAGCGCAGCCGGTCGTCGTCGCCGTCGGCGCAGAACTCGGCGAGTGCCTGCGCGAACGCCTCGCTGCGGATGACGGCGCCCTGGTTCTCGTCGAGCTCGCGGAAGCGCGGGTCGAGACCGGCGGCGAACGGATACGCCTTCAGCAGTCGCAGACAGAAGCCGTGGATGGTCGAGATCCACGCGCCGTCGAGCTCGCGCGCGAGGTCGGGCCGATCGCGTTCGCCCAGCGCATGACGGATGCGCGTGCGCAGCTCGCCCGCAGCGCGCCGCGTGTACGTGATGACGAGAATCGAGTCGACGTCGAGGCCGCGGTCGACGACCGCGCGCGTGAACCGCTCGACGAGCACAGCGGTCTTCCCCGTCCCGGCGCCGGCCGAGACGAAGACCTCGCCGGTCGCCTCGACCGCGGCAAGCTGCTGCTCGTTCACGCGCGTTCCACCCGGCACATCGGCCAGAGGTCGCACCACGCCGGGCACTCGCCGCCCTTCGGATCGTGGTGCACGTCGCCCGTGCGGATCCGGCCCGCGACGCGGCGTCCCGTCTCGCGCGCGCTCTCGACCGCGCCCCAGAACGCCTCCTCGTCGAGGTAGTCGTTCTTCACGTAGCCGGGCAGCGTCTCGCCCTCGGACGCGCGCAGCAGCCCGCGCGCGCGCCGCTCGCCCGCGAGCGGCCGGTAGACGCCGCCGAGCGGCTCGAGCCCGACGAGGTCGCGGAGCACGAGCATGTAGAGCGGGATCTGCAGCCGCAGCTCGCTCTCGATCTCGCGCGCCGAGTGCGCGTGCTTGCCGGACTTGTAGTCCTGGACGATTCCGCGCGCGCCGAACGGGTCGACGTCGATCCGGTCGATCTTCCCCGAGAGCGTCGCGCCGTCGCCGAGGTCGAGCCCGCGCTGGAGCTCCGGCGCCGCGCGCTCGCTGCCGAACAGGAGCTCGAAACGGCGCGGCACGAGCGACAGCGTCGACTCGACCTCGTCGTGCACGGTCGCCTCGAGATCGCGCCACAGCGTCTGGTCGAGCTCGCGCGCCTGCATCTCCGTCATATCCATCCGCACGCCGGCGACGGCCTCGTCGAGGCAGGCGCGCATCAGCCGCACCGCGTCGTCGGCGACGCGCTCGTCGAGCGTCTCGACGCCGAGCTCCTTCGGCATGCGCGTGAAGAACTTGAAGAGCGCGCTGTGCGCGACCGAGCCGCGCAGCTTCGGGTCGACATCGGCGTCGATCGAGCGCGGGTCGAGGAACCGCTCGACGAACCACGCCGACGAGCAGTCGGCGAACCGCTCGAGCTCGGTGACGTTGAACGTCGTGCGACCGCCGAACTGCTCGAGGATGATCGGATTCGTGATCTGCGTCGGCCGCGCGAATGCGGTGCGCGCGCGCGAGAGCCGGCGCTCCCATCCGTTCGCGAGCGCGAGCGCATCCGCGGCGGGCCCGTCGGTCGCCGCGAGCTCCGCGAGCGCGCGCAGCCGCTCGCGCTCGGTCGGCGCGTCGTCGAGCGACCACGTCAGCGCCGAGAGCGGACGGCGCCGCGTCCAGCGGCGAACGTCCTCCTCCGCGAGCACGGCCTGCACCTCGTCCCAGAACGGGCTCGGCTCGCGCGGGCTGCCGTCGTCCGTCGCCGCCTCGCGGACGAGGTACAGCCGCTGCAGCGGCCGAGTGCACGCGGTGTAGAAGAGGTAGCGGTCGCGGGCAACGGAGTCGGGCCGCTGCAAGCGTGCGCCGCGCTCGTCGAGCGCGCGCCGCTTGTCGTCGTCGAGGAACGGCGACGACGAGCCGCGCCGCGGCAGGCTCCCCTCCTCCAGCCCGAGCACGAAGACGACGTCGAAGAGCCGCGTGCGTGCGCGGAGCAGGTCGACGACGGCGACGCGGCCCGGCTCGTCGCCGCGCGTCGGACGCAGCGTCTGCCGCTCGAGCGCCGCGACGAGGTCCTCGCGCGTCAGCTCGCCGACGAGCGTGCGCCAGCGCTCGAGCTCGCCGAGCAGGCGCGTCAGCGTCTCGTACGCGCGGAGATCGAGCCGCGACGACTCGACCGCGGGCGGGCCGTCGAGCCCGTAGGCAGAGCGGAGCATCCGCGCGGCGAGCGTGCGCACCGCTTCGATCGGATCGTCGGCGTCGCGGATCTCCGCGAGCGCCGGCAGCGGCGCGCCGCGCAGCTTCTCCGCCTCCTCGACGACGCGGTCGGGCGTCTGGATCGCGCGGCCGCGCAACCGTCCCTCGACGAAGTCGACCGCTCGCCGCTCGAGCCCAGAGAACGGCGAGCGCAGGAACGTGAACAGATCGCCGCGCGTCCCGCCGAGCCACGCGAAACGCAGCAGCGATGCGACCGCCTGGCCGAGCGGCGTCTGCGCGAGCCGCACCTCGCCGTCGATCGCATACGGAACGCCGAGCGTGCCGAGCGCGGTCTCGAGCGGCGCCCGCCAGCGCTCGACCGACGGGCAGACGATCCCGATCCGTTCCGCCGGCGTTCCCGCGCGCAGCAGCGCGAGCAACTCCTCGCCGACGAGCTCGAGCGCACCGCGCGCACCGGCACCTTCGAAGAAGCGGATCGCGCCGTCGCTCGCAACCGGCGGCGGCGGCTCGTCGCTGAACAGCGCGCGCTCGAGATGCGCGAGCGCGGGATGCGCGAGCTCGCCCCAGCGCGGCGGCAGCTCGTCGATGTGACCCGCGGCGAGGCGCGAGAGATCGTCGGCGGTGCGGCGAAGCGACGCGAACGCGGGACGGCCCGGCTCGTACGGCAGCGACACGCTCACGTCCGTGCGGGCGGCGAGCGCCTCGAGCAGTGCCCACTCGGCGCCGGTCAGATCTTCGAAGCCGTAGGCGAAGACCGGCTCGCCGTGCCACGCGTCGAGGTCGGACTGCAGGCGCTCGGCGGCGCGGCGGCGCATCAGGTCGCGATCCCAGAGCGACAGCCGGTCGAGCTCTGCGCGATACGCGCCGTGCAGCTCGGCGAGATCGCCGTCGAGCTGCTCCGGGTCGAGCAGGCCCGACTCGAGCTCGCCGACGGTCTGGAGCAGCGCGTCCGCGAAGCCGCTGAAGCGGGCCGACGCCGAGAGGCCGTTGAGGCGTGCGCCCGCGAGCGCGCGACGCACGAGCAGCGCGCGTTGCGCCTGCGACACGAGCGGCCGCTCGTCGCCGGCGATCCGCTGGAAGACGTCGTCGAACGTTCCGATCGCGCCGCCGAAGAGCGCCGGCCGGCGCGCGAGGAGGTCGCGCTCGACTCGATCGACGTCCGATCGGTTCGGCACGATCAGGACTGGCTCGCGTTCGAGCGCGGCCAGATAGCGGTCGAGCAGCAGCTCGACCTTGCCCGCGTTGGCAGGCCCGGCGATCAGGCTGAGAGCCACGCGTCCATCGTAGATCGGGGTGCCGACGGCTCCCCAGGGCCGGGACGGCCGCGTCCGCAAAGTGCGGGGAAACGGTGCGCTAGGGTCGCCGCATGGCCCGCATCGCCGTCGAGGGAGACCGCGTCGTCGTCCACCTCGCCGCGCTCGAGCGGCTCGGCGGCATGGTCGGCGGCGACATCTCCGTGCCGCTCCGCGCGGTTCAGGCCGTGCGCCTCGCGCAGGATCCGTGGACGGCGCTGCGCGGCATGCGGGCGCCGGGAACCGGCTGGCCCGGGCCTGATCGCGCTCGGCCACCGCCGCGGTCGCGGCATCCACGACTTCGCCGCGGTCTACCGGCACGACCCGGCCGTCGTGGTCGAGCTCGCCGGGGAGCGGTTCGACCGGCTGGTGATCTCCTGCGACGACCCGAGCGCCGTCGCAGCGGAGATCGAGGCCGCGACGACCTAGACGGCAGCCTTCGGCTTGCGCCCGCGCCGTGCAACCGCGCGACCGGGAAGCGCGCCGGCGCAGTCGTCGCAGTAATCCGCCTGCTTCGAGCCGCGGCGCGCATCGGTGTACGTGACGCGCATCGCGGCGCCTTTTCCGTCTTCAACTTCCTTACCGCAGTTGTCGCAGACCAGCACGGTCTTACGTGCCACGAGTTTCCTCCTCGGTAGACGTTGTCGCCGCGAAACTGTAACGAAAATCGCCGCGGAAACTTCGCCGGAAATCGACGCTCCGGAATCCGGCGCGATTCGCACCCGGTACCATCCACCGCCGGATGCGCGACGAGCACACGATTGTCGTCCTCGAGGGCGACCAGACCGGGCAGGAGCTGCTGGAGGAGTCGCTGCGCGTCCTCGCCCCAGACGTGATCCGGCTCGAGCTCGACTTCCCGCGCTTCGACCTCTCGCTCGAGCAACGCCGTGCGACGCAGAACGCCGTCGTGCACGAGGCGGCCGCCGCTGTCCGCGAGCACGGCCTCGGCCTGAAGGGCGCGACGGTGACGCCCGAACAGCGCGGCGATGTCGGCTCGCCGAACCGGATCCTCCGCGAGGAGATCGGCGGCAAGGTGATCGTCCGCACCGGCCGCCGCATTCCCGGCGTCGTTCCGGTCGGCGGCGTGTTCGCGCCGATCTCGATCGTGCGCATGGCGGTCGGCGACGCGTACGGCGCGAAGGAATGGCGCGAAGGCGAGGGCGACGACGAGGTCGCGTTCCGCACGGAGCGAATCGAACGGCGCATCTGCCGCGCCGTCTCGGAGTTCGCATTCCGGCAGGCCGCGCGGACGGGTGCGAAGGTCTTCGGCGGCCCGAAGTACACCGTCAGCCCGACGTACGAGGGAATGCTGAAGGAAGAGATGGACGCGGCCGCCGAGCGGCATACCGACGTGACGTACGAGCCGCAGCTGATCGACGCAACGTTCGCGCTGCTGCTGTCGACGACGGGCGAGCCGCTCGTGATTCCGGCGCTGAACCGCGACGGCGACATCCTCTCCGACCTCGTGCTGCCGCTCTTCGGCTCGATCGCCGGCTCCGAGTCGCTGCTCGTCGCGTTCGAGGACGACTTCGAGCCTGCCGCGATCATGGCCGAGGCGGCGCACGGCACCGCGCCGTCGCTCGAGGGGAAGAACGTCGCGAACCCGATGGCGATGATCCTCGCCGGCGCCGCGCTCCTCTCGCACACGAGCGAGGAGGGCCAGCAGGCCGGCCGCGCGATCCGCGAGGCGTGCCTCGAGTCGGTCGCCCAGGGCAAGCGCACGGCCGATCTCGGCGGCGACCTCGGCACGACCGAGTTCACCGACGAGGTGATCGCGCGCGTGCGCGCGAAGCTCGACGTCTGGGCTTCGATCTAGCCGTCCGCCCAACGAACGAACGGGGCCGGAGGCTAACGCAGCCGTAGGCGCGTTAGCCGCAGGCGAACCAGCAGCGCGGGATGGCCGGAGGCCACCACGCGCTGCGCGGAGTAGGCAAGACGCCGAGAACGATCTCGGTGGAGCGCGCTCTCAACCGCGAAGCCGGGACCGCGCTCCCGGCGTAGCGCCGACCACAACCGCCACGCGAAGCGAAGGAGGGGTCTACCAGGGGAACCACGGGTTCCCCTGGTCTCAGCTCGCGCGCTGCGCGGGCCAGACGCCGCTGCGTTCCGACCAGATCTCGAGGAAGACCTCCGCGACGACCGGATCGAACTGCGTGCCGGTGCAGCGGTGCACCTCCTCGAGCGCGCGGTCGGTCGTCAGCGCGGTGCGGTACGGACGCGGCGACGTCATCGCGTCGAACGCGTCGGCGACGGCGAGCACGCGCGCCTCGACGGGGATCGCCTCGCCCGCGAGACCCGACGGGTAGCCGCTTCCGTCCCAGCGCTCGTGGTGATAGAGGACGTACGGGAGCGCGTGGTATCCCGCGCGCATCGACAGCATCAGCGATGCGCCTGCGCTCGGATGCCGCTGGATCTCCGACAGCTCATCGCCGGTCAGCGGCCCCGACTTTCGCAGCACGTCGAGGCGGACTGCGATCTTCCCGATGTCATGCAGCGGCGCGCCGAACCGCAGCGCGGACAGGCGCGCGGCGTCCCAGCCGAGCTGCGCGGCGACGGGCTCCGCGAGCGCCGCGACGCGATCTCCGTGCCCCTGTGTCTGGTCGCGCTCCTCGAGCGCGCGCGAGATGGCCCCTAGCATGCCCGGAGTTCGTTCCTCGCCCGCGGGCGGTTTCCTTCGCGCTCAGAGCTCTCGCTCGATCCGCTTTCCAAGAAGACGGAGCGCAAGCCACGCGATGATCGCGGCGGCGACGACGGCGGCCGCGGCGAAAAGCCCGTATTTCGTGATCGCGTCCGCCGCCTTCTTGCCGAGGTAGTACGAGACGAGCCCGACCGTCGTTGCCCATGCGATCCCGCCGGCCGCGTTCCAGAAGAGAAACCGCCACCACGGCATCCGGGCGAGCCCGGCGACCCACGCGACGGTGTAGCGCAGGACCGAGACGAAGCGCCCGAAGAACACCGTTTTCCCGCCGTGGCGGCCCATCACCCGCTCGGCGGTCGGGAGCACGCGATCCGCATACCGGCTGAGCCATGACCACCGCGCGAAGAGGTTGCGCCCACCCCAGCGGCCGATGATCCAGTAGCCGAGGTTGTCCCCGACGATCGCCGCGACCGCCGCGACCGCGATCACGACTCCGATCGAGTAGTGCCCCTGCGACGCCAGGATCCCGAATGCGATCAGCGCCGTCTCGCCCGGGAGCGGGATGCCGAACGACTCGAGCATCACCACCGCGAAGAGGAGCGGCAGGCCGTGGGAGGTGATGAAGTGCGTCACGGGACGAGTCTAGGGACGGCCCGCAACGTGTCTGCGGGGTTCCCCCGGTTCCCGTCCGACCGCCTGGCTTAGAGTTGCCTCCGGATGAAAGTCGGAGTCACACGCGAGACAGCGCCCGGCGAGCGCCGGGTCGCGCTCGTTCCCGAGACCGCCGGCAAGCTGGCTGCGGCAGGCTTCGAGATCGTCGTCGAGCCCGGAGCAGGCGCGGCGGCATCGTTCCCCGACGCCGCATACGCGGAGGCCGGCGCGACGCTCGCGTCGCCGTGGGAGGCAGACCTCGTCGCCAAGGTGCGCAAGCCGTCCGAGGACGAAGTCGCGCGCCTTCGCGACGGGCAGCTGCTGATCGGCTACCTCGATCCGCTCTCCGATCCCGACGGCATCCAGCGGCTTGCGGCGCGCGGCGTCATCGCGTTCGCGATGGAGTCGATCCCGCGGACGACGCGTGCGCAGTCGATGGACGCGCTGTCGTCGCAGGCGACGGTCGGCGGCTACAAGGCCGCGCTGCTCGCGGCCGAGCATCTCCCCCGCTTCTTCCCGATGCTGATGACGGCCGCCGGCACGGTGCCGCCGGCGAAGGTGCTCGTGATCGGGGCCGGCGTCGCGGGGCTGCAGGCGCTCGCGACCGCGCGCCGCCTCGGCGCCGTCGTCACCGGCTTCGACGTGCGTCCCGTCGTCCGCGAGCAGATCGAGAGCCTCGGCGCGAACTGGCTCGACCTCGGCGTCACCGGCGGCGAGGCCGAAGGCGGCTACGCGCGCGAGCTGACGCCGGACGAGATGAAGGCGCAGCAGGCGGCCCTCGAGGCGCGCATCGGCGATTTCGACGTCGTGATCACCACCGCCGCCGTCCCCGGACGCGCCGCGCCGAAGATCATCCCCGGTTCCGCGGTCGAGGCGATGCGGCCCGGTTCCGTGATCGTCGACCTCGCCGCCGAGACCGGCGGCAACTGCGAGCTGACCGAGCCCGGCGAGATCGTCGAGCGCGCCGGCGTCACGCTCGTCGGGCTGACGAACCTTCCGAGCACGATGCCGTACCACGCGTCGACGCTCTACTCGCGCAACGTCCAGGCGCTGTTGCTGCATCTCGCGCCGGAGGGCACCGTGAATCTCGACTGGTCGGACGAGATCACCGCAGGCGCGTGCGTCGCCGGAAAACAGGAGGCCGCCGCATGAGTCACGGGACACTGCTCGTCTTCGAGGTCACGATTCTCGTGCTCGCGATCTTCCTCGGCATCGAGGTGATCTCGAAGGTGCCGACGCTGCTGCACACGCCGCTGATGTCGGGGACGAACGCGATCCACGGAATCGTGATCGTCGGCGCGATGATCGTCCTCGGCCTGCCGGACAAGAGCACGTACACCTGGGTGATCGGCTTCGCCGCCGTGATCCTCGCGTCCGCGAACGTCGTCGGCGGATTCGTCGTGACCGACCGCATGCTCGAGATGTTCAAGAAGCGCGAGCCGCCGAAGCCGCCGGAAGACGGGAAAGGTTCGTAGCGCTTGTCTTACAACGTCACGAACCTTCTCTATCTGATCACGATCGTCAGCTTCATCCTCGCGCTGAAGTTCCTCTCGGACCCGGCGCGCGCGCGGCGCGGAAACCAGATCGGCGCGGCGGGGATGATCCTCGCCATCGTCGTGACCTGGATCAACATCGGCACGACGAGCTGGTGGGCGATCGCGATCGGCATGGTGATCGGCGGCGGCTTCGGCGCGGTTGCCGCGCGCAAGGTGAAGATGACCGCGATGCCGCAGATGGTCGCGCTGTTCAACGGCGTCGGCGGCGGCGCGGCAGCGCTGATCGCGCTCGCGGAGCTGCACCGGATCCTCCCGGCGGAGGGCGCGCCGAAGGTCGACATCTCACTTGCGATCGTCCTCTCGGCGCTGATCGGCTCGATCTCGTTCGCCGGCTCGATGATCGCGTTCGCGAAGCTGCAGGAGCTGATCGGCGGCCGTCCGATCACGTATCCGGGCCAGCAGGTCGTGAACGCGGCGGTCGCGCTCGCCGCCGTCGCCTCCGGCGTGGCGCTCGTCGCGGGCGTGCAGGACGAGTGGCTGCTCTGGGTGCTGATCGGCGCGTCACTGATCTTCGGCGTCCTCTTCGTGCTTCCGATCGGCGGCGCCGACATGCCCGTCGTGATCTCGCTGCTGAACGCGTTCACCGGCCTCGCCGTCGCCGCGGGCGGCTTCGAGCTCGAGAACAACCTGCTGATCGTCGCCGGAATGCTCGTCGGCGCGTCGGGAACGCTGCTCACGCTGATGATGGGGCGCGCGATGAACCGCTCGATCGCGAACGTCCTCTTCGGCGCGTTCGGGCAGGTCACTCCGCAGGCAGCCGCCGCGGCATCGGCCGACCCGGGCGCCTCGGTGCGCAGCGCGAGCGCCGAGGACGTCGCGGTGATGCTCGCGTACGCGCACAAGGTCGTGTTCGTCCCGGGCTACGGTCTCGCGGTCGCGCAGGCGCAGCACGACGTCCGCCAGCTCGCGGATCTCCTCGAGGCGAAGGGCGTCGAGGTCACGTACGCGATCCATCCGGTCGCGGGCCGCATGCCCGGCCACATGAACGTGCTCCTTGCGGAGGCGAACGTGCCGTATCCGCAGCTGAAGGAGATGGAGGATGCGAACTCGGAGTTCTCGCGCACCGACGTCGCGGTCGTCGTCGGCGCGAACGACGTCGTCAACCCCGACGCGCGGAACAACGAGGGGAGCCCGATCTACGGCATGCCGATCCTCAACGTCGACGACGCGCAGACCGTCGTCGTCCTCAAGCGGTCGATGAACCCGGGCTTCGCCGGGATCGAGAACCCGCTCTTCTACAACCCGAAGACCGTGATGCTGTTCGGCGACGCGAAGGCGTCGATCGTGCAGCTGGTCGCCGACGTCAAGAATCTCTAGTCGGTTCGCCGGCGCAACGTCACCGCGCCGAGGGCGATCGCGAGCACGATGCAGCCGAGGACGACGGCGACGTCGAGCGCGAACCGCGCGTCGAAGTCGTCGGCGGCCGTTTTCGCGAGCGCGTTGTACGCGTAGGTCAGCGGGAAGAACGCGGAGACCACGCGCAGCCACGTCGCCATCTCGTCGCGCGCGACGAACAGGCCGCAGAGCAGGATCTGCGGGAACACGACCGCCGGCATGAACTGCACGGCCTGGAACTCCGTCTCGGCAAACGCGCTGACGAGCAGGCCGAGCGTGCTGCCGAGCACGGCGTTTGCGACCGCGAGCAGCACGACGACGACCTTCGGCCCGGCGACGTCGAGCCCGAGCAGCCCGAACGCGAGCACCGAGACGAGCGTCGCCTGGACGACGGCGACGAGCGCGAACGCGATTCCGTAGCCGCCGAGAATGTCGATCTTTGCGAGCGGCAGCGTCATCAGCCGCTCCAGCGTTCCGGACGTCCGCTCGCGCAGCATCGTGATCGACGTGACGAGGAACATCGTGATGAACGGGAAGAGGCCGAGCAACGGCGTGCCGACAGTTTGGAAGACCGGCGAGTTGCGGCCGAACAGCTGCTGCAGCAGGAACTCGAGCAGGCACGGCACGCCGATGATCAGCGCGATCGTGCGCGGGTCGCGCCGCAGCTGGCGCAGCACGCGGGCCGCGACCGCGCCGGTGACGCGCGGATTCACGTCGCGGTCTCCACGAGGCGCAAGAACGCCGCGTCGAGGTCGGCGACGCCGGTCTGTGCGCGCAGCTCATCCGGCGTCGCCTGCGCGAGCAGCCGTCCGTCGCGAAGGAGCAGCAGCGCGTCGCAGCGGTCGGCCTCGTCCATGACGTGGCTCGAGACGAGCATCGTCGCGCCGCCGGCGGCGATCCGGTGGAAGAGCTCCCACAGGTCGCGGCGCAGCACCGGGTCGAGCCCGACGGTCGGCTCGTCGAGCACGAGCAGGTCCGGCTCGCCGAGCAGCGCGGTCGCAAGCGAGACGCGTGCGCGCTGGCCGCCGGAGAGGCGGTTGACGATGCGGTCGCGGAACTCCTCGAGTGCGACGTCGGCGAGGACGCGTTCGACCGCATCTCCGGAACGGTCGAGCACACGCGCGAAGAAACGCAGGTTCTCGACGACGGTGAGGTCGCCGTAGACCGACGGTGCCTGGGTCATGTAGCCGACCCGGGTGCGGAGCTCCGGCGCGCCCGCGGGACGGCCGAAGACTTCGACGCGGCCGCCGGCGATGCGTTGGACGCCGACGATCGCGCGGATCAGCGTCGACTTGCCGCTGCCGCTCGGACCGAGCAGCCCGGTCACGGAGCCGGCGGCGACGGCGCAGCTCAGCTCCGGGAGGACGGTGACGCCGCCGCGGACGACGTGCAGCCCGTCGACGCGGATCGCGGCGTCGGTCACTCCGGCGGCGACCACGTCGCGGCGACGAAGGACGAGCCGCCGAGGAGCGCGCGCAGCGTCGCGCGGGTCGCGTCGGCCATCTCGAGCGCGTCGATCTCGTCCGGCGCGAACCAGCCGACGTCCTGCGTCTCGTCGTCGTGCGCGTGCGGCTCGCCGTCGCGGTGAACGGCGTCGAACACCGTGACGATCCAGCCCGCGTTGTCGCCGTTCTCGTACGTCGTGTGGTGCTCCGGCCCGCCGAAGACGCCGGCAATTCGCACCGGGTCGACGAGGATCCCCGCTTCTTCCCAGCACTCGCGGCGCGCCGCGTCCGCGGGCCGCTCGCCGGGATCGACGACGCCGCCGGGCAGCATCCAGCGGCCCTCGACGTGCCGCACGAGCAGCATCCGGCCCTCGTCGTCGCGAATCATGCAGGCGACCGACGGCATGAACAGGAGCTCGGTGCCGATGAGCCGGCGCAGCCCGCGCACGTAGTCGGACATCCCCATCGCGGCCGAGACTAACCCTTAACGGGGACAGACCCCGTTAAGAGCCGGGACATGTCCCGGACGCGAGCGGAAGCGGCTTCGTCCGCATCCGGACGGCGGTCGCGTCCTTAACGGTGACAGTCACTGTTAAGAAGCGGGACATGTCACGAAACGCGAGCCTCTAGGCTTGCAGCCGTGGTCCCGCTCTTCACCGCGCAGCACGTCTACGACGCCGTTCCGCCGGCGCGGGCCGTCGACGCGGTGCGCGATGCGTTCGTCGCGTTCGCGCGCGGCGAGTGGACAATGCCGCCGAAGGTCTACGTCGGCGCGTATCCGGCGGGCGACTTCCGCGCGATGCCGGCACTCGGCGGCGGGCACGCGCTGCTGAAGTGGGTGACGTCGTTCCCCGGGAATCCGGCGAAGGGACTGCCGACGGTGATGGGCGTCGTGCTCGTCTCGTCCGCGGAGGACGGAAGGCTGGTCGCCGTGCTCGACGCCGGCGCTGTGACGGCAGTGCGCACCGGAGCCGCGGCGGTGCTTGCGGCGGAGACGCTCGGCCGCGCCGACGCGGAGACTGCCGCCGTCGTCGGCGCGGGCGTGAACGGCGAAGCTGCAGCGCGCACGTTCGCCGCGCGTGGGCGCGAGCCGCTCGTCTGGGACGTCGACGCTGCACGGGCAGCAGCCGTGGCTGAGCGCGTCGGCGGCCGTGTTGCGACGCGCGCGGAAGCCCTCACCGCGGATCTTCTCGTGACCGTGACGCCGGGTCGCGAAGTGCTATTGCCGGAGGGCTCGCTGCGCGCAGGTCAGCATGTCTCGCTGATGGGAG
This sequence comes from uncultured Actinomycetes bacterium, assembly GCA_963718385.1. GTDB lineage: Bacteria > Actinomycetota > Thermoleophilia > Gaiellales > Gaiellaceae > Palsa-739. Next base: position 746,896 of record CAVQZE010000003.1, read on the forward strand.
CCGACGGCCCCGGCAAGGCCGAGATCGCCGTCGCAGAGCTCGCCCGCATCCGTGTCTACTGCGACGACTGGGAGCAAGCGAGCCACGGCGGCGAATGCGCCGCAGCTGTCGAGGCCGGCGTCCTCGCACGCGACAACGTCACCGAGATCGGCAGCGTCCTCATCGGCGACGGCGAAGGCCGGCGGATCGCCCGACGACGTAACGGCGTTCGACTCGACCGGCCTCGCACTCCAGGATCTCGCGGTCGCGCTCGTCGCGCTGAAGCGCGCGCCGGAGCTCGACCTGCCTAGGATTGCGCTCTGATGGCGATCATCGGCGCGCACATGCTCCTCTACACGCCCGAAGCTGACGCGGTGCGCGCCGTGTTGCGCGACGTCGTCGGCTGGGAGTTCGTCGAGGACGCGGAAGCGAGTCCCGGGTGGCTGATCTTCAAGCTGCCGCCCGCCGAGCTCGGCGTGCATCCGTCCGGCGGCGCGACGAAGCACGAGCTCTGCCTCATGTGCGACGACATCGAGGCGACGATCGCGGAGCTCGAGGAGAAGGGCATCGAGTTCCGCGGCACGCCCGTCGACGAGAGCTTCGGCATCACGACGACGATGCTCCTCCCCGGCGGCGTCGAGGTGCTCCTCTACCAGCCGAAGCACCCGCGCGCGATCGACCTCTAGGCGAAGCGCGCCGGGTCGAACAGCTCGAGCTGCGGCGACGACTCGCCGAGCAGCGCACCGGCGACGAGACGGCCGCACGCGAAGCCGAGGACGTTGCCGTGGCCGGAGTAGCCGCCGGCCACCCAGAGCCCGTCGCGTCCCGGCACCTGGCCGACGAGCGGCAGCATGTCCTGCGTCAGTCCGAAGATGCCGGCCCAGCGGTGCGTCACCGTCGGCGGCTCGCCGACCAGCTCGCCGAGGAACGACTCGAGCGCGTTCTGGATCGTCGGCGTCAGCACCTCGTCGTCGGTGAGCTCGTCGAGGATCGAAACGTCGCGAAAGCCTCCGAGAAGCACACGGCCGTCGGGAAGCTGCTGCCAGTAATCGAAGCCCTGGCGCGCGTAATGCGGACGGTCGTAGAGCTCGCGGTCGAGCGGCTCGCTGACGATCACCTGGCCGCGCGTCGGCCAGATCGCGTCGGCGAGCTCGGGGACGAGCCCGTGCCCGTAGCCGTCGGTCGCGACGATGACGCGATCCGCGTCGAGCGCGGCGACGTCGGCGACCGTGTCGTGCTCGCGGAACTCGACGCCGGCATCCGCGGCGCGCGTCGCGAGCCGCCGCACGAAGCGCGCGGGCTGAAGCGAGCCGCCGGCGGCATGCGCGATCACGCCGAAGTAGCGCCCCGCGAGAACACCGGGAAGATCGTCGAGCCATTCGACGTCGAACCCGTCCGCGCGCAGCGCGTCGTACTCGGCGCGGATCTGCTCCCGCTCCTCCTCGTCGGCGGCGAGGCGATAGCTGCCGAGCTCACGGAAAGAGTCGCCGGCGAGCTCCGTCATCCGGCCGAGCTCCTCCTCCGTCCAGCGCCAGAACTCCTGCGCGCGCTCGTGCCCGTACGTCTCGCAGGCGATGTCGTAGCGCGTTGCGCCGCCCGGGAGCGCGAAACCGCCGTTGCGCCCGCTCGCACCCTCCGCGACGCCGCGCGCGTCATGCACACGGACGCGCAGCCCCGCCTGTGCGAGCCGCAGCGCAGCCGAGCAGCCGGTGACGCCGGCCCCGACGATCGCGACATCCGCGCGGCCTTCGACGCGCGGCGCCGGCCGCGGCGGAATCTCATCTTCGAGCCAGTACGGGTTCATGCCGGGCGGAGCCTACCCACCCCGCCTGCAACTACGATCCCGGCATGAGCACAAACGACGCAGGAATCCACGCGAACATCGAGGAGCTTGTCGCGGAAGAGCATGAGCTCTGGGAGCGCGAAGGCTCCGGCCACGCGAGCGACGCCGACCGAGCCCGGCTCGCGGAGATCAAGGTCTCGCTCGACCAGTGCTGGGACCTCCTCCGCCAGCGCAGCGCACTGCGCGAGTTCGGGCGCGATCCCGACGACGCGGACGTCCGCCCGGCCGACATCGTCGAGGGCTACCAGCAATGAGGGTCGCCCTCGCCGCGACCCTCGCCGTGTTTGCCGCGGCGCTCGTCGGAAACGCCGCCGCGACCGCGCCGCCGGTCGGTCCACTGCCTGCCGGACCGACGTCGTCGATCGTCACGACGAAGGGCGAGCTCGTCTCGATCGCGCTACCGCACCGCAGCGGCGGCAAGGTGTGGCGCATCGCCCAGAACGCGAATCCAAAGGTGCTGAAGCAGGTCACGGAGGGAGACGTCGGCCCGACGGTCGTGCTCGTCTTCAAGGCGACCGGCTCCGGCACGACGACGATCAAGCTCGGCCTGACGGTCGGCGAGAAGACGAAGGCGTACGAGTCGCGGACCTTCGTCGTCCGCGTGCGATGAGCCGCTTCACCGACACGCTCAACACGCAGGTCGCGAGCGAGTTCGGTGCGTCGCAGCAGTACATCGCGATCGCGGTGCATTACGACACGCAGGCGCTGCCGCAACTCGCGGCCCATTTCTACCGGCAGGCGGTCGAGGAACGGAACCACGCGATGATGATCGTGCAGTACCTCCTCGACGCGGACGCGCCCGTCGCGATCCCCGGCGTCGCGGCACCGCAGACGGCGTTCGACGACGACCGCGCGCCGGTCGCACTCGCGCTGGAGCAGGAGAAGACGGTGACCGCGCAGATTGCGAATCTCGTCCAGATCGCGCGCGAGGACAACGAGTACGTCGGCGAGCAGTTCCTCGGCTGGTTCCTCGACGAGCAGCGCGAAGAGGTCGCAAGCATGTCGACGCTGCTCTCGGTGATCGACCGCGCCGGCGTCGACAACCTGCTCCTCGTCGAGGATTACCTCAGCCGCGCGGCTGGAACGATTGCGGACGGGCCATCCGCGCCGACGCCGCCTGCCGCCGGCGGCGCGCTCTAGCTCGCGCGGTAGACGCCGTCGGCGGCACCGGCGAGTCCCGCAAGCTCCAGCTCGACAAGCGCGCGCCCGACTTCGGATGCGTCGAGGTTCGCGCGGCGAGTCAGCTCGTCGGCACTTGCCGGCGCATCGCGGAGCAACTCGAGCAGCTGCGCCGCCGTCCCCTCCACCGTGACCTCCGCGGACTCCAGCTCGAGGCCGAAGCAGACGAGCACGTCGGCGGCACGCGTCAGCGGCGACGCGCCGAGCTTCAGGAGGTCGTTCGAGCCGGCCGAAAGCGACGACGTGATCTCGCCCGGAACTGCGAACACCTCTCTCCCCTCCTCCAGCGCGAGATCGGCGGTTATGAGCGCGCCGCTGCGTTCGCGCGCTTCGACGACGACCGTTGCTGCGGAGAGCCCCGCGACGATGCGGTTGCGGGCCGGGAAGCGCCACGGTGCCGGCTCGACTCCCGGCGCGTACTCCGACACGATCAGCCCGGTCTCGGCGACGCGGCGCGCGAGCTCGCGGTGCGCGGCCGGATAGTCGCGGTCGATGCCGCAACCGAGAACGGCAACAGTCGTTCCGCCGGCTTCGAGTGCGCCGCGGTGCGCTTCCGCGTCGATGCCGCGCGCGAGGCCGCTGACAACGACGAGGCCGGCGGCGGCGAGGTCGCGTGCGAGGCTTCGGGCGACGGAGGAGCCGTAGCCGGAGCAGGCGCGCGCGCCGACAATCGCGACCGACGGCCGCGCGAGCAGCTCGAGCTCCGCCGCGCCGCGCACGAAAAGCCCCGGCGGCGGATCGTGGATCGAGCGGAGCTGCGACGGGAACGCCGGCGCGGAACGCGCGATGAACCGAAACCCGCCGGCGGCGAGCCGCGCTTCGTACGCACGCGAGTCGAACGCGCGAACGTGCGCCGCGTACCGCGCGCCGTGCGGCGGCCGGATCAGATGCGTTCCCGTCTCCGACGCGTACACCGCCAGCGCGAGCTCCTTTTCCCGCTCCGGAGCCGGCGAAGCCGGCACCTCCGCTCGTGGGCGGGCTCCGTCGAGCCTACGCCCGCTCATGCCGCGAGCTCCTGCGGCGCGCGATACGACAGTGCCTCCGCGACGTGCTCCGGCAGCACCTCGTCCGCCGCCGCGAGCGCGGCGATCGTCCGCGCCACCCGCGCAACGCGCGCGCGGCCGCGGCCCGACAACGGTAGCCGCTCGACCGCGCGCGACAACAGCGCGTCCGCGTCGGCCGTCCGCCGCGGCGTGCCGGACGCCAGCCGGTCGCGCGCCGCGACGACGCGCTCCCGTACCGCGGCGGACGGCTCCGACGGCCCGGCGGCAAGCTCGACCGCGCGCGGCCGCGGCATCGCGACCACCAGGTCGAAACGGTCGAGTAGCGCACGCGACAGCTTGTCGCGGTAGCGCGCGAGCCGCTGTCCAGAGCAGGTGCACTCCGCCGCCGGATCGCCGCGCGCGCCGCACGGACACAAGTTCATCGTTGCAACGAGTTGGAACCGCGCCGGGAACACGACGACGCCGGCGGCACGGGCGATCGAGACGACGCCGTCCTCGAGCGGCTGCCGCAGCGCCTCGAGCGACGGCCGCGCGAACTCCGCGAGCTCGTCCAGCAGCAGGACGCCGTGATGCGCGAGGCTCGCTTCGCCGGGTCGCAATCCCGGGCCGCCGCCGACGATCGCCGCGGTCGAGGCGCTGTGATGCGGCGCGCGAAACGGCGGCACCTCGATCAGCGGATGCTCCGGCGGCAGCAACCCGGCGACGGAATGGACGCGCGTCACCTCGAGTGCCTCGTCGGGTGCGAGCGGCGGCAGGATCCCCGGCAGGCGCCGCCCGAGCATCGTCTTCCCCGTCCCCGGCGGGCCGCCGAGGAGCAGGTTGTGCCCGCCCGTCGCCGCAAGCTCGAGCGCGCGCCGCGCCCGCTCCTGCCCGCGCACGTCTGCGAGATCCGGCAGCGGAAGCGCGACGCCGCCGTTCAGCGGCAGCACCGGATCCGGATCGAGCTCGCCGCGGAGATACGCGACCGCATCGGCGAGGTGCCGGATCGGGATCGGCTCGACGCCGGCGAGCGCCGCCTCGGCCGCCGACTCCGCCGGACAGAGCAGCCGCTCGAGCCCCAGCCGCCGCGCACCTTCGGCAACCGCGAGCACGCCGCCGACCGGCCGCAGCCGTCCGTCCAAAGCGAGCTCGCCGACGGACGCATGCCGCTCCAGCTCGTCGCGCGGCACCTGCCGCGACGCCGCAAGTACTGCCAGCGCGATCGGCAGATCGAACCCGGAACCCTCCTTCCGCAGCTCGGCGGGCGCGAGATTCACGGTCACGCGACGCCGCGGAAACTCGAGCTCCGCCGACGCGATTCCGCTCCGTACGCGCTCGCGCGCCTCGTTCAGCGCCTTGTCGGCGAGCCCGACGATCGCGAACGCGGGCACACCATCCTGGATGTGCGCCTCGACCTCGACCCGGCGCGGCTCGAGTCCGACGAGCGCATGCGTCACCGCGCGTGCGAGCACACCTCGACGCTACGGCGACAACTGTCACAACAGGGTGCCGGCTTCGTGCTCTAGGCCGAGAGCATCGCGGCCAAACCGCGGACTCCGGTGGTGTCCAGGATGCGGAGCCGCCGGAGCGCGAGCGGTTCGGTCGCAACCTGCGTCGAGCCGGGAGCCGTTGTCGCTGCAAGGCGATATCCGGCCCTGCAGGCGAGGCGCTCGGTGCGGCCGTCGTATGCGCCGCCGGGGTACGCCAACCAGAGGACCGGATGTCCGAGTTTCCGCTCGAGCGCCCGGCGCGAGTCGACGAGCTCGCGGAGCGCGTCGCGGTCGGACAAGGTCGTCAGGTCGACGTGCGAGACCGTGTGCGATCCGATCTCGATGCCGCGGCGCTCGAGGGCACGCAGAAGCCCCCACGTGAGAAAGCTCGAGTCGTGACCGGAGATGCGCCCGGTGATGACGTATGCGGTCGCATGCATGTGCAGGCGGAGCAACGTCGTAGAGGCTTCAAAGAAGACATCGCTGTAGCCGTCGTCGAAGGTGATCATGATCGGTCTCGGCGGAAGCTTGACCCGACCGGAGAGCGCCGCAAGCAGCTCGAGTTGCGTAATCGCGTGGTACCCATTCCGCGCCAGCCAGTGCATCTGCTGCGCGAAGTCGACGGGACTCACGGTCAGCCGTTGCGTCACCGCCGGGTCCGTGGGCTCGATCGCGTCGATGCGGTGGTACATCAGGATCGGCACCGCGAGCTTCCGTCCGGCCGCCCCGTTGGGTGCTCGTTGTGCGCACGCGCCCGGCGACGGCGACGCGGAGACGAGAGCGAAAACGACGGTGGCGATGATTCCCGCGAGACGAGCCAGCGCATCCATGTGCGACAGGCTGCCGGGAGCCGCTCACAGATCGCTCACGCGCGTGAGTCGGCTCCTCGGCAGACGCCAGATCACGGTGAGTACGTCTCCGGCGTGTTGACGTCGGATGTGTCGACGTGCACGTAGAACGCGCAGCCGCCGTAGGCGGAGAAGTGCTGGACGAAGCCGTGGATCTCGGTCAGTGAGGGGCGCGGGACGCCGTTGTGGTCAGGCACCGCCAGACCCTCGAGCATGATGTCGAACAGGATGTTGTCGCCCGGGGTGTCCGCCCACGGGAACGTCGCGCTTCCGTCCACCTGCGTGAACGACGGAGAGCCCGGGATCTCGGGCGAGTAGAAGATGAGCCGTTCCTGGAAGCCGCTGTTGTTGGTCGACGTGTAGGTGATCGTCCCGTTGCCGCCGCCGGCGTCGTCGCCGCACGAGAGCGAGAGCGTGCCGAGCTGACCCAGGCCGGAAGAGACCGGCGTGGACACCGTGTTCCCGTCGAACATGAAGTTGCTCATGTGCCGCACGGTGCTGTCGGAGTTCCCCGGCGTCCCGGCCGGTCCGGCAGGTCCCTGCTGGCTCCACGTCACCTCGGTCTCCAGGTCCGTGCAGTGGCTCCGGAGCGACTTCGGGCCTAGTGAGTGGTCGATGAGACGGACCGTGCCTGTCGCGCTGAGCATGCAGGCGTGGATCGTTCCTTGGCCGTCGGGGATTGCGGCGTAGCCGATCCCCACTGCGCCGGCGAGCGCCACGACGACGCCGAGCGCGATCCAGTACTTCAATGAGATTCGCATAGCCGTACGCTCGCGCAGGCGGCTCACAGATCGCTCACAATGGAGGCTCGATGCCCAGAGTGTTCACCGACATCTCGATCTCGCTCGACGGGTTCGTCGCCGGCCCGAATCCGTCGCTCGAGGACCCACTGGGCGTCGGCGGGATGCAGGTGCACGAGTGGGCATTCCGGCTCGCGGTGTGGCGAAAGGAGCACGGGCTCGAGGGCGGCGAAGTCGGCCCGGAGTCGGAGGCAGTCGAACGGAACCTGGCGGCGATGGGCGCCGTCGTGATGGGCCGCAAGATGTTCAGCGGCGGCGAAGGCCCGTGGGAGGACGATCCGAACGCGAACGGCTGGTGGGGCGACAATCCGCCGTTTCACGTGCCGGTCTTCGTCGTCACGCATCATGCGCGCGAGCCGGTCGAGATGCTCGGCGGTACGACGTTCACCTTCGTCACGGACGGCGTTACGGCGGCGATGGAGCAGGCGCGCGCGGCAGCCGGCGACCGCGACGTCCAGGTCTCCGGCGGCGCGAGCGTCGTCCAGCAATGCCTCGAGCTCGGATTCCTCGACGAGCTCGCGGTGCACATCGCGCCGGTGCTGCTCGGCGGCGGGACGCCGCTCTTCGCCGGCGCCGCGCCACGCCCCCTCGAGATCGTCGAGACGATCGAGTCGGCGTACGCGACGTACGTGCGCTACCGCGTCGCGTAGGCGTCGAGCGCGTCGAGATACGGCTGCCGCTCGCCCGGCTCGAGCCAGCTCACGGTGAACGAGTTCCGCGCGAGCGCGACGACCTCATCCCGCGTCAGGCCCGCAGCCGCCTGCGCCGCGAGCACGTTCTCGTTCACGTAGCCCGGGAAGTACGCGGGATCGTCGGAGTTCACCGTCGCGCGTAGGCCGTGGTCGAGCATGCGCTTCAGCTCGGTCGCCTTCAGGCCGCCGGCGACGTAGCTGTTCGAGATCGGGCACACGGTGAGCCCGAGGCCGCGGCTCTCGATCTCGCGCACGAGCGCGGCGTCCTCGAGCGCGTTGACGCCGTGGTCGATCCGCTCGACGCCGATCTCGTCGAGGCACTGCCAGATGTGGCCGACCGAATTCTCCTGGTCGACGTCGCAGTGCATCGTCAGCCGATAGCCCTCCGTGCGCGCACGCGCGAAGACGTCCTTGAACTTCAGCGGCGGGTTGCCCTTCTCGTCCGAGTCGAGGCCGACGCCGACGATGCGGTCGCGGTACGGCAGCGACTGCTCCAGCGTCTCGAGCGCCGAGTCGGCGGACATGTCGCGGAGAAAGCACATGATCAGCCGTGTGCGAAGCCCGAGCTCCGCCTCGGCGTCGCGCTGCGCGCGTGTGAAGCCCTCGATCACCGCCTCGAACGGAACGCCGCGCGACGTGTGCGCCTGCGGGTCGAAGAACACCTCCGCATAGACGACGTTCTGCGAGTGCGCCTTCCGGAAGTACGCCGTCGCGAGGTCGTAGAAATCCGGCTCGCGGAGCAGCACGCTCATGCCCTCGTAGTAGACGGCGAGGAACGACGGCAGGTCGTCGAAGCCGTACGCGGCGCGCATCTCCTCGACCGAGCCGTACGGGAGCTTGACGCCGTTGCGGGCGGCGAGCTCGAACTTCAGCTCCGGCTCGAGCGTCCCCTCGAGATGGAGGTGCAGCTCCGCCTTCGGCATGCCGGCGATGAAGTCGGCGAGCTCGCTCATCGCGCGAAGCGGAGCGCGCCGAGCTCGAGCAGGTCGCGGCAGAGCTCGACGGCGTCGCGGTCGGCGCCGAGGTGTGCGAGCGTCGTCTTGCCGTCGAGCCGGTCGACGACGCGGATCGCGCTCGCCGTCGTCTCGAGGACGGAATTCGTGCCGCCCTCGATGCTGACCTCGCCGCTGCGCTTGCCGACGTCGCGCGAGAACTCGAGCCGCATCGCGCGCGCGAGGCGCGACTTCGCCAGCTTCCCGTTCTTCATCGCGTCGAGCCGCGTGCGGTTCGTGAACGCGCGGCGCACCTGGTCGCCGGCCGGCTCGAGCGACTCCGAGTCGATCTCGTCGACGCGAATCGTCGGCCGGCTTGCGTCGCGCTTGTGGAGGATGATCGCGCCCTCGGCGACGGCGCGCGCGCGGAACTCCGCGAGATACGCGGTCCACTCGTCGAGCGCGGCGCCGTACGCGGCCGGATCGCCGTAGTTCTCCGAGTTCCACGTCGCGGCGTGCGCGAGCGGGTCGGCCTCCGGCTCGGCGAGCACCCAGCCGTCGCAGCCTGTCGCCTCGACCCACTTCACCGGCCGCTTCTCGGTGTCGCCCTTGCCGATCACGAGCCAGCTGCCGAGCAGCGTCGCGTAGCCGCCCTTCGCGAGGTGGGCAGCGCACGCGGCGGAGAGATGCGCGGTGACCTCGTCGCCGCGGAAGCCGCTGTCGCGGTAGATCCACCGCGTCTCCGGCGAGACGACGTACGGCGCGTTGCACGTGACGAGGTCGAACGTCTCACCGTCGACCGGCTCGAAGAAGCTGCCCTGCCGGCACTCGACGTTGTCGAATCCGTTCAGCGCGGCGTTGAGCTCGGTGTACGCGAGCGCGCGCGGATTGACGTCGACGGCGATGACCTCACGGTGATGTCGCGCGGCGATCAACGCGTGAATCCCGCTGCCGGTTCCGACGTCGAGTGCGCGGCGGCCGCGCTTCCGCGGCGTCAACATGTCGCAGGTGCGCGCCGTCAGCGTGTAGCCGGCGACGTAGTCCGGCGGATCGTCCCCGGCGCGGGTGAAGCCGTCGGAGGCGAGATAGACGTCGCCGACCGGGACGAGCCGCGAGTGCGGGACGACATCGCCGTCGACGGCGGCGAGCCCAGTCGCCGCGAGCGCGTCGACGGCCTTCGCGCCGAGCGCGGCGACGGCGTCCTTCCTCGCCATCGGCAGCTGGAGCCCGAGCAGGCGGATCGTCGCCCCGAGCTTCGAGTGCGGCAGCCGCCGCTCCGCGACGAGCGTCTCCTCCGCCTCGCCCGAGAAGCCGTCCTCGTCGACGAGGTTGTCGAGCGCCTCCTCGGTGTAGCCGACCTTGCGGAGGGCGGAGCCGAGTGCCGCGGCGGCGGCGCGATCGGGGATGGGGCCGGTCACGCCGCAATCATCGCGGAGACCCCGGCGGGCGCGCTGCCGCACCCGCCGGGCCGCCGCATCTCAGCAGGGCGAGATGAATGAGAAGTTGAACGTCGTGTCGGCGTGCGTGCCGAAGTCGACGTCGAACTCCGTGCCGTCGGGCGCGCCGTACGTGATCACCGGCGTCGACGCGACGAAGTACGTCTGGAAGTTGACGATCGGGTAACACGACCAGGTCCCGGACGGCATCGTGATCTTGTAGATGCCCGGGTGCGTCTCGTCGGTCGTGACGGTGAAGCCGCCCGTCGACGTGTACATGGCGACGTTCCCGGTTGCGTCCGGGACGCCGTAGGTGCCGCCGGCGATCAGCTTCTGGCCGACGCCGAGACCGGACGGGCCCGTCGGCCCGGTCGGGCCCGCCGCGCCGGTGTTGCCGGTGTCGCCCTTCGGGCCCTGCGCACCGGGTGCTCCGGCCGCGCCCGCCGCTCCCGTGTCGCCTTTCGCCCCGGACGCGCCGGCCGCTCCGGTGTCGCCCTTCGGTCCCGCCGGCCCGGCGGGCCCTGCCGGCCCTGCCGGCCCTGGAGCGCCGCCTGCCGCGTTCCACGAGACCTCCGTCTCGAACGGCGTGCAGTGGCTCAGGAGCGAGCTGTGCGGCAGCGACGGGTCGATCAGGCGAATCGTCCCGACGCCGTTCAGCTTGCACGCGGTGAAGACGCCGCTCCCGCTCGGAATCGTCGCGTACGCGATTCCGGCGGCGACGGCGAGCAGCACGACCGTCACGGCGGAGAGGCGCAGCGCGCGCCGTCCGACGACGCGGCTGAAGCGTCCTTGCATGGTTTCCCCCTAGCGTTGGTACGGACGGGGCCGAGCCTACGGCAGCGCGGTCGTATCGACAAGCACGAGCGCGGTGTCGTAACCTCGCGGCGTCAAGCGAACCGAAGGGGGATCGGATGTACGCACGGATCGCAACGTTCGAGGGCGCGACGAAGGACGTCAAGGCGGCGATGACGGAGGCGACGGCGGGAGGTCCGCCGGAGGGACTGAAGTCGAGCGAGGCCTACTTCTTCGCCGACGCAGCGTCGGGGAAGTCGATCTTCGTCACGTTCTTCGAGACCGAGGACGACATGAAGGCCGGCGACGCGCTGCTGAACGCGATGAGCCCGGACGACGTCGGCATCGGCCGGCGGGCAGGCGTCGACCTGATGGAGGTCGTCGCCCACATGACGGCTTAAGCGGGGCGCGCGACCAGCACGTCCTCGTAGTACTCCCCGGCGCGGCGGCCGGTGCGGCGATTCACGTGCCGGCGCAGCCGCGCCTCGAGGCGAAGCCCCGCCCGGTCGAGGATCTCCGGGTAGAGATCGCGGCGGTCGTTCACGACGACGAGCACCGGCGCGCCGGCGGTGAGCGACGCTGCGGCGTTCGCGAGCGCTGCCGCGATCCCCGTGCGGTACGCCTCCAGCGCCGCGCGCGAAGTTCCGTCGTCGGCGGCACCGAGCTCGAGCTCGCGGCGGTCGTCGAGCGCGAGCAGCTCGTACGCGTAGCGGTGCTGCTCGTGGTAATCGATCAGCCCCGGATACGGCGGCGACGTCAGAACTCCGTCGAACGTCGTCGTGTACTCGGCATCGCGAGAGTCGGCGTGGACGACGTGCGCCGCGCACGCGTCGTCGCGCACGCGCGCGAACTCCTCGATCCGCGCGAGCGCGTCGAGGGTGTAGCGGCGGAGGAAACCGGCCGCGGTCTCCACGGGGCGACACGTGCGGCGGTGCTTGTGGCACCAGTACTCGCCGGTCTGCGGCTCACGCGGAGCCTCGAGATCGAAGTGCGCGGCGCGGCGGGCCGACCGCGCGGCGCGCGAGAGGATCACGCGCAGGACGTCCTGGTGCTCGTACTGCGGAATCAGGTCGCGGAACGCGAGCAGCTCCGCGGCCGCGCGCGGCGCGTACCACAGGCGCAGATACCGCTCGCGCGGCGCGCGCACGCGGCCGAGGTCGAGCGAGTCGAGCCGCGCGTTCGCGTCGCGCAGCTCCGCGCCGAGCGCGTCGACGTCGTAGCGCGCGGTCTTGACGCGGATCAGCAGGCAGTTGAACGCGGCGAGCTCGGCGCCGGTCGCGTCGAGCCCGGACTCGAGTGCCTGGACGAGCGTCGTGCCGGAGCCGGCGAACGGATCGAGGACGTGATCGCCGCGCTCGAAGTAGCGGTCGAGCAGCACCTCGACGAGCTGCGGGATGAACTTGCCGTGGTACGGGTGCAGCCGGTGGACGTGCTTCGTCCGCACCCGCTCCGGAAGCGCACTCTCCGACCACGAGAGCTCGAGGTCCAGGGTCGCGTACAGCTCATCCTGCGTGACGGCCACGAGGAACGGGATTCGACGGCGGCGGCCGGGGACCTCCGAAGTCGCTCCGTCAGGACCTGCTCATAGAGTGGCCCGGCTGTGGTCTACGTCGTTCTCATCGCCGTCCTCGCGGTCGCCGCCGTCGCGGTCGTTGCCGTGAGCCGGCGCCGCCGCTCGCCCGAGCCGGTTCGCGTGCTCGCGGCCGCTGCGCCTGCGCCCGCGACGATCTCCGGCGACGTCGACCCGCTCGCGGCGCTCGACGCGCTGCTCGCCGAGCTCGAGCGGACGACCGTCCGGATCGACGGCGCCGACCGCCTCGACGACGACGCCGTCCGCGAGCTCGACCGTCTCGCCGAGACGATCGCCGCCGCGGCCGAGTCGTTCTAGAACGCGTCCGGCACGCGCTCGAGCCGGCCGCCGCGCACGGCGACGACGTCGAAGCCGACGACGAGCCCGTCCAGCTCCGGCCGCGCCGCGAGCCACGACGACGCCGCGCGGCGCAGACGCCGCTGCTTCTCCTCCGTCACCATCTCGAGCGGGTCGCCGAAGCCGCGGCCGCCCTTCTCCTTCACCTCGACGAAGCGCAGCTCGCGCCCGCGGCGCGCGATCAGGTCGAGCTCGTTCCCGCCGGCCCAGACGTTCGCGCCGAGGATCCGCCAGCCGCGCAGCCGGTACCACCACAACGCGCGGCGCTCGGCCGCGCCGCCGCTACGCGGCTGTCCGGCCGTAACAGAGCGCCTGGAAGCTGAGCCGGTGCACCGCCGTCGGGCCGCGCTCGCGCACGACCGCCGAATGTCCCGGCGTGATGTAGCCGACATGGCGCGCGAATCCGTACGCCGGATAGAGCGCGTCGAGGCGGTGCATCAGCCGGTCGCGCGTCACCTTCGCGACGATCGACGCCGCCGCGATCGCCGCGCTCTTCTCGTCGCCGTCGACGACCGCAGTGTGCTTCGGCGCGGCCGGCCCGAGCTTGAAGCCGTCGACGAGACATGCGTCGGCCGGCGACAGCGCCTCGAGCATCGCGCGCAGCCCGGCGAGGTTCGACTTGTGCAGCCCGTTGCGGTCGATGTCGCCCGGCGGGATCACGCGCACCGCGATCTTCTCCGCGCACGCGAGCACCGCGTGGAAGAGCTCCTCGCGCCGCTCCTCGGAGCACTGCTTCGAGTCGTTGAGATACGCGAGCGGGCGCACCTTGTGCTCCTTCAGCGAGCCGTAGTCGAGCAGGACGCCCGCGACGACGAGCGGGCCTGCGAGCGAGCCGCGACCCGCCTCGTCCGCGCCGGCGACGAACCGCGCGCCGAGGTTCCGGTCGAATCGCAGGAGCCGCTGTCCGGTCCGCTTCATCTGCACGCGACAATACCGCGCGCCTCAGCGGGTACCCGTGCGTGTGACGAAGTTGCGCGGAAGCTGCGAGCTACGCGGGAGAGACCGGCTCGGCCTCGGCCTCGACGGGAGCCTCTTCCGGCTCCTCCGCCTCGGTCGCCTCGGCCTCGACCTCGAGTCGGCTCCTCGACGGTCTCCTCGACCGCCTCGGGCTCGACCTCTGCCTGCTCGTCCTCGACGGGCGCTTCCTCGTCGACGACCGGCTCGAGAACGTCCGGCTCGACCGCCTCCGGCCGTGCGGTTCCGTAGCGCATCTCGCGGACGCGCGCCTTCTTGCCGACGCGGCCGCGCAGGTAGTAGAGCTTCGCGCGGTTCACGTCGCCGATCGCCATGACCTCGATCTTCTCGATCTTCGGCGAGTGGAGCGGGAACGACCGCTCGACGCCGACGCCGAACGACTGCTTCCGCACCGTGAACGTCTCGCGGACGCCGGAGCCCTGCCGCTTGATCACGATGCCCTCGTAGACCTGGACACGGCGGCGTGCGCCCTCGATCACCTGGAAGTGGACGCGGACGGTGTCTCCCGCCTTGAAACGGGGGACGCGGCGCAGCTGGGCGCGTTCGATCGAGTCGATGATGTTGCTCATGGCAAGGGGCGGCCAGAGGCCGGAGGCCAGGTTAGCGAAAACCGATCCGGGTCGGCGGCCAGTAGACGAAGAAGACCTCGCCGATCAGGTTCTTCCGCGGCACCGAGCCCCACTTCCGGGAGTCGCAGGACTCGCCGCGGTTGTCGCCCATGAAGAAGTACTCGCCCTTCGGGACGACCCACTCCTTGCCGACGTTCCCGGCGTGCTGGACGTCGTCGAGACGGTTCTTGGCGATGATGTACGGCTCCTTCAGCTTGAAGAAGTCGTCCGTGCCGGTCTCCTTGATCCAGATGTAGCCGTGCTCGTCCTCTTTGACGGTCTCGCCGGGGAGCCCGATCAGGCGCTTCACGAACGTCCCGCCCTGGCCGCACGAGATCACCGCCGACGGCGGCGTGTTGAAGACGATGATCTGGCCCCGTTTCGGGCTCTCGAAGTGGTAGATGAAGCGGTTCGCGAGCACGCGGTCGCTGAAGCGCGCCTCGCAGCCGGGCGCCGGCCGCGCGCAGTGCAGCGTCGGCTCCATCGACGACGACGGGATCCGGTACGGATTCACGACCCACTGCTTGATCGCGAGGACGATGATGATCGCGCCCGCGATCGTGAAGACCCAGTCGAGGACGACGCGCACGCCGTGCGGCAGGTTCGGGAAGAGGCGGCCGAGCGGATCGTGCAGCGGCCCCCGCTTCGACTCCGGCTGCGGCGGGGCCGGGGCGACCGGCCACGGCTCGTGCTCCGGCTCCGACTCCAGGTCCGGCTCGGGCCCCGGCTCAGGCGGCGGAGCCGGCGGCTCCCACGAGTCCGTCATCGCACGTGCTCCTTTCGCCAGGCGTCGATCCGCGCGTGGTCGCCGGAGAGGAGCACGTCGGGAACCGTCCAGCCGCGGAAGTCCGGCGGCCGCGTGTACTGCGGGTACTCGATCGCGCCGCCGAGCTCCTCGGAGAAGCTCTCGAGCTCGCCGGAGCCCTCGGCCAGCGCGCCGGGCAGCCGTCGCGCCACCGCGTCGAGCAGCACCATCGCCGGCAGGTCGCCGTTCGAGAGGACGTACGGGCCGACGGAGATCGCGTCGCTCGCGAGGTGCTCGACGATCCGGTCGTCGAAGCCCTCGAAGCGCGCCGAGAGCAGCGTCAGCGTCTCCTCCTGCCGCGAGCTCCTCGACGATCTGCTGCGTCAGCGGCCGGCCTCTCGGCGTGAGCGCGATCACGCGGTGCTCGGGCACGCCGCCGTACACCGCGTCGAGCGCCGCCGCGACGACGTCGACGCGCAGCACCATCCCGGCGCCGCCGCCGTACGGCTGGTCGTCGACCTGGCCGGCGCGAAGCGGCGTCGTGTCGCGGTAGCCGAGCAGCCGGAGCTCGAGCTCGTCGCCGAGCACGCCGGCGAGCGGCTGCTGCTCGGTGAGCCACGCGAAGGCGTGAGGGACGAGGGTGAAGACGTCGATGCGCACAGGCGGATGAGGTTATTCCGGGTCCGGCGAAGCCGGTTGAGACAAGAATTCGCCTGCCGTCGAGATCGACCTGCCGCACGCAGGCCTCCACGAGCGGCAGGAACAGGCCCGAGTCGAGCTCGAGCACGTCGTTCGCAGGGTAGTGGACGACGTCGGTCACAACGCCGAGCACCCGTCCTCCGTCCTCCTCCTCGACGACGAGGCCGACGAGCTGGAAGTGGTAGTACGCGTCGTCCTCCAGCTCCGGCAGCGTGTCGCGCGGCACCGCGAGTGTCGCGCCGCGCGCGACGCGGCGGTCGAGCCGGATCACCGGGCGGCCGCCGGAGCCGCGCCGCGAGCCGACGATCTCCGCCGTCTCGCCGTCGACCCAGACGGTGGCGCCGCGCGCGAACGCCTCGTCGCGGTCGCTCGGGCCCTCGACGAAGAAGGAGCCGTCGATCCCGTGCGGCTTGCCGACGCGGCCGATCGGGACGAGGTCAGAGGCCACGTTCGGTGAAGAAGCGCAGGGCCTCTTCGCGTGTCGCCGGCGACGCCGGCTCGCCGTCGTAGTCAGTGCGCCGGTGCTCGAGGTCGAGCAGCCAGTACGCGCCGGGCTCGTCCTCGTACGGCATCCCGACGCTGCCGGCGTTGATGACGCGCGTGCCGCGCGATCGTCCGGTCGAACTGCATGTGCGTATGTCCGCAGACGACGACGTCGGCGTCGACGCCCGCGAAGATGTCGAAGCAGGCGCTCCTCGGGCGTCTCCTCCGTGAAGATGTCCATGTCGTTGCGCGGCGTCGCGTGGCAGTAGAGAACGCGGTCGATCTGCACCGTCGGCGGGAGGCCGACGAGGAACGCGATCTGCTCGTCGGTGAGCGCGCCCGCGTTTCGTCGACCACCTCGGGCGGCGCGAGCCCCTCCTCGTTCGGGTCGAGCTCGCGGTCGGCGTTGCCGCGCAGCCACCGCACGCGGTCGCCGAGACCGCGCAGGCGATCGACGATCTCCGCCGGTTGCGGCCCGCCCGCGACGACGTCGCCGCCGACGACGATCGTCGCGTCATCCGGCAACTCCTGCGAGCACCGCCTCGAGCGCCGCGAGGTTCCCGTGGATGTCGTAGAGCGCCGCGACGGGCATGCAGAGGGCTAGCCGACGATCTCGAGCTGGAGCCGCCGGCCCGCCTCGACGCCTCCCGCGCGCACGAGCGTCCGCAGCGCGCGGGCGATGCGCCCCTGGCGGCCGATCACCTTGCCGACGTCGCCCTCGGCGACGTGCAGCTGGAACACGAGCGAGCCGTCGTCGCCCTCGACCTGCTCGACGCGCACGGCGTCGGGCTCGTCGACGAGCCGGCGGGCGAGCTCCTCGAGCAGCTCCTTCACTATTTCTCGATGCCCTGCGTCTTCAGGAGCTTCGCCACGGACTCGGTCGGCAGCGCGCCCTTCGCGAGCCACGCCTTGACCTTGTCCTCGTCGAGCTCGATCAGCGACGGCTTCATCTGGGGGTTGTAGCGGCCGACGATCTCGATGAACTTGCCGTCGCGCGGCGAGCGCGAGTCGGCGGCGACGACGCGGTAGATCGGGTTCTTCTTCGAACCGATCCGCGTCAGTCTCAACTTCACTGCCATTCGGATTACCTCTTTGTTCGCTTCTTGCGTTTACTGGACGACTTGCGTGTGGCGCTCGGGCGCGGCTTGCCGCTCGGCATCCCCGGCGCCTGGCCCTGAAGGCCGGCGAGCGAGGGCATCTTGCCTGATCCCATCGACTTCATCATCTTGGCCATCTGCTTGCGGGCCTCGATCAGCTGGTTGACCTGCTGGACGGAGGTGCCGGAGCCGGCGGCGATCCGCTTCCGCCGCGACCCGTCGATGACGTGCGGGACGCGCCGTTCCTGCGGCGTCATCGAGAGGATGATCGCCTCGACGCGGCCGAGCTCGCGCTCGTCCACCTGGTCGAGACCCTCCATCTGCTTGCCGACGCCGGGGATCATCTTGAGCACGCCCTGGAGCGGCCCCATCCGGCGGATCATCTTGTAGCACTTGAGGAAGTCGTCGAAGCGTGAACTCGCCCGCCATCATGCGGCGCTCGAGCTCCTCCTTCTCGTCGTCGGCGACCGCGGCCTCGGCGCGCTCGATCAGCGTCAGCACGTCGCCCATGCCGAGGATCCGCGACGCCATCCGGTCCGGGTGGAACCACTCGAGCTGGTCGAGCTTCTCGCCGACGGACGCGAGCTTGATCGGCTTGCCGGTGACGGCCTTCACGGAGAGCGCCGCGCCGCCGCGCGCGTCGCCGTCGAGCTTCGTCATGCACGACGCCGTCGAAGTCGACGCGCTCCTGGAACGCCTGCGCGACGTTCACCGCCTCCTGGCCCGTCATCGCGTCAAGAACGAGCAGGACGTTCGTCGGCTTCGCCTCGCGGCGGATCGCTGCGAGCTCCTCCATCAGCGGCTCGTCGATCTGGAGGCGGCCGGCGGTGTCGAGGATCACGACGTCGCGGCCGTCGGCCTTCGCGCGCTCGATCCCGTCTGGACGGCCTTCACCGGGTCGGCGCGCTCGTCGGCGTAGACGGGGACGTCGACCTGCGCGCCGAGCTGGATCAGCTGCTCGATCGCGGCAGGCCGCTGGAGGTCGGCGGCGACGAGCGCAGGCTTCCGGCCGTCGTTCTGCGAGCAGCAGCGCGAGCTTGCCGGCGGTGGTCGTCTTGCCCGAGCCCTGGAGGCCGGCGAGGAGGATCGTCGTCGGCGGGCGCGGCGAGAACGCGAGCTTCGACGAGCCGGAGCCCATCAGCTCGGTCAGCTCCTCGTGGACGATCTTCACGACCTGCTGGCCCGGCGTCAGGCTCTTCGCGACGTCGGCGCCGAGCGCGCGCTCGCGCACGTGCGCGACGAACTCCTTCACGACCTCGAAGTTGACGTCCGCCTCGAGCAGCGCCAGGCGGACCTCGCGCATCGCGCGCGAGATCGTCTCCTCGTCGAGGGTTCCGCGCCCGCGGAGGTCGCCGAGAGCGCTCTGGAGCTTGTCCGAAAGCGTGTCGAACACCGCAAATCAGTGTACTGACGCCGTTTGCAACGTCTGCCACACTTCGGTCCATGTCCTCCGCCGCCGTCCGGAAGACCGTGAGCGTCCTCTTCTGCGATCTCGCAGGCTCGACCTCGCTCGGCGAGCAGCTCGACGCCGAGTCGTACCGGGCCGTGATGGCGCGAATGGTACGAGGCGATGCGCGCGCCCCTCGAGCGTCACGGCGGGACGCTGGAGAAGTTCATCGGCGACGCGGTGATGGCCGTCTTCGGGATCCCGCAGATCCACGAGGACGACGCGCTGCGCGCCGTGCGGGCGGCGGTCGAGATGCGGGAGGCACTCGGAGCGATGAACCGCGGCCTCGCGGCGCGCGGCCGGCCGGAGCTCCGGGTGCGGATCGGCGTCAACACCGGCGAGGTCGTGGCCGGCGAGAACGACGGCTCGCTCGTCACGGGCGATGCCGTGAACACCGCGAAGCGGCTCGAGGAGGCGGCGGGCGCGGACGAGATCCTGATCGGCGAGGCGACCCGCGCGCTCGTCGCGACGCCGCCGAGCTCGAGCCGCTCGGCGAGCTCGCGATGAAGGGGAAGGCGCTGCCGGTTCCGGCCTGGCTGCGTGCGTCGACATCTGCACCGACGGGGCCGCGAGTTCGCTCGCCGCACGGACACGCCGTTCGTCGACCGCGCTCGAGGAGCTCTCGCTGTCGCGGGCGGTCTATCGCGAGGCGGTCGCGGAGCGAAGCTGCCGGCTCGTCACCGTCCTCGGCGTCGCCGGGATCGGGAAGTCGAGGCTCGCGGCGGAGCTCCTGCGCAGGCGACCGGCGGCATGGCGACGGTGCTGATCGGCCGCTGCCTGCCGTACGGCGACGGGATCACGTTCTGGCCGGTCGTCGAGCTCGTCCGCGCGGCGGGCGGTGCCGACGCGGTCGAGCGCGCGCTCGCGGACGACGAGGACGCCGCGGCGGCGCTGCTCGGGCTGCTGGAGCCCGAGCGGCGACGACGGCGACGAGCGACGAGATCTTCTGGGCCGTGCGGCGCCTGCTTCGAGACGCTCGCCGCCGAGCGGCCGCTCGTTGTCTGCGTCGAGGACATCCACTGGGCGGAGCCGACGTTCCTCGATCTGCTCGAGTACCTCGCGGGGTTGGTGCGGCGACGTGCCTGTGGTCGTGCTTTGCCTCGCGCGGCCGGAGCTGCGCGGAGCTGCGGCCGACCTGGCTGACCGGCGGGATCGTCCGGCTCGAGCCGCTCTCGGAGCGGGACTCCGAGACGCTCCTCGACGGCCTCGGCGCGCTCGACCCGGACGCGCGCATCCGGATCCGCGACGCGGCCGAGGGCAATCCACTGTTCGCGGAGCAGCTCGCCGCGCTGGCAGCCGACGGCGGGGCGGCGTCGCTGCCGCCGACGATCGAGGCGCTGCTCGCGGCGCGGCTCGACCGGCTCGAGCCCGAGGAGCGCACGGTGATCGAGCACGCGGCGATCGTCGGCCGCGCGTTCACGCGCGCCGACGTCGCCGAGCTTCTGCCGGCCGGCCTCCACGCCGAGGCAGGAGCTCACCTCCTCGCATTGACGCGCAAGGATCTGATCCGGCCGGACGAGAGCGCGGGTCTGCGCGACGACGCGTTCCGCTTCCGCCACATCCTGATCCGCGATGCGGCGTACGACGCGATGCCGAAATCGCTGCGCGCGAGCCTGCACGAGCGCCACGCCGACCGGCTCGAGACCGTTGAGCGCCGCGGCGAGCTCGAGGAGATCGTCGGCTACCACCTGGAACGGGCCTACCGCCTCCAGGGCGAGCTCGGCACCGCCGACCCGAGCCTCGGCGCGCGTGCCGGCGACCGGCTCGCGACCGCGGGCCGGCGGGCGCTCGCGCGCGGCGACGCACGTGCCGCGGTGAACCTCCTCGGCCGCGCGGCGACGCTCTACGCCGGCGGCGACGCGCGGCGGCTCGAACTGCTGCCGGAGCACGCGAGCGCGCTGATCCGCGCAGGTGAGCTCGCGGCAGCGGACGAGGTTCTCGCCGAAGCGGCGGAGCGCGCAACGGCGACAGGCGACGAGCGCGTCCGGCTCCGCGTGCTCGTCGAGCGGGAGTTCATCCGCAGCTGGACGCATCCCGAGGCCGGCAGCGACGGCCTCGTGCGCGTCGGCGAGGAGGCGATCGCGGGGCTCGAGCCGCTCGGTGACGACGTGGGGCTCGCGAAGGCGTGGTGGCTCGTCAGCGAGGCGTACTCCGTCGCGGGGCACTGGCAACAGCGCGGCGACGCTCTCGCGCGCGCGCTCGAGCACGCACGCCGCGGCGGCTCGGGCGAGGCTGCGACGCTCGTCGCGCTCCTCGCGCAGGCGCTCTACTACGGCCCGACGCCGGTCGACGAGGCGCTCGAACGCTGCGAGACGTTCCTCACCGAGGCCGGCGGCGACCGCGCGCTCGTCGCCGCGCTGCAGAGCACGCTTGCGGGGCTGCACGCGATGCGCGGCGAGTTCGACGAGGCGCGTGACCTCTACGCGCGCGCCGTCGCCACGTACGCGGAGATGGGCCACGAGTTCCGGCTCGCGGCGCGGACGCTCGTCGGCGCCGAGATCGAGACGCTCGCGGGGGATCTTCCCGCCGCGGAGCGGGAGCTGCGCCGCGGGTGCGAGATCCTCGAGCGGATGGGCGACCGCGGCGTCCGCTCGACGCTGTCCGCGTACCTCGCGCGCGTGCTCGCGCTGCAAGGACGGTACGACGAGGCCGACGAGCTCGCGCAGTTCAGTGCGGACACCGCCGGAAGCGACGACCTCGTGACGCAGGTCGTCTGGCGCACGGCACGGGCCGTCGTCTTCGCCCACCGCGGCGAGCCCGACGCCGCGACGGCCCTGGCGACGGAGGCGACGGCGCTCGCGGCAGACACGGACTTCGTCGACCTCCGCGCGTCCGCGCTCGTCGCGCTCGCGGAGGTGCTCGGCGCGAACGGCGACGCAGCCGAGGCCGCCGCGATGTACGAGCGCAAGGGCAATGTCGTGGCCGCGCGCACCGCGCTCCGCCGCTAGCGCCCCTGCGCGAAACGGTTTATTGTCGCGTCTGCCACAAACCGGAGGTCGACATGGCTGAAGAAGAGGAACAGCCGGTACCCAGGCGTGGGGAACAACACGACGGCACGTTCGTCGGCGTGGGCAAGAAGACGGTCACAGCCGCGATCGCGGACGCCTACGACGAGGCCAGAAAGTACAAGTACCCCACCGGCACGGTGTCGTTTCACATCGACGACATCTGGGTGGTCGGCACGAACCCGATCAGCGAGTACGTCGTGAAGATCCGGAACGTCCCGAACGGCTAGCCGCCGACGAGCGCGCGCGCATAGTCGCGCGCGTCGAACGGGCGAAGGTCGTCGAGGCCTCTCGCCGACGCCTACGAGCTTGACCGGCAGGCCGAGCTCGTAGGCGATCGGGATCGCGACGCCGCCCTTCGCGGAGCCGTCGAGCTTCGTCAGCGCGACGCCCGTGACGCCCGCCGTCTCCGCGAACAGACGCGCCTGCTGGAGGCCGTTCTGGCCCGTGGTCGCGTCGATCACGAGCAGCGTCTCGTGCGGCGCGCCGTCGATCCGCCCGGCGATCACGCGGCGCACCTTCGCCAGCTCCTCCATCAGGTTCGTCTGCGTGTGCAGGCGGCCGGCGGTATCGACGATGACGACGTCGCGGCTGCGCGCCTGCGCCGCCTCGATCGCGTCGTAGGCAACCGCCGCCGGGTCGCCGCCGCGCTCCGAGCCGACGAAGTCCGCGTTCGCGCGCTGCGCCCAGATCTCGAGCTGCTCTTCCGCAGCGGCGCGGAAGGTGTCCGCGGCGGCGACGACGATCGAGTGGCCGTGCTCCGCGAGCTTCGCGGCGAGCTTGCCGATCGTCGTCGTCTTGCCGGTGCCGTTGACGCCGACGACGAGGATGACCGTCGGGCCGTGCGTGAGATCGATCGTCGGCGGCTCGCCGAACAGGTCAGCGATCTCCTCCGCGAGCGCGTCGTTCAGGTTGCCGAGCTCGCCGCGCGCCTCGAGCCGTCGTACGAGCTCCGCCGTCGCGCGCACGCCGACGTCGCCCATGATCAGCGCCTCCTCGAGCCGCTCCCAGTCCGCCGCGTTGCCCGGATCGAACGCAGCGGCGGCGAGCTCGCCGGTGAGTGCGCGGCGCGACTTCGAGAGCGACTCGCGCAGCCGCGAGAACATCCCGGCCCGCTCCTCTTCCGGCTCGGGCGCGGCATCCGCCTCCCCGAGCAGCTCAGCCCAGCTGCGCGCCACGGGCGGGACGATAGCTACGCGGCGCTGACCGCTTCCGCGTCCTCGCGCGGCAGACGGCGGGAGACGATCTGCGAGATGCCGTCGCCGCCCATCGTGACGCCGTAGAGGACGTCGGCGGCTTCCATCGTGCGCTTCTGGTGCGTGATGACGACGAATTGCGCACGGTCGGCGTAGTCGCGCAGCAGCGCGACGAAGCGGCCGATGTTCGTGTCGTCGAGCGCGGCCTCGACCTCGTCGAGGAGATAGAACGGGCACGGCCGCGCGAGGAAGAGCGCGAAGAGGAACGAGATCGCGCCGAGCGCCTTCTCGCCGCCGGAGAGGAGCGAGAGCCGCTGCACCTTCTTGCCGGCCGGGCGCAGCTCGACCTCGATGCCGGGGTTGCTCCTCGTCGTCCTCGGGCATGGTCAGCTGGAGCCGGCCCTCGCCGCCGGGGAAGAGCGTCGCCGCGACCTCGTGGAAGTGGCGCTGCACCGCGTCGAAGGTCTCGGCGAACCGCGTCTCGACCGTCTCCTTCAGCTCGGCGCTGAGCTTCTCGAGCTCCGTGAGGCTCTGCTCGAGGTCGGCGCGCTGCGTTGCGAGCTCGTCGAGCCGCGTCTTCTCGGCGTCGTGCTCCTCCTTCGCGAGCGGGTTCACCTGGCCGAGCGACTCGCGGCGGCGCTCGAGCCGGTCGACCCGCTCGGCGAGCTCGTCGCGGTCGTCGCCCTCGGCGGGCTCGTCGGCATTCGCGTGCTCGAGGCGGCGGCGCGCTTCGTCGGCCTCCGCCTCGATCCGGGCGACCTCGACGTCGATCGCGGACTGCGCGCTCGGACGCGCGCGGACAGCTCCTGCCGCAGCTCGACCTCGGCCGCGCCGAGCCGGCGCAGCTCCTCGCCGAGCTCGCCGGTGCGCGTGCGCGCCGGCGTCGACGCGCGCGCGAAGCGGCGTCTCGAAGCGCGCGGCTGCGGCGGCGGCCGCGGCGAGCGTCTCGTCGAGCCGCTCGGCGCCGGCGAGCACGCGGGCGAGCTCGTGCGGCCGCGCACGGCGGCGGCCCGCGCGGACGGCGGCGTCGATGCGCGCGGCTTCGGCTGCGCGCGCGCGCTCGCCGGCTGCGGCGGCTTCGGTCGCGGCGGCGTCGGCGGCGGCGACGAGCGTGCGCGCCTCGGCGCGGAGCGCATCGGCATCTCCCGCCGGACTCGTCTGCGGTCGTCGCGCCGCCGAGACGGACGAGATCGCGTTCGGCGGCGGACGCGCCTTCGGCTGCGGTCGCGAGCTCGCGGCGCAGCGCGCTCTCGCGCTCGCCGAGCGCGCGCAGCGTCGCGCCGAGCGCCGCGGTGCGCTCGGCGCCGGCCTCGCCGCGCGCGCGCAGCGGCGCCTCGACGACGGTCGACGGCGCGGTCGAGCGAATCGAGCGCCCGCTCGAGCCGCCGTGCCGCAGCGACGAGCGACGCGAAGTGTCTGTTCGTCCGCGCGCCGGATCCGCAGCCGCGGCGCGGCCGCCGCGAACGCCGCCTCCGCAGCCTCCGCGCGCTCCTCCGCCGCGTCCGCCTCGCGCTCCGCGAACTGCGCCTGCTCGGCGAGCGCGCGCGCCTCCTCGGCGAGCGCCGCGCGGCGCGCCTCGAGCTCGAGCAGCACCGCCTCCGCCGTCTCGCCGGCGAACCAGAGCTCGCCGCGCTGCGGGTCGTAGCCGTAGCCGTCGCGCGTCACGGCAGGAACCGGCGACGGAGAGCAGCTCGTCCTTCTCGACGACGGGCAGCTCGGCGACGAGCTCGCGCGGATCGCGGCCCGCGAGCACGCGCAGCGAGCCGAGCCCGGCCGCGGCGGCGCGCTCGAGCAGCTCGAGCGCGGCCTTCGCGTCGTCGGCGACGAGCGCGGACGCGCGCGGACCGAGCGCGGCGGCGACTGCGCGCTCCGTCCCCGGCTCGACGCTGAGCATCGACAGCGCGAGCCGCTCGCCCTGCTCCGCGAGCGCGCGCGCAGCCGGCGGGATCCCTTCGCGCTCCGCGAGCGAGCGCTCGAGCGTCGCGAGCCGCTCGTGCGCGGTGAGCGTGCGCTCGGCGAGCGTGTCGCGCTCGTGCGCCGCCTCGCGCGCGGCGGCGCGCGCGAGCAGCGCCTCCCGCTCCAGCTCCTCCGGCGACGGACCGCCGCGCGCGGCGTCGGCCTCGGCCTCCGCAAGCTCCGACTCGCAGCCGCGCGATGAGCCGGGCCGCCGACTCGCGCTGCACGGCAAGCCGCGCCGCGCGGCTGCGCAGCTCGTACGAGACGGACAGCGCCGCCTCGCGCTCGCCTGCGGCGCCGGTCAGCGTCTCCTCGATTCGCGCCCGCTCGGCGAGCAGCTCGTCGAGACGTTGCCTGCGCCGACGCCTGCGACTGCGCGCTCGGCCGCCGAGCAGCCGCGCCAGCGCCCGGCGCGCGCGCTCGAACGCGCGTCTCGCGCTCGACCGCCGCGACGCGCGCGGCCTCGGCCGCCTCGTGCGACGCCCGCTCGAGCTCGGCCGTCTCGACGCCGGGATCGCCCGCGTCCGACTCGGCGTCGGCGAGCTCCGTCCGCACCTGCTCGAGCAGACGCCGTCGACGACTCGCGGCGGATGCCGAGCCGTTCGGCGGCGCTGCGCAGCCGGTACAGCACCTGCATCGCCTGCTCGCGCTTGCCTGCCGCGTCGGCGAGCTCCTCCTCGGCCCCGCCGCGCTCGGCGAGCACCGCCTCGAGCTTCTCCTCCGCCGCGCGGCGGGCGAGCGCCGCAGCGCGCTCTGCGGTCGTCCGGCCTCGGCGAGACGACTCGTCGAGCGTCTCGAGGTCGAGCTGCGCGAGCCGCGCGCGCAGCCGCGCAAGCTCGTGGCGGAGCTTCTCGGCGCGCTCGGCCGCGGTCGCCTGAAGCGCGAGCGGCCGCAGCCGCTTACGCACCTCGTCCTCGAGATCGCGCGCGCGCTCGACCTGAACGGCGACGCGCGCGAGCTTCAGCTCGGCGCGATGCCGCCGCGCCTTGAAGCGGCCGAGTCCGGCGGCCTCCTCGATCAGCGCCCGCCGCTCCTCGGGCCGCGATGCGAGGATCGCCTCGACCTTCCCCTGGCCGATGATCGAGTGCATGCCCTGACCGAGACCGAGGTCGGCGAGCAGCTCGACGAGGTCGATCCGGCGTACCGGCGTGCGGTTGACGAGGTACTGGCCCTCGCCGCCGCGGTGCAGCCGCCGCGCGATCGAAAGCTCGGAGTACTCGAAGTCTCCCGCGCCGTCCTGGTTGTCGAACAGCAGCTCGACCTCGCAGAAGTCGGACGGCCCACGGCCGGCGCCGCCCGCGAAGAGCACGTCGTCCGGCTTCTCGGCGCGCAGCTCGTTCGGGCTGAGCGAGCCGGCCGCCCAGCGGATCGCGTCCGCGACGTTCGACTTCCCCGACCCGTTCGGCCCGACGATCACGCCGACGCCCCGGTCGAGGCGAACCTCGACCGGGTCGGGAAACGACTTGAAGCCACGGACTTTTATCGCGCGGAGATGCACGCGAGGAGGACCCTACCGGCCCTCACGGACGGCTACGACGACGTGCCCGCGGCGACGAGGAGCTCGCACGGTCCGACGAAGCCGCCGGGCCCGTCGAACTGTCCGAGCGCCTGCTCCACCTCGTCCCAGGCGGCGTCCCGCTCGGCCTGCGGCAGGCCCGAGAGCATCTGGTGGAGCGCCCCGAACGACTCCCGCTCGAAGCGCGCGCACTCGGCCGACGACGCCATCCGCACCGGCGCCTCGAGGGCGCGGACGACGACGTCCGTGAAGCCCGCCGCCTCGAGCTCCGCCTCGAGCACGCCGTCGCCGCCCAGGCTGAACGGGCCGGGCGATCCGGGCACCGGCGGCGGCAGCTCGGCGAGACGCCGGATGATGCCGACGGGCACCGAGAAGAAGCCGTTGCGATCGGGCGTCGAGTAGACGATCGTCGCGAACCGGCCGCCCGGCCGCAGCGCGGCCCGGATCCTGGCGAGCGCGCCCTGCCGGTCGGGGAAGTAGATGAGCCCGACGCGCGAGATCGCCGCGTCGAACGATCCCGGCTCGACGTCGAGCTCCTCGCCGTCGACGGCATGCGTGCCGACGTTCGCGAGCCCGGCGCGCCGAGCCTCGCCGGCCGCGAACTCGAGGATGCGCGGCGAGATGTCCGTCGCGAGGACGGCGCCGTCCGGCCCGACCCGGCGCGCCGCCGCGAGCGTCTGGCCGCCGGCGCCCGCAGCGACGTCGAGCACCCGTCTGTCCCGCCTCCACTCCGGCGAGGTCGAGCATCAGCTCGGTCGCCTCGCCGAGCCACGCCTCGAGTGCCGGCCCCCACCGGTGCCACGCCTCGGCGGCGTCCTCCCACTGCTGCCGTGTCGTGTCCTTGTACGCCTCTGCGTCGAACGCTGCAACGGCCATGTCGTTCCTCCTACGTCTCCTCGATCCAGCCGAGCAGGTCGTCGCGCGAGACGGTGTCGACGAGCGCCGGGTGATCGGTCCCCATGTGGTCGCGGATCGTCTCGATCACCTCGTCGTCGGTCTCTCCGACCGCAACGTAGCCGCACTCGCACTTGATCTGCTTGGCCATGACGACTCCTTTGTAGGAAGTCGAACTTGGGGCTATGTTGGCGCCGAATTGGCGGACGTCAAGATCCAGCTCTGCGGCCGGCTCGCGGTCACGGTCGGACGGCGAGCGCGTCGAGGCGCAACTGCCCGGACGGCAGGGCCGCCTGCTCTTCGGGTATCTCGCGCTCAACCGCCTGCCGCTCGGTCGACCGGGCCGAGCTCGTCGAGGCGCTGTGGCCCGACGGCCGCGACGGTGGGCTCGCCCCGCTCCTCTCGAAGCTGCGGCGCGTCGTGCCGCTCGACGGCACGCGGCTCGCGCTCGACGACGCGTGGGTTGACGTCGAGGCCGCGTCGGACGCGCTGCACCGGGCGGAGTCTGCGCTCGCGCAGGACGACGCGCCGCGCGCCTGGGGACCGTCGCAGGTTGCGATGTTCGCGTCCGGGCGCACGTTCCTCGCCGGCGAGGATGCCGCCATGGATCGACGACGAGCGCCGCCGGCTCGGCGAACTCCATCTCCGCGCGCTCGAGGCATATGCCGGTGCACGCTCGCGTCGGCGGCACCGAGCTTCGCGCGGCCGTGCGGGCCGGCCGCGAGCTGACGCCGCGCTCGAGCCGTACCGCGAGTCCGGCTGGAGCATCCTGATGCGAAGCGCTCGTCGCTGAGGGAAACTCCGCCGAGGCGCTTCAGACGTACGAGTTGCTGCGGACGACGTCTGCGCGAGGACGCTCGGCGTCGCGCCGAGCCCGCAGACGCAGGAGCTCTACCGCGAGCTACTCGGCTAGGTCCGACTCGACGCGCTCCAGCGCCCCGCGCGCGGCCTCCTGCTCGGCGGCCTTCTTCGAGCCGCCGCTGCCGACTCCGAACTGCTCGCCGTCGACCATCGCCGCGCACGTGAAGTGACGGTCGTGCGGCGGCCCCTCCGCCGACAGCACGACGTAGTACACCTGCCGGCCGGTGCGCGCCAGCGCCTCCTGGAGCTCGGTCTTGTGGTCGACGTGGCTCGTCAGCGCGTACTCGATCCGGTCGACGAACGCCTCGACGACGGCCGGCTCGATCGCGGCGAAACCGTGCTCGAGGAAGAGCGCGCCGAGCGCGGCCTCGAGCAGCGCCGCGAGGACGTTGCGGTTCCGCGCGAGCCGGTCGAGCTCCTCGGGCGGCGTGTCGGCGGCGTGCTTCGCGAGCCGCGCGCCCAGGTCGAGCTCGCGCGCGACGACGGCGCAGCTCGCCCGCGAGACGACGTGCGAGCGGATCTTCGCCAGCCGCCCCTCGGAGAACTCGGGGAACCGCGCGTAGATCTCGTGCGCGATCGCGAGCTCGAGGACGCTGTCGCCGAGGAACTCGAGCCGCTCGTATGACGCCGTGCGCTCGCTCGCCCACGACGAATGGGTGAACGCCGTCGCCGCCCGCGAGGGAGGCAGCGCGTCGATCAGCTGGCCGAGGCCGGGGTGACGCGCGCTGCCGCTACTGGTGCGACGTGACGTAGTCGACCGCCTGGCCGACAGTCGTGATCTTCTGCGCGTCCTCGTCCGAGATCTTGATCCCGAACTGATCCTCGAGCTCCATGATCAACTCGACGAGATCGAGCGAGTCGGCGTCGAGATCCTCCTGGAACGACGCTTCCTCTGTGATCTCGCCTTCGTCGATCCCGAGCTGTTCCGTCAGGACTTCCTTGACCCGCTCGAACACTTCCTCGCGCGACGCTGCCATGTCACCTCAATCTGGTTCGGGGGCTGGAGCGGGCCGACAATAACACGACGAACCGGTCAGCCAGGCGCCCGGGTCGTCGCGGGAGCGGGCAGCCGGGCGGCGAGGCGGTTCACGACGTCGTGCTCGACGCCCCTCGCGGCGAGCCGGACGGCGTTCGCGATCGCCTTCTGCGAGGAGTTGCCGTGCGCGATCACCGCGAGGCCGCGGAGGCCCAGCAGGTAGGCGCCGCCGTAGGTGTCGGGGTCGAGCCGGTCGCGGAGACGGCGCGCCGCCGGACGGATCAGCGCGCCGCCGAGCTTCCCCCGGGCCGTCGACTCGATCTCCTCGCGGAGCGCTTCGAGGAGCGTCCGGATCGTGCCCTCGAGGAGCTTCAGCGCGACGTTGCCGGTGAAGCCGTCGGTCACGACGACGTCGGCGGCGCCCGAGAGGAGGTCGCGGCCCTCGGTGTTCCCGGCGAAGTTGAGGTCGCTCGCGGCGAGCAGCTCGATGCGCCTCGAGCGTCAGCTGGTTCCCCTTCTCCGGCTCCTCGCCGATCGAGAGCAGCCGCACCTCCGGGTTGGCGATGCCGAGCATCTCCTCGGCGAAGACGGCGCCCATCGTCGCGAACTGGAGCAGGTGCTCGGGCCGCGCGTCGGCGTTCGCTCCGCCGTCGAGGAGCACCGTCGGGCGCTGCGACGGGATCGGAATCGCGATCGCGGGCCGAAGGACGCCGGGAAGGCGCCGCAGCTCGAGGAGCCCGGCCGCGAGCATCGCGCCCGTGTTCCCCGCGGAGACGACCGCGTCCGCGCTCCCGTCGGCGACGGCGCGCACGGACGCGACGAGCGAGCTGTCCGGCTTCGCGCGGACGGCCTCCGCGGGCTTGTCGTCCATCTCGATCACGCCGACCGTCTCGATCAGCTCGAGCCCGTGCGTCTCGATTCCGGCCGACCCGAACAGGATCGGCGTCAGCGTGTCGCGAGCGCGCGTCGAACGCGCCTGCGACGACCTCCTCAGGCCCCCGGTCCCCGCCCATCGCGTCGACCGCGATGCGCGGCACTAGCGCCCCGTCGGGCAATACATGTCTGCCTCCGGCCCGCGATCACGCGGCGCGCTGCGGCGTCCTCGGTCGCACCCGTAGGTCAACCTACGAGTGCTCCCTGCGTCCTTGCATCGCTTGGTGCTCCCGACCCGGAGGCTGGACGGCATTGCCCGAAGGGGCGCCCTAAGGGGCGTCGATCCGGAGCGGCTCGACCTCGCGGCCGTTGTACGTGCCGCAGGTCGGGCAGAGGCGGTGAGGCCGCTTCGGATTGCCGCACTGCGGGCAAACGTTCACGCGCGGCGCGGAGATCGCATGCGTCGCGCGACGCTTGTCGCGGCGGGACTTCGAGGTTTTCCGCTTCGGGACGGCCATGACCGGCGGCCAGTATAGCCACGCCGCACAGGCTCCTCGCTGCGGGATACCGTCCAGGCATGGAGAGACGGACGCTGGGACAGGGCCTCGAGGTCTCGGAGCAGGGGCTCGGGTGCATGGGAATGTCGGCCTTCTACGGCGCGACGGACGAGGACGAGTCGATCGCGACGATCCACCGCGCGATCGAGCTCGGGATCACGTTCCTCGACACCGCGCAGCTCTACGGGCAGGGCGCGAACGAGGAGCTCGTGGGCCGGGCCGTCCGCGGCCGGCGCGACGAGGTCGAGATCGCGACGAAGTTCTGGGGCTCCGTGCAGCCGGACGGAAGCCGCCGCGTCGACGGCACGCCGGAGTTCGTCCGCTCCTCGATCGACGGCTCGCTCGAACGGCTCGGCGTCGACTACGTCGACCTCTACTACCAGCACCGCGTCGACACGGAGACGCCGATCGAGGAGACCGTCGGCGCAATGGCGGAGCTCGTCGCGGCGGGGAAGGTTCGCCATCTCGGGCTCTCCGAGGCGTCGCCGGAGACGATCCGGCGCGCGCACGCCGTGCATCCGATCACGGCGCTCCAGTCCGAGTACTCGCTGTGGTCGCGCGACCCCGAGGGCGAGATCCTCGACACCTGCCGCGAGCTCGGGATCGGCTTCGTCGCGTACAGCCCGCTCGGCCGTGGTTTCCTCGCCGGCCGTTTCAGCTCGCCGGACGAGCTGAACGACGGCGACTTCCGGCGCACGAACCCGCGCTTCACCGGCGACAACCTCGAGCGCAACGTCCGCCTCGCGGACCGCGTCCGCGAGCTGGCCGCCGCCAAGGACGCCACGCCCGCGCAGCTCGCGCTCGCGTGGGTGCTCTCGCGCGGCCCCGACGTCGTCCCGATCCCCGGCACGAAGCGGCGCACGTATCTCGAGGACAACGCGGGCGCCGGCGCGGTCGAGCTGCACCGCGGACGACCTCGCTCAGCTCGACGAGGAGTTCCCGCCCGGCGCGGCCGCCGGCGAGCGCTACGCCGACATGTCGGGCGTCAACCGCTAGAGCGGCGCAGCTCTTCGAGCGCGGCCCAGCGCGAGTCGGTCTTCTCCTCCTCGTGCGCGTGCGGCTCGGCGTTCAGATCGCGGCCGCAGACCTGGCAGAGGCCGGCGCAGTCGGGGCGGCAGAGGATCTTGTCCGGCAGCGCGAGCGCGAGCGCGTCCCGGGCCCACGAGGAGAGGTCGAGGTTGTCGGCCTCGACGTACGGCGACACCAGCTCCTCGTCCCCGCCGGGATTCGTCGCCTGGTACTCGCGCGCGTTGACCGGCTGCTCGAGCGTCGCGTCGGCGAGGCAGCGGAAGCACGGGCCGCTGAGGGTGACGCGGAACGACAGCTCGAACACCGTTCCCGTCGTCGCCTTCGTGATCGTGAGCTCGGCCGGCGTCGGATCGGGCGCCGGGACGTATTCCTGGCCGCCGAGCAGGAGCGGCTCGAGCTGCACCTCGACGGACTCCCGCAGCTGCTCGCCGGTCCGGAGCCGTGCGTTTCGGAGGTTGAAGACAGTCACCCTCCGAGGGTACCGGCGTGCTTACGCGGGGATCCGGCGGAGCTCGGCGAGCTGCGGCGCGGAATGGACGCTCGCGATCTGCGCGTCCTTGCCGCGGATGTAGTGCTGGAGCGACTCCTGGGTCGGCTCCGTGTCCGTCCGCTCCTGGGCGAAGAAGAGCATCCCGACCGACGCGAGGATCACGAGCCCGGCCGAGATCTCCTTGCCGCCGACGTGCTCTCCGATGAAGGCCCAGCCGAGGATCACCGCCACGCCGGGGTTCACGTAGGCGTAGGTGGAGAGCAGCTGCGTGCCGACGTTGTTCAGGAGCCAGCCGTACGCGGTGAAGGCGATGATCGAGCCGAAGACGACGAGGTAGAGCAGCGCGGCGAGCGACGCCGGCGAGATCGCGCCGAGATGGACACGGGAGAGCTCGCCGGTCGCAGCGCCGGCGACACG
Source organism: uncultured Actinomycetes bacterium (assembly GCA_963718385.1). Lineage (GTDB taxonomy): Bacteria > Actinomycetota > Thermoleophilia > Gaiellales > Gaiellaceae > Palsa-739. The sequence continues at coordinate 779,621 of CAVQZE010000003.1, forward strand.
CGAGCATCGCCGCGGCGCAGAGCAGCTGCATCGCGGCGGCGAGCGCGGGCTTCGTCGGCAGCGGAGCGACGCGCGCGTAGACCGAGCCGACGGCCCAGGCGAGCGCGGCGACGAGGATCACGATCGTGCCGATGACGTCGACGCGGCCGCCGGGCCGACGAGCAGCGCGACGCCGACGAGGCCCGGTCGCGATTCCCGCGACGGCTCCGAGCGGCAGCCGGATCCCGTGGACGAAGCGGTCGAGCAGCGCCATGAAGAGCGGGACGCTCGCGACGAGCAGCGCCGCGTAGCCGGTCGGCGACGCGCTGCTCGGCGAGCGCGATGCCGCCGGTGTCGACGACGAGCAGCAGCCCGCCGATGACCGCCGCGGCGCCCCACTGGCGGCGGCCCGGCCGCTCGGCGCGCACGTCGCCGCGCCAGACCGACCAGCCGTAGAGGAGCAGCGCCGGCGATCAGGAACCGCACCGAGAGCATCAGGAGCGGCGGCAGCGTCCGGTCGGCGACCGCGATCGCCAGATACGTCGAGCCCCAGACGAGGTAGATGGTGCCGAGTGCCGCCGCGCGCTTCACTGTCTCACCCTGCCGCCGCGGTTCGATTAGTGCAAATCGAGCTATGATTCGAATCGATCATGGAACGTGATCAATTCCTCGGGGTCGAGCTGCGCCATCTCGTGGCGCTGGAGGCGGTCGCGCGGACGCGCTCGTTCGGCCGGGCGGCGCGCGAGCTCGGCTACACGCAGTCGGCGATCAGCCAGCAGATCGCGCGGCTCGAGCTCGCCGTCGGGCAGAAGCTCGTCGACCGGCCCGGCGGTCCGCGCCGCGTCGACCTGACGGAGGCAGGCCGGCTGCTCCTGCGCCATGCCGACGCGATCGTCGCGCAGCTCGACGCCGCGCGGGCCGACATGGCGGCGCTGGCCGAGGGCGCAGCGGGGCCGCTTCGGGTCGGGATCTTCCAGAGCGTCGGCGCGCGCATCCTCCCCGGCCTCCTCCACCGCTTCCAGGCGGAGTGGCCGAAGGTCGAGGTGCGCGTCCGCGAGGAGACCGACGCCGCCGACCTGCTGCGGCTGCTCGAGCGCGGCGAGCTCGATCTTTCCTTCGCCGACCTGCCGCTGCCGGACGGGCCGTTCGAGTTCGCGGAGGTGCTGCGCGATCCGTACATGCTGCTCGTCGGTTCGAAATCCGAGCTCGCGGAGCGCGGCACGGCGGCGCGGCTGCGCGACCTCGCCGGCCTGCCGCTCGTCGGCTGGCGGAGCAGCGACGACCTGGAGCGCTTTCTCCGCGGGCACGTCCCCGACCTCGACGTCGTGTTCCGCACGGACGACAACGGGACGCTGACCGCGCTCGTCGCCGAGGGGCTCGGCGCCGCCGTCGTGCCGCGGCTCGTCGTGAACCCGCGTAACCCAGCCGTCGTCGGGCTGCCGCTGGGATCGCGGATCCCGCCGCGTGTCCTGGCGATCGTCTGGCACCGCGACCGCTACCGCTCGGCGGCGTCGCAGGCGTTCGCCGACCTCGCCTGCGAGCTCGGCGAGGCCTTCACCCAGCGCCAGGATGAAAGGACGGTTCAGCGGAACAGCGGCCGAGCCGCCGGGCCGCGCTGAACGGCGCGATGCGGCGTCCTCAGTCGCGTCGATAGTTCGAACTATCGGCGCTCCCTGCGTCCTTGCCTCGCACCGCCCATCGCACCCCGGCGACGGGCACCGTCCCGCTGAACCGTCCTGCTAGCGCAACGTCCAGCGCTGCGGCGGCCAGTACGTCGCGACGACCGGCCCGACGAACGCCGAGCGCTTGACCGGCCCCCACGTGCGCGAGTCGCACGAGCCGGCGCGGTTGTCGCCCATCATGAAGTAGTCGTCCTTCCCGAGCCGCGGAAACGTCTTCGTCTCGTTGATCGCGCGGTCAGCGAAGGCGACGTACGGCTCGACGAGCTTCTTCCCGTTGATGAAGACGATGCCGTGCCGCTCCGAGACGACGTCGCCGGGCAGGCCGATCACGCGCTTGAGATACGTGCCGCCCTCGCTGCACATCATCTTCGCGGCGGCCGGCGCGTGGAAAACGGCGATCTCGCCGCGCCGCGGATCGCGGAAGCGGTAGACGAACTTCGCCACGATCACGCGGTCGTTGAACCGCGCGGAGCAGTACGCGGTCGGTTTCGCGCATTCGAGCGTCGGCTCCATCGAGCCCGTCGGGACGCGAAACGGCTGCGCCACCTCGGCCTCGAAGACGAGGATGAACGCGGCGGCGACACCGAGCGTCACGATCCATTCGACGACCGTCCGGCGCATCGACCCAGGTTAGACGGCTTCGCCGCGGACGGCGCGGACGTAACGAGCCACCGACCGGCGGACGACGTCCTTCCCGTCCCGCGGCACGAGCCGCCCCCACCAGGCGCCGTGGATCGTGTCGAAGTCGAACGGCTCGAGCGCGTCGCCGATCCGGCGCACGGCCGCCTCGCCGAGCGGGATCAGGTTCGGGTAGCTGTACATGAAGGAGACGTGCGTCCGGTCCGGGACGACCTGCACGACGTCGCCGGAGAGCAGCGCGCGCCGCTCGGCGACGTGGAGCACCTGGCCACCGGCGAAGTGGCCGCCGCAGCGGACGAGCGTGAGACCGCTGCCGAGCTCGAGTGTCTCGCCCTCCCAGAAGACGATCCGCTCGTCCGGGCGCGTCACCCACTCCGCGTCGTCCACGTGCAGGTGCACGGGACAGTCGAACCGCTGCGCCCACTCGACCAGCGCCGAGTAGTAGTGCGGATGCGAGATCGCGATCGCGGCGAGGCCGCCGTGCGCCTCGACCTCGCCTGCGGTCTCGTCGTCGAGGAGCGTGATGCAGTCCCAGAGCAGGTTCGAGCCCTGCCACGGGACGAGGAGCGCGCGCTGGCCGATTGCGAACGACGGCTCGGTTCCGATCCCGATGAAGCCGGCGTCGTCACGGATCCAGTTGCCGTGGTCGGCGCGGAGCTCGGCGAGCGTCGTCCAGCGCTGGCCCTCGTCGGGGACGTACTGGCGCGCGTCCTCGCAGATCGGGCACCGCGGCGGGGAGACCTCGCCGAACTGGACGCCGCACGCGCGGCAGACGGCTAGCTCAGTAGCCGAGATCGTCGACGCTGCCGTCGATCGGACCGACCCCGGCGACGACGGTCTCCTGCGAGCGCTCGTTCAGCCGCTCGCGGCCGCGCTTCACGGCGACGAGGAACTTGTCGAGGTTGACCTCGAGCGTCGCAAGGATGTTGTCGGCCCAGTCCTCCATCTCGAGCTTCGTCTCGCGGGCCTGGCGGCGCGCGTCGTCGACGATGTCCTGGGCCTGGCGCTCGGCGATCTTCACGATCTCGGTCTGGGACGCCTCGCGGACGGCCTGCTCGCGCGACTCCGCGAGGAGCCGGTCGACCTCCCGCTTCGCCTCGGCGAGCATCTCCTGCCGCTCCTTGACGATCCAGCGCGCCTGCTTGATCTCTTCCGGGATGGTCGCGCGCATCTGGTCGAGGATGTCGTAGATCTCCTCGCGGTCGATGCGGACCTGGTCGGTGAGCGGCACGGCCTTCGCGTTGTGCACGAGGTCGTCGAGCTTGTCGATGAGTACGAGGACGTCCATGTCAGGAATTCTAACTTCCGCGGGCGACGGTCCAGTCCTGCCGCGGTCGAATCAGGCCGCAGCGCGCTCCAGAAGCCAGGCGTGGACCTCGGGGACGCGGTTCGCGAACAGTGTCAGATGGCCGTCCTCGTCGGTCATCCGCACGTCGACGCCGGGGATGTGGGCGGCGAGCCATTCGCCGTGAGCCGGCGGCACGAAGAGATCCTGGACGCCCTGCCAGAGCAGCAGCGGGACGGCGATCGTGCCGACGTCGAACCCCCACGGGGCGACGAACGCGAGGTCGTCGTCGACCCAGCCGTCGACGCCGGGCGCGACGGCGCCGGCGAAGCTGTCGTACAGACTCTGCGCGAGATCGCCGGTCAGCGCCGCGCGGTCGACCGGTGAGAGAAGCGTCGTGAGGTTCTCCCGCAGACCGTCGGGCCCGCCCGTCACGAACGCAGCGGCGTCGCGCTCGTGGTTCGGTCGAAGCGCCGCCTCGCCCTCGAGCACCGCCTGGAACTCGGCGACGTTCATCTCCCCCATACCCTCGAGTGGGTCGAGTCCCTCCGCGTCGAACGGCGCCACGGAGGCGAGACTGGCCGCGGCGACGACGCGGTCCGGAAGCAGTGCGGCGCAGGCGAGCGCATGCGGGCCGCCGCCGGAGATGCCCCAGGTCGCGATGCGCTCGAATCCGAGCGCATCGGCGATCGTCGCGACGTCGTTCGCCGCGTCGGCGACCGAGCGGCCGGCGTGGCGCGAGGAGCCGCCGTAGCCGGGACGGTCGTAGGCGACGAGGCGGATTCCGCGCCGCGCGGCGTCGTCATCGTGGGGCGCGTACGGGACCGCACAGCCCGGCGTCCCGTGGTGGATGACGATGGGGAACCCATCTGCGTCGCCGGTCTCGACGACACGCAGGACGCGGCCGCCGTCCGCCGCGATCAGATGCTCCGTCACTCGCCCGGGTTCTCCGGCGTGCCCGGGCGGCCGGCCGGGAAGAGCTCCTTGAAGCGGACGGCCACCGGTTTCGGGACGAGCGCCGAGACGTCGCCGCCGAACGCCGCGATCTCCTTGACGCCGCTCGACGAGACGAAGCTCACCTGCGGGCTCGCCATCACGTAGAGCGTCTCGACGTCGGGCGCGAGGTGCCGGTTGAGCTGGTTCATCTGGTACTCCCACTCGAAGTCGGAGAGCACGCGGAGCCCTTTCACGATCGCCTTCGCCTCCCACCTGCGCGCGAACTCGACGACGAGCTCGCGGAAGACGTCGATCTCGACGTTCTCGATGTGGCCGAGCGCGCCGCTGAGGAACTCGACGCGCTCGTCGATCGAGAACATCGGCTCCTTGTGGTGCGGGCTGCCGACGACGCCGACGACGACGCGGTCGAAGATCCCGGCTGCGCGCGTGATCACGTCGATGTGGCCGTTCGTGACGGGGTCGTACGAGCCGGGGCAGATCGCAGTGATCACTCGGCAGCCTCGAAGAGGGTCACGCGCGCCGCGCCGTACTTGCGCGACGTGACGAGCGGCAGCGGCAGTTCGGGCTCGATGCGCGCGTCCGTCTCCACGACGAGGATCCCGTCGTCGGCGAGGATCGCCGGGAGGTAGCGCGCAAGCTGGGGTTCGAGGTCGGAGTACATGTCGTAGGGCGGGTCGACGAGGACGAGATCGTACTTCCTGCCGGCCGAAGCCTCGACCGCGAGTGCCGCCGTCGCGTCTTGGCGGAGGACGCGGGCTCCGGTGAGGCGCAGCTTGTCGAGGTTCTGCTCGATCGCGCGGACGGCGTCGGCATCGTGCTCGACGAAGACGGCGCGGGCCGCTCCACGCGACAGCGCCTCGAGGCCGAGCGCGCCGGAGCCGGCGTAGAGGTCGAGCACGGATGCGCCGTCGACCGGGCCGACGAGGTTGAAGACGTTCTCGCGGACGCGGTCGGACGTCGGCCGCGTGTCGAAGCCGCGCGGGGCGGCGATCGTGTGTCCTCTTCGGGAGCCGGCGATGATGCGCATCTCTGCGAAGCATAAGAGGGTCTGACGCAATGGCTGCTGAGCCGCCGGGCCGCGCTGGACGGCGCGATGCAGCGTCCTCAGTCGCGCCGATAGTTCGAACTATCGGCGCTCCCTGCGTCCTTGCCTCGCACCGCCCATCGCACCCCGGCAACGAGCACCATCACGTCAGACCCTCTTAGGATCACGGCGTGGCGACGTTCTGTCTGGTGCACGGCGCCTGGCACGGCGCCTGGGCGTGGGATCCGCTGCGGGCGGAGCTGGAGGCGCGCGGACACCGTGTCGTCGCCCCGAATCTGCCGTGCGAGGACCTCGAAGCGGGGATCGTGGACTACGCGGCGGTCGTGCGCGACGCGCTGGGCGGCGACGACGACGCGATCGTCGTCGGGCACTCGCTCGGCGGGCTGACGATCCCGCTCGTGCCGGCGCGGCTCCGCGTGTTCCTCTGCGCGCTCGTTCCCGGGGCGGACACGACAGATGCGTTCGTCCCCGGGTTTGGCGACGCGCGGACGCGAGACGAGCTCGGCCGGTCGTACTACCCAGACCCGGCCGACGCGGCGAGAGAGTTGCAGTACCCGGCCGCGGCGGCGACGCTCGCGACGAGGCTCCGTCCGCAGGCACCGGTGGATTCGGCCGCTGAGGTAACCGGACCGGTCGCATACATCGTCTGCGCGCGCGACGCCGCGATCCGCCCGGAGTGGCAGCGCCGTGTCGCACGCGACGTGCTCGGCGTCGAGCCGATCGAGCTCGACGCGGGCCACTCGCCGATGCTCTCGCACCCGCGCGAGCTCGCTGAGATGCTGGATCCGCTCGCCTAGGAGCGGTCACGCGAGACAGGCGTCGTGACTCGACGAGGCGACGCGAACGCGGCGGACGGAACGACCTGCCGCATCGAGGACGGTCAGCGTTCCTGCGTCGAGGGACGGCGTCAGCACGCTGCCGGCGGCGAACTGCACGTTGTACGAGCCGACGGGAATCGACGTGCGCTCCAGCTCGACGGCGGTCGACTCGTCATACACGCGCACCGTCCCTGCGCCGCCGCTCGTCACAAACACGCGACCCTCGAGGAACGTCACGTGCTGTGGGCGGCTCGTCAGCCGGCAGCGTCCTCAGCACACGACCGGAGCGAACGTCGTAGACGGCGATCGTCCGCGTAGCGCCCGAGGTGACCCACGCACGGCGTCCACCCGGCGCGAAGCCGACGTCGTGCATCGGGAACGGCGGCACGATCGTCCCTCGCAGCCGCGGCCGCTCGGGCTGAGAGACGTCCACGACGACGAACCTCGGCGACGCGGTCCCGAGACCGACCCAGAGTGTCTTGCCGTCGGGTGCGAGCGAGAGGTGGCGCGGCCAGAGCGAGAGCTTCAGCCGGCCGACGACCGCACGTCGCGAAACGTCCAAGGTCATCAGCTCGATCCGGCCGGAGTCGGTAAGAAACGCATATCTGCCGTCTCGGCTCGCGGCCGTGTACCGCGGCTCGACGAACGACTCGAGCACGTGGACGACCGAGAGCGAACGGCCGTCGATGAGCGAGACCTCGCCGAGGTCGGTGTGGGCGACGACGGCGAGGCGGCCGGCGCGTTCGATGCTGCGCGGGTCAGGGCGGGTCGGGATGCGCGCACGGATGGCGCCGGTCGCGAGCTCGACCGCGACGACGTGCGCCTCGGTGTCCGCCGTGACGAGCGCGAGCGGTCGTGCGGCGGCCGCAAGCGCGTCCGGCACTGCGCGGAGCGCGAACGGCGCAGCCGCCGCGGCGGCGAGAAACGCGCGCCTGTCCATGTCTTCTCTACGTCAGGCGAGAGCCGCGGGGTCCGTCCCCGCGAAAAGCGCATCGACCTCGTCCTGCAGCGGACCGGGCGTGGTGCCGATCGCGCCGGCGGCGGCGCGCGCACGCTCGAGCAGCTCGCGGTCGCGGGTGATGCGCGCGAAGCGAAGGTCGGAGAGACCGGACTGGCGCGTGCCGAGGAGCTGGCCGCTGCGACGGAGCTCGAGGTCCTTCTCGGCGAGCTCGAAGCCGTCGGTCGTGTCGACGAGCGCCTGCAGCCGCTCCTGCGCCGTCTCCGTCAACTCGTCCTTCACGCGCGACACGAGCAGGCAGTACGACTGCTCCGCGCCGCGGCCGACGCGGCCGCGCAGCTGATGCAGCTGCGCGAGTCCGAAGCGGTCGGCCTCCTGGACGATCATCACCGTCGCGTTCGGAACGTCGACGCCGACCTCGATCACCGTCGTCGCGACGAGGACGTCGAGCTCGCCCGCCTTGAACGCGGCCATCAGGTCACGGCGCACCGCCGGCTTGAGGCGACCGTGGACGCAGCCGACGCGGAACTCGCGCAACTCGGCGCGGCGCAACCGCTCGGCCTCCTCCTCCGCCGCGCGTGCGAGCGATGTCTCCGACGCTTCGACGAGCGGACACACGACGTACGCCTGGCGGCCCTCGCGCAACAGCCGCGCCAGACGCGTGTACGCGGTCGACGCACGATCCTCCGGAATCCAGGCCGTGACGACGGGCTTGCGCGACGCCGGCGGCTTCGCGATCGTCGACACGGCGAGGTCGCCGTACACGGTGAGCGCGAGCGTGCGCGGGATCGGCGTCGCGGTCATGTGCAGCACGTGCGGACTGCGTCCCTCGATGAGCGCCTTGCGCTGCTCGACGCCGAAGCGATGCTGCTCGTCGACGACGGCGACGGCGAGATCCGCGAACTCGACCTCCTGCTGGATCAGCGCGTGCGTGCCGACGGCGAGCTGCGCCTCGCCGCTGCGCAGCCGCGCGCGCACGTCCGCGTGCTGGCGCGCGGGCAGCGCGCTCGTGAGCAGCTCGCACGTGACGCCGAGCTCGAGACAGAGATCGGCAACCGTGAAGAAGTGCTGTTCCGCGAGCGTCTCCGTCGGCGCCATGAGCGCGCCTTGCCGGCCGTTCTCGACCGCGCGCAGCAGCGCGTACAACGCGACGACGGTCTTGCCCGAGCCGACGTCGCCCTGCAGCAGCCGCTGCATCGGAACCGTGCGCGCGAGATCCTCGTCGACCTCGCGGATCGCCTGCTCCTGGTACGGCGTCAGCGCGAACGGCAGCGACGTGCGGTAGCGCGCGATCAGCTCGCCCGGCTCGCCGAGCGCGGGGGCGATGCTCCGCTCCCGTTCCGCGGCGCGGCGCGCGACTCCGATCTGGAGGAGCAGCAGCTCGTCGAATGCGAGCCGACGGCGGCCGGTCTCCGCTTCCGCGTGCGTCTGCGGTTGGTGGACCGCGGCGAGCGCGTCACTGCGCAGCGGCAGTCCTTCGCGCGCGCGCAGCTCCGCAGGCAGCGGATCCCAGTAGTCCGTCACGTGCGGCAGCGCGGCCGTCACGAGCTCGCGAATCTTCTTCGGCGTGATCTCCTCGCTCGCCGAGTAGATCCCGACGAGCGCGGCCGGCTGCGGATCGAGCTCGTGTGAGCGAACGGCGAACGAGCCTTTGCGGACGCTGCCGATCAGACGGACGCGGACGCCGTCGTGCAGCTGATCGGCGACCCACGGCTGGTTGAACCACGTCGCCTTCATCCGCCCGCTCGAGTCGGCGACCGCCGCCTCGACGATCGTCAGCCGGCGCCGCGGCTTGCGCACCGAGACGCTCTTAACGGTCACGTCGATCGCGACCTCCTCGCCCTCGCCGAACAGGCTCGCGATCGTCGCCGGCTCGACGTAGCGGAACGGCGCGTCCTCGATCAGGTCGCGGATCGTCTCGAGTCCGAGCTTGGCGAGCCGCCGTTTCACCGTCGGCCCGACGCCGGGCAGCGTGTCGAGCGAGGCGGCGAGCCGCTCCGGCCGCGGCCTTCCGCGCAGGGCGGGCCAGGCCTGCGGTCGGTCCAGGCCTGCGAACACCGTCTGTCGACGGATTGCTGTCATCGTGCTCGGCGCCAGAGCGCCACAAACATAGAACCCGGTCCGGACAGACCGCCGCGTCGGTCATGCGGCCGCGATCGCGGGCCTCGGTGCGGTCCGCGGTGTGAGCAGCCGGTAGAACGTGAGCCAGAGCACCGGCCCCGCGGCGACGAGCGCGAGCATCGGGCCGCCAAGTCCTTGGAGGTCGGTGCCGACCATCAGCGCGTGCCCAAGCGCGAGCGCGAACGCGCCGAAGCTCAGGTAGTGCAAACGCCGCCAACCCTTCTGGCCGATCCACTTACGCATCCGGAAGGACACCGCAAGCATGAGGGTGAGCCAGCCGCCGATCACGCCGATCGCAATCGCGCCGGTCTTCCAGGGCGCAGCGAACGGGACGAGCACCGCGAGAGCACCGAAGTGCAGGGTCGGGTCGAGGAACACGGCGATCATGTGCAGGCCGAGCATCGCCAGGCCGACCCAGACGAGCGTCCGGTGCAAACCGAGCAGGGACTTCTGCCGTTTCGGCCCGAGCAGGCGGGTGCTCATCGCGAGCCCGAGCCAGACCGAGAGCGTCAAGAGCCCGAACGCAACGAGACCTGCCGCGCGCGCGATAAGCCAGGCGATCGGAAGCGTCGCCATCAGGCGGCCCTGACGAGGATCCGGCTTGGCGCGAGCGGCGGCGCACCGAGCGGGAGCATGGCGCCGTCGTGCGGGATGTAGAGCGCGGAGATCCGAGGGTGCGCGCCCACGTGCGCGGCTGCGTCGGCCGCCGACGAGATGCCGAGCGCCGTGGCATGCGCCTCCGCCTCGGCGGCGTCGGGCGCAACGACGGTGACCGTCAGCGGTCCCGCCTCCGCCGGCGCGCCCGTCTCGGGATCGATCAGGTGATGGAGTGACGCACCCGGACCGAAGCGGCGAACGTCCCTCCCCGACGTGGCGACACCGCCGGAGTCGAGGACGAGGACGCCGGCGGTGGCGCCCTGCTGCCGCGGGTCGGCGATACGAATCCGCCACGGCCCGTGCTCCGGCGTGTCGCCGCGCAGCGCGAGGTCGCCGCCGAGGTCGACGAGGCCGCCGGGAAGCATCGGCCACGCGTCGTGCATCGCATCGAGCGCCCGCGAGGCCGCATAGCCCTTGCCGATGCCGCCGAGGTCGACGGCTGTACCGGGCTCGAGCCGCACGAGCCCCGCCTCGTCGTCGATCTCGACCGCGGCGCCCGCGCGCCAGCCGAGCGCCTTCGCGGCCGGCCGCTCGGCAAGCAGCTCGAACGAGCGGTCGTAGCCGGCGGCGACGAGGGCGGGAAGGACGGTCGGGTCGAAGCGGCCGACGGTGTCCTCGCGGGCGCGGACGGCGAGCCGCAGCGCCTCGACGAGCCGGTGGTCGACGGCGGTCCAGTCTCCGCCGGCAGCGTTCAGCCGGGAGAGGTCACTGGCCGCGTCGAACCGGGAGAGCGCTGCCTCGCAGGCGGCGACCTCGGCGCGGGCCGAGGCGAGGGCGAGCCGCGCGAGGCGGCCGTCCTGCGGGCCGGCGGTTACGGCCGCCTCGCACATCGTCCCGACGGCGCGGAAGCGGGACCGCTCGAGCCGGGCGGTCATCGCACGACTCCCGAGGTCGAGGTCGTCCCGTGGGTGCCACCGAGCGCGCCGGGCTGGACAACGACGAGTTGCTGTTTGCCGTTGGCGCCCTTGACGACGAGTGTCTGCGCGGCGGCCGGCGACGTCACGGGCGCGGCCGGATGATGCGTCCAGGCGAGCACCGCGACGATCGCGAGCATCGCCCAGACAGAGAGAACGACGGCCCAGACGCGTTGCATCAGTCTTCCCCCTCCCAGTTCGGCGTGGACGCCGGCTGCACGGTCTGCACGGCCGTGGCGGGCGACGTCGACGCGAGCGTCGACGAGTGCGACATGCCGAGGATCGCGGCACCGCCCGTGAGGACGGTCGCGGCGAGTATCGCGGCGAGTGCGAGAGCGGGACGACGGTTCATCGTGAGCCTCCTGACTGGGATACGTCCCCGTTCTACGCCGCTGCGTGGAAAGGCCGGGCGAGGCGCACGCGAGGATTCAGCCGCGAACCGGAAAGGTTTCGCTAAGCCGGGCGCAGCCGGACGACCGCGTCGAGCCCGCCCCCGGGCGCGTCCGCGAGCTCGACCTCGCCGTCGTCCGCTTCGACGAGACGCCGGGCGATCGCGAGGCCGAGCCCCGAGCCGGTATGCCCCGAGCCGGCGCGCCAGAAGCGGTCGAACGCGCGCGCCCGCTGCTCGGCCGTCAGGCCGGGCCCCTCGTCCAGAACGTGGATCTCGATCCAGTCGCCGGCAGGGCGAACGGTGACGGTGACAGTCGACCCGCCCGGCGCATGGTCGAGCGCATTCGCGACCAGATTGTCCAGCACTTCCGTCACCCGCGTCGGAGCCGCCCGCGCCCGCGCGGCTCCGTTCGCGTCGGCGACGAGCGTGATCCCGCGCTCGACGGCGAGCGGTCGCCACGTCTCGACGCGCTCGCGGGCGACAGCGCCGGCATCGATGCGTTCGGCCGGAGTCGCTCCCGCGTCTGCACGCGCGAGCGCAAGCAGGTCATCCACCGTCTGTGAGAGCCGCTCGACCTCGCGGAGTGCGCCGTCGAGGTCGCGTTGCGCGACGTCGCCCTCGGCGTGCTCGAGGTTCTCGAGCCGGAGCCGCAACGCAGTCAGCGGCGTGCGCAGCTCATGCGACGCGTCGGCGACGAATTCCTCCTGCGAGCGGAGGAGCTGCTCGAGCTTAGCGACGGTCTCGTTGAACACGCGCGCGAGCGAGCGCACCTCGGGCGGGCCGGAGTCAACGGGCGCCCGCATGTCGAGGTCACCGCGGCCGACGGCGGACGCCGCGTCCTCGAGCCCGCGAAGCGGACGCGTGATGAAGCGCGCAAGGGCGATCCCGATCAGCGCCGCTACGGCGAGAACGGTCGCGCCGATCGCGGCGAGCAACAGCCAGTAGTGGATGATGCGCGCGTCGACGGTCGACATCGGGTACGTGATGCGGACCGCGCCGTGCACGACGCCACTCGAGGCGATCGGCACGGCGACGTAGAGCAGGCGCGTGTTGAGCGTCGCCGACTTGCGAACGCCCGACGGGTAGCCGCCGCGGAGCGCCGCCCTGATCTCCGGGCGCGACGCGAAGCTTTCCCTCCCCGTAACGCGCGCGCTCGTGTCGACAAGTGCGGAGCCCTGCTTGTCGACGATCACGACACGTGCACCCGTCCGCCGGGAGTAGTCGTACGAGATCTTCGCGAGCCCGAGAAGCTGCGCACGGGACTGTGTCTGCACGGCATCCTCTGCGTCTGCCGCGAGAACGGTCGCGTCGTGCGCGACCTTCGCGACAAGGTCGCGCCGCTCCGTCCGGGCGTTCTGCACGCCGAGCGGCACCTCGAGCGCGACGAGCACGAAGAGCGTGACGCCGAGATAGCCGAGGACGAGTCGCTTCGTCACGCCGGGCGGAGGCGGAAGCCGACGCCGCGCACCGTCTCGATCCAGCCCGGATCGCCGAGCTTGCGACGGAGCGCGGCGACATGGACGTCGATCGTCTTCGACGAGCCGAGCCACGTCGTCTCCCAGACCTCTTCGAGGAGCCGGCGACGACTGACGGCGGCGCCCGGGTCGCGCGCGAGCGCCGCGAGGAGGTCGAACTCCTTCGGCGTCAGGTCCAGCGGGTGGCCGTCGAGCTGCGCGCGCCGGGCGCGCTCGTCGATCTCGAGACCGCCGACGCGGAGTGGACCGTGGACGTGCGTCTGCGCGGACGTTCGGCGCGTGACTGCGCGGATGCGCGCGATCAGCTCGCGGAGCCCGAACGGTTTCACGACGTAGTCGTCCGCGCCGAGCTCGAGCCCGACGACGCGGTCCGCCTCCTCACCGCGCGCGGTGACGACGATGATCGGCACGCTGGAGCGCTCGCGCAGCCGGCGGCAGACGTCGAGCCCGTCGGTGTCGGGCAGCCGGAGATCGAGGAGCACGATGTCCGGTTCTGCCGCCTCGAGCGCGGCACCGCCGGTCGCTGCCCGCTCGACGTCGAAGCCCTCGCGCCGCAGCCCGTCGACGAGCGGCTCGGCGATCGCGTCTTCGTCCTCGACGACCAGGATGCGCATGCCTCAATCGTTGCCACGCCGGGCGCCCATCGCATCAGGTCTTTACCGAACCTTTTCCCAACGGCTCCCGAACCTTCGCGATTCGCTCGCCCGGCCCTGGCTTGCGCCCTCCTACCGTCGAGATATCGACCAGGAGGTGCCCGATGAACAAGGTCAACGTCGCAGTGATCGCCGGTTTGCTGGCGCTTGCCGCGGTGCTCGGGACGATGGCTGCGAGCACAGACCGTCGCGCTCGGCACCGCGCAGAAGCAGAAGGCGGGTGTCGTCGTGCAGACGCGCGTGAAGCAGCTCGACGCGTACCAGGCGTCGTTGCAGCGCGCGCTCGCGAAGAAGCCGCCCGCGCTACCCGTCGTCCGGCCGGCGACACCGGCCGCACAGCAGCGCGTCGTCTATCGCCGTCCGCCCGCGATCGTGGTCGTGAAGCACACGCAGCACGGCGACGACGGCTACGAGGCGCAGGGGAACGACGGGGGCGGAGATGGTTAGCCACACCGGCCGGCTCTACTCGCTCGCGCTCGCGCTCGTCGTCTTCTTTCTCGTCTGGGTGGTCGTTGCCGCACACCCGTGGGGAACCGCGAAAGCCGATCCGCGGCTGAAGACACTTGCAGTGCGCGAGGCGCAGCTCCGCCACGAGGCGCGCCTCGTGAACGCGATCGTCGCCCGCCGCTGGGCGGCGTACCACGCCGCCCTCAAGGCGCGACAGGCGCAGAACGCCGCGAGGCAGCTCGCGTCGGTGTCGACGAGCTCGTCGTCGGTGCGCGTCGTCACGCTCCCGCCGCTGACGATCACGAGAACGTCGTGATGGAGCGTCGCACGTTCCATGCGATGGGGACCGAGATGGAGCTGCTCGTCGATGCCGACGGCGCAGACGATGCGCTCGACGCGGCCGAGGCGGAGTTCCACCGGCTCGAGGCGCTCCTCTCGCGCTTCCGCGGCGACTCGGAGCTTTCGCGTTTGAATCGCGACGGCTCGCTCGAAGCAGGCCCCGACCTCCTGCGCGTCGTCGACCTTGCACTCGACGCGCGCGAGCGAACCGGCGGCCGCTTCGACCCGACGGTGCATGACGCGGTCGTGGCCGCTGGATACGACCGCTCCTTCGAGGACGTCGTCCCGGATAGCCTCGACCGGTGCCAGGCACCGGCCGTGGCCGGCGGAGCCGTGTCCGTTCGCGGCTCGCGGATCGTGCTCGATTCGGGTGTCCACCTCGACCTCGGCGGGATCGGCAAGGGCTATGCGGCGGAGCGGGCGGCCGAGCTGCTGGCGCTCGCCGGCCCGTGCCTCGTCAACGCGGGCGGCGACGTCGCGACCCGCGGCGGTGCCTGGCCGATCGGCGTCGAGACGGCGGCCGAGCCGCTGACGCTGGAGTTGCGCGGCGCGGCGCTCGCCACGTCGGGGCGCGACCGGCGACGCTGGCGCCGCGACGGCCGGGAGCTCCACCACCTGATCGACCCCCGCACCGGCGCGCCGGCGGAGACCGACCTCCTCCGGGTCACCGTCGTCGCGCCGGATGCGGTCGAGGCCGAAGTCACGGCGAAGGCGCTCTTCCTCGCCGGCGCCGACGCTGCTGCCGCCGAGGCGGACGCAGCCGGGCTCGCGGCGGTCCTCGTCACCGACAGCCGCACGCTCCTGACGGGCGGGCTCCGATGACGCACGACCCGACCTTCTGGCTGCTCGCACGCGCGAGCGGGCTCACTGCGTACGCACTGCTGACGGGCTCGGTGCTGGCCGGGCTCGTCGTCAAGTCGCGGCCGTTCGGGCGCGCGCTGAAGACCTCGTCCGCAACCGACGTCCACCGCTTTCTCGCGCTGCTCGGGCTCGGCATGCTCGTCGTCCACGGCGTCACGCTGACGCTGGATCGAACGATCCACATGCCGGCCGCCGCGCTCGTCGTGCCGGGCCTGTCGCCGTACCGTCCCGGCTCGGTCGCGCTCGGCGTCGTCGCGTGCGAGCTCGCAGCGCTGGTCGTCGTCTCCTTCTCGGTCCGGCGGAGGATCGGCGCGCGCAACTGGCGCCGTCTCCACTGGGCGACGTACCTGATCTTCGCCATGGCCACAGCTCACGGGATCGCCGCCGGAACCGACTCGACGCAGCCGTGGGCGTTCGGCCTCTACCTCGGGGCCGTGGGCGCGGTCGTCTTCGCCACGGCGTGGCGCGCGCTCACGAGCCCCACCCGCCCCAGTCCGATCAGCGAAAGGAGCACGTGATGGTCAGGATCATCATCGACCGTTCTCTGTGCAGCGGCTTCGGCGCCTGCGCCGAGCTCGCACCCGAGATCTTCGAGGTCGACGACGGAGGGCTCGTCTCGCTCCGCCTCGGCGCGAGCGACGACCCCGCCGTCCTCGACGCGGCGTCGGCTGCCCGATGGCCGCGATCACAGTCGTCGAGGAGGAGGCGGCATGAGCCCGCCGACCACATTGATCGTTGGCGCCGGCCTCGCCGGCGCGCGGGCAGCCGAGACGCTCCGCACGAACGGGTACGAGGGCCGCGTGCTGCTCGTCGGCGAGGAGCCCGTCGCGCCGTACGAGCGGCCCGCGCTCTCGAAGGAGTTCCTCGCGGGGACGCGCGACGAGGCGTCGCTCCTCCTCCGCAAGCCCGAGTTCTGGGAGGCGCGCGGGATCGAGCTGATGCTCGGACGGCGCGTCGTCTCCGCAAATCCGCACCTCCGCGTCGCTCCGACCGACCGCGGCGACTATTTGCGCTTCGACCATCTCGTCGTCGCGACAGGCGCGCGACCGCGCCGCCTGCCGCTGGCCGCGCCGGCGGGCGTGCACGAGCTGCGCACGCTCGCCGACGCACGCGCGCTCCGCGAGGATCTCGTCCCGGGCGCGAGCCTCGTCGTGATCGGCGGCGGCTTCGTCGGCGCCGAAGTCGCGTCGACTGCGCTCGGTCTCGGTCTCCGCGTGACGATCGTCGAGGCGGCGCCGGCGCCCGTCGCGCGCGTGCTCGGCAACGAGGTCGGGCTGCTCCTCGCCGAACGCTGGCGCGCGCACGGCGTCGACGTACGACTCGGTACCGGCGTGGCGACGATCCGCGCGGATGCCCGCGGACGCGTCGACTCCGTCGTCCTCACCGACGGCTCGAAGCTCCGCGCCGACGTCGTTCTCGTCGGCGTCGGCGTCGAGCCGGCCCGCGAGCTGCTGCCCGAGCGGCCGGCGGCGCACGTACATCCGTGCGGCGACGTCGTCGGTCCCGGGCATTGGACGGCTGCGGCGCTCGACGGCACGGCGGCGGCACACCGAATCCTCGGCCTGTCGCTGCCGGCGCCGCAGCCGCACTACATCTGGTCGGATCAGTTCGGGCTGCGCCTGCAGGTCGTCGGCTCGCCGAGACCCGATGACGCATTCGAGGTCGACGGCGGCGGCGACTCGTTCGCGGTCAGCTACCTCGACGCGAGGGGCACGGTCCACGCCGGGCTGCTCGCGAACCGGCCGGCCGAGGCCGCGGAGCTTCGGCGTCGGCTCACCGAGGACGCGATACCGTTGGCAGCGTGAGCGGCACACGCGTCTCCACGCTCGTGGTCGTGGGCCTGCTCGTCGCGGCGGCGGCGGTCTCGGCGGTCCTGCTCAATCTGGTGCTGCTCGGCCGCGCAGCCGCCCCGAACGACCCCGTCGGGCTCCTCACGCCGCGCGCGAACCTTCCCGCTGCTCCACAGTGGACGATCCGCCCGAAGACCGGACCCGTGGAGGACAACGGCGCGGACGACTAGATGTCTTCGTCGTCGAACCAGAAGAGGCCGACCGTTCCCGGTCCGCCGTGCGCGCCGACGACCGCGCCGAGCACCGCCTCGGCTTCGATCTGCGCGTGCGGGCGGCGGTCGCGGATCATCTTCTCCAGCTCGACCATCCGCTCCGGCGCGTCGGCGTGCGCGATGCCGATGCGGAGACTCGCACCGTCGTGCGTCTGCGAGTCGAGCGCGTCGACGAACTCCTGGAACGCCTTACGGTTGCCGCGCACGCGCTTCACCGGAACAACCTCGCCGTCGCGGATCGCGAGGATCGGCTTCACGTTCAGCAGCTGCCCGGAGAACGCTGCCGCGCGTCCGATGCGGCCGCCGCGCGCGAGGAACTCCAGCGTGTCGACGGTGAACAGCAGTCCGTGCGAGCTGCGGTAGCGCTCGATCAGCGCGTCGATCTCCTCGTCGGTCGTCCCGCGCTCGAGCCGCCGCTGGATCGCGAGACCGAGCATCGCGATCGCGGCCGACGCCGTCTGCGAGTCGATCGTGTGCACGCGGTCGCCGCCGAGCTCCGCGGCCGCGGTGCCCGCGCTCTGGAACGTCCCGGAGAGATGCGACGAAATATGGATCGAGAGGATCCGCTCGTACGCGCCGAGCTGCTCGTAGCAGGCGAGGAAGTCCGACGGCGTCGGCTGCGACGTCGTCGGGAGCGTCGGCGAGGACTTCAGCCGCTCGTAGAACGCTGTCGCGTCGAGGTCGACGCCGTCGCGGAAGCTCTCGTCGCCGAAGTTGACGTACAGCGGAACGACGCGCCAGTTCGGAAAGCGCGACGCCGCGTCCGGGAAGTCGGCTGTCGAGTCGAGCACGATCGCCGTGTTGTCGGCGGTGAGGTTCACGCTCGTCCGGCCGCGCGCCGGATCGTGCCGACGATCGTCTCCAGTTCCTGGTCCTTCGTCAGGCAGGCGGCCGCGCCGGCCTCGTAGAGCGCCTCGACCTCGCGCGCGTTCGCCTCGCCGGTGAGGCAGACGACCGCGACCTCGGGCGACGTCTCGCGCACGGCGCTCGTCGCCTGCACGCCGTCGAGGCCGGGCAGGCGGTAGTCCATGAGCACGACGTCGGGTGCGTGCTCGCGGCACGCGGAGGCGGCCTCGCCGCCGTCGCCGACGGACGCGACGACCTCGACCTCGTCGCTCAGCCCGAGCAGCAACTCCAGTGCCTCCCGGAAGACGGCGTTGTCCTCCACGAGCAGAATTCGAATCGGCGCGGCCACGCGCGGGCCATGCTACTCGGCCGACAGGAGCAGAGGGTAATGCGCCTGGCCGCCGTCCTGGACGTCGACCTCGAGCGACGGATGGGCCGCGGCGATCCGTTGGAGGAGCCCGTCGAGCGGCTGCGGGTCAGCGCCCGTGAACAGCGTCAGCACGTCGCGCGGCTCGGCCAGCAGCCGCTCGACGACCGCGGCGGCGACGTCGTCGAAGGTCTGCGCCGCCCGCGACCGGCTCGCCGTCGACGAGGCCGAGCCATTCGCCGTTGCGGATCGCGACGCCGCTCCATCTCGACGTCGCGCGACGCGATCGTCACCTCGCCCGTCACGACGGCGTCGACCGCCTCGCGCATCTCGCCCGCGTTGTCCGCGGCCGCGCGGCCGCCGTCGAACGCGAGCAGCGCCGCGAGCCCGGCGGGAATCGAGCCGGACGCGACAACCTCCACGGGCCGGTCGGCGTGCAGCGCGGCCTGCTCCGCCGCAAGCAGGACGTTGGAGTTGTTCGGGAGGAGGATCGCCTCGTCGGCGTCGAGCTCCGCAACCGCTGCGAGCAGGTCGGCCGTCGAGGGGTTCATCGTCTGGCCGCCCTCGACGATGCGGATCGGGCCGGTGGCGGCGGCGTTCTCGAACAGGCGGCGGTTTCCCGCTCCCGCGACGACCGCGACGATGCCGGTGTGCGCGCGCTCGGTCGGGGTGTCCGGCACCGAGGCGAGCAGGCGCTCTTCGCGCTGCTGTGTCTGCTCGTGCATGTTCGCGATCTCGATCCGGTCGATCGTGCCGATCTGCGTGCCGAGCGAGAGCGCCGCACCGGGATCGTCGGTGTGCACGTGCACCTTCAAGCGCGTCCTCGTCGCCGACGACGAGCAGCGAGTCGCCGAGCTGCTCGAGCTGATCCTCGAGCGCGCTCGCGGTCGAGGTGCTCGCCCTCGATGAGGAAGACCGTGCAGTAGCGGTAGCGCGAGAGCTCCTGGTGGATCGCCTCGACCGTCGTCGGCTCGTCCGCGGGCGGCGCCTCCGGCACCGGCTCGCCGCTCACGGCTGCGGCGACGCCGCGCACGAGCTCGAGCAGGCCCGCGCCGCCCGCGTCGACGACGCCGGCGTCGCGGAGGACGGCAAGCTGCTCCGGCGTCCGCGCGACCGCGGCCTCGCCGCGGCGGACGAGCTCGATCAGGAGATCGCCGAGCGGCGACGTTCCGTTCGACCGCGCCTCCGCCTCTTCGGCGAGCTCGCGGATCACGGACAGCATCGTCCCCTCGACCGGCCGGCGGACAGCGCGATACGCCGCGTCCGTCGCGCCGCGCAGCGCGCGCGCGGCGATCTGCGGGTCGACGCCGTCGAGTGTCTCGGCGAGCACGTCGGCTGCGCCGCGGACGATCTGCGAGAAGATCACGCCGGAGTTCCCGCGCGCACCCATCAGCGCGCCGCGCGCGACGTCGCGCGCGAGCGACTTGCGATCCGACGCGTGCGACTCCTCGACGGCGCTCCGCGACCGCGCGCACGGTCATCGTCAGGTTCGTCCCGGTGTCGCCGTCGGGCACGGGATAGACGTTGAGGTCGTCGATGCGGCTGCGGCTCGCCTCGAGCGACGCGAGCGCGGCATCGACGACGCGCTGAACCGCGTCGAGATCGGCCGCCGCGGTCACTCGCTCCTCCGGACGTCCTCGATATGCACCTCGACGGCGCGCACCGGCAGTCCGGTCAGCCGCCCGACCTCGTAGCCGACCCGGTTGCGGATCGTCGACGCGACCTCGGCGAGGTTGAGCCCGTACTCGACGACGACGTGGAGGTCGATCGTGACGCCGCCGTCGCCGTTGCGGCCGATCTCGATGCCCTGCGTCAGCCGGTCGCGGCCGAGCAGCCGGCGGACCGGTCCCTTGGCAGCCATGCCGACGACGCCGTAGCACTCGAGGGCGGTCTCTCCCACGATGTGCGCGATCGCGTCGCTCGAGATCGTGATGCTGCCGAGCGGGGACGAGAGCGTGTGCCCAGCTTCCACAACCCCATTTGACCAGGAACCGGGCGCGACAGTTGCGCCCAGGCCGGCGCTAGACGGCTTTGTGACCTTGCCGGCCTTGAGGCAGCGCGTGCAGACGTAGGCGCGCTTCGCCTTCCCGGCGAGCACGACACGGACGCGCTGGAGGTTCGGGTCGAAGCGGCGCTTGGTGGCGACCATCGAGTGGCTCCGGTGATTCCCGAAGCCGGGCTTCTTCCCACAGACTGCGCAGACCTTGGACATCGGCCGGGATTGTAGCGGCAGCTAGGCCGTTTTCGCGCTGGCGCGGAGCTGCGAGAAGAGGTCGGCCATCTCGAGCGCGGTGCGGACGGCCTCGGCGCCCTTGTCCGCCCGGGCCATCGCCTGCTCCAGCGTGTCCACGGTGAGGACGCCGAACGCGACCGGGACGCCGGTCTCGAGCGCCGCGAGCTGGAGCCCGGAGGCCGCCTCGCCGGCGACGTAGTCGAAGTGGGCGGTCTCGCCCCGGATCACGCAGCCGAGCGCGACGATGCAGGCGTAGCGGCGCGTCTTCGCGAGCGCCATCGCGCCGAGCGGCAGCTCGAACGCGCCCGGGACGGCCATGACGGTGACGAGCTCGCGGCCGACGCCGGAGCGCTCGAGCTCGGCGACGCGCCGACTCGAGCAGCTTGTTCGTGACGTCGCCGTTGAACCGTGCTGCGACGATGCCGACGCCGCGGCGGCCGCCGAGCGGCGCGCCTTCGAGGACGGCGATCCCGTCGGGGATGTCGAGGTCGCCGGGGGCGTGTCCCGCGAGTCGAAGCACCGGCTCCGACTCCGGCGCGGCTTCTGACGCGGGCGCAGATGCCGCCGAGTCCTCGACGTCGAAGTCGTCGTCGTCCGCGTCGTCGCCGTCCGCGTCGTCGTCCTCCTCCGGATCCTCGTCGTCGTCGAGCTCCGGATCGTCGAAGTCCTCGGTGTCCTCGGAGACCGTCGTCTCGCGGGCGATCACGACGTCCTCGACTGCGGTCTCGTCGACAGGAACCTCGCGCGCGGCTCCGCGCTGCTCTCCCGGCCAGTACCCGCTCGCGCTCACTCGTCCTCCGGCTCGAACTTCAGACCCTGATGGTGAAGCCTATGCCCGAGCTTATCCCGCTTCGTGGTCAGATAGCGGCGGTTCTCGTCGTTCGGCTGCGTCTCGATCGGCACTTGCTCGGTCACCTGGAGCCCGTACGCCTCGAGGCCGGAGACCTTCTTCGGGTTGTTCGTCAGCAGGCGGATCGTGGTCAGGCCGAGCTCGGCGAGGATCTGGTTGCCGATCCCCCACTCCCGCTCGTCGGCGGCGAATCCGAGCGCAAGGTTGGCGTCGACGGTGTCGAGGCCCTCCTCCTGGAGCTCGTACGCCGCAGCTTGTTGAGCAGCCCGATCCCGCGGCCCTCCTGCGCCATGTAGAGGAGGACGCCGTGCGGCTCGGCGGCGATCAGCTCGAGCGCGGACGTCCAGCTGCTCGCCGCAGTCGCAGCGCAGCGAGTGGAAGACGTCGCCGGTGAGGCATTCCGAGTGGACGCGGACGAGGACGTTCTGCGCGCCGGCGACGTCGCCCTTCACGAGCGCGACGTGCTGCTTGCCGGTCAGCGTCTCGCGGAAGAGCACCGCGGCGAACTCGCCGTACGCCGTCGGGAGCCGCACGGCGACCTGGCGCTCGACGAGCTTCTCGTGGCGGCGCCGGTACTCGATCAGGTCGGCGACAGTGACGAGCTTCAGGCCGTGGACGCGGCAGAAATCGATCAGATCCGGGACGCGCGCCATCGTGCCGTCGTCCTTCATCACTTCGCAGACGACGCCGGCGGAGTTGAGCCCGGCGAGCCGCGCGAGGTCGACGGCCGCCTCGGTCTGGCCGGCGCGCTGCAGCACGCCGCCCGCCTTCGCGCGCAGCGGAAAGATGTGGCCGGGCTGGACGAGGTCTGCGCCGCTGCGTCGACGGGTCGATCGCGATCTGGATCGTCTTCGCGCGGTCGTGCGCGGAGATGCCGGTGGAGATGCCTTCGCGCGCCTCGATCGAGACGGTGAAGGCGGTGCCGTACGGCGTCTCGTTGTGGTCGGTCATCATCCGCAGCCCGAGCTCGTCGCAGCGCTCGCCGGTGAGGCAGAGGCAGATGAGGCCGCGGCCCTCCTTTGCCATGAACGCGATCGCCTCCGGCGTCGCGAACTGCGCGGCGATCGTCAGGTCGCCTTCGTTCTCGCGGTCGGCGGCGTCGACGACGACGACCATCCGGCCGCGCCGGATCTCCTCGACCGCCTCCTCGACGGTGGCGAACGGGCTCGGATCGGGGACGGGAACGACGCTCACGGGTTCATGGTAGAGGGCAGCAGCCGCTCCACGTACTTCGCCAGGACGTCGGCCTCGAGGTTGACCGCGTCGCCCGGCGCCAGGCCGCCGAGGGTCGTTTCGGCCAGCGTGTGCGGGATCAGTGCCACCGCGAAGCCGGCGTCGTCGAGCGCCGCGACCGTGAGCGACGTGCCGTCGACGGTGACGGAGCCTTTTTCGATGCTGTAGCGGAGCACCGCCTCCGGCGCGTCGACCCAGATCCGCGCGCCGTCGCCTTCCGGCTCGACGGAGCGGACGCTGCCGACGCCGTCGACGTGGCCCTGGACGATGTGGCCGCCGAGCGGCTCTCCTGCCCGCAGCGCCGGCTCGACGTTCACCTCGGCTCCCGCTTCGAGGCGTGCGAGCGCCGTGCGGCTCAGCGTCTCCGGGACGGCGTCGAACGCGAGCTGCGCGCCGTCGACCGCGACCGCGGTGAGGCAGACGCCGCCGATCGCGACCGAGTCGCCGACGGCGACGCCGGACGCCGTCGCGGGCGCGTCGACCCGCAGGCGGATCCCGTCGCCGTTCCGCTCGACGGCGGCGACCCGTCCCCGCTCCCGCACGATGCCCGTGAACATGGGGACAGGCTAGCGCTGCGGCCCTGCGGGTTCCCCGCAGCCGGTTACGCGCCGCCCGGTACAGACATTGACGGCCCTGGGCGGCAGGGTTGGTGTACCGCAGTGCGACTCCCTGCGGGGACCGGCGGAAGGGCGGCGTGAGCCGCCTTTCCGTCATCTGTCGTGGACGTACGCCTCGAGCAGGACGTCCGCGCCGACCCGCGTCGCCCGGAGGCGCGAGAGCGGGATCGTGTCGGCCGAGCGCGCTCGACGAAGCGCGGGCCGGCGCCGGCGACCGTCGGCGCGACGAACACGAGCAGCTTGTCGACGAGCCCCGCCTCGAGGAACGCCGTGGCGAGCGTCGGCCCGCCCTCGAGGAGCAGCGACTGGACACCGTCCGCGGCGAGCGCGCGCAGCTCGTCCTCGAGCGGCCCCGTCCGCAGCTCGAGCTCGGAGCCCTCGGGCAGCGGGCCGCGCCCGAACGCGAGCCGCCGCGGCTGGCGCGTCGCGCCGACGTCGCGTGCATCGAGCTTCGGCGCGTCGGCGCGCACGGTTCCCATGCCGACGGCGACGGCGTCCGACGCGGCGCGCAGCTCGTGCACGAGGCGGCGCGACTCCTCGCCGGAGATCCAGCGCGACCCCGGCACCGCGACCCGGCCGTCGAGCGGTGACGGCGACCTTGTACGTCACGAACGGACGCGCGAGCGACTTCCACGTCCGCCACGCCTCGTTCTGCCGGCGCGCCTCGGCGCTGTCGAGTACCTCCACGTCGATGCCCGCGTCGCGTAGCCGGGCGACGCCGCTCCCGTCGACGACGGGATTCGGATCGAGCGCGCCGACGACGACGCGCGACACGCCGGCCGCGACGACGGCGTCCGCGCACGGCGGCGTCCGTCCGTGGTGCGAGCACGGCTCGAGCGTGACGTAGAGCGTCGCGCCGCGCGCGCGGTCGCCCGCCTGCTCGAGCGCGATCGCCTCGGCGTGCTGCACGCCTGCGTACTCGTACCAGCCCTCGCCGACGGCTTCGCCGTCGCGAACGAGCACCGCGCCGACGAGCGGGTGATCCTCGACCTTGCCGCGTCCGCGCTCCGCGAGCTCGAGCGCGCGCTCGAACCAGTTCACGCGAGTGCTTGTACCAGCCGCCGGTAGGCGCGCGGGAGATCCTCGCGGGAGAAGATCGCCGCGCCCGCGACGATGAGCGTCGCGCCGGCGTCGTAGATCGAGCGAACGTTGTCGTTGTCGACGCCGCCGTCGACCTGCACGTGGACGTGTTCCGGCAGCGCCGCGCGGAGGCGCTCGATCCGCCCGAGCGCGTCCGGCATGAACTCCTGTCCGCTGTACCCGGGATGGATGCTCATGCAGAGGACGAGATCCGCGCTGGACGCGACGGCCGCGACGTCCTCCGGCTCGGTCTCCGGGTTGAAGGCGACGCCGACGTAGAGCCCGTGCTCGCGCGCGGCGGCGATCGTCCCGGGAACGTCGTCGACCGCCTCGTAATGGAACGTGACGCTGTTCCCGCCCGAGGCTGCGATCTGCGGGAAGTGCCGCGTCGGGTTGTCCACCATCAGATGGCAGTCCATGACGCCGCCGGCCTCGTGGACGACAGGCGCGATCGACTTGAGCACGATCGGGCCCATCGTGATCGGCTCGACGAAGTGTCCGTCGCCGACGTCGAAGTGGAAGACGCGCGCGCCGGTGCGCAGGAGGATCTCGGTCTGGTCGACGAGATGGCCGAAGTCAGCCGCGTAGAGGGACGGCTCGATCTCAACCGTCCGGATCCAGTCCTGCCAGGCCATGCCGCTCGTCGATCGTACGCCGTGCGTCGGCCGGTGTAAGAGGGTCTGGCGGAATAGCGGCTGTGTCGCCGGGCCGCGCTGGGCAACGAGCACCATCCCGCCAGACCCTCCTAGTCCTTCGCGAGCCGCGCGATGAAGAAGCCGGTCGTCCCGTGGACATGCGGCAGCGTGAGCAGGAACTCCGGCCGCCGCGGGTGCGCGAACGCGGGCCATTCGTCGCCGAGCGGGAGGACGCGGAGGCCGCTCGCCTCGACGACTGCCTCGTTCTCGTCGGCGTTCGGCGTGCAGACCGAGTAGACGATCGTGCCGCCGGGACGGACGCGTTCGGCGGCCGCGCGGAGGAGCGCGAGCTGCAGCTCCGGCAGCGGCTCCGCGCGCCAGCGGAGGTCGGGCCGCTGCGAGAGGACGCCGAGCCCGGAGCACGGCGCGTCGACGAGCGCGCGGTCGAAGCCGTCGAGCTGAGACGGCAGTTGGGTCCCGTCGGCCTCGACGACGGTGACGTTGTCGGCGCCGAGCTTCGCGAGGTTCGCGCGGAGCTCGCTCGCGCGGCGCGGGTCGAGCTCGACGGCCGTCACGTCGCCGTGCTGCTGTGCGGTCTTGCCGCCGGGCGCAGCGCAGACGTCGAGGACGCGGTCGCCGTCGCGCGAGTCGACGACGAGTCCGGCGAGCTGCGAGCCGCGGCTCTGCGGCCAGATCTTCCCGTCGGCGACCGCGAGGTCGTTGACGCGGTCGACGCGGTACGCGCCGGGGACGTCGGTCGGCTCGGCGCCGGCGGGCGGCTCGCCGCTGACGAGCCGGATCACCGTCTCGAGCGGCTCGTTCATCGTCCGCATCAGCGCGAGCGCCGCGTCGGTGCCGAAGTCGCGCACCCAGACGTCGTAGATCCAGTCCGGGTACGACTCCTTCAGCGGGCCGTCCGGCAGCGCGGCGAGCAGCGGCCCGATGCCGTCCGCGACGCGGCGCATCACTGCGTTCGTGAACGGCACCGCGCGCTCGAGCCGCGCGCGGCGGACGAGCTCGACCGACTCGTTCGCGGCGGCGTGCGGCGCGGTCTCCGTGTAGCCGAGCTGGTACGCGCCGAGACGAAGCGCGGCGCGCACCGGCGGGTCGAGCTTCGCGACCGGCCGCTTCCCGAGCGTCTCGATCGCGTAGTCGAGCGTGCGGACGCGCTGGACGGAGCCGTACGCGAGCCGGTGCGCGAACGCGCGCTCGCGCTCGTCGAGACCCTCGGCGGCGCTGCGGAAGACGCGGTCGGCGTACGCCTCCTGCTCGAACACACGGAGCAGCACCTCGTACGCGACACGGCGCGCCGGGGAAACGCTCATGCGCGGAGCCCGCGAACGTACGCGTCAAACGCCATCCGGCGGCCGCCTTCCGGCTGCACCTCGAGCAGCTCGAACGAGCCGTCGTCGGCGGCGCGCGCCTTCCAGACGATGAGCGGGCGGCCGTCGACGACCGCGCGCGCGCCGATGTGCGGCGAGAGTGCGCGAACGCGGTTCACGAGCTCCGGAACCGGCCGCGCGAAATCGAGCACGCGGTCTTCGGGCCCGATCTTCTCCGCGTACGTCACGCCGTCGGCCGACTGCGGCTCGAACGTCGGCTCGGACTGCGCGAGCACGCCGTCGAGGAGCTCAGCCGCGACGGCGGCGCTCCGCGCGAACACCGTGCCCGCGTCGTCGTCCGGTGCGATCGCGAATGCGCGCCGCGCTGCGATCGGTCCGGCGTCGAGCTCGGCGATCGTCCGGTGGATCGTGACGCCGGTCTCCGTGTCGCCCGCCATCAGCGCCCGCTCGACGGGCGCGGCGCCGCGCCAGCGCGGCAGGAGCGACGGATGCACGTTGAGCCAGAGCCCGCGTTCGAGCAGCGCGTCCGGAATCAGGAGCCCGTACGCGCAGACGACGACGGTGTCGGCGTCGATCGCGACGCGTGTCGTCGAGGCGCGCCGGTTGCGCGACGGGAATGCCGAGCCGTTCCGCGGTCTCCTTCGCCGGCGGCGGCGCGAGCGTGCGGCCGCGGCCGCGCGGCTTGTCCGGTCGCGTCAGCACGAGCGCGACGTCGTGATTCGCCGCGAGCCGCTCGAGCACGTCGGCGCCGAACGGCGCGGTCGCCGCGACGGCGATCCGCACTAGCGCAGGACGATTCGGGGCCGGAGCACCGAGAGCGCCTCGCGGCGCGCCTCGGGCGTCGTCCGGTCGATGATCAGGACGCCGTCGAGATGGTCGTTCTCGTGCTGCGCGGCGCGCGCGTAGATGTCGTCGAGCTCGAAGGAGATCTCGTTGCCGTTCTCGTCGCGGCCGGCGAGCCTGACCGTGACCGACCGTTCGACGGGAACGAGGACACCCTGGATCGAGAGGCAGCCTTCGTCGTCGACGTCGGTCTCCTCGCTCCGCTCGACGATCTCCGGGTTGACGATCGCGGCGATCTCGTCCCTCGGCCGCGTGAAAGACAAACAGCCGCTGAAGCACGCCGACCTGCGTCGCGGCGAGGCCGATCCCGTGCGCGTCCTCCATCAGGAGCTTCATCCGCTCGACGAGCCTGCGCAGCTCGTCGTCGAACTCCTCGACCGGCCGCGCCTTCATCTTCAGGGCGACGTCGGGGTACTGGCGGATCTGTGCGAGCGCAATGCGCTTGCGCGCGACGCGCTCTGCATCGAGCTCGTCGTGCTCCTCCGTCTCGTCCGTCTCCAGAACCTCGTCGTCGGCCATGCAGTCGGCAGACTACCCATGCGCACCATGGATTCGAGGGAGCAGAAGCGGATCATGAGCCAGGGCGCGATCCGGCCCGAGACGTCGCGCGACCGCGAGGAGCGGCGGGTGCTCGAGGCCGACCTCGCCGGAAGCCCGGTGACGGGCAAGCCGCTGCGACAGCGGCTACGGAACTTCCGCCCGGACGCGGATTCGCTCGCGCTTTCGCTCGGCGGGCCGACCGCGTGGATGCGCCGGCTGCGGGCGATCGAGGACGAACTGGACGAGCACGAGCGCCGGCTCGGGGAGCGCTGGCGCGAGCTCGCCGCCGAAACCGACGACCCGGCCGAGTTCGCGCGGCTCTGGCGCGAGACGGCGCAGCGGTGGAGCTTCGCGGAGGTGAACGAGCTCGTCGCGCGGCACAACCGGAACTTCCCGGTGGAGGCGCGGCTGCCGATGGATCCGCGGACGCGCGACTTCGTGAGGATCAACGGGCGGTCGTACGAGCGCGAACCGCTCGATGCGGAGTGGATCCTCGCCCGCTGGCCGGCCGACCTCGCCGCCGCGCGAGGCGCGCGCGATGATCCGCCCGCTCACCGGCGACGACGCTGACGAGCTGGCGGCGCTGCTCGCCGTGAACCGCCGAGTTCCTCGCGCCGTACGAGCCCGAGCGGCCCGACGAGTTCTTCACGCCGGCCGGCCAGCGGGAGCGGCTCGCAGTCCCAGTCGAGAACAGCTGGCGGTTCGCCGTCCTCGACGGTGACGCGATCGCGGGGACGATCAGCCTCACGAACGTCGTCCGCGGTGCGCTCCAAGCGGCGAACGTCGGCTACTGGGTCGACCGAGGACCGCAACGGACGCGGGCTGGCGACCGCTGCGGTCGGAGAGCGTCGCTCGTCTTCGCGTTCGGCGAGGCGCAGCTCCACCGCGTCGAGGCGGGTGCGCTCGTCGACAACGTCCGCTCGCACCGCGTGCTCGAGCGAAACAGGTTCGAACGGATCGGGATCGCGCGCAACTACCTGCTGATCGCCGGCGAATGGCGAGACCACGTGCTCTTCCAGCGCGTGGCCTAGAGCGACTGCGGGTCGACGTCGACGACGACAGTGAGCCCGGCGCGCCGCATCGCGGGCGCGGCAGCGGCGAGCAGCGCAGCGGCGCGCGTGGCGAGGGCGCGCGGCCGTTCCGTCTTCGCGATCAGCTGCGCGCGGCGGCGGTTCCGGAGGCGGAGGAGCGGCGCCGGGCCGAGCAGCTCCTCGCCGCCGAGCCCGTTCTTCAGTTCCTCGAGCGCGCGCATCGCGTCGGGGAGCTCCGGCCCGGAGACGACGATCCGCACGAGGTGGCGGAACGGCGGGTACTCGAGCGCGCGCCGGCGCTCGAGCTCGCCGGCGAGGAAGCCGGCGACGTCGTGGCGCGCGGCGTACGCGATCGCGCGCGCGTCCGGCTGGAACGTCTGGACGATGACGCGGCCCGGCGCGTCGCGGCCGCTGCGGCCCGCGAGCTGCGTCAGGAGCTGGAACGTCCGCTCCTCGGCGCGGAAGTCGGGCAGGGAGAGCCCCGTGTCGGCGTCGACGACGGCGGCAAGCTCGACGCCGGGGAAGTCGTGGCCCTTCGCGACCATCTGCGTGCCGACGAGCACCGCGCGGTCGGTGCGGGCGAAGCGCTCGAGCGCGTCGCGCAGCTGCTCCGGCTTCTCGATCGCGTCGGCGTCGAGGCGGATGCGCTCGAGCTCCGGCAGGTGCTTCTCGAGCTCGCGCTCGAGCTTCTGCGTTCCGGCGCCGATCCGCGCGAGCTCGGCGGAGCCGCACGCCGGACAGGACTCCCCCATCGCCTCGAGCGCGCCGCAGTGGTGGCAGCGGAGCGTCGCGTCCTCGTGGAGTGTCAGTGCGACGTCGCAGTTCTTGCAGCGGCGCGTCGCGCCGCACGCGCGGCAGTGGACGGCGGGCGCCATGCCGCGGCGGTTCAGCAGCAGGATCGCCTTGCCGCCGCGTTCCGCAATTCCGCCGAGCTCGGCGAGCAGCGGCGCCGACAGCGGATAGCCCGCCTCGCGGCGAAGGTCGACGACGCGGACCGACGGCAGCGGTGCCGCGAGCCGGCCGCCGAGCTCGATCCGCTCCAGCCGCTCCCACGACTCGGGCCGCGGCGTCGCGGAGCCGAACACCGCGACGGCGTTCTCGAGCGACGCGCGCTTCGCGGCGACGGTGCGCGCGTCGTAGCGCGGATCGGAGTCCTGTTTGTACGACGAGTCGTGCTCCTCGTCGATGCAGATCACGCCGAGCTTCGGCACGGGCGCGAACACCGCGGAGCGGGCGCCGACGACGACCGGTGTCTCACCGCTCGCGATGCGCTCGCGCTCGTCGCGCCGCTCCGCGTCGCTCAGCGCCGAATGGAGGACAGCGACGCGGTCGCCGAAACGCTGGCGGAAGCGGCCGAGGATCTGCGGCGTCAGCGCGATCTCGGGGACGAGCACGATCGCGCCGCGGCCGCGCCGGAGCGCCGCCTCGCACGCGCGGATGTAGACCTCCGTCTTGCCGCTGCCCGTCGCCCCGTAGAGCAGGACGTTGCCGCCGTCGCCGTCGAGCAGCGCGTCGATCCGGTGGAGTGCGCGCTCCTGCGTGTCGGAGAGGTGCTCGGGCGGCGCGCCGGCCTCGAGCGCGCCGGTCGCGGCCGCGTGCCGTCGTTCGCCGCGGCGCTTCCGCTCGTGCGGTGCGACGAGCGCGAGCGCTCGCGCCGGAGTCGAGCCGTAGTAGTCGGCGAGCCACAGCGCGAGGTCGACGAGCGCCGGCGGCAGCCGTTCGGCGACGCGCTCGACCGCCGCGGCTTCGATTCCGTCCGGCGGAGCAACGCCGATCTCGGTGACGACGCCGCGCCGGCGCGCGTTTCCGAACAGCACCTCGACCACGTCGCCCTTCACGGCCTCGTCCGGCACCGAGTACGTGAACGGCCGCGCGACGGCGCGCGCGGTGACGAGCGGGTAGACGGAGGCGAAGCGGCTCACTGACCGAGCCTAGCCGCGGGTATGGTCGGCGCATGTCGGACTTCGAGTGGAATCCCGAGATCTATCTCGCGCAGATGCTCGACGAGATCCCGGGCTACGAGGATCTGCAGGATGCGGTCGCCGCAGCGGCTGAGGGCGTGGCCGGCCGGGACGTGCTCGAACTCGGGACCGGCACGGGTGAGACGGCGGCCCGCGTGCTGGCACGACTACCGGGCGCACGGTGGACCGGGGTCGACGCGAGCGAAGCGATGCTCGGCCGCGCGCGGGAGCGGCTGCCGGAGGCGGAGCTGCTCGTGGCGCGGCTCGAGGATCCGCTGCCGCCGGGGCCGTTCGACCTGGTCGTGTCGACGCTGGCGGTTCACCACCTCGAGGCGGCGGCGAAGCGCGATCTCTTCGCGCGCGTCGCCGGGGTGCTGCGGCCGGGCGGGCGGTTCGTGCTCGGCGATGTCGTCGTGCCGAGCGCCGGGCGATGCCGGGCCGATCGACATCGACGGGGTGATGGACGTCCCGGACACGGCCGCCGATCAGGTCGATTGGCTGCGCGCGGTCGGCTTCGACGCGGCGGCTACGGAGGTGCGGGTCGATCTCGCCGTGATCCGCGCCGATCTCGCGCATCCGACAGGCTGAGTCGCTCCGTCGGCCGCGAATCCGCCGGCGAAGTGCCTGGAAACCGAGACGAACGCGTGACCGTTGCCCGGATAGCGTGATAGCCGAGGGCGGAGGGAACGCGGCCCCACCCTTGGGTGGGGGTGTGGGCCGAGGCCGCCGGCCCGGCTCAGACGCCGGCGGCGGTGATCGACGAAGTCGGTGGCGAAGCCGAGGACGATGCCGGTGAGGACGAGCCACGTCACGAGCTTCGGATGGCCGTAGAGGCGGTTGACCGCGAACAGCTCCTGGACGACGTAGAGGATCGAGCCGGCGGCCACGGCGAAGAAGACGACCGACACGGCCTCGCTCGACCAGGCCTGGCCGAGTGCGGTGCCGAGGAACGTCGGCAGGCCGCCGATCACGCCGAGCAGGACGAGATAGCGCCAGCTCGGCTGCGTTCCCTCGCCGGTCATCGGGCCGCAGATGCCGAAGCCCTCCGTCGCGTTGTGGAGGCCGAAGCCGATGATCAGCGTCACCGCGAGGCTGATCTCCCCCGCGGCGGCGGCCTGGCCGATCGCGAGCCCCTCGCCGAAGTTGTGGACGCCGATCCCGACCGCGATCAACAGCGCGAGCTGCTCGCCGGGCGTGAGCCGGTCGAGCCAGCGCCGCTGCGCGTACTCGTCGAGCGCGGCGGCGCCGGGCCCGACGAGCAGCGTCGACCGCGCGCGCGGCCGCGCTTCTTCATCCACTCGGCGTAGTAGACGAGGCTCATCAGGCCGAGCGTGAAACCGGCCAGGCCGAGCGCGGCCAGCCACGCGAAACGGCCCCAGTCGCTCGCCGTCAACGCCGACTCGATCGGGTCGACCGCGCCCGTGAGGACGTCCCACAAGAGGAAGATCAGGATCCCGGTGGCGAGCGCACTCAGCGCGGCGCGCGTCGCGCTCGAGAGGCCGCGCAACCGGCCGATCGGGAGCCCGAGGAAGATCGTCGCGCCGGCGATCGCACCGAGCAAGAGGATCTGAGCAGTGGACATGTGGGGCGGCGCTTCGTTGTAAGGGTGCCCTTACACGGAGCGCGAGGGGCAATATACCGCCATGGCGCAGGGCCACTCCATCGACGAGTACCTCGAGACGATCTACTTCCTCGCGTTCCCGATCGGCGAATACACGCCGCGCGGAGCCGGAACTCCGCCGCTCGCGTCGCGCGTCGCCGAGATGCTCCACGTCTCGCGCGCGTCGGCCGGCGAGATGCTGAAGCGGCTCGAAGCCGAGGGACTGATCGAGCGCGGCGCGAAGAAAGAGGCGCTGCTGACCAAGACCGGCCGCGAGCGCGCGGAGCACGTCGTCCGCAAGCACCGGCTGATCGAGCGGCTCCTCACCGACTTCATGGGCTACACCGCCGGGGAGGCGCACGAGAAAGCCGACGAGCTCGGCGACACGTTCGACGACGACATGATCGACCGGATCGACGAGAAGCTCGGCCACCCCGAGCGCTGCCCGCACGGCTGGCCCGTCGATCCCGACGTCGAGCAGGCGGAGAACGAGCACCTCGCCCCGCTCGCGGCGCTCACGCCCGGAACGCACGCCACGATCATCCGGCTCGCCGAGCACGACGGCGAGCTGCTCCACTGGTTCTACGCCCACGGGCTCGTCCCCGGGACCGAGCTCGAGGTGACGTCTGCCGAGCCCGCCGCCGACGAGTTCGTGATCCGGCTGAACGGCGGCGACCAGTCGATCTCCGAGCGGGCCGCTGCCGGCCTCTTCGTCCGCGCGGCCTAGCTAGAGCTTCAGCCCGCGCGCGGCGAGCTCCTGCGCTGCCGCGTCGACGCGATCCTCGGCCGCCTGGCCCTCGAGCCACTGCGCAAGCTCGGCGAGCCCGTCCGCGAGCGTCACCTGCGGCTCGAAGCCGAGCGACTTGCGCGCGAGCGCGACGTCCGCGAAGCAGTGGCGGATGTCGCCGACGCGGGACTCCCCCGTCACCTCGGGCTCGAGCCGCTTGCCCGTCGTCGCCGCGAGCTTCTCCGCGATCTCGAGCACCGTCGCGCTCTGACCGCTGCCGACGTTCACCGCACGGCCGTCGGCACCGTCGCCGTCGAGCGCGCGCGCGAACGCCTGCGCGACGTCGCGCACCGCGACGAAGTCACGCCGCTGCAGGCCGTCCTCGAAGATGCGCGGCGGCCGGTCGTTCAGCAACCGCGACGCGAAGATCGCGAGCACGCCCGTGTACGGATTCGAGAGCGCCTGCCGCGTGCCGTAGGTGTTGAAGAGCCGCAACGCGACGGCCGGGATGCCGTACGCGGCGCCGCCGACGAGACACGCGCGCTCCTGGTCGTACTTCGTCAGCGCGTAGATGGACGAGAGGCCGGGACGCTTCCGCTCCGGCGTCGGCAGCGGCTCGAGCCCGGGCAGCTCCCACTCGCGCCGCTCGAGCTGCTCGCGCTCGCGCTCGGGCGGCTCGACCTCGCTGCCGTCGGCGGCGCGGTACAGACCCTCGCCGTAGATGCTCATGCTCGACGCGACGACGAGCTTGCCGACCGGCTGCTCCGCGAGCGCCTCGAGGAGAACCGCGGTGCCGAGACTGTTCGCCGACGTGTACTCGGCGATCTCGTACATCGACTGGCCGACGCCGACGCGCGCCGCGAGATGGACGACCGCGTCGACGCCGTCGAGGGCACGCCGAACCGCGTCCGCGTCGCGCACGTCGCCGATCTGCAGCTCGACGTCGGCGGCGAGATACGTGGGGCGCGCGCCGTCCGCATGCACCTGCGGGATGAGACTGTCGAGCGCGCGAACGCGGTCGCCGCGCGCGAGCAGCTGCGTCGGCGAGATGCGAGCCGATGAAGCCCGCGCCGCCGGTGATGAGGACTGTTCTAGACGTCGCTCGTCGCGGCTGCGGCGGCCGCTTCAGCGAAAGGGGCGTCGCCGTCGAGCCCGGCGGCGCTGCGCAGCGCCGCCGCCCGGTCCGCCCGCTCCCACGTGAACTCGGGCTCGTCGCGGCCGAAGTGGCCGTACGCCGCGGTCTTCGCGTAGATCGGCCGGCGCAGGTCGAGATCGCGCAGGATCGCCGCCGGGCGGAGGTCGAAGTGCTCGCGGATCAGGCCTTCGATCTGCGGGACCGTGATCGACTCCGCTTCGGTGCCGAACGTCTCGACGAGAATCGACATCGGCTGCGCAACGCCGATCGCGTACGCGACCTGGATCTGGCAGCGCTCGGCGAGACCGGCCGCGACGACGTTCTTCGCGACCCAGCGCGCGGCATATGCCGCCGAACGGTCGACCTTCGTCGGGTCCTTGCCGGAGAACGCGCCGCCGCCGTGCGGCGCGGCGCCGCCGTACGTGTCGACGATGATCTTGCGTCCGGTGAGGCCGGTGTCCCCCATCGGGCCGCCGATCACGAACCGGCCCGTCGGGTTGCAGTAGAAGAAGTCGGGGTCGCCGACGAGGCGCTTCGCGTCGTAGAGCTCCTCGGGCAGGATCGGCCGCAGCACGTGCTCGACGAGATCCGGCTTCATCATCACGTCGACGTCGACGCCGTCGCGATGCTGCGTCGAGATGAGCACGCGCTCGATCTCGACGGCGCGCCGGCGGCCGTTCGCGTCCTCCTCGTAGCGGACGGTGACCTGCGTCTTGCCGTCGGGACGGAGATACGGGAGCACGTCGGACTTGCGCACGTCAGCAAGCTGCCGCGCGAGCTGGTGCGCCAACATGATCGGAAGCGGCATCAGCTCAGGGGTCTCGTTCGACGCGTAGCCGAACATCATTCCCTGGTCGCCGGCGCCCTCCTGATCGAGCATGTCGACGTCGCCGTGCTGCTGCTCGAACGACGTGTCGACGCCCTGTGCGATGTCGGGCGACTGCTCGTCGATCGCCACGATCACGCCGCACGTGTCGGCGTCGAAGCCGAACTTCGCGCGCGTGTAGCCGATCTCGCGGATCCGGTCGCGCACGAGGCGCGGAATGTCGACGTACGTCGTCGTCGTGATCTCGCCCGCGACGACGACGAGCCCGGTCGTGATCAGCGTCTCGCACGCGACGCGCCCGTTCGGGTCGTCTTTGAGGACGGCGTCGAGGACGCTGTCGGAGATCTGGTCGGCGATCTTGTCGGGATGTCCTTCGGTGACGGACTCCGACGTGAAGGAGAACGAGCGGCTGGCCATGCGGGGCAGGCTACCGCACGCGACGGCTACCCGATCTGGACAAACAGCGTGAAGCTCGTCTCGTCGCCGCTGCGCGTCACGTAGCCCGTGACCGAGTGCAGCTGCGCGAGATTGCCCTGCAAACCGGCAGGAAGTGCCTTGCCGCTGAGACTCGCCAGCCCTTCGACGAGTGGCAGCGCGGCATCGAGGTTCGCGTAGACGAAGCCGTTCGTGTTGTCCGGCATTCCGGCGGCGGAGGTCGCGTCCTTGAACGCGGGATCGTCGGCGAGCTTTTTGCCGCCGCCCTGGAAATCGGCGATCGCCTGCGGTGACGTCGACACGACGAGCTTCCCGTCGACGACCGCGTGGACGAGGTGGATGCTGCCGAGAATCGGAGCGAACTTGCCGAGCATCGGGTTCGTGCTCAAACCGGAGAACGCCTTCTCGATCGCGGCGAAGGCAGCCGTCGGATCGGCGGGCTGCGTCACGAGCGTGACCGCCGGGATCGGCTCGCCGGGACTGACGTACACCGCGGTCTCGCCGCCGAGCGCCGACGCGAGCGGGCTCTTCGCCACCGTCCCCGTCGCGTCGAAGTCCGCGACCGCCAACGCTCCTGCCGGGATCTGTCGAGACGAGCGCCGACGCGTACGGCTTCGCCGGCGCCGCGCCGCCGTCGCTGCGCGCGTAGCCGTTGACCTTCAGGCCGCCGCTCTCCGCGACGACGTCGGCGGAGAGCCACTGCACGTTGGCGCTCGGCAGCAATTTCGTGAACGCCTGCTTCGCCTCGGAACCGTTCGCGTAGAGCTTCGCGACCGCGTCACCGGAGAGCGACGCCGTCGCGTCGGCGTAGGTGTTGTCCTCCGCGAGATGCGTCGTCGCGCCCGTGACCGCATCGAGCGCGGCCTGGCTGCCGGAGAACGCGGTCCAGCCGCGAGACCTGCGTTGTGACGATCTGCGCCCCTTCGACGCGCCGACCTTCTGGAGCAGCGCGTCGAGCTTCGACGCGTCGGCCGGCTGCGTCAGTCCGACGAGCTGCGGCTTCCCGCTCGCGCCCGGCGGCAGCACGACGACGTCGAGCTCGGGACCGAGCGCCGGCTTGATGTCGTTCGCCCAGCTCAGGCCCGTCTTCTTCTCGACGCTCTGCTGGAGCTTCGCCAGCAGCGCGTCGTGCGCCGGGAACTTCTGCAGCAGCGAGTCGACGGCCTTCCACTGCGACGACGAGAGATCGGTGTCGACGGCGGCGAACGCAACGGAGTCCGCCGGCGCGATCGCCGCGCCTGCTCCGAGGCTCGAGCCGGAGCCCGCGCCGGACGAACCGCCGCAGCCGGCGAGCGCAAACACCGTCGCCGTGACGGCAGCAACACCGAGGATCCCGCGGGCGCGCATCGTTACTCCTCTGTCGGCTGGCGGCCCATGAGCCTTGACATCAATTCGGACAGGCTCTGTCCAGAGAGTACCGCGCAGACCCCTTCCGTGATCGGCAGCTCGACGCCGACGCGGGCTGACAGCTCCTTCAGCACCGGCGCGGTCGTGATCCCCTCGACGGTCTGGCCGATCTCGGCGATCGCCTGCGCCGGGGTCAGACCCTGGGCGATCAGCTCGCCCGCGCGGCGGTTGCGGCCGTGGCGGCTCCAGCACGTGACGATCAGGTCGCCCATTCCGGCGAGGCCGGCGAACGTCTCCTGCCGCGCGCCGAACGCCTCGCCGAGGCGCGACATCTCCGCGAGGCCGCGCGTGATCAGCGCCGCCTTGCCGTTGTCGCCGAGGTCGAGCCCGTCGACCGCGCCGGCGGCAAGTCGCGATCACGTTCTTCGCCGCGGCGCAGAGCTCGACGCCGACGATG
Source organism: uncultured Actinomycetes bacterium (assembly GCA_963718385.1). Lineage (GTDB taxonomy): Bacteria > Actinomycetota > Thermoleophilia > Gaiellales > Gaiellaceae > Palsa-739. The sequence continues at coordinate 817,010 of CAVQZE010000003.1, forward strand.
TCGGGATTGACGTACGCGCGGAAGAGGGCGGAATTGACCGCGTGCTGAAGCTGGCCCGCGAGGAAGCCGTCCTCGCTCGCGATCACCGCCGCGGTCGGCAGGCCGCGCGCGATCTCCTCCGCCATGTTCGGCCCGGAGAGCACCGCGACGCCGCGGCCGCGCACGCGCGTCGAGAGCCGCTCGCCCGTCGCCGGGTCGAGTCCTTTCGTCAGGCTCAACACCGGCGCGTCGCCGGGCAGGGCGGCGACGACGTCCGCGAACGACGCGCTCGGCACGGCGACGACAACCGCGTCGACGTCGCCCGGCGCGTCGTCGAGCGCAACCGCCTCGACGCCGCGGAGGTCGGTGCGGGTGAGATAGCGCGGATTGTGTCCCGTCTCGGCGATCGCAGCCGCCTGCTCGGCGGAGTGGCACGCGAGCACGACGTCGTGGTCGCGGTCGAGCAGCACACGTGAGAACGCAGTTCCCCAGCTGCCCGCACCGGCGACGAGGAATCTCACGACCGTTTTACAAAGTCGATGGAAACGGGGACGCCGTCGAGCTTGAGCCGCTCGCGCAGCTCGTTCTCGACCCAGTAGCCGTAGTCGCGCGTGACGAGTCCCGGGTCGTTGACGAAGAAGCGGAAGCGCGGCGGACGCACGCGGATCTGCGCGCCGTACAGCAGGTTCAGCCGCTTCCCGTTCTTCTGCGGTGGCTGCCGCTCCTCGCGCAGATCGCCGAGGATGCGGTTCAGCTCGCCGGTGGAGACCCGCGCGACGTGGCGGTCGAACAGCTCGACAACCGTGTCGAGGAGCCGCTCGAGCCCGCGGCCGGTGTGTCGCGGAGACGGCGATGAACGTCGGCCGCTGGCGCAGGCGACGGCGCAGGTGTCCGCGCACGTCCTCGATGCGCACCGACGTCACGTCCCACTTCGAGAGAACGATCAGCGTCGAGCAGTCGGCCTTGCGCGCGACGTCGGCGACCGCGAGATCCTGGTCGACGACGCCCTGCGACGCATCGATGAGTACGAGTGCGACGTCGGCGCGCTCGGCAGCCTCGAACGCACGCAGCTCCGAGTAGTACTCGATCCCCTGCCGGTGGCGGCGCTTGCGGCGCAGGCCCGCGGTATCGACGAGGACGAAGGTGCGGTCGCCGCGCACGAGCACCGTGTCGATCGAATCGCGCGTCGTGCCGGGGATCTCCGAGACGATCACGCGCTCGCGACCGAGCAGCGAATTGAGGAGGCTCGACTTGCCGACGTTCGGGCGGCCGAGGATCGCGACGCGGATCGCGTCCTCCGGCAGCTCGGGCCGGCCTTGTGCGCCGTGCTCTTCGAGCGACTCGAGAATCATCGTCGAGGAGGTCGCCGGCGCCGTGGCCGTGCAGGCCGGAGAGCGGAATCGGGTCGCCGAGGCCGAGCCGGTGCAGGTCGAGCGCGAGCGTGTCCTGGCGCGGGTCGTCGATCTTGTTCGCGAGCACGAGCACCGGCCGGTGCGCCTCGCGCAGGATCTGCGCGACCTCCTCGTCGCCGGGCGTGATCCCCGCCTGCGCGTCGACGACGAAGAGGACGAGGTCGGCCTCCTCGACGGCCTCGCGCGCCTGGTCCGCGATCGACCGCGTGAGCGGTGTCGCATCGGCGATGTCGACGCCGCCGGTGTCGATGAGCAGGAACCGTTTCGCGTTCCACTCGCAGACGAGCTCCTTGCGGTCGCGCGTGACGCCGGATGTCTCGTGGACGACCGCCGCGCGCGTGCCGCTGAGCCGGTTCACGAGCGTCGACTTGCCGACGTTCGGGAAGCCGACGATCGCGACCGTGCCGACGAGCGCGTCGGGCGGCTTCTGCTCAGGCGGGGTTTCGTCTTCCGTGGACATCGCTACGGCAGCGTGACAGCTGCGCGCCGCTCCGCGGGCGCGCGCGGCGGCACCGCGACGCGCGGGCGCGGCGAGCCGGCCGCGTGCAGGTCGCGGAGCCAGGCCCAGAGCCGGTGCAGCTCGCGCTCGATCTCGACCGACGCCTCGCGGTAGCCCTTGCTGCCGTGCGGCAGGCCGTCGAAGCGCATCGGCTCGCCCCAGGCGACCGACACCGGCGCGAAGTTGCCGAGCTTCCACGTCTGCGTGCCGTGGATCGCCGCGCAGACGACGGGCACGTCCTCCTGGAGCGCCGCCATCGCCGCGCCCGGCTGCACCGGTCCCGGGACGCCGCTCAGCTGGCGCGTTCCCTCGGCGAAGATCCCGAGCACGTGGCCGTCGCGCACGACCTCGCGCATGTGCCGCACGGCCTCGCGGTCGGACTCGCCGCGCCGAACGGAGAACGTCCCGAACGAGCGGATCAGCTGGCCGAGCCCGGGCACGACGTGCGCCTCGATCTTCGCCATGTAGTAGATCGTCCGCGGGCTCAGCGCACCGAACACCGGCGGGTCGAGCCAGTGGAAGTGGTTCATCGCGAGGACGACGCCGCCGAACTGCGGCATGCGCTCCGAGCCGTACGAGCGGAGCGGCGCCGCGATCCGGACTGCCGTGCCGATCGTCGCGCGGCCCGCCGCCCAGACGGCGTCGACGCGGTTCACGCCGGCGTGCGCTCGCGGACGAGCGTCTCGATCCGCTCGACGACGTCCTCGACGCGGAGATCCGTCGTGTCGATCTCCTGTGCGTCGGGCGCCGGCTCCATCCGCTCGGCGTCCTTCTTGTCGCGCTTCCGCAGGTCCGTCGCGAGCGCGTCCGCGCCGATCCCCGGCCGGTCGGCCATCCGCCGCCGCGCGCGCTCGTCCCGGTCGGCGACAAGGTAGATCTTCACCTCGGCGTCGGGCGCGACGACGGTGCCGATGTCGCGTCCTTCGATCACGACGTCGCCCTCGTGGCCGAGCTGCCGCTGCCGCTCGCGCATCACCTGGCGCACGCCTGGGTACGCGGCGACAACGGGAACCATGCGGTCGATCCGTGCTTGCCGAATCGACGCCGTGACGTCGATCCCGGAGATCGACACGCGACCCGCGTCGTCGAAGATGACGGGCTCCGCCGCCGCGAGCGCCGCGAGCGCGTCGCCGTCGCCGAGGTCCATCGTGCGCTGCAGCGCCAGCCACGTCACCGCGCGGTACATCGCGCCGGTGTCGAGGTAGCGGAAGCCGAGCCGCTCCGCGAGCGCGCGCGCGACCGTGCTCTTGCCGGAGCCGGCGGGGCCGTCGATTGCGACGATCATCGTGTCACCAGGGAATCGAGCATCTCGTAGAAACCGGGGAAGCTTATCGCCACGGTGTCCGCGCCCTCGATCTCGACACCCTCGCGTGAGGCGAGGCCTGCGATTGCGCCGAGCATCGCAATCCGGTGGTCGCCCCGTGCATCGACCTTGCCGCCGCGCAGGCGGGACGGGACGCCCTTGATCGACCAGCCGTCCTCGTTCGCGTGGATCCGCGCGCCGCAGGCCTGGAGCCCGTCGGCGACCGCGGCGATCCGGTCGGTCTCCTTCAGCCGGAGCTCGGTTGCGCCCGCGACGACGGTCTCACCGCGCGCGTGGGATGCGAGCAGCGCGACAAGTGGCAGCTCGTCGACGAGCAGCGGCACCTCGGCCGCGTCGATGCGCGTCGCGACGAGCTCGCCGTACTCCACCTGCACGTCGCCCATCGCCTCGCGGCCCGCGCGACGGCGGTTGAAGATCGCGACGCGCGCACCCATTCGCTCGAGCACGTCGAGCAGTCCGATGCGGCGCGGGTTGAGTCCGAGGTCGTGCACGGTGACGTCGCTGCCCGGCACGATCGCCGCCGCGGCGAGCAGCGGCGCAGCGGACGAGAAGTCGCCGGGGACGATCACCTCGCCGAGCCGCAGCGCGGCCGCGGGCTGCACCGTCACCGAGGTCAGGCGCCGCCGCACGCGGACGCCCGCCGCTTCGAGCATCAGCTCCGTGTGGTCGCGCGTCGGCGCCGGCTCGACGACGGTCGTCTCGCCCTCGGCGTTCAGCCCGGCGAGCAGCACCGCCGACTTGACCTGCGCGCTCGCAACCGGAAGCTCGTAGTCGATCGCGCGCAGCGTGCCGGAGCCGTTGATCACGACCGGCGGCCGCCCGTCCGTCGTCTCGATGCTCGCGCCCATCCGCCGCAGCGGCTCGGCGATCCGCTCCATCGGCCGCGAGCGCAGCGACTCGTCGCCCGTCAGCTCGAAGCGTCCCTCCTGGCCGACAAGCACGCCGGCGACGAGGCGGATCAGCGTGCCGGCGTTCTCGCAGTCGACCGGCGCGTCGGGCGCGCGCAGTCCGCGCACGCCGACGCCGTGGACGACGAGCTCGTCCTCGGAGACGTCGTCGACGCCCGCGCCGAGCGCGCGCATCGCGTGCACCGTCGCCATCGTGTCGCCGCCGCGGCCGAAGCCGTGCACGTGCGTCTCCCCCTCGCCGAGCGCGCCGAACATCACGGCACGGTGAGAGATCGACTTGTCGCCCGGCACGCCGACGTGCCCGACGACGCTGACCGCCGGGTCGATTTTCACCCGATGGTGCGGCCCATGAGGGACGCGAGCGCGCGGATCTCCGCGGCGAACTCGGGGAAGTCGGAGGTCGGAATCTGCTGCGCCGCGTCGCAGAGCGCTTCCTCGGGACGCGGATGAACCTCGACGATGATGCCGTCTGCGCCCGCTGCGACTGCGGCGCTGCGCCAGCGGCAGCACGAGGTCGCGCCGTCCCGCCGGATGCGATGGGTCGACGATCACCGGCAGATGCGTCTCCGTCTTCAGCACGGGAATCGCGCTGATGTCGAGCGTGAACCGCGTCGACGTCTCGAAGGTCTTGATCCCGCGCTCGCAGAGGATCACCTCGGAGTTGCCCTCCTTGACGATGTACTCCGCGGCCATCAGGAGATCCTCGACCGTGGACGAGAGGCCGCGCTTCAGCAGCACCGGCTTCGGCGCGCGCCCGACCTCGGAGAGGAGCGAGAAGTTCGACATGTTGCGCGCGCCGATCTGGATCACGTCGGCGACGTCGACGACGGCCTCGACGTGGCGCGGATCCATCAGCTCGGTGACGAGCGGCAGCCCGGTCTCCTCGCGCGCCTCGACGAGGATCTCCAGCGCCTCGTCGCCGAGACCCTGGAACGCGTACGGCGAGGTGCGCGGCTTGAAGGCGCCGCCGCGGAGCATCGTCACGCCTTCGGCGGCGACACAGCGCGCGGTCTCCATCGTCTGCTCGCGAGTCTCGACGGTGCACGGGCCCGCGATGAAGCCGAAATAGCCGTCGCCGATCCGGCGCCCGCGCACCTCGATCACCGTCGGATCCGGCGAGAGCTCCCGCGAGACGAGCTTGTACGGCTTCAGGATCGGCAGCACCTGCTCGACCCCGCCGTAGCCCTCGAGCGGCAGCGCCGCGAGGAGCTCCCGCTCCCCGATCGCGCCGATCACGGTGGCCTCGCGCCCCGGCGTCACGAGCGCGGCGCAGCCCGCCTCCTCGAGGCGCGCGACGACCTCGTCGACCTGGGCGGGCGTCGCGTGCCCGCTCATGACGATCAACAACTCCGGTGCGCCTGTCACAGCCATTGCTTCAAGTCTAGACGCAGGGTTCCGGCCGTCCCGGTATTTTCGTGCGGTAATGGCAGACGAAACGAAGCCTCGCGTCTTCTCCGGGATCCAGCCGACCGGTCGCAAGACCCTCGGCAACTACAGCGGCGGCTTCCGCCAGTACGTCGAGACGCAGGAGCGCGGCGACGCCCTCTTCTGCATCGTCGACCTCCACTCGATCTCCGTCGAGTACGACCCGGCCGAGCTCCGGACCACGACGCTCGACCTCGCGGCGATGCTGTTCGCCGTCGGCCTCGACTCCGAGCGCTCGATCGTCTTTTGCCAGAGCCATGTCACGGCGCACGCCGAGGCGGCATGGCTGCTGTCGGCGGTGACCGGCTACGGACAGCTCGGCCGGATGACCCAGTTCAAGGAGAAGAGCGCATCGCAAGAGGTCGTCTCGGCCGCGCTGTTCACGTATCCCGTCCTGATGGCCGGCGACATCCTCCTGTACCAGACCGACCTGGTCCCGATCGGCGACGACCAGCGCCAGCATCTCGAGCTGACGCGCGACGTCGCGCAGCGGTTCAACCATCGCTTCGGCGAGACGTTCAAGCTGCCCGAGGGCGTGTACCCCGAGGTCGGCGGCCGGATCATGGATCTGCAGGAGCCGACGAACAAGATGTCCACGTCGACGAGCAGCGAGCAGGGCGCCGTCTACATCGTCGACTCGCCGGACGCGATCCGGAAGAAGTTCAAGAGCGCCGTGACGGACTCCGGCAAGGAGGTCCGCTACGACCCGGCCGGGAAGCCCGGCGTGTCGAACCTGATTGAGATTCTGAACGTCGCGAGCGGCGAGCCGATCGAATCGATCGAGGCGCGGTTCGACGGCGCGGGATACGGCAGCTTCAAGGAGGCCGTCGGCGAGGCGGTCGTCGAGCTGCTGACGCCGATCCGCGAACGGTACGAGGCGCTCCGCGCGGACGAGCGCGAGCTGCAGCGGCTGCTCGGCGTCGGCGCGGAGAAGGCGCGTCGCGCCGCCGAGCCGACGCTCGAGGCGATGTACGACCGGATGGGTTTCGCCCGCGCCGAAGCGGGCAAGCACTTCGGTGCCGCGCGGCCGCGCGGCCTCTGACGCACAGACACGTCGCCATTCCGTAACCTCGGCGACACCGCCTCGTCGCCCAGGACCGCTGCGGCGACGGCGAGGCTCCTCTGCGGTATCCGCACAACCGCACCATCGGAAAGGGGAGACGATGAAGGGGAAAACCGCGCTCGCAGCGGCACTTGTCGTTGCGGCACTCGCCGCTGTCGCGGCCGTCGGCGTCTCCGCCGCGGTCGGAGACGACGGACATCACAACAACGGCGGCGGCAGCAGCAGCTGCCGGCTCGTGGGCCAGAGCGGCCCCGTCCAGCACGTCATCTACCTGCAGTTCGACAACACGCACTACAACCGGGACAACCCGAACGTGCCGTCGGATCTCGAGCAGATGCCGCACCTGCTCAACTTCCTGAAGGGCGACGGGACGCTGTTCACGAACGACCACACGATCCTCATCTCGCACACCGCGGGCGGGATCCTGTCGTCGCTCACCGGCCTCTATCCGGATCAGAACGGGCAGACGGTCTCGAACAGCTACGACTACTTCCCGGCGAGCAAGGTCCCGGCGTTCTCGAGCTCGTTCAAGTACTGGACGAGCGCGGTCGACCCGGTCGGCGATCCGCTGCCGAACATGGTCACGACCGGCGGCAAGAACACGCCGGCGCCGTGGGTCCCGTTCACGCGCGCAGGCTGTGACGTCGGCGGTGTCGGCACGGCGAACATCGAGCTGGAGAACGCATCGACCTCAGCCACCGGTGACATCACCCGCGTGTTCGGCGCGGGATCGCCCGAGTGGAACGAGGCGGCTGCGAACCCGCAGATCGGCCAGACCGACTTCGTCGGAATCGCGATCCACTGTGCGCAGTCGCCGTCGAGCGTCTGCGCGAACAACCCGAACGCGAAGCCCGATCCACTGCCCGACGAGCCGGGCGGCTACACCGGCTTCAACGCGCTCTACGGCACGAAGTACGTCGATCCCGCGATCACGAACGGGAACCAATGCGTCGACGACACGAACGGCGACGCGATCACCGACCCGATCGGCATCTGCGGGTTCCCCGGCTTCGACGGGATGCTCGCAAAGAACACGCTCGGGTACGTCGAGCAGATGCAGGAGAACGGCGTGCCGGTGACCTACGGCTACATCTCGGACGTGCACGACCTTCATGTCCCCGTGCTGAGCAGCGACTCGTACTCGAGCTCGGCGACGGGCCCGGACGAGCTCGCGCATATCCAGCAGCTGAAGGAGTACGACCAGGCGTTCGAGGACTTCTTCAAGAATCTCCAGCGCCACGGGATCAACAGGAACAACACGCTGTTCGTGATCACCGTCGACGAAGGCGACCACTTCGCCGGCGGCATCGGCACTCCGGCGCCGGGCGGCAACTGGCTCGTCTACGACCACCGCACGTGCACGAACCTCTCGGCGTGCCCGTCGAATCAGATCGGCGAGGTCGGGGCGAACATGAACGCGCTCCTGCCGCTCGCCGACCGGAACCCGTCGTCGGGGACGATCAAGTACGACATCCACTTCGACGACGCACCGACGTTCTACCTCACCGGCCAGCCCGGGAGGACCGACTCGTTCGTGCGCTCGTTCGAGCGTGACGTCGGCAACCTCAGCTCGCTCGATCCGTATGCCTCCGGCGGCCCGGCCACCGTGCCGCTGACGGTGAACCTCGCGGATCCGGTCGAGGAGCAGACGCTGCACATGATCAACGCCGACCAGAACCGGACGCCGACGTTCACGATGTTCGGCAATCCCGACTTCTTCTTCCAGCTGTCGAATCCGTGCTCCGGCGTCGCAACCTGCGTGACTGCAGGGTTCGCGTGGAACCACGGCGACATCCAGCAGGAGATCGGGAACACCTGGGTCGGGATGGTCGGGCCCGGCGTCGACCGGAACGGCGTCGACTCGACGACCTGGACGGATCACACGAACCTCCGGCCGACGATCCTGTCGCTCGTCGGGCTGAAGGACGACTACACCGAGGACGGTCATGTGATCGTGCAGGCACTCGACCGGCGTGCGTTGCCGCACGCGCTCCAGGGCTCGACGATCGCCCAGCTCGAGGACGCATACGAGCAGGTCAACGCGCCGTTCGGGCAGTTCGCGGCGGCGACGTTGAAGGCGTCGACGGCGGCGATCGAGAGCGGGACGCCGACCGACGACTCGCAGTACACGGCGACCGAAGCCTCGATCCTGAGCCTGACGACGCAGCGAGACACGCTCGCCACGTCGATCAAGACGGCGCTGAACAACGCGGCGTTCAACGGAACGCCGATCAGCACGTCGCAGGCTCAGACCTGGATCGCACAGGCGAACACGCTGATCACCCAGGCCCAGGCTCTGTCCTGAGCCGCTCGACCTCCGAGGGCTCGAGCGGGCGCCACGCGCCTGGCTCGAGCCCCTCGAGGGTCAGCCCCGCGTACACGCTTCGGTGCAGGCGGAGGACGCGCAGTCCGACCGCCTCGAACATTCGCTTCACCTGGCGGTTGCGGCCCTCGTGGAGGACGAGCTCGATCCGGTTGCGGCCGAGGCGGCGTACGTCTGCGGGCGCGGTGCGGCCGTCGTCGAGGTCGACGCCGTCGCGGAGCCGCGCCAGCACGTCGTCGCTCGCCTCGCCGGGGATCTCGACCTCGTACGTCTTCTCGACGCCGTAGCGCGGGTGCGCGAGCCGGTGCGCGAGCGGGCCGTCGTTCGTCAGCAGCAGCACGCCGGTCGTGTCCGCGTCGAGCCGGCCGACGGGGACGACGCGCGGCTCGTTCGGGACGAGCTCGACGACGGTGCGGCGCCGCTGCGGGTCGCGCGCCGTCGTGACGACGCCGGCCGGCTTATAGAGGAGCAGGTGCGCGAGCTTCTGCGGCGCGACCTCACGGCCGTCGACCTCGACCCGGTCGATCGTCTCGACGAACGTGTTCAGCTGTCCCGGCTCGCCGTTGACGAGGACTCGGCCGGCCTTGATCAGATCGTCGGCGCCGCGGCGCGACGCGACGCCGGCCCGCGCGAGGTACGCATTCAGTCGCATCGGTGGAGCGTATGCCGTCCTGAGATACTCGTTCGCGTGACGATGGTTCTGGCGGCGGCGTCTGCGGCCTGCGCGGCCGCGTGCCTCGCGTGTCTCGTCGCGCTCCACGTGCTGCCGACGGGCTACTCCCCGCTCCGCAACGCCGTGAGCGAGTACGGCGTCGGCCGGTTCGCGCTGCTCTACCGCGCGCAGGCGGCGCTGCTCGGTGCCGCCGGGATCTTCCTCGCGCTTGCGTTCCGAAACGGCATTCCCGCTGTGTCCGCGCAGGTGCTCGTCGAGCTCGTCGCGTTCGGCCTCGCGCGCGTCGCGATCGGCTGGTATCCGACCGACCTGATCGGCTCGACCCGGCGAACGCGCACCGGAGCGATCCACGTCCTCCTCGCAGTGATCGCCTTCTCGATGATCACGCTGGCGGCGCTGCGCCTCGGGCGGGAGCTCAACCACGTCGCCGGCTGGTCGACCGTCGCCGACGTCGTGCGCGGGCTCGCGCTGGCGATGGCCGCGACCGCACTCGGCACGGGCATCGCCGTCCGCACGGCGCGGCTCCGCCCGTGGACGGGACTGATCGAACGCGGCTTCTACGCCGCGGCGCTGGCGTTCTTCTTCGTGGTGACGCTGAAGCTCGCGACGAGCTAGGCGGTACGAAGGTCCGCGACCTCGTGCAGGCGCTCGCGGATCTGCTCCATGTCGGCGCCGAGGTCGTCGAGGCGCGGGAGCTCCGAGAGGCTGTCGAGGCCGAAGATCCGTTCGAAGAGCGGCGTCGTGCGGTAGCGGATCGCGCCGCCGGCGGCGTCGTCACGGCCGGACTCGGCGATCAGACCGCGCTCGGTGAGATTGGCGACGGCGGAGTCAGCGGCGACGCCGCGGATCCGCGCGATGTCGGGGCGCGTGCACGGGCCGAGATACGCGACGATCGCGAGCGTCTCGAGCGACGCCTGCGAGAGGTTCCGCTGCGCCGGCTTCTCGAACAGCCGCGCGCACGCTGCCGCGGCCTCGCGGGAGGCGCGGAACGCCCAGCCGCCGGCGACGTGCTCGAGCACGACGCCGCTGCGCCCTTCGCGGTAGCGGTCGGAGACGAGGCCGAGCGCCGCCTCGACGCGCTCCGGATGGTCGTCGGCGGCCTCGGCGAGGTCGTCGACGGACAGCGGCGCGGACGCGACGACGAGCAGCGCCTCGAGCGTCCGGGCGAGCTGGTCGAGCGGATTGGCGGCGATCAGGCGGAGCGGACGGTCGTCCACGACACGGTCCTTTCGTCTCTGGCGATGTTCTCCTCCCCGTTTCGCGCGACGCGAATCGGCGCGAACGGGGCGGCCTGGTCGATCGTGATCTCGCCGGAGCGGCGAAGGTCGAGAAGCGCGAGGAAGGCGACTGCCTGCTCGACGCGCGAGAGACCCTGCACCTCGGCGTCGAAGTCGAAACGGGAACGGCGGCGCAGCACGGCGCGGAAGCGCTCGAGGAACTGCGAGACCGGCGGGAAGCGGAGCGCCATGTGCGAGAGCGACACCTGCGGCGGCGGCACGGCGAGCATGCGCAGCACGGTCGCGAGCCGCTCCGGCTGCTGCGGCGCGAGCTGCTGCTCGACCTTCGGCGCGAGCGGCGCCGGGCCGATCCGGAAGTAGCGGTCGCCTTCCGTGTCGAGCCGCTCGCGCAGCCACGCGGCGGCCTCCTTCATCCGGCGGTACTCGGCGAGCCGGCGCGCGAGCTCCTCCGCCGCGGCCTCCGGCTCGAGCTCCGCGAGCTCGGCCGCCTCCTCCGGGAAGAGGCCGCGCGCCTTCAGCTCCAGCAGCGCCGCGATCAGGACGAGGAACTCGCCGCACGCCTCGAGGTCGAGCTGCTCGCGCTCCGCGAGCCGCTCGAGGAACGCCATCACGATCCCCGCGACGTCGATCTCCCGCAACTCCAGCTCGTCCTTCAGGACGAGCGTCAGCAGCAGGTCGAACGGCCCTTCGAAGGCGTCGAGATCGAGCTCAAGCTCCCGGACGATCACCCGGCGGACCGTACCGTCATGACCGGACGCGGCCCTTCGGCACTGCCATCTTCGGCCCGGTCGGAATCGGCCGCTGTTTCGCGGCCGGCGTCTTCGACTCCCCGCGGAGGAACTGCCACCAGATGAAGAACGCGACGGAGCCGATGAACGTCGACGAGCGAGACCCAGAAGTTGATCCGCTGGCCGAGGAAGTGGTTCGACGGATCGATGCGAAGCGTCTCCTCGAACGTACGGAACGCGGTGTAGATCGCGACGTACAGCGCGAAGAGCCCCGGCCGCTTGATCGTGTAGCGGCGGTCGATCCAGAGCAGCACGAGCACGCCGAGGAGGTCCCAGATGAACTCGTAGAGGAACGTCGGGTGGTACAGGTGCGCCGCCGTCTTGCCGTGGATCTCGAGCGCCCACGGCAGCGTCGTGTGTTTCCCGTACAGCTCCTGGTTCCAGTAGTTCCCCCAGCGTCCGATGCCCTGCGCCAGCAGGAGGCCCGGCGCGACGGCGTCCATCATCAGCCGGACGGGATTCCCGGAGCGGTGGACGACCCACGCGCCGACGAGGACGCCGAACGGAATCGCGCCCCAGATCCCGAGCCCGCCCGACCAGACGGCGAACGGCCCGTACCAGTGCTCGTGGATCGCGGCGTCCTGGTTCCAGCTCGTCAGCAGGTGGTAGAGCCGGGCGCCGATGATCCCGGCGATCACGCCCCAGACGGCGCAGCGGAAGATCAGATCCCAGTCGCCGCCCCACTTCACCCAGCGGTAGCCGGTGAGCCACACGCACGCGACGATCGCGAGCAGCAGCGTGACGCCGTACATGTGGATCGTGAACGGACCGAGGTGGTAGACGCCCGTCGGCGGAGACGGGATCGACGCAAGAAGGGCAGCGCTCACCGCCGCCATTCTGCCGACCCGAGGCTGGCTAGCGCAGGATCTGCAGCGCCAGCTCGGGCGAACAGCCCTGCTCGACGAGATCGACCGCCGCGTGCAGGTCGACGTCGAAGCGCATCGCGAGCTCGAAGGCCGCCTCGGGATGGAACCCGGCGCGCTCCAGCTCCTCCGCACGCCAGCGCTCGACCCGCTCCAGCTCCGTCTCGACGTATTCCGCTTGTTCAACCGCAGACATTCCGCATCCTTCCGACGTTCGTTGGTGATGTTTCGGGAATTCGGCCGGATCGGATCACCCCCTGACGGGGTATCTCGTACGTCGCCTCTGGACAACGGGCTCAGACTGTGGTTTTTTTCGGCCTGCGGCAGGCGCCGAGGCTAGGGGTCGGGGGTAGGAAACGTGGGTGCGGCAAGGCCTTTCCGCGCGTCTGCGCGCATCGTGGGACGGATCATCGGGGCGGCGGCCGTATGCGCCGTGGCGGCGGCGCTGCTCGTCGGCGGGGCGCAGTCGGCGTCGCTCTCAACTCACGTCTTCACGGTCGACACGACCCTGGACACCGTCGACAACTTCACCGGCGACGGCATCTGCGCCGACTCCGGCGGCCACTGCTCTCTCCGCGCAGCGATCGAGGAAGCGGACCAGGACGGCGGCACGACCCAGATCAACCTCCCGGCCGGGACGTACAACCTCTCGCTCGACCAGCTGCAGGTCAACACGACGATCTCGCTGCTCGGCGCCGGCGCCCGGACGACGATCGTGAAGCAGACCGGCGCGATCCGCGTGCTCGAGGTCGACAGCGGAACGGTCGGCCTCGTCGGCGTCACGATCACCGGCGGCGACGAGACGACGACGAGCGGCGACGGGCACCCGGGCGTCGGCGGCGGGATCTACGTCGCAGGCGGCGCGTCCGTCAGCCTCACGCAGGTCACCGTCAGCGGCAACACGGCGTACGTCTCCGGCGGCGGCATCGACTCGAACGGCGCGCTCGCGGTCGACCACAGCACGATCAGCGGCAACGACGCGCTCGGATCGAGCTACGGGATCGGCGGCGGCATCGACGACTTCGGTTCGTCGCTCAGCGTCTCGAACAGCACGATCTCGGGGAACTACGCCGGCACGAACGGCGGCGGGATCCTCGCCGCGTCGACGACGTCGCTCGTCAACGACACGATCGCGTCGAACGACGCGGACGGAGACGGCGCGGGCGTCTTCGTGTACGGCAGCTCGCAGGTCTCGGCGATCAACACGCTGCTCGCGTCGAACAGCCCCGACGACTGCAGCACGCCGGGCCTCGTTTCGAACGGCTACAACCTCGCCGACGACTCGACGTGCGCGCTCACCGGCACGGGCGACCAGCAGGGCGTCGCGGCGCAGCTCGGCTCACTCCAGGACAACGGCGGCACGACCGACACGCAGCTGCCGGGCGCGACGAGCCCAGCGCTCGACGCCGGCTTCGACGCCGCGTGCCCGACCGACGACGAGCGTGGCACGTCGCGCCCGCAGGGGCCGCACTGCGACATCGGCGCCGTCGAGGTCGCGGTCGCCGCGCCCACCTCGTTCACGCTCACCGTCGCGGTCAGCGGCAGCGGGGCGGTCTCGAACGGTGGCTCGATCTCGTGTCCCGGGTCGTGCTCCGCGTCGTTCGCCTCAGGGACGGTCGTCGCGCTCACAGCGACGCCGTCCGCCGGGTCGCTGTTCAGCGGCTGGTCGGGCGCGTGCAGCGGTGCGGGAGCCTGCAGCGTGACGATGAACGCCGTCGCGTCGGTGACCGCGACGTTCACGTCGGCGCCGTCGTCCGGCTCGCCGTCGGGGCCGCCGGCCGTGTCGCCGCCGTCCGTGTCGATCGCGATCTCCCCCGCGGCGACCGCCGAGTCGTTCTCCACGCTCACGGCGACGCTCGCGCACAGCTCCGCGACGACCGCCGCCTACGCCTGGACGTTCGGCGACGGCACCAGCCGGAGCGGCGGCGCGGCTATCGGGCACCGCTATCAGAACGCCGGCTCGTACACGGTGACCGTCACCGTGACCGACTCATCCTCGGGCGCGACGGTCGCGTCGGGATCAGCGCTCGTGGTCATCGCACCGAAGCCGCCGGCGGTCGGGCTCAGCGTCACGCCCGGACAACCCGTTGCGGGCTCTGCGGCCACCCTCTACCTCGAGATCCCCGACGGGCCAGGCACAGCCGGCGACGGTGGCGTGGAGCTTCGGGGACGGGCACACAGCGAGTGGGACGACGCACTCGACGACGCACACGTACGCAGCTGCAGGCACGTACACGGCGACCGTGACGGAAACCGACACCGCGGGTGAGACGCTCTCGGCGTCGAAGTCGGTCGTCGTCGCGCCCCAGGCGGTCGGGCCGGGCGACCCCAACCGCTCGAGCGTCGTCGCCGACCCGCCGGGCGCGGCCACGCAGGGAGCGGCACCGGTGATCACGCACTCGACGATTACCGTCACGCTCCGCGACGCCTGGGGACGCGTCGTTCGCAACGCGAACGTGAAGGTGACCGCCGACTCTGCGAATGCCAAGCTCGGCGGCGGCGGGTCGACGAAGACGAACTCGAACGGCGAGGCCACCTTCATCTTCAGCGACTCGCAGGCTGAGACCGTTCACTTCAGTGCGACGGATCTCACGGACGGTGTCGCGATCGCGCAAACCGCAGCCGTGACGTTCGGCCCCGCGGCGACCAAGGTCGCGATCGCCGTCAACCCGGCCTCCGTCCCCTCGGACGGCACGTCCCATCCGGTCGTGACCGTGACCCTCACCGACGGGCACGGCCACCCGGCCGCCTCGAAGTCCGTGAAGCTCGAGTTCGCCAAGACCGCGGGCACCGCGCCCACTCCGGCGCCGATGCCGGCGACCACCGACGCGAACGGGACGGCGACGTTCACGTTCATCTCGCGCAAGTCCGCGACGTACCGTCTCTCGGTCTTCGACGAGACGGACGCGAAGACGCTCCATCCGTCCTCGCCGGCGACGGTCACGTTCCTCGCGGCACCGGGCGGGCCGGCGAGCGCCGCGACCTCGACGATCGCCGTCGACACCCAGAGCGTCCTCGCCGACGGGACGAGCAAGGCGACGATCACCGTCAAGCTGTTGAACGCCGCCGGCGGCGCCGTCCCGAACACACGGGTGACGCTGCACACGACGAGCGGCCTCGTGCAGCCGGCGGCGAAGCAGGCGACGACGGATGCGGACGGCGTCGCGACGTTCACCGCAACCGCATCCGCAGCGGTGACCGCGACCTTCACGGCGGACGACGGCGCCGACTCGCTGACCGTCGGCCCGTCGCCGGCGGTCACGTTCTACCTGCCGGTCCCCGACGCGTCGACGTCGTCCATCGTCGCCGCGCCGACGGCCGAGCCGGCGGACGGGAAGACAGCGTCGACGGTCACCGTCACGCTCCGCGACCTCGGCGGCAAGCCCGTTTCCGGCACCCTTGTCGCACTCCGGGCAACCGGCAGCGCGGTCGTCGTCGCTCTCAGCTCGATCTCGAACAGCGCCGGCAAGGCGACGTTCCAGGTCGCCGACCCGGCGAACGAGACGGTCACCGTCTCGGCCGGCGTCGGCATCGTCGGCCCGCCGCTGATCAGCACGACGATCCGATTCAGCGGCGCCATCGCAGAGATCCCGAGAATGTCGACGGTGACCGCCGACCCAGGCGTGGTCGGTGACGGCGCCCACGGCGTCGTCACCGTCCGTCTCAAGGCCGGGAGCTCCTCCCTCGCGGGCAAGTCGGTGCTGGCTCGAGGCGGACAGCGCGCACGCCCAGATTCACGCCGCAGGCAACGGCCTCACCGACAACACGGGCTCGATCGCCTTCACCGTGACGGATACGACGCACGAGACGGTCACGTTCACCGCGATCGACGCGAGCGACGGTCCGCTGACGATCGCGCAGACCGCGTCGATCACGTTCGCGCCGTCCGCGAGCGCGGCGCATTCGACGCTCGCGGCGTCGCCCGCTTCCGTTCCGGCCGACAACACGACGAAGGCGTCCGTCACGGTCACGCTCCGGGACGTCGACGGGAACCCCGCCGTGGGCCGCACGCTGAAGCTCGTCCTCTCGCCGATGACGGGCAAGTCGTCCGTGCACGCGCACGCGACCGGCGCGGTCAAGACCGACGCAAACGGGACGGCCACCTTCCAGGTTCGCGACGGAACCGCGGAAACGGTCGGCGTCGGCGCCGACGACACCGACGAGGGGATCACCGTCGTCGCGCATCCGGGATTGAAGCTCTCATTCAGCGCGCCGACCGGCGGAGTCCCGAGCGCATCGACGACGACGATCGCGGCGTCGCCGACCGACGTGCTCGCCGGCAGCGGACGGACGTCGACGGTGACGGTGCAGCTGCGTAACGCCTCGGGCGGCGCCGTCGCCGGCAGGAGCGTGTCGCTCACGGCATCCGGCGGCGCCTCGACAATCTCGCCGGCCGCGGCCACGACCGACCCGAACGGAACGGCGACATTCACCGTCTCCGACCGCACCGTCGAGAACGTCACGTACACGGCACATGACGCGGCATCCGGGATCACGTCGGCCGCCGGCGCAACCGTCGACTTCTACAAGCACGCAGTCGACGCCGACCGGTCAACGGTGACCAACGCGAGCACCCACCCGGTCGAGGCCGACGGCGCGACGGCGGCGACGGTGGTGGTCACGCTCCTCGACCCGGGCGGCAACCCCGTCTCGAGCAAGCACGTCGTACTCCACGCGAGCGGCGACGCGGTGGTGTCGCCGGCGAGCAGGACGACCGGCGCGAACGGCCAGGCCGTGTTCCACGTCACCGACGCGACCGGCGAGTCGGTAGACGTGACCGCAGTGGACTCATCCGACCGGCTGCCGCTCTCGGCCACGACCGGCATCGCCTTCAAGGCGGTTCCGAGCTCGACCGCCTCGTCGGTCGACGTCGACCTCGCGAACGTCTCGACGAACGGCGACGTGCCGGCGGAGATCACGGTTCATTTCCGCGACGCGCACGGTCACGTGCTCGCGAACACGCAAGCGCTCCTGACGGCGAGCAGCTCGCACGCGCAGATCACGCAGGGCCAGAACAGCAGCGGCGGATTCGTCAACCAGTTCGAAGTGACCGACAGGCAGGCGGAGACGGTCACGTTCACGGCGATCGATCGGCCCGACGGGATCACGGTGGCGCAGACCGTCACCGTCACGTTCTCCGCGCCCGCGACCAAGGCGCATTCGTTCATCGACGTCTCGCCCGTGTCACTGCCGGCCGACGGCGTCTCCACGGCGACCGTCACCGCGACCTTCGAGACGGCGGCGGGCGCGCCGGCCGTCGGCAAGGTCGTGGAGCTCGTCGTCAACGGGTTCAGTACGAGCCAGACCGCGACCACCGACGCGAACGGCGAGGTGACGTTCACGCTGAGGAGCCTCCATGCGCAGACCGAGAGGCTCGCCGTGCTCGACAAGTCGGACACCAAGGCCGCCCACTCCGCAACGCCGGTCGAGACGCCGACGGTGACCCTCACCTTCTCCTGACGCTTTACATCCGCCTGACCCGCGACTGACGCACGCCGAACCTCCTGCGACGACTGTCCGTCGGGCTGAGCGTCGCTCGGCCGACACGACAGCAGGAGGTTCACGAAGATGCGCAAGTACACGGTGATCGCGGCGGCAGCACTCGTCTTCGCGATCCTTCCCCTCGGCGCCGTTGCGGCGCCCCGCGACAAGGCCCCGGCCAAGCCGCACTCGCACTGGTTCGCGGGCTCGGTGTCCGCGGTCGGCAGCAGCTCGCTCAGCGTCGACGTTCTCTGGACCGGCCCGAAGGACGGCCAGCTGAACGGGACGAACGTCACCGTCTCCGTCGGCTCCGGCACGCAGATCGTCTCCGGCAAGGACAAGACGGCGGTGCCGCTTTCGAGCATCCAGCCGGGCGACCTCGTCGGCCTGCGGGCGACCTCGGCCGACGCGACGCTCGCGTCGTTGACCGCGACGCACATCCGCGTCTGGTGCAACTGCCACTGGATCGGCGGCACGATCAGCTCGATCGGCAGCAGCTCGATCAACGTTCAGGTCGCACGCACCGGCCCGTACGACACGGTGCTCAAGAACACGAACGTGACGATCCAGGTCAACAGCTCGACGATCTACCTCAAGGGCAAGACCAAGACGCCGATCTCCCTTGCGGATCTGAAGGTCGGCGACGGCGTGGGCGTCGTCTTCGGCGCCAACGGCTTCTTCAAGGCGCCGGGCTTCGATCCGGAGAAGGCGACCTTCACGGCGAGCAAGGTGCACGAGTGGCAGAAGCGGCAGGTGCCGCCGCCCTCGAGCGACGCCGGCTCCACTGCCGGCACGACAACTCCGTAGGGACCGCTTCCCCCTCTCCCTACGTGACGGCGGCCTCGCGCTTACGGCGCGAGGTCGCCGACTGCCGCTTCTGCGCGGACAGCTCGACCTTGCGCAGGCGGATGCTCTTCGGCGTCACCTCGACGCACTCGTCCTCGCGGATCAGCTCGAGCGCCTGCTCGAGCGAGAGCGGACGCGGCGGGATCAGGCGGACGGTCTCGTCGGAGCTCGCCGCGCGCATGTTCGTCAGCTTCTTCTCCTTCGTCGCGTTCACGTCGAGGTCGTCGGCGCGCGAGTTCTCGCCCACGACCATCCCCTCGTAGACCTCGACGCCGGGCGCGATGAAGAGCGAGCCGCGCTCCTGCAGGTTCATGATCGCGAACGCCGTCGTCGGCCCGCGCCGGTCGGAGACGAGGCTGCCGGTCGGGCGCGTGCGCAGCTCGCCGTGCCACGGCTCCCACGCCTCGAAGACGTGGTGGAGGATCCCGGTGCCGCGCGTCTCGGTCAGGAACTCGGTGCGGAAGCCGATCAGGCCGCGCGCCGGGACGAGGTACTCCATCCGCGCCCAGCCGGTGCCGTGGTTCACCATCTGCTGCAGCCGTCCCTTGCGCAGCGCGAGCAGCTGCGTGACGACGCCGATGTAGTCCTCGGGGACGTCGATCGCGAGACGCTCGACCGGCTCGTGGCGCTTGCCGTTCACCTCGCGCGTCAGCACCTCCGGCTTGCCGACGGTCAGCTCGAAGCCTTCGCGGCGCATCAGCTCGACGAGGATCGCGAGCTGCAGCTCGCCGCGGCCCTGTACCTCCCACGCGTCCGGCCGATCCGTCGCGTCGACGCGAAGCGAGACGTTGCCGACGAGCTCCTGGTCGAGCCGCGCCTTCACCATCGACGCGGTCAGCCGGTCGCCCTCGGTGCCGGCGAGCGGCGACGTGTTGATGCCGATCGTGATCGACAGCGACGGCTCGTCGACGGCGGTGACAGGGAGCGGACGCGGATCGTCGGGGTCGGCGATCGTCTCGCCGATCGTCACGTCGGGGAGGCCCGCGAGCGCGACGATCTCCCCCGGTCCGGCTTCGTCCGCGGGAACGCGGTCGAGCGCCTCGGTGATGTACAGCTCGACGACCTTCGCGTTGGAGATCGTTCCGTCGGCGCGGCACCAGGCGATCTGCGCGCCCTTGCGCAGCGTCCCGTGCATGACCCGGCAGAGCGCGAGCCGCCCGACGTACGGGTCGGCGTCGAGGTTCGTCACGAGCGCCTGCAGCGGATGCTCCGGGTCGTACTCCGGCGGCGGCACCGTCGCGAGCAGCGTCTCGACGAGCGGCCCGAGATCGGGCGCGAGGTCGTCGGGCGTCAGTCCGGCCCGGCCGGCGCGCGCGTTGCAGTAGACGATCGGGAACTCGATCTGCGACTCGTCCGCGTCGAGGTCGAGGAAGAGCTCGTACACCTCGTCGACGACCTCCTGCGGTCGCGCGTCGTCGCGGTCGATCTTGTTCACGACGAGGACGACGGGCAGCTTCGCCTGCAGCGCCTTGCGCAGCACGAACCGCGTCTGCGGCAACGGCCCCTCGCTCGCGTCGACGAGCAGCAGAACGCCGTCGACCATCGTCAGCCCGCGCTCGACCTCGCCGCCGAAATCCGCGTGGCCCGGCGTGTCGACGATGTTGAGCTTCGTGTCGCCGACCCGGACAGCGGTGTTCTTGGCAAGGATCGTGATCCCCTTCTCCCGCTCGAGATCCATCGAGTCCATGACGCGCTCGTTCACGTCCTGGTTCTCGCGAAACGAGCCGGCCTGCCAGAGCAGGGCGTCGACGAGCGTCGTCTTGCCGTGGTCGACGTGGGCGACGATTGCGAGGTTGCGGAGGTCTTCGCGGCGGGCCATGAAGCCTCCACGGTAGCCGTCAGACGTCCACTCCTACCGAGCGGCGTCGATGACAGGTACGGCGTAGGCGTCGATCGCGTCGTCGCGCGCAACGAGCGTGAGCTCTTCGAGCTGGGCCTGGGCTACGAGCATCCGATCGAACGGATCCTTGTGATGTGGCGGCAGCGCGGCGGCAGCGACCGCGTGCGCAACGTCGATCGAGAGCGAGCCGAACTCACATCGCTCGATCCACTCCCCGATGTCACCCGGAGCCTCGAGTTTGCCGCTTTGTCGTTTGAGTGCGATCTCCCATGCACTCGCCGCGCTCACGAACACCGCGCTCCCGCCGTCGGCAATGGCAGCTCGCGAGAGTGGCCCGAGCTTTGGATCGTCTCCGAGCCACCAGAGGAACGCGTGCGTGTCGAGCAGAAGGCGCACCTAGAGGTCTTCGAAGCCCTCCGGCAACTGGTCGAACCCCGACTTGATCGTGATCTTCCCGCGCAGGAGGCCGGGCTTGCGCTGCGCGCCCGCCCGCGAGTAGCCGACGATCTTCGCGACCGGCTTACCGAAGTTGCTGACGACAACCTCGTCGCCTGCCTCCGCCTGCTTGACGAGCTTCGAGAACTGCGTCTTCGCCTCATGGATTCCGACAACGATCCTCTTCACGACTGTGCCACCTGTCCTAAATGGACTAACTTAGTCCATTTACGGTAGCACGAGCGCGACTAGAGGACGGCGGCCTCGCCGAGCAGGGTCTTCGCCTCGGCGAAGAAGTCCGGGATCGGCTGCACCTTCTTGGCCCAGCTCGAGCAGCTTCGGGCCGACCGACGTGACGGCCTCGACGTAGACCGGCGCCTCGCCCGGGTAGCCGCTCGACGATGTCAGCGAGCTCCTTGATCAGCCCGGCGGGCGCGACGCGCGCGTCGACCTTGAGCCGTACCTCGCGCCGTTCCGGCACCGCTTCGAACGACGTGATCTCGAGCGCGATCAGCTTCGTCTCGCCCTGCTGCTTGTGGTCGACGCGGCCCTTCACGACGAGGATGCGCTCCTGCACGATCAGGTCACGCGACTGCGCGTAGACGGAGTTGAACGCGACGACCTCGACCGAGCCGGTGACGTCTTCGAGCCCGAAGAAGACCATCGGCTCGCCCTTCTTCGTCGTCAGCTGCTTCAGCGACGACACGATGCCGCCGGCGACGACGATCTCTCCGTCGCGGCGCCGCTCGAGCTCCGACAGCGCGCAGTCGGTCTTGCGGCGCAGTTGGTCGCGGATCCCGGAGAGCGGATGCTCGGACACGTACAGGCCGAGGCTCTCCTTCTCCATGTGCAGCAGCTCGCTCTTCTCGAACTCCTCCGTCGAAAGCGGCGGGTATTGCGCTTGCTGCGGCTCGTCCGCGAGGTCGAAGATCGAACCCTGTCCGAAACGTCGGGCGTCGTGTGCGGCACTCCCGGTGCCGAGCGCCTGCTCGAGCACCTCGAGCATCGCCTTCCGCGAGCCGGGCAGCGCGCCGGCCTTGATCAGGGATTCGAGTGCGCGCTTGTTCACGGTCTGCGGGTCGACGCGGTCGGTGAAGTCCCAGAGCGACTCGAACGCGCCGCCCTCTTCGCGCGCGCTCACGATCGCGCGGCACGCCGACTCGCCGACGTTCTTCACCGCGTTGAGCCCGAAGCGGATCTTCCCTTCGACGACGGCGAAGTCGATCTGCGACGTGTTCACGTCGGGCGGCAGCACCTCGATCCCGAGCTCGTCGCACGCGTTGACGTAGAACGGCACCTTGTCCTTCGTGTTCATGACCGACGAGATCAGCGCGGCCATGTACTCCTTCGGATGGTTCGCGCGCAGCCACGCCGTGCGGTACGAGATCAGCGCGTAGCAGGCGGCGTGCGACTTGTTGAAGGAGTAGTCCTGCGCCTGCTCCATGTCCTGCCAGAGCTGGTTCGCGACGCCGAGCGAGACGTCGTTCGCAGCGCAGCCCTCGAGGAACTTCCCCTTCAGCGACGCCATCAGCGAATGGATCTTCTTGCCGATCGCCTTGCGCAGGTCGTCGGCCTCCGCGGGGGAGAAGCCGGCGAGCTGCTTCGCGATCTCCATGTACTGCTCCTGGTAGATGCAGATGCCGTACGTGTTGCTCGTGATCGGCTTCAGCCGCTCGTCCGGGTAGCTGACCGCCTCCTGGCCGTTCTTGCGGCGCGCGTAGACGGGGATGTACGCCATCGGCCCCGGCCGGTAGAGCGCGACGAGCGCGATCAGATCCTCGAAGACCGTCGGCTTCACCTGGCGCAGCGCCTCGCGCATGCCCGACGACTCGAACTGGAAGACGCCGGTCGCCTCGCCGCGCGCGAGCATCTCGTACGTCTTGCTTGATCGTCGAGCGGGATCGAGCCGATGTCGAGGTTGCCGATCAGCTCGACCGCCTTGTCGATCACGTCGAGGTTGCGCAGGCCGAGGAAGTCGACCTTCAGCAGTCCGACCGCGACGACGTTGTTCATCGAGAACTGCGTCACGACTTCCTGGTCGGCGCCCTTCTGCTGCAGCGGGACGGTGTTCATCAGCGGCTCGGCGCCGATCACGACGCCGGCGGCGTGGATCGAGTCCTGGCGCGTCAGCCCTTCGAGCGGCTTCGCGAGGTCGACGATCTCGCGCGTGACGGGGTCGGAGTCGTACGCCTGGCGCAGCTCGGCGCCGGGCTTCAGACATTCCTCGAGCGTCTGGCCGGGGCCTTCCGGGATCGCCTTCGCGACTTTGTCGACGACGCCGTACGGCACCTCGAGCACGCGGCCGGCGTCGCGGACGGCGGCGCGCGCGGCCATCGTCCCGAAGGTGATGATCTGCGCGACGCGGTCGCGGCCGTACTTCTCGGCGACGTAGTTGATGACGCGCTCGCGGCCTTCGACGGCGAAGTCGATGTCGATGTCCGGCAGCTCCTTGCGGCCCGGATTGAGGAACCGCTCGAAGAGCAGGTCGTACCGGATCGGGTCGATGTCGGTGATGTCGAGGCAGTACGAGACGAGGCTGCCGGCGGCGGAGCCGCGGCCCGGGCCGACGCTGATCCCGTTGCGCTTCGCGAAGCCGATGAAGTCCGCGACGATCAGGAAGTAGTCGGCGAAGCCCATCTCCTTGATCGTCTTCAGCTCGAACTTCAGCCGCTCCTGGAGATCCGCGCCGACCTTCTCGTAGCGTCGCCCGAGGCCCTTCTCGCAGAGCTCGACGAGATAGTCGAACGCGTCGCGGCCGTCCGGCACCGGGAAGTGCGGCAGCAGGATCCGGTCGAGCGCGATCTCGACGTTGCAGCGCTCGGCGATCTCGAGCGTGCGCCGCAGCGCGTCGTCGTGCCCCGGGAAGTCGGCGGCCATCTCGGCCTGCGTCTTGAAGAAGAAATGGTCGGTGTCGAACTTCCAGTGGTTCGGGTTCTTCAGCGAGTCGCCGGACTGGATGCAGAGCAGCGCCTCGTGCGCGCGCGCGTCCTCGTGCCGGAGGTAGTGCACGTCGCCGGTCGCGACGAGCGGCAGCCCGCGCCGTTCCGCGAGCTGCGCGAGAACCGGGTTGATCCGCTGCTGCACCTCGAGGTGCGCGTTCTGCATCTCGACGTAGACGTTGTCGCGCCCGAAGATCGTCGTCAGCCGGTCGAGCTCGCCCTCGGCGTCGGTCGCGCGACCTTCCTCGAGCGCCTTGCAGACGCGGCCCGAGAGGCAGCCGGAGAGCGCGATCAGCCCTGTCCCGTACTGCTGCGAGGAGCTCCCAGTCGACGCGCGGCTTGTAGTAGTAGCCCTCGAGATACCCGAGCGAGCTGAGCTTGATCAGGTTCCCGTAGCCCTCGGTCGTCTCGGCGAGAAGCGTGAGGTGCGCGTAGCCCTTCTGCTGCGCCTTGCGGTCGTCGGCGACGTAGACCTCGCAGCCGAGGACGGGCTTCACGCCCTCCTTCTTCGTCGCCTTGACGAGGTCGATCGCGCCGGCAAGCGACCCGTGATCGGTGAGCGCCACCGCCGGCATCTCGAGCTCCGCAGCCCGGCTCGCAAGCTCGGGGATCCTGCAGGCCCCGTCCAGAATCGAGTATTCGGAGTGGACGTGAAGGTGAACGAAAGGGGCGTCTCGGGCACGGGGAACCGATCGTACTCGTCCCCTCTGACGGCGTCCGAACACGCCGGCCCGCACGCTCAGGACCTGCGATCTCAGTTCTGCGAAGGGACGATCGTCAAAGCGCCTTCGAGTCCCATCACATAGGCCAGGAGTAGCAGGAAGCACGCCTCGGTCGCTGGGCGGTCGTCGGCGGCGATGAGTCTGTCTGCCTCCTCGAGGTGGGCCGTGGTTCGTGGCGCACCGGCGACCGGGAGCATGCGCTTGACAGGCTCGGCAATGATGCGCACCTTCTTCCGTCGGGCCTCGTCCGTGTTCGCGAGGGCGAACGAGCGGACCCCGGCGATCCGTTTCGGAAGATTGCCGACCCTGGCCCCGAGCGACTGCGCGGCGCGCGCCTCGTCGATCGACCAGACGCTCTCGGGACGAAGCAGGCTCGCGAGCACGTTCACCGGTCCGGGCGCCTCGTCCGCCGTGCCTTCCCGCATCGCTGCGAGCCACTCTGGCGGCGGCTGCAACTCGGCGACGGCGGCGCTGAGGACGCCGACGAGGAGCGGCTCTCGCGCGTGCTCGGCTCCCGCTTCGTCCAGCAGCGGACGCCACCGGGCCGGTGCGACGACGTCGGCGAGGAGCTCGAGCCTGCGGATCTCGCGCGCGTCGCAGCGCTCCAACAGCCGTTCGACGACAGGACGTGGGATGGCGCCTTCCCGGCTTCCGAGACAAGCCGCCGCTTCGCGCACGGCGCCGCACACGGCGGCCCCTCGGGGCCGAAGCGCGGGATAGTCGCTGCCGAGCGCGAACACGTCCATCGCCGCGGCGCACGCCCTTTCCGAGCCCCACGGATCCGCCGCCACGCTCCGAGGCTACGTCGCGTTGTGACGGCCCGCCAGACGCTCTTCCGGACGTGACGGCTTCACGCGCGACCGGTCGAGTCAGGTCCCGACCGGCGCGACAACGAGTCGAGGAACTCCCGGGGCGAGAGGACAGGAATCGATGTCCGGAGCTCGAGGAGGTGGTCGTCCCCGGAGACGAGGGTGGCAGTCTCGGCCCCGGCGAGCGCGATCAGATAGTCGTCGTCGGGATCCCTCGAGTGCTGTGCGTGTGGGCTGTCGGGGTCGGGCCGCGTCTCGGCGAGCACGCGAAGGATCGAGATGAACTCAGCCGCCGTTTCGGCCGCGATCCGGCGTCGGATCTTCGGCCGAGCGAGGGTTCGCTCGAGCTCCGAGACGAGCGCCTTCGACACGACCATCTCGAAGTCGCCGAGGAGCCAACGCTCGACGAGTGCGGCCGGCGCCCCCGTACGTGAGAGGAGGGCCGAGACGAGGACGTTGGCATCGAAGACGACCCGCACGCGTCAGCGGCCGCGCGCCTCGTGCTGTGCCTCGACCGCGAGGCGGAGCGCGTCGTCCTCCGCCATGTCGGCGGTCGCCCAGGCACGTTCCAGCACATCCAGGCCCAGGTCGCGTCGCAACGCCTCCTCGATCACGTCGCTGTCGCGGCGTCCCGTCCGGGCGGCCTTGACACGAATCGCACGCAGCACGCGCTCGTCGATCGTCACGGTCGTCCGAAGCTTCGGCATAACGGCATCATAGCATCACCGCATCAGTTCCACTCGGCCGCACCCCGAAAGCGCTCGAGCCCCGCCAACCGGATTCGCGCTTCACGGGCGAGGTCGGCCGCGAGCCGGAGGACGATCGCGCGGGCGACGGCGCTGTGCCCGCCTTTCCGATCCAGCTCGTGAAGCGCCGCGTCTGCGGTCGGGACGCCGTCGCGCTGCCTTTCGTACGGCCGCGAGCGCAGGCTCCGCGAGACCTTCCTCCCAGAGCCACGGCGTCATCGTCCGCGCCTGGCGCTTCGCCTCGCGCTCGTCGCCGTCGCCGAGCGGGAACGAGACGAAGCTCAGGCATGCGTGACAGATGCCGATCGCATTCACATCGAGGTCGAGCGCCGCCACGAGAGCCTCGAGATCGCGCATCGTCCGACGGTACGCACGAAGGCCGGGATCCGCTAGACGCTCTTTCGGACATGGCTCGTCGGCACGATCACGTCTACCCCGGGCGCGTGTCAAGCGCCCCGCGGGCAAGACCGATACGAGACTCATGGCGTACGACGTCAACCGGAGGCCCGCCCACTGGGTCAGGACCCGCACACGGCGACGTGAGACCGCAATCTGGATGGCTTTTGCAGCATTCGCATCGGTGGCAGGTGCCATGCTCGCTCTCGCGGTGGGTCACAGGCTCACGGTCGCCGCAGCGACGCTGTTCCTCGCGCTTGTCATCGTTCTGAAGCCCCTCGCAGAGATCTATATGGACGAAGACATTCGTCTGACGAGAGGCGCGAGAGCCGAGGAGAGCGTCGGGCTAACTCTCAACGAGCTCACCCGCGACGGCTGGACCGTCTTCCACGACATCGAGCAGGCCGGCGAGGGGAACGTCGACCACCTTGTCTTCGGGCCGAACGGCGTCTACATGATCGAGACCAAGGCCCGCCGTTACGAGAACCGGCAGCTCATCAAGGCACGCCGCCAAGCGGCCAAACTGCATGACGCATTGGGCGTCTGGGTGACGCCTGTCATCTGTCTGCATGAGCGCAAGGGCAAGGCCTTCCGGGCGGATCGCGTCTGGATCGTCCCGCATGGCGAGCTACTCGCGTGGCTGCACGCTCAACGGAACACTCCCGTTCCGGTCGAACGGTTCGAGCGCTTCAGCGCTGCTTCAGGCTGAGCTCGCGTCGACGCGGTACGCCATCAGGATCGCGTCCACGTCCTCGCCGGCTCGGTGGTAGTGGGCTTTGCGGAAGCCCTCTCGTTCGAAGCCGAAGGTCTCGTAGAGGGTGATCGCCGGCTCGTTCCACGGGAAGACGTGCAGCTCGAGCTTGCGGACGCCGGCGACGCGGGCCCAGTCCACCGCGGCATCGAGCAGCGCGCGGCCGACGCCCTGGCGGCGCGCGTCCTTCGCGACCATCAAGCCGATGTCGGCGACATGCGCACTCGCGGGATGCGTGTCACGCGCGACCGACAACCGCCCGACCATCGCGCCGTCCGCCGACCGCTCCGCGACGAACACGGCGGCGTGCGGGTAGCGGCGGAGCGCCTTCAGGTAGCGGCGCTCGTCGCCGACGCTGCGCCATTCGCCGTCGGCGGAGATCAGCCACGCCTCCGGCTCACCGCTGACCGACTCGGCGAGACGCGTCAGTCCCTCCGCGTCGCCGGGGTCGGCCGGGCGCACGACGAACTCCGCCGTCACGCGACCACCACGCCCGCGCCGCCGCGGCGCGGGTCGCCCGCTGCGGCGAGGCTGCCGTCGGCGAGCACCTCGACCGCGCTGACGCCGCCGAAGAAGAGGTTGTGCCGCTTGAAGCGCACGACCTCGTGTCCCGCCGCCTCGAGCCGGTCGGCTGCGCCCGCGTCCTCGCAGTAGACGACGCCGTCCTCCTCGTGCAGCCGCGGCGCGTCGACCGCCTCCTCGACGCCCATCCCCTTGCCGACGACGTTCGCGACGACCTGGAGGATCGCGCCGCGCAGCCGCGCCGACCCGGCCGAGCCGACGACGAGGCGCGGACGACCGTCGCGCAGCACGACCGACGGCGCCATCATCGACGTCAGCCGCTCGCCGGCCTTCGCATCGCCCGCAAGGTCGGCCTCGCCGAGCATGTTGTTGAGGTGGATGCCGGTGCCGGGAACGACGACGCCGCTGCCGGAACCGAGCGACGCCGACAGCGACGCCGCATCGCCGTGCGCGTCGACGACCGAGATGTGCGTCGTCCCGGAGAGAAGACCGCCGCCGCGCGCAGCCTCCTGCGCCTCCATCGCCGCGACGACCGCCTCCGCGTCCGGCTCCGCGTCGCCGAGCGTGCGCAGGCCGAGCGCGATCAGCGCGCCCCCGCTCGACGGCGGCGGATTCGTGCGGAACTCATGGCCGCGGTACTCCACCGCGAGCGGCTCACGCCGGACGACCTCGTAGCCGGCGAGATCGTCGAGCGTCAGCCCGCCGCCGCCGGCCTGCACGTGCTCGACGATTCGCCGCCCAAGCTCGCCGCCGTAGAGAGCCGCCGCGCCCTCGGCGGCGATCCGGTCGAGCGTGCCGGCGAAGTCCGGGAGGAAGAACCGGTCGCCCGCGCGCAGCGGCCCGTCGGCGCCGCGGTACATCGCGTCGCCCTCCGGCGAGTGGCGGAGCAGGCCGTCGAGGATCCGGTGCAGATAGCCCTGGGCCGGGGTCAGCTCGACGCCCTCGCGCGCGAGCCGTGCCGCGGGCGCGACGAGCTCCGCCCACGGCAGCGAGCCGAAGCTGCGGTGCGCCGCCTCGAGGCCGAGCGCCGTCCCGGGCACGGCCACCGCCGCCGGGCCGGTCTGGAAGACCTGCTGGGTGTCGCCGTCGAAATCGATCTCGAGCCGGAGCAGGTCGCCGTCCCCGGCCGAAGCGCGCGGAACCGTAACGAAAAAATCAACTAATTCTGAGATTCCCTTACTAGCGTGGATGAGCATGAACCCGCCGCCTCCAGGGCCGGTCAGCGGGCTTTCGCAGACCCACGAGACGCACGCCGCGGCCACGCACGCGTCAACGGCGTTCCCGCCCGCCTCGAGGACGCGCGCTCCCGCCGCCGCCGTCAGCGGGTGCCCTGCTGCGACCGCGCCACGCATGTGGCGGAGGTTACGCACCAACTGCTCAGGACGCGCGGCGTCTTAGCCGATACGAGGACAGTGGGTACGACTTTGCAGGAGATCATCGATCGCGCCGGCAGGCGGGGTCTCGCGGCCGCCGGCGGTCTGCTCGTCGTGCTCGCTGTCCTCGTGGCGACTCCCCAGCTGCTCGGCTCGCGGGTCGACACGGCGGTCGGCTCGCTCGGCGCCGCAAGCCCGACCTGGCTCTGGCTGGCCGGCGCCGGGTTCCTGCTCTCGGTGCTCGGCGGCGCAGGCGCGTGGCTCTCGGCGATCCGGATGTGCGGCGGACAGCTCTCGTTCGGGAGCGCATGCGCGCGCTACGGCGTCGGCTCGCTCGTGAACACACTCGTCCCGGCGCGCGCCGGTGACGCCGTCCGCATCGGGCTCTTCTCCCGTGCGCTGCCGAACCGTGAGCGGCTGTGGACGACCGGCGGCGCGTTTGCGGCGCTCGGGGTCGCGCGTGCGCTGGTGCTCGCCGTCGCTCGTCATCGCAGGCTCGGCCACCGGCGCGATGCCGCTCTGGCCGCTCTTCGTGCTGCTGGGGATCGCCGGCGTCGGCGCGGCGGTCGCGCTGTACGAGCGCAGGCGCAAGGCGGGCGGCCGCCTCTCCCACCTGCTCGACGCGTTTCGCGCGCTCGGCCGCGAGCCGCGCGCAGCGCTCCATCTTCGTCGCCTGGATCGCTCTCTCGACAGCCGGGCGCCTCGCGGCGGCGACCGCCGTCGGCGCGGCGCTCGGCATCCGCTCGCCGTTCGCGGCCGCGCTCATCATCGTCCCGGCGCTCGACGTCGCCGGAACGCTGCCGCTCACGCCCGCGAACATCGGCGTCACGAGCGGCGCCGTCGCGATGGCGCTCCAGGCCCACGGCGTGTCGTTCACGCGCGGGCTCGCCGCCGGAATCGCGTTCCACGCGGTGGAAACGGCGGTCGGCATCCTCTTCGGCCTCGCGAGCGCACTCTGGCTCGCGCCGTTCACGTCGCCCGGCGTGCGGCGGATCGCGCTCGTCGGCGCCGCAACGAGCGGCTGCCTCGCCGTCGCGGGCGCCTTCAGCGCCACCGTGCTCGTCCCGCTCGTCTAGACCTACCGCGTTAGGCTCCCGGGGTGCACCGCCGGCACCCGTTGCTTCGCGAGGCGCTGCTCTGCGCGGCCGCTGCCGCGTCGATCGCGGCGCTTCTCGCGTGGCTCGGTCCGCCCGGGACCGACCTCGCAGCGCACGCGTACCAGCGCACGCTCTTCCTCGAGCACGGCTTCGTGCTCTGGAACAACTTCTGGTACGCGGGCCGGTACAGCTTCGTCACGTACAGCCTGCTCTACTACCCGCTCGCGGCGATCCTCGGGATTCGGCTGCTGGCGGTTGCGACGATCGCGCTCGCGGCGCTCGCATTCTCCGTCGTCGTCTGGCGCGAATGGGGGCCGACGACACGGTGGTCGAGCCGGAGCTTCGCCGTCGTCTGGGCCGGCATCGTCCTCTCCGCGGCGTTCCCGTTCGCACTCGGGATCGCGTTCGCGCTGCTCTCGATCTGGGCGCTGCAGGCGAACGCGCGCTGGCGCTTCGCTGCGCTCGCCGCGCTGACGCTCGCCGCGAGCCCGCTCGCGTTCCTGCTACTCGTCGTCGTCCTCGCGGCGATCGTCGGCGCCCGGCGCGCGACGATTCGCGGGAACTGGCTGCCGATCGCCGCCGTCGCGGTTGTCGGGGTGACGGAGATCGTGCTCTGGCGGCTCTTCCCGGCGGGCGGCCGGTACCCGTTCTCGCTCGCAGAGGCCGCCGCCGGTGCCGTCTTCTGCGGGCTCGGGCTTGCGTGCACGTGGCGGCTCGAGAACGCCCGCGTGCTCCGCTACGTCTTTGCGATCTACCTCGTTGCCGGCGCGGCGGCGTACCTCGTCCCGTCCGCAATCGGCGAGAACATCGCTCGGCTCCGGTACGCCGCGATCCCGCTCGCGGTGCTCGTCCTCTCGCTGCGGCGCTGGAAGCCGCTCGTCCCGGTGCTCGGCGTGCTCGCGCTCGCGGTGTCGTGGAACCTGACGCCGCTCGCCGCGAGCTACGTCAACAGCCAATCCGACGTGACCGCCGCCGCCGACGCCTGGCCCGCGGCGATCCGGTATCTCCATCTGCACCTCGGCCCCGGGTACCGCGTCGAGGCCGTCGACACGCACGGCCACTGGCCGGCCGTCTATCTCGCCGACGCCGGAATCCCGCTCGCGCGCGGCTGGTTCCGGCAAGACGACTTCCCGCAGAATCAGGTCCTGTACGGCAAGCCCGGCGCCGCGGAGTACCTCGCGTGGCTGCGCGGGCTCGGCGTGCGCTACGTCGTCCTCTCGGACGCGCCGCCCGACTACAGCTCGCGCGCGGAGGCGAGGCTCGTCGGCAGCGGCCGCGCCGGGCTCGTGCCGGTGCTCGCGACGCAGAGCCTGACGATCTTCCAGGTGCCGAACGCGACGCCGATCCTCACCGGGCCGGGAGGCCCGCGCGTCGAGTCGCTGACGGAAGCGCGGATGACGCTTTCGGTGACGCAGGCCGGGCGCTACCGGGTCGCCGTCCGCTGGAGCCCGTACTGGCAGGCGTCGTCCGGCTGCCTGAGCGAGGGGAAGGACGGGATGCTGCGGCTCGTGACGTTCGGCCCGGCGATCGTCCACCTCGTGTTCCAGGTCAACGCGGAGCGGGCGCTGGACGAGCTGACCGGAATCCAGCCGCGCTGCGCGGCGCCCTAGCTCGGCTAGGCGCGCCGGACGAGCTCGTCGAGCGGCTTGCGGTTCGCGCGCTCCGACCACTCTGCGGTCGTGCGCTTCTCCGGCTCGCGCGGGCCGCTTGCCGGGTAGCCGAACGCGAGCACGGCCTTCACCTCGCCGCCGCAGATCTCGCGCCGCGGCCTCGGCATCGCGGACGCCGTTCGGGCACGAGACGACGCCCTCGTTCCAGGCGGCGACCATCATGTTCTGCGCGCAGCGGCCGACGTCGAACGGGCGCGCGTCGCCGACGATCGCGACGACGAGCGTCGCGGTCGCGACGTTCTCCGGCCGGTGCACCGCTTCGGCGAGACGATCCTGCGCCGACTCGACGACGACGAACTCCCAGTTCTGCGTGTTCCGCGCACTGCCGGAGACGCGGCCGGCGTCGAGGATGCGGCGTTCGACATCGTCCGGCACGGGCGTGTCCGCGTAGCGCCGTTCGTCCCGCTTGCTCGCGATCGCGAGGGAAGCGTCCATGACGGAAGACTAGTTGCGGAGGAAGGACGGGACGTCGATGTCGCCGCCCGAGTCCGGGCGAAGCGCCGCCGGCGTGAAGGTCCGGTGGTGCTGGCGGCCGCGGCCGATACCGGTGGCGACGACGGTCACCCAGACCTGGCCGTTGAGGCGGTCGTCGACGGTGGCGCCGAAGATGATGTTCGTCTCGTCGGTGGCGGCGGCGCGGATCGCCTCGGCGGCCTCGTTGACCTCGATCAGCGTCATGTCGTCGCCGCCGGCGATCGAGAGCAGGATCCCGGTCGCGCCGGTGATCTCCTCGTCGATCAGCGGCGAGCGCAGCGCGCGCTCGGCCGCCTCCTTCGCACGGTTCTCGCCGGAGGAGGAGAAGCCGATACCCATCAGCGCCGTGTCCGAGTCGGACATGATCGTGCGGACGTCGGCGAAGTCGAGGTTGATCAGGCCCGGCATCGTGATCAGGTCGCAGATGCCCTGGACGCCCTGGCGAAGCACGTCGTCGGCGACCTTGAACGCGTCGAGCATCGACGTCGAGCGGTCGAGCACCTCGAGCAGCCGGTCGTTCGGGATCACGATCGTCGTGTCGCACGCCTGGCGGAGCGCGACTCACGCCCTGCTCGGCCTGCGTCTTCCGCTTCGTGCCTTCGAACTTGAACGGCGTCGTCACGATCCCGACGGTCAGCGCGCCGAGATCGCGCGCGATCTTCGCGACGACCGGCGCCGCGCCGGTGCCGGTGCCGCCGCCCTCGCCGGCCGCGACGAACACCATGTCGGAGCCGCGCAGCGCGTGCTTCAGCTGGTCGTAGCCCTCCTCCGCGGCGCCGCGGCCGACCTCGGGGTCGGCGCCGGAGCCGAGGCCCTGCGTGAGCTCGCGGCCGATGTGGATCTTCGCCGGCGCGTCGCTCATGTGGAGCGCCTGGATGTCCGTGTTGACGGCGATGAACTCGACCTGGCTGATGCCGGCGTCGATCATCCGGTTGACGGCGTTGATCCCGGCACCGCCGACGCCGACGACCTTGATCACGGCGATGTACGCGCCGCTGTCCGCGCGCGGCGCGCGGTTCAGGCGGGCGGAAGGCTCGGGAAGCGGATCGACGTACCGCGCCACCGGCGACGGCGCGGGGGCAGGCTCGCGCCACACCGGCTCAGGCGGAGGCGGCGGAGGCGCAGGCCGCGAGGCAGGCGGCGGTGCAGGCGCGGAGACGGGCGGCGGAGGCGGCGGCGCGGCGGGCGGAATCGGAGCGGGCGCCTCGGCGGCGACCGACTCCTCCCAGCTCGGGACGTGCTCGACCGTCCGCTCCTCCGGCTCGATCTCGGCCGGCGGCGGAGGCGGAGCCGCGCCCTCGGGCGGAGGCGTGCCCTCCGGAGCACCCTCGGCCTGCCGCTGCGCAGCCTCGGTCGCGCGGAAGAGCTCCGCGAGCGGGCCCTCACGCATGCTGGCGCGCCGACGAGCCATCGAGCACCTCCTTGGCGAGCGTCGCGGTACATGTCCGCGGCGTCGCCGGACGGGTCGTACTTCAACACCGACTGCCCCTTCACCGGAGCCTCGGCATAGCGCACCGTCTTGCGGATCTTCGTGTTCAGCACGAGGTCGCCGAAGTTCTCCTTCAGGATCTCGACCGCCTCGCGCGAATGCAGGAGCCGCTTGTCGAACATCGTCGGGAGGATCCCCTGGATCTCGACCGTCGGATTGAGGTTCTCCCGGATCATCGAGAGCGTGTTCTCGAGCTGGACGAGCCCGCGCAGCGAGAGGTACTCGCACTGAACGGGCACGATCACGCCGCTCGCGGCGACGAGCGCGTTGATCGTCAGCAGGCCGAGCGACGGCGGCGTGTCGATCATGACGAAGTCGTACGACTCGCGGACCGGAGCCAGCGCCTTCTCGAGGGCGCGCTCGCGGCCGATCATCGACGAGAGCGCCAGCTCGGCGCCGGCGAGGTCGATCGACGAGACCGCGACGTCGATCTCGGCCGTCCGGATGATCTCCGTGATCGGAAGCTTGTGGACGAGGACGTCGAACAGCGAGCGGTCGATCTCGTCCGGATTCCACCCCTGCGACATCGTCAGGTTGCCCTGCGGGTCGAGGTCGACGGCGAGCACGCGGTGGCCCATCTCGGCCAGCGCGACGCCGAGGTTCAGCGTCGTCGTCGTCTTGGCGACGCCGCCCTTCTGATTCGCGAATGCGATGACCCTGGCCAGAGCGGGACCTCTATTCGTCCTCGCCCGTGGCGACGGGCGCGGGAGCAAGCGGGTGAGCGCCATAACCGCTCACCTTTCGAATCAACGTAGCAGAGTCCTGCTTGCGTAATCTCACGCCTATGGACCGGAAATGGCGCGCACTCATCATCGTCTGTGTCGCCATTTTCATGCTCCTGCTGGACATCACGGTCGTCAACGTCGCCCTCCCCGACATTCAGAAGGAGCTCCACGCCTCCTTCACCGACCTCCAGTGGGTGGTGGACGCCTACGCCCTGATGCTCGCGACGGTCGTCCTCGCGGCGGGCTCGCTCGGCGACCTGCTCGGCCGGAAGCGCGTCTTCATCAGCGGCGTCGTCCTCTTCACCGCGGCCTCGGCGGTCTGCGGAGCGGCCGGCTCGCCGCTCGTCCTGAACCTCTCGCGCGGCGTCCAGGGAATCGGCGGCGGGATCATGTTCGCGGTCTCGCTGGCGATCCTCTCGCAGGAGTTCCACGGCAAGGAGCGCGGCACGGCGTTCGGGATCTGGGGCGCGACGGTCGCGCTCGCGGTCGCGATCGGGCCGCTCGTCGGCGGCGCCCTGACGACCTGGGCCGGCTGGCAGTGGATCTTCTACGTCAACGTGCCGATCGGGATCGCCTGCATCGTCGGCGTCGTTCCGCGAGTTGCACGAGTCGAAGGACGAGAACGCCGGCGCCTTCGACCTGCCGGGATTCGCCACGCTCTCGGTCGGGTTGTTCGCGTTCGTGCTCGCGCTGCTGCGCGGGAACGACTGGGGCTGGTCGAGCGGGCGCGTCGTCGGACTGTTCGTCGGCGCGGCGGTGCTGCTCGTCGTGTTTCTCCTCGTCGAGTCGCGCCAGCGCCGACCCGCTGTTCGACATCTCGCTGTTCCGTGTGCCGACGTTCACCGGTGTGCAGATCGTCGCGTTCGTGATCTCAGGCGCGATGTTCGCGCAGTTCCTCTACCTGACGCTGTACCTCCAGAACGTGCTCGGCTATTCCCCGATCGAAGCGGGGCTGCGCTTCCTGCCGCTCTCGCTCGTCTCGTTCGTCGTCGCGCCGATCGCCGGGAGGCTGTCGGTGCGGATTCCCGTGCGCTACCTCCTCGGCGGCGGCCTCGCGATCGTCGGCGTCGCGCTGTTGCTGATGCACGGGATCACGCCGAGCTCGAGCTGGACGACGCTGCTCGCCGGCTTCATCGTCGGCGGGATCGGGATCGGGCTCGTCAACCCGCCGCTCGCATCGACGGCGGTCGGCGTCGTGCCGCCGCAGAAGGCGGGCATGGCGTCCGGGATCAACGCGATGTTCCGGCAGGTCGGGATCGCAACGGGGATCGCCGCGCTCGGCGCGATCCTCGAGAACGAGATTCAGAGCCAGCTCGCCGGGACGGCGGCGGCGCCGTTCGCGAAGGCCGCCGCGGCGGGGCAGGTTCAGGCCGCAGCTGCGCGGCCCGCGGTCGAGGAGGCGTTGCGCGCCGCGTACATCTCCGGGTTCAACGAGATCCTGCTTGATCTCGGCGATCGTCGCGTTCATCGGCGCGGGGTTCGCGTTCGCCCTCGTGCGCCGGCGTGACTTCGTCGCGCTCAGCTCTGCTGCGGAAGCGCCGGCCGGTTAGGCCGCACGCGCAGCACGACCTGCCAGGCCGCGACGAGCAGGATCACCGCGGCCCCGGTCACGATCACGAGCGCCTGTGTCGCGACCGAGAACGCGATCGCCTCGGTCGTATGCACGCCGCTGGCGATGAGGATCGCCGCGCCCGCGCCGGCCTGCGTCATCGCGCCCGCCGGTGCGATCGGCAGCGCCGCCGACGCGGCGGAGGCACAGAGGAACGCGAGCGCGAGCGGGAACGAGCTGTGCATCGAGAGCGCGTTCAGGAGCAGGAACACCGCCGTCCCGCGGAGCGCCCACGAGATCGAGACGAGCACCCACGCGGCGCACGCCTCGCGCGTGCAATGCGTATGCCCGCTCAGCCAGCGACCGGCGCGGAACCGCTGCACCCACTGCCAGCCGGTCGCGCGCGGAAGCAGCGCGATCACGACCGCCGCGAGGACGCCGGCGACGGCGACGACGCCGAAGCCCGCGCGCGTCGTCCACGAGTCGGCGTCCGCCGCTGCGATCGACGCGAGCGGCGTCAGCGCGACATTGTCGAGGAGACCGAGCACGATCAGGCTCAGGCCGAGCGCGCCGAGCCCGGTGCGGGTGCCGGGGTAGCGCCGCACGACGGCGATGCGGATCGCGTCGTCGACCCGGCCCGGCAGCGCGACGCCGCCGACGGAGGCTGCGCCGCCCGCCGCCGCGAGTGCACCGGCCGCCGGCCGCTCGTGCTGCGCGAACAGCCGCTGCCAGCCGAACGCCTTGAAGGCGTACGCGACGAGGAAGAGGAGAGCCGAGGCGCCGACGAGCACCGGGTCGGCATGGTGGAGCGGCCAGCCGCCGCGCACGAAGCGGCGGGCGCTGAAGACGCCGACGGCGAGGAGCACGACGCCGAAGCCGCCGTTCAACAGCAGCTGCGTCCTCTTGCTGGAAAGAAACGCCGGAACTCTCACCCGCCAGGGTCATCGGCGCCGGGCGGGCTGAGCGTGAATGCCTCGGTCGGGGCTTCAGGCACCGGGGGAACCCGTGGTTCCCCCGGTCGCCCCCTCCTTCGGGCTCGCGAGGCTGTTCGTCGTATGCGCTGCGGCCGGAGCGGCCCGCTGGTCCGCCTCCGGCTAACGCGCCTGCGGCAGCGTTGGCCGGAGTCCTGTGTGGTACGCCGAGCGAGCGGTGAACGCCCAAGGTCGTGCCCCGTACTGGACGGGCCGGCGACCTCTCAGCTCGGCTCGCCGTCGTCGTACTCCAGCGCCTCGAGCCGGGCGATCAGGCCGAGGCCGCGGAAGAAGATCTTGTTCGAGCGCGGGTAGTAGCACATGTCGTTCGGCTCCCTCGTGCCGTACGCGAGATACGTGAGGCCGTTCTCGCCGGCGCGGAGGCTGTGTGAGATGCGCGTCGCCGGCGGCCGCGCGACGACATGGCCGCGGCGGAGGGGGTGCGTCTCCGTCGGCTCGGTCGGGAGCGGCGCGCCCGGCTTCGGCCCGTCCCAGAGCTCGAGCGTCCCCTCGCCGTCGAGGACGATGAAGATCTCCTCCTCGGCGGAGTGGCAGTGCGGCGGCCCGCCGTCGTCGTGCGCCGGTGCGCCGACCCAGTTCAGCCCGGAGAGCTTCGCGCCCGCGGCCTTGGCGAGACCCTTGACGATGCCGCCGTACTCGCCTTCGATCGCGTCGAGGTTGACGATCGACTCTGGACGCGGGGACGGCGCCGGCCACTCGAGATCCTGCTCGCGGTCGAACGGATTCGCGCCCTGCCCGACCTCGGCCCACGTCGGCCAGAGCCAGTAGATCCCGACCTTCGGCAGGTACGCGCCGCCGATGCGGTGCCGCTGGCCGTACGCGAGGACATCGAGGCCGTCGTCGCCGGCGCGCAGCGTGTGCGCCTTGCCGAGCGGGCGGTGGACGAGGCAGTCGCCTGCGCGAACCTCGTACGTGGCGCCGTCCTGCCACGAGAGGCCGGAACCGGCGAGGACGAAGAAGATCTCCTCGTCGGCGCCGTGCACGTGCGCGGGAGTCGAGATCTCGCCCGGGTCGAGCTGGATGCGGCGGACGCCGACGGTGCGCGAGCCGGCCGCGTTGCCGAGGTCGGTCCAGGTGCCGCCGAGCGCGGGCCGTTCCGGTCGTCCGCTCGGCGCGTCGTCCCAGTGCGCGATCGTCACAGCGGGACTATGGCATGCGCGTCGATCGCGTCGGCGCAGCGGGCGGCCGCCGCCTGCGCTTCAGGGTCGCGCTCGCGCCGCGCCCACGACTCGGCCTCGCGCACGAGTGCGCGGAGCTCGGCGAGCAGCTCGTCCGGCGCGGCCGCGCGCGCGTCGAGCGCTTCGATCCGTTCCAAGCCGCTCCAGCACGGCGCGGGCCTCGTCCATGTCCCGACGGTAGCCGGGGACATGTCACGAGTGGGTGTCAGCTCGCGCGCAGCTCGGCGACGCGCGCCGGCGGCGGGCGGAGCGCGAGCAGCGCGGCGTCGAGCTCGCGAAGGAGCCGGCGGCGGTCGCCGTGGAGAAGCAACTCGACGAGCAGGCGGCGGATCAGCTCCGTCGTCGGCTCCTCGAACCGAACGGCGAGGTCGGCGCGTTCCTCCGGCGTGTCTCCGAGCAGCGCGGCGCCGCGCATCCCGGCCGCCCACGGTCCCTGGCCGTCGCCGAGCGCGCTCTCGAGCGCGTGGCGGAGCTGCTCGGCGCGGAACGGATCGCCTTGGAACAGCGCGAGCTCCCAGCGGTCCAGCGCATCGCCGAGCAGCGGATCGTCGTCCGCGACTGCGAGGCATGGGCGCAGCTTCGCGACGACGGTCGCGCGGAACGGGTCGAGCCGCGTCGACTCGCCGGGCGGCGCAGTCGCGGCGATCGGCAGGACGGGGCGGATCCCGTACGGCCGCCAGTCGAGCCGCTCGAAGAGAACGGGGCCTGCGGCGACGGGCGCGGCGGTGGCGAGGCGGAGCGACGTGACGGCGTCGGCGAGCTCGCCCGGCGCGTCCGGAACCTCGTCGGTTCCCGGCGCGAGCGAGCGCTCGAGCTCGAGCACGCACAGCCGGTCGGTCTCGCGGCCGAAGTCGCGCGGAAGCAGGCCGGCTGCCTCCGGCCACATCGCGGCGAGCTCTCCCGCGGCGGCGGCGCGGACGCGGATCCCGTCTCCGAGCTCGATCGTCGTTCCGCAGGAGATGCCGACGAGCGGCGCGACCGCGCCGTATGCGTGCCCCTCGCCGAAGAGCGACCCCTCGAGCTCGGCGTACGCGCGGTCGAACGCGCTGTCGTCCCAGTCGAAGCCACCGCAGCTCTCGGCGGTGCGCACGAGCAACGGCACGAGCACGCTGCGGAAGAGCGCGCGCCCTTCGTCGCCGTAATGACCTTCGTGCGCGCGCGCGAAGATCCGCGCCGCCGGCTCGCGCTGGAGGTCGGCAACAGCCGAGCGCACGTCGTCGCGCTGGTAGAGCCTGTCGGCACGCGCCTCGACGTAGCCGCGCACGAGCGGGCGGTACTCATAGAGCGTCGGCCGTCCGTACGACCCGTGCTCCTCGAACGCGAACGGAAGATCCGCGCCCTTGTCCATGTCCTGGTGGTAGAGCGCGAACGCACCGAGGCAGAAACGGCGCAGCGTGTCGTAGAGAAGAGGCGAGCGCATCGCAACGGTTCCACTACGACGGCGGCCGCGCGGCTCCTGCGGTTGCTATCTCCCTTGTAACACTCTGTTACTTGACCCGGAACGCGGCTCTGCCGGGCGGATCCCGCGCCTTGTAACAGAGTGTTACTTGGGAAGTTCGGGCTCGGTGCCGCCGCGCTGGCAGCCGGGGCACCAGTACGCGATGCGCGCGGGCTGGCCCTGGGGATGCGAGCGGATCACGCCGCCGCAGCGGCGGCACGCGCGGCCGGCGCGCCGATAGACGTGGCGGAGCGGACGCGTTCCCTCCACCCCTGTCCGCATCAGGCGGTGCGCGGCGTCGAGCACCGCGAGCAGCTCGCGGTCGCGCAGGTCGGCCAGTGTCCGCCACGGCGAGACGCGGACGTCCCAGAGCGCTTCGGCCCGCCAGAGGTTTCCGATTCCGGCGACGAGCCGCTGGTCGAGAATCGCCTCGCCGACGGGACGCTCCGGCTCCGCGGTGCGCAGACGCTCCAGCATCGACTCGAAGTCGGGCGGCTCGGCGAGGATGTCCGGCCCGAGGCGGCCGACCGGCGCCGACCCACGGCCGAGCTCCAGAACCGGCCCATTCCACAGCACGGCCTCGTACTCGGCGCCGCGCAGGACGAGCCACGGCCGGCCCGCGCGCTGCGCCCCGCGCGGCTCGACCCGCCAGCGCCCGGTCATCCGGAGGTGGCTGCGCAGGACGAGCCCGCCCTCGAACCGCAGCAGCAGGTTCTTCCCCACCGCCTCCACCGATTCGAGCCGAAGCCCGTCGAGCCGCTCGACGAGCCGCTTCCCGTTCGCGCGCGGGTTCGGGGTCTCGACTTCGACCGGCTGGCCGACCAGCACCTGGAGGCTCTGCGCGGCGCGGTGGAGCGAGTCGCCCTCGGGCATTGCGAAAGCCTACGATTCCGGCCATGACCCGGCGTTTCATCGGGGTGCGCTGGTGGCTGGGAGCTGCATTCGCGGTGGTCGCGGCGGTGTCGACGGCGATCGTCGTCTCGCAGTTCTCGACCCGGTCGGAGAATGCGTTCCGCAGCCGCGCGCAGCAGCTGGCCCAGGACAGCGCGCTCGTCGCCGCTGCGGGGGCCGTCGATGCGCAGAAGCGCGGCACGCTCCCGGTGCGGCTGCGCGTGCTGTCCGAGCGGCTCGGGCTCGACCTGATCGCGTACGCGCCGAACGGGAAGGTCGTGTCGAGCGCGGCAGCTCGCGGGAGAGTTCGCGCGTGCACCGGACCTGCAGACAGGACGCGCTCACCGCGGCGCTCGGCGGGACGCGCAGACGGTCGCGGACACGACGAACGGCGGCATCGTCGTCGTCGGCGTCCCGCTCCACTCGCAGCACCTCGGCGCGCTGCTCGCGCTGAGCTCGCGCCCCGACGTCGCCGCCGCGATCGGGATCGTCAGCGACCAGGCGCTCCGCGCCGGAGTGATCGCCGGCGTGATCGGCGTCCTCGTCGGGCTCCTGCTCGCGCAGCTGATCGCGCTGCGGCTGCGACGGCTGTCGATCGCCGCGGAGGCGCTCGCGCTCGGCGACTTCGAGACGCCGCTGCACTACCGCTTCCGCGACGAGTTCGGCGCGCTCGCCTACAACTTCGACCGGATGCGCCGGCAGCTGCGCCGCTCGTTCCACCGCGTCGAGGCGGAACGCGACCGGCTGCGACTCCTGCTCGAGCGGCTGCATGAGGGCGTCGTCACCGTCGACGAGGATCTCGTCGTCCACTTTGCGAACGCCGAGGCGCGCCGGCTGCTCGGCGGACGGCTCGCCGAGGGCGACACGCTGCCGGAGCCGTGGGACGGAACCTCGCTGCGCGACATCGTGGAGCGCCTTTTCCAGCCCGACGCGTCGCCGCTGCAGCTGCACGTCACGCCGGGCGAGGAGCGCGCGCTCGGTCTCGTCGGGATTCCCGCGACGCCCGAGGGCGAGACTGCGCTGATCGTGATCGAGGACTTGACGGAGCAGGAGCGGCGCGAGCTCGCCGAGCGCGAGTTCGTCTCGAACGCCGCGCACGAGCTGCGCACGCCGCTGACGACGATCATCGGCGCGGTCGAGGTGCTGCAGGCCGGTGCGAAGGAGGATCCCGCCGAGCGCGACCGCTTCCTCGTCCACATCGAGCGCGAGGCGGCGCGGCTCGCGCGGCTCGCGCACGCGCTGCTGACGCTCGCGCGCGCTCACGCCGGACAGGAGCGGCCGCGCACCGAGCGCGTCGAGCTCGAGCCGTTGCTGCGTGACGTCGCCGACGACCTGCGCCCGCGCGACGGCGTCGCGGTCGAGGTCGAGTGCGAACCGGCGCTCGCCGCGGTCGTGAACCGCGACCTGCTCGAGCAGGTGCTGCGAAACCTCGGCGAGAACGCGGCGAAGCACACGCCGTCCGGCCGCGTCGTGCTGCGCGCGTCCGGCGCCGGCCGCGCAGTCCACGTCGAGGTCGAGGACACCGGCGTCGGGATGAGCGCCGCGACGCAGCAGCACGTCTTCGACCGCTTCTACCGCGGCCAGGATCGCGACCCGGAGGGCTTCGGGCTCGGGCTCGCGATCGTCCGCCAGGCGGTGCGGACGCTCGGCGGGCGCGTCGAGCTCGACTCCGCTCCGGGCGAGGGGACGCGCGTGCGCATCGTGCTGGAGCACGCGCGCGTCCGCGAAGAGGCGACGGTCGCATGAGCCGTAGGCTCGACGGAGGCGACCCAGGAGCGGAGGCGGCGGCTCGGCCGGCGCCGGAGCGGGAATGAGCGACGAGGCGAAGAGCATCCTCGTCGTCGACGACGATCCGGGCGTGCTCGACGTCGTCGCGTTCACTCTTCGTCGCGAGGGGTTCGACGTCGACGAGGAGAAGGACGGCGCCGCCGCGCTCGACGCGGCACGCGCGCGCAACTACGACATCGTGATCCTCGACGTGATGCTCCCGGAGGTCACCGGGACCGAGGTCTGCCGCGAGCTGCGCGCCGAGAGCGACGTGCCGATCCTGATGCTGACGGCGCGCGACGCAGAGCTCGACCGCGTGAGCGGGCTCGAGCTCGGCGCGGACGACTACGTGACGAAGCCGTTCTCGACGGCGGAGCTGTTGAGCCGCGTGCGCGCGATCCTTCGCCGCCGCGAGCTCGACCGCGCGAACGGACTTGCGCCGGTGCGCCGGCTCGGCGGGCTGCGGATCGACCTCGGCCGCCAGGAGGTGCAGGTCGACGGCGAGCGCGTGCACCTGACCCTGTCGGAGTTCAAGGTGCTGACGCTGCTCGCCGAGCAGTCCGACGATCCCGTCTCGCGGCGCGAGCTGATGCAGCACCTGTGGGCGAGCGACCACGTCGGCGACGAGCACGCGTGCGAGGTGCACATCTCGAATCTCCGCCGCAAGATCGAGCGCGACCCGTCGCGACCGGAGCGGCTGCTGACCGTTCGCGGGCGCGGCTACCGGCTCGTCGCCGCCTAGGCCCGGAGAACGGCGCGCCGCGGGCCGGCGAGGAAGCCGGCCTCGACGAGCAGCGGCATCGCGAGCGAGTCGACGACGGGCTCGCCGTCGAACCGCTCGACCGCGAGCCGCTTTGCTCCGCCGCGCTTCACGTGCGCGACGAGCGCCGCCAGTGCGGGCCGCAGCCAGTCCGGGTCGGGCTCGCGAAGCGGGACGAGCGAGCGGCCGCCGCGTTCGACGAAGAGCGCCGCCTCGCCGCCGAGCAGCACGACGTGCGCGCCCGCGACGCGCGCGGCACGCGCGCCGGCGCGCTTCGGCCACGGCAGCGCGGCGCCGTACGGCTGCGCCGGATCGGCGGCGGCGAGCACGAGCGGCTCCGGCTCGTCGTCCTCGCGCGGGCGCAGCTCGCGCAGCCGTTCGACGGCTCCGGCGAGCGCGAACTGCGCGCCGCCGAGTCCTTCGACGAAGTAGCCGCGACGGCAGGTTCCGAGCGTCTCGAGCGCGCGCAGCTCGCGAGTAGACGGCGCCGTAGCCGCCGGCGATTCCCTCGCCGCGGACGGAGTCGCGCGTGACGATTCCCTGCCGTTCGAACAGAAGCTCCGCGAGCGCGCGGCGATCCGGCTCGCCCGCGAAGAGACGCGCCGCAAGCGACCAGCGTCCCTGAGTCGCGGTCACCTGCGCGGCCCGCGCACGCGAGAACCGCCGCGCGCGCCGGTCGGGACGCGGTGCCTGGTACCGCCGCTCGGCGCGCAGCGGTCCCCATTGGTCGTTCGTCACTTCGCCGGCCCAGACGAGATCCCACAGCGCCGGCAGCGCGACCGCATCGTCGAGTTGCGTCGCTTCGAGCAGATCGAGCCAGAACAGCGCGCCGCCGTCGAGCGCCGCGCGCATCGCCGCGTGCTGCTCCTCGTCCGGCGCCGGCGCGGCGCCGGGCCGGCCGAGCACGTGCGCGTCCTCGCGGAAGAACACGGCGACGCGGTCGAGCCCGGCGCCGGCCCACACGAGCTCGCCGGACGCGCAGAGCTGGTCGAGCTGCTCAGGGCGATAGCCCGGGCACGCGGCGCGGCAGCACCTCCGACTCCCAAAGCGACACCGGCAGCGCGAGCCCCTGCAGCGGGATCAACGCCTCGCGGAGCGACGCGCGGCGATCGATTCCGTGCCAGTTCGGAAGGAAGCGGCCGAGTGCGGCCTGCTCCGTCGGCTCGACCTCGCGGCGAAGCGCGGCGAGCGACGCACGGCGCAACCGCCGCAGCACGTCGGGATCGCACCACTCGCGCTCCGTTCCCTCCGGGCGAAGCTCCCCGCGGACGAGCTTGTCGTCGCGCTCGAGCTCGCGCAGCAACGGCTCCGCGTCGATGCCGAACCACGCCGACGCCTGCGCCGTCGTGAACGGGCCGCGGCCGCGCGCGAACCGCTGCACGAGCGAGCGCAGCGAATCCGGGCCGCCCTCGAGGAACGAGTCCGGCAGTCCCGACGGGG
Organism: uncultured Actinomycetes bacterium; assembly: GCA_963718385.1. Classification (GTDB taxonomy): domain Bacteria; phylum Actinomycetota; class Thermoleophilia; order Gaiellales; family Gaiellaceae; genus Palsa-739. The sequence goes on from CAVQZE010000003.1 coordinate 861,835, forward strand.
GCATCGCGCCGAGCGCGTCGCGATAGCGGCCCGCGTCCTCCGCTGCGATCAGCCGCTCCTCGCCGGCGAACCGCACGCGGACGGCGCGCCGTTCCGCCTCGAGGATCGCGGCGTGCGCCTCGTCGAACTCGCCGCTGCGCAGGTCGCCGCGCAGCCGCAGCAGGTCGTGCAGCCGGTCCGGATCCGGCGCGGACGGCCGCAGCGACGCCTCGACCTCCGCGAGCGCGTCGCGGTCGATCAGCTCGCGCAGCTCCTCCTGGCCGAGCAGCTCGCGCAGCAGGTCGCGGTCGAGCGACAGCGCCTGCGCACGCCGCTCCGCCGGCGGCGTGTCGTCCTCGTACATATACGTCGCGATGTAGTCGAAGAGCAGCGACGACGCGAACGGCGACGCCGACGCGGTCTCGACGTCGACGAGATCGATCTCGCGCGTGCGCAACCCGTGCAGCAGCGTCTTCAGCGCGGGCAGGTCGAAGACGTCCTGCAGGCACTCGCGGTAGGTCTCGAGGACGATCGGGAAGCTCGCGTACTTGCGCGCGACCTGGAGCAGGTTCTGCGCCTTCAGCCGCTGCTGCCAGAGCGGCGTGCGCTCGCCCGGCCGGCGGCGCGGGATCAGCAGCGCGCGCGCCGCGTTCTCGCGGAAGCGCGCGCCGAAGAGCGCCGTCTGCCCGACCTCCGCGACGACGAGGTCGTCGAGCTCGGCCGGATCGAGGATGCAGCAGGTCGGTCGCGGGCGGCGAGTCGGCGTCCGGCAGATGGAACGCGATGCCGTCGTCCGACCAGATCGACTGCACCTCGACGCCGAGCGACTCGCGCAGGCGCGCGGCGACCGCCATCGCCCACGGCGCATGCACGCGCGCGCCGAACGGCGTGAGGACGCAGATCCGCCAGTCGCCGATCTCGTCGCGGAACCGCTCGACGACGACGGTGCGATCGGAGGGGACGACGCCGGTCGCGCGCTGCTGCTCCTGGAGATACGTCAACAGATTGCGCGCGGCGAACGCGTCGAGACCGACGTCGTCGACGAGCCGCGCCGACGCGCGCTCCTCCTGCATCGACATCAGCTCGCGCGAGAACGTGCCGATCGCCGCGCCGAGCTCGTACGGCCGTCCGATTCCTTCGCCCTTCCAGAACGGAACCGATCCCGGCACTCCCGGCGCCGGCGAGACGAGCACCTGGTCGCGCGTGATCTCCTCGATCCGCCACGACGACGCGCCGAGCACGATCACCTGGCCGGCGCGCGCCTCGTAGACCATCTCCTCGTCGAGCTCGCCGACGCGGCCGCCGCCGTCGACGATGAAGACGCCGAAGAGGCCGCGGTCGGGAATCGTGCCCGCGTTCGTGACCGCGAGCCGCCGCGCGCCCTGCCGTCCGCGCACGACGCCGCCGGTGCGGTCCCACACGATGCGCGGCCGCAGCTCGGCGAACTCGTCCGACGGATACCGGCCGGCGAGCATGTCGAGCACGTTCTCGAGCTGCGCACGCGAGAGATCGGCGAACGGATACGCGCCGCGCACGAGGTCGTGCAGCTCGTCGACCTCGATCTCCTCGTCGGCGCAGATCGCGACGATCTGCTGCGCGAGCACGTCGAGCGGGTTGCGCGGGATCTGCGTCTCCTCGATCGCGCCCGCGCGCATCCGCTGCACGACGACCGCGGACTCGAGCAGGTCGGCGCGGAACTTCGGGAAGATGCGGCCCTTCGACACCGCGTCGAGCGAGTGGCCGGCGCGGCCGATGCGCTGCAGCCCGCGCGCGACGGACTTCGGCGACTCGACCTGGATCGACGAGGTCGACGGCGCCCATGTCGATGCCGAGCTCGAGCGACGACGTCGCGACGAGGCACGGAATGCGCCCCGCCTTCAGGTCTTCCTCGATCGCGACGCGCTGCTCGCGCGCGAGCGAGCCGTGATGCGCGCGCGCGATCTCTTCTTCGGCCAGCTCGTTCAGCCGCAGCGCGAGCCGCTCGGCGAGCCGGCGGTTGTTGACGAAGACGATCGTCGAGCGGTGCGCGCGCGACGAGCTCGAGCGAGCGCGGGATAGATCGACGGCCAGATCGAGATGGCGCTGTCGAAGCCGTCCTCGCGAGCGTCTGCCCGTCGACCCGGCTCGCGCATGTCCTCGAGCGGGACGACGACCTGCAGGTCGAGCTCCTTCGCGACGCCGGCGTCGACGAGCTCGATCGGCCGCGCCCGCCGCGCGACGAAGCGGCCGATCTCCTCGAGCGGCCGCTGGCGTCGCCGACAAGGCCGATCGCGCTGGAGCGGGCGGTCGCCGACGAGGCGCTCGCAGCCGCTCGAGCGACGACAGCGCGAGATGCGCGCCGCGCTTCGTCCCGGCGACCGCGTGCACCTCGTCGAGGATCACCGTGTCGACGGTGCGGAGAATCTCCCGCGCCTGCGACGTGAGCAGCAGGAAGAGCGACTCCGGCGTCGTGATCAGGATGTCGGGCGCGTTGCGCAGCATCGCCGCGCGCTCCTTCTGCGGCGTGTCGCCGGTGCGGACGGCGACGCGCAGCTGGGAGCTGGAGCCCGGCGAGCGGCCCGCGCAGGTTGCGCTCGACGTCGTAGTTCAGCGCCTTCAGCGGCGAGACGTAGAGCACGCGGAGCCCGGCGCCCGGGTGTCGGCGTCAGGCGGTCGATCGCGTAGAGGAACGCGGCGAGGGTCTTCCCGGAGCCGGTCGGCGCCTGGATCAGCGTGTTCGCGCCGGACGCGATCGCCGGCCAGCCCTTCTCCTGGGCCGGCGTCGGCGCGGCAAAGCTCCCCTCGAACCAGGCCCGCGTCGCCTGCGAGAAGACGTCGAGCGGATCCATCCCATGAGCGTACAGTCCTGGTTGTGAGCTACCGGGTCCGCGGCGCGTACTTCGAGTCGTGCAACTGCGACGCGATCTGCCCGTGCCGGATGATCGGCGGCGTTCCCGGCGGCCGTTCGACGTATGGGGTCTGTTACGGCGTCCTGGCGTGGCGGATCGACGAGGGTCACGTCGATGACGTCGAGCTGGACGGGCTGCTCGCGGCACTCGTTGTCCGTTACGACGACGACGAGCCGGGCTCGCCGTGGAGCGTCCTGCTGCACGTCGACGAGCGCGCGGACGAGCGCCAGCACGAGGCGGTTGCGCAGGTCTTTCTCGGCGGCGTCGGCGGGCCACACGTCTCCAAGCTGCCGTGGGTCCGCAAGGCGCGGCACCTGATCGGCGTGCGCACGAGCCCGATCGAGCTCGTCCCCGACGGCGACGGCTACCGGCTCGGCGTCGGCTCGTCGGTGTCGCTCCGCGCGACGACGCGTGTCGTGACGGACGAGCCCGTCGCGTGCGGCATTCCGCGGCTACGACCGCGTGGGACACGAGCTCTACGCGGATGAGCTGCGTCGTCGAGGAAGAGAAGTTCGCGTGGGAGCTCGCGGGCAACTGCGCGTACGAGAGCGATTTCGACTACGCGGGATAGGATCGAGCCGTGGCCGCGCCGACCGCCTCTACTTCACGGACGACGACGAGGCCTGCCGGCTGATCGCGTCCGATCCGTTCGCGCTGCTCGTCGGATTCGCGCTCGACCAGCAGGTGACGGTGCCGCAGGCGTTCGCCGGCCCGCTGAAGCTGAAGCAGCGGCTCGGCACGCTCGACCCGGGCGCGATCGCGGCGACGGATCCCGCGACGCTCGAGGCGGCGTTCCGCGAGAAGCCCGCGGTGCACCGGTTCCCGGGCGCGATGGCGACGCGCGTGCACGAGCTCGCCGCGACAGTCGCCGCCGACTACGACGGGCGCGCCGAGAGGATCTGGGCCGAGGCGAAGAACGGCGACGAGCTGCGCGCGCGCATCGAGGCGCTGCCCGGCTTCGGCGAGATGAAGGTGAAGAGTCTCGGCGCGGTGCTCGCGAAGCGTTTCGGCGTCGCCGTCGCGGAGCCGCTCGCGCCGAAGCACGCGACGCTGGGCGACGTCGACTCGCCGCAATCGCTCGTCGAGTATCAGGCGGCGAAGCGCGAGTACAAGGCGGCCCAGCGCGCGGCGAAGGCGTCCAGCTGATTCGAGCTCCAGACGCTGACCGACGGCGCGCAGCCGGCGGAACGCACGGCGCACGCGCTGGCGAGCTTCATCGCGGCAGCCGAGCAGACGCTCGAGATCGCGATCTACGACTTCCACCTCCCGGACGACCTCGCGCAGATCGTCGAGAGCGCGCTCGCTGCCGCAGTTGCGCGCGGCGTCGCGATCCGCCTCGCGTACAACGTCGACCACGCGAAGAAGGCGATGGTCCCGCCGCCGCCGCAGCACGAAGCCCGAGCTCGTCGAGTCGCTGCCGTTCCCGACCGCCGCGATCCCCGGCGTCCCGGACCTGATGCACCACAAGTACGTGATCCGCGACGGGCACGCGGTCTGGACCGGCTCGACGAACTGGACGCACGACTCGTGGACGCGCGAGGAGAACGTGATCGTCACGCTCGAGTCGCCGGAGCTCGCGGCGCTCTACCGCGACGACTTCGAGCAGCTCTGGACGACGCGCGAACGTCGACGCGCAGCGGCCGCGTCGCCGACCGCGCCGGTCGCGGCCGACGGCGGCAGGTGCGCGCCTGGTTCTGCCCGGGCCGCGGCGAGCAGCTCGCGCACCGGATCGCCAAGGCGATCGGCTCGGCGCAGCGGCGCGTCCGGATCGCGTCGCCCGTGATCAGCTCCGGCCCGATCCTCGGCACGCTCGGCGCAGGTCGCCTCCGACGGGAAGGTCGACCTCGCCGGCGTCGTCGACGAGACGCAGGTGCGCGAGGTGATCGACCAGTGGCGCGAGAACGCAGAACGCGGAGTGGAAGGAGCCGCTGCTGCGGGCGGCGCTCGACGCGCGCGCCGTTCTCCGGCAAGGTCTCGACGCCGTACTGCCCCGGCTCGATCCACGACTACATGCACGCGAAGGTCACGGTCGCCGACGACCACGTCTTCGTCGGCAGCTTCAACCTCTCGCATTCCGGCGAGATGAACGCCGAGAACGTGCTCGAGATCGTCGACGCCGCGCTCGCCGACCGGCTGGCAGCGCTTCGTCGACGAGGTCCGCGCGCGCTACGCGCCGGTCGATCTGTAACCCGAAAGGGTGACTTTCGAGTCATACGGATCGCATACGCCGACGCCCCCGGGATTCATCGCGCGCTCGTCGATTCTCTGGTCACCGGGCAATCACGTCCGGCCGGTACGAAAACAGACCAAGGGAGCTACTCACTGATGCGCAAGGCAATGAAGGCATTTGCGAGCCACCGGATCATCTTCGCGTCCGTCCTCGCCCTCACGATCTTCGGCGCGGTCTACGGCTTCGCCGCGACCCTGAACGTCAGCACCAACACGCTGAGCGCCGGCAACCAGGCGGTTCTCAGCTGCCAGGCAGGCACGGTGACCGGCACCTACACGCCCGCGTACGTCGCGACGGCGCCCGCCGGCTACAAGGTCCAGACGATCGTCCTGAACGGTCTCGACACGACAGTGGGCGGCTGCGCCAGCAAGGCGATCTCGGTCACGCTCACCGACTCGTCGAACACGGGCCTCGGCACGTTCACGGGCGTGGTCCCGACCTCGGGTACGAGCATGAGCATCGCGGCAGGATCGACGATTGCCGTCGGATCGGTCGCCGGGCTCAACATCGCGATCAACGGCTAATCCCCGGAGTTCCGTACCGGCGGACACAGAGCGCGCGGGGCACCTGGCGGCGGGTGCCCCGCGTCGCATCTTCAAAGGACTGAGATGAAGCACCTCACAAGAGCACTGGCATTCGGACTCGCGGTCTCTGCGGCGTTCGCCGCCTGCGCCGCGGCCGCGACGCTCACGGTCGGCTCGACGAAGCTCTCGGCCGGCAACGCAGCCGTCAGTTCCTGCACCCCCTCCCCCCTCACCGCCACCCGCAACGTGAACAACGCCGGGACCGTGACGCAGGTGAACGTCGCCGGGATTCCGACGGCGTGCTCCGGCGAGACGCTCTCGATGACCCTGGTCGGCTCGGGCAATGCGGCGCTCGGGTCCGGCTCGGTCACCCTCGGCAGCTGCGGCGCGACCTGCTCGGCGACGTTCACCGGCTTCGGCACCGTCTCCGCAGCGAATGTTCTCGGCTACAGCTTCGGCTTGACGGGAGCGTGATGCATTTCCTGCGGCCGACTCCCCGGCGGATCGCGGTGCTCGTCGCCGCGACGATCGGCATCGGCGCCGGCGCGGCGTATGCCGCGTCGCTGTCCGTCGGGTCGTGGCACCTCTGGGCCGGCTCGCAGACGCTGACGAAGACGACGTGCACCCTCACAGGTACGAGCCAGACGAACGACACGTACGTCAACAACAGCAGCACCACGAATATGAACACGAACTTCGGAACGGCCACGACGATGCTCGTCCGCCCGAACGCGACGAACCAGCAATGGTCGTTCGTTTCTTTCAACCTCGCCGGCTGCGGCACGATCCCGACCAGCGGCGGCGCGGACTCCGCGACGCTGAAGCTGACGATCACGAGCGCACCCAACGCGAGTCGCACGCTGACGGTGACGCCGGTGCTTTCGACCTGGATCGAGAGTAACCCCGGCGGCCTGACGTGGACGTCGGCCCAGGCTCTCTCGTACGGGGGAACGACCACGACGTTCGCGACCGGAACGACGAACAACGCCACGCTCAGCATCCCAGTGACCGTCGACGTCGACGCAATGATCAAGAACACGGTGGTCAACGACGGCTGGCGCATCACGGACGGCGGCTCCCAGGCGACGGGCGACACTTCCACGTTCGCAACCTCCGACAACGGCACCGTGAGCCGACAACCGCAGCTGGTGATCAACTATGAGAAGTAGCGCGACCGCGGATCCGTTCGGCGCGCTCGCCTCGTTCGGCACGACGCTCGCACACGCGAGCCGCACCGCGGCGACGGCCGTCGCGGTCGATGAGCCCGACACGAAGCCCACGCGCCGCCGCGTCGCCGTCTCCACCGTCCTCAACGCGCTCGGCCTCGCCTTGCGATCGCCGCCGTCGTCGGCTGGGCGCTCTTCCTGCGCCCGCAGTCGCTCGGCGGCCCGGCCGCGTACGTCCTCGTCTCCGGGAAGAGCATGCTGCCGCGCTACCACACCGGCGACATGGTCCTCGTCGAGCGGAAGTCGTCGTACCACCGCGGCGAGGTGATCGCGTACCGCGTGCCGAAGGGCGACCCGATGGCGGGCGCGCAGGTGATCCACCGGATCATCGGCGGCGACGCACAGCACGGCTTCCTCGTCCAGGGCGACAATCGCACCGCGCCCGACGTCTGGCGGCCGAAGCCGGCGGACATCGTCGGCGCCAAGACGCTGCGGATCCCGAATGCCGTCAGCGTGCTCCAGTATCTCCGCTCGCCGCTGCTGCTCGGTCTGCTCGCGGCCTGCTTCGTGTTCGTCCGCGTGCTCGGCTTCGGCGGCGAAAAGACGGATGCGGAGCGCAAGCGCGGCGACGAGCACCTGGCGGAGTCCGCGTGAAACAGCGCGTCCTCATCTCCGAGCCGAACGCCGAGGTTCGCCGGCTCCTCGAGCTGACGATCGAGCGGCTCGGCTACGAGCCCGTGCACGCGGCGCCGGCAGGCCCGCCGCCGACCGTCGACGCGGTGGTGCTCGAGCCCGCCTCGGCCGAGAGCCACTCGCTTCTGCACCGGTTCGGCGACGACGTCCCGCCGGTGATCTGCCTCTCCGTCTATCCCCGCGAAGCCGGCCTCGCACCGCCCGAAAGCGTCGCGTATCTCGTCAAGCCGTCCTCGACGACGGCTCTCGGCGTCGCGCTTCGCGACGTGTTCGGACATTGACGCGCGCTGAAAGGGGCACGCTGCCGTTCGGCGGCCCGACTACCATGCGGGCCGTCGTGCCTGCGTCTCGCCGTCGCGCCATGACCCAGCGCCGCTTGGTGCTGTTCATCGCGCTCCTCGGGCTGCTCGGGACGTTCGCGGTGATGCAGCTGACGAGCACCGCGAACGAGATCGGCGCGATCGGCCTCGCTCCGTGGGTCGGCCTGATCGGATACGAGACCGGCATCGTCGGCGGCCTCGCTGCGGCCGGCCTCGGGATCGGGCTGTGGCTCTTCGCGACCGAGGACCAGGGCGGCTCGGTCACCGGGCTGACGCTCGCAATCCGGATCGTCGTGTTCGTCCTCTTCGCCGTCAGCTCGAGCATCGTCGGACGGCGGATGCGCGAAGGCGAGCGCGACGCACCGGTCGCAGCTCGCGCTGCAGTCGGCGCTCATCGACTCGACGCTGGACGGGATGTGCCTGACGGACGCGGCGGGGAATCTGCTGATCTCGAACGCGCCGCTGCGCCGGCTCAGCATCGAGCTCGGGATGCCGGCGGAGGGCACCGTCGCCGAGCGGCTGCTCGCGGTTGCGGCGCGCACGACGGAGCCCGAGCGCTACCGGCATCCGGATGCGCGAGCATCGCCGAGCATCCGATGGAGGCGAGCGAGGACGAGTTCGAGCTCACAGGGCAGCGGCCGCGTCTTCCGCGGCTACACCGCGCCGATCACGGACTCGGACGGCCGCTTCGGCGGACGGATCTGGACGCTCCGCGAGGTCACCGCCGACCGCGAGCTCGACCGGCTGCGCGACGCGTTCGTCGCTGCCGTGTCGCACGAGCTGCGCACGCCGCTGACGTCGATCTCCGGCTTTCTCGAGATGCTCCGGGACGAGGAAGCGAGCCTCGGCGAATCGGGCCGGATGTATCTCGACGTGATCCGCCGCAGCACCGACCGGCTCCAGCGGCTCGTCGAGGATCTGCTGCTCGTCGCGCAGATCGAGGCGCACCGGCTCGAGCTCGTGCTCTCCGACGTCGGCCTCGACAACGTCGCGGCGTCCGCGGTCGAGGCGGCGCGGCCGAGCGCGGCCGAGCGCGAGGTCGACCTTCGTCTCGAGCTCGACGGCGGACCGACCGTGCGCGCGGACGCGCGACCGGCTCGCGCAGGTGCTCGACAATCTGATCTCGAACGCGGTCAAGTTCACCGACGCCGGCGGCGCGGTGACGGTCAGCGTCGTGAAGAACGGCGCGTTCGCGCGGATCGCCGTCACCGACACCGGCGTCGGCATCCCGATCGACGAGCAGGGGCAGCTCTTCTCCAGCTTCTTCCGCGCGTCGACCGCGACGCGGCAGGCGATTCCCGGCACGGGGCTCGGGCTCGTGATCGTGCGCGCGATCGTCGAGCAGCACGGCGGCACGTCGATCTCGAAAGCCGCGAGGGCAAGGGGACGACGGTGACGGTCACGCTGCCGATCGACGAGGCAGCGTCCGTGTGAGGCGGCTGGCGGTGCTCGGCGTCGCGGCCCTCGCGCTCGGCGGTGCGACCGCCCGCGCGCTGCCGCTGCCGGGCGCGCCGGCGTGCCCGATCTTCCCGGCGAACAACGCGTGGAACCAGCGCGTCGACTCGCTTCCGGTCGCCGCGAACTCGGCGCAGCTGATCGCGTCGATCGGCCTCTCGACCGGGCTCCACCCCGACTTCGGCTCCGGGCTCTGGGACGGCGGCCCGATCGGCATCCCGTTCGACGTCGTCTCGAAGACGACGCCGCGCTCGCGCGTCACGTTCGACTACGCCGACGAATCGGACAAGGGCCCGTATCCGATCCCGAAGACCGTGCACATCGAAGGCGGCCGCACGTCGAACGGCGACCGGCACGCGCTGCTGCTCGACAAGAGCGCCTGCCGTCTCTACGAGCTCTATGCGCTGTATCCGAAGAGCGGCGGCTGGAAGGCCGGCTCCGGCGCGATCTGGAATCTCCGCTCGAACGCATTGCGGCCCGCGGGCTGGACGTCCGCCGACGCCGCCGGGCTGCCGATCTTCCCCGGCCTTGCGCGCTACGACGAGGTCGCGCGCGGCGTCATCAACCACGCGCTGCGGTTCACCGCCGAGCGGACGCGGAAGGCGTACGTCTACCCGGCACGGCACTACGCCTCGGACTCGAACGATCCGTCGCTGCCGCCGATGGGGCTGCGCGTGCGGCTGAAGGCGAACGTCGATATCTCGGGCTTCCCGAAGCAGGCGCGGATCGTGCTTCAGGCGCTGAAGACGTACGGGATGATCCTCGCCGACAACGGCTCGAGCTGGTACATCAGCGGCGCGCCGAACCCGAAGTGGTCGAACGACGACCTGCACACGATCGGCAAGATCACCGGCGCCGACTTCGAGGTCGTCGACACGTCGTCGCTGCCGCACCCCGGCGGCTGACGCTCAACGGAGCGCGGGCGCGATGAGCGCGCGGAACTCCGCGACGGACTGCGGGTCGATCGTGTGGTCGATCGGCGACTCGCGGTAGAGCACGTCGGCGCCGGCGGCTTCGAGCGTCGCCTTCGCCTGCCGCGCGAACTCGACGGAGATCACCGGGTCGAACGTGCCGTGCGCAATCGCGATCGGCGGGAAGGGCGACTCGACGTCGAGCTCCCAGCCGTCCACCGTCGGGATGAAGCCGCTGAACGCGAGCAGCGCCGCCGGCCGCGGCCGGCCCGTGCCGAGCCCGAGCGCGTACGACATCACCGCGCCCTGCGAGAACCCGCCGAGCACGGTCCGGTCCGCCGCGAACGGCAGCGCGTCGAACCACGCGGTCAGCTCGCCGTAGCCGGTCGCGAACGACTCGGTGTCCGGGAAGCCGACGCGCGGCACGATGTACCAGTGCGCGCCGCCGGGTGGCAGCGCGAGCGGCGCGCGCGGCGTGTACCCGTGCAGCCGACGTTCGGGATCGAGCGCGTCGAGCAGCGGGAACAGGTCGTGCTCGTCGGCGCCGCGTCCGTGCAGCAGCACGAGCGCGCCCTCGGCGTCGCCCGCTGCGGGACGCTCGCGGAAGACGAGGCTCACGCGGTCGTCCAGTTCTCTCGCGGATCCGGCAGCGGCGTCAGCTGCGGCTCGACCTGTGCGCGCAGATGCTCGAAGGCCGGCGGCAGGATCAGCTTCTCGCCGAGATGCGCCACGTCCTCGTCGGTGTCGAAGCCCGGCCCGAGCGTCGCGATCTCGAACAGGACACCGCTCGGCTCGCGGAAGTAGATCGAGCGGAACCAGAAGCGGTCGATCACCGGCGTCGGCTGTCCGCCGATCTCTGCGACGTGGCGCTGCCACGCATCCTGCTCCTCCATCGTCGACGCCCACGCGACGTGATGGACGTTGCCCGCGCCGGGAATCGAACGCTCCGCCGGCGGCTCGTCGTACGCGATCCAGCCGCCGCGCTTCTCGCCGCGCGTCTCGAAGCTCGCGTCGTCCTGCCGCTCGAAACCGAGCTTCGCGAGGAACTCCGCCGACGTCGCGCCGTCGTCCGGCGAGTACGCGCGAACGCCCTCGAACCCCTGCAACGCGAATTCGCGCGGGATCTCCGGATGCTCGGCGACGAGCGGCTCGTCGGGCACTGTCGAGACGACGAGCTCGTGCGCAAGGCCCTCCGGGTCGCTGAACCGAACGACGTCGCCGTCGCGCATGACGTTCAGCCGCGCGGCCCAGAAGTCGAGTGCCTCGGCCGAGCCCACGCGCCAGACGACCGTGTGCACCATCCCGACGCCGGGCCGCCCGGGCGTCGCACCGGGATACTCGAAGAACGTGATGTCCGAGCCGGCGTCGCCCTTCTCGTCCGCGTAGAACAGGTGGTAGACGGTCGGGTCGTCCTGGTTGACCGTCTTCTTCACGAGCCGCAGCCCGAGGACGCCGGTGTAGAACTCGACGTTCTGCGGCGCGTCGCCCGTGATGCAGGTGACGTGATGGACTCCTTCCAGCTTCATCGCTCCCCCTTCGTTCAGACCCGGATCATCTCGCGGGCGATCACCAGCCGTTGGATCTCCTGCGTCCCCTCGTAGATCTGCGTGATCTTCGCATCGCGCATGTAGCGCTCGACGGGATACTCCTTGATGTAGCCGTAGCCGCCGAGGATCTGCACCGCGTCGGTGGTCACGGCCATCGCGACGTCGCCGCACTTGAGCTTCGCCATCGCCGAGATCTTCGTCAGCTCCGACTCGTCGGCGCCGTCGTCGACCATGCGGCCGAAGCGGTAGAGCAGCCCGCGCGCCGCCTCGCACTCCGTCTCCATGTCGGCGAGCTTCGCCTGGATCAGCTGGTGCTCGGCGATCGGCTTGCCCATCGTCTCGCGCGTCTTCGCGTACTCGAGCGCGTAGTCGGTCGCGCCCTGCGCGATGCCGAGCGCCTGCGCCGCGACGCCGGGGCGCGAGCGGTCGAGGATCCGCATCGCGATCTTGAAGCCGTCGCCCTCGGCGCCGAGGATGTTCCCGGCGGGGATCCGGCAGCCGTCGAACACGAGCTCGCCGGTGGTCGAGCCCTTGATTCCCATCTTCGGCTCGATGCGCGCGACCTCGAAGCCGGGCGCGTCCGACTCGACGACGAACGCCGAGATGCCGGGATGACCGAGCGACGGGTCGGTCTTCGCAAAGACGGTGTAGAGGTTCGCGACGCCGGCGTTCGTGATGAAGCGCTTCGTCCCGTCGAGGACGTACTCGTCGCCGTCGCGGCGCGCGCGTCGTGCGCATCGCCGCCGAGTCGGAGCCGGAGCCGGACTCGGTCAGCGCGTACGCCGCGAGCGACTCGCCGCTCGCAAGCTTCGGCAGCCACCGCTGCTGCTGCTCCGGCGTGCCGGCGAGCTTCAGCCCGAGCGAGCCGAGCTCCTGCACCGCGAGGATCAGCGCGCTCGTCGCGCAGACCTTCGCAATCTCCTCGATCGCGACCAAGGCGAGCAGCGCGCCGGTTCCCGTGCCGCCGAACTGCTCCTCGTGGAACAACGCGAACACGTCGTTCTCGCGATACAGCTCGACGATGTCCCACGGGAACTCGCCGCTCGAATCGATCTCCGCCGCGCGCGGCGCGATCCGCTCGCGCGCCAGCGTCCGCAGGAGGTCGCGCAGCTCACGTTGCTCGGCGCTGAGCGGCTCCCAGGTCAGTGCCCCTCCAGGTGATGCCGTCTAGCTTCTGGGTCGCTAGCACCAAGCGATGCAAGGACGCAGGGAGCACTCGTAGTCGAGACTACGGGTGCGACCGAGGACGCCGCGGCGCGCAGCGTGATAGCGGGCCAGAAGCGGCATGTATTGCCTGGAGGGGCACTCCCCAGACCTCCTCCGCGGTCTCCACGACGAGACGCAGCTTCGCGACCTCGTCGTCGTAGCTGAGCGCGTTGCCCTCGACGGTCGACGAGAAGCCGCACTGCGGCGAGAGGCAGAGCTGGTCGACGTCGACGAACTTCGACGCCTCGTCGATCCGGCGCTTCAGGTCGTCCTTCGCCTCGAGCTCGCCGTGCTTCGTCGTGACGAGGCCGAGCACGACGACCTTCCCCTTCGGCACGAAGCGGAGCGGCTCGAAGCCGCCGGAGCGCTCGTCGTCCCATTCCATGAAGAAGCCGTCGACCTCGAGCTCGTTGAACAGCGCCTCCGCGACGAAGTCGTAGCCGCCCTCGGCGACCCACGAGGAGCGGAAGTTGCCGCGGCACATGTGCGTCGTCACGGCCATGCCGTCCGGCCGGCCGGCGAGCGCCTCGTTGATGTGGTGGATGTACTCGATGTGCTGGCCGTCGGGATCGCCGCCCATCGAACCGATGAACTCGCGCTGGTGCGGATCGTTGAGGTACGCGAGGCTCGTGTCGTCGAACTGGAGATACGTACAGCCGAGCTCGCCGAGCCGGCGCACCTGCTCCGCGTACGCCGCCGTCAGGTCGGCCCAGAAGCTGTCGAGGTCGGGATAGAGCGTCTCGTCGATCGACGCGCGGCCGCCGCGGTAGTGGACCATCGACGGCGACGGGATCGTCAGCTTCGGCACGCCGGACTTCGCGGCTCCCTGCAGGAACTGGAAGTCGTCGCCGAAGATCGTCTTCGAGACGCCGAGCTTCGAGGCGACGTGCATCTTCGCCGGGGTGAACTCGATGTCGCCCTGCTCGTTGTGGAAGACGACCTTCAGCTCGCCGGTGTCCTTCGTCACGCCGTCGAGCTGGTAGATGAAGTCCATATGCCACGAGGCGCGGCGGAACTCGCCGTCGGTCACGGAGCGCAGGCCGACCTCCTCCTGCATCCGCACGGCGTCCCGGATCGCGGCGTCCTCGACCTCGCGGAGCCGGTCGGCCGCGATGCGTCCCGCGGCGAAGTCGTCGCGCGCCTGGAGCAGCTCCGGCGGGCGGAGCAGGCTGCCGACGTGATCGGCGCGAAACGGCGGGGCGCTCCGTGGTGCCATTGATGCCCTCCTCGTGGACTGGATATCGTTCACGGACTGTCTTTCCGAGGAGGCTACAAGGAATCATGGGACACACGAGCCTGGAAGAACTGCTGAAAGCGAAGGGCGGCGCGGTCAATCTCGCCCGCAATTCGCAGATCGGTCCGTACGTCTATCCGGCGGTCGCGGCCGAGTTCACGAACTGGCGTGACGAGCAGGTCTCGTGGGTCGAGACCGCGGCGCTCTTCAACCAGTCGCACCACATGACGGATCTCTACGTGAAGGGGCCGGACGTGATCCGGCTGCTCTCCGATCTGGGCGTCAACTCGTTCGCGACGTTCGCGGTGAACAAGGCGAAGCAGTTCGTCGCATGCAACTCGGACGGCTACGTGATCGGCGACGCGATTCTCTTCTACCTCGACGAGAACACGGTCAGCGCTCGTCGGCCGCCCGTCGGTGCACAACTGGGTGCAGTACCACGCGGAGACCGGCGACTACGACGTGACGTGCGAGCGCGACGAGCGCACGGCCGTCAAATCCGACCGGCAAGCGCAAGCTCTACCGCTACCAGGTGCAGGGCCCGAACGCGCTGAAGGTGCTCACGAAGGCGAACGGCGGCTCGCTGCCGGAGATCAAGTTCTTCAACATGGGCGAGCTCACGATCGGCGGCCACACGGTGCGCGCGCTGCACCACGGCATGTCCGGCGCGCCCGGCATGGAGCTGTTCGGTCCGTGGGACGAGGCGGAGGACGTGCGCGCCGCGATCGTCGAGGCCGGCGACGAGTTCGGTCTGAAGCAGGTCGGCTCGCGCGTCTACGCGACGAACACGCTCGAGTCGGGCTGGATCCCGTGCCCGCTGCCGGCCGTGTTCACCGGCGACGACATGAAGGCGTATCGCGAGTGGCTGCCGGCCAACGGGTACGAGGCGACCGGCTCGCTCGGCGGCTCGTTCTACTCCGACGACATCAGCGACTACTACCTGACGCCGCACGACCTCGGCTACTGGCCATTCGTGAAGTTCGACCACGACTTCATCGGGCGCGACGCGCTCGAGGCGATGGCCGACGAGCCGAAGCGGCGCAAGGTCACGCTCGCGTGGAACGGCGAGGACGTCGCCGCTGCGATGGGCTCGCTGTTCGAGAAGGGCGACGCGGTGAAGTACATCGACCTGCCGCTCTCGAACTACTCGACGTGGCCGAACGACAAGCTGCTGCTCCACGGCGAGCAGATCGGCGTGTCCACGTTCTCCGGCTACAGCTACAACGAGCGCTCGATGCTCTCGCTCGGCTGCGTCGACGTCGACGTCGAGGTCGGCACCGAAGTCGTCCTCGTCTGGGGCGAGGAGAACCGCGGTTCGTCGAAGCCGGTCGTCGAGCGGCACAAGCAGGCCGAGATCCGCGCGATCGTCAGCCCGGTGCCGTACTCCGAGGTCCCGCGCACGACGTACGCGGAAGGCTGGCGGACCGAAGCGAAGGTCTAGACGCCGGCGCGTGCGGCGGCTTCGACCGCGCGCACGATGTTGTGGTAGCCGGTGCAGCGGCAGAGGTTCCCTTCGAAGGCGCGCCGAATCTCCTCCTCGGAGGGGTTCGGCGTTTCCTTCAGGAGGGACACCGTCGCCATCACGAAGCCGGGCGTGCAGTAGCCGCACTGCAGTGCGTGCTGCTCGTGGAACGCCTGCTGCACGGTGCTCAACTCGTCGCCGTCCGCGAGGCCTTCGATCGTCGTCACCTCGGCGCCGTCGGCCTGCACGGCGAGCACCGTGCACGACTTGACGGAAACGCCGTCGAGGAGCACCGTGCACGCGCCGCACGACGACGTGTCGCAGCCGACATTCGTCCCCGTCAGTCCGAGCGTGTCGCGGAGGTAGTACGCGAGCAGCAGCCGCGGCTCGACGTCCTGCTCCTGCCGCGCGCCGTTGACGGTGACCGCGATCTTCGTCATGCCTTTGCCTCCTGGATGGCGCGCCACACGTTCTCACCGTTCGCGGGCATCGGGACGTGGCGGACGCCGAACGGCGCGAGCGCGTCGACGACCGCGTTCTGGACGGCCGGCGTCGAGCCGATCGTCCCCGACTCGCCGATTCCCTTCGCTCCGAGCGAGTTCACCGGAGTCGGCGTCTCCATCTCGACGACCTCGAACGACGGCAGCTCGGCCGCAGACGGGAAGCCGTAGCCCGCGAACGTGTTCGAGAGCGGGTTGCCGTCCTCGTCGTAGACGTAGTTCTCGTACAGCGCCTGCGCGACGCCGGTGGCGACACCACCGTGCACCTGGCCCTCGGCGATCAGCGGGTTGATCAGCGTGCCGGCGTCGTCGACGCAGATGAGCCGCTGCAGCTCGACGCGTCCGGTCTCGGTGTCGACCTCGACGACCGCGATGTGCGCGCCGAACGGGAACGTCGGCACTGCGGTGAACTCGTGCTGCGCCTTCAGCTCGGCGAGCCTGCCGTCGCCCGCGGCGCGGGATGCCAGCTCCGACCACGCGAGCGCGCGTGACGGCGCACCCGCAACGTGGAGCTTGCCTTCGGCCTGGTCGAGGACGATGTCGTCCGGGCTCGCCTCGAGGTAGTCGCCGACGAGCTTCTTCGCCTGCTCGACGACCTCGTCGGCGGCGCCGCGCGCGGCCATGCCGCCGATCTGCGTCGACTTCGAGCCGTAGGTTCCGGTGCCCTTGGCGACGTCGTCGGTGTCGCCCTTGAGAACCGTGACCTTCTCGATCGGGAGCCCGAGGCGCTCGGCGGTGATCATCGCGAACGTCGTCTCGTGTCCCTGGCCGTGCGAGAACGAGCCGGTGTGGAGGATCGCGCCGCCGTCCGCGGTGATCTCGACCTCGCCGAACTCCGTCTCATGGACGCCGTTCGTGATCTCGACGTACGCCGAGAAGCCGATGCCGAGCTGCTTCGCGCCGCCCGCGTCGCGGCGGCGCTTCTGCTCCGCGCGGAGCTCGTCGACGCCGGCCGAGCGGATCGCGAGGTCGAGCGCGCCGGCGTAGTCGCCGATGTCGTACTGCGCGCCGGACACGGTCGTGTACGGGAACGCGTCGTTGCCGATGAAGTTCTTGCGCCGCACCTCGATCGGATCCATGCCGAGCTCGGCCGCGAAGGTGTCGATCGCGCGTTCGATCGCCTGGGTCGCCTCCGGCCGCCCGGCGCCGCGGAACGCCGAGATCGGCGTCGTGTTCGTCGCGACGGAGCGTCCCTCGAACTCGATCTTCGGGATCGCGTAGACGCCGCTCGACATCAGCGCGGTCAGGTTCGGGAGAAACGCACCGAGCGCCGGATACGCGCCGCTGTCCTGGAGCACGTCGAGCTTGTACGCGAGGATCGTGCCGTCCTTCTTGCCGCCCAGCGTGAAGTCGGCGCGCTGCGCGCGGCCGTGCACGAGCGCGACCATGCTCTCGCTGCGCGTCTCCGTCCAGCGCACCGGCTTGCCGAGCTTCCGCGCGAGCCAGCCGAGCAGCAGATCCTCGACGCCGATCATCTTCGCGCCGAAGCCGCCGCCGACATCGGGGCCGATCACGCGCACCTGCTCGGGGTCGAAGCCGAGGATGCCGGCCATCACCATCTTGTCCTGGTGCGGCGTCTGCGTCGAAAGCCATGCCGTGAGGCGGCCGTCGGGACCGACCTCAGCGGCGGCCGACCGCGGCTCGAGCGGGCACGGCGCCATCCGCTGGCTGTTCGCGGTGCCGGTGACGACGACGTCGCACTCGGCGAAGAGGTTCGGGTCGTGCTCGGGCGAGCCGGAGACGCACGCAACGTTCGTGCCGAGCGACGGGAAGAGCAGCGTCTCGTCCTTCACCGCCTCGTCGGGGCTGGCGACGACCGGCAGCGTCTCATAGTCGACGGCGATCAGCTCGGAGGCGTCGACGCCGGCGGCGCGGCTGTCGGCGACGATGACGGCGACGATCTCGCCGACGAAGCGGACGACGTCCTTCGCCACGAGCGGGCGGCCGATCGCCGGGTCGAGGCCCGGAAACGGCGGCGGCCCGAACGGCGGTGCGTCGATGTCGGCGCCGGTGAAGACGGTGACGCCGGAGGGGACGGCACTCGTGTCGATGCCGTTGATGCGCGCGTGGGCGTACGACGAACGGAGGAACGTGACCGCGAGCGCGCCTGCGAGGGGCAGGTTCTCGACGTAGCGGCCCTGACCCGTGAGGAAGCGCGGGTCCTCCTTCCGCAGGACGCGGTTTCCGAGGATGCTCATGACCGCGAGCCTACAACACGGTACGGTCCCCGCTGTGGAGCAGGAGACCGCCGACCGGCTCGCGATCCGCGACCTCGTCGAGAACTGGGCCGTGTGGCGCGACGCCCGCGACTGGGAGCGCTTCCGCACCGTGTGGCACCAGCCGGGCCGGATGAACGCGACGTGGTTCCAGGGGACGGCGGACGAGTTCATCGCCGTCAGCCAGGCCGGGTTCGACCGCGGCGTCCGGATCCTCCATTTCCTCGGCGGCTGCTCGATCGACCTCGCCGGAGACCGGGCGACGTCGCAGACGAAGATGACGATCACGCAGCGGGCCGAAGTCGAGGGCGTCGAGTGCGACGTCGTCTGCACCGGCCGCTTCTTCGACTTCGTCGAGCGGCGCGACGGGCGCTGGGGGATCGTCGAACGGCAGCCGATCTACGAGCAGGACCGGCTCTCCCCCGTCGACCCGGCTGCGGCTCCGGCGCTCGACCGCACGCTGCTCGAGAGCTTCCCCGTCGGGTACCGGCACCTCGCGTATCTCCAGACGCGGATCGGCTACACGGTCAAGCCGGACATGCCCGGGCTGACCGGGCCGGAGCTCGACGAGCTCTACGCGCACGGCGCGGCCTGGCTCGCGGGCTAGCCGTCTCCGCGACCGTTAACGGGGTCAGACCCCGTTAAGGCTCGCGACGGGTGTTGTGGTCGCGGTGGAGGAAGGTGTTGCCCCACGCGCTCGTCCGGTCGAGGGCGTTGTCCTTCACGACGACCGGGCCGTCGAGCATCGTCTCCTCTTCGCCGTACGCCTTCAGCCGCTCGTACGCCTGCGACCAGATGCACTCGGTGTCGTAGACCTCGCAGAGCCCGTCGCGCGTGCCGCCGCACGGGCCGTTGCGCTGGTTCTTCGCGCACTGCGACTCGGGGCAGACGTACGCGATGTCGGGGAGCGAGCAGTCGCCGCAGTCGCGGCAGCCGAACAGCGGCACCTTCCCCGCCTGCTCCAGTACATGCATCGTCTTGCCGACGAACTTCGGCGCCTTCTCGACGCCGCGGTAGACCGCGCCGCCCGCCTTGAACAGCGGTGCGTCCTCGGCGAACACGGCGGAGTGCAGCCGCCGGCTGAAGCGGTACTTGGCCGGAACGGGAAGATCCGTTCGCCGCTCCTGCTTCGACTCGAGATACGCGGCGCTGACCGTGTCGGAGGAGAGCCCGGTGTCCGGGTCGCGCTCGAAGAGATGAAACTCGTCCGGGTACGGGAACTGGATCTCGCCCGCGAACCCGCGCCAGTCGTCCGCCGCGAACGTCCCGGCGCGCTCGACGATCTCGCCGAACTGCTCCGCCGGCATGTGACCGCCGAGGTAGACGCCGTCGAAGCCGAGCCCGCGTGCGACGGCGACGTGCTTCGCCGCCATCTCGACGAAGTACGCGCGTCCCTTGTCGGGACTCGCCGCCTGCCGCTCGACGAGCGCGAGCAGCTCGTCCGTCACGACGACGCCGGGGATCTTGCCCGCGTTGAACGCGCGCGCCGCCGGCCCCGACAGCAGGTACACGTTGGCGAGCACGGACGTGGACGGCGACTCGCGCCGGATGAAGCGCAGCAGCTCGTCGTCCTTGCGCGTGCTCCAGCCGATCTGGTTGATCACGAACTGCGCGCCCGCGCGCAGCTTCTTCTGGAGCTTGAAGTACTGCGGCATCACCTCGCGCTCGTGCCGCTTGTGATTCGTGACGACGCAGCCGAGGAAGAAGTCCGTCCGGTCGAGCCGCACGTCCGGCCGGCGCGAGTCCGGCAGCCCGTCGTTCATCTGCGAGAAGAGGCTGAGCAGACCGACCGAGTCGATGTCGAACACCGGCGCCGCAATGCCGCCGTGCCCGGTGACCTGATAGTCGCCCGACAGCGCGAGCACGTTGTGGAACCCCTCCGAGCCGAGCTGCCACCCGCGGCTCTCGAGCGCGTTGCGATTCCAGTCCTTGCAGGAGAGGTGGATGATCACCTCCTGGCCGCGCGCGACGAGATCCGTGCCGAGCGTGTCCGGCGCGAGCATCGCGTGGCCGCCCGGGTTGTCGGTGATCGAGAGGACGTCGATGCGCGGATCCTCCGCGAGAGCGCGTGCAGTCTCGAGCACCTTTCGTCCGCTGTCGGCCGTGATCAGGCCGCGGCTCGTCACGAGCTCCGCGGCGACGACGAACGCTCCGTCGGCGCGGAGCTGTTCGCGCAGTGGTTGGGAGCTCACGCGGCTAACGGTAGGTGCGGGACGAAAGGTCGTCCAGCGATAGTGCGCTGAGCGTCAATGCGTCCGATGGTACCGTCGCGTCATGAGCGACGACTACGCAGAGCTCGCACGACTCGGGTCGGCCACGGTGTACGAGGCCGCGGGACGCGTCGGGCTGATCGACATTCCGCTGACGAGGATCGTTCCCGGCTCGCGTGCCGCGGGGCCGGCGCGCACCGTCGTGTGCGGCGCCGGCGACAACCTGATGGTGCACGCGGCGCTCGACAGGACGCAGCCGGGCGACGTGCTCGTGTTGACGTTGCCGGAACCAGAGCCGTTTGCCCTGGTCGGCGAGCTGCTGATCACACAGGCGAAGGGACGCGGCGCGGCGGCAGTGCTCGTCGACGCCGCCGTGCGCGACATCGAGGAGCTCGAGGAGATCGGGCTCCCGATCTGGGCGCGGTGGATCTCGATCCGCGGCGCGAACAAGGACATCGTCGGCTCTGTCGACGTTCCGGTGCAGGTCGGCTCGGCGACGATCGAGCCGGGCGACGCGATCGTCCTCGACGCAGACGGCGCCGCGGTCGTCGCGGCTGCGCGGCTCGGCGAAGTTCTCGCGGCGTCACGCGAGCGCGCGGAGCGCGAGCGCGTGAAGCGCGCGAAGCTCGAGACCGGTCTCCTCTCGTACGACCTCGACGGGCTGCGCGCCCGCGTCGAGGGCTCCGGCTCGTAACACGTCCCTCTCAGACACGTCCTGGTGCCTGGCACCGGGACGTGTCCGTTCGGGACGAGGCGGCGACGGATCGCCGGCTCCGGTTCGGCTTCGTCAGGGCGATCCGCCGGACGGGATGTCCATCGCGGCCACGTCCTGGTGCCTGGCACCGGGACGTGGCCTCTCGGGACTATCTGCCGAGTGTCGCGCGGACGGCGGCGACGACGTCTTCGCGGCCGGGGAGGTACGCGTCCTCGAGCGGCGGGCTGAACGGGATCGGCGTGAACGGCGCGCCGACGCGCGCGACCGGCGCGTCGAGCTCGTCGAACGCGGCCGCCTGCACCTGCGCGGCGAGCTCGGCGCCGAAGCCGCCGTGCGCGACGGCCTCATGCGCGACGACGAGCCGGTGCGTGCGCCGCACCGACTCGACGATCGTGTCGAGGTCGAGCGGGACGAGCGAGCGCGGGTCGATCACTTCGACCTCGATCCCGTCCGCGGCGAGCTCGTCCGCCGCCGCGAGCGACTCCGAGACGAGCCGCGAGAGCGCAACGACAGTTACGTCGCGTCCCGGCCGCGCGACGCGCGCGCGCCCGAGCGGGATCGCGGCGCCGTCACCCGCATCCTCGCGCCGGAAGTACAGAGTCTTGTTCTCGACGTAGACGACCGGGTTGTCGTCGGCGATCGCGCTCGCCAACAGGCCGGCCGCGTCGGCGGCGGTGCTCGGCATCACGACCTTCAGCCCCGGCACGTGCGTGAGCCACGCCTCGAGGCTCTGCGAGTGCTGCGCGCCGCCGCGCTGACCGGCGCCGCCCTGCGTGCGCAGCACCATCGGCACGCGCAGCTGGCCGCCCGACATGAAGTGCGCCTTCGCCGCCTGGTTCACGAGCTGGTCGAGCGCGAGCGTGACGAAGTCGATGAACATGATCTCGACGACGGGACGCAGGCCCGACTGCGCCGCGCCGATCGCGATCCCCGCGATCGCGGCCTCGCTGATCGGCGTGTTGCGGATCCGCTCGACGCCGAACTCTTCCGCGAGCCCGGCGGTCGCGCCCCACGGTCCGCCCTCGGCGACGTCCTCGCCGATCACGAGCACACGCGGATCGTCACGCAGCGCACCGGCGAGTGTCGCCGTGATCGCGCCGAGATACGTCGTCTCGCTCACGTCGCGTACACCAGCGCCGCCGCGAGCGCGGGCTGCGGATACGAGCTCGCGCGCGCGAGCTCGACGGCGGCCTCGACCTCGCCGCGCGCGTCCTGCTCGAGCTGCGCAGCAGCGTCGTCGTCGAGCCAGCCCTCCTCGACCCCGCGCCGCTGGAGACGCAGGATCGGATCGAGCTTCTGCCACTCCTCCGCGGCGAGCGCCTCGCGGTAGACCTGCGGGTCGCCCTCGTAGTGGCCGCGAAGGCGAACCGTCAGGCACTCGAGCAGCGCCGGCCCGCCGCCGTTGCGCGCCGCCGCGAGGAAGCGCGCGAACGTGTCGCGCACCGCGACGAAGTCGTTGCCGTCGACGGTCTCGCGCGCGAGCCCGTACGGCGCGACGACGTCGCTGACGCGCTCGACGTTCGTGTGCGCGGAACGCGGCGTGAACTCCGCGAAGCCGTTGTTCTCGCAGACGAGCACCACCGGCAGCCCCCACAACGTGGCGAGGTTCACGGACTCGACAAAGATCCCGCCCTGGACCGCGCCGTCGCCGAAGAAGACGACCGCGACCTGGTCGCCGCCGGCCAGCTGCGCGGCAAGGGCGCTGCCAAGCGCGAGCGGCACGTTGCCGCCGACGACGCCCGTGGCGCCGAGGAACCCGTGCTTCACGTCGACGAGGTGCATCGAGCCGCCGAGACCGCGGCAGAGCCCGTCGACGCGCCCCATCAGCTCCGCCATCACCGCGGGCAGCGGTGCGCCCTTCGCGATCGCGTGACCATGAGCTCGATGGTTGCTGTACACGGGGTCGTCGCTACGCAGCGCCCCGCACACGCCCGCGGCGACGGCCTCGCCGCCGATGCTGAGGTGCACGAGACCGTGCACCTCGTTCGCGCGCGTCAGTTGTCCGACCCGCTCCTCGAAGACGCGGATCCGCCACATCGTGCGGAGCGCTTCGAGCCCCGCCTCGGCCATGAACTACGCCGCAGTCGGCGAGCTGACCACCTGCTGCACCGCGTCGACGATCTTCGCCTCGTTCGGCATCAGGTACTCCTCCATCGGCTCGCTGTACGGCACCGTCGCGTCGAGCGCACACACGAGCTGGATCGGCGCCTTCAGCGAGGAGAAGCCCTGGGACGCGACCTCCGCCGCGATCACCGCCGCGGCCGAGCCGTGGCGCGTCGACTGGTCGACGAGCACGAGCCGTCCCGTCTTCTCCACCGACGCGAGGATCGTCGCGGTGTCGAGCGGCGCGAGCGTGCGCGGATCGATCACCTCGGCCGAGATCCCGTCCGCGGCGAGCAGCTCCGCGGCGGCGAGCGCCCGGCCGACCGTCCAGCCGACGCCGACGATCGTGACGTCGTCGCCCTCGCGCGCGACGTTCGCCTGGCCGAACGGAACCGCGTACTCGCCGTCGGGGACGTCGCCGTGCTCGAGCGTCAGCAGGTAGTGGTGGAAGAAGACGACCGGGTTGTCGTCGCGGATCGCCGTCGTCATCAGGCCCTTTGCGTCGGCGGCCGTCGCCGGCACCGCGACCTTCAGGCCGGGCACGCCCATGAACATCCCGTAGATCGTCCCGGTGTGCTGGCCCGCCCAGCCGGCGGTGAAGCCGTAGCCGGCCTTCATCACCATCGGCACCTTCACCTGGCCTGCGCTCATGTAGTGGAAGCGGTTCGCCTCGTTCACGACCTGGTCCATCGCGACGAGCATGAACTCCGCCATGTAGAGCTCGACGACGGGCCGGTAGCCGGCGACCGCAGCCCCGACCGCCATGCCGATCTCGGCCGTCTCGGAGATCGGCGTCACGCGGACGCGGTCGGAGCCGAACTGCTTCAGGAACGGATCGTTCTCCGTCGTCGCGATGTTCTGGCCGATGTAGAGGACCGTCTCGTCGCGTTCCATCTCCTCGCGGATCGCCTCTTCGATCGCGGCGATGTACGGAAGCTCATGTGCCATGGTCGGTCCTCCTTTCTACGCGTAGACGAATTCGACGGCGCTCTCGCCCGACGGCAGCGGGCTCGCGAGCCCGAAGTCGACGGCCGCCTGCATCTCGGCCTTCGCGGCGGCCGCGATCTCGTCGGCCTGCTCCGCGGTGAGCTTGCCGTCCTCGACGAGCCGCGCGCGGAACCGCGGAACCGGATCGCCGCGCTTCGCGGCCTCGTACTCCTCGACGTTCCCGAAGACCGTGACCGCCTCGTGCTCCGGGTAGTGCAGCGGAACGCCGGGCGGCGCGATCAGGTTGCCGTGCGCGCTGAGGCGGTAGACCATCGACTCGACGAACGTCGGCCCCTCGCCCGAGCGCGCGCGGTCGACCGCCTCCGACACCGTCGCGTGCACGGCGAGCGGATCGCCGCCGTCGACGGTCACGCCGGGCATCGAGTACGCCTTCGCCTTCACCGCGAGCGGCTCGCCGGCGGCGGCGTTCGCGTCCTCCTGGTCGGAGCGCGTGACGACGTTGTAGTTGTTGTTCTCCATGATGAAGACGACCGGCAGCTTCCACAGCGACGCGATGTTCATCGACTCGTGGAACGCGCCCTGCTTCGAGGCGCCGTCGCCGAAGAAGCTGAGCACGACCTGGCCCTTGCCGCGGATCTGCGCCGCATAGGCCGCGCCGGTCGCATGCGGAATGCCCTGGCCGACGATCCCTGAGGTGCCCATGAAGCCGCGCGACACGTCGATGAGGTGCATCGAGCCGCCGTAGCCGCCGCAGAGCCCGTCCTTGCGGCCGTAGATCTCCGCCATCATCGCCTTCGTGTCGGTGCCGAGCGCGATCGGGTAGCCGTGGCAGCGGTACGTCGTCAGCAGCTGGTCGTCGTCGCGCAGCGCAGCGATCGAGCCGACGATCGACGCCTCCGCGCCGTCGGCGAGGTGCGTGTGCCCGCGGATGACGCCGGGATGCTCTTCGAACGTCCCCTTCACGCGCTCCTCGAACTCCCGGATCCGCACCATCTGCGTGTAGATCCAGACCAGCCGCTCGTCGTCGAGTCCGTTGCCGGCCACCAAGGCTCCTTTCAGTCGTTCGTCAGCTGCGCGGCGCTCGTCGCGTACGCGCGGTCGAAGATCTCGTCGATCGGAAGAGTGCGCAGCTCCTCGGAGAGGACCTCGACGCCCCACGGTCCCTCATAGCCGAGCTCGCGGAAGACGCGGACGTAGTCGCGAATCGGGAAGTCGCCTTCGCCCGGAAGCTTGCGGCGGTTGATCACTTCGTCGAGCCACTCCTCGGCGATTCCGAACGGCCCGTCGCTCAGCTCCACCCACGAGACCCAACGCGGCGGAACGCTCCGCAGGTCGTCGGGCGCGAGGTCGAGCTTGCCGAGATGCCACGTGTCGAATGCGAGACCGCCGTTCGGCGCATTCGCGCCCTCGACGACGGCCAGCGCGATGTCGAGTGTGTTGACGACGGCGTCGTACGGCATGAACTCGTAGACGATCTTCGCGTCGGTGTGCTTCGCCGCGTCGGCGCAGAGCTCGCCGTACGCCTCGATCAGCCGCGGCAGCTCGCACTCCGTGCCCGCGAGGTTGCCGACCTTGATGTGGTGCGCCGGCAGGACCTCCGCGGCCTCGAAGACGAGCGCGCGCGTCTTGTCCGCAACCGCGCGCCGCTCGTCCGACGGGTCGAGGAACCAGTCGCCGAGAAACTCGAGCTCGACGTAGCGCAGGCCGTACTCGTCGAAGAGCGCGCGAATGTCGGAGAGCGTCCTGCCCTCGCTCAGCACGTGCTCGAGGTCCGCGTGCCAGATCCCGATGCCGGCGAAGCCGACCCGCGCCGCGTGCGCGCAGCGGTCTCGGAGGTCGAAGTGGCTCCACTCCCGCCCGACGTGGACCTCGACCGGACCGGAGATGGTCCAGTAGAGGCCGAGCAGTTCGTCGCCGCTGCCCATCGAAGCGCAACCTAACCGCTGGACAACTCCCGTGCCAACTGCCTACAGGCTCCGCGCATGGCGGACTACGTGATCGTCGGCGCGGGATCGGCAGGCTGCGTGCTCGCGGGGCGACTCAGCGAGGATCCCGACGTCAGCGTCCTGCTCCTCGAGGCCGGCGGGCCGGACACCGCGCCGGAGATCCACGTTCCGGCGATGTTCCCGATCATGTTCAAGTCGAACCTCGACTGGGACCTCACCGGCGACGAGGAGCCCGCGCTCGACAAGCGCCGCCTCTACCTCCCGCGCGGCCGCATGATCGGCGGCTGCAGCTCGATCAACGCGATGATCTACCTCCGCGGCAACCGCGCCGACTACGACGAGTGGGCCGCGAACGGCGCCGACGGCTGGAGCTACGACGAGATCCTCCCGTACTTCAAGCGCGGCGAGGACAACGAGCGCGGCGCGAGCGAGTACCACGGCGTCGGCGGCCCGCAGGCCGTCTCCGACAGCCGCTCGATGCATCCGCTCGTCGACACGATGCTCGAGGCCGCGGTGCAGGCCGGCCACCCGGCGAACGACGACCTCACCGGCGCGCAGCAGGACGGCGTCGGCCGCTTCCAGCTGACGCAGCGCAACGGCATGCGCTACAGCACCGCCGACGCGTACCTCCATCCGGCGCTCGAGCGGCCGAACCTCGAGGTGCGCGACTCGGTCTACGTCGAGCGGATCGTCTTCGACGGCAAGCGCGCGGTCGGCGTCGAGCTCGTCAGCCGCGGGCAGCGCGAGACGATCCGCGCCGAGCGCGAGGTGATCGTCTCCGCGGGCGCGTACCAGTCGCCGGTGCTGCTGATGCTCTCCGGGATCGGCTTGCGCGAGGAGATCGAGCCGTTCGGGATCGAGGTGCGCGAGGAGCTGCCGGTCGGGCGCAACCTCCAGGATCACGCGATGGCGAACCTCAACTACATCAGCAACGTGCCCGCGCTCTTCGGGATCTACACGCCGGAGAACTTCGAGCTGCTGCACGCGGAGGGCCGCGGGCCGCTCAGCTCGAACCTGCCGGAGGCCGGCGGCTTCTTCCGCACCAGGCCCGACCTCCCCGCGCCGGACATGCAGTTCCATTTCTCGCCGTCGCTCTTCTACGACGAGGGCCTGACGCCGCCGCACGACCACGGCTACGTGTTCGGGCCGGTGCTCGTGAAACCGACCGCGCGCGGCAAGGTGTCGCTGCGCACGCCGATGGCGGAATCGAAGCCGTGCGTGCTCACGAACTTCCTCACGACCGAGGAGGATCGCGCCGCGTTCGTCGCCGGCACGCGGCTGGCGCTCGAGGTTGCCGCCCAGCCCGCGCTGCAGGCGGTGGAGAAGGAGCCGTTCAGCGTCCCCGCTTCGGACTCGGAAGCGGACATCCTCGCCTGGGGCCGCAAGAACTGCCAGCCCGTCTACCACCCGACGTCGACGTGCGCGATCGGCGACGTCGTCGACGCGGAGCTCCGCGTCTACGGCGTCGAGGGCTTGCGCGTCGTCGATGCGTCGGTGATGCCGACGATCACGCGGTCGAACACGCACGCGCCGACGATGATGATCGCCGAGAAGGCCGCGGACATGATCCTCGGCAAGACGCCGCTCGGCGCTGCGAGCTAGCGCGCCGCGCGCCAGCCTCCTGCGGGAGCGTACGAGGTGCGCACGGTCTCGACGTACGGAACGGGGCTGACGACGGCGCGGATCTCCGTCTGCTCGTGCCGCTCGACGGTCGGCTTCGACGTGCCGCCGTTCTCCTCGCCCCAGACGAACGTAACCTCGGTGCCCGGCTCCGCGTGCTCCGCGTCGAGGACGGCAAGCGTGAGCATCTTGCCCTCGTTGGCGCTGTAGCCGACCCAGGTCGAGACGCCGACCGTCTCGCCGTCGACAGTGACGCGGTCGTACGGGTGCATCGAATAGACCGCGGACGGCCAGTCGATGAACTTCGCGCGGTCGCTCTTCTGGAGCATCGTCGCGATCGTGCGCGTGACGTCGTCGTCGTCGAGTGCGAGCGTGACCTTCTGACGGTGCTGTCCGTCGGCCATCTTCTCGAGCGCGTCGCGCCCGATGAAGTCGTGGTCGAACTTGACGTAGTTCCCGTAGCCGAGATCCCACGGCGTGAAGTAGTAGTTCTCGATCACGGGCGCGTCGAAGCTGCCGCCGAGCGACGCGCGGCCCTCGTAGCCGTCGGCCGGCAGCCACTCGCGGTACGACTTCAGGCTCTCGCCGGAGTAGACGGCGGGAAGCGGCGACGGGATCCAGCCCGACTCGAGCGTGTTCGCCGAGTACGCGCGTCCGCCGACCTGCCGCAGCCCGAACTCCTCGCCGGCCGTGACGAGCGCGTCGAGCACGGCGTCGCCGTCGTCCCACGGGCCGAAGAGCTCCCAGCCCGGCTGGCCGGCCATGCCGTGACGGAGCGCGCGCACGGTCTTCCCCGCGATCGTGACGCTCGTCATGGTGAAGAACTTCAGCTCCGGCGGCGTTGCGCCGAGCACCTTCTCGATCACCTGCATCGCGTTCGGGCCCTGCACCTGGAAGCGGTACGACTTCCGCCGCCCGTCGGTCCGCAGCGCGGTGCGCTGGTCGAGCGCGACCTCGACGTCGTAGCCGCCGGTCTCCGCATGGAACGTGATCCAGTTCAGCGCAGGCGCGCGGCCGACGAGGTTGTACGAGCTCTCCGCGAGCGCGAACAGAATCACGTCGCCGATCACGAAGCCCTCCGGCGTGCACGGCACGAAGTGCTTCGCCTTGTCGACGACGAAGCCGTTGAAGCTGTTGACGGCGAGATCGGAGAGCAGCCGCTCCGCATCGGGGCCGGTGACTGCGAGATCGGCCATGTGGTAGCTCTGATTGAAGAGCACGCAGGTCCGCTGCCACGCCAGCGTCTCGTCCCGCCAGTTCGTGTACTCGGCGGGGACTCCGGGATAGGCGTTCGGTCCGGCCTGCGAGTTGCGCAGCAGCTCGACCGGGCTCGCGGCGGACGCGAGCAGATCTTCAAGACTCCGCTGGCTCATGGTTTCCCCTCCGTTGTCGTTTCATGGCTTTGTTCGCCGAGGTAGCTCGCGACCAACAGGTGGCGGTCGGCGCGCAGCCGCGCCGCGTCGGCCTTGAGCGAGACCTCGCCGTGCGTGAGGACGTAGCCCCGGTCGGCGACTTCGAGCGCGAGGTGCACGTGCTGCTCCACGAGCAGCACCGCGCAGTGACGCTCCTGCGCGAACT
This sequence comes from uncultured Actinomycetes bacterium, assembly GCA_963718385.1. GTDB lineage: Bacteria > Actinomycetota > Thermoleophilia > Gaiellales > Gaiellaceae > Palsa-739. The sequence continues at coordinate 891,286 of CAVQZE010000003.1, forward strand.
GGCGCACCACCGGCAGCAGCCGTTCGACGATCACCGGCGCGAGCCCGAGGCTCAGCTCGTCGAGCAGCAGCACCCGCGGCTGCCGCGCGAGCGCGCGCCCGACCGCGAGCATCTGCTGCTCGCCGCCGGAGAGCAGGCCGACGCGCCGGTCCTGCAGCTCCTCGAGCTTCGGGAAGTACTCGTACGCGAGGTCGGTGTCGATCGTCTCGCCGCGGTGCATCAGCTTGAAGTGCTCCGCAACCGTCAGGCCGAAGAAGAGCCCGCGGCCTTCCGGAACGTGCGCGAGCCCGCGGCGGGCGCGCGCGCTCGGCGAGATGCGTACGAGATCGCCGCCGTCGAGCAGCACGCGGCCACCCATCGGCTTCACGAGACCGGAGATCGCGCGCAGCGTCGTCGTCTTGCCCGCGCCGTTCGGCCCGAGCAGCGCGACGACCTCGCCCGGCGCGACGTCGAGGCTGACGTCGCGGATCACCGCGGCCTCGTCGTAGCCCGCGGTCAGACCCTCGATCGCGAGAACTGCGTCAGCCACCCTCGAGCACCTCCGCCTCGAGCCCGGCCGCCGCGCTGCCGAGGTACGCGGCGATCACGCGCTCGTCACGGCGGACGACGCTTGGCTCGCCCCGCGCGATCACCTCGCCGAACTCGAGCACGACGACCTCGTCGCAGATCCCGAGCACGAGTCCCATGTCGTGGTCGACGAGCAGCATCGACTGTCCCGTGTCCGCCAGCCGCCGCAGACGCCGTCCCAGCTCCGCGCTCTCGCCCGTGTCGAGACCGGCCGCCGGCTCGTCGAGGAGCACGAGCCGCGGCTTCGCGACGAGCGCGCGTGCGATCCCGACGAGCTTGCGCTGGCCCTGCGACAGATCCGTCGGGAGCTCGTCGGCGACCGGTTCCAGGCCGAGCAGCTCGAGCACCGGTCCGGCCTCGCCGTCGTCGGACCGGGGAGAGGTGACGGACTCGCGCAGCAGGCGCCAGATCGACGGGTGATGCCCTGCGACGCGGAGGTTCTCGCGCACGCTGAGATCGTCGAACAGCTCGATCGACTGCCACGTCCGGGCGAGCCCGCGCCGCGACCGCGCGTGCGGCGGCAGCCCGGTCAGGTCGTTGCCGTCGAGCTCGACGCGGCCCGTCGAGCGGACGAAGCCGGTGATCGCGTCGATGAACGTCGTCTTCCCGGCGCCGTTCGGTCCGATCAGCCCGACGAGCTGTCCTTCGCCGACCTCGAGATCGACGCCGACGACGGCGTGCACGCCGCCGAAGCTGACCGAGACGTCCGTCGCGCGGAGCACGGCGCTCACCGCGCGCTCCGCGGATCAGTAGCTGCGACGAACCGCCGTTGCGGCGAAGCTCGCTGGGCGAGCACTCGTACGCGGCGCGGAAGAGGCGGCTGAAGTGCTGCGGCCCGGGCAGGCCCCAGCGGGTAGCGATCGCGAGGATCGTCTGATGGCGCAGCGCCGGATCGAGGAGATCGCGGCGGCAGCGCTCGAGGCGTGCACCGCGGATCCACTGGCACACGCTCGTTCCCTCGGTCTCGAAGAGCTTGTGGAGGTAGCGCGTGGAGATGAAGCTGGCGCGTGCGATCTCGTCAGGCCCGAGATCGGGATCGCCGAGATTCGTCTCGATGAACGACTGCACGTTGAGCAGGATCTCGGCGCGCGAGCGGAGGCGGGTTGGCTCGAGCACGTTCTGCGTGGGGCCGGAGTAGACCCCTCGGACGAGATCGAGCACGCAGTTGACGGTGTTCTGCGCGTCATCGTTGCCGAGCGTTCCTTCCTCCAACGCGTCCATCAGCGAGCGCAGGAACGCCACAGCCGCGCGTGGGAAGCCCTCGCGGCCGGGAATCCCGAGCGCCGTGAGCGTCTTGATCTGCGCGGCGTGCACTCCGAGCAGGTCCCACGGCACCCGCACGACAAGCGATTCGTACGGCTGATCCGCGCGGAAGATCACGGGATGCGACGTCTCGTAGCTGATGATGTCCCCGACCCGCGCAACGCCGGTCCGTCCCTCCTGCGCCGCGCTGATCTGTCCACGCAGGACGACGGAGATGTGCAGGCACTCCGGGTCGCACGCCGCGATCGCCTGCGACGAGCGGACCATCGTGTTCGGCGCGGCCGAGATCCGGAAGATGCTGAGCGGACCGAGCTCGTAGCCCCACAGCTGCGCTCCGAACCGCTCGCGCGCCGCGCTCCGGACCTGGACGGGCAGGTACGTGTCGAACGACGACTCCGACCAGTAGGCCAGCCGTTCGTCCGCCGGAACCGATGCGGTGTCGATCAGAAGAGTCATCTCGTGCGTCCGAGTATGTGGGACACGCTGCTGAAGCTTCGGACACCCGGCGGACGCTGTCAAGGAACGCCTGCCGCCTGGTCACGACTCCTCCCCAACGCCGGCGAACAGCCGCGTCCCGGACGCGCTCGTCTCCTGCCGTCGCCTCTTCGCCCGCCGTTTCCGGTAGGTCGCGCCGGCGACGCCCTCCGGGTTCTGGAACAGCGTCACGATCAGCGCCATTCCGCCGAAGAGCAGTGCCCAGTTGCCCGCGATTCCGAACCATTTCTCGAGCGCGTACGGCAGCAGCGCCTCGACGGAGATGAGCCCGGCGAAGATGGCGCCGGAGACCATCGTGATGCCGCCCACGTAGGCGAACGCAATCAAACTCAGCGCCGTCAGGGCCGAGAAGCGCGTCACCGTGACCGAGCTGAAGTTGTAGCCGTACAGCGAGCCGCCGATCCCGGCGATGAAGGCGCTGATCCCGAACGCGGCGAGCTTCACGTTGCGGACGTTGACGCCGGACGCCGCCGCGGCGCGCTCGTTCGACCGGATCGCGAGCATCCGTTGCCCGAGGCTCGTGCGGCGGAGGTTCGCGACGAAGAGCCCGAGGAGCAGCGTCACAGCGACGACGAAGAACCCGAACACCGGGCTGGGCACCTTGCCGTCGAGACCGCGGAACGGGCCGTAGGGTCCGAGGTCGAGGCCGAAGATCTTCGGCTCGGGGACGGGCGAGCTCGAGCTTCCGCCTCCCCACGTCGTGCTGAGGAAGACGAACTGCTCGATCGCGACGGCGCCGGCGAGCGTGACGACCGCGAGGCTGACGCCGCGCACGCGCAGCGCCGAGGCCGCGATCAGCAGGCCCATCGCGGTCGCACCGAGCGCGCCGATCAGCATCGCCCACGGGAAGCCGATGCCGTGATCGACGGCTAGGTGGGAGACGATGAAGCCCGACACTCCGGCGAGCGCGAGCTGGACGATCGAGATCTGGCCGACGAAGCCGGTGATCACGACGAGCGAGAGACACAGAATCGTCGCGAGCAGCGACGTGATCAGCGCCTGCCGGAAGTCGTACGGGAGGACGATCAGCGCGACGACCGCGATCGCTCCGGCGATCAGCGCCGTCCGTCCGAGGTTGCGCCCGCTCGGCGCCATCGGCAACCGCCCCTCGACGAGCTCGCCGCGCGTCGGCAGGCTCGTGCCGCGCACGAACAGTGCGATCACCATCAGGACGAACACGAGCAGCGGCTGCACGCCCGGCATCGCGACGCCGTGGTCGGTCGGGAACCAGCTGAAGGTCTGGAGGTAGTAGAGGATGTTCTCGAGCATCCCGATCGCAAGCCCCGCGAACGCCGCGATCCAGAACGACGTGAAGCCCGCGAAGAGCGCGGCGGTGAGCGCGGGGACGACCTGCAGCGGCAGCGAGGTCGAGTCGAGCTGGACGATCGACGCGGCGAGGATGCCGAGACCGCCGACGACGACGGTGGCGAGCAGCGTGTTCGCGAGCGCAAGCGTGTTCGGCGACAGCCCGAGGAGCATCGCGCCGACCTCGTTCTCCGACGCCGCACGCGTCGCGAGCCCGAACCGGCTCAGCTTGTAGAGAAGCCAGAGCAGCAGCGTCGCGAGGAGCACGATTCCCGGCAGGATCAGCCGGTCGACCGGGACCGACGTCCCGAAGATCGTGACGAGCCCGCGCGGCAGCACCGGCGGCTGCGGCTTGCTTCCGATCCCGAACGCGAGCGAGACGGACGCCTGCGCGACGAGCAGCACGCCGAGCGACGCGGCGAGCTTCGCGAGCGGCGAGCCGGTACGCAGCGGCCGGAAGGCGAGGTACTCGATCACCAGTCCGAGCACGAGGAGGACGACGAGCGTGATCACGAGCGCCGCCCACGTCGGAGCGTCCCAGCCGTAGATGCCCGTCTTCAGCGACCAGAACGCGTAGCCGCCGACCATCGCGATCGCGCCGGTCGCGATGTTGATGATTCCCGACCCGCGGTACTGGAGGACGATGCCGAGCGCGATCCCGGCGATCAGCGATCCGGCGCCCAGGCCGAGAAGGGCAAAGAGGAGAAGTTGCTGCGCGTCCATACGAGGACGAGAGGGACGGGGCCGCGCTCCGCGGCCCCGTCCCTACTGCAAGAACGCCCCTAGCCTCCGGGGTTGAAGCCCGCCGGCGGCCGGAGCCAGCCGGTCAGACGCTTGAAGACGCCCTTGCCCTGGTACTGGAAGAACTGCGTCTGGTCATTGCAGGCGGCCGGCTCTGCCTTGTACTTGCCGCACTGCAGGCTCGGAGCCCCGAGGGCCTGCGGGCCCTTGAAGTTCCGGAGCGCGACCGTCAGCTTCGCGGCCGACGCGTTCGGGCCGAGCTGGTTCAGCATCTTCACCGTCGTGAGGACCTGACCCCACGAGACGATGACCCACGCGTCCTGCGCGAGCGCCGTCTGGCCGAGCGCCTTCATCGCCCGGTTGTACGGGACGACCGCGGGATCGGACGCGTCGCCCGCGAGAGACGACGCGATGCCGTAGACCCACGGCGCGAGGTCGCCGCCGAGCCCGGCCGCGACCTGGCCGCTGAGGCACAGCGGGTTCGACACGGTCTTCGTGCCCGAGACGCCGAGCTGTTGCAGCGTCTTCGCGACGTTGGCGCAGTGCCCGGCGTCGCTCTGCGGAACGACCATGTCCGCGGTCTGCGCACCGGCTGCCGTGAGCGGGCCGGTGAGGTCGGTCGCGTTCGGATCGAAGCCGACGAGCTTCGTCGTGATGCCGGCCGAGTCGAGGCTCTGCTTCTCGACCTTGGCGCCGTAGTCGATGCCCGGGATCTGCGGATAGATGACGGCGGCCGTCTTCGCCTTCAGCACCGTCTTGCCGAACGTGCCCCACGGGCCGAGCACCGAGTCGTTCGTCCCGAAGAGCGCGAACTCGTTCTTCTGGATCGCGTCGACCGGCAGCAGTGCGACGCCGCTGACGATCGGCTTCTTGCCGCCGATCGCGGCGTAGAACGACTGGTTGCCGACGGCCACGGCGCCGAACAGGATGACGTGGACCTTGCTGTTGTTCGCGAACTGCTGGCCGCACTTCGTCCCTTCTTCCTCAGCGGACGTCGTGAAGCACTCGCTGAGCTTGACCGGGTGACCCTTTACGCCGCCGAGGTACGTGTTGATGTACTTCACGGCGAGCTCTGCGCCCTTGGTCCAGTTCGGACCGACGAGCACCTGGCCGCCCTGCGTGTTGAGCGCTCCGATCACGACGGGCGAGAGCTTCGGGTTCGCCTTGCCGGCTTTGCCGCCGGTGTACTTCAGGTAGTTCGTGACCGAACCGCCTCCGGCCGACGGGCGGCCGACAGCGGTCGAGACCACAACCGCGGATGCGAGCGCGGTGACGCCGACGACGAGCGCAAGGCGTCCGAGACGATTTCGCTTCAAAGACTTCATGCGGGTTCGAGCCTCCTTCCTCCTTCGCTTCCCACTGGGCAGCAGCAGGGTTCCGTGGCGTTCCACGACACGCGTCGACTTTCGGTCGACACCGGCCGAGGAGACCCACGGAATATCTTGGTCGTGTCCAACGGTCCGACTCTTCGCAACCTGCGCACAGTGGTGGCCGTCGAGTTGACGGTCAGTGCACAGTTCGACGTCTCAGCCGAGGTTTAGTTCGACCCGAAGCCCATTCGGGTCGACCACGAAGAGCTGCGTGAAGGCGCCCGGAACCTCGTTGCGGACTGCGGCGACCCCGGCCGCCTCGAGCCGGGCGGCGAGCGCCGGGTCGTCCCCGTAACGGAAGGCGAGATGGTCGACCGGGCCGCCCGCCGTCGCGAGGCCAATCGCGGCGGCGTTCGCCTCGTACTCGCCCCGGTCGGCGATATGGAGGCAGACGACGCCGTCGAACTCGAGCCAGTACCCGGAGAACGGAAACTGCGGGCGCTGCGCTGCGACGGTGAAGCCGAGCGTGTCGCAATAGAAGGACAGCGTCGCGTCGAGATCGTCGGTCAGGACGAGCGCGTGGTCGAGACCGGGCACTAGCGGGTGGTCTCGCGCGCGTGCGCGTAGGCGGCGAACGGCTCGATCGCGTTCGGGTCGACGAGCGCGTCGCGGCTGAGGACGTCGGCGACCGCGGAGCCGGTGAGGATCTTCTTCACGGGCAGCTCGAGCTTCTTGCCGGTCATCGTGCGCGGGATCGCGGGCACGGCGACAATGTCGTCCGGGCGATGCCGCGGCGAGAGCCCGGTCCGGAGCGCGTCGGAGATCCGCGCTTTCAGCTCGTCGTCGAGCTCGACGCCGTCGCGGAGGACGACGAACAGGAGCAGGTCGTCGGTCGCCTCCAGGTGCACAACGAGACTGTCCAGCACCTCGTCGAACTCCTCGACGACGCCGTACAGCTCGCTCGTACCCAGACGGACGCCGCCGCGGTTCAGCGTCGCGTCGGAGCGGCCGGTGATGAACGACGCACCGTGCTCGTCGAACTGGATCCAGTCGCCGTGGCGCCAGACGCCGGGATAGAACTCGAAGTACGCGGCGCGGTAGCGGGCGCCGTCCGGGTCGTTCCAGAACTTCACCGGCATCGACGGCATCGGCCGCCGGATCACGAGCTCGCCGAGCTCGTCGACGACCTCGTTGCCGTCGGCGTCGAACGCGACCGCGTCGACGCCGAGGCACGGCGCCGACATCTTCCCCGCATACACGGGCAGCATCGGGTAGCCCTGGACGATCCCCGTGCAGACGTCCGTGCCGCCGCTGCCGTTGTTCAGGAACATGTCCCGCCCGAACTGCTCGTAGAGCCACGCGTAGCCCTCCATCGGCAGCGGCGAGCCTGCGGCGCAGACGATGCGCACCGAGGAGAGGTCGAGGTCTCGCCCCGGCGTCAGGCCGTCTTTCCGGCACGCCATCGCGAACGCGGGGCTCAGTCCGAAGAACGTCGCCTTCGTCTCCTCGACGAGCCGCCACTGGAAGCCGAGATCGGGCCAGCCGGGGTTCCCGTCGATCATCACGATCGAGCCGCGCGTGAGCAGGACCGAGACGAGCGCGTTCCACATCATCCACGCGGTCGTCGTGAACCAGAAGAGCCGGTCGTCGGGGCGGAGGTCCCAGCTCAGCACGTCGTTCTTCAGCTGCTCGATGAGAAGGCCGCCGTGCCCGTGGACGATCGCCTTCGGCAGGCCTGTCGTGCCGGACGAGAACAGCACGCAGAGCGGATGGTCGAACGGGAACGGGTCGAACTCGAGCGGCCCGGCCTCGGCGACGAGCTCGCTCCACTCGCGCGTGTCGGGCAACTCGTCGTCAGGGCCGCCGACGTACGGGACGTGGACGACGGTCTCGATCGACGTCAGCTTCTCGCGGATCTCGGCGACCTGGTCGCGCCGGTCGATGAACCGGTCGCCGTAGCGGTAGCCGGCCGCCGCGAGCAGCACCTTCGGCTCGAGCTGGCCGAGCCGGTCGACGACGCTGCGCACGCCGAACTCCGGCGGCGTCGTCGCCCAGATCGCGCCGAGGCTCGCCGTCGCGAGGAACGCGACGAGCGTCTCCGGGATGTTCGGGAGGTAGCCGACGACGCGGTCGCCGGGGCCGACGCCGAGCCGCTGCAGCCCGGCGCGGGCGCGCGCGACCTGGTCGCGAAGCTCGGCGAAGGTGAGCTGGATCGGATCGCGCGACTGCGAATGCGCAACGACCGCGACCTTGTCCACGTCGTCGTCGCGGCCGAGCATGTGCTCCGCGTAGTTCAGCGTCGCGCCGGGAAACCACACCGCTCCGGGCATCGCATCCGAGCCCAGCACGCGCTCGTACGGCGTGTGCGCGCGGATCTCGAAGAAGTCCCAGAGCGAGCCCCAGAACTCTTCGAGGTCGGTCACCGACCAGCGGTGGAGCTCGCCGTAGTCCGCGAAGTCGAGCCCGCGCTCGGTCCGGAGCCACTCGCGATAGCGCCCGAGCTCGGTCGGCTTCTCCGTCTCCGCCGGCGGATTCCAGAGGACGTCGCCGGGTGAGATCTGCCGGTCGTTCACCGGCTCGACCCTCGTGCGATCCAGGCCGGAGACCAACGCGGCCGAAAGGCGCGTTGGGCGTAGGCGACCTCATGCGTGCGGGGATGGCCGGAGGCCACCACCGCGCGCACGGCATCGCGCTCTGTCAACACCGCTCTGAGTGACGAGCGGTCTCGACGCGCGAAGGCGAGACCGCGCTCTCGCCGTAGCGCACGACCACGCAGGCCACGAGCGCCGAAGGAGGGGTCCCGCAGGGGAACCCTGGGTTCCCCTGCGCCTACCACGCGACCGAGCCGGCGTCGACGGGCATCGCGACGCCGGTGATGAACGACGCCTCGTCCGAGCAGAGCCACACGACCGCCGCGGCGACCTCCTCGGGCGTGCCGGCGCGCTTCATCGCCTGCGGCGCGAGGATCTCCTGTTGCCGTTCCGGGGTCTGCTCGAACATCAACGGCGTCATGATCGCACCGGGACAGACGCAGTTGACGCGAATGCCGTCGTTCGCGTACTCGACCGCGGCGTTCTTCGTCAGCCCGACGATGCCGTGCTTCGTCGCGGTGTACGCGCTGAGGAACTTCACGGCGTGCAGGCCGGCGTTCGACGACGTGTTGACGATCGAGCCGCCTTCGCCGCGCAGCATCTGCCGGATCTGGTGCTTCATGCCGAGAAACGTACCGCGGAGATTGACCGCGACGGTGCGGTCGAAATCTTCCGTCGGCGTGTCGGCGAACAGCGCGTGCACGCCGATGCCTGCGTTGTTGTGCGCGAAGTCGAGCGAGCCGTACTGCTCGACGACGCGCGTCACGAGCGCCTCGCAGTCGGGCTCCTCCGCGACGTCGCACGGGAAGAACTCCGCGGTGCCGCCGGCGGCGACGATCGCGGCGACGGTCTCCTCTCCCCCGGCGCGCGAGCTCTCGAGGTCGGAGACGACGACCGACGCGCCTTCCGCGCCGAAGCGGATCGCGCACGCGCGGCCGATGCCGCTCGCCGCGCCGGTGACGAGGCCGGCCTTGCCTTCGAGAAGCGCCGTCACGCCGCCGCGAGATAGCCGTTCGGATCCGCGTGCAAGTGATCCGCGAGCCGCGTTGCGAGCGCCATGATCGTCAGCGACGGATTCACCGACAGCGTGCGCGGGATGACGGAGCTGTCGCCGACGTAGAGCCGCTTCACGCCGTGGAGCTCGCCGTTCCGGTCGACGGCGGAGCGCGCCGGGTCGTCGCCCATCCGGCAGCTGCCCTGCACGTGCGTCGACGCGATGCCGGTCCAGCAGACCTGCTTCGCGCCGGCGGCGAGGAGCACGTCGCGGCTGAACGCGAACGCGTCGTCGAGCCGCTTCCGCTCGCGCTCGTTGAAATCGACGTCGAACCGCTCCATCCCGTCGTCGTCGACGACGACCGTCGCGTTGTTCTCGTCGTTGACCATCGCGAGGATGCCGTTCCAGTGGCGGAACTGCTTGACCGCGTCGACGAGCTTCTGACCCCACATCGGCCCGTCCTCGTCGCAGAGCGTCGTCGCGAACGAGATCGGGTCCTGGATCGTCGACGCCTCGAGCACGTAGCCGCCGTCCTCGTCGTGCTGGTGCTTCATGCAATGCGCGCTGATCGGATAGACCATGTGCGCGTCCTGTGGCTCGTCGAAGAGGCCGTAGACGAGCCGTACCGGATGCAGGCCGAGGTTCTTGCCGATCGCCTCGCCGCGCAGGCCGGAGCGCAGCAGCAGCTGCGGCGTGTTCAGCGCGCCGCACGCGACGACGACCGCGCCCGCGCGAACGGTGTGCCGAGCGCCGCCGGCGTCGACGTACTCGACGCCCGTCGCCTCGCCGTCCTCGACGAGCACACGCTCGACGTTCGCCTCGGCGCGCAGCTCGAGCAGCCCGCGCACCCACGCGTCGTGGATGTACGTGTTCATCGTCGACTTGCCGGCATTCGTCGAACAGCCCTGGATACACGAGCCGCAGCGCATGCAGTTCACGTCGGTGTACGCAGTGCACCGGCTCGAGCTCGGCGCCGAGCGCCTTGAACCCGGCGCTCCACCGTGTGGACGCTCTTCAGCCAGTCGGCCCGCTCGCGCACGCCGAGCACCTGCTCGACGCGGTCGTAATACGGCGCGAGCTGCGACGCGGTGAACGGCGCGCCGTCGTCGTTCGTGAGCCCGGTCGCGTCGTGCCACTTCGCGACGTCGCGCTCGTGCGCGCGCAGCGCGACCTTCGTGTTGATCGTCGTCGTCCCGCCGACGCAGCGGCCGGCGAGGAACGCGACCAGTCCGCCGAGGCTGTCCGGCGCGAGCCGCAGCGGCCAGAAGAGATCGTGCGTCGCCTTCGACTCCCAGCGCGTGAAGTCCGCCGCGGTGAGATGCGGCCCGACCTCGAGCAGGAGCACGTCGCGGCCGCGCTGCGCGAGCTCGCCCGCGACGACACCGCCGCCCGCGCCGGAACCGACGACGACGACGTCGAACGCTGTCCTTCACGCGATCCCCATGTACGACCAGTCCTTGGCGACGCGCGTCGCCAGCGGCGAGTTGAAGTCGATCGCCTCGTACGCGCCCGGCCCGTTCTTCCCCGGTGCGACGAAGTCGCTGTAGTACGCCTCGATCGCGAGCGCACGGACGAAGCCGAACTCCGGCGTCTGCGCCTGCGCGGCGAGCGCGTCCGCGCCCTGCGCCGCCGCGGGTGCGAGCGCGTCGATCGCGGCGAGCGCGAACTCGCGCATCCCGGGCGGCATCCCCGTCAGCGCGGCGTCGACGTAGACGACCGGCCCAACGCTTCCCGAGCCGGGAACCATGAGCTCGCACAGCGTCTCGACGGCACCCGCGCGCTCCTCGTCGAGGGTCTTCAGCGCCATGTGCGCGAATCTACGCTGTTTCGCTGGGCGGCGCGTCGACCGTCGCGACGTGCTCGCGGAGCAGGTACGCGGAATGCAGGCGCTCGGGGTTGTCCCGCAGTTCCTGCGCCGTGCCGTGGTCGCGGATCCGTCCGCCCTCGATCACGTACGCCGTGTTCGCGACGCCGAGCGCGACGTGGGCGAACTGCTCGATGAGCAGGATCCCGACGCCGTCCTGTGCGACCGCCTGCAGCGTCGGCATCAGCCGCTTGACGATCACCGGCGCGAGCCCGAGCGAGAGCTCGTCGACGACGACCACCCGCGGGCGCGATACGAGCGCCTGCGCGAGCACGACCATCTGCTGCTCGCCGCCGGAGAGCGAGCGCGCGGTCGCCTTCCAGCGCTTCTCGAGCGCAGGGAAGAGCTCCAGCGCGTACGCGACGCCCTCCTTCGCCTGCGCGCGCGGCAGCGTGTACGTCGAGACCTTGATGTTGTCCTCGACCGTCAGGTCGGAGAGAAGCCGCCGCCCTTCCGGGACAATCGCGACGCCTGCGCCGCGGACCGACTCCGGCCGCCGGCGCGTCAGATCCTCGTCACCGAGGAGCACGCGGCCGCCGAGCGTGCGCAGCACGCCGCCGATCGCGAGCACGAGCGACGACTTGCCGGCGCCGTTGGGCCCGAGTAGCGCGGTGATCTCACCGGCGGGAATGTCGAGCGACACCTCGTGGACGACCGGCCGGCCGCCGCGCGCGACCGAGACGCCGTCGATCTTCAGCGCGGCGCCGCTCACGCGACGACGTCCTCGGTGCCGAGGTACGCGGCGATCACGTTCTCCTCGCGCAGCACATCCGCGGTCGGCCCGAGCGCGATCAGCTTGCCGAAGTCGAGGACGGCGGTCGTCGCGCAGCAGCTCGAGACGAGGCTCATGTCGTGGTCGACGAGGATCGTCAGCGCGCCGAACGCCTCGGGGATCTTCTGGATCACGGAACCGAGATGCTCCGTCTCCTCGTCCGGGAGACCGGCGGCCGGCTCGTCGAGCAGCACGACGCGCGGGCTGCCGACGACGGCGCGCGCGACCTCGAGCAGCCGCCGCTCGCCCGCGCCGAGCGAGCCTGCCTTCGCGCGCGGCGAGACGTCGAGGCCGACGAAGTCGATCGCGGCGAGAACGTCGCTCTGCCGCGTCGACCGCTTCGCCGACGAGTGCTCGTGGATCATCGCGACGTTGTCGAACACCGAGAGCTGCTCGATCGCCTGCTCCGTCTGGAACGTCCGCCGCAGCCCCCAGCGCGCGCGCTTGTAGTCCGCCATCTTCAGCAGGTTCTCGCCGAAGACGGTGATCGAGCCTGCGGCCGGCTTCACGAAGCCGCTGAGCACGTTGAAGAACGTCGTCTTGCCTGCGCCGTTCGGACCGATCAGGCCGCACGTGCCGCCGGGGAACTCGAGGCTCATGTCGTCGATCGGCGTGACGCCGGCGAAGCGCACGGTGAGGTTCTCGACCGCGATCACGCCGCGTCCTTCTTCCCGCCGCCGCCGAGCTTGCGAACGCTGCGGTAGATCAGGCGGCCGAGGTTCGCCATGTCACGCGGGAACTGCTGCGCGAGGCCGCCGGGCGCGGTCAGCAGCACCTGGAGCAGGCCGGCGCCGAAGATGATCAGGAGGAAGTTCGTGTTGATCCCCCACTGCGCCTGGAAGAAGAACGGCAGGAACTGGTTGAAGATCCCCGCGACGACGGCGCCCCAGAGGCTGAAGATGCCGCCGATCAGCGCGGTCGCCGACAGCGTCAGCGAATCCTGCGTCTGGAAGGTGATCGCGCGCGGCACGCCGATCTGCGCGGCGAGCAGACATCCTGCAACGCCGGTCATGAACGACGCGAGCGCGAACGCCCACATCTTGTAGACGACGATGTTCACGCCCGCGGCGAGCGCGGCCGGCTCGCTCTCGCGGATCGACGCCCAGGCGCGTCCCGGCTTGCCGGAGATGTGCAGCAGCGCGAGCAGGAACATCAGCCCGCACACGATCACCGTGTAGCGGTAGTACGCGATGTCGCCCACCGCCCACGACGGCCGCCGCACGCCCGAAAGCCCGGCGAGGCTCGGGTTCAACGTCCGCCCGAGGAATCCGTGGCCGCCGTTCGGGAAGTCGGTCGCCGAGAGCACGATCGTCGTCGCGCCGGCGAACATCAGCGTGATCAGCGCGAGGTAGAGACCGGAGAGCCGGAGCGCCGGCAGACCGACGAGCGTGCCGAGCACACAGGTGATCGCGCCGACGACGAGGAGCAGCACCGGAAACGGAAGCGAGGTCGCGAACGCGAGCCGCGTCCCGATCCAGCAGCCGATCGAGAGCAGCGCGACCTGGCCGAGCGAGATCATCCCGACCCTGCCGTACAGGACGCCGAACCCGAGCGCGACCACCGAGTAGATCGCGACGCTCGTGAACGTCGTCAGGTAGTCGTCGCCGACGAGGTGCGGCAGCGCGAAGAGACAGAACGCGAGCAGAACGGCGATCACCGACAGGCGAATGGCGTCGCTGCGACCGAAGGTCCGGGTCACGCGACGGTCACCGGGCCGGCTTTCGCTCGGCGCGGACGTGCTCGACACGTCGCTCAGCGTGCTGTCCCGGAAATCGTGACGACGCGCTTCCGCGAGAAGACGAGGAGCGCAATGATCGCAAGCACGAACGGCGCCGCGGTGCGGTAGCGCGTGATCGACTCGTACGGCGCGAAGACGGCCTGCGCGACGCCGATCAGAAGACCGCCGAGCAGCGTCCCCCAGAGCGACTGCAGCCGGCCGATCAGGGCGGCGGCGAGCCCGGAGATGACGAGGAACGTCAACGCGGAGTAGTCGAGCGACGTCAGCAGGTCCGGCAGGACGAGGCCGACGGCGCCGCAGATGAGGCCGGAGCCGAACCAGGCCGACGCCTCGACGCGCCGCACGGGCACGCCGAGCGTCGCGGTGATCTCGCGGTCGTTGGCGAGCGCGCGCATCGCCGTGCCGAGCTTCGTGTAGCGGAGGAAAACGGTAATCCCGACGGTGATCGCGACGGCGAGGCTCAGCGCGATGATGTCGGTGAGGTTCACCACCGTTCCGAGCACGCGATAGATGTGATTCGAGCTCGGCAGCGGCAGGAAGCGCGCGAACGCGCCGCCGATGGGCGCCCGCCACGCCATCAGCCCGAGCAGGATCAGCGCGAGGCCGAGCGTGCCCATCATCTTCACCAGCGGGTCGCGCCGCGCGAAGGCGGGGCCGAGCACGACGCCGTACGCGAGGTTGACGACGCCGCCGAAGAGGACACAGACGCAGTACGCGAGCCAGTGCGGCAAGCTCGTGTGCGTGATCATCCAGTAGGCGATCAGCGCGCCCGCCGCACCGACGGCGCCGAACGCGAGGTTGAGCACGCCGGTCGCCCGGTAGAGGACGACGAGGCCGACGCCGGAGAGCGCATACACGCTCCCCAGCGCCAGCCCCAGGACGATGTAGGTCTTGAAGAAGATCCAGTCGACGCCGAAGAAGCTCAGCGCGACCAGATCATGCATCGAAGCCCTCTGTCGTCATCTCGTCCTTGTCTCGTTCGGTTCGTTGGCTTTAGCCGTTCAGGTGGTACTTCTTCTCCCAGAGCCGGGTCTGGCGGATCGGCTTGTCCGTCGCGCCGGTGATCTCGAAGCACGGCTGCTTCACGACGACATTGCCGCCCTTGTAGTCGACCGTGATGTCCGTGTTGTTCGGAATGTGGTACGGGAGGTTACCGACGTACCACGGCTTGCACAGCATGTCCGTCTTCTGATTCGTCAGAGCCTTCACCGCAGCGTTGTACGACTTCGCGGTGATCGCACCCTTGATGCTCATAAGTGCGTTCGTCGCGAACTTGCCGTCCATGAAGCCCATCTGCGCGAACGCCTGCGGCGCGATGCTCGGTGCGTACTTCTTGAGGATCGCGAACATCAGCCGCGTGTCGGGACCGACCGAGGGATCGATGTTGCTGAACTCCTGGTTGATCCAGAGGTGCCCGTCGAACGCCGGCGAGAACTGGCTCGACATGAGCGTGTTCGCAATCGGAGTCGAAGAGCCCCACTTCACGTCGTTGACGATGCCCTGCTGCTCTGCAGCCTTCATCAGAGCAGGCGCCGAATCGGGCGTGAAGTCGAGGATGATGCCGCCGCCGCTTCCGGCGAACTGGTACATCTGCTGCACGATCGTGTTCGCGTCGGTGATCGGAAGGTGCGTCGGGAAGATCTTGACCTGGACGCCCTTCGCCGCACCGTACGTCGCAACCGCAGAGTCCGCGTACGCGGAGATCGTGTCAGGCGAGGCGATGGCGAGCTTCTTCACGCCGGCGCCGATCAGTGCCTGAGCTGCACCAAGGTTGCTGTAGCGCGGGCCCATGTTCGTCTCGGCGAAGCTCGGCGTGCTGTAGCACTCGGCCTGCACACCGGCACCGATGACGATGTAGCCCTTCGACTTGTAGTACTTCCAGTTGGTGCCGCACTCGGCGAAGCTCGTGTTGCCGACGATGCCGACAGCCTTGTCGCTCTGGACCATCTTGCGGGCCAGAGCAGCTTCCTGCGCCGGGTTGAGCGCCTCGGTGTAGAGCGTGTACTTGATCGGGCGGCCGTTGATGCCGCCGTTGTCATTGACGCAGGCGAAGTACGCCGCGGCAATCTTGCCGACGGTGGTGAAGTCGACGCCCGGGATGAGCATGTCGAGGCCGTCGATCTTGATCGGCGCGCCGGTCGCCTTCTTGCCGGTGCCGGCTCCGCACTTGCTCACCGCGGCGTTCGGCGTGGCCTGGCCGACCTTGTAGGCCGGAGTAGCGCCTGCGCCGGTGGCAATCATCGCCGCCGCGATGACCGCGACGGGGAGTGCGACCGCCATCAATACCCTCCGAAACGACATCCACTTCCTCCCTTCATGTGCTCCACGTGAGCATTGGCTGGGGTGAATCCGGTCTGACCGGGCATCGCACGGCATCACCGGCGGACCCCCGACGAATGATTCTTTCGTCGGAGGGGCAGCCGATGCAAGTCCGTGTGACCCCGGAGAACCTCACTGCCGTAGACGATCAAGACGCCCGGAAGTTGTTCGGTTTCATGCCTCTCCGTGACAAACGACTTCGATGTTGTTGCCGTCGAGGTCGTGCACGAACGCGGCGTAATACGTCGGGTGATACTGCTCTCGGAGTCCGGGTCCGCCGTTGTCTGTTCCGCCCGCTGACACACCCGCGGCGTGAAAGGCATCAACAGTGGCGTGATCGGCCGCGGTGAGCGCAACATGCGTCCCCGTTCCGTGGGGTTCGCGTTCCGCTATCCAGAACGCGGGCTTTCCCTCCGGCCCGAACGCGCACGCCTTCCACTCCTCGAAGGCCATCACGACGCCGTACCCGAGGGGCGCGAACGCCTGCTCGTAGAACGCCCGGCTGGCCGCGTAATCCTTCACGTTGAGTCCGATGTGATCGAACACGATCTCTCCTCTCGAAGTACGCTCCCGCGGGGATGATCCTCCAGAACGGCGTCGTTCGCACGCTCGACCCGTCGCTGCCGCTCGCGTCGGCGCTCGCGGTGGCGGGCGACCGGATCGCAGGCGGAGTCGGCGTCCACGAGACGGTGCTCGCGACCCCCGAGACGGTCGACCTCGGCGGCCGCTGCGTCGTTCCGGGCTTCACCGACTCGCACGTTCACTTCCCGACGTGGGCGGTCGCGCAGCACGAGGTGCGGCTCGACGGCTGCGGCTCGCTCGCGGAAGCGCTCGAGCGCGTGCGCGTTGCGGAGGCGGCGCTGCCGGCGGGGCGAACGTTGCGCGGGCACGGCTGGCGCAGCGGCGACTGGCCCGACGGGCGCGATCCGACGCGGCACGATCTCGACGCGGTCACCGGCGAGCGGCCCGCACTGCTGATCGCGAAGGACTACCACTCGCTCTGGCTCAACTCGGCCGCGCTCGCGCTTGCCGGCGGCGACCTCGACGTCGACGGCGGCGTCGTCGAGCGCGACGGGAACGGCGAGCCGACCGGCGTGCTCCGCGAGGAGTCGGCGTGGCGGTTCAAGGAGCGCTACCTGCGCGTCCCCGACGACGAGTACGTCGACGCCATGCGCATCGGCGTGAAGCTCGCGAACACGCGCGGCGTCACCTGCGTCCACGACAAGGACGGCTGGCTCGGTGCGGCGGGATTGTGGCAGCGGCTCGAGCAGATGGGCTCGCTGTCGCTGCGCGTGTGGCAGTCGGTTCCGCACGAGAAGCTGCCGGAGCTCAGCTCACTTTCGTTGCGCAGCGGGTTCGGGTCGCCGCTGTTGCGCGTCGGTTACCTGAAGGTCTTCATGGACGGGACGCTCGGCTCGCGGACCGCATTGATGCTCGACGGCAGCGGCGTGCAGATCACGAGCGGCGACGAGCTCGCGGAGATCGTGCGCGCAGGCGCCGAGGCCGGCTGGCCGGTCGGCGTGCATGCGATCGGCGACCGTGCGAACCGCGACGCACTCGACGCGTTCGAACGCACGCGCGACGCGTGGCAGCCGCGCGGCCTGCGTCCGCGCATCGAGCACGCGCAATGTCTCGCGCCGGAGGACATCGCGCGCTTCGCAGAGATCGGCGTCGCCGCGTCGGTGCAGTTCTCGCATGCGACGTCGGACCGCGACCTCGCCGAGCGCTTCTGGGGCGATCGCCTCGACGGCACGTACGCGTTCCGCTCGCTCGTCGATTCCGGCGCGGTCGTCGTGAACGGCTCCGACGCGCCGATCGAGGAGCTCGACCCGTGGGCCGGGGTCCTCGCCGGCGTGCTGCGCACGATCGACGAGCGTCCGGCATGGCGGCCGCAGGAAGCGGTGACGCTGGAGCAGGCACTGCACGCGACGTGCGTCGCGCCGGCCTGGCTCTCGCACGACGAGCGCGTGCGCGGAACGCTCGTCCCGGGCCGCGCAGCCGACCTCGTCGTGCTCGACCGCGACCCGTTCGCCTGCGAGCCGGAGGAGCTGCGCGAGGTCCAGGTCGTGGCGACGATGGTCGCCGGACGGTGGGTGCACAACCCGCCTCCGTGGGGGTAGTTGCGCAGCCTGGGCCGAGAGTGGTCAAATCGGCTATCCGGGTCCCTTGAAGGAGGTCGCAATGGCAGGCGAACCCGCAGGCAAGGACTTCGAGCATCTCCGAGAGCACTCGATCGGGCTGCCGCAGGTCCTGTTCCAGTCGATCACGCACATGGCCCCGGCGGCGGCCGTTGCGTACTCGCTCTTCATCTCGGTACCGGACGCGCAGCAGGCGCTGCCGCTCGCGGTCGCGCTCGCGCTCATCGCGTGCCTCTGCGCGGCGACGGCGATCGGCCAGCTCGCGAAGCTCGTCCCGAGCGCGGGCGGTCTCTACGCGTACGCAGCCCGCTCGCTCGGGCCGTGGGCCGGGTTCCTCACCGCCTGGTTGTTCGTCGGCTTCCAGCCGCTCGTCGCGCCGTTCCTCTATCTCGAGTTCAGCTGGGCGATGAGCGACGTGTTCACGAACGAGGTCGGCTGGCACTACAGCGGCCAGTGGTGGATCTGGGTGCTGCTGATGGCCGTCATCGTGTTCCTGCTCACCTACCGCGACATCCGCATCTCGACGACGGCGGGCGTGATCCTCGGCGCGTTCGAGATCGCGATCTTCGGCGCGCTCGCGCTCTGGATGATCTTCTCGAACGTCGGCGATCTGAACCTGCAGCCGTTCAACCCGAATCACGCCGTCGGCGACTGGAGCGGCGTCTTCAAGGGAATGGTGTTCGCGATCCTCGCCTTCATCGGCTTCGAAGCGTCGGCGCCGCTCGGCGAGGAGGCGAAGAATCCGCTGCGCTCGATCCCGCGGGCCGTCGTCGGCTCCGCTTTCGTGATCGGGCTCTTCTATCTGCTGTGCTCGTACGCGTGGGTGTTCGGTGCCGGCTTCGACGGCTTCGTCGCGCAGGCGACCGGCGCGGATCCGTGGCGCAACCTCGGCAAGGTCTTCTGGGGCTGGGGCTGGATCCTCGTGTTCCTCGCGATCTGCAACTCGATCGCGGCAAACTCGAACGCGGCGGTGAACGCGGCGACCCGAGTGTTCTACGCGCTCGCGCGGAACGGGCTCGCGCCCGCGCCTCTCGGACGCACGCACAAGAAGTTCAAGACGCCGAACGTCGCGATCATCTGGATGACCGTGTTCGCGATCGTGCTCTCGCTCGCGTTCGGCTGGAAATGGGGAGCGCTGATCGGCTTCTCGTTCATCGCGACACTCGCCGTGCCGCTCGTGATCCTCGTCTACATGCTGATCTGCATCGGGTGCATCTATCTGTACCTGACGAAGATGCGGGCGAAGTTCAATCCGCTCCTGCATCTCATCGCACCGATCGGCGGGATCATCCTGTTCTTCTTCCCGCTCTACTACCAGTTCTACG
This sequence comes from uncultured Actinomycetes bacterium, assembly GCA_963718385.1. Classification (GTDB taxonomy): domain Bacteria; phylum Actinomycetota; class Thermoleophilia; order Gaiellales; family Gaiellaceae; genus Palsa-739. The sequence goes on from CAVQZE010000003.1 coordinate 910,708, forward strand.
TCACGCCGCCCACGAAGCCGATCCTCTATGCGAACTGGGTCGCGATCGCGTGGACGGTGGCCGGCATCTTGCTGACGCTCTACATCGTCTTCTTCAAACCGAAGAAGCTCGAGGACGTCGACCGCGTCTACGTGCAGGACGACACCGCGGGGCTGCCGCCCGGCGCGCCCGCATTCGAGCCGACTGCATGACGCACAGGATCTCCCGGGACGAGGTCGTCTGGGCTTTCGGCCCCGACCTCGTCCCGGTCCTGGAGGTCGAGCCCGGTGAGACGGTCACGTTCGAGACGAACGACTGTTTCACCGGGCAGATCACGAAGCGAGAGCGACCTCGTCACCGGGATCGACTTCTCGCGGATCAACGGCGCGACCGGCCCGGTGGCGGTGACGGGCGCGGAGCCCGGCGACTCGCTGATCGTCGAGATCCTCGACATCCGCCCGATCGAGTGGGGCATCGCCGCGCTGATTCCCGGCTTCGGCCAGCTCACGTCGCAGATCGACGGACCGGTGACGCGCATCCTCGAGGTGAAGGATGGGATCGTGCGGCTGAACGACCGCGTGTCGTTCCCGGCGAAGCCGATGGTCGGCGTCGTCGGCGTCGCGACCGCCGGCGAGACGATCTCGAACGGGCTCGCCGGCGTGCACGGCGGCAACCTCGACGACCACTTCCACGCCAAGGGCGCAAAGATCTACTTCCCGGTGCGGCAGCCGGGCGGGATGTTCGCCGTCGGCGACATGCACGCGTCGATGGGCGACGGCGAGATCTGCTTCACCGGCGTCGAGATCGCCGGCGAGGTCGACGTCCGCTTCGACCTGCTGAAGGGCAAGCAGGCGACGTGGCCGGTGACCGAGCTCGCCGACCGCTGGCTCCCCCACGCCACCGCCTACGACTTCGCCGACGCGCTCCAGCTCGTCGCCGAGGAGGCGGCGAAGCTGCTGGTGGACGAGCACGGCTTCTCGATCGAGGACGCCTTCATCTTCCTCTCGATCGCCTGCGACGCCGGGGTCGCGCAGGCCTGCAAGCCGGCGGAGGGCTTCGGGACGATCGCCCGCTTCGCGATCCCGAAGATCGCCGCCTGCCCGGCGCCGTTCGCCCTGACCTAGGACTACAATTAGGGTCATGGCCACCTCGGAACGGACGATGAATCCCGTCCATGACTCGGCCACGTGCGGCGTGGCGGCATGCGCGGAGATCATCGGTGCGAAATGGACGGCACTGCTCGTCCACGACCTCTCGGAAGGGCCGCGGCGCTTCTCCCAGCTCGAGCACTCGTGCAGCGGGATCAGCCCGCGGACGCTCGCCGAGCGGCTGCGCGCGCTCGAGGCCGAAGGGATCGTCGACCGGCAGAGCTACGCGGAGTCGCCGCCGCGGGTCGAGTACGAGCTGACGTCGAAGGGCGAGGCGCTCCTGCCGATCATCACGGCGATGAGCTCGTACGGGCACACGTGGCTCGACTGCGAGCACGCGCACCCGCACGGCACGGCGTAGCGGCGCCTACGCGGGCGGCGGTTCGCCGACCTTGCGCCGGACGAAGCCTTCCTCTTCGGTGAGCAGACGCTGCTCGCGCTCGCTCGCCGCCTCTTCGCGGTCGAGCAGTTCCTGCGTCCGCTTCGCGAGCCGTTCCTCGGCGGCGGCGAGCCGCGTCTCCGCGTCGGCGAGATGCCGCTCGCGCTCGGCGAGCGCGTTCTCGGCCGCGACGACCCAGCTGCCGCGCTCCTGAAGCTCGGCCGAGAGCGTCGCGAGCTCGCCCGCGCGCCGCTCGGCCGCCGACGCGCGGCGCTCGACGGCGGCCGCGCGCTCCTCCAGCTCACGCGCCGCGCGCTCGCGGTGCGTCAGCTTCGCCTCGGCGTTTGCGAGCCGCCCGGCGCGCTTGCCGAGCGACGTGCTCACGCGCAACAGGTGCTGCTCCCGTTCGGCCATCTCCGACTCGCGCATACCGAGCTGCGCCTCACGGCGCGCGACATCGTCGAGCCGAGGCTCGAGCTGCGCAACCTCGTCGGCGATGCTCGCCGCACGCCGGCTGCTCTCCGCCTCGCTTCGCTCGACCTCCGCGAGTCGCTGCGCAATCCGCTGCTCCGCGTGCACACCGCTCTGCTCGCGCACGTCGAGCTCGTCACTGCGACGATCGAGCTCGCGGAAGCGGCGCTCGGCGCCGGCGACGGCATCCTCGCGCTCGGCGAGCGTCGATTCGGTCAGCATGACGAGCTCCATCCGCTGCTGAAGCTGCGCGCCGAGCTCTGCGAGCTCGAGCTCCCGGTCGACGAGCGCGTTCTCGCGCACGAGGATCGCGTTCGCGTGCCGTTCGCGCTCCTCGAGCTCGCGCGAGCGGCGCTCGGTCTCGTCGGTGCGGTCGTGAAGCGTGCGCCTGGTCTCGGATACTTCGCGCTCGCGCCGGTCGAGATCGTTCGCGCGCTCCGCGAGCTCCCGCTCGTTCGTGTCGAGCCGCGCCAGCCGTTCGTCGACCTCTTGCAGCCGGCGGCGCAGAAGCTCGTCGCCGCGACGGTCGCGGTCGGCGATCGCCGCCCAGGCGGCGCGTAGCTGGTCTTCGCTCTGTTCCACTTCCGGCACGCCCATCGTGCCCTATTCGCCGCGGCTTCGGGAGTACCTAGCGCGGCATCGCAGCGAGCTGCGTGTAGAGCTCGGCGGCGGTGTCGATCCCCTCCGCGAAATAGCGGACGAGGAACTTCTCGTTCGGCGAGTGCACGTTCGACTCCGGCAGGCCGAAGCCGGTGAGGAGCGCCGGGATCCCCTTCTGCTCGAGCGCCGGCATGATCGGCAGCGTCCCGCCCGACCGCGTGAGCAACGGCCGGATCCCGATCGCCTTCTCGAATGCGTCGAGGCCGAGGCGGATCGCCGGCGAGCTCGGGTCGACGAGACCGGGCGCCGCGCCGGCCCATTTGACGCCCACCTTTGCGCCCGCAGGCGCGGCGTCGCGGACGAGCTTCTCCGCGGCGGCGCCGATCGTGTCGACGTCCTGGCCCGGCGCGAGCCGGATCGTGAACTCGCCCGACGCGTGCACGGACAGCGTCGTGTTCCGCAGGCCCGGCTTGCCGCCGAGGATGCCGTTGACGTCGGCGGACGGCTCGGCCCACGTCCGCACGTAGAACTCCTCCGCGGCCGTTCGCGTCGAGCGCCGTCGCCGCCGCCGCCGCGATCTCGTCCGCGCCGGGCGAGAGCGTCGCCCACTGCGCAAGCTCCTCGGCGGTCGGCGGCACGATCCCCTGGCGAAGCGGCTCGGGCAGCCGGCCGTCCGGGCCGGCGAGCACGGCGGAGAAGCAGCGCAACAGCACGTGGATCGCGTTCATCGCGGCGCCGCCGTACAGGCCGGAGTGGAGATCGCGCTCGCCCGTGTCGACGGTGACGTCGAATGCGACGAGCCCGCGCGTCGCGAGGTCGAGCACCGGCTTGTCGATGCCGAGCATGCCGCCGTCGAAGATGATCGCCGCGTCGGCGCCGCGCTCGTCGGCGGCAAGGAAGTCGACGATCGTCATGCCACCGATCTCCTCCTCTCCGTCGCAGACGAAGCGGAGGTTCACCGGCAGCGCGCCCGCCTCGACGAGCCGCTGCGCCGCCTTGAGCAGGATCCAGAGCTGGCCCTTGTCGTCGGTGATCCCGCGCCCGTATGCCCACTCGTCGCGGATCGTCAGCTCGTACGGGTCGGTCTCCCAGAGGTCGAGCGGTGCGGGCGGCTGCACGTCGAAGTGCCCGTAACAGAGGATCGTCGGCGCGTCGGCGGCGCCGGCCGACGCGGGAATGTCGGCGAGCGCGAGCTCCTTCTCGCCCCACGGCGTCAACTCCGCGGTGCCGCCGATCCGGCGGATGAAGTCGCAGACCCACTCGCCCGCGCGCTTGACGTCCTCGCGGTGCGCGGGGTCCGCGCTCACGCTCGGGATCGCGATGAACTCTGCGAGCTCCTTCTGCCAGGCGTCATCCACGAGGCGAGACTCTACGCAAGTAGTGCGCACCGCCGCCGAGCCGACCCGCCTCGTCGGCCGGGTTGAGCAGGCTGCACGTCTTCAAGGACAGGCAGCCGCAGCCGATGCACGTGTCGAGCCGGCCGCGGATCGCCTCGAGCGTCGCGATTCGCTCGTCGAGCTCCTTCGCCCAGCTGCGCGAGAGCCGCTCCCAGTCGCGCTTCGTCGGCGGCCGCCCGCGGGCAGCGTGTCGAGCGCCTCGCGGATCCGCTCCAGCGGGATCCCGGCGGCGCTGCCGGCGCGCACGAGCGCGACCTTCCGCAGGACCGTGCCGTGGTAGCGGCGCTGGTTGCCGTCGGTGCGCTGCGATTCGATCAGGCCTCGGCGCTCGTAGAACCGGAGCGCGGACGTCGCCACGCCGGATCGGGCGGAGAGCTCGCCGATCGTCAGATTCAACGGCACTTGACTTAAACTATTAGTTGAAGTTCTACGCTGCGTCCATGTCGACGATCGACGATGCTTTCCTACGACGATCTGCCGGCGCTGATCGATCGGCTGGCCGGCGACGAGAAGCACGACTGGAGCGCGCTCTCGACGCTCGACGTGCTCTGGGTCCTCTACGACCGGATCCTCGGCGCCGACGATCGCTTCTTCCTCTCCAAGGGCCACGGGCCGATGGCGTACTACGCCGTGCTCGCAGCCAAGGGGCTCCTTCCCGTCGAGGAGCTCGACGGGTTCGGCTCGTTGCAGTCGAGGCTCGGCTACCACCCCGACCGCGTGCTCGCGCCGGGCGTGGAGATATCGAGCGGCTCGCTCGGCCACGGGCTCGCGATCGCCGTCGGCAGTGCGCTGACCGGCCGCCGGGTCTACTGCCTCGTCGGCGACGGCGAGCTCGACGAAGGAAGCAACTGGGAGGCCGTGCAGTGGGCCGGGCGGATCGAGCTCGGCTCGCTCACGACGGTCGTGGTCGACAACCACTCGTCGACCTATCACTGGCCGGGCGGCATCGACGCGCGGTTCGAGCTCGAAGGCTGGACCGCGGCGCGCGTTGACGGCCGTGACCACGACGCGCTCGAGAACGCGTTTCGCGCCGGCGACGGCGTGCGTCCGCACCTCGTCGTCGCGGAGGTTCTGCGATGAGACAGCGCTTCTACAGCCTCGCCGCCGAGGCGCTCGACGACGACCCGCGCGTCGCGATGGTGTTCGCGGAGATCGGCGTTGCCGAGATGCCGTCCGCGCATCCGCGCTTCTACAACGTCGGCATCCGCGAGCAGCTGATGATCGGCGTCGCGGCCGGGCTCGCGCTCGAAGGGATGCGGCCCGTCGTGCACACGTACGCGCCGTTCCTCGTCGAGCGGCCGTACGAGCAGCTGAAGCTCGACCTCGGGCACAACGATCTCGGCGCGGTGCTCGTCAGCATCGGCGGCTCGTTCGACGCGTCGGCGTCGGGGCGCACGCACCAGGCGCCGGAGGACGTCGCGGTCGTCGCCGCTCTGCCCGGCTGGACGATCGAGATTCCCGGCCACGCCGACGAGGTGGAGCCGGCGTTCCGCCGCGCGCTCGCGCACGACGGCCGCGTCTACATCCGCCTCGAGCTCGGCTCGAACGCGGAGGCCCACGACGGCACGACGCTGAACGTGCTGCGCCGCGGCTCGGAGACCGCGCCGCTCGTGGTCGCGGTCGGCCCGATGCTCGACGCGACGCTCGCGGCGACAGCCGACATCGACGTGACGGTTGCGTACCTCTCGACGGTGCGGCCGTTCGACCGCGCCGGCCTCCGCGCCGCGCTCGGCGGCACGGACGTCGTTCTCGTCGAGCCGACGCTCGCGGGCACATCGGCCGCCGAGGTCGCGCGCACGCTGGTCGACCGCCCGCACCGGCTCTTCGCCCTCGGCGTCGAGAACCCGGAGCTCCATCGCTACGGCACCCCGGACGAGCACCGCGCCGGACAGGGTCTCGACCCGGCAGGAATCCGTGCCGCGATCGAAGCCTTCGCGAGCCGGACGCTTCGCGCCGCATGACCCGAACGGCCACGTCCTGGTGCCAGGCACCGAGACGTGGCTCCAAGAGACAGGACGCACGCGCGAACCGGTTTGCCGAGCCGCGATCAGCCGGTCGTCCCAAATGGTCAGGCGCCCGGACGGCCACGTCCTGGTGCCAGGCACCGGGACGTGGCTCGAAGAGACGCGCTCGCCCGGCGGCGTGCCGGCTACGCGACGTCTTTGAGGCTGTGCGAGTCCGCGAGGGCGCGGAGCTTCTTCAGCGACTGATTCTCGATCTGGCGGATCCGCTCGCGCGTGACGTTGAACGTGCGGCCGACCTCGTCGAGCGTGCGCGGATGCTCGCCGTCGAGGCCGTAGCGGAGCTCGAGCACGCGGCGCTCGCGATGCGAGAGCGTCGAGAGGATCTTGCGCAGCGTCTCCTTGCGCATCGCCACCTCGGCGGCCTCGTCCGGGAGCGGGACGTTCTCGTCCTGGAGGAAGTGGCCGAACTCCGACTCCTCCTCGTCGCCGACCGGCTTCTCGAGCGAGACCGGCGTCTGCGCGCTGCGCATGATCTGCTCGACCTCGTCGACGGGCAGGTCGAGATCGCGCGCGACCTCCTCCGGCGTCGGCTCGCGGCAGAGCTCGGCGCGCAGCTTGCGCTCGGAGCGGACGATCTTGTTCAGCTTCTCGACGACGTGAACCGGCATCCGGATCGTGCGCGCCTTGTCGGCGAGCGCGCGCGCAACGGCCTGCCGGATCCACCACGTCGCGTACGTCGAGAACTTGAAGCCCTTGCGGTAGTCGAACTTCTCGGCGGCGCGAACGAGGCCGATCGTCCCCTCCTGGATCAGATCCAGGAACGGGAGACCCTGGTTGCGGTACCGCTTCGCGATCGAGACGACGAGGCGGAGGTTCGCCTCGACCATCTCCTGCTTCGCGCCGTGGTCGCCGCGCTCGATGCGCTTCGCCAGCTCGACCTCCTGCGCCGCTGTCAGCAGGTCGACCTTGCCGATGTCCTTCAGGAAGAGCTGGAGCGAGTCGGTCGAGACCTCGCGCGCCGCCTCTTGGACGACCTCCTTCTCCAACTCCGGCTCGCTGACGCCGACGACGTCGATCTGCAGCTCTTCCAACGCGCGGAAGACGTCGTCGATCTGCGCCGGCTCGAGGTCGAGCTCGTCGAGCGCGAGCGCGACTTCGTCCGCGCTCACCGTCCCCGCGGCCTGCGCCGTCTCGAGCAGATTTCGCGCTTCGTCCGTCTCGAGGATGTCCGCGACTTCCCGGACGCTCCTCCCCTCAACCCCTGCGCTCACGCGAATTCCCCCTGTCGAAGATGCCGCACTGTGCCATGCGGGCCGGACGTGCCGCCATAGGCCGAACGGCTCATCTTTCTCCTACCTGGTCCCATTGCTGGTTAGACGTACAAGTAGCGCTTTCGCCTGTCTCCCGTACGGAGTTTTCGGACCCTGTGCGATCGCGAGCCGAAGCTGGTGCTCGCCCTTCGCCACCTGCCCCGTCCAGATCAGGAGCAAGCCGAGATGGAGGCGAACGACCGGCGGCATGCGGGAAGACGCGCGGTGAGCGGTCCGAGCTGCCCGAACGCGCGCACCGGGTTGCTCTTCGTGAACGCGGCGACTGCTGCGGCGGTGCGCGCCGTCGCGTCGTTCGGCGCGAGCGCGGCGGCAGCCTTCAGCTCGCGCTGCGCGGAGACCGGACGCTTGAGGTTCCAGAGCGCGACGCCGTAGAGGAGCTTCGCGTTCGCGTTCGGCCGCGCCGCGGCGCGCGCGAGCACGGCGAGCTCCTGCGCCGCAGGCAGCGTCTGCACCGCGCGCGGCGGCGCGATGCCGGTGACGATGAACGGCAGCCCCGGCGCCATCGACGGATGGAGCGCGGTCTGCGCGTCGACCGCCGCGGGCGAGTCGGGCTCGGCCTTCGCCGCGCGCTGCCACGCCGCGACCGCGTCCGCGTTCCGTCCCGTCCAGTAGAGCGCCCAGCCGAGGTGGAGCAGCGCGAGCGAGCTCTGCGGATGCGCGGCGACGAGCTGCTTCATCGTGTCGAGGCGTGCCGTCGGGCCAGCGGGCGAACGCGGCGCCGATCTGTCCGTCGAGCGAGTCGGAGCGGGCGAAGACCTTCTCCGCAGCGGCCCGGTTCCCGTGGCTGTAGAGGCTCTCGGCGCGGGCAAGCGAACGAGCGTCGGCATCGCTCGCGGACGCCGAAGTCGAGCCAGAGCGGCGGCGCGCCGGCCCGCGCCTTCGTCACCGCGCCCGGCACCGTCGTGTGCTCGCCGCGCGTCTGGATCAGCGTGGCCCCGACGGTCGCGACGACCGCGGCCAGAGCCACGAGCGCGACGACGCCGACGACACGCGTCCGTTCGGGCCGACCCCCCTCGGCGGCGGCAATCACGGGCCGAATGTACCGGCAACGCCCTTGACCCGGTACGCGCCGCTATATTAAGGAAAGTCATGCCGAGCTATCGCGAACTGCTCCAGCAGGTGAAAAGTGAGATCGACGAGGTGAGCGCCGCCGAAGCGCGCGCGCTCCTCGACGGCCCCGAGCCGCCGCTCCTCGTCGACGTCCGCGAGCACGACGAGTGGAATGAGGGCCACATTCCCGGCGCCGTCCACGTCACGCGCGGCTACTTCGAGTCGCGCATCGAGACCGCCGCGCCCGACAAGTCGCGGCCCGTGCTTCTCTACTGCGCAGTCGGCAGCCGTTCGGCCTTCGCCGCCAAGGCGCTCCAGGAGCTCGGCTACGAGCACGCTGCCTCGCTTGCCGGCGGCTTCACCGACTGGAAGCGGAACGGCTTCCCCGTCGAGCTGCCGCGCTCGCTCGACGAGACGAAGCGCGCGCGCTACAGCCGCCACCTCCTGATCCCCGAGGTCGGCGAGGAGGGCCAGCTGAAGCTGCTCGACTCGCGCGTGCTGCTGATCGGCGCAGGTGGGCTCGGCTCGCCGGCGGCGCTCTATCTCGCGGCGGCCGGCGTCGGCCGGCTCGGGATCGTCGACGACGACCGCGTCGACGCGTCGAATCTCCAGCGCCAGATCGCGCACTCGACCGAGACGCTCGGCGACTGGAAGGCCGAGTCGGCCAAGGCGACGATTCAGGCGTTGAACCCCGACGTCCACGTGATCCCGTACCTCGAGCGGCTCACCTCGGAGAACGTCGAGCGGATTCTCGCCGACGGCTGGGACGTGATCGTCGACGGCGCTGACAACTTCCCGACGCGCTACCTCGTGAACGACGCCGCGGTGTGGCACAACATTCCGCTCGTCCACGGCTCGATCTACCGTTTCGAGGGCCAGGTCACCGTCTTCAAGCCGCACGAGGGTCCGTGCTACCGCTGCCTCTTCCCGCAGCCGCCGCCGCCGGAGCTCGCGCCGAGCTGCGCCGAAGGCGGCGTTCTCGGCGTGCTGCCGGGGATCATCGGCTCGCTCCAGGCGAGCGAGGCGCTGAAGCTCTGCCTCGGCGTCGGCGAGTCGCTCGCCGGCCGGCTGCTCCTCTTCGACGCGCTCGAGACGGAGTTCAACGAGGTCACGCTCCGCCGCGACCCGAACTGCCCGGTCTGCGGCGAGAACCCGACGATCACCGAGTACGTCGACTACGTCGAGTTCTGCCAGGGGAACGCGGCGCACGCATGAGCAGCGCGACGATCCGTATCCCGCCGACGCTGCGCGCCGAGGTCGGGGGCGAGCGTCAGGTGTCCGCCGAGGGCGGCACCGTGCGCGAGGTCCTCGACAACCTCATGGACCGCTTCCCCGGGCTGCGCACGCAGCTCGTCGAGGACGGCGACATCGCGCCGTTCGTGAACGTCTACGTCGAGGGCGAGGACGTCCGCACGCTCGACGGGATGGAGACGGCGGTCGGCGACGGCGCGACGGTGATCCTGCTGCCGGCGATGGCGGGCGGTTCCAGCACCGCGGTCGCGCCGAGCCTGCTCGACCTCGTCGGCAACACGCCGCTCGTCGAGCTGCAGCGCATGACGCCGAAGGCGACGGTGCGCATCTACGCGAAGCTCGAGGGCCAGAACCCGACCGGTTCGATCAAGGACCGCGTCGCGAAGCTGATGATCGAGACCGCCGAGGCCTCGGGCGAGCTCCAGCCGGGCCGCGAGCTGCTCGAGCCGACGAGCGGCAACACCGGCATCTCGCTCGCGCTGATCGCGAAGCTGAAGGGCTATCCGCTGACGTGCGTGATGCCCGAGAACGCGACGGTGGAGCGGCGGCGGCTGCTGCAGCTCTACGGCGCGACGATCATCGACTCTCCCGCCGACCAGGGCTCGAACGGCGCGGTTCGGCTCGCGCTCGAGCTGGCGGAGAAGAACCCGAACTACTTCATGCCGTTCCAGTACGCGAACCCGGCGAACCCGCGCGCCCACTACGAGGGCACGGGCGCGGAGATCGCGGAGGCGCTGGAGCGCGTCGACGTTCTCGTCGCCGGGCTCGGCACCGGCGGCACGCTGATGGGCACGGGCGAGCGGCTGCGCGAGAGCTTCCCCGACCTCGTCGTCGCCGCGGCGGAGCCGCTGCCGGGCGATCCCGTGATGGGGCTCCGCTCGCTCGAGGACGGCTACGTGCCGCCGATCCTCGACCTGTCGAAGCTCGACCGGAAGGTTCTCGTCTCGAACGAGGAGTCGGTCGCCGCGATCAACGCGTTGCTGGACAAGGAAGGCATCTTTGCCGGCGTCTCCGCAGGCGCCGCCGTCCACGTCGCGCAGAAGCTCGCGGCGGAGCTCGACGAAGGCGTCGTCGTCTGCGTGCTCGCGGACGCGGGCTGGAAGTACCTCTCCGCCGACTTCTGGGGCGCTCGTGACGTCGCGAAGTCGATGGAGCGCACCCTTTGGTGGTAGTGCCTCCCGCCGTTCGGCGGTTGCTGGAAGCGCACGCCCGCGAGGAGCTCCCGAACGAAGCCTGCGGGCTCGTCGTCTTCAAGGACGGCATCGCCGAGCGCTTCGTCCCCGGCCGGAACGCAGCGGAGTCGCCGTATCGGTTCGAGCTCGACGTCGACCCGGAGGTCTGGTTCCTCGAAGACGACGGCTTCGAGCTCGCCGTCTTCCACTCGCACCCGTCGTCGCCGCCGCGCCCGTCGCGCACCGACGTCGAGAACATCGGGCTCTGGCAGGGCAAGCCGTACCTCATCTACTCCGTCCGCGACGACATGCTGAACGCCTGGACGATCGCCGACGGCGCGATCGAGCCGCTCGCGCTCGACTAGTCGTCGCGGTCTTCGGCGAGCAGGTCCTCGGGCGTCTGGCGCACGCGCGGGCGCTCGATGAACGTCACGGAGACGCGCTCGATCCGGTTGCCGTCGACCTCGAGGACGTCGAAGCGCAGCCCGTTGTACGCGACGTCGTCGCCGGGCTCCGGCGCGCGGCCGAGCTGGCCGAAGACGAAGCCGGCGAGCGTGTGGAAGTCCTCGTCCGGGAGGTCGGTGCCGAACCGCTCGTTGAACTCCTCGATCGGGAACATGCCGTCGATCCGGTACGTGTCGTCGTCGATCTGCTCGACCTGCTCCTCCGGCACGTCGAACTCGTCCTCGATCTCGCCGACGATCTCCTCGAGCAGATCCTCGAGCGTGCAGACGCCGACCATCGCGCCGTACTCGTCGACGACGATCGCGAAATGGTTCGCGGTGCGCCGGAAGTCCTGGAGCAGCGACGCGAGGTCCTTCGTCTCCGGGACGACGTACGCGGGACGCAGCAGCTCCGACAGGCGGATCGCGCTCAGCCCACGCTCCTCGCCGACGACCGCGGAGAAGAGGTCGCGCACGTGCAGCACGCCGGCGATGTCGTCGAGCGTCTCGCGGTACACCGGGTAGCGCGTGTACGGCGAGTCGAGCACCGTCTCGAGCGCCTCCTGCGCCGGCAGCGTGACCGAGAGCGCGACGACGTCGGGCCGCGCGACCATCACGTCCGCGGCCTCCTTGTCGCCGAAGACGAAGACGTTGTCGATCATCTCCTGCTCCTCCTCCTCGATCTCGCCCTCCTGGGTCGAGCGGGAGACGAGCATCCGGAGCTCTGCCTCGGAGTGGACGTCGCGCTCGGAGCGCGACGGATCGACGCCGAGCACGCGCAGCACGAAGTTCGTGCTCTTCTGAAGCACCCAGATGAACGGGTTGAAGAAGGTGATGAACGCGCGCACCGGGCTGGAGACCTTCAGCGCCGTCCCCTCGGCGTGGGTCAGGGCAACGCCCTTCGGGACGAGCTCGCCGATCACGACGTGGAAGAAGCTGAGGATCAGGTACGCGAGCAATACCGCGACGATCGTCGCCATCCACGGATCGAATGTGTTCGTCAGCGCGGACTCGCCCAGGGCGCCGATGCCCAGCGAGGTGAGCGTGACGCCGAGCTGCATCCCCGCGATGAACCGGCTCGGATCGCCGGTGATCCGCAGCACGTCGCGCGCGCGCTTGTTCCCTTGGTGGTGGAGCTCGACGATCCGCGTGCGGCGCGCGGTGACGAGTCCGTACTCGGCCGCGACGAAGAACGCGTTGAGGAGGATCAGGACCCCGACGCCGACCAGCTCGAAGAGAAGGGTCACGCCCCGTGCTCCGGGGCGCAGGTACTAGGCGGGAAGTCGTCCACCAGCTATCGCCGCAGTATAGGTAACGGTCAGGCCGTCGTCCGTGCGCCCCGCACGGCCGAGGACGACGAGCCGCTCGAGGTGCGACAGGGTCTCGGCGACGGCGAAGCGGCGCTGGATCGGCGCCAGCTCGCGGCCGAAGAGGACGTGGGAGACGTCGAAGCCGGAGCGCGCCTCCGCGCCGAGCGCGGCCTCGGTCTTGTCGAGCCGCTCGTCGTGGTGCGCAGCGATCTCGCCCGCGCGGGCGCGCGGGTCGCCGATCGGGTCGCGGTGGCCGGGGTACGCGATCCGCGGCGCGAGCTCCGCGACGTCGCCGAGCGACGCGATGTAGTCGCCGAGCGGGTCGGGCCGGCTCTCCGGGTAGAGGCCGATCGCGGGCGTGATCGGCGTCAGAACGTGATCGCCCGCGACGAGAATGCCGTCCCGGAGCAGGCAGAGGTGGCCGTCAGCGTGTCCCGGCGTCGCGAGGACGCGCCAGCCGGCGATCTCGTCGCCCGCGTCGACGAGTGTCGGGTTCCACGCGAAGCGGACGAAGTCGGCGAAGACGTGACCCGACTCGATCAGCTCCTCCGCGACGTCGGCCGGAACGCCGTTGCGGAGGAACCACGCCGCGATGTGCTCCGGCCAGTCGTCGGCGCCCCAGACGCGCTCGCACTGCGCGTAGTCGACCCGGCCCTGGAACACGGGCGCGTCGAGCACGCGCGACGCCTCCTCCGCCCCGCCGACGTGATCCGGATGCATGTGCGTGATGAAGATCCGCACGACCGGGGCGTCGAGCCCGGCCGCGATCTCGGCCCACGGGGGATCGGGAAGCCCGAGCCCCGTGTCGACGAGCATCCAGCCGTCGTCGTCGCGCAGCAGATACGCGTGGACGTGCTTCGGCCCGGAGGGCAGCGGCAGCGTCACCCGCAGGACGCCGGGCTCGAGCTCGACCGGCGTGCCGAAGGTGTATTCCGTCCGCGCCATCGCCGGATCCTACGGGCGGCGTTCCCTCGAACGAGTGAATCGAGCGGACTCCGACGCGGGTTCCCTCGATCAGGGGATGAGCGAGCGGCGGCGACGGTGCTTGATGAGGCCACACGGGGGTGAGTTGGTCATCCTCGAACTGCGGCGGAGGGGCGGCGTGTTTCGATCCAGGTTCTCGAGGGCATTTCTTGCGGCGGCCGTTGCGGTGTTCGCGCTGACCGCGGCGCGGGGCGCGTGGGCCGCCGGCTCGCCGACGATCGGGCTCGGCGCGCTGACGCAGGTCCAGGACATCCTTTCCGGCGACGGCAGCTGCACGTACCCGGCTGCGTCGCGGGTGTTCCTGCCGTGGTTCGACCTCGCCAGCTACTCGCTCGCGCCGCAGGGCGACCTCGCTGACACCTCGGACTGGCAGCTCGCCGGGACGTCGCTCTCGTCCGACCACGATCCGTGGACTGCAGGCTCCGCGTCACTCGTGCTGCCGGCGGGATCGCAAGCGACCACGCCGGAGATGTGCGTCGGACTCATCAATCCGACGATCCGCTTCTTCGTGAACAACGGCGCGGGCCGTGCGAGCGACCTGAAGGTCAGCCTCGTCTACCAGAGCGTCCTCGGCGGCACGACGACAGTGACGCTCGCGAAGCTGCGCACGGTCGGGCCGGGCTGGCAGCCGTCGGCTCCCGTCCTGGTCGGCGCGAACCTGATGTCGGCGATCACCGCGGGCGGCTACGCGACCGTGTCGTTCGTCTTCACGCCGGAGGGCGTGTCAGCCGGACAGTCGTGGGCGATCGACAGCGTCTACGTCGACCCGTTTCTTCAGCGCTAACGGCGCCCTCTCTTCGTGGCCAACGCGGCGTACGAGCTTCTCGATCCCGTCTCCGAGACCCTGGTCGCGGCCGGGCGTGAGCGGGCTGCAGCACCGGTCGTCCGTCGCGTCGGACTCGTGCGCTGGCTCAGCGCCGTCCTCTTTCTTTGCTCGGCGACCGCGTTCGCGCTGACCCTGCCGTCGACGCGCGGGCTCCACGTCGAAACGCTCGTGCTTCTGACGCTCGCGTATGCGTGCGCGGTTCGCGTTCAGTTCGAGGTCGGAACCGGCTTTGCGATCGCCACGGAGCTCTTCTTCGTCCCGATGTTGTTCCTCATGCCTGCGCGGATCGTGCCGCTGGCGGTCGGGGCGGCTCTCGTGCTCTCGCATCTTCCCGACGTTGCGCGCCGCCGGGCACCGGTGACCTCACTCGCGGTCGCTGTGGGAAGCGCCTGGTTCGCGCTCGGCCCCGCCGCGGTGATGATCGCGGCCGGTGAGCCGATCGCGACCGCTCAGCGGTGGCCGTTGCTCGTCGCGCTGCTTGCCGCCCAGTTTGCCTCCGACTTCGTCAGCACGGCCGCCATCGAGTGGACCGCGCTGTCGGTTCGACCGGCGGCGCTGTTCGAGCAGATGAAGCTCGTCTTCACCGTCGACGCACTGCTCGCGCCGATCGGCTTCCTCGCCGCGATCGCGGGCACCGACATCGCGCTTCTGATGCCGCTGCCGCTGCTCATGCTGATCGGACGGTTCGCGCGCGAACGGAAGGCGGGGCTCGACAGCGCACTCGAACTGAGCCAGGCCTACCGCGGAACCGCGCTGCTCCTCGGCGACGTGATCGAGGCGGACGACGCGTACACCGGCAGTCACAGCCGCGACGTCGTGTCGCTGACGCTCGCGGTCGCCGACGCGATGGGACTCTCACCGCGCGACCGGCGCGACGCGGAGTTCGCCGCGCTCCTGCACGACGTCGGGAAGATTCGCATTTCCGATGCGATCCTCAACAAGCCCGGCCCGCTCACCGCCGACGAGCGCGCGGTGATGGAGACGCACACGATCGAGGGCGAGCTGCTGCTCGAGAAGGTCGGCGGACTGCTCGGCCGCGTCGGACGCATCGTCCGCTCGTGCCACGAGCGCTGGGACGGCGCCGGGTATCCCGACGGGCTCGCCGGAGACGCGATCCCGCTCGTCGCGCGCATCGTCTGCTGCTGCGACGCGTTCAACGCGATGACGACTGACCGGCCGTACCGGAAGGCGTTGGCGCATTCGGTGGCCGTCGCCGAGATCGAGAACGGCGCCGGCACACAGTTCGATCCCGACGTCGCAGCCGCGCTGATCTCCGTCGTCGCGTAGCGAACGTACGTTCGCTAGACTCCGGCGTGGGGATGCGCGCCGAGTATCGCGAAGAGCCCTGCCGGTCCGCCCTGAACCGCGTGCAGGGAATGCCGTTCGGCTGGTCGCTCAACCCGTACATGGGTTGTGCGCACCGCTGCACGTTCTGTTACGTCCGCGCGTTCGAGCAGCGGGCCGAGCGGCCGTCGGGCGACGGCTACGGCTCGAGCATCCGCGTGAAGACGAACGTCGCCGCAGTGCTGCGCCGCGAGCTCGCGCGAGCGTCGTGGGAACGCGACGGCGTCGTGATCGGCGCGGCGACCGACCCGTATCAGCCCGCGGAGGGCCGCTACCGGCTCACGCGCGCGTGCATCGAAGTCCTCGCCGACGCGGCGAATCCGTTCGCGATCATCACGCGCGGCCCGCTGATCGTCCGCGACGTCGACGTGCTCGCGCGTGCGGCGCGGCGCGCCGACGTGACGGTCACGTTCTCGGTGCCGACGCTCGACACGGAGATCTGGCGGCGAACCGAGCCCGGGACCGCGCCGCCGCACCAGCGCCTGCGCGCGCTGCGGCAGCTCGTCGACGCCGGGATCGCCGCGAACGTCGGCATGGCGCCGATCCTGCCCGGGATCAGCGACCGCCCCGAGCTGCTGGCGGAGGTCGTCCGCGCGGCGCGCGCCGCCGGCGCGACGAGCATCTGGGCCAACGTCCTCTACCTCAAGCCCGGCACGAAGGAGCACTTCCTCGAGGCGGTCGCGCGCGACTTCCCGGAGCAGCTGCCGGAGTACGAACGGCTCTACGCGCGCCGGGCATATCTCCCCGCCGAGGAGACGAATCCGGTTCGGGAGCAGGTGCGCGCGCTCGCGCGGAGCCACGGCATCCGCGATCGCCGCCGGGTCCGTCTCGAGCCCCCACCGGAGCCCGAGCAGCTCCGTTTTGCCGTCTGATCCGACGCGCCACATAGAATCCGGCCTCGTGGCTGCGCCGACCGAGATCACGTGCCTGATCGTCGACGACCACGAGGTCGTCCGCGAGGGCCTGCGGCTGTCGCTGTCACGCGCCCCGCACATTCGCGTGATCGGCGAGGCCGGCGACGGCGAGAGCGCCGTCGCGCTCGCGGAGCGCCGCAAGCCCGACGTCGTGATCATGGACGTCCGCATGCCGGGCATGGACGGGCTCGAGGCGACGAAGCTGATGACGGAGCGCGTGCCCGAGACGTCCGTCCTCATCTTCACCGCGTACAGCGAGCGCAGCCTCCTCAGCCGCGGCCTCGAGTCCGGCGCGAAGGGCTACATCCTCAAGGAGGCGCCGCACCAGACGCTCCTGCGCGCGATCGAGAAGGTCGCCGGCGGCGAGGGTTACGTCGACCCCGCGCTGATGCCGGCGTTCCTCACCGGCAAGGACAAGGACGACATGCTGACCGCGCGGGAGCGCGAGATCCTCCAGCTCCTCGCCGACGGCATGTCGAACGCCGACGTCGCGACGAAGCTCTTCATCAGCCAGGAGACCGTGAAGAGCCACGTGCGGCACATCCTCGCGAAGCTCGAGGCGGACACCCGCACCCACGCGGTCGCGATCGCGCTGCGCGACTCGATCATCGACTGACGCTTTGGATGATCCCGGGCGTCACGAGCTGACCGAGCAGATCCTCGGTGCCGAGCAGGACGAGCGGCGGCGGATCGCGCTGTTCCTCCACGACGGCCCCGTCCAGTCGCTCTCCGGCATCGCACTGATGGTCGACGCGGCACTCGACCTGATCGAGCGCGGCGCGTCGGATCAGGCCCGCGACGTCCTCGACCGCGCGCTCTCGCGCACGCGGACGACGATCGGCGAGCTGCGCGACCTGTCGTTCAGCCTCGAGCCGGTCGTGCTCCGCGACCACGGCCTTGCGACGGCCGTCAACGCCCTCGCGCAGGACCGCGGCATCGAGCACGGCGTGCGCGTCGAGGTCGACGTCGCGCACGCGGAGATGCTCGGCGAGCGCTCGAAGGCCGCGCTCTACGAGATCGTGCGCGAGGCGTTCGAGGGCGCGATCCGCCGCGGCCCGCCGACGCTGTTCTCCGTCCACGTCGCACCGGTCGAAGGAAGCACGCTCGAGCTGACGATCCACGACAACGCACCGAGCGAGCGCCGTCGCCGCTCGATCGAGGTGCTCGAGGAGCGGGCGCGGACACTCGGCGCGACGCTGTCCGTCGACCACGGGGACGACGGCACGACGATGCGCATCCAGCTCCCCACGTACGCCGGCTCTGAGTAGCGTCCGGCTCACGCCTGCGACAGATACGCGCAGAGCCGGCGGTCGCCGGGCAGCGGGGACGGCGCGATCTTCGTCACCCGGAGCGTCTCGCCGTCCTGCTCCAGCTGGCGTGCCGACGGCGGGCGGGTCGCCTTCGCCCTCGCGGAGCTCGTAGCCGGTCGTTTTCCAGACGAATACGAGATGCCCCTCGTCCATCGGCCCTCCGCTACGCGATCGGCTCGTTGTGGACGTCGTTGTCGTCGGCGTACTTTTGCGTCAGTTCGTCGACGACGGCCATGCCCTTGGGATAGGCGTAGTTGATCTCGACGAAGGCGTTCCATTTGTCCGGGAGCGCGTCCTCCGGAAAGATCGCCTCGACCGGGCATTCGGGCTCGCAGGCGCCGCAGTCGATGCACTCTTCCGGGTCGATGACGAGGATGCGTCCGGCCTCGTGGATGCAGTCCACGGGACACACGTCCACGCAGGACTTGTCTTTGATGTCGATACACGGTTCCGCGATGATGTAGGTCATTGGCGCCTACTCTAGCGAGGGCGCCAGCTGGTCGACGAGCTCACGTGCGCGCTCGACGAGAGCCGACTTGACCACCACCTGATCGAATCCCGCGGCGTGCGCGGCGCGCAATCCCGACGTGTCCGTGTGGTTCGTGTACCCGAGGATCGGGACGTCCGGATAGGAGTCCGCGACCTCCTCCGGATCGACGCGCGAGATGTCGACGATCACGAGATCGGGATTCTCGGTGTGGTCGACGGTCGTCAGGCGGTGCTCGGGCAGCAGAGCCTCGAGCTTCCCCTGAAGAACAGGTCGACCCCACAGAGCAGGATCGTGGCCACGCCCGGAAAATAGCGCCCGGGGCGGCATGAGGGAAGATTCCCCGGTGACGGAAGAGATCGACGGACGGCTGGCGGCCGGGCTGGAGCTGATGCGCGGCGGCCGCTACTTCGAGGCGCACGAGGAGCTCGAGCTCGCGTGGCGGGCCGCGGAGCCGGCCGAGCGGGACTTCTTCCAGGGGCTCGTCCACGTGACGGTGGCGTGGTACCAGGCGGGGCGCGGGAATGCGGTTGGGCTGTCCCGGCAGCTGGAGAAGGCGACTCGGCGGCTCGGTCCGTTCGCGCCGGCGCACCGCGGCGTCGACGTCGCCGACGTGCTCGCGCAGGTCGAGCGCGCACGCGCGAGCGGCTCGGTCGAGCTGCCGCCGGTTCGCGTTTAGTAGCTAGGGCTTCGCCAGATCGAGGTCGATCAGCGCGCGGTTCAGCGCGACGTGCAGCCACCAGTCGCGGTGGAAGAAGAGCAGCAGTCCGAGCACGACGAGCGTCACGCCGCCGACGATCTGGATCAGCCGGTAGCGGTCGCGCAGCCAGCGGAACGCGCCCATCGCGCGCGCGAACGCGAGACCCGCGACGAGGAACGCGGCGCCGAGCCCGAGCGCGTACGCGGCGAGGAGCACGGCGCCCTTGAGCACGGTGCCGGTGTCGCTCGCGAGCACGAGCACCGCGGCGAGCACGGTGCCGATGCACGGCGCCGCGCAGACGGCGAACGCACCGCCGAGCAGCGCCGCCGAGCCGCGACGCCGCGCGCCCGTCAGCAGCTCCGGCGCGAAGACGCGCTGCGGCACCGGCAGCAGGCCGATGAACGCGAGCCCGACGACGATCAGCACGAAGCCGGCGATCTCCGCCTGCGCGTTCGCGGAGAACACGCCGCCGATCGCCGCGGCGCCCGCGCCGAGAAGGACGAAGACGACGGTGAAGCCCGCGATGAACGGAATGCTCGCGACGACGACACGCCGCGACGCGCCGCGCGAGCCGAGCTGTCCTGCCTCGACGCTCGTGATCGCGGAGAGGTAGCCGGGGACGAGCGGCAGCACGCACGGCGTGACGACGGAGACGAATCCCGCCGCGAACGAGACGACGAGTCGAGTGCCCACTAGTGCCCCGTCCAGTAATGCCGTCTAGCTTCTGGGTCGCTAGCACCAAGCGATGCAAGGACGCAGGGAGCACTCGTAGTCGTGACTACGGGTGCGACCGAGGACGCCGCAGCGCGCCGCGTGATAGCGGGCCAGAAGCGGGCATGTGTTGCTGGACGGGGCACCTACTCGAAGTGCGCGAGCGCGTCGTCGAGGCGCTTCGTGCTCTCCGCGTCGAGCCCGTCGCCCGCGGCGGGCGGCGGCGCCTCGCCGTCGTCGCGGTCGCGGCTCCAGCGCCAGACGCCGAGCGCGAGCAGCGCGGCACCGGCGAGCACGCCGACGATCGGCAGCCACCACGCGAGCAGGTCGAAGCCCTTGCGCGGCGGCGCCGCGAGGATCCCGGCGCCGAAGTTCTGCACCAGCTCCGCCTTGATCTGGTCGGCCGTCCAGCACTGCGCGATCCGCTTCGAGATCAGCGCCTCGATCCGCAGCGCCGCCGGCGCCTCCGACTGGTCGAGCGTCGTGTGGCACGTCGGGCACATGATCTGGCCCTCGAGGTACGGGAGCGACGTGCGCGGCGTGCAGGCGGCGGCCGCAGGCGCCGCGATCGCGAGCGCCGCGACGAGCGCGGCGACCGCGCGGAGGATCACGAGTTGAGCGCCGCCTGCACGCCCTGCGCGAACTGCTGGGCGAACTTCGACTCGGTGATCGGCCCCTCGATGTGGAAGCCGACGAGCCGTCCGCTGCCGGTCGACGAAGTACGTCTCCGGGCACGCCGGTGATCCCGTAGCGGTCGCCGACCATTCCGGAGCCGTCCTGGACGGTCGGATACGTGACGTCGTGATGCTCGAGGAAGCTGCGTGCGTCGCCGGTCACGTCGTGGTAGTCGATCCCGAGGAACACGACGCCCTGCGGGTGGTAGCGCTTGTACGCGGACTCGAGCGCGCGTGCCTCCGACTTGCACGGCCCGCACCACGACGCCCAGAAGTTCAGCACGACGGGCTTCCCGCGCAGCGATGCGAGGTCGACGGTGCCGGTGCCGTCGACGCGCTTCAGCGAGAACGCCGGCGCGCGCGCTCCGATCTTCGGCGGATGCGACTCGTGCGTCAGCCGCCAGACGAGCAGCGCGAGCAGCCCGGCGACGGCGGCAAGCGCGATCGCCTGGCCGCTCAGCTTCAGGCCGCGGGTCATGACGGGAGGATGAAGACCGTGGTGCCGACGGTCACGTGGTCGAACAGCCACTCGGCCTGCGGAATCAGCATGCGGATGCAGCCGTGCGACTCCGAGTAGCCGATCGAGCCGGACTCGGGCGTGCCGTGGATCCCGACTCCGGGCGAGTCGAGCCCCATCCAGCGCGTGCCGAGCGGGTTGCCGGGCCCGGGCGGCGTCGGCTTCTCGCCGGCGGCCCACGGGTCGTTCGGCGGGTACCACCACGGGTCTTTCCACTTGACGATGATGTTGAAGCGGCCGAGCGGCGTCGGATAGATCGCCTGACCGGTTGCAACGTGGAAGCGGCGGACGAACTTCGTGTTCTTGTAGAGCGTGAGGAGATTCGAGCTGCGCTGGATCACGACGACCGGGCCGAACGTCCCGGGCGCCGTCTTCGGCTTGATCGTCTTCGACGTCAGCACGATCGGCTCGCGCGTGCCGTGGATCACCTCGGACTGGATCGCGGCTGAGATCGCA
This sequence comes from uncultured Actinomycetes bacterium, assembly GCA_963718385.1. Taxonomy (GTDB): domain Bacteria; phylum Actinomycetota; class Thermoleophilia; order Gaiellales; family Gaiellaceae; genus Palsa-739. The sequence continues at coordinate 932,126 of CAVQZE010000003.1, forward strand.
CGCTGCGCGAGCACGCGGCCGACGCGCGGCTTCGACACGTACGGCTTCAGCCCGCGCAGCTTCAGCTCCGGGTTGCGGACGGTCCGGTCGTAGCGCTTCGCGAGGCGCGCGACGTACGCCTTGACGCTCGGCTTGTCGACGCCCGCGCGGAGACCGAGGATCGTCCCGGGAGAGACGGTGAGCGCGCGCTGCGTCGCGGAGTCGAGCGGGAGGCGCATGCCGAGCTGCCCCGGCGCGACCTTGATCTTCGTATGCCCGAGGACGAGCACGAGCGGCCGGCCGAAGTCGGCCTGCAGCGCAACGGCGGCCGCGTCGGTCGTGAGGCCGCCGACGGCGACGCCGCCGAGGACGATGCCGTCCGGGATCACGGCTGGCGCGGTCGTCGTGGTGTCGCCCGTGGTGGTCGCGGTCGTCCCCGTCGTGGTCGTGCCCGTCGTCGAGGGGGGCGGGTTGTCGGCGAGCACCGACGCCGCACCTGCGCCGAGCGCCAGGGCGAGCAGAGACAGGAGAACAAGACCGGCGCGAGTCACGAGTCAGAGCGGAGGGGCGAGGATCCGCGGATCGTCAGTGATGATACCGTCGGCGCCCGCAGCCAGGAGGCGGGTTGCGAGCGCACGGTCGTTGACCGTCCAGACGTAGACCGCGACACCGAGGTCGTGACACGCGGCGACCACCTCCGGGCTCACGACCGACCAGTTCAGCGTCGCCGCGCGGGCGCCGGTGGCGTGAAGCCGGCGCGGGAGGCGGCGCGGCAGCAGCGCGCGCATCGCGGCCAGCGCCGGGCGGACGACCGGGCGCAGGATCCGGCTCCCGGAGACGCCGAGCTTGTCCTCCGGATAGGTGAACGCCAGCGGCAGCGCCGGCTCAGCGCGCGCGAGCGCGGCGAGGATCTCGAACGAGTACGAGCTGACGAAGCTCCGCTCGAGCAGACCGTGGCCGCGCACCGCGTCCGCGAGCGCCGCCTCGATCCCGCGCACCTTCACGTCGAGCTGCACCGCGAGGCCGAGCTGCACCGCGAGCGCCAGCGCGTCGTCGAGCGACGGTGCGTCCGGCACCGGAACGGGGTCGTGCCCGAGGACGAGGGCGCCGTCGCGGCCGGGCAGAACGTCAAGCTCCACCGCGTCGACGCCGTGCGCAGCGGCGATCTCGATCGCTGCGAGGCTGTTCTCGGGCGCCAGCGCCGCCGCGCCGCGGTGGCCGACCCGGACGACGTCGCGGGCGCCGCGGAGGAGCTCAAAGCCGCTCACAGAGCGGCAGTATCGCCTTTTGCCCGCAGTTTCCTAGAATTCCCGCGTGGCAGTCCGTCAGCGAGCCCCACGAGTCCCGATCGACGCGCCCGTCGACGGCGAGCCGCCGGAAGCGCCGCCGCTCGACACGTCGACGTTCGAGCTGCGCTACCGCTACAGCCGCGCGCGCCGGAACGCGAAGATCCGGCAGCGCCAGGAGACCCGCCTCGCGCGCATCCGCTTCTACCTCGTGCTGGCCGTTCTCGTCGCGATCGCAATCGCGTTCGTGATGGGCAGCTGGCACGAGATCCAGCACGTGTTCGGGCTCTAGCGAGATACTGCGCACTGTGCAGTCGCCCGAGCCGATGCCGCCGACAAGGATGGACCCCGAGCCGCAGCGGCCGAGGACGTCGCCCCGGCCGATGATGCCGGGCATCTGGGGCGAGCGGCTGGCGTGGGTCGCCGGGCTCGTGCTCGCCGTCTCCGCCTTCACCGACTGGTACTCGGGCGCCCAGGCCGACGGCCTCACGCTCTCGGTGATCGGCTGGCACACCGGCTCGCTCGGGAAGCTCGTCTTCTTCATCGGGCTCGCCGCGCTGATCCTCGAAGCGCTTCGCGAGGCCGGGATCGAGCTGCCGGCGACGGTTCCGGAGAGCCTCGTGCTGATCGGGCTCGGCTCGCTCGCGACGATCTTCGTCCTGATCCGGCTGATCTCGATCCCGGACACGTACTTCTCGACGGCGGGCCGCGGGATCGGCATCTTCATCAGTCTCGTGTCGGCGCTCGCGTTGATCGCCGCCGGCCTGATGCGCGCGGCCGAAGAGCAGTAGCGCGACGCGCTAAAGCGGGACGATCGACTTCGCCTGCTCGACGAGTTGCTCGAGGTCGAACGGCTTGCCGACGAATCCCCGCACGCCACGTGTCGTCGCCTCGGCGCGCGCGACGTCGTCGGCCGTGCCGCTGAACATCACGACGGGCGGGGTGCCGCCGCCGTACTCCTCCTGCATCCGGCGGAGCATCTCCCAGCCGTCGACCTGCGGCATCAGCACGTCGAGGAGCACGAGATCGGGACGCTCCTCCTCGAGCGCGACCAGGCCGGCCTCGGCGTTGCCGACGGCGAGCACGCGGTAGCCCTCGCTCTCGAGCGTGACGCGGACGAGCTCGCGTACCCGCTCGTCGTCGTCGACGAGGAGCACGACGGGGCCTTCGCGCGGGCGCCGCGCCGTGCCGGAGCGGTCGAGGAACGTCTGCAGGTCGGAGCGCCGGTACCGCCGGTGACCACCCGGCGTGTAGAACGTCGGCACCTGGCCGCCGTCCGACCATTTGCGGATCGTGCTCTGCGCGACGCCGAGAAACCGGGCAGCCTGACCCAACGTCAGCCATTCGCCGTCGTCGGGCCCCATCGGGGGGAATCTATTCAAGACTCGCTGTTTTGTACCAAACGTCAACGATCGCGGCGGTTACGGTTGAATGGTTTTTACAGTCGTAACCGTGATTCCCGGCTTCGGGTTGTCGTGAAGGGCCTGGCCGAGGGCGACCCCGACCGCGAAGACCGCGGCGACGAGCACGGCCCCGACCAGCCACCGGAGAACGCGTCTCCGGCGTCTGCGGCGCGGCCTCCGCTCCCGAGACTCCGTCACTGGAGGTAGTCGACGGCCCCGCGCTGATACGCGTGGAAGGCGGCGGCGAGGACGAGGGCGAGGTCGCGCGGCCAGCCCGGTGCCGGCGCGCGCTGCTCGACGACGTCGCGCGCCCAGCGCTCGGCGTCGAGATACGCGGCTGCGAGCTCGCCGAGCGTGTAGGTCTGGCCGACCTGCTTGCGCAGCTCGTCGACGACGATGTCGACCTGCTCCAGGAGCTGGCGGTAGCGCCGCGGGTCGCCGCGCTCGGACTCGAGGCGGCGGTATCCCTCGTCCCACTCGTGGGTGACGAGCGTCAGCGACTCCGACGACATCGCCCGATCGTAGTCAGGTCGTGCAGCAGCGGTCGGGCCACAGCGGCTCGAGCTCCGCGACGATCCGGTCGCCGAGGTCGTAGCCGGGCACCGCGAGGGCGAAGGCGGCGTGTGCGTGGAGGCACTTCAGGCTGCCGCGGCGCGAGCCCGCTCCGCCGACGCCGAGGTCGAGCGACGTGCCGCCGTCGCGGCCGGTCTCGCTGCCGGCGAGCTCGCGGCGAATCCGCCGCTGCTCCTCGTCGGCGCGCATCAGGCTCGCGGCGAGCGCAGGCTCGGCGGCAACGGCCTCCGTCCAGCGCTCGACGCCGCCGGCCGCCTCGAGCCGCGAGACGGCGGCGACCAGGTGGCGGCAGGTCATGTAGTACGTCGTCGGGAACGGCTCGCCGTCGGGGTCGTACGGGCTCTGTTCCGTTACCGCGGGGCGGCCGAACGGGCAGCGGACAGCGACGCGCCGGAACGCGCGCGGCTCGCGGCCGAGCTGAGTTGCGACGACGGCGCGGTCGGGGTCAGCGTGCACCGGGGCCCATCATGGCGCGCTCGCGCTGCCGCCACCCGTCGATCCCCTTCACGATGTAGAGCCGCTCACCGGGCTTCACGTAGCCGAGCGCGCGGGCCTCGCGGGCGAGCGTCGCAAGCGAGGTCGAGGAGCCGAGCCGGCGTTCGAGCGTCGCCTTCTCCGCCTCGAGCCGGCGAACGGCGGCGCGGTGCTGGTTCAGCTGCCCGCGCGCGTCGACGTACGCGCGCAGCGGGCGGTAGTAGAGGAGAGCGACGAGGACGAGCGCGCCGACGGCAAGCCAGCGGCGGACAAGCACCGAGCGCGCAGGACGATGACCTCGTTTCCGTGGCACGACGCGTGATTCGCGCTGCGACCAGCACGTCCTCCGCTGTCCCGAACGGCCACGTCCGGTGCCAGGCACCAGGACATGGCTCGAAGCGATAGCGGGCCCACGGAAACGCGCGTCGCCAGGCGTGGTCGGCGTTCGGGCGCAGCGGGTCAGTTGTCCGGAACGGCCATGTCCGGTGCCAGGCACCAGGACGTGGCTCGAAAGGACGGCGCGGCTAGGCGATGTCGACCTTGATCACATTGGTCGATCCGGGGATGTTCACCGCGGTGCCGGCGGTGATCACGACCCGGTCGCCGACGTCGACGAAGCCGGCCTCGCGGGCGGCGGCGATCGAGCGGCTCCAGAGATCCTCGACGTCGCTCGTCTCCGGGATCAGCAACGGCGTCACGCCCCACTCGATCGCGAGCTGGCGCATCGCCCAGTCGGTATGCGTCAGCGCGACGATCGGCCGGCGAGGGCGGAGCCGCGCGACTGCGGACGGCGTCTTCCCCGTCGACGTCGGCACGAGGATCGCCTTCGCGCGCAGCGCCTCGGCGAGATCGCATGCGGCGTTCGACATCGCGCCGCCGATCGTCGGATTCTCGTTCGCCTCCGGCAGCTCGTGCCGGTAGTCCATGCTCGGCTCGATCGCGCGCGCGATCCGGTCCATGTACGCGACAGCTTCGACGGCGTACTCGCCGACGGCGGTCTCGCCGGAGAGCATCACGGCCGACGTGCCGTCGAGAACGGCGTTCGCGACGTCGCTCGCCTCGGCACGCGTCGGCTCGGCCGAATGGATCATCGACTCGAGCATCTGCGTCGCCGTGATCACCGGCTTCCCGAGCTCGAGGCAGCGGTGGATGATCCGCTTCTGGAGCAGCGGCACGAGCGCCGCGCCGATCTCGACGCCGAGGTCGCCGCGCGCGACCATCACCGCGTCGGTCTCAGCGAGCACGTCGTCGAGCACCTCGACCGCCTCGGACTTCTCGATCTTCGCGATCACGTGCGCGTGCGAGTTCGCCGCCTCGATCAGCGCGCGAAGGTCGCGCACATCGGCGGCCGAGCGCACGAACGACAGCGCGACGAAGTCGACGCCGAGCTGCAGCGCGAACTCGAGGTCGACGGTGTCCTTCGGCGTGAGCGACGGAATCGGGATCGGAACGCCGGGAAGGTTCACGCCCTTGTGCGAGCCGATGCGCCCGCCGACGAGAACCGCGCAACGTGCGCGGCCGCCGTCGACCTCGTCGACGCGCAAGCGGACGAGACCGTCGTCGATGAGCACGTGATGGCCGGGCACGAGGACGTCGCCGATCACCGCCGGCGCGATCGGCAGGTCGCCGTCGCCGGCGAGACCCTCGGCGCAGACCGTCACCTCTTCCCCGGTCTTCACGATGATCGGCTCGTCGAGGCCGCCGATCCTGAGCTTCGGGCCCTGGAGGTCGCCGATCAGCGCGATCGGGCGGCCGATCTCGCGCTCGACCTCGCGCAGCCGGCCGGCGCGCGCGGCGTGGTCGTCATGCGAGCCGTGCGAGAGGTTGAGGCGCGCGGCGTCCATTCCGGCCTCCGCGAGCGCGTGCAGCTGCTCGAGGGAGTCCGAGGACGGCCCGAGGGTCGCGACGATCTTCGTACGGCGTTCCGGCACCACGCGCCTAGCGTAGCGGCATCCCTGCGACGGTCTGGTTACGGTTCAGCGGTTTGCGCGCGGGAAAGCGGCCCAGCCCGGGTACTCCGCCTTCTTGCCGAGCCGCTCCTCGATCCGCAGCAGCTCGTTGTACTTCGCGACGCGGTCCGAGCGCGCCGGTGCGCCGGTCTTGATCTGGCCCGTCCCGAGCGCGACCGCGAGATGCGCGATCGTCGAATCCTCCGTCTCGCCGGAGCGGTGCGACATGACCGCGGTGTAGCCGTTGTCCTGCGCCAGCTTGACCGCCTCGATCGTCTCGGTGAGCGTCCCGATCTGGTTCACCTTGACAAGGATCGAGTTGCCGACGCCGCGCTCGATGCCGAGCTTCAGCCGCTCAGGGTTCGTGACGAAGATGTCGTCGCCGACGAGCTGGATCCGCTCGCCGAGGCGCTCCGTGGTGAGCTTCCAGCCGTCCCAGTCGTCCTCGGCGTTGCCGTCTTCGATCGACACGATCGGGAAGCGGTCGGCAAGCCCGGCGTAGAAGTCGGCCATCTCGGCGGGCTTGGCCTCGCGGCCCTCGAACGTGTAGACGCCGTCGGAGAAGAACTCGGTCGAGGCCGGGTCGAGCGCGATCGCGACACGGTCGCCGTGGCCGGCCTGCTCCGCTGCGTCGAGAATCGCCTGGATCGCGGCCTCGCTCGTCGGCAGGTCGGGCGCGAAGCCGCCCTCGTCGCCGACCGCCGTCGCGAGCCCCTGCGACTTCAGCACCTTCTGGAGCGCGTGGTACGTCTCGGCGCCGATCCGCAGCGCCTCGGAGAACGACTCGGCGCCGGCCGGGACGACCATGAACTCCTGGAGGTCGATCGAGTTCGCGGCATGGACGCCGCCGTTGATCACATTCAGCATCGGCACCGGCAGCGTCCGCGCGCCCTTGCCGCCGAGATACCGGAAGAGCGGCTGGTGCGACTCCTCCGCCGCCGCCTTCGCCGCGGCGAGCGAGACGCCGAGGATCGCGTTCGCGCCGAGGCGGCCCTTGTTCGGCGTGCCGTCGAGCTCGATCAGGCGGCTGTCGAGCGCGGCCTGCTCGTCGCCCTTCATCCCGCGAACCGCCGCGAAGATCTCCCCGTTGACGTTCGCGACGGCCTGCGTCACGGCCTTGCCGCCGTACGCGTCGCCGCCGTCGCGCAGCTCGACCGCTTCGTGGGCGCCGGTCGACGCGCCGGACGGGACGGCTGCGCTGCCGAACGCGCCGGACTTGAGGCGAACGTCGACCTCGACGGTGGGGTTGCCGCGGGAGTCGAGGATCTGGCGGGCGCGGACGTCGGCGATACGGCTCATTCGGTGGTCTCCTTGGCGCGGTCGAAGTACGTGTCCTGCTGCTCGAGCGGCAGCTCGGTCCAATTCTGTCCGTCCGCGGCCGCCAGCACCTCCGCAGTTGTTACGCGATCGCGAAATCGCTTCGCCGCGCGGCGCAGCTCGAGCTCCGGATCGGCGTTCAGCCGGCGCGCGACGTTCACGCACGCGAAGAGCAGATCGCCGAGCTCAGCGGCCTGCCGCGGGTCGGGCTCGGTCTCCGGGGCCGGCTCGCCGCTGCGCGCCACCTCGTCGCGGAGCTCGCGCAACTCGTCGTCGAGGTCGGCGAGCGCGCCTGCGGCGTCCGGGTACTCGAAGTTCACCGCCGCCGCGCGCCGCTGGATCTTCCGCGCATAGAGCAGAGCAGGCAGGCTCTCCGGCACGTCGTGGAAGACGCCTTCGCGTCCCTCCTGCTCCCGCTTGATCTGCTCCCAGTTCTCGCGCACGCGTCCAGCCGTCTGCGCCTCGACGTCGCCGAAGACGTGCGGATGGCGACGGACGAGCTTCGCGTGCACGAGCTTCGCGACGTCGGCGAGATCGGCGACGTCGCGCTCCTGGAGCAGCAGCGAGAGAAAGTAGACCTGGAAGAGAAGATCGCCGAGCTCGTCGACGAGCTTCGCGTCGTCGCCGGCGAGCGCGGCGTCCGCGACCTCGTACGCCTCTTCGACGGTGTGCGGGACGATCGTGCGAGCGGTCTGCTCGCGGTCCCACGGACACTCGCGCCGCAGCCGCTCCGTCAGCGCTTGGAGCTCGAGGAGGGCCTGGGCCAGCTCCACCGAGCTGGGGCCCTGGCCCTCCTCGCTACTCACGTCAGCCGGTTGTCGTCGAGCTCGTGGTCGTCGCAGACGGCGCGTAGCCCGTCTGGTACGCGAGCTTCTTCGCGTAGTCCTTCTTCAGGCTGTTGACCCAGGCCGTCATGACCGTGGTCTTCTTGGCCTGAAGGAGCTGGGCCTTGATCGACGCCGACACGCTCGACAGCGGCGTCACCTTCGCTGCCGTGATCGGGGACAGCGCCTGGATGATGTGCCAGCCGTACTGCGTGTGCACCGGCGGGGAGGTCGCGCCGGTCTTCAGCGTGAAGGCGACCTTGTCGAACTGAGGCACGGTCTGACCCTTGGAGACGGTCAGCTTGCCGCCCTTCGCCGCCGAGCCCGGATCCTTCGAGTACTTCTTCGCGAGCACGGCGAAGCTCGCGCCGCTCTTCAGCTGCGACTCGAGCTGGTCGGCGAGCGCCTTGTTGTTGACGAGGATGTGCCGCACGTTGCGACTCTCGGCGACCTTGTAGGTCGACGAGTGCGCCTTGTAGTACGCGGCGACTGCCGCCGCGGTGACCGACACCGGCGACGTGATCTTCGCGTAGAGGCGCTCGGAGAGAATCTGCGCCCGCAGCTGGATCAGCAGCTCCGGCTCGGTGAGGCCCTGCGCCTTCAGCTGCGCCAGGTACTTCGACTGGTCGCCGCCGAAGTACTGCTTCTTGATCTGGGTGAGGCGAGTCTGGACATCCTTGTCCGTGACAACGACGCCGAGATCCTTGCCCTTCTGCGCGAGCTCGGCCTGCTGCACGAGATATGTCATCGCCTGATCCTGCAGCGACTTGTACGCCGCGGTCCCGGCCTGCGGGAACGCGGTCTTGCGCGCCGTGTACGAAGCGCGCGCGGAGGCGAGGAGCGCAGCGAACTGCGCCTTCGTGATCGGCGTCCCGTTGACGACTGCAACCGCGTCGTTGGGAACGCTCTGCGAACCGCCGCCGCATCCCGCAACGAGCAGCGCGGCCGCGAGCAGCAGTGGCAGGAAAAGGAAACGAAGCGTTTTCATGTCATCCCGGTGAGGTCGAATTTCGGAGGCCGGCAGCTGCGGATTCGTGGAATCTCACGCTGCCTGACGGGAGTCCAAGATAGCATCGACGAGTCGGATCGCTTGCGGAAAACCCTCTTCGCCGCGAAGACTTACTTCCCTATTAGCCACCGCATAAACGGCAGTGTGGATTCGCTCCTGGAGCTCCCGCAGCTCGCCTGAGCCGAGCACCAGTCGCCCAACCGTGGCCTTGCCGCCCCGGTACACCAGATAGTCGGCACCGAGGCGCGCGACCTTGATCTTCGCCTCCTGGATCGCGAAGAGGTGCTCGACCGGCTCCGGCAGCGGCCCGTAGCGGTCCTCGAGCGAGGCCTGCAGCTCACGCAGCTCGTCCTCTCCCTCGGCGAGCGCGAGCCGGCGGTGGATGTCGATCCGGAGCGCCTCCGACGAGACGTACTGCTGCGGCACATACGCGTCGATGCGCGCGTCGATGCGCACCGGCCGCACCGCGACGCGGCGCTGCCCCTGCAGCTCCGCGACCGCTTCGTTCAGCAGCTCGACGTAGAGCTCGAAGCCGACGGCGGCGACGTGACCCGACTGCTCCGCACCGAGCAGCTCGCCGGCGCCGCGGATCTCGAGGTCGCGCATCGCGATCGCGAAGCCGGCGCCGAGCTCCGTGTGGTCGGCGAGCGTCGCCAGCCGCGCGCGCGCCTCGCCGGTCAGCTCCTGCGCGTCGGGATAGAAGAGGTATGCGTACGCGGTCTCGTCGGAGCGGCCGACGCGTCCGCGGATCTGGTAGAGCTGCGACAGCCCGAGCGTGTCGGCGCGCTCGACGATCAGCGTGTTCGCCTGCGGAATGTCGATGCCCGACTCGATGATCGTCGTCGACACGAGCACGTCGGCGTCACCGCGCAGGAACGCGTGCATCTTGTCCTCGAGCTCCTTCTCGCGCATCTGTCCGTGCGCGACGAGGAAGCGGAGGTCCGGCAGCAGCTGGCGCAGCTTCTCCGCCGCCTCCTCGATCGTGTCGACGCGGTTGTGGAGATAGAACGCCTGGCCGTTGCGCTCGTGCTCGCGCTGGAGTGCGAGCGTGATCAGATCCTCGTCGTACTCGCCGACGGTGGTGCGGATCGGGCGGCGGCCTTCTGGCGGCGTCTCGATGATCGAGATGTCGCGCATGCCGGCGAGCGAGAGATGCAGCGTGCGCGGGATCGGCGTCGCGCTCAGCGTCAGCACGTCGACCTCGAGCCGCATCGCCTTCAGCAGTTCCTTCTGCGCAACGCCGAACCGCTGCTCCTCGTCGAGGATCACGAGCCCGAGCTCCTTCGGGATCACGTCGCGGGACAACACGCGGTGTGTCCCGATCAGCACGTCGACCTTGCCCTCGGCGAAGTCCTTCAGCACCGCCTTCACATCCTTCGCCGCGCGGAAGCGCGAGACCATCTCGACGCGCACGGGGAAGTCGCGGAAGCGGTCGCGGAACGTGTTCCAGTGCTGCTCGGCGAGAATCGTCGTCGGCGCGAGCATCAGGACCTGCTTGCCGTTCACTGCCACGGCGAACGCGGCGCGCACCGCGACCTCCGTCTTGCCGAAGCCGACGTCGCCGCAGACGAGGCGGTCCATCGGCCGCGGCGACTCGAGGTCTTCCCGCACGGCCTCGATCGCGTTCTCCTGGTCCGGCGTCTCGCGGTACGGGAACGACGCCTCGAGCCGCTGCAGCCATTCGTGGCTCAGGTCGTACGCGATGCCTTCCTGCGTCTGCCGCTGCGCGTAGAGCTGGATCAGCTCGGTCGCGAGCTCCTTCACCGACTCGTGCGCGCGGGATTTCAGCAGCTGCCATGCCTTGCCGCCGAGCTTCGACAGCGCGGGCGCCTTCGCGTCGGCGCCGATGTAGCGCGAGACCTTGCCGAGCTGCTCGTGCGGGACGTAGAGCCGGTCCTCGCCGCGGAACGCGAGCAGGAGGTAGTCGCGCGTGACGCCGGCGACCTCCTTCGTCTCGAAGCCGAGGAGCTGGCCGACGCCGTGGTCCTCGTGGACGACGTAGTCGCCGGTGCGCAGGTCGGCGAACGACTGGAGCGCACGGCCGCCGATGCGGCGCTCGCGCGGCACGCGGCGACGGAAGACCTGGTGGTCCGGGAGCAGCACGAGCCCGAGCTCGCGCCAGACGAAGCCGCGCCGCGCCGGTGCGATCGCGAAGACGACCTCCGGCTCCACCGGCAGCGGGTCGCCCGGCTCGATGATGCGGACGGCGATCTTGCGCAGCATGTTCTGCGTCCGCAGCGCCTCGCCGCGATGCGGGAACGCGACGACGACGCGCTGGCCCGAGCGCACGAAGGCGACGAGCTCGTTCTCCGCCTCGGCGAGCCCGCGCGCGGCGATCGCAGGGCGCTGCGCCTCGAACGCGAGCTCCTGCCCCTGCGGGAACGGGTCGAGCTCGGTCGCGCCGTCCAGCGACACCGACGCGAGTCCCTCCTCGCTCCAGACACGGCGCACGTCGTCCGGCTGGAAGACGAGGTCGGGCGCGCGGTCGAGCGGCGGCACGAGGTCGTCGGGAACCGGCCGGGTCTCTCCTTCTTCTCCGTGCCATTCCTCGACGAGGTCGAGGCGGCGTTCGACGGCCGGATAGATCACGGCGTCGTCGACCGGATGCAGCGCGCGCTGCGTGAACGCCGAGAAGGCGCGGATCGACTCGATCTCGTCGCCGAACAGCTCGACGCGGAGCGGCTCACGGCCGGTCGTCGGGAAGACGTCGATCAGGCCGCCGCGGACGGCAAACTGGCCGCGGTCGTCGACGCGCTCGACGCGGTTGTAGCCGGCGAGGGCGAGCGCCTCAGCGATGCCGTCGACGCCGAGCTCGAGCCCGGCGCGCAGCTCGAGCGGCGCGGGCCGGGCAGCGACCGGCGGGAGGCCTTCCGCGAGCGCGTGCGCGGACGCGCAGACGAGCCCGCCGCGCGCGAGCACGTCGAGCGCGCGTGCCCGCTCGCCGACGAGATGCGGCGGCGGCTCGAGCCCCGACTCCCAGCGAACGCCGCGGCTCGGCATGAAGCCGACCAGTTCCTCGCCGATGAACCACGCCGCAGCCTCGGCGGCGTCGCGCGCGTCCGCGTCCTCCGGCAGCAGGCAGACGAGCGCGCGCCCGAGCCGTTCGTGGAGCGACGCGAGCACGACGGGGAGCGCCGCCTCGGACACGCGGGCGCGCACCGGCATCGAGTCGGCGAGCTCGGCGAGGCGCTCGACCTCGACGAGCTCGGAGACGAACGCATGTAAGACGGGACGGTCCATGACGAAGGGCGGAACCCGCGTTCCGCGGCCGTTCATCGTATCGGCGTCCCCTTCCGCTGCGGATTCAGCGTTCGAGCTCGTCGACGAGCTTCTTCGGCGCGACGGTGCAGTACGCGTCCTCGACGATCCCGGCGACGTCGTCCCAGTCGATGCGGCCGTGGAGCATGACGCCGAGCCAGCCGCGATGGCCGACGTACGGCGGGCGGAAGAACCGGTCGGCGTCGCCGGCGACGAGCGTCTCCTGCGTCCCCGGCTCCGCGGCGCACCACACCGCAAAGCGCCCGTCGCCGTGGTGGTTGTCGAGCAGCATCAGGAAGCACGTCTTGCCGCGGATGAAGAACGACGGCGCGCCGTGGCTCAGCCGCTCGCTCGTCTCCGGGAGCGCCAGGCACACCGCGCGCAGCCGCTCGAGCGCGGCGGCGCGTGCAGAGGCGGACGGATAGCTCACCGGCGGTTGACCGTCGCCTGCGCGCGCTCGATGCCTTCCGCGTCGAGCGTCTCGACGGCGTCGGCGGCGCGGGCGACCAACCCCTCGGCATCCTCGCTCGCCGTGAAGTCCGACAGCACCCAGTCGGCGAGCGGGCGAGGATCGCCGCGCCCGGGCCGGCCGACGCCGATGCGCAGACGGAGGAACTCCTGCGTTTTCAGATGCGACGCGATCGAGCGCAGGCCGTTGTGGCCGGCGAGCCCGCCGCCGAGGCGCACCTGAAGGCGGGCCGCCTCGAGGTCGGTCTCGTCATGGACGACGAGCACAGCGTCCGGCGCGACCTTGAAGAACCGCGCGGCGGCGCCGACCGAGCTGCCGGAATCGTTCATGTACGTCTCCGGCTTCAGCAGCGCGACCTTATGGCCCTCGAGGCGGATCTCGGCGAGCTGCCCGGAGAACTTCGAGCGCCACGAGCCGCCGTGGCGGCGCGCGAGCTCGTCGACGACCATCGCGCCGGCGTTGTGACGGTTCCGCGCGTATTCGCGGCCGGGATTGCCGAGCCCGACGACCAGCAGGTCGAGCGAGGAGCCCTGACGCCGCGGCCAGAGCCGCATGCGCTAAGTCTCGTCGGAGGAGGAGTCGGCGGCGGCCTCGCCGGCCGGCGCCTCGCCTTCGGGCGTCTCGCCCTCGGCACCCTCTTCGCCTTCGACGACCTCGGCCTCGATTGCGCGGGTCGGCGCGGTGACGCTGGCGAGGACGATCTCCGGGTCGTCGAGCAGCGTCACGCCGTCCGGCACGACGATGTCGCCGACGCGCAACGAGTCGCCGATCGAGAGGTGGGAGACGTCGAGCTCGATGTGCTCCGGAACCTCGAGCGGCAGCGCCTCGACGTTCAGCTCGCGGAGCGGCTGCGAAAGGACGCCGCCCTCCTTGACGCCCGGCGCGCGTTCGCCGCCCATGAGATGCACGGTGACGGAGGCGTGGATCGGGCGGTCGAGGCGCACCTCGTGCAGGTCGACGTGCGTGACGCCGCCGCGCACCTTGTTCACCTGGTACTCCTTGAGGATCGACGGATGCGTCTTCGACTCGCCGTCGATCTCGACGTCGAGGATCGAGTGCAGCCCGCCGGCACCGGTGAGCGCCCGGCGCAACTCGCGCTCGGCGATCGTGATCGCGATCGGCTCGCTGGCGCCGTAGAGCACGCCGGGGACGAGCCCCTCCTTGCGCAGGCGACGCGTCTCGCGCGAGCCGAGGTGCTCCCGCTTCGAGACGATCAGCTTTGTCCGCTCTCCAGCCATACGGCGGCCCATCCTAGCGAAGCCCGGCTAGTGTCCGGCTGTGTTCGAGGATCTGCTCCGGGCCTGGGACGGCGAGGAGGCGGTCGTCCGGTTCGACCAGGAGAGCGGCGCGTGGATGTTCGTCTGTGTCCACTCGACGGTGCGCGGGCCGGCCGGCGGCGGGACTCGGCTGCGGGTCTACACCGAGCCGTCGGACGGGCTCGCGGACGCGATGCGGCTTTCGGCGGCGATGTCGTACAAAATGGCGGTCGCGGACTTGCCCCGCGGGGGCGGCAAGGCGGTGCTCGCGGTGCCGGAGCTTCCGACCGGGGAAGCGCGGCGGAAGCTGCTGCTCCGCTACGGCGATCTCGTCGCTTCGCTTCGCGGCATGTTCCAGACGGCGGGGGACATGAACATCACGCCGGCCGACCTCGACGTCGTCGCGGAACGCTGCGAGTTCGTCTCCGGGACGACCGGCCGCGGCGGCAACAGCGGCGTTGGGACGGCGCGCGGCGTGCTCCACGGGATCCACGCGAGCGTCGAGCATCTCTTCGGCTCGCCCGACCTCGGCGGGCGGACGGTGCTCATCCAGGGCGCCGGCGCGGTCGGAGCCGACCTCGCCGCCTGGCTCGCGCAGGCGGGCGCGCGCGTGCTCGTCGCTGACACCGACGCGGAGCTCGCGGGGCGCGTCGCGGGGCCGATCGGCGCCGCGGTCGTCGCCGCCGACGCGGCGCTCGCGACCGAGTGCGACGTCTACGCGCCGTGCGCGGTCGGCGGCACGCTCGACGCCGACTCGATCCCGCGCCTGCGCTGCCGGATCGTCGCGGGCTCGGCGAACAACCAGCTCGCGACACCCGAGGACGCCGAGCGCCTGCGCGACGTTGGGATCCTCTACGCACCCGATTACGTGATCAACGCGGGCGGCGTCCTGCAGCTCCTCGGGCTCGAGGGCCTCGGCTGGGACGAGGACGAGCTGGAGCGGCGGCTCGCCGGGATCGGCGACACGCTGCGGACGATCTACGCCGAGGCGGACGCGGAAGCGATCACGCCGGAGACCGCGGCCGCGCGGCTCGCGGCGCGGCGGCTCATCCCAGAGACGTGATGTATTGCCGGTAGGCCGCGCGGCTCGCCGGCTTCGTCGCGAGGTCGAAGACCGAGCCGGGGACGGCGTCGAAGTACGCGAGCATCTCCGTACGCTTGTGCGTGCGCACGAACGTGCCCATCGTCTTCACGAACACCGGGTCGTCGACGCCCCAGAGCCCCCACTCGGGGAACGAGAACGGCTTCTTCGGGTGCGCCTTGTAGAGCGCGGCGGCGGCGTCCCACTCCGCCTTGCCGCGGATGTCGTAGATGTCGTCGCCGACGACGTCGACGTACGCGTCGCCGGGGTAGTACGCCTGCGCGGAGTTGCCCGGGATGTCGGGGTCGCCGAAGCCCTGCGGGTTCCAGATCACGCGCGTGTCCGGCATCGGGTTCTCCGGCAGGTCACTGCCGGCGAGCGGCGGTAGCCCCAGCCGCGTGAGCTTCGCGTTGATGTCGGCAGCGGCGCCGCCGTGGACGATGAGGTAGACGCGCGCGAACGCCTTCCGGAACCACGCCGTCTGGTGGCCCGGCTTCACCGCGCCGGACTTCGTGTACGCGGAGTAGGCGTTCCAGTAGCCGTTCATCTCGCCGAACGGGCGGATGTAGATCGGCTGCGCCCACGCGTTGACGGCGGCGTTCAGCGCGACGAAGTAGGCGTCTCCCTTGCCCTGGGCGATCTGCTGCGGCGTGATCGCCTCCTTGCCGTCCTTGCCGCGCGTGCCGAGCCCGATCATCGGCGTGCCGCCGAGCTGCTGGAAGAGCGCGGTGAACGACGAGCCCCAGCCTGCGCCCTGGCCCCAGCCGACAATCACGTGGCGCACCTGGGAGTTTTGGCCGGTCAGCGTCTGGAACCGGCCAGGGTCGCCCTTGATCCCGAGCACCGGCATCGCCGCTGCCGCCGCGGGAACGGCGAAGGCGAGCGCGGCGACGGCCACCGGCGCGAGCTTCCTCATGCCTGAAGTATCGACCCCCGGTGAGATTCCTCAAGGGCGAGGCTCCGGAAGCCGATTCTCGGAGTGCAGTGGACTCTCACGACACGCACTGGTGGTCGCTCGACCGCGCCGCGGCGGCGGGTGCCTGCGCGCTCGTGCTCGCGGTCTGCGCCGACCTCGGCTCGAAGGTCTTTGCGATCTCTCACGGCGGCCTCGGGCTCGTCGTCTACAACGACGTTCACGCCGGCGACTTCCGGCGGCGAGTCCTGATGTCGATCGTCGCCGTCGCCGTCACGTTCGTGTTCGCGAACGTCGCGCGGCGGCGCGGGATCGGCCGGCTGTGGGGCGCCTGGATCGGAGCCGGGCTCCTCGTCGGCGGCGTGCTCGCGAACGGCGTCTCGCAGTTCATCTGGAGCGCCAGGGCGTGCCGGACTTCATTCACGTCTACTCGCTCTCGCCCGACGTCTGGAACGTCGCCGACTTCGAGATCGCGTGGGGCCTCACCGGCGGCATCGTCTCGATCGCCGCAACGGTGCTGATCGTGTACGTGCGCGAGCACCGCGGCGGACCGCGCGCGCCCGCTGCCGGACGCGGCCGCGAACGTCGACGGCTAGGAGCTAGCTGTGGACGCGCCTCGGCGTCCCTTGCTCCATCAGTTGCGCGAACGCACTCCAGCGCATGTGCCTCGCGTTCTTCCCGCTCGCCGGCGTCCAGTCGATCGAGCCCTTGCTGATCCTCAGGCGTCCGAGCTTGCGCTCGTCCTCGTACACGACCACTTCGACGTCTTTGTTCAAGACCTCGATCGCCTTCGGGATTCTGAGCTTTATCTCGTGTGTAGGCATGACAGCCGCTAGAACAGCTGGTTCTCGCCGCCGAAGATGGCGGACACGGAGTCGTCGGCGAAGACGTTCATGATCGTCTCGGCGAGGAGGCCTGCGACCGGGAGCACGGTCAGGTTCGCGCGGAGCTTCGATCTTGTTGATCGGAACCGTGTCGGTGACGACGATGCCGTCGATCGGCGCGTTGTGGAACTTCTCGAGCGCGCCGCCGCAGAAGACGCCGTGCGTCGCGAACACGTAGACGCCGTTGACGCCCTTCTCGCGCAGCGCCTCGACGTTCGCGATCAGCGTGCCGCCGGTCATGATCACGTCGTCGCCGACGATCGCGATCTTGTCCTTGCACGCGGCCGGTGATCTCCGTCACCTCGACCTGGTCGCGCTCGGGCCGGGTCTTGTGCATGATCGCGAACTCCGCCTCGATCATCTCGGCGAAGCGGACGGCCATCTTCGCGCGGCCCTCGTCGGGCGCGACGGAGACGATGCCCGGAGCCGGTCAGGCCGAGGTCGCGGAAGTGCCGCGCGAACAGCGGCAGCGCCGTCATGTGGTCGACGGGGATCGTGAAGAAGCCCTGGATCTGGCCGGCGTGGAGGTCCATCGTCAGCACGCGGTCGGCGCCGGCGAGCTGGAGCATGTCGGCGACGAGGCGCGCGGAGATCGGCTCGCGCGGGCGCGCCTTCCGGTCCTGCCGCGCGTACGGGAACAGCGGCATGACGGCGGTGATGCGCTTCGCCGAGGCGAGCTTCGCCGCCTGGATCATGAACATCAGCTCCATCAGGTTCCGGTCGACGGGCTGACAGCCGGTCTGCACGAGGAAGACGTCCGCGCCGCGGATCGACTCGAGATAGCGGCCGTACGTCTCGCCGTTCGCGAACGTGTCGAGCTCGATGTCGCCGAGCTCGAGACCGAGCTTCTCGGCGATCTGGTGCGCGAGTTCGGGATGCGAGCGGCCGGCGAAGACCATGAGCCGCTTCTGCGGCCCACGCTCGATCCAGTGACCTGTTTCCGGCTGCGACGCGGTCGATCCCTCCAGACCGGGCAGCGCGAGCTCAGCTGTCAGGCTCTCCATGTTTCTCGTAGACCCACCCTTCCTTGGTGACCTGCCGTGGCGGGAAACCGGCGAGCGACCCGGGAGGGACATCATCCGTGATGACAGTCCCCGCCGCAATCCATGTGCCGTCGCCAATGTCGACCGGAGCATCGAACGTATTGTCGACGCCGGTCCTGACGTTGCTCCCGATCCGGGTCTTTGCCTTCGGCTGACCGGGCTCGTGCTTGAAGTTGGCCGTGACGTTGCCGGCGGCGATGTTCGTGTCCTCGCCGATCTCGGCGTCGCCGATGTAGGAGAGGTGCGGGATCTTCGTCCGCGCCCCGACCGTCGACTTCTTCACCTCGACGAAGGTGCCGATCTTCGACGCCTCGCCGAGGGTCGTTCCCGGCCGGATGTACGCGAACGGGCCGATCTCGACGCCGCGACGCGATCCGGACGTCGCCGCGGATCACGGTGAACGGATGGATCGTGACGTCCGGCTCGATCTCGACGCCGGCCTCGATCCAGGTCGAGGCGGGGTCGACGATCGTCACGCCGGCGAGCATATGGGCGTCGTTGACGCGGTCGCGGAGCGCGGCGGCGACCGCGGCGAGCTCGACGCGGGTGTTGATCCCCTCGACCTCGAACGGATCCGTCGGCGACGTGCACTGCGACCCGGTCGCCGTCGCCGACGAGGAGGCCGATCGTGTCGGTGACGTAGAGCTCGCCTTGCACGTTGTGCGGTTCAAGCCGGTCGAGCGCGGGCCAGAGCTTCTCCGCGCGGAAGACGTAGATGCCGGAGTTGACCTCGCGGAGAGCGAGCTCCTCGGGCGACGCGTCGCCGGCCTCGACGATGCGGGCGAGACCTGCGTCGTCGCGGACGATGCGCCCGTAGCGGCGCCGGTCGTCGGGCTCGAACGAGAGGACCGTGCCTGCTGCGGCGGCGGCAGCGTGCGTGTCGAGCAGCGCGCGCAGCGTCTCCGGTCGCAGCGCCGGGACGTCCCCGTTCAGCACGAGCACGTCGCCCGCCTCACCGGCGAGCGCATCGCGCGCGGAGCGAACCGCATCGCCCGTGCCGAGCGCCTTCGCCTGGACCGCGACCTCGAGCCCCGTGTAGAGCGCCGCAGTGTCGGGCGACGCGACGACGACGACGCGCCCGACACCCGCGTCCTGCGCGGCGCGGATCACCCAGTCGACCATCCGGCGTCCGAGCAGCGGGTGCAGGTGCTTCGGCGTCGCGCTCTTCATGCGCGTGCCGAGGCCGCCGGCCATCACGATTGCTGCGAGGTCGTCTGCCATATCAGGGGATGAGAGTGGCTGGGGCGCCAGGATTCGAACCTGGGATCACGGGACCAAAACCCGTTGCCTTACCACTTGGCCACGCCCCACAGAGGGAGTGCCAGTCTACCGGCGGTCGACGAAGAAGAAGGCGATCGCGATGATCGCCGCGAGCACCACGAAGGCGATGACGAAAATCCCGATGACCGCCGCAAGGAGGACGAAGAGCACTGCGAGCGCCTGTGAGGCGCCCGCGATCCAGGTGATCTGACGGGCAGTGTCCGAGGTCGTGTTCCGGCCCCACAGCGCGTAGAGAAGGATCAGCGGGATCGCGACGATGATCACCGTCCAGCGCGTGACGTCGTGCAGGAGGGCGACGAGGATGCCCTCGGCGACGGCGATCCAGAGGGCGATTCGCGTCCGGCGCACGCGGAGCCAGCGGCCGGTCTTCGTCGTGCCGTGGTCGATCACGTTCGGGGTGCCGCTCACCACGCGTCAACCGTACCAAGCGGGCGCCGTCAGCCAGCTCTCGCCGGCCTTGCGCAGTGCGCGGCGTGCGTCGTCGGCCGGTGCGCGGTGGTGGAACAGCCCATAGACCGCGGGGCCGGCGCCGGAGACGTCGGCGTGGAATGCGCCGAGCGCGCGCAGCTCGCGCGCGAGCGGCGACGACGCGAGGTCGTTCGGCGGCAGTTGCGCGAGGTCGCGCGGGCGCCGGACGGCGTCGAGCGCGGCGCGCGAACGCGGCGCGCCGTTCCTCCCAGCCGGCGGCGCCGTCGCGCGCGTCGAACGCGGCGTAGACGGACGCGGTCGACGGCTTCTCGCGCGTCGCGCGGCAGGACGAGCACGACCCAGAAGTCCTGCGGGAGGTCGAGCGGCGCGAGCGTCGTGCCGTCGCCGGAGCCGAGCTGCGGGCCGTCGGCGAGGAAGAACGGAACGTCGGCGCCGAGCGTCGCCGCGAGCTCGTGCAGCGCGGCGGGCGCGAGCGGCGCGTCGAGCGTGTCGTTCGCGAGCCGCAGTGCTGTCGCGGCGTCGGAGCTGCCGCCGCCGATGCCGGCCGCGACCGGGAGGCGCTTCTCGATGCGGACGCGCCAGCGCGGCTCGACGTTCGCGCGCGCCGCGAGCGCAGTCGAGCGCGTCGCGGACGAGCGTGTCGGCGGCGAAGCCTTCGACGCGAGAGCTCGTCGGCGGCGTCGAGCTCGATGCGGTCGGCGATCGTCAGCCGCTGGTACACGGTGACCAGCTCGTGGCGTCCGTCGTCGCGGAGCGGGCCGACGACGAGGCCGAGGTTGATCTTCGCGGGCGCGGGAGCTTTCACGCGAGCGCCTCGGCGAGCGCGACGAACTCCGGCGGCGTGAGTGCTTCGGCGCGCGTCGACGGCTCGCGGCCGATCTCTTCCAGCGCGGCGGCGGCGCGATCGCGCTGCACGACGCCGGCGAGCTCGAGCGAGTTCGGGAGCGTCTTGCGTCGGTGCGCGAACGCGGCGGCGACGATCTTCTTCAAGTGCGCGTAGTTCGGCGGGCATGCCGGTGCGGCGAAACGCGACGAGCGCGGAGTCGACGTTCGGCGGCGGGCGGAACACGGTGCGCGACACGGGATGGAACCCGGTGCGCTCGGTCGCGAGCTGGATCAGCACCGAGACGGAGCCGTACGCCTTCGTCCGCGGTTGCGCGAACAGCCGGTCGGCGACCTCGCGCTGCAGCATCACGCACCAGACGTCGATGTTCGGTAGGCCGTCGAGGCTCTCGACGAGCAGCGGCGTCGCGATGTTGTACGGGAGATTCGCGACGAGCTTCGTCGCGTTCGGCGCGAGCGCTGCGAGGTCGAGGCGCAGTGCGTCGCCGAGGTGCAGCGTGACGTTTGCGCCTGCGTCGCGGAGGTACGGCTCGAGCGACGCGTCGAGCTCGACGGCGTGCACGTGTGCGACGCGCTGGGCGAGGTAGCGCGTGAGGACGCCGAGTCCCGGGCCGATCTCGAGCACGACGTCGCTCGGTTCGAGCGCGGCGAGCCGTTCGATCACACCGAGGATGTTCTCGTCGACGAGGAAGTGCTGGCCGAGCTCCTTCTTCGGCGAGACGTTCATGCGGGGAGCGCGAAGCACTCGGCCGCGTTGCGGTCGATCTGTCGTTCGAGCTCGTGCGGGTCCTCGCTGCGGGCCTGCGCGAGCGCGGCAAGCGTGTGCATCACGAACGCAGGCTCGTTGCGCCGGCCGCGCACCGGCTGCGGCGCGAGGTACGGCGCGTCGGTCTCGGCGAGGATCCGGGCGGCGGGAACCTGCGTCGCGGCGAGCCGCAGGTCGACGGCTTTCGGGAACGACGCGTTGCCGGCGAACGAGATGTACCAGCCGCGCTCGAGCGCAGTCGGGAGCATCGCCGGCGACGAGAAGCAGTGGAGAACGACGCGGCCGTCGTGGTCCGCGAGCGCGGCGAGTGTGTCGGCGTCGGCGGCGCGCGTGTGGATCACGACGGGCTTCGCGGTCTCGGCGGCGATCGCGAGCATGCGCGCGAAGAGATCGCGCTGCGCATCCGCGGGTGCGTAGTCGCGGAACCAGTCGAGTCCGGTCTCGCCGACCGCGACCGCCTTCGGGTGGTCGAGCAACGCGCGGACTTCGGCGACGTCGGCGTCCGTCGTGTGGCCGGCTTCGTGCGGGTGGATGCCGAGAATCGCGAAGACGCCGTCGTGCGCATCGGCGAGCTCGACAGCGCGGCGGCAGCCGGCGGGTGTCGTCCCGACGGTGAGGATCCGGCCGACGCCGGCCTCGACGGCGCGCGCGACGACCTCGGCGGGATCGTCGTCGAGCGCGTCGAGGTGCGCGTGCGTGTCGATCACAGGCCCAGCCGGGCGAGCTCCTCCGCGGCGGTCTCCGGCGGGAGCTTGCGGAAGAGCGGCCGCGGCTCCTGGAGTTTCCGGCCCGGCGGAAGCTCGCTCGGCATCCACGAGCCGGCGCTGTTCTCGTACGAGCCCGTAAGCACCTCGTGCGTCGAGCCGTCGTCCTCGGTGATCGTCGCGAACGCGAGCGGGCCGGCGAGATCACCGTCGTTGCCGAGCAGCTCGTGCACGGTCTGCGACGTGAACGGCAGGAACGGCGCGAAAAGCGTCTTCAGCGAGTCGACCGCGCGCAGGGCGACGAAGATAACGGTTGCCGCGCGGTCGCGGTCGGTCTTCACGAGTGCCCACGGCTCCTGCTCGGCGACGTACTGGTTCGCGAGCGAGCTGACGCGCATCGTCTCGGCGATCGCGGCCTTGAACCGCGCCTGCTCGATCAGCGCGCCGACCTCGGTCGAACGACGCGGCGATCGCGTCGAGGAGCGCGGTGTCGGTCGCGGTCAGCTCGCCTGGCTGTGGCACCTCGCCGAAGTTCCGGTGCGCGCTGACGAGCGTGCGGTTGACGAGGTTGCCCCAGTTCGCGAGCAGCTCGTCGTTGTTGCGGCGCACGAACTCGTCCCAGGTGAAGTCGGTGTCCTGCGTCTCCGGGCCGGCGGCGGTGAGGTAGTAGCGCAGCGGGTCCGGGTCGTAGCGGCTGAGGAAGTCCGCGACCCAGATCGCGAGGTTGCGGCTCGTCGACGCCTTCTTGCCCTCCATCGTCAGGTACTCGCTCGCGACGACGTTCGTCGGCAGGTGCAGGTCGCCTCGGCCGGCGCCGAGCTCGCCGCCTTGGCCGTAGCCGAGCAGCATTGCCGGCCAGATCACCGAGTGGAAGACGATGTTGTCCTTTCCCATGAAGTAGAAGTGGCCGGCGTCCGGGTTCTGCCACCACTCGCGCCACGCGTCCGGCGTGCCGCGGTTGTGCGCCCACTCGACGCTTGCCGAGAGGTAGCCGATCACGGCGTCGAACCAGACGTAGATGCGCTTCGACTCTTCGGGGTAGCCCTCGACCGGCACCGGGACGCCCCAGTCGATGTCGCGCGTCATTGCGCGTGGCTTCAACTCGCGGACGAGCCCGAGCGAGAAGTTCTTCACGTTCGGCCGCCAGCCCTCCTGCGCCGAGAGCCACGTCTCGAGTTGCTCCGCGAACGCGGGCAGGTCGAGAAACAGGTGCGTCGTCTCGCGGAACTCTGGCGTCGAGTCGTCGACGATCGAGCGCGGGTCGATCAGGTCGACCGGGTCGAGCTGGTTGCCGCAGTTGTCGCACTGGTCGCCGCGCGCCTCGGGGAAGCCGCAGATCGGGCACGTTCCCTCGATGTAACGGTCGGGCAGCGTGCGGCCGGTCGAGGCGGAGAACGCGCCGAGCGTGGTCCGCTCGATGAGGTAGCCCTTGTCGTACAGCGTGCGGAAGATGTCCTGCGTGACGCGGTAGTGATTGAGCGTCGTCGTTCGCGTGAAGGTGTCGAACGCCAGGCCGAGCTTGATGTAGTCGTCGCGGATGAGCGCGTTGTTGCGGTCGGCGAGCTCACGCGGCGAGACGCCTTCCCTGTCTGCCGACACCATCACCGGCGTCCCGTGCTCGTCCGTCCCCGACACCATCAGCACGTCGTTCCCCTTCAACCGGTGGTACCGGGCGAAGATGTCCGACGGTACGCCCGGGCCCGCGACGTGTCCGAGGTGCCTCGGGCCGCTCGCGTACGGCCACGCGACTGCGACGAGGATCTTCTGCGGTTGCTGCGACACGTGAAAGCGCTCCTGGGACGGTCGGAGACGGGCTACGGATCATACGAGTCCGCCTGAACGAGACTGCCGCACCGAACGCGGCGACCAGCGCGGAGGCGAGTCCAATGCCGATCGGAACGGCGGGACGTAACGCACGATGCGCAGCAGGACGGATGGGTGCGACCGACGGATGACGGGCGCCCGTCGTGTCGCGCGCGGCCCGATGCTCCGGCTCCAACTCCGTTTTCGTGGCGTCAGTCGAAGCGTGTGGGCCGAGCGCGGGAGACGTTCGGACAGGCAGGGTCGGCAGCTCCCAGGCCGGGAGCAGCGCGACCGTCGGGGCCGGCGGCGACATGAACACGGGCGGCAACGGACCGGCGACTGTGTCGGGAGCAGAGTCGATTGCGGGCATCGGCTCCGCCGGCGGTGGAGCTGCCTGCCGCGACGGGCGCCACGGGATCGGGCGCAGGATCGGGAACGCTCGTCGCGGTTGGGTCGACGTCCGCGCCGTCCGTCTCCGTGACAACGACGGGCGAGCCGGCCGGCTCCGCGAGCCGGCTCGGCGCGACCGGCAGCTGACCGGCGCGGCGGGCGCGTCCGCCACCGGAGGCTCGGCAGGCGCCTCCGCGGGCGTCGGCGGCGCGGCTGCCGGCGGATCGACCGGCAAAGGCGCCGGAATCGGATCCGCCACCGGCGCCGGTGCCGGAGGCGCATCCGCGGGCTCCGGCACGGCCACCGGAGCGGCTGCAGGAGCGGCAGCAGGCGTAGGCGGCGCCGCAAGCCCCACCGCCGGCAGGAACGCGAGCGGGTCGAGATACCCCTGCGCGTCGGCCGCGGTGCGGATCCCGAGATGGACGTACTCGGCGTCGACCTCCGGCGTCCCGCTCGGACCGACCGCGCCGACGACGGCGCCCTCCCCCACCGCCGCCCCGCGCGCGACCGCAATCGAACCGAGATGCGTCAGCGTGACGGCGAGCCCGTCGGCGGTGTCGATCGTGACCGACTTGCCGCTCGTCGGAACCGTCCCCGCGAAGCTCACCGTCCCCGCGGCGGGCGCGAGTACGGGCGTGCCCGCGGGCGCGCCGATGTCGATGCCGCGGTGCTGGCCTCCCGCGTACGGGTGCGCGTGGTCGAACGAGAACCCCTGGACGACCGGGCCGTCCACGGGCCAGGTCCACGCTCCCGCGGCGGGCACCCAGAGGACGAGCAGCAGAACAAGAGGAGCGAGCAGCCGCATGAGCAGCACCACGTCGATCACCGCCTTCGTTGCCAGATTTGAAAACGAATCGGGCACCGTAGCAGCGCGGCCGGCTGTTGTCAATATTGACTACAGCGAGCCGCCGTACAAGCGGTTGCGGGCGACGCCCGTGAGCCGCGACACGATGTCCGCAGCGCGCTTCCGCGGCACGCCGGCGGCGACCAGTTCCGCCACCGCCGCGAGCGCGTCCGCCTCCCCCGCTCCTGCCACGCGCTCCGGCGGTCCGATCACGAGCGCGATCTCGCCCTTCGGCGGCTCCGCGAAACGCGCCGCCAGCTCCGTCGCCGAACCGCGCGCGACCTCCTCGAACCGCTTCGTCAGCTCGCGGCACACCGCGACCGGACGCGCGGGATCCACCGCCGCCAACGACCGCAGCGTCGCCGGCAGCCGCTGCGCCGACTCGAACGCGACGGCCGGCCACGGCCACGCCGACAGCTCCTCCCACAGCGCTGTGAGCGCCTTCGCCCCGCGCGGCAGGAACCCGACGAACTGGTACCGCTCCGCGACGAGACCGGACGCGACGAGCGCCGTCTCGACCGCCGACGCGCCCGGCAGCACCGTCACCGGCACGCCTGCGTCGAGCGCGGCACGCACGATCCGCGCGCCTGGATCGGAGATCGCAGGCATGCCCGCATCCGACACGAGTGCGATCCGCTCGCCCGCCTCGAGCCGCGGCAGGAGCTCCGCCGTCCGCGCCGCCTCGTTGTGCTCGTGATACGAGAGGAGCCGCGCCCGAATCCCGTGCCGCTCGAGCAGCCCGCGCGTGTGACGCGTGTCCTCGCAGAGCACGACGTCGGCGTCGCGCAGCTCGGCGAGCACGCGCAGCGTCACGTCCTCGAGGTTCCCGATCGGCGTCGCGCAGACCGCGAGCGGGCTCATTCCCGGTCGAGCGCCTCGAACGCGACGAACGCCGCGCCGATCAGCCCCGCCGACGTGCCGAGCTCGGCGCGCACGACGCGGACTTCCTCGCGCGCGGGCGGAAACGCCTCGCGCCGCAGCGACGCCTCGGCGCTCGGCATCAGGTGATCCCACGCCGCGAAGCCGAAACCGCCGCCGACGACGATCAGCTGCGGGTTGAAGATGTTCGCGAACGAGCCCATCGCGATGCCGAGGTAGTCGCCGATTCGCGCGAGGATCTCCTTCGCCGTGGCGTCGCCCTCGTTTGCGAGCCGGACGAGCCGGTGCGCGTCGGCGCCGGGACCGAACGCCTCGCGCGCGGCGGCTGTCGCAGCTTCACCGGACGCGAAGACCTCGAGATGGCCGCGGCCCGTGCACGTCCCCTGGCACGGCGGGCCGTTCGCGACGACGACCGTGTGTCCGAGCTCGACGCCTGCGCCGCCGCCGCCACGAAAGGGCGCGCCGCTCGAGATCACGCCGCCGCCGACGCCTGTACCGAGGGTCAGCATCAACACGTCGGTCGCGCCGCGCGCCGCGCCGGCCTTCCATTCGCCGATCGCCGCGGCGTTCGCGTCGTTGTCGAGCCCGACCGGGACGCCGAACCTCTCCTGCATCCGGTCGCGGAGGCCGACGTTCGCGAGCGGGATGTTCGTTGCGACGTAGACACGGCCGCCGGCCTGGTCGATCGTGCCCGGGATCCCGAGGCCGATCGCGCCGACGCCGTCGTCCTCCCGGAGCGTCTCGATCGCCGCATCCACCTCGGCCAGCAGCGCGTCCTGCGAGTCGAGCGGCGTCGGCCGCTCGTGGCGCCGGATCACCTGCCCGTCCCGCGTCACGACCCCGGCAAGGATCTTCGTGCCGCCGAGATCGAGACCGATGGCATGCGTGCCGCCCATGCCGGGGACCCTAACCCGCCGCGGTTGACGCATCCGGGGTCAAGACGGACAATCGGCTCTTCGCTCCCAAAGGAGGCCGGTATGTCCTGGAACCTCAAGGGAAGCTACGTCGAGACGTGCTCGTGCGAGCTGATGTGCCCGTGCAACCTCTCGTTCGACCACGGCGCGACCTACGACTTCTGCCGCGTCACGCTCGTCTTCAACATTCGCGAGGGCCAGGTCGAGGGCGTCGACATCGGCGGGCTGAAGGTCGCGGCGATCGCGGACACGCCGAAGGTGATGACCGACGGGAACTGGCGCCTCGGCGTGTTCATCGACGAGAACGCGACGGACGAGCAGATGGAGAAGCTCGTCGCGGTCTTCGGCGGACAGCTCGGCGGGCCGATGGGAGCGCTTGCCCCGCTCGTGGGCGAGATGCTCGGCGTCGAGCGCGCGCCGATCGAGATCGTCGACGACGGCGTGCATCACAGCGTTCGCGTCGGCGACGCGATCGACTTCGAGATCGAGGACATCGTCCCGTTCGGCGTCGAGACCGGCGAGCCGGTCAAGTTCTCCGGCATGTTCCATCCGGTCGCGTCCGATCTCACGATGGCCGAGGCGAAGCGGTCGCGGATCAGCGCCTTCGGGATCGAGTACGAGGGCAAGACCGGCCTCTCGACCTCCGAGTTCTCCTGGGCAGCCTGAGCAGCGAGACGGGGCTCGGTCCCGCTTTCGCGGCGTCACGCGCCCGGCTCGGGCTTGTCGCGCTGCTCTTCGTCCTCGCCGGAATCGGCTGGTGGTGGACGGAACACGAGATGCAGGGGATGGACAATGGGCCGTGGACGGGGCTCGGCGCGTTCGGCTGGTTCCTCGGGATCTGGGTCGTGATGATGGCCGCGATGATGTTTCCGTCCGTCGCGCCGACGGTCGCGCTGTATTCGCGCATGACGAAGGAACGGTCGCCGCTCTCGCCGCTCCTCTTCACCTCCGGCTATCTCGTGACCTGGGCCGGCGCGGGCGTCGTCGCCTTCGCCGTGGCACTCGCCGGTGGACGGTTCGCGGGTGACGTCCTCTCGTGGGACCGCGCCGGCCGCTGGGTCGCGGGCGCGACCCTGATCGTCGCCGCGGTCTACGAGCTGACGCCGCTGAAGGACGTCTGCCTCGGGAAATGCCGCAGCCCGCTCGGGTTCCTGCTCGGCGCGTGGCGCGGCGGCCGGTTCGGTGCGCTGAACATGGGGATGAAGAACGGCGCCTGGTGCGTCGGCTGCTGCTGGGCGCTGATGGCGTCGCTCTTCGCACTGGGCGTGATGAGCGTGATCTGGATGGTGTTTGTCGCGGCGTTGATCGCGATCGAGAAGACCCTCCCGTGGCGCCGCGGCGCGACGTACACGACGGCCGCAATCCTTGCCGTGCTGGGCGTGCTCCTGCTCCTCGTGCCGGATGCGATCCCGTCTCTCACGATCCCCGGCAGCGGGCCGATGTCGCCGATGGGACAGATGACTCCGTAGGAGGGTCTGGCCGCTCGGTACCGTAGTCCGCCGGATGGCCGCTTCCGGAGAGAAGCCGTACCGCGTCTACAAGGGCGGGCGCAGCAAGGGACACGTGCCGCTCGAGGGAAAGGCGAAGCGCGAGCGCGAGTCGTTCCGCTCCGACGGCGGCGGCACCGGGCGGCAGGTCCAGCGGCGGCGCAGGCGGCGGCGCAGCTGGACGCGCATCCTCGTCGTCGCGCTCGTGGTGCTCGTCGTGCTCGGCGTCGTCTGGGCGTTCGCGGGCTACATGTCCGTGCGCAGCGGCGTGTCGTCGGCGAACAAGCGGCTGCCGACGGGCACGACCTCGGTTCTGTCGAAGGGCGGCCTGATCATCTCGTCGCCGACGAACATCCTCTTGCTCGGTACCGATCACTCCGAGAACGGCCAGGCCGGACGCAGCTCCGACGAGCACTCCGACTCGATGATGCTGCTGCGCACCGACCCGGGCCGGCACCGGTTGATCTACCTCTCGATCCCGCGCGACCTGCGCGTCACCGTTCCGGGCTACGGCGACCAGAAGATCAACGCGGCGATGCAGCTCGGCGGGCCGAGGCTCGCGGTGCAGACCGTCGCCGGGCTGACCGGGCTGCCGATCAACCACGTCGTCGTCGTCGACTTCGGCAGCTTCCAGAAGCTGATCGACGCGGTCGGCGGGATCGACGTGAACGTCCCGGAGAACATCCTCTCGAACCGGTTCGACTGTCCGTTCCCGACGGCGGCGCGCTGCCAGGCGTGGCCCGGCTGGCGGTTCCACAAGGGCGTGCAGCACATGAACGGGCACCAGGCGCTGATCTACTCGCGCATCCGCGAGAACCAGCTCAACCCGGCCGATACGGACATCAGCCGTTCGGAGCATCAGCAGCAGGTGATGCAGGCGACGCTGAGCAAGCTCGCGAGCCCGGGCCGCTTCTTCAGCCTGCCGTTCCGCGGCTCCGACCTGCTCGCGCCGATCGCGACGGACATGTCCGCGTGGGACTTCATGCAGCTGGGCTGGGTCAAGTTCCGCGCGAACGCGTCGAGCACGCTGCACTGCCGGCTCGGCGGCAGCTCGAGCAGCATCGGCGGCGGCTCGTACATCGTCGGGGGCCAGGAGAACATCCAGGTGATCCAGGAGGTTCTCGGCAACTCGGCGCCGCAGCCGCCGTCGCCGGGCGGCGGGCTCTACGCGCCGGGCTGCTTCGTCGGCTCGAGCCACGTCAAGTAGGTTCTCGCCGATGGAGACGCGCTACGACGATCTCAACCGTCGACTTCGCGAGGCATCCCGTCCCGACCGCGAGCAGCCCGCCGCGGCGGCGGCGTATCTCGAGAAGGTGCGGCTGCACGCGTACCGCGTGACCGACGCCGACGTGGACGCGCTCAAGGCGGCCGGGCTCTCCGAGGACGAGATCTTCGAGGCGACCGTCGCGGCCGCCGTCGGCGCGGGACTCGCGCGGTTCGAGGCCGGACTGAGGACGCTCGCGTGAGGCTGCGCGTCGTCGAGACCGGGCACGACGCCGAGCAGACGGCAGTGCTCGAGATGCTCCGCGAGCAGATGGGGCGCGAGCCGGTCGACGTCGTCAAGACGCTGCACTACCGGCCGGAGATCTTCGGCAAGCCGTTCTGCGACGCGCTCGACGTCGCGATGCGCGGCGAGTCGGACTGGACGCCGGGCGAGCGCGAGCTGTTCGCCGCGTACGCGTCGTCGCTCAACCAGTGTCCCTTCTGAACGGGCGCCCACGGCGCGGTCGCGTCGTACGTCTTCGGCGAGGAGGTCACGCAGGCGGTCTACCGCGACTGGCGCACCGCGCCGGTCGGCGAGAAGCTGCGCGCCGCGCTCGGCTTCATCGAGAAGCTGACGCTGCGTCCCGACGAGCTCACGCGCGCGGACGCGGACGCGGTGCGCGCGGCCGGCGTCACGGATGACGCGCTCGTCGACGCGATCGCCGTCGCGTCGCTCTTCAACATGATCGACCGGATGGCGGACTCGCTCAAGTTCGAGGTGCCGCCGTACGAGAGCTTTCTTGCGCGGGCCGAGACGATGCTCGCCGAGGGCTATCTGCTGTACGCGGTCGAGTGAAGCTTCCCGGCGCGATCGACGTCGTCGTTCGCCCGCACCGCGGCCTCG
The DNA here is from genome assembly GCA_963718385.1 of uncultured Actinomycetes bacterium. GTDB lineage: Bacteria > Actinomycetota > Thermoleophilia > Gaiellales > Gaiellaceae > Palsa-739. The sequence continues at coordinate 962,291 of CAVQZE010000003.1, forward strand.
ACCTCGGAGCGGCGTCGTTCGCGGGGCAGCCGTTCGCGTGGCTGACGCCGCTCGGCGAGGACGCGCCGAACATCGCGAACGACTGGTGGGCGTCGTGGGGCGGCGGGTTGATGACGACCGCCGGCCTCGACAACGTCGGCGAACCCGCCGACGGGCTGCCGCTGCACGGGACGTACAACTATCTCGCCGCCGAGTCCGTCGAGACCGACGGCAACCGCATCTCCGGCACGATCGCCGACGCGCGCGGCGTTGTCGTGCAGCGGCAGATCGTCAACGACCCCGACCGCGGCCATCTGCGCGTCGCCGACAGGACGACGAACACGAGCGACGAGCCGCAGCCGGCGCCGCTGCTCTACCACTGCAACCTGCTCTGGGGCGACGTCGACATCGACTCCGACGCGGTCGAGCCGCGCGACGCGGTGTCGGCGGCCGAGGACTGGCGCGTCGCGGGAACCGGGAGCGAACGCGTCTACGAGCATCTCGGCGCGACGCGCTCGCGCGTCCGCGTCGGCGAGCTCGTCGTCGAGATCCGGTCGAGCCTCCCCCGCCTCTGGCAGTGGATCGACCCCGGCCGCGGCGTCGTCGGCATCGAGCCGGCGAACTGCTCCATCCGCGGCCGCACATTCGACGCATCTGTCGGGCGGCTGCCGACGCTCGCGCCGGACGAGTCGCGCGAAACGTCGCTCGACATCGTGGTCACGCGAACCGACGACAGCTGAGGCGAGAGCACACTCGCGCAGCCGAGACGTACGTCGCCCGAACCGCAACACGGGCCGGACTACCCCGCCGTTCGTCGTCTTCGCCGCAGCCCGACGACGACCAGCACAACGCCGATGGCGATCAGGACGACGCGGGCGAGCAGGAGCGGCCAACTGCTCGGGGTGGTGACGGCGAGCACTCCTGCTGCGGCGAACAAAACAGCAGCCGAAACCAATAACCGAACCATCGTTGGCCATGCTGGCAGGCCGACACGCGATCAGCAAACCGTTCGGTCGAGGTGCGTTCACCCGCCGTGACGGACTCGGCGCGAGACCCCGCGCCCTCATGTGACATTCCCGGACGCTGGCCCATGCAACCGTCCTTGGCGTGGAGCGAGCTTCAAAAACCTAAGATCACGCCGCACGCCACGAAGAGGAGGAAGACGCCGTGGGATATCCCGTCGTCCACTTCGAGATCAACACCTCGCGAGCGTCCGCACTGGCGGAGTTCTACGCCCGCGCATTCGACTGGGAGATGCACGAAGACGGCAGCGACTACACGCAGATTCGAACCAACGGTTCATGTGCCGGTACCGGAGCCCCAGGGATCGACGGCGGAATCGGGCCCAGCGACCCCGACGACGACTTCGTCACCTTCTACGTCCAGGTGCCCGACGTCGCAACAGCACTCGACCACGTCGTCGCACTCGGCGCAGAGATCGACATGCCTGCGACTGAGGCCGGGAGAGTCACGATCGGGATCTTCCGCGATCCCGCAGGCAACCGCGTCGGACTCGTGCGCGGCTGAGCCGGTTAGCGTGCTTCCGGGCTGGGGGTGAACAGCTTCCAGTGCCCCTCGGAGATGACTTCGACGATTCCGTCGGCCACCTTGATGGCGGTCTCGTCGTTGATCGCGTACGCCGGACCCGACAAGCCGCCCGCCCAGCGTTCCGCGTTGGCCATCGTGTTCCGCGGCAGGTCCTCGTTATCCACGTGCGGGAAGATCGAGAAGTCGACGACACCGAGCGCTTCGTCGCCGCCGGCGGGCGGCTTCCAGCCGACGAAGTCGTCCCCGATCCTGGGGGTCATCACCATGCTCCCGGCGCTCAGCCCGACCCAGACCGTCTCGTCGAGCGACGGCAGCAGGTCTGCCAGCCCGGACTGCCGCATCCAGTGGCACAGGTACAAGGCATCGCCGCCTGAGGCCAGCAGGACGTCGGTCTCCTTAACCAGGGGAATCCAGCGCTCTTCGTCGATGCTGGGTAGCGCGGTCAGCTCCAGCACTCCCAAGGACTTCCAGCCCAGCTCGCACATCGGGCAGCTGGGTTCTTGTCCACTGATGAACTGCCAAGCCTTCTCGCCGGGGCCGACCCAGGGGTGCCCGTACATCGCGGTGGGGATGCAAAGGGCGCTGGACTCGCTGATCGGTTTGCCCAGCAGGTCGACCAGCGCGTCGTGGATGCTCGCGTTCTTGATGCCGGCGGACGTGAGAAGGAGCTTCAAGTTGCCTCCCGAGTTTGTTGAAAGAGGGATCCGTATTCGGTAGAGACCGGCAGGCCGGCGAAAACTCATCCGTGCCGAGTCGCCGATCATCGGGCTCTCAATGCCGTCGCGCTACTCGATCCGCCTCCGCGAAGATGTGGGCGTGGGATGGGAGGCACTCGATCGGTGGGGTGACGACGTCGCCCGTATCGAACCGCTCACCGGCGGAGTCGGCGTCAACGAGGTGTGGAGCGTGCGCGTCAACGGGCAGCTCGCCGTCGCTCGGCTCGGCAACCGCAGCGACGCCGACCTCTCGTGGGAGACCGAGCTGTTGCGACACCTCGACCGTGAAGGGATGACGGTGCCGGTGCCGATCCCGACCATGGACGGCCGGTACTTCGCCGACGGTCTGGTCGTGATGACCTACGTGGAGGGTGGACCGCCCGAAACGGAGGCCGACTGGCGTCGCGTCGCCGACACATTCCGCCGGCTGCACCGACTGACGCACGGCTGGCCCCAACGCCCCGGCTGGCGATCGTCGACCGACCTGCTGTACGCGGAAACCGGGACGAAGATCGACCTCGGCGCGATGCCGCCTGAAGGTGTCGTTCGCTGCCGAGCGGCGTGGGCGCGGCTATCCGGACGAGAGCAGTGCGTCGTCCACGGCGACCCGAACCCTGGCAACATCCGCATGACCGCGGATCGCGTCGCGCTGATCGACTGGGACGAGTCGCGCGTCGACGTCCCCGACCTCGACCTGGTCTTGCCACACAACGCCGCCGGACTCGACGACGATACGTACGACGCTGCCGCGCAAGCATGGGCCGCATGGGAAGCCGCTGCCTGCTGGGACCCCAGCGGGACCGACAGGTTCGCAGTCAAGCGGCTCGCCGAAGTTCGAGCGGTCTAGCGGTAGGGTCGCGATCCAATGAATCAGCACGGGCAGCGGTACGACCGGGCGCAGCAGGAGATCGCTCGCGCGTCGGCGGATCTCGAGGTGCTCCGCATGCTCGACCTGGGCGTCGGCACGGGCGAGACGTCACGACGATGCTTGGACGCGCACCCGGAGGCGCACGCCGTCTGCCTCGACCTGAGCCAGGACAAGCTGGACGCGGCGGCCGGCGTTCTCGGCGCTCGGGCAGAACTGCGGCTCGGCCGCTTCCAGGATCGTCTGCCGGACGGGCCGTTCGAGCTGATCGTTTCCGCATTTGCGTTGCATCACGTCGACGCGGCGGTCAAGGCAGACCTGTTTCCCCGTGTCGCCGAGCGGCTGTCGAAGGGCGGACGATTCGTGCTGGCCGATGTCGTGGAACCGGTCGCTCCAGTCTCCGAGCCGACGCCACTGGATCGCGTTCACAGCGTCGTCAGCCGCACCGACGAACTGCTGGACGTCCTCTGCGCTGCCGGCTTTCAGCCCGAGGTGCGGTGGGCGGAGCACGACCTCGTGGTCATTGCCGCATCGGTGCAGCGATGAAGCGTCCACTGAACGCCGACGAACGTTCCGTCCTCGACTTCCTGCTGACGCGTGAGTTTCCCGGACGGGACGAACTCGTCGTTCAGGCTCGTTCAGTGCAGACGACCGGCCTTTCGTGCACGTGCGGCTGCCCGTCGTTCTCGCTCAAGCCCGATCTGTCGCTCCCGTCGGCCCCGGTGACGGATCCCCGTCCGACGGACGCGCACGGCACCGATCCGGCAGGAACCCAGATCGGCGTGCTCCTCTTCGTCGACGACGGCTATCTCGCGGAGGTGGAGATCTACAACTTCGACGACCACGGCTTCGCCGGATTGCCCGATCCGGCAGCGTTGAAGCTCAGCGAGTGGAGCGAGAGAGACACGTCGGGGTCCCGGCGCCTGCTCAATCCCTAGCCGGCTCAGCTCACCGCCTTCTTCACGAGCGCGACGATCCTTTTCTCTTCGGCGGGAGTCAGCTTCTTCAGCGCGAACGCGGCCGGCCACATCGCGCCGTCGTCGAGGTTCGCCTTGTCGCTGAAGCCGAGCGTCGCGTATCTCGACTTGAACTTCGACGCGGCCTGGAAGAAGCAGACGACCTTGTCGTCCTTCGCGTAGGCGGGCATCCCGTACCAGGTTCGCGGCGCGAGGTCCGGCGCCGTGGCCTTGACGATGGCGTGCAGCCGCTTGGCGATGGCGCGATCCGCCGCCGGCATCTCGGCGATCTTCGCGAGCACGTCGCTCTCGCCGTCCGCCTTGGTCGCTTTCGAACCGCGGCGCGCGGCGGTCTTCAGCTCCTGGGCGTACTCCTTCATTGCGGCCCGCTCCTCGGCCGTGAATCTCGCTGCAGGTTTCTTTTCCGCCATTGCTCAGCACCTCCGTGTGTCGAACGACTTCTCAGCGTAGTTGCGTAGCATTCCGAACGGGATGCTCCGCGTGTGCTGCATGGCTGCAGTCGCTGTTGCTGTCTCGGCTGCGGCCGCACAACGCGCCGTGGCCTGCACGGCAGCGACGACGAAGGCTCTCGTCCGGACATTCGTCACGGACTACGGCAAGGGTCGCGTCGCGGCGATCGATCGAATGTTTGCACCGGAGCCGTATTTCCAGTGGTTCTCGTCGAGCGCACCGGGGAGTCGGCTCGGCGCAAAGGCGTACGACCGCGCAACGCTCGCCGCCTATTTCAGTACGCGGGCTCGCGCGCATGAGCGGATCGTTCTCACGAGGCTTTCGGCGAAGTACGATCCGAATCGCAACCTCGTCAACTTCAGCGGCGAGCTTCTGCGCAGCGCCGACGACATGCCGGCGGCTCGGCATCCGTTCAAAGGCGCAGCGGCCTGTCGTTCCGGCGGCCCGACTCTCATCGTCTGGAGCATGTGACCGATGACCAGATTCGTTGTTGACACAGGCGCCGTCCTTCACCTGGCGAGCGAGCAGATCGAGGTCTCGGACGCGCACAAGCTCCTTGCGCCGACGCTGCTGCGTTCGCAGACGCTGTCGGCTCTGCACGAGACCGTCCGGCGCGGCAATCTCCCGGCCGACGTCGCACGCGAACGGCTTGCCCGCATCAACAAGATGCCGATCAGACTCCTCGGCGACGCCGTGCTTCGGCGGCGCGCGTGGGAGATCGCGGATCAGCTCGGCTGGGCCTCGACCTACGACGCGGAGTACATCGCGCTCACGCAGCTCCAGGCGGACGCGTTCATCACGCTGGACGAGAAGCTGGCGCGCAGCGTCGAAGGGATCGTCGTGACCGCGTCGATCGACGCGCTGCGCTAGGCGAACGTCCAGGCAAGCGTGACGCACGGCTCCGGAGCCGCCGCCCCGGCGGCGCGATACGTCGCGAGCGCTGCCGCATTATCGGGCTCCGTCGCAACCCACATCCCGTAGCAGCCGCGTTCGCGCGCGAGTTCGGCGAGCGCATCGACGAGTGACCGGCCGACGCCCTGCTGCCGATGGTCGGCGTGGACGCTCAGCTCGTAGAGGAACATCTCCGTGCCCTTGTCGGGGTGCGTCGTCTCGACGCCGCTGACGAAGCCGATCGGCTTGTCGTCGTCGTCGAGCCGCAACGAGCAGATGATGTCCCTCGCTCGACAGGAATCTCGCGGTCCAGGACTCCGTCGGAGCCGCGTCGAAGAGATCGGCGCCGGCGAGCACGACGTGCTCGTCGCCGGCTGCGAGACGCACGATCCGCGTCACACTTTCAGACCGCCCCAGTCCCAGCGCGGCATCGCGACCCGCGACGGGACGACGGCGTCCTCCGCCGAGTACGAGAGCACGTTGTCGACGGCCCAACGCATGTACGCGCGCATCGCGTCGCGGAACTCCGGGTCGTCGGGCAGCTTCGCGTCGTCGAGCGCGCCGACGAAGCAGCCGAGGAACCGCTCGCCGAGATCGCTCATGTCGCCGTTGCCGGAGTGCATCGTGAGGACACCGGACTCGTCGCCGCAGCTCTCCGAGTACGCCGGCGGTCCGCCCATCACCTCGCCCCAGTACGCGGCGAGCCGTTCGACGTGCTGCGGGTTCTGGTCCTCGTGCGAGAACGGATGGTTGAGCTCCGGATCGGCGAGGCACCGTGCGTGATGCGCTGTCGCCAGCGCGAGAAATGCAGACTCTCCGCCCGCGAACTCGTACAGCGTCGGACGCATGGCGAAAGCCTACGCGCTGTCGACGCGGCGGCCGCAGTACTCGCAGACCACCGCGTAGCGCTTGACGCCGGACGCGGTGACGGCGATCTGGCGCCGGACGAGCCGGTGCTTGCACGCCGTCACGGCGGGCAGGAGCTTCGGCATCGGCGGCAGCTCGGGCATGTACCGCACCGCGCCCCCGAGGGCAGGACACGAGTCCACGTGCTCGGCCCAGACGAGATGCGACGGCTGGTTCGTGATTGCCAGCCAGCCGCACGCCTCACAGGCGACTTCGATCAATGCGACACCGCCTTGAGCCTAGCTGCGCCCGATGTGAATACTTAGCGCGTGAGGATCCTGCGCTGGGTGATCGCGATCATCGGGGTCATGGCCGTCGCCACTGGCGTCGTCTTCATCGGGCAGGGGCTGAACGCGATCAAGGGCTCGTCGATGACCGGCCATCCGGGCTACGCCTGGCTCGGTGCCGTGCTGGTCGTGATCGGCCTCGGGCTCGTCGTGCTCGCGTGGCGCTTCAGCGGCGCCGAATCGCGGTGAGGGCGTAGCCGCCCTCGAGCATCGCCGGGCGCGCGCGCTTGTAGCCGCTCCCACTCCGGCACGTCCCAGCCGAGCGAGTCGGCAAGGCGGACGATCATGCTGAACAGGCCGCACACGGCAGCCGCGTCGCGCAGCGCCTGCTGCGAGACCCCAGCCGCGTATGCCGCGTCCGCGTCGGCACGCGTCAGCTCTTCCGGACGGAGAGTCATCGTCTCGAGGAAGACGAGCGCCGCATGCAGCTCCGGCCGGAGCGGCGCCGTGCGCCAATCCGCGACCACCGCGTCCCAGACATCCTCACCGAGGGCGAACGACGCGACCGCGCCGTGGGAGCCCATTCAGAATGGACACTGGTTCAGCAGCGACGTGAAGCCCGCGAACAGCTCGCGCTCGCCCGCGCTCCAGTCGGACGGGCCGCGCATGATGCGGTCGAGCTCCTCCGAGAACGGCAGCCCGAACAGCTCCGGCCGGTACATCAGCGTCTTGACGACGCCGAGCGGCTCGCCGCCCGTGCGCTCGCGGATCTGCTGGAGGACCGCGGCCTCGTCGGGCGCGTGCCCGTGGTCCACGACGTCGAGCCTGATGCTCACGCGAGCACCTCATTCGCGCGGTCGAGCCGGCGCAGGCCTTCGCTGATCGCGGCGGCGACCGTCTGCTCGAAGATCTCGTCCTCGGAGAATCCCGCCGCCTTGAGCGCGTCGACGTCGGCGTCGACGACGGTGTACGCGCGCTCGTGCACCTTGCGCAGATAGTCGGCCATCGCGTCGGGCGCCGGCGGCGCGCCGGCGACGGTCGCGCGCAACTGATCGATCGGCTCGGTCACGCTGCATAGAGTACGCGCCGAGATGCAGATCACGGCGGCAGAATTCGCGGAACGGCGCGGGCGGTTGCTCGAGCACGTTCGCGACCACGGCCTGTCCGGCTTCGTCCTCTTCGGCGCGGACTACATCCAGTACTTCACGGGCTTCTGGTTCCTGTCGAACGAGCGGCCGGTGATCTACGCCGAGAGCGGGGTCGGCGAGCACGCGATCTTCGTGCCGGAATTCGAGGTCGAGCGCACGAAGGCGGAGGGCGCGTTCGAGCGCGTCGAGTCGTATCCCGAGTACCCGGGGCTCGAGCACCCGATGCGCATTTTCGCGCGCGTCCTCGACGATCTCGGCATCCGCGACGGCATCGGCGCGGACAACGACGGCTACCCGGGGATCCTCGGCTACGACGGGCCGTCGCTGAGCGAGGCCGCGGGTGCGTCGGTCGCGCCGCTCGGCGACGTGATCGAGCGGATGATGCGGCGCAAGAGCGACGCGGAGATCGCGCTGATCCGCGAGAGCGGGCGCTGGTGCGCGCACGCCCACCGGCTGCTCCAGGAGTACTCGCGGCCCGGTGCGACCGAGGCCGAGGCGAGCCTGCGCGCGAGCCACGAGACGACGCTCGCGCTGCTCGCGGAGCTCGGCGACGTCGGCGGCATGTCGTCTTCGTCAGGCGCGTCTGCGGGCTACCGCGGCCAGATCGGGCTGCGCAGCGCGTGGGCGCACGCCGTCGCGCACAACATCGAGTTCCGCGCCGGCGACGTGCTCGTGACGGAGACGAGCGCGCCGATCCACGGCTACAACGCGGAGCTCGAGCGCGCGCTGATCATCGGCCCGCCGACCGACGAGATGCGGCGGCTCTTCGAGCACACCGTCGCGTCGCAGCAGGCTGCGTTCGCCGCGATCCGTCCCGGCGCGACCTGCGCCGACGTCGACGGCGCCGTCATGCGCTACCTCGAGGACAACGACCTGCTCGGCTACTGGCGCCAGCACACCGGCCACGGGATCGGGCTGCGCAACCACGAGGCGCCGTTCCTCGACGTCGGCGACCACACGCCGCTCGAGCCGGGAATGGTCTTCACGATCGAGCCGGGACTCTACGACGCAGCGGTCGGCGGCTTCCGCCACTCGGACACGGTCGTCGTCACCGAGGACGGCATGGACGTCCTCACCGACTACCCGAACGACATCGAGAGCCTGACGATCCCCGTCTAGCCCTCGTCCCAGTGGACGAGCGAGTCGACGAAGACGCCGAACGTCGCAGGATTGTCGGCGAGGTCGTTGCGGCCGAGGTCGGCGAGCGCCCCGAACTCGACGACGAGGCCGTAGCCCGCGCGCTCGCGATCGCCGCCGGCGCGGTCGACGCGCGTTCCCGCGACGTCGTTGCGGTCGATCATGCAGGTCGAGTGGTCGCCGCAGAGGATGCCGATGCCGTTCGCGTTGCGGACGGTGTTGTGCATGACGCCGCCCATCGACATCTCCGTCATCGCGATGCCGCGCATCGTCGTCGACTCGACGCGGTTGTGCGTCAGCATCGCCGACGACGAGTGGACGACGATCCCCTCCTGGCCGCCGACGACGGTGCAGCGGTCGACCATCGTCTCCCCCATGTCCATGTTGTACGAGATGTCGATCCCCTGGCCGTAGGGGACGCCGCGCATGTCGATGCTGCAGTGCGAGATCGTGATCGGCGCGGAGCGGACGTGGATGCCGTCCAGCTGCGGGTGGACGACGGTGACGTGGTCGAGCACGACGCCGGTGTGCCCGTCGACCGTGATCCCGTTCTCGCCGCCGACTACGCGGACATGGCTGATCTGGACGTTGTTGTGGCGCACGACGATCCCGCCGAGGACGACCGCGCCCTTGTCGCCGACGAGCTTCTCGCGGCGGTCGACGAATAGCGGCCCCTGGTGGACTCCCGCGGCGAGATGGACGACCGGCGGGAGGTGCGCGTACCAGAGCCCGCCCGCCGCCGCGAGCGGCGCGGCGACGGCGGCGACGACGAGTGCGCCGCCGCGGATCCCGAGCTCGCCGCCGTCCTCCGCGTACGAAAGCCTCCACGACGGCAGCAGCGCGTGACCGAGCACCTGCGCGAGCAGCCACGCAGCCGCAAAGAGGCCGAGCGCGACCGCGAGCGGCGCGGGAATCCCCAGCGCAAAGACGACCGCCATGATCGCGCCGAGCTCGACGAGCCCGAGCGGCAGCGCGGCCCAGCCCGGCTGGTACGGCAGCAGCGGGTGGTACGCGAGATCGAGCGCGACGATCACCCCGAGCATCGCCGCCGCGAGCCCGACCGGCCACCACTCGTCCAGCGCCGCCGCGAGCACGCAGGCAGCCGCGAGCGGCAGCGCGAGCGCCGCGAAACGCGACTCGAGTCGTCCTCTCAGCGTGTACGACATCGGTTCAGGAAGTGGTGTGCGACGTACCGTGCGCCGATCAGCGTGTCGCCGGCCGGGTACGCGAGCTGCGCCGCGGTGCCGGAGACGGCAAGCGTCCGCGATTCGTCGGTGAGCGCGGGAACCGTCGCGTCCGCCGCGAGCTCGAGATTGCCGTCCGCGGTCTCGAGCCCGTGCTCGTCGACGAGGGTGCGCAAGAGCGGATCGTGCATGACGCCGTCGAGGAAGCCGGTGGCGCAGATCACCTGGTCCGCGCCGTTGACCGCAGGCTCGACACGGAAGCGCCCCGCGGCGGCGGCACGCGACAGCGGCTCGTCCCACGCGCGCCCAGGCGGATACGACGGCGCGAGCAGCGTGCGCGCGTGGGCGGCACGTTGCTCCGGCGGCTCGCGGTGGAACGCCGCGAGCGCACGTCGCGTCAGGTACGGCCGCGGCACGTTCAGCGGCCGCCGCAGCGGCTCGCGCCGCCGTACCGAGATCACCGTCGAGCCCGCGTCGAGCGCGTTGAGCCACTCCGTCGCAGCCGCGAGCCCCGCGCCGACGACGCACACCGAGTCCGCGTACTCGTGCGGCTCGTACGAGTGAACCGCGCGCGGGTCGCCGCGCAGCTCGTCCGGCACCGCGAGCCCCGGATGGCCCGTCGCAACGAGCACATGCGCGAAGACACCGTGCGCGTCGAGCTCGAAGCCACCCTCGACCGGAACGATCCGCTCGACGCGCGCCGGCACGACGCGCTCGCTCCAGCCGCTCCGCACGCGCAGCCCCTCGACGTGGTCGAGAAAGTCCGGCACCGTCGGGTGGTAGCGGTCGCAGACGCTACGCGCCAACGGCACGAGCGAGCGCCGTGCGCGCGCCTCGCGCACCGCGAGCCCGGGAAACGACGACGGCAGACAGTGCCCGTCGCTCTCCGATCGCATGTGCGTCTGCCGGATCGCCGCCGCACGTGCCCGCCACGCCGCGGCCGGATCGCGCGACTCCGGTGAGAAGACGACGATCTCCTCCGGGTCGATCCCGCCGCGCAGCAGCGTCAAATACGCGACGAATCCCGCCAGCCCGCCGCCGACGAGGGCGACGCGCGCCACTACTTCACCGAGCCGGCCAGCAGCCCCTGGACGAAGTAGCGCTGGAACGCGAAGAACACCGCGAGCGGCACGATCAGCGAGATGAACGACGCGGGCGCGATCAGGTCGATGTTCGCGCCGAACTGGCGCAGGTTCGAGAAGATCGCGACGGTGATCGGCTGCACGTTCTGGCCGAACGTCAGCGCCACGATCAGGTCGTTCCACGTCCACAGGAACTGGAAGATCGCGAGCGACGCGATCGCCGGCAGCCCGAGCGGCAGGATCAGCTTGTAGAAGATCTTCAACTCGGAGGCTCCGTCGATCCGCGCCGACTCCATGATGTCCTTCGGGATCCCGATGAAGAAGTTCCGCAGCAGGAAGATCGCGAACGGCAGCCCGAATGCCGCGTGGAAGAGGACGATCCCGAGCACCGTGTCGTAGAGGCCGAGGTGGTTGTACAGCGTGAACGTCGGGATCAGCGCCATCTGCAGCGGCACGACGAGCAGCGCGATCACGGCGATGAAGATCCAGTCGCGCCCCGGGAAGTCGAGCCAGGCGAACGCGTAGCCGGCGAGCGAGCCGATCAGGATCACGAGCAGCGTGTTCGCGACCGCGATCTCGACGGTGATCAGCAGCGAGTGCGTGATCGCGTGGTTGTGCAGAACCGCGCTGTAGTTCGACCACGTCGCGAGGCTCGGCTTCGAGAAGATCTGCCACCAGCCCTTCACCGTGAACGCCTGCGCCGGCAGGATCGACGTGAGGAAGAGGCCGAGCGTCGGCACGAGCCAGAGCAGACCGAGTAACGCGACGAAGAGGTTGAGCGGTGCCTTCGTCAGGAAGCGGACGGTCTTGCCGCCGACGGTGTTGCGCTCGGAGAGCTTCGGCTGCGGGATGACGACTTCGGCGGTGGCCATCGCCTCTATGCCTCCCTCTTGAAGCGCTTCACGTTGAGCAGCAGCACCGGCACGACGAGCACGAACAGGAAGACGGCGATCGCCGAGCCGACGCCGAAGTCGTTGATGCCGCCGAACGACGTCCGCCACATCGCGAGCGCGATCACGGACGCGGCGTTCTGCGACGAGCCCGGCGCGAGCGTGATCACGAGGTCGAAGACTTTGAGGACGTTGATGATCATCGTGATGAACACCACCGAGAGCACCGGCGCGAGCAGCGGCACGGTCACGCGCCGGAACACCTGCCATTCCGACGCGCCGTCCGTGCGCGCAGCCTCGAGCACGTCACGCGGCATCGCCGCCAGCCCCGCCGCGATCACGACCATCGCGAAGCCGGCCCAGATCCACATGTACGCGATGATCAGCGCGGGCGTGATCAGCTTCGTCCCGAGCCACGCGAAGCCGCCCCACGGTTTCGCGAAGGTGCCGGGCGAGATGCCGGCCTTGTAGGTCCCGGGCGCCACCACCCCGAAGTCGAAGACGCCGTTGTCGTCCGCCGCGGCGGTCTTCACGACGTGGTTCTGGCTGTTGCGCAGCTGCACCGTCACCCCCGGCAGCCCGAGCTCTCCCGGCTCGACCTTCCCCGGTGTGCCGCCGCCCGGCTTGAAGTCGCGCCAGACGACGCCCTGAATGTGGCCCGGCTTCGGCGGCGGCTGCACGGCCTGCTTGGCGGCGGCCGGCATCTCCTCGGGCGGAATCGCGGTCAGCCCGATCACGGCCACGCTGCCCGGCTGGAGCGGCGTCTGCAACGTCATCCCGGTCGACGCGGTCCCGGTGACGGTCGACGTCGACGGCTGCGCGTCGGTGAGCGCGCCGGGTTGCTTCACGACCTGGACGACCGCGCGGCCGAGTGCGTTCACCGCGCCGAGGTTCGGATCCTGGACGTACATGATCCGCCACGTGACGCCGGTGGCGAACGCGGAGATCGCCATCGGCAGGAACACCGCGGTCTTGAATGCGATCGACCAGCGAACGCGCTCCGTCAGCACCGCGAAGACGAGGCCGATCGCCGTGACGACGGCCGGCACGACGGCGACCCAGATCAGGTTGTTCTTGATCGCCGTCGTCAGCGTCGACGTCGTGAACAGCGTCTTGTAGTTGTCGATGCCGACGAACTTGTGGAAGTCGTTCAGCCCGAAGAAGCTGCGAATGATCGTGTAGACCGTCGGGTAGACGATCCACACCGTGAGGACGAGCAGCGCGGGCAGCAGGAAGAAGGTGCCGGTGACGTACCGGCCCCAGCCGGCCCCTTCGTTGGGAGCCGGAGGTGGAGCCGCCTCGACCGGCGGCTCCACCGCGACGCTGCCCGAGCTCAAGCGGTTACTTCCCGCTCTTCCAGGCGGCTGCCGCCGCCGACTCGAGCTTCGACTGGATGCCCTTCACGTCCTTCGGATTGCGGAGGAAGTCCTGGAACAGACCCCACTCGCCCTGGCCGACCGTTGCGCCGAACGACGCCGGCTGCTGGTCGGACATGTCGAACGCGACGTACTTCGCCTTCGCGATCGCCGACGCCGTGGCACGCGTCGTCGCGTTCGGGTAGACGCTCGACGGCATGTTCTTGTTGCCCGTCGCGAAGCCGCCCTTCGCGGCCCAGGCCGCGGCCGCGGCCGGCGTGCCGAGGAACTTCACGAACGACTCGATCGCCGGGTTGTCGCGGAACGCGACGATCGTGTCGCCGCCGATCTCGACCGATGCCGGCGAGTTGTTGATCGACGGGAACGGGAACTCGCCGTAACCCGTGCCGGGCGACGACTTCACCGTCGCCGTGCCCGGGACGAAGTCGCCCTCGATCACAATCGCCGCCTTCGGCGGGCTCTGCCAGACGTTGTTCACGGACGTCGGAAAGTCCGTCTGGACAGCGCCCGACGTGCCGCCGGCCATGTTCGCCGACGTGCCGATCACCTGCGCCATCGTGTTCAGCGCGGCCGTCACCGACGCGTCCGTCCACTTGATCTTGTGGAGGGTCAGGAGCGCGTACCTCGCCGGGCCGGCCTGGCGGAGATAGATGTTTTCGAAGAGGTCGGTGAGCGTCCACCCGTCGGCGCCGCCGATCGAGTACGGCGGCACCCCGGAGGACTTGATCGTGCCGGCGTTCTTCGTGAACTGCGTCCACGTCGCCGGAGCCTTCACGCCCGCGTTCTTGAAGGCGGACACGTTGTACCAGACCGTCGACTTGTTGCTCGCCTTGAAGACGAGGCCGTAGATCTTCTTCTGGAAGGTGCCGAGCGAGATCCACGCACCCGAGAAGTTCGCGAGCAGAACCTTCCGCGCGTACGTGATCGGCTTCAGCGCCTTCTTCGCGACGAGCTGCGCGACGAATCCCGGCTGGGCGATGTCGGCCATGTCGGGCGGATTGCCGCCGGCGACCGCGGTCGAGACCACGGTCGGCAGGTTGTCGCCGACCGGCTTGTAGGTGACCTTCACGCCCGGAACGACCTTGTTGTAGGCCTTGATCACGGCGCCGAACGCCTGCGCCTCGGCACCGGTCCAGACGCCGTCGAAGCTGATCTTTCCGGTTACCGCATTCGTCGAGCTTGTCGACCTCGTGGCGCCCGAACCCGTGCTCGCCGCGACCAGTACGACGAGCGGGACGACCACCAAACACACGCCTGCCCTCCGAATCCAGCGACTCCTCACGATGCAGCTCCTTTCTACTTTCGGTCGTAAATAGCGAGACCCGTCTCCGGGTCGAAGAAGTGGAGGGCGCTCGTGTCGACGGCGACCTCGACCGGCTTGCCCTCGGCGACCTTGGCGTGCGCGCCGAACCGGCCGACGAACAGGGCGCCGCTCGTCTTCAGCCCTTCCGCGCCGGCACCTGTGTCCTGCGCGAGCTCCTTGGCTTCGTCCGTGTCGGGCTCTTTCGCGCCCTCGACGGTGAAGTGCACCATCAGCTCCGAGCCGAGCGCCTCGCGCAGCTCCACGTGCCCGCGCAGCCGCCGGTCGGCCGGGGCATCGCTGACGAGCCCGGCGTCCTCGAGATGCTCCGGCCGGATGCCGAGGATCACCGTCTTGCCGTCGTAGTCGGCCAGCGCGGCGCGATCCGCGACGCTCGCGGAGTCGACGGCGAGCGTTTGCCCGCCGAACTCCACGGCGACGCCGCCGTTGCTCCGCGCGACCTTCGCCTCGACCATGTTCATCGCCGGCGAGCCGATGAAGCCGCCGACGAAGAGGTTCAGCGGACGGTCGTAGAGCTCCTGCGGATCGGCGACCTGCTGCAGATCGCCCTTGCGCATGACGGCGACACGGTCGCCCATCGTCATCGCCTCGACCTGATCGTGCGTGACGTAGATCGTGGTCACGCCGAGGTCGCGCTGGAGACGTGAGATCTCAGCGCGCATCTGGACGCGCAGCTTCGCGTCGAGGTTCGACAGCGGCTCGTCCATGAGGAACGCCGCCGGGTGGCGAACGATCGCGCGCCCCATCGCAACGCGCTGCCGCTGGCCGCCGGAGAGATTGCGCGGCTTCCGCTTCAGCAGGTCTTCGAGCCCGAGCGTCTTCGCGGCGTCGTTGACGCGCTTGTCGATCTCGTCCTTCGACAGGTCTTTCTTGATGCGCAGGCCGAATGCGATGTTCTCGTAGACCGTGAGATGCGGATAGAGCGCGTAGCTCTGGAAGACCATCGCGATGTCGCGGTCGCGCGACGGCACATGGTTGACGATGCGCTCGCCGATCTTCAGCACGCCCTCGCTGATGTCCTCGAGGCCGGCGACCATGCGCAGCGCAGTCGTCTTGCCGCAGCCGGACGGACCGACGAGGACCATGAACTCCCCGTCGTGGATACCCAGGTCGAGACCCATCACCGCTCGAGTCCCGTCCGGGTACACCTTTGCCACCCGATCGAACGAAACCTCAGCCACCGGGTTTCGACCCTATACCTGTCTCAATAGGCTGAGCAACTTCGTGCCGCGATGGTAGTGCGCGCGCCCCCTAGTCCCCCGTGGCCGCCTTCTTCTCCGGCTTCGCGGCCGGCTTCTCCGACGAGCCGGAATCGGAGCTCGAGCTCGAGTCGCCGCTCGACGCGCCGTCCTTCTTCGCGGCCGCCTTGCCCTTCTTGCCGTAGTCGGTCGAGTAGAAACCGGAGCCCTTGTAGTGGACGGCGACCGGATAGAGCACGACCTCGACGGGAGACGCGCCGCACACGTCGCACTTCTCCGGAGCGGGGGCGGTCATCGCCTGGAACCGCTCGAAGAGATGTCCTTCCGGACAGCGATATTCGTAGATCGGCACGGGATGCACACGGTACCAGCGTGCCTTGCCGGCTCTCAGCAGGCGGTGTCGACGTCGCGGCCGCCGACGACGCGCTGGCTGAGCCAGACCGGTCCGCCGGCGAACGACGCGGGACAGCCCGGCGGGTCGGGCGCGTCGCCGGTCGCGACCCACTCCGGCACGGTCGGCGCCGACCAGCCGCCGGTGAGCCGCCGCCAGAACGCGGCGTTCGAGTAGACGCCGATCGCGGGACGCGGCGACTGCTCGAGGAAGTGCGCCAGCATCCCCTTCAGCGTCGCGACGTTCAGCGCGGTACGCGACGACCACGTGTTTCCCGGCTCGACGTCGAGCCAGATCGCGAGCGGCAGGATCGGCCCGAGCAGCCGGAGCGCGGCGACCGCCTCGCTGCAGCCGACGGCGTACGCGCGCTGCGCTGCCGCGCGCAGCGGCTGCTCTCGTCCGGCGGCGACGCAGTCCGGCGTCAGGTGGCGGAACAACACGCGGTGGTACGCGGTGTTGACGTAGACGCTCCGGGGCGGCCGCGCGTTGACCCACTGCGCTCCGAAGCACGGGTTCGCGGTGAACGGGCGGCCCCAGTTCAGTCCGATCACGGCGAACTGCCGCGCGGCCGGCGGCGACGCGCCGCAGTTCGGATAGCTGACGTCGTAGCCGACCGCACCGCGGCGGTACGGGTTGCTCTGCGCGACGGCGAGCGGCGAAACGGAGATCGTCGGGATCGTGAGCCGCTTCCCGATCAGCAGCACGCCGTTCGCGTCCAGTCCGTTCGCAGACGCGAGCCGCCCGAGCGAGACGTGGTAGCGGAGCGCGATTCCGCTCAGCGTGTCCCCGGGATGGACGACATAGACGCCGGACCATGCGCTCGGCGCGGCCGTCGTCCCCGTCGGCACGCGAAGCACGACGCCGATCAGCAGCGGCTTGCGCCAGTTCAATCCGTTCGCGCGCGCAAGCGTCACGAACGAGACGTGGTACTTCTGTGCAATCGCCGTCAGCGAGTCGCCGGAGTGGACGACATACCGCCCGCTCCACAGCGACGACGGCGCCGCGGCGGCCGGCCCGGCGAAAGCCAGCATCAGCACCAGCAGCGCGCCCGCGACCCCCAGCTTCCCGCGCATCGTGGGTCCTTCGAAGCCGAGGCCCGCCCTCCTCCGCGGGAATCCGCGAGGGCAATCCGGGTCGCCACTGATGCCTCCAGTCCGCAGCCGGTCGAACCTGTGCGAAGACCAGGAGGAACGGCGATGGACGGGCTCAATCTCGCCGGGCGGGCCGGCAAGTGGAGCGCGGAGCACTGGAAGCGGGCGCTGTTCGGATGGCTCGTGTTCGCCGTCGCGGCGATGGCGGCGGGGAGTGTCGCGGGCCATCTCCAGATGCGCGATTCGCAGTACGCGTCCGGCGAGACGGCGCGGGCGGTGAGGACGCTCGAGCAGGCCGGCTTCATGCAGCCCGCAAGCGAGGTCGTGCTGATCCAGAGCCGCAGCCATACCGTCTCCGACCCCGTCTTCATCTCCGCGATCGCCGGTGTCGTGCAGACGCTCGCCCGTCAGGCGAACGTGACGGACATCCAGGATCCGCGCGTCAAGCCCGGCGGCGGCGGCCAGATCTCACGCGACGGCCACTCCGTACTCGTCCAGTTCACGATCAAAGGCGACCCGAACGCCGCCAAGGACAAGATCTCGCCGATCATCGGCGCGATCGCCGGCGCGCAAACGGCGAACCCCGACATCTCGATTCGCGAGGTCGGAAACGCGAGCGCGAACTACGAGCTCGGCAAGCGCTTCACGAAGGACTTCGCAAACGCGGAGCGCCTGACGATCCCGATCACGCTGCTCATCCTGCTGCTCGCATTCGGCGCGGTCGTCGCCGCCGGGCTGCCGGTCCTGCTCGCCTTCTCCGCCGTGCTCGCGTCGCTCGGCCTCTACTCGCTCATCACACACGGCTATGCGGGCGACTACCAGTCGACTTCGTCCGTGATCCTCCTGATCGGGATGGCGGTCGGCGTCGACTACTCGCTCTTCTATCTGCGGCGCGAGCGCGAGGAGCGGGCCGCCGGCAAGGAGCCGCGGCCGGCGCTGTTGCGCGCGGCGGCGACGTCGGGCCAGGCGGTCCTCATCTCGGGCGCGACGGTGCTGATCGCGATGGCGGGGATGTTCATCGCCGACAACCGGATCTTCACGTCGATGGCGATCGGCACGATGCTCGTCGTCCTGTGTGCGGTGATCGGCTCGGTAACCGTGTTGCCGGCCGCACTCGCGAAGCTCGGCGACCGCGTCGACCGGGGGCGCGTGCCGTATTTCGGGCGCAACAAGCACGCGGCCGGCGAGTCGCGCACCTGGAAGTTCATCCTCGACCGCGTCCTGCACCGGCCCGTGACGGCCGTCGCCGCCGCAGCCGGACTGCTGATCGTCGCGGCGATGCCGGCCCTGAACATGCATACGAAACTGCCGAGCTTCACCGACATGCCGAACGACCTCCCGATCGTCCAGACCTACAAGAGCGTCATCGCGACATTCCCCGGCGCACCGACGCCGGCCGAGGTCGTCGTCCACGCGCAGAACGTGCGCGATCCAGCGGTTACCGCGGCGATCCAGAACGTCGAGCTCGCTGCGGTCGGCACCCGTCAGATGTTCCAGCCGATCCTCGTCCGGATCAGCCCCGACGACACCGTCGCCGACATCATGATCCCGCTGCAGGGCAACGGCGACGACGCCGCGTCACTCGCCGCGCTCACAACGCTGCGCAACGTCGTCCTGCCGCAGACGCTCGGCAGGCTCGACACCGTCGAGTACGCCGTCGCGGGCGAGACCGCCGGAACGCACGACTTCAACGAGCAGATGAAGGCGCGCATGCCGTGGGTGATCGCGTTCGTGCTCGCGCTCGCGTTCGTGCTGCTGTTGATGACGTTCCGTTCGGTGGTGATCCCGTTGACGGCGATCGTGCTGAATCTCCTGTCGGTCGGCGCCGCCTACGGGCTGCTGGTCCTGATCTTCCAGCACACGTGGGCGGAGGGACTGCTCAGCTTCCAGTCCAACTTCGCGATCACGTCATGGCTGCCGATGTTCCTGTTCGTCGTGCTGTTCGGACTGTCGATGGACTACCACGTCTTCATCCTCAGCCGGATCAGAGAGCTCCACGACGGCGGGCTGGCGACGGAGGAAGCCGTCTCACGCGGCATCCGGCGCACGGCCGGAACCGTCACGAGCGCGGCGATCATCATGGTTGCCGTCTTCGCGATCTTCGGGACGCTGCACCTGATCATGATGAAGCAGCTCGGGGTCGGTCTCGCGATCGCGGTGTTGATCGACGCGACGATCATCCGCGGCGTCCTGCTTCCGGCGACGATGAAGCTGCTCGGCGAGTGGAACTGGTACCTGCCGCGCTGGCTCGAGTGGGTGCCGTCGCTCGCGCCGGAGCAGACAGCCGCCGCGGCACGTGGTGCCGGGGCACTAGTCCTCGCGGCCCGCGTCGTCCTCGTCGAGCTGCTCGTGGAAGCACGGGGCGCTCTCGAACGCGGCGAGCCCGGCGGGGCCGGAGCGCCGCTCGCGCCTGCGGGCGACGTCGCGGCGGCGGCGCGCGGTGGCGATCGCCGCCGAGGCTCCCACGAGGCCGCCGAGCACGAACGAGCGCAGACGTTTGCGCCGGTCGTCGTCGTCCATGGGACGATTGTAGAAGTGTTGATCGCGACGCTCGGAGATCTGTTGCTCGACGTGATCGTCCGGCTCGAGGAGCCGCTCGCGCCCGGCGACGACGTGCGCGCGCAGACGCGCACCGGTGCGGGAGGCCAGGCGGCGAACGTCGCGGCCTGGGCGGCGTCGCTCGGGGCGGACGCGCGGTGCATTGCGAAGCGCGGTGACGACGCGGCGGGGACGCTCGTCGCGGCAGAGCTCGCTGCGCACGGCGTTGAGCTGGCGGGACCGATCGGCGCGGGTGCGACAGGTGTCGTCGTCTCCGTCGTCGGCGCGGACGGCGACCGGTCGATGGCGTCCGACCGCGGCGTCGCCCCGAGCTTCGCGCCGGACGAGCTCGACGCGGCGTGGCTCGTGTGCGACGTGCTCCACATCTCCGGCTACGCGCTGCTGCGCGAGCCGATCGACGCGACGGCGCAGCTCGCGGCTCGGCTCGCGCGCGAGCGCGGCGCGCGCGTGTCCGTCGACGTCGCCGCGTGGACGGAGATCCGCACCGTACGGGCCGGTGCGCTTCCGCGAGCTACTGGACTCGCTCGCACCCGACGTTTTGTTTGCCACCGAAGCCGAATGGGAGATGCTCGGCGGCGCGTATCTCGCCGCGCCGGTCGGCGTGGTCAAGCGGGGGCCGCGCGGCTGCACCGTCGTCACCGAGGACGCACGGCTCGACCTCGCGCCGGTCGACGCCGACGTCGTCGACACGACAGGCGCCGGCGACGCGCTCGCGGCGGGGTTCCTCATCGGCGGCTCGCTCGAGGAGGCCGTGCGCCGCGGGCTCGAGGCGGCGGCGCGCTGCGTCGCGCGCGTAGGCTCGATGCCGTGATCCGCGTTTCGGACGAGGTGCGCGAGGCAGGCGGCGCCGTCGTCGCGCTCGAGACGACGCTCGTCGCGCACGGCTTCCCGCCCGGCGAGGGCGTCGAGGTCGGGCTCGAGTCGGAGCGGCAGGTGCGCGCGGCCGGCGCGACGCCCGCGACGATCGGCGTCCTCGACGGCGAGATCGTCGTCGGGCTGACGGAGGACGAGCTGTCGCGGTTCACGGCGGACGCGCGCAAGGTCGGGCCGCGCGATCTCGCGGTCGCGGCGGCGCAGCGCGCGGTCGGCGCGACGACCGTCGGCGGCACGCTCGCAGTCGCGCGCGCGGTCGGGATCCGCTGGCTGGCGACCGGCGGGCTCGGCGGCGTCCATCGCGGCTTCCCCGATCCGCCCGACGTGTCAGCCGACCTCGCGCAGCTCGCGCGTACGCCTGCGCTCGTCGTCTCCGCGGGCGTGAAATCGCTGCTCGACGTTCCCGCGACGGCGGAGCTGCTGGAGTCGCTCGGCGTTCCGATGCTCGGCTTCGGGACGGACACGCTGCCGCTCTTCTACGCGGCGGCGGGCGGGCCGCCGGTCTCGGCGCGCGTCGAGTCGGCAGCTGAAGCAGCGACGGTGGCGCAGGCGCACTGGGAGCTCGGCGGCGGCGGACTGCTGCTCGGCCGACCACCGGACGAGCCGCTCGACGACGTCGAGCCGTTGATCGAGGCAGCGCTCCGCGCCGCACACGACGAGGGGGTCACCGGACAGGCCATGACGCCGTTCGTCCTTTCCTATCTTCATCGCGAGAGCGGCGGCCGCACGCTGCGCGCCAACCGCGACCTGATCGCACAGAACGCGCGCCTCGCCGGCGAGATCGCCGTCGCCGCGCGCTGACGAAAGGAGCACGCATGTTCCGCGACGCGAACGCATTCTCCGGCTTCTCCGTCGACGACCTCGCCGCGGCGAAACAGTTCTACGGTGAGACGCTCGGCCTCGACGTGACGGAGACGCCCGCCGGGCTCGAGGTGAAGCTCGGCTCGGGAGGGACCGTATTCATCTACCCGAAGGAAAACCACGTCCCGGCGAGCTTCACGATCCTGAACTTTCCCGTCGCCGACATCGACGCCACCGTTGACACGCTCGCCGCCGCCGGCGTCGAGCTCGAGCGCTACGACGGCATCGATGCGGACGAGAGGGGCGTCGTGCGCGCGAGCGAGTTCGGCCCGACGATCGGCTGGTTCAGCGATCCGGCCGGCAACATCCTGTCCGTCATCGAAATGCCCTAGAGATTCCGGCGCGAGAACGAGAAGACCGCAAGCGCGAGCACGCCGGCGAGATAGAGAACCGACCAGACGCGGATCGGCCAGCCGTGCACGTACGCGCCGCCGAACGGGCCGAGCTGGAGCAGGAAGCCGGTGAGGCCGCTCGAGCTCTCGGTGATGATCCGCAGCGCGTCCTGGTAGAGCGCCTCGAACGGCAGCACCCACGCCGCGATCGTCGACGCGTGCTTGATCGCGTGCGAGTTCAACGCGTGCCCGATCGTCCCGAGCAGGCCGGTGACGAGACCGGCGCCGAAGAGCATGAACACCGCGATGCCGTTCGCGGTCGACGAAAGCACCGTCGAGCCGAGCAGCGACAGCGCGATCACGATCGTGCACGGCGAACGCGAGCTCGATCCCCGGCCAGACGATCCGGTCCGGCCACCAGTGTCCCGTCGCCGCGGTGATCCCGAGCGCGCTGAAGTAGACGACGAGCACGTACGCAACGCAGACGCCGGCTGCGCCGAGGAAGCGCGAGAGCAGCAGCGTCGCTCGTCCGATCGGTCGCACGACGAGTGGTTGCAGCAGCCCGCGCTCCGCGTCGCCCGACACCGCGCCGAGCGTCAGGAACACCGCGAGCACGACGCCGAGGAACATCGTCGCGAACATCGCAAGACCCGTCAGGAACGCGCCGGCGAACGTCCGCGTGTCGACGTTGACGCCGCGCGGCGGCGTGATCGTCGACAGCTCGCCGAAGACGAAGTGGTTCGCGAGCCAGAAGAGAAACAGGAACAACACCGTCAGCACCAGCACGACCGCGAAGACCTTCCGCCGCACCGCCTCGCGGAACCCGTACTCGACGATGACGGCGACGCCGCTCAATCCGTTTCCCCGCCCACCGCTTCGAGGTACGTGTCCTCGAGCGTCGACGTGAGCACGTGCACGCCGAAGACCTGCCGCCCCGCCGCGACCGCCTCCGCGACAAGCCGCGGCGCGTCCTCCCGGGTCGCGCCCTCGATCGTCTGTGTGCCCGCGTCCGTCTCGAGCTCGACGCCGCGCGGTTGCGACAGCTCCGCCGGCGTCCCCGCGGCGACGAACTCGCCGGCGAGCAGGATCGCGACGCGGTCGCAGACGAGCTCGATCTCGGACAACAGGTGCGAGTTCAAGAGCACCGCGACGCCGCGGCCGCGCAGTTCCTCCAGAAGCAGGCGAACCGTGCGCCGCCCGACCGGATCGAGCGCGGACGTCGGCTCATCGAGAAGCAGGATGCGCGGCTCGCCGACGAGCGCCTGCGCGATGCCGAGCCGCTGCTGCATCCCCTTCGACATGCCGTCGACACGGCGGTCGGCGGCGTCGGCGAGCGCGACCAGCTCGAGCAGCCGCCGGCGCTCTGCCTGGCCCCCACGCGAGCCTGCAAGCCGTTGGTGGAGGTCGAGCACCTCATCCGCCGTGTACCAGCCGGGGAAGCGAAAGAGCTCCGCGAGGTAGCCGAGCGACGCGCGCGCGGCGAGCGAGCCGGCACGCGCGCCCGCGATCTCCGCAGTCCCCGCGGTGGGACGCACGAGCCCGACGGCGATCTTCACGAGGGTCGATTTGCCCGCGCCGTTCGGTCCAAGGAGACCCACGAGCTCGCCCTCGCCGACCTCGAGATCGACACCTTTCAGTGCCTCGACGGAACCGAACTTTTTCGCGAGTCCATGAACGGCGAGTGCAGGCGGCACGATCTGAGGGTAGCCTGGGTTCATGGCGCGCGGTTACATGGAGGGTCCGGCAGCGGAAGAGGCTGAGCGTCTCGCCGACGAAGCGGCCCATCGCAAGACCGCGAGACCGGAGGACGCCGACCTCCACGCCGCGATCTACGGCTGCACCGAGGACGATCCCACGCCGCACTTCATCGGCTGGCGCAGGGACGTCGACGCGGACGCGTTGTTCGCTTCCGGCAAGGCGTGGGGCGTCACCGTGCGCCGCGTCGCCGCCGTCACGGACTGAGCCACACCGGACCTGACACACAGGCGCAAGCGTCGGCGTAACGGGAGCCCTCGGCGACGTTACGACGGCGCGAACCAGCGCTCGCGCCCGGCCGCAGGCCGCGCGCGAGCGCGAGGGGCAGGCATCCCGCAGCGCATCCCGAGGGACACAGCACGGAGCGGATCGGAGACCGCGCTCTCCGATCCGCGGAGTTCCGCCTCTCAGCGAGCGAAGCGCAGCTTCGCGAGCTACGCAAGCGCGTTCGCGAACTCCTCCAGCGTCAACGCGGGCAGCGTCTCGATCTTCGTCGACCCGCGTGCACCGAGCGCGACGGAGACGCGCGCGATCGTCAGCGTGTCCGGCGCCTCGACGACGTTGACGAAGTCGAACTCGCCGAGTGTCGCCCACTGGTGCAGCACCTTCGCACCGAGCTCCTCGACGTCGCGGTTCACCTCGCGCAGTCGCTCCGGATTCGACTTCAGCGTCTGCACGCCCTGCTGCGAGAGCCTCGAGAGCAGGATGTAGATCGGCATGGCGGCTCCTTCTCGGGAGCTTCCGAGCCTACTTCACCCGCGCCGTCTGATCCACGTACAGAAGCGCCGCACCGAAGAAGAAGACCGGCGAGATGACGATGTTCGCGAGGATGAACGCGACGGAGAGCTCTGTGTCCCCGGCGCCGCGAAGCAGGAAGGCGAGCACCCGCTGCGCGAGGAAGACCATGATCGCGAGCGCCGCGAGCGAGCCGAGCGCGTGGACGTAGTCGGCGCGCGCGAGTCGCCACGCGCGCGCGAGCGCCGCCCGCGGCGCCAGATCCTCGACGACGAGCACCGGCACGACGAGCATCGACCGCGGCGAGCCACGCGAGTGCCGGCAGCACGAACGCGAAGACGAGGAACGGCACCGGCACGAGAACAAGCCAGCCGACGGCCCACGCGACGACGAGCCGCCGCCGCGACGGCACGTGCTTCAGCGCGATGACGCACGCCGCGGTGTAGCAGGCGCTGAGGATCGCGACGGCCAGCGTCGGCCCGACGACGAGCCACGCGCCCTGCGACACATGCACCGTGACGATCGCGATCACCGCCGGCCCGATCCCGATCGCGAGCCCGGCGAGGAACCGCTCGCCGTAACAGCGGAGCGATTCCGCGATCAGCTGGCCGACCGTGCGCTGCTCGGGCGGCAGCGCCTCGGGCCGCGGCTCACCGGTCTGCGGGTACGACATGCGCGCCATCGGCGTCAGGCTACTGGAGCGCTTCGATGAGAACTTCCATCGCTCCGGCCAGCGCGCCGAGCGCGTCGTCGAAGCGCCACTTCGCGCGGTCCGGCTCGGCGACGTCGTTCGACACGGCGCGGAGCTCGAGCGCCGGAACGCCCGCGAACGCCGCCGCCAGCAGGACGCCGAAGCCCTCCATCGCCTCGACATCGCACGCCGTGCCACCGCCGACCCGCGCCGAGGTCGCGATCGGGAGCACGAGCGCGGCCGGCAGCGCCGCGCGAGCGGCCGCGAGCAGCTGCGGGTCCGGCGTGACGCGCTCCACGCGCGCGATCGTCGACGTCGAGTCGAGCGCGTCGCAGTAGACCGACTCCGAGCCGAGCACGAGCGTAGGCGGCTCGATCCCGCGCGCACCCGCGATGCCGACGTGGAGCACCGCGTCCGGCCGCCGCTCCGTCAGCGCCTGCGCAGTCGCGAGCGCGGCCTCGACCGGACCGATCCCGCACGCAAGCGTCGCCGCGCCGGAGGCGCCGCGCAGCTCACGCTCGGTCGCAGCGACGACGAGGAGCATGCGCAGACGGTATCCCGTGTGCGAGGATCGAGCCGTGGGCTACGACGTCATCCATCCCGACGCACTCGAGTTCGAGGAGCGCCCGACACCCGGAGACGGCGCGCCGCGACTCGCCGCGGACGTCACGGTCCCCGGCGGCCTCGAGCACTCGCGCGCCCGCATGTGGCGCTATCCGGCGCACTCGCGCGGCCGCCGCCACCTCGACCGCGGCCAGGAGGAGACGTTCGTCGTCCTCTCCGGCACGCTGACGATGCTCCTCGGCGACCCGCCGGAGCGCGTCGACGTCGCCGCGGGCGGCATCGTCGCCGTCCACGCGGACACGCCGCTGCAGGTGCGCAACGAGACGGACGAGGAGCTCGCGCTCTTCATCTACGGCGCGCCCCCGGTCACCGGCGAAGCCGAGTTCCTCGACGACGTCGAGCTGTAGAGAGCTCCCAGGCGGCGCACCCGACGCCGCCCGGTCACACGGTCAGCCGTCGATGACAGCGAGCTGCCCGCGGATCTCGCCGGCAGGGTTCTTGCCCGTGTGCACGTTCACGTAGGTGAGGTGCCTTTCGATCTTGTTCCAGAGCGACTTCGAGATGGTCGCGGTGCCGGTCATCCCGCTCTTGCACGGCGGGCACAGCGGGACGACGACGTTGCCGGCCTGGCCCATTGCCCCGAGATGGATGTGCGCTGCGGACGCCGCGCCGGTCAGACCGGAGTACGTCAGCTTCCACGTCAGCTTCGTGCCGACGAGCGTCCCGGTGAACGTGCCTTTCGCAGCGGTGTCCTTCACGGCCTGCTTGGGTACCTCCTGCGCGGCGTTCAGCGTCGCCTTCAGCGTGTGCGACTTGGTCGGCCCCGCCGACGAGAGTGCGGAGAACACGAGCGCCGCAACTGCGCCGACGGCGAGTAGTGCGATGAGCTTCCTCACGTTTCCCTCCTGCGGATTGGGATTGGCGTGAGGTATTCGCCGCCTCAGCGCGAGCGGTTTGATGGATCGTGCTACTGCCTTTCGGGCAGCCGTTCCTCGCGGTAGACGACGAGATCGCGGCGGTACTGCTTGTGCACCTTCTGCACCTCCGCGCGCACCTCGGCCTGGAGGCGTTCGATCTGCGCGTGCGCGCGGCGCAGCTCGTCCTCGAGCCGCAGCACGAGCTCGACGCCCGCGAGGTTGAGTCCGAGCTCCGTCGTCAGCCGCTGGATGATGCGCAGCCGCTCGAGGTCGGTCTCGGAGTAGAGACGCGTACCACCCGGCGTGCGCTGCGGCCGCACGAGACCTTTCGTTTCGTAGATGCGCAGCGTCTGCGGATGCATGCCGACGATCTCGGCCGCGACGCTGATCATGTAGCGGCCGCGCTCAGGCACCGGCCTGCAGCCTCCGGCTGCGCCACACGAGGTAGAGCACGACCGCGGCGACAACAATTGCCACGCCGATCCAGCCTGCGAGATGCCAGGCGTCGACGGCGCCGCGATACGCGAAGAACCAGAAGAAGAACTTGCCGAGGATCCCGACCTTCGCGAGCGCGATGCCGCCCGCGGCGACACCGCCGCCGGCGGTCTTCATCCCGCGGCGCCGGCTGTGTTCCTCCGCCGTCTCCGGCTCCGGCGCCTCGCGCGGTCCCTGGTTCAGCAGGTCGTCGTGCTTCGCCATCAGCCTTCGCTCTTCCGCAGCTCTTCGAGGAGCTCGCGCTCCTTCTTGTTCACGCGCTTCGGAACCTGGATGCGTACGCGCGCGAGCACGTCGCCCTTGCCCGAGCCCGCGAGCTTCGGCGCGCCGCGGCCCTTGATCCGGATCAGCTTGCCGTCCTCCGAGCCGGCGGGGATCTTCAGCGAAACCGCGCCGTCGGGCGTCGGTACCTCGACCGAGCCGCCGAGTCTCGCCGTCGGGTACGACACGGGAACCTCGACGACGAGGTCGTCGCCGCGCCGCTCGTAGACCGGCGACTCGTCGACGTGCGTGACGACGATCAGGTCGCCCGCCGGGCCGCCGTGCGCGCCGACCTCGCCCTTCCCCTTCAGCCGGATCCGTGTCCCGTTCTTGACGCCGGGCTTGATCTTCACGGTGTACGTCTTGATGCGACGCTCGCGGCCGGAGCCCTTGCACTTCGGGCACGGCTTCTCGATCACGGTGCCGTTGCCGCGGCAGCGCGGGCACGGCTGCGAGAGCGCGAACAGCCCCTGGCTCTCGGACTTCACGCCGCGGCCGTTGCACTCCGGACAGATCACCGGCGCGGTGCCGGGGCGCGCGCCGGTGCCGGCGCACTCGCTGCACGCCGTCGCGAGCTCGACGGGGATCTTCGCGTCGATGCCGCGGAGCGAATCCTCGAACGAGAGATGCACCGCGGCCTCGACGTCGGCGCCGCGCAGCGGCTGCGCGCGGCCGGCGCCGCGACTGCGGCCGCCGCTGAACAGTCCGCCGAAAAGGTCGCCGAGATCGCCGAGGTCGAACGTGCTGAAGTCGACGTTCGGTCCGCCGGGAGCGCCGCCGACGCGCCCGTTCGTCGCGCCGAAGGTGTCGTACTGCTTGCGCTTGTCCGCGTCGGAGAGCACGTCGTACGCGTGCTGCACTTCCTTGAAGCGCGCCTCGGCCGACGCGTCGCCGGCGTTCACGTCGGGATGGTGCTTGCGCGCGAGCTTCCGGTACGCCTTCTTGATGTCGTCCTGCGACGCGTTCTTCGGAACGCCCAGCGTCTCGTAGAGCGAGCTAGCCATCGCCCGGCGGCGGAGCCGCGATCACGACGCGTGCCGGCCGGACGACCCGGTCGCCGAGCGTGTAGCCCTTCTGCACGACGTCGATCACGGAGCCCTCCTCCGCGTCGGACGGCTGCGCGAGCAGCGCCTCGTGCACGTGCGGGTCGAACGCGCCGTCGGTCGGGATCTCCTTGACGCCGTTGCGCTCGAGCAGCGTCGCAAGCGAGCGATGGACAAGCCTGACGCCCTCCTCGAGCCGCACCTCCTCGTGCTCCGACGCGGCGACGAGCGCCCGCTCGAGGTCGTCGAGGATCGGCAGCAGCTCCTTCACGAGCCGCTCGTTCGAGAGCG
Source organism: uncultured Actinomycetes bacterium (assembly GCA_963718385.1). GTDB lineage: Bacteria > Actinomycetota > Thermoleophilia > Gaiellales > Gaiellaceae > Palsa-739. The sequence goes on from CAVQZE010000003.1 coordinate 991,046, forward strand.
CCATGAGCTCGTCGCGCTCGCGCGCGACACGCTTCTTGTAGTTGTCGAAGTCGGCGGCCAGACGCAGCAGCCGGTCTTCGAGGGCGGCGACCTTCTCGTCGCCGCCCTCCTCGACCGCCTGCTCGTTCTGCTCGCTCTGCTGGATGTCGTCCGTCATCAGGTGGTCGGTGCCTCTTCCTCGACGACCTCGTACTCGCCCTCCTCGACGACCTCGTCCTCAGCGGACGGGGCTCCCGGGGACGACTGCGCCTGCGCGGTCGCCTGGGCGTAGATCGTCTCGGCGAGCTTGTGCGACGCCTCCTGAAGCGCGTCCGTCTTCGCGCGGATGTCGGCGATGTCGTCGCCCCCGAGCGCCGTGCGCAGCTCCATGATCCGGCCCTCGATCGTCGAGGCGTCGGACTCGTCGAGCTTGTCGCGGTGCTCCTTGAGCGAGCGCTCGGTCTGGTACGCGAGCGTCTCCGCCTGGTTCTTCGCGTCGACGGTCTCCTTGAGGTTGCGCGCCTCGTCGGCGTGCGCCTCCGCGTTCCGGATCATCTCCTGCACCTCGTTGTCCGAGAGACCGGAGCCGCCCTGGATCTGGATCTGCTGCACGTTGCCCGTGCCCATGTCCTTCGCCGAGACGTTGATGATCCCGTTCGCGTCGATGTCGAACGCGACCTCGACCTGCGGCATGCCCCGCGGCGCCGGCGGGATGCCGACGAGCTGGAACTTGCCGAGGGTCTTGTTGTAGGTCGCCATCTCCGACTCGCCCTGGAGCACGTGCACCTCGACGGACGGCTGGTTGTCCTCTGCGGTCGTGAAGACCTCGGACTTCTTCGTCGGGATCGTGGTGTTGCGCTCGATCAGCCGCGTGAAGACGCCGCCCTTCGTCTCGATGCCCAGCGACAGGGGCGTGACGTCGAGGAGGAGGATGTCCTTCACCTCGCCCTTCAGCACGCCGGCCTGCAGCGCGGCGCCGACGGCGACGACCTCGTCCGGGTTGACGCCCTTGTGCGGGTCCTTGCCGACGATCTCCTTGACCTTCTCCTGGACCGCCGGCATGCGCGTCATGCCGCCGACGAGGACGACGTGGTCGATCTTCGACGCGTCGAGCCCGGCGTCGGTGAGCGACTGCTTCGTCGGCCCGACCGTCCGCGCGAGCAGGTCGGCGGTGATCTCCTCGAGCTTCGCGCGCGTCAGCTGAAGGTCGAGATGCTTCGGGCCTTCCGGCGTCGCGGTGACGAACGGGAGGTTGATCTGCGTCGTCATCGTCGACGACAGCTCGATCTTCGCCTTCTCCGCCGCCTCGTAGAGACGCTGGAGCGCCATCTTGTCGACGCCGAGGTCGATGCCCTGGTCCTTCTTGAACTCGGCGACCATCCAGTCGACGACCGCCTTGTCGAAGTTGTCGCCGCCGAGGTGGTTGTCACCGGCGGTCGACTTGACCTCGAACACGCCGTCGCCGAGCTCGAGCACCGACACGTCGAACGTGCCGCCGCCGAGGTCGAAGACGAGGATCGTCTGGTCGGTCTCCTTGTCGAGCCCGTACGCGAGCGAGGCCGCGGTCGGCTCGTTGATGATGCGGAGGACGTTGAGGCCGGCGATCTTGCCGGCGTCCTTCGTCGCCTCGCGCTGTGCGTTGTTGAAGTACGCGGGGACGGTGACGACGGCGTCGGTCACCGGCTCGCCGAGATACGCCTCGGCGTCGTGCTTCAGCTTCTGCAGGATCATCGCGCTGATCTCCGGCGGGGCGTACTCGGTGCCCTCCGCCTTCACGCGGACGTCGCTGTTCGAGCCCTGGACGACCTCGTACGGGACGATGGTCATCTCCTCGGTGACCTCGGAGAACTTGCGTCCCATGAAGCGCTTGATCGAGAAGATCGTGTTGGTTGGGTTCGTGACCTGCTGCCGGCGCGCAGGGGCGCCGACGAGCCGCTGGCCGTCCTTCGCGAACGCGACGACGGACGGAGTCGTCCGTCCGCCCTCCGCGTTCGGGATCACGGTGGGCTCGCCGCCCTCGAGCACGGCCATGCAGGAGTTCGTCGTGCCGAGGTCGATTCCGATTGTCTTCGCCATGCTGTATGTGCCTCCTTGGAGAAAATCTAAGCCTTGTTATAGCAGATCGGGACTGAGGCGGGGTATCAAGCCGTCCGTGGCCGCTGCCGACCATCCTCCCGTGGGTCTGCGGCCGTTCGTTCTCTCCGTTTTCGCCCTGGTCGCGCTCGTCGCGGCGGCGTCCGCGGCGGCCGCGGTGCTCCCGGTCGGGGACGGCCACGTCGGCTCGTCACCGGCCCGCGGCTCGGTCGACGCCTGCCCCCTGCCGAGCCTTCCCGGCGGCGGCGGTCCGCCCGGCGGCGGCGGCGCGCAGGGCGCGACCCCGTGGATCCACGGCTCGACCTGGGACCCCGCGGCGAAGCCCGCCGTCCAGGGCGCGGTGCACTGGCCGTCCGCGAGCTTCTCGGTCTCGGTCGCCGGCGCGTCGCGGATCATCCGCACGAACAGCCTCCCGGTCGGCGCGGCGACGGGCGTGTTCCCGATCTCACCGGGCGACCCCGCGTACGCGTACGACCGGAACCCGAACTCGATCCGCGCAGTCCCGTCCGTCTGGACGCTGCCGCTGAGCCCGCGCGTCGCCGCGCACGCGTCGTGTCTTCCGTTCGGCCCGATCGGCGTCACGACGAACGGCGTCGAGCTCTACAACGCGCTCGATGCGCAGAAGCGCGACGCGGTGGCGCACGAGGAACAGGACGCGTGCGGCGGTCATCCCGGCCCGAACGGCGGCTACCACTACCACGCTGCCTCACCGTGCCTCCACACGTCGGGATCGTCGACGCTGGTCGGCTACGCGCTGGACGGCTTCGGTATCTACGTCGAGCGGCCGACGCCGACCGACGCCGCCCTCGACGCGTGCCACGGCCGCACCTCGACCGTCCTCTGGAACGGCAAGCAGACGCGCGTCTACCACTACGTCGCGACCGCCGAGTACCCGTACACGCTCGGCTGCTTCCGCGGCTCGCTCGGAACGATCTCCGGCTCGCGCTAGCCCGCGTGGATCCCGATCAGCACGCCGCCGCCGACGACGAGTAGCGCGCCGAGCACGACGCGGCGGCCCACGAGCTCCGTCTTCCGGATCAGCAGGATCGAGAGTGCGACTCCCCAGAGCGACTCCGTCGCGATCAGCGGCGAGACGACGGTCACGGGGCCGCGGTAGTACGCCTCGAACAGCGCGACATACGAGAGCCCGAAGAGCACGCCGACGGCGAGGAACGGCAGCGACGGCCGCAGCACCGGCCGCCCACGTAGCCGCGGCCCGAGCAGCGCGGCGATCACGATCAGTCCGCCGAGCAGGGCCGCCGCGCCCGCGACCGCCGGCGGCGCCGTCGTGTCCTGCGACAGCCAGCGGAGAAAGTTGTCGCGCGCCGCGAACAGCACGACCGCGCCGGCCGCGAAGACGTACCCGAGCCGGCGCATGTGCTCGGGCCGCGTCCGCTCGCGCGCGAGCTCGACGCCGCCGACGACGACGAGCAGCGCCCCGGCGAGCAGCGGCGCGCTCAGCTGCTCGCCGAGAATCAGGATCGCGATCGTCACGGAGACGAGCGGCGCGGTGCCGAAGGCAACCGAGCTCCGCGACGCCCCGACCTCCTGCACCGCGAGGATCACGAGCACCATCCCGAGCCCGGGATGCAGGATCCCCGCGAGGAAGAACGGCCAGCTCGCGGCTGCGTGAAAGCCGCGGAACGGTGCCTCGGCCACGGCGGCGACGAGGACGACCGCGAGCGCCGACAGGACGGTGGCGGCCGTCGCCAGCTCCGGGTCGGGGTACCGCTGAAGCCCCATGCGCAGCCCGACGCTCATCGCGCCGAAGAGGAACGCCGAGAGGCACGCGAGCGCGACCGCGGTCACGCGGGGGGACGCTACTCGTACACTCAGCCGTCATGCCGACCGACCCCGCCGCGCTCGCTGAGGACGCCGCCGAGCGGTTCCTCCGCTACGTCCGCATCGACACCCAGTCCGACGGCGACTCGGAGACGTACCCGAGCACCGCGAAACAGCTCGACCTGCTCCGTCTGCTCGCGGACGAGCTGAAGGAGCTCGGGCTCGCGGACGCGGCGATCGACGAGCACGGCTACGTGACCGCATCGCTGCCGGCGACGGTCGACGGCGACGTGCCGACGATCGCGTTCTTCGCGCACGTCGACACGGCGCGCGAGGTGAGCGGCGCGAATGTCAACCCGCAGCGCTTCCGCTACGAGGGCGGCGAGATCCCGCTTGGGAGCTCGGGCTCCGTGATCCGTCCGGAGGAGTCGCCGCAGCTGCCGGACCACATCGGCCACGAGCTGATCACGACGGACGGAACGACGCTGCTCGGCGCCGACGACAAGGCCGGAATCGCGGAGATCATGGCGGCCGTGGCGTTCCTCGTCGCGCACCCCGAGGTGCCGCACGGCGTCGTGAAGGTCGCGTTCAACCCGGACGAGGAGGTCGGGCGCGGCGTGATCCATTTCCCCGTCGAGTCGTTCGGCGCCGTCGCGGCGTACACCGTCGACGGCTCGACCGTCGGCGAGGTGCAGCAGGAGACGTTCTCCGGCGCCGAGGTGCGGATGCACATTCGCGGACGCGCGATCCATCCGGGCTGGGCGAAAGGCGAGATGGTGAACGCGATCAAGCTCGCCGGCGAGGTGCTCGCGCGACTGCCGAAGGACGCGCTCTCGCCGGAGACGACAGAGGACCGCGAGGGCTACGTGCATCCGATCGTCGTCGCCGGCGACTCGACGGAGGTCGAGCTCCGCTTCATCGTCCGCGACTTCGAGAACGACGCACTCGACGCGCACGTCGACTTTCTGCGCAACATCGCGGCAGACGTCGCCGCCACCGACGCGCGCTGCTCGATCGACGTCGAGTCGCGGATCCAGTACCGCAACATGCGCGACACGCTGAAGCAGCACCCGGAAATCGTTGCCAACCTCGAGGAGGCCGTGCGCAGGCTCGGGGTCGAGCCGAGGATGACCGCGATCCGCGGGGGCACCGACGGCTCGGCACTCACCGAGATGGGCCTCCCCACGCCGAACATCTTCACCGGCGGCCACGACGCGCACAGCGAGCGCGAATGGATCTGCGTCGAGGACATGGGCTTCGCGGCGGCCGCCGTCGTCGAGACGGCGAAGGTCTGGGCGGAGCGCTAGCTCCAGCCTGCGACACCGTCTCTTAAGGCCACGTCTCTGTGCCTGGCACCGGACGTGGCTCTTCGGGCCGTTATCCGCATCAGACGGTGCGCCGCAATCCGCTGCAGCCATGCGGATTCCGGCGGCGGACTGTCTCCGCTAGCCACGTCCCGGTGCCTGGCACCGGACGTGGCCGTTCGAGTCAGGGGACTCGAGACGGCTACGCTCCGCTGGTGGAGCCGATCCTCGACACGCTCGGACGGCCGCTCGAGACGCTGCGGGTCTCGATCACCGACCGTTGCAACTTCCGCTGCGTCTACTGCATGCCGAAGGAGGTCTTCGGCCGCGACTACGCCTTCCTCGACCGCAAGGAGCTCCTGAGCTTCGAGGAGATCGAGCGCGTCGTCCGCATCTTCGCCTCGCTCGGCGTGCGGACGGTCCGGATCACCGGCGGCGAGCCGCTCGTCCGGCGCAACGTCGAACACCTCGTCGAGCTGCTCGCGGCGATTCCGGATCTGGAGATCGCGCTGACGACGAACGGCGCGCTGCTCGCGCAGAAGGCCGAGGCGCTCGCGAGCGCCGGCCTCGACCGCGTCACCGTCAGCCTCGACTCGCTCGACGACGCGACCTTCGCAGCGCTGAACGACGTCGACTTCGCCGTCGCGCGCGTGCTCGAGGGAATCGACGCGGCCGCGGCGGCCGGCATCCCGGTGAAGGTGAACGCCGTCGTGAAGCGCGGCGTCAACGACGGCGACGTCGTCGCGCTCGCGCGAGCGCTTCCGCGGCACCGGCCACGTCCTGCGGTTCATCGAGTACATGGACGTCGGCCACACGAACGGCTGGCGCCTCGACGACGTCGTACCGGCCGACGAGATCGTGAGCCGAATCGACGCCGCCTTCCCGCTCGAGCCCGCCGCGCGGGCGCGGCCCGACGAGACCGCGAACCGCTGGCGCTACCGCGACGGCGCCGGCGAGATCGGCGTCATCGCCTCGGTGACGCAGCCTTTCTGCGGCGGCTGCTCCCGCGCGCGCCTCTCCGCCGAGGGCCGCCTCTACACCTGCCTGTTCGCCCTCCGGGGCCACGACCTCCGCGCCCCGCTCCGGCTCGGGCATTCGGACGAGGAGCTCGCGGCGGAGATCCGCGGCCTCTGGAGCCGCCGCACCGACCGCTACTCCGAGCTGCGCACGGCCGAGACGGCGACCCAGCCGAAGGTCGAAATGTCATACATCGGGGGGTAGTCCGAGATCCTCCCGGTCCAGTAAAATCCCCCTGTGACTGCTGTTATCGCAGCTGGCCGTCGCGTGCTTCCGCGCGGTTACGGCGACTTCGCCCGCCAGCTCGCCATCTGGTTCGGGTTCTTCTTCGCGTACCAGCTGGCACGCGGATTCGCCGACCGGAACCCCGCCAAGGCCTTCACCAACGGCTGGCGGATCATCACGTTCGAGCAGCGGACGACCCATCATCTGATCGAGCTGTCGGCGCAGCGGATCGCGGACTCGTCGCAGTGGCTGCTGACCGCCGCCGCCTGGACGTACTGGAACTCGGAGTTCACCGTCGTCGGGCTGACGCTGCTCTGGGTCTACCTCCGGCGCAACGACCGCTTCGTCTGGTTCCGGAACACGATTCTGCTCGCGAACCTGCTCGGCCTGATCGGCTACGTGATGCTGCCGACCGCGCCGCCGCGGATGTTCGGCAGCTTCGGCTTCGGCGACGCGCTCGACAGCGTCAGCGGGATCAACCACGGCTCCGCGTTCATCTCGCTGGCGAGCAATCCGTACGCCGCGATGCCGAGCCTTCACGCGGCCGACTCGCTGATCGTCGGCGTCGTGATGGTGACCGTCTGCCGGCACTGGTGGGCGAAGGTTCTGTGGGCGCTCTGGCCCGCCTGGGTCTGGTTCTGCGTGATGGCGACCGCGAACCACTTCGCCGTCGACGTCGTCGCCGGAATCGGCGTCGCGCTGCTCGCTTTCGCGATCATCGCCACCGCGCCGCGAATCGCCCGCCGCGGTCACGTCATGATCGCAAACCTGCTATAGTCTCCCCATAGCAGGATTGCGATTGGAAATGAAAGACGCTCCCGCGCTCGAACGCGTTAAAGAGGGCTACACGACCGGCGCACGGCAGCTTGCGCGGCGGTCGGTGGTCGGACTCGCGCGCACCCGCGTGACGCCGAACATGCTCACCGCGACCGGCGTGACGCTCTGTCTCATCGCCGCGGTGCTCGTCCCGTTCGAGAGCCGGAACGAGATCCTCTTCTACTGGCTCGCCGCGGTGCTCTTCGTCGTCGGCTCGCTCCTGGACATCCTCGACGGCGCGCTCGCGCGCGTTGGCGAGAAGGCGACGCCGTTCGGGGCGTTCCTCGACTCGACCACCGACCGCGTCGGCGAAAGCGCGATGCTCGCCGCGATCGGGCTCGTGCTGTCGCGCCAAGGGAACGACGTCGCGGTCGTCTTCACGATCCTCGCCGTCGCCGGCTCGATCCTGGTCTCGTACACCCGTGCGAAGGCTGAGGGGCTCGGCCTGCGCGGCGACGTCGGGCTCGGCTCACGCGCCGAACGGGTCGTCGTGATCACCGCGGGCCTCGTGCTCGCACCGTGGGGGCTGCTCCAGTGGGCGATCTACCTGCTCGCCGCCACCGCGTGGATCACGGTGCTCCAGCGAATCCTGTACGTCCGTAAGCAACTTGCACATGGAGGAACCGATGCCGAAAGACCGTAGCTCGAACGGCGCCAGCGCCAACGGCCACCGCACAGACGACGGAAAGGTGCGCGTCGCGCTCATCGGCGTCGGCAACTGCGCGAACTCGCTGTTGCAGGGCGTCGAGTACTACAAGGACGCGGACGACGACAAGTTCGTCCCCGGCCTGATGCACGTCAATCTCGGCGGCTACCACGTCAGCGACGTGGAGTTCACCGCCGCGTTCGACGTCGTGAAGGGGAAGGTCGGCAAAGACCTCTCCGAGGCGATGTGGGCGCACCCGAACAACACGATCAAGTTCGCCGATGTGCCGAAGACCGGGATCAAGGTCTCGCGCGGCATGACGCACGACGGCATCGGCAAGTACCTGTCGCAGATCGTCGAGAAGGCGCCGGGCAAGACCGACGACATCGTCAAGATCCTCAAGGACACGAAGACCGACGTCGTCGTCAACTACCTTCCCGTCGGCTCCGAGATGGCGACCAAGTGGTACGCCGAGCAGATCCTCGAGGCAGGTTGCGCGATGGTGAACTGCATGCCGGTGTTCATCGCGCGCGAGGACTACTGGAACGAGCGCTTCAAGCAGGCCGGCGTGCCGATCATCGGCGACGACATCAAGTCGCAGGTCGGCGCAACAATCACGCATCGCGTGCTCACGTCGCTGTTCCGCGAGCGCGGCGTGCATCTCGATAAGACGATGCAGCTGAACGTCGGCGGCAACTCCGACTTCCTGAACATGCTGGAGCGCGAGCGCCTCGAGTCGAAGAAGATCTCGAAGACGAACGCGGTCACGTCGATGCTCGACTACGACCTCGGCGAGGGCAACGTGCACGTCGGCCCGTCCGACTACGTGCCGTGGCTCACCGACCGGAAGTGGGCGTACATCCGGATGGAGGGCTCCTCGTTCGGCGACGTGCCGCTCAACGTCGAGCTGAAGCTCGAGGTCTGGGACTCGCCGAACTCGGCCGGGATCGTCATCGACGCGGTGCGGCTCGCGAAGCTCGCGCTGAACAACGGCATCTCCGGCTCGCTCGTCGAGCCGAGCTCGTACCTCGATGAAGTCGCCCCCGAAGCAGATCCAGGACGACGAGGCGCACGAGCTCACCGAGCAGTTCATCGCGAAGAACAAGCGCACGGCCGCGAAGAAGACAGCGACCGCGTAGTAACGGCCAGGGCCCGGCCCATTGGGGGCCGGGCCCTCGTCGTTCCACCTAGACTGGCGCTCGAGGTGGAACACCGCCGCGTCGCCCTTGTCACCCCCTTCGCGTGGTCGCAGCCGCACGACGTGAACGAACACGTCGCGGGGCTGGCGCGCGAGCTGCGTGGGCGCGGCCACACCGTGACCGTCCTCGCGCCGTCGAACCGCGGGCGTGATCTCGCAGCCGGCCGGCGCGCTCTGAACGACGGCATCGACGCCGACGTCGTCGCGCTCGGCCCGGCGGTGCCGATCTCGCGCCGCAGCCGGATGGGCGTGCCGGTCGGCGTTCGCGCGAACCTCGCGATCGCTCTCGCGGGCGGACGGTTCGACGTCGTCCACGGCTTCGAGCCGGGCCTGCCGAGCCTCTCGTATCTCGCGCTCCGCGACTCCGGCGCACTGACCGCCGCGACATTCTTCTCGGCTGAGCGGCTCGGCTACCCGCCGGGGAAGGCGCAGCGCGAGCGGCTCCTCGCCCGGCTCGACGCGCTGCTCGCGACGAGCCCGGAGACAGCAGAAGCCGCGGCGCTCCGTTTCCCGGGTCGCTACGACCTCGTGCCGCTCGGCGTCGACCTCGAGCTGTTCCGTCCGGCGAAGAAACGGAACCTCGTCGTCCTCGAATGGCGGCAGACGGAGCGGCCGCTGTTGCGTGCGCTCGTCCGCGAGCTGACCGCGGCGACGGACTGGGAGCTCCTGCTGCTGCGGACGCGCCCGCTCGGCGGCCGTCCCACAGCATCGCGCGTCCTCCGCGGGCGGATGCACGTCCGCACCGCGCGCGACGGCGACGCGCGCGCGCCGCTCTTCGGCGAGGCCGCCGTCTTCGTTCCGGCGCTCGACGGCACCCCGCGGCTCGTCGTCGAGGCGCAGGCCGCGGGAGCCGCGGTCGCCGCCCCGTCCGGCCGGCTGCTCCAGCCTGAGCTCGTCGCCGCGGAGGTCGGGCGGCTGATGGAGGACGCGGCGTTCCGCAACGAGCGCGCCGCCGAAGGCCGCGCCGCTGCCGAGGAGCAGAGCTTCGCGGCGCTCGCCGACCGCGTCGAGGAGGTCTACAGCTCGATCGGCCGCCGCCGGCGCCGTACCGCGCAGCGCCCCGCTGCTGTCGAGGACCGCGACTGGATCATCGCCGACCTGCACATGCACACGAGCTGGTCGCACGACTGCTCGATCGACGCCGACGACCTGGTCGAGCACGCCGAGAACGAAGGGCTCGGCGCGATCGCCGTCACCGACCACAACGTCTTCGGCGGCGCGCTCGAGGCGGTCGAGCACGCACGCAACCGGAAGCTGATCGTGATCCCCGGCGAGGAGATCAAGACGGACGGCCAGGGCGAGGTGATCGGCCTCTTCCTGAAGGAGGAGATCCCGCGCGGCATGTCGTTCGCCGAGACCGTCGCAGCGATCCGCGCGCAGGGCGCGCTCGTCTACGTGCCGCACCCGTTCGACCGCATGCACTCGATTCCCGACCCGCCGACGCTCCACCGGCACCTCGCGGAGATCGACGTCTTCGAGACGTACAACGCGCGGCTCCTCTTCGAGGGCTACAACGACGAGGCGCAGCGATTCGCCCGCAAATACAACCTGATCGCGGGCGCCGGCTCGGACGCCCACGTGCTCCAGGGAGTCGGCACCGGCGCCGTCCGCATGCGCCGCTTCAACGGGCCGGAGGAGTTCCTGATCTCGCTCCGGACGGCGGAGATCCTGCGCCGCCCGAAGTCCCTCGTCTACCTCCAGGGGCTGAAGTGGGTGGCCCAAGCCAAGGAGAAGGTTCGTTAGAGGCGAACCCTTCCCGGGGCTCCCGTGACCGTGGCGACAGACGAGATTTATGAGAAGTACCTGCAAAAGGCAATCACCGAGATCAATGCTCTCGGTGACGAGGTCGCGCAGGCAGGCGGCGGCGCGCGCGTTCCCGTCGTCGGCTCCGGCCATCCGCTTGCAGACGTCTTCCTGCTGAAGCACGCGCCGAAGCCGGCGGAGCTCCAGGAAGGCGTCGCGTTCTACGGCCGCGCGGGCAACGCGCTCCTCAAGTCGCTGCAGCGGCTGCATGTCGACCCGATGGCGATCTACGGGACGAACTGCCTGAAGTTCGCGGACGGCGACGACGCGGAGTCGCGCCCGTTTCTCCTGCGCGAGCTGCACATCGTGCAGCCGAAGCTCGTCGTCGTGATGGGAACGGACGCGGTCGGGTTCCTGAACGGGCTCGAGTTTCCGCTCGCGCGCGAGATCGCCGACACGGAGGGCGAGCTGCAGCAGTTCACGCCGACCGTGCAGGCGCTGGTCACGCCCGACATCGACGAATGCCTGGACGAGCAGCCGGAGAAGACGCGGTTCTGGAACGCGTTCAAGCTGCTCGGCACGTGGTGGGCAGAGCTGCCGCCCTACTAGGCCGGCGCCGGGCGACGGTCTTCGTCGTCCTCGCCGTCGTCGTCGTCGCGTGGTACGTGGCGGCGCCGCACATCCCGCATGTCAGTCTGTGGTGGGCGATCGCGATCGTCTCGCTCGGCGTGATGCCGGGGACGCTGCTGCTCGTGCTGGTCGCGCTGCCGCTCTGGGAGCTGCCGCTGAAGTGGCTGCTGATAACGACAGGCGTGCTTGCGGGACTGGCGTTCCTGTTCGCGGAGCTCGACCTGGGGCTCGAGGGGAACTTCGCGAAGCTGTGGGCGGCGGTGTTTGCCGGCTGGGCGTTCCTCTCGCTCTTCGAGTACCTGTCGTGGGTCGTGCTCGTCGCGCTCGTCGTGCCGGTGGTCGACGCGATCTCCGTCTGGCGCGGGCCGACGCACGCGATCACCGCGCATCACTTCGGCGTCTATACCGCGGTCGCGATCGCGTTCGTCGTCCCCGGCGGCGGCGCGGCGTATCTCGGCCCGCCGGACGTCCTCTTCTTCGCGCTCTTCCTCGGCGCGGCCGCGCGCTGGAAGCTGCGCGTCAACTGGACGTGGTTCGGGATGACCGCGATGTACGGGATCACCGTCGCGGCGGCGAACGCGGCGAACGTCGACGGCCTTCCTGCGCTGCCGTTCCTCTCGGTCGGCTTCATCCTCGCGAACGGCGACTACGTGTGGCGCGAGGTGAAGAAGATCAGGAAGCCGAAGCCGGCGGAGCCGAGCGCGTGAACAGCGCGACGCACTCGACGTGCGGCGTGTGCGGAAACATGTCGACCGGCGTCGCGCGCACAAGCTCGTAGCCGTACTCGTCGCGCAGCGCCTTCGCGTCGCCGGCGAGCGTCGTCGGGTTGCACGAGACGTAGACGAGCTTCGGCGCGCCGAGGCGGCCGAGCCGGCGCAGCGCCTTGCCGGCGAGACCCGCCCGCGGCGGGTCGACGACGACGACGTCGGGCGCGCCGGACCGTTCCAGCAGCTCCTCGACGACCTGGCCGACGTTGCCGGCGAAGAACGCAGCGTTCGTGATGTCGTTCAGCTCCGCGTTCTCGAGCGCGCAGGCGACCGACTCCTCCGAGACCTCGATCCCCCACACCGTCAGCGCGTCCTTCGCCATCGAGAGGCCGATCGTGCCGATGCCGCAGTAGAGATCCCAGACCGTCTCCTTGCCGGTGAGCCCCGCCGCGTCGCGCGCCAGCGCGTACAGCTTCTCCGCCATCGCGGTGTTCGTCTGCAGGAACGCGTTCGGCCGCACGCGGAACCGCAGCCCGTCGATCTCCTCCTCGAAGAAGTCGTCGCCCCAGAGCACCTGCGACGGGAGATTCGTCACCTCGGCCGGCGTGTCGTTGATCGACCAGAGGATCGAGCGCACCTCGGGGAACTTGCGCAGCACGTCGACGAAGTAGCCGCTCTCGAACTTCTCGCCCGGCCCCGTCACGAGCTGCACGAGCGCCTGGCCGGTGTTGCGGCCCTGGCGCACGACGAGATGGCGAAGGTAGCCGCGGGCCTCGGCCTGCGAGTACGCGGGCAACCCTTCCTCGCGCGCCCAGTCGCGCACCGCGTCGCGAATCCTGTTGCCGAGATCGTCGATCAGCCAGCAGCGGTCGATCTCCAGCACCTCGTCCCAGCGCCCGGCGCGGTGAAAGCCGAGCGCGACCCCGTCCTCGGCAGCGGTGAACGAGTACTCGACCTTGTTGCGGTAGTGGTAGATCTCCGGCTCGCACGGGACGATCGGCTCGAGCGGCGGCTCCGCGATCCCGCCGAGCCGCTGCAGCGCGTCGCGCACCTGCGCTTCCTTCTGCTCCAGCTGCGCGTCGTACGCGAAGTCCTGGAAGCGGCAGCCGCCGCAGGTGCCGAAGTGCGCACACGACGGCTCGACCCGCTGCGGTCCCGGCCGCAGCACTTCCGTCGCGGTCGCCTCGGCGTAGCCGCGCTTCACCTTCGTGACGGTCGCGCGGACGCGGTCGCCCGGCAGCCCGCGGCGGACAAAGACGACGAAGCCGTCCGTCCGCGCGACGCCGTTGCCGCCGTACGCGAGCGATTCGACGTCGAGCTCGAGCTCCTGATCTCTCGTGACGGGCGCGGCCATCAGGCCAGACTACCGCCCGCCCGGCCTACTCCATCTCGAGCCGCTCGTACGCGAGCGTCAGCTCCTCCATCGCCACGCCGCTGTGATGCGCGTCCAACGGGCCGCTCGAGTGCCTCACGATCCGGGCGCGCATCAGCTTCCACGTCTGCACGACCTGCGAGTGATCCTCGTTCTGCAGCGCGATCGTCACGGTGCGATACGCCGACTCGTTGCCGTTGCGGATGTCGTCGAGCCAGCTGTAGAGGTCGAGCGAGCCGATGACTCCGCGCTTCAGCGTGACATCCGGATACCGCGCGAGGCCCGTCAGCTTGTGGACGGAATTCTCCTTGTCGTTCCCGTTGCGGTACTCGACGACGTCGACCGACATCCCGATCTCGCTGCAGTGCTGGAAGCCCGCCTGCGGCCCCTCGGTATTGCCGCTCCCGAGGTCGACCAGGAAGTTGAACTGTGCGTAGGGGCGGTCGCGGAGTACGGCCATCTCAGGCTCCTTCGGTCTTCGTGCGTGAACGGGTGGGCTCCGGCTTCAGCCAGATCAGGTCGTCGTAGGCAAGCTCGAGCTCTTCGATCGCGACGTCGCCGCTGAGCGCGTCGAACGGCGGCCCGGACCAACGGCACGGCCATGCGCCCTCGAGCCGCCACGAGTTGACAATCGCGCCGCCGGCCGACGCGAGCTGGTGGATCGTCACGTCTCGACGGTCGTCCTTTCCCTGCGCGATCTTCCGCCGCCAGTCGTAGAGCTCCGTCGACGTCGAGAGGGCACGCCGCAGCACGACGGTCTCGTAGCCGTGGAAGCGGTCCTCTGAGAACGGGTCGACGTCGGTCTCGGAGCTGAGCCGGGAGACCTCGGAGAAGCCGAGCTCGCGCCTTCCGATGATCACGCGGAAGTGGCTCGTTCCCAGCGGCGGCGGGCCGGAACGGGTCGGCACCGGCCCGACGCTAGCTGAATCGATGCATGCGCGCCGCGTACAGGTTGTGCAGGAGCACGTGGAGCGAAGCCTGGGTCTTTGCGAACGGCGCGTCGCCGGCGACGTTGCGGAGCTCCCAGGGATCGGAGCGAAGGTCGTACAGCTCGCGCCAGCCGCGCCGGTACTCGACGTAGAGGTAGCGGCGCGTCTGGACCGCGATGTACGGCGGCGGACCGCCGTTGTTCAGCTCGCTCGGTCCGAGATACTCGACGACGAACGACTTTCTCCACGGTTCGGTGCGCCCGTGGAGGAACGGGGCGAAGTTGTAGCCGTCCTGCGGGACGCCCGGCCGGACGCCGGCGAGCGCGCTGATCGTCGAGGCGAGGTCGATGTTGAGCACCGGCGCGTCGTTGACGGTGCCGTTCCCCGCGCGCCACGGCGTCCGCACGATCAGCGGCACGTGCGTCGACGGCTCGTACGGCCACAGCTTGCCGCCGAGCCGGTGCTCGCCCCAGAGGAAGCCGTTGTCGCTCGTGAAGAGGATGACCGTCTTGTCGAGCAGGCCGCGCTGGCGAAGCTCGGCGACGATGCTCCCGACCGAGCGGTCGAGGGCGAGCAGCGACTCGAGCTGATGCTCGCGCACGCGTTCGGTGTACGCGACGGCGCTGCTGTTGAGCCGACGCGAGTGCCAGCGCGCCCAGGGCTTGTCGCTGATGTCGCTCTCGTCGAGCGACGGCGAGTCGAGCGCGGGCAGATCCTGCAGAGCTCCCTCGTCGCCGGGTGCCGGAATCGCCGGCAGATGCGGCGCGACGGGAGCGAAGTAGAGGAAGAACGGCGACTTTGCGCCGTCGATGAAGCTCAGCGCCTTCTGCGTCAGCACCGTCGTCGAGTAGTCGGCGGGCTGCGAGCCGTAGTGCACGAGCGTTCCGCCTTCGTTCAGCGTGTAGTCGTAGTACTTCTCCTCCGGCACGCTGTCGATCGCCTGCCAGTCGTCCCAGCCGGGCGGGATGACGTGGTTGCCGTCGAGTGTGTAGTCGTTGAGGTACTTGCCGACGAGCGCGGTCCGGTAGCCGGCCGCGTGCAGCCAGACGGGGAGATCCGACGCATCGCGGAACGCCGGATAGCTGTGCCGGCCGAAGTTGGTGAGGACGCCCGTGTGGTGCGCGTACTGGCCGAGCAGGATGCTCGCCCGCGACGGCCCGCACTCGGAGGTGGTGACGTGGTAGTTCGCGAACGTCACGCCGTGCCGTCCGAGCTGCTGAACGTCGCGCATCACGCTGTTGCCGGCGACGCGCTCGTCGTCGCTCACGATCATCACGACGTTGAGCCGCGTTGACGCCGGCGTAGCCGCCGACGCGTCGCGATCGCCGTCGCCGACCTCGACCGCGCCAACCGCCGCACACGCAAGGACGAGCGCGAGAGCTGCAATTTTCCATGCCCGCCTCACCGCACCGCACGATGACCGCCGCGTCGTTACCCATGGTTAAGGCGTCATGTATCGCGCGTTAAGACGGCCGCGCCCGCGCAAACGTCGCCTATCGTGGTGCGAGCTTTGGGCGACACGTTCACACGCGAGCGCTTCCTCCTCGGTGCCGCAGCGGTCGTCGTCCTCGGCCGCAACGCGCGCTCCGTGCTCGGCGCAACGCCTGCGGATCCGAACGTGCAGCGATTCGCATCGCGTCCCGATCTGATGCCGCCGGTCGTGACGGTCACGCAGCACTCGGCACGGACGGCCGCGGGATATCTCTTCCTCGCGCCCTCGTCCGGCCCGGGGCAGCGCGGCGCGATGATCGTCGACGGCGCGGGCGAGCTCGTCTGGTTCCACCCGACGACACCGAAGACCGTGATGAACCTCCGCGTGGCGCTTTACCGCGGCGAGCCGGTGCTGACCTGGTGGGAGGGCAAGGCCGTGCGCGGACTCGGCGTCGGGGAGCACGTGATCGTCGACCGGCACTACCGCGAGATCGCGCGCTTCCCGGCGGGAAACGGGCTCCAGTCCGATCTGCACGAGCTGATCGTCACGCCGCAGGGAACCGCGCTCGTCACGGCGTACGACATTCCGACGGTCGACCTGTCGAGCGTCGGTCACGGGCGCGGACGGGTGATCGAGGGCGTCGTCCAGGAGATCGACATTCCGAACGCGAAGGTTCGCTTCGAATGGCGGAGCCTCGACCACGTGAAGGTGACCGAGTCCCACGCGCAGGTCGCGCCGCGCTTCGACTACTTCCATGTCAACTCAATCGACGTCGATGCCGACGGCAACCTCCTCGTCTCGGCGCGCAACACGTGGGCCGTCTACAAGATCGACCGCGGGAGCGGCAAGGTGCTGTGGCGTCTCGGCGGCAAGAAGAGCGATTTCGCGATGGGCAAGGGAACGAAGTTCGCCTGGCAGCACGACGCGCGTCATCACGGGAACGGCGACGCGCTCGTGACGCTGTTCGACAACGCCGCCGCGCCGCAGGTCGAGCCGCAGTCGCGCGGCCTCGCGCTCGCGCTCGACGTCAAGCGCAAGCGCGCGACGCTCGTGCGCCAGTTCGTCCACGCGCCGCCGCTGCTCGCGCACGCGCTCGGCAGCGTGCAGACGCAGCGGAACGGCAACGTGCTCGTCGGCTGGGGAACGCAGCCGAACTTCACGGAGTACGCCGCCGACGGCACCGTCCTCTTCGACGCGACGCTGCCGCGCGGCGGCCAGAACTACCGGACGCTCCGCTTTCCGTGGGCCGGGACGCCGAGCGAGGCGCCGGCGCTCGCCGCGTCCGGCAACGGGCTGTTCGCGAGCTGGAACGGCTCGACCGAGGTCGCCGCGTGGCTGCCGCTCTTCGGGTCGAGTCAGAGCGCCCTCTCCCCCGGCACCGCAAAACCGAAGCAGGGCTTCGAGACGACGATCGACGTGCCCGCGTCGGCGCGGTTCGCGGCCGTCGCCGCACTCGACCGCGCCGGCAAGCAGCTCGCGCGGTCGGCGACGGTCTCGCTCTAGCGGAGGCTGGTGACGTACACCGTGCGGTCGCGCGGGCCGTCGAACTCGCAGAAGAAGATCCCCTGCCAGCGGCCGAGCGCGAGCTTGCCGCCGTCGAGCGGCACGAGCACCTGCGTGTTCACGAGCGACGAGCGGACGTGGGACGGCGCGTTCGGGCCGTCCGGATCCTCGACGTGCTTCCAGTCCCAGCCGTCGTCGACGACCTTCTCCAGGGCGGACTCGAGATCCGCCGCGACGGCCGGATCGGCGTGCTCGTTGATCGTCACGCCGGCGGTCGTGTGCGGCACGTAGACCAGCGCGGCAGCGGCTCCGTTGACGTCGCCGAGGGCGGCCTGGACCTGCTCCGTGATGTTGACGAGCTGGGTCCGGCGGTCGGTGTGCAGTTTGATCTCGCGCACGTCGATATCCTACGGCCCGCCGTGCCAGAACCGCTCAGCCAACGAGAGCTCGCCCGCCTCACCGCGGACGCCGACCGCTTCATCGCGGAGCTCGACGAGGAGGCGTACCTCCACTTCGCCGGGCATCAAGGACACGTACAACCTCGTCCCGATCTACGAGCGCCACGCCGAGCTGACCGCGCTCGAGACGGCGCACGCGATCGGCGCGTCCGTCGACGGCGTCCGCAACACGCGCGAGCTCTGGAAGTTCGCGTGCGAGGGCTATCTCGGCAACTTCGTCCGCGAGGAGTCGGAGCGCGTCGCCGAGCTCGAGGCGTCGCTGAAGGCGACCGTCGACGGCGAGGACGTTCCGTACCGGATGCTCCGCCCGACGATCGGCAACGAGCCCGACCGCGCGACGCGCGAGCGGCTCGAGCTCGCGCGGAACGAGCTGACCGAGTCGGAGATGAACCCGCTCTACCTCCGCTCGGCGCAGGTCGTGCACCGCGAGACGGAGCGGCTCGGCGCGCCGACCTACACCGACCTCTACCGCGGCTTCGGCTTCGACCTCGACGGTCTCGCCGACCAGTGCCGCCGCTTCCTCGCCTCGACGGAGAAGCTCTGGGAGGACGCCGGCGACCGTTCGTTCCGCGCGCGCGTCGGGCTCGGGCTCGGCGAGGTGCAGCGCTGGGACGTCGCTCGTGTCTGGCGCGGCGTCGACTGGGATTCCGCGTTCCCGATGGAGCGGATGGTGCCCGCGCTCGAAGCGACGCTCGAAGAGCTCGGCATCGACCTGCGCGCGCAGAAGAACGTCGAGCTCGACCTCGAGGAGCGGCCGAACAAGTCGCCGCGCGCGTTCTGCGTCCCGATCGAGGTCCCCGGCCGCGTCATTCTCGTGATCAAGCCGCAGGGCGGCCCGGACGACTGGCGCGCGCTCTTCCACGAGGCCGGCCACACGGAGCACTTCGCGCACATGTCGCCGTCGCTGACCGTCGAGGAGCGGCGGCTCGGCGACAACGCGGTCACCGAGGGCTGGGCGATGCTGCTCGAGCATCTGACGATCGAGCCGGCCTGGCTGACGCGGCGTCTCGACTTCCCGCGGCCGAACGAGTTCTCCGCCGAGGGCGCGACCCAGCTGCTCTGGCTCGTCCGCCGCTACTGCGCGAAGCTCCTCTACGAGGTCGAGTTCCACAGCGTCGCCGACGTGACGACGATGCGCGGACGCTACGTCGAGCTCCTGAGCGACGCGCTGAAGGTGACGCCGAGCGACACCGACTATCTCGGCGACATCGACGACGGCTTCTACGCGTCGCAGTACCTCCGCGCGTGGGCGTTCGAGGCGCAGCTCCGCTCGTACCTGCGCGACAAGTTCGGCACGACGTGGTTCACGCGGAAGGACGCCGGCTCGCTGCTGCGCGAGCTCTGGTCCGAGGGCCAGAAGCCGACGGCGGACGAGATCCTGAGCGACGTCACGGGCGCGAGCATCGATCTCGAAGCGGTCGCGGAGCGCGTCCGCGAAGCACTCGCAGCCGCTTGAGGTTCGAGGACCACGTCGCCCGCGCGATCGCGTCGCTCCCGGCGGAGCTCCGCGACGCGATCCAGAACGTCGAGATCACCGTCGAGGACGAGGATCCCGACGACCCCGACGTGTTCGGCCTCTACGAGGGCATCCCGCTCCCGGAGCGCGGCGACTGGGCCGGGACGCTCCCCGACCGGATCCGCATCTTCCGGCTGCCGCTCGTCGAGTCGTTTCGCGACCCGGCCGAGCTGGAGCGGGAGATCCGGATCACCGTCCTCCACGAGCTGGCCCACTACTTCGGGATCGACGAAGACCGGCTCGAAGACCTCGGGTATTCCTGAGGAATCCAATGGAATGTTCGGGCCGGGTGCCGCGTTTTACCGGCCATGAGGACAATCAGAGAGATCCATGAGGAGATCGAGCGTCTGAGCGAGGATCGGGCCGAGCTCTGGCATCAGCTCTCCCGCGAGTACGACCCCGCGATCCGGGAAGAGATCAGGGGCATCGACGCAGAGCTCGACGGGCTCTGGGACGAGCAACGGGCCCTCCGCGCCCGCGTCCGGTTCGGCGATCGCGAGCAGATCGTCGCCCGGGCCCGCGTGGAAGAGCGGCTCGAGCGCGCCGCGTAGCAGTACTGACGCGTGTCGACCCTCGGTCGGGGTCACTCGACCGGGGGATCGACACGTGCGCCCCGGCGCTCGATGCTAGGAGAGTAGGTCTGCGGCACGACTTAGGGGGAATGCCGCATGACCGCCAGCTCGTACTACCCCGAACCGCCGCTCTCGGCTCCTCTTGAGCAGGGACGCGAGGTTGGGCTGTCGGCGCGGGAGGCCGAGATCGTGTCCCGCGAGGCGTCGATCGTCGAGCGCGAGGCGGAGCTGGATCGGCGTGAGCGCGAGTTCGACCGGCTGACGGCCGCCGTCGAGGCGCAGCGCGACCGGCTGATCAGGGTGCAGGCGGAGTACGAGGAGCGGCGCGGTCTGCTCGCGCAGCGCGCGCAGGAGCTGGAGCGGGAGCGCGGCGAGCTGCTGGCCGCGCAGATGCGTCTGGCCGAGGCACACGCGTCACTGCAGGCCACGAATTGGGAGCTGGGGGAGGCGGCGCCGGCGTCGGCGCCGCCTCCTGCGGTTCCGGCCGAGCCGGTGTACGCGGCGGAGCCGGCGTACGCAGCAGAGCCGGTCTATGCGGCTGCCGAGCCGGTCTATGCGGCCGAGCCGGTGTACCCCGAGCCCGTGTACACGGAGCAGGTCTACGTCGAGTCGGTCGTGGTCCCGCCGCAGTTCGACGTCGAGCAGGCGTACGCCGCGCAGCTGTATGCCGAGGCGATCGCCGCCGAGCAGGCCGCAGCCGCGGAGGCCGCCGCCGCCCCGGTGTACGCGGAGCCGGTGGTGTACGCCGAGCCCGTGGTCGAAGCGCAGCCCGAGCCGGTGGTCGTCGAGCCGGTCGGCGAAGTACCGGTCGCAGTCGAGCCGGAGCCGGTCGCGCCCGCGCCGGACCCCGTCTCGCGGGTACGCCCGGTCGGGGGCCAGCTCCCCGAGGTCGACGGCAACTGGTGGCAGGTCCAGCTCGGCTCGCCGCTCGAAGCGGCCTAGCTCTCACCCGATCTACACTGGGTTGACGGGGCGTTAGCTCAGCTGGGAGAGCGCCGGCTTTGCAAGCCGGAGGTCATCGGTTCGATCCCGATACGCTCCACTTTCGAGAGGCCTCTTTCGAGACGGCCTCGGACTTCTTTCTGTTGACAGTGGAGACGGCGCAACAGGCGTCGTGGACACCGCGTGGCCACCGTGACGATTCCCCTTCCCGTCGAGGAGGGTGATCCGTAGCCGCGGTCGACCCTGTCGGGTCGGACCCGCCACCGACACACGGAGAAGTGCGTGATCCGCGAGTCGCGTGCTCCAACCGTAGGACAACGGCCAAGGCTGCGACCGAGACACTGGCCTGGCTCGGGAGCGGCGTCGTCCGCCTCTCCTGTTATCGAAGGCTGAGACATCCGCCGATCACGGAGGGGCAAAGGATGAATCGCTGGATCTTTGGTAGCAGGCGCCGGCGTGGAGTGTTGGTCACTGGAGCCGCGGCTGCGATCGCGGCTGCAGCGGTAGGAATCGCCTACTCCGCGATACCGAGCGGCGGGGTCATCCACGGCTGCTACTTGAACGGGGTCGGAACTTTGCGCGTGATCGACACGTCCGCTGGGCAACGTTGCCGACGGGGCGAGACGGCGATCTTTTGGGACCAACACGGAACTGCCGGCCCCGCGGGACCGCCCGGGCCGCGAGGGGCGACGGGGCCGCGAGGGCCGATCGGTGCAACCGGCATCGCGGGAGTTCAGGGTCCCCCCGGAGCACCAGGGCCGGCAGGCCCCCAGGGACCTGTCGGCGCAAGTGGCCCGCAAGGCCCGGTCGGACAGCAGGGGATCCCAGGCCTTGTCGGTCCGCCCGGCCCTCCCGGCGATACTGGCCTGCAGGGACCTATCGGTCCAACGGGAGCGCAAGGCTCAACCGGCCCCCAGGGTGCACAGGGTGAGAAAGGTGACACCGGACCACAGGGGGTCGCCGGACCGGCAGGGCCAGCTGGTGCACGCGGCCCCGCCGGCCCACAAGGACCCCCCGGGACATCTGGCTCCGGCACCGGCTCGGCAAACGACACCTACACCGCGGAATCTCTCGGCCCGGTCATCATCGACACGGGTGCAGAGCCGGTTTCTATCAACCTCCCGCCGGGAAGCTGGGTTATCTGGGCCAAGGCCGGATTTTCAGCGCCGAGCCCAACGACGGTCGTTTGCACCATTGTCGCTCAGACCACAACGGGCGATGACGCGCTCGACTCGCTGACCGTTGACGCAGACACCCAACAACGCGGCCTCGCGCTTCTCGGCACCGGCACCTTCGTGGACGCGACTCCGGTTGCGCTGCACTGCTCAGCCACCCCCGGCGGGAGCGCAGCGATGGCCGACAACCAGATTGTCGCGATGAAGGTGTCGACGATCATTTCACCCCCGCCCCCTGGATAAAGAGCGATCGCGCAAACAAGAGACCGCGGCCCGGCTTCAACCGGTGTTTGGTTAGGGTACTTCGGGTCGTTGCCGGTTAGCCGTCTGACGGCCCGCCGCGCGCGGGTGTTACGCCGCGCGGCAGCGTCCCCGGCGCTTCCCCAACCAGCGGGTCATCGCCGATCGGATTTGCCCCAATTTGCGCAAACTTCGTGGCGCATTGGCCGGTCTTGCCACTAGAAGACGAGGGCATGGAGTGCTTATCGTCGTTGCGACGAGTGCGGCCACCGTCGGTTCTTCCCAGCCCCCTGGGAGGCGAAGTGGCTGAACCGTTCCCCCTGCTTGTCCGAGTGCTCGTCTGCGCAGAGTGCGGCGAGGCCTGGTGGGATCCACACGATCGGTGGCGGATCTATTTCACCGACGACGATCCACCGAGCCCAAGCGTCTACTGCGAGGACTGCGCCCGAGCGCAGTTCGACTAGCGGAGGGCGAGATGGTCCGGGGGCCGCGTGCAGGGCCGCCTGCAACGTGCCCCCGCCATCTCGATTCGAACCGGCCCGCAGAGCTCCCCCTAGCCCGATCCTCGTAAGCGACCCTACGGGTTCACGAGCGCCGACAACATTCGTGCGCAAGAAGGTTCGCGGCCGGGACAGAGTTCGGCCGCACCCGGCGCAACAACGTTCATGGATCCCGACCGCGTCTTGTCGCCGGCCCGCCAGAATCAAAAGCCCGCCACTCCGTTCCGCACCATGGGCGCCCACCGCAAGTTTCTCCGCGGTCGCGCGTCATAACACCGGTGGTGTGGAAGACCCTGCTGACGTTGCTGGTCGTTGCGATGATTCCGGCGGTGGCCTTCGGCCGGCCTACAGACGCTGGCATCATCACCATCTGCAACGCCTCCGGTCCGCGCCCGGCCACGGGAACTTTCACGTTCACGCTTGTGACGGTCGCGTCTGCGGGAGGAACGACGACTCTCAACATCGCAGTCGGGACGTGTGCATCGAGGATCTTTTACCCGCTAGGCGTCAGTGTGACTGTGACGGAGAATGTGCCGCCTAGCTATGCCGTCACCGACATCAAACTCACCACAACCGTCAACAAAGCGGGGACGACGAGCGTCATCTCCTCGAGCACGCCGACTGCCGGAACGGCGACGATCACGGTCGGAACGGGAGACGCCACCCTCACGTTTACGACCAGCTCGAAAACCGGTCCTATCCGGATCCCCTGCAACGTGCCGAACGTCTTTGGCCTGACTCTGACTGCTGCGACCGCGTCCCTGCGTAAGGCGCACTGCACCATCGGAGTCCTGCGCAAGGTCTCTTCCAATATCTACTACCCCGGCGTCGTGTACCGCCAAAGGCCGCCCAGGGGCACAGTCCTCGCGCCACAGGCCCACGTTAATCTCACGGTCAGCCTCGGGCATCGTTAAGCCCGCGAGGTACCGCGACGGATCGACCACCTAGCCCCAGCCACGTGGGCTCGTCTTCCAGGGGGGCCGGTTGTTGTAGGGCGGCCTGCGGGGTGGTGGGAAACGGCGATGCGTCTGTTGAAGCGTCGGCGTCCAAAGACCCGGCCCCTCTCGGAAGCGGTCGCCTACGCACGCTGTCACGGTGAGCGCAACGAGTTAGTCCGGGTAGTGCCCCGTGAGACACCGAGGCAGATCGCTCGAGCGGCCGTTTCTGGCGAGACGTTGAGGCAAGCGTTCGAGGTACGTCTCAGCCACCGGGCGGGACACTAAGGAAACCACGTTTCGGGCCGGCGAGGCGGCGGCGGCAGATCGCTGGGAAAGGGCAGACGCTCTACAAGAGGTGTTCGGGATCACGCGGTAGGCGCGAACGCTCGCCTGCCAAGGTCGGCGACGCCGACTATACGATCCACGCGCATCCGTTCCAGTACGCCTCGACGCGCCGGGGGAAACGTCGCGCTTCGAGATGCAGTTCGTCGGGAAGCGGGTCCAGGCGCGCGGGGATCATAAGCTCGATCCGGTCGTCCGCTTCGATCCGCCGGAACTCTTTGCGCGGCGGCGGTTCGATCGAGGTTGCGAGCGTCCTCACAGAGCCGCAGCAGCTGCCCTTCTTCACCCAGACATAGAGTCGCCCTCCGCGCTCTTCGATCAGCTGCGCCGCTCCGTCTGAGACGACAACCTTCATCGTCCGACCATGGTCGCAGAAGAATGCGACCCCGGCTCCCGGGACGACGTGGAACTTCCCTGAATTCGCGGCTGGGGCGATCACGGAGCTCGCTTTATGCTCGCAACGGTTGGCGTGCACCGATGTCGAGCGCGTCACGCAACAACTCCGAACTAACCGAGTCGATGCGCGTGAGCGGTTGCACGTGAAGGTTCATCCGATGTCAACATCGCTGAGACCAATGCCGCGGTAAGCGCTCATTGCGGGCCGGTAGATCCGAGCCGCCGTTAGAGCGGGTTGCCGTACGCCATCGACGCTGAGAGCGTTTCGGCGAGATCTCGCCGCGCTCCTGTCACGGTCCGCCATCTAAAGGGGGAGAGCCAGACGGTGAAGCAAACTTGTTGCCGTCAGTCCCCGTCTGGCTCTCCGGGGGAGGGGGAACGGTGCGGCGCCGTCCCCTCTTCCCGCGACCCTAGCGCGGTACGTACAGAGGTCAATCGCGTTTTGCAAGAGCTTTACATCGCTCTCACGTCCGTGCCCACGACACTTGGGGAAGTTTCCGGTTGGGAGGGCGAGCCTATGCGGCCGGGCTCGCCTTCCTCGGGTCTGTTTGTTGTTAGGCCGCTTGCTGGGTTAAGGAAAGGCGAGGAGTCTGCAGATGAAGAGAGCGGTCTTGGCAGCCGCCGTTGTCGCGGTGTTGTCGGTTGCGGTCGTGACGCCCGCTTCGGCACGTCATGCGACGCGAGCCAAGCCGGTGCCCGGGACATGGTGTGGCGGCATCCTCTGGAAGCTGATGACGCTCAGCGACGCGCAGAGGTGGACCGTTTCCGCGGTGCCGCAGCGGACGACTATCCCTGCCATCGCCGCGTTGGCCGCACCGACACGGATCGTAACGGCCCGCAGTAGCACAGCCTTCGAGCAGCTGATCTGGGCGATGAGAGTCGTGATCGAGCGCTATCGCCTGCAATCGAACGGCGAGATAGCACTTCAGCTCTACGACATCCCCTCGGGCATGTACATGAACGCCTACATGCCAAATCCAAACTGCCTCTCGCCGACCCAGACACGGGATCGCACACGGATCCTCCGCGCGCGGTCTGCGTTCACGAAGGCTTGCCCGGCACCGACCCCAGCATGGCAACTGCTCGGCGCGACCGCGCAACTCGCTGGCGTCGGCTTCTGGAATCCGGTAAAGACAACCCCCGGCGCGCTCCGAAACGGCGCCGAACTCCGACCCATCACCCACTTCAACCTAATCCAGGGCTGCGGGAAGTAAGGCAGGCCAGCTCCGGCCTGCCATCGCCGCGATAGGCGGCCCATCCGAAGCTTTGAACCAGCGTGGGGCCGGACGGCTAAAGCATCTTGCAGACTCCGTTTTATGGAGCGCGGTTGATTCGCTCACGCGAACGGGTCGACGCCGCGACCCAGCGGCAAAGCTAAAGGAGCGTTCCCCCGTCACTCCAAGCCGCACACGCTGGCCGCAGCGACGACCCGGACGGAGTGAACTACACGGACACTCGCGGCGAATCCCCCATCGGGGTACCCTATTTAGCGGCCCGCCGCGGACCTCGCTCACTGTGGTCCTAGCCGCTCGCATCTGTGTTGCAACTGATGCTGGTGTCGTAGCGTCGCGCGGACGCCGTACCCCCTTTCCCAGCGTGTTACGACCCAAAACGCGGGTGTGTGATCGCGCCGATATCGTGATCTGAATGGTGGATCGCAGTGATCCCTACCGCCCCGCCTGGATGATTCGGTCACCGTCCGGGCAGCAACTGAGAGTCGAGTACGACCGCTTGCGCAGTCACTGGAGAGTCTCTCCCGGCGAAAACGTACGGCTCCACTTGGCGGACGCACTCGCACAGGCGACAGGCAGCACGCCTGACGCGGAGTGGATCGTGAAGGTCATACGCGAGATCGACCACGAGGTGTCGTAGTACGGGTCGGCATAGGATGCTCTGATCTACCAACCAGAAGGAGTCGGATCAAATGGCGGTTGCATACCTCCAGGAGTTCGAGATCAAGAACGGCGACACCAGCACGACGAACTACGACGCAGTCGCGGAGGCGCTCAACCTCCAAGACGTGCCCGAAGGCCTACTCATCCATACAGCCGGCTTCGATCTCGACGCCGGCATCTTTCGCATCTTCGACGTGTGGGAAACGCGAGCGCTAGGCGAGAAGTTCATCAACGACCGCCTCAACCCGATCATCGAACCGATGGCCGCAGCAGCGATGCAAGATCCGAACGCGAATTTCGATCCTCCCAGCCGCGAAGCCTGGTACGAGCTGCACGACTCCATCACTGGCTAAGAGCGTCACCCTTTGCGAGAAGCGCGAGCGCCCCCACGGCTTCTATTGGGGGTACAGCGGCGCGGTGATCCGATCGAGGTACAAGCCGGCACATAGGAGCCCACCGACGCGCGGGCAGGGGACGGTTCCCTTGGTCGTCGCCTAATCAGGCGACATCCTGGTCAACTTCTGATCAACGGTTGCCGTTGCGCGCAAATGCCGCTCGTCTACCACCGCACCGTCAAGCTCTCGCCGCTTGCGATCGCCGTGAGCGTCGCCGCCGGCGCGGAGATCGGCGGCATCCTCGGCGCTCTACTCGGGATCCCGGCCGCGGCCGCGGCCGCGCTCAAGGTCGCGTCCCGCGAAGTACTGGCGTGGGGCGAGCACCGGCCCAGGCGGAACCGACAAACTGCAGCCGATGTTCTCCCCGCAACCGATCAGCACCACGGCTGACTCGGCTGCTCGTCGAATCACGACAGACGCGGCGACGTGAGGCGTTTGGCTGTCCGGCGTCGGGCACGCCGTTGATCCTCTCCGGCGGAACTGCCCGCGGCACAATCCCGGCTGTGGAAGAGGACTCCGACCCGTTCGCCCGCTTCCGTGCCGCAGTGCTCGACGATCCGCTGCTGCAGCAGCGACTGCACGAGATCGTCGACTGGCAGGCGTTCGCCGACGAGGCGATCGCCATCGCCGCGGCGCACGGGATCGAGCTCACGCGCGAGGGTCTCGACGACGAGCGCCGGCAGGCGCTGCGCGCGTGGCGGGACAGGTGGGTGTGACGGTCCCGGGCGCCGGCTGGACGCCGGTCCGCGTGCACCGGCGCGACGAGCCGACGGTCGAATGGCGCTGGCTCGGCGATGCGCGCTTCCGGGAGCCGTTCTTCATCCAGACGGTGGAGGAGGCGCTGCGACGGCCGTTCAGCCTGCTCTTCCCGCAGGAGACGCCGATCGAGGCGCTCGCGGAGCTCGACCCAGGCCCGGAACCGGACGGGCTCGTCCTCCACGTCTCGCGCTGCGGCTCGACGCTCGTCACGCAGATGCTCGCGACGGTGCCGGGGCGACTCGTGCTCTCGGAGCCGCTGCCGGTCGACGGCGTCCTGCGCTACGCGGCGAGCGTCGAGGAGCGTGCGCGTTGGCTGCGGCTCGTCGTCGGCGCGCTCGGCCGGCCGGCCGACACGTCGCGCGGCTACGTGCTCAAGCTCGACGCCTGGGCCGCGTGCGACCTCGACGTCGTGCGCCTCGCGTTTCCGGACACGCCGTGGGTCTTCCTCCACCGGGAGCCGCTCGAGGTACTGTCGTCGCATCTGCGACAGCGCGGCGCGCACATGGTTCCCGGGGCGCTCGAGCCGGAGCTGTTCGGGCTCGACCGCGCGGAGCTTGCCCAGACGGCACCCGAGGAGTACATGGCGCGCGTGTTCGCCGCGATCTGCCGCGGCGCGCTCGCCCATCGCGACGAGCGCGCGCTCTTCCTCGACTATCGTGCGCTGCCTGCGGCGGTGCTCGGCGAGATCCTCGACTGGTTCGGGCTCGACGCCGACGACGCCGAGCGAGAAAGGATGACGGCGATGACCCAGCTCCATGCGAAGGACCCTCAGCGTCCGTTCGATCCCGATCTGGAGGCGCTGCTGTCGGTGGTGACGCCGGCGCTCGAGGAGGCCGTCGACCGCTGGGCGCGCCCGGTCTACGACGAGGTCGTCGCGTGCTGAGCTGCATCCGGCTGCCGTTGCGGTTCGACGAGGCCGCGCTGCGCGGCCGACGTCGACGCGCTCCCGGCAGAGGACTGGATCCCGCACTTCAACACGAGCTACTACACGGGCGACTGGAGCGGCGTCGCGCTGCGCTCGATCGGCGGCGTCTCGGGGCAGATCTATCCCGACCCGAATCCGACCGGCTCGTGGGAGGACACCGAGATGCTCGCCCGCTGCCCCGCGCTCGCCGGCGCCGTCGACGCGTTCCTCTGCGACAAGCTGTCCGTCCGGCTGCTGCGGCTGGGGCCGGGCGCGAGCGTTCGCGAGCACACCGACTACAACCTCGGCTTCGACGACGGCGAGGTTCGCTTCCACGTGCCGGTGACGACGAACCCGCAGGCGGAGTTCCTGCTCGAGGGGCGGCCGATCCCGATGCAGCCCGGCGAGACGCTGGTACGTCGACTTCAACCTCAAGCACCGCGTCGCCAACCGCGGCGCCGAGCCGCGCGTCCACCTCGCTCGTCGACTGCGTCGTCAACGACTGGGTCCGCGAGCTGCTCGAGGCCGGAGAGCCGCTCTAGCGCGGCCGCTCGAGCTCGGCGTACATCTCGTCTTCCGCCACCGTCGCGAATCCGAATCGGCCCCAGAACGCGAGCCCCGCCGCGTTGTCCCGCGCCACGCTGAGACTGACCGGAACTCCGGCCTCGTCTGCGCGCGCAAGCACCTCCCGCGACGACCGCCGTGCCGATCCCGGCGCGCCGGTGCGCGGGGAGCAGACCCAGATCGACGATGCGACACCCGCCGGCAGGCCAGGCGACCCACAGCCGGCCGACCGGATCGCCGTCGAGCAGGATCAGGTCGTGCTCCGATTCCGGGAACCGCCGTGTCCAGTCCTGTCGCTGCGCGCGGAACTGAAGCTCGAGGAACGGGTCGCGCAGCTCGCGGCGGCCAGTCCGCGACCTCGGGTCGCGTCGTGGCGTAGAGCTCGCGCAGGAAGGGCTCGTCCGCGTCGGCGACGGGCCGCCGCGAGACCGCTAGTTCCGCGACGGGAAGATGCCCTCCAGGGCGATGACGAAGTTGATGACGAGGAGGGGCTGGAGGTTCGCGTGCGGCTGGCTGCCACCCACGCTGCTGGACGGGGCCATCGGCGCCGCGCCGTTCTGAGTGTTCGCGTAGATCCCGCCGACGGTCGGGTAGGCGCCGTCCGGCCGGTTCGTCGTCTCCTCATCCTTGCTCGTCAGGACAGAGTGCGCGTGCGCCGGGATCTGGTTCGTGATCAGCGTGACCGACTCGGTACCCACGACCTCACCCTGCGTGTAGTTGCTCAGGCCGGGGCCTTGTCCCAGGTGGACGGGGACGCGTCCGCGCAGGTCGGGCAGCGCGAACGTCGTCTGGCCGTTGCCGCCGTACGTCGTGCCGAGCAGCGAGAACAAGCGCCGTGTTCTGGTTGATCGCCAAGATCTGGCCGTTGCACATGGCCCAGCCCCGCGGCGCGAAGGTGAACCCGACCATCCTGATCTCTCCGAGAAACGGGTCAGCCAAGGTTTCCTCCTGCGTGCGCGATCCGGTTGATGACGGCCTGGAAGTCCTGGCCCTTGACGCCGCGGCCGACCGGAGCGACGAACAGGTCGAAGCGGCCGAGCGACGGATGCTCCAGCGTCGAGACGTTCTGCGAGACCTCCGAGTGCCGCGGCGCGCGGAAGATCAGCGAGAACGCGTCGCCCGGGCTCTGAAGCGCGGTTGCGGAGGCGAGCTTGACCGACAGCGGCACCGATCCTTCGCGGTGGATCAGGAACGTGCTGCCGACGAGCGGGACGTAGGTCGAGAGCCGGAGATGGCGCGGGCCGCCACCGGGCGCTGCGATCGTGCTCTCGTCGTCGGCCGCCGGTGCGGAGGTGCCCGCGGCGGCGCGCGCGATCGGCTTCGCGCCGACGACGAGCGCTGCGACGGCGCCGAGCTTCAGCAGCCCCGAGCGCGAGATGTTCCGGTGCTCGATCTGGATTGCGTCGTCCATCAGCCGAGCTCCGCCGTCCACGCGACGTTCCGAACGAACGCTCCGGTCGGCGTTCTGGATCCGTACTGCGACCGTGTCTCCGGCCGAGAACGACGCCGTGTGCGTCGAATCGGTGCAGGCGAGGCCCCCGCTCGGGATCGTGCATGTGACCCCGGTCGCGCTGCCGTTCGGCAAACACGGTGAGCGTGACGCCGCCGGTTCCCACGGCCGATCCGGCATGGGCCGAGAAGCCGCTGAGGGTTCCGACAACCGCGAGCGGAGACGCCGCCTCCGCCGCGGTGGCGAAGACGTTCTGCGAGCCGCCGATTCCGGAGAATCCCGTCGTGTCGAGCGCGTCGACGAAGACGACGGAGCCGTGGACGGTCTGCGCGCCGGCAGGGCCGGTTGCGCCGGTGTCGCCCTTGTCGCCCTTCGGGCCTTGCGGGCCTGTCGCGCCCTGAGCACCCGTCGCGCCTTGCGAGCCGGTGGCGCCCTGCGCACCCGTCGCGCCCTGCGGACCGGTCGCGCCGGTCGGACCGATCGGCCCCTGCGGACCTGCCGGGCCTTGGATTCCCTGGGCCCCCGCTGCACCGGTCGCTCCTTGCGGCCCCTGCGAGCCGGTGTCGCCCTTGTCGCCCTTCGCGCCCTGCGGGCCCTGGGCTCCGGTGGCGCCTGCGGCGCCGGTTGCTCCGGTCAACCCGGTGGCTCCCGTCAAACCTGTCGGCCCTGTCGGCCCCGCGGGGCCGGTCGCGCCTGCGGGGCCCGTTGCGCCCGTTGCTCCCGTCAAACCTGTCGGACCTACGGGACCTGCGGGGCCGGTCGCACCTGCCGGGCCAACCGCCCCGGTTGCTCCGGTCGCGCCCGTCGGGCCTGCGGGGCCTTGCGGTCCTGCCGGTCCGGTCGGGCCTGTCGGGACCGATCGGTCCCTGCGGGCCTGCCGGGCCAGCCGGTCCGCGCGGGCCTCTCGGGCCTGGCGGTCCTTCGGGGCCGCGCGGGCCGCGCGGGCCGTTCGCGGAAACGGCGGAGCCGGTCGGGCTCGCCGCAAGAGCCGACGCGACGACGACAAGCGTGAGCGCGATGACGACGGCGACGGCGATCGCGCCGCCCCGCCGCCCGCAGGAACGCGGATCCCCTTCAAAGTTTGCTCTCCCCCTAGCGCTGCCGCAGATGACCCGCCGACACTAGAGCGGCGTCTCGGCCGATTGCAACCTCTTGGGCGTCTGACCTTCGGCAACAAGACGCGTGCTAGCGTCGTCGCGCGCATGGCACGGGCAAACACCTCACGCCGTGGTGGATCGCCGGCATCGTGCTGCTCGTCGTCGCGCTGCTCGCAGTCGCGGCGTGTTGATCGCGCACAGCAGCGGCTCGTCGAGCTCGCCGACAACCGCGACGACCACGACGGCCACGGCTCCGAAGGCGGCGCCGATCGGACCGGTCGCGATGTCTGCCGCGGCGATTGTCGCGTTCGCGCAGGCACTCGTGAGCCCGATCTACTGGGCGGGGCCGACGCCGGCTACAGGTACGAGCTGACGCGGACGAGCGTCGGCAACGTATTCGTCCGCTATCTCCCGCGCGGGGTGCAGCGTCGGCGACAAGCGGCGCCGCGTTCACCGTCGTCGGGACCTATCCGTACGTGGGAGCACTCGCCGACCTGATGGCGGTGCCGAACGCGAAGCGGGACAAGATCACAGGCGGCGGAGTCGTCCTCTCGACGACGGCCGACCCGAAGAGCGTGCACATCGCCTATCCGGGAGTCGACTACCAGATCGAGGTCTACGACCCGATCGCCGGGCCGCGCACGCCTGATCGCGCTCTCGGGCCGCCTCCGTGCCGTGGGCTAGACGAACGCAGACGGTCCCGCGCCACGCGGGTTCACCGGCCAGATGTCCGTGACGACGTCGTTCTCGACGATGTGGAACACGTCGTGCAGGTTCACCGTCGTCGGCCCGTAGCCGGCCATCACCTCCGCAACGTCGCCGAGGTCGAGTGACGGCGTGCCGGCGAAGTCGACGAGGCAGTGCTCCTCCGCGTAGAACCGGACCTCGCCGTCGGGACGGCCGACGAGCGGCGGCATCACGAAGTCGATGCCGACCGACTTGCGGCCGCAGTCGAGGATCACCGTGTTCGCGCTGCGGCTGATCACCGTGCCGGCGACGGTGAGCGCGACCTCGAAGCCGCCGGGGACGAGATTGCCGTGGAAGCAGTCCATCAGCAGATACGAGCCCGCCTGCACCTCCGTCATGCGCGGGTTCGCGCCGGTAATGAAGTACGTGCCGGTGCCGCCGCCGGAGAGATCGGCGCACGGATGTCCGTGCTCGCCGAGGAAGTCGGCCGCGCCGATCAGCTTCGCGTTCGCCTCGCCCGCGTCGCGGAGGCGCTTGTCGCGGTCGGGCTCGAGCATGCAATGGCCTTCGTAGCCCTGCAGCCCGCGGAGCGAAACATGCGGGAGCTCCGCGATCTTCTCGGCGATCGGCAGGGCCTCTTCCTTCGTGCGCACGCCGCAGCGGCCCATGCCGACGTCGATCTCGATCAGCAGCTCGAGCTTCGCCTCAGCCCCTCGAGGTGCCAGGCACCTGGGGCCGATTTGGCACCGCGCCGCCCGGCACGCCCGCGCTCAGCCTGTCCTGATCGGGTCGCGGCCGTCCCAGCCGGCGGCGGTCTCGTGCATCTCGGCGTAGACGCGCTCCTGCGCGTCCGTGTGCTCGAGCAGCTCGATCATCCCGGGCATGTCGCGCCGCGCGTCGAAGTACATCACGCGCATTCCCGTCGTCGGCAGCGTGTCGAAGTACGCCTCCTCGTAGCCCATCGCCAGATACCGCGCGACGTTCTCGTCGAACGCCTTCGTCATCACGCCCCAATGGTGGAAGCCGTAGTTGAGGCCGAGCTCGTTGAAGACGGACGGCTCGTCGTTGTGCTGCTCGACGAGCTCGATGATCGTGCGGCCGGAGAACGCCTGCGCGATCGTGAAGACCGCATCCGTCGGCTGCCCGCGGTAGCGGCCGGTGGCCGGCGTGAACGGCCCGATGACGTGCCACGGGCCGACGCCGAGGCGCTCGACCCACTCGCCGATCGCCGACTCGGTGTTCTCGACGAAGTACGCGTACTGGACGATCGCGCCGATCGGCTGACCCCAGGCCAGGTCGGTCATATGCGGACGACCGCCTTCATGACCTCCGTCGGATGCTCGATCGCGTACGTCATCGCGTCCGGCGCCTCCTCGAGCGTGAACTCGTGCGTGACGAGCGACGCCGCCGCGTCGCGCCGCCTGTTCACGAGGTCGACCGCGGCTCCGAACTCGTCCGAGCCGCAGCAGCTGACGCCGAGCACGTCGATCTCCTTCAGCGGCAGGTCGCCGACGCGAATCGGCGCATGCGCGCTCGACAGCGACACGACGACGACGCGGCCCGCCTGCGCGACGAGCTCGACGCACGGCTGCACCAACGCGGCGACGCCCGACGCCTCGATCACGACCTCCGGCCCGTCGCCTCCCGCCCATTCGCGCGCCGCGGCGACGAAGCTCTCGTCCGCCGTGACCTGCAGCACGTCCGCGCCCATCGCGGCGCCGCGCGCGAGGCGGCTCTCCAGCGTGTCGACGAGCAGCACCGACGCGCCGCGGTCGGTCGCGGCGAGTGCGAGCGCCTGCCCGATCGGCCCCGCGCCGATCACGACGACGTGCTCGCCCGCGGCGACGCGCCCACGCACGACGGTGCGCATCGCGATCGACACCGGCTCGATCACCGCGGCGACGACGGCATCCTGATCGCCGACCGGAAACACCTGCGCCGCCGGCAGCAGCAGCTGCTCCTGCAGCGCGCCGTCCTGGTGGACGCCGATCAGCGAGATGTTGACGCACGCGTTGCCGCGCCCGATGCGACACGCGTAGCAGTGCCCGCACGACGAGACCGGCCAGAGCGCAACGCGCATCCCGGTCTCGAGTCCCGGCGTGTCGGCGCCGACGGCGAGGATCGTCCCCGCGGCCTCGTGGCCCTGGATCCGCGGGTACAACGTCGACGGATCGTCGATCGTCCCGATGTCGCCGAGGAAGTAGTGGAAGTCGGAGCCGCAAAGGCCGACCGCTTCCGGGCGCACGAGCACCTGCCCCGCGTCCGGCTCGCCCGGCTCGCCGACGGAGACGACTTCCATCTGCCCGCGGCCCTGCGTCACCGCTGCGCGAATGCTCGCCATCGCCTGGATCGAATCACCTTCCGGGGTGGCCGCGCAACGCCGTTGTACGATCGCGCAATGGCGCGTCTCCCCGACCTGAACCCGTCGAAGATCATCGCGGTGCATCTGAACTACCGCAGCCGCGCCGAGGAGCGCGGCCGGACACCGTCGGTGCCGTCGTATTTCTTGAAGCCGCCGTCATCGCTCGCCGGTGACGGCGATCCCGTCGTGCGGACGGCCGGCTGCGAGCTCCTCTGCTACGAGGGAGAGATCGCGCTCGTCATCGGTTCGGCCGCGCGGCGCGTCTCCGTCGACGACGCCGAGGCCTGCATCGGCTGGATCGCGGCGGCGAACGACCTCGGCGTCTACGACCTGCGCTGGCCCGACGCCGGTTCGAACGTGCGCGCAAAAGGGCAGGACGGCTTCACGCCGATCGGCCCGCGGCTCGTGCCGGCGAGCGAGCTCGACCTCGGGAATCTCACGCTGCGCACGCGCGTGAACGGCGCGGTCGTGCAGGAAGGGAACACGAGCGAGCTGATCTTCTCCTTCGCGACGCTGATCGCCGATCTCTCGCGGCTGATGACGCTCGAGCCGGGCGACGTGATCCTCACGGGGACGCCGGCGAACTCGCGGCCGCTCGCGCCGGGCGACGTCGTCGAGGTCGAGGTCGAGGGCGTCGGCACGCTGCGCAACACCGTCGTCGAGGACGATATTCCGCTCGACCCGATCGGCGCGATGCCGAAGATCTCGCCGGAGATGCGCGCCGCTGCGACCGGGGTCAGTGCGCCGCGCTCGGTCGTCGTTCCCGACGCGACGCTCGAGGCGCTGCGCTCGCTCTCGACCGCGACGCTGACGACGCAGCTGCAGCGGCGCGGCATCCGCAACGCGTTCATGGCGGGGTTGCGGCCGACGCGGCCCGATCTCCGTCTGGTCGGGATCGCGCACACGCTTCGCTACGTGCCGGTGCGCGAGGACGTCGTCGCCGCCGACAAGGCCGAGCTGAACGCGCAGAAGGCGGCGATCGAGAGCATCTCGCCCGGCGAGGTGCTCGTGATCGACGCGCGCAACGAGCCCGGCGCCGGGACGATCGGCGACATCCTCGCGCTGCGCGCGCTGCGCCGCGGCGCGACGGGAATCGTCACCGACGGCGGGCTCCGCGACAGCCCCGCGGTCGGCGCGCTCGACATTCCGACGTACTTCCGCGCGCCGCACGCCAGCGTTCTCGGGCTGCTGCACTACCCGCTCGAGTCGAACGTTCCCGTCGCGTGCGGCGGCGTGCTCGTCATGCCGGGCGACGTGATCGTCGGCGACGCCGAGGGCGTGATGGTGATCCCCGCGCAGCTCGCGGAGGAGGTCGCGCGCGACGCGGCGGAGCAGGAGCTCGCAGAAGAGTTCGCGTACGAGCGGGTCGGCGACGGCGAGAGCGTCCGTGGGCTGTTCCCGCTCGGCGACGCGCGGCGCGCGGAGTTCGAGGCGTGGCGGAAGGAGCGCGGCAAGTGAAGTTCCGCTCCGACCCGTCGCAGATCCGCGGCTCGATCGCGCCGGTCGTGACGCCGTTCGACGCGAACGGCGCCGTCGACCACGACGCGCTCGCCGCGCTGATCGAGTGGCAGCTGGACAACGGCTCGCACGGCATCTCCGTCCAGGGCTCGACCGGCGAGCCGAGCTCGCAGACGATCGAGGAGCGCGAGGCGGCGCTCGAGACGGCGGCTCGCACGGTTGCGGACCGCGTGCCGTTCTTCCCCGGCACGGGCAGCGTGCTGATGGACGACACGCTGCGGCTGACCGCGAAGGCAGACGAGCTCGGCGCCGACGCGGTGCTCGTCGTGACGCCGTACTACTCGCGGCCGACGCAGGACGGGCTCTTCGAGTGGTACTCGACCGTCGCGCGCGAGTTCCCGCATTTGCCGATCGTCGTCTACAACGTTCCCGTCCGCACCGCGGTCGACATCGCGCCGGAGACCGTCGGCCGGCTGCGCCGCGCGCACGCGAACATCGTCGGGATCAAGGAGACGACACGCGACTTCGAGCACGCCTCGCACGTGCTGAACATCTGCGGCCGTGACTTTCTCGCGTACTGCGGGATCGAGCTGCTCTGCTACCCGATGCTCGCGATCGGCGGCGTCGGCCATCTGAGCTGCGTCGCGAACGTCGCGCCGAAGCCGTGCGCCGCGCTGTACGACGCGTTCGTCGCCGGCGATCTCGAGCAGGCGCAGCGGCTGCACTACGAGCTGCACCCGCTCGTCGAGATGGCGTTCGTCGAGACGAATCCCGGTCCGGTGAAATGGGCGATGGAGCGGCTCGGGATCCTCGACTGCGGCGACGTGCGGCCGCCGCTCGTGTCGCCGTCGGAGCCGAACCGCGCGCGGATCGAGACGCACCTCGCCGAGGCCGGCCTCCTGTGACGGAGGTCGGCGCGCAGCTCCACTACATCGGCGGCGAGTTCCGGCCCGGCCGCGCCGGGACGACGTTCGAGACGCTGAATCCGGTCACGAACCTGCCCATCGCGGCCGTGGCCGAGGGTCTGACCCCGGACGTGGCCGACGCGGTCGCGGCCGCGCGGCGCCGCGTTCGACGAAGGCCCGTGGCCGCGCCTGAGCGCGAAGGAGCGCGCGGCCGTCCTGCGCCGCATCGCCGACGCGATCCGCGCCAACGCCGACGACTTCGTCGCGCTCGAGTGCCTCGACATCGGCATGCCGATCACGCAGATGCGCGGCCTCGCCGCGCGCGCCGCCGAGAACTTCGACTTCTTCGCCGCGCAGATCGAGGAGCTGACCGGCCGCGCGTACCGCGTCGGCGACGACTTCCTCAACTACACGATCCACAAGCCGGTCGGCGTCGCGGCGCTGATCATGCCGTGGAACGCGCCGCTGATGCTCTCGACCTGGCGGATCGCGCCGTGCCTCGCCGCCGGCAACACGATCGTCCTCAAGCCCGCGGAGTGGTCGCCGCTGACGGCGACGCGGCTTGCAGCGCTGTTCGACGAGGTCGGCGTCCCGCCCGGCGTCTTCAACGTCGTGCACGGCTTCGGCGAGACGGCGGGCGCCGCGCTCGTCGCGCATCCCGACGTGCAGCTCGTCTCGTTCACCGGAGAGTCCGGCGACCGGGTCGACGATCATGGCGAACGCCGCGCCGACGCTGAAGCGGCTCTCGTTCGAGCTCGGCGGCAAGTCGCCCGTCGTCGTCTTCGCGGACTCC
This sequence comes from uncultured Actinomycetes bacterium, assembly GCA_963718385.1. Classification (GTDB taxonomy): domain Bacteria; phylum Actinomycetota; class Thermoleophilia; order Gaiellales; family Gaiellaceae; genus Palsa-739. The sequence continues at coordinate 1,028,771 of CAVQZE010000003.1, forward strand.
GACTTCGAGCGGTCGGTCGACGCGGTCGTCGCGCAGATCTTCACGCTGAACGGACAGCGCTGCACCGCGGGCTCGCGCCTGATCGCCGAGGCGCCGGTCTACGAGGATCTCGTCCAGGCCGTCGCGGCGCGCGCGCGGAACATCCGCGTCGGCGATCCGTTCGACGAGGCGACGGAGCTCGGCCCTCTGATCCGGCCGGAGCATCACGAGCGCGTCGTCGGCTATCTCGAGTCGGCGGTCGCTGAGGGCGCGCGCTGCCTCGCCGGCGGCAAGCGTCCCGATGCGCTGCCGGACGGGAACTTCCTCGAGGCGACGGTGTTCGCCGACGTGACGCCGGAGATGCGCGTCTTCCGCGAGGAGATCTTCGGCCCGGTGCTCGTCGCGACGCCGTTCGAGACCGAAGAGGAAGCCGTGCGTCTCGCCAACGCGACCGAGTACGGCCTCGCCGCATACGTCTGGACGAACGAGCTGACGCGCGCGCACCGCGTTGCGCAGGCGATCGACGCCGGCCTCGTCTGGGTCAACTCGCAGAACGTCCGCGACCTGCGCACGCCGTTCGGCGGCATGAAGGCGAGCGGCATTGGCCGCGAGGGAGGCGACTACAGCTTCGAGTTCTACTGCGAGCTCGAGACGATCCACGTCGCGCTCGGCGAGCATCCGATCCCGCGGCTGGGGCTCGGCTCATGAGCGTAGGCTCGACGGAGCTCATCAAGGAGCGGAGGCGTCGGCTTCGCCGACGCCGGGAGCGGGCATGAGCCTCGACCTGACGTGGATCGATCCGCCGTTCGACATCGTGCGCGTCGCGCACGTCGAGCTGACCGTGACCGACCTCGCCGCGTCGCGCGAGTTCTACGTCGACGTGCTCGGGCTCGTGCCGACCGCGGAGACGGACGACGCGCTCTACCTTCGCGGCTACGAGGAACGACTCCACCACAGTCTCGTGCTGCGCGTCGGTCCGGCGCCGCTGCTCGACCACATCGCGTATCGCGTGCGCAGCGCCGCGGATCTCGACGCGGTTGCGGCGGCATACCGCGCGCTCGGCTGCGAGGTCGCAGAGGTCGAGAACGTCGAGCTCGGCCAGGGGCCGGCGATCCGCCTGCACGACCCGCTCGGGTTTCCGATCGAGTTCTTCCACGAGATGGAGCAGGCGGAGACGCTGCTGCAGCGGTACGACGTGTACCGCGGCGCACGGATCACGCGGGCCGACCACGTCAACGTCTACATGCCGGACGTCGCCGCCGGCTATGAGCTCTACCGCTCGCTCGGCTTCCGCTGCTCCGAGTACATCGCCGACGACCGCGACGACACGCCGCTCGCGGTGTGGCTCTACCGCAAGTCGACGGTGCACGACATCGCGCTCACGACCGGCGCCGGGCCGCGGCTGCACCACTACGCGTTCACGACCGCGGAGACCGCCTCGATCACGGGTCTGTGCGACATCCTCGCGGGGATGCACCGAGAGGCCGTGATCGAGCGCGGGCCGGGACGGCACGGCGTCTCGAATGCGTTCTTCGTCTACCTGCGCGATCCGGACGGACACCGAATCGAGCTCTACACCGGCGACTACTACACCGGCGATCCGGATCACAAGCCGCTGCGCTGGAGCGCGTCGGACGCGCGGCGGCGGACGTTCTGGGGACACCACGTTCCCGACAGCTGGTACGACGAGGGCTCGTTCGTCCGTGCGCCCGGCGGCGGACCGGCGCCGCTCACCGCGCCGTCGGTGGACGAGCGGCTCGTGCGGTCGAGTAGGGGCGAGGCTGTGCCTAAGCCCTCAGGGCGCGCGTACGACTATCGGCGCGAGCCGAGGCGTCGCCCCTACAAGGCAGCCGCGATCGCCTGCCGCGGGACGCACGCGCGCCAGGCGCGGCCATCGCCGGCGTCGCGCCGGTCGATCCAGACGGCGCTGATGCTCGCCTCTGCGCCGGCGATCGGCGCGGCGACGCCGGTTGCGCCGGGGAGCAGCTCGCCGGTCGTCACCGACCAGCCGCGCTTCCGCGCGACGCCGACCTCGGGCCGCTCGCCCTTGCGCGGCGCCGAGCCCGCGAGGATCGCGACACCGGGAGCCGCGCGATCGACCGAATGCCGCAGGCCGGGACGGTACGCGACGTGCAGCGCGGTGCCGGTCGGCTGGACGACGACGGCCGCAACCGCCTCGTCGCCGTCGCGGATCGTCAGCGCCGTCGTCGCGCCCAGCTCGTCCGCGAGGACGCGCAGCTCACGCGCCGCGACCTCCTGCAACCGCGACCGCACGGCACCCGCGAGCTCGACGAGCCCGAGGCCGAGCGTGAACCGCCCGCCCGCGCCGCGCACGACGAGCCGCTGGTCGGCGAGCGGCCCGACGAGCCGGTAGATCCCGGCGCGGTGCGTGTCGAGCTCCGCCGCCAGCTCCGCGACCGACAGCCCCTCGGGATGGTCGGCGAGCACGCGCAGCACGCGCAGGCCTCGCTCGAGCGTCAGGGAGCCTTCGGCCACTGTCCGATAATCGTACACCGTGCACGATAAGCGCTGTTAGAGTCGCGGCCTTGAGCGAGTCGCTCCGTTCCTCCCTCGCACGGTTCGGTACCGGCGTCTGCGTCGTGACGGTCGCCGGCGACGACGGCAACCATGGCCTCACCGTCAATGCGTTCATGGCGGTCTCGCTCGACCCGCCGCTCGTTCTCGTCTCGATCTCGAAAAAGGCGCGCGGCCACGGACTCCTCGAGGGAAAGCCGTTCACGGTCAACGTGCTCGGCGCGGAGCAGGAGGCCGTCGCGCGGCACTTCTCCGGCGATCCGCACCCCGAGGCCGTGCACTGGGAGGACGGAACCGTCGCGCCGGTGCTCACCGGGACGCTCGCGACGTTCGAGTGCAATCCGTGGCGCGCGTACGACGGCGGCGACCACACGCTCTTCATCGGCGAGGTCGCAGACTTCGCCTACCGCGGCGGCGCAGGCCTCGGCTTCTTCTACGGGCGCTACGCGCGGCTCGAGGAGCCTTCGCTCGGCGTGGAGCACATCCTGTAGTGGGCGCGCGCACCGGAGCGGAGTACATCGCGGCGCTCGACGAGCGCGCGATCCACGTCGAGATCGAAGGCGAGCAGTACGTCGGCAACGTCTCGCAGATTCCGCAGCTCCGCAACGTCGTCCGCACGTACGCCGAGCTGTTCGACCTCCAGCACGACCCGGCATTGCGCGACACGATGACGTACGAGTCGCCGACGACGGGCGACCGCGTCGGCATGTCGTTCCTCCAGCCGCGGTCGGTCGACGACGTCGCGCGCCGCGGCGCCGCGATGCGCGTCTGGGCGGAGTACTCGCTGGGGAACCTCGGCCGCACCGGCGACTACTGCTCGAGCGCGGTGATGGCGATGGCCGGCGCGGAGGAGTGGTTCGGCGAGTTCGGCCCGAACGTCCGCGCGTACTACGAGCACGTTCGCGAGAACGACCTGCTGCTCACGCACACGCTGATCTTTCCGCAGGCGAACCGCTCCGTCGGCCCGGCGCAGCAGCGCGACCAGACGATCGCGGCGCGGATCGTCGACCAGAACGACAACGGGATCGTGATCCGCGGTGCCCGGATGCTCGCGACGATCGGCCCGTTCGCGGACGAGATTCTCGTCATGCCCTCGACGGTGCTGAAGGGCGGCGCGGACGACGCACCGTACTCGTACGCGTTCGGCATCCCGACCGACACGCCGGGTCTCCGCTTCCTCTGCCGCGAAAGCTTCGACCTCGGCCGAAGCCACTTCGACCACCCGCTCGCGTCGCGGTTCGAGGAGATCGACGCGATCGTCGTCTTCGACGACGTCCTCGTCCCGTGGGAGCGCTGCTTCGTCGTCGGGAACCCGGAGCTCTGCAACGGGATCTACTCGGAGACGAGCGCCGCCGCGCACATGACGCACCAGGTCGTGACGCGCACGCGCGCGAAGACGGAGTTCATCCTCGGCCTCGTCTCGCTGCTCGCCGACGCGATCGGGATCGAGCAGTTCCAGCACGTGCAGGAGAAGATCGCCGAGGTGATCGTCGCGCTCGAGACGTGCAAGGCGCTCGCCCGCGCCGCCGAGGCCGACGCGGCGCCGAACCGGTTCGGGCTCCACACGCCGGCGTGGGCGCCGCTCAACGCGTGCCGCAACTGGTATCCGCGCACGTATCCGCGCTTCGTCGAGATCCTCCGCCAGCTCGGCGCGAGCGGGCTGATGGCGATCCCGACCGAGGCGGACGCGTTCGGGCCGGCGCACGAGGACGTCGAGCGGTATCTCCAGAGCGCGACCCTCGACGGGCCGGAGCGGCTGCGGCTCTTCCGGCTCGCGTGGGACGCGTGCCTCTCGGCGTTCGCGGGACGGCAGGCGTTGTACGAATACTTCTTCTTCGGCGACCCGGTGCGGATGTCCGGGGCGCTCGTCGCGAGCTACGACCGGGAGCCGTACAGGCAGCGGATCAGGGACTTCATGGCGAGGGAGGACTGAGATGGCGAACAGCTACGACGTAATCGTGGTCGGCTCCGGATCGGCCGGATCCGTCGTCGCGCGGCGGCTCGTCGACGCGGGCGCGAGCGTCCTGCTGCTCGAGGCCGGGGCGATGGACGAGAACCCGGCGATCCACGATCCGCCGCGCGTCTTCGAGCTCTGGGAGAGCGCCGAGGACTGGAACTACAAGACCGTGCCGCAGGCGGCGTGCGCCGGCCGCGAGCTGGGCTGGCCGCGCGGCCGCGTGCTCGGCGGCTCGAGCGCGCTGAACGGAATGATCTACGTGCGCGGCCACCGCAGCGACTACGACACCTGGGCGTATCTCGGCAACGCCGGCTGGTCGTTCGACGACGTGCTGCCGCTCTTCAAGCGCTCCGAGGACTTCGACGGCGGCGAAACGGAGTTCCACGGCGCCGGCGGGCCGTCGCACGTGATGTCGAAATACGAGCCGCATCCCGTGCTGGAGGCGATCGTCGGCGCGTCGCAGGAGGCGGGCATCGCGTTCAACGAGGACTACAACGCCGAGACGCTCGACGGCGTCTCGTACTGCCAGCTGCTGATCAAGGACGGCGTGCGCCAGAGCGCGGCGACCGCGTTCCTGCGGCCGGTGCTCGACGCCCCGAACCTCACCGTTCTCACCGGCGCGTGCGCGACGCGGCTGCTGATCGAGGGCGGTCGCTGCACCGGCGTCGAGCTCGTTCGCGACGGCGCCGTCGAACGCGTGCGCGCGGAGCACGAGGTCGTCGTCTGCGGCGGCACGATCGAGTCGCCGAAGCTGCTGCTCAGCTCTCCGGGATCGGCGACGCGGACGAGCTCGGCCGGCTCGGAATCGACGTCGTCGCGAACCTCCCCGGCGTCGGCCGCAACGTCCACGACCACGTGCTCTCGCCCGTGATCTACTCCGCGTCGCAGACGGTGCCGGCAGCCGTCGGGATCCAGCAGTTCCACGCGCACCTGTTCTGGCGCAGCCGCGCCGGCCTCGTCGGGCCGGACGTCCAGCCGCTCTTCTTCCACATGCCCATGTATCTCGACGGGATGGACGGGCCGGCGGACGGGTACACGCTGATGGCCGGGATCATCCGGCCCGCGAGCCGCGGCACGATCAAGCTGGCGTCGGCGGACCCGACGGTCGCGCCGCTGATCGACCCGGCGTACCTGAGCTGCGCGGCCGACGTCGACGCGCTCGTCGCCGCGGTCGAGCTCTGCCGCGAGATCGGCGCGCAGGACGCGCTCGCGCGAGTGGCGCGGCGCGGAGCTGTATCCGGGCGACGTCGATCTGCGCGAGTACATCCGGCAGACCGCGATCACGTACCACCACCAAGTCGGCTCGTGCCGGATGGGCATCGACGAGCTTGCGGTCGTCGACCCGGAGCTGCGCGTCCACGGCATCGACGGTCTCCGCGTCGCCGACGCGTCCGTGATGCCGACGGTCTCGTCCGGCAACACGCACGCGCCGACGTTGATGATCGGAGAGCGCGCCGCCGACCTCGTCGCCGAATCGATCGGCGCGAGGTCGGCGGCACTGTCAGCGTCCTAGTTAGCGGAGCCGGACCGGGAACGAGACGAGCAGCCTCGTCGAGATCCCGCCGGTCAGCGGGTCACTCGCCTTGCGCGCGCGCAAGAACACGACGAGCAGCTGCTGCTTGCTCGAGGCCGGGAAGCCGTGACGCTGCGTCTCCGTCAGGTTCGCCGACCCGTCGGCACCGGTCGTCCCCTCGGTCGCCACCGAGAACTGGTTGTACGGCACCGCCGTTGCGTAGAGGAGCGCGCCCTGCACCGGCCGGCCGTTGCACGCGGTGACGCGGGCGTGCACCACGATCGTGTGCGTCGCCGGCGTGACAATGGCGGGTGCGATCGTCTGCTGGTCGATCTGCAGGCGGGCCGGCGGCGTGACGTCCGCGATCTGCATCACGCCGGTGCCGCTCGGGCAGCCGGTCGTAACGGGTGCCGGGACGAGTGCCGTCGGCACCGACGTCGCCGCGGTCGAGCCGGCGCTGTTCGTCGCGTTGACCGTGACGCGCAGCGTCGTTCCGGCGTCGGCCTGGCTGAGCAGGTACGTCTGCGCGGTTGCGCCGCTGATCGTGGCGCAACTGTTGCCGCTCGCGTCACAGCGGGCCCACGCGTACGTGTAGCCGGTCGGCGTTCCGTTCCACGTGCCGTTCGTGGCGGTGAGCGTCGCACCGACCGCCGGCGTGCCGGAGATCGTCGGCGGCGCGGTGTTCACCGGCGCGGCCGCGCTCGAGACGACTGCCGTCGGCACCGACGTCGCCGGCGTGGATCCGTCGGCGTTCGTCGCGGTGACGGTCACGCGGAGCGTGCCGCCGACGTCCGTGTCCGTTGCCTTGTACGTCTGCGCGGTCGCACCGGCGATCGCCGCGCACGTGTTGCCGTTCTGGTCGCACTTGCTCCACGCGTATGTGAAGCTCGTCGGGCTGTTGCTCCACGTGCCGTTGGCGGCCGTGAGCGTCGCGCCCGACTGCGGCGATCCGGAGATCGTCGGCGTGCCGGTGTTGCCGGGAACCGCCTCGGCGGCGGCGTGGCCCTCGCCGGGAACGCCGACGACCGAGCCGATTGCAATCGCCGCAATGGCGACGGCGACTGCCGTCGGCCAGCGGCGCTTGAGTGTCTTGAGTCCGTGCATGGGTGAAACCCCCTTGGATCGGAAGCCGATAGAGGTATCCGCCCCACGGTCGGGCCCCGGTAAGCCCTGTGTCAGCTTCTCGTAAGGCGCGTTCCGCCCGTTCGTTTAGGGGATTGCGACTTCGAAGGCCGTATCGTCGGGCTCGCACATGCGCTACCTGGCCGCGGGTAGCGCATGTGCTGCCCCCGGCGAGCAAGCCTGCGCGGCGCATGGGATACCCGCGATGACCCAACGAACCTCCGGTACTAGTGGACATCTACGCTCTCCCCACTCTTCACCCGGGCGGTACGCTCAGTGAGGTGTTGCGCACGACCCGCGGGAAGATCACAAGATGCGTCGAGCGTGGTTGGTGACAGCGCGGTACTTGGACGGCCCCCTTTCCCGGGCACGCGGTCGACTCGTACTCATCAGCCGGCCACGTACGTGACGAGCAGGTTGTTTGCGGTGGCGCTCTGTTTCACCTTCCCGGACGAGGCGTACGACCCGGTCGACGTGACCTCACGCACCTGGACTGCGATACCCCGGCCGATGTTCCCGGCGTCGAATCGATCGACGAGCTCGGTCCATCCCGAAGCAGGCGTCCACCACGGCGAGGACGCGCTCGACTGGCCGATGACGCCGACGAGCAACTCGTGCGGCTGAGTCGTCGTGACCGACGGTGTCGACTGACTCGTCCCGTATGCCTCGGACGAGGCCGTCTTGTCCACCGACCCGATCCCGGCCACCGAGATGAATGCGTACTCGTCTGAGAGGCCGCGTGAGTACCCGACCACTGTTACCGCCGTCCCGGCGGGGAGCGTCGACGCCGGGGTCGTCGACCAGATCTCGTCCGTCTCGAAGGCCGTACCGTGATGTGAGACGCCGTCCTGCTTCCAGACGTCGCCCACCGCGTCGCTGACGCCGTTCGGCACGATCCCGCCGGTGCCGTCCGTTGCGTCCACCGTACTCACGTGCGCGAGGAGGAGTCTGTTTCCGGCCGGGACGGCGACGGGAATCGTGAACGTATGCGTGACCCGGTCGGAGTCCGATCCCTGCGCGACGACGGTCGCCGTCACCTGTCCCGAAGGAGGAGGAGGTGGAGGCGGCGGAGGCGGCGCGTTCTCGACGTCTACGGTTGCGTTCACGGTCGCCGTGTTACCGGAACCATCGCTTGCCACTGCAGAGACGCTGTGATTGCCGTTCGTGAGGGAAGTCGTATTCCATGACGCCGAGAACGGTGCGGTCGCCTGCGGCGCGCCGAACGCAGCACCGTCGACCCTGAACTGAACGCTGGCGATTCCGACGGCGTCGGACGCGGTCGCCGAGATCGTCACGCTTCCGGAGACCGTCGTACCACCCAGCGGGGCGTCGAGCACGAGCCCCGGAGCGGTTTGATCCGCAGTCGTCGCCGCAAGCGCACCCAATGCGCTGGATAACCCGAGCACGACAACGGCAATCGCGAGTAGGCGGAACACTCCTATGCTCCTTCCGTGGAATTCTCGGTCCAGCCGCCATCGGCGGCGAGTCATCCGGCATCGGGGACGGTGGCGTTCACCCACCGACGGCGAGGCTAACGAGACCAGAGGACGGCAGACCCCGCCGGCGCCACCGGATATGCCAGCCGTTCGTCTCTTTACGCCGCGCCGAAAACCCGTCGGTTGTCCAGTGGCAGACGATCGACGGGTCGACCACAAGTGTCCTATCGCACATCAGCCCTTCGAGGTTCGGATCAAGAGGGAGGGAACCATGCTGATCGCCTCGATACACCGGCCGCCGCGTGGAAGGAAGATCGATCGAGCGCTCGCCCTCGCGGCCGGAACAACCGTCGCAGCGTACGCCGGGGCGTGTTTCGCCTTTTTTGGGCGAGGCGCCGGACGATGAGCGCCGACACAGCCGCCCAGACCGCGCGCGAGAGCACGATCCGAGCGATCCTCGGCGATCTGATTCGGCAGCGGCGTGCGATCGAGGCACGCGGTGCCGACGAGGGTCTTCGCCAGGCGAACCGACTCGGGATCGTCTATTGGCAGCAGCAGCTCAGGCGCGCGGTCGCCGAAGAACGCGAGAAGCGGCGCGTCTAGACCGGCACCAACCCTCTGAAATCCTGCGCGACGCTCACGCGAGAACCCAACCTGGACGGACGAATAGACGGGTCCAGTCTTCGCTGAGTCAAGTCTAGTTCTCGCCCGATGGACCTTGCTTTCTAGCCTCGGGTAAGGGAGAAAGAGGGGGTGGCTAGCCAATCGATTGGCTAGATCCAGTTCTAGAAGGTCCATTAGGGGGATAACGAGCTCGAGTGCGGACGGGCTCCCTAGGGGGGATTTAGATCATGCGGCACGATGCTGGAAAGACGGCGATCATCGCCGACCCATATCCACTGTGGTGCGACGCGCTGTGCGCGCTTCTCGCCGGCCTCGACGTGACAGTGGTCGGGGAGGCGACCGAAGCCGAGACCGCCATCGAGATGATCGAGCGCCATCGGCCCGAGCTCGTCGTCATCGACTACTCGCTTGCGACTCAGAACGGCGCTGCCCTGCTGCGCGAGACGGCGGCAAGAAGCCCCGAGTCCCGCTCCGTCGTGCTCTCGGAGCAGGGTGACGAGGCCGAGCGCGACCTCGTCTTCGCCGCCGGAGCATGGGCGTATTGCGGAAAGCTCGCAGAGCCCGACGACCTGGCAGCCGCAATTCGGCAGCTGTTCTCCCCATCGATCTACTTCGCCAGCGCGCGACTTCGTCCGCTGGCGCCGCCGACGGCGCAGGCGACGAGCCTACTGACCAAGCGGGAGACCGAGATCCTCCGGCTCACCGCCGAGGGCCATTCGAACTCGGAGCTGGCCCGGATGCTCTGGGTGACGGAGCAGACCGTCAAGTTCCACCTCTCCAACATCTATCGGAAGCTCGACGTCTCGAATAGAACGGAGGCGAGCCGGTGGGCCATGGTCAACGGCCTGCTGGAGAACCGTGACGCTGCCGCCCAGATCGCGGCGGCCTAGCCTGGTACAGCGCGAAGGGTCAAGACCCGAGGTGAACCACCGAACGGGCTAGTGATGAACCGCCGGTGCATCGTGGAGAATGCGGGGAGAGCGGAGAGACCAGCGGCCTGGCATTCTCCGAACCAACGTTTCATGCGGCGAAACGATTCACGCGGTACGGCACGCCCGACCACGGTTGTCCCCTCGGGCGAAGTCGCATGCGCCAACTCATATCTCAAGCTCCCGTTCAGGGTCCTTCCGATCCTCTTTGCGACGGCAGTCTCCATTGCCGCGGTTCTCGTCGGCGGTCCGTCTGGGTCAGCGGAGGCCTCGTCCCATCCCGCAGCTCGTCTCGAGATCCAGTTCGCGTCCCGCGCTGCTCTTGACCGCGCGCTCGAGCATCAGTCGGCACGAATCGTGCGCGTGCTCACGCCGATCCATGCCGCCGAGGTTGCGACGGTGGACCCAGACGCTCTGGCGAACGCTGTCCGCGGCCGGCGCGGAATTACCTCCGTCCGACCCGTCGTCCTCCGGACGTCGATGACCGAGCAGACGTCGAGCCTCTCGGCCAACGCGCGGGTAGCGGGGGTCGCTGAATGGGCGAGCGGCGCGACCAACCTGGACAGAGTTCCCGCCGCCGTCCTCGCAGCCGCGCGCAGTCTCACGATCGCCGTCGTGGATACCGGCGCGGATGTCAGTTCTCCAGACCTCTCCGGCCGCATCGACGCCACGTACGACGTGCGAACTGGCGCGCGGTCTGTCCCCGATCGGAACGGCCACGGCACTTTCGTGGCGTCGCTTGCCGGCGGATCGCCCACGATCGGCGGCACCGGCGGCCAGACAAGGCTCCTCATCGTCAAGGTCGCGGAGTCGTCGTCGATGACGGACGTGGACGTCGCCGCCGGGATCGTTTTCGCAGTCCGGCATGGCGCCCGCATCGTCAACTTGAGCGTCGCGGGCCGCACCCCGTCGCCTGTCGAGCAGGGAGCGATCGAGTACGCGGCGAAGCGTGGCGTCCTCCTCGTCGCAGCGGCGGGGAACGATGCACTCGCCGGAGACCCGCCGGAATACCCGGCTGCATACGTCCAGCCATTCGGCTCGTCCGGGGTCGGCGGTGTGGGCCTCGTGGTCGGCGCTTCGGATCAGGCAGGTTTGCGCGCGCCGTTCTCCGAGTTCGGATCGTTCGTCTCCGTGGCCGCGCCGGGCGTGTCCATGCTCGGTGCGGTCTCGCCTCAGTCATCCCCCTCGTTGTTCCCACGCGTCTCGTTCGACGGTCTCCCAGCAGGCGGGCTGTACGGTGTCGGGAGCGGCACGTCATTCTCGGCTCCGCAGGTAGCCGGCGCGGCTGCTCTCGTGTGGGCCGCGAACCCGTCGCTGTCAGCTCGTGGGGTCGCGACGATCCTCAAGAGCACAGCCTCGGGACACGGCTCGTGGACACCTGCGCTCGGATTCGGCGTAATCGACATCGCGAGTGCGGTCGAGCAAGCGCTGAACACACAGCTGCGTTAGCGTCGCCGCGACGTGCATTTGCCGGCGCGGTACCCACGACTCTGTCGTCTATGGTGGTCGTGTGTGGAGTACTAGGTCTCGGCGTCTGCGCCGAGACGCGGGAAGAGGCGGGTCATCCTCGAAGGCGGGCGGATATGCCGTAGTGCCCGCACCGGTGAAGCTCGGCATGGCAGCCCTCGTCGCGTTCGCCCTCTTTCGCAGGAGATCGACATCGGCCCGAGCCACTGCGGCCCGAAACGACTCACCGCCGCCGGTTCGGGGCCCAGAGTTCGACGGCCTCGCGCTCGGCGAGCCCGTCAGCCCAGAGCTCGCGCTCGTCGACTCGTCGATTCGGGAGCGACTCGTTGCCGAGAATACGTCCGACGCGGGAACACCCGAGACGCCAGCCCTCTCCCCGTCAGCCTCCAAGGACGAGGTCGTCGCGCGTGGAGGCAGACGCCGGGGACGCCAGATTGTCGTCGGGCTAACCGCACTCGTCGTTGCGGCGGTCGCCGCCACGACGATTTACACACATCGGGAGCGTTCGCTCACCGCGCCGGGGGCCGGCCCCGGACGGGCGTCGCCGGACGGACCGTCCGACGGGACGAGGTCTAGCGGGCGGGCGTTCGCATGGGCGCCTGTAGCCAATGTGAGCTCGTACAAGGTGGCGATCCTCAAGAACGACAAGATCGTCTATTCGGAGGCAACATCAGTGCCGCGCCTCACCGTACCGACGCATTGGCGGCGGGGCGGGCGGACACTGTCGTTAACGCCGGGGACCTACGAGTGGTACGTCTGGCCCGTCTTCCGCTCCGGAAACACCGACCGGCGGGGTCCCCCCGTCGTCGCGACGACCTTCAGCATCGGGTAGTCGCTGCGGGGCGACAGCTGCGTCTCGCACGACCTCCGGCGCGAGAAAGCCAGGTCTTACACGCGTCTTACACCCCGCCGGGAACGGGCCTTACAAACAGACGGGCATTCTCGGGGAGGCTCGTAACCGCTCAGTCGAGGGATCCGATCCCCCCATCGGAACTCCGATGTGGTTAACCGCCGCCAACGACGCCAAGGAGAAAAGACGTGCTGGGAGCCGCACCCAGGACGCGCCTCTGCGCAACCGTAATCCTCACGGTCGCAGCAGCGACGTTCATGTCGACGAGCCTCGCCCGCGCGACCGTCCACCGGTCGTCCTCGACCCAGACGACGAAGCGACTTTGGGCGATGGAGCTCGCAGGCTCGAACTCGGCGTTGCAGCAGGCTCTATTCAAGCGGTTCGCAGCCGACGGCATTAACGCGATCGTCACGAGCCGGCTCGGTTGGTCGACTCCACGTCACCGCACCCTTGTCAGGCTCACCCGTGCGACGGGGATGCGGCTCATCGAGCCCACGGGCCAGCCGAAAAAGGCGGCGGGACTTAGGGCACTTCGGGCGGCGTGCCGAAGCGCCGTCGCGGGCGCTGACAGGTGCGCCGTCCTCGTGCCCGATGCGGCAGCGGCACGTCACTGGATGCGTCTGGCGAGTGTCCGATTCGTCGTTCTTCGCGTCAGTTCCCCGCGCGCCTTTGCACAGCTTCGCCTCAAGTCGACGAAGGCGACCCGGTTGATCGGGGTCGTGAGCCTTCCGAAGAATCCCCCCGTGAGCGCGGCGTGGGGTACGGCTGTCGCGGCTGCGGCCGCCGACGGCCCCGATCTTGCCGTGACGAGCGGCGGCGGAACCAGCGGACCCGCGCTCAACTCATACCTCGGGATGCTCCGAGCTGGCAAGAAGGCCTCGACGGCGGCCGCAGCGGTTCCGGCCACGCCGTCAAGTCCGACCGATCTCGTCCTTATCGCCAGCGGCGAGAGCTACTTGACCGTCGGCTGGTCGCCCTCGAAGGACGACGTCGGCGTGGCCGGCTATGAGTTCTACGTCAACGGAAGCGCGGCCGGGGCGACGCAAGAGACGACGGCGATCATCACCGGTCTTGCGTGCGGGACCACGTTCACCATCGGAGTCGAAGCATTCGATGCAGACGGGCAATACTCGGCGCCGACGTCGATCCAAGCCGCCACGCAGGGCGGCGACTGCGCCGCCGGCGGCAGCGATGGTGGCAGCAGCGGTGGTGGTGGCAGCAGCGGTGGTGGCGGCAGCGGTGGTGGCGGCAGCGGTGGCGGCGGCGCGGACTCGACGGCGCCTACCGTCCCAACTGCGCTGGCGCTGACGGCTGCGACCGGGACGGGCGTCACCGTGTCGTGGCACGCATCGACCGATAACGTCGGCGTAACCGGATACGACCTCTATCTCGAGAGCCTCGGGGTTGGGACGACGTCGCAGACGAGCTACGGCTTCTCGGGGCTCAGCTGCGGAACGAATTACACGGTGGGTATCGCCGCTCATGACGCGGCAGGGAACCGTTCGGTGACCGCCACGCTGATCGTGTCGACAAGCCCGTGCCCAGACACGACACCTCCCTCCACGCCCGCGAACCTCGGCCAGAGAGGATCGACCACGACCACCATCTCGGCTGGGTGGACGGCGTCGACCGACAACATCGGCGTCGTCGGATACCGCGTCCTGGTGGATGGCGTTCTCAATGGCACGAGCACGTCGGCCACCTACACGGTCGGCGGCCTCTCCTGTGGAACGTCCCACCAGGTCTCAGTCGACGCATACGACGTCGCCGGAAATCATTCGTCAGCGAGCACGGCGACGATGACGACTGCGGCGTGTCCGCCCAGTCCTCCTGGAGACTCGCAGCCGCCTTCGGCCCCGACCGGACTCGCGGAGACATCGAGCACCGCGACGTCCGAATCGCTCGCCTGGAACGCCTCGACCGACAACGTCGGCGTCGCAGGCTACGGCGTCTACGAGAACGGAACGCTCGAAGCGACCCCGAGCACGCCCGGTTACCTCCTCAGCGGGCTCACGTGCGGGACGTCGTACACGGTCGCCGTCGACGCCTACGACGCCGCAGGCAACCGATCCGCCAAGACGACAATCACCGCCACGACTGCCACGTGCCCCGACACAACGCCGCCGTCGACGCCGACCGGCCTCGCCGAGTCGTCGAGCACGACAACGTCGGCGTCGTTCACCTGGACTGCGTCGAACGACAACGTCGGCGTCGCGGGCTACGGCGTCTACAAGAACGGAACGCTGGTCGCGTCGCCCAGCGCGCCGGATATCGGCAAGGAGATGCTGAACGAAGGGAGGCTACAGTAACATTGTTAGCGG
>CAVQZE010000004.1:0-75015 GCA_963718385.1 uncultured Actinomycetes bacterium
CGCGGCGTGAGATCGATGTGAATGGATTACTTCCCGCCCCGGCCTGGGCGTACCCGATGGAGATCGATCCCCTGCCCGCAGCCGACATCCAGCATGTCGAGGCCCCGAGCCCGGCGTAGTCGAGCGTCTCCGCCATCCAGGGGGCGTATGCGTTCCGGGCGGCACCGAGCCTGCGGCGTACCCCGCCGTGCCAGGGTCGCCGGCTACCGCTCCGCACGGGTCGGGTCCAGTACCCGATCGCAGAGAGCTTTGCAGTCCGCACCCGGACGCTCATCCCGCGATGTACTCCTTCCACCAGAGCGCGAAGTTGAGCAGATACCAGACCTCGGCGCCCGGCTTCGCGTCGACGAGCCGCTCACCTCGGCGCGGTCGAGGAAGTCGGTCTCCGCGCAGAACTCGTCGAGCTCCTGCCGCGCCGTCGTCGCCGAGGCGGTCGAAGAACCACTCGTAGACCGGCACGCCGAAGCCCTGCTTCGGGCGGTCGATCAGCTCGTCCGGGATCACGCCGCGCACCGCCTTCTTGAGGATGTGCTTGAGCGTGCCGTCGCGCGTCTTCGCGCTGCTCGGGATCCTCATCGCGAGCTCGACGAAGCTTGTGGTCGAGGAACGGCACGCGGCCTTCGAGGCTGACGCCCATGCTCATCTTGTCGACGCGCATCAGCAGCAGCTCGGGCAGGCGCAGGTTGAGGTCGACGTAGCGTCATCCAGTTGAGGTGCGACGGCTCCCAGCGCCTTCTCCTCGAAGCGCGCGCGGATCGGCTCGAGCGCCTCCCAGGACGTGAGCCCGCGAGCTCGCTCGCGCAGCCGCGGCGAGAGCAGCCGCTGCTTCTGCGCCTCGGTGAAGGCCTCGGCGCCGCCCCAGAAGACCGGCTGCCCGGCGAGCCGCGGCGCAGGACTCGATTCGCGGCGGCTGTCCCTTGCCGCCGCGGCGTCGCGAGCGCGACGCCGGCGCGCTTCAGCGGCGCGCGGCACCGGCAGGTCGTCGCAGCGCTGCGAGCCGCGAGCAGCGTCTTCCAGGACGGGATAGCCGCAGAACAGCTCGTCGGCGCCCTCGCCGACCTGGCGACGATCGACGCCGTTGTCGCGCGCGAGCTTCGAGACGTAGTAGACCGGCACGCAGACCGGGTCGGCGATCGGCTCGTCCTGGAGCCGGACCATCGCGCGGCAGGAAGTCGAGCAGGTCGTCCTGCGTCAGAGCCGCTCGTGGTGCTCGGCGCCGACGCGCTCGGCCATCTGCCGCGCGTAGTCGAACTCGTTCTTGATAGGTCGCGTAGTCGCCCTCGTAGCCGATGGAGAACGTCTTGACCGGCCGCGTCTCGCCCTCGGAGAACAGCGCCGCGTTCGTGGTCGAGTCGATGCCGCCGGAGAGGAACACGCCGACCGGCACGTCGCTCACCTTGCGCAGCTGCACCGCCGTGCGCAGCTCGGCGAGGACGCGCTCGGCGATCTCGTCCTCGGAGACGCCGTCGAGCGGGTCGACGCTGGTCCCACGCGTCCCAGTAGCGCTCGCTCGCGGATCGTCGCCGTCCGCGCGCGACGCGCAGCCACGTGCCGCCGGGCAGCTTGCGGATGCCGTGGAACAGCGTCTGCGGCGCCGGCGTCGTGAGGAACGACAGGTAGTGGTAGAGCGCCTCCTCGTCGACCGCGCGCTCCTGCTCGGGATCCTGCGAGCAGCGCCTTGATCTCGGACGCGAAGCACGAGCCGCCCGTGGTGCAGCGATAGTAGAGCGGCTTGATGCCGATCCGGTCGCGGACCAGCCAGAGCTCGCTGCGCGCGCTCGTCCCACAGCGCGAAGCGCGAACATGCCGCGGAAGCGGTGGACGCACGTCGATGCCCCACTCCTCGAAGCGCGTGGAGGATCACCTCGGTGTCGGAGTGGTCGGTGCGGAACGCGTGCCGCCGAGCGCTTCGAGCTCGGGGCGGATCTCGGCGTGGTTGTAGATCTCGCCGTTGAAGACGAGCTAGACGATGCCGTCCTCGTTGGTCATCGGCTGCATCGCCGCGTCGAGAGGTCGATGATCGCGAGCCGGCGGAAGCCGAGGCCGACGCGGCCGTCGTCGGCGATCCAGATCCCGGCGCCGTCGGGCCCGCGGTGCGCCATCGTGTCGCGCATGCGCGTCACGAGATCGTCGGTGACGCGGAAGTTGCCGGGTCGAACGAGAGCGCGCCGGCGATGCCGCACATCTAGGTGGCCGACCGGTACCGGCGGGCGGTGCCGGCGAGGAACCCGACGAAGACCTCCGCCGCGCGCCGCCCGCGCGGCCGTCCCACAGCGGGATCGGCGGCGCGGCGCGCGGCGTCTCCAGCACCGCCGGGATCTCGGCGATCCGCTCGGGGTCAGCACCGAGCAGCGTGTTCGTCCCGAGCTCGACCGTCACCGGCCGCTCGGTCGAGTCGCGCAGCGTGAAGCACGGCACGCCGAGCGCGGACGTCTCCTCCTGCACGCCGCCCGAGTCGGTGAGCACGAACCGCGCCGCCGGCCTCGAGCCCGAGGAACGTCGAGGTAGCCGAGCGGCTCGCGTCAGCTGGACATTCCACCGCTCGAGCGCGTCGGTCGAGCCCGCGGCCTCGATGCGTTCGACGCGTCCGCGGATGCACCGGGAAGACGAGCGGGACGGTCGCGGCGAGCCGATCGAGCGCGGCGACCGTCGCGCCGAGCAGCTCTGGGTCGTCGACGAGCGCGGGCCGGTGGAGCGTGACCAGCCCGTAGCCGCCCGGCTCGAGGCCGAAGCCTCCCAGGGCCGGGCTCCCGCGCCGCGTCGACGTGCTCGAAGCACCGAGTCGATCATCGTGTTGCCGACGAGGTGGACCGACGCTCGCGGTCGATGCCCTCGCGCGCGAGGTTCGTCGACGCGCGCTCTGCGAGTGCGCGAGCAGGATCGCGCTGAGGTGGTCGGTGAGCCGGCGGTTGTGCTCCTCCGGCATCGCCGGGTCGAAGCTCCGTAGGCCCGCCTCGAGGTGGGCGACCGGGATGCCGAGCTTCACCGCGGCGAGCGCGCCGGCGAGCGTCGAGTTGACGTCGCCCGGCACGACGACGAGCGTCGGGCCGCGTGCTCGAGCAGCACCTGCTCGACGCCGACGAGCGCCCGCGCCGTCTGCTCGCCGTGCGTGCCCGAACCGACGCCCAGGAAGACGTCCGGCTCGGCAGCCCGAGCTCGGCGAGGAAGACGTCGGACATCGCGGCGTCGTAGTGCTGCCCCGTGTGGACGAGCAGCGCGTCGATCTCCGGGTCGCGCGCGCGCGAGCGCGCGCAGCACCGGTGCGGCCTTCATGAAGTTCGGCCGGGCGCCGACGACGAAGCAGACAGAGCAGGCACGTGACAAGAATGCCGGAAACAGCGGCCGCAGCCCTAGACTGGCCCTCCGGTGATGGCGATCGCAAAGATCTTCTTCTGGGCTTCGCCGGGCGCGCTCGTGTGGACCCACGTCGCTACCCGCTCGCGGCGCCGCGCTCGCGCGCCTGCGCGCGGCCGGTGCGCGGCGACGATGGCGACCGCCGACGGTCGCCGTGATCGTCGCCGCGCACGACGAGGAGGCGGTGATCGAGCGGCGGCGTCGAGAACCTGCTCGAGCTCGACTACCCGCCCGACCGGCTCGAGGTCGTCGTCACCTCCGACGCGTCGACCGACCGGACCGAGGAGCTCGCGCGCCGCCGCCGGGCGCGCGCGTGATCCGCAACCCGCGCGGCGGGAAGGTCGCAGCGCAGGACCGCGCGGTGCGCGAGACCGACGGCGAGATCGTCGCGTTCTCCGACGCGAACGCGACCTGGGCGCCGGACGCGCTGCGGATGCTCGTCCGCGCGTTCGCCGATCCGGACGTCGCCTACGTCTGCGGGCGGCTCCGCTCGAGGCCGCCGACGGCTCGAACCGCGGGGGCTCTACTGGCGCTACGAGCTGTCGGTGCGCGCGGCCGAGTCGCGCTCGGCTCGATCACCGGCGGCAACGGCTCGATCTACGCCGTGCGCCGCTCGGACTACGTCGAGGTCGACCCGCGCTTCGGTCACGACCTCTCCTTTCCGTACCTGATGGTGCAGCGCGGCAGCGCGCGGTGTACGAGGCGGAGGCCATCGCGTTCGAGAAGCCGACGCCGACGAACGAGGACGAGTACCGCCGCAAGGTGCGGATGTTCGAGCACTGCTGGGCGATCGTGCTCGAGGGCAAGATGCTCCGCCGGCTGCGCCCGCTGTACCTCGTCGAGATCGTCTCGCACCGGCATCTGCGCTACGCCAGCGGCCTGCTGCACCTCGTGCTGCTCGGACGACGCCGCGCTGCTCGGAGAGGGCCCTGTACCGGTCGCGCTCGGCCTCAGCTCGCGGTACTCGCCGCCGCCGCGTCGGCTCGGCGTGGCGCGCTACTACGTGCTCGTCACGTGGGCGACGGTGGAGGCGCTCGTCGAACTACCTCCGTCACGGCGTGCCGACGACGTGGGAGGCGGCGGAGGGGACGCGGTGACCCGCCGGGTCAAGTGGCCGACGAGCGAAGCCTTGATCCCGGCGCTCTTTGCCTCGGCGACGATCGACTGCCCCGTCGCCTGGTCCGGGACTCCGGTCTCGACGACGCGGTAGGAGGCGCAGCCGAGCTGCTCCACCTTCGCCTCGACAAAGCCCGCTTTGACGACGTACTGCTGCAGCGTGTCGGCCGCTGCCGCCGTGGTCGAGCGGCCGAACTCGATCGCAAGCCCCTGATCGGCCGGGGGCGTGCCGCAGCCGCCGGCGGTCGGCGTCGGTGCGCCGTTGACGAATACCGCGAACGCTCCGGTACGTCTGGGTGATCTTCGTCAGCGACACGTTGTGGCAGGCCTGCCAGTACGGCGAGTCGGCTCGGCTTCCGTAGAGCTTTTGCAGCTCGTCGTCCTCCAGCAGAACGAAGAGACGGTGCCCCGCCAGCTGGCTGCACGACTGGGGCGCCCTGCGATGCTCCAGCTCGCGTATCCCAGGTAGAGGAACTGGAGCCGCGCGTTGTACGCGGCCGCAGGCAGATCCTGTCCTTCGCGCTGCACCTGCGGTGCAAGCGCCGCGACCTCGGCCGCGTAGTCCCCGCCGAAGGCGATGTCGCGCATCGCTGCGGCGTTCCCCAGCCCGGAGAGGCCGCCGGCGCGAACCTGCCGCCAGCCGGAGTGCCCGAGGCCGTTGATGTTGTACGTCGCGAGCACGACGACCGCGAGCAGCGCCACCGCCGGCACGGCGATCAGCCACTGCGACCGCAAGGGCGCCGGCGAACGCGGGCAGCATCGTCCACGTGATCAGCAGCAGGAGCGGCGGCCACGCCGGCGCGAGCAGGCGTGTGTCGTAGACGGCGACGGATCCCCAGACGACGAGAGTCGGGAGCGCCCAGACCATCAGGCGGGTGAGCCGGAGCCGGTCCGGCACGGCGTCTGCGGGTGAGTCGAGCGCGAACAGCAACGACGCCGCGAGCACGAGGACGGCGATCTGCTCGGTGCCACCGCCTGTCCCGAGGATGCCGACGCGGAGCCCGGAAGCGCCGGAGAGGTGCGGCCCGAGCCAGGACCAGACTGCGGCCACCGGCAGTGCGACGAGGACGGCGTAGCGATGGCGCAGGCTCACGATCCGTGCGATCGCGTAGGCGAATCCGAACCAGAGGAAGATGCGGAGATCGGGGCCGAGCCACGCGCCGTCCAGCGGACCCGCTTCCGGTCCTGATCCGCGAGCCTCGCGTAGAAGCCGCCTTCGGTGCCGAGCGTGAGGAACGCGCGCAGGCCCATGTGCGCGTAGCGGGCCTGCGTCAACTCGAAGAGCAGGCCGACACCCATGCCGAGCACGACGGCGAGAGCTGCGTACGCGCGGCGGCGGAGATCGAGTCGCGGTCCCATCAGGACGGCGGCGGCAAGCCCGACGAGCGCGGGAAGGGCGGACGGCTTGGTCATGATCGAGAGCGTGGCCGCGAGCCCGACGAGCGGGAGCTGTGCGCGCCCGAGCCTGCGCGCGCACAGGAGCGCTCCCGTCACCGCGATCGCTGCCGCGACAGGGATGTCCGTCAGCCCGGCGGCGAGATAGAGGTCGAAGTACGACACCGTCAGCACGACGACGACGGCGAGCGCTGCCGTGAAGCGGCGGTACTGCGGCGCGGTCCGGCTCGCGATCGCCGCGACGGCGACGACGAGCACGAGCGAGAACGCGAGGCTCAACAGCCGTCCCAGCGACTGGTGAAAGCCGAAGAGGCGCCAGATGGTTCCCTGGAGCCAGTAGAAGACGGGACGCTGATAGTCCGCGGCGTAGATCTGCGTCGAGTGGAGATTCGGCCAGTGCTCGGCGATCAGCCTCGACCAGATTCCCAGTGCCATGGCGTCCCACGAGCCGTACGGCAGCACGATCGCGACGACGATCGCGAGCACGACGAAGACGACGGCGACTGCGGCGAAGACCTGGGTCGCGAGCGTCAGCGATCGGGGACGAGGCGCGGAGGAGACGTGCTCCCCGGAGGCGGTCGTTGGCGCGGAGGCTCCCACCTGCGGGCCGATTATTCCACGGCCGGACCGGAGTAGGATCGACGGTCGTGACGGCCCCGGCTCGGCAGCGCTCCACCGGTGGACTGGTCGCGGACACACTCGCCTTTCCCGTGCGGGCCGTCGGGATGATCGGCGGCGAGGGACGCCTCGGTCTGTCCTCGCTGCAGAACGACCGCTATCGCGAGGTCGCGCGCCGGACGCAGGGCCACACGCTCGACGTCGGCTGCGGGCCGGACAATCGCTTTGTCGCGGACTGGCTCGACGGGAACGGAGTCGGCATCGACGTCTTCGCGTATCCGGGGCTGAAGCCGGAGCAGGTCGTCTCCGATCTCCGCTCGTTCCCGTTCGAGGACGGGCGATTCGACAGCGTCACCTTCATCGCCTGTCTCAACCACGTCCCAGAGGACGCGCGCGACGACGAGCTTCGGGAGAGCCATCGCGTTCTTCGTCCCGGCGGGAACGTGGTGATCACGATGGGCAATCCCGTGGCCGAGTTCCTGGTGCACAAGGTGCTCGAGGTCTACGGCCGTCTCGGCTCGTCGTGGGACGTCGATTCGCAGCGCGGCATGGT
Organism: uncultured Actinomycetes bacterium; assembly: GCA_963718385.1. Lineage (GTDB taxonomy): Bacteria > Actinomycetota > Thermoleophilia > Gaiellales > Gaiellaceae > Palsa-739. Next base: position 7,037 of record CAVQZE010000004.1, read on the forward strand.
CGAGGGCGAGAGCTACTACGTCCGCGACGAGGAGATCCGCGAGCGCCTTTCCCGCGCCGGATTCACGGGAGTCCGCCGCAGCCGCTTTGCGACGCAGTGGGGCCTCAATCATCTGTTCGCAGCGTGGAAGGCCTGAGGTGACCGCTGGAGACTCCGCTACCGTCCCGGCGGTGGAGACGCCGGAGCTGACGATCGTTGTTCCGATCTACAACGAGCGCCCGACCGTCCTGCAGGTCGTCGACCGGCTGCTCGCGCTCACGTTCCCCGTGAGCTCGTTCGAGGTCGTGCTCGTCGACGACGGCTCCACCGACGGCACGCGCGAGCTGCTCGGGGAGCGGAACTGGCCGGCCAACGTCCGGGTCACGCTCCATCCCGAGAACCGCGGTAAAGGCGCAGCGATCCGCACGGGAATCGACGTCGCCGCCGGCCGGTTCGTCGCGATCGCCGACGCTGACCTCGAGCTCGACGTCGCCGATCTCGTCGAGGTCGTCCGGCCGCTCGCGCTCGGCGAGACCGACGCCGCGTTCGGCTCGCGGCAATTCGAGCGGACGACGCTGCGGAAGCTTCGGTACTGGGTCGGGAACCGCGGCGTGACGATCGCGATGAACGTCGCTTTCGGCGCCAAGCTCACGGACATCATGACCGCGTTCAAGGCCGTTCGGACCGACATCCTCCGCGCACTGCCCCTGGTCGAGGAAGGGTTCGGGATCGAACCGGAGATCACCGCGGCGCTCCTTGCGCGCCGGGTGGCGATCCTCGAGGTGCCCGTCCAGTACGAGCCGCGTGCACGCGCCGACGGCAAGAAGCTGACGATGCTCGACGGCTTCCGCGTCCTGCGTACGATCGGGCGCTGCCGACTGCGCGCGTCCGCATACCGTGCGCCGCTGCCGGTGGACGAGCGGTCGCTCGAGCGGACTGCGTAGCGTCGTCCGATGAACCGCGTCGCCGATGTCGCGCTCGCCGGGACCGCGCTCGTTGTCGCGGCCCGCTGCTCGGGCTCGCCGCGCTCGCGGTGAAGCTCGGCGACCGCGGTCCGGTGCTCTTCCGCCAGACGCGCGTCGGGAAGGACGGCGTCGACTTCGAGCTGCTGAAGCTGCGCACGATGGTCGTCGACGCCGAGAAGATCGGCGCCGGCTACGCCGTGGACAAGGGCGATGCGCGGATCACGCGCGTCGGCCGCGTCCTCCGTCGAAGCTCTCGCTCGACGAGCTGCCGCAGCTCTGGAACGTCGTCCGCGGCGAGATGAGCGTGATCGGGCCGCGTCCGACGCTGCGCTACCAGGTCGAGCAGTACACGGCGCACCAGGCGCGCGACGGCTCGAGGTCAAGCCGGGGATCACCGGCTGGGCGCAGGTCCACGGCCGCGCGGCGCTGCCGTGGGCACGAGCGGATCGAGCTCGACGTCTGGTACGTCGACCACCGTTCGGCGCTGGCTCGACCTGAAGATCCTCGCGAAGACGCCGCTCGCGCTCTTCGGCGGCACGTACAAGGGCGCGACGGGTGGCTGGAAAGCTCAGCCCTGAGCGGCTCGTCGATCGGCGTTCGCCGCACTCGCGGGCCTGATCGTCCTCTGGAACGCCGCCGCGTATCCCGGCGGGCGCGGGCTACGACGCGCCGTCGCACCGGGAGTACGCGGACTTCCTGATCCAGCATCACCGGCTGCCGATCCGGGGCGAGACGCCGGAGTACTACTCGCCGCCGCTCTACTACGCGATCGCCGGCGCGGTGACGTGGGTCGGCCGCCAGATCGGGCTCGGCGATCCGCACAAGCTCGGGCAGCTGCTGAACGTCCCCGCGGTGGTCGGGACCGTGCTGCTCGTCGCGCGCGCTCGCGCGGCTGATCTGGCCGAAGCGGCGCTGGCTCCCGCCCGCGGCTGCCGGGTTCGTCGCGCTCTCGCCGGTGCTGACGCGCACGGCTCGATGTTCAACCCGGAGCCGACCGATCTCTTCGTCTCGACGCTCTGCCTCTACCTCGCCGCGCGGATGCTCGTGCGGCGGCAGCTACGGCTGGAAGCTCGGCGCTCGTCGCTCGGCCTCGCGCTCGGCGTCGGCGAGATGGTGCGGCAGTTCTCGCTGTGGACGCTCGCCGTCGTCGTGCTCGCGTTCCTCGTGGCGATCTGGAAGCGGCCGGAGGAGCGCCGCGCGGTCGTGCGTGCACTTGCCGTCGTCGCTCGCCGCCGTCGTCGTGATCGCCGCGCCGTGGTACGGCTACCGCGCGGCGAACTACGGCAACGCGGTCTTCGACCGGCCGCACTCGTCGAAGCCGCTCTGGGAGCGCCGGCCCGGCGCGCTTCTACTTCGCGACCGGCGTGCCGACGATCTTCACATCGCCGTACCGGCCGAACCTCGTCAACCTTGCGTGGCCGGAGACGTACGCGGACATCTGGGGCGACTGGTACGGCGTCTTCGCGTGGTCGCGCGAGTCGCATGCGAAGCCGTCGCCGGTGCGGAACGGTTGGCTCGTCGTGCAGCACGATCGTCGGGCTCGATCCCGACCGCGCTCGCGATCGGCGGCTGGCTCGTGCTGCTCTGGCTCGCCGCTGCGCCGGCGCGATCCGCCGCGACTCCTCGTCTCGCTGCTACCGCTCGCCGGGCTCGCCGGCTATCTCTTCTTCACCGTCAGCTATCCGACGCCGGACGGCGACGTGCTGAAGCCGACGTACATGCTGACGACGCTCGGCGCGTGGGCGCTCTGCTTCGGCTGCGCGGCGGCGAAGCTCGGCGAACGGTGGCCGCGCCTCGTCGCGTGGACGCTCGTCACGCTCGCGGTGCTCGACCTGCCGTTCGTGATCTACAAGGGCGCGGTCGGTCTTCTAGCAGCCGCGCTGCGCGGTGAGCTGGACGATGAGCTTGCCGGTCTCGCTCGCCCACTCCTCCGGCAGCTTCCACCACGTCCACGGCGAGCCGACGACCCAGAGCTTGCCGTGGTAGCAGCGCTTGAAGAGCATCCGCGCGCGCGTGACGTGGAAGGTCGACGTGACGACGACGACTCGCTTCCAGCCGCGCGCACGCGCGAGCCGGGCGACGGTGCGCGCCTCGCCCTGCGTGCTGTACGGGCTCGGCTGGAAGCAGAGGACGCGGACTCCGGCGACCTTCGTCGTGCCGTTGCAGAGATCGCGCGCCTGCGGCCACTTGCCGCGGGTCGGGCTCGAGATCGCGAGCACCGGCGCGACGCCGGAGCGGACGAGCGCGACTGCCGGGTCGAGTCGCCGGTCGAGGCCGCCCGACAGGACGACGACGGCGTCGGCGTGCGCCGGCGGCGTGTCGGCCCGCGGCCAGACGAACAGGAAGGCGCAGGCGACGAGCCAGAGGCCGACGAGGGCGGCGACGATCAGGAGGAGACGGCGCATCTGCGGACGAGTCGCAGAGGGTACCCTCTCCGCCCGTGAGCGGCGTCCTCTTCACCTGCGCGGGCCAGCGGGTCGACATCGTCACGGCTTTCAAGCGCGCCGGCGCGCGGACGCTCGCGACCGACGTGAACGCGCTCGCACCGGCGCTCTACCACGCGGACGAGCACGCGTTCGTCCCGCGCGTCGGCGACCCCGGCTACGTGGCCGCGCTGCGCGCGCTGATCGACGCGCACGACATCTCGCTCGATCGTCCCGCTCACCGACCTCGACCACGGCGTTCTCGCGCGCTCGCGCGAAGAGCTCGGCGCGCTCGTGCTGCTGCCGTCGCCGGAGATCGTCGACGCGCTCGCGGACAAGTGGCTCGCGCATCAGCTCTTCGAGGAGCGCGGCATCGGCTCGCCGCAGACGTGGCTGCCGGACGCACTGCCGGACGACCTCGAGTTCCCGGTGCTCGTGAAGGCGCGGCACGGCTTCGGCTCGCGCGGCATCTACCGCTGCGCGAACGCGCGCGAGCTCGAGTTCTTCCTCGACTACACCGATCACGACTCGATGGTGCAGGCCGCGCTGCCGCGGCGAGGAGTTCTCGATCGACGTGTTCTGCGATCTCGAGAGCCGCTGCCTCAACGCGGTGCCGCGCACGATGATCGAGTCGAAGGGCGGCGAGTCGATCAAGGGCATGACGATCCGCGACGCGGAGCTGATCGAGGTCGGCCGCCACGTCTCCGAGACGCTCGGGCTCGTCGGGCCGGCGAACATCCAGTGCTTCCGCGAGCCGGACGGCACGCATCGCGTGACGGACATCAATCCGCGCTTCGGCGGCGCCTTCCCGCTGCCGACTGCCGCGGGGAGCCGCTATCCCGGAGCTCGCGCTCGCGCTCGCGGCCGGTGAGCGGCCGGAGCCGCGGCTCGGCGAGTTCCGCGACGGGCTCGTGATGACGCGCTTCTTCTCGGAGCTCGTTCTGTCGGCCGGAGACGACGGTACCTTGGAGCCGTTCGCCGAGGAGCTCCCCGAGCCGGTGGCACCCGACAGCGTCGAGCCCTAGCCGCTGCAGTCGGCGTCGCGCTGCTCGGATTCGCTCGCGGGGTGCGGCGGGATCGCGCCCGGCGCCGACGGCTGCACCGCCGCCGGTCAAGCACGTCGCGCCGGCGACGCCCCACCGCCGCGCGCTCGCTCGTCGTCACCGTCATCGACGGCGACCGCTGGCTCCGGCTGCCGAACGCGACCGTCAGCCTCTGGGGGCGGAGCGCGCGCACCGACGCGCACGGCGTCACCGAGATCCGCGTGCCGTGGCGGCGGCCGCTCCACGTCACCGTCGGCGCGCGCGGCTACGGCACGCGCACCGTCTACGAGGACTTCCGCAGCCACCGCAGGATCACCGTGCGCGTGTACCGGCCCGACCTTGCAGTGGCCGCTGTACGGCGCGACGGGCACGCGCTCGCAGGCGCAGGACTGCACATCCGGATCCGCCCGCCGTTCCGCACCGTGTGGGCGGTGCCGATGGGCGGGCTGATCGAGTTCCCGGCAGTCGTCTCCGACGGCGTCGCGTACATCGGCAACGCCGACGCGACGATCCACGCGATCTCGATGGTGAAGGGAACGCGTGCTCTGGCGCACCACGACGCCGCACGGGAAGATGGCGTCGTCGCCCGCGGTCGTCGGGGCACGAGCTCGTCGTCCACGGCATGGACGGCGACGTGCGCGTGCTCGAGCGCGCGACGGGACGGTTGCGCTGGAGCTACCGCGTCGGCTCGCCGGTCGAGTCGTCTCCGATCGTCGCGGACGGCGTCGACTACTTCGGCGCGTGGAACGGGCGGCTGTACGCGCTCGACCTGCGGACGCATCGCCTGCGCTGGAGCAAGAGCCTCGGAGCGAAGATCACGTCGAGCGCGTCGATCGCCGGCGGGACGCTCTTCATCGGCGACTACGCGGGCCGGCTGTGGGCGCTCTCGCGGCGCACCGGCGCGACGCGCTGGGTCGGCCAGCGTCAACGGGCGGATCTACGGGACGCCTGCCGTCGCGGGCGGGCGCGTGTTCGTGCCGTCGTCCAGCGGCGGCTCGCTGACCGCCTTCACAACCGGCGGCAGCCAGCTCTGGCGGTTCTCGCCCGGCGCGTACGTCTACTCGTCGCCTGCGGTCTCCGGCGGGCGCGTCTTCGTCGGGTCGTACAACGGCATCTTCTACGCGCTGTCAGCCGCGAGCGGTCGCGTGCTGTGGCGGGTCGGGACCGGCGGTCCGATCTCGGGCGCGGCGGTCGTCGTCGACGGCGTTGCGTACGCGGGGAGCTTCGCGCACCGGATCGTCGGCGTCGACGCGCGGACGGGCCGCGTCCTCGTCCGCTTCCCGCACGGTCAGTACGTCCCGGTCTCCGGCGACGGCATGCAGCTGCTGTTCCACGGCTACTCGACGCTCTACGCAGTTCAGGCCGCCGGGCCGAGTGCGGAAGACGCCGCCCGGCTCGCCGCTGAGCCCGTCACGCGGCTACCCTCGCCCGATGCGGCGTCGCCTGCTGATCGCGATCGCGGTGCTCGTCGTGCTGGTCGCCGGCGGCGTCGCCGCGTACCTCGTCCACCGCGGGCACGGGGCCGGCAACATCCGCGGCTCGTCCACCCAGGAGTTCGTGACGACCGCGTCGCCGACGGTGACGAAGGAGCCGCTGACGATCCCGTGGCCGATGTTCGGGCTCGTCGGCGACGCGGACGCGGTCGGTCGCGCTCGCGCTGCGGCCGCCGTTCCGGCGCACGTGGACGTACCACGCCGGAAGCCTCGTCGAGTTTCCGCCGTCGATCGGCTACGGGCGCCTCTACTTCTCGACGAACGCCGGGAAGTTCGCAGCGGTCAACCTCAAGACCGGGCGGACGCGCGTGGAAGTACCTCGCGCACCGCTGCGTCGCCGCGTCGCCCGCGATCGGGCCGCATGCAGCACGGCTCGGTCTACGCGGTGTTCCTCAACCGGCCGCCGTGCAACGCGCAGACCGGCGGTCACGGCACCGACGGCGAGGTGATCGACTTCGGCGTCGGCTTCGGGAAGATCCGCTGGACGAAGACGCATCGGCCCATCGGAGACGCTCGCCGCTGCTCGTCGGCAGGCATCTCTACGTCGGCGACTGGAACGGCGACGTGTGGGCCTCGACGCGCGTCACCGGGCAAGACGATCTGGCGTTTCCACACGGGCGGCGCGGTGAAGGGCGGCGTCGCGATCGCCGGCGGGCGGCTCTACGTCGGCTCGTACGACGGTCACGTCTACTGCCTCTCGCTCGCCGGCAAGAAGATCTGGACGTGCGTCGGCCGAGTCGCGGCTCTACGGCGGCTCGCCGTTCTACTCGACGCCGGCGGTCGCGTACGGGCGCGTCTACATCGGCTCGACCGACGGCAAGGTCTACTCGTTCGGCGCGACGAGCGGCAAGCTGCGCTGGTCGCACAGCACCGGCGGCTACGTCTACGGATCGCCCGCCGTCGCGCGCGGGCTCGTCTACGCCGGCTCGTTCAGCGGCCGCTTCTTCGCCTTCGACGCGGCGACCGGGGACGTGCAGTGGAGCGTTCGACGGCGAACGGGCCGATCGCCGGCTCGGCGACGGTCGTCGGCGACGTCGTCTACTTCGCGACGCTGAAGCGGCGGACGTACGCGCTCGACGCGCGACACCGGCAAGGCGTCTGGACGTTCCCGGACGGGAAGTACTCGCCGGTCGTCGCCGCGAAGCGGCAGCTGTTCCTCGTCGGCTACGGCCTCGTCTATGGGATGGTCCCGCGCTGATGCGCTACGTCGTCACAGGCGCCGCGGGCTTCATCGGCTCGCAGCTGGCCGAGGCGCTCGTCGCCGCCGGCCACGAGGTCGTCGGCGTCGACTGCTTCACCGACTACTACGACGCGGCGGAGAAGGAGGAGAACGCGAGCGGCCTCGACGTGCGGCGGCTCGACCTCGCCGAGGAGACGCTCGACCTCGACGGCGTCGACGGCGTCTTCCACCTCGCCGCGCAGGCCGGGCGTGCGCAGCTTCGGCGACGTCTTCCCGCTCTACGTGCGCCGCAACGTGATCGCGACGCAGCGCGTGCTTCGAGGCGGCCGCGCGCGGCGGGCGTCCGCGTCGTCTTCGCGTCGTCGTCGTCGGTCTACGGCGAGGCCGAGGCATACCCGACGCCGGAGGACGCGGAGCCGCGGCCGATCTCGCCGTACGGGATCACGAAGCTCGCGTGCGAGCATCTCGCGCGCGCGTACGCGGCCGGCTTCGGCGCTCGACGCCGTCGTGCTCCGCTACTTCACCGTCTACGGCCCGCGCCAGCGTCCCGACATGTTCTTCCGCCGCGTCTGCGACGCGCTCCTCGACGGCTCGACGTTCGAGATCTACGGGAGCGGCGAGCAGTCGCGGAGCTTCACGTATGTCGCGGACGCGGTCGCGGCGACGATCGCCGCGATGGAGCGCGCGCCGGCCGGCGCGGTCTACAACGTCGGCGGCGGCGACGAGGCGTCGATGCTCGAGGCGATCGCGCTGCTCGAGGAGATCTCGGGCCGGAGGCTCGACGACGCGTCATATCGACGCCGCGAAGGGCGACGTCGCCCGCACGAAGGCCGACGTCGCGCGCATCCGCGACGCGCTCGGCTGGCAGCCGGAGACGCCGCTCGCCGACGGCTTGTCAGCGATGTGGTCGTGGGCCTCCGGTAGAGTCGCCGCGGCATGAGCCCCGAGCAGCAGCCCGGGCAGGCAGCCGGCAACTTCGATCCGGAAGCGGAGCAGGAGATTGACTTCTCCCGCTACGCGCGCCTGCTCGTCACGCGGTGGTGGCTGCCCGTCGGCGGCTTCGTCCTCGGCGCGATCATCGGCTATCTCGATCTCGCTCGGCGGCGGCCAGGTCTGGAAGGCGACCGCGACGCTCTACCTCGGCCAGCCGTACTCCGCGAGCGGGAACATCGCGCTCCAGACGCCCGGGACGAACCCGAGCACCGTGCGCGCGATCGCGACTTCCAACGCCGTCGTCACGAAGGTCGCGCTGCAGTGCCACACGATTCCGTCGTCGTTCCGCGGCGGGATCTCGACGCAGCCGATCTCCGGCAACCTGTCGAAGAACGGCCAGAACCCGATCGTCGCGCTCACCGTCCAGTCGGCGAAGCGTCGAGCCGCGACGTGCGCGGCGAACGGGCTTGCGAACGAGGTGATCGCGCGGGTCTCCGGATTCGCCAACGCGAAGATCGCCCGCTTCCGCGCGCAGATCTCGAACGACGAGAAGGCGATCAACACGATTCAGGCGGGCATCGCGAGCTCGAACGTCTCGACGACCGACAAGCTGCTCTTGCAGCTCCAGCTCAGGACGCTCCAGGACGACCTGACGAGCACGTCGCAGCTGCTGCTCCAGGCGACGCAGGTCGAGGCGCCGAAGGTGCTGACGCCGGCGTCTGGCGCAGAAGGTCACCGCGCGCAGCCGGCGCAACTCCGTCGTCGTCGCGGCGCTGATCGGACTCGCTGATCGGCGCGCTCGCCGCGCTCTTCTGGGACCGCTTCGGGGCCGGCGCCCCGAAGGACGACCGCCGCCGCTCTAGGCTCCGCGCATGCTCGAGGAGCGGCAGCGTCGCGGTCGTCGTGCCGGCGCACGACGAGGAGGCGCTGATCGCCGAGACGATCGCCGGGATCCCCGCGTTCGTCGACCGCATCTACGTCGTCGACGACGCCTCGCGCGACGCGACCGCCGAGCGCGCGCGCGGCGCCGGCGATGCACGCGTCGCGGTGCTCGCCCACGAGCAGAACCGAGGCGTCGGCGCCGCGATCGTCACCGGCTACAAGCGAGCCGTCGCCGACGGAGCCGACGTCGTCGCGGTGATGGCGGGCGACAACCAGATGGATCCGGCCGATCTCGAGGCGCTCGTCACCCCGGTCGCGCGCGGCGAGCTCGACTACGCGAAGGCGAACCGGCTCTTCACCGGCCAGGCGTGGGCGCTGATCCCGCACACGCGCTACCTCGGCAACGCGGTGCTCTCGCTGCTGACGAAGATCGCGTCCGGCTACTGGCACGTCGCCGACTCGCAGTCGGGGTACACGGCGATCTCGAAGGAGATGGTCAACGACCTCGACCTCGACCGCGTCTACACCGGCTACGGCTTCCCGAACGACCTCCTCGTGCACCTGAACGTGTGGAACGCGCGCGTGCGCGACTTCCCGTCGCGGCCGGTGTACGGCGTCGGCGAGCGCTCCGGCATCCGCTACCACCGCGTCGTGCCGCGGATCTCGTGGCTGCTCGTGAAGGGCTTCTTCTGGCGGCTGAAGCGAGAAGTACGTGATCCGCGACTTCCATCCGCTCGTGTTCTTCTACGCGTTCGGGTTCGTCGCGACGCTCGTCGGGCTCGTGCTCGGGCTCGTCGAGCTCGGCTACCGGCTCGCCGGAAACGCCGTCAGCGTCGGCACCGTCGTGCTGATCGCGCTCTTGCTGATCTCCGGTTCGCAGTTCACGCTCTTCGCGATGTGGTTCGACATGGAGTCGAACAAGGACCTGCGCTGAGGCGCCCGAGCTACGCGTTCGGCGTCGCCGCCGGCGGCGCGCTGCTCTTCGTCGTGTGCGCGCTGTTCGCGCAGGGCGGGCCGCTCGCGCACGGGTCGTTCGGCGACATCTACGAGTACCACCGCTACGGGCACCGCATGGCGTCGGGGCTGTGGCCGTACCGCAGCTTCTTCGACGAGTACCCGCCGTTCGCGCAGCCGCTGTTCCTTCTCGTCAACTGGCTGCCGGGAAGCTACGCGCACGCGTGGCGCTGGACGATGGTCGTGCTCGGTGCCGGCTCGCTCGTCCTCCTCGTCGCGACGCTCGCGTCGGTGAACGCATCGCGGCGCCGCCTTGCGATCGCGGCGCTGACGGTCGGCGTGACGCCGCTTCTGCTCGGCCAGTCGATCTTCGACGAGTTCGACCCGTGGCCCGCGTTCCTCGCCGCGGCGGCGCTGCTCGCGTTCGTGCGCCGGCGCGAGGGAACCGCGTACGTGCTGCTCGCGCTCGCCGTCTCGGCGAAGACGTATCCGCTCGTCTTCCTGCCGCTCGCGCTGATGGCGACATGGGAGCGGGGCGGACGGCCGCTCCTGAAGCGGGGGCTCGCGTGGTTCCTCGGCACCGTTTTCGTCGTCCATCTCCCGTTCCTGATCGCCGGGCCGGGCGGGCTCCGCTTCAGCTACTGGATCCAGATCAAACGTGGGCTCGAGGTTGAGAGCCTCGCCGCCTCCGGGCTCCTCGTGCTGAACCGAATCGGGCTGCACCACGTGCACCTGCATGCCGCACCGCCGGGGCAGACCGAGATCTCCGGCGGTCTCGCGGACGGGCTCGCGACCGTCACGACGCTCGTCTCGGTCGCCGCGCTCGTGCTCGTCTACGTCCTCTACTGGCACCGGCGACGGGAGCCGATGATCCTCGCCTGGGCCGCGGCGGTGCTCGCGTTCGTCGCGTTCGCGAAGAGCTTCTCGCCGCAGTACGTCAACTGGCTCGTGCCGCTGGTGCCGGCGGCGGGCGCGGTTGCGTCGGTGCTCCTCCTCGTCATCGCCCGCCTGACGCACTCGGAGCTCCAGCGCTTCCTCCACACACCGGGCGGCTCGACCAACCACTACGCGAACGTCCTCACGTGGTGGGTCGTCGTGCGCGACCTGCTCGTCGTCGCGCTCTACGCGCTGGTCGTCGTGCTCCTGCGCCGAAGCCCGACGAGCAGGAGCCCGTAGAGGACGACGAGGACGATGTTGCGGGCGAGGACGGCCCAGATCCCGGAGCCGAGCTGCGTCATGTGGAGGTACGGATCGGGGAAGCGCGCCCAGACCTGCGTCAGCGCGAGCGCGGCGAGGAACACGCCCCAAGCAGCGACCGAGTCGACGAGCGGCACGAGCGGCACGAGGAACAGCAGGTACTGCGGCGAGAGCACCTTCGCGAACGCGACGAAGGCGACGGCCGACGCCGCGACGGCGCGGAACGTCCGCTCACGGTCGACGGCTCCGCCGCGCACGAGCAGCCACCACGCGGCGCCGACCGCCGCGAGCGCGACGATCGAAAGCACCGTCGCGAGCGTGCCCGCGGTGCGCCCGGCGATGTCGAACGAGAACGGCGAGCTCGTGACGACGACGTGGAAGCTCGCGCCGAGCCGGTGCGCGACGCCGAGGATCGAGCCGCCGAGGCTCTCGACCTGGAGCCCGCGCGTCGCCTGCTCCTGGAGGCTGTAGCGGAGGCCGCCCGGCGCGAGTGCGGCGAACGGGAGAAAGATCGCCGCGAGGACGCCGACGCCGACGTACGCAGCGCGCTTCGTCTCGCTTCGTCCGCGTTCATGCGCGACGTACGCGAGCAGCGCCGGCGCGAGCAGCGCGGGGTAGAGCTTCGCCGCCGTCGCGGCGCCGAGCAGCGCCAGCCCCCAGCGCGGATGTCCGCGCACGACGAGCGCCACCGCCCACGCCGCGAGCGCCGCCGGCCAGAGGTCGAAGCTGTTCACCGAGATCGGTCCGAGCACCGCGGGCGCGACGGCTGCGACGACCACTGCTCCGTACCGCCGCCGCGGCGGCGCGTCTCGGAGCGCGAACGCGACCGCCGCGATCGCGGCGAATCCGCAGGCGAGCGCGAACACCTTGAACCACGAGACGTAGTGGGAGCCCGGCAGCGCGGGCAACGCGAGCGGCGGGATCGCGCCCGGCGGGAACTCCATCGAGAAGCCGGGCCGGTACGGCAGATGCCCGTGCACGATCCGCGTTCCGTACAACGAGTAGAGCCCCGTGTCGGCCTTCCCGTGCGGGCTCCAGAGCCCGACTGTCGGCAGCGACATCGCCGCGAGGAGCACGACCCAGCCGACCGCGATCGCGCGCCAGGTCTTCACGTGCGCGCCCGCGCGACGAGCGAGGCGAGAACGGCAACACCTGCGGCCCAGAGCACGAACAGCTCAGGGAGGCTCGCGTAGAGGAAGCGCGGATGCTGGGCCGTGACGGCGTAGAAGCTGTAGAACGCCGGGTTCAGCAGCAGGAACGCGAGCACGAGCGCGAGCGCCCACGGCCGGCGCAGGCCCCAGATCCCGACGATCGCCAACGGGATGACGATCGCCAGCGTGTGCGGCGTGAAGATCGACGAGTGCGTCCAGTTCGACACGACGTGGCGTATGTCGAACGGGTCGCTCGGCCACGAGTTCTTGTTGTTGAACAGCTTGGGGTACGAGTGCGGCCAGTACACGATCACGACGGGCGCGAACGCGAGTGCGCCCGCGAGATACGGCAGCGTGTCGCTCTTGCGGCCGCGCAGGAAGACGATGACGAGCGCCGCCGCGGCGACCATCACGTTCGAGACCTTGGACGCAGTCGCAACGCTGAGCGCGCAGCCCGCGAGCGACAGCCGCATCGGCGTCAGCCGCGGCGAGAGCAGCAGTGCCGCGCCCGTTGTGACGAGCAGCGTCGAGAGCGGCTCGTCGTAGAGATGCAGTCCGACGTCGACGTCCCACTGGTTGTTCGCCCACGCGCCGTGGCCTGCGATCAGCCCGACGAGGAACGGCCACAGCGTCCAGAACGCCGCCGCCAGCAGCCCGACCCAGCGCCGGCCGCTCGCGTTGCGGCCGAGATACGCGACCGCGACGACCGTGAGCGCGACGAGGACGAGCGAGAGCGCGAAGCCGAAATCCCAGCCGAGGTGGTGCGAGATCGAGAGCCCGAGCGCGCGGTACGGCAGCATCGCGAGGCCCCAGAGCATCGGCCAGCCGATCACCTGCGCGCCGCTGAAGTCCTGCCAGTGGATGTTCACGCAGACGGCGAGCCCGACGACGAAGAGCGCGAGCGGGACGAGCCAGGGCCGGAGCTCCGGGCGCCGCCGCCAGGCGACGACGATGCCGACGAGCGCGGCGATCCCGGCGATCCCGATCAGCGCGAGCAGCGGCCGCGGCATGCGTCCCCACGCGGCGATGAACTCGCGCGCGCCGGCGTAGAAGCCCGTCGGCGTCGCCCGTGAAGCCCTCGTACGTCCACGCGGGGGAGCCCTGGGAGCTTCGAGCCCGAGTCGGCGCGCGCTGCGAGCGGGATCGCCACGCGGACCGCCACGAGCACGCCGAGCGCGGCCCACCAGCTGCTCAGCCTCGGCGCGCGCATCGCTGGAGAGACGCTAGCAGCGTTAATAGCGGTAAATCATTCGTAAAGGCCTACGCGGGTCGCCGGGTACCTCGCTAGCATCGATTGGAGATGGCGACTGCTGTGGTCACCGGAGGCGCAGGCTTCCTCGGCTCGCACCTCTGCGACTACCTCGTCGGAGAGGGTCTGCGCGTCGTCTGCGTCGACAACCTCGAGACCGGATCGCTCCAGAATGTGGAGCATCTGCGCGGCGAGAACTTCAGCTTCGTCAACCACGACATGACCGAGCACCTCGACGTCGACGAACCGGTCGACTTCGTCTTCCATCTCGCGAGCCCGGCGAGCCCGATCGACTATCTGCGGCTGCCGCTGCAGACGCTCAAGGTCGGCTCGTACGGAACGCACAACGCGCTCGGCCTCGCGAAGTGGAAGCGCGCGCGGTTCCTGCTCGCGTCGACGAGCGAGGTCTACGGCGATCCCGCCGTGCACCCGCAGCCGGAGACGTACTGGGGCAACGTGAACCCGATCGGCCCGCGCGGCGTCTACGACGAGGCGAAGCGCTACGCCGAGGCTCTCGCGATGGCGTACCACCGCCAGCAGGGCGTCGACACGTGCATCGTCCGGATCTTCAACACGTACGGCACGCGCATGCGCCCGCACGACGGGCGCGCGATCCCGACGTTCGTCCGCCAGGCGCTCGCGAACGAGCCGCTCACCGTCTTCGGCGACGGTTCGCAGACGCGGAGCTTCTGTTACGTGGACGACCTCGTTCGCGGCCTCGTGCTGCTCGCGCGAAGTGGCGAGCACCTGCCCGTCAACATCGGCAATCCGCAGGAGCTCACGCTGCTCGAGCTCGCGCAGGCCGTGGTCGCAGTCACAGGCTCGAAGAGCGAGATCGTCTTCGAGGCGCTGCCGGTCGACGACCCGCAGGTTCGACAGCCCGACATCACGCGCGCCCGGCAGCTGCTGGGCTGGGAGCCGCAGGTCTCGCTCGACGAGGGACTTCGGCGCATGTTGCAAACGAATGAACGGGAGTCCCTGAGTGTCTAAGCGCATCGTCCTGCTCTCGGTCCGCGCTGGTCGTCGTGTTCGCACTCGTCGCCGCCGTCTCCGTGTCGGCTGCGACGGCGTCGCCGACGAAGCACGTCGCCGCCCAGTCGAGCCATCTGCTCGTCGGAATGAACGACGAGCCCGACACCCTCTACGGTGATCCCGCGACCGCGTTCGCAGCGCTGCACGAGCTCAACGTCCAGGTCCTGCGCGTCAACCTCTACTGGGGCGGCAACAAGTGGGCCGTCGCGAACTCGAAGCCGTCCGACGCGACCGACCCGGGTGACCCGGCGTACAACTGGTCGCTCTACGACCGGCTCGTCGCATACGCCCACACCTACAACATCCCGGTGATGTTCTCGATCCTGTTCACGCCGTCGTGGGCGAACGGAGGCGCTGCGCGGACGGTCGCGCCGACGAACTACGCCGACCTCACGAACTTCGCGTACGCCGCGGCCGAGCGCTACAGCGGACTCTGGACGCCGCCGCCGTGGCAGCGGGACCCGCAGCTCGGAATCAACGGCACCCCGCTGCCGAAGGTCAGCCTCTGGACGGCCTGGAACGAGCCGAACAACCCGATCTGGCTCACGCCGCAGTACAAGAAGGTCGGCAAGAAGTGGGTCATCTGGAGCGGTCGGACGTACGCCAAGATCTGCAACGCGATCTACAACGGCGTGCACTCGCCGTACCTCGGTCCGCTTCCGGGCGAGCAGGTCGCATGCGGCGTCACCGGCCCGAGGGGCAACGACGCGCCGGCGTCGGCTCGTCCGTCGGTCGACCCGGTCTCCTTCCTCACCGCCGCTCACGCGGGCGGGATGAAGACCTTCGACGTGTACGCGCATCACCCGTACGCGTCCGCCGGCAACGAGCCGCCGAACTACGTCCCGAAGGGCAAGGACAAGCACCAGATCCAGCTCGGCAACATCAATACGCTGATCGCGAAGGTGACGCAGTTCTACGGGCAGAAGCACTTCTGGCTCACGGAGTACGGCTACCAGACGAACCCGCCCGACAAGACGATCTTCGGGACGAGCTGGGCCAAACAGGCGCTGTACATGCAGCAGGCCTACGCGATCGCACGCAAGAACCCGCGCATCGACATGATGCTCTGGTTCCTCGTCAAGGACGAGCCCGCCCTCGGCGGCTGGCAGTCCGGTCTCGAGACGGCCGCCGGCAAGAAGAAGCCGAGCTGGAACGCGTACATCGCGCTTCCGCGCGGCTAGCCGCTCTTACCGGACGAGAAACTCGATCGTGCGCCGCAGGCCTTCCTCGAGGTCGACCGTCGGCGCGTAGCCGAGCAGGCGCTGCGCCTTCGAGAGGTCGGCCCACGAGTCGCGGATGTCGCCGGGGCGCGGCGGCAGGTGCACCTTGTCGACGGGCTTGCCGAGGATCGTCCCGATCGTGTCGGCGACCGCGTTCACCGTCGCGGGCGCGCCGGCGGCGACGTTGAAGATCTCGCCGCTGACGCCGGGAGTTTCGCCGGCGCGGAGCGTCGCGTCGACGACGTTGTCGACATACGTGAAATCGCGCGACTGCTCGCCGTCGCCGTTGACGGGCACCTGCTCGCCGGCGGCGACCGCCCGGATGAAGAGCGGGATCGCGGCTGCGTACTGCGAGAACGGGCTCTGGCGCGGCCCGAAGACGTTGAAGTAGCGCAGCACGACCGTCTCGAACGACTCGTAGACGCGGCTGAAGCTGATGCAGTAGCGCTCGGCGGCGAGCTTCGCGACACCGTACGGCGAGATCGGGTCGCACGGCTCATCCTCCGGCGTGGGCAACTGGCGGCTCGATCCGTAGACCGATGTCGACGACGAGAAGACGACGCGGCGAACGCCTTCGTCGCGCGCGGCGAGCAGCACGTTCAGCGTGCCTTCGACGTTCACGGCGCTCGAGGTCAGCGGATCCTGCACCGACCGCGGCACCGAGCCGAGTGCGCCGAGGTGGTAGACGACGTCGGCCTTGCGGACGGCGTTGTGGACGCGCTCGTAGCTGCGCAGCTCGCCCTCGACGATCTCGACCTCGAGGCCGTCGAGGTTCGCGCGGTTGCCGGTGGAGAAGTTGTCGAGCACGCGGACGGCGTCGCCGCGCTCGAGCAGCGCGCGCACGAGATTCGAGCCGATGAAGCCCGCCCCGCCGGTGACGACGACCCGCGCCATCAGGCGATCGCCTCGACGTGGTAGTTCGCGGCGAGCGAGCCGGGCACCGGCTGCCGCAGCAGCGGGATCGCGTTGTCGAGCCCTTCGCCGCCGAGGTTGAGCAGCGCGACCAGCGGGCGGCCCACCGCGCGCAGGCGCACGCGCTTGAAGAGCAGGTCGACGAGATGGGCTGCGAGCATGGCCACGGTTCCGGCGGTCCCGGCGCCCGCATGCACGGAGACCGACGACCAGTCGCCATTCTCGCGGAAGAGCCGGTCGAGGCCGCTGCCTGTCCAGCGCCAGAGATCCTCCGGGTTCGGGTGGTACGGGTAGACGCCGTGGGTCGACGCGAGCACGCGGCCGCCGGGCCTGACGACGCGGCGCAGCTCGCGCACCGCCGCCGCGGGATCGGGAACGTGCTCGAGCACCTGGAGGCAGAGGACGACGTCGAAGCTCGCGTCCTCGACCGGCAGCGCGTCGATCGACCCGTGCAGGTCGGCGTGCGTGTTGCCGGGAACGTCGAAGCCGACGATCCGCGACGCGCCGGCCAGCAGCTGCTCGTACGGGCGGTCGCCGCAGCCGACGTCGAGCAGCTCGAGGCCGGTGACCTGCTGCGACGCGAGCCAGTCGAGCAGCGGCTTGCGCACGGCGTACTGCACCGACGTGCGGCTTGGATCGAGGCGCCCGCTCATTCTTCGACGCCGCCGGCAGCGTCGCCGCGAGCCCGAACGCGAGCCAGGTCAGCGCGTCGAGCGGAATCCCCGCGATGAAGCCCTGCGCCGTCCAGAGCCAGACGAGGAGGGCTGTCCACGTGAGCCCGATGAACGCTGTCGCCGCGCCGATCCGGATCGCGGTCCACGCCGCGAGCCACGCCGCGGCTGCGAAGACGGCGAGCCAGAGCGCGAGCCCGATCACGCCGAGATCCGCGAGCGACTGGAGCCACACGTTCTGCACGCCGTACTGGTGATTCGGCGCGGCGGACGGAAACGCGTTCGACGAGACGTCGGAGAACCGGCGGCGCGCGGCGGGGATGTACGGCAGGAAGTTCGCGGGCTCGGCCGAGCCCTCCCAGCCGACGCCGAGCAGCGGATGATCCTTCCAGATCTCGAAGCCGATCCACGCGAGCACGGTGCGGTGCGCATAGGTCTGGATCTTCGTCGGCTGCGCAGCCTGCCTGCCGGGAGAGGCGCCGAGGAAGCGTGCGAACGCATCGAGGTCGCTGCCGCGGATCGCGATCACGCCGACGAGGACGATCGCGGCGGCGGCTCCGACGACGGCGGCCCGGCGCGGCGCGAGGTCGTGGCGCGCGACGAGCACCGCTGCGAGCGCGACGAGCGCCGTCGCGAGCCCGAGCACGGACGCGATCGCGCCGGCGGTGATCGTGCCGAGGACGCCGCTGACGACCGCGACGACGGCCAGGCTCCGCGACAGCCGCAGCCGCGGCACCGCGACGGCGACGAGCCCGACGAGCAGCACGGCCCCGGAGAGCGCCGCATAGTCGGCCGACGAGAGGAACGACGCCTGCCGTCTGCCGACGGTTCCGGCGAGGAAGATCTCCGCGCCGAAGAACTGCGCGACGCCGACGGCCGTCGCAATCGCGCTCCAGAGCACGAGCGACCAGAGCGGGAGCACGAGGTCGCGCGTGCGCCGGATCAGCAGCGGCAGCGCCGGCGCGAGCAGCGCGTACTCCGCGAACTTCGTCGCGGTCACGCCGTGCGTGTGCCACGCATACGTCGACGAGTGGATGCGGCCGTACGCGACCTCGAACACCGTCCAGGCGAGGAACAGCGCGATCGCGAGCCAGAGCCACCGCCCGCGCGCGAGCGGCGCGAAGCCGTCGCGGAAGCCGCTCCACGCTGCGACGACGACGACGGCGAGCACCGCGAAGTCCGACAGATACGCGTTGACGGTCGTCGAGCCGAAGCCCACGCCGAACCCGGGCTGATAGTGGACGTGCAGGAAGAGGATCGGGATCGCCGCTGCGAGCACGAGCGCGCCCGGCGATACCGTCGGCGCGAGACCCCGCTCCCTGCGTCCCTGAGTGGACAAAGAGCTGGTGGCCAAGGACCGGCAACTATACTGGCGTCGCCCGATGAGCCGGCTCCTCGTACGCCGTTCGCTGACGGCCGTCGGCATCTACTCATCCGTCGCTGCTCGGGTTCCTCGCGACCGTCGTCGCGAGGCCGAATCCTCTCGAAGCAGGAGTTCGGCGACTTCGCGACCGTCATCTACGCGACGGCTTTCTTCCAGTCGTTCTTCGACCTGACCGTCGAGGAGGCGCTCGTGAAGTACGGCTTCCGCTTCGTCACGCGGTCGGAGTGGGGCCTGCTGCGGAGCCTCTTCCGCAGCGCGTTCCGGTTCAAGCTCGCCGGCTCGGTGCTCGGCGGGCTCGCGCTGCTCGTTCTCGCGGCGTTCGTCCCGTCGCGGCTGCCGGAGCCGCTCGTCGTCGCGTCGCTGATCCCGCTCGGCCAGTCGATCGAGGGGCTCGCCGGCTCCGCGCTCTATCTCCGCAGCCGCTACGACATCCGCGCCGGGTTCCTCGTCTGGTCGATGATCCTGCGCCTCGCCGGCGTCGCCGATCGGCGCGCAGTACGGGCTCGTGCGGGCGATGGCCGGCGTCGTCATCGCGCAGGTGATCTGCGACCGCGTCGATCGGCGTCGTTGGGTGGATCGCGTTCCACCGCTTCCCGCGGCGCCGCGCCCGAGCCGCTCGGCGAGCAGCGGCGCGGGATTCTCGCGTTCATCGCCCAGTCGAGCGCCGCGAGCGGCGTGCTCTCGCTGCGCGGCGGGCTCGCGCCGCTGCTGCTCGCCGGCGGTGACGAGCACGACGCAGGTCGGCATCTTCAAGATCGCGCAGGCGCCGCAGACGGGATTCCAGGCGCTCTCGGCGCCGGCGCGGATGGTGCTGCTCACCGAGCAGACGCGCGAGTGGGAGCACGGGCGGCAGTCGTCGGTGCTGCGGCAGGTTCGCCGCTACAGCGCGTCGGCCGCGCTGATCTCCGTCGTCGCCGTGCCGCCGTTGTGGTGGCTGATGCCGCACCTGATCTCGCTCGTCTACGGCTCGCAGCTGGCTCGACGCGACGAACGCGGCGCGGCTGTTCCTGCTCACGGCCGCGGTGCAGCTCGTCGTCGGCTGGACGAAGTCGTTCCCGGTCACGATCGGCCGCCAGAAGCTGCGGCTCTGGACGCACGGGCTCGAGACGGCGGTCGTGCTGCCGCTCGTCGTCATCCTCGGCTCGCGCTGGGGCGCCACGGGCGCCGCCGGCGCGTTCCTCGCGGGGATGGTCGTCTTCGCCGATCGCGTGGGCGTCTGATCTTCATGCGAATTCGGCCCGAGGACGTGCAGCACCCGGCGGACATCGCGGAGATGTCGGCGGAAGAGGAGACCGAGGCTGGCGTGCTCATCCGATGAGAGTCCTCGTCGTCTCCGGGATCTGGCCGCCCGATGTCGGTGGCCCGGCGAGTCACGCGCCCGACGTCGCGGCGTTCCTGCGTTCGCGCGGGCACGAGGTCGAGGTCGTGACGACGGCGGCTGCCGCGCCTGCGCCGGAGGAGTACCGCGTTCACTGGATCTCTCGTTCGCTGCCGAAGGGTGTGATCCACGCGCGCACGGCGGCGGAGATCGCGCGACGCGCGCGGTGGGCCGACGTCGTCTACACGACCGGCATGTTCGGGCGCAGCGCGTCGGGTGCGACGGCGGCGAGACGGCCGTACGTCATCAAGCTGACCGCGGATCCCGCGTTCGAGCGCGCGCGCCGGCGCGGGATGGTCGACGGCAACGTGGACGATTTCCAGCGGTCGCGCGGCGACGCGTCGATCCGCGCGCTGCGCGTCGCACGGAACGCTGAGCTGCGGCACGCGGCGCACGTCTTCACGCCGAGCTCGTACCTGCGCGAGCTCGCCGTGTCCTGGGGCGTTCCGGCGGAGCGCGTCACGGTGCTCCCGAACCCGACGCCGGTGGTGCCCGAGCTCCGCCCGCGCGACGAGCTTCGCGTGGAGCTCGGGCTCGACGGGCCGACGCTCGCCTTCGCGGGCCGGCTGACGGCGCAGAAGTCGCTCGACGTCGCGCTCGTCGCGGTCGCCGCGAACGACGGCGTGACGTTTCTCGTCGTCGGCGACGGCGACCAGAGGGCGCCGCTCGAGGCGCGCGCCGGCTCCCGCGTCCGGTTCCTCGGCCCGCTGCCGCGCGCGCGGGTGCTGGAGGTTTTCTCCGCGGCCGACGCGTCGCTGCTCTCGTCGGCGTGGGAAAACTTTCCGCACACGGCGGTCGAGGCGCTCGCCGTCGGGACGCCGGTGATCGCGACCGCGGTCGGCGGCGTGCCCGAGGTCGTGATCGACGGCGAGAACGGACTGCTCGTT
The DNA here is from genome assembly GCA_963718385.1 of uncultured Actinomycetes bacterium. Taxonomy (GTDB): domain Bacteria; phylum Actinomycetota; class Thermoleophilia; order Gaiellales; family Gaiellaceae; genus Palsa-739. The sequence goes on from CAVQZE010000004.1 coordinate 27,970, forward strand.
CCCGCGGGCGACCCGGATGCGCTCGCAGATGCGATCCGCCGTTTCTTCTCCGACGAGGCGCTGCAGAAACGCCTGCGCGGTGCAGCCGCCGCCTCTGTCGAGCGGTACGCGCCGGAGCGGATCCTCGGAACAGCTCGAGCGCGTTCTGGCCGAGGCGGCGCAGCGATGAAGCCCCGCGTGCTGTTCGTCTCGCCGAGCCGGTACCGGCTGCCGCTCGACCCGGCGCTCGCGCGCAAGTGGGACGCGCTGGCCGAGGAGCTCGACATCCGCGTTCTCGCATCGGGCGACGGCGGCGACGCGACGTTTCATCTCGACCGCGATCACGGCCTCGCCGCGTACTACGCGACGCTCTCGTATCGCATCGGGCGCGAGGTGCGCGCGTTCCGCCCGGACGTGATTGTCGCGCAGAGCCCGTACGAGGCGCTCGCGGCGCGGCCCGTGAAGGGACGCGCGAAGGTGCTGCTCGAGATCCACGGCGACTGGGACACGGCGTCGCGGCTCTACGGCTCGCGCGCCCGCGTGCTGCTCGAGCCGGTCAGCCGCCCGCTCGCGCGCTCTGCGGTTCGCAGCGCCGACGCGGTGCGCACACTCTCGCCCTACACGAGCGGCCTCGTGCGCGCCGTCGGCGTCGAGCCCACTGCCGAGTTCGTCGCGTACGCCGATGCGTCGGCGTTCACGAGCAGCCCGCCGGCGCCGCTGCCGGAGACGCCGTCGGCGCTGTTCGTCGGCGTGCTCGAGCGCTACAAGAACATCGCCGGGCTCGCGGCTGCGTGGCGGCTCGTCGTCGCGGAGCTGCCGGAGGCGAGGCTGCTCATCGTCGGGAGCGGTCACGAGACGGAAACGGTGCGGCAGCTCGCGGAGCTGCCGACCGTCGAGTGGTCGCCGCGGATCTCGGCGTCCGAGGTCGCGGCCGCGCTCGATGCGGCGAGCGTGCTTCTCCTGCCGTCGTTCTCCGAAGGCCTGCCGCGCGTCGTGATGGAGGCGTTCGCGCGCGGGCGGCCGGTTGTCGGCGCGCGGGCGGGCGGGATCCCGGACATCGTCCAGGACGGCGTGAACGGAGTCCTCGTCGACCCGCGCGACGCCGCGTCGATCGCGGCCGGCGTCGTGCGCGTGCTCGGCGACCGCGCGCTGCTCGAGCGGCTCGCCGGACGCGGCAGCGGGCGACGCCGAGCGCTGGCTGCAGACTCCGGAGGGCTTCGCCCGCCAGATGCGCGAGCTCGTGGAGCGAATGACGTGAAAAGCCTCGTCTTCATCACGCAGTCTGCGGATCCGGCGCATCCGGTGCTCGGTGCGACGCTGCCGAAGATCCGCGCGCTCGCGGAGCGCGTCGACGAGGTCGTCGTGCTCGCCGACTCGATCGACCCGGGCGCGCTGCCTGCGAACTGCCGCGCGCGCAGCTTCGCCGGTGCGTCGCAGGCCGAGCGCGGAGCACGCTGCCTCGCCGCGCTGACGCCGGAGATCAGGCGTCGACCGGTTGCAGTCGTCGCGCACATGGCGCCCGTCTACGCGCTGATCGCGGCTCCGCTCGCGCGGCCGCTGCGCGTCCCGCTGCTGCTCTGGTTCACGCAGCAGGCGGGCGGTTCGCTCCTCGACGCGGCGGAACGCGTCGTCAACGCGGTGCTCACCGTGGACGAGCGAAGCTTCCCGATCCGCTCGCAGAAGATCCACGCGATCGGCCACGGGATCGACGTCGATGCACTCCCGTGCGTCCCGGAGCGCCGGCCGCCGCTGCGCCGCCTGCTCGGTCTCGGCCGCTACGCGCCGGTGAAGGGCTGGGACACCGTCCTGCGCGCGCTGCCCGAGCTTCCCGACGCGACGATGACGATTCACGGGCCGATGCTTACCGACGCCGACCGCGCGGAGAAGCCGCGGCTCGGCGCGCTGGCGACCGAGCTCGGCGTGCGCGACCGCGTCACGTTCGGCGACGAGATCGCATACGCGGAGGTGCCGCACCTGTTCGGGCTCGCCGACGCGGTCGTCAACGCGACGCGCGGCAACGCCGCGGACAAGATCGTCTACGAGGCCGCGGCATCGTGTCTGCCGGTGTTTGCGGCGTCGCCGGTGTTCGACGGACTGCTGCCGGACGGGCTGCGCTTCCACGGCGACCATCCCGCGTCGCTCGCGGAGAAGATCCGCGACTACGGCAGCGGCGCCGGGCCGGAGCTGCGCGCGCGCGTCGCTGCTGAGCATTCGGTCGCACACTGGGCTGACCGCGTGCTCGAGGTCGCGGGCGCGTGAAGCCGCGCGTGCTCTTCGTCTCGCGCGAGCGTTTCCGGCTGCCGCTCGACGGCGCACAGAAGCGGAAGTGGGACGCGGTCGCGGAGGTCGCCGACCACCGCGTGCTCGCGGCAGCGGCGGCCGGCTCGCCGACACGCGACGACCGCTTCCATCTCGTCGGCCCGGCGAGCCCGCGCGCGCTCGACGGTGCGCTGTACTACGCGCGCCTGCCGTGGCGGATCGCGCGCGAGCTGCGCGACTTCCGTCCCGACGCTGCGCTCGTCCAGGGCATCCACGAGACGGTCGCGTTCCTCGTCGCGCGCCGCATTGCGGGCGCGCGGACGAAGGTGATCCTCGACGTGCAGGGCGACTGGCACGAGGCGACGCGGCTCTACGGCTCGCCGCTGCGGCGGCTGCTCAGCCCGCTGAACGACGCGCTCGCGCCGGTCGCGGTCCGTCACGCCGACGCGGTGCGCACGGTGTCGACGCAGACGACCGGTCTCGTCACGGCGCTCGGCGTCGAGCCCGCGGCGGTGTTCCCGTCCTATGTCGACGCGGAGGCGTTTCTCGAGCGGCCGCCCGCGCCGCTGCCGGAACAGCCGCGTGCGGTGTTCGTCGGCGTGCTCGAGCGGTACAAGGCATTCGACACGCTCGTCGAGGCGTGGCGGCGCGCGGCGCGGCGTGTGCCCGGCGCGACGCTGCACATCGTCGGCGACGGGACGATGCGCGACCGCGCCGAGCGGCTCGTCGCGGAGCTGCCGGCAGCAGACGGAGTGGTCGCGGCGCCTGACGGCGGAGGAGGTCGCGGCGGCGATGGACGCGTCGTGGCTCGTTTGCCTGCCGTCCCGTTCCGAGGGCCTGCCGCGCGTCGCGCTCGAGGCCGCGTGCCGCGGACGCGCGATCGTCGGCGGCAACCGCGCCGGAATCCCGGATGTCGTCCACGACGGCGAGAACGGCCTCCTCATCGACCCGGACGACGCGGCCGCGCTCGCCGACGCGCTCGTCCGGATCCTGTCCGACCGCGCCGAGGCCGAGCGGCTCGGCGCGGCCGCGCGGCGCACGGGCGAGGAGTGGGGCGTGACGCCGGCCGAGTACGGCGCGAAGGTCGCTGCCCTCGTGAACGGCGTGCTCGGCCGTTACCCTGAGCCGACTGATGCGCGAGCAGATCAAGCAGCAGCTGAAGAACTCCGTCTACCGCGCGATCGGCGAGACCGCGAACGGGCTCGGGGGCGTGAACGGCGACGGCCGCAGCCTGCGCGTCCTCATGTACCACAAGGTCAACGACCTTCCGAACAACCGGATGTCGATGCCGGTCGTCGCGGTTCGACGAGCAGATGGCGGAGCTGAAGGAGCTCGGCTACACGGTGGTCGACCTCGACGCGGTGCTCGCGCACTACGTCGACGGCACGCCGCTCGTCCGACAACGCGGTGCTGATCACGTTCGACGACGGCTACCGCGACAACCTCGTCAACGCGGCGCCCGTGCTCCGGCGGCACGGCTATTCGGCGGTGCAGTTCGTGCCGATCGCGTACGTCGGCGAGCCGCGCCCGCTGCCGCACGAGAAGTACCTTTCCGCGCACGGCGTGCACAACCCGACGGTCGACTGGGAGGAGATCCGCGAGCTCGAGCGGCTACGGCGTCCGGATCGAGTCGCACGGAATCAGCCACAAGCCGCTCGCGGAGCTCGAGATCGACGAGGCGGCGCGCGAGATCACGATCTCGAAGCTGAAGCTCGAGGAGCGGCTCGGCCGCCCGGTGCGCGCGTTCTCGTACGTGAAGGGCTCCGAGGCGGACTACAAGCCGGTGCACCCGAGCCTCGTTCGCCAGGCCGGCTACGACCTCGCGTTCACCGCGGTGTCCGGTGCGAACACGCCGGCGAGCGATCCGCTCCAGCTGCGCCGGTACAACGTCGAGCCGTACTCGCCGCGCACGTTCGAGCTCGTGCTCGCTGGCGCGTGCGACCTGATCGCGGTGAAGGACACCGTGACGGGAACGCACGCGCGGCGGCTCTTCAACGCGGCGCTCGGCACCTCGTCCCGATGAACGTGGCGCCCGCTCGGCGCGACGACTTTCTCGCGCTGATGCAGGAGAACTACGGCGCGTCGATGTCCGCGCCGGAGTTCGACTGGTGGTTCGACGCGAACCCGGCAGGGCCGCGCATCGTCAACGAGGCGCGCGACGACGACGGGACGCCGCTCGGCGTGCTCGCGATGAGCGGCGCAACGATGAGCGGCGGGCTGGCCGTGTTCGCCGTGCACGCCGTGACGACGCCGGCGGCGCGCGGCCGCGGCGTGTTCTCGGCGCTCGAGCTGCACAACGAGGAGGAGGCGGCGCGCGCGGGTGCGGCATGGGCGCTCGGCTTCACGAACCCGATGGCGGGCCCGATCCTTGTCGGGAAGCTCGGCTGGGAGGACGTCTGCTCGCTGCGGATCTGGGTGCGGCCGAAGCGGCTGCGCAAGCGCGGCGCGCGGCGGGCTGCGCGTCGCCGGCCGCGTGTCCGCCGTTCGAGCGCGCGGCACGAGACGTCGTTCGACGCGCATCACATCGTGCGCGACGTCGCGTATCTCGACTGGCGCTACGCGCACTCGCCGCGGCGAGTACCTGCGCATCGACGGCGACGGCGGCTGGGCCGTCGTGACGCACGCGGTCTGGCACGGCTACTCGTCGGCGGTGATCTGCGACGCGGTCGGCGACGGACTGCCGTCGCTGCTGCGCCGCTGCGCCGGCGCCGTCGACGCAGACGTCGCCGTGGCGATGGTCAACCCCGGCGAGGAACGCTCGTATCTCGCCGCCGGCTTCGTCCCGACGCAGCGGAAGATCCGCTTCATCGGCAAGCGCCTCACCGACGACGCGCCGGAGCTCCCGAAGACGCGCAAGGCGTGGCGCTTCTCCCTCGGAGACCTCGACTTCTTCTAGATGCGGACGCTGATCTTCGCGACGCAGAAGGTCGACCCGGGCGACCCGGTGCTCGCGGCGACGGTGCCGATGGTGCGCGCGCTCGCGGCGCGCGTCGACGAGCTCGTCGTGCTCTGCGACTCGGCGGTGCCGGAGGCGGTGCCGGCGAACGCGCGGGTCCACGAGTTCGGCGCGCGCGACGCAGGCGCAGCGCGGAGCGAAGTTCACGGCGGCGCTCGCGCGCGAGCTGCGGCCGAGGCCGATCGGCGTCGTCGCGCACATGGTCCCGCTCTACGCGGTGCTCGCTGCGCCGCTCGTGCGGCCGTTCGAAGATCCCGCTCGTGCTCTGGTACACGCACTGGAAGGGGCACTCCGTCGTGCGCGCGGCGGAGAAGGTCTGCACCGCGATCGTCACCGTCGACCCGCGCTCGTTCCCGCTCGCGTCGCCGAAGGTGCGCGGGATCGGTCACGGGATCGACCTCGCCGAGTTCTCCTGCACCGGCGCGCCGCCGGACGACGGCCCGCTGCGTGCGCTCGTGCTCGGCCGCTACTCGCCCACGAAGGGGCTGGAGACGATCCTCCGCGGCGCAGCACTCGCCGGCGGCGTCCGCGTCGAGGCGCACGGCTCGACCGGCGACGGCGAGTACGACGCGCACAAGCGCGAGCTCGAGCGGCTCGCCGCGCGAGCTCGGGCTCGACGCCGAGCTCGCCGGGCCGGTGCCGCGCGCCGAGATCCCAGCGCTTTTCGCGCAGAGCCACGTTCTCGTCAACAACATGCGCGCCGGTGCGCCGGACAAGGTCGTCTACGAGGCGGCCGCGTCGTGTCTGCCGGTGCTCGCGTCGAACCCGGTTTTCGACGACCTGCTGCCCGACGACCTGCGCTTCGACCGCGACGACCCGGAGAGCCTCGCCGACGCGGCTGCGCGGCGCTCGACCGCGCGCGCCGCCCCGACCTGCGCGAGATCGTCGCCGAACGCCACTCGGTCGAGCACTGGGCCGACGCCGTGCTGGCTACCGTTGCGGGCGCATGAGCGTCGCACCGTCCTCCATCTCCAGAAGGTCGCCGGCATCTCCGGGTCGGAGGCGCACCTGCTCGCGCTGCTGCCGAAGCTGCGCGAGCGCGGCTGGGACGTGCGGATGCTGATGCTGCACGAGAACGAGCCCGGCGCGTGGGAGTTCGCGCGCGCGCTGACGGCGCGCGGCGTGCCGCTCGACTCGATCCCGCTGCGCGCCGACGTCGACCCGATCGCGTTCATGCGGCTCTCGGCGTATCTCGCGCGCGCGCGGCCGGCGATCCTCCACACGCATCTCGTCCACGCCGACGCGTACGGGCTGCTCGCGGGCACGGCGGCGCGCGTGCCGGTGCGCTTCTCGACGAAGCACGGCTTCAACGAGTTCCGCGAGGCGCCGTACTTCGGCCTCGCCGACCGCTCCGTCGCGCGCGCTGGCGCACGTGCACATCGCGATCTCGCGCGGTCTCGCGCGCTACCTCGAGGACGTTGAGGGATTCGACGGCGAGAGCTTCGAGATCGTGCATTACGGGATCGACCCCGACGGCGAGCCGTCGCCGTACGCGAACGGCGTGCCGCGGCTGCTCTGCGTCGGCCGCCTGATCCCGATCAAGGGCCACATCGTGCTGCTGCGCGCGTTCGCCGAGGCGAAGCGCGACCTGCCCGACCTTCAGCTCGACATCGCCGGCCGCGGCCCGCTCGAGCCGGCGCTGAAGGCGGTCGCCGCGGAGCTCGGCATCGTCGACTCCGTGCACTTCCTCGGCCACGTGAACCCGATCCAGAGCGCGATCGAGCAGGCGGCCGTCGTCGTCGTCCCGTCGATGGGCGAGGGCTTCGGGATGGTCGCGCTCGAGGCGATGGAGCGTGCGCGGCCGGTGATCGCCGCCGCGATCGGCGGCCTCGGCGAGCTCGTCCGCGACGGCGAGACCGGCGTGCTCGTCCCGGCAGGCGAGGCAGAGCCGCTCCGCGATGCGATCGTCCGCATCGCCGGCGACCTCGAGCTCGCGCGCCGGATGGGCGAAGCCGGGCGCCGGCGCGCGCTCTCGCGCTTCCTGCAGCAGTTCTGCACCGACCGCACCGAGCTGCTGTACCGCGGCGCGCTCGAGAACGGCGGCTGACGTCGATGACGAAGTCGGAGCTACTCGCTCACGTTCCGCCGCTGTACCGCATTGCGCACGCGTTCAAGGACCGGCGGTACGAGCGAACGCACGAGCCGATGAGGCAGAAGCACGGGCTTCTACGCGATGCAGCGCGTCGCCATGGACTTCGCGTCCTCGTCGAGACGGGCACGTATACGGGCGAGACCGCGTGGGCGCTTCGACGGGAATTCGATCGCATCGAAACGATCGAGCTCGCGCCGCGCCTCGCGCACCTCGCTCGCATCCGCTTCGCACGGACGCCGTCGGTACACGTGCATGAAGGCGACAGCGCGGCAGTGCTACCGGTGATCCTTGAGTCGCTCGACCGTCCGGCGCTGTTCTGGCTCGATGCGCACCCGTCTACCGATAGATCCGCCAGGGACGCGCCGGTGCCGTTGGCCGCGGAGCTCGCCGGAATCGCGGCCCATCCCGTCGCCGGTCATGTTGTGGTCGTCGACGACCTTCGCTTGCTGGGCAAAGGTGGATTTCCGTCGCCCGAGGAGATTTCGCTGCCGGGTTATCGGCTTGAGCAGGTGGGGGATGTCGGCGTGCTCGAGCCGCAGCGGTGATGACAGACTCACGTTGATGAGCGACGCCGAGGCGAAATACGACTCCCTCGCCGACTCGTGGAGCGGCGGCGCGTACGCCAACCCCACGTGCTTCTATCGTCGCCGCGCGGACGTCGTCGCGGCGCTGGGCGGACAGCTTCGGCCGGGAGCGAAGATCCTCGAGCTTGGGTGTGCGGACGGAGGCCTCTCCGAGGTTCTCGTGGCAGACGGCTACGTCCTCGAAGGCATGGACGTCAGCACACGCATGATCGAGCTTGCGCAGCGACGGGTGCCCCATGGCGCCACGTTTGGCGTCGGCGATCTGAACACCTACGCGCCTGCGGAACCGGTGGCGGCAACGATCGGATTTCGCGTGCTCCCGTACGTCGACGATCTGGCTGCGTTCTTCGCGCGTGCCGCCTCGTACTCGACGGAGAAGATCGTCTTCGACCTCGTTCCCAGCACAGGTCCGACGCTCGCGGCGGTCCGCTCTGCGCTCGGAGCCGCGGGCTTGGAGCGGGTCGACGTGCACCCGTGGCTGCTGCCGGCACGGACAGCGATCCCACGCATCGGAATGTCGCTCGTCTCGGGGCTCGAGCACGTGCGGCCGGTCGCGCTCGCAATCACTCGCCGACGGTTCTCCGTCGTCGTCGCAGCATCGACGCGCTAGGGCGCGACGAGCGTCGCATAGAGCGACCGGGTTCGGTCGGCCATTCGCCCGACCGAGAACTCAGAGTGCGCCCGCGCTCGGCCCGCGGCGCCGAGCGACGGTTGCTCGAGCGCGCGTGCGACGCCAAGCGCGAGTGCGGCCGGGTCGTCGGGCCGCACGAGGAAGCCGGTCTCGCCGTCGACGACCAGCTCCGGCAGCGAGCTCACGTTCGACGCGACGACGGGCAGACCTGCGAGCATCGCCTCGAGGACGCCGAGGCCGAACCCCTCCCAGCGCGCGGGATGGACGAGCAGCGTCGCGCGCCGGAGCCAGGCGGCGACGTCGGGCACGCGCCCCGGCAGGAACACGCGGCCGCCGACGCCGAGCGTCGCGGGCCAGCGACTCGAGCGCGTCGCGCTCCGGGCCTTCGCCGAGCACGACGAGAACCGTGTCGTCTGGCAGCGACTCGAGCGCGCGGACGGCGACGTCGATCCCCTTCTGCTTCGTCAGCCGCGAAACCGCGAGCAGCACGCGCGCGCCGTCGGGCACCGCGTCCGCCGGGTTCTCGCCCCACGGCTCCGGCAGATCGTCGAGCCCGTAGTGGATCGTCTCGACCTTCGCCTCCGGGATTCCGACCTTCTCGACCGTGAACCGGTGCAGCGCGTCGGTGATCGTCACCACGCGGTCGGCAAAGCGCGTGACCCCGCGCTCGACGTGGCGGAACGGGCCGAGCCGGAACGGATCGTCGTTGTGCTTCGTCGAGACGAGCCGTTCGCCGCGCAGCTTCGCCGCGACTCCGCCGTAGACGTCGGCGTGCACGAGATGCGTGTGCACGACGTCGGCGCGGAGCGAGCGGATGAGCCGCGCGAGCAGCAGCGGGTCGACGTCGCGCGGCGACGGAATGCGGATCGCCGGCACGCGTAGCGCGCCGTAGAAGTCGGCTGGATCCCACGCCGGGTCGTCGAGCCCGACGAGCACCGGCTCGACACCGCGCTCCGCGAGCGCCGGCAGCAGCGTCAGCAGATGCCGCTCGGAGCCGCCGATGCCGCGGATGCGATGGACGTGCGCGACCCTCACGACAGTGCGTCGCTCCCGCAGCCATTCCGCGGCACGTTTCAGCGTCGCCGTCGCGAGCAGCACGACCAGGAAGTCCCACGCGACGCGGTAGCGCGTCGCGCCGACGAAGACGGCAGCGCACAGGCTCTGATACGCGAGCAGCAGCAGCGCGAGCGCGACGAACGCGCGCGGCGCGAAGAACAACCCGCCGATCGCGAGTACGTAGATCACCGACATGTACGCGGGCTCGGCGACGCGGCGTCCGACGTCGAGATGTCGTGCCCTGCGCCAGGCCTTCCGCTCGTCTCGAAGACGCTCGGCTGCCAGAGCAGCTTCATCGACAGCGCCGCGAGCTTCGCCTTGTCTCCCGGGATGGTGCTTCCAGTACTGCCGTCGTCAGATGCTCGTAGAACGACATCTCGACGCACTCGTTCGGATAGTGCGCGATCGCGTACGACGGCGGCACGCCGGGCTTGACGTAGTAGCCGTACGCGTCCTCCGGCGTCAGCCGGTTCGGCGCAGGCGGCCGCGGCGAGTTCGACGCGATGTTGTCGATCCACTGGCCGGAGCTGAGCAGAGCGTACGTCTGCAGGTTGTTCGCCTTCCACAGCGCCCGGCCGTCCGTCGTCAGCGTCACGCAGCCGAGCTGGACCTTGTTGCGGACGAGCCACGGCGTGACGGCGGCGGCCGCGCCGGCGAGCACGAGCGCCGCGACGATCGCCGTCGCGCGCGCGCGCGGCAGGCGCCACGCGAGGTAGCCGGCGCAGATGACCGGCACGAAGACGAGCCGCGTGTTGCCGAGGATCGCGAGCCCGGTGACGACGCCGAGCAGCGCGGCGAGCTTCTTCGACGGCCGCTCCGCGACCATCAGCGTCAGCAGCACGAGCGCCGCCGCGCAGACCTGGTCGACGATCTCGCGGTTGACGTGCATGTCGTGCCAGATCAGGTACGGGTTGATCGTCGCGAGCGCGGCGCCGACGAGGCCCCAGCGCGCGCCGAGCACGCGCCGCCCGATCTCGTAGACGAGCCAGCACGTCACGATCGCGAGGGCAAGCTGCGCGAGCCCGACCGATTCCCAGCTTCGCCCGAAGATCCAGTAGACCGGGATCAGGAACCAGCCGTAGAGCGGCTGCGTCGCGGCCGACGGCTCGCCGGGGATGAAGCCGAACGTCCCGTGCTGCACGAACGTCAGCGCGAAGACGTCGCTCTTCTCGGTGAACGCGGAGAGGATCGTGTCGCGCTCGCGGACGAGCACCGCGAGGCGCGGGAGCCGCGCAGACGACGGCGAGCAGCGGATACGCGAGCCGGCGCCTCACGGTACGGAAACGGGCGCGGCCGCCTCGACGTGCGTCCGCTGCCACAGCTCGAGCATGCACGAGCGTCCAGAGCGCGTGGCCGTGGTCTGCGCGCTCCGCCGCGTGCTCCGCGAGCAGCCGCTCGACCGCGTCGGCGCGGAACCAGCCGCGGTTCCGCGCACGCTCGTCGAGGAGCAGCTCGCGCGCGAGCGGGCGCAGCTCGCCGCGGAACCAGCGCGCGAGCGGGACGGCGAAGCCGGTCTTGCCGCGCCCCGCGACGGGCGGCGGCAGCTCCGCGGCGAACGCGCGCCGCAGCGCGACCTTCGTCGTCGCGTCCCGTGGCTCTTCAGCTGCTCCGGGAGCGAGAGGCCGAGCTCGACGACACGGTGGTCGAGCAGCGGCGAGCGCAGCTCGAGCGAGTGCGCCATCGACGCGATGTCGGACTTCGGCAGCAGATCGCCGGGGAGGTATGTCACGAGATCGAGTTGCTGGAGGCCGGCGATTCCCGGGCGCGGCGCCGGCCCGAGCAGGATCCCGGGCGACGCGAGCGGGCCGATCTCCGCCTTCGCCTCGTCCGTCCAGAGATCGGCGCGCGTCGCGAGCGGCACGACCTGCATCAGCCGTCCGTAGCGCTCCGCGCGCGGCACGGCGGCCGCCTCGAGGAAGCGCGCCGCGCGGAACACCGGCGAGCGCCGCTCGCGCCGTCCCGACGGGATCGCGCGCAACAGCCGCGCGCCCGCCGACGCCGCCGGACGCGGGAACGCGCTCGGCGAGGTCGACCGCGGCGTAGCGCTCGTAGCCGGCGAACGACTCGTCGCCGCCGTCGCCGACGAGCGCGACCGTCACCTCGCGGCGCGCCGCCTCGCAGATCAGGAACAGCGGCAGCGCCGCCTCGTCGCCGAGCGGCTCGTCGAACGCCGCTGCGAGCCGCGGCAGCGTCGCGGCGGCATCCGGCTCGAGCACGATCTCCTCGTGCCGTGTCGAGTACCGGTCCGCGACCGCGCGCGCGAACGTCCGCTCGTCGTAGCGGTCGTCCGAGAAGCCGACGGTGAACGTCCGCACCGGCTCCGTGGACGCGCCGGCCATCAGCGCGACGACGACGGCCGAGTCGATCCCGCCGGACAGCAGCGCGCCGAGCGGCACGTCCGACGCGAGCCGCTTCGTCACCGCGGCCGTCACCTCGTCGCGCACGCGCTCGAGCCACTGCTCGTCCGCGAGCGGCTGGTCGTCGATCTGCGGCTCCCAGTAGCGCTCGATCCGCTCGCCGTCGCCCTCGGCGACGAGGATCGACCCGGGCGCCAGCCGGTGGATCCCGCGCAGCCCGGTCCGCTCGCCGGGGACGTACTGGAGCGCGAGGTACGCGTCGAGCGCCGCGAGGTCGGGCTCGCGCCGCAGCCCCGGCAGCTCGAGCAGCGCCTTCAGCTCCGACGCGAACGCGAGCGTTCCGTCGTCGAGGCGCGTCCAGACGAGCGGCTTCTTCCCGAGCCGGTCGCGCGCGAGCACGAGCCGCCGCCGCGGGCCGTCCCAGAGCGCGATCGCGAACATCCCCTCGAGCCGCTCGACGAAGCGCGGCCCGTACTCCTCGTAGAGATGCGGGATGACCGGCGTGTCGCCGCGCCCGCGCACCTCGTGCCCCTTCGCGGCGAGGTCGCGCCGGAGCTCCGGAAAGTTGTAGAGCTCGCCGTTGAAGACCGCGACGACGTCGCCCGTCTCGTTCGCGACGGGCTGGTAGCCGAGCTCGGGATCGAGCACCTGGAGCCGCTGGTGGCCGAGCACGCATGGGCCGAGCTCCTCGGTCCCGCCCTGGTCGGGCCCGCGGTGGCGGATCCGCGCGCGCATCGCGTCGACCAGCGCTGCGGGCGGCTGCCCGGACGCCGCATAGAGTCCGCAGATCCCGCACATGCGTGACAGTGTGCCTTCCATGTCTGTCGGGGCCGTCGCCGTGGTGTCGTGCCATCTGGAGCAGCCGCTCCACGATGCGGCTTGGCGGCGGTTCGACGCGCTCCAGCGGAGCCGGCCCGGCGGCTTCGACATCGTGGCCCTGATCCGCCCGCCGGACGCGGCGCACGGCGAGGCGGAGGAGCCGTGGCTCGAGCGGGCGCGTGTCGCCGCGTCGCGTGCGCCGCTCGGTCTTCACACGCACTGGACGAGCCCGACACACGCGAGACCGACCGGCGGCGACCCGGCGGCGCGCGTCCGTGAGGAGACCGCGTGGCTGCGCGAGCGCGGACTCGAGCCGCAGTTCTTCTGCGGCGGCGCGTGGTACACCGACGACGCGGTCCAGCGCGGCGGTGCGTGAGCTCGGACTCGTCGACTGCACGCCCCGCGGCGGCTCGCCGTCGCCGGGGATCCTGCCGACGACGCACTCGCTCGGGCAGCTCGCGCGCGCGGTGCTGCGGCCCGCTGCCGCGCGTACGTCCACGCGTACTTCCACGACTACGACCTGCTCGACGCGAAGCGCCGGACCGCGCTCGTCGCGTCGTTACGCCTGCTGGGTCGGCGTCGTCCCCCGCCGACCCGCTTGCGCTCGCGAATGCGCCGCACGATGTCGACGAGCGCGGCTGACGCGAGCAGCGCGATCAGGAAGTCCCACGGCACGCGGTAGCGCGTCTCGCCGACGAACAGCATCGCGACGAGGGTCTGGTAGCCGAGCATCGTCAGCGCGAGCCCGGCGAAGAACCGCGGCACGAGGAACAGCCCGACGATGCCGAGGATGTAGAGCGGGATCATGTACGCCGGCTCCGCGACCGAGCGCATCGTGTCGAGCCAGGTTCCGGCGCCGGGGAGATCGGTCACGTCGACGACCGACGGCTGCCAGAAGAACTTCGCGCCGATCGGGACAAGCTTCGCCTTGTCGCCGGGATGATGGATCCAGAACGAGATCACCTTGTGCTGGAAGAACGACGCCTGCGCGCACTCGTTGTACGGCAGCACGACGCCCGTGGCGACCCAGTGGTCGTAGACGTCCTGCGGGCTCGGCGGGTACGACTTCGGCTGCGGCACGTGGTCGATCCACTGCCCGCTCTTCAGCGCGGCGTACGTGTTGACGTTGTTCGCCTTCCACAACGCGCGCGAGTCCGTCGTGATCGTCCAGCAGCCGACGTCGGCCTTTGTCCGCACGACCCACGGCGTCACGACGACGACCGCTGCGACGAGCACGGCGCCCGAGGCGAGCAGCGTGCGGCGCGAGACCCCAGTGCGAACGAGCAGGTATGCGATGACAACGAGCGGCAGCGCGTCGAGCCGGACGTTGCCGAGGATCGCGACCCCGAGCACCGCGCCGAGCGGCAGCGCACGCCTCCACCCGAACCGTTCCGCCGCCCACAACGTCAGGAACACCGTCGACGCCGCAAGAAAATGGTCGAGGATCTCGCGGTTCATGTGCACGTCGTGCCAGACGAGGTACGGATGCACCGCGACGGCGAGGCCCGCGATCAGCCCGATCGTCGGCGTCAGCCAGCGCCGCCCGATCTGCCAGACGATGAGCGTCGTGCCGACCGCGACGGCGATCTGCGCGAGCCCGACGACCTCCCAGTGGCGGCCGAAGATCCAGTAGAGCGGGATCAGGAACCAGCCGTAGAGCGGCTGCGTGTACGCCGACGGGTGGCCCGGAATGAAGCCGTAGGTGCCGTTGGCGAGGTACATCCGCGCGAAGATGTCGCCCTTGTCGACGTTCGCGGAGACAAGCGTTCCGCGGACGTGCAGGAGCGCAGCGAGGCGCGGCAGCGCCGTCGCGGCAACGAGGAGAAGGGCGGCGGTGCGGGTGCGCACGGCGATCCAGCGTACCGCGGCCACCCGCAGGCTCCTCACAGGAGCGGGGTAGAATCGACGCCTCGTGGCGACCAAGCCTGTTGTCGGGCGCGGCGACCCGGACGTCGACGACGCCGGTGACGCCGCTCCGCCCGGACCTCCGCAGCATGCCGCGGACATCCGCTCGGTGCGCCTGGTGCCGTCGTTCGGCCAGCTCCGCGGGTTCGCGCGCCGCGCCCTCAGCATCGCCGCGCTCATCATCGTCGACCTGTCCGGGCTCGCCGGCTCGCTGTATCTCGCGCTCGTCCTGCGCGAGCTCTACTACGGCGAGCGGCCGATCCTCTGGGGCTTGCCGTGGGACGCGGAGCAGAAATGGCTGCCGTTCCTCGTGCTCGTCACGGTGCTCGTGTTCTGGCGCGCCGGTCTCTACGCACCGCGCGAGCAGCGCGGCGGCGCCGGGCGCGTCGTCTCGTCGCTGCTGCTCGTGATGGTGATCACGCTCGCGTTCGCGGTCGGCACGGGCTACCAGCACACGACGTTCGGGCTCTACGTCACGGCGTTCGTGCTCGCGGCAATCGTCATCTCGCTCCTCCGCTCCAGCTACGAGGTCGTCACGAGCGACGTCTGGCGCGTCGCGGGCGCGCGCCGGCGCGCGGTGCTCGTCGGCGAGGGCGACCGGCTCGTCGCGCTCCGCCGCGTGCTCGGGACAGGGCCGCGGCGGGATCGACTACGAGTTCGTCGGCGTCCTCTCCTCCGACGGCGCGGTCGCGCGGGCTGCCGGTACTCGGCACGCTCTCCGACCTGAAGTCCGTGCTGCAGGAGCAGCCGCTCGACGAGCTGATCGTGAGCGGCGTCGACCTCCGCGAGGAGCAGCTGCTCGATCTCGTCGAGGAGGCGCATCGCTACGGCGTCAAGGTGCGGCTCGCGCCGACGACGGCCGAGCTGCTGCGGCAGCGCGCGGAGTACGTCGCCGGCCAGGGCGTCCCGCTCTTCGAGCTGCGGCCGCCGGTCGTCGCCGGGCTCGACTGGGCCGTGAAGCGCGCGTTCGACATCGTCGTCAGCGCGCTGCTGATCGTGATCGCGTCGCCGGTGTGGGCGGTGATCGCGATCTGGGTCAAGCTCGACTCGCCGGGGCCGGTGTTCTACCGCGACCGCCGCATCGGGCTCGCCGAGCGCGAGTTCGGGATGTTCAAGTTCCGCTCGATGTACACGAACGCCGCCGAGCGCCAGGCCGGGCTCGAGAAGTCGAACGAGGCGTCAGGCCCGCTGTTCAAGATCAAGGACGACCCGCGCGTCACGAAGGTCGGCAGGATCCTCCGCCGCTACTCGATCGACGAGATGCCGCAGGTGCTGAACGTTCTGCGCGGCGAGATGTCGCTCGTCGGGCCGCGCCCGCTGCCGCTGCGCGACTACGTCCAGCTCGAGGACTGGCACCGCAAGCGCTACCTCGTGCTGCCGGGGATGACTGGGCTGTGGCAGGTGTCCGGCCGGATCGACCTCAGCTTCGACGACCTCGTGCGCCTCGACTTCTACTATCTCGAGAACTGGTCGATCTGGCTCGACATCTCGATCCTCGCGAAGACGCTTCCCGCCGTGCTCGCCCGACGAGGAGCGTACTGAGGCTCCGGCGCGCCGCTGTTCTTCTCCTGTGCGTAGCGCTGCTGCCCGCCGTCGCCGGAGTCGGCGCCGCGCGCGCTGCGACGGCGCCGTCGAAGCCGCTGCAGCTCGGCCTCGTCGACGACAGCTTCATCTACCACTCGATCGACTCGCTCAACGTCGCGTTCGACCTCGGTCTGCGGACGGTGCGCGTCA
Source organism: uncultured Actinomycetes bacterium (assembly GCA_963718385.1). Lineage (GTDB taxonomy): Bacteria > Actinomycetota > Thermoleophilia > Gaiellales > Gaiellaceae > Palsa-739. The sequence goes on from CAVQZE010000004.1 coordinate 44,342, forward strand.
ACGCGATCTGGAGCCCGGGCGGCCTGCGCTACGCCGACGCGGTGCACACGCTCGCGGAGAACGCGCACGGCTGGGACGTTCAGGTCGTTGTCGCGTTCTATCCCGGCCGCGCACGCGACGTTCCGCTGACGGATGCTTCGCGGCAGTCGTTCTGCCAGGCGGCGGCGCACCTCGTGCTCGCGTATCCGCAGATCACGTCGATCATCATCGGTAACGAGCCGAACTCGAGCGCGTACTGGCAGCCGCAGTTCAACGCCGACGGAACGCCCGCGTCGCCGCAGGCGTATTTCCAGACTGCCGCGCTCTGCTACGACGAGCTGCACGCCGCGCGTCAGTCGATCAACGTCGTCGGCCCGGCGACCTCGTCGAACGGCAACGACAATCCGCACGCGAAGACGCACGCCGGCCTGTCGCCGGGCGCGTTCATCGCGGCGCTCGGCAAGGCGTACCGCGCGTCGGGGCGGAAGACGCCGATCTTCGACACGATCGACCATCACCCGTATCCGCTCAACGCGGCCGAGCGGCCGTGGAAGAAGCACGCGGACAAGCGCGTGATCGGCGAGGGCGACGAGGCGCGGCTCGTCGCCGCGTACCAGAGTGCGTTCGCCGGCACCGCGCAGCCGGCTCCCGGCCGCTGCGTCGCGGGCCGCTGCGTCTCGATCTGGTACACGGAGGACGGCTTCCAGACGAAGCCCGACGCGGCGCACGCGGGCCTCTACCGCGGCACGGAGCCGGACAAGCTCGCGCTCCCGGCCGACAGCCCGCCCGAGACCGGCCCGCTTCCGCCCGCCGGCTCGCGCGCGCCGAGCCAGACGCAGCAGCTCCGCGACGCCGTTTCGCTCGCCGCCTGCCAGCCGTACGTGACCGCGTTCTACTCGTTCCAGCTCACGGACGAGATCTCGCTCCCCGGCTGGCAGTCGGGGCTGCTCTGGGCCGACGGCTCGCACAAGCCGAGCTACGACGTGTTCAAGCAGCTCACGTACGCCGCCCGCGCCGGAGCGATCGACTGCAGCCGCTACGCGGCGGCGCTGCGCTAACGCAGCCGGCGGACGCCGTCGCGAACGACAAGCGCCGCAAGCACGAGCACGAGCGGGTCGATCGGGAGGTGGACGCGCTCGTTCTCGCCGAAGTCCGTCAGCGACCCGACGAGCAGGAGGTACATGCTCGTCGCCCAGATGAAGACCGTCGCAGCGGCCGCAGGCGACGCGCTGCCGCGGCGCGCGCCGCGGACGAAGAACACAGCCCCCAGAGCGCCGTGACGAGGTACATCAGCACGAGCCCGAAGCCGATGCCGTGAACCAGGGCGTTCGCCAGTAGACAATCCCGTTGAAGACCCGGTCCCAGATTCGGATCTTGTCCGCTGCGGGTACACGTACGAGTAGTCGGTCGCGGGCACCGAGAGCTTCCCCGCGCCTTGCCGATCCGTGGGCGTAGCCCGCCGGGTCGTAGCGCATGAACAGCAGCGCCTGGCGGAGGTAGATGTGCGAGAGATGGATGTACTCGAGGTTGTTGAGGTTACGGCCCGTTCGCCTTCGTCGCGTCGTCGAGCGCGGGACGCCGGTCGTGCGGGCCGGCGGACGAGCCCCTTGTAGTCGGAGAGCGCCGCGAACGGGTCGATGAGCGCGACGCGCGACAGCTTCCCTCGTCGACAAGCGCTGCTCCCGAGTCGGTGCGACCAGAGCGTGATCGGCAGATCCATCCGATCATGACGACGTCGTGGATCCGAACATGACGGCGTTCGGCGTAGAGAGCACGACGATGAGCAGCGGCACCGCGGCCGCTTCAGGATCGTCGCACCTGTCGCGCCGATCACGCAGAGGCATGCAATGACCAGCGCAACCACTCGATCTGGAACGACGAGCGCGTGTACACGATGCGCGAGGATCGAGAAGAATGCGACGCCCAGCGCACGCGCCACACGCGCGCGAACTGCGTCAGTGTGAACGCCGCGATCAGGAGCAGCGTCATGACGAGTACCGTTGGAGCCAGTCCGTACACGAGCAGAACGGGGCACACGAGAGGAGCCCGCAGCGCGACCGACAGCCACGGGCGGAAGCCGAGCCGCCCAGCCGACCTCGAGCGCGAGCGCGCGGCGAGGCGAGGACAGGAACAGCAGATGGAACGCGCGGCAACGTGGGCGGACAGCCAGCGCGAGCCGACGAGGAGGGAAGCCGGCGGCGAGAGTGGAGGCAGAGGCTCTGCGCGAGGTGATGCTGAAGCAGCCGGACGTCGAGGGCTGCCAGTAGACCGGCCAGCGAGATGTCGAAGCGGACGCCCAGTGCGACGAGGGCCGCGCGGCTGACGACGAACGCCCGCGACGATCGCGAGTCGGAGTCGGCGCCCGGCCACGTCGGCGACCGTACCACGCGCGTCCGGGCCCTTTACCGATTCAGATGTCCGATCGTCAGAATGGGCGCGATGAAGGCGCCGAAGATCCTCGCCGTCGCCTCGGCGGTCGATCTCGACTTCCGGTACGGCTGCACGCCCGCGTGGTGGCAGCTCTGGAAGGGGATGGCACGAGGCCGGCATCGACCTGATCGTGACGCCGTACCGCGGGCGGCCGGTCGAGTCGCCGTGGTGGCGGACCGCGCCGAACCCGATGCTACCGCGAGGCGGAGGCGTTCGCCGCGCGCGCGCGACACCGTCGCGCGGCTGAAGGGCGACCGCTACCTGCGCCGCGCCGAGTCGGACCCGGAGGACGCGCGCGCCGACAAGGTCGTCCGCGAGGTGATCTGGCGCACCGTCACGCCGCGCTGGCGCCGCCACATCGAGTCGATCCTCGAGCGCGAGCGCGACGTCGACGCGGTCGTCGTCTTCACCGTGCCGATGAGCCACTTCCGCGGCATCCCGACGGCGCTGCGCGAGCGGTTCGACGTGCCGGTCGATCTTCTACGACGGCGACGTGCCGATGAGCCTGCCCGAGTTCGGCGGCATGGACACCGGCTTCAACTACTACCACGGCGCCGACCCGTCGGAGTACGACCTCGTGCTCTCGAACTCGGAGGGCGGCATCCCGCCGGCTGCTCGAGCTGGGCGCGCGCCGCGCCGAGCCGCTCTTCTGGGGCGCCGACCCCGAGCTGTTCGCGCCGCAGCCGGTCGAGAAGGAGCTCGACGTCTTCTTCTACGGCTACGGCGACAAGTTCCGGCGCGAGTGGATGCGCGAGCTCGTCGGCGAGCCGAGCCGCCGCGCTGCCGGACGTCGACTTCGCGCTCGGCGGCAGCGACTTCCAGGGCGACGTCGGGCCGCGCGCGCGCTGCTCGGCGACTTCCCGTTCAACGTGTTCTCGCGCGCGATCTCCTCGGCGCGGATCAACCTCAACGTCACGCGGCGCTCGCACGCGACGGTCTACGGCGTCGTCGACGTGCCGGCCGTTCGAGCTCGCGGCATGCGGCGCGGCGATCGTCTCGAACCCGTACGAGGGGATCGAGCGCTGGTTCGAGCCCGGCCGCGAGCTGCTCGTCGTCGGCGACGCGGACGAGGCGACGGCGGCGTACCGCGAGCTGCTCGCCGATCCCGGCGCAGGCCGAGGAGCTCGGCCGCCGCGCGCGCGAGCGCGTGCTCGACGAGCACACGTACGCGCACCGCGCGCGCAGGCTGCTCGAGCTGCTCGACCTCGGCGTGCCGGCGCGGTCGACTGAGCCGCCGGCGCTGCCGCGATCCCGTCGGCGCTCGGCGCGCTGCGCGCGCGTCGCGATCGTCCCCGCGCTGAACGAGGAGCACACCGTGCCGCGCGTGATCGACGAGCTGCGCGCGTTCGACCCCGGCCTCGACATCGTCGTCGTCGACGACGGCTCGATCGACCGCACGGCGGAGGTCGCGGCCGCGAAGGCGCGCACGTGCTCCGGCTCCCGTTCAACCTCGGCATCGGCGGCGCCATGCAGACCGGCTTCCGCTACGCGTGCGAGCACGGCTACGACCTCGCCGTGCGCATCGACGGCGACGGCCAGCACGACCCGCGCAGCTCGGCGCGATCCTCGAGCCGGTGCTCCGCGACGAGGCCGACATGGTCGTCGGCTCGCGCTTCGCCGCGCAGGACGGCGACGGCTACCGCTCGTCGCGCGCGCGGCGCATCGGGATCCGCATCTTCGCCGCGTCGTCTCGCGGATCGTCGGCCAGCGCGTGACCGACACGACGTCGGGCTTCCAGGCGCTGAACCGCCGCGGGATCGCGCTGTTCGCGCGCGACTACCCGCACGACTACCCGGAGGTCGAGGCGACGGTGATGGTGCACCGCCACCGGCTGCGCCTGCTGCGAGGTGCCGGTGGCGATGCGCGAGCGCGGCGGCGGCCAGTCGTCGATCACCGCGCTCGCGCTCGGTCTACTACATGGTCAAGGTGCTGCTCGCGCTCTTCGTCGGCCTGTTCCGCCGCAACGTCGTCCCGCAGGAGGACCTGCAATGACTCCGCTCAACGTCTCGATCGTCGGCGCGATCGCGTCGTTCGCGCTCGTCCTCGTCGTGCTCGAGCTGATCCGCAGCCGGCGGCTGCGCGAGCGCTACGCGCTGCTGTGGCTGCTCACCGGGGTCGTGCTCATGCGCGCTCTCGGCGTGGCGCGGCGGCCTGAACACGATCGCCGGCTGGGTCGGCGTGCGCAGCTATCCGCCGGCGGTGCTGTTCGCCGTCGGGATCCTGTTCATCCTCGTCGTGCTGCTGCACTACTCGACGGTGATCTCGCGGCTCTCCGACCAGAACACGATCCTCGCGCAGCGGCTCGCGCTGCTCGAGCACGGAGCTCAGGGAACCGCGTCGCCTCGCGTCGGCGGTAGCGCGGCGTCGAGCGTCCCGCCGCTCGACCGTCTCGGCGACGAAGTAGAGCGGCCGCTGCTTCGTCTCCTCGAAGATGCGCGCGATGTACTGGCCGACGATGCCGATCCCGAGCATCTGCATCCCGCCGAGCAGGAGCACGACGGCGAGCAGCGACGTCCAGCCCTGCCGGCGCGTGCCGTGAAGAACCGGATGTAGAGCGTCCACGCGAGCACGCCGATGCAGAACACGAGCACCACGACGCCGAGCGCGGTGACGAGGCGGATCGGCGCGATCGAGAACGACGTGATCGCCGTCGACCGCGAACCGCATCATCTTGCGCGAGCGGATACTTGGACTTGCCCGCGTAGCGCGCGTCGCGCCGGTAGGCGACGCCGGTCTGGCGTGAAGCCGATCCAGCTCGTCATCCCGCGCAGGAAGCGCGCTGCGCTCGGGCATCCGTGCGAGCGCGTCGACGGCGCGGCGCGACAGCAGACGGAAGTCGCCGGCGTCGGCGGGATGTCGATCGCGCGTCATCCGGCGGAAAGCCGGTAGAAGGCAGAGCGCGCGAGCGCTTGAAGCACGACTCGCCTTCGCGCTGGGCGCGCACCGCGTAGACGACGTCGAAGCCCTCGCGCCAGCGCGCGACGAGCTCGGGGATCACCTCCGGCGGGTCCTGGAGATCGCCGTCGATGAGGACGACCGCGTCGCCGCGCGCCGCGTCGAGCGCCGGCGGTGAGCGCGACCTGGTGGCCGAAGTTGCGCGAGAGGCGGAGCAGGCGGACGCGCGGGTCGTCGGCGGCCGCGAGCCGCGCAAGCGCGTCCCACGAGCCGTCCGTCGAGCCGTCGTCGACGAGGACGAGCTCGTACGCGCCGAGCGGCGCGAGCGCGGCGGTCAGGCGCGCGGACGAGCTCGGCGACGGACTCGCGCTCGTTGTAGATCGGGGAGACGACGCTGAGCATGCGCAAAACGTAGCGGTTCGCCCCGACAGGTCGGCTGTGAGGAGCCCAATCTCGACGGTGGCTCGGCTAGGCTTCGCGGGTGGCGCACGAGGTGACCGGCATCGGGCCCCAGCCGGTCGCGAGGGTCGGCGATCCGTCGCCCCCTTCGTCCGTCCGTGAGAGATGGCTCGCCGGCTCGAGCACGCGGACGCGGCGGATCCTTCTGGAGGCCGTCTCGCTGCTCTGCCTCCTCGTCGCCGCCGGCTGGATCTTCTCGATTCCGCTGCACGCGGCGACGAACTACGACGAAGGGAACTACCTCGCGGCACTGACGGATCTTCGGCACGGCTTCGTGCTCGGGAAGGACGTCTACGCCGATCAGCCGCCCGGTTGGTACGGCCTCTTGCAGGTGCTCGCCTGGATCTTCGGGAACTCGCAGACCGGGATTCGAGTCGCGCTGATCGGGATCGCGCTGCTCGGCGTCGTCGCGGTGTGGGCCTGCGCGCGTCGCCTCGGGCCGTGGCCTGCCTTCCTCGCCGCCGGGCTTCTCGTCGTGGCGCCGCCGTACCCGCTTCAGGCGTCGCAGATCGAGGGCGATACGTCGGCGGCCGTCTCGCGATCGCAGCGCTTGCGTGCGCGCTCTGGGGGTATCGGAACCGCGGCTCTCGGGTGCTCGCACTCGTCGCAGGAGTACTGCTTGCGTGTGCGGTCTCGATCAAGCTGTCGGCGCTCGTGGTGCTCATCCCGTTTGCGGTGATCGCGATTCGACGCACGCGGCTCGTTCTCTGGTCGCTGCTCGGTTTCGCGGCGATTCTCGGCGCCGAGGTGTTCGCGTACCGCAACGAGCTCGGTCCGATCGCGCACGGAGTGATCGGCTACCACGTCACGGCGCTCGGGAACCAGCACTGGAGCACACGCGCGAATCTCCACGTGCTGAGGCACTACCTCGACTGGCACACGCCGTTCGCGTGGCTCTTCGCGGCGGGCGTCGTCGCGATGGTATGGCTCGTGCTCCGGCGTGCGCAGGAGGTGCGCGTCCTCGCGGTGCTTTGGCTTCTCGTTCCGTGTGCCGCGGCGTTCGTGCTCGCGCTGAAGCCGCTGTTCCCGCACCATCTCGTGACGCTTGCCGTGGCGTTGGCGCTGCCCGCCGGCGCGTGGATCGGAGTTGCAGCGGCGCGAGCTCCGCGGGGCGTCGGCGCGGCATGCGCGGTGGGCGCGATCGCGTTCGTCGTGATCGGCGGCTACCAGCAACACCGCTGGGCGGCCAGAGTTCCTGCTCAGCCGGCGTATATCTACGCTGCGGCCGCGTGGCTCCGCGCCGCGTCGCGCCCCGACGAGATCGTCGCGACGGACATGCCGATCGTCGCGTACTACGCGCACCGGCGCGTCGTGCCGGACATGGTCGACAGCACGTTCACGCGTCTGTACATCGGGGAGCTGACGCCCAAGTCGGTGTTCGCGAATCTCGATCGCTACCACGTGCGCGCGGCAGTGATCGGTCGTGTCTTCTACGCGGATCACGGATCCGCCACGCGTTCGACACCGGGTTCCGACACCGCGTGAATCTCGAGAACGCGGTGGCGTACGGGGCCGGAAGTGAGCGCCGCGCCCGAGGGCGTCTTCGTCACCGGCGCCTCCGGCTTCGTCGGGCGAAGCGTCGTGCGGCAGCTCGTCCGCTCGTGGAACGGGCCGGTGCGCTGCCTCGTCAGGGCCGGCGCGTCGCTCCCGGACGGAGCCGACGCGGTCGTCGGCGACCTGCTGGAGCCCGAGTCGTACAACGACGCTCTTCGCGGCGCGGCCGCCGTCGTCCATCTCGCCGCCGCGACCGGAAAGCAGCCGGCACACCGCTACGCGGACGTCAACGTCGAGGGCACCCGCCTCCTCGTCGAGGCGTCTGCCGCCGCCTCGGTCGAGCGGTTCGTCTACGTCAGCTCCGTCGCCGCGCGGTTCGACGACAAGGGCCACTATCCGCTACGCGCGATCGAAGGCCGCGGCCGAGGAGCTCGTGATCACGTCGGGGCTCTCGTACGCGATTGTGCGGCCGACCGTCGTCTTCGGCGCCGGGAGCCCGCTCGAAGAGGTGTTTGCCCGCGCAGCCGGAGGCCCGGTGTCCGTCCTCGTCGGTGACGGACGCGCGCGCGTGCAGCCGCTCGACGTCGAGGAGCTCGCGGCTGCGCTCGTCGCGCTCGCCGGCGAGCGCGACCCGGAGCCCCGGATCACGGAGCTCGGCGGCCCGGAGACGCTCACCTACGACGAGCTTCTTCGCTCGAACGGCGCCCGGCGGATCGTCCACCTTCCGCTCGGACCGGTTCGTGCGGTCATCGGCCTGCTTGAGCACGTCATGTTCGGCGTCCTCCCCGCGACCGCGGGGCAGCTGACCGCGCTCGCGCACGACAGCGTGGCGAGCGCGTCGCCGGACCGAGCGGGAGTGCCGGAGCTCCGGCGGGAATGCGACGTCTTCTGCCGCTATCTGATCGGGAGGAGCCCGAGCTCGTACACGGTCGAGAAGTACGTCGACGGCCACGCGTCGATCCCGTATGTCCTCGCCGGCGGCATGGTCGACGAGGACGCGCGCGTGCTCGAATTTGCGCGCCGCAACCCGCGTCGTGCGCGCATCGGCGACGCGTGGTCGCGTCTCACCGCCCCGCACTCGCCGCTTCGGCAGAAGCTCGTCCTCGTCGTTGCCATTCTCGAGTCGTCCGAGACCGACGTCGATCTGAGCGGCACGGTGCCGGCGGGGATCGCAGGCGCGTTCGCGGCGATCGCCGGCTTCGGACTCGCTGCCGCCGTCGGCGTCGTCCGGTTCGCCCCGCCGCGGATGCTCAGTGACCGACGGCGATAGCGTCGTCGTCGTCGGCTCCGGGCCGACGGGAGTCCATGTCGCGCTCTCCGCGCTCGAACGCGGACTCGAGGTGACGATGATCGACGTCGGCCGCACAGGCCGCCCGGTCGTGCACCCGGAGGCGACGTTCCGCGAGCTTCGCCACGAGCTCGAAGATCCGGCGGAGTACTTTCTCGGCCCGCACGGCGAGGGAACGGTGTACGCCGCGGAAACGGCCGGCTACTTCGGCTTTCCTCCGTCGAAGTCGTACGTCTTCTCGCCGCAGGAGGGATTTTCGGTCGCGGCGGACGGCTTCAAGCCGTACGTGTCGTTTGCGCGCGGCGGCCTCGCGGAGGCCTGGACCGGCGGCGTGTACCGGTTCAACGATGCCGAGCTGGCGTCGTTTCCGTTCACGTATGCCGAGCTCGAGCCGTACTACGCGCTGATCGCTTCGCGCATCGGGATCTCGGGCGAGCACGACGACCTCGACCGGTTCGCCCCGCTAGGCGACGTTCTGCCGCCGCTGCGTCTCGACACCCACTCGAAGCTGCTGCTCGACCGATATGCGCGGCGGCGTTCGCGCCTGAACGGACGCGGCGTCTACGTCGGCCGATCGCGGATCGCGACGCTGACGAAGCCGCTGAACGACCGCGAGCCGTGCGGGTATCTCGGCCGCTGCTTCTGGGGCTGCCCGGTCGGCGCGCTCTACACGGCGAGCGCCACGCTTCGGCAATGTCTCTCATACCCGCGTTTTCGCTACGTGTCCGAGGAACGGATCCGGATCTGCGCGATCGACGATGCGAATCGCGTCACCCATGTCGAGACCGCGTCGGGCGAACGCTTCGGCGGCGGCGCATTCGTGCTCGGCGCCGGGACGCTCAACACCGCGAAGATCGTGCTCGATTCCGTCCATGCGGCGACGGGCGAGATCGCCGCGCTCCCGGGACTCATGGACAACCGGCAGCTCGCGGTTCCGTTCGTCACGCCGAGGCTCGTGGGACGCGCGGCAGAAGAGGACGCGTACCAGTACCACCAGGTCGCGATGACGGTGGAAGACGAGGAGAACGCGGCAGCGAACCTCCATGCGCAGATCACGACTCTCAAATCCGGCCAGGTGCACCGGGTCCTGCAGACCATGCCGATCGACCTGCGGGCCGCGATTCGCGTCTTTCGATCCGTGCACGCCGCACTCGGCATCGTCAACCTTTGGCTCCCGGAGACGCGACGATCGGAGAACGTCGTCACGATCCGCCCTCGCGATGGCGCGGAGAGCGAGCTCGTCGTGCGCTATGCCTCCGGCGGCGACGAACGGGAGGTCGAGTCGGCGATGCGGGTCGCGAGGAAGACGCTGCGCGAGCTCGGTTGCTTCGTCCCGCCCCACACCAGCCAGGTGCTGCCGCGAGGATCGAGTGCGCACTACGGCGGAACGCTGCCGATGCAGGCAGCCGGCGGCGATCTCACCTGCACGCCCGACGGGCGTCTCCGGCCGTACGAGAATCTCTACGTCGCGGACGCGTCCGGGCTGCCGTATCTGCCCGCGAAGAACTCGACCTTCACGGTGATGGCCAACGCCGCCCGAATCGCGGACGGTCTCTTCGGCTCCCGGGCCGACTAGAACGGCACTGCGTCGGCGAACAGGACGTAGCCGGAAAGGGCGATCGCCGCGACGGCCGCGAGCTCGTCCACCTCGACGGCCGCAAGGGCGAGCGGCCACAGGACGTACCACGGACGCAGAAGGCTCGAGGTGAGACACAGGGCCGTGGCCGCGAGCGAGAGCCGGGCGCGTCCGGTGCGCCACGCGCTTCGAAGCAGCACCAGATAGACAGCGACGAAGACGAGGCCTCCGATTACGACCGCGTAGCGATGGCGGAGGCCGAGCTGGCCGAGCACATGGACGCCTCCGAGCGGTGAGCTTTCGTGCGCTCCTGCCGTCGCGGCTCCGATCCAATGCAGCCCGAAGAGCGCAGTCGACGCGACCGCGACGACGAGTGCTGCGCCGATGAGGCCGATCCACCATCTGCGCGGCGCACGGAACCGCCGCGCCACGAGATGGAGCGGCAGCAGAATCACCGCGATCGGTTTGAACGCAGCCGCGACGCTCCAGGCGGCGCCGCCCGACGACAGAGCCGGCGCGGCGACCGCGAAGACGAGCAACGCGGTCATCCACGCGTCGCCGTGACCGCCGCCGCCGTAGTGAAGCGCGACGACCGGGCTCCAGCCGAGAAGTGCGACGGCCGCGGCGTTGCGCGTCCTTCGCGCGACGACGGCGACCGCGGCCAGCACGCCGAGCACGGCGAGCACGCGGTACGCGATCGTGGCCGTCCGCGCCGACGAGCCGCTCACCGCCGCCGGGACGCTGCCGAGCGCTTCCCACGCAGGTCCAGTACGGCGCCGGCCGGGCGCGCCAGATCTCCGAGACGTATCCGTGCGCCGGGTCGCGCGGGTAGTCGTCCGGCGTCGCGCGGTACGGGTTCGCGTGATGCACGAGCAGAATCCGTGCCTGCGCCCAGTACAGGTAGACGTCCTTCGAGAGCAGCAGCGGCGCCGCGAGCGCGATCGCCTGGACGGCGACCGCGACGACAATCGCGGCGCGCAGCGAGAACGCGCCTCCGCGCGCGACCCATGCTCCGGCGACCCACAGTACGAACGCCGCGACGACGCCCCACGTCCAGAACGCGTGCCACGGCTCGCCTGCCGGTGACACGGGCGACGATGCCGACGGTGAAGCGTGGCGCGCGCCGATCACCGCGAGCGCCATTGCAACGACGAGGCCGACCGGTACGGCGAGGTCGCGCGTCCGATTCGTCACGGCACGCGAACCCGGACGGGCGGGCCGACCGAGTACACGTCACCCGTGTCCGGCGTGGCGAGCCAGCTGGCGGAGAGCCCGAGCCGGTACGTCCACGTCCCCTTCCCGGGCCGGTCGACCCAACCGCTGCCGCGCGGCGAGCCGAGGTCGCGCATCGTGAGCGTGCAGTTGTCGCTGCCGCCGGGGACGGGCGTGCACACGGCTCCGCCGTCCGGCGAGCCGGAGCGCCAGATGTGGTACCCGACCTTCGCGGCCGACGGCTGCGATGCGTTCCAGCGGAGCAGGACCCGGTCGCCGACGACATCCGCCGTCAGTCGGAGCGCAGGGTCGACGGTCCGGATCAAGACGTCCACCTCGTACGCGCGCGGGTTCGGTCCGTGCAACGGCTCGGCGGCCGCGATGACGACGAACGGCGACAGGGCGAACACGACGGCCGCGGCGCCGAGCAGCGCGAATCGCGTCCTCGGACGGAACGCCGAGCGGGTCGGCGGAGTCTCCGCCCACTGCCTGCGGCCGCGCGGCCAGAGATAGACGAGCGACGCGAGCCCGAGGATGAACGCCGGGAACGCGGGCATCATGATCCGGAAGAGGCTGCCGCCGGGAATCCCCGCCTGCGGGTACGTCCCCTTGGTCACGATGAACGCGGCGAACCAGCCGCCGACGAGCAGGAACGCGGCGTGAACGAACGGCGGCGGATTCCGACGAGGCCTGCGAGCACGAGCCACTCGACGACGCGCATGCTCCAGAAGTGCTCCTTGATTCCGAGGAGGTTTGTTCAGCTGCACCCAGTTGAACTGGACGTACTTGATGGAGCGGGTTGAGCGCGACGACCTGTGCGCCGGCGCCGAGCGCCAAGGGCGCTTTTCCGCGCCGAGGCTGAAGAGCGGCAGGTCGCCGAGACCGCGGTACTTCCAGAGCGCGAGCGTGAGGACTGCGGGCAGGAGGCCGGCTACGACATGTACCCGCGCGCCGAGCCACCGCCGTCGGTACGCAAGCGCGAGGATCGGGCCGAGGAGGAAGACCGAGTTCGCCGGCTTGATCCCGATCGCGACGCCCGGCGGCGAGCCCCGCGGCGAGGCGCGTCGATCGAGTCCGTCCGGTCGAGGATCCGGAACGTGAAGTAGACCGAGACGAGCACGCGCGACCATCGACGGGAAGTCCGCCATCGCGGTCAGGCCGTAGGACTGCGGCAGCGTCACCTCGGTGTACATCTGGTGGTAGCCGAGGTCGGTGTACTTGATCCCGATCAGCGGGACGACGATCCAGCAGAGCGTCGCCCAGTACCCGAACACGCGGCCGCCGATGCGCTCCGCGATCCCGAAGATGCAGAGAAGCGCGATCGGCGCGAGCACGAGGACGTTGACGAGGACGATCGCCGGCAGCGCCGGCACGAGCGTCGGTCCGCCGAGCCAGCGCGAACGGGATGTCGAGCACGGAGAGCAGCGGCCCGACGACGGTGCGCGGCAGCGATCCCGTGGCCGAGCAGCCAGCCGCTGCCGTAGTACCAGAGCTGGTCGCCGCCCTGGTAGAAGAGCCAGCCGTTGTGGCGTACGTCGAGCGCGAGGCCGAGCGTGACGAGCCACTGCACCGCGATCGCCGGCGCGAGCAGCACGACCGGGCGCACGTTCTCGAGCCACGCGCGGACGCGCGGGACCGTTCCCCACGCACGGCGGCCGGCGTCGTACGCGACGCTGGTCACGACGCGGCGGTTTCCGCCGGCTGGTGGGTTCGATACCAGGCGATCGTCTGCTCGAGCCCTGCGCGCAACGGCGTATGGGCGCGAAAGCCGAAGAGCTCCTCGGCGCGGGAGACGTCGAGCTGGCGGCGCGGCTGGCCGTTCGGCTTCGACGTGTCCCAGACGATGTCGCCGTCGAAGCCGGTGAGCTCGCCGATCAGCTCGGCGAGGTCGCGGATCGCGATCTCCTGTCCGGTGCCGAGGTTCACGGGCTCCGGCCCGTCGTACCGCTGCGACGCGAGCTGGATCGCCTCGGCGCAGTCGTCGACGTAGAGGAACTCGCGCGTCGGCGAGCCGTCGCCCCAAAGCACGATCTCGCGCTCGCCGCGCTCCTGCGCGTCGACCATCTTGCGGATCAGCGCTGGGATCACGTGCGACGTCTCGAGATCGAAGTTGTCGCGCGGGCCGTACAAGTTGACCGGCAGCAGGTAGACGGTCTCGAGCTCGTACTGCTCACGGTAGCCCTGCGCCCCGACGAGCAGTGCCTTCTTCGCGACGCCGTACGGCGCGTTCGTCTCCTCCGGGTACCCGTTCCAGAGGTCCTCCTCCCGGAACGGGATCGGCGCGAACTTCGGATAGGCGCAGATCGTCCCGATCAGGACGACCTTGCGCGTCGCGTGGACGCGGCTCTGCTCGAGCACGTGCGCGCCCATCATCAGGTTCGCGTACCAGTAGCGGCCCGGGTTCGCGCGGTTCGCGCCGATGCCGCCGACCTCGGCGGCGAGATGGATCACGAGCTCCGGCTCGACCTCGGCGAACAGCCGCTCGACGTCGGCGGCGACGGTCAGGTCATAGTCGCGTCGGCGCGGCACGAACGGGTCGAGGCCGTCCGCACGGAGCCGCTCGACCAGGTGCGAGCCCAGGAAGCCCGCTCCGCCCGTGACCAGGACACGCACGGGCCAAGGGTATCGCGGGACCGTTACGGAACCGTGAGCGTCCCGCTGTGTCTGCTTTGATCGGGGGCGTGGAAGCCGCCAGCCCCCCGCAGCGCAGGAGCGCCGTCCGCAGCGGGCTCCTGACCGGGTTCGCCCAGATCGTGATCGCGATCGCCGCGGCCGGCGCAGGAGCGCTCCTCGCGCACAAGTTCGGCCGCACGGCGGAGACCGACGGCTTCCTCGGCGCGTACGCGGTCTACATCGTCCTCGTCTTCGCGGCGCAGTCGTTCCGGATGGTCGTCGTGCCGGACCTGACGCGCGCGCGGGAGCTCGGCACGCTCGGCGGCGAGACCCGTGCGTTCGGGATCGCGATCCTGACGCTCGCGGTCCCGGTGGCCTTGCTCGTGGCGCTGTTCGCAACGCAGCTCGGCGACCTGTTGACGGGGAAGCTGCCGCCGGTGGCGGCGCACGTTGCGGCCCGCGCGCTCGTCGTGCTCGTGCCGGCCGCGTTCGTGCAGCTCCTCGCAGCGCTCGGTGCCGGCGCGCTCGCCGCACTCGACAGCTACGGCACCGCGGCGGCGGGGTTCGCGCTCGGCGGAATCTCCGGACTGGTCGTGTTCGCCGCGCTCGCGGACCAGCACGGCGTCGTCGCGCTCGCCTGGGGCCTCGGCGTCAACGCGACCATCGCGCTGACCGTCCCGGTCGTGTCGCTGATGCGGCGGGGAGCGCTCGGCGGCCCGTGGCCGCAACGGCTGGAGATCGGGCCGCGGCTGTGGCATCTCGTGCAGGGCGCGGCGGTCCCCGTCGCGTTGTCGGGCTGCTACCTCCTTGCGCTGCGGCTTGCCGCATACCTCGGCGTCGGCCGCGTCTCGAGCTTCTCGTACGCGTATCTCGCCGCGTCGACGATCGTCGGCGCGACGGCGTTCTCGCTCGGGCTGATCTCGTCGGCGCCGCTGACGCGCCGTGGCATCGACCCGGTCGCGGCGGGCCGCCACATCGTCGATGCGGCGTGGATCAGCCTCGTTCTCGCCGGGCCGGTCGCCGGAATCGTCGCGCTCGTCGGCGGCCGGATCATGGGCGTGCTCCTCGGCAGCGCATACGGCGGCGGCGTCGGGCAGGAGCTCGGGCATCTTGTCGTCTACCTCGCGCTCTGGATGCTCGCGTGGGTCTGCTTCGCGGTGACGTTCCCGCTCGTGTTCGTCGCGGAGAAACGCTGGACGCTCGTGCCGCTCGCGTTGATCGGTTTCGTCATCTGCATTCCCGTCGGGCTCGGGCTGCGCACGCTGTGGGGGCTCCAGGGTCTTGCGATCGCGCTCGGCATCGCGGCGTCGGTGATCGCCGCGGGGCTGATCTGGACGATCTCGATGCAGACGCTGAAGATCGCCGCGGCCGGGCTCGGCCGGCTCGTCGTCGTGATCGGCGGCGCGACGTTGCTTGCGTTCTGGGGCGCCTCGCTGCTGCTGCAGCCGATCCCGGCGGCCGTGGTCGGCGCGATCGTGTACGCGGGCATCATCTACGCGCTGCGCGCGCTCGGCCTGCGCGAGGCGTGGGCGTACGTACGGGGGCTGAATTGAGCGCGCCGCGCGCGATCGTCACCGGAATCGCAGGCCAGGACGGCTCGTATCTCGCCGAGCAGTTGCTCGACCGCGGCTACGACGTCGTCGGGATCGTCCGCACCGCTCCGGGCGACGCGTACCCGAACCTCGAAGCAGTGCGCGACCGGATCGAGCTCGTGCAGGCGAACCTGCTCGATCGCGACGCGCTCGCGGCCGTGCTCGCCGAGCACGCACCGCGCGAGGTCTACAACTTCGCGTCGCCGTCGTTCGTCCCGATCTCCTGGGAGCAGCCGGTCGTCACCGCGGAGTTCGCTGCTGTCGGCGTCACGTCGCTGCTCGAAGCGGTGCGCGCGGTCGACTCCGGGATCCGCATCTACCAGGCGTCGTCGAGCGAGATCTTCGGCGAGCCGTCGGAGGTGCCGCAGACCGAGGCGACGCCGCTCTCGCCCGGTCACTCCGTACGGCGTCGCGAAGGCGTACGGGCACTTCATCATCCGCTCGTACCGCCGCCGCTACGGGCTCCACGCGAGCAGCGGAATCCTCTACAACCACGAGTCGCCGCGCCGCCCGCTGAACTTTCTCCCGAGCAAGGTCGCGCACGCGGCCGCGGCGATCTCGCTCGGGCTCGAGCAGGAGCTGCCGCTCGGCGACCTCTCCGCGCAGCGCGACTGGGGCTATGCCGGCGACTACGTCGACGCGATGTGGCGGATGCTCCAGCAGGACGAGCCGGAGGACTACGTGATCGCGACGGGGTCGCTCCACTCGGTGCAGGAGCTCGTCGAGCTCGCGTTCGCGCACGTCGGCCTCGACTGGCAGGCCCACGTCCGGGTCGAGCCGTCGCTGCTCCGCGGCCAGGCCGAGCTCCACCACCTCGTCGGCGATGCCTCCCGCGCCCGCGACCGGCTCGGCTGGGAGCCCGGCGTCGGCTTCGAGGAGCTGGTGGCGCTGCTGGTCGACTCGGCCCGCGAGCGCCTCCGTCCGCTCACGAGTTCGTAACACCGCCTCTTTACAATCCCGGCGAAATGTCTGAGCAGCAGGAGCTTTCGGTCGACGAGGTCTACGCGCGCCTGCGGGAGGCGGTCGACCGCGGACTCCCGCGACCTCGCAGCGACCCGCGGGCTCGCGGAGCGGTTCTGGCCCGTCAGCGCCGACGTGCCGCTCGAGCGCCGGCCCGGCCCGAAGGGCTGGCTCGCGTTCCAGGTGAAGCGCGTCCTGCGGAAGTCGATGCGCTGGTACGTCGAGCCCGCGTTCGCCGAGCAGCGGATCGTCAACGACGCGCTGCTCCGGCTCGTCGACGACCTCACGCGCCGCGTCGACGAGCTCGAGAGCCGGCGGTGAGGCTGGCGGTCTGCATTCCGCAGGTGCCGTTCGAGCGCGGCGGCGCGGAGATCTTCGCGGACGACCTCGTCGCGCAGCTGCGCGCACGCGACCACGAGGCGGAGCTCGTCACCGTGCCGTTCAAGTGGTATCCGGGCGAGCGCGTACTGACGCAGGCGTTTCTCTGGCGGCTGCTCGATCTCGAGGAGGCGAACGGGCGGCCGATCGACGCGGTGATCGCGACGAAGTTCCCGTCGTATGCGATTCGCCATCCGCGGCAAGGTCGTCTGGCTCGTGCACCAGTTCCGGCAGGCGTGGGACTTCGACCGCACCGAGCTCGGACAGTTCTCGGAGTCGGCGGAGGACCGCGCGCTGCGGCGTCGCGTGCTCGCGTTCGAGCGCACGGCGCTCGGCGGAGGCGCGTGAAGATCTTCGCGACGTCGAACAACGTCGCCGGCCGTCTGCGCGGCTCGACCGGGCTCGAGGCGGAGATCATGCCGCACCCGCCCGCGCCGCTCGCGTATCGCTGCGACGGCTACGACGACTTCGTGCTCTCCGTCGGCCGGCTCGACCGTGCGAAGCGCGATCGACCTGCTGCTCGAGGCGGCGGCGGCCGAGCCCGGGCTGCGCGTCGTGATCGCCGGCGACGGGCCGGAGCGCGAGCGGCTCGAGCAGCTCGCGCGCGACCGCGGGCTCAACGGGCGCGCCGAGTTCGCCGGCCGCGTCTCCGACGAGCAGCTCGCCGATCTCTATGCGCGCTGCCTCGGCGTCTACTACGCGCCTGTCGACGAGGACTTCGGGATGGTTCCGTTCGAGGCGTTCCTTTCCGAGAAGCCGGTGCTCACGACGACCGACGCCGGCGGTCCGCTCGACATCGTCCACGACCGCGAGACGGGGCTCGTCGTCGCGCCGAGCGCCGAGGACGTCGCGCGCGCGCTGCGCGTGGCTGCGCGGGCACACCGACGAGGCGCGCACGTTCGGCCGCGCGGGGCGCGAGCTGGCGAGCGGCGTCACGTGGGATTCGTGCATCGACCGGTTGCTCGCCGCCGTCGCCTGACGTGAAGGTCGCCTACTTCTCACCGCTGCCGCCGGATACGTCCGGCATCGCCGACTACTCGGCGCTGCTGCTGCCCGCGCTCGAGCAGCTCGTCGAGGTCGAGGTCGTGCGCCCGGGTCGCACGCGGCCGGTCGGCGGCGCCGACGTCTCGCTCTACCACATCGGCAACAACCCGGACGCGCACGCGTGGATCGTCGACGCGCTGCGCCGGCAGCCGGGAGTCGTCGTTCTGCACGACTGGGTGATCCACCATCTCGTCGCGGGCATGACGATCGGGCGCAAGGACGGCCACGCGTATCTCGCCGCGATGGAGCGCGAGGCCGGCGTGCCCGGACGGCTGCTCGGCTACGGCGTCCTCGAGGGCCGCGTGCCGCCGCTCTGGGAGGTGCGGCCGGAGGAGTTCCCGCTCGCCGGCGAGGTGCTCGACCGCGCGACCGGGCGTGATCGTCCACTCGCACTACGTCGAGGACGCACGCGCGCGAGCACGGCTACGACGGGCCGCTCTGGCGGATCCCGCATCCGGCGTGGCCGGCGCCCGCGGTCGAGCCGGCGGCCGGTCGACGGCGCGCCGCTGATCGGCTGCTTCGGGCACCTGAACGAGAGCAAGCGCGATGCCGCAGCTGCTGCGCGCGTTCGCCGAGCTGCGGCGCGACGCATCCCGGCGCGCGGCTGCTGCTCGTCGGCTCGGAGGCGCCCGGCTTCGATCTCGCGGGCCGGCTGGAGCGGATCGGGCTCGACGCGGAGGGCGTGATCCGCGAGCCGTACGTCGAGGAGGCGCGGCTCTGGTCGTTGATGGCGGCGTGCGACGCGTGCGTGCTGCTGCGCGCGCCGACGATGGGCGAGACGTCGGGCAGCGCGATCCGGACGCTCTCGCTCGGCAAGCCGCTCGTCGTCAGCGACGTCGGCTGGTTCGCCGAGCTGCCGGACGACGTCGCGCTGAAGGTTCCCGTCGGCGGCGACGAGGAGGTCGACGCGCTCGCGGCGGCGCTCGCGCGGCTCGCCGATCCCGCCGTCGCCGCGCGCATGGGCGACGCCGCGCGCGCGTACGTCGAGCGGGAGCACGATCTCGACCGCGTCGCCGGCCTCTACGCCGCCGCGCTGGAGGAGGCCGCGGGCGACGCGTTCGTCGCGCGAAGGCGTCCTCCGCGAGGTCGCCGCGGCCGCCGCGGACACCGGCGTCGAGCCGGAGCTGCTGGCGCCGGAGCTGCGCGCGGCCGCGCTCGTCTCGCCGGACGGACGTGGCCCCGCGGGCCACGTCTCGGTGCCTGGCACCGGGACGCGGCTCCTGCCGACCTGGCCGATGTGGCTCTGGCTCGCGGGGCTGTACGCCGTCTCCGTCGCCGTCCAGCTCGACGCTCGGTCTTCGCGTCGTCGTCGCCGTGGATCATGGTCGACGAGCTCGTCTACTCCGACATGGCGCGGAGCTTCGCCGCGACGGGCCACTTCCTGATCCGCGGCGTGCACGGCGAACTACGGCTTCGTCTATCCGCTGCTGCTCTCGCCGGCGTACGCGATCTTCGGCTCGATGCACGACGTCTACGAATGGGCGCGCGTGCTCAACGCGCTCGCTGATGTCGTCGGCGGTCGTTCCCGGCGTATCTGCTCGCGCGCCGCGTCGTCCGCCCGTCCGCCGCGCTCGCCGCTGCCGCGCTCGCCGTCGCGATCCCGTCGCTCGCGTACGTCGGGACGCTGATGACCGAGAACGCGTTCTATCCGCTCTTCCTCTGGCTCGCGTTCGCGCTCGCGCTGATGCTCGAGAAGCCGACGCTCGCGCGGCAGCTCGCGGTGCTCGGGCTGTGCGTGCTCGCGTTCGTCACGCGCGCGCAGACGGTCGCGCTCGTCGCCGGCGGTGCTGACGGCGCCGCTCGCTCTCGCATGGATCGAGCGCGGGCGGCCGCGGAGCCTCAAGGCGTTCGCGCCGCTGTACGGGATCGTCGTCGGCGGCGCCGCGCTCGTCGCGATCGTCGAGGTCGCGCTCGGCCGCTCGCCGACGCACATCCTCGGCAACTACTCGAAGACGACCGGCGGCGGCTACCACTTCTGGCCGTCGCTGAAGTGGCTCGATCCTCCACCTTGCGGAGCTCGACCTCTACCTCTGGATCGTCCCGTTCGCGGCGGTGATCGTGCTCGTCGCGAACGCGCGGCATCTCGACCGCCGCCTGCGCGTGTTCGCGGCCGTGACGGTGTCGCTCTCCGCGTGGCTCGTGCTCGAGGTCGCGGTGTTCGCGTCGCGTTACTCGCTTCGCGTCGAGGAGCGGAACATGTTCTACGTCGCGCCGCTGTTCCTCGTCGCGCTGCTCGCGTGGATCGAACGCGGCCAGCCGCGCCCACCGCGCGCCGCCGTCGCCGCGGCCGGCGTCGCGGCCGCATTGCCCGGCGCGCTTCCGTTCGCGCATCTGCTCAACATCACGGCGGAATCCGACACGCTCGGGCTTCCAGCCGTGGTGGTACGTCGGCGACGCGTGGGCGAGCATCGCGCACCGTCTCCGTGGTCGTCGTCGCCGTGTCGATCGGCCTCGGCGCCGCGTTCCTCTGGCTGCCGCGTCGCTGGGCTCCCGTCCTGCCGATCGTCGTCGCGCTCGGGTTCGTCGCGACGTGGATCCCGCTCGAGGCGTGGAAGCACGGGCCGCCGAGCCTTTCGAAGAGCGCGCTCGCGCAGGGCATCGGCCGCTCCGACAACAGCTGGATCGACAACGCCGTCGGCCGCGACGCGAAGGTCGCGGTGCTCTGGTCCGGCGGCAACCAGCAGTCGGTCTGGCAGAACGAGTTCTGGAACCGCAGCGTCGCGCGTGTCTACGACCTCGGCACACCGCTCCCGGGCGACATGCCGTCGATCCCCGTCTCGGTCGACTCGCGCACCGGCGTTCTCCACGATCGCCACGGCAACCCGATCGCCGAGCGCTACGTCCTCACGACGAACTCGGTGCAGCTCGTCGGGAAAGCCGTCGCACGCGACCCGGCGAAGCAGCTCGTCCTCTACCGCGTGACCGGCCCGGCGCGCGCGACGACGCAGGTCAGCGGTCTCTATCCCGGCGCGTTCCACCCATGGTCAGGTCCGAATCTGACGTGGACGCGCTCGTCGTGTACGGGCGGCGCTCTGACCGTGACCGTCGAGAGCGACGCGCGCCTGTTCAGGAACACGACGCAGACGGTGACGCGTGACCGGGACGACGCCGACGCGGACGTTGCGCGTGCCGTCGACGACGTCCGGTCGCACGTTCACGTTCCCGCTCACGCCGCAGAACGGTGTCTGCCAGGTCGACGTTCGCGATCTCGCCCGCGCGTCGCCCGATCGACTACCCGAAGCTCCATCTGAACGACCCGCGCCTGCTCGGCCTTCACTTCGACACGATCCATTTCTCGCCGACGCGGTGAGGATCGTCGTCGACGTGTCGCCGCTGTCGCACGAGCGCACCGGCGTCGGGAACTACATCCGCGGTTCGCTGCTCGGGATCGTCGAGGCGTCGGCGGGCGCGGACGAGGTCATCGCGTTCGCGCCGGCGAGCACGCGCGGCAAGCGTGAGATCGAGTCGGCGCTCGACGGAATCGGCGTCGAGCGGCGGCTGCCGGTTCTGCCGGCGGCGCACGCGTTCCGCACGGCGTGGAGCCGCGCCGGGACGCCGCCGCTCGAGCGGTTCGCCGGCGCGCTGCGACGTCTTCCACTTCAGCGACTGGATGTACCCGCCGCAGCGGGCGGGGATCCGGTCGACGATGATCCACGACCTCGTGCCGCTCCACCATCCCGAATGGGTTCACGCACGCACGCACCGGATGCACGGCGCGAAGTACCGCCACGCGGCCGAGGCGTGCGACGTCGTGATCGTCAACTCGCGCTTCACCGGCGACGACGTCGCCGCGACGCTCGGCGTCGACCGCGCGCGGATCCACGTCGCGTATCCCGGCGTCGAGCCGGGCTTCTCCGCCGGCGGTGAGCGGTTCGAGGTCGCCGGCGGCCGTCCGTACGCGCTCGCCGTTGCGACGCTGGAGCCGCGGAAGAACTTCGCGCGCCTCGTCGAGGCGTACCGGCTGCTCGATCCGGCGGAGCTCTCGCTCGTCGTCGTCGGCGCGGCCGGCTGGGGCGACCAGCCGGAGCTCGACGCGCCGGGGATCGTTCGGCTCGGCTACACGTCGCGCGACGAGCTGCCGCGCCTCTACCGCGGTGCGAGCGCGTTCGTCTATCCGTCGCTGTTCGAGGGCTTCGGGATGCCGGTCGCGGAGGCGATGGCGTGCGGTACGCCGTGTGTCGTGTCGTCGCATCCGTCGCTCGACGAGGCGTGCGGTGACGCAGCGGTGCGCGTTGACCCGGACGATCCCGCGGCGATCGCGGCGGGGATCGAGCGGGCGCTCGGCGGAGCACGACGACCTCGCGTCGCGTGGCCTCGAGCACGCGCAGCAGTTCACGTGGCTCGCCAACGGCCGCGCGCATCTCGCCGCGTGGCGGGCTGCGGCGTGAACGTCGCCGTCGACGTGACGGCGCTCGCGCAGACGCGCGCCGGAACTGCGCGCTATCTCCGCGCGCTGCTGCCGCGGCTCGAGCGCGACGTGAGCCTTCGACGCGTGAGCGGCTACGCGCGCGGCGCGCCGGGAACGCTCTGGCTCGACCTCGCGTGGTATCCGCACGTGCTCTCGCACAAGGCGCGCGGCGCCGACGTGCTCCACTGCCCGACCTATCGCGGGCCGGTGCGCGGCGGCGTCGCCGCCGGTGGTCGTGACGGTGCACGACGTCGCCGTGTTCCGTCATCCGGAGGCCTTTCCGCGCTGGACGCGCGAGTACAGCACGCCGCGTCGTCCCGCGCGTGCTCCGCGACGCGCGCCGCATCATCGCCGTGTCGGAGTTCACCGCCGGCGAGCTCGAGTCCGTGCTGCGCGTGCCGCGCGAGAAGATCCGCGTCGTGCCGAACGCCGTCGACGCGGTCTTCACGCCCGACGGACCGCGCGCGGACGGCGACTACGTCCTCGCGGTCGGAACGCTCGAGCCGCGCAAGAATCTCGCGCGCGTCGTCGAGGCGGCGAAGCGGCTCGGCGTCGAGCTGCGCGTCGCGGGCGCGCGCGGCTGGGGGAACGTCGAGGCGCGCGGCGACGGCGTCACGTGGCTCGGCGAGGTCGGTGACGACGAGCTCGCGCGGCTGTATCGCGGCGCGCTCTGCGTCGCGTATCCGTCGCTCTACGAGGGCT
The DNA here is from genome assembly GCA_963718385.1 of uncultured Actinomycetes bacterium. Classification (GTDB taxonomy): domain Bacteria; phylum Actinomycetota; class Thermoleophilia; order Gaiellales; family Gaiellaceae; genus Palsa-739. The sequence goes on from CAVQZE010000004.1 coordinate 67,372, forward strand.
TCGGGATCCCGATCGCGCGAGGCGATGGGCTGCGGCGCGCCCGTCGTCACGTCTGCGGGCGGCGCGACGGAGGAGGTCGCGGGCGGCGCAGCGGTGCTCGTCGACCCGCTCGACCCGGTCGCGATCGCGGCGGGAATCGAGGACGCGATCGCGCGCCGCGACGAGCTGCGCGCCCGCGGCATCGAGCGTGCGCGCGCGTTCTCGTGGGACGACGCGGCCCGCGACACGCTCGAGGTCTACCGCGAGGCGGCGGCATGAGCGACCCACTCGTCGTCGTCGACGCCGATGTCCTCGGCCGGCAGCGCACCGGCGACGAGACGTACGTCGCGCAGCTGCTCCGCGCGCTTCCGGCCGTCGCCGGCGGGCTGCGCATCGCGGCGATCACGCGGCGGCCCGACCTCGTTCCCGCGGGCGTCGAGCCGATCGAGCTGCCGGCGCGGTTCCAGGAACTACGCATGGCGGTCCGCGTGCCGCTGCTGCTCCGCCGGCTGCGTCCGGCGCTCGCGCACTTCGTCCACTCGCTCCCGCTCGTGCTGTCCTGCCCCGGCGTGCTCACCGTGCAGGATCTCTCGTTCGAGCGCGACCGCTCGCTGATGGGCACCCGCGAGACGGCGATGTTCCGCGTCGTCGTCCCGCGCTCGGTTCATCGCGCGCGCGCCGTGATCGCGATCTCGCAGCGGACGAAGGACGATCTGATCGAGCTCTACGACGCCGCGCCGGAGAAGATCGTCGTGACGCCGCTCGCACCGGACCCGGCGTTCCATCCGGGCGGGACGCGCGGCGACTATCTGCTCCTCGTCGGCTCGATCGAGGAGCGGAAGAACCCGCTGCTCGCCGCCGACGCCGCGGAAGCCGCCGGGACGGAAGCTCGTCGTCGTCGGCCCGGAGCGCGACGCGACGCTCGCCGCCGAGCTGCGACGCCGCGGCGTCGACGTGCGCGGCTTCGTGACCCAGGACGAGCTCGTTCGGCTCGTCCAGGAAGCCGCGGCGCTGCTGTTCCCGACGCAGTACGAGGGCTTCGGCCTGCCGGTCGCCGAGGCGATGGCGTGCGGCACGCCGGTCGTCGCGACGCCGGACGCAGCCGTGCGCGAGGTCGGCGGCGAGGCGGTCGCGTACGCGCATCCCGAAGCGTTCGCCGAGACGGTGGCGTGGGTGCTCGCCGATCCGGAGCCGTGGTCGCGGGCGGCGCTGCTCGCGCGCCGAGACCTTCTCGTGGGAGCGCACCGCGGAGGCAACCGTCGCCGTCTACAAGGACGTCCTCGGATGAAGGTCTCCGCCGTCGTCATCTCGCACGGCCACGCAGCGGAGCTCGAGCAGTCGCTGCCGCCGCTCGCGCCGCAGGTCGACGAGCTGCTCGTGATCGCGAACATCCCCGGCAGCGTCCCCGCCGAGCTGCCGCCCGACACGCGCGTGCTGGAGAACGCGCGGCCGCTCTCCTTCGCCGCCAACGCGAACCTCGGCGCGGAACGGACGCAGCACGAGCTGGTGCTGATCGTCAATCCCGATGCGATCGCCGACCCGGACGCCGTGGCAATCCTCCGCACGTTCATGGAGGAGCACCCGCGCTGCGGCGCCGCCGGTCCGCGGATGCTCTACAGCGACGGCACCTGGCAGGCGTCGCGCCGCAGCTTCCCGACGGTCGGCGGGACGATCGTCCGGCGCACGCCGCTGCGGAAGCTCTTCCCGCCGCTCGAGTGGCAGAAGCGCCACTACCTGCTCGACGAGCGGCCGGACGAGCCGGTGCCGACGGACACGATGCTCGGCGCGTTCCTGCTCCTGCGCCGCGCGATGCTCGACGAGATCGGCGGCTGGGACGCGGGCTTCCGGATGTACTGCGAGGACATCGACCTCAACTACCGCGCCGCGCAGGCCGGCTGGGAGCGGTGGTACGTCCCCGCCGCGGTCGTGCACCACGAGTACGCGGCGGTGATCGACAAGCGCTTCCTCACGCGGCACACGATCTGGCACGCGCGCGCGATGCTGCGCTTCCTGCGCAAGCATCCCGAGCGGCTGCTCGCGCTGCGATGACGCGAGCTGGGACAAGTACGCGGACAGGCGCCGGCAACTGGACGGAGGACGCATACGCCGACGCGGCGGCGTACCTCGCGCGCGCGCGCCGAGCTCGTCGTCTCGCTCGGGCCGCGCCTCGCGCCCGGCGACGTCGTCCTCGACCTCGCGTGCGGCGACGGCGGCCTCGGCGACTTCCTGCCGGAGCAGCGGTACGCGGCGTCGACGCGAGCGCCGAGATGGTCGCGGCGGCGCACGCGCCGCGGCCGCGACGTCGTGCAGCGCCGACCTCAACGACTACGAGCCGGCGGAACCGGTGCAGGCGACGACGATCTTCCGCGCGATCTACTACGCGCGCGACCGCCGCGCGCTGCTCGCGCGGATCGCCGGCTACACCGAGACGAAGCTCGTCTTCGACCTGAACCCGCGGCAGTACCGGCTCGACGACGTCCGCGCCGATCTCGCGCGCCGCGGGCTTCGACCGGCTCGACCTCCGTCCGTTCTTCGTTCCGCAGACCCACGCGCCGCGGCCGCGGGCTGCTGCGTGCAGCTGGAGCGGAGCGGGCCGCTGGCCCGGCTCGTGCTCCGCCGCGGTTCACCTACATGTGTTCGGCGTCACGTGCTTCGGCGCGTCTGAAGAACCGGTAGCTCGACCTCCGCGCCGAGCGACGCGCACGTCGCTCGACGACGGGTCGACCTGGTGCGGGACGAACTTGTTCTGGACGACGCACCGCCGCGCCGAAGCGGTCGGCGGGCGCGCGAGCCAGCAGACCTTCGTCTGACCGCTGTCGATCGTCAGCGTCGATCGTCTTCGTCGTGCGGCTGAGCGCCGGCTGGCGCGTCGTCGGTGATCACGAGCGGCGCGAGAGGATGTGGACCGGGCTCGGCCCGGTCGGGCCGCCCCAGTCCCTGCGTGAGACGACGACGCGCAGCCAGCCGTTCTTGCCGTCGGAGAAGCGGTAGTACGCGCTGTCCGCCGCGCCGCTCCAGCCGTCCGGGTAGATGCCGATGCACACGGCGCGCAGCCGGTTCGGGTGCGTCAGCTTGACGAGGTGCCAGACCTTCGTCGCCGCCGCCGGCGCGGTAGTAGTGCCTGCCGCCGAACGTGCCGGCGAAGTCGACGCAGGGATAGTCCTCGACGGCGTAGGCGTACTGCCGTCCGGGATTCGCGGGGTCGGCGCGTCCAGTAGAGCGACCCGTTCTCCGTGAGGTTCGGCGCGCCGGCCGGCCCGGGGCCGCCGACGGTGCCGTCGAAGCTGCTGACGGCGACGATCGAGCGGTTCCAGAACTCGAGCATCCACTCCGGGTTCTGGTCGGCCTCTCCCTCGCCGAGATAGATCGTCGGCTGCTGCTTGCGTGATGTCGTCGACCCAGGTGAACGGATGGCGGAGCGTCGCCGCGGCGTCGCGGCTGATCGAGTTCGTGCCCGCGGCGGCGCCGATCTCGCCGGTGAGGTTCCAGCCGACGATGCCGACCGCGAGCACCGCGGCGATCGACGCCGGCGAGCCGCGTGCGTCCGCGCAGCAGCGCGCAGCGCAGCGACCGCGACGACCCCGCCGGCGAGCACGCGCGAGGAGCACCCACTGGCCGATGGTCGGCGTCCAGTAGAGGTAGCGGTTCGCCTGCTGGAGGATCGACAGCCCGAGCGCGTCCGAGTAGAGCTGGACGCCCATCTGGAACGGCGTGCCGACGACGAGATAGAAGGCGTACGCCGTCGCGGCCGCGAGCGCGTACCAGTTGACGCGCCGCCGCTCGAGCACGATCGCGGTGCCGATGAGCAGCAGCGGGGCGATGTAGATGAGGTTGCGCTCCTCGACGCGCGTCGCGAAGACCGTCGAGAGATACGCGGCCTTCATGCCGGTGTACATCCCGACGCCGATCAGCCCCGCGAGCGTGACGCAGCGGAACATGCGCAGCTCGCGCGTCGGCTCCTCGCCCGGCGCGCGGCAAGAGCGACGTCAGCCGGCGACGAGCGGGATCACGCCGAGCCCGATCGCGAGCGATCCCGCGGCCCAGTCGCCCGAGAGGACGAGTGAGCCGTGCTTCCAGTACGTCGTCACGCCGTACCATTGCTGCGAGTGATGCGTCGCGAGCCGCTGATGATGAAGACCGCGCCGAAGCCGAGCATGACACGCCGAGCCAGTCGCCGGACGACCAGTCGCGCCGCCGCGCGCGCCGCAGCGCTCGACCAGACGCGCGAAGAGGACCGCGAATGACGAGCGACGATCGGGATCAACGACGAGCTCGCCGCGCACCGAGCGGCGCGATGAGCGCTGGCGATGACCGCCGCGGCGGCCCAGCCCCACGACCGCCCTCGCTGCGACCCGACGAGCGCCTTCGCGATCAGGAAGAAGCAGAGCGCCGCGTACGGATACGCGAGCGTCTCCTCGACGATGTACGACGAGTACGCAAGCGACGGGATCGCGCCCGCCGCCGGCCGCTGCGAAGAGCGACCACTTGCGGCCGACGACCATCCGCGCGAGGAAGTACGTCGGGAAGACGACCGACGCCATCACGAAGACGTCGAGGTACTTCACCGCCGGAGTACGCCTGCGCGACGTCGTGAATCAGCCAGATCGGCGCTGTCATCACGGTGTACAGCGAGTCGAACGAATGCGCCTCGCCGCGCCGCGCGGCGTGTCCGGTCGCGGCGATCGAGCGCGACAGCTGCGTCAGCTCGAGCTCGTCGGTGAAGAGCCACGGCGTGACGCGGTTCCATGCTTCGACGAGGAAGACAATGCAGAGCCAGACGTAGACGCTCGGCGAGCGGGAGCACGGCGATCATGCGGTCGTTGAGCGTCCGCTCGGGAACTGCGCGGGACTCGGCCTCGCGCGAGGTAGGAGTTGCCGTCGCGCTCACTCGACTGCTGCGCCGAGGACGACGCCGGGATCGAGGTCGATCTCGCGGCGGACGAAACGGCAGGGAACGCCGGCGCGCGAGCAGGCCTCGATGATCGCGTCGAGGCGCTCGCGCGGCGCCTCCGGGATCGTAACGAGCACCGCGTCCGGCTCGAACCGTCCGAGCACCCAGCCGATCTCCTCGATCGCCGCCGACCACCTGGACGCCCTGGATGCGGCGGCGGCGCAGCCGCGGATCGTCGTCGACGAAGCCGATCACGCGCTCGCCCGGCGTCTCGCGCAGCTCGCGCAGCAGGCTCCGCCCGCTCCGTCCGGCACCGACGATGAGATCGCGTCGCTGGTCGCGCGCGGCCGACGAGCGTCGACGAGCGCGTGCGCGATGCCTCGCTCCCAGAACCGAGCAGCGCCGATCAGCATCGTGCAGAGCAGCATGTCGATGAAGAAGACGCCGCTCGGGAAGCCGTCGGAGCGGCATCGTCGAGGTAGATGAAGAGGAACGCCGCTCCCACAGCGACGGCGACGGCCGCGAAGATGTTGACGGCGTCGCGCGCGCCCGCGTACCGCCAGACGCTCCGGTAAAGGCCGAACGCAATGAACGAGATGTAGCGGGCGATGAGCACGATCGGCAGCGCGAGGTGGAGGATCGTGCGATCCCACGACGGTCCCCTCGCCGTGGATGCGGATCGCATACGCGGCGACGAACGACGCGCAGATCAGCGCAAAGTCGACGAGCACCTCGACGAGCCGCCGCCGGTGGACGAGCAGCGAGCGCGCGAACGACGGCGCGCGATCTCCGTCCGGCTTCGTCACGTGGCCGCTGTCGGCGAGGTAGCTCCCGAACTGGAGGAGGAACGCGAACGTGATCAGCACTCCGGCGAGCGTGACGAACGTGTCGTCGAGCACCTTGTACGCGAGGCTCGTCAGCCCGAGCGCCGCGGAGACGACGCAGAGGAGCACGACGGCGCGCTTGTCCGACAGTCCCTGATAGACGAGGCGGTGCGAGCTGTGGTCCCGTCCGCCCTCGGTGACCGGCCGCCCTTCGAACAGTCGGACGACGGTGACGAGCGTCGTGTCGAGGATCGGCACCGCGAGCACGAGGATCGGCAGCAGCAGCGTCGCGACCGTCGAGCCGGCGACCGTCCAGCTCGCCGCGAGGCCGAGCGACGCGAGCGCGAAGCCGAGCACCTGGCTGCCGCTGTCGCCCATGAAGACGGCGGCGGGGCGGTTGAGCCGGAGGTTGTACGGCAGGAAGCCCAGGCACGCGAAGCAGACGCCGAGCGAGAGCACCGCGATCGTGTCGTTGGGGTGGATCGTGAACGCGTCGATCGCGAAGAACGAACAGGCGATCGCGGCGAGCGTCGCGGCCAGCCCGTCCATGTTGTCGAGCAGGTTGAACGCGTTCGTCATCCCGACGAGCCAGAGGAACCCGAGCGTGGTCGCGAGGATGTCGTTGGAGAGGATCTCGACGCGGACGCCGGCCGCGAGGACGAGCGCCGCCGCGGCGGCCTGGGCGGCGATCTTCGCGAGCGGCGGGAGCCGGTAGATGTCGTCGAGCAGGCCGGCGGTGAAGAGGATCGCGCAGCCGCCGACGATGCCGGCGAGCTCGCGGCTCGCGGGGATCAGATGCGCCGCGAGCGCGACGCCGACGGCGACGAGCAGCCCGGCCATGATCCCAGGCCCGCCGAGCAGCGGCGTGGACTTCTTGTGCCAGCGGTCGGCGCGGGGAGCGGCGACGACGATGTGCGCAGCCGGGGTACGCAATAGCGCCCAGATCGTCAGCAGGCTTGCGGGGAGCGCGGTGAGTGCAGCAGCGGCGACCGTCACGGGGCAGCGCGCCTCAGCCGCGCGGTCTCTGCGGCTCGTACCACGTGCGCCAGCGTAACGAAGTGCTGTTAAGCGGGTGTATGGGCACCGGCGGCATTCGGCTTCTCTGCGGTAGTTTGGCGCGCTGTGGCCCTTCAGGTAATGCCGTCTAGCTTCTGGGTCGTGAGCACCAAGCGGTGCAAGGACGCAGGGAGCACTCGTAGTCTGGACTACGGGTGCGACCGAGGACGCCGCAGCGCGCCGCGTGATCGCGGGCCAGAAGCGGGCATGTATTGCCTGAAGGGCCACTAGGTGGACGCGCCGCTCCTCGAGCTTCTCCGTTGCCCGTTCTGCCGCACCTCGCTCGACGAGGCCGGCGGCTCGCTGGCGTGCCCCGGCTGTGGGCGCTCGTTCGCGGTCGAGAACGGGATCCCGCTGATGCTCCACGAGGATCTGCCGGGCGCCCGGGAGAAGCTCGGCGAGACGGCGGGCTGGGTCGAGAAGGCGCGCGCCGAGGGCTGGTACGAGCCCGACGACCAGGTGGACGCCGTCCTGCCGTTCGTGAACCGGGAGCTCGGCTGGGACAACCAGACGTGGCTCGCGAACGGCCACTCGTTCCAGGTGCTGCTCGACCGCTACATCGGCGACCTGCGCGGCCTGCGCGTGCTCGAGGTCGGCGCGGCGAAGGCCTGGGGCTCGCGGTTCTGGCTCGAGCGCGACTGCCAGTACGTCGCGACGGACATCCTCGTCGACGAGAAGATCGGCCTCGGCCGCGGCGCGTTCTACGGCGACTTCGGGCGCGTGCAGGCGGACGGCGAGCACCTGCCGTTCCCGGACGGCGTCTTCGACGTCGTCTACTGCGTGGCGACGCTGCACCACGCGCTCGACCTGACGCTGATGGTGAAGGAGATGGCGCGCGTCGCCCGGCGCGGCGGCGTCGTCGCCGGGCTGAACGAGGGGACGAAGGGCGTGCGT
>CAVQZE010000005.1:0-222749 GCA_963718385.1 uncultured Actinomycetes bacterium
GTCCATTCGCCGGGCATGTCGGCGACGACCGCGCCCTTGTGCTTCACCACCAGGCGGTTGGTGTCGGTGGTGACGCCGATGACCGCGAAATCCAGCTCCCACTTCTTGAAGATGCGTTCGGCCTCGGCTTCGCGCCCCGGCTTCAGCACCGCCAGCATGCGCTCCTGGCTTTCGGACAGCATCATGTCGTAGGCGGTCATGTTGGCTTCGCGCTGCGGCACATTGTCGAGATCGAGCTCGATGCCCGCGCCGCCCTTGTCGACGCCATCTCGGCCGACGAAGAGGTCAGCCCCGCCGCGCCCATGTCCTGGATGGCGATGATCGCGTCCGTCGCCATCAGTTCCAGGCACGCTTCCAGCAGCAGCTTCTCGGTGAACGGATCGCCCACCTGCACCGTCGGGCGCTTCTCTTCCGAGTCTTCGTTGAACTCGGCCGACGCCATGGTCGCGCCATGGATGCCGTCGCGCCCGGTCTTGGAGCCGATATAGACGACCGGATTGCCCGCGCCCTTGGCGGCCGATAGGAAAATCTTGTCGGCGCGCGCCAGCCCCACGCACATCGCGTTGACCAGGATGTTGCCGTTATAGCGCGTGTGGAAATTCACTTCGCCGCCGACCGTCGGCACGCCCATGCAATTGCCATAGCCGCCGATGCCGCGCACGACGCCCGCCACCAGATGGCGCGTCTTGGGATGCGCCGGCTCGCCGAAGCGCAGCGCGTTCATCATCGCGATGGGCCGCGCGCCCATGGTGAAGACGTCGCGCATGATGCCGCCGACGCCGGTCGCCGCGCCCTGATAGGGCTCGATGAAGCGAGGGATGGTTGTGGCTTTCCATCTTGAAGATGACGGCATCGCCGTCGCCGATGTCGATGACGCCGGCATTCTCGCCCGGCCCCTGGATCACCTGCGGCGCCTTGGTCGGCAGGCGGCGCAGATGCACGCGCGTCGATTTGTAGGAGCAATGCTCGCTCCACATCACCGAGAAGATGCCGAGCTCGACGAGATTGGGCTCGCGGTCCGAGCAGCCGCTTGATGCGGCGCATATTCCGTCGTCGATGAGGCCGTGCTCGCGGACGATTGTGCGGGCGTGATCGGGCGTTCATGACAGCGTTTCGATCAGGCTTTGGAACAGCGCCGCCCGTCGGTCGCCGCCGAGCAGCGGATCGCAGGCGCGTTCGGGATGCGGCATCAGGCCGAGCACATTGCGCTTTTCGTTCAGGATGCCGGCGATGTTGCGCGCGGAGCCGTTGGGATTGTCGCCCGTCGGCATAGCGGAACACGACGCGGCCCTCGCCTTCCAGCCGGTCGAGCGTTTCGTCGTCGGCGAAATAATTGCCGTCGCCATGCGCCACCGGAAAACGCACGCGCTCGCCCTTCGCGTATTTGCGCGTGAAGGCGCGATTGCGTTTCCTCGACCGCCAGGTCGACCGGCCGGCAGACGAATTTCAGATCGGCGTTGCGCATCAGCGCGCCGGGCAGCAGATGCGTTTCGGTCAGCATCTGAAAGCCGTTGCAGATGCCGAGCACCGCGCCGCCCTTGCTCGGCCTGCGCCTTCACCGTCGCGCATCACGCGCGACTGCGCCGCCATCGCGCCGCAGCGCAGGTAATCGCCGTAGGAGAATCCGCCCGGCAGCACGATCAGATCGACATCGCGGCAGTTCGCTGTCCTCGTGCCAGACCATGTGCGGTTTCTTGCCGGTCATCGCTTCAGCGCCATCTGCGCGTCGCGGTCGCAATTGGAGGCGGGAAACACGATGACGGCGGATTTCATAGCTGCGCTGCGTCGCGTTCGGCGCAACGCCTTGCGCATCGCGGCGCCGTCACACGCCTGCAGCCAGTCCGGAGCGAATGTCGCGTTCATCTGGCCATCGCCGACAGCGCTGGCCCGCCGGGCTTTGCATCGCCGGTCATGCTTCATGGCCGATTCCGGCTCGGCGTCATGCCGGCCATTCAGTGAGCGTCGATGCGGCCCGCGCGAGTGCGCTGCATACCTACGTTGGACCGTTGCAGCGTCGAAATTGGCTGTACTCACGCGCGCCTCCAGCTTCACTTCGGCCGCTGTGCGAAATACCGCTCGACCGATCGCGCTGCATGCGACGCCAGCATCGCCACGGCGCGACCTGCCGCATTCAGCCGATCGCGACATTAGCCTGCGGCCCGCCATCCAATGGCTCCGTTCCAGCGACACAGTCCGTCGGTACGAGCTGCGCTATGCTTTGGCGCTGCATCGTCACTCTCGGCAGGTTGACGCGACATGCTGAACGAAGCGTCTGCATTGTTCGCGGAGATGGCTTGCGTAGCTCCTTGCCGCTGGCCACGAGCACGCCGATCGTTGCCGTTGTCCGCCGCAGAGTCGAGCGCGACAGCCGATTGCATCGGCGGCGACGTTGATCGAGTGCCCTGCGCGCGCTCCGACCAGTGAGAAGACAGAGGCAGCAGCGACGAACAGCACTTTCATCGGTTTCAGCTCGATCTCGTATTTTTCGATCACGGTGTTGGCGAGCAGCTTCTCGCACATGTCCTTGAGACTGGCGCGCGCCTTGGCTTCGTCGCTCTCGGCCAGTTCGATGTCGATCACCTTGCCCTGCCGCACTTCGCCGACCGCGCCGAAGCCGAGATCGTTCAGCGCATGGCCGATGGCCTTGCCTTGCGGATCGAGCACGCCGTTTTTCAGAGTGACAAAAACGCGCGCTTTCATCGACCTTCACCATCTTCCACTCCGGATCGAGCTCGCGGTGCGCCTTGCTGTCTTCGCCCTGGCATCGGACTTCTCGGCATGATGCCAGAGCCGCGCGCGCGACTTCGCGAATAGGCTTCGACCACGCCGCCCAGGTCGCGGCGGAAGCGGTCCTTGTCCAGCTTCTCGTTGGTCGTCGATGTCCCACAGCCGGCAGGAATCCGGGCTGATCTCGTCGGCCAGCACGATGCGCATGAAGTCGTTCTCCCACAGCCGGCCGAACTCGATCTTGAAGTCGACCAGCTTGATGCCGACGCCCAGGAACAGGCCGGAGAGGAAGTCGTTGATGCGGAGCGTCAGGTTCACGATGTCGTCGAGCTCCTGCGGGCGTGGCCCAGCCGAACGCGGTGATGTGCTCCTCGCGTCACCAGCGGGTCGTGCAGCTCGTCGTTCTTGTAGTAGAACTCGATGATCGAGCGCGGCAGCGCCGTGCCCTCCGGCGATGCCCAGGCGCTTGGACAGCGAGCCGGCGGCGACGTTGCGCACGACCACCTCCAGCGGAATGATCTCGACTTCCTTGATCAGCTGCTCGCGCATGTTCAGGCGCTTGATGAAATGGGTCGGCACGCCGATCGCGTTCAGCTGCGTCATCAGATATTCGCTGATGCGGTTGTTGAGGACGCCCTTGCCTTCGAGCACCGCCTTCTTCGTGGCGTCGAAGGCGGTGGTGTCGTCCTTGAAGTACTGGATCAGCGTGCCGGGCTCGGGCCCCTCGTAGAGGATCTTGGCCTTGCCCTCGTAGATCTGTCCTGCGGCGTTTCATGGGACAGTGGCCTCTGTGCCAAGTATGTGGGCGGCGGCCCAAAAAGCGAACGGGGCTGCGCCTTGCCAGCGACCACCCCGTCGGGCACGCAAAATAGCGGATGCGGGTGCGTGCGGGGGCAACGTCGCCGAAAGGGGGTTCGCAGCCTGGGTCCCACGTCTTGCGCTATCGTGCGGCCGGCTATGGCGGGCCTCGCTTGACATCGTGAGATCACAGAATACTATATCAAGAGGTTATGGCATGGCGGATCGTTCGAGAAGCGCGAGAAGGGCTTCGAGGCCAAATGGGCGCATGACGAGGAACTGCGCTTCAAGGTCTACGCCCGGCGCAACAAGCTGCTCGGCCTGTGGGCGGCGGGCGAGAATGGGCGTCGCGGCGCGGCGGCCGAAGCCTATGCCAAGGAAGTGATCGCGGCCGATTTCGAGAAAGCCGGGCGAGGAGGACGTGTTCGAAAAGGTCCGCAAGCGATTTCGACGCCAAGAAGGTCTCGCGCCAGCGACCCGCGATCCGCGACAAGATGCAAGAGCTTCTGGACACCGCGGGCGACCAGATGAAAGCGGAGAAGAAATAAATTTTCCTCCCCCGTTTACGGGGGAGGTGTCGAGCGCAGCGAGACGGAGGGGGCGCGGTGCGCCCCCTCCACCGCTTCGCGGTCCCCTCCCCCGTAAACGGGGGAGAAATCTTACTTCGACAATTCCGCCACCAGCGCGGTCCTGGCCATAGATCTTGGTCAGCGCCTCGGTGATCGCCGCGGTCGAGACCGCGACCGCGCGGTTGAGCGCCGGGTCGAAGCCGAAGTCGCCGCCGAGCGAATGGATGTTGCCGTCGAAGATCGCGCCGATCACCTCGCCCTTGGCGTTGATCAGCGGCGAGCCGGAATTGCCGCCGATGATGTCGTTGTCGGACGAAAGTCGAACACGGTGTCGGCGTCGAGCTTGCCCTTGCGCCGCGATCCAGCGCGGCGCCAGCTCGAACGGCGGCTGGCCGGTGGCGCGCGTCGAACAGCCCGGCGAAATAGGTGAACGGCGGCACCGTCGCGGCCGCTGCTCGGTCCAGCCCGCGACCTTGCCGTAGGAGAGGCGCAGCGAGAAGGTCGCGTCCGGATAGACGCTGGTGCCGTAGACGGCGAAGCGCGCCTTGGCGATGCGCTCGGCGGCGCGGTCGGTCGGGCCGGCGACGCGCTCCTCGTAGTCCTTGCGGATGCGCGCGCGCGGCGGCATCGGTCGCCAGCACGAACTGGATCATCGGATCGTCGGACGCCTTGACCGCCGCCATGCCGCCGTCCCACAGCGCCTTGCGCAGCGCCGGATCGGCGAGCTTGCGAGTGCGGCGAGCCGCGCGCGCCAGCGTCTTCGGGCGACTCCTTGCCGAGGACAGCGTCTTGGTGCTCGGGCGCATCGGCCGTCAGCTACTCGCGCAGCTTGGACAGCCAGAATTCGAGCTGCGAGCTGCTCGAGCTCGGGATAGACCGGCGCGGCGTCGAGCAGCGCGCTTCTCGAGCAGCGGCAGGCGCGCGTCGGCATATTCGCGGCAGGCGCTCGCCGTTGGGCTTGGCGCGCTCTGCGGCGCGCGCGCACCAGCGTGCGCGCGTAGCCGAAGAGGTCGGAGCCGATAGCCGGCGCGCGCTTCCATGCATGGTATAGGGCATGATAGAGCGCGCTGCGTGCGGCTTGCGCCTTGCGCGATCTCGGCCCAGGGATCGCCGATGTCGGCTTGGCAGCTTCGGATCGGCATCGACCTTGGCCTGCAGCTCGGCGTCGGCTCGTGCGCTTGGCGGCGATGCAGCGCCGGCTCGATCAGCGCCTCGTGCTCGCCGCGCTAGCGCCTTGAAGCTGTTCTCGATGCCGAACAGAGTCGCGGTTGGCGATGCGCGCGTGCTCGGCGCTCTCCTCGCTGAAGCGCGATCAGCGGCCGCGCAGTTCCGAGCAGCAGGATCAGCGTGTCGGGCAGCGAGACGTCGCGCAGCGATGTCCAGCTGCTCGGCGGTCAGCAGGCGCTCGGTGCGCCCGGGATTGCCGGCGACGAACACCGGCTCGCCGTCCTTCGGCGCCGTCGGCGTCCAGCGTCAGATGGTCGCGGCGTCGCGACCGGCTTGCCGTTCTCGTAGAGCCGCAGAAACGCGAAATCGAGGTCGTAGCGCGGGAAGTTGAAATTGTCGGGATCGCCGCCGAAGAAGGCGGTCTGCGAATTCCGGCGCGAACACCAGCCGCACGTCGGAATATTTGCGGTAGGTGTAGAGCTTGTACTGGCCGCCCTGGTAGAGCGTGATCACCTGGCAGCGATGCTGTCGCCTCGCGTGCCGGCGCAGCCTTCCTTCTCGATCGTCGGCGATCGCGGCGTCGCGCGCCTTGACGAAATCCTGGCCGCTCTTGCCCGGCGGTCGCGGCGTTGATCGCGGCGGTGACGTCGGCGATCGCTGGTCAGGATTTCGGCCTGCATGCCGGGGCAGAGCTTTTCGTCCTCGCGCGCGTCGCCGGCGAGAAGCCGTCCTTCGATGTAGTCGCGTCTGCGGCGTCGACAGGCTCTGCGCGCAGCCGCGCGACGCAATGATGGTTGGTCAGCACCAGGCCCGTCGGCCGACACGACCGAGGCCGAGCAGCCGCTGGCCAGCCGCACCGCGCGACGCCTGCACGTGATCGAGCCATGCCTGGTCGATGGTGACGCCGTATTTCGCCTTCACCGCGGCGGACAGGGAAATTGTCGAAGGTCCACATGCCTTCGTCGGCGATGGCCGCGGCGGTGAACATAAGCGTCGCGGCGGAGCCGAGTGCCGCAATCAGAAATTTGTGCATCGTGGTTCTTCCCTTCCCCCGGGGTTGTTTGACCGTATCCTAAATCAGACCGAAGCCTCGGCCGTCAACGCGCGATTTTTGGGAGCAAAACAGCCGCCAAGGCAAAGGCGGCAACGAGCGCAACCACGATGACCGCGCCGGTCGGCAGATCGAACAGCGACGAGGCGACCAGCCCCGCGACATAGCCGACGATGCCGACGACATAGCCGACGGCCAGCCGCGCGCGCTCGGGAACAGCCGCGCCGCCAGCGCCGGCACGATCAGGCTGGCGAACACCAGATAGATGCCGACCAGCTGCACCGATTGCGTCACCACCAGCGCGAACAGCACATAGAAGCCGATCTGGCCCAGGCGCGCGCGGAAGCCGAACCAGACGGCCAGCGCGACCGCATAGAGGATCGCCACCGGCCACAGGCTGGCCAGCGACACCCACAGGATCTGCCCGACCAGCAGATCCTTCAGATGCTCGCCGCCATGCGGATTGTTGGCGAGGATCAGCAGCTCGACGCAGGCCGCGACCACGAACAGCACGCCGATCAGCGCTTCCTGCACCTCCGGCCATTTCTTCTCGGTCCAGGTCAGCAGCAGCGCGCCGAGCAGCGCCGCCGCCGACCGCCGCGGCCTGCACGCGCCAGCCTTCGGGCTCGAAGCCGAACGCGTCGGCCGCGGTGACGCCAAGCCCCGCCACCTGCGCGATGGCGAGGTCGATGAACACGATGCCGCGGGTCAGCACCTGCTGGCCCAGCGGCACGTGCGTCGCCAGCACCAGCAGCCCGGCGACGAAACGCGGGAAACAGGATGCCGAGTTCGATCTGTGCCCATGGTTCATCCCTTCAAGCCCCGCGAGCAGCCGGTTGATGGTGTCGTCGTAGAGGCAGAACAGATCCTTCGCCTCGTCGCGTGCCGCCGACCGTGAAGGGCAGCACCACGGCCGGGATGCTGCGCCTGCTCGGCGATGAAATCCGACGGCCGGTCGTCCTCATAGGCGGCGCGGATCACGAACTTCGCCGGCGTGCGTCTGCAGCTTCTGCAGCACCTGCGCGAGATAGCCGCTGGACGGCGGCACGCCGGGCTTCGGCTCCAGCGGCACGACTTCGCTGCATGCCGAGCCAGTTCTCCATGATAGATCCAGCGCATGGTGCTGCACGGCGATCGGCACGCCCTTGCAGCGGCGCGGCCTGCGCCTGCCATTTCGCGATCGCCGCGTTCCAGCGCTTGCTCGAAATCGGCCTAGCGCGCTGTGATAGGTCGCGGCGTTGGCCGGATCGAGCTGCGCGAAGCGGTCGGCCAGCGGCTTGCGCCACCGGGAGCATGTTGCGCGGATCGGTCTGGATGTGCGGATTGCCGGCGGCGTGGATGTCGCCTTGCGCGCGGTCGACGCGCGCGGGCAGTTCCAGCAGATGCACGGAGCTCGGTGGCGTCGAACGCGCCCGGCTGGCCCGGCCGCGATCTTCGGATTGCCGGATTGCTGCACGATCATCGGCAGCCAGCCGATTTCCAGTTCCGCGCCGGTGCAGACGGTGATGTCGGCGTTGCGCGCCCTGGCGATCAGGCTCGGGCCGCGCTTGGATCTGGTGCGGGTCCTGGGCGCCGGTGGTGGCGGTGTAGACGGTGACTTTGTCGCCGCCGATTTCGGTCGCCAGCGCGCCCCATTCGGGTTCGCAGGCGAAGACGTTGAGATTGGCGTAGGCCGGGCGTCGCGAGCAGCCAGCGCCAGCAGCGCGGCGCCGATCAGAAGTTTTCTCATGTGTTGTCTCCTCAGTAACGGTGGGCGCCGTGCGGCCCGTAGATGACGGTGTATTGGCAGCAGGATCGTCGTTGGGTTTCAGGTCGGCTTGGTCGTGGCGTGTATTGCAGGCGCAGGCGGCCGAACTCGCTGGTGTCGTATTCGAGCAGCGCCGGTCGTCGCGCGCGGGCGTGTGCCCGAAATCGTCGAGCGTCGGTGCCGGTAAGCGCGAGCCGGCACGCCGCATCGTCAGAGCTGCGCGTAGCGCAGGCCGACGCTCCAGCGCGGCATGAACTGATAGACGCCCTGCGACGTACCAGCCGTTGCGGTCTGATCGACGGGCACGCCGTTGAACGTGCCGTTCTCGCGGCCGTAGAAAAATTCGCCGGAGAGCACGAGATTCTGCACCGTCGGATTGCCGCCGGGCGCCCATTTGTAGACCAGGCTGGCGATGCCGAGATCGTCGTTGCCGGTGAAGATGTCGCCGTGCCGGCCAGTCGGTCTCGCGATCGCTGCGCTGCGTGTGCAGATAGGAGAGCGCCGCCAGCTACGAACTGCGATGTCGTTGATGTCGTCGCCGGTGTGCACGAAGGCCGTGACCGTGCCCGCGCCGTTGTTGCGCCGCGCCGCCGGCCGGGAATGCGTCGCCGCGGAACCATTCGGCGCCGAATTCCAGGAAGATGTTGGTCGGCGCGAGCCAGCGCACTTGCACGCCGTCGTCGCCATATTGGTTGTTCAGGAACGCGCGGTAGGGCAGCGGCGCATCCGAGAAGCTCCAGTCATGCGCATGGCGCTCGTTGAGATAGCCGATGCCGGAAAGGAAGCGCCCGGCCTTGACCGTGAAGCCGCCGCCCAGACGCGTGGTGCGGATATAGGCTTCTTCGACATCGGGCTGGTTGTCGTTGTCGAACGAGAAATCGAGGAAGCCCGCGAGCAAGGGATCGATGTTGGCGGCGAACGAGACTTCGGATTCGCCCAGCGAAAACCCGTGCGGGATCGCCCGGTCTCGTCGCCGATGGCGAAGCCCAGAATGCGCTGCGTCGTCGGGATCGCGCGACGAAGCGGCATAGAAGCCGTTCAGCACGGCGGCGATGCCGGGGTTGAACGCGCCCGCCGACGCAGGCGCCGTTACCGGCGCCGTGTACGACAGCTCTGGAGCAGGCACGGGCGCGGCCTCGGCGACCACGACCGGCGCCTGGGTTGCACAGGTGCTGCGGCAACCGTGCGCCGGTTTGCCTGCGCGGCGGCGGCCTTGCGCGGCGCGCGCGTCAGCTTCGGCTTTTCTCAGCCGCGTCTCCAGCGCGCGGATCCGCGTTTCATAGTCGTGACGGATGGCGCCGATCTCGCGCCGTATCGCGGCGAGATCGGGATCGGCTGCGGCAAGCGCAGGCGCGCTTCCCGCCAAAACCAGAGCCAGCGCCGTCGCGCCGAGGGCATTGTGTGTTTCATGCTCGATGCTCCATTCCGGAAAATGAAGAACGGCGCCAGGCGGCGCCCTTCCCATGCGATGTCCATCTCACGTTCGTCAGTTCATCACTCCAAGATCAAAACGCCGCGCGCAACACCAGCCGCACGTCGCGGCCGGGCATGATCACCTCGTCCTTGTTCAGCGCCACTGCATTGCGCTGAACCGTGTTGGTAAGGTTCTTGCCGATCAACGCGAACTCGATGCCGGGGTACGCGTCGAACGGCCGTACCGCGATCTGTGCATCGAGGTTCACGAAGCTCTTGGTTGGCGTCTCGGCGATGTCGGCGACATCGCTTTGCCTGCCGGAATATCTCTTCGTCGTGCGCGACGACTCGAGCCACTCCGCGCTCGTGTACGGAACGGCAATGTCGACCTTCGAGGCGTACAACAACTACGGCGGCAAGTCGCTCTACGACGTTCAACTCCAGCGGCAACGTGACGGCCTCGGGCACCGCCCGCGCGGTGAAGGTCTCGTTCGACCGCCCGTTCGAACAGCCCCGCTCCGGGCTCCGCGACTGGTACACGACCAAGCGACCGAGTTCGCGTCCGTCTACTGGCTCGAGCAGATGGGCTACGACGTCTCGTACATGTCGAACACCGACCTCGAAACCAGCCCCGGGCTCGTGCTCAACCACAAGGCATACATCTCGCCCGCGCACGACGAGTACAGCTCCGCAGGGATGCGCAGCGCGCTCCAGAGCGCGCGCGATGGGGGCGTGAACCTGTTCTTCACCGGCTCGAACGAGATCTACTGGAAGATCCGATTCGAGAGCAGTCCGACCACAGGCGCGGCCAACCGGACCGAGGTCTGCTACAAGACCATCGAGAGCGGCGGCCCCGATCCGAGCGGGAACCCGACGACCACGTGGCGCGACCCGGCCGGTCCGAACAGCCCGGAGAACGCACTGAGCGGGCGAGGAGTACATCGGCGACAACGACGAGTCGTACTTCCCGTTCGTCGTCAGCGCCACCCAGGGTCAGGACCGCATCTACCGCTACACGGCGCTTGCGACGCAGGCGCCGGGCACCTCGACCTCCATCGGCCAGAACCTCGTTGGCTGGGAGTGGGACGCTCGCGTGGCGAACGGCGTGGAGCCCGCAGGAGTGAAGACGCTCTCGGGTTCGCCGGTGACCGGCGAGCTGATCCAGGGCAACGGTGCGAGCTACATCCAGGGGCAGCCCGCGACGACCTCGATGGTGAAGTACACCGCCCCGAGCGGCGCACTCGTCGTCACGACGGGCACGAACCACTGGAACCGCGGGCTAGCGCTGAACGCGTTCGGCGTCGGTGAGCCGGACGACCGCATCCAGCAGGTGACGACCAACATCCTCGAGGATATGGGCGCCGTCCCGCAGACGCCACCCGCGGACATCACGCTCGACTCGCCTCAGACGAACCGGCCACCGGCGCCGAGCAGCGTCACCGCGACCGCGGCCGGCGCGGATCCGATCACGGTCTCCTGGTCGCCCGTGGCCAACGCCACCGGTTACAACGTGTACCGCGCCTTCGCGCCGCGGGACGGCGGGCAGCCGCTCGGCACGCTCGCGAACCCGCAGCCTGTCACCGGGACGACGTTCACGGATATCGGGGCTCGCGTCGGCCACGACGTACTACTACGTCGTCACGGCGGTCGTCGCAGGAGTCCAGTCCCTCGCGTCGACCGAGGTCACGGCCATCACGGCGGCGGTCGCAGGCCAGCCCACGAGGATCAACGCCGGCGGTCCCGACTACACATCGTCGACCGGCGTCACCTACCGGGCCGACGCATTCTTCACGGGCGGAACCGTGAGCTCGTGGACCCACACGATCACGGGCACGAACGATCCTGCCCTGTATCAGGACGAGCGCTGGGGCCAGTTCAGCTACGCGATCCCGGTCGTCAACGGCGTCTACGACGTCCGCTTCCACTTCGCGGAGCTCTATTACGCGTCGCCGTGCGACGGTAAACGGGTTTTCTCGATGGACGTGCTGAACACGTCGGTCTCCCCGGATCTCGCGAACATCGACATCTGCAAGGCGGTCGGACCCAATGCGGCATACGACCTGACCGTCAGCAGGGTTACGGTGACAAACGGGGAGATCGACATCAGGTCGGTGTACGGATCCGCCGACGACCCCGAGGTCACGGCGATCGAGGTCATCCCGGACCAGGTTTCGCCGACGGTGACGCAGACGTCGCCCGCGAACGGTGCGAAGGACATCCCGACGACGTCCCCCGTCACCGCGTCGTTCTCGGAGGCGATGAACGCGGCGACGATCACAACGTCGAGCTTCACGCTTTCGGCGCCGGGCGGAAGCAAGGTGCCCTCCACCATCTCCTATGACCCGGCCACCCTCACGGCGACGCTGACGCCGACCGCCGTCCTGACGTATGGCACGGTCTACACGGCATCCCTCTCGACGGCCATCAAGGCGTCCGACGGCACGCCCCTGGGGGCGGCGAGCACGTGGTCGTTCACGACCCACCAGCCGCATCCCCCGGGCGTCACGTCGACATTCCCCGCAGCCGGTGCATCAGGCGTCAGTCCGGGAGCGTCCGTCAGCGCCTCGTTCGATCAGCCGGTCGATCCCACGACTGTCACGAACTCGAGCTTCTCCCTGAAGACGTCGGGTGGCGCGACGGTCGCCGCGAGCGTGTCGTACGACAGCACGTCGCAGACCGCAACGCTCGTGCCGACGTCGGCGCTCTCCCTCGGCACCACCTACACGGCGACCCTGTCGCCCGCGATCGCAGGGACGAACGGCATCGCGCTCGCCGGCGCAGTGTCGTGGACGTTCTCGACGGCCGCCACCGCACCGTCTCCGCCCACTGTGGCGTCGGTGAGCCCCGCCGGCGGTGCGACCGGAGTCGGCGAGCTTGTCCCGATCAAGGCGACGTTCTCGCGCGCCATGTACAGCCCGAGCATCACGTCGTCGAGCTTCACGCTGTCGGGTCCCGGCGGCCCGGTCCAGGGCACCGTGTCCTTCGACGCTCCGTCGGTGACCGTAACCCTGACGCCGTCGGCGCCGCTCACGCCGAGCACGACGTACACGGTGAAGGTGGCCGGGTCGGTTGCAGCGGCCGACGGAACACCGCTCGGCTCGGCGGCGACGTGGACGTTCACGACGTCGGCAGCGCCGACCGTCACCGGAACGTCGCCGCTCAACAGCGCGGCGACGGTCGCGCGAAACGCGACGATCACCGCCACGTTCTCGCGCCCGATGGATTCCACCACGATCACGAGCGCGTCGTTCACGGCGTCGTCGGGATCGCTGGTGGCTGCGACGGTGACCTACAACGTCACCTCGCAGACCGCGACGCTCACCCCGACGTCCCAGCTTGCCGGGGGTACGACGTACACGGTGACGCTCGGCCAGTCGATCAAGGCGGCGGACGGCGCGCCGCTCTCCGCGCCGTACACCTGGTCGTTCTCCACAGCGGCGTGTCCGTGCACGATCTTCCCGGACGTGCTGCAGCCTGCCTCGACGGGTCTCGATACGACCGACGGACGATCGGGCACAGGCCCGTTCACCTACGAGCTCGGGACGAAGTTCACGGTCGACGAATCGATGCAGCTGACAGCCTTCCGGTTCTACAAGAGCCCTGGCGAGACCGGAACCCACATCGGCAGGCTCTGGACGGCGGGCGGCACGCTGCTCGCGCAGCAGCAGTTCACCACGGAGACCGACTCCGGCTGGCAGCAGCAGGGTCTCGCAAGCCCGGTGACTCTCCAGCCGAACACGGTCTACGTCGTGTCTGTCAACGCGAACATCTTCTTCGTCGCGACGACGGGCGGTCTCGCCCCGCAGATCATCGCCGGCCCGATGCGGACGGTCGCCGACGGATCGAACGGCGTCTTTGCGCCCACGGGCGGGACGTTCCCGAGCCAGTCGTACCTGAGCACCAACTACTTCGTAGACGCGTACGTCGTGCCGACCGGGGACACAGCTCCGCCGGGAGTCATTGCGACGACGCCGGCGGCGAACGCCACCGGCGTCGCCACGAGCGCAGCCGTCACGGCACAGTTCTCGCGGCCGATCGACCCGACGACGGTCACGAGCTCGACGTTCACACTCTCCGCCCCGTCGGGCGCTGTCTCGGCAACCGTGACCTACGACGATCCAACGGCCACCGCGACGCTCGTCCCTGCGGCAGCTCTCGCCCCTGCGACGACGTACACGGCCACCATGACCACCGGGATTCGCGCCGCGGACGGCATGCCGCTCGCGTCGACGGTCACCTGGTCGTTCACGACCGCCACTCCCCCGCCCCCGCAGGTCGTGCGGACCGTGCCGACGGCTGGTGCGACGGACGCAACAACGACAGCGACGGTAAGCATCGTCTTCTCGAAGTCCATGGACCCGACCACTCTGACGTCGTCGACCATCAAGCTCTCCGGTCCCAGCGGCCCGGTGGCCGGCACGGTCGCCTACACCGATTCGTCTCTCACCGCGACGTTCACCCCGTCGGCCCCGCTGACTGCGGGCGCGACCTACACGGGAACCGTCACAGGATCGGCGGCGTCGAGTGATCACGCACTACTCGGTGCTCCGTACACGTGGACGTTCTCGGTCGCCAACGGCACGCTGCCCCCTCCGAGCGTCGTCTCGACGAGCCCTGCGAGCGGCGCCACTCAGGTGCCGCGGTCGCCGTCGATCACGATGGCGTTCTCTCGTTCGCTCGACCCGACGACCGTGACCGCGTCGACCATCACCCTCACGGGTCCCGGCGGCGCGGCCGTCAGTTCGAGCGTGTCGTACAACGACTCCACACGGACGGCGACGCTTGTCCCGGGCTCTCAGCTGGCCGGCGGAGCCTCCTACACCGTGACGGTGTCCACGGGCATCAAGGCGCCCGGCGGGATCCCGATGTCCGCACCGTATACGTGGTCGTTCACGACGGCCGCATGTCCTTGCTCTCTGTTCTCTTCGGTCTCGACGCCTGCGAGCGTTGGACTCAGCACCGCCGACGGACGCACGGGAACCGGACCGTTCACCTATGAGATGGGCGTAAAGGTGCAGGCCACCCAGGCCATGCAGCT
Organism: uncultured Actinomycetes bacterium; assembly: GCA_963718385.1. Taxonomy (GTDB): domain Bacteria; phylum Actinomycetota; class Thermoleophilia; order Gaiellales; family Gaiellaceae; genus Palsa-739. The sequence continues at coordinate 14,511 of CAVQZE010000005.1, forward strand.
CACAGCGGTTCGCTACTACAAGGGCGCCGGAGAAACGGGCACGCACATCGGTCGCGTCTGGACGTCCGCCGGCGTGCTCCTCGCAAGCGTGACGTTCACGAACGAGTCGGCCTCGGGGTGGCAGCAACAGCCGCTCAGCTCGCCGCTCACGATGACCGCGAACACGATCTACGTGGTCTCCGTCAACCAGAACTCGTTCTTCGTCGTGACGTCCGGCGGGCTCGCGTCCCAGGTGACGTCCGGGCCGCTCCAGTCGGTCGCCGACGGCGCAAACGGGGTCTTCGGCTCGTCCGGAGGGACGTTCCCGAACTCGACGTACGCGTCGAGCAACTACTTCGTCGACCTCGTGGCGTCGCCGGCTCCGCCTCCGCCGCCGACCGTCTCTACGACGTCACCGTCCGGCAACGCGACCGGCGTCGACGTTCTGGCGCCGGTGAGCGCGACGTTCTCCCGCACGATGGATCCGACGTCGATCACGAATACGACGTTCACGCTCGCGGGGCCGTCCGGCGCAGTGCCGGCCACCGTCACCTACAACGGAAGCACCAACACGGCGACGTTGACCCCGTCGGCTCCGCTCACGTTCTCGTCGACGTACACCGCCCGCATTGACCCAGGGGTCAAGGCGAGTGACGGAACGGCACTCGGCAGCGCGTTCACCTGGAGCTTCACCACCGGTGCCGGCGTCCCGCCGCAGGTGACGAGCGTGATCCCGTCTGTCGGCGAGGCCGACGTGAACGTGGGCGTCGTCGTCAAGGCGGACTTCTCCAAGCTGCTCGCGTCCTCCAGCGTCAATGCGTCGACGTATACAGTCACCGGTCCCTCCGGTTCAGTGGCAGGTGCTGTCAGCTACAACGCGGCCGCGAACGAGGCGTCCTTCACGCCGACGGCCGCGCTCGCTCCGGGCACCTACACCGCCCGCCTCGGGCCGACAATCGCCGCGACCGACGGCGCACAGCTCGGGACGGCGTACAGCTGGACGTTCACGGTGCCGGCAACGCCGGTGCCGCTGACGGTGAGCACATCTACACCGGCGAACGGCGCGACGAACGTCGCGCGTGCTGCCTCGGTCTCGGCGACCTTCAGCCGGGCCATCACCCCCTCGACCGTCGGATCGTCGTCGTTCACGTTGAGCGGCCCAGGCGGAGGGGTGGCGGCGAGCGTCGTGTACGACTCGTCGAGCAGAACGGCGACCCTTCTGCCGTCCGCGCCCCTCACCGCCGGAACGACGTACACGGTCCAGCTCGCGAACTCCATCCACTCCGACGACGGCACGGCTCTTGCCACAACGTCGTGGACGTTCACGACCGGCCCGTGCCCGTGCTCGGTGTTCCCCGGCTCGCTGGCACCGGCGCTGACGGCCAACTCGACAGAAGACGGGCGGTCCGGAACCGGACCGTTCAGCTACGAGCTCGGCATGAAGTTCGTCGTCGCATCGCCGGCCACACTCACCGCCATTCGCTTCTACAAGGATCCGCAGGAGACCGGCGTGCACGTCGGGACGCTGTGGACAGCAGCCGGGACGAAGATCGCCAGCGTGACGTTCACGAGCGAGACGGCGTCAGGCTGGCAGCAGCAGGCCATCCCGTCGGTGACACTCCAGCCGGGAACGGTGTACGTGGTCTCTGTCAACGCGAACGCGTTCTTCGACGTCACCCCCGGCGGTCTTGCCACGTCGCAGGGTATTGGCCCGCTTCAGTCGGTCGCCGACGGTTCGAACGGCGTGTTCGGCTCCGCGGCGGGTGTCTTCCCGACGGGGTCGTACAACTCGGGCAACTACTTCGTCGATGTCGTAATTCAGTGAGCGCTCAGGTCTCGTACCTCGAGCCGGAGTTCCCTGCGCCGGCGACGGCCGCCGCGGCCCCGCGGCCCTCCCGTGCCTTCGCCGGCGCAGGGGTCCTATCCGGCGCGATGGTCCTCTCGGGCGTCCTCACCTATGCGTTCCTGGTCGTCGCCGCGCGGTCGCTCGGCCCGACGGCATACGGAAGGATCGGCGTCCTCTGGGCGGCGATGTTCATCGTCGCGATCGTCGTCTTCCGCCCGCTCGAGCAGACCCTTTCGCGCTCGATCGCCGATCGACGAGCACGCGGAGAGGAGGTTCGAACCGCAATCGACTCGGTGGTGAAGCTCGGGATCGCGATGTTCTGCTTCGTCTCGCTGCTGAACGTCGCGGCGTGGATGCCGTTGACGCGTCGCCTGTTCCAGGGTGACTCCACGTTGACCGCGCTGCTCCTCGTCGGCGTTGCGCTCTACGGCGCCTCGTATCTCGTCCGCGGACTGGTCGGCGGAGTCCGTTGGTTCAACGGGTACGCGGTCAACCTCGTCGCGGACGGCGCCGGTCGGCTAACCCTCTGTCTGCCGCTCCTTCTCGTTGTGTCGACAACGAGCGCGGCAGTGGCCGTCGTGGGTGCAGGCTTGCTCGCCGCGGTCGCGCCGTTGGTCATCGGTCGGAGGCGGCTTCGCCCGTTGTGGACACGCGGGCCGGGCGAGCCGTTCCGAACAGCGTCGGCGGTTCGGTTCGCAGTGCCCGCAGGTGTCATCGCAGCGTCCGACCAGCTTCTGGTGAACGGGGCGCCACTGCTCGTCGTCATTGGCGGCGGGCCCGGTGCCACGAAGGCGGCTGGAATCGTGTTCGCCGCGACGATGCTCGTGCGAGCGCCCGTGTATGTCTTCCAGGGAGCTGCTGCCGCGCTGCTCCCGAACCTGACGAGCCTGAATGCGACCGATGGGTTTGGCGGACTGCAGCGCGAGCTCCGCCGAGCCGCACCGCTCCTCTTCGTGTCGTCGTTTCTAATTGTCGCCGTCGCGACGGTGGCCGGTCCAGTTTGGCATGAACCTCCTCTACGGCCACGAATACGCGGTCTCCCGAGTCACGTTCGCCGCCCTCGGAGCCGGAGTCGGCTTCTACATCGTCGGCACGACGTTCTCGCAGGCGCTGCTCGCGGTCGATGCGGGACGCCGGGCAGCAGTCGCCTGGACGTTCGCCGGAGCGTCGCTCGTCGTCGCCTATGTCGTGCTGCCAGGCTCGCCGATCACCCGGGTCGCGGAGGCGTTCGCCGTCGCGTCCTTCGTCCTGCTCCTCGCCCTCGGCCGTCAGGTGTTCCGTCCCGGACAGGCGACCGTGTGAGACGCCGCGTTTCCGTCGGAATCGTGGGCCTCGGGTACTGGGGTCCGAACCTCGCGCGGGCATTTGCCGAGCTTCCCGAAGTCGAGCTCAAGTGGCTGTGCGATTCGGACGCCGACACACGTGCCAGGCTCCACGCCCGCTATCCGGATGCGAGGGTGACACCGTCGTTCGATGATCTGATCGATGACGAAGATCTCGACGCAGTCGTCGTCGCGACACCGCCGATCACTCATGCCGAGCTCGCGCTCGCGGCTCTACGGCGGAACAAGCACGTGTTTGTCGAGAAGCCGCTCGCGCTCGAAACGAGCGATGCGGAGCGCGTTGCGCGCGAGGCGTCGGACCGCGGACTCTGTTTGATCGTCGGTCATGTACTCCTCCACCATCCGGCGATTCGCAAGCTCAAAGAGCTTCTCGAGACCGAGGAGCTGGGCGACGTCTTCTACCTCTACGGGAACCGACAGAATCTCGGCAAGGTCCGCCGCGACGAGAATGCGCTGTGGAGCCTAGGCCCACACGACATCGCCGTCCTCCTCTACCTCCTCGACGAGCACCCGCTGGAGGTCAGTGCGAGAGGGGACTGTTACCTACAGCCCGGGATCGCCGACATCGTGTTCTGCCACCTCCGGTTCGCGACTGGGATCACCGCGCACCTGCACCTGTCGTGGCTCGACCCCCACAAGCTTCGGAAGCTCACCGTCGTCGGATCGCGACGCATGGCCGTCGTCGACGACATGGAGAACGAGCGAAAGCTGACGATTTACGAGAGCAATGCCATCGGCGGCCCGCGAAGCGCTAATTTCGGCGAGCACGTAAGCGTGAGATTCGGCGACATCATCTGCCCTAGACTCCCGAGCGAGGAGCCGCTGCGACTCGAATGCGAGCATTTCATCAGCGGCATTCGGTCGTCCGCACCTGCTTCGGCGAGCAGCCGCGAAGGCGTTGCGGTCGTGAGGGTTCTAGAGGCGCTCCAGCACTCGCTGGACATGGGCGGAAAGACCGTCCTCCTGGACCGCGCCGACACGGCCTCCGACTCGTGGCCCGATGACAACCGGCCGACCGCGCCGGTAGTGATGCTCAGGGGCTGAGGAAGCGGGAGCCTACCTCGGCCGGCGTTCCGACCAAGCCCAGACCTTCCAAACCGAGACCATCAGGTGAATTCGCATTCTGTTCCACATATCGGCAGGTGCACGTCGACAGCACAGTCCAGGAACGAGCCAGGCCGAAAGTCTAGTTTCAACGAACGCGTCAGCGTAGCAACCGATGGAGCGTCCACCGCCGGGACTCTGGTCGAACTGGTAGGCAGTTGCGCGTCTCCGTTGCCGAAAAGACAGCCTATGGAAGGCGCGAGGTTCGATCCTCTGAGATTCGTGTTCGTCGCGTGCCCGAGATGCGGCGACCCGGTGATTCTCGCGGACGTCGCCGGGGCGGACGAGCCGGCGTGCATGACCTGCCGGACACTCGCCAGCGTACGCGTGCCGCGGGTTCCGCACCTTACCGCCCGCCGTGCCTGCCTCAAACGCGGTGGGCGATCGCGTGCCATCAGGTGGTGCTCTTCCTAGACGATCGGCTGGTCCACTCGGAAGCTACGCGGCAACGATTCGAGCCTTCGGGACCGTCTCGGCGGGACAGGTGCGCGGCGGCCTTGTCTTGTGAGACGACGGCGTCTACACTCGGGTCGCACTTGGGGGTAGGGAATCTCTTTGAAAGGCGGCCATTTCATGGGTGGATTCTCCCGTCGGCACTCGACGATCGTTCTCGACCGACATCCGCTGTGGTTGTCCGAGCTCGGTAAGGTCCTCGAACGGGGAGGATTCGAACTCGCCGGCGCGAGCACATCCGAGGCTCGTGCACTGCAGCTGATCCGTCAGCACCAGCCCGATGTTGTCATCTTCGAGCCCGAAGCATGTACGTCGAGTACAGCCCGATTTCTCGACGCCGTTTGCTCGGCACAACCGGAAGTGAAGACGATCGCGGTGTCGACCATCGACGATCCCGAGGTGATCCGGGCAACGCTCGATGCAGGCGCCTGGGCGTACGTGCTCAAGAGCACACATCCGGACGACATTGCGGTCGCCGTCCGCCAGGCCTTCGCGCACTCAATTCACCTCGCACGAACGATCGAAGCGCCGCGCGCGACCACGCCGCGGCCGACGACCATTCCAGACCGAGAGACCCTCTCGATCCTCACGCGCCGCGAGCGCGAGATCCTGGCGCTCGTCGCCGAAGGTCACTCGAACTCGGCCATGGCGAGGACACTGTGGGTGACCGAGCAGACGGTGAAGTTCCATCTGTCGAACATCTACCGCAAGCTCGACGTCCCAAACCGCACCGCCGCCACCCGATGGGCCCACGAAAACGGGCTCATGTCGCCGATGGGCGAGACGGCCGAAGCGGTCGTCGCCTAGCGGACGAGATCAAGATCGAAGGCCCCGACCCGGCCGGAGTCGGGGCCTTCACGTCGGTGCTCGCGAACGTGCCGTGATGCGCACGTACCCTCGAACGAGGGATCCTGCGCGTCAGACGTCGAGATGCCCCTTCCGAGGGAGAGCCGAGGCGAGACGACGCTTCTAAGGTCATCTCACTGTCTCTGTCTGCGGCCCGCACCTGCGGTGCGGTGAAGAAAGGACGGGAATGCGGCTTCCCGAATCACGATCGAACGATGGGCGCGTCGGCCAGCACGTCGCTGTCGTCCTCGACCGCCAACCGCTCTGGCTGTCTGCAATCGCAGAGGTCCTCGAGCGCGCGGGCTTCGATGTGGCGGGTACGACGTTCTCCGAAGCGATCCTGCTACAGCTCGTCCGTGAGCGCCACCCCGATGTCGCTGATCTTCGAGCCGGAGGCGTGCACGTCGTCGACGGAGCGGTTCATCACCGCCGCACGCGCGGCGAGGCCCGAGCTCAAGGCGATCGCGGTGTCTTCGGCTGAGGACGAGGATTCGATCCGCGGAACGCTGTCGGCAGGCGCGAACGCATACGTCCTCAAGCGAGCGCAAGCCGAGGACATCGCCGTCGCAGTGCGACAGACGTTCGCCCACTCGATTCATCTTGCCCGTCGACCTCCAGGACCGATCGTCTCGGTTTCAAACAGCAGCAAACACGACGGCGCGGAGTCTCGTTCCGCTCACCAGGCGCGAGCGCGAGATACTCGCACTCGTGGCGGAGGGTCACTCCAACGCCGCCATGGCACGCCAGCTCTGGGTCACCGAGCAGACCGTGAAGTTCCACCTGGCCGAACATCTACCGCAAGCTCGACGTCCCGAACCGCACCGCCGCCACCCGATGGGCCCACGAGCGCGGCCTGGTGAGCTCACGCCAAATCTCGATGAGGCGTTGGCCGTTTCCGCGGGCTAGGACGCAGGTTTCACCGTCCCGGGAGAGGGCCGCCTCGTCCGGGAAGCCCCAGCCCGCTAGAACGAAGCGTCGATCTTCACGGCGGCCCAGATCCCGGCGAGGCCGCCGACGATCCCGCCGAGGAACGACACCATCGAGAACGTTCCGAAGCCGGCAAGGGTCGGGAGGTAGCCGCCGATCGTCGAGCCGGCCGTGACGCACAGGATCACGATTCTCCGGTCCATACGGGTCAAATCGGCAGCAGCTCCCCTGTTCTCAAGCCTCTGAACGCACGCTTAACAGTCGGGTGCCGCTGGTATCGTCGGTTCCCGCCCGCCGCGGCGGCTGGTCGCTCGACGGCAGGCCCTCTCGCCATGCCTTCGACCGTGAATCACGTCGATCCACCCGACCTCGGCCTCAGACCGACCTTCCGCAGGCTGCTCCGGCTCTGGTGGGCGGAACGCCGGCTCGGCTTCCTGGGCCTCGGTCTCGCGTTCTGCTACACGGTGATCTCGATCTCGATCCCGCTGCTGATCTCGCGCGCGATCGACGACTCGATCACGGCGCACAAGAACCCGCTCTGGCCGTACCTCCTCGCGATCGTCGTCCTCGCGACGATCCGGCTCGGGGTCAACTTCTCGCGCCGGTACACGACGGCGCGAATCGGAATCCGGATCGAGGCGCGGATGCGTGAGCTGCTCTACAACGCGTACCTCCGCTTCCCCCGCGCGTTCTACGACCGCCACGCGACGGGCCAGGTGCTCTCGCGCGCGACGAACGACCTCTACCCGATCCGCTACTTCATCGGCTGGGGGCTCGTCCAGGGAATGCAGAGCGTCATGATGATCGTCGGCGTCGCGATCGCGCTGCTCATCGTCAACCCGCTGCTCGCGCTCTTCACCGCGGTCGCGATGCCGCCGATCGCGTTGCTCGCGTACCGGTTCGCGCGCCACGTCTCGCCGCTTTCGCGCGAGGTGCAGGCGCGGAAGGGCGACGTCACCGAGGCGGCGGACGAAGCCGTCGTCGGGATCGAGATGGTGCAGGCGTTCGGCCGCGAGGACGACATCCGCGAGCGGTTCGGCGACCGCGCCGGCGCAGTTCGCGACACGGTGCTGCGGCAGGCCGGCGTCGAGGCGAAGCACCTGCCGGGGCTCTTCTATCTGCCGGCGCTCTCGATCGCCGCCGTCCTCTTCTTCGGCGGCCGCCAGGTGATCCAGGGGAACCTGACGATCGGGCAGTTCGTCCTCTTCGAGACGCTGCTGCTCCAGCTCGTCTGGCCGCTCGAGGCGCTCGGTTGGATCACGAACCTCGGGCAGCGCGCGCTCGCGTCCGCGGGACGCAGCTTCGCGTGGCTCGAGGGCATCAAGCCGCTGCCGGAGCCGGAATCGCCGAAGCAGCTGTCGCCGGGACCGCTCGCCGTGCGCTTCGAAGCGGTGCGGTTCGCGTACGGCGGCGAGGTCGACGTCCTCCACGAGCTCGACCTCGCGATCGAGCCCGGCGAGATCGTCGCCGTCTGCGGGCCGACCGGCGCCGGCAAGACGTCGCTGCTGAACCTGCTGCCGCGCTTCTACGACCCGACCGGCGGCCGCGTGCTCGTCGGCGGCGTCGACACGCGCGACCTGCGGCTCGAGGACCTCCGCTCCGCGGTAGCGCTCGTGACGCAGCGCCCGGTGCTGTTCTCGCAGTCGCTGCGCGAGAACCTCACCGCCGGCCGCGACGACGCCGACTGGGACGAGGTGCTCGCGGCCTGCGCAGCGGCGGGAGTCGACCACTTCGGGCCGATGCTGCCCGAGGGCTACGAAACGCAGATCGGCGAGCGCGGCGTCAATCTCTCCGGCGGCCAGCGCCAGCGCGTCGCACTCGCGCGCGCGCTCGTCACCGCCGCGCGCGTGATCGTCCTCGACGACCCGCTCTCCGCCGTCGACACGCTCACGGAGCGGCGGCTCGTGCACCGCCTCCGCCCCGCTCTCGAGGGCCGAACCGTGCTCGTCGCGACGCAGCGGCTCTCGACGGTGGAGCTCGCCGACCGCGCCGTCGTTCTCGACGACGGAAAGATCGTCGAGTCCGGAACGCCGAGCGAGCTGCTGCGCGCCGGCGGGATGTTCGCCCATCTGTTCGGCGACGAGGTGGCGGCGTGAAGCGGCTGCTTCGCTACCTCGAGGGCCAGCGCCTGAACGCTGCGCTGATGATCCTCGTCGCGACCGGCAACGCGATCTGCCAGACCGGTGGCTGGCTCCTCGTCCGCAACGCGATCGACAACGGCATCAGCGACGGCAACGAGCGCTATTTGACGATCATCGTCGTGATCTACCTCGTCGTCGCCGCAATCGGCTGGGCGCTCCAGGCGGTTCTGATCCGCGGGCTTGCCGGGATCGGCCAGCGCATGGTGCTCCGCCTGCGCCGCGACCTCTTCGACCATCTCACCGGCCTTTCGCTCCGCTACTTCTCGCAGCAGAAGGCCGGCTGGATCATCGCGCGCCTGACGAGCGACGTCGACGCGGTGTCCGACGTCCTTTCGGCCGGGATGCCGACGCTCGTCGCAAACGTGATCCTCCTCCCCGCCGCGATCGCGGCGCTGCTGATCGCCGACTGGCGGCTCGGGCTCGTCGTCTTCGCGGTCGTCCCGCCCGCGCTCGTCCTGACGCGCTGGTTCCAGCGCACGTCGCACGTCGCGCTGGTCGAGACGCGGAACCGGATCGGCGCCGTCACTGCGCAGATCGCGGAGTCGGTCTCCGGGATGGCCGTCGTGCAGGCGTACAACCGCGAGCGCAACTTCCAGGCGGAGTTCGACGGGCTCAACGTGGCGAACCGCGAGCAGAACGTCTACACGCAGAAGATCTTCTCGATCTTCTTCCCGTCGATCGAGTGGCTCGGCGCGCTCGCCACCGTCGGCGTGCTCTACACCGGCTCGAAGCTGCTCTCGTCCGGCTCGCTGACGATCGGCACGCTGATCACCGCGCTCTATCTCCTCCAGCTCGTGTTCCAGCCGCTGCAGGAGCTCTCCGACGTGTACGGGCAGCTCCAGTCCGGCGCCGCGGCGATGGTGAAGATCGCGACGATCCTCGACGAGCAGCCGGAGGTGCAGGACCAGGCGGGCGCGCACGACCTCGCCGCGGATCGACGGACGACCTCGAGATCGACCACGTCGTCTTCGCGTACGGCGCGGAGCCGGTGCTGCACGGCATCGACATCTCCGTTCCCGCCGGCGGCTGCCTCGCGCTCGTCGGCGAGTCCGGCGGCGGCAAGTCGACGCTCGCGCGGCTCGTCGGCCGCTTCTACGACCCGGACGGGGGCGCGGTGCGCATCGACGGCTCCGACCTGCGCGACGTGAAGCTCCGCTCGTACCGCCGGCAGCTCGGCGTCGTGCTCCAGGATCCGTTCCTCTTCAGCGGCACGATCGCGTCGAACATCCGCTTCGCGAAGCCGGACGCGACGGACGAGGAAGTCGCGGCGGCCGCCGCCGCCGTCGGCGTCGACCGCGTCGCCGCGCGGCTCTCAGGCGGGCTCGACCATGAGGTGCGCGAGGGCGGCGCCGGACTGTCGGCGGGCGAGCGGCAGCTGATCTCGCTCGCGCGCGCGCTGCTCGCCGACCCGCGGATCCTGATCCTCGACGAGGCGACGTCGAACATCGACCGGCCGACCGAGGTCCTGATCGAGCAGGCGCTCGACCGGCTGCTGCGCGGCCGCACGTCGATCATCATCGCGCACCGTCTCTCCACCGTCCGCCGAGCAGACGAGATCGTCGTGGTCGAGCACGGCCGCATCCTCCAGCGCGGCACCGAGCGCGAGCTCCTCTCGCAGGACGGCCCGTTCCGCCGGCTCGCCCACGGCCTCGAGGGCGGCGACGGGCGTGACGTCGCCGTCGCGGGCTAGGCGCGGGCCGCGCGCAGCTCGTTCAGCACGCCGAGGCAGACCTCGACGACCTGCGGATCGAACTGCGAGCCCGCGCCCTCGCGGAGGCGGCGCACCGCTTCCGGATGGCTGAGCCGCTTGCGGTACGGCCGGTCGGTGGTCATCGCGTGGTAGGCGTCGCAGACGAAGATGATCCGCGACTCGAGCGGGATCTCCTCGCCGACGAGCCCGTCCGGATAGCCGCGTCCGTCCCAGCGCTCGTGGCAGTTGCGGACGATCGGGCGGACGCCTTCGAGCCGGTCGATCGGCGCGATGATCCGCTCGCCGAGCTCCGGGTGCGTCTGCATCAGCGCGCGCTCGTCGGTCGTCAGCCGGCCCGGCTTCGAGAGCACGTGGCTCGGGATGCCGATCTTGCCGATGTCGTGCAGCAGCGCCCCGAGCTCGAGCCGCTTCAGCGCGGCCTGCTCGAGCCCGAGCTCGCCGCCGACGCGAAGTGAGAGATCCGTGATCCAGCGCGCGTGCTTCGACGTGTACTCGTCGTTCGCCTCGAGCGCGTTCGCGAGCGCCTCGACGGTCGTCACGAACGTCCGCTCGAGCCCTTCGTAGCTGCTGGCGTTCGCGATCGCGAGCTTCGCCTGGTGCGCGACGCCGCCGAGCAGCCGCAGCTCCCGCTCGCCGAACTCTTCCGACGTGATCGCAGCGAGGATGCTGCCGGCGCGGCCTTCGACCTCGAACCGCGCGACGGCGTAGGACGTCCCGGGCTCGATCGGGTCGGTTCCCGTCTGCGCGACCTCGTCTCCGCTCATGATGAACGGCTCGAGTCCAGCGTGCCGCGCCCGCGTGTCCGACACGCCGGACGCGACGCTTGTCGACGAGAGCCTGCTGCTCGGCGCTGTAGCCGTGCGACGCGCGCGCGACGAGCCAGCCGTCGTCCTCGAGCCAGACGCTCGTGCGGGGCGAGCCGAGAATTCCGGCCGAGCGCTCGACCACGCGGTACAGGATCTCCCCGAGTCCCGACGCGCTCGCGAGCTCTCGGCCGAACTCGAGCAATGCGGTCGCGCCGTCGGCCTCGCGGCGCGCGGACTCGTAGAGGCTCGCGTTCTCGACCGCAACGGCGGCGTGGCCGCCGAGCACCTCGAGCAGGCGGACGTCGTCCTCGTCGAACTGGTCGAGCCCGAGCTTCGAGACGACGATCACGCCGACGACGCGCGTGCCGTAGCGGAGCGGCACTGCAAGCAGCGACTCCTCGATCACCGGCGTACCGGGCAGCTGGTTGCCGAACTCGCAGTTCGCGGCGTCGCCGATCAGCAGTGACTCGCCGAGCTCCGCGCAGCGCCCGGTGATCCCCTGGCCGACCTTCGCGCGCAGCAACTCGAGCGGCAGCGCGGCGATCTGCGACGTGAACTCGCCGCGGAACGAGATCGGAACGAGGTCGTCTCCCTCGACGACGAACACGCGACAGTTGTGGTAATCGATGAGCGAACGGAGCTCGGCCGCGATCTCGTCGCCGATCTCACGCACGTCGTTGAGCCGGTTCAGCTTGCCGCTGAGGCTCTGCAGCATCTTCAGGTGCGCGATCGAGCGCACGTCGCGCGCAGGCTCCGGCGAGTCCGGCCGCTGCGAGGCGTCCTCTTCGTAGACGACGATCGCGTGCTTGCCCTGCGCCTTCGCGGTCATCATCGCGGCCTCGGCGCAGGCACCGAGCTCGCGCGGGTTCATCGCGTGCTCCGGGCCGAGCGCGATGCCGATCGACACGGTGACGACGCCGACCGCGGGAAGCTCGCTCTCGTTCAGCCGTTTCACGAGCCGCTCCGCGGCGCGGACGGCGTCCGTCGCGTCGCAGGCGCTCATGATCACGCCGAACTCCTCGCCGCCGAGCCGGCAGACGACGTCCTCCGGCCGAACGGCGGTGCGCAGCGTGTCGGCGAGATGGCGGAGCAGCTCGTCGCCGACGCCGTGTCCGTGGACGTCGTTGACGCGCTTGAAGTCGTCGATGTCGAGCATCAGCACCGCGACCGGCGCGTGCGTCCGGCTCGTCTCCTGGAGTGCGTGCAGCAGCTGCTCGTGGAAGGTGCGGTGATTGAAGAGCCCGGTGAGCGAGTCGGTGCGCGCCTGATGCTCGAGCCGCTCGCGGATCTCTGCGTTGTCGAGTGCGAGCGCGGCGGCGTCGGCGAACCGGCGCGCGAGGTCGAACTCGTCGGCGCTGAACGTCCCCTCCTCGCCGACGCGGTAGATGTTGAGGACGCCCTTGATCTGCGAGCGCGCGATCAGCGGGATCGAGATCAGCGCCTCCGGGTCGATCGGCGTGCCGGGGTAGAAGCGGACGCGCGGATCGAGGTGCGCCTGGTTGACGAGTGCAGGCTCGCGGTTGCTCGCCGCCCAGCCGGTGATGCCCTCGTCGAAGCTGACGGTCGTGCGCATGATCTCGTCGGCGTACTGATCGCGGACGAGCACCGGCGTCAGGAGCCGCTGCGTCTCGTCCGTCTCGTAGATCGTCAGCGTGTCGTGCGGAATCAGCTCCGACAGCGTGTCGGCGATGCGGACGAGCAGCGCGTCGAGGCTCAGCTCTGCGAGCACCTCGTGGAACACGTCGGCGAGCCGCCGATACGACTCGACGAGCTCGGGCGCCGCGGGTGCAGCGGGCTCTTCCTCCGGCAGCAGCCGGAGGACGGACGACGGCCGCGTTACCACGCGGTCCTCAGCGATGCGGGTGTTTGATGCCGCAGGTGGCCCCCAGGGAGACGTGGGAGGACGGATCGAGACCAAAGCATCGCTGGACGGCGACCGCCTGGTATCCCCCGGATGAGGGAAGCTCGGAGCCCCGAAACGAAGACGGCGGCCCGGAGGCCGCCGTCGAAACCCGTAGGGCCCGGGGCGTCAGTCGCCCCAGTCGAAGTCCCGTGCGCGGTCTGCGCTCCAGAACCCCGAGTCCTCGACGTCGGCAGCGGGCGCCGGCGTCGCAGGCAGTACCTGCTCGGCGGTCTGCTGCTCGGCCGCGGCATCCTCGCCGGGCCACGCGAGAACGGTCTCCATGCTCGCGTCGGAGAAGTCCGGGTCCGGCTCGACGCCGTCCATGGTCTCCTCGAGGCGGGCCTGCTCTTCGGTCTTGAAGAGCGGATGATTCGAGAACGGATCCTCGATCTTGTAGCGATCGATCGGCATCGCACCGTCGAGGCGCGCGTTGCGCTCCTTGAGGTCGAGATGATCCCGAATCACCTGCGCGAAAAGCGACGGTGTCTCTACCGGCATAGCTTCCTCCCGATCGGGGACGTGCTCCTCGGGCGTCATTGTACCCCGGATTTCCGTCGCATTCCGAGTCGAGACTACTAAAACGCGCGGATGGGCTCGCTGGTCGCGACGCGGTTCTTGCCCTGCCGTTTTGCGCTGTACAGAGCCCGATCCGCCGCCGCGAACAGGTCTTCCTCGTCCTGGCCCGGCTGGTGCTGGGTCACGCCGAAGCTGCAAGTGACGCTCAGCACAGCCCCATCGACGTCGAGCAGATTCTGCTCCGAAAAGGCGATGCGGACGCGGTCGGCGAGCTGCGCGGCGCCCGTCGCGTCGGTGCCCGGGAGCAGCAGCAGGAACTCCTCGCCGCCCCAGCGGCCGGCGAGATCCGACTCACGGAGCGTCGCGCGGAGAACCGCCGCGAACTCGCGCAGCACGTTGTCGCCCGCCGCGTGGCCGTGCGCGTCGTTCACGTTCTTGAAGTCGTCGAGGTCGGCGAGGACGATCGAGAGCGGCGTCCCGTGCCGCTCGGCGCGCGCGACCTCGGCCGAGAGCGCCTCGGCGCAGCGCCGACGGTTCGCGACGCCGGTGAGCCCGTCGACGAGCGCCTGACGCTCGACGATCCGGTGCAGGCGCGCGTTCTCGAGCGCGATCGCCGCATGGGATGCGAGCGACACCGCGGTCAGCCGCTGCTCCTCGTCGAAGGACGGGCCGACGAGGACGAGCGTGCCGAGCCGCTGGCCGCCGATCGCGAGCGGCAGGTCGAGCCGCTGCGGGCCGACGAGCGGATCGCCGTGCTCGACAACCGCGCCACCCTCGATGCTGAGCCGCGCACCGGTGGCGCCGGTCGCCTCGACGGCGACCTGGACGATCACGTCGAGCAGCTGGTCGACGTCGTGCGTCGCGGCGAGGGCATCGCCGAAGCGGTCGATCGCGTCGCGGAAGCGCGCGCGTTCCTCCTCGAGCTCCGAGACGCGGGCTTCGAGTTGGCCCGCCATGTCGTTGAAGGCGGTGCCGAGGAGCGCGAACTCGTCGCGGCCCTTCACCGGCACGCGCTCCGAGAAGCGGCCGCGCGCGATCCCGTGCGCCGCCTCGGCGAGCCCGCCCAGCGTCCGCACGATCGAACGGCCCTCGAAATACGCGACGATCGAGACGAGCGCGAGCGAGGCGATCAGCCCGAGCAGCAAGCGGTCGCGCGAGGCCGAGTTCGCAGCGTCGATCAGCGACTGTGGGCTGAGCACGGCGAAGCGGACGCCGGAGCCGTCGCCGAGCGTCGACGCGACGAGCGCGCGGTAGCGGACGCCCGAGATCTCGATCGTCTTCGTCCGGCCCGACGCAAGGAGCACGTTTCCGTGCACATCCGGCGACGAGGCGACGATCTTCGTGCCGCGAACGATCGCGAGCACGTCGCTCGGCGCAAGCCCCGATCGCTGCCGCACCGTGTCGACGAGCGCCTGGTCGAGCGGGACGTACCCGTAGACCGTCCCGACGAGCCCGATGCTCGTAAAGACCTGCGCCAGCCGCTGCCCCGCGAGCCGCGGCGGCGGCCCGACGTGGAACGCGTTGCCGGCGGCGAGGACGTAGATCCCGGACGAGTCGCGCAGCATGTTCGTGAGCATCGGGAGGTTCCCCTGCTGGAGCTCGGCCTGGAAGGCACGGTTGCTCGCGAGCGCCTGCGCCGCGGACTGCGCGTCGTCGAGACGCCCCTGGTACGTCGTCAGCGCCGAGCGGAGACCGGACTGCAGCCGTGCGTCGACGCGCCGCGTCTCGCTCTGCCCGGCGACCGATGTGAAGCCCCAGAACGCAGCCGCGATCGGCAGCAGCGAAAGCAGCACGAAGTAGAGGACAAGCTTGACTTTGAAGCTACCCAACGCCGTTCCCATTCCACCCTCGATACTTGCTGCGCGGGAGATGCCTGCGCATACCTCGATCGAGTGATGTTTTCGGCAGTTCGGGGGCCGAACATAAGTGGTATCGAGCGGGTGTTTGCAGCGATCCTCCTCGCCGGTGCGGTGGCGGGGGCCGCAGCTTTCAGTTTTATGGTCGCCCACCAGCCGGACGTCCTCACCCAATTCGGCCTGCCGAGCCAGGGTTCGCCCCGAATCGTCGAGATCGCGCCGCTTCCCGGGCTCGGCGGCGTCACTATCCATGCGGCATCGGCGCCCCGCGAGGGCTCCGGGACGAACATCCTCGCGAACGCGAAGCCGCTGACGATCGCGCGCCTCGCCCCGCTGCCACGCCTTGTGACGCCTCGCACGAAGCCGGCGACGCCGCATCCGGCGCCCGCCGCCCCGTCGCCCGCCGCGCCGGAGCCCACGGCTCCGATCGTCCCGGCGCCGACCCCGGTGGCGCCGGCTCCCGCTCCTCCTGCCGCGCCCGCACCCGCGGCGCCGTCCGCACCCGCACCGACCGGTGACGCCGGTGACGCCGCCGGTCGAGACGCCGCCGAAGGCGCCGTCGCCGCTGCCTCCGTCCAAGCAGCCGATTCCCGCGCCGCCGACGCCGGTCACGCTGCTGCCGCTCCCGCCCCGCCCGGTTAACCCGACGCCGGTTCCGGTACCCGCGCCGACGCCGCCGCTGCCCGTGGACGGCGCGCCGGCACCCGGAAGCGGCGACGGCAACGGCTGATCTGCGAGGATGAGGCCATGGCACGCAAGCTCGGACCCGCTCCGCTCGTCTTCGCGCTGACGATGTACGACGTCTGGCGGCGGCTGCCGCCGGCGCAGCGCAAGCAACTCGCGGCCCTCGCGCGCAAGCACGGCCCGACCGTCGCGTCGAAGGCGTACCGCGCGTCGCGGCGCGGTCGCGACGCCTAGCTAGCTGCGACAGCGCCGACGCGGCGAGCGCCGCACGCACGATCCGGTCCTGCTCGCGCAGATGCGCGGTCGGGTAGCCCTCGCTCGGGCTCGCGCGCCACGGGCGCCCGACGTAGACGAGCGGCACGCCGTCCGGCTTCGCCTCTTCGAGCCGGTGGCGGATCGCGCGCCACGCGCCCATGTTCTGCGGCTCTTCCTGCGCCCAGACGACCTCGCGCAGATTCGGATAGCCGCGGACGAGCTCCGCCGCCTGCTCGACGGGGAACGGGTACAGCTGCTCGAGCCGCGCGATCGCGACGGACGACGCGCCGGGCCGGTCCTCGTGGCCGGCGATGTCGTAGTAGATCTTCCCCTGACAGAGCACGAGCCGCGTCACGTGCGCGCGGTCGGCGCCCGCGTCGTCGAGCAGCGGCTGGAACTCGCCCGCCGCGAGATCGTCGAGCGTCGACGACGCCTGCTTCAACCGCAGCAGCCCCTTCGGCGTCATCACGACGAGCGGCCGCGCCGTCGCGTCGAGCGCCTGCCGCCGCAAGAGATGGAAGTACTGCGCGGAGGTCGTGCAGTTCGCGATCCGGATGTTCTCCTGTGCCGCGAGCTGGAGGAACCGCTCCAGCCGCGCGCTCGAATGCTCCGGCCCGTTCCCCTCGTAGCCGTGCGGCAGCAGCAGCGTCAACCGTGACGTCTCGCCCCACTTCGACAGCCCTGCGGAGATGAACTGGTCGATGATGATCTGCGCGCCGTTGACGAAGTCGCCGAACTGCGCCTCCCAGAGGACGAGCGCTTCCGGCGCCGCGGCGGAGTAGCCGTACTCGAAACCGACGGCCGCGTACTCCGACAGCGGCGAGTTGTGGATCTCGAACGACGCGGACGCCTCGTCGAGATGCTGCATCGGCGTGAACGTCGAGCCGGTCTTGACGTCGTGGAGCACCGCGTGCCGGTGCGAGAACGTCCCGCGCTCGGTGTCCTGGCCGGTGATCCGGATCGGGATCCCGTCGACGAGCAGCGACGCGAACGCGAGTGCCTCGCCCTGGCCCCAGTCGATCCCGCCCTGCACGAGCGCGTCGCGGCGCCGCTCGAGCTGCTTCATCAGCTTCGGATGCGGCGTGAAGCCGTCGGGCACGCGGAGGAGCTCTTCGTTGAGGCCGCGGAGCCGGTCCGCATCGACCGCGGTGACGACGCCGGCACCGGTCGAGGCGGGGATCCGGCCGTCCCGCTGCTGCTTCGCGCCGATGCTCTCCTTCAGCTGCTCGTGCGCCGTCTTCAGCTCCGCTTGCACTTCAGTTGCAAGCTCGTCCGCCTCCGCCTGGCTGAGGACGCCCTCCCCCACGAGCCGCGCGGCGTACTGCGTGCGCACGGTCGGGTGCTCCGCGATCGCGGCGGCGAGCAGCGGTTGCGTGTACGCGGCCTCGTCCTGCTCGTTGTGACCGTGCCGGCGATAGCCGACGAGGTCGACGACGACGTCGTGCCCGAAGTGGTCGCGATACGCGAGCGCGAGCCGCGTCGCAGCGATCGCAGCCTCCGGGTCGTCGGCGTTGACGTGGATGATCGGAATGTCGAAGCCCTTCGCGAGGTCGGACGAGTAGCGCGTCGAGCGGCCGCTCTCCGGATCGGTGGTGAAGCCGACCTGGTTGTTCGCGATCAGGTGCAGCGTGCCGCCGGTCGAGTAGCCGGGCAGCGCCTGCAGGTTCAGCGTCTCCGCAACCTCGCCCTGGCCGGCGAACGATGCGTCGCCGTGGATCAGGATCGGGAGCGCGACGCTCGGATCGTGGAAGCCCTCGCGCGTCGAGCGGTCGGTCTGCTCGGCGCGGGCGCGGCCCTCGACGACCGGGTCGACCGCCTCGAGATGGCTGGGATTCGATGCGAGCGTGACGGTGATGTCGCCGGCGCGCGTCGCGCGCGTTCCCTCGGCGCCGAGGTGGTACTTCACGTCGCCGGTGCCGCCTTCATCGGTGATCACGACGGCCTCGATCGTCCGCTCACCCTCGAACTCGCGCAGGATCTCCGCGTACGGGAGGCCGACGGTGTGCGCGAGCACGTTGAGGCGGCCGCGGTGTGCCATTCCGATCACGACCTCGTGCGCGCCGCCGTCGGCGCCGAGCTCGATCGCCTCGTCGATCATCGGGATCATCACGTCGAGACCCTCGACGGAGAACTGCTTCTGCCCGAGGAACGCGCGCCGGAGGTAGTGCTCCATCCCCTCGACCTGGCTGAGCCGGCGGAGAAGGTCGACGCGCTCGTCCGCGGAGAGCGGCTCGCGGTAGCGGCCGGACTCGATCGCCTGACGCAGCCACACGCGCTCTTCGTGGTCGGAGATGTGCTCGATCTCGTACGCGAGCGTCCCGCAGTAGATCTCGCGCAGCTGCGGCAGCGCGTCGGCGAGTGTCTCGGCCGGGACGTAGAGGCGGAGCAGCTGCGCGGGGATGCGCGCCTGCAGCTCCGGCGTGAGCCGCGGGATCAGCCGCTCGGGCTCGAGCGCCGGGTCGCCGGCGGGCTCCGTTCCCAGCGGGTCGAGCCGCGCGGCGAGGTGGCCGTGCATCCGGAACGCCTTCACGAGCGCCATCGACGCGGCGACGCCGCCGAGCAGTTCCGCGTCCGGTGCGGCGGCGGGTGCAGGCGCGGCAGGCACGGGCGCCGGAGACGGCGCCGGCTCGACGACCGCCGCGTGCCCGTTGCCGCCGTCGCGGTCGATCCGCTCGAGCAGCCGAGCGAGCCCGGGCTGCGCCGCGAGCAGCGCCTCGGGTGCCTCCTCGAAGAGGGTGCGCCACTCGTCGGGAACCGCGGACGGGTTGTCGAGGTACTGCTCGAGAACCAGTGCGGCGTAGCCCGCGTTCAGACCGTCGACGTCGGGTCGGCTCATCGCACGCTCTTTGTAGCAGCGATCTCGCGCTAGAACAGCGGCCGCGAGCCCGCGACGGCGATCGCCATCGAAAGCACGAAGGAGACCGCGGCCGCGCCGATGGCGTACCGGGCGAGCCGGTTCGAGCGGCCGCCCATGCCCGCCGCGATCGAGCGCGAGGATGATCGCGGGCGCCAACATCCGCAACGGATGCCATGCGAGCGCGATCACGCTGCAGAAGATCGAGAACGTCGCGAGATAGCCGGCGACGACCGAGCCGGAGCCCGAGCCCGCCGGTGTTTCCTCGGAGATCGGCTCGGCGCTCATCGCCGGTCCGACCTCGCCGCTGTCGCCGCCGCGCGCGCCGTGCGCGGAATCGAGCGCGTCGGGCGACCATGCGGCCCGAGCCGCCGCGGCCGCGTCCGCCGCCGCCGTCCGCCCGGCCCGGAGTCGTCTCCGAGACCGACGCTCACCGACGCGCCCTCTTCGGGCTTCGGCTCGGCTTTGACGGCGTAGTAGATGACCATGGAGAGGTACACGATGGGGATCTTCAGGATCACCATCAGGAACACGATCTCCCAGACCGAGTCCGGCGCCACTCCGGTGAGTCTAGCTCGCCGCCCAGGTCTGAAACGCGTCGACGACCGTCCGGAGACGTTCGCCCGCCGGCGTGAGCCGGTACTCGACCCGCGGCGGCCGCGTCGTCACGAGCACGCGGCGCTCGACGACGCCCGCGGCCTCGAGATCGGCGAGCCGCTGCGCGAGCGTCCGCGGCGGGATGCCCTCGAGCGCCTGCTTGAACTCGTTGAAGCGGACGGCGCCCGCCTCGGCCGAGGCCCAGAGGATCGCGAGCACCCACCGCCGCCCGAGGAGCTCGGCCGCACGGCCGACGTCCTCGGGCAGCGGGCGGCATTCGTTACAGCGCATGGAGCGACCGCTCCGGCTTCGGCTCGAGCGCGAGCTCGAACACCTCGCCGAGCGTCATCACCGGATGGAAGCGCATCACGTCGCGCACATCGGCGGGGACGTCGTCGAGGTCGGCGCGGTTTCGCTCCGGGATGATCACGTCGGTGAGACCCGCGGCGTGCGCGGCGAGCACCTTCTGCTTCAGCCCGCCGATCGGCAGCACGCGGCCCTGCAGCGTCAGCTCGCCGGTCATCCCGACGGTGTGCTTCACGGGCCGGCCGGAGAGCAGCGACGCGAGCGAGGTCGCCATCGTGATCCCGGCGCTCGGGCCGTCCTTCGGCGTCGCGCCCGCGGGCACGTGCACGTGGAACGTGTGGTCGGTGAACCGGCGCGTGTCGATCTGGAGCTCCTCGGCGTGCGAGCGCACGTACGAGAGCGCGATCCGGGCCGACTCCTTCATCACGTCGCCGAGCTGGCCGGTGAGCACGAGATCGCTCCCGCCCTCCATCTCGGTCGACTCGACGAACAGCACGTCGCCGCCGGTGCCGGTGACGGCGAGCCCCGTCGCGACGCCCGGAACCGCAGTCCGCTCCGCGGCCTCGCGGAAGAACTTCTGGCGGCCGAGCGCCTCGCGGACGACGTCCACGTCGACGTCGACCGGCGGCTCGACCGACTCGGACGCGATCTTCGTCGCCGTCTTGCGCAGGATCTTCCCGAGCTCGCGCTCGAGCTGGCGGACGCCGGCCTCGCGCGTGTACTCGGAGACGACGAGTTCGATCGTGTCGTTGCCGATCGTGACCTCGTCCTCGCGGAGACCGTGCTGCTCGCGCTGCCGCGGCCAGAGGTAGCCACTCGCGATCGCGGCCTTCTCGTCGGTCGTGTAGCCGTCGAAGCGGATGACTTCCATCCGGTCGAGCAGCGGTCCGGGGATCGTGTCGGCGACGTTCGCCGTCGCGATGAAGAAGACGTCGGAGAGATCGAGCTCGACGTCGAGGTAGTGGTCGCGGAACGAGTGGTTCTGCGCCGGGTCGAGCACCTCGAGCAGCGCGGCAGACGGGATCGCCGCGCCAGTCGGCGCCGACCTTGTCGACCTCGTCGAGCAGGATCACCGGGTTCATCGTCTTCGCGTCGCGCAGCGCGCGCACGAGCCGGCCCGGCAGTGCTCCGATGTACGTGCGCCGGTGGCCGCGGATCTCCGCCTCGTCGCGGATGCCGCCGAGCGACATGCGGATGAACTCGCGGTTCAGCGCGCGCGCGACCGACTCGCCGATCGACGTCTTGCCGGTCCCGGGCGGGCCGATCAGCGTCAGGATCGCGCCGCTCTTCTTGTCGTTCTCGATCCCGCGGTCCTCGCGCAGCTTGCGCACGGCGAGGTACTCGACGATCCGCTCCTTCACGTCGTCGAGGCCCGCGTGGTCGGCGTCCAGCACCTCGCGCGCGTGCTGCGGGTCGAGACGCTCCTCGGAGCGCTTCGACCACGGCACGGACACGAGCCAGTCGAGGTACGTGCGGATCATCGACGCCTCGCCCGACGAGTCGCCCATCGTCTCGAGGCGGCGCAGCTCGCGGTCGGCCTGAGCACGGACCTCGTCCGGCATTCCGGCCTCTTCGATCTTCGTGCGGTACTCGTCGACGACGGAGCCCTCGTCCTCGCCGAGCTCCTTGCGGATCGAGTCCATCTGCTTGCGCAGGAAGTACTCGCGCTGCTGCTTCTGCGCGCCCGACTCGACGTCGTCGCGGATGCGGCGCCGAACCTGAAGCTCGGCGAGCCGGTCGCGCTGGATCGAGAGGGCGAGCGAGAGGCGCTCGACGATGTCGACGGCCTCGAGCAGCTCGACGCGCTGGGCGAACGTCACGTCGGGCGCATACGCGCAGGTGTCGGCGAGCTCGCCGGCGCCGTTGATCGCGCGCAGGAACTGGCGGATGCGGTCGTCCGCGTCGCGCAGCTCGAGGATCTCCTCGACGACGGCGCGGTACTCGCGCTCGAGCTCGCGCGTCTGGACGCGCGGCGGATTCTCGTCGGGGCTCTCCTCGACCTCGACGCGGAGCCGGCCCTGCGCGTCCGTGTGCGCGGCGCCGATCACGGCGCGGTGCAGGCCGGACAGCGAGACGGCGCGGGCGCCGCCGGGGAGCCGGATGGTCTCGTCGACCTCGGCCACGGTGCCGACCTTCGCGTACTCGGACTCGTGCTTGGGCACGAGCACGACGCGGGCCTCGTCGGCGGTGTCGACGGTCAGGGTCACGGTCATGCCCGGGAAGACGACGGTGTCCTCCAGCGGGACGAGCAGCAGGTCGCTCACGTTCGTTTCACTCTCCATTCTGTGTACCAGGTATCCAAAGTGTACCGACTAGAACGGAGCCTGCGGAACGGCTATTCCGGCTTAACGAGGGCGCAACGGGGCGCTGGTTCGATGGCTGGGTGCGGATCCTCGCCCTCGCCGCGGTTCTGCTCGCCCACGCCGGCGGCACCGGGCTTCCCGTGGGCTGGAAGGCCGTCAGCGTCGGCCAGGCGGGGGGCGTCGTCGTCCAGGGCCGGATCCCGAACCCGTTCGTCCCGGCCGACCGCCGGCCGAGCGCGATCTACCTGCCGCCGCTCTACACGCCGACGAAGCGCTACCCGGTCGTCTACCTCCTGCACGGGATGGCCGGGCGGCCGGCGTCGATCTGGAACAGCCTCCACCTCGCGCAGGTCGCCGACCGGCTGATCAGAACGGGGCAGGCGCGGCCGTTCATCGCCGTGATGCCCGTCGCCGGGCCGACCCTGCACCCGAACCGGGGCGAGTGGGCCGGGGTCTGGGAGCGGTACCTCGTGCGCACCGTCGTGCCGTGGGTGGACGAGCATCTGTCGACGGAGCGCGACCCGCGCGGCCGCGCGCTCGAAGGCCTCTGCGCCGGCGGCTTCGGCGCCGTCGACATCGGGCTCCGGCATCCCGGGCTCTTCGGGACGCTCGGGTCGTGGGAGGGCTATTTCGCACCGGTCTTCCGCGACGGCCCGTTCGCGCACGCCGACGAGGTCGAGCTGCGGGCACACGACCCGGCGCTGCTCGTCCGCGCCGACGCGACGCAGCTGCGCAGCAGCGACGTCCGCTTCTACGTCTCCGCGGGCGGCAACCACGGCGGGGTCCGGCGCAGCTGGACGCTCGCCTTCGCGCGTCAGCTGACCCGGCTGAAGCTGCCGCACGAGCTCTGGCTCCTGCCGCGCGCCGACCGCGGCCATTTCTGGCGCGCGACGCTCCCGTCGGCCCTGCTCTACGCCGCAAGGGCGCATTAAGACTGAATTAAGGATCGTTCTCCAGAGTTATCGGAATCCGATCCAACCTCTACATTTCTGCGAATGCGCGTCGCAGTCGTCTCGTCGCCCCGCTCGGGAAACATGTGGCTGCGGCGGCTCCTCATCACCGCCTACGGGCTCGAGGAACGGTCGGCCCATACGCCGGACGAGGTGGACTGGGACGGGCTGCCCGACCGGTGCGCCCTTCAGCTCCACTGGCACCGCACGCCGGCGTTCCGGAAGCAGCTGCGCCGCCACGGCTTCGCCGTTGCCGTCCTGGCCCGGCATCCGCTCGACGTGCTCCTCTCGATCCTCCACTTCGCGCCCCACGAGCCTGCGACCGCCCGCTGGCTCGACGGCGAGGGCGGCGACGAGTCGCTTCTCGCCGACGCCGATCCCGCCTCGCCGGCGTTTCTCGCCTACGCGCTCGGCCCGCGGGCGCAGGCTCTCCTCTCGATCACGCCGGAGTGGTGGGGCCACGCCGACGCGCGCGTCCGCTACGAGAGCCTCGTCGAGGAGCCGGTCGCGGAGCTCGCCGGGATCTGCAAGGCACTCGGTGTGCCGCCGCTCGTCGAGCCCGCCGAGGCGGTCGAGATCGTCAGCTTCGCGCGGCTCCGCGAGGAGGCGTCGAACCAGCACTTCTGGCAGGGACGGCCCGGGCTCTGGACGGAGCTCGTGCCGACCGCCGCCGCGCTCGAGATCGCCGCCGCGTATCCGGAGATGGCGAAGCTCGGCTACAGCGTCGGCGTCGACGACCCGACCGCGCGCGAACGCTGGCGCGCGATCGCCGTCGACCCGCGGCTCGCGCAGGCGTCCTAGCGGCGCGCCGTCCCGCCAGTACGCTGGCGGGCGTGGACATGGAGACCGCAGCCGCGGGACCGGAGCATCTCGATCCGGCCTACGTCGCAGGCTACGACCGGAAGGCGAACGTCGATCCGTCGGGCGACCTCGACGAGCTCCGTGCGCGCGGCCTCGACGCGTCGAGCACCGTGATCGACTTCGGCGCCGGAACGGGAACCTTCGCGGTCGCGGCGGCGGCGGTCTGCGCGCGCGTGATCGCAATCGACGTCTCGCCGGCGATGGTCGACGCGCTCCGGGCCAAGGTGGCGGAGCACGGTGTGACGAACGTCGAGTGCGTGCTCGGCGGCTTTCTGACGTACGAGCACGAGGGACCTGCCGTCGACGTCGTCTACACGCGGAACGCACTCCATCACCTCCCGGACTTCTGGAAGGGGATCGCGCTCAGCCGGATCGCCGACCTGCTCAGGCCGGGCGGGATCCTGCGGCTGCGCGACCTCGTGTTCTCGTTCGATCTCCCCGAGGCGCGAGAGCGCGTCGCCGAGTGGATCGAGACCGTGGCGGCCGGAAGGCCCGAGGACGGCTGGACGCGGGACGAGCTCGAGACGCACGTGCGCGACGAGTACAGCACCTACAGCTGGCTGCTCGAGCCGATGCTCGACCGCGCCGGCTTCGAGATCGCCGACGTCGAGTACGGGCCGCACGGCGCGTATGCCGCGTATGTCTGCGTGAAGCGCTAGACGTCGTCGTCCTGCAGGCCCGCCGCCTCGAGCGCCGCGGCGACGTGCGGAAATTCCTCGACGCGAACGACGAGGCCGTCGCGCGTCGTCACGATCGCGGCGTAGCGGCCGACGAGGTACGTGCGGCGCGACTGGAGCGGCCGGTCGTCCGTCGCGTCGGCCTCGACGCGGGAGAAGCGCATGCTGGCGACGACGCGATCGTCGACACCGATCGCGCGATCGACGGTGACGCGATAGTCCTCGGCGACGCGTTCCTCGAGGGCGGCGAGCACCAGGTCGCGACTCACGCGCGCAGGCTCCTCCCCGTCTCGCGCCCACTCGACGTCGTCGTCGAGCATCGCGCCGATCGCGTCCACGTCACCGGCGACGAACGCGCGGTAGCCGCGGAGGAGAAGGTCGACGGCGGCCTGGCTCACGCGGCCACGCTACCGCCGAGGACGACCTCCGCGTTGGCATGCTCGATCAGGACGGGGTCGTGCGTCGCGCAGACGATCGCCGTCCCGGTGCGGCTCGCGAGCTCGGCGAAGAGCGCGCCCGTCGCGCGCGCGTTCGCCTCGTCGAGCCGCGCGGTCGGCTCGTCCGCGAGCAGCAGCGCGGGCCGCGCGGCGAGCGCACGTGCGAGCGCGACGCGCTGCCGCTCTCCCATCGAGAGCCGCGCGACCCGCTGCGCGGCGAGCTCGGAGAGACCGACGTCGGCGAGCGCGGACACGGCGCGCTCGGTTGCGTCCTTCCTTTCGACGCCGCGCATCGCGAGCGCAAGCTCGACCGTCTCCTGCGCGCCGAGGAACGGAACGAGATCGGTGCCCTGCGTGACGAGCGCGACGTGCGAGCGGCGGAGCGCGGCGCGCGCGGTCGCGTCGAGGCGCGAGATCGGTTCGCCGAGGATCGTCACCTCACCGTCGTTCGGCAGGTCGAGCCCCGCGAGGAGGTGCAGGAGCGTCGACTTGCCGGAGCCGGACGGGCCGGTGACCGCGGTGAGCCCGCCGCCGGCGAACGAGACGGAGAGGTCGTGGAGGACGGAGCGCGCGCCGTACGACCGCGCCAGCGCGTGCGTCTCCGCGACGACTGCACCCGTCGGCGGCTGCGCGGGTGTCGCGGCCTTCTCCGCCGCGGCGGGAGCGACGGCGCCGTCGCCGGAGACGAGCACGCCGCGCTCGTCGATCTCGATCCGCGCGCGGTCGGTGAGCGCAGCCCGCCGCAGGAACTCCTCCGGCACGCGGATCCAGCCGCCCTTGTTGACGACGGCGCGCGACTCGCCGCCGGTCGTCTCCGCGCTGACGCGGCCGTCGCGGATCTGGACGACGCGGTCGGCGACGGCCGCCGACTCCGGGTCGTGGCTGACGAGGATCGTCGTGACGCCGGACGCGCGCGAGAGGTCGCGGATCAGCGCGTACATCTGCGCCGCGTTCGCCGCGTCGAGCTCGCCGGTCGGCTCGTCGGCGATGAACAGCCGCGGCCGATGCGCGAGCGCGACGGCGAGCGCGACGCGCTGCTGCTGGCCGCCGGAGAGCTCGCCCGGGAACGAATCGCGACGGTCGAGCAGGCCGACGCGTTCCAGCAGCTCGTCCGCGGTGCGCTCGCACTCGGACGCGGCCACGCCGAGCAAACTGAGCCGAAAGCCGATCTGCTCCGCTGCGGTCAGCTCGGGCGCGAGCGCGCGCGTGTAGTGCTGGTCGGCATAGCCGAGCGTGCGCGAGCGGTAGTCGAGCAGCGCGCGCCCGCGCAGCTTCCGCAGGTCGTCGCCGAACACGCGCACCGAGCCTGCGGACGGCCGGTCGAGCCCGGCGAGGATCCGCAGCAGCGTGCTCTTGCCGGAGCCGCTCGGCCCGAACACGACGAGCAGCTCGCCCTCGCGCACGTTCAGCGTCAGCCCCTGGAGCGCGGCGGACGCGCCCTCCTCCGACGGATAGATGCGGAAGAGATCGTTCGCTTCGACGGCGAGCGTCATTCGAGCCCTTCTGAAAAGCGCCAACCTGCAACGCGGTCGAACGCGGGCCGCGTCGCGACCCACGCGCCGAGCGCGGCGCCCGCCGACACGGCGGCGAGCGCGATGAGAATCGCCGGCCAGTCGAACACGCGCGCGAGCGGCGGCAGCGGCGTTCCCGCGCCGGCGGTCACGGTGACGACGGCGACGACGAGCGCGCCGACGACAAGGCCCGCGATCAGCCCGCCGAGGATTCCGACGCCTGCGACGGCGAGCGCGCGGAGTCGCAGGTGCCGCCGAATATCGGCGGGTGCGGCACCCTGCGCCTCGAGGTCGAACAGCTCGCCGCTCTCGTCGCGCATGTCGCCGACGACGCCGAGGATGACGCCGATCGCCGCGAGCACGAGCCCGACGACGGCGGTGATCAACAGGATGTCGAGCGTCCCCTGCGCGAGCGGATCGGTACGCAGGCTTGCGTAGACCGCGCGCTGCGACGTCGCATCGAGCGCGGCGAACGGCGCGGCAGCGAGCCGCTTCGCCGCACCGGGTCGCAGCGAGTCGAGCCAGATCTCGCCCGGCACCGCGCTCCCCGGCTCCTGCGCGTTCGCGGCGGCGAACCACCACGCGCGGTCGGCGACGACGACGTCGCCGTCGACGGACGGGACGCGGCGGACGATGCCGACGATCTTCCCCTGGACGGTCTGCTGCTCGACGTGGAGTGGCACGTAGCCGTTCGTGCCTGCCGCCTTCGCGACGGCGGGCGACACGAGCACCGGCACCGCGTCGCCCTCGAGCGGCTCGCGCGGTCGGAACACGGAGTCGGCCGCGCGGTTGACGACGTAGTGGAGCGTCGCACCCGTGGCGGCGATTCCGTTCGTGCCGATCCAGCCGCGGTAGCCGGCGAGCGGCGTCGCGCCTGCGCGCATCCGCCCGAGCGTGAGGACGCCGCTCGAGGCGTCCGACACCGCGAGTGCGGTGCCGCTGTCGCGATGGCCCGCGACGAACGCGGCGATCACGGGAAACGAGAGCCGCAGTGCGACGATGCGGCCGCCGCGGGCCGCCGGCGGGATCCGCGCGCCGAGCACGTGGTGCCCCGCACCGTGCTCGCCGAGCGCGATCGATGAGAAATCGCCGCGCCGGTTCAGCACCGTCAGCGCAACGCCGACGCGGTCGCCGCGCACGGTCACGGGAACATGCAGCGTCGCCGCCGTCGCGGGAAGCGTGATGCCGCGCAGCGCCGTCGCACCCGGCGGCTGCAGCCGCGTCGCGAGCGTCGCCGGCGAGTCACCGGAGAAGTCCGACCGCCAGCCCTGGATCCGCGCGAGCGCCGCCGCCGGCAGCGCGAGCAGCGTGAAGTCGCGGCTGCCGTTTCCCGTGACGTAGCCGGCGTCGCGCAGCACCGGCGTCGCACGTCCCAGCTGCGCGTACTGCGCCGCCGACGCGGCCTGCTGCACCGGCACGAGCCGCTGCAGGTTCTCCGTCAGGACGACGGCGGCCGGCACGGCGTAGCGCGCCTGGTCGCGCTCACCCGTGAGGAGCGTCCCGCGGTACGAGACCGCAAAGACCGCGACGCTCACTGCAACGACGAAGAAGACGACGGAGAGGATCACGTCGCCGGGCGCCCGCGCGAGCGACAGCAGCGCGAGCCGCAGCGCGACCGGCGCGCGCCGACCTGTCCGCTCGAGCGCGCGCAGCGCGGGCGCGAGCAGCCGCGACGCGACGACGGCGAGCACGAAGATCACGAGACCCGGCAGCAGCAGAAGCACGACGCCGGTGCCGCCGCCGGCGGCGAGCGCGCCCGCGTCCGCCTTCCCGCGCGCGAGCGCGAGCAGTACCGCCGCGAGCGCGCCGATCGCCGCGACGTCCGCGATCGAGAGCTTCAGCCCGCCGACGGAGAGCGGCTCCGCCCGCACTGCGACGAGCATCACGAGCGCCGTGACGAGTGCGAGCCCTGCCGCGACGGCAAACCCGCGACCGGTGACAACGGAGTGCGCGACCGCGGCTCCGCCCGGTGAGCCGAGCCGCCGCGCGAGCAGCGCCCCCGCGGCGGCGCCGAGCACCCAGCCGGCGATCGTCGCGGTGACCGTGATCACGACGACCTCCGTCGCCGCGACAAGCGTCGCCTGCGAGCGGCGCGCGCCGTACCAGGCGAGTCGCCGCCGTACGGCCCGGTGATCCCGCCGCAGCCGCGTCGCCGCGAGCACCGCGAACCCGAGCAGCAGGATCGCCGCGTCGCCGCCGACGATCAGCAGCCGCTCGCCGGCGACGCGCGTCGTCGCGCGAATCGAGCGCAGCGTGTCGGTCGGCGCGGAGAGACTGAAGAGATCGGTCGCGGACTCGAGCTTGTCCTGCGCGACGTCGATCCGTCGCTGGAACGCGGGGATCTCCCATTCGTGCACCGCGCCGGGCGGAACGGGAACGATCCAGCCGGCCGTGCGCGCGATCAGCGCGGCATCCGGCAGCGGAACGCGCGCGAACCCGCGCACGCCGTCCGCGAGCAGGATCGGCGGCCGCTTCGAACCGGCCGCCGCGAAGTACGCGGCCAGCGGCGCTCCGGCCCGGAACGTCGCGCGGCCGACGACGCGCACGCCGGGAAGCTTGGGCGCGACCGGCGCGCCGCCGATCTGCACGAGCTCGCAGTGCGCCGGCGTGCACGGCCGCGGCAGCCGCCCGCTGCGCAGCACGAGCCACCGCGACAGCCCGTCGACCGCGCCGAGGTTCACATACGCGCCGCCCCACGTCGCCTGGCGGAAGACGAGCACCGCAAACGGCGGCCGGTGCAACACAGGACGAAGCGCGGAGCGCGCGATCCGGTCGAGCTGCGACGAGCGACAGGCCTGACTGCGCGGGAACGCCGCTCCAGTTCACCTGCACCGCGCGGTCGGATGCCGCCAGACCGCCGAGCGTCCGCTGCACGGCGCGGTCCTGCACCGCAACCGCCGCCACCGCGGCCATCGCCAGCACGCCGGCGCCGACCGCGATCCCGGCACCGACGAGGACGCTGCGCGCTCGATGCGCCCGGAGTCGCCGGAACGCGAAGCGAATCGAAGTCACTCCCGCAAGCTTCCGGCCCGGCCCCGCCGAATGCAACCCCCAACCGCCGGTCGGCGGTGTCGCAGATCGTAGGCTAGCGGAAGCGTCGTTCGGGCCAGATGCTACGGACTCCAAAGTTCTGCGGGCCGTCGGCTACGCTCGCGCGGTGACCGAGGGCGGCCTCCTCCGCGAGATCCGCGTCGCCAACTTCCGCAGCGCCCGCAGCCTGGCGGTGACGCCCGGCCGGATCTGCGCGCTCATCGGCGAGCCGGGCGTGGGCAAGTCGAACGTCCTCTACGCGCTGCGGGCGCTGCTCGACCCGGGCTTCGACCTCGCGTCGACCGACGTTACCTTCGGCGAGCGCGACCTCTCGATCGAGGCGACGCTCGCCGACGGCGAGACGATCTCGATCGACGACCGCACCGGCGCGCCGCCGATCGTCCACTTCCCGGCCGAGCTGCGCGGCAGCAGCCTCGTTGCGGGAACCGCCAGGACCCGCGCCGCGAAGGCCGCGCGCGCACCCGTGCTGCGCGCGCTCGCGGAGTCACCGGCGCCGCGCGTCGCGCTCGTGCGCGGGCTCGAAGCCTGTGCCTCCGAGACGACGGGCGCCGTCTTCGCGATCGAGGAGCCGGAGCTCTTCCTCGCGCCGCACGCGCACCGCTACCTGTACCGGCTCCTCCACACGCTCGCGGCGCGCGGCAACCAGGTGTTCTTCACGACGCACGCGCCGGGACTGCTCAACGTTGCAGCGCTCGACGAGGTCAACCTCGTGACGCGCGACGCCGTCGGCGTGACGGCCGTCGAGCGCCTGCGCGCGATCGACGTCGACGACGCGTTCCGCGTGATGTGCGAGTTCGACGCCGAGCGCGCAGAGCTCTTTCTCTCCCGCGCCGCGCTGCTCGTCGAGGGAATGACGGAGAAGGTCGCGTTCCCGTTCGTGTTCCGCGCGCTCGGATTCGACGCCGACCGTGAGCAGATCTCGATCGTCGAGTGCGGCGGCAAGTCGAACCTGCCGCTGTTCGTCGAGATCTGCAAGCGCGCACGCGTGCCGTACATCGTCGTGCACGACAGCGACATGCGCGCCGACCGCGAGCCGGTCGAGTCCGAGGTGAAGCTCAACGCATTGATCAAGCCGCCGCGCCGGCGCGCGCCGGACGATCGTCCTCGAGCCCGACTTCGAAGGAATCGCGGGCTTCCGCAGCCGCTCCCGCAAGCCGCGCCGAGCCGCGCGCCGCCTGTTCGAAGGCCCGCCGGAGGAGCTACCCGCGCCGCTCGTCCGCGCGGTGCGCCTCACGCTGGCGGCGGCTCGCCCAGGCCCGCCGTCGTACAGCTGATCCGCTAGCCGCCGAGCTTCGGCAGCAGGCTGACGAGAGCGGCAAAGAGCGGCGAGAGGATGGCGACGCCGGCGCGAAAGCTCGTGCTTGCCGACACGTCGAGCCCGAGGAGCCCCGTCAGCGTCTGCCTCTTCTCGATCGCGGCGGCGAACTCGGGATCGCTCGGGTCGGGCAGAGGAGCGCCGCGGTCGCGCAGATCCGCTCCTGCCTCGAGCAGGGCGAGGTAGGTCGGCAGGTAGATGAGCGCGAGCACGAGCGAAAGGATGAGCCCGTAGAGGATCGGGTAGTCGGCCGGAAAGCCGTTGTTCGGATGATCCTTGGCGTATTCGAGCACGACCTGACGAAGCGCCGCGGTCGCGAGCACCGCGAGCCCAACGATCGCGCCGAGAATCGCGAGCAGCCGCTCGAGGTCGCTCCGGAACTCGATGTAGCGCTCGATCTGCTTCTTCTCCGCGCCCTCGCGGAGCTCCACAAGTCGTGCGCGGATCAGCCAGATCGACACTGCCGCCGTCAGCGAGAGGAGGAGAGCCACCCCAGTCAAGGCACGCACCTTCATGCGACTTCGCGGAAACACCTCCGGAATGCTGTGCAGCCAAGTGCTGACGACGACGACCGCGACGACGACTCCGATGAGCAGCAGCCCGGAGATCACGATCTCACCGCGATGTCCCGCCCATCCTTGTCGATGCCGGCGCAAGGTCGCGACGACCGGCACCGTTGCAAGCGTCCACAGCGTCGTCTGCGCGCAGATGAGCGACGCCCAGAGAACGAACGAGTCCGAATGCACAAGCTCTCTCGGATCCGTTCCCCAGCTCGACCAGTCGAAGAAAAGGAAGCCCACCCCGATCCCGACGCCGAGCAGCGCCCCGAGCATCACGGCGTAGGTCGGCGGCGTGCTCCACGCACGCGTGCTGACCTTGGCAACAGCTGCCGACGGTCGCGCCATCGGGTACCAGTGTGAGCGCCGGAGCGGCCGGCGGCCGAACGCCTATGGGCGGGTGCCGGCAGCTTTCATCCGTCTAGTGGATCGCAGCCTCTAGTTCCGGGACGACAATCGGCAGGTCGCCGTCGGGAGAACTCATTGTCGGCTTGGTCGCCGTGGCGCGGCCGCCCAACGCGGCTACGGCCAGGGCTGCGACCACGAGCAGCGCGAGCGTCGTCGGCAGCCCGGCCCGATCAGCGAGGAGACCGATCAGCGGGGGACCAACGATGAAGCCCGCGTAGCCGATCGTGAAGGTGGCGGCCAGTGACGGACCGGGCGGATCGAGCCGGCCCGCCGCGCTGAAGAGCAGCGGAACGGCGTTCGCGATGCCGAGACCGCAGACAGCGAAGCCGATCACTGCGGGCACCGTGTCGCCAATCAGCAGCACGCCGCCGAGCGCGACCGCCACCAGCGCCATGCCGCCGCGCATCAGCGTCGCCGCGCCGAGCCACTCATTCAGCAGATCGCCGCCGAGGCGCGCGACGGCCATCCCCAGGGAGAAGCCGGTGAATGCCATCGCGGCCGCCGCCGCGCTTGCGCCGGCGTCGTGACGGAGGTAGATCCCGCTCCAGTCGCCGATCGCTCCCTCCGTCATCATCGCCAGGAAGCACAGTCCGCCGATCAGGAGCACGGCGCGCGAGGGACGCGCGAACCCGCTCCTCGCCTCGGAATGGGTCGATACGCTCCCGAGCCGCTTGGTGATCCACAGCGCGGCCACCCAGAGCGCAACCCCGACGAGCAGGCTCTCCAGCCGTGGGTCGACTCCCGCCGCCGCGGCGATCGCAACCAGACCCGCCGACAGGAACCCGCCCACGCTCCAGCCACCGTGCAGCGAGGACATGATCGGCCTGCCCAGCTCGCGTTCTACGGCGACGCCGTGCGCGTTCATCGAAACGTCCATCGCCCCGCCGGACGCCCCGAAGACGAACAGGATTGCGGCGAGCATGATCGGGCCCGTCGCCAGCAGCGGCAGCGGCAACATCAGGCAGAAGACCAGCGTGGCGGCGCGCGTCAGCGAGGAGCTTGAGCGGCCCTCGAGAATGTGGCCGGTCAGCGGCATCGAGACGAGGGCGCCCGCGGCGATGCACAGCAGGCACAACCCAAGCGTCGACTTCGAGATCCCGAGATGGTCCTGCAGCCACGGGATGTGCGCGACCCAGGTTCCCATCATCGCACCGTTGATCGCGAAGACCATGAACGTCGCCAGGCGCGGCGTCATACGGCCACCACGTCGATGCCGGCGTTCGTATAGGGGCGGGTCAGCTCGCCGCTACCGTCAGTGACCAGGTGGTCGATGTCCGCCAGTTGCGCCACGACCCACGGGCTCGCGGTGCGGAGCTTGTCCGCCGTCGCTAGTGCGATCACCTCACCCGCCGAGGCCACCATGGCGCGCTTCACGTACGCCTCTTCGTCGTCGGGCGTCGTGACGCCAACGTCGGGATGCAGCGAGCAAATGCCGAGCACGCAGATGTCCGCCCGCACCGTGTGGAACGCCTCGACGGCGGCCGCCCCGACCGCGACCTGCGAGCCCTTCAGCAGCCGGCCGCCGACGAGCATGACCTCGGCCTTCGGGTGGCTCGCCAGCGCCGACGCGACCGGTGGCGAGTTGGTGATGACGGTGCCGTCGTAGAGGAGGGGGAGACGGCGAGCCAACTCCAGCGTCGTCGTGCCGCCGTCGAGGACGATCACGCGTGCGCCAACGAGCAGCGGCAGCGCCGACTCGGCGAGTGCAGCCTTCTCCTCCTGTGAGACCTCGAGCCGATGCGTAAACGAGCCGGCCGCCGGCGCGGAGGCCAGCGCGCCGCCGTGAACTCGATGCAGCAGGCCTTGCCCTGCGAGGTCTCTCAGGTCGCGGCGGACGGTGTCCTCCGACACGCCGAGGCTGGCAACCAGCTCGGAGGCGACGACCCTGCCGTCACGCTCGACCCGCGCAAGGATCGCCTGTCTCCGTTCAGCCGTCAGCACCCTGCGTGTTATAGCACGAACATGCAGGTTTTTACGGGTTACCCTGTCCCAACGAACAACCCCGCAACCCACGGCAACCCGTTTCGGAGCGCATGGTCAGGAGGGGTCGACGGTTCGAGTCCGTCCAGGGGAGCGCTTAGCGACCGGGCGTCACAACACCCCCGTAGGCGGGGGCGCTGATGGAATAACGACAACTGATGGAGCCAGCCGGGCTCGAACCGGCGACCTTCTGGCTGCCAGCCAGACGCTCTCCCAGCTGAGCTATGGCCCCTGGGACGCCGATTGTAGCCCGGCCCCGGACGGCGCGCCTGTTCTCCACAGGCTTGTCCACAGATTCTTCCCCATGTCCCCAGGGAATCCCCGGGGTTTTCCACAGGCGGAACCCGCCTAGACGGCTGCGGCTTCCAGCTCGACCTCGGGAACGTCGTTCCAGAGCTCCTCGAGCCGGTAGTACGTCCGCTCTTCGGGCGTGAAGACGTGGAGGACGACGTCGAGGTAGTCGGCCAGGATCCAGCTGCCCTCCTGGACGCCGTCTACGGAGCGCGGGATCAGGCCGCTGCTCGTGCTTCAGCACCTCGTGCACCTCGTCCCAGATCGCAGCCGTCTGCCGCGGGTTGCGGCCCGTGCAGATCACGAAGAAGTCGGTGAAGGTGCACACCGGCCGCATGTCGAGGATCACGACATCGTCCGCCAGCTTCTCCAGGGCGAGAGCGGCGATGCGGCGGGCTTGTTCGAGCGGTGTCAGGGCTGGATCGGTGTCCTCGGTCGCGACGGCGTCAGTGTAGCCGGGCTCAGCGGATGTACAGCGCTCGGGCCCGGATCAGCTCGGCGACGGCCTGCGGGACGAGCCCGTCGAGCGGCTCGCCGGCGGCGACGAGCGCCCGGATGTCGCGCGACGCGGCGGGAATCGGAGCGATCTCGAAGAAGCCGACCCGCTCCGGCTGGGCGAGCCCGGCGAGCACCGCGTCGAGCCCCGCGCGGGGAAAGCCGGGCCGCGTCGCCACGGCGAGCCGCGCGCGCGCGACGACCTCGTCCGGCTCCTTCCAGCTAAGGAAGTCCTGGAACTCGTCGGCGCCGATCACGAACAGCGGCTCGTCGAAGCCCTCGGCGCGCAGCAGGTCGACGGTTCGCGGATACGGGTCGAGGCGCACGTCGTCGGCGGGGAACGCGGCGCGCGCGAGCGCAAGCCGGTCGTCCGCGGAGGCGTGGACGCCCTTGTGTCCCGGCGCCTCGGAGACGAGCACGATCAGCGCGTCGATGTCGAGCGAGAGCTTCGCGACACGCCCGACCTCGACGTGCCCGAGATGCGGCGGATCGAACGCGCCGCCGTAGAGCCCGGTCGTCACGACGCGTCTCCGAACAGTTCGTACACGCGCTCGCGCGGCCGCGGCTCGATCAGCTCGTCCGCGAAGTCCGTGCGCGGGAAGCCGCTCTCGCGCATCGCCGCGGCGGTCGCCTCGGTGTCGTAGTCCGTCGCGCGGAGCTCGATCTCCGGACCGATCAGCGCCCAGCACGCCGTCGCACGGTCGGTCGGGTTTCCGACGCTGCCGGGATTGACCACACGGCGGCCGGCGTGGACCTCGTCGAACTGCACGTGCGTGTGGCCGCAGACGACCACCCGCTCGTCGACGCCGTCGAGCACCTCGGCCCACCGCTCCTCCGGCGAGACCGGCAGGACGATCTCCTCGTCCGAGCGGGGCGTCGCATGACAGTAGAGAACTCCCTCGAGCGCGAGCGTCAGCGGCCACGCGAGGACGAGCTCGCACTGCGCGTCGCTCAGGCGCTCCCGGGTCCACGGCGCGAACTCGTCGGCGGCCGACGTTAGCGCCAACCGGTCTGTGTTCCCGCGAACGAAGTGCGCGCGGTCGCCGAGCGAGAGCGCGAGGTCGAGGCACTCGCGCGGCCACGCGCCCCAGATCAGGTCGCCGCCGAACACGACCGCGTCGGCGCCTTCTGCCTCGGCGAGCACCGCCTCGAGCGCGGGAAGGTTGCCGTGCACGTCGTAGAACGCCGCGACCGTCACGACCACTCCAATGTCTCGTCGCCGACCTCGATCTCGTCCCCGTCGCGGGCGCCGGCGCCGCGGAGGATCCGCTCGAGCTCGGCCGGGTCGGGAGCGCGGCCGGTGACGCGGAAGCCGTCCTCGGTGCGGAAGACGCGGAACCCGCGGCGCGCGGGCTGCGGCCGGTAGACGAGGAAGTCGACGAGCTCGGCCTCGTCGGGCGGCGCCTGCGCGGGCTCCTCGACGGAGACGAGCTGGTAGAGCGCGCGGCGCAGGTCGTCGATCCCGGCCCCGGTCGCGGCGGAGACGCGGAGGACGCGCACGATCCGCTCGTCCTCGACGCCGAACGCCGGCGGTTCGGGATGGAGGTCGGTCTTGTTCAGCACGACGATCTGCGGGCGGAGGTCGAGCCCGGCGCCGTACGCGGCAAGCTCGGCGTCGATCGTGTGCCAGCGCTCGTCGGCGTCGCCCTCGGACGAGTCGATCACGTGCAGCAGCAGCCCCGCCCGCTCGAGGTGCGCGAGGAACTCGTGGCCGAGCCCGATGCCCTCGCTCGCGCCTTCGATCAGCCCGGGCACGTCGGCGACGACGAGCTGGCGGCCGTCGGAGGACTCGACGGTGCCGAGCACCGGTGCGAGCGTCGTGAACGGATACTCGGCGACCTTCGGCCGCGCGTTCGAGATGCGCGTGAGGAGCGACGACTTGCCGGCGTTCGGCAGCCCGACGAGCGCGGCGTCCGCGAGGAGCTTCAGGCGCAGCTCGATCTGGCCTTCGTCGCCGGGCAGGCCGACCTCGGCGAAGCGCGGCGTCTGGCGCGTCGGCGCGGCGAACGTCTTGTTGCCGCGGCCGCCGGAGCCGCCCTTTGCGACGACGACGCGCGCGCCGGGATGCGCGAGGTCGGCGACGAGCTGTTCCTCCGCGTCGAACACCTGCGTTCCGACGGGGACGTGCAGCACCGCGTCGTCGCCGCGCGCGCCGTGCGAGATCCGCCCGCCGCCGCCGCCGCCCTTGCCGGCGCGGAGCTTCTGGTTCGGCCGGATCCCGGAGAGGTCGCGCCGCTGCGGATCCGCGACGAGCACGACGTCGCCGCCGTCGCCGCCGTCGCCGCCGTCCGGCCCGCCCTTCGGCACGTATTTCTCGCGCCGGAAGTGGATCGACCCGTCACCGCCGCGCCCGGCGATCACCGTCAGCTTCGCTTTGTCATGGAACATAAAGGGAACTGTACGGCGCGCACCAAACCGCGAATCAAGAACGGAGCTAACGCAGAGCGTTAGCGACGGCCGAACTCATTCGGTCGGGGATGGCGAAGCCACCACCGGCCGAACGGCACCACGAAGCACCGATGGTTGAGGAAGAACAGCACGGAGCACGCCGGAGACCGCGCTCTCCGGCGTGCGGAGTTCCGTTACTCGGTCGTCGACGCGTCGACGACCGAAATGAACCGCTTCGCACCGGAGGTGCGAAACGCGACGACTCCGTCCCGATTGGCAAAGATGGTGTCATCTTTGCCAATACCGGTTCCCGGGCCGGGACGGAAACGGGTTCCGCGCTGGCGCACGAGGATCATTCCGGAGCTGACGTCCTGGCCGGCGAACATCTTGACGCCGAGCATCTGCGGGTTCGAGTCGCGGCCGTTGCGCGACGAACCCAGTCCTTTCTTATGAGCCACTAGTTCGTCTCCTCTTTCGCGGCGATCGCGTGCTCGAGCGCGGTGATCGCGCCCTTGCGGTTCGCGTTGGCGCGCTCGTACTCCAGCGCGGCCTCGAGGTTCGGGCGGCGCCAGCCGTGCGCGGCCTCGGCGATTTGCGCAACGGTCATGTCTTCGTAGCCCTTCGGCGGATGTGCTGTGCCGCTGCGGGAGCGCGGAGCTCGACCTTCAGCCTTCGGCGCCTCCGCTGCCTTCGGCGCGGCTTCGGCCTTCGGCGCGACCTCCTTCTTCGCGGCGGTCTTCTTGCCGGCGCCGCCGATCGACTCGATCTCGATCTGCGTCAGCCGGCTGCGGTAGCCGTTGTGGAGCCGGTAGCCGGTGCGCTTCTTGTACTTGCCGATCCGGATCTTCTTGCCGAGCGTGTGGCCGACGACGCGCGCCGTGACCGTGCCCGTCGGCTCGAGGTCGGTCGAGCCGTTGCCGCCGAGGAGCAGAACGCGCGGGTTGAACGTCTTGCCCTCGTCGGTCGGCAGGCGGTCGACAAGCAGCCGCTCGCCCTCTCGGACGCGATATTGCTTCCCACCGACGGTGATGACTGCGTAGCTCATGGCGTGGAAAACGCGGGCCGGGAGAGGCCCGCGAACCGGCGCAGTGTAGCGAAATTCGGCTCCATTACCGGCGTGGGTCGATGTCGTCGCCCCACTCCGACATCGGGACGTAGCCCCACTCGTCGGCAGGCTCGCCGTTCGGGGACGGCTCGGGCTCGGCGGCGGGCTCGGCGACCGCAGCGGGCTCGAGCTCGGGCTCAGGCTCGACCTCGGGCTCCGGCTCTACCGTCGGGCTCGGGCTGCTCGGACTCGGGCTCCTCGTCGAGCTCCGGCTCGTCGTCGGGCTCGGCCTCCGTCTCGGCCTCGGGGCCGGCACCGTTCGTCGAAGCGGGCTTCTTGCGCTTGCGGCCGCCGCGCGAGCCGCGCCGCGTCCGCTTCTTCTTCGGCACGCCGTCGGCCGCGGGCTCGTCGGTTCCGTCGGCGCCCTCGGCGGGAGCTTCCGGCTCCGCCGCCGCGGGCTCGGGAGCCTCGACCTCGCCGTCACGACCGAGGTTGTCGCCCGGAACGTGAATCGTCGGCGCGCGGCGCGTCGGCGCCTTGGTCTCGGCGGGCTCCACCGGCTCTGCGACCTCGTCGGTCTCCGCAGTCTCGGCAGAGTCAACAGGCTCCGCGGTCTCGGCCGTCGCTCCGGCCGCCGCCGCTGCGCCCGCCGGCTTCTTCCGCTTGCGCCCGCCGCGCGAGCCGCGTCGCGTCTTCTTCTTCACGGGAGTGGCAACCGCGCCGTCCTCAGTCTCGCCGGTCTCGTCGTCGCCCTCGGCCGTCTCCTCGACGAGGATCTCCTCCGCGCTCACAACCTCGTCGTCGGCAACCTCGTCCTCCACGATCTCGTCGTCGACGACCTCCTCGTCCACGACAGCCTCGCCGGGCTCGCCCGTCTGCACCGCGGTCCGACGGGCCGGCGGCTTCCGCGTCGGCTTCTCGGCCTCGGCCTCGGCGGTGAGCGGCTCGGACGGCTTCTTGCCGCCGGGCTTCCGGACGAGCGTCGCGTACGCGACGCCGTCGAGCACGCGCTCGACCTTGACCTTCGGCTTCTTCCCGACGAGCGTCGCGGCGTCCGCGACGACGACGTCGAGCCCTTCGACCTTGCCGACGGCCGCCGCAGCGTCGTGCCGGTCGACCTCGACGAGCTCGAGCTGGATCTCGGCGCCCTCTGCGACCGGCGCGGCCGGTGCGAGGTCGGCGAGCTTGCCCTCGGCGACGACGACAAAGTGGTCGAGATGCATGTTCGGCTTGCCGTCGAGGAAGAAGCGCCGCTTGGTCAGCGCCTCGAGCTCGACGAGCCTGCCGGCGCCGGGGCCGACGAGCGCGCTCGCGATTCCCTCGGCCAGCTCGACGCGGTACGCCTGGCTGCGAGAGCCGGCGACGAGCGAGCGCAAGCGCCGCTCCATGTCGATCGCTGCCGACGCCTCGGAGTAGACGATGCCGTCTCCGCCGCAGGTCGGGCACTTCTTGGTCATGATCTCGCGCGGTCCGTCGGTGACGTTCTGGCGCGTCATCTCGACGAGGCCGAGCGGTGAGATCTCGACGACGTATGTCTTGGTGCGGTCGCGCTCGAGCTCCGTGCGCAGCGCCTCCTCGACAGCGGCCCGGTTCTTCGGGTTCGCCATGTCGATGAAGTCGATGACGATGATCCCGCCGATGTCGCGCAGCCGGAGCTGGCGCACGACCTCCTTCACCGCTTCGAGGTTGTTCTTCGTGATCGTGTCCTCGAGCCGACCGCTCGAGTTCTTGCCGCGCGAGCCGACGAAGCGGCCCGTGTTCACGTCGATGACGGTGAACGCTTCCGCGTAGTCGAAGATCAGATAGCCGCCCGACGGAAGATCGACGCGACGGCTCAGCGTCGACTTGATCTCCTGCTCGACGCCGAACGCCTCCATCAGCGACGGCGTGTCCTTGTAGCGGACGACGCGCTCGACCATGTGCGGCGACGTCTTCTTCAGATAGCCGGTGATGCGCTTGAACGCCTGGTCGTTGTCGACGTAGGCCTTCTCGAAGTCGCCGGTGAAGAGGTCGCGCGTCACGCGGAGCGGCAGCTCGGCCTCCTGGTAGACGAGCTCCGGCGCTGTGGTCGTCTTCGCCTTCGCCTGGATCGACTTCCAGAGACGCTGGAGGAAGACGAGGTCGCGCTCGATGTCCTCGGCGGACGCGCCTTCGGCGGCGGTGCGGACGATGATCCCGCCCTCTTTGTTGTCGAGGTTGCGGAGGATCTCCTTCAGCCGCGTGCGCTCGTCGTCGTCGAGGCGGCGCGAGACGCCGAGTCCTTCGCCCTGCGGCACGAGCACGACGAAGCGGCCGGGGAGCGAGATCTGCGTCGTCAGCCGCGCGCCCTTCGTCTTCATCGGGTCCTTCACCGACTGGACGAGGATCGTCTGGCCCTTGCTGATCAGGTCCTGGATCTTGCGGCCGTGGCCCTTCTCGAGCTCGGGGCCGACGATCTCGTCGACGTAGAGGAAGCCGTTCTTCTCGAGACCGACCTCGACGAACGCGGCCTCCATCCCGGGCAGGACGTTGTCGACGGTGCCGAGATAGATGTTGCCGGCGATCGAACGGCGGTCGGCGCGCTCGAGGTAGACCTCGGCGACCTGGCCGTCCTCGAGGACGGCGACGCGCTGCTCGCCGACGTCGACGGACACGATCAGCTCGCGCTTCGCGGCCGGCAGCGGCGCACGGCGCGGCGCCTGGCGGCGGCGCGGCTGGTTCTGGCGCCGCTCCTGGCGCTGCGACATCGCCTTGCCCGCGGCGGGCTTGGCGCGGTCGGACTTGCGCGCGGTGGACGCGGCCCGCGGAGTCGTCTCCTTGGGCTTGTCCGTCTTGTCGGCGGCGGTGTCGGCCGCCTCGCCTGCGGTGCCGGGCTTCTTACGCCCGCGGCCGCCGCGGCTACCGCGTCGGCGCTTCGGTCTCGTGGGATCGGTTGGGTCGGCCGCGGACTGCGCGGCCGGCGGTGGTGCTACAGGCTCAGTACGAGCCTCGGAAGTAGGTGCGGCCGCCTCGCTGGTGCGGGCGGCGGCGTCGTCGGAATCATTCTTCCGTCGGCGGAACCAGGGCAAGCGAAATCTCCTTCGAAGAGGCGCGTCGCAGCGACACCCGAGGCGGAAAAGCCGTACGGGCGGCGCGCGCGCTGGTGATGTGGGTGGAAAAGTGTCGGCATGGGCCGTCGCGCCCAGGGTAGCAGTGACCTCCGCCGGTGTCGTCCGACCCTGGACCTACGATCCGGCCCATCCACGACCCGGGAGGTGCACGTGACTGGGATGCAGGAGGCCGAGGAGCTGCTCCTCATCGAGGAGGCCGACGCGTGGTTCGAGTACCTCGAGGCGACGCGGGCGCAGAGCGCGACCCGCTACCGCGAGGTCGAGCCGTGGGCCTGGGCGCGGCTGACGCAGCGGATGCGCGCGATCAAGGCGCGCCGGGCGAAACTCCGGCCGGCGGCCGCGTAGCATCGCCGCCTGGCGCTCCTTCGACGTCGACCTTCTCCGAGAGCCGGAGAACGGCGGCCTCGCCGAGCGCTCGCGTGCCCGTATACGCAACGGCGCTCTTTACAGCCCACCCCGCTACCGGGACGAAGTCGAGCAGCGTCCGCGCGACGGTGCGGAGGCCGAGGCCGGCGCCGAAGGTCACCGCCATCTCGGGGATGAGGTCGCGGCTGGTCTTGCGCCCGTGCACGTGGCCGAGCTTCAGGATCATCCGGATCTGGTTCAGCGTCAGCACCGGCAGATCGGCGCCGGGCACGAAGATG
The DNA here is from genome assembly GCA_963718385.1 of uncultured Actinomycetes bacterium. GTDB lineage: Bacteria > Actinomycetota > Thermoleophilia > Gaiellales > Gaiellaceae > Palsa-739. The sequence goes on from CAVQZE010000005.1 coordinate 56,640, forward strand.
AGCGCGGAGACGACCGCGTTCTTCCGCGAGAACGACCGGACGATATGCGCGGAAACCGCGCCGCGTAGCGCGGGCACGCCCGCCGCGAGCAGAGCCGCCTCCTCGCGCAGCCGCACGGCGATCGTGTGCGCGATCTCGTCGATGGGGAAGCCCTCGCCTGCGCCGACGCGGACGATGTCCGTCGCCGGGACGAACGGAAGCGACAGATCGTCCGAAACCGGCCCGGCGGCGACGACGACGATCGGCACGCGCGCCCTGCGCGCGCGCTTCAGCGCCTTCTCGTCCTGCTCCGTCGGCTCGCGCCCGATCACGTAGACGAGCACGGCGGCGCCCTCGGGCGCGTCGCCGTCTCGCACGGCGCCGGGCCGCGCGCCGCGCGCCAGCTCCCGGCGGAGAACGGCGGCGAGCTCCCGCGCGCCGCCGACGGCGAGCGTCCTCGTCTCCAGCGCTGCGGCGTCGTGCTGCTTCATCGTCTTGCGCACCGAGAGCGGATTGATCGGGACCTTCATCAGCCGCGCCTGCTCATCCGGACCGTGCGTCCGCGCGCGTAGACCGCGAGCAGAACGCCCATCGCGGCGAGGTTCGAGATCATCGACGAGCCGCCGACGCTCACGAACGGCAGCGGGATGCCCGTGATCGGGGCGATCCCCATCGTCATGCCGACGTTGACGAACAGCTGGAAGAGCAGACCGACGACGATCCCTCCTGCAATGACCGCGGAGTAAAGGTCGCGCGCGACGGTGACGACGCGCAGCCCGCGCCAGAGCACCAGCAGATACAGCGCGAGCAGGATCGACGCGCCGACGAACCCACGCTGCTCGCTGAACGACGCGAACACGAAGTCGGTGTGGTGCTCCGGCAGGAAGTTCAGCCGCGTCTGCGTCGCGCCGATCACGCCGCGACCGCGCACCTCTCCCGCGCCGACTGCCGCGATCGACTGCTGCAGGTTGTAGCCCGAGGCCGCGGAGCACGTCGACGGATGCGTGAAACAGGTCAGGCGCTCCTTCTGGTAGCCCTTGAGGATGTCGACGCCGGCGGCCGGGCCGGCCCAGAGCACGCCGACGGCGAGCAGGACGCCGATCATCCCGATCGCGAGCAGATGCTTCCACGGCGTCCCGGCGATGAAGAGCATCGCGCCGAGCGCGGCGAGGTAGACGAGGCCTGTGCCGAGGTCCGGCTGCACGAAGACGAGGAGCGCCGGCACGAGACCGAGCCCGAGGATCTTCAGCGTCGTCCCGATCTCGTTCAGCCGCCGCGAGCTCTCGGCGATGAAGCCCGCGAGCGCGAGCACGAACAGAAGCTTCCCGAACTCGGACGGCTGGAACGTGAACAGCCCGAGGTTGATCCAGCGGGTCGAGCCGCGCGCCGCACGGCCCGCGACGAACACGATCGCGATCAGCCCGACGGTGCCGATGAAGATCGCGCGCCAGTAACGGCGGTAGAGATCCGGGTCGATCAGCGTCGTCACGAGGAGCGCGACGGCGCCGACGGCCGCGTAGAGCATCTGGCGGTCGAGGAAGTACGACGGCTGCCCCTTCACGTCGAACTTCGTCACGCCGGCGATCCCCCAGAGGCCGACGGCGACGAGCCCGGCGACGCCGGCGAGCAACAGCCAGTCGAGCGAGCGCAGAACCGCGACGATCGTCGGGCCTTCGGCGCGGCGATCGCGCAGGCCTGTGCGTTGGGATCCGGCGTACTCGAGCATCAGTCCGAATGGATGGGGCCGACCTGCTTGACCTTCTTGTGGAAGAACTGCGCGAACACCTGCGCGGCTGCGGGGGCCGCGGCGGTGCCGCCGTGACCGCCGTTCTCGATCACGGCGCAGACGACGAGCTTCGCCGCGTCGGACGGCCCGTAGCCGCACCACCACGACTGGTTCTGGACGCCGAGGTACCCCGGAAGCGACACGACCTTTTCTGCCGTGCCGGTTTTGCCGGCGATCGCAACGGGGAAGTTCCCGAAGACGGCGTACGAGGTGCCGAACGGCATGTGCGTCCCCTCGTAGAGCCCCTGCTGCACGACCTGGAGCGCAGCCGGATCGACGCCGACATTGCGGGGCGCCGGAATCGCGGGAACCGGCACCGCGGTTCCGTTCGGGTTCTCGACGTCCATCAGCACGTGCGGCGTCACGAGCTTGCCGCCGTTCGCGATCAGCGCGTAGAAGCGCGCCATCTGCAGTGGTGTGACGAGGAGGTCGCCCTGGCCGATCGCGAGCTGGATCGAGTTGCCCGGCTTCCAGATCCGGTCGATGCGCCAGTTGGTCGGATCGGTCTTCGCAGTGAAGTGGTGCTGGAGCCAACCGATCGTCGGGACGAGCCCGTCCGACTCCGGCCCGGCGTCGCTCCCGGTCGCGGCGCCGAAGCCGAAGAGGCTCGCCCACTTCTGCAGCGGCTGGCCTCGGTCCGCCGGGAGCGAATAGAAGTCGTTGCCGAGTTGGTAGAAGTACGTGTCGCACGAGTACGCGAGTGCGGTCGGCAGATTCATCGCCTGGTTCACGTTCGGGTCCCAGTTGTGCCACGTTCGGCGTGACTTGTCCTCCGGCGCCGTGTACGTGCCGGTACACGGGAGCGTCGAGTACGGCGAGAGGATGTGCGACTCCATCGCGGCGAGCGCCGTCACGGGCTTGAAGACCGAGCCGGGCGGATAGGTGCCCTGCAGCGCGCGGTCGAGCGACGGGAAGTTCTTGTCCAGCGCGGTCTTCGCGGTCAGCCCCTGCGCGTTCAGCGCCTTCGTCGTGACGCGCCCGGAATAGACCGATGGGTTGTACGTCGGCGACGACGCGAGCGCGAGGATCGAGCCGTCGTTCGGGTTCATTGCGACGATCGCGCCGCCGCGTGCAGCCCACTGTCCGTTCGCCTGCGCGAGGTGGATCCCGTACTGGAGCGCCTTCTCCGCCGCCGCCTGCAGCTTCACGTCGAGCGTCAGCCGAACGGCGTGACCCGGTTTCGAGAGCGTCGTCATTTCGAGTTCGCCCCGCGGCCGGTTGAGGGAGTCGACGTTCAACTTGGCCGTACCGGCGACCCCGCGAAGGTACGTGTCGTACGCGGACTCGACGCCGGCCTGGCCGATCTCGTCGCCGGCGTGGTAGCCCTTCTTCGCCATCGTCTTCAGCTGCGCGCTGGAGATCTCGCCGTTGTAGCCGAGCACCTGCGCGGCGAGCGCGCCGTACGGGTAGCTGCGGATGTAGGACGGTCCCATCTCGACGCCCGGGAACTGTGCGGTGTGCTCCGCGAGATAGTTGACCAGCGGCTCCTTAACGCCGTCGCGGATCACCACCGGCGTCACCGGGTCGCCCTGATGCCGCTTGATCGCGGCGGCGATCTCGTACAGCGGCACGCGTGTGACGCGCGCGATCCGGCGCAGCTCGTCGTACCGGTCGACGTAGTTCTTCGGCAGGTCGGCGGGCCAGAGCTCAACCGCGGTCGAGTCGACGTTCGAGACGAGGATGTTGCCGTTGCGGTCGAGGATCACGCCGCGCGGCGCCTGGATCGGGAGCGTGCGGGTGCTGATCGCCCGCACCTGGTCGACGTACTTCGTTCCGGCGAGCACCTGAAGCGCCCAGAGCCGCAGGAACAGCGCGCCGAACACGATCGCGACGACACCGCCGAGGACGGCGATGCGCAGCGCAAGCTTCGGCGTCAGCCGGTACGGCTCGACCGCGCCGGCGTCGCGCGGAAGAAACCGCCGCGACGACGACCGGCGGGTCGTCGTGCTAGCCAAGCAGCCGCACCTCGGTCGCAAGGTCGCTCCGGTCGGCGGGCCGGAGCAGCCGCCGGACGAGCGCGTACACCGGCGCGGTCAGCACCAGGTTCATCACGATCGCAGGCACGAGCCCTTCCAGCACCGGCACCGCCGGCGCGCGCTCGCCGAGAACGAAGTGCACGAGCAGCAGCCCGAGCGAATAGAGAACGGTGACGACGAGCACGGAGAGGAACGGCGCGTGCGCACGGTCGCGTCCGGTCGTCTCGCCGTAGCGCCCGATCCAGTAGCCGGCGAGCGTCAGCATCAGCGACGTCAGCCCGAGCTGTCCGAACGACGCGGTGTCGACGATCAGCCCGCCGAAGAAGCCGCCGATCGCGCCGACGACCGCGCCGCGCAGCAGCGCGACCGCGACGAGCGTCACGAGCAGCAGATCGGGCACGCCGCGGAACACGTGAATCTGCGTCAGGATCGAAACCTGGACGATCGCGGCTACGAACAGGAGCGCCGCGGCCTTGAGGCCGTCGACGACGCTCACGGCAGCTTCGGGGCGGGTTTCGAGGAGACGAGGGCGGCGACGGACGTGAACGTGCCGAACTGCGCCCACGGTGCGACCTGCACCTGGACGAAGATCGCGTTGTCGCTGTAGCCGACGGAAAGCACGCGGCCGATCGGGATCCCGTACGGGTAGATGTCCGGGTACTGCGGGTCGCGCGTCCCCTGGGTCACGATCCGGTCGCCCTTCTGCACGACCTGATCCTTCGGAACGCGGTCGAGGATCAGCGACTGGCCCTGGCCGCGCCGGATCAGTCCCGCGACGCCGGTGGTGAGGTCCTTCGCGGCGACGGCGCTGTCGGCGTCGGTGATCAGCGTCACGACGGAGGTGCTCGGCCCGACGTTCGTGACGCGGCCGACGAGCCCGTCGGCGGTGACGACCGGCGTGTTGACGCGGATGCCGGAGTGCGTACCGGCGGCGATCGCAATCTGCTGGTTGAACGGACCGGACGGGAACGAGATCACGCTCGCGTTCACCGCGCGGTAGTCCTGCGGGTAGGTCGGGCCTTCCTCGTAGTGCAGCATCCTCTTCAGTCCGGGGAGCTGCGCCGCGGCGGCTTCGTTCTTCAGCGCTTCGGCACGCAACTCGCGTACCTCTTTCCGCAGCTTCTCGTTCTGCGACTTCGCCGACGTCAGCCCGTGGAAGTAGCCGTAGACGTCGCGGAACGGCGCGGCGACGCGCTCGGCGGCGGTCTGGAACGGGCGCAGCACGGACGCGCCGTAGCCCTGCGCGTCGTGGAGCGCGCCCGAGGTCGGCGAGCGGAACGAGATCGTCAGGAGGGCGAGCGCCACGATCACGAGGATCGCGAGCACGATCCTCCGGACCAGCGGACCACGGCCCCGGGGAGGACGTTGACCCGACTTGGAGCGCTGGACCGACGAGCCCAGCACCGCCACGCGCGCGGTGCGGTTCGGGGGTGCCACACGGCAAGGGTACCGGGCCTCCCGGCGAGGCGCAGTAAAGGGCGCTTAGTAGCGGCGGCCGTTGCGGGAGCGCCCGCGGGCCCGGTTGGAACGGTGGATCGCCTCGAACTCCTCGAGGCTCCGCCCCGAGCCAACCGCCACGCAGGTGAGCGGGCTTTCGGCCAGGTGAACCGGCATCTGGGTCTCGTGACGCAGCCGCTCGTCCATCCCGGTGAGGAGCGCGCCGCCGCCGGCGAGCACGATGCCGCGGTCCATGATGTCCGCGGCGAGCTCCGGCGGGGTCTTGTCGAGCGTCGACTTGATCGCCTCGATGATCTGCGTCACCGGGTCGTCGAGCGCGCGGCGGATCTCCTCGGAGGTGAGGATCACCGTCTTCGGGAGTCCGGTGAGCATGTCGCGCCCGCGCACCTCGGCCTGCAGCTCCTCGCGCATGTCCCACGCGGAACCGATCTCGAGCTTGATCTCCTCGGCCGTCTGCTGGCCGATCAGGAGTTTGTAGTCGCGCTTGATGTGATTGATGATCGCCTCGTCCATCTCGTCGCCGCCGACACGCAGCGACTGCGAGACGACGATGCCGCCGAGGCTGATCACCGCGACCTCGGTCGTGCCGCCGCCGATGTCGACGATCATGTTTCCGGTCGGCTCGGCGACGGGAAGGCCCGCGCCGATCGCTGCGGCCATCGGCTCTTCGATCAGGTACGCCTGGCGCGCGCCGGCCGAGAGCGTTGCCTCTTCGACGGCGCGCTTCTCGACGCCGGTCACGCCGGACGGCACGCAGACGACGACGCGCGGGTGCGCGAAGCGGTGCTGGTGCACCTTCTGGATGAAGTGGCGGAGCATCTGCTCGGTCACGTCGAAGTCGGCGATGACGCCGTCCTTCAGCGGGCGGATCGCGGAGATCGTCCCCGGCGTGCGCCCAAGCATCCGCTTCGCCTCGACGCCGACCGCGTGCACCTCGCCGGTGCGCTGGTCGATCGCGACGACCGACGGCTCCGAGAGGACGATTCCGCGGCCGCGGACATAGACGAGCGTGTTGGCCGTGCCGAGGTCGACGGCCATGTCACGTCCGCCGAAACCGGTCATCGAGGAGAAGAGGCCCATGGCCGCTTCCGAGTCTAGCTGCGTATTTCGGGAAGCCTCCGGAAACCTGCGACGGTCCCGTGACATTTGCCGGGCTACGGTCGTTTTATGAACACCGTGAGCCTGATCGGGAACCTCGCCACCGACGTGGAGCTGAAGGACATCGGCGAGGAGAAGAAGGTCGCGAACTTCCTGCTCGCGATCGATCGCGGCGGACCGGACGCGGGAGCGGACTTCGTCTGGATCTCGGCCTGGGACCGGCAGGGCGAGCTCTGCGCGGAGTACCTCGCCAAGGGCCGTCGAGTCGCCGTCGAGGGGAAGTTGCGCAGCCGGACATGGGAGCAGGACGGCGCGCGAAAGGACGCGGTCGACGTCGTCGCCCGCCGCGTCGACTTCCTCGGCGGGTCTGCCAGCGAGGAAGGGGCGGAGATCATTCCGTTCGAGGCGGCCGCAGCGAGCTAGCGCGCCGGGAGATCCGAGAGAAAGGAGCGAATCGCCTTCAGACATGCCTCCGGCCGCTCGCCGATAAGCAGGTGACCGCAGTCCGCGATCACCCGCAGCGGCGCCCGCAGCCGGCGCGCGTACTCCATACCGTCCTCGAGCGGGACCCAGTTGTCCTGTCCTCCCCAGAGGCAGAGGCACGGACAGCGGACGCGATCGAGGTCGGGCCGTGGGTCGGTCGCGATCAGCGCGTGCCCGGCGGAGAGCGTGTCGGTGTGCTCGGCGGGTCCCGCGAGGAACGCCTCGGCGAGGTCCGGATCGATGCCGACGGGGTCGGCGAGCCCCCACCAGCCGAACGCGACCGTGCGGCCGCGCGGCGACGCTGACCATGCGCGCCGGCGCCTCGCGATGATCCGTCCGGGCTGGACCAAACCGATGACGGAGACGACCGCCTCCGAGACGCGGCTGCTCGAGGAGATCCCCGGCGCTGCCGCGAGGACGACGCCCGTGACGGCCTCGGGCCACCGGACGGCGGCGCGGAGTCCGACGAGACCGCCGAGCGAATGGCCGACCCAGGGCGCCGGCAGCGCGTCCTCGGCCTCGAGCACCGCGAGCACGGCGTCCGCGAACGGGTCGACGGTCGGCGTCGCGGGCAGCGGCGCGGAGCCGCCGTGCCCGGGCAGCTCCGGCACGATCACGCGCCGCTCCGTTGCGAGCGCGGGCGCCAGCGCCCGCCAGTTCGTCGCGGCGCCGCCCAGCCCGTGGACGAGGACGACGGGCGGTCCGGCGCCTCCGACCGCGTAACGGAGCGGCGTTCGGCGGTGCCGCAGCTCCCGTGTCTCAAACCCTGGGAGAAGAGGTGTGGCGTCCGTCGTCACCGAGGCATATTCTTCAACCAATGGATGTTTCGGTAGGACGGGTCGAGTGAGGCCTGTCGGATCGACAAGCGAGGGTGTGGACGAGCCCGTCTGAGCGCATGGCGCCGGCGGGCTTTTTCGTACCCGAGGAAGGAGCACGACGGAATGGCAAATCACCTCACGCCCGAAGAGCTGTCGAAGGAGCTGGGTCTCGACCAGCAGGAGGTGATCCGGGTCTGCGTGCAGGAGGGAGTGCCGATCTATCAGGGAAAGATCGACAAGCACCTCTTCCAGGCGCAGCTCATGGCGATGGGGCCCGCGCCCCAGCACCACTAGGCAGCGAGGACTTCGGGCGTCAGGCGCTTTTCCGCGCCGGCGCCTTGCGCGATCGAGAGCCGCTCTTCGGAGCGGCTTTCGTCTTCTCGGCGGCGCGCCGGTCCTGCACGTCGGCGACGCTCTGGCGCAGCGCCTCCATCAGATCGACGACCGGCGCCTCGGGCGTCGGCTCCGGGCGCGCGATCACCTCGCCGGCGAGCTTCGCGTCGAGCATCGCCTTGAGGTCGTTGCGGTACTCGTTCTCGAAGTCCTCGGGTCGCCATTCGCCCACGAGGCTCTGGATCACCTGGTCGGCGAGCTCGAGCTCGGCCTTCTTCACCTCGGTGCCGCCGACGGCATCCTCGACGTCCGCCTTCGAGCGGATGTCCTCGGCGTAGAACAGGAGCTCCATTACCAGCGCGTCGCCCTGCGGCCGGATCAGGCACAGGTTCTCCTTGCTCCAAAGCACGAACTTCCCGACCGCGGCCATCCCGCTCTCCTGCATCGCGCGGAGCAACAGCACGTACGGCCGCCGCGCCGCCTCGGCCGTCGCCGGGGCGAGGTAATACGTGCGGTCGAAGTAGACCGGGTCGACGTCTTCGAGCTTGACGAAGCGCAGGATGTCGATCGCCTGCGACCGCTGAAGCGCGACCGCCTCGAGGTCGGAGTCCTCGACGAGAACGAACTCGCCTTTCGCAACTTCCCAGCCCTTGACGAGCTCGTCGGCCTCGACCTCGCGCTCGTGGAAGGGGCACCACCGCTTCTGCTTGATCGGCGTGCCGCACTCGCGATGGAGCGTCCGGAACGAGACATCCTCCCGTTGGGTCGCAAGCGCGAGCCCGATGGGGATGTTGACGAGTCCGAAGCTGATCGAGCCGTTCCAGATCGTGCGCATGGGCTCCCGAAAGTCTAGAGGGACCAGGAAGTTTCGCCCTCCCCTGCCCATTCCCTTCCCCGTACGATGGTGCCCGTGACGACGACCGCGGTCTCTGCGCCCGAAGCCCCGTCGCCCCTCGAGACGCGCACCACACCGGCCCTGTGGCGGTTTGCGCTCGGCCAGGGCAGGGACGTTCCGGCCCACCTCGAGGAGAGCCCCGAGGGCTGGACGCCGGTCAGCTGGGAGGCCGCCGGCGAGCGGATCGACGCTCTCGCCCACACCTTGCTCGCACGCGGCGTCCGCCCCGGCGATGCGGTCGCGGTGCTCGCCCGCACGCGCCTCGAGTGGGTGCTGCTCGACTGGGCGATCATGTCGATCGGTGCCGTCGTCGTCGGGCTTTATCCGACGAACTCGGCGAAGGAGTGCGAGTACATCCTCGGCCACTCCGAGACGGTGCTCGCGTTCGTCGAGGACGACGAGCAGCAGCAGAAGCTCGAGTCGGTGCGCGCGGCGCTGCCGGCGCTGCGCGACGTCGTCCCGTTCGCCACGCTCGACGACCTCGAGGCCGAGGGACGCGCACATCGCGCGGAGCATCCGGACGCCGTCGACGCCGCATCGGCCGCGATCGGCGAGGACGACCTCGCCACGCTCATCTACACGTCGGGAACGACCGGTCCCCCGAAGGGCTGCATGCTCACGCACAAGAACCTCGTGGTCGCCGCGCTCCGCGTCGACCCGGAGCTCGAAGGCGAAAGTGACGTCATCCTGCTCTTCCTTCCGATCGCGCACAGCTTCGGACGCCTCGTGCACCAGTCGGCGGCGCACTACGGCGCGACTGTTGCGTTCGTCGCCGACGCTGTGCGCGTACCCGAAGCGCTCCAGACCGTCCGCCCCACCGTCCTGCCCGCGGTTCCGCGCGTGTACGAGAAGATCCATTCCAACGCACTCGGCGAGATCGAGCGCAACGGCGGCGCAAAGCGTGCGATCGGCCGCTGGGCACTCCGCGTCGGCGCACAGGCGAGCCGCCTTCGCCGCGCCGGCAAGCCCGTCCCGGCGCTGCTCCGGCAGAAGGAGCGCATCGCCGACCGGCTCGTCTTCGCGAAGGTGCGGCAGCGGCTCGGCGGCCGCTTGCGCATCGGCATCTCCGGCGCGGCACCGCTCGGCATCGACGTGCTCGAGTTCTTCAACTCGCTCGGGCTGCTCGTCGTCGAGGGCTACGGGCTCACCGAGACCTCGAGCTCGACGACCGTGAACGAGCCTGACGACTTCCGCTTCGGAACCGTCGGCCGCCCAGTACCGGGCAGCGAGCTGATGCTGGCCGAGGACAACGAGATCCTCGCCCGCGGCGACACGATCTTCGCCGGCTACTACAAGGAGCCCGAGGCGACCGCCGCCGCGTTCACCGAGGACGGCTGGTTCCGCACCGGTGACGTCGGCGAGATCGACGCGGACGGCTTCCTGAAGATCACCGACCGGAAAAAGGATCTGATCATCACCGCCGGCGGCAAGAACATCGCGCCGCAGAACCTCGAGAACGCGCTCAAGGCATCGCGCTTCGTCTCGCAGGCGATCGTCGTCGGCGATCGGCGCCCGTACGTCGTCGCGTTGATCACCGTCGACGCCGACGAGGTCGCAGCGTCGGGACGGGACGCGCAGGAGCTCGTCCAGGAGCTCGTCGACGACGTGAACCGCGACCGCGTCCGCGTCGAGCAGATCAAGCGGTTCACGATCGTGCCGCGCGAGTTCTCGCAGGAGCAGGGCGAGGTGACGCCGACGATGAAGCTACGCCGGCGCGTGATCAACGAGCACTTCGCCGCGCAGATCGACGAGCTCTACAGCTGAGCCGATGACCTCCGTGTTTCTCTTCGCGTCGGCCTTTCTGGCCAGCGCGGTCGAGATGGTCGAGGCGTTGACGATCGTGCTTGCCGCAGGACTCACACGCGGCTGGCGGTCGGCGCTCTTCGGTCTCGGCGCCGCGCTGCTCGTCCTCACCGTCTTCGTCGCCGTGCTCGGCCCGGCGCTGACGCTGATCCCGATCTCCGCGCTGCGGCTCGTCGTCGGAGCGCTGCTGCTCGCGTTCGGCCTCCAGTGGCTCCGCAAAGCGATCCTGCGCGCGAGCGGCTACAAGGCGCTCCACGACGAGGACGCGATCTTCGCCGAGGAGCTCGCGACGGCGAAGACCGCCGCGCGGGACGAACGCGCCGGCGTCGACTGGTACGGCTTCACGCTCGCGTTCAAGGGCGTGCTGCTCGAGGGCCTCGAGGTCGCGTTCATCGTCATCACCTTCGGCAGCTCGGAGGGCAACATCCCGCTCGCCGCAGTCGCGGCCGGCGTCGCGCTCGTCATCGTCACTGTCGTCGGCGTGCTCGTCCGCGCACCGCTCGCGCGCGTTCCGGAGAACACGCTGAAGTTCGCCGTCGGCGTGATGCTCACGACATTCGGAATCTTCTGGTCGGCCGAGGGCGCGGGAGCCGACTGGCCCGGCGGCGACGCATCGCTCCCCGGCGTGCTTGCCTTCGTCGTCCTCGTTGCGTTCGCAGCGGTCGCGCTGCTCAAGCGACGCCGTCTCGCGGTGGCACCGGCATGAGCCGCATCGCCGCGTTCGGCCGCTTCTGGTGGGAGTTCATCGTCGGCGACGACCCGCGCGCCGCCGCCGGCGTCGTGGTCGCGATCGGAATCACCGCAGCGATCGCAGCAACCGGAGCCGCGGCGTGGTGGTTCCTCCCGCCGGCGATCGCGGTCGTGCTCGCGCTATCGCTGCGGCGCGCTACCCGGTGATGCGCCGGGCACCGTCATAGGTGCCCGCGTACCAGGCTTCGCTGAGGCTCGAAATCTTGACGACGTCGCCGGTGTGCGGTGCGTGGACGAACTGCCCGCCGCCGATGTAGATGCCGACGTGGCCGAGCCCGTCGAAGAACACCAGATCTCCGGGCTCGAGGTCGGAGCGGGAGACCGGAACGCCGACGTTCCACTGCGCGCCGGTGTAGTGCGGAAGCGACACGCCGACCTGCGCGTAGACGTACGCGACGAAGCCCGAGCAGTCGAAGCCCGCCGGGCTCGACCCGCCCCAGACGTACGGCGTACCGAGATAGTGCAGCGCGATCCCGACCACGCCGGTGTACTGCGACGGCGGCGCGACGCTGATCCCGTCCGACGTCCCCGCGCTGACACCGAACGCGTCCGACGTCTGAAGCAGACCCTGCTCCGAGATCCGCGTCCGTGCCGCGCTCGCGAGCGCGAGCTGCCGCGCGCGATCCCGCGCGATGAGCGTCTGGATCTCACCCTTGATCGAGTTGTAGAGCCTCGCCTCGTGATCGCGCTGCGAGATCATCCGGTTCTTCGCGTCGGCGCGCTCGCGCACGAGCCGCTTCTGCTCGGAGTGGGCGCGAACGAGAATCTTCTCGTGGCGGGCGACCTGCTTCTTGAACGAGACGACCTGATTGATGACGGCGACGTCCTGCGACGACACGGACTGGACGGTCTCGATCCGGTTGACGAGGTCGTCGATGCTCTGCGCGCCGAGCAGCACCGCGAGCGTGGACTGGTCGTCGCGCGTCGTGTAGATCGCGACGAGCCGGCGCTCGAGCGCGACCTGCGCCTTGCCGAGATTCGAGCGCGCGACGTGGAGCGCCTGCTTGTTGATCTTCAGGCTCCGCTCGATCTGGGAGAGACGCGCGGTCGAGGCGTCGTACTGGTTGACGGCCCGCTGCACGCTTGCGTCGAGCTGCTGGAGCCGGCCGAGAACGGCCTGCGCCTGCGCCTGCTTTGCGGCGACGGAGGGGTCGCCGGATGCCGTGCCGGCTGCGACGAACGCCGCAGCGAAGGCAATGACAATGACCGGCGCCTGTCGTTTGAAGAACCGGATAACGAATCTCCGACGGTTGCTTGCGGCAGTTCGCACCGGGGGCCGGTACGTCACAAGCTCGTGAGGCTACCAGCGTCGCCGGACACCTGCAACCCGATACATCGCTCAAAGTTGCTGCATTTGAGCCATGAAAGCCCCGGAAACGCCCGGAGTTCGGTCCGCACAAAGTGGCGAATTTCAGGCCCCAGCTGTGCTACGGTCCCGCGACCGTGAGCGGCCGAAGGACACGATCCGCGGCGCGCCTCGCAGGCATCGCGGTGTTGATCGCGGCGGTTGCCGTCTCGACGGCGACGGCCTCCAACCCAGGGTCCCGCGCGGCGAAGCTTCGCGTGCAGGCGCAGACGCTGGACACGAAAGCGCACCGGGCGCTGCTGTCCCTCTACGCGCTCGACTCGCAATACGGAACGGCAAAACGGACGCTCGCCGGCCTCGAGGCCGAGTCGCGGCGGCTCCACGAAGCGCAGCGCGAGCTCACGCAGCAGGTGTCCGCAGCGCACGGCACGTTGATCGTGTCGCAGCAGCTGCTCGCCGATCACCTGCGTGCGCTCTACGAGGAGGGCGACGTCGATCCGCTCGCCATCGTCCTCGGATCGCAGTCGCTCGACGACGCGATGACGCGGCTCGACGACCTTTCTCACGTCGCCGACCAGAACCGGCAGGTCGTCGCGGCGACGAGAGCAGCACAGATTCGGCTTCTCCGGCTCCGCGCGACGCTCGCTGCGCACAGAGCCCGGGTCGACGCCACGCTCGGCCGCGCGCGCCTGGCGGCGGCCGCGCTCGCCGCGGCGCGCGCCGAACGCCTCTCGTACATCGGCGGCTTGCACCGGCAGCAGCGCTTCGCAGCCGCCGCGATCGGCGCGCTCGAGGCGACCGCGCAGCGCGTCGCGACGAAGTCGCAGACGATCCAGCGCGCCGCAGATCCGTCGCCGACAACCGCCCCGACGACGCCGGTCGCCGCGCCGACCCAGGGCGCGCACACGCTCACGGTCAGCTCGACCGGCTACTCGCTGCCCGGGCACACGGCGAGCGGACTCCCCGTCGGCTGGGGAATCGTCGCCGTCGACCCGTCCGTGATCCCGCTCGGCACGAAGCTCACCATCCCGGGCTACGGCGAGGCGGTCGCCGCCGACGTCGGCAGCGGCGTCCGCGGCGCGATGATCGACCTCTGGTTCCCGACGCTCGCGCTCGCGCGCGCGTGGGGCCGCCGCACCGTGACGATCACCCTGCACTAGCTACTATTTCGGCGCCCGGAAGGGGGCCCTGCTGAGCGAAGTACTGCAGACAGCCGAAGAGCGCCGGCTCGACCCGCTCCGAGTGCTGATCGTCGACGACCACGATCTCTTTCGAACCGGTCTGCGGAACCTCCTCGAGGAGCAGGGCGTCGTACTCGTCGGCGAGGCGGCAAATGGCGGCGAGGCGGTCACGCTCGTCCGCGAGCGCAGTCCGGACGTCGTCGTGATGGATCTGAACATGCCGGGGATGGGCGGTATCGACGCCACGCGGCAGATCACGGCGTTCGCGCCGCTGACGCGCGTCCTGATGCTGACGATCTCCGACCAGGACAACGACGTGATGGACGCAATCCTCGCCGGCGCGTGCGGCTATCTGCTCAAGGACGCGTCGATCCAGGATCTGATTACCGGAATCGAGGCCGCGTCGCGCGGCGAGTCGCTCATCTCGCCGCACATCGCCGCGAAGGTCCTCCAGCGCGTGCGCGCGACGAGCACGCAGCCGGAGATCGCGAGCACGATCCGGGCCGAGCTGTCCGATCGCGAGATCGAGGTGCTGAAACTGATCGCGAACGGCAAGGACAACGCCGTGATCGCGGCCGAGCTCCACATCAGCCCGAAGACGGTCAAGAACCACATTTCGAACATCCTGATGAAGCTCCAGATCGACAACCGCATCCAGGCCGCGGTCTACGCGGTTCGGAGCGGGATCGTCTAGATCCGGGTCGCGGCGGCGAGCTTTCGCCGCTCGCGCAGTGGGGCGAGCAGGCCGCGCAGGCGCGCGAGCTCGCCGTCGGCGCGCGTTCAGGCGGCACCCGAGCGACGCGACCTCGGCGGGGTCGGGCGAGTCGGCCTCGCGCGCGACCTCGCCCAGCCGCCGCTCGAGCCGCAGCCGCTCCGCCTCGAGGACGAGCGCCTGCGCATACCCCTCGGTGAGCGTGTCCTCGAGCCGCGCGAGGGTCGGCGCGCCGGCGCCGTCGCTCGGGGCGTTCAGGAGCTCCTCGATCTCGAGGAGCACGGTGGTCTGGCCGTTCGCGTCCACGGGTCCTGCCTCGATTATCCGACGGCTCCCGCCGGGCCGGTATAGGCCACGCGGCCTATCTTCGGGGCCTGGATGACCCATCGGCCTTGACGGTTCGGTTCACCGTTCGAACTATGGTTCCGTCGTGCGTCTTCGCGCCCGAATCGCCGTCGGGGTGCTCGCCGCCGCCGTGGTCCTGCCCGCTTCCGCGGGTGCGGCGCCTGCATCCCTGGGGTCGCGCCTCGAACGCGCGCTCCACGTTCCCCACGTGAGCGCGGCGGCCTCGGGAGCGACGGTCATCGACCTCTCGACCGGGCAGACCGTCTTCGCGCGCAATGCGGCGCTGCCGCTGCTGCCGGCGTCGAACGAGAAGCTTGCGATCACCTACGCCGCGCTGACGGCGCTCGGGCCTGCATTCCGGATCGAGACCGACGTCCTGGGCGAAGGGAGACAGGACGGAGCGATCTGGCGCGGCAACGTCGTGCTCAAGGGCTACGGCGATCCTGCCCTCACGTCCGCCGAGCTCGCGTCGCTCGCGCGCCAGGTGCGCGCGTCGGGCGTGACGCAGATCGCCGGCCGCGATCGTCGGCGACGAGACGTGGTTCGACGCGCGGCGAACCTCGCCCGGCTGGAAGGCCTCGTTCTACGTGGACGAGTCGCCGCCGCTCTCGGCGCTGATCGTCGACCGCGGCCTCGTCGGCTCGTGGACGTCGCGGAACCCGGCGCTGACTGCCGCGCAGCTCTTCCGCAAGGCGCTCGTCCGCGTCGGCGTGCGGATTGCGGGCGGCGCGGTGCTCGGCGCCGCCGGCGCGAAGGCCGTCCCGCTCGCCTCCGTCGACTCGCCGACGCTCGCGGCGCTCGTCGACTACATGGACCACGAGAGCGACAACTTCACCGCGGAGATGCTGCTGAAGGAGCTCGGCGCGGTGCAGGCCGACCGCGGCACGACCGCCGCCGGGGTCGGCGTCGTCACGGGTTTGCTGGTTCGCGCGGGCGTGCCGATGACCGGCGTGCGGATCGTCGACGGGTCAGGGCTCTCGCTGCTCGACCGGATGACGGCCGGCGCGCTCGGGTCGCTGCTCTCCGTGATGTGGAAGGACCCCGGCGTTCGGCCGGCGCTGCTCGCGTCGTTGCCGGTCGCCGGCCGAAGCGGGACACTCGCCGACCGGATGCGCGACACGGCGGCCGCCGGCGTGGTTCGTGCCAAGACCGGAACCACGGACAACGCGTCGGCGCTTTCCGGCTTCGTCGGCGACCGCTACGTGTTCTCGGTGCTCCAGAACGGATGGCCTGTTTCGGCCACGTGGGCCCGAGCGGCCCAGGACCGGTTCGCGACGGTCCTAGCCCGGACGCCCTAGCAGCGCGACGAGGTCGGCCTCCGTGAGGAGCGGCACGCCGGCCTTCTCCGCCTTCGTGAGCTTCGACTTGCCGGGCTCCTCGCCGACGATCACGCCCGTCGTCTTCGAAGAGACGTTGTCGGAGACCTTCGCGCCGCGCTCCTCGAGCGCCGCGCGCGCCTGCTCGCGCGTGAAGTTCTCCAGCGTCCCGGTGACGACGTATGCCGAGCCGGTGAGGGGCCCTTCCTTCGGGAGCTCCTCCTCCCCGATCTCGAACCGCAGCCCGAGCTCGCGGAGCTCTGCGACGAGGCTGCGGTTGGCGTCGTCGCCGAACCACTCGGCGAGCGCCTCTGCGCGCTCCGGCCCAATGCCGTCGACCTCCTCGAGCTCCTCGAGGGTCGCGTTCATCAGCGCGTCGATCCCGCCGAAGTGGCGCGCGAGCGTCTGTCCGGTCACCCAGCCGACGTCGGGGATGTTCAGCCCGAAGAGGACGCGCGAGAACGGAACGGCCGCCTTCGACGCCGCGATCGCGTCGATCGCGTTCTTCGCGGAGATCTCACCGAAGCCGTCGACCTCCAGCAGCTGCTCCGCCGTGAGCCGGTAGAGCTCGGGGATCGACCGCGCGAGCCCGAGATCCCAGAGGCGACGAACTGTTTGCTCGCCCACTCCGTCGATGTCGGCTGCCGCCATCACCCAGTTGTTCAGCGACTCGAGCCCGCGCGACGGACACGCGCGGTTCGGGCAGCGGTGCATCACTTCGCCCTCGGGCTTCACGACCTCCGTGCCGCAGAGCGGACAGTGCGTCGGCATCGCGAACGGCTTCGTGCCGCGACGGTGCTTGCCCGCCGGGCCGACGATCTGCGGGATCACGTCGCCCGCGCGTTGGACGATCACGTCGTCGCCCTCGCGGATGTCCTTGCGGTTGATGTCCTCCTCGTTGTGCAGCGTCGCGCGGGAGATCGTGACGCCGCCGACCTCAACCGGCTCGAGAATCGCCCAGGGATTCAACGCGCCGGTGCGGCCGACCCGGATCGCGATCTTGTGCAGCCGCGTCGTCGCGGTCATCGGCGCCCACTTGAACGCGCGCGCCCAGCGCGGCCGCTCGTGCAGCGCGCCGAGCCGCGCCTGCTGGTCGTACGCGTCGACCTTGATCACGATCCCGTCGATCTCGTAGTCGAGCTCTGCCCGGCGGTGTTCCCAGAGCCGGCACGCCTCGGCAACCTCCTCGACCGACTCGACGCGCTGCGCAAACGGATTCGTCGGGAAGCCGCGCTCGCGCAGCCAGAGCAGCGTCTCCCAGTGCGTCGCGAGGTCGAGCCCTTCGCGGACGCCGATCCCGTACGCCCAGAGCGAGAGCGGCCGTTGCGCGGTGATGCGCGAGTCCTTCTGCCGCAGCGAGCCTGCGGACGCGTTCCGCGGATTCGGCGCGGGCGGCAAACCCTCGGCGGCGAATCGCTCGTTCATCGCGCGGAAGCCGGAGAGCGGCATGTACACCTCGCCGCGCACCTCGACGAGCGACGGCGGCCCGTCGCCGTTCATCCGCAGCGGGATCGAGTTGATCGTGCGGAGATTCGGCGTCACGTCCTCGCCCTGGATCCCGTCGCCGCGCGTCGTGCCGCGGACGAAGACGCCGTTCTCGTAGACGAGGTTGATCGCGGAGCCGTCGATCTTCGGCTCGAGCACGTACGCGACCGGCTCGTCGGAACCGAGGCGCTTGCGCACGTCGTCGGCCCACTTCGCGATCGCCTCGTCCGTCGTCACCTTCTCGAGCGATCCCATCGGCGAGAGGTGGCGCACCTTTTGGAACTTGTCGGAGAGCGGCGAGCCCACGCGCTGCGTCGGCGAGTCGGGCGTCACGAGCTCCGGGTGCTCGGTCTCGATCGCGACGAGCTCGTCGTAGAGCGTGTCGTACGCGGCGTCGTCCATGATCGTCGCGTCGCCGACGTAGTACGCGATCGACGCGCGGTTCAGCAGGTCGCGGAGCTCGGCCGCGCGCGCTGCTGGATCAGAGCCGCTCAAGCAGCTCCTCCGCCGTGTCGACGACCGCGTCCGGCTCCTCCGCCTCGAGCCGCGCGCGGTCGTGGATGCGGCCCCACGTGACGCCGATCGCGTGCATGCCCGCGGCCTTCGCCGCGCGCAAGTCGAACGGCGAGTCCCCGACGTACGCGGCATCCGCTGGATCGACGGCCATCCGCGCCGCGGCGAGGAGCAACGGCTCCGGATCCGGCTTGTGCCGCTCCGTCTCGTCGCCGCCGACGACGGTTTCAAACAGATGCGCGATCGGCACGTGCTCGAATGCGAGCTCCACCGTCGACCGGCGCTTCGCGCTGACGATGCCGAGCCGCCGCCCTTCCGCATGGAGCCGCTCGAGCGCGACGTCCATCCCGTCGCAGACGAGCAGCTGGTCATGCAGCGGCTCGTTGTGCGCGCGATAGACGCGGACGAGCTCGTCGATGCGGTCGGGCGCGAACGCCGCCATCTGCGCCTCGAGTCCCGGCCCGCCGACCGACTGCATCAGCTCCGCGTCGCCGTACTCGCGGCCGAGCACCTCGCGCGTCGCGTGCCGCATCGACGCGAGGATGATCCCGCCGGAGTCGACGACGGTGCCGTCGAAATCGAAGAGGACGACCGGAAAGCGCATCACGGCGACTCATCGTAGGCAACCGACGCGAGGTAGAGCCCCCACGGCGGCGCGGTCGGGCCTGCGTCCGAGCGCTCGCGGCCCGCGAGCAGCGGTGCGATCTCTTCCGGCTCGAGCTCGAGCATCGTGCCGACGAGGCTCCGCACCATGTGGCGGAGAAAGCTGTTTGCGGTGATCTCGAAGTCGAGGTGATCGCCGCGTCGGATCCATTCCGCGCGCTCGACGGTACGGACGAAGACCCTGTGCTGCGTCTCGGTCGGCGTGAACGCGCGGAAGTCGTGCTCGCCGGGGAGCAGTGCGGCCGCCTCCGCGAGCCGCTGGTCGTCGAGAGCGCGCGACAACCACCAGCTGCGGCGCGCCTCGAACGCCGACGGCGTGCGCCGGTTGAGGATCCGGTAGCGGTAGCTCCGCGACACGGCGGAGTAACGCGCGTGGAAGTCCGGCGCGGCCGGCTCGGCGGCGACGACGGAGATCTCGTCCGGCAGCCGCGTGTTCAGCGCCTCCGCCGCGTGCTCGACCGGCGGGCCGCCGGTGACGTCGACGGATGCGACCTGACCGAGTGCGTGCACGCCGGCGTCGGTGCGTCCCGCGACGGCGAGACCGTCGAACGAGGCGAACGTCACGCGCGAGCGCGTCGCGCAGCGCGCCCTCCACCGTCGGCAGCCCCGGCTGCACCGCCCAGCCGCGGAAGGGCGTGCCGTCGTACTCGATCGTCAGTCTGAGGCGCACGTCAGGCGCTCCTGACAGCGTTTGTCAGGAATGCCTTATGCTCTAGTCTTTTGCACATTCGATGATACACTCTAATTAATGTCAGACGAGCATGCCTATCTGCTGCAGCGCGTGCAGCCTGCCATGGTCGGGCTCATCGACGGGTCGCTGTCGACGCTCGCCCCGATCTTCGGCATCGCCCTTGCGACGCACCAGCCCCGCTACGCGTTCATCGCCGGACTCGTCACGGCTCTCGGCGCCGCCGTAAGCATGGGGTTCTCGGAAGGCCTCTCCGACACGGGCGAGATCACCGGCCGCGGCAACCCGCTGTTGCGCGGCACGATCACCGGCGTCGGCACCTTCCTCGGCGGCATCCTCCACACGCTCCCGTTTCTCATCCCGAACTTCAACCTGGCGCTCGTCATCGCGATGGTCGTCGTCGCGATCGAGCTCGTCGTCCTCGCCTACCTTCGCTGGCGCTTCTTCGAAGACAGCTTCATCCGCGCCCTCGGCCTCGTCACGCTCGGCGGCGTGATCATCGCAGCCGTGAGTGCGGGCCTAGGAAGCGCCCTCGGCGGCTCCTCAATCGGCTAACGAGCGAACGGGGCCGGACGCTAAGCCAGGCGCAGCCGGCTTAGCGGGAGGCGACCCAGCTGCCGGTCACGCCGAAGGCCTGGCCGACCGCGACGACACGGCGGCCACGCCGAGAGATCCCAAGCAAGAACAGCACGGAGCGAGCCGGAGACCGCGCTCTCCGGTTCGCGAAGTTCCGTCTCTCCGATTACATCGCCGGCTACGGGCGTGTAATCGACCAGCTCGAGATAGACCATCTCGGCGGCGTCGCCGGGACGGTGGCCGATCTTGATGATGCGCGAGTAGCCGCCCGGACGGTCGGCCATGCGCGGGCCGATGTCGGCAAACAGCTTGTGCACGATCTCCTGCGAGCGGAGGTGCGACAACGCCTGGCGACGCGCGTGGAGGTCGCCGCGGCGGCCGAGCGTGATCATCTGCTCGGCGAACGGCTTCACCGCCTTCGCCTTCGCCTGGGTCGTCTTGATCCGCTCGTGCTCGATCAGCGAGCACGCGAGATTCGCGTACAGCGCCTTCCGGTGCGCCGAGTCGCGCCCGAGCTTCTTTCCTCTGCTCGCGTGCCTCACGTCGTTACTCGAGTCCGCTGCCGCCGTTGTCGCCGCGGAGGGTGAGACCCTGCTGTGCGAGCGTCTCCTTGACCTCCTCGATCGACTTCTTGCCGAAGTTCGGGATCGCGGCCAGCTCGTTCTCCGTCTTCATCACGAGGTCGCCGATCGTCTCGATGCCGACCCGCTTGAGACAGTTGTACGAGCGGACGCCGAGCTCGAGCTCCTCGATCGGGAACTTGGCCCGCTCGTCCGGCAAGCCCTCGGGGCCGATGTCCGGCAGCGAGGTGACGTCGCTGGCGACCTGGATCTTGTCGATGTCCGTGAAGATCGCGAGCTGGCGGATCAGGATCTCCGCCGCCTCGGCGAGCGCGTCCTTCGGCTCGACCGAGCCGTCGGTCGTGATGTCGAGGGAGAGCTTGTCGTAGTCGGTGCGCTGCCCGACGCGGGCAGACTCGACCGCGTAGGCGACGCGCCGCACCGGGCGAGAAGATCGAGTCGATCGGGATCACGCCGATGGTGTGCTGCGGCCCGCGGTTCATCTCCGCCGGCGAGTAGCCGCGTCCGCGGCCGATCGTCAGCGTCAGCTCGAGCCGGCCGCGATCGGAGAGGTTCGCGATCTCGAGCTCCGGGTTGAGGATCTCGAGCTCGGCCGGCGCCTCGATGTCACCTGCGGTGACGACGCCGGGGCCCTTGCGGGCGATGTGCACCTCGACCTCGGGCGAATCGCCGTGCAGCTTCGAGATGAGGTTCTTCAGGTTGAGGACGATGTCCGTGATGTCCTCGCGGACACCCGGCAGGGTCGTGAACTCGTGCGCGGTGCCCTCGACCTTGACCGAGGTGACCGCTGCGCCCTCGAGCGACGAGAGCAGCACGCGGCGCAGCGAGTTGCCGAAGGTGTGACCGAAGCCGCGGTCGAGCGGCTCGATGACGAAGACGCCCTGATGCTCGTTCGACTCTTCGTGGACGATCTTGGGGATCTGGAAATCCATCACGCGCGTTGCCAAAGAGATTCCTTTCCTACTACTTCGAGTAAAGCTCGACGATGAGTGATTCCTGCACCGGCGTGTCGATCTCGCCGCGCTCGGGCTGCTTCAGCACCTTGCCCGTGAGGCCGTCGTGGTCGGCCTGCAGCCACGGAGCGACGGTCGAGACGAGGTCGGTTGCGTCGCGGATCACCTGCTGCGCCGAGGAGCTCGGCGGCACGGTGACGATGTCGTTCGGGCGAACCTGATAGCTCGGGATGTTCACGCGGCGCCCGTTCACCTGGAAGTGACCGTGGCGGACGAGCTGGCGCGCCTGCGCGCGCGACGCCGCGAAGCCGAGGCGGTAGACGACGTTGTCCAGCCGCGTCTCGAGCATCCGCAGCAGCTCCTCGCCGGTGACGCCGGAGCGGCGGGACGCCTTCTCGTAGTAGCCGCGGAACTGCTTCTCGAGCAGCCCGTAGTAGCGGCGCGCCTTCTGCTTCTCGCGCAGCTGCGTCAGGTACTCGCTCTGCTTGATGCGGCCGCGGCCGTGCTCGCCCGGCGGATACGAGCGGCGCTCGATCGCGCACTTCTCCGTCAGGCAGCGCTCGCCCTTGAGGAACAGCTTCATCCCCTCGCGGCGGCACATGCGGCACTTCGGTCCGAGATCGCGGGCCACTAGACGCGCCTCCGCTTGCGCGGGCGGACGCCGTTGTGCGCCTGCGGTGTGACGTCCTTCACGGACAAGATCTCGAGGCCGGCGGCCTGAAGCGAGCGGATCGCCGTTTCGCGTCCGGAGCCGGGGCCTTTCACGAAGACCTCGACCTTCTGCAGGCCGTGCTCCATGCCCTTCCGCGCGCACGCGTCGGCGGTGACCTGCGCGGCGAACGGCGTCGACTTGCGCGAGCCCTTGAACCCGGCCGAGCCGGCGGACTCCCACGCGATCACGTTTCCCTCCTTGTCGGTGAGGGCGACGATCGTGTTGTTGAAGCTCGTCTTGATGTGCGCCTGGCCGATCGCGATGTTCTTGCGGACGCGGCGGCGCGTGCGACCTCTGGTCGCTTGACGACGGGGAGGGGCCATCTACTTCGCCTTCTTCCCGCGGCCGACGGTCTTCTTCGGGCCCTTGCGCGTGCGCGCGTTGGTCTTCGTCCGCTGGCCGTTCACCGGCAGGCCGCGCCGGTGGCGGAGACCGCGGTAGGCGCCGATCTCGGAGAGGCGCTTGATCGCCTGCTGCCGGTCGCGGCGCAGATCGCCTTCGACCTCGAGCTTCTCGTCGATGTACGCGCGGAGCTTCGTGACCTCGTCGTCGGTCAGGTCCTTGATCTTCGTGTCGGGCGAGAGGCCGAGCTCGGCTGCGACCTTGCGCGCCGTCGGCTGGCCGATGCCGTAGATGTACGTCAGCCCGATCTCGAGCCGCTTCGTGTTCGGAAGGTTGACTCCGGCGATGCGTGCCAACGCTTAGCCCTGCCTCTGCTTGTGGCGGGGGTTGGTGCAGATGACCATGGTCGTGCCGTGCCGCTTGATCACGCGGCAGCGCTCGCACATGGGCTTGACGGACGGGCGTACTTTCATGGTGGTTACCTGTGCCGGTAGGTGATCCGACCGCGGTTCAGGTCGTACGGACTCAACTCGACCATCACCTTGTCGCCGGGAAGGATGCGGATGTAGTGCTTGCGCATCTTTCCGGAGATAGTCGCGAGAACGGCGTGGCCGCTGTCGAGCTGGACCCTGAACATGGTGCTGGGAAGGGCCTCGACGACCTCGCCTTCGACCTCGATCTTCTCTTCCTTTGTCGGCATATCCTTTCGGTTTCAGACGTCGTCCGCGCACGGCAAAGCCGGTGCGCGGCGGGAAATCATCGTAGCAGAGCGGCTCCAGCCCTCGTGAGCACCCGAGGCGGCCCCTCGGCGGTGATCGCGACGGTGTGCTCGAAATGGGCGGCGAGGGACTCGTCGACCGAGGAGATCGACCACTCGTCGTCGTGGACGTAGACCTCGGGCTTGCCGGCCGTGATCATCGGCTCGATCGCGAGGGTCATCCCCTCCTGGAGCACCGGCCCGCGGCCGGGAGGGCCCCAGTTCGGGATCTGCGGATCCTCGTGGTACGAGCGGCCGACGCCGTGGCCGACGAGCGCCCGGACGACCCCGAAGCCGGCGTCCTCGACCACGACCTGGACGGCGTGGGAGATGTCGGACAGCCGGTGGCCGGCCTGGGCCTGCTCGATCCCGGCGGCCAGCGCGTCCTGGCAGACGTCGAGGAGGCGCTGCGCCTCCGGATCGATCTCGCCGACGCCGAGCGTGACGGCGCTGTCGGCGACGAGGCCGTCCAGCGTCACGCCGAGATCGACCGAGATCAAATCGCCCTCCTGCGCCCGGTACTCGTCCGGGATCCCGTGCACGACCATCGAGTTCGGCGAGATGCAGAGCGCGGCGGGAAAGCCCTTGTAGCCCTTCGAGGTCGGGACACCGCCGTGCGCGCGGACGTGCTCCTCCGCGATCCGGTCGAGCTCGAGCATCGAGATGCCGGGCTCGAGGTGCTCGGCGCAGAGCGCGAGCGTCTCGGCGAGGAGCGCGCCGGCCTTCGCCATGCCTTCGATCTCCTGCGCGGACTTGCGGATGATCACCGTCGCCCTCCGTCCAGATCGTGCTCGAAGGGCGCCGAAAAGCAAGCGATGCAAGGACGCAGGGAGCGTTCGTAGCCAGAGGCTACGAACGCGACTGAGGACGCCGCAGCGCGCCGCTTTGCAGGCGTCATGCGAGTGCGAGCTGGGCGCGAGGTCGACGGGTTCAAGCGCGCGCCTCCACCGACGCCAGGGATTCGCTGATCTCGTGGAAGACCTCGTCGATCGTGCGCTCGCCGTGGATGCCGACGACGTTGCCGCGCGTGCGGTACCACTCGACGAGCGGCGCGGTCTCGCGGTCGTAGAGCTCGAGCCGCCGCGTGATCGCCTCCGGCGTGTCGTCGGAGCGGTTCTCCTCCGCGGCGCGCTTCAGCATCCGCTCGCAGCAGCTGCTGCCGGTCGGGGACGTGGAACGCGAACACGATGTCGATCGAGCGTCCGAGCTCCTGGAGCAGCGCGTCGAGCGCCTCCGCCTGCGGCATCGTGCGCGGGAAGCCGTCGAGCACGGCGCCCGGCAGCGTGTCGCCGCGGTCGAGCCGCTCGCGGATCAGCCGGATCATCAGATCGTCCGACACGAGATCGCCGCGGTCGTAAACGGCCTTCACCTCGCGGCCGACGTCGGTCGGCAGCTCCTTCATCTCGCGGATCATGTCGCCGGTCACGATGTGAGCGAGCCCGTAGGTCGAAGCGAGCCGCTTCGCCTGGGTTCCCTTCCCGGATCCCTGCGGGCCGAGGAGCAGGATGTTCAGCACCGGTCGCGCGCCTACCGAAGGAAGCCTTCGTAGTGCCGCATCATCATCTGCGACTCCATCTGGCGCATCGTGTCGAGCGCGACGCCGACGACGATCAGCACCGAGGTGCCGCCGAGCGCGCGGGTCGTCGCCTGCGAGAAGCCGAAGTAGCGGATGAAGATGCTCGGCGCGATCGCGATCGTCGCGAGGAACAGCGACCCGGGCAGCGTCAGCCGCTGCAGCACGCGATCGAGGTACGCGGCGGTCGGCGGGCCGGGACGGATGCCCGGGATGTACCCGCCCTGCTTGCGCAGGTTGTCCGCCTGGTCGACCGGGTTGAACTGGACCGACGTATAGAAGTACGTGAAGACGATGATCAGGACGGCCTCGATGAAGAGGTACCACCAGCTCGACGGCAGGAAGTGCCGGTTCACGAAGCCCGACCACGCCGGCACGAACTCGGCGATCGTCGGCGGCAGCGCCATGATCGCGGCGGCGAAGATCACCGGGATCACGCCCGCCATGTTCACGCGCAGCGGCATGTAGGTCGAACCGCCGCCGCTCTGTCGGTTGCCGAGCTGTCGCCGCGCGTACTGGATCGGGATCCGGCGCTGGCCCTCCTGCACGAAGACGACGGCGACGATGATGCCGATCGCGATCAGCGGGAAGAACAGGCGCTCCATCGTCCCGCCGTGCAGCCACGCGCTGATTCCGGCCGGCGCGTAGGCGAGGATCGACGCGAAGATCAGGAGCGAGATGCCGTTGCCGATTCCGCGCTTCGTGATCATCTCGCCCATCCACATCAGCAGCGTGCAGCCGGCAGTGAGCGTGACGACGATGATCACCATCTTGCCGGTGTTCACGTTCGGAAGCGCGCCCTGCCGCTTGAACAGGAACGCGTAACCGGTCGACTGCGCCGCGGCGAGAATCACCGTGAGGTAGCGCGTGTACTGCGTGATCTTGGCGTAGCCCGCCTCGCCTTCCTTCTGCAGCTGCTCGAGCTTCGGGATGACGACGGTCAAGAGCTGGAGGATGATCGACGCCGTGACGTACGGCATGATCCCGAGCGCGAAGAGCGAGAAGCGCGACAGCGCCGAGCCGGAGAAGAGGTTCAGCAGCGTGAGGATCGAGCCGCCGGCGCCGTTGAAGTAGCTCTGGATCGCGGCGGGGTCGATGCCCGGCGCCGGCACCCAGGAGCCGAAGCGGTAGACGGCGAGCACGAACGCGGTGAAGAGCACGCGCTTGCGCAGCTCGGGGACGCGCCAGGCGTTCGTCAGCCAGGAGAGCACTAGTGCTCCTTCCGGTGATGCCGTCTAGCTTCTGGGTCGCTAGCACCAAGCGATGCAAGGACGCAGGGAGCACCCGTAGTCGAAACTACGGGTGCGACCGAGGACGCCGCAGCGCGCAGCGTGATAGCGGGCCAGAAGCGGGCATGCATCGCCGGGGGGAGCACTTTACTCCTCGGGGTCGGCGGCGGGCTCCGGGGTCTCGGCCGGCTCGTCCGCGGGTGTCTCCTCCACGGTCTCGGCCTCGTCCTCGGGTGCGGCCTTCGTCGACGGCTTGGGCTTGTGGCGCGGCTTCTTCACCTTCGGCTCGCGCAGCAGCTCGACGGTGCCGCCGGCCGCCTCGACCTTCTCGCGCGCGGTGGCGGAGATGCGGTGGACGCGGACGGTCAGCTTCAGCGTGACCTCGCCGTCGCCGAGCAGCTTGATGTCCGTCTTCGTGTTCTTGATCAGCCCCTTCTCGACGAGCGTCTCCGGCGTGACCTCGTCGCCCGCCGCGAAGCGGGTGAGGTCGCGGACGTTGACCGGCACCGTCGAGGTACGGAACGGGCCGACCGGCATCGCGTCCTTCGACGTCGAGCCGCGCAGCTTGCCGATCCGCATGTAGATCGGCATCTGGCCGCCCTCGAAGCCGGCGCGCATCTTGTGCGAACCCGAGCGGGACTTCTGGCCCTTGATGCCGCGGCCGGAGTACTTGCCCTTGCCGGAGCCGGGGCCGCGCCCGACGCGCTTGCGGTCCTTGCGGTCCTGCGCGGGCTGCAGATTCGACAGGCTCATTGTCTTCTCGGGCACTACGACTCCTCGATCTTCACGAGATGGCGGACCTTCCGCAGCATGCCTGCGAGCACCGGGCTCTCGTCGTGCTCGCGACTGCGGCCGATCTTGCCGAGGCCGAGCGCGCGCAGCGTGCCGCGGTGGCGCTCGCTCTGGCCGATCTGGCTCTTGACCTGCGTGATCTTGACGCGTGCCATGCCTTACTCCTCCGTCTTCTTCCGGCGGAGGGTGCGGCGCTTCGGCTTCTCCTCGGCGGCGGGCTCTGCAGGAGCCTCGGCGGCGGGCTCTTCGACGGAGCCGGGCGACGCTCTTCGGCGACGGGCTCCTCGACGACGACCGGCTCCTCGACGACCGGAGCGGCGGCAGGCGCCTCTTCCTCGACGACGACCGGCGCAGCCACGACAGGTGCCGGCGCAGGCGGCGCGGCGGCGAGCTCGGCGGCCCGCTCCTTCGCCTGCGCGATGGCGAGCTCCGACAGCGGGAGCACCTCGCTGATCTGCTTGCCGCGGATCTTCGCGACGTCCTCCGGGCGGCGGAGGCTCTGCAGCGCGACGACCGTGGCCTTCGCCATGTTGATCGGGTTCGTCGTGCCGAGGCTCTTGGCGAGCACGTTGCGGACGCCGCCGAGCTCGAGCACCGCACGGACGCCGCCGCCGGCGATGACGCCGGTGCCCTCGCTGGCCGGGCGCAGCATCACGCGCGCAGCGTCGAACCGGCCGAGCACCTCGTGCGTGATCGTCGAGCCGTGCTTCGGCACCGTGAACATGTTCTTCTTCGCGTCCTCCACGGCCTTCGTGATCGCGAGCGGAACCTCGCGCGCCTTGCCGTAGCCGACGCCGACGCGGTCGACCTCGTCACCGACGACGACGAGCGCCGTGAACGAGAACCGCCGGCCACCCTTGACGACCTTGGCGACGCGGTTGATCTCGACCACGCGCTCCTTCAGCTCGCGGGTATCCGAGAAATCGACAGCCATCAGAAACTCAGTCCTCCCTCGCGGGCGCCGTCAGCCAGCGCCTTGACACGACCGTGGTAGAGGTAGCCGGCGCGGTCGAAGACACATGCCTCGACACCGGCCTTCTTTGCGCTCGCCGCGAGCTGCTTGCCGACCTCGGTCGCCTGCGCGGACTTGTCTCCCTTGAATGACTTCTTGAGCGCGAGCCACGACGACGCGGCGACGGTCTTGCCGCTCAGGTCGTCGACGAGCTGCGCCTCGATGCCGCGGTTGGAACGGAACACGACGAGGCGCGGACGCTCCGCCGTTCCCTTCACCCTGCCGCGGACGCGGCGATGCCGGCGCAGGCGCGCTTCCCTGACGGTCAAGCTAGGCACGCTTGCCCACCTTTCTGCGCACGTACTCGCCGTCGTAGCGGATGCCCTTGCCCTTGTACGGCTCGGGCGGGCGCACCTTGCGGATCTCCGCAGCGGTCTGGCCGACATGCTGCTTGTTCGTTCCCTTGACGGTGATCTGCGTCGGCACGGGCACCTCGAAGGAGATGCCGGGGCGCGGGACGATCGTCACCACATGCGAATAGCCGACGTTCAGCTCGAGGTCGTTGCCCTTCAGCGCGGCGCGGTAGCCGACGCCCTGGATCTCGAGCTTCTTCTCGAAGCCGTTGGTGACGCCCTCGACCATGTTCGCGATCAGCGTCCGCGTCAGGCCGTGCAGCGCGCGATCCTCGCCGCGCTCGGTCGGGCGCGTGACGAGGACCGTGCCGTCCTCCTGCGCGATCTGCATGCGCTGCGGCACGTCCTGCTCCAGCGAGCCGAGCGGGCCGGACACGCTGACGTGCCCCGGCTCGATCGTCACGCTGACGCCGGAGGGGACTTCGATGGGTCTTTTTCCGATTCGACTCATGGCGTTACCAGACGAAGCACAGAACCTCGCCGCCGATCCCGCGCTCCTGCGCGGTCCGTGCGGTGATCAGTCCGGTCGACGTGGACAGGATCGCCACGCCGAGCGGCGGGCGCGGGAGACGGTCCTTCCGCGCGTAGACCCGCCGTCCGGGCTTGGACACGCGCTTCAGGCCGGAAATGACCCGCTCGCGGTTCCTGCCGAACTTCAGATCGACGACCAGGGTATCGAAGGACTCGCCCTTCTCGACGTGGTAGTCCCGGATGTAGCCCTCCTCCTTCAGGAGGCGGGCGATCTCGACCTTCATCCTCGAGCTCGGCATCGTCGCGTGCTCGTGCAGCGCCTTGTTGGCGTTGCGGATGCGGGTCAACATGTCTGCGATCGGATCGGTCAGCACAGCGTCTCTCCTACCAGCTCGACTTCGTCATGCCGGGCACCACGCCCTGGTGCGCGAGGTCGCGCAGGCAGATCCGGCAGAGGCCGAACTTCTTGAAGACCGCACGCGGGCGGCCGCACCGGTTGCAGCGCGTGTAGTTGCGAACCTTGTACTTCGCCGGACGCTTCTGCTTGACGACGAGCGATGTCTTCGCCACGTGTTTCTAGTCCCTCCTCTGCGCTTCGGCGCTGAACGGCAGGCCCATTGCCTGCAGCAGCGCGCGCGCCTGGTCGTCGGTCTCGGCGCTGGTCGTGATCGTCACGTCGAGGCCTCGAACCTGCTGGATGTCGTCGTAGTTGATCTCCGGGAAGATGATCTGCTCGCGGATGCCGAGCGAGTAGTTGCCGCGGCCGTCGAACGAGCCCGGGTTGAGCCCGCGGAAGTCGCGGATGCGCGGCAGCGCGATCGCGACGAGACGGTCGAGGAACTCGTACATGCGCGCGCCGCGAAGCGTCACCTTCGTGCCGACGGGCATTCCCTCGCGGATCTTGAACTGCGCGATCGACTTGGTCGCCTTGCGCACCTGCGCGCGCTGGCCGGCGATCGTCGTCAGCTCTTCGACCGCGGCGTCGAGCTGCTTTGCGTCGGTCTTCGCCTCGCCCACTCCCATGTTCAGCGTGATCTTCAGGAGCTTCGGAACCTGCATGATCGAGCTCAGCCCGAGCTCCTCCTGGAGCTGCGGCCGGATCTCGGTCTCGTACTGCTCCTTCAGGCGCGGCGTGTACGTGTCGGTTGCGGCGGCCATCAGCGGTCGACCACCTGGCCGCAGCCGTCGTTCTTGCAGACGCGGACGCGGACGGTCTTGTCCTTCTCGGTCCTCAGGACCGTCCCGATGCGCGTCGGCTGCTTGCAGATCGGGCAGACGAGCATCACGTTCGACACCGGCAGCGGCGCAGCCATGTCGAAGATCCCGCCGGGGATCATCGACGGGCCGCCCATGCGGCTCGAGTTCTGGATCGGGCGCGGGCGCCGGTGGCGCTTGGCGATGTTCAGGTTCTCGACGATGACGCGGCCTTCCTTCGGCAGCGACTCGAGGACGCGGCCTTCCTTGCCGCGGTCCTTGCCGCGAAGGATGCGCACGGTGTCGCCCTTCTTGATCTTCATTGTCTGCGACACGGTCTAGAGCACCTCCGGGGCGAGCGAAACGATCTTCATGAAGTTCTTCTCGCGCAGCTCGCGCGCGACCGGCCCGAAGATGCGGGTGCCGCGCGGGTTGCGCTGCGCGTCGATGATCACGGCCGCGTTCTCGTCGAACGCGATCGTCGTGCCGTCGTCGCGGCCGAAGGGCTTCTTCGTGCGCACGACAACCGCGCGGACGACCTCGCCCTTCTTTACCGCGCCCTGCGGCGTTGCCGTCTTCACGGTACCGACGATGATGTCGCCGACCCGCGCGTAGCGCCGGTGATGGCCGCCCATCACGCGGATGCAGAGGATCTCGCGGGCGCCGGTGTTGTCGGCCACCTTGAGGCGGGATTCCTGCTGGATCACTTTGCGGCCTCGACGATCTCGGCCAGACGCCAGTGCTTCGTCGCCGACAGCGGACGCGTCTCGACGATGCGGACGACGTCGCCGACGTTGGCCGTGTTCCGCTCGTCGTGCGCGTGGAACTTCACCGAGCGGCGGATGACCTTCTTGTACTTGCGGTGCGACGTGATCACGTCGACCTTGACGACGATCGTCTTGTCCATCGCGCTCGAGACGACGACGCCGCGGCGCTCCTGGTTGCGGCCGCGCTCGGACTCGGGCTTCGGCTCGCGCACGATCGGCTTGCGCTCGCCCGTCGAGGCGGCGCGGCGCGGGCGCGTCTTCTTCGGCCGCTCGGCGCGCGGGGGCCGCTTGAACTTCTTCTTCGGCTGCGACTGCGCCTGCGGCTCGGCCGGGGCTTCCGGCTCGGGCTCGGGTGCGGCTTCGGCTGCGGGAGCAGCGTCGGCTGCCGGCTCCTCGGCGGGAGCCTCCTCGGCGGGCGCTTCTGCCTCCGGCTCGACCTCGGGGGTCGGCTCGGCCTCGGGCTCGGCTGCCTCTGCGGCCTCCGGCTCGACTGCCTCGGGGGTCTCGATCTCGGGTGTCTCGTTCTCTGTGTTCTCAGCCATCTCTCTAGCTTCCGTTCGCCTTCGCGGCCTCACGCTCGGTCACGACCGTGAGAATCCGCGCGATCTCGCGCTTCGTCAGCTTCAGGCGCGCGTTGTTCTCGAGCGCGCCGGTCACCGATTGAAAGCGCAGGTTGAAGAGCTCCTGCCTCCGGTCCGTGAGCCGGTGCTCCAGCTCGTCGTCCGTCATGTCACGCAGTTCGCTCGGCCTAGTCAAAGAGCTCAGCCTCTCTCTTCACGATCTTCGTCTTCACTGACAGCTTCTGGCCCGCGAGGCTCAATGCTTCCTTCGCGAGCGGCTCCGGCACGCCGGCCAGCTCGAACATCACGCGCCCGGGCTTGATCACGCAGACCCAGCCCTCCGGCGAGCCCTTGCCCGAGCCCATGCGGGTCTCGGCGGGCTTCTTCGTGAAGCTCTTGTCCGGGAAGACGTTGATCCAGACCTTGCCGCCGCGCTTGATCTTGCGCGTCATCGCGATACGAGCCGCCTCGATCTGGCGGTTCGTGATCCAGCCGGCGTCGAGCGCCTTCAGCCCGTAGTCGCCGAACTGCACGGACGTCTGGCCCTTCGCGAGGCCGCGCCTGCGGCCGCGATGGACTTTGCGGTACTTGGTCTTCTTCGGCAGCAGCATCTAGCTCTCGCCCTCCGTCTTCTCGGGCGTCGTCTCCGGAGCCTTCGGCGTCTCCTCGACGGTCGGCTCGACGACCGGAGCGTCCGTCGTCGGCGTCGTCGTGGTCTCGTCGACCGGCGGCGTCGTCGGCGTCTCCTGGCTGCGGTCGCGTCCGCGGCCGCGCGAGCCCGCGGGCCGTGCGCCCGCGCCGGGGCCGCGTCCACCGCGCCCGCCGCCGCTGCCGCCTGCACCGCCGGCACCGCCGCCCGGCCCGCGCCGGCGCTTGACCGGCCCGAGGCCCTCGCGGTCGGGGCCGCGCGTGCGTGCGCTCTCGCGCGACGCGCCGAGGCCTTCGCTCGCACCGCCGCGACGGCGGCGTGCGTCCTGGTCGCCGAGGCGCGCGTCGTCGCCGCCTGCCGTGTCGAAGCCCTTCGGCATGATCTCGCCCTTGTTGATCCAGACCTTGACGCCGATGCGGCCCGACGCGGTTTTTGCCTCGACGAAGCCGTAGTCGATGTCGGCGCGGATCGTGTGCAGCGGCACGCGTCCTTCGTTGTAGGTCTCGCGCCGGCTCATCTCGCCGCCGCCGAGGCGGCCGGAGCACTGGATCTTCACGCCGGCTGCGCCGGAGCGGATCGCGGATGCGAGCGCGCGCTTCATCGCGCGGCGGAACGCAACGCGGTTCGAGAGCTGCTCGGCGATCGACTGCGCGACGAGCTTCGCGTCGAGCTCGGGGCGCTTGATCTCGTTGATGTTGATATGGACGTTCTTCTGCGTCATCGCGTGCAGCTCCTTACGGAGCGCATCCACCTCGACGCCTGACTTGCCGATCACGATGCCCGGGCGGGCCGTGTAGATGTCCACGGTGATCCGCTGCTTGTCCTTGCGGATGAGGATGTCGGAGAGGCCCGCGTGCGAGAGCTTCTTGTAGATGTGCTCGCGGATCTTGACGTCCTCGAGGAGGTACGCCGGGAACTCCTTCGTGCCCGTGTACCAGTTGGACTTCCAGTCGTGGATGACGCCGACGCGCATGCCGCCGGGATGAATCTTTTGACCCATTACTGGTCCTCGCTCTCGGTCTTGGCCTTCTTGCGGGAGCGCGGCTTCGGCTGCTCCTCGACGGGCGACTCTTCGGCTGCGGTCTCGACGGCGGTCTCCTCCGCGGCGGCGGCGGCGGCCGGCTCGGCCTTCGGCGCGCGCTGCCGGCGCGGCTTGGCCTCCGCCTCGGCGGCTGCTGCCGCGAGGGCGACCGGGTTCTGCACCAGCTCAATCGTGATGTGACAGGTCCGCTTGCGGATGCGGGCGACGCGGCCGCGCGCGCGTGCGCGCCAGCGCTTCAGCGTCGGGCCTTCGTCCGCGTAGGCGACTGCGACGACCAGCGTGTCGCCGTCCCAGTGCAGGTCGGGACGAGATTCCGCGTTCGCGACGGCCGAGCGCAGCACCTTCTCGATGTCCTTCGCGACCGCGCGCTGCGAGAACGCGAGGATCGTCCGCGCCTCCGGAACCGAGCGGCCGCGAATGAGGTCGGTGACGAGCCGCGCCTTGCGCGCGCTCGAGTGCACCCACTTCGCCTGGGCGCGAACGGACTGCTGCTGTGTCTCGACTGCTGCCATTACCTCTTGACCTTCGCCGCTCTGTCGCCGGAGTGGCCGCGGAACGTCCGCGTGGGCGCGAACTCGCCGAGCTTGTGGCCGACCATCTGCTCGGACACGAATACCGGCACGTGCTTGCGGCCGTCGTGCACTGCGATCGTGTGGCCGACCATCTCCGGGAAGACGGTCGACGAGCGCGACCAGGTGCGGATCATGTTCTTCTGGCCCGACTCGTTCATCGCGGTGATCCGGCTCAACAGCCGCTCTTGCACGAACGGGCCCTTCTTACTGGAACGACTCATCTAGCGACGACCCTCCTTGCCGCGCCTCCGGGCGCGGACGATCAACTTGTCGGACGCCTTGTGCTTTGCGCGGGTGCGCTTGCCGAGCGTCGGCACGCCCCACGGGGTGACCGGGTGGCGGCCGCCCTTCGACTTGCCCTCGCCGCCGCCGTGCGGATGGTCGACCGGGTTCATCGCCGAGCCGCGCACCGTCGGGCGCTTGCCGCGCCAGCGGCTCCGGCCCGCCTTGCCGCCCGTGATGTTCTGGTGGTCGACGTTGCCGACCTGGCCGACGGTCGCGCGGCAGGTGAGCGGAACGCGGCGCATCTCGCCGGACGGGAGGCGGAGCACCGCAAAGCCTGCGTCCTTCGCGACGAGCTGGATTCCCGAGCCCGCGGAGCGCGCCATCTTCGCGCCCTGGCCCGGCTTCAGCTCGACGTTGTGGACGAGCGTGCCGGTCGGGATGTTCTCGAGCGGCAGCGCGTTGCCGACTTTGATGTCGGCGTCGGGACCGGACTGCACCGTCGCGCCGACCTTCAGCTGTGCCGGAGCGACGATGTACGCCTTCGCGCCGTCCGCGTAGTGCAGCAGCGCGATGCGCGCCGAGCGGTTCGGGTCGTACTCGATCGCGGCGACCTTCGCCGGCACGCCGTCCTTGAGACGCTTGAAGTCGATCACGCGGTAGCGGCGCTTGTGGCCGCCGCCCTGGTGGCGCGTCGTGATGCGGCCGTTGTTGTTGCGTCCGCCCTTCTTCGTCACCGGCTCGAGCAGGCTCTTCTCCGGCTTCGTCTTCGTGATCTCCTCGAACGTGGAGACCGACATGAAGCGGCGGCCGGGCGACGTGGGCTTGTAGCGACGAATCGGCATTAGAGCTGGGCTCCTTCGAAGATCTCGATCGAGTCGCCGGCCTTCAGCTGGACGACGGCCTTCTTCCAGCCCTTGCGCACGCCCTTGGTAATCCCGCGGCGCTTCGGCTTCGGCTGCACCTTGATGATGTTGACGCGCAGGACCTTGACCTCGAACAGCTCTTCGACGGCCTGGCGCACCTGCGTCTTGTGCGCGTCCTGATGGATCTTGAACGTGTAGCAATTCTGCGCGATCTGGGTGTAGCTCTTCTCGGAGACGATCGGCGCGATCAGGACTTCGCCGGGATGCAGGCTCATGACGTGGCCCTCCCCGCGACGATCGGCAGCGCGGCTTCGCTGACGAGCAGCGAGCGCGCCCACACGATTGCGGTGACCTCGAGCTCGTGCGGATACGCGACGACGACGCGCTCGAGATTGCGGAAGCTCCGGATCAGCGAGTCCTCGTCCTCCGTCGCGACGACGATCGTCGGCGTGTCCTTGCCCCAGGTCGAGAGCAGCGAGGAAGCGGTCTTCGTCGACGGCACGTCGAACTTCGCCGCGTCGAGGACGCCGATCGTCCCGGCCTGCGCGTGGTCCGACAGCGCCATGCGAAGCGCGGCCTTCATCGCCTTCTTGTTCACCTTCAGGTCGAACGACCGCGGGCTTGGTGCGAACGCGACGCCGCCGCCGGTGAACTGCGGCGCGCGAACTGTGCCCGCGCGGGCGCGGCCGGTGCCCTTCTGGCGCCACGGCTTCGCGCGGCCGCCGGAGACCATGCCGCGGCTCTTTGCCGCGCGCGTGCCCTGACGGCGCTCGTTCTGCTCCGCGCGCACGGCCTCGTGCACGAGGTGCGGCTTCAGCTCGACGCCGAACACGGCCTCCTCGAGCGAGACGCTCTTCGCGGATTTGCCGGCGCTGTCGAGCAGCGGTGCCTTTGGCGCGGCCACTAGCTCATCTCCCGAATCTCGAGGATGCCGCTCTTCGGGCCCGGAACGGCGCCCTTGATCAGCAGCAAATTGTTCTCCGCATCGATCGAGTGGACGGTGAGGCCGGTCTGCGTGACGCGCTTGCCGCCCATGCGGCCGGCCATCTTCATGCCCTTGAACACGCGCGACGGCGTGGCCGACGCGCCGATCGAGCCCGGCTTGCGGACGTTGTGCGAGCCGTGCGTCACCGGGCCGCGGTGGAACCGGTGCCGCTTGATCGTGCCCTGGAACCCCTTGCCGATCGAGGTGCCGGACACCTTCACCTTGTCTCCCGGCTGGAAGATCTCGACCGTGACGTTCTCGCCCTGCACGGCCTCGCCGACGGCGCCGCGGAACTCGACGAGATGCCGGTACGCGCCGTCGATCCCGCTCTTCGCGAGATGGCCGCGCTCCGGCTTCGAGATCTTGCGATCGGCGACCAGATCCCACGCGAGCTGCACGGCCTCGTAGCCGTCGGCGTCCGGCGTGCGGACGGCGACGACGGGGCACGGGCCCGCCTGGATCACGGTGACGGGCGTGACGGAGCCGCTCTCCGCGTCGAAGAGCTGGGTCATGCCGATCTTCTTGCCGAGAATTCCGCGCATCACTACAGCTTGATCTCGATGTCGACGCCTGCCGGGAGGTCGAGCCGCATCAGCGAGTCGACCGTCTTCGGGGTCGGCGAATGGATGTCGATCAGCCGCTTGTGCGTCCGGATCTCGAAGTGCTCACGCGAGTCCTTGTCCTTGAACGGGGACCGGATCACGCAGTACACGTTCTTCTCCGTCGGCAGCGGTACGGGACCGGTGATGGTGGCGCCGGTGCGCTGAGCCGTGTCCACGATGTCCTTCGCGGACTTGTCCACCTGCTGGTGGTCATAGCCCTTCAGCCTGATTCGGATCTTCTGCTGTGGCACCGGCGCCTCCTCTCACTCGCTCGTTGGTTCTCTACTTGATGATCTCGGTGACAACGCCGGCGCCCACCGTGCGACCGCCCTCGCGGATCGCGAAGCGGAGGCCCTGGTCCATGGCGATCGGCTGGATCATCTCGATCTCCATGTTGGTGTTGTCGCCCGGCATGACCATCTCCTGACCCTCAGGAAGCTTGATCGAGCCGGTGACGTCCGTCGTCCGGAAGTAGAACTGCGGCCGGTAGCCGTTGAAGAACGGCGTGTGGCGGCCACCCTCGTCCTTCGAGAGGACGTAGACCTCGGCCTTGAAGTGCGTGTGCGGCGTGATCGAGCCCGGCTTCGCGATGACCTGGCCGCGCTCGACCTCCTCGCGCTTGACGCCGCGGAGCAGTGCGCCTGCGTTGTCGCCGGCCTGCGCGTAGTCGAGGGTCTTCAGGAACATCTCGAGACCGGTGACGACCGTCTTCGTCGTCGCCGGATGGATGCCGATGATCTCGACCTCGTCGCCGACCTTGCACTGGCCCTGCTCGATGCGGCCGGTCACGACGGTGCCGCGGCCGGTGATCGTGAACACGTCCTCGATCGGCATCAGGAACGGCTTGTCGACATCGCGGACGGGCTCCGGGATGTACGTGTCGACGGCCTCCATCAGCTCGAGGATCTTCGGCGTCCACTCCGCGTCGCCCTCGAGCGCCTTCAGCGCCGAGACCTGGATGACGGGGACGTCGTCGCCGGGGAACTCGTACTTGGAGAGGAGCTCGCGCACCTCCATCTCGACGAGCTCGAGCAGCTCGGGATCGTCGACCATGTCGGCCTTGTTGAGGGCGACGACGATCGCCGGCACCTCGACCTGGCGGGCGAGCAGGATGTGCTCGCGCGTCTGCGGCATCGGGCCGTCTGCGGCCGAGACCACGAGGATCGCGCCGTCCATCTGCGCGGCGCCCGTGATCATGTTCTTGATGTAGTCGGCGTGCCCCGGGCAGTCGACGTGCGCGTAGTGACGGTTCGCCGTCTCGTACTCGACGTGCGCGGTGTTGATCGTGATGCCGCGCTGCCGCTCCTCGGGCGCCTTGTCGATCTCGTCGAATGCGACGGCCGTGCCGCCGCTCGACTCGGCGAGCACCTTCGTGATCGCGGCGGTCAGGGTCGTCTTGCCGTGGTCGATGTGACCGATGGTGCCGACGTTGACGTGCGGCTTGTTGCGCTCGAACTTCTGCTTTGCCATAAGTGGCTCCCTGATCTCCTCTTCGGTCCTATTTAGCGCCAGCGTCGATGATTTCGCTGGCAATCGACGAAGGCACTTCCTCGTACCGATCGAACTGCATGGTGAAATCTGCGCGACCCTGCGTCATCGAGCGCAGGTCGGTCGCGTATCCGAACATCTCCGACAGCGGAACGCTCGCCTTGATGATCTGGGCGTTGCCCAGCGGGTTCATCGACTCGATGCGACCGCGGCGGCCGTTGAGATTACCCATCACGTCGCCGAGGTAGTCCTCGGGAGTCGTGACCTCGACGGCCATCACGGGCTCGAGCAGCTTCGGCTTGGAGCGCTTCAGCGCTTCCTTGAAGGCCATCGAGCCGGCGATCTTGAAGGAGCGCTCGCTCGAGTCGACCTCGTGGTACGACCCGTCGATGAGCTCGATGCCGATGTCGACGACCGGGTAGCCCGCGAGGACGCCGGAGTCCATCGCCTCCTTGATGCCCGCGTCGACCGCCGGGATGTACTCCTTCGGGATCTTGCCGCCGGTGATCTTGTCGGAGAACTCGTATCCGGCGCCCGGCTCGCGCGGCGTGAGGTTGATCACGACGTCGGCGTACTGGCCGGAGCCGCCGGTCTGGCGGACGAACTTCTCGCGGATCTTCTCGACCGGCTTGCCGGCGGTTTCGCGGTACGCGACCTGCGGGCGGCCGACGTTCGCGTCGACGCTGAACTCGCGCTTCAGGCGGTCGACGATGATCTCGAGATGCAGCTCGCCCATGCCGCCGATCAGCGTCTGCCCCGTCTCCTCGTCGGACGTCACGCGGAACGTCGGGTCCTCCTCGGCGAGGCGCGCGAGGCCGGAGCCGAGCTTGTCCTGGTCGGCCTTCGACTTCGGCTCGACTGCGACCTGGATCACGGGATCGGGGAAGGTCATCGACTCGAGCACGATAGGCGCGTTCTCCGCGGAGAGCGTGTCGCCGGTGGTCGTGTTCTTCAGGCCGACGCCGGCGGCGATCTCGCCCGCCATGATCTCCTCGCGCTCCTCGCGATGGTTCGCGTGCATCTGGAGAATGCGGCCGATGCGCTCGGTCTTGCCGGTGATCGTGTTGAGGACGCGGTCGCCTGCCTTGATCTTCCCGGAGTAGACGCGGAAGTAGGTGAGCTTGCCGACGTACGGATCCGACATCACCTTGAACGCGAGAGCCGAGAACGGCTGGTCGACCGACGGCAGGCGCTCGATCTCCTGCTCCGTCTTCGGGTCGATGCCGATCATCGGCGGAACGTCGAGCGGGCTCGGCAGGTAGTCGATCACCGCGTCGAGCAGCGGCTGGACGCCCTTGTTCTTGAACGCGGAGCCGAGCAGCACCGGCGTGATCTCGTCGGCGATCGTGGCCGCGCGAACGGCGCGCCGGATCATGTCCGGCGTGACGGAGCCCTCATCCTCGATGTACGCCTCGAGCACCTCGTCGTCGAAGTGCGAGATCGCGTCGATCAGCTGATGGTGGTACTCCTGCGCCTGCTCGGCCAGCTCGGCCGGGACGTCGGTCGTGTCGAACTCCTGGCCGAGGTCGTCCTTGTAGACGATGGCCTGCATCTCGACGAGGTCGACGACGCCCTGGAAGTTGTCCTCGGCGCCGATCGGAATCTGCACCGGAATCGGGTTCGCGCCGAGCCGGTCGCGCATCGACTGCACGGAGGCGAAGAAGTTCGCGCCGGTGCGGTCCATCTTGTTGATGAACGCGATGCGCGGAACCTTGTACTTGTCGGCCTGGCGCCAGACGGTCTCGGACTGCGGCTGGACGCCGGCGACCGCGTCGAAGACGGCGATCGCGCCGTCGAGGACGCGCAGGCTGCGCTCCACCTCGACCGTAAAGTCCACGTGCCCGGGCGTATCGATGATGTTGATCCGATGCTCGCGCCACGACGCGGTCGTCGCAGCCGACGTGATCGTGATGCCCCGCTCCTGCTCCTGGGCCATCCAGTCCATCGTCGCCGCGCCGTCGTGCACCTCGCCGATCTTGTGGGTGCGGCCGGTGTAATAAAGGATCCGCTCGGTCGTCGTCGTCTTGCCCGCGTCGATGTGGGCCATGATCCCGATGTTGCGGACGCGGTCGAGCGCGACTCCTGTCTCTGTGACCTTGGTGCTCAAATCTCCCTTTCCTGCGCTACCAGCGGTAGTGCGCGAAGGCCTTGTTGGCCTGCGCCATCCGGTAGACGTCGTCCTTGCGCTTGAACGCTCCGCCCTGCTGGTTCAGCGCGTCCATGATCTCGTTTGCCAGCTTGTCGCTCATGCCCTTTTCGCGGCGGTCGCGTGCGTACGTCACGAGCCAGCGCACGGCGAGCGTGCGGGCGCGGCGCTGCGGCACCTCGACGGGAACCTGGTAGTTGGCGCCGCCGACGCGGCGGCCGCGCACCTCGAGCACCGGCGTGACCGTCTTCACGGCCTGCTCCAGCACCTCGACCGGCGGCCGGCCGGTCTTCGTGCTGACGGTGTCGAGCGCGGAGTAGACGATCTGCTCGGCGATCGACTTCTTGCCGTCGAGCATCACCTTGTTGATCACCTGCGTGACCAGCGGCGAGCCGTAGACGGAGTCGGCGACGACCGGGCGAGCCTGGACTTCACCACGACGCGGCATTACGACCCTCGCTTCGCGCCGTACTTCGAGCGCGCCTGCTTGCGGTCGGCAACGCCGCCCGTGTCGAGGGCCGCGCGGATGATCTTGTAGCGGAAGCCCGGGAGATCCTTGACGCGGCCGCCGCGGACGAGCACAACCGAGTGCTCCTGCAGGTTGTGGCCCTCGCCGGGAATGTAGGCGCCGATCTCCATGCCGTTCGTCAGCCGGACGCGCGCGACCTTCCGGAGAGCCGAGTTCGGCTTCTTCGGGGTGGTCGTGTAGACGCGCGTGCAGACGCCCCGCTTCTGCGGGGATCCCGCGAGCGCGGGCGTCTTGGTCTTCGCCTGGGGGACCTTGCGGCCCTTCCGGACGAGCTGATTCACGGTCGGCATGAGTTCTCCGGTTGCTCCCTATTCACAAAGATACGGCCAGCTGGGGCAGCGCCCCTGCCAACCGCCCGCGGAATGGTACCGGAGAGCCGAAGAGAACGTCAAACCGCCCGTAGATTCGGCGCCCCGACCTCACTACAGTGAGACCGCCCGGTTGCGGCCGGCGAAGGCAAAACGGCTCCTTCGTTCTTGGGTGTGGCGTGACGAACACGGTCATCGGAATCTCCGCGGCGTTCGGCGCCTGCCTGATCCTGCTCGTGATCCTGCTGCTGGTGCTCGTCCGGCGCTCCTCACGCCAGGCCGATGTCCGCGTCGAGGAGGTCGTGCGCACGCTCGAATTCCGGATGGACGAGCTCGTCCACGAGCTGGCCGGAGCGGTGGAGCGGGCCGAGGAGGAAGGGCGGCGAAGCCGCTTCCTGGGCGAGCTCGCGGGCTCGATCGACCTCGATGAGGTGCTCGGCCGCACGCTCGAGGCGGCGAGCGGACTGCCGGGAGCGAGCGCCGCGCTGATCCGGCTCGAAAGCCACGACAAGCCGATCGTCGCGACGCTCGGGCTCTCCGCCGAGGAAGCGGAGGGCCAGGCGATCGCCGGTCCGCCGGACGGCCGCCCCGCCCGCTCGATCGAGATCGCCTACCGCTACCCGGCGGGACTCGCCGACGACGCGGAGCTGATCCACGGCGGACTCGCGGTCCCGCTCAACGAGGCAGGCGGCCGCATCGGCTACCTCACGGTCTTCACCCGCAGCGACGACCGCCGCTTCGACGAGGAGGACGTCAGCCGCCTCGAGGAGCTCGCCGAACGCGCCGGCCCGGCAATCGAGAACGCGCGCCGCTTCCGCGAGGCGCGCCGGCTGGCCGACCTCGACGCGCTCACCGGGCTCCACAACCGGCGCTATTTCCACGAGACGCTCGCGCGCGAGGTCGCGCGCGCCCACCGCTACAACCGCAAGGTCGCGCTCGTCGTGTTCGACCTCGACGACTTCAAGGACGTCAACGACCGCATCGGCCACCTCGCCGGCGACTCGGTGCTCGCCGAGGCGTCGGAGAGGCTGCGCGACGTCGTCCGCACCGCCGACATCGCGTGCCGCATCGGCGGCGACGAGTTCGCGGTGATCATGCCGGAGTCGGGACTGCCCGACGCCGAGCGCCTGCACACGCGCGTGCGCACGACGGTGTCGGAGCGGCCGATCGGCCAGGCGGGACGCCTGTTCCTCTCCGCCGGGATCTCGGAGCTCCGCCCCGGCGACGACTCGGTCGCGCTCTTCGAGCGCGCCGACGAAGCGCTCTACCGGGCAAAAGAGTCCGGCAAGGGCCGCGCCGTCAGCAATGCCTAGGGGAACCCCTGGTTCCCCTAGGAGACCCCTCCTCCGGTTACGAGTGGCGAGTGTTTGCGTCGCTGCGGCGGGAGCGCGGTCCCGCCTCCGCGCGACGGGCGGCCTACCCACCAACATCGATCTTGGCGCGCTCGCTGTGCCGCGCGGGCGGTGGTGGCCTACGGCCATCCCCGCCCGCTGGCCGGCCTCCGTCTAACGCGCCTTCGGCCGCGTTAGCCTCCGGCCAACTTGGCGGGGTGTTCGGTTCGGTTTACCCCAGCCTCAGGAAGGGGATGTACTGCGTGAGGTCGACGGCCGCCGGCTGCGGCAGGTCGTCCTTCGCGCACGTCGCAGAGTTCAGCGCGCCGCGCTGGCGGAGGACTGTCCACTTCTCGAATGCCGTGCCGCGCGCGAACTGGCGGAGGGCCGACGCGATCGCGGGCTTCATGCGGCCGAACGGAACCGCGCCGAGCGGCAGCGGGTCGGCGAGCGCCTTCACCGTGTAGACGCCGTCGCTCGTCCGGACGGTCTCCTTCCTCCCCGTCGCGACCGCGAAGAGGCGGTCGGGCGCGACCTCGGAGAGCGCGTAGCCCTGCGGCTTGCTTCCGAGCCACGTCGGCGACGGCTTCGACTGCACCAGCCGCACCGGCAACTCCGGATACGACGTATAGAACGTCTGGAGCTGCGCGTCCGACGGCGCCGCCGCGGACAGGCCGGCCTCGATCCGCGACTGGCGCAGCTCGTCGCCGAGGATCGCGCGCGCGACGGGCACGCTCGCGTGCGCCCGCGAGAGCGCGAGGTTGTAGGCGGCGCGACTGCCGCCGAAGCTCTGGAGGATCACCGCCTTCTCGGCCTGGATCACGTCGGCGGTCGTCACCGGTACCTGCGCCGACTCGACGAGCCGCTCGAACAGCGCGCTGTACGCCGTCTCGCGGTCGCCGGTCACCGCCTGGAGCTGGAGGATCGCCGCGTTCGAGAGCGTGCTCTTCCCGACGAGGCACTGGACTCCGGCGTGCAGGACACTCAGCTGGCCTTCGGTGCGCGACGTGTCGAAGCTCGTGCCGATCGCCTCCGGCGCGTTGCAGAGCGCCGGCGACCGGGCCCAGAGCCACGCGCACATCGCGTACGGCTTGTCCGGATCCTGCTCGGCGGCGTTCCACTCGCCCCAGCCCCACGACCAGACCGACGCGATTCCCGTCTCGGCCGCGACCTGCTGGACCGCGAGCTCCTGCCACTTCGCGACCTGGTACCACGCCGACGCCGGCTCGAGTGCGTTG
Organism: uncultured Actinomycetes bacterium; assembly: GCA_963718385.1. Taxonomy (GTDB): domain Bacteria; phylum Actinomycetota; class Thermoleophilia; order Gaiellales; family Gaiellaceae; genus Palsa-739. The sequence continues at coordinate 100,078 of CAVQZE010000005.1, forward strand.
CGGCCGCCGAATCCCTTCGTCGTCGCAAAGCTGAGCATCAGCCCGACCTTGCTCGGCGGGATCCCGATCGAGGTGAAGTCGGAGATCGCCTGCCGGTACGCGATGCGGAGATTGCGGTTGCCGAGCACCGGCCCGGACTTCCACGTCGCCGTCGCCGAGACGTACGACTCACGCACGATCTCCGCCGACGCGGCGGCCTGCTGCCACCACACCATCGCGTCGCCGCCGGTGTACGGGCGCGTCGCGACGAGGAGCACCGGATGCGCGCCGAGCTGCGCAAGCGTCTGCACGAAGGTGAGCGCGTTCTGCCGGTACTGCGCGTTGTTGTCCGACCACGGCGTGACGAGGTTCCCGCCCGCCAGCTCGTTGAGGACGATCACCGGTGTCTGGCATCCGGTCTGCGCGACCGCGAACGTGAAGAGGCTCTGCGCCTTCGCGGGAATCACCGACGCGGGCATCGGCTTCGTCGACGTCCCGATCCGCTTGTTGAAGTTGAGGTCGAAGTAGACGGTCGCGGCGCCGGTTGCGCGCATCGTCGCCGGGTACTGGCCGCTCGACGCGCCGATCACGATTCCCGGCTTGCCGAGGATCGCGTTGAACGCGTCGGTCGGCCAGCCGAAGTCGGCCCAGACCGGCTGCGCGACAGGGATGCCGCACTGGCCCGCGTACGACGGGAGGCGCGGCGGCGTTCGCCGGCGTGGCGAACAGCGCGGCGGCGCATACGAGGATGAGTCCTGCGACGGTCTTCACGTAACCCCGAGCCTGTGTAGCAAAGAGGGCGGCCGGTCGGCCGCCCTCTTTACGTGTTCCTGACGCGTCTGCGTTACTCGGAGTCGCGCGGCGAGCTCGGGTGCTTCCTCGGCTTCGGGCGCAGGACGGCCGTTGCCGGCGTCCTCCGGGAAGTCGAGGCCAAGCCCCGTGAGAGCGTCGCCGCCGTCGGAGCCGATCTCCTCGAGCGCCGCGAGCAGCTGCTCCTCGGTCTCCGGCCGCTTGTACGCGCTCACCGGCACCTTGTCGGACGGGCTGATCTCGATCGCGCGGTACCGCCGGAGGCCCGTCGCCGCCGGGATCAGCTTCCCGATGATGACGTTCTCCTTCAGACCGAGCAGCCGGTCGACCTTGCCCTCGATCGCCGCGTCGGTCAGCACCTTCGTCGTCTCCTGGAAGGAGGCGGCGGAGAGGAACGACTCGGTCGCGAGCGATGCCTTCGTGATCCCGAGGATCAGCGGCTCCGACGTCGCCTGCTCCTTCTTCTCCTTCTTGACGCGTGCGTTCTCGCGGTCGAGCACGAGCTTGTCCACGAGCTGGCCGGGCAGGAGGTCGGTGTCGCCGTTGTTCTCGACGCGGACCTTCTTGAGCATCTGCCGGATGATCAGCTCGATGTGCTTGTCGTGGATCTCGACGCCCTGCGACTTGTAGACCTTCTGCACCTCGTCGACGAGATACAGCTCGATCGCCGTGTAGCCCTTCAGGCGCAGCAGGTCGGCGGGGCTGATCGAGCCCTCGTGGAGCGCGTCGCCGGCCTCGATCACCTGGCCGTGCGCGACGAGCAGCCGCGTGCGGCGCGGGACGGTGTACGACTTCTCGTCGTCCTCTTCCCCGCTCTCCGGGAGGATCGTGATCTTGATCTGCCGCTCCGTCTCCTCGATCGCGACGGTGCCGCCGATCTCCGCGAGCTGCGCGGCGCCCTTCGGGTTCCGCGCCTCGAAGATCTCGACGACGCGCGGGAGGCCGTGCGTGATGTCCGCGCCGGCGATGCCGCCGGTGTGGAACGTCCGCATCGTCAGCTGCGTGCCCGGCTCGCCGATCGACTGCGCGGCGATGATGCCGACCGCGTCGCCGATCTCCGACATCTCGCCGGAGGCGAGGAACGTGCCGTAACACGCCTGGCACACGCCGACCTCGGCCTTGCATTTCAGCACCGAGCGCACCGGGACGATGAAGTCCTCCGCGTACTCGCCGAGCTCCTCGACGATCTCGCGCAGGCGCGGCATCGTGACCTCCTCGCCGCCCTCCGCGATCACCGTCTTGCCCGGCTTGCCGGACGCGAGCGGGCGATGGAGGTCGTGCGGGAGGATCCGGGCGGTGATGCTCTTGTTCAGCCCGTCGGGCGCGAAGAGCGGCAGCTCGATGAAGTCCTTCGAGCCGCAGTCCGCCTCGCGGATGATCACGTCCTGCGAGACGTCGACGAGACGCCGCGTCAGGTAGCCCGAGTCGGCCGTGCGGAGCGCCGTGTCGGCGAGGCCCTTGCGGGCACCGTGCGTCGAGATGAAGTACTCGAGCACCGACAGGCCTTCCATGAAGTTGGCCTTGATCGGGCGCTCGATGATCTCGCCCTTCGGATTCGCCATCAGGCCGCGCATCCCGGCGAGCTGGCGCAGCTGCGTGAACGAGCCGCGGGCGCCGGAGTTGGCCATCATGTAGATCGGGTTGAGCTCGTTCAGGTTGTCGACCATCGCGGCGGCAACCGTCTCGGTCGCCTCCGTCCAGATGTTCACGATCGACTCGTGCCGCTCGGACTCGGTGATCAGTCCGTGCTCGTACGCCTGCTCGACCTTTGCGACCCGCTCCTCGTACTCGGCGAGGATCTTCTCCTTGTCCGGCGGGATGACGATGTCGTTCTTCGAGATCGTCACGCCGGCCTTCGTGCCGTAGTGGAACCCGAGCTCCTTGATCGTGTCGAGCACCACGGCCACCGCGTGCGCGCCGTACTCGTCGACGAGCGTGGCGATGAAGTCGCCGAGCTCCTTCTTCGAGAGCGTGCGGTTGATGAAGTCGTGGTACGTCGAGTGCTCGCTCTCGAGCTCGCCGACCGCCTCGCGGAGCGCGCGGTCGACCTCGGCGTTGAAGATCACGCGGCCCGACGTGGTCAGGATCAGCTCGCCCTCCCAGAGGTACTGGATCGGCTGCTGCAGCGTGATCTGCTTCGCGTCGAGCGCGAACTCGACCTCCTCCTCGGTGCGGAAGCGGCTCGGCCGCGGATCCATCGTCTCGAGCTCGAGCGCGTCGAAGTCGAGATCCGAGTAGGTGAGGTAGTACGAGCCGAGCACCATGTCCTGCGTCGGCGTTGCGAGCGCGCGGCCCGACGCCGGCGAGAGGATGTTGTTCGCCGACAGCATCAGGATCCGGCACTCGGCCTGCGCCTCGGCCGACAGCGGCACGTGCACCGCCATCTGGTCGCCGTCGAAGTCCGCGTTGAACGCGTGGCAGACGAGCGGATGCACCTGGATCGCCTTGCCCTCGACGAGGGTCGGCTCGAACGCCTGGATCCCGAGGCGGTGCAGCGTCGGAGCGCGGTTCAGCAGAACCGGGTGCTCCTGGATGACCTCCTCGAGGATGTCCCAGACCTCGCCCTGCATCTGGTCGACGTGCCGCTTCGCGGCCTTGATGTTCTGGACGATCTTCCGCTCGACGAGCCGGCTCATGATGAACGGCTTGAAGAGCTCGAGCGCCATCAGCTTCGGCAGGCCGCACTGGTGCAGCTTCAGGTGCGGGCCGGCGACGATCACCGAGCGGCCGGAGTAGTCGACGCGCTTGCCGAGCAGGTTCTGGCGGAAGCGGCCCTGCTTGCCCTTGAGCATGTCGGACAGCGACTTCAGCGGCCGGTTGCCCGGGCCGGTGACGGCGCGGCCGCGGCGGCCGTTGTCGAACAGTGCGTCGACGGCCTCCTGCAGCATCCGCTTCTCGTTGTTGACGATGATCTCCGGCGCGCCGAGATCCAGGAGCCGCTTGAGGCGATTGTTCCTGTTGATGACGCGGCGGTAGAGGTCGTTGAGGTCCGACGTGGCGAAGCGGCCGCCGTCGAGCTGGACCATCGGCCGCAGCTCCGGCGGGATCACCGGCACGGCCTCGAGCACCATCCACTCCGGCTTGTTCTCGGAGGTGACGAATGCCGAGGCGACCTTCAGCCGCTTGATCGCGCGCTGCTGCTTCTGGCCCTTCGACGTCTTGATCGTCTCGCGCAGGAGCAGAGCCTCGGCGTTGAGGTCGAGGTCCTTCAGCAGGTCGCGGATCGCCTCCGCTCCCATGCCGCCGCGGAAGTAGACGCCGAATCCGTACGGCGACCCGAAGCGGTCCTTCAGCTCACGGAAGATCTGCTCGTCGTTGACGATCAGCTTCGGCTCGAGCTCGCGGAACAACGTCCACGTCTGCTCGAGGCGGCGCACCGCGTCGACCGCGGCCTCGCGCGCGTCCTCGCGGCGAGACTCGATGTCGAGGTACATCTCGCGAACCTTCAGCGCCCACTGGATGATCGCGTCCAGGTCCTCCTTCTGGATGCGGCCGTCCGTGCGCAGGCACAGGTCGTTCGTGAGCTCGCGGATGTCGCTGTCTTCCTCGGCCGAGTTGAGCACGTCGGCGAGCAGTCCCTCGCCGAGCTCCCGCGCCTTCTCGACGTTCTTGATGTCGACGCCGGCGACGAGCTCGGTGTCGTCCTCGTGCAGGTCGGCGCCCTCGACGAGGCTGTCGACGATGCGGTGGATGTGCTTCGTGATCGCGCCCTTCTTGGCACCGGCCGCCTTGGCCAGGTCCTTCTCGAGCGGGGCGATCGCGGCGAGGATCTGCTCCGCGGCGGTCGCGACCTGCTCGAGCTCGCGCGGCGCGAGCCGGCGGTCGTCGCGGATCGCGGCGTTGCGGACGAGCTCGCGGATCTTCTTCGAGTCCTCGGTCGTGATCTGACCGACGAGCTCGACGAAGAGACCGCTGACGAGACCGCGCGTGTCCTCGAGCGTCGGCAGCGCCTGCTCCTCCGCCCAGTTCGAGAGGCCGCGGCCCCAGAAGTCGTCGTCCTCGTCGAAGTTCCGCTCCTTGCCCTTCGCGAAGTACTCGCGGCGGCGGGCAAGACGGTCCTCGAGCGCGGCGAGCGCCTCGTCCTTGTCGACCTCGATCCGGCCGGCCTCGGCCTTGACCTGATCCTCGAGCGCGTTGACGTCCTGTGCGCGCTTCTCGACGTCGACCGCGGTGACGATCGACGCTGCGAAGTAGAGAACCTTCTCGAGCTCGCGGGGCGCGATGTCGAGGAGGTAGCCGATCCGGCTCGGCACACCCTTGAAGAACCAGATGTGCGAGACGGGAGCGGCGAGGTCGATGTGGCCCATCCGCTCGCGGCGGACCTTCTGCCGCGTCACCTCGACGCCGCAGCGCTCGCAGATGATGCCCTTGTAGCGGACGCGCTTGTACTTCCCGCAGTAGCACTCCCAGTCGCGGGTCGGGCCGAAGATGCGCTCGCAGAACAGGCCGTCGCGCTCCGGCTTCAGCGTCCGGTAGTTGATCGTCTCCGGCTTGGTGACCTCGCCGGACGACCAGTCGCGGATCTGCTTGCTCGAGGCAAGTCCAATCCGAATCGCATCGAAATCGTTGATGTCGATCAAGTCTCTCCTCAGCCCCTCAATCAGTCTTCGAGTTCAAGGTCAACAAGGCCGGCGTCGCCGAGCGGGCCAACTTCCGCTTCGGCCTCTTCCTCCGCCTCTTCGTTTTCAGTCGCTTCCACTCCGTCGACGAGCGCCTCGTCGGCCGGGACAGCCAGCTCGCCGTCGGAATCGACGCGATCCTCGCCCTCCTCGACCTCCTCGACGGTCGCATCACGGCCGACCGCGCGGAGCGAGCCGGGCGAGAGGTCGATGCCGAGCTCTTCCGCGGCGCGGAGCAGCTCGTCCTCCTCCTCGCGCACCTCGACCTCGCGGCCTTCGTCCGAGAGGACATGGACGTCGAGCGCGAGCGACTGCATCTCCTTCAGCAGCACCTTGAAGGACTCGGGGATCGACGGCTCGGCGATGTTCTCGCCCTTGACGATCGCCTCGTACGCCTTCACGCGCCCGACGGTGTCGTCGGACTTGATGGTCAGCATCTCCTGCAGCGTGTAGGCCGCTCCGTATGCCTCGAGCGCCCACACCTCCATCTCGCCGAAGCGCTGGCCGCCGAACTGCGCCTTGCCGCCCAGCGGCTGCTGGGTGACGAGCGAGTACGGGCCGGTCGAGCGCGCGTGGATCTTGTCGTCCACGAGGTGGAGCAGCTTCAGGATGTACATGTAGCCGACGGTGACCTTCTGCTCGAACGGCTCGCCGGTGCGCCCGTTGTAGAGCTGCACCTTGCCCGAGCACTTCCGGCCGACCGGCCGCTTCTCGTCGACCACGAACTGGATCGGCGAGTTGGGGTTCTGGTGTGCGTAGGCGATCAGCGCCTCGTCGACGTCGGCGGGCGTTGCGCCGTCGAACACCGGCGTCGCGACCGCATGCGGGTTCGGCGCGGCGATGATCTGCCGGCGGTGCCGCCAGTCGACGCCGTCGTGGCCCTCCGTGCGGTCGGCCTCGTCGGCGAAGACGCCGTGCGCCGCAGCCCAGCCGAGGTGCGTCTCGAGCACCTGGCCGATGTTCATCCGGCTCGGCACGCCGAGCGGGTTGAGGACGATGTCGACGGGACGTCCGTCCGGAAGGAACGGCATGTCCTCCTCGGGGACGATCTTCGAGATGACGCCCTTGTTCCCGTGGCGGCCGGCGAGCTTGTCGCCCTCGGCGATCTTGCGCTTCGTCGCCACGTAGACGCGGACGAGCTCGTTCACGCCGGGGCTCAGGTCGTCGCCGCCGTCGCGCGAGAACGTCTTCACGTCGATGACGACGCCGCCCTCGCCGTGCGGCACCTTCAGCGAGGTGTCGCGGACCTCGCGCGCCTTCTCCTTGAAGATCGCGCGGATCAGCTTCTCCTCGGCGGTGAGCTCGGTCTCGCCCTTCGGCGTGACCTTGCCGACGAGCAGGTCGCCGGCGCCGACCTCGGCGCCGATGCGGACGACGCCGCGCTCGTCGAGCTGCGCGAGCGACTCCTCGGAGCGGTTCGGAATGTCGCGGGTGATCTCCTCGTCGCCGAGCTTCGTCGACCGCGCGTCCACCTCGTACTCATGGATGTGGATCGACGAGAGGATGTCGTCCTTGACGATCCGCTCGCTGAGGACGATCGCGTCCTCGAAGTTGTAGCCCTCGAACGGCATGAACGCGACGAGCAGGTTCGCGCCGAGCGCGAGCTCGCCCGCGTCGGTCGAGCTGCCGTCGGCCAGCACCTCGCCGGCCTTCACCTTGTCGTTCAGGAGCACGACCGGCTTGTGGTGGATCAGCGTGCCCTGGTTCGAGCGCATGAACTTCGTCATCGTGTACTCGTCGCGGCCGTCCTTCGTCTCGACGACGACCTTGTCGGCGTCGACGTCGACGACCGTGCCGGCGTGCTCGGCGACGACGACGTCACCGGAGTCGACCGCGGCGCGGTACTCGAGGCCGGTGCCGACGAGCGGCGCCTGCCGGATCAGCAGCGGCACTGCCTGCCGCTGCATGTTCGCGCCCATCAGCGCGCGGTTCGCGTCGTTGTGCTCGAGGAACGGGATCAGCGCCGTCGACACCGACACGATCTGCGCCGGTGCGACGTCCATGAACTCGACCGCCTTCGGCGGCGCCGTGACGGCCTCGCCCTCGGCCGAGCGGCAGAGCACCGCGTCGCCGAGCAGCTTGCCGTTCTTGTCCTGGTCGGCGGTCGCCTGCGCGATCGTGTAGCGCGACTCCTCGACGGCGTCGAGGTAGACGATCTCGTCCGTGACCTTGCCGGCGATGACCTTGCGGTACGGCGTCTGGACGAAGCCGAACTCGGAGACCGTCGCGTACGACGCGAGGTAGCCGATCAGGCCGATGTTCGGGCCTTCCGGCGTCTCGATCGGGCACATGCGTCCGTAGTGGGTCGGGTGGACGTCGCGCACCTCGATCGGCGCGCGCTCGCGGGTCAGGCCGCCGGCGCCGAGCGCCGACAGGCGGCGCCGGTGCGTGAGCCCGGCCAGAGAGTTCGTCTGGTCCATGAACTGCGAGAGCTGCGAGGAGCCGAAGAACTCCTTCAGCGCGGCCACGACGGGACGGATGTTGATGATCGTCTGCGGCGTGATCGTGTCGACGTCCTCCGTCGTCATCCGCTCGCGGACGACGCGCTCCATGCGATACAGGCCGACCCGGAACGCCTCCTGGATCAGCTCGCCGACGGTGCGCAGGCGGCGGTTGCCGAAGTGCTCGTACTCGTCGAGCTCCGCGGCGATCGGCGCCCGCGGCATGCCGATGGCATCTGCGGCGAAGTCCTTCGAGTCCTCGGGCACGCCGAGCAGGACCGGCATCGCGACGAGCTTGCGCACGAGCGCGACGATGTCCTGGGTCGTGAGCACCCGCGTGTCCTCGGGGACGTCGACGCCGAGCCGCTGGTTCAGCTTGTAGCGGCCGACCTTCGTCAGGTCGTAGCGCTTGGGGTCGAAGAACAGCGCCTTCAACAGGTTCCGCGCGTTGTCGAGCGTCGGCGGCTCGCCCGGCCGCTGCTTCTTGAAGACCTCGATCAGGGCCTCCTCCTCCCGCGTGGAGGGGTCCTTCTCGAGGGTGTTCACGATGTACGACGAGTTGTCGAAGAGGGCGAGGATCGCCTCGTTCGTCGACGTGTCGAGCTGGAAGCCTGTCGTCGGATCCTCGGCGGGGAGAGCGCGGAGGAGCGTCGTGATCGGCAGCTTGCGCTTCCGGTCGATGCGGGCGTAGACGATGCCCTTCTTGTCGATCTCGAGCTCGAGCCACGAGCCGCGGCTCGGCATCAGGTTCGCCGTGAAGACCTGCTTCGTCGGGTCCTTCGGCTCCATCAGGTAGGCGCCCGGCGAACGGACGAGCTGCGTGACGATCACGCGCTCGGTGCCGTTGATGATGAAGGTGCCGAAGTCGGTCATCATCGGGAAGTCGCCCATGAAGACCGTCTGCTCGCGGATCTCGCCCGTGTCCTTGTTCACGAACCGGACGGTCATCGAGAGCGGAGCCTGGTAGGTCAGGTCCTTCTCGCGGCACTCCTTGATCGAGAACTGCGGCACTCCGAACTGGTAAGCGCCGAACTCGACCGCGAGGGAGCCGGTGTAGTCCTCGATCGGCGAGATGTCGTCAATCGTCTCGCGAAGCCCCTCGTCCAGGAACCACCGGAACGAGGCCTTCTGGATGTCGATCAGATTGGGGAGGTCGAGGACGTTTTCAATACGGGAAAAAGACTTGCGCGCGCGGGGCGAAGCGACCTTGGTGGTCAAGAAAGAAGCCTCCCTTGGGGGACGTGCGAGATCAGGCGGATCAGGCGGGATTCAAGGCGTGCGGGATTGCGGACGTGCGGAACGTCGGCGCAACCCGTCAGGGTACCGGAACTGACCCCTTTACCGCAAGCGAAGGCTGCGGCTGTCCGCCGGTATGCCGCCGCAATGTAGCGCGTTGGGGGGCTGCCGTCCAGGGAGGCGCCGAAGCGCCTCCCTGGAACGGGTGCCGTCAGCCCGTAGTCGTCGTGGTGCCGGTGGTCGTTCCGGTCGGCGGCTTGTGGCCGTGGTGGCGGCCGTGGTCGCCGTCACCGTGGTGGCCGCCGGTGGTCGTCATTCCCGTTGAGGTCGTCCCCGTCGTTGTCGTGGGGACGGTCGAGAACGCGTGGAGCTCCGCCTGCTTGGCGGCAAGCGACGAGGCGCCGGTGAGGCAACCCTCGACGTTGACGCGGACGGTCTGGCCCGTCTGGCCCACGGACACCGTCACGACCTGGTTCGGCGAGACCGAGCTTCCCTTGCCCGCCTTCGTGACGGTGACGACGAACGTCTGCGGCGCGGAGGCCGTGCCGTTCACGTGCGTCCGCTGGCACGAAGCGCCGGTCGTCGTCCCGTGAAACTTCTGGAACTTCGCGTGATGCCCCCCATTGTCGGCGAGGGCATACGACGCGCCGACGCCGGCCAGGGCCAACACGGGCAGCAGGAGGATTCTGGATTTCATCGCGGCTCCTTCCAAGGTCTCCTGTGACAAGACGCTCGGTATCGGCCCGACTTGCGCTGAGGCGTGTAAGTCCTCGGTAAAACGCGAACGGGCGCCCTCTGGGCGCCCGTTCGGCGAGACGTGCGAACTACCTCGAACGAGCTACGCGAGCTCCACGGAGGCGCCGGCCTCCTCGAGCTGCGCCTTGATCGAGTCGGCCTCGTCCTGGGCGACGCCCTCCTTGACCGGCTTCGGAGCCGAGTCGACGAGATCCTTGGCCTCCTTGAGGCCCAGGCCGGTGACGGCGCGGACGACCTTGATCACCTGGATCTTCTGCTGGCCGGCCCCGGTGAGGACGACGTCGAACGAGGTCTTCTCCTCCGCCTCGGCCGCGGCCGGGGCTGCGCCCGCAGCGGCGACGGCGACGGGAGCGGCGGCGGTGATGCCCCACTCGTCCTCGATCTTCGTCTTCAACGCGACCAGCTCGAGGACGGTCAGCGTCCCGAGCTTCTCGAACACATCTTCGACAGCTGCCATTTACTCGTTCTCCTCTGTGGTCTCGGGTTCGGCCGGGGTCTCCGGCTCAGGCTCTGGGTCGGCGGATGCTGTGGCATCCGCCTCGGTGGGTTCGGCTGCCTCGGCCTCGGCCGGGGTCTCCTCGGCGGCCGGTGCCGCCTCGGGCTCCGCCGCGACTGCGGCCGGCTCGGCCGCCGCGGGAGCGGCTTCTGCCTCGGCGCCGCCGAGCTGCTCGATCCTCGCGTCGATCAGGCCGTGCAGGCTCTGGAGCGGTGCGGACACGAGGCCGAGGAACGCGGTGAGCGGGGCGACGATCGCGCCCAGCACCTGGCCGCGCAGCACGTCGATCGGCGGCAGCGTCGCGAGGCTCTCGACCTCTTCCGCCGTCACCGAGCGGCCCTGGAGCACGCCGCCGCGGATCGCGAGGATCTTCGAGTCGCGTGCCATGTCGGCCAGCGCCTTCGCCGCGGCGACCATGTCGCCGTCGGCCTCGAGGAACGCGATCGCGCTCGGGCCTTCGAGCAGGGCGAGCAACGCGTCGGCACCGGCGGCCTCGGCCGCACGCCGCGTCAGCGTGTTCTTCACGACGGCGAACCGCGCGCCGCTTTCCAGCAGCTTCGAGCGCAGCTCGTCGATCTGCGGCATCGTCAGCCCGCGGTAGTCGGCGACGAGCAGGACATCGGACGCCTTCAGGCGATCCGTCAGCTCCGCGACGACCTGCTCTTTGTCCTCTTTCTTCATGTCATTTCCTCCGGAAACGACGAGGCCCGCGCGCAGGCGGGCCAAGAAGAGGAGAGCCGAAGCCCTCGTCGTCGCTGCCCCACCTCGGCTGGACTTCTGCCCTACCGGGCTGCCAGCGGTCTTCGGCGGTCGCTCGTCGAGATTAGGCGCCTACTGTAGCTGCCTCCTGCGGCGCCCCGTCAAGCTCTTCCATGATCCCGCGCGTGCGCGCCGGATCGATGTGGATGCCCGGGCCCATCGACGGCGCGAGCGTCACCTGCTGGATGTAGCGGCCCTTCGCGGCGGCCGGCTTCGCGCGGACGATCTCGTCGACGACGGCGGCGTAGTTCTCCACGAGCGCGCGCTCGTCGAAGCTCTTCTTGCCGATCGAGACGTGGACATTCGCGCCGCGATCGGTGCGGTACTCGAGCTTGCCGGCCTTCGCCTCGCCGACGGCCTTGGCCACGTCGAACGTGACCGTGCCCGTCTTCGGGTTCGGCATCAGGCCGCGCGGGCCGAGGATCCGGCCGAGCTTGCCGACGTTGCCCATCTGGTCCGGCGTCGCGATCGCGACGTCGAACTCGGTGAAGCCTTCCTCGATCCGCTTCGCGAGATCGGCCGAGCCGACGACATCCGCTCCGGCCTCCTCCGCCTCGCGGGCCTTGTCGCCCTCGGCGAAGACGGCGATGCGGACGTCCTTGCCGCTGCCGTTCGGGAGCATCAGCGTCCCGCGCAGCTGCTCGTCGGCGTGGCGCACGTTCAGGCCGAGCCGGAAGTGCACCTCGACGGTCTCGTCGAACTTCGGGCCGTCGAACGACTTCAGCAGGCGGATCGCCTCGACCGGCGTGTACATCTTCTCGCGGTCGACCGCCTCGCGCATCGCGTTGTACTTCTTGCCGTGCTGTGCCATTACAGGTCCACCTCCACGCCCATGCTGCGGGCGGTGCCGGCGATGATCAGCGCCGCGTGGTCGATGTCGCGCGCGTTGAGATCCGGGAACTTCGTCTCGGCGATCGCGCGCACCTGGTCGCGCGAGAGGCGCCCGACCTTGTTCCGGTTGGGCTCGGCCGAGCCCTTCTCGAGCCGCAGCGTCTCCTTGATCAGGACGGCGGCGGGCGGCGTCTTCGTGATGAACGAGAACGAGCGGTCCTCGAAGACGGTGATCTCGACCGGCGTGATGCGCCCGTTCTGGTCGGCCGTCTGCGCGTTGAACGCCTTGCAGAACTCCATGATGTTGACCCCGTGCTGGCCGAGCGCAGGGCCGACCGGCGGCGCCGGGTTGGCCTGGCCGCCGGGGATCTGGAGCTTGATGAGTGTCAGGACTTTCTTGGCCATCTGAATCCTTCTAGTCGAGCTTCTTCACATTGTCGAATCCGACCTCGACCGGCACCTGCCGCTCGAAGATGTTCACCATCACCTGAAGCTTCTGGCCGTCGGCGTTCACGTCGGTGATCTCGCCGTCGAAGTCGGCGAGCGGGCCGGACGTGATCTTCACGGACTCACCGAGCTGGAACTCCACCTGCGCGCGCGTCGGCGCGGACGAGCCGGAGCCGGTGTGGAGGATCCGGTCGACCTCGGGCTTCGTGAGCGGAACGGGCTTCGAGCCGGCGCCGACGAACCCGGTCACGCCCGGCGTGTTCTTCACGACCATCCAGGCGTCGTCGTTCAGGTCCATGTTCACGAGCACGTAGCCCGGGAGGACGCGCTTCTCGGCCTGCACCTTCTGGCCGTCCTTCGTCTCGATGACCTGCTCGGTCGGGACGACGACGCGCCGGAAGCGCGGGCGCTGGTTCATCGACTCGATCCGGTGCTCGAGATTGGTCTTCACCTTGTTCTCGTGCCCGGAGTAGGTGTTGATCACGTACCAGCGAAACATGTCGTCCTCTCGTCCCTTATCGCAGCAACACGTGCTGCACGACGTACTGCCAAACCTGATCGTTGAGCCAAAGGAAGATGCCGGTGATCACGCAGGCGATGATCACGACGGCCGTGCCGCTGACGACGCCCTTCTGACTCGGCCACTCGACCTTCTTCAGCTCGGCATACGACTCCTGGATGAAGTGCACGGTGCCCGAGCCGGGCACATGCCGCTCCTTCTCCCCGGTGGGGCGCTTGCGCTCCGGCTGCGGCTGCGGGTCGCTGTTCTCGACCGGGCGCGGGGGCGGCGGCGGCGTAGGCGGCGGCGGGCCCCCTGCGAGGGCCGGCTCCTGCTGGGCGCGCCGGGCGCGCCGCTGCTGACGCGTCTGCCGGGCCATGCTCGGCGACTAGCGCGTCTCCCGGTGCACGGTGTGACTTCCGCACCAGCGGCAGTACTTCTTGAACTCGACGCGGTCGGGCGAGTTTCGCTTCGACTTCTGCGTCTGATAGTTCCGCCGCTTGCAGTCTGTGCACGCGAGCGTGATTGCGACTCTGACTCCGGTTGCCATTTCCCTTTTCTCGTAGCTCGAGGTGAATGCGTAGTAGCGCCGGGTGGGCTCGAACCACCGACCTCTGCATTATGAGTGCAGCGCTCTGACCAGCTGAGCTACGGCGCCCCGCGCGGGCGGAGTGTAGCGGAATCCGGGTCTGCGCCTGCCAAACTCCGGGGCCGATGCAGGCATACGTCACCGGAGCGGACGGATTCGTCGGCGGCCACGTCGTCCGGATTCTGCGCGAGCGCGGGGCCGACGTGCGGACGGAGTTCGTCGATCTTCTGGACTCCGCAGGGCTCGAGCGGGCGATGCGCGGCTGCGAGGCGGTCTTCCACGTCGCGGCGCTTTACAGCTACGACGCGGACGAGCGGGAGCTGGAGCGGGTCAACGTCGAGGGGACGCGGACGGTTCTGGCGGCGGCGGCCCGGGCCGGGGTGCGCCGGATCGTCCACACGAGCACCTGCGGCACGTGCGGGCCGGTCGCCGGCCGGGCCGCGACCGAGGCCGACGGGCCGCCCGACTGGGAGCTCGCGGTGCCGTACAAGAGGACAAAGCTGGACGCGGAGCGGATCGTGCTCGCCGCGGCCCGCGACGGCGTCGACGCCGTCGTCGTCAACCCGACGACGCCGGTCGGGGACGGCGATCGGCGGCCGACGCCGACCGGTGCGATGGTCGCGGCGGTGGCGCGCGGGCGCGTGCGCGCGTACCTCCCGTCGACCGGGCTGAACCTCGTCGACGTCCGCGACGTGGCGCTCGGGCACGTGCTCGCGTTCGAGCGCGGGCGGGCCGGTGAGCGCTACCTCCTCGGCGGCGTCGATCTGCCGCTCGGCGACGTCTTCGCTGCGATCGCGGCCGCCGCCGGCCGGTCCCGCCCGCGGCTGCGCGTCCCGTATGCGGCCGTGCGCGCGGCGGGGGCGGTCGGGCTCGTGAACCGGCACGAGGCGCGGCTCGCGCGGCTGCCGATGTACTTCAGCTCCGAGAAGGCGGAGCGGGAGCTCGGCTACCGGCCCGGGCCGATCGAGCCGGCGCTCGCGCGGGCTGTCCGCGACGCCCTTGCTCAGGAGTAGCGCTCGACGAACGCGAGCGTTCTGGCCCACGCGTCGTCGGACGCGTCGAGGAAGTCCTCTTGCTTGCGGTCGAAGAAGCTGTGCGGCGCGCCCTCGTACGTGACGACCTCGTGCTCGACGCCGGCAGCGGTGAGCGCCGCGTCGAAGGCGGCGTTGTGCTCGGCGGTGATGTTCTGGTCGTCGCCGGCCTGGAGCGCGAGGATCGGCGCCGCGATCTCCGCCGCCCGCTGGGTCGGCCCGGGGACGTCGTTGCGCTCGGCGGGCATGCCGTAGAAGCCGACCGCGCCGGCGAGGCCGTGACCCGACGCCGCGGCGAGCCACGAGTTCCGACCGCCGAAGCAGAAGCCGACCGTGAAGACCGTCGCGCAGCCGCGGCGGCGCAGCTCCTCGACCGCTGCACCGACGTCGGCCTGGACGCCTTCCGGCGTCGTCTGCTGGACGTGAGCCATGTAGTCCCAGTCGTTGTCGCGCTTCGCGATCCCGGCGGTGCGGCCGAAGTAGTCGATCGCGACGGCGGCGTAGCCGCGCTCGGCGAAACGGAGTGCGAGCTCCTCGTAGAAACGGTAGAGGCCGCGAACGTCCGGGAGGACGACGATCCCGACCGCGGCGGGCTCGTCCGGCGTGGCGACGAATGCGCCGAAGCGCGTCCCGTCGGCCGACTCCAGCTCGACGTCGTCGTGGGAGACGGCCGCGCCCGAGATGACCGGGATCGGCGGCTCGGAATCGAGCTCGAAGCACATTCCGAGGGACTTTAGATGGTCGATCGGTGACTCGCGGGCTTCCGGGGGCCACGGATCGGTCATCTCTGGGAGGAGGCGCGGCCCGCGTGGCGTACTGAGTCCCGGCGATGGCGGAGCAGTCGCATCGCGAGGAAATGAGCGCCGCAATCCGCGCCCAGCGCGAGCGGCAGGCAGTGCCGCGCTCGCTTGCGCCCGCGGAGGACGAGCCCGAGGCGCCGCCGGCCGACGAAGCGCCGGAAGAGCCGGAGCCGCCGGAAGGCTTCCTTTCGCGGCTCTTCGGCCGCTGACCCAGACAGGTCAGGTCATACGCGGTTCATACGCCGCGCAGCCCCTTTTCGCCGCGGAAGTGCGAGTGAATCGTCCTGTGGCGGTCATCCTCGTCAACGATCCCGACGCGCACTGGCGACTCGCGCTGACCGCGATCGTCGAAGCGCTCGGGCATCGCGTCGTCAACGACCTCGACGGCGGCTCGGTCGACGTGATCGTCGTCGAGCCGCTTTCGCGCGACGCGCTGGCGGTGGCCCGCAAGGCGCTCGAGGACGGGAAGATCCCGGTCGTCTGCGTCACGAGCGGCCGGCGCGTGATCTCCGGCTGGCTGCTGGAGCCTGTCGCGTACCTCGAGAAGCCGGTCGTCGTCGGCCCGTTCGTCCGCGCGCTGGAGCGCGCGCTGAAGAAACGCGGAAGGGCCGGAGCGCGAAGCTCCGGCCCTCCCGTCGACGCCTAGTGGCGCAGGTCTGACAGCCAGTTGAAGTAGCGCGGCGTCAGGCTCCCCACTCCCGTCACGGTGTCCCAACCACGGTTCGTCGTCAGCGACGAGTCTTGGTCGAACGAGCGCACGGAGTAGAGAATCCCATCGTTCGCGTTCTGGCCGTTGGCGTAGTCGGCCCGGACGTTGCCCGGGTCGCCCTGCGGCGTCACGTCGTAGAACTCGGCCGGATTGCGCGCGAGAGAGTAGATGAGCGGATTGGCGAAGCCGATCCGCCGGCCTCCCTCGTTGGCCTGGGCGACCGCCTGTGCGCCGGCGAACAACGGCGACGCGAGGCTGGTGCCGCCGATGCGGTACTCGCCGTAGTGGACTCCCGCCGGCCCGAAGCGGCTCGGCAGCGAGAAGTTCTGCGTCTCGCCGACGAGCATGCCGGTCGTCGGATCGGCGTCCATGCCGACGTCCGGCACGCCGCGTCCGGTCGTCCCGCGCGGCACGATCCCACGCTGGTACGACGGCAAGGGGAAGAGCTGGCTGATCCCGCCGCCGGCTCCGTAGAGGAACGGAACGGTCAGGACCCAGCTGCTTCCGTCGGACGAGAGGCCGTACTTCTCCGTGCCCCACCCGGTCTCGAAGATGCGGTTGTCGCGCTTGTCGACGGCGAGCGAGGTGCCGCCGACCGACGTGACCCACGGGTCGCTCGTCGGGTAGTCGGGTGCTGCATAGCCCGTGTTCGCGAGCTCGTCACCGTCGTCGCCCGAGGAGAACATGAACCCGATCCCCTGCACGGCGCCCTGCTTGAAGACGGACTCGTACGCGGCGATCGTGGTGCTGTCGACGTTCTGGACGAGGTTGCCGTTCTCGTCGATGTAGAAGGTCACGTCGCCCCACGAGTTGGTGACGATCGACGCCTTGTTGTCGTGGACGATCTGAGCCAGCTGGGCCAGCAGGTCGTCGTCGAAGCAGCTCGCGGCGCCGTAGTAGAGGACGTTCGCGCCGGGGGCCATCGCGTGCACGGCCTCGACGTCGAGCGCCTGCTCGCCGTACCAGCCGTTGCCGCCGCAGTCGTCGCCGGTCGAGGCGTCCTCGGGCACGCTCCGGTCCTGGAACTGCCCGTGCGAGAACGGCGGGTCACCCTGCCGCTGCGCGTACTTGTTCGCGTCCGCGAGCAGCGTCGGCGCGTCGTACGCATCGGTGATCGCCACGGTCGAGCCGCGGCCGAGGTTCTGCGTCGGGCCGAAGCCGTCGACGCCGTAGGCGCCGCGCAGCTGGTCCGGTGTGTACCCGCACACGGCGTACGGGAGCGTCTGATGCTGGAACCGCGGCAGCGTCTTCGCCGTCTGGTCGCTGTAGGACCGCGAGCACGGCGTGGCGTTGACGAACGCGTCAGGCGCGCCGAAGTCGGCCGGCTTCATCGCGTGGCCGAGCGAGCTGAGCCCGGTGACCGCGGTGACGAGCCCGGCGAGCGAGTCGGGCACCGACACGTCCGACACCGGAGCCTGCGCCTGCTTGCCGTTGACGAGATAGTCGGCGAGCGAGGTGCCGAACGCGTTCGCGATCGCCGACGCGCTGCCGGCGACTGCGACGAAATGATTGTCCGGTCCGACTGCCTCGACTCCGAGGCCCGACTGCGTGAGCCATTGCGTGACCTGGCTCACCTGGTCGGCGGTCGGCGCGTACTGCGCGACGTACTGGTCGGACGAGATGAACTGGCCGTACTGCGCGCTCGACGGATCGCTGACGGCCTGCGCGAGCGCGTCGAGCTGGGCCGAGTTCCTCGTTGCGATCCAGACCCGCGCGTGCACGAGCGTGCCCGACGGGACTGCGGCGGTCTGCGGTGCGGTGGTCGTCCACGAAGGCTTCGTCCCCGGCAGGACGTGGCGGCTCGAGCCGAACGGTCCGTTCGTCCGAGCCGATGCGCCCGCGGCGACGACGAGCGCGACGATCGTCGCCGCTCCTGCGATCGCGACGGCAACCCGCCCAAGGCGTACTGGCGACATGTATCGATCCCCCTCCTCTGATGATCCCCACCCGGGCCGACGTCGCCCGGCTCCCGGATCCTTACCCACCGGCGAAAACCGTGCAACTTGAACCGCCGGTGGTACCCTGGACGTCGTGCTCAGGGTCGTCGGCGCTGTCGTCTGCGGCGCAGCCCTCGCGACCGGAGCCGCCGCATTCGCGGCGCCGCCGGGAGCCGAGGTGCAGGACTCGGCGTCCGTGGTCATCTCGAATCCGCACGCCGGGGCTCGCCCCGTCGCGCTCGTGGTTTCGCTTCGCACGGAGCTCCAGTGCGGCAGGCTCCGCGGCGGCGCACTCGCCCTGATCTTTCCCGCGGCGGTTCGCCTGCCGCGCGCGATCGCCGCGTCGACGGTCGCCGTCAATGGCGTGCGGCCGCGCAGCGTGAAGCTCGTGCAGCAGACGCTGACGATCACGATGCCGCGGCCGACCGGCGTCATGTGCACCGTGATCGGACCGGGCACGGTGAAGATCCTCGTCTCGCGCGGCGCGCTGATCGGCAACCCGACGACGGCGGGAACGTACGACCTCGGTGTGCGCTATCGCGCCGAGACGCTTCAGGCGAAGCTGAAGATCACTGCGTAGCCGCGCACGCGCGCGGGTCCGGCACGTAGTGCGGGACTGCGGCGACGGCGTTCTGCGACGCGAATCCGCGCGACCAGCGACCGGGCGAGCAGATCGGCAGCCGCAGCGTCGTCACGACGCCGCCGGAGAGCGCCTTCGTCGACAGAGGGCGGTGATGGTTGTAGAGCGTGAACGAGCCCTGCTGCGTGGGATCCTGCGTCCGGAGCTTGAACACGACCCAGCCCGCGCGGGACGGGGACTTCGGCCAGAGCCAGATGCCGCCGGAGTTCAGGAGCGTCCCGCCGTGCAGGCGGCCCCACATCATCAGCGACACGCGCGCCGCGCCGTTCGGCTGCCAGAGGCTCACGGGGCCGCCGGTCGCGAGGCGGTGCGCATCGGCGAGCTGCACCGTCGTCGCTGAGTCGTCGAGGACGACAGCCTGCCGCACGGGCTTTCCGCCGCGAAGCAGCAAGCCGGACGCGTCGGCGACGACGCCGGGTGCGGCGAACTTGTCCGGGTCGGCGGCGCCCGGAAGCAGATAGATCCGGTGGATCGACCGGTTCCAGAACAGCGTCTCGAGGATCACGTCGCGCTGGGTTCCGGGCGCGGCGACGAAGACGGGGTGGCCGGCGTGCGCGTCGTCGATCCATGTCAGGTCGGCGGGCAGCGACGCGCGGACGATCGTGTTCGTCATGCGCTCGAACGACAGCGTCCCGACCATCAAGGCGACCGCGAAGAGCGCCGATGCGGCGAGCAGCGCCGGCCCGACGCCGCGGCGCCGGTTGACGGCGAAGATCCCGACGGCGACGGCAAGCGTCGCCGCGACGGCGAACAGCAGCGAGCCCTTGCCCGGGTTCGCGAGCGCGAGCTCGAGCCGGCGAATCGCGCCCTGCACCGGAGCGGGCGAGGTCTGCGCGGCGACGTAGCCGGCGAGAGGGACGACCGCCGCGAAGGTGGCGAAGCCGGCGGCGACCGCCGCCTCCGCGTGCCAGCGCCGCTGCGTCCGTGTCATCCGCAGGCCGAACGCAATCGCGAGCAGCGGCACCGCGTAGAAGAGGTAGCGCTCCTGGAGAAGCTTCACGTCGCCGAAGAGGACGGACTCTGCGAGCAGTGCGGCGGTGAAGCACGCCGAGACGACCGCGAACGCGAGCTCGGCGCGGAACCGCGGCCGAACGAGCGCGAGCGCACCGCCGACGAGCGCGGCCGGAACGATCACGATGCCGGTCGAGATCAGGACGACGTACAGGTCGACGGGCGCCATCTTCCAGCTGCCGAGCAGCGCCGTCCGCGACGGGAGCAGCGTCGCGTAGTAGCCGACACGGCCGCTCACCGCGAGTGCGACGCCGCCGAGCAGCTGCAGGAGGACGACAGCCGCAAGGACACGCTGGCGGCGCAGTGCGTGGCGGATCCCGCCCTTCGATGCGCCGTCGACGAAGACCGCCGCGAGCGCGCACGCCGGGATGACCGCGAGCTGGACGCGCGCGAGCGTCGCGAGCACCGCGAGAAGAAGGAAGACAGCGGTCGCGCGTCGCGACGGCCGGTCGATGAGCGCGACGGCGGCGGCGATCGCGCCGAGCGCGAGCGGATACGCAACCGGCTCCGAGAGCACCTGGCTCGACAGCGTGAGCTGCGGCACGACGACGGTGAGCACCGCGATGCCGAAGGCCGTCCCGTGCGCGAGCCGCACGCGGCGCGCGAGGATGTACGCGGGAATCGCGGCGAGGCTCACCGCGATCGAGTTGATGATCTGGATCGCGCGGAGCGACTGCTCGACGTGCGGGAGCCACCACGCCGGCGCGGTGAGCAGCGGCTCGAGCAGCGCGGGAAAGTGCGCAGGCGTTCCGCGGACGGAGAGGCCGTTGCCCGCCGCAAGCGAGCGACCGAGTGCGGAGTACAGGTACTCGTCGGGGAACGCGGTCGGCACGGCGCGGAGCCGTGCGAGAAGCGAGTAGACGACGACGCTCACGACGACGAGCCCGGCGAGCTGCGCGCGCGCCGAGAGGCTGATCCGTGAGACGACGACGTCGTGCTCGCCGACGCGTTCCGCAGTGACGCTCATGACCCGGTTATCGGTTCCGGACCGGACTACCTTGAGGCGCTACCGGCCTGTCGTACGGCGGCGAAAACGCCCGGGCCGTAGAGCCCGTCCGGCCGCGGCGGGATGTCGACGAGGAGGCTCGTGTGCGACGCGTGCGCCTCCGCGATCAGGCGCTCGAGCCGCACCGGCGTGCGCGGGACATCGTTCCCGTCCCAGAACCACGTCGGTCCGAGCGCGATCGCGGCCTGGTGCGGCAGGCTCGACACCGGCGTTTGCGGCCAGCCCTTCGGCGGATGTCCGGGGAAGCCGGCCTCGAAGGTCTGGTAGTCCTCGCCGGGCAGCGGCAGGTGGTGATGGTTCGTCGTCACGAGCGCCCACGGCTGGAGGCGGTGGATCAGCGCGTAGAGACTCTCGAGCTGTGCGTTGCTGAGCTTGTTGTCCCAGGTGCCGTCGAACCAGACGCCGGCGACGGGGCCGTAGCCCGTCAGCAGCTCCCGCAGCTGCGTCCGCGCGAGGACGAGATACGCCGCCGGGTCGGAGCGGTACGTCGGCTCGTGCAGATCGAGGGTCGAGTAATAGAGGACGAGGCGGAGGTGCGCGCGGCGGGCCGCGGGCGCCAGCGCCTTCAGGACGTCGGCGTCGCTCGGCTGCCCCCACGCGGCAACCGGGCTGTGCCAGAGCGTGTAGCCGTCGTGATGCTTGACCGTGAAGGCGATGTACGACGCGCCGGCGTCGCGCGCGAGGCGGACCCAGTCGGCGACGGCGGCGTCGACCTTCGGATGGAAGCGCCGGACGAGCGCCGGATAGTTCGGCGCGTGCACGCCCTTCCACCACGTGTCGTTCGTCGGCGCGGCGAGCAGCGACGACGGCCCGTAGTGGATGAAGACTCCGAGCGGCGCGGTGCGGAACCAGCGCAGCGCGGCCGCGCGCGTCTCGCGGTCGCCGCGCACGAGTGCCGCGTCTCGCCGCATCTGCTGCGGCAGCTCAGAGGCGGCGATCCGGTCGATCGCGCGCGCCCGCGCGGGCGTGGACGCGCGCCGCGTGCGTGCTGCTCTTGCTGCTGTTGCCGCTCGCATCGCGCGAGACGTACACGCCGGCCGCGCCGAGCGCGAGGAGCGCCGCGACGAACGCCACGACGACACCGCGCGGCAGAGTCACCGAACCGCTCCTTACTTCACGAGGGTCAGCATCTTGAACATCGGCATGTACATGGCGATGATGATGACGCCGACCATCAGACCGACACCGATCATCATGATCGGCTCGATGATGGATGTGAGCGAGCCGACGGCTGCGTCGACCTCGTCCTCGTAGAAGTCTGCGATCTTGGAGAGCATCTTCTCGAGCTCTCCCGTCTCCTCACCGATCTTCACCATCTGGCTGACCATCGGCGGGAAGATCTCGTTCTCGAGCAGCGGCTGCGCGATCGGGATACCTTCGTGCACCGCGTTGCGCACGCCTTCGAGCGCCTGCTCGACGACCCAGTTGCCCGACGTCTGGCCGGTGATCTCGAGCGCCTTGATGATGTCGACGCCGGCTGCGACGAGCGTCGACAGCGTGCGCGCGAAACGCGCCATCGTCACCTTCAGCACGGTGTCGCCGATCTTCATCGGGACCTTCAGCTTGATCCGGTCCCATGTCTTGCGGCCGCTCTCCGTCGTCTTCCACTTGTTGAAGATGAACGGCGACGCGATCAGCGACGGGATCACGATCAACCAGTACGCGTGCAGGAAGTCCGACCCGTACATGACGTACTGCGTCAGCGTCGGCAGCTGGCCGCCGAGCTGCTTGAAGATGTTCACGAAGACCGGGACGAGGAACATCAGCATTCCGATCAGCACCATCGTGGCGAAGACCAGCACCATCGTCGGGTAGACCATCGCGCCCTTGACGCGGCGCCGGATCTGCTCCTGCTTCTCGATCTGGAACGCGACGCGGTCGAGCACGATGTCGAGGATGCCCGCCGCCTCGCCCGCCTCGACCATCGAGATGTAGAGCCGCGAGAACACCTTCGGGTGCTGCGCCATCGCCTGGGAGAGCAGAAGGCCGCCTTCGACGTCGCGCCTGAGCGCCTCGATCACCTGCGCCAGGACGGTGTCGGTCGTCTGCTCCTCGAGGATGACGAGGGCACCGACGACGTTCAGGCCGGCCTCGATCATCGTCGCGAACTGGCGCGAGAAGATCTGCAGCGACTTCGGCTTGATGCCCTTGCCGAAGGAGATGCTCGTCGAGCCGATGCCGCCGCCCTCGCTGACCTCCTTCAGCGACTGCGCCAGGAGGCCGCGCCCGCGGAGCAACTCGCGGGCGGACGGGAGATCGGCGGCGCTGATGACGCCGTCGAGCTCGCTGCCTGTGGCGTCGATCGCCGAATATGCGAATGCTGCCATCGGCCGTTTCCTACGGAGCCGTCGGCGTGGTCGATGTCGGCGTCGTGGAGACGGGCGGCGCGGTCGAGCTGCTGCTGGAGCTGCCGCTGCTCGAGCTCGGCGCAACGGCCGTGCCTTGCGGCAGCAGGATCAGCGTGTAGCGCGTGCCGTCGGCGGTGTTCACGAGCGTCACCGGCTTGTTCACGCTCAACGTCAGCGTCTGCTGGCCACTCGAGTACGAGCCGCCCGCGATCCCGACCTTCGCCTGTGTCGAGGTCACCGACACGAGCTGGAAGATCGGATTCGTCGACGGGAAGTTGCTGCCGGTCGTCACGGACTCCTGCGTGCCGTTGACGGAGATGACGGCCTGACGTCGCCGGAGCTGAGGAGGCGGCGGCGGCGTCTTCGGCGTCGAGCCGCTGCCTCCAGAGCCGCCGGAGCCGCCCGAGCCGCCCGGAGCCGGACGAGCCCGACGAGCCGGACGACTTGGTCGTGCCCGGGCCCGGACGAGTCGAACGGATCCTTGCTCGCAAAGCGGCCGAACGACTGGAGCTGACCCGGATCCATCGGCGGCGTCACGACCGCGACGAGCTGCGACGAATCCGTGCTGGTGGTGCCGTCCGCGCTCGGCGTCGGACGAGGGCGTCGACGACGACGCCGTCGGCGTGCTGCCGGCGAGTGTCGGGGCGGCAGTCGGCGTCGTCGACGGGTCGACGACGTGGTCGAGGTCGCCGATCCCGCCGTCGGGGGCGGAGCCGCCACCGGCTTCGGCACCGCCGCCGCCCTGCATGCCCGAGATCGTCATGAACGCGTACACCATCGCGAGCGCGAACACGACCCCGAGGAGGATCACGATCTTCTTCTGCTTCGCCTGCTTGGCCTTGGCCGCGTCGGCGACTGTTTTCTTTGCCACTTGTTGCTCCTTTCGTGCCGACTAGGGGGCCACGTCAGACGACGAGGACGTCGTGGTCGACGAGGTGGAACCGCTGCTCGTTGTGTCGGTGGTAGTCGGCGTCGCGGTAGCCGCCGCCGCCGAGCTGTCACCAGAGCCGTAGATGTATGCGTCGACGGAGACCGTCGCGGTCAGGTTCGAACCGCCGGCGGTGCTCAAGGCGATCGTGTCGACTGTGAACAGGCGACCCGACGTCGCGAGCGCGCCGTCGTCGACGGATGACGAGCGTACGGAGCCTGTAGAGAAGATCCGTGAGCGAGTAGTAGTTCCCGCTGAAGGCGCAGCTGGATCGTGACGGTGCTCCACGGCTGGCCGGGCACGATCACCGGCGGTCCAGGCGAGATCGAGATCACGGAGACACCCGACGCGCGCGCGACCTGGTCGAGCTCGAGCAGCATGTCCGGCATGTCGGTCACGGACGGCATCGCCTTCGCGAGCTCGTACAGCCCGGCGGTCTTGATCTCCGGCTGCTTCGGGATCAGCGGATGCGCCGCAAGCTGAGCCTGGCTCTGCGCGTCCGCGATCTGCGCCGTCGCAGCCTGCGTCGCTTTGCCGATCGACGCGGCGGCCTGCCGCTGCGGCGAGACGAGCAGGTACCAGCCGAGCAGCAGCAACAGCAGGTCGCCGCCGATGATCAGCGCGATGGTCATGTGCTTGTTGAGCTTCAGCGACTTCACGAGCTCGACCCCGTCGTCGTCGTGTCGGTCGCGACCGGCGCGGGCAGGAGCGGCGGCGGAGCGCCCTTCACCGTCGCGCTGACGGTGAACGTGACCTGACCGGTGCTCAAGTCGGCAGCGCTGGTCGACAGCGAGACGTCCGTAAGGTCGGGCATCAGCATCAGCCGCGAGAGCAGGCGCGCGACGCTGTCGTGCGAGAAGGTCGTGCCCTGGAGATTGAAGCCGGGCGTGCCCGAAGGCGGAGTACCAGGCAGGACCGGCGCGTTCGACGGCGCGGTCATCGTTCAGCGCGGTGACGGTGACGTCGTCAGGGAATGACGAGCGCGAAGTCACGCAGGATCCGGTCCCATGCGATCCGCGTAGACATCGCGCTCGAGACCGCAGTGAGCCGGGCCGACTCCTCGCCGGTGACGGCGGGGATCGGGATGATCGGCCGCGTCAGCTTCGGAACCTTGACCACCGGCTTCTTGGCGAGCGAGAGCTTGCCGAGCTCGAGCCGCGCCCCATTCAGCTTCTGCTGCTGCGCGCCGGCCTGGGCGTGCGCCATGTAGAAGGCGCCGCCGAGAGCGATGAGCACAACCAGGCCCAGCGCGGAGCCGATGACGACGGCAGGATCCTCGTTCCGGATGCTGTTGGCAGCGAGATCGTCCTTGGGGAGGAGGTTGACGGCACGCACGGCGGCTAGTCTTCGATCCCGAGTCCGATGGCGACGGCGAGCGAACCGACCTGCTGCTCGGAGGCCGAGACGCGCTTCGAGACCTTCAGGCGCGCGAGCGGATTGCCGACGCGCACGGGCACGCCGATCAGCCGCGAGAGCTCGTCCGCGAGCCCAGGCATCTGCGCCGTGCCGCCGGTGACGACGATCTCGGCGATGGGCAGGCTGCCGGGCTGGTTCTGGTAGAACTGGAGCGATTCGACGAGCTGGCGCGCGAACGAACCGAGCTCGCGCTTCACGACGTCGACGGCGACGGCGACCGACTCCGGCGCCAATCCGTCAGGAGCGATCGTCCCGTCGAGCGACAGGCCGCACTTCAGCGTCTCGACCTCGGACGGAGCGGAGTTGAACGCATCCGCGAGCTTCGAGTTGAGCGCGGAGCCGCCCCACTCGAGCACGCGGGTGAAGTCGCACACGCGTCCGTCGGTGACGGCAAACGTCGAGCGGTCGAAGCCGATCGCAACGGCGACGAGGCCGCGGCGATCGGTCGGCTCGGACGTCGGCTCGGCGGGCGCCGACAGCGCGCGCAGCATCGCGAACGCCTCGAGGTCGATGCCGGCGAGCGTGATCCCGGCCTTGCGGCACGCATCGACATAGCGGTCGACGAGATCGCGATACGCGACGACGAGAAGAACGCGCTTCGAGTTCGTGCCCTCGGCGTCGACGGACTCGTCGACGACCTGCCAGTCGAGCACCGCCTCGTCGAGCGGAATGTTCAGAAGGTCGGACGCGCGATACTGCATCGCGTTCGCGAGCTGCTTGTCGTTCTCCGTGCCGTCGATCGGATAGGTGCGGACGCCGATGCGGTTCGGGTTGGCGATGCCGAGCCGAACGCCCTTCTTCGGAAGCTTGTTCTTCGCGAAGAACACCTTCAGCGCCTCGGTGAGCGCATCCGGGTCGCGGAGCTCGCCGCCGACGACGATGCCCATCGGGAGCGGCTGGCGGGCGACCTGCTCGAGCGCGGCGACGCCGTTGTTCGAGACGCGCGCAGCCGCGATCTGCGAGCCGCCGATCTTCAGGCCGACGAGGTTCTGGCCCTTCAGCGACTTGCCGGAACCGCCCTTGTTGCGCGAGAGCGACGGCATTCCGATCGACATTCCGCGCTTCCAGAACGGTGCCGACGGCGTCGAAGCGGCTTCCTCGAGCGCGACGGCGACGGCGGCCGTTTCGACGGCGCCCTTCTTCTTGCCGCCGAGCTCCTTCTTGTACCAGGGCGTTTTCTTCGCGGCAGGCGCGGGCGCGTCGCCGTCGACGATCGCGACGGCTGCCGCGGTGCCGACCGCAACGGACGCGGCCTTCGCCTTCTTCTTGCCGCCGAGCTCCTTCTTGTACCAGGGCTGCTTCGTGTTGCGCGGCGACGGCGACGTCAACGCCGGCGGCGACCGGAACGGCGGCGTCGACGAGATCGTTGTCCTTCTTCTTCTTGCCGCCGAGCTCCTTCTTGTACCAGGGCTGCTTCTTGTTCGCGGCCGCCGCCGCGACGAACGCGGCGTCCATCGCGTCGAAGTCGGCCTTGCCCTTGCGGCCGAACGAGATCTCCTTCTTCCAGACCGGAACCTTCTTCTCGACGACGGGCGGAAGCTCGGCGGCCGGAACCGGCGGGAACACCCTCTGCTGCTGCGTCACCGGCAGCTCCGGCGCGGGCTCCGGCTCGCAGCTCCTGCGGCTGCGGCGGCTCGGGCAGCTCCGCGGCGAGCGGGGCGACCGCCTCAGCGGCGAACGCGGCGACGACGGGGACAGTCGGGTGCCGGCGGAAGCTCGGGGGAGGCGAGCCACGGGTCGGGCTCGACCGGCGCGGCGGGAACGGGCGAGTCAGGCGCGACCGGAGTCTCGTCGGCGGCCGTCTCCGCAACCGTCGCGGCGAGGATCGCCGGCGACAGCGGCGAGAACGGCGCAGCCGCCTCGGGTGCGGGTGCGGGCTCGGGCTCCGGCTCGGGCTCCGGCGCAAGCTCGGGCACGAGCTCGGGGACCGGTGCGGCCGCCTCGGGCTCCACCGAAGCCAGGTGCAGCGGCTCCGCAGGCGCGGGCGCCGGCTCGGCTTCGGCGGGCGGCGAAAGAGCGTCGGCGGCGGCCAGGCCGAGCGCGAGCTCGGGCACCGGTGCGACCGGGTCGGAGTCGACCGGAGCCGGCTCGACGAACGCAGGCTCGACCGGCTCAGGTGCAGGCGCCGGAACAACGGGCTGCTCGGCCATGGCGGCGACCGCCGCCTCGGCGACTGCCGTCGGCGGAACGTCGGGCACCGGCGGCACCGCAGCGACCGACGGCGGCGCGAACGCCGGCGAGACCGCCTGCGCGGCCTCCTCTGCCATCCGGTCGACCTCGGTCGGGGCCTTCTTCTTGCCGAACGAGATCTCCTTCTTCCACACCGAGACCTTCTGCTTCGGCTCCGCCGCGTCCCACTCGACCTTCTGTTTGCGGCCGAACGAGATCTCCTTCTTCCACTTCGACGTGGGCTGGTCCGCTGCCGGGGCCGAGGGAGCCTCCGGAACGGCAGACGCCTCCGGCACGACGTCGACAGGAACGGCCGCGGCCTCCTCGCCCTTCGGCTTCTTCTTGCCGAACGAGACCTCCTTCTTCCAGAACGAGTCGGCCATCGCTAGACCGCCGTCCGCAGTCCGCCCGCGGGCTGTGCCGCGGCGCTGCCGTTCTGGGCTGCAAGGAGCGTCTCAACCGGCATGCCGGCGCGCTCGAGGATTCCGATCAGCTGATCCGGCCGGCTCGAGCGCGCGATCGCGTCCTCGATGTTGACGACGCGGCGCAGCGCCAGATCGGCGAGCGCCTGCTCCATCGTCTGCATGCCGCGTGCCGTGCTGGTCTGCATCACCGAGTAGACCTGCTCGATCTTCGCCTGGCGGATGAGGTTCCGGACGGCGTCGTCCGGGAGCAGGATCTCGAGTGCTGCGACGCGGCCGATCCCGTCGGCGGTCGGCAGCAGGCTCTGGGTCACGACGGACTGGAGCGAGTTGGCGATCATGATCCGGACCTGCTCCTGCTGCTCCGGCGGAAAGACGTCGATGATGCGGTCGATCGTCGAGGGCGCGCTCTGGGTGTGCAGCGTCCCGAAGACGAGGTGGCCGGTCTCCGCCGCGGTCAGCGCGGTCGAGATCGTCTCGAGGTCGCGCATCTCGCCGACGAGGATCACGTCCGGGTCCTGGCGGAGAGCCGCTTTGAGGGCCGCGCCGAAGCTCGTTGCGTCGGGGCCGATCTCGCGCTGGTTGACGATGCACTTCTTGTGCCGGTGCACGAACTCGATCGGATCCTCGACCGTGAGGATGTGCTCCGAGCGGGTGCGGTTGATCTCGTCGATGATCGCGGCGAGGGTCGTCGACTTGCCGGAGCCGGTCGGGCCGGTGACGAGCACGAGACCACGCGGCTTCTCGGCGAGCGTGTGGAGCACCGGCGGCAGGCCGAGCTCCTCCATCGACTTGATCTCCTGCGGAATCAGACGGAAAGCGGCTCCGACGCACTCGCGCTGGTAGTAGACGTTGACGCGGAAGCGGGCGAGGCCGGGCATCGAGTACGCGAAATCGAGCTGGCGATTCAGCTCGAACTGCTTCTGCTGCTCGCTCGAGAGGACGCGATAGAGCGCCGCGCGGGTCTCGTCGGCGTCGAACGGCTCGAATCCTTCCGCGCGCACGATGTGTCCACGCACGCGAAATGCGGGAGGACTCCCGACCGTGATGTGCAGGTCGGAGGCCCCGAGCTCGACCATCTGCTCGAGCAGGTCATCAATGGAAGTCAGTTGCGGCATCGTCCCTCGGATGGGCTATCGGCAGCACTGCCCAAGCCCTTGAGAGTCGTGTTGGCCCCTCGGCGGGAGTGGTTCGAATCCCCCATTGGGGGTCACTAAATGGAGCCGTCGCGCCGATACCGCGGGTGCCATCCCCCGTTATGGAAGGAGCACCACCTCACATGATTGACCGCGTGAAGAGGCGCCTCGGCTCCGAGCAGGGCTTCACCCTGATCGAGCTCCTGGTCGTCATCATCATCCTCGGCATCCTGCTCGCGATCGCGGTGCCGTCGTACCTCAGCTTCAAGGATCGCGCCAACAAGACCGCGGCGGCGGCCAACGTCCGCTCGCTCATCCCGAGCGTCGAGTCGTACAACGCCGACAACGTCCCGTCCGGCCCGAACGACCCGGATGCGGCCACCAGCACGACCGACTCCGGCTACGCCGGCATGACGCTCGCGCTGCTCAAGTCGACGTACGACCAGGCGATCCCCGCCACCGACTACGTCAACAACGCCAACCCGAAGGTCGAGGCCACCGGCGTCACTGCGACGGCCGCCCTCAACGCCACCAGCTACTGCGTCTACTCGCAGGTCGGCAACTGGTACGCGTACAAGCTCAACCCCGCCGGCACGATCATCCAGACCACAGCA
This sequence comes from uncultured Actinomycetes bacterium, assembly GCA_963718385.1. GTDB lineage: Bacteria > Actinomycetota > Thermoleophilia > Gaiellales > Gaiellaceae > Palsa-739. The sequence continues at coordinate 129,707 of CAVQZE010000005.1, forward strand.
CCGACGGCGGTCTGCACGTAGACCTGAGCCTCTTGGCTTGACGAGCGAAAGGGCGCGGGCGACCGCGCCCTTTCTCTTGGTCCGACGGGCGTCACCCACGACGAGTGACCGAATCACCCGAACGGGGCTACCTCATTCGTGCGCGGACGGCCGATAGATGCGGAGCCATCCCGCCCCCCATTCACGCTGTGGAAGGAGACCCCCGTCAATGATCGATCGCATTAAGACGCGCCTCGGCTCGGAACAGGGTTTCACCCTGATCGAGCTCCTGGTCGTCATCATCATCCTCGGCATCCTGCTCGCGATCGCAGTGCCGTCGTACCTCAGCTTCAAGGATCGCGCCAACAAGACCGCGGCGGCGGCCAACGTCCGCTCGCTCATCCCGAGCGTCGAGTCGTACAACGCCGACAACGTCCCGTCCGGCCCGAACGACCCGGATGCGGCCACCAGCACGACCGACTCCGGCTACGCCGGCATGACGCATCGCGCTGCTCAAGTCCACGTACGACCAGGCGATCCCCGCCTCCGACTACGTCAACAACGCCAACCCGAAGGTCGAGGCCACCGGCGTCACTGCGACGGCCGCGCCTCGACGCCACGCTACTGCGTCTACTCGAGGTCGGCAACTGGTACGCGTACAAGCTCAACCCCGCCGGCACGATCATCCAGACCACCAGCGCCGACGGCGGTCTGCACGTAGACCCGAGCCTCCAGGCTCAATCGCTGAAAGGGGCGCGGGCAACCGCGCCCCCTTTTCTGTTGTCCAAGCCGAATCGCTCTGGCTGGGTGAGTGCGAATCCCCCGAACGGGGCTACCTCATCTGTGCAGCGGAGGCCGATAGAAGCGGAGCCATCCGCCATCCACGTTGTGGAAGGAGACGCACGTCAAATGATCGATCGCATCAAGACGCGCCTCGGCTCGGAACAGGGCTTCACCCTGATCGAGCTCCTGGTCGTCATCATCATCCTCGGCATCCTGCTCGCGATCGCGGTGCCGTCGTACCTCAGCTTCAAGGATCGCGCCAACAAGACGGCCGCGGCGGCCAACGTCCGTTCGCTCATCCCGAGCGTCGAGTCGTACAACGCCGACAACGTCCCGTCCGGTGCCAACGACCCGGACGCGGCCACCAGCACGACCGACACCGGCTACGCCGGCATGACGCTCGCGCTGCTCAAGTCGACGTACGACCAGGCGATCCCGGGCAGCGACTTCGTCAACACGGCCGACGCGAGGCGAGGCCACCGGCGTCACCATGCGACGGCCGCCCTCGACGACCTACTGCGTCTACTCGCAGGTCGGCAACTGGTACGCGTACAAGCTCGAACCCCTCCGGCACGATCACCAGACCACCGACCCGACGGCCGTCTGCACGTGAGTCCAGAGCCTCTGGCTCGATCCGCAAGGGGGCGCGGGACAACCGCGCCCCCCGGTCGGCTCGCAAGGAGCTAAAGCGCATGCCATCAGTCCCGATAAGGAGAGCGAGATGATCCGCCGGTCAGCCACCTCGTCTCGCGTCTGCAGCGCCGCCTCGAAGGCGAGGAGGGCTTCACGCTCGTCGAGCTCACGATCGTGATGCTGATCTTCGGGATCCTCCTGACGATCGCGCTGCCGTCCTACCTCAGCCTCCAGGATCGCGCGAACAAGACGGCGGCGAAGCAGGACATCGCCCAGGCGATGCGAGCGGTGAACGCGTACGCGAACGACAACTATCCGCCGAGCCCTGCCGACCCCGACGCGGCCATCAGCACGACCGACAACGGCTACGCGAACATCACGCTGTCGGCGCTCGCGACGAAGTACGACGCCTCGATCTCGACGACGCCGGGCGCGCCGTTCGTGATGAACCCGGCAGGCTACTCGCGGCGGCTCCGCCACCGATTTCTGCCTCACAGCGCTCGATCGGCCGCTGGATCGCCGTCCAGCACGGCGTCGGCGGCGGCATCTCCGTCGGGACGCTCTTCACGCCCGGCACCTGCGCTGTCAACTAGGCGCGCGTCAACCGTCGCCGCCGACGAGGAATGACGTGAGCCTCTCACTCAGCCCGCCGATCAAGATCGTCGCCGCGCTTCGGGCGGTCTTGGTCGTGCTCGCCGGGGGCGGCACGATGCTGCTCGGTGGGGGCGGGTCCGGAACCGCAACGCACGACGCCGTCCGACACACGCACGTCACCGTGCACAAGACGACGACGGCGAGCGGCGCGACGAAGACGGCAGTCACGAAGACGACAACGAAGAAGAGCGCACACGGGACGACTACCGTCCACAAGCACGTCGCCGTGACGACGTCGCCGACCGGCAAGAAGACAGCGACCAAGACGGTCACGGTCACTCACACACACAAGCACGTCGTGCACCGGCACAACGCGCTCCCGAGCGGCAACCTCGTCAGCTCCGACCTGCCGGCTCCGCTCCAGTGGCAGCTGGCGAGACATCACATCGTCGTCGTCAGCCTCTACGACCCGCAGTCGAACGTCGACTCGATCTCCGTCGCCGAGGCGCACGCCGGCGCGACGGAGGCGGGCGCAGGATTCCTCCTCGTCAACGTCCTCGACAACTCGCTCGCAGGCCCGCTCACGGCGCTGCTGCCGGGCGGCGGCCTGCTCCCCGATCCGGGAATCCTGATCTATCGCGCGCCGGGCACTGTCGCCTACCGCATCGACGGGTTCAGCGACCGGGATGCCGTGGCGCAGGCGGTCGCGAACGCATTCGCCGGCCAGAACGGCGCGACGATGACGGCGTCGTCTCGTCGAGCACGACCGTCGCCGCCGCGCCATGAGCACCCTCGCGCCGACCACGGGCGGCACGGAGCTCTGGCTCCGCCACGTGAAGCTCGACGACCGCTCGGTGGCGATCCTCCGTGCGATCGACTACGGAACGGCGTGCGTCGTCCAGGCCGAGGTCTTCCCGCCCGGCGGCGCCGATTCGGTCACCCCCGGCCCGTACACGTTCGCCGACGTCAATCAGGCAAGCGCCTTCGTCACCGAAGCCGTGAACAGCCTGATGAACCTCGGCTGCGACGTCTTCGCCGAGTAGAGCGATCTAGGCCGGCTCGGGTGCCGGTGGCCCGGTGCTGAGTGAACGGGCGAAGCGCCGGATCATCTGGAGCACCTCCGGATGTTCCTCGGGTTCCCAGCCTTCGAGCAGCGCCGTGACGGAGTCCCGGCCGGTCCGTTCCAGCCTCGTTGCAGCGTCGGTTCCGGCTGCGGTGAGGCGAACGGAATCCGGCTCGGCGAGCGAACGCGCGCGGAGCTCGTCGAGGATCGCCCCGGTCTCGTCGGTCATGAGCGCCGCATCTGCGGTGGTGTCCGGATCGTGCAAGCGGAGCAGGAGCCAGGCTTGTTGTGCCGTGAGGTCGAGCCCGGCGCGTCCGGCGAGGCGGTCGTAGACGCGGTGGCGCTCGTGTTTCTGCTCGAGGATGCCGAGCCGTGTCTCGAGCTCGTCCAGCGACGTGATCTCGCGCGGGGTCGCAAAGCTGTCGCGGATGCCCTGGTCGGCGACGGTTTCGCGGAGCGGCTGTTCCTGCAGGAGCCAGATGATGCAGAAGCCGGCTGCGGCGATCACGGCCGCGATCAGGAACATCGGCCGGATCGCGGCCGCGTACGCAGCGACATACGGGTCGCGGATCGCGGCGGGCAGCCGGTCGAGCTGGCCGGGCCGAGTCGCGCGGGCAGCTTCGCCGCGACGTCGGCCGGCAGCCTGCCGGCAAGCTCGGACGCGAGCTTGTTCGCGAAGATCGCGCCGAAGATCGGGACGCCGATCGTGCCGCCCATCGAACGGAACAGCGTCGCCGACGACGTGGCGACGCCGAGGTGCCGGTAGTCGACGGCGTTCTGCACCGCGAGCACGAGCACCTGCATCGTGAAGCCGAGCCCGAGTCCGAGGACGAGCATGTACACGTCGGCGAGGACGATGCTCGTGTCGACGGCAAGCCGCGAGAGCAGCACCATGCCGACGACCATCAGCGCAGTGCCGATGATCGGAAAGATCTTGTAGCGGCCGTAGCGCGAGATCAGCTGGCCGCTTCCGATCGAGGCGATCAGCACCCCGGCCATCAGCGGCAGCATCTCCAGGCCGGACTGGGTCGGGCTCGCGCCGCGCACGACCTGCAGATAGAGCGGCAGGTAGGTGACCGACCCGAACAACGCGATCCCGACCATGAACCCGACGGCGCTCGCGACGCTGAAGACGCGGTTGCGGAACAGGTCGAGCGGCAGCAGCGGCTCCTTGGCACGGCGCTCGACGAGGACGAACGCCACGGGCAGCACGATGCCGAGCGCGAGCAGCACGAGCATCGGGGCCGACCACCAGCCGTAGGTCGTTCCGCCGAGGCTTGCGTAGAGCACGATCGAGCTCAGCCCGCCGGCGAGCAGCGCCATCCCCAGATAGTCGATCGTGTGGCGAGTCGTCTTGGTGTGCGTGTGCAGCACGATCTGGATGACGACGAGGGCGGCGATCCCGATCGGCAGGTTGATGTAGAAGATCCACCGCCACGAGAGGTGGTCGACGAAGAGGCCGCCGACGAGCGGCCCGACGACGGTCGAGAGCCCGAAGACCGCGCCCATCAGTCCCGAGTAGCGGCCCGCGCTCGCGCGGGGAGACGACGTCGCCGATCACCGCCTGCGTGCTCACCATGAGCGCCCCGCCGCCGATCCCCTGCAGACCGCGGAACAGGATCAGCTCGCCCATGTTCTGGCTCAGACCGCACAGCGCCGAGCCGACGAGGAACACCACCAACGCGCCCTGGAGGACGACCTTGCGGCCGACCATGTCCCCGAGCTTCCCCGCGAGCGGAGTCGAGATCGTCGACGTCAACAGATACGCGGTGACGACCCACGAGAGCTTCGCGATCCCGCCCAGATCCCCCGCGATCGTCGGCAGCGCGGTCGAGACGATCGTCGAATCCAGCGACGCCAGCAGCATCACCAGCATCAGCGCGCCGAAAATCGGGCCGACGCGGGCCTCGACACGCTCCGACGTCGAAGCCGCCGAACTCACACGCAGACCCTACGTGGCCTGCGCTACACGGTGACGCGCATGAGCTCTTCGAAGTCGGTCAGCCCGGCTTTGATCTTGGCGATGCCGTCGTCCCAGAGGTTGCGCATGCCGGTTGCGTGGGCGGCGCGCTCGATGTCTTCTCTCGTTGCTTTTGCGGCGGCGAGGGAGGCGAGGTCCTCGGTCATCGCGAGGAGCTGGTAGATGCCGATCCGGCCCTTGTAGCCGGTCTGCCCGCAGCGGGGGCAGCCCCGGTGGCGGTAGAACATCATCCCGTCGTTCTGGGCGATGGCGTCGGGCGAGAGCCGGGCCTTGACCAGGTCGTCGGCCGTCGGCGTGTACATCTCGCAGCAGCTCTGGCAGAGCTTTCGGGCGAGGCGCTGGGCGAGGACGCCGGTCACGGCGGCGCCGACGAGGAACGGCTCGACGCCCATCTCGTTGAGGCGCGTCAGCGCGCTCGGGGCGTCGTTCGTGTGGAGGGTCGAGAGCACAAGGTGACCGGTGAGGGCGGCCTCGATCGAGATCTTGGCCGTCTCGCCGTCGCGGATCTCGCCCACCATCACCACGTCCGGGTCGGAGCGGAGGATCGACCGGAGCGCCGCGGCGAAGGTCATGCCCGCGCGGGCATTGATCTGTACCTGGTTGATCCCCTTCAGCCGGTACTCGACCGGATCCTCGACCGTGATGATGTTGATCTCGGGCTTGTTGATCTGGTTCAGCGCGGCGAACAGCGTCGTCGACTTACCGGAGCCCGTCGGACCGGTGACGAGGAGCGCGCCGGTCGGCCGCGAGACGACGTCGGACAACGTTGCGCGCATCTCCTCGGAGAGGCCGAGCTCCTCGAGCGTCGGCGGCGTCTTCGACTTGTCGAGGAGACGCATGACGACCGACTCGCCCTCGACCGTCGGGAGCGTGGCGACACGGACGTCGAGCGCGCGGCCGACGGCGGCGGCGTTCAGCGAGATGCGGCCGTCCTGCGGCTTCCGGCGCTCGGCGATGTCGAGCTTCGCGAGCACCTTGAGACGCGTGACGACGCCGGCCGTCATCCGCTTCGGGATCTCCTGCATCTCATGGAGCACGCCGTCGACGCGGAAGCGGACGATGAGCGAGTCCGCCTGCGGCGCGAAGTGGATATCGGAAGCGCCGTCCTCGGCCGCCTGGAGGAACACGGAGTTGACGAGGCGGACGAGCGGCGCGTCGGAGATCCCGTCCTCGGCATCGAGGTCGGTGAGGTCCTCCTCTTCGCCCTCCGCCTTGAACTCGGCGTCGAACTCGGAGAGGGCGCTCGTGCCGTGAGACTCGGACTGGCGGAGGAGCTTGCGGATCTCGACGCTGATCTCGTCGCGGGACGCGACGCCGAACTCGAGCGGATTCCGGGTCGCCAGCCTCAGGGCATCGATGCCGTGAAGATCGAAGGGGTTCGAGAGCGCGACCTTGACCGTGTCGCCCACGAGCTCGTACGCAACCGCGCCGTAGCGGTCGAGGACATGCAGCGGGAAGAGCGCCGCCGCGTCCTTGTCGACCCCCGTCAGTGCGAGATCGACCAGCGGAAGCCCGGAGCGCCGCGAGAAGATCCGCGCGCCGCGGTCGCCGGGGATGACGCCGACCTCGACCAGCTCGTTCGTCGCGTCGGCGATCGCGTCGGAGATCGGCCGCTTTCTGGACTCCGCCTGCTCCTTGATCCCGGCCAGGCGGTCGTCCGGGATCAGGCCCGTCGCGGCGAGCAGGTCGTACACGACCTCGAGATTCGGGTCGATCGCGCGCGCGGGACCCAGGGGCGCGCCAAGCTGACCCGGGTCGGATCCCGGGGTGCGGAGTGCCGGAATTTCGGTCTCGTGCTCGCTCACGGCTGGGCGGTGGTTGCGGACGTCACGTTCTGATCCCTCGAACGAGTTATCGGCAACCCGAGGCCAAGCCCTTAGTGGGAACGGCTACCCCACGAGGCCCCGCACCAGGGCATTCGCCCTAACCCGTCCGGGGCGAGCCGGCTAGTGAGAAAGGCCCCAGTACGCCTGGAGCAGCCAGCTCCCGGCGAACAGGGTGATCACGGAGCCGAGGGCCAGGAACGGCCCGAAGGGGATGCCCATCTTCCGGGCCGCCTTGCCGTGCCGCGCCAGGAGAATCACGCTGGGGACAAGGGTTGCGACCATCCCGATCATCAGCGCCACGGGCACCGTCTTCCCGAGCGCCGCGCCCATCAGGAGGGCGAGCTTCACGTCGCCCATGCCCATCCCCTTGGGGTAGGCGAGCGCGGCGGCGAAGAGGAACCCGGCGGCGCCGACGGCGGCGATCGCCCACTGCGGGCTCGGATGCAGCGCCGTGTTCCCGGCGAGCATGATCGCGGCGGCCGGCAGCACGATCCGGTTCGGGATGATCCGGTACTCGAGATCTGTGGCCGAGACGGCCACGAGCGCGAGGCAGAAGAACGCGGCCAGCGCGGCGTCGGCCGTCGGGCCGAACTTCCAGACGCAGCCGGCGACGAGCAGCGCCGTCACGAGCTCCACCGCGGGATAGCGGAACGGGATCGCGGCGCCGCACGAGCGGCAGCGGCCGCGGAGGAAGAGCCACGAGACGAGCGGGATGTTGTCGTACCACGCGATCTCGTGGCTGCACTCCATGCAGGCCGAGCCGGGGCTGACGATCGAGCGCCGCAGCGGCACGCGCGCGGCGACGACGTTCAGGAAGCTCCCGAGCGCGAGGCCGGGAGCGAGAGCGAAGGCGGCGAGAGCGAGATCCATCGGGGCTACGTCTTCGGCTTCGACTTCTGCTGAACGACGCGAAGCGCCTGCGCGGCGACGTTCTCGCTCTGCGCGCCGATCCCCCAGACCTTCTCGGCCCGCTGGTCGACTGCGATCAACGTCTTCAGCGCGTCCGCGCCGTGCCACCAGCCGAACTTCGCGCCGGTCACGATCCAGGCGTTCTGGTAGAGCCAGTAGTTGACGTTCGCCGAGGTCAGCTTCGGATGCGCGTCGAGCCAGCGATCGAGGTTCTGGGCGCGGTCGGTGAGCGGCATCTCGTCCAGCGGCTCCTTCCGCGCGCCTGCCACCACGAACGCGGGCGGGCGCGACGCCGGCCAGGCGTGCGCAGACGTCTTCGTCTTCGCGGGAGCCGCAGTCTTCGCGGGCGCGGCCGGCTTCGCGGGAACAGCCGGCGCGGCCGGGGTCACGGCCTCGGTCGTCTTCGTCGCAGCGGGCGGGGTCGCCGGAGCGGCGACTGCCGGTGCCGCGGCTGCGGGCGGCGTCACCGACGGCTCGACGACGGCCGTCGCCTCGTACGGTGACGCGTCCTCCGCCACGCCCTTCTGGTCGTATGTCGCGTTCCGCATCAGCGTCAGCTTCACGAGCGGAGCGCCGGTGTCGTAGACCTTCGTGCCGGCAGCGGGCGACTGGCGGATGACCGTGTTCGCCGCGAAGCCGTGCACCTTCCCGTTGACCTTCCAGGCGAAGCCGGCGTCCTCGAGCGTGCCCTTGGCGAAGACGAACGCCTCGCGGCGGACGTCCGGGACGACGATCGGCGTCGGCCCCTTGATCGCCTTCAGGGCCGGCACCTTGCCGACCTGCGGCAGCCCGTGCAGCGCAGCCCAGGTCACTGCGACGGTCGCAAGGATCGCAACGGCGACGAAGGCGGCCGCACGCGGAGCGAACCCAGCCGGAATCCGGATCAGGTCCATGCCCCAGATGTCGGCAGAATCGGCCCCCGACTCAAGGGTTATGGCTGAAGAGCACGACCCCGGCGACCGGAACAGGCGCCGCCGTGGGCGCCGCCGTGGCCGTCGGGGCGATCGAGAAGACCGGCCCGTTCGCGGCCGGCGTGAAGTCCGCCGCGGGCTGGGCTGCGGCGGCGAAGCGCAGCGTCTGCGGCGCTTCGCTCTCCGGGGTCGGCGCGTCCTGCCAGCTGTAGGCGACGCCGGCGAACGACTGGAACCAGGCCTCGTCCTGCGGGTACTGGCTCTGCGGGTCGAGCTGGAGATGGAGGTGCGGGCCGGAGGCGTCGCCGGTCGAGCCGACGAGGCCGACGGACTGGCCGGCGGTCAGCGAGGCGCCGGGGACGATGGTCGGCTCGAGGTACGACAGGTGGCAGTACGTCCACGTCTGCCCGTCGAAGGTCTGGAGCGTGAGGCCGATGCCGCAGCGCGGATCGGGCTGCGTCCAGGAACGGAGGACGACGGCCTGCGCGATCGAGTAGACGGGCGACCCGGCAGGAGCGGCGATGTCGGCCGCGGGGTAGTCGTGGTGCGTGTGCGCCACGGAGACGATGCCGGGGCCGCCGCCGACGGGGAAGGCCCAGCCGCCCTGGTAGCTCGGCGCCCCGAGGACCGACGAGGCGCCCGCTGCGAAGGAGATCGGAGCCGACTCCGAGCGGGCCCGTTCGAGCTGCGCCTGCGCCGTCGCGAGCTGCGTCTCGACGCGGCCCGCGGACGCGAGCGCGCGCGCCTTCTGCTCCGCCGCGAGCCCGGCGTTTCTCTCATACGCGAGCCGGTCGGAGAGGAGCGTCGCGCGCGAAGCGAGCCGCCGCCACCCGTTCTCCACCCGGGCCGCCGCGGCCACACGCGAGCGCGCCGCGACGTAGCGTGTGCTGGCCTGCGAGACCGCGCTTTCGGCGAGTCCGAGATCCACCTGAAGCTGGTCGAGCGAGAACGCGACTCCGCTGCCCTGCCCGTAGAGCGCCGCGAGCGAGAGCACCTCGTGCACGTACCAGTCGGCGTGGTTGTACGAGAAGACCGCACGCGAGACGTCGGCGGTGCCGCCGGCCGCGGCGAGGTAGCGGGCGGCCGAGAACACGGCGTCGTCCGGATTCCACGGGTCGGCGACGCCGTCGCCGTTCGCGTCGGTGCCCCAGCGGACCCAGGTCGACGGCATGAACTGCATCCAGCCGATCGCGCCGGCGGAGCTCGGGCCCATGTTCCGGCCGAAGTTCGACTCGACCTTGTTGATTGCGGCGAGCACCTGCCACGGGATTCCGTAGGCGGCCCCGGCGCGCTGCCAGAGGCCGAGCAACTGGGTGTACGAGAGCTGGATCGGCGCCGCGGGCGGTGTCGAAAGCGCCGCCGGGAAGGCGACCGCCCCGGGGGCGTTCGGCGTGTCGGCGCTCGGCAGGGCGAACGGCGCGGGAGTCTGGACGATCGTGAAGGTGCCGGCGTGCGCGGTGCCTGCGAGCACCGCAAGCGCCACGATCAGCGCGATCGGCGCGAGACGGCGCATCGGCTCAGCCGGCCGGGACGATGCGAAGCCCGAGCCCGCCTTCGCTGTTGGTCTGGACTTCCTGGCCCTTCGCCTCGGCCTCGGCGACGACGTCGGCGGCGGCCTGAACCTCGGCGGCGACGACGTTGTCGGCCGCCTTCTTCCGCTTCAGCGCCTGGTCGAGCGCGACGAGGAAGTCGTGCCGGTTCGTGGCCGCGTTCGCGGCGACCTCGCGGTCGACCTTGCCCGAGAGGACGTGCTCGATCAGCGCCTGCGTGAAGGTCTGCATCTGGAAGAACTCGCCCTCGGCGATCGCGTCGGTGATCTCCTCGGAGCGGCCTTCGCGGATCAGGTCGGCGATGCGCGCGTTCATGACCATCACCTCGACGGCCGCGACACGGCCGCCGTCCTCCTTCGGGAGCAGGCGCTGGCTGATCACGCCGCGGAGGACGCCCGCCATGATCGAGCGGATCACCTCCTGCTTCTCCGGCGGGAAGAACTCGATCATGCGGCTGACCGTCTCGGCAGCGTCGATCGTGTGGAGGGTCGAGAGGACGAGGTGGCCCGATTCCGCGGCCTGGAGCGCGGTCTGGGCGGTCTCGGCGTCGCGGAGCTCGCCGATCAGGATCACGTCGGGGTCCTGGCGCAGCGCGCGGCGGAGAGCCTGGCCGAACGACTCGGTGTCGAGGCCGATCTCGCGCTGGTTGACGATGCAGCCCTGGTCCGGATGGAGGATCTCGATCGGATCCTCGACCGTGATGATGTGCTGGCGCCGCATCCGGTTCATGAAATCGATCATTGCGGCGAGGGTCGTCGTCTTTCCGGAGCCGGTCGCGCCGGTGACGAGGATCAGCCCGCGGTGCTCGTCGGCGAGCTTCTGGACGCCGGCCGGCAGGCTCAGCTGCTCGAAGCTCGGCACGGTCTTCGGGATCACGCGGAAGGCGAACGAGATCGCCCCGCGCTGCCGGTAGGCGTTGACGCGGAACCGCGGCAGGTCGCCGTCCTGGTACGCGATGTCGAGGTCGCCCGAGTCGCGGAACAGCTGGAGCCGCTCCGGCGAGCGGGCGCCGACGATCTCGAGGATGGCCTCCAGGTCGTCGTCCGTCAGCGCGGCGCACTCGTCGAGAGCGACGAGGTCGCCGTCACGCCGGAGCACGGCCGGCTGGCCGAGCTTCAGGTGGATGTCGCTGGCGCCGAGGTCGACGGCACGCGTGAGGAGACCGTTGAGATCCATGCCGCTCGGACGAAGATCGGCCGGATCGGCCCAGAACTTTAGGCCGCTGCGCCGGCTGACCGAGGCTACAATCTCCCGTTCCAAAGGGGGTGTGCCCGAGCGGCCAAAGGGAACGGGCTGTAAACCCGTCGGCTCAGCCTACGGAGGTTCGAATCCTCCCGCCCCCATGACGACTCCAGGACGACGGTTCCCGCGGTCGCCTGCTGCGCGTCGCGGTCACTCTCGCTCGTCACGCTCAGGCCGGTGCACCGACGCGTAGGTCGGGCGCTGGGGCGCCGAGTTGACGCGCGAGGGCGATGGTGTTCCAGACGTGCCAGAGATCGGTGACGCGGCCTTCTTCGTCGTAGCGGAAGAAATGCATGTGCGCGACGTCGACGTGTGCGCCGTTGATCGCGAGGGATGCCATCGGGCCGATTTCCAGCGGACCCTGGTGGGTTCCGGTCATCGTGGATCGGCAGGCGACGACGTCGCCTTCGCAAAGGAGTTGGTGGACCTCGAAATGGAGGTCCGGGAACGCGACGCGAAGGGTGGAGATGACCTGTTTCAGATGCGCGGCGACGTCCGTGCCTCCCGGCTCTTGATGGTCGACCGCATTGGGTGCGATCGCCTGGTCGACGAAGTCGGTCTCCCCGGCGTTGAACATGCGCTCGAATCCCTGGAGGGTGATCGCCTTCAGCTGATCTGTGGTCATCCCTGTCTCCCTTGAACGATACTCTAATGACTTGAACGATATACTAACCTGGTGATGCCGGTCAAGACACGCCGACAGATCGCCGCCGAAGAAACACAGCGAGCAATCATCGAGGCAGCCACGCGCTTGTTCTCCGCCGACGGCTACCACGCGACGTCGATCACCAAGATCGCTTCCGAAGCCGGCGTCTCGATCCAGACGATCTACAACTCCGTCGGCTCGAAACGCGAGATCCTCTCGCGCGTACTCGACTACGCCGCGGCAGGCGAACGCGCCCCCACACCGGTGCCGCAGTTCATGCGCGAAGCCACCGAGCAAGAACCCGACCCAAACCGAATCATCGCCCAGCTCGTCGAGTTCTGGCGAGGCGCGCTCCCACGAACCGCACCCGTCTTTCGCATCATCCGAGAAGCGGCAACCTCCGACCCGCAAATCGCCTCACTCGAACAAAAACGTACCGCCCAACGACTCACCAACTACGGCCACGCCGCACAACTCCTCGCACAACGAGGCGCACTGCGTAAAGACCTCACCACCGAACAAGCTGCCGCGGCCATCTTCGCGATCGGCCACCCCGACACCTACCGCGCACTCGTCCTCGACGGCGGCTGGACCACCGATGACTGGACGAACTGGGCACAGACCACACTCACGACCGCACTACTCGAGCCTGACATCAACAGCCCGGAGCCGCTAGCCCGCTAGCGTGTCGCCGTGGACGGCGACCTCGTCGACGCGGTGCTCGGACGGCTCGGCGTCGAGCGGACGGCTCCCGACCTCCACGGGCTGCGCGCGGTCTACGCGGCGTGGTGCGCGGCCGTTCCGTTCGACAACTCGCTGAAGCTGATCCACACGGCGGAGGAACTGCCGGGACCGCTGCCGGGATCGACGGCGGACGACTTCTTCGGCTCGTGGCTCGAGCTCGGGACCGGCGGAACGTGTTGGGCCGGGAACGGTGCGCTGCACGATCTGCTCGCGGCGCTCGGGTTCGAGGTCGAGCGCGCGGTTGCGACGATGCTTCCGGTGCCCGACGTCGTCGGGCCGAATCACGGCTCCGTGATCGTGACCCTCGACGGCGAGCACTGGATCGCCGACGCGTCGATTCTCAGCGGCGAGCCGCTCCGGATCGGCGACGACGCGACGGGCGCGATGCCGCACTTCGCGTGGCTCGACGGCAAGCCGGCCGTGATGTGGCGGATGCTCCGCGCGCCCGGCGGCTTCCCGTGCCGCATCGACCGGATCGGCGCCGGCGCGGACGAGTGGGACGCCCTCCATCAGCGCACCGCGGCGTGGAGCCCGTTCAACTACCAGCTGAGCGTGCGCCTGATCCGCGACGGCGTGACCGTCGGAGCGGAGGGTGGGCAGAGCTTCGCAATCGACGCAAACGGCGAGCTCGAACCCTCACCGCTCGAGGACCGCGCGCGGTTCCTCGTCGAAGCGATCGGAATCGCCGAGTCGGTCGCGCGACGGGTGCCGCCGGACCGCCCCCTGCCGCCGCGTCCCTAAAGGCGTAGACTCCCGCGCTCGCCGGCGGTTGTCAGATGTCTCACGGCTCTGGGAACAAATCCCTCGCCTGCCCCTCTCTCTTCGCTCGGCTCGGGCCGATAGCGAAGGCGAGGATGGGGATCGCTGGCGTCACTCGCGCGCGTTCACGCTTCGTCGCTACCGGCGTGGCTCTCTTCCTGATCGCCGCGATCGCCGCCGCCTCGGCATCCGCGCGCCCGACAGCTTCGCGTCTTCGGGCCGGCTCGCTGGTCGCGTTGCCGTCGCTGAGCGCCCAGGTCGTCGCCGCGGTGAACCGTGCCCGCGTCGCGCACAGCCTCCGCGCGCTGGCGCCGGCGCAAGGACTCGACGCGGCCGCCCTGCAGCACACCATCGAGATGGGCCGCGACGGCTACTTCGCACACGACTCGTTCGACGGCACCGCATTCTGGAAACGGCTCCGCGTCTTCTACCCGTCGCGCGCGTCGAGTTGCTGGTCGGTCGGCGAGAACCTCGTCTACGGCGCGCCGGACATGAACGCCGATCAGGCCGTGCAGCTCTGGTTGAACAGTCCCGAGCATCGACGCAACCTGCTCGATCCGCACTGGCGGCAGATGGGCGTCGCAGCAGTGCAGGTCACCGGCGGCGGCGGCGTCTTCGGCGGACAGACCGTCACCGTGATCACGAACGACTTCGGCGCCCGTTCGTGCTGAAGTCGTCGGCTTCGCGATCCTGCAGCTAGGCTGGACACAGGATCCGCACACGGGTCCCGCCTCCGACCTAGCCACGCATGCACTGCGGATTTTGCGCGTTGGCACAAGTGAGGCTTTCCTCAGCTGCGGCGCTTGCTAGGAGCTACGTGAGCACGAAGAGAAGGATGGCTCGCCATGCTCCTGCACGACTTTCGCCGACGGCTCGGTAAACGACACCTGCTCGCACTCGTCGTGACGATCGCCGCGGTCTTCGCGGTGTGGTTCGTCCCGCTTGCGTCGGCACACAACTCACTGATCACCGCCTCGCTCGACTGCAACGGCGGCGGGACCTACACCGCAACCGCCTGGGCCGGTCCGTCGACAGCGAGCCGGACGAACACCGACGTTCGCGTCTTCCGGTCGCTCGACAACGGCAAGACCTGGACTCAGGTCGGCCAGGGACAGTTCAAGTCCGGAAACGCGTTCTCATTCTCGGGCACCTTCTCCGTCGGGTCGAGCCACTCGGTCCGCGTGATGGTGCAGGAGTTCGCGAACTGGGGTGACGGCGCGCACCCGTCCGGGCCGGCGTACGCCACCGCGACCCGCCCGACCAATTGCGGCAGCACCACCACCACGACGCCGCCGCCGACCACCACCACGACGACGACAACGACCACTCCGCCTCCTCCCCCGCCGCCGACCACGACGACCGTGACGCCGCCGCCGCCGCCGGCCACGCCGCCCACTCCGCCGGCGACGCCGCCGGTCGTCCCGCCGGTCGTCCCGCCGGTCGCGTCGAAGCCGGTCCACCCGAAGCCTGTGCACGGCGTCCTCGGCGCGGCGTTCAAGAAGGTCACCCCGAAGGCAAAGCCGGCGAAGGCGGTCGTCGCTCCGGCGCACTTCACCGGATGACCGCGGACGCACTGCCGGCGACCGCCGGACGGACGAGCGTGAGCATCGTGGCGCAGGCCACCGGTACCAGCGTCTCCGTCTTCCGGACGCCGTCGGCGACGCGACCGTTTCAGGTGTTCCGCAACCCGACCGCGGACGGAGCGCCGCTCGTGTTCCTCGTCCGCCGGCGCGTTCCCGGCTGGGACCAGGTTCGGCTGCCGATGCGGCCGAACGGCATCGTCGGCTGGGTCCGGGCACGCGCCGTCAGGCTGGCGGTGGACGCGTATCGGGTCACCGTGTCGCTAGAGCGCCACCGGATCACCGTCTGGCGAAACGGCCGGGCGATCGCACGAGACCCGGTTGTGGTCGGACGACCGTCACTCCCGACGCCGACCGGGCTCTACTACCTGACCGCTCTGCTCCGGCAGGCCGACCCGCGAGGCGCCTACGGCCCGTACGCATTCGGCCTTTCCGCGTTCTCGACCGTGCTCGAGACGTTCGGCGGCGGGCCGGGCCAGATCGGCATCCACGGGACGAACGAGCCCGCGCTGCTCGGAACGAGTGCCAGCCACGGCTGCATCCGCGTCGCCAACTCGGTGATCACCCGCCTCGCCCGGATCCTGCCTCTCGGCACTCCGGTCGTGATCGGCCGCTAGAGCGACTTCGACTTCAGCCAGTCGAGCACGGCGTCGGCGACCGTGCTCCAACCGCTGTCGAGGCAGAGCGAGTGGCCGCGGTCCGGGAACTCCTTCAGCTCCGTGACCGCGGGCGACTTCGCGTACTGCTTCAACGTCGCGCGCGAGATCGCCGCCGGAACGGTGTGATCCTTGCCGCCGGCGGTGAGGAGCAGCGGGCCGCGCGTCGCGTTCGCGGTGTTCACCTTCGCCGGCGACTGCGAGGCGAAGTTCGCCGACGCGGCCTCGAAGAGCGGCTTGCCCGGTGACGGGATCGTCCAGCGCGCGAACAGCTCGGCGGACTCGTCCTCCGACACCGCATTGCCGAACCCGTAACGGAACTGCTTCTCCGTGAGCGCGACGGCGCGCTTCTTGTTCGCGGGATTGCGCAGCGCGATCGACGCGACGCGCAACGCGGACGGCGGCAGGTAGACGATGCCCTTGATCGGTGCGGCGTCGATCGCGACACCGGCGATTGCGCGGTCCTCGCCGAGCAGCCGCTGCACGATCAAGCCGCCGAACGAGTGGCCGATCACGATCGGCTTCGCGTCGAGCCCGTCGATCACGCGCGCGTACGTCGAGACGACGTCGTCGATGCCCTGGCCCGCGACGCGCTCCGGGTTGCTCCGCGTCTCCTCGACCGTCGCGCCGTCGCCCGGCCAGCCCGGCGCCGTCGGCTCATAGCCGGCCCCGCGGAAACGGTCGACCCACGCGCCCCACGAGTCGGCATGGAGCCACAGCCCGTGGATGAAGACGACAGGGGTTCCGGCCACTGCATCGCAGTGTGTCATTTTCCCTTGCGCTGCTCTGTAAGTATCTGCTTACATATCGGGAGTGGAGGCAGCGCTGAAAGCGATCGCCGAGCCGCACCGTCGGCAGATCCTCCGGCTCGTCCGGAACGAGGAACTGTCTGCCGGCGAGATCGCGTCGCACTTCGACGTCTCGCGGCCCGCGGTCTCGCAGCACCTCGGCGTCCTGAAGGAGGCTGGGCTCTTGACCGAGCGGAGAAACGGCACCAGGCGGCTCTACCGCGCGCGCCCCAACGGGCTCGTCGAGCTGAAGGCGTTTCTCGAGGAGTTCTGGGACGAACGGCTGGAGGCGCTGAAACGGGAGGCAGAACGAGAGGAGCAGAAACGTGGCAAGCACTGAGACAGTTTCGATTCAGCGGGAGCTGCAGATCGACGCGAGCCCGGAGACGGTGTGGGAGTTCCTCGTCGATCCGGAGAAGGTGGGCCGTTGGATAGGAGAAGGCGCGGAGCTCGACCCGCAGCCCGGCGGGCTGTATCGCGTGCGTGTGGTGCCGTCACACGTCGCGCGCGGCGAGTTCGTCGAGCTCGACCCGCCGCACCGCGTGGTGTTCACGTGGGGCTGGGAAGAGGACGCTGCGTTGCCGAGCACGGTGCCGCCGGGCTCGAGCACGATCGAGATCGAGCTCGAGCCGCGCGAGGGCGGCACGTTCCTTCGGTTCACCCACCGCGGGCTGCCGGACGCAGCGAGCGGCGAGTCGCACGGGGTCGGCTGGGACCATTACCTGTCGCGGCTCGTCATCTCCGCCGCGGGCGGCGATCCGGGGCGCGACGAATGGCTGGACCGGCGGAGATGACGCATACGACCGGAACGCGCTCGGAGTGGCTTGCCGCGCGGCTGGACCTGCTCGAGGCCGAGAAGGACCTGACGCGCCAGAGCGACGAGGTGGCGCGCCGGCGGCAAGCGCTGCCGTGGGTTCGAATCGACAAGGAGTACCGCTTCGAGACCGACGAGGGCACGGCGTCCCTCGCCGATCTCTTCAGAGGACGCTCGCAGCTCCTCGTCTATCACTTCATGTTCGGGCCCGACTACACGGCAGGGTGTCCGTCCTGCTCGGCGATCGCGGACGGCTTCAACGGCTCCGTCGTCCACCTCGCACATCACGACGTCACGCTCTGCGCAGTGTCGCGGGCTCCGCTCGCGAAGCTCCAGGCGTTCAAGCGGCGGATGGGCTGGAGCTTTCCCTGGGCGTCGTCGTTCGGCAGCGACTTCAACTTCGACTTCCACGCGGCGCACACGAAGGAGGAGTGGGAGTCGGGAGCGGTCGACTACAACTTCCGCTCGCTCGACCTGCGGCCGGCCGGCGAGGACGGTTCCAGGCTCGACGAGTTCGCATCGAGCATCGTCGGAACGGACTGGGAGACGTACAGGCGAGAAGGGCCGGGCGTGAGTGCGTTCGCGCTCGAGGACGGCGTCGTCTTCCACACCTACTCGGCGTACGCGCGCGGGCTGGACGGCCTCTGGGGCATGTACCAGTGGCTCGACCGCGCGTCACTCGGCCGCAACGAGGCGGACGCGCGATTCTGGTGGCGCCGCCACGACGAGTACGACCGCCGGTGAACCACGAGGCGCGTCCGGGTCACTCGGTGGTCCGGACGTGCCGCTCCCACAACGTCGCGTTCACGAGCGCCGAGCCGACGATCAGCCGGCTGATCAGGAACAGCCCGAGGAGAAGCGCCGCGGCGACGCCGAGCGCACCGTAGGTGCCCTGCTTCGCGATCGCATACGGCGTGATGAAGTACGCCGTGACGACTTGCAGCACCTCGACTCCGACCCCGAAGAGAATCGCTCCGGGAACGAGCGCGCGCCACGGCGCATCGCGATGCGGCAGGCGGAACGACACGTAGAGCCAGATCGCCGCGTACGGAATGAGAACCGCGATCGTCGCGACGATGCCCCAGAGCGGCGAGTGCGCACGAAACGCGCTCGCGAGCGCGGAGACCGTGAAGATCGCGACGATGGCGATGAGGAGCAGCATCGACGCGCCGAGCGTCGGCCGTGGTGCGCGCATACGAAGGTCGGTCCAGACGAGGCGGTGGATTCCGATCATCACGCGCAGCACGCTTCGCGTCGCGAAGATCAGGATCGGAACTCCGACAATCAGCGCGTACCACCGCGCCGAGCCCTCCGCCGTGCTCGAGATCGAGTTCGAGACGAGCCCGGCGAGGCCGAGCGACTTCGCCGCGGCGCCCGGCGACTCCGAGGCCGCGTCGGCCGCGATGCCGAGCCCCGCGACCAGCACGAGCGCGAGCGGCAGCAGCCAGATGAACAGCCGGTACGCGAGCGCGCCCGCGATGATCCCGCCGCCGACCTCGAGGTCGCGGTCGACCATCTCGTAGACCGCGTCGACGGACGCGTGCCGGCTCCGCTCCACCTCCCCGCGCTCGGCGAGTTGCTTCGCGCGCGCCTCGAGCGCGTCCTTGCGCCTGCGCGCCCGCTCGAATCGCGAGTGGTGCGGGTGCGGCTCGGTCACTGCGTGTCGTCGCCGGGCCAGGTGTCGGTGAGGAGGTAGCCCTCCGGAAACGGATCGGTCGGGTCGACGACGACCTGCGTGATGCCGGTGATCCACGCGCTGCCGCGAATCGCGGGGACGATCGCGGCGCGTCCGCCGACCGTCGTCTCGGAGACGATGCGGCCGTCGAACGTCGTTCCGAGAACCGACGCGTGCGTCATCGCGTCGCCGGCCTTCATCAGCCCGCGCGCGTGCAACGCGGCCATGCGCGCGGAGAGCCCCGTTCCGGTCGCCGAGCGGTCGAGCCGGCCGGGTGCGACGACGACGGCGTTGCGCGAGACGGCGCCGACGCCGCGCCACGGCTCCGCGATCTCGACGATGCTGACGCCTGCGATCTCAGCGTTCTCCGGGTGCGCACACGGCAGCTGCTCGCGCGCGGCCGCGCGGATGCGCTCGCCGGCGAGCGAGAGCTCGCGCGCTTCCGACGGCTCGAGCGCGAACCCGAGTGCGCGCCGCGTCGGCGATCGCGTACCACATGCCGCCGAACGCGACGTCGACCGTCAGCGTGCCGAGCCCGTCGACCTCGAGCGGCGCGTCGATCCGGTCGGCGAAGCACGGGACGTTCGTCAGCTCGACGCTCTCGCAGCGCCCGTCGCGGCACGCCGCGCGCACCTCGACGACGCCGGCGGGAGCCTCGAGCCGCAACGTCGTCTCCGGCTCGCGCATCTCGACCATGCCCGTCTCGAGGAGCACCGTCGCGACGCAGATCGTGTTCGACCCCGACATCGCCGGATACTCGGTCGGCTCCATGATGATGAAGCCGGCGTCGCAGTCCGGCCGGCGCGACGGCACGACGAGATTCGCGTGCACGGCGACGCTCCCGCGCGGCTCGCGCAACAGCAGCCGCCGCAGCGAGTCGTCCGCCCGGAGCGCCTGCATCTGCTCGAAAACCGTCTCTCCAGGCGGCGGCAGCACCCCGCCGACGACGACGTTCCCCACCTCGCCGCCCGCATGGCAGCCGACAACCGTGAGCACTGTCCGCGCGCGCATCGCGTCCGACGATAACGCGGCTAGACTTCGACGCGCTGCCCTCTTAGCTCAGTTGGTAGAGCACCTCCATGGTAAGGAGGGGGTCAACGGTTCGAGTCCGTTAGAGGGCTTCACGAAGTTCCTGCTGATCAGCTCCTTTCGTTGTCGGGTGGGGCGACGAGAACGAGTCTCGGCGTCCACCGAGCGTCCACGCGCCGCGTGACTCCTGTCTCCGAGGGCCTCGAATCGCTGTTGCTGAGCGCGTTTGCGCGGCTTCGGTTCGACGTCCACGCAGCGTCCACCGCCCGTTCGAACGCGAGCGCGTCGAGAAGCGACGACAGCGTGTCGCGGCTGTCACGGGCGAGGTGGCCGTAGTGGCGGTCGATCATCGCGATGCTCGAGCCGATGAAGCGCGAGACGGCGAACACCGGAACGCCGGCGCGGAGCGCGAAGGTGGCGTAGGTGTGGCGCAGGTCGTAGAGGCCGCGGATCGGTTCGATGCCGGCGGCTTGATCTGGCGGGCCTCCAGTGCCGGCGGCCGAAGATGCGGAAGTCGATCCGTGCCGCCGCGCACGTTCGGGAACAGGATCGGGTTGACCGATGCCGGCAGCCGGTCGAGCGCCTCAAGCGCCTTCGCTTGCAGCGGAACCGCGCGCGTGCTCAGCCGCGTCTTGGTGTGCTTGAGCCGGCCGTTCGCGAACGCGCGACGCACGTAGACGACGCCGGCCTCGCGGTCGACGTCGTGCTGCTCGAGCCCGAACAGCTCCGAGGGCCGAAGCCCGGTCGCGGCCGCGAAGATCACCATCGGCCCGTACACCGGGCCGAGCTGGGCGGCGACAGCCTCGATCTGCGCCCACGACTCGAACGGCCGCTTCTCCTTCGGCCGCCGCTGCGGGTTCGGGACACCACGCTTGGCCGGGTTGAAGTCGAGCAACCCCCAGGCGACAGCGCGGTTGAGGACCTGGCGGAGCGCCTGCGTCGCCTCGAAGCGGTGGCCCTTCCGGGAGCGTGAGACCGCCAGGCGTACACCTCCTTCGGCGACAGGTCCGCGATGCGCTTGTCACCGAGCGCTGCACGTTGCCTTGCGGAGCAGCCAGCGCAGCTTCGCGATCGTCACCGGCTCCGCCTGATGCATCTCCAGGTACTCATCGACGAGCTCCGCGAGCGTGATCGCGCCGCCGCTGCCCGGACCGATCCGATCGAGCACCTTCCGCAACGCCTTCTGCGCCTCAGCCCGCGTCGCGAACCCGCCCACCTGCGGCCGCTCCGAAGCACGCCCTTCGAGGCGATACCGGTACGCCCACAACGGCTGACCGTCAGCGCTCTTCGCCTTCAACTTGAACACCTGACCCTGCTGGATCATCACGAGCCTCCTCGATCGACAACGGATCGAGGAATCAGAGCGCGAAGACGACCTCTCTCAGCGAGAGGGAGTCATGTAGGACCCGCGTGAGTTCATGTGCGATGGCGTTTAGGCCGTGCGGCGGTGGACGAGCCAGACGGTTGCGCCGATGAGGAGGAGTGAGAGCGCTACCAGCCAGCTGCTCTCGATGAGCTGGAATGTCCAGAACCGGCTGGCCGGCTGGTAGCTGGTCAACTGTGTGTATCCGTGCCGGGACAGGCACTGTCCGATGAAATCTGACTTGCTGAAGTTGCCGGGGCCGGCCTTCGCCGGAGGCGGCGGGCAAATCCGTTCGAGAAGGTTGATAGGAGCCCGGCCAAACGCAAATTGGCCGCCCTTGGTCCACCACTGGCTAATGACCATTGCGGTGCCGGCCACGTTGATGTTCTTGGTGACAAGCGCGTTGAAGTAGTGCTGGCGCAGGAACGTCGCGGCCGCGACCGCGAGCCCCGCGTACACAACGAGGGTGGCGACGATCGCGGGCACGACGCGACGGAGGAGCACGCCGGCGAGCGCGCCGATCGCGAAAGCAGTCAGCGTCCAGGCAGCGAACGCGACCCCACGCAGGTCGAACAGACCGGACGCGAGCGGGGAGAGCGCAGTGAGGAATTTGTCCTGATTGCCCGGCGCGAAGTACGGCTGGTAGTACCAAGACAAGAGCACGCTGAAGGCTCCAGCGGCGGCCGTCACCGTGGTCGCGAGCAAGACCAGCTTGGCGAGCGTCCAGCGCCGACGCCCAAAGCCCTGCGTCCACGCATAGCGGAAAGTGCCGGTCTCGAGCTCGCGCGCTAGCAGCGGCGCGCCGATGAATGCGCCGATCAGCGCGGGAACCGGCTGCCAGACGAAGCCGTTCGAGAGCTGGACGTCCATGCTTTGGAAGCTGCTCGCCAGGACGCTGCAGACAGGCGAGCCGGCCGGGTGGCATGCGACTCGCGGCGGCATAGGCGTGGTGCAACTGACGGCCAACCAGCACAGACATAAACCGCCAGCCGCCCAGCAGTACGGCCACTCCGGTCAGCGCGAAGCGGTGCTGGCGCCAGGTGACCCAGACCATCCGCCGCCACGGCAGCGGCCGCACATCCGCGTCCTGCGCCGGACGGGCGGGCATGGTCAGCGCGCTCACTGCGAAGCCGCCGACAGTTCGGCGTCGCCGCGGGCCGGACCGGGGAGCGCTGCGGCGCCGGGCTCACGCAAGTACGCAAGCGCAAGTTCTTCGAGGCCGACCAGATGCGCCTCCCAGCCCGGGGGCACCGGGTCAGCGGACCCGTTCATCCTGACCAGCAGGTGCGTCTGCGCCTCCCCGCGCCGGGCGTGCACGACGACCAGTCGCTCGGCGTAGCTGTCGGCTTGGGCGGTCGGGCCGCTCACGACGCGGTGACGGGCCAGCAGCTCGTCGACCTCGCCTGCAACCTGGACGCGTCCGTGCGAGAGAAGAACGAGGTAGTCGGCGACGCGCTCGAGCTCAGCGAGCACATGCGACGACAGCAACACGGACACGCCGTCCTCGGCCGCGGCCGTCAGCACCGTGGCCATGAAGTCGTGGCGAGCGATCGGGTCGAGCATTGCCACCGGCTCGTCCAGCACGAGTAGCCGCGGCCGCCGAGCAAGCGCCAAGCTCAGTGCGAGTTGCGCCTGCTGGCCGCCCGACAACGCGGAGGCTTTGCGCTGCAGTGGGATGCCGAGATCGTCCAACCGGCTCTTGACGTACCGATCGTCGAAGCGGCGGTTCAGGTTGCGCGTCAGATGCAGCATGTCCGCCACCGACAAGTTCTTGTAGAGCGGTGTGTCTTGCGCCACGAACGCGATCCCGTCCAGAGCGGCGAGCGATCCAGCCGGCAGCCCGCCGAGCACCGTGACGCTGCCCGCGGACGGCGCCATCAGACCGACCGCCAAGTTCAGGAGCGTGGTCTTGCCGGCACCGTTCGGGCCGACCAAGGCGGCGACGTGTCCGGCGGGGATCGCCAGCGAGCATTCCCGCAGCGCCCAGATTCCGCCATACCGCTTGCCAAGGCCACTGGCCTCAAGCACGTTCACGCGACACGCTCCGCTTCGCCAGCGTCCGCCGCGTCAGGACGACGCGCCGATCCGTCATGGCGCTCACGAAAATCCCGCAGCACGCTGCTGAACAACGCGACGATCGCGCTCTCGTCTAGGCCGGCCGAGTCAGCGCTCGCAACCCAACCCGACAACGACGCGGCGAAGCCCCGTCAGCTCAGGCAGCCCGGCCTGACTCAGCGTCGCCCGTGATGAACGTCCCTTGCCCGGGTCGCCCGGCCGCCAGGCCCTTCGCCTCGAGATTTCTATAGGCCTTCAGCACGGTGTTCGGGTTGATCACCAACGAGGCGACGGCGTCCCGGACCTTGGGCAGTTGGTCGCCCGGCTTCAGATAGCCGAGCCGCAGCGCGTGCTCCACCTGCTGGACGAGCTGCAGATACGTCGGCACGCCAGAGGAAGGATCGAGCCGGAACTCGATCGCCGAGCCAGCGACCCGCCCGGCGGACGAGCCTTCCCTGCTGGGTTCAGCCCCGGACGATTCGCTGATCTGCTTATCTATCTCCATAAGACAAGCATACAGAGATAGCGGCTCCCGTCAAGAGCTGTCGCCTCCGCGTCTGCCCACGAGATGGAGCATTTATGGAGCAGAGCGGACGCAACCAACGGCAACCGGTCGCGAAGCGCCCCGCCGTAAGACCGGCTCAGCTACTTGCGAACCGTTGCCAACGCTTGCCACCAGTTGCGACCACCTCTGCATGGTAAGGAGGGGGTCAACGGTTCGAGTCCGTTAGAGGGCTTCAGCTCCCCGCTGAATCGTCGCTTTCGTTTTCAAGTCGCGAGCCGGCTCGAAGGGCGTCACAGTCGAGGTCTACCGGCCGACCGGAAGCCCGCAGTATGCAACCGCCACGGCCGACTGACGCGCGATCGGTGCGGCAGTCAGCCGCCTCCTAGGCCTCAGCCAATGGTTCGCCACTGATCTCCCTTTTGTGCGTCTCCGGCGGCGGCTTCGAGTTGTGGGCGGAGCCCGGCTAGACGCGGCGGTCCGGTGAGGGCGTTGAGGAAGGCGTGGGCGCGTCGCCGGTTTCCTTGGCTCGAGAGGTCTCCCGTTTGTTCGATGTCGGAGGCGCGAGCGCCGAGGATGAGTGCCCTCAATCCGGGGCGGGTCAGCTCGATGGTGGTGTCGGGTTCGCTGTCCGGGGCGGCGTGGATCTGCCCCGCGTCGACCTCGACTCGGACGGTTTCCTCTCCGACGCGGACCTCGTACTCGCCGTTTGCGTGGCGGGGATACGGCGCGCCGCCGAGGAGGAGCGAGGTGAGCGGGACGCGCGTTGGGATCTCGGCCGGGTCGGCGGGGAGCCTGAGCCGGTCGGCTCCCCAGCGGCCGAGCTCCCTGAGCACCGGGCCGAGCGCCTGACCGGATTCGGTCAATTCATACCGCTGGGCGCGCCCTTTTCCGGCCTGTCTCACGATGCCGTGCTCCTGAAGGGTTCGCAGCCGCGCGGCGAGGATGTCGGTTGGGATGCCGCCGAGGCCCTTGAGCAGCTCGGAGTAGCGGCGCGGGCCGAGGAACAGGTCGCGGACGATGAGGAGAGCCCAGCGTTCGCCGACGACGTTGAGGGCTGCACCAACGGGACAGAAGATCTGGTAGCCGACCGGAGACGCCATGTCCCGCAGTGTACCCGACTTGACTTGGATAGTCCAAGCTTGCTACTACTTGGATCTTCCAAGTTATAGGAGGAAGCGATGTTCGACCTTTTCGCGTCATTCGTGTATCGGAACCGGCGCCGCGTGCTGCTCGTCGCCCTGCTCGGCATCGCCGTAGCCGGCGTGTTCGGGCTGGGCGTCGCGAAACGACTCAGCCCGTATGGCGACACCGACCCTTCGACCCAGTCGGTCCAGGCGACGAATCGCTACCAGGCGGCGACCGGACGGCAGATCGACCCCGGCGTCGTCGCGCTCGTGACCGTCGGCGACGTCCACAGCGCGACGGCCGAGCGCCGCGTGCGGGACGTCGAGGCGGAGCTCCGCTCGAGTCGCGACGTCGCGACGGTTTCGAGCTACTACGACAGCCACGACTCAGCGATGGTCTCCCGCGACGGACGCGCGACCTACGTCGTCGCGTACTTCCAGCCGAAGTCGGACCTGAGAATCCAGGACGACGCTAAGCGCCTGGAGGCCAAGTTCTCGGGCCAGCGTGACGTCGAACTCGGCGGTGGCGCGATCGCAGGCGCGCAGGTCAACACGCAGGTCGGAAACGACCTCGCACGGGCAGAGCTGTTCGCGTTCCCGATCATCTTCCTGCTCTCGCTGCTGTTCTTCCGCTCGCTCGTCGCCTCGCTGCTGCCGCCGCTACTCGGCGGCCTCGCGATCCTCCTCACCTTCTTCGCCCTGCGTGTCGTCTCGAGCTTCACCGACCTTTCGGTGTTCGCCCAGAGCATCGTCACCGGCCTCGGGCTCGGCCTCGCGATCGACTACAGCCTGTTCATGGTCTCCCGCTACCGGGAGGAGGCCGCTCGGACCGGCTTCGGCGTCGAGGCTCTTCGCCGGACGGTCGCTACCTCGGGCCGGACGATCGCGTTCAGCTCGGTGACTGTCGCGGCGGCGCTCGCCTCGCTTACGATCTTCCCGCAGAACTTCCTCTTCTCGATGGGGCTCGCAGGCGCCGTCGTCGCACTCGTCGCCGCCGCACTGGCGCTTGTCCTGTTGCCTGCGATGCTGGCGCTACTCGGGCCACGCGTAAACGCCTTCGCCCCCAAGTGGCTCCAGCGGGCCGCAGACCGGGACGCGCGACCTACCGAGGCGGGCTTCTGGTACCGGCTGTCACGGTTCGTGATCGCGCGCCCAGGCAGGATCGCACTGCTCACGGCAGCCGGGCTGATTGCGCTCGGTGTGCCGTTCGCGTCGATCAAGTTCCTCCCCGCCAACGCCAGCGAACTCCCCGGCAGCGCGGGTGCGTATCGCGTCGACGCGGCACTGCGTAGCGAATTCCCGCCCGGCCGCACCGCGCCGCTCGAAGTCGTGGTCGGAGCCCCAGCCGGTTCGCGCCAGGTAACCGCCCTCGCCGCACACATCCGCTCACTCCCCGACGTGGCTGCGGTCGCCCCTGCCCAACGCGCCGGGCGCCGGCTCTCGCTCATCGACGTCGCGGCGGCGACGCCGACCTACAGCGCAACCAGCCGGCAGCTCGTGCGGGACGTCCGCTCTCTAAAAACGCCGTTCTACTTGGGCGTCGCGGGCGATACGGCCGGATACGTCGACCTCGAACACAGTCTCCTCACGCACCTTCCCCTCGTCCTCGCGCTCATCGTCGCCTCGACACTCGTCGTCCTCTTCCTGATGACCGGCTCGCTCGTGCTCGGGGTGAAGGCAGTCCTGCTGAACGCGCTCAGCCTCAGCGCCGTGTTCGGAATCCTCGTCCTGATCTTCCAGCACGGCACCCTGCAAGGCCTGCTCTCCTACCGGAGCACGGGCGCCCTCGACGCGACCCAGCCGATCCTGCTCTTCGCGATCGCCTTCGGTCTCGCCACCGACTACGGCGTCTTCCTGATCTCGCGAATCAAGGAAGCGCACGACAACGGGATGCCCGACAATCGAGCAGTCGCGATCGGAATCGAGCGCACCGGGCGAATCGTGACCGCGGCCGCGCTCCTGTTCTCTGTGGCGATCGGCGCGTTCGTGACCTCGAAGCTGATCTTCATCAAGGAACTCGGCCTCGGCATCGCGCTCGCAGTGCTCATCGATGCATTCGTGATCCGCGCCCTGCTCGTGCCCTCGCTCATGGCACTGCTCGGCAAGTGGAACTGGTGGGCACCGGGCCCGCTGCGGCGACTGCACGCCCGCAGGGCGGGCGGCCTCGCTGAGCCCGCCGTCGGGGTCGCAGAATGAACTCAGCTACGAACTGACGGCCACCGGCCGTGAGCCGTGGCCGAGGAAACCTGCGAGACGATTCCGTTGCGGTCGCGCTACGGAAACCGCACCGATTGCTCGAGCCGATCTAGCGCCGGTGACGGGCACTAGGAGATCCTGCGGCGGTAGGTGACGACAGCGAAGCTGTAGGCAACGATGAGGATGCCGACGCACCAGGCGAGGGCGATCCAGATGTCGGTGCCGACCGGCTGCTCGGTGAACAGGTCGCGGATGGCGTTGACGATGGATGTCACCGGCTGGTGCTCGGCGAAGGCGCGCACCGGGCCGGGCATGGTGTCGGTGGGCACGAATGCCGAGCTGATGAACGGCAGGAAGATGAGCGGGTAGGCGAACGCGCTCACGCCGTCCGTGGACTTCGCGGAGAGACCGGGAATGACGGCGATCCACGTCAACATCAGGGTGAACAGGATCAGGATGCCGGCAACCTCGAACCAGGCCAGCACTCCCGCCCCCGAGCGGAAGCCCATGAGGATGGCGACGAGCACGACGACCACGAGCGAGACCAGATTGGCGACCACGGAGGTCAGCACGTGCGCCCACAGGACGGATGAGCGTGCGATCGGCATGGATTGGAATCGCTCGAAGATGCCGCTCTGCATGTCCTGGAAGAGCCGGTATGCGGTGTAGGCGATGCCCGAAGCAATCGTGATCAGCAGGATGCCGGGCAGCAGGTAGTTCACGTACGAATCCGACCCTGAGTTGATCGCGCCGCCGAACACGTAGACGAACAGCAGCAGGAAGGCGATCGGCATGATCGTGGTCGTGATGATGGTGTCCGGGCTGCGCGTGATGTGGCGCAGTGACCGTCCCAGCAGGACGGCGGTGTCGCCGAAGAAATGGTTGGTCATCGTTGTTCCTCACTCGTCCGTGCCGACCCTGCGGCCATTGCCAGCGCGCCGTCCTCACCGTCGTCATCGACGATGGCAAGGAAGACGTCCTCGAGGGTCGGCTGCTTTTCGATGTATTCGACCTTGGCGGGCGGGAGCAGCTGCTTGAGCTCGCCGAAGGGTGCCGTTCACGATGATCCGACCCTCGTGGAGGATCGCGACCCGGTCGGCGAGGTGTTCGGCCTCGTCCAGATACTGCGTCGTGAGCAGCACCGTCGTGCCGTGCCCGGCGAGTTCCTTGACGGCCTGCCACACCTCGATGCGCCCCTGGGGGTCGAGCCCGGTCGTCGGCTCGTCGAGGAAGATGACCGGCGGATTCCCGATCAGGCTCATCGCGATGTCGAGGCGGCGACGCATGCCACCCGAATACGTCGACACCTTCCGCGCGGCCGCGTCGGTCAGCGAGAAGAGCTCGAGCAGGTCATCCGCGATCGTGCCTGGATCCTCGAGGTGCCGCAACTGGGCGACCAGCACAAGGTTCTCCCGCCCGCTGAGGATCTCGTCGACGGCCGCGAACTGCCCCGTGAGGCTGATCGACTCCCGCACGTTCGCCGGTTGCGTGGCGACGTCGAAGCCGTCGACGCTGGCAGTCCCCGCGTCGGCCTTGAGCAGCGTGGACAGGATCTTCACGACCGTGGTCTTGCCCGCCCCGTTGGAGCCGAGCAGGGCGAAGATGCTGCCCCGCGCCACGTCGAAATCCACGCCGCGCAGCACCTCCAGCTCCTTGTACGACTTCTCCAGGCCCTGCACGCGGATCGCAGACCCCTGGACCGGCTGTGCCGTCATGGGCGAGTCCCCTCGTCTGCCCCTTCGGCGCGGTCGATGGCGCTGATCAGCCGTTCCCGCTCCCGATTGGGGACGTAGCCGCCCTGCGTGTAGTTCTGAGCAAACGCCTCCACGAACTCCACGGGGTCGTCGCCGACGATCTCGCGGATCGGGGTTCCATCCGCCGCGGCCCGTTCGAACAGATCCGCAAGATCCTCGAACTCGGACACCGCGCTGTCGCCGTCGGTCGGCACGAAATGCATCAGATACTGCTCGATCGCGTCGACCGCCGTGCGGTAGTTCTCGGGAAGCTGCTTGACGCGCGCCTTGTACGCTCGCCACCGCCGCTTCGGGCCGATCACCTTTGAGATAAGGCCGCCCTTTTCGGTGTCGGACATTGTCTATCTGCCTCCTTCATGGAGCTGTTCGAGCCGTTCCGTGAGGAAGCTCCAGGTCCTCCAGAACTCTTCGAGATAGTCCCGTCCCTGAGCGTTGAGGGAATACACCTTGCGCGGCGGCCCCTTCTCGGACGGGACTTTCACCACGTCGACGAAGCCGCGCTGCTCGATCCTGACGAGCAGCGCGTAGATCGTTCCCTCGGCGATGTCGGAGAAGCCCTGCTCCCGCAGCCACGCCGTGATCTCGTAGCCGTACGCGGGCCGGCCGGACAGGATCGCGAGAACGATGCCCTCCAGCGTTCCCTTCAGCATCTCCGTCGCCTGCTTGCCCATGAACCACCTCTCAGGTATTTAGCGTTACTGACTACTGCTACATAGTAACACTAAATAGCGCTCACGCTAGACCACCTGCCTTAAGGAGGGGGTCGACGGTTCGAGTCCGTCAGAGTGCTTCGGGAAGTTCCTGCTGATCAGCTCCTTTCGTCGTCGGTGGGGGCGACGAGACCGGAGGCTCGCTACTGAACGAACCGGACGAGCTTCGGTACCAGCTCGCGGTCGTTGAAGATGTCGATCGCGACCGCCCGCCCGTCTTGCACTGTGAAGGCGAGGAGCGCGAACGGCTGCTCGCCGTCGAACGCGACGACCCCCGCTGCGCCGTTGATCAGCGCCGGCCGGACGAACGGCGCGAAACTGCTGAACTGAAGCGCTCCGCGGGCGACCCGCTCCGCGCCTCGCATCTCGGTCACGTGCTCGCGGTGGTGGTTGCGGATCACGACGTCCGGGTCGAGCACCGCGACCAGGGCGTCAAGGTCGCCGTCGCGCGACGCCGCGAAGAACGCGTCGACGAGCGCGCGCTGTGCCCGCATGTCGAGGTCGGGGGCAGTCGCGGTGTCCTGCACGCGTTGACGTGCGCGGCTGGCCAGCTGGCGTGCTGCCTGGGGCGAGCGGTCGAGCAGGGAGGCGATCTCGTCGAACGGCACCGCGAACATGTCGTGCAAGACGAACGCCACGCGCTCGGCCGGGGCGAGCGTCTCCAGCACCACCTGCAGCGCGACCCCGACCGCGTCCGAGAGCAGCGCTTCGTATTCGGGATCCTCTCCGCGTCGCCGGCGAGACGAGCGGCTCGGCGCACGAAACCGTCGAGTGGTTGCTCCCTGCGGGTCGAGCGTGCGCGCAGCATGTTCAGGCAGATCCGCGCGACCACCGTGGTCAGCCAACCTTCGAGGTTGTCGATCTCGTCGGCATCAGTCCGCTGCAGCCGCAGCCACGCCTCTTGGACGGCGTCGTCTGCCTCGCTGAGCGAGCCGAGAATCCGGTAGGCGACCGCCCGCAGACGCCGCCGCTCACGATCGAACCGGTTGGCGAGCGCTTGAGTTCGTCCATCCGTCACATCCAGCCCTCGTTGCGGGGTCATGCCTACAAGACCCCACAACCAGACGCGATGTGACAGGAGCATGTGCGATGGCGCGAGATTCAGGGTGTGCAGAAAGAGCCAGGCCGGTCCGATGGTGAAGCTGGTCTACCGGCTCGGGCCGCGGATGATGAGGAAGCTGACCGGCCGCGAACCGTCGATCGGCAACGGCCTCGAGCCCATGGAGATCTGGGCGCACAAGCCGAAGCTGATGATGGCGATGGGCAAGTTCAACGGCGCGATCCGCAAGCCGGGTGCGCTCGAGCAGCGGATCCGCAACCTCTGCGAGCTGAAAGGGCGCGGCGATGATCGGCTGCGAGTTCTGCGTCGATCTCGGCTCACAGATCTGCCGCAACTCAGGCTTCTCGGACGAAGAACTGCTCGCGATCCCCCGATACAAGAGCAGCGAGCTGTTCACCGAGCGCGAGAAGGTCGCGCTCGACTACACGGTGGCCGTGATGCGCACCCCGGTCGAGGTCACCGACGAGCTGTTCGCGGAGCTGCAGAAGCACTTCACGACCGAAGCAGATCGTCGAACTGACCGCACTGCTCACGCTCGTCAACCTCGACCGGTTCAACGCCGCGTTCGGGATCGGCTCCGCCGGCTTCAGCGAAGGGATGGTCTGCGTCCCCCGGAAAAGCCCGCAGCCGCCCAACTGACGAAGATCGCGTAACTATGGAGCAAGACGCCTGACCCGAACCCGGAACGCCAAAGAAGAGCAGCAACCGGGATGAACGCGCCGAGTCCCTCGCAGGCGGCGTGGTCGTCGCGGAGGGCGACGTCTGGTGCGTGACGTGTTCGTCGGCAGCGGGCCGGAACGCCTTGAGACGCGCGATACTGCGCCGATGACGTCGGCGGAGATCACGGCAGGGCTCTCGCCCGAGCCCGAGGACGAGCTCGTCCAGGTCGAGCTCGACGAGGCGCACAAGAAGCGCCGGCACGGGCGCGCTCGGATCATCGGGATCGTCGTCTCGGTTGTCGTCATCGCCGGCGTCTTCGCGTTCGCGCTGCCCCGGATCGCGGACTACGGCGAGGTCTGGGACGTGGTGCAGACGCTCTCGTGGGAGTGGATCGCTGTGCTCGTCATTGCGACGCTGCTCAACCTCTCGACGTACGGGCCGCCGCTCATGGCTGCGCTGCCGGGGCTCTCGTACCTGCGCTCCTCGCGCGTGACGCTCGCGTCGAGCGCGCTCTCGTCGGTCGCCCCGGGCGGCGCGGCGGTCGGGATGGCGACGTCGTTCGCGATGTTGCGCGCGTGGGGCTTCAGCGGGCGCCCGGTCGGGCTCGCGGTGGTCGTGCAGAGCGTCTGGAACCAGTTCGTGATCCTCGGCTTCCCGATCATCGCGGTGGCGGGGCTGGCCGCGGAGGGCGGGCGGAACCGGACGCTCGAGCTCGTGGCCGTGATCGGGCTCGTCGTCTTCATCGTCGCGATCGTGGGTTTCGCCATCGGCCTCTCGAGCGCGCGCATTGCGAAGCGCGTCGGCGACTGGGCCGCGGTTTGGGTTACCCGCGCCAAGCACCTCATTCACAAGGCGCCCGTGAAGTGGAACGGCACGTCGTTCGTCCGCTTCCGCGGCGAGACGATCGTCCTCATCCGGCGCCGCTGGCTCTTCCTGACCGCCGCGACTCTCGCCGGACATCTCACCGTCTTTCTCGTGCTGATCGCGTCGCTGCGCGCGGTCGGCATCGAGCGCGCCGAGGTGACGATCGTCGAGGCGTTCGCGGCGTGGGCGCTCGCGCGGATCCTCGGTTCGATCCCGATCACGCCGGGCGGCGTCGGCTTCGTCGAGCTGGGTCTCACCGGCGCCCTCGTCGCGTTCGGCGCGACCAACGCCGAGGCCGTCACGGCGACGCTGATCTACCGCTTCCTGACCGTCGTACCCACGCTCGGAGTCGGCCTTCTTTCCGCCGCGACGTGGAAGGTCGGCAAGCGGCCGGCCGCGCCGGAACCGGCGCCTAGCCCTTAGGATCGAGCGCATGCAAATCAAGCAGCTCGTCCCGGCCGAGGTCGGCTGGAAGGTCGTCTTCACGGAGCCCGACGGGGGCGAGAGCATGTCGCGCGTGATCGGCTGGGCGGTCTCCGACGGCGACGAGACGGAGGTCGTCGGCGTGATCGTCGACCCGGCCGCGCCGTCGCGGATCGTCAGCGCGAGCGACGCCGTTTCCCCGGCCGGCGGGGCGTTCAGCCGCTACCGATTCGTCGCTCCCGAGCCGATCGTCGTCGCCGCTCCGCCGCCTCCCCCACCTCCGGAGCCGGACGAGGCCACAAAGATGGCCAAGGGCCTGCTCAAGCGCAAGCGATAGGGTCCAGCCATGGCAACAGCACGCGAGAAACGGATTGCCGGGTTCGTCGACCAGTTCCGCGTCGAGCCCGGGTCGAAGGTGACGCTCGCGAAGAAGTTCGACCCGTCCTTCAAGCGGGGCGTCGACTCGAAGAAGCAGGGACAGGAGCTGCTCGCGAACGG
The DNA here is from genome assembly GCA_963718385.1 of uncultured Actinomycetes bacterium. Classification (GTDB taxonomy): domain Bacteria; phylum Actinomycetota; class Thermoleophilia; order Gaiellales; family Gaiellaceae; genus Palsa-739. The sequence goes on from CAVQZE010000005.1 coordinate 163,081, forward strand.
GATCGACCTGCTCGCGGAGTACCAGTCGCGGCTGTACGCGCAGGGGACGAACGGCGTGCTCGTCGTCCTCCAGGCGCTCGACGCCGCCGGCAAGGACGGGACGATCCGCCACGTGATGAGCGGCGTCAATCCGCAGGGCGTCGACGTGCACAGCTTCAAGGTGCCGTCGTCGAACGAGCTCGACCACGACTATCTCTGGCGCTACCAGCAGAAGCTGCCGGCGCGCGGCCACATCGGCATCTTCAACCGCTCGCACTACGAGGAGGTCGTCGTCGTCCGCGTCCACGAGGAGCTGCTCGAGCGGCAGAAGCTGCCGAAGAAATCGCGCGGCGCCGGGATCTGGAAGCGCCGCTACCGCGAGATCAACGACTGGGAGCGCTACCTCACCGACAACGGGATCAAGGTCGTGAAGCTGTTCCTCAACCTGTCGAAGGAGGAGCAGCGCACGCGGTTCCTCCGGCGCATCGATCTCGCCGACCACAACTGGAAGTTCTCGGCGTCCGACGTGCGCGAGCGCGAGTACTGGGACGACTACCAGAAGGTGTTCTCCGAGATGCTCACCAACACGAGCACCGAGTGGGCGCCGTGGCACGTGATCCCGGCCGACCGCAAGTGGTACGCGCGCATCGCTGCCGGCGCGGTGATCGCGAACGCGCTGCTGGAGATCGACCCGCGCTACCCGACGGTGACCGACGAGACCCGCGCAAAGCTGCAGGAGATCAAGGCGACACTCGAGGCGCAGGCACCGGAGGGCGCGGCCGCCGATCCGTTCGAAGCGTCGGGCGAGGCGTCCTGATGCCGGCGACCGAGCAGCGCTGGTACGCGCTCGATCCGGACCACGTCGCGAGCGCCGTCGGCGTCACGGTCGACTCGGGACTCAGCGCTGCCGAGGCCGCTGCACGGCTGACGCGCAACGGCCCGAACGCGCTCCCGGCAGAGCAGCCGCCGTCGACGCTGCACCGGCTCCTCGGGCAGTACACGAGCTACATGCAGCTGATCCTCGTCGGCGCCTCGATCGTGTCGCTCGCGATCAAGGAGTGGACGACCGCCGTCGTGCTGTTCGTGATCACGCTCATCAACGCGGTCGTCGGCCTGCGCCAGGCAGGCAAGGCCGAGAGCGCGATGAACGCGCTGAAGTCGATGATGGAGGCGACCGCGCGCGTACGGCGCGACGGCTCGGAGGCGAAGATCTCCGCCGAGGAGCTCGTCGTCGGCGACGTCGTCCTGCTCGCGGCCGGCGACGAGGTGCCGGCGGACGGACGGATCGTCTCGGCGACGTCGCTCCAGATCGACGAGTCCGCGCTGACCGGCGAGAGCGTTCCCGCCGCGAAGGACGCGACGACTCTGGCGGACGGCGAGCTCGGCGCAGGCGACCAGTCGAACATGGCGTTCATGCACACGCCGGTCACCCACGGCAGCGGCGTGATGATCGTGACGGGAACCGGCGGCGACACGCAGGTCGGGAAGATCGCGCACATGCTCTCGGCGACGGAGATCGAAGAGACGCCGCTGACGAAGCAGATGAACACGCTGACGCTGTGGATCGTCGGCGCAGCCGGTCTGACGATGATCGTGATGTTCGCGCTCGGCCTCAACCGCGGGCAGTCGTGGTCGACGCTCTTCAACACCGCCGTCGCGCTCGCGATCGCGGCGATCCCGCTGGCGCTGCCGATGGTCGTCCAGGTCGTCCTCTCGCTCGGCAGCGTCGAGCTGGCGAAGGAGAAGGCGATCGTGAAGGACCTGCCGTCCGTCGAGACGCTCGGGTTCACGTCGGCGATCAACTCGGACAAGACCGGCACGCTGACGATGAACCAGATGACGGCCGTCGAGGTGCTCGACCCGACCGACCGCTTCACGATCACCGGCACCGGCTACAGCCTCGAGGGGCAGATCAGCCACGCCGCCGGCAGCACGAACACGATCGAGGCCGCGATCCTCCCCTACGTCGTCGCGAGCGACGCGAAGCTCGTCGACGGCAAGGTCGTCGGCGACCCGACCGAGGGCGCGCTGCTCGTGCTCGCGCACAAGGCCGGCATCGACATCGAGGCGACGCGCGAGGAGCTGCCGCGGCTCGCGACGCTTCCGTTCGACCCGACCTACAAGCTGATGGCGACGTTCAACTCGACGAAGGACGCCGCGGGCAACGAGGTCGTCCGCTGCTACGTCAAGGGCATGGCGCAGTCGGTGCTCGACCGCGCGTCGACGGCGCTCTCCGAACGGCACGAGCATCCCGTGGGACGACGACCTGAAGCAGCGGGCCGAGCAGAACATGACGCGGATGGGCGAGGACGGTCTCCGCGTGATGGCAGCGGCCTTCCGCGACATCGAGACCGCGACCTTCGACGCGAACGGCGATCTGCTCGCGTACGTCCAGGACGTCGAGATGACGAGCCTCGTCGCGATGATCGACCCGCCGCGCGAGGAGTCCAAGGCCGCCGTCGCTGACGCGCAGGCCGCGCACATCCGCGTGCGCATGGTCACGGGCGACGACGTCATCACCGGCGCCGCGATCGCGAAGCAGCTCGGGATCCCCGGCGAGGCGATGCTCGGCGCCGACTTCGCCGCGCTGTCGGAGCAGGAGCGGCTCGACCGGATCGAAGACATCGGCGTCGTCGGCCGCGTCGCGCCGGAGCACAAGGTGCTGCTGGCCAACACGCTGAAGCTGAAGGGCGACGTCGTTGCGATGACCGGCGACGGCGTCAACGACGCGCCTGCGATCAAGGCCGCCGACATCGGCATCGCCATGGGCAGCGGCACCGAGGTCGCGAAGAACGCCGGCCGCATGATCCTCTCCGACGACAACTTCGCGACGATCGTCTACGCGGTCGAGCAGGGCCGCAAGCTCTACGACAACCTCAACAAGTACATCCGCTTCGTGCTGCTCGAGCTCGTCGCGTTCGTCCTGACGTTCCTCGGCGCGAGCATCTTCAACCTCGCCGCCGGCCAGCCGTTCTCGCCGGCGCAGATCCTCTGGATCAACTTCCTCGTCAACGCGCCGTTCGGCGTCGCGCTCGGCTTCGACCTGGAGACGCCCGGACTGATGCGGCAGCGGCCTCGCCCGCGCGGCGACTCGATCCTGACGACCGGCGTGAAGATCACGAGCGGCTCCGTCGGTCTGTTCATCGCCGTCGCGAACCTGTTCCTGATCTGGTTCGGCAAGCACCACTACGGCGACATCGCGATCGGCCAGTCGATCGGCCTCGTCGCGTTCTCGCTGATGCTGGTCGTCGCGGCGTTCGAGTGCCGCAGCGAGATCGGAACCATCTTCAACCTGGACACATTCAACAGCTCGCAGATGAACAAGATCGCCGGCGCTGAGATCGCCGGTGCGTTCCTGATCACGCAGATGGACGCGCTGCGCCGGCTGCTCGGCACGGTGCAGCTGACGGCGCAGCAATGGGGGCTCGCCCTCCTCGCCGCGCTCGTGCTCCTCGCCGGCTGGGAGCTCGGGAAGTGGATCGCGCGTCAGCGCGCGGCGGCTTCGACGAGCTGAGCGACCGTCCCGGCGTCCATGCCGGGGATGAAGTTCACGAACTTGAGGAGCGGTGAGCCGAGCGCCATGCGTCCGATCACCGACTCGGGGTCGAACGGCATGTCGGTTCCGACCGCGTTCGTCAGCGCCTCGCGCAGCACCGGCCCGCCCGTCGGATGCGCGAGCCACTCGGAGACCAGCGACAGCCCGGAGAGCGTCAGCGGCACGCCGTCGCCCGGTGACGCGAACGTCGCGGTGAGCCGGATGTCGCGTGACGAGGCGCCGACCTGGATCTCGAACTCGCCCGCCTCGACGAGCCAGCGGCTTTCGCGCAGCGACCAGAATGCGAACGCGCGCGCGTCGAGCGCGACCGTGAGGGTCTGCGACGCGCCCGGCTCGAGCGCGACCTTTGCGAAGCCCTTCAGCTCGCGCGCCGGGCGGTCGACCGACGACTCGACGTCGCGCACGTAGACCTGCGCCGTCTCGGAGCCGGCGGACGAGCCGGTGTTCGTGACGGTGAACGTGACGCTGCTGCCGTCGGCAGCGACCGCGAGATCCGCGTACTCGAACGTCGTGTAGCTGAGCCCGTGGCCGAACGGATACGCGACGGCCGCATCGACGGTGTCGAAGTAGCGATAGCCGACGTAGATCCGCTCGCCGTACTCGACCTCGCCGTCCGAGCCGGGGAAATTCAGATGCGACGGCGTGTCCTCGAGCCGCAGCGGAATCGTCTCCGTCAGCTTCCCGGACGGATTCGCGCTGCCGAACAGGAGATCCACCGTCGCCGAGCCGCCCGCCTGGCCGAGGAGCCAGCCTTCGAGCACGGCCTTCGCCTTGTCCTGCCAGTCGGACACGGACACGACGGAGCCGTTCGAGAGGACGACGACGACGTTCGCGTTCGCGGCGGCGACGGCGTCGAGCACCGCGAGCTGGTTCGGCGGCAGGAAGATGTGCGCGCGGTCGGCGCCCTCGGAGTCGTACGACGCCGGCAGCCCGAGGAACACGACGACGGTGTCGACGGAGCGCGCGACCTCGACCGCCTCGGCGAGCAGTCCCGCGTGCTCCCCACCCTCGACCTCGAAGCCCGGCGCGAAGCTGACGCGGTCGCCGAGCAGCTCGGTCGCCGCCTCGAGCGCAGAGTCGACGCGCGTCGCCACGACCTGCGAGCTGCCCTGGCCCTGGAACAGCGGCGTCCGCGCGAACTCGCCGATCAGGCCGACGGTTCCCGCGGCCGGGTTGAGCGGCAGGATCCCGCCTTCGTTCTTCAGCAGGACGGCGGACTCGAGCGCGACACTTTTCGCGAGGCGATGGTGCGCGTCGAAGTCGACCGTCGTGTCCGCCGCGATCGCGTCGCTCGTCCGCTCGATCAGCGTCAGCACCCGGTCGACGGCGACGTCGAGCACCGCCTCGTCCAGCGTCCCGGCGCTCACCGCGTCGACGAGCACGTAGTCGGTGCCCGGCGCCGGCATCGTCAGGTCGAGGCCCGCCGACACCGACGCGACGCGGTCGTTCACCGCACCCCAGTCCGAGACGACGAGACCGTCGAAGCCCCATTCGTCGCGCAGCAGCTCGGTCAGCAGCCAGTGATTCTCCGCCGCGTAGGTCCCGTTGAGCTTGTTGTACGAGCACATCACCGTGAGCGGGCGCGCGTCCTTGACGATGCGCTCGAACGCCGGCAGGTAGATCTCGCGCAGCGTCCGGTCGTCGATGCGCGCGCTGACCCGCAGCCGGTCGGTCTCCTGGTTGTTCGCGGCGAAGTGCTTCAGCGAGGCGCCGACGCCCTGCGACTGCACGCCGTCGACCCACGCGGTGCCGAGCGCGCCGGCGAGGAACGGATCCTCGGAGAAGTACTCGAAGTTGCGGCCACAAAGCGGCGAGCGGCGGATGTTGACGCCCGGGCCGAGCAGGACGGCGACCTTCCCCGCCTTCGCCTCCGCGCCGAGCGCCTCGCCTTCGGCGCGCGCGAGCTCGACGTTCCACGTGCACGCGAGCGCGACCGCGGGCGGGAAGCACGTCGCCGGATAGCTGCCGCCGATGTCGAACGGATCGCCGTCCTCCGGCTGCTTGCGCAGGCCGTGCGGCCCGTCCGAGACCATGATCCGTGGGATGTCGGCGTCCGGCACGGGCTCCGTGTGCCAGAAATCGCTCCCGGAGGTGAGCGCCGCCTTCTGCTCGAGCGTGAGTGTCCGTGTCGCCATGGCCCGAGACAATATGCGACTCTGCCGCCGTGAGCAGCCCCCAAAGCGGAATCTTCGCCCTCGGCACCGCGTCGCACGCCTACCTCGAGTTCGACGCCGCCGCCGGGCGGAGCGGCCGCGACCTCGTCACAGCGATCTCCTCGCTGCGCGAGCCGCGGACGACGATGGGCGGCGTCAACCTCGTCGCCGGGTTCAGGCCCGAGCTCTGGCGCGACGCGTACCCCGACGACACGCCGCCCGATCTCACCGGCTTCAACGCCGATCTCGTCGGCGTCGACGACTACGTGATGCCGGCGACGCAGCACGACGCAGTGCTCTGGCTCTCGGGCAGCGCCTACGACGTCATCTTCGACGTCGGACGCGCTGCGATCGCCGCGCTCGCCGGCGTCGCGTCGCTCGCCGACGAGACCTCGAGCTGGCCGTACCGTCACGACCTCGACCTCACCGGCTTCATCGACGGCACCGAGAATCCGACGCTGATCGAGGCGCAGGACCTCGTGGTCATCCCGGATGGAGAGCACGGCGCCGGCGGCACCGTCCTGCTACTCCAGAAGTGGGCGCACGACTCGGCCGTGTGGGAGGCGCTGCCGGTGGCGACGCAGGAGCAGGTGATCGGGCGGACGAAGCCCGACAGCATCGAGCTCGAGGACATGCCGCCCGACTCGCACGTCGCGAGCACCGACCAGGAGGTCTTCGGCGACATCTTCCGGCGCAACACGCCGTACGGCGGCATCACCGACCACGGGACGATGTTCGTCGGCTTCGCCGCACAACAGCGGCCGCTCGCCGCGATGCTCGAGAGCATGGCCGGCCTCGTGAACGGCAGGCGCGACGCGCTCACGCGGTACACGCAACGCCGCTCACGGGCGCGTACTACTTCGTGCCGTCGACGGAGGCGCTCGCCCGCGCCGGCGGCGCGGCCGGCTAGAAGAGCGTCTCGTAGAAGGTGACCTCGCGCGACTCGAGCAGCGGGATCGCCTCGCCGCGCCCGAACTCCTCGAAGTGCGCCGAGTCGGCGTGGGCAGCGTACGCCGCCGCGTCGTCGTAGATCTCGTAGATGAAGAAGGCTTCCGGATGCTCCGGGTCGCGGTACGGCTGGTAGAAGCTGCAGCCCGGTTCCGCCCGCGACGGCCCCACGAGCTTCCCGATCGCCGCCTGCACGCGGTCGACCTCGCCGGTCCGTGCCGTCCACTTCGCGATGACCACGTAGCCCACAGGTGCAAATGTACGCGGCGAGTTGGTCTGGTTCAATCCGCTGCGTGGGACGCGTCAGCGGCAAGGTCGTCGTCGTCACCGGCGCAGCGGGCGGCCAGGGCGCTGGCCGAGGCCGAGGCGCTCGCCGCCGAAGGAGCGACCGTCGTCGCCACCGATCTCCACGACGAGGCCGACACTCCGGACGGCGTCGCGTACCGCAAGCTCGACGTCGCGCAGCCGGACGACTGGCGCGCGCTCGGCGCGTGGCTCGAGTCGGAGCACGGCCGCCTCGACGGGCTCGTGAACAACGCCGGTATTCCGTTCCGCGCGCGGCTCGACGAGATCGAGCTCGCCGACTGGGATCGCGTGCTCGCGATCAACCTCACCGGCACGCTGCTCGGCATCCAGACCGCGGTGCCGCTGATGGGCGCAGGCGGCTCGATCGTCAACGTCAGCTCGATCGCGGCCCTCACCGGCCACTACGCAGTCGCCTACACGGTCAGCAAGTGGGGCATCCGCGGGCTCTCCGCGGTGGCGAGCACGGAGCTCGGCCCGCGCGGGATCCGCGTCAACACGATCTTCCCCGGCTACATCGAGACGCCGATGACCGCGTCCGCGGCGCCGGCGTTCCGCGAGGCGAACGTCGAGGCGACGCCGCTCGGCCGCACCGGGCAGCCCGAGGAGGTCGCGCCGCTCATCGTCTACCTCATCTCCGACGAGTCCTCGTTCGTCACCGGCGCCGAGATCGTGGTCGACGGCGGCCAGATCGCGCACGGCGGCGCGAAGGCGTACTCCGATGCGGTACGGCAGGCGCAAACCGAGTAGCGTTCCTCTCTTCCTAGGGGTAGGGAGGAACCATGAGCAACGTGCAGTGGACGGTTCCTGCGGTGGTACTCGATGTGCACGACGGGGACACGATGCGCGTGCGGGCCGATCTCGGCTGGCATGTGCAGATCGAGTCGCTCGTGCGGATCGACGGGCTCAATGCGGACGAGCTCTCGACCGCGAAAGGGAAGGAGGCGCATGCGTTCGCGCTGACGCTCGTGAAGCCGGGCGATTCGGTGACGCTCGTCTCGAAGAAGCTGCTCGGCTCGCTCGAGAAGTACGGGCGCGTGCTCGCCGACATCGTGCTCGCCGACGGCCGCGACTTCGCGCAGCTGATGATCGCGGCAGGAGAGGCCGTGGCATGGGACGGGACGGGAGCGCGACCGACGAACTGAGGGCGACGTGACGTCACTGCGGATTGCGGTGCTCGGGCTCGGCGAGGCCGGGGCTCGGCTCGCGGGGGATCTCGCGGCCGCGGGTGCGCGCGTGTCCGCGTGGGATCCCGTCGCGGCCGCGGCGCCGGATGGGGTCGAGCTCGCGGACGGGACGGCTGCGGCGGTTGCGGGCGCGGCTCTCGTCCTGAGCGTGAATGCGGCGGCGGTGGCGGTTGCCGTCGCGCGCGAGACCGCGCCGGCGTTGGACGCGGGCGCGGTGTTCGCGGATCTGAACACTGCTGCGGCCGCGACGAAGGTGGAGGCGGAGGCCGCGGTCGCGCCGGCGTTGTTCGCGGACGTCGCGTTGCTGGCGCCGGTGCCGCGGGATGGTTTGCGGACGCCGTGTCTCGTCTCGGGCTCGGGTGCGGAGGCGTATGCCGCGTTGCTCGCGCCGCTCGGGGCTCCTGTCGAGGTCGTGGCAGGTGGAGCGGGCGCGGCGTCGGCGCGCAAGCTGCTCCGCAGTGTCTTTATGAAGGGGTTGGCCGCGGCCGCGATCGAGGCGCTCGCCGCCGCCCGCGCTGCGCGGTGCGAGCCGTGGCTGCGCGACGACATCGCGGCGACGCTCACGGATGCGGACGCCGCGCTCCTGACGCGGCTGCTCGAAGGCAGCGTCACGCACGCACGCCGCCGCGTCGACGAGATGGAAGCGGCGGCCGAGTTGCTGCGCTCGCTCGGCGTCGAGCCGCGGGTTGCCGAAGCGGCCGCCGGCTGGCTCCGCGAGCTCTCGCCGTAGACCGCTTGGACACTCTCGCGAGCAAGCAGCCACACTTTCGCGCGCCCGCAATCCCGCTCCACGGAGGCACTCGCCCACTCCTCGTGACGAAGTCGTCATCAAGTGCCTGGCACCAAACGCCGTCCAGGTGCCAGGCACCTGAGGCGGTTCTGGTGCCGGGCACCTGCTGTACGCGCTACGCGTCCGGCGCGATCTTCGCTTCGACGAGCAGCGGCTCGGTGCGCGACGCGATCGTCGGCAGATGCTCGTCGAGCACGCGGATCAGCTCGTCGTACGTCGAGACGCTCGTCGCGTCGCAGCCGAGGCCGCGCGCGAGCGAGACGAAGTCGATGTCCTCGAACGCGGGCCACGCGCCGGGCTTGCCGGTGTCGCGCGCGAGCGCGTCCATCACGCGGTAGCCGCCGTTCGCGAGCACGACGAACAGCACGCCGGCCCGGTAGCGCGCCGCACTCCAGAGCGACTGGATCATGTACATCGACGCGCCGTCGCCGAGCAGCGCGACGACCGGCCGCTCCGTCTGACCCATCCGCAGGCCGATCGCGGCGGTGATCCCGAAGCCGAGCGCGCCGTTCGCGACGCTCACGAGACCCATCGGCTCGCGCGCCGGGATCCGCGCCAACGTCTCCGGCCGCGTCGACGGGCCCTCCTCGACGAGGATCACGTCGTGCGGCAGCCGCGTCGCGAGCGCGTCGAGAACGTGACTTGCACGCAGCGGGTCGCCCTCGCCGGGCGGCGACAGGCGCCGGCGGCACGCGATGCAGCGGCTCCGACGGAAGCGCGCCCCGCGGCTCGAGCCGCTCCGCGACCGCGACGCACGCCGGCCCGGGCGGCGCGACGAGCCCGAGGTCCGCCGGGCTGCGCAACACTTCGTCCGCGTCGTCGCCGATGACGACGACGCGCGTGCCGGCGACGACCGTCGGGCCGGGATCGAAGATGTAGAGCCGGAACGCCGGCGTGCCGACCGCCACGACAAGATCGTGCGGCGCGAGCGTCTCGCGCATCCCGGCGCGGCTCCACGGGAGATGCCCGGCGAACAACGGGTGATCCTGCGGAAACCCCGCGCGCGCGCCGAACGGCTCCTGCCACACGGGGCACGCGAGCCGCTCCGCGAGCGCAACCGTTCCGGCCCAGCCCTCGGCGCTGTCCGCGCCCGCACCGACGACGAGCGCCGGCGACTTCGCCGCGCCGACGAGCGCAGCGACCTCGTCCGCCGCAGCCGCGTCGACCCCCTGCGCGCGCAACAGCCGCTCCGGCGACCCGGCCGCGGTGCCGTCCTCGTCCGCCGGCTCGTCCCAGTCCCCCATCGGCACGACGACGAGCGCCGGGCCGCGCGCCACCTGCGACTCGTGCCACGCGCGCTCGATCGCGCCGCGGGACGTCCTGCGCGCACGCCGGCTGCGTCGTCCACACGGGATAGTCGCCGGCGAGCCGCTCGAGGCTCCGCCCGGTGAGGAACGGCGAGCGGGCCAGCTGGCGCCGGTCCTGCTGGCCGACGACCACAACCAGCGGCACGCGGTTGTCCCGCGCGCACACGAGCGCGTTGACCGCGTTGCCGAGCCCCGGCGCGGTGTGGAGGTTCACGAACGCCGGCTTCCCGCGCGCCAACGCGTACCCGTTCGCCATCCCGACGACGACGCCCTCGTGCAGGCCGAGCACGAAGCGGAAGTCGTCGGGCAGTCCGGTGAGGAACGGAATCTCGGTCGACCCGGGGTTCCCGAAGATCGTCGTCAGGTCGAGACGGCGCATCAGATCGAGTACTGCGTCACGGACGGTCGACATTCAGCGAGTATCTCAACATGACCGACCTTGTCCCGTCCCAACGCGCCCGGGAGCTCCTCCACGGCGCCTTCGACACCCACATCCACGTCGCGCCCGACGTCGTCGAGCGGAAGATCGACGACGTCACGCTCGCGCACCGCTTCGCGGAGCTCGGCCTCGCCGGCTTCATCCTCAAGTCCCACTACTGCTCGACCGCCGAGCGGGCCGCCGTCGTCCGCGGCGTCGTCCCGGAAGTGACGGCGCTCGGCGCGATCACGCTCAACGCCGCCGTCGGCGGAATGAACCCGCTCGCGGTCGAGATCGCGGCCCGGGAGGGCGCGCGGACGGTCTGGTTCCCGACCGTCGACGCCGAGAACGAGCACCGCGAGCACGCGGCGCTTCCCGAGGGCGTCGTGCCGCCTGCGTGGGCGAAGCTCCAGACCGAGCTCCGCGAGCAGGGCATCGCCGTCGACCCGGTTCCGGTCGTCGACGCGGACGGACGCGTGCTCCCGGAGACGCGCGTCGTGCTCGCCGCGATCGCGCGCCACGGGATGCTGCTCGCCACCGGGCACCTCGACGCAGCGGAGATCGTCTCCGTCGTCGAGGCCGCGTTCGAGGAGGGCGTGCGCGACGTCGTCGTCACGCACCCCGAGTTCCCGACGCAGCAGCTCTCCGTCGAGACGCAGCGCGAGCTCGCCGCAAAAGGTGCGCTGCTGGAGCGCTGCTTCACGACGCCGCACACCGGCAAGGTGTCGTGGGAGGACTGGCTCGACCACATCCGCGAGGTCGGGCCGGAGCACTCGGTGCTCTCCACCGACCTCGGCCAGATCCAGAACCCGCCGGTCGAGGACGGGCTCGCGCTCCTCGTCGACCGGCTGCTCGCGGCCGGGTTCGACGAAGAGGAGGTCGTGACGATGGGCGTTGTGAACTCGAGGCGCGTCGCGGGGGTGGCCGCGTGAGCGCGAAGCGGATCCTCGTCATCGGCGCACATTCAGCCGACTTCGTCTGGCGCGCGGGCGGCGCTGCCGCGGTCGTGGCGGCCGCGGGCGGCGAGGCGCACGTGCTCGCGCTGTCGTACGGCGAGCGCGGCGAGTCCGGCGAGCTCTGGAAAGAGCCGGGCCAGACGATCGAGAACGTGAAGAAGATCCGGCACGGCGAAGCGGAGCGCGCGGCTGCCGCGCTCGGAGCGACATTCACGTGCCTCGACCTCGGCGATTATCCGCTCGAGATCGACGGCGCCGCGCTCGAGCTGATCGCGGAGCGCATCCGCGAGGTCGCACCCGACGTCCTCGTCACGCACACGGACAAAGATCCGTTCAACCCGGATCACGGCCTCGCGTTCTTCGCGGTCGAGCGCGCGCGCTCGCTCGCCGCAGGCGCGGGGATCCCGAGCGCGTTCGCGACGGTCAAGCCGCCGGAGTTCTTCCTCTTCGAGCCGCACCAGCCGGAGCTCTGCAACTTCACGCCGACGACGTTCGTCGACATCACGGCGGTGTTCGAGCAGAAGCAGGCGGCGATGGCGGAGATGAAGGCGCAGGCGTACCTCCAGACGTACTACGCGGAGCGCGCCGGCCACCGCGCGAACCATGCGCGCCGCTCGTCCGGCAACAGCGCGATCCGCTACGCCGAGGCGTTCCAGCGCGTGACGCCGCAGGTCATCGACTCGCTGTGACCGACCTCGCGCACATCGGCCACGCGGAGCTGCTGACGCCGAAGCCGGACGAGAGCCTGCGCTTCTTCGTCGACGTGCTCGGGATGGAGATCGAGGCGCAGGACGGCGGCTCCGTCTATCTCCGCGGCTGGTTCGACTACGAGCGGTACAGCCTCAAGCTGACCGAGTCGGCGACGTCGGGGATCGGGCACATGGGCATCCGCGCGTGGAGCGCCGACGCGCTCGCGCGGCGCGTCGCGCTGATCGAGGCGAGCGGCCGCGGCATCGGCTGGATCGACGGCGACCACGGCCACGGTCCCGCGTATCGGTTCACCGACCCGGACGACCACGTCTTCGAGCTCTACTTCGAGACCGAGCGCTACGTCGCCCCGGAGCATCTCCGGCCGTCGCTGAAGAACCAGCCGATGCGCTACGTCGGCCGCGGCGCGTCCGTGAAGAAGCTCGATCACGTGAACCTGCTCGCCGCCGACGTCGGCGCATGCCGCGCGTTCGCAACGGACGTCCTCGGCTACCGCCTCTACGAGCAGATCATCCTCGACAGCGGCCGCGAGACCGGCGCGTGGATGAGCCTGACGATCCAGGCGCACGAGCTGATCTACGTCGAAGACGCCGTCGGCGCGCACAACCGTCTCCATCACCTCGCGTTCTGGGTCGACACGCGCGAGGAATGCCTGCGCGCTGCCGACCTCTTCCTCGAGAACGACATCTTCATCGAGGCGGCACCGTCCAAGCACGGCGTCGCGCAGGGCTTCTTCCTCTACGGGTACGAGCCGGGCGGCAACCGGATCGAGGTCACGACCGGCGGCTACTTCGTCTACGACCCGGAGCGTCCGACGGTCGTCTGGACGGAGGAGGAGCGGAAGCTCGGCCAGGCGTGGCGCGTGAAGACCGTCGAGAGCTTCCACACGTACGGCACGCCGCCGGCCTGATGATCGTCGTCACCGGAGCCACCGGCCACGTCGGCGGGCTCGTCGCACAGGAGCTCGCGCAGCTCGGCGTGCCGATGCGTCTCGTGGTCCGCGACCCGGCGCGCGCGCCGCAGATCGGCGGCGCCGAGGTCGTCGCGGCCAACTACGGCGACCCGGCGCGGCTCGCGGACGCGCTGAAACCGGGCGACCGCGTCTTCATGGTCTCGCTGCACGAGTCGCCGGAGCGCCGCGTTCCGCTGCACCGCTCGTTCATCGAGGCGGCTGCGCGCGCCGGCGTCGCGCAGGTCGTCTACCTCTCCTTCGCAAACGCCGGACCGGACGCAATCTTCCTCCACGCGCGCACGCACGGCGCGACGGAGGCGATGCTCGCGGAAGCCGGAGTCCCGTTCACTGCGGTCCGCAACACGATGTACGCCGACGACATGGCGGGCTGGTTCGACCGCGACGACGTCGCGCGCGAGCCCGCCGGCGACGCGCGGATGAGCTTCTCGTGGCGGCCCGAGCTCGCGCGCGTCGTCGCGCGGACGCTGACCGAGGACGGCCACGAGGGCAAGATCTACGACATCGTCACGCCGGAGTCGGTGTCGCTCGGCGAGCTGGCGGCGATCGCTTCGCGCGCGACCGGCCGCGAGTTCCGCTACGAACCGGCGACCGACGCCGACTGGGTCGAGCGCTGGACAGCCGCGGGACAGACCGGCTGGCATCTCGACGTCGGTCTCTCGGTCTATGCGGCACTCCGCGCGGGCGAGCTCGACGTCGTCACCGGCGACTACGAGGCCGTCACCGGCGAGAAGCCGGCGACGATCGAGCAGCTCGCGGCACAGCTCTTCTAGACTCCTCTCGTAGCGAAAGGAGGAGCCATGGAGCTTCAGGACCTGCTCTCGAGCGCGCGTGATGCCGTCAGCGTCAAGCGCGTGTACGGGGATCCCTACGAGAAGAACGGCCTCACGGTGATCCCGGCGGCGGCCGTCCGCGGCGGCGGCGGCGGAGGTGTCGGCGAGCACGGCGACTCGGACTCGGGCGGCGGCGGCGGGTTCGGCCTGATCGCGCGACCGAGCGGTGCGTGGATCATCGATGGCGAGACCGTCACGTGGAAGCCCGCGGTCGACGTGAACCGGATCGTGCTCGGAGGCCAGGTGATCGCGCTCGCCGCGGTCCTCGTCACCGGCCGCGTCCTGCGGGCGCGCTCGCCGCGTGGCCGGTCGTCGCTGCTCTCGCTCGCTTCGGGCGCGCTCGAGCTGCGTCGCGCGACGAAACGGTTCCCGCGTTTCGGCAAATAGCCGACTTTGCAGCGGTTTTAGGGAACGAGCACCGCGCGGCCGGTGATCTCGCCGTCGCGGAGAAGCGCCAGCACCTCGTTCACGTCGTCGAGCGGATAGGTCGTCGACACAAGCTTGACGCGACCGTCGGCATGGAGCTGGACGAGCTCCCAGAGATCGATCCAGGTGCCGACGAGGTTGCCGACGATCGCGTGCTCGCTGACGACGATGTCCGCGGAGCCGCAGCTCACGGTGCCGCCGTAGCCGATCACCGAGTACGTCCCGCCGCGCGCGAGGAGCGCGAGCGACGCCGCGTGTGTCGCGTCTGTTCCGACGAAATCGAAGACGAGATCCGCGCCGCGGCCGCCTGAAAGCTCGTTCACTGCCTCCGCCGCGCCTGCGGGCTCGACGACGACGTCGGCACCGAGCTGCGCCGCAAGCTTGCGCCGTCGTTCGTCGGTGTCGATCGCGACGATCCGGCTCGACCCGAGCTCGCGGACGAGCTGGAGCGCGATGTGGCCGACACCGCCGATACCGATCACCGCCGCGGTCGTCCCCGGACGGGCGAGATGCTCGAGCCGGCGCACGGCGTGGTACGCGGTGACTCCCGCGTCGGCGTGCGGCGCGATCGCCGCGGGCTCGATCCCCGCCGGCAGCTTGATCAGCGAGCGCTCGTCGACGAGGACGAACTCGGCGAAGCCGCCGTCGAGCGAGAGACCGGTGAAGTCGTGGCGGACGCAATGCATGTCGTTGCCGCGACGGCACGAGACGCACAGACCGCAGCTGAACGGTGGGTAGACGAGCACGGCGTCGCCCTCATCCACCGTCGTCACGTCGCTGCCGACGCTCGCGATCCAGCCCGCGTTCTCGTGGCCGAGCACGCGCGGCAAGGTCACGCCCGCGGGCTCCATCAGGCCGTCGACGGCGTGCAGGTCGGTCGCGCAGACGCCCGCACCGCCGACGCGGACGACGACGTCGCGCGGACGTCGCGGCTCAGGCTGCGCCAGCTCGACGAACTCGAGCGGCTCGTGGTACCGGTTCATGATCGCTGCCTTCACCGCGTCCTCCCCGTCGTTGGTTTTTGCGCCAGCTCACGAACGACCTCGGCGGACGCCCGAAGCGCCGCGAGCTCGTCGTCCGCGAGCTCCCATTCGAGAACGTCGCGCGCGCCGCCGGCGCCGAGCGTCACGGGCACGCTCACCGCCGACCCGTCGATCCCGTACTCGCCTGCGAGCACGACTGATGCGGGCCACACGGCCCCGGCGTCGGTGCAGATCGCAGTCACCATCCGCGAGACGCCGAGACCCGACGTCCACGTCGAGCTTCGGCCGGAGTCGAGCGCGACGTGTCGCACGTACCAGGTGCGGATGTACTCCTCCGCCGAAGCTGCCTCGTCGGCCGTCAGCGTCCGCGGTGCGCCGTCGACCTTCACGCGGCTCCACAGCGGAACGCTCGAGTCGCCGTGCTCGCCGAGCACCCACGCGTCGACGGCGCCCGGGGACGCGCCGATCGCGTGCGCGATCCCGGTGCGGAGCCGCAGCGTGTCGTTGAGCGTGTAGCCGAGCACGCGGTGCCGATCGAGACCCGTGTGCTCGCGAAACCGGATCACGAGCGGATCGACGGGATTCGTGACGACGATCGCGACGCCGCCCCAGCCGGCGGGGAGCGCGCGCGCCGCCTCGTCGACGATCGCAGCGTTCTGCTCGAGGTAGACGAGGCGCGACGTGTTGACCGTCAGCGGTACGGCGGCCGTGATCACGACGACGTCCGAGTCCTCGAGGTCAGACTCGTCGCCGCCGCGCACCGACGTCCCCGGCGCCTGCTCGACGACCTGCTGGAAGTCCATGACGTGCGACGTGATGTGCGGCGGCCGGCTGTCGAGGATCACGATCTCGTCCGCGCCGCCGTCGCGGAGCAGGTTGAACGCCGTGGACGCGCCGACGCCGCCGGCGCCGCCGATGATCGCGACCTTCACCGCGTCATTCTGACGCGGCCGGCGACGCCTCGTTGCGAGTGGCGTTAGGGTCAGCCGATGCAAGCGCGCCCGGAGTCGATCTGGCCGCCCGCCGCGGCGGTGCTCGTTCTGATCGTGCTCAACCTCGTCCTCAGCCTCGCGCTGAACGTGCATCGCGGCGGTAGCGGACGGTGGGCGATCCCCGCCGTCGAGATTGCCCTCCTGATCGCCCTGATCGCACGCGGCCGCTCGGCGACGACGCCGCGGGCGAAGGTGCGGCGCCTCGGAATCGCGCTCGTCGGCCTGCTCGTCGCGGCGGCGCTGTACGGGACCTGCATCCTGATCTACGTGCTGATCAGCGGCGGCGCCGCGACGAACTCTGCCGGGACGCTGCTCGCGTACGGCGCATTCGTCTGGCTCGCGAACAACGTCGCATTCGCGCTGCTGTACTGGGAGTTCGACGGCGGCGGGCCGGCGGCGCGCCTCGCGAACCCGCGGCAGTTCCCCGACCTCGCCTTTCCGCAGCAGCTCAATCCGGAGCTGGCGCCGCCCGGATGGCGGCCGATCTTCTGGGACTACCTCTATCTCGGTCTCACGAACAGCGTCGCCTTCAGCCCGACCGACGTGATGCCGCTCGCGCGCTGGGCCAAGCTCTCGATGGCCGTCCAGGCGCTCGTCTCGCTCGCGATCCTCGGCCTCGTGATTGCGCGCGCGGTCAACGTCTTCACGTAACCTCGGTCGCATGAGCGACTACAACACGCAGATCATCGAGGAGTTCCGCGCGAACGCCGGCAGGCTCAGCGGACACTGGGACGGGCGCGATCTCCTGCTCCTGACGACGACCGGCCGGAAGAGCGGCAAGGCGCACACGACGCCGATGGTGTTCGTGCGCGAGGGCGACCGGCTGTTCGTGTTCGCGTCGAAGGCCGGCGCGCCGAATCACCCGGACTGGTACCTGAATCTCGTCGCGAATCCGCATGTCGGCGTCGAGGTCGGCGCCGAGCAGTACGACGCAGTTGCGACGACGCTCGAGCGCGAGGAGCGCGACCGAGTGTTCGCCGAGCAGGCCGCGCGCGTGCCGGCCTTCCAGGAGTACCAGGACAAGACCGAGCGCGTTATCCCGGTTGTTGCGCTGACGCGGGCGTAGCCGCGAGCACCGCCGGATCCGCGACTTCGCGCTTCCAGCGGAAGAACGGATCGGGCGCGACGATCCGCTGCACGATCATCCAGACGATCCCGACCGCGAGGCCGACGCCGCCGATCGCGACGGGCGGCGCGACGCCGAGCCACGCGTGGCCGACGGACGAGTTGTCGGGATTCAGTCCTTGGTCGATTGCGTCGCCGAGGATCGCGAACAGGACGATGCCGCCGATCAGCGGCGCGAGCCCGACGAGGATGAAGTTGCGCGCGCTCTTCGTCAGCTCGCGCCGGAAGTACCAGAAGCACGCGAATCCGGTCAGCCCGTAGTAGAACGCGATCCCGTAGCCGGTCGCGGTGACCGAGTCCGAGAGGATGTTGCCCGAGACCGAGTTCAGCGTCACGAAACAGATGATCGAGACGATGCCCATCCAGATCGTCGACGCGCTCGGAGTCAGGTACTTCGGATGGATGCGGCCGAAGTGCTTCGGGATCGCGCCGTGCGTCGCCATCGACAGCGTCGCGCGTGTCGTCGGCAGGATCGTCGTCTGCGTCGACGCCGACGCCGACGTGAGCACCGCGATGATCAGCAGCTTGTCCCACGGCGAGCCGAGCACGCCCTTGCCGAGCGCGCTGAGCACGTCGTCGGAGTTGTTGTTCAGGAAGCCGACGCCGTGGAACGCCAGCGCGGCGACCGAGACGAGAAGGTAGATCCCGAGCAGCAGGAACGTGCTGACGACCGCCGCCTTGCCCGGCGTCTGGGTTGCGTCCTCGGTCTCCTCGTTCACGGCGACCGAGGTGTCCCAGCCCCAGTAGATGAAGATCGCGAGCAGCAGGCCGTCGTTCAGCGCGCCGAACGAGCCGATGTCGAACGGGTTGAGCCAGCTCCACGACGGGTTGACGCTTCCCGGCGCGTGTCCCGTCCACACCTTCGCCAGCGCGACGACGGAGAAGACGACGAGGATGACGATCTCCGCTCCGAGCAGGTACCACTGCGTCTTCGCGGAGACCTCGATCCCGACGTAGCAAATCGCGCTCATCAGCACGATCCAGATCACGCCGGCGACGCCGACCCAGAGTGCGCTGCCCGCGAGGTCGTCCCTGCCGAAGAGGAGGAACGTGTAGCTGCCGGCGATCTGGGACAGGCTCGCCATCACGAGCACGTCCGCGTAGAGGATCCCCCAGCCGCCGAGCCACCCGGTGATCGGGCCGAACGCGCGCCCGCGCCCACGTGAACGTCGTGCCGCAGTCCGGGTCGGCCTGGTTCAGGTACTTGTAGCCGAGCGCGATCAGCAGCATCGGCACGAACGCGAGCACCATGACGACCGGCGCCTGGTACGCGATCCCCGCGATCGCCGTCACGAAGCCGAGGGTCGCCGCGAGGCTGTACGCCGGGGCGGTCGAGGCGACGCCGATGACGACGCTCGACATGAAGCCGAGCGCGCCGGTTTTCAGCCCCTTTTGGAGCGGCGGGGTGTCCTCCCCCTCGATCGCGACCGACGCCACGGCCCTAGGTTGACGGCTCGCGGCGAGCCAGTCAATCGGGAACCGTTATATCTGGCGCTGGACGAGAATCGTGAAGGCGTTGCCCAGCGATGGCCAGTACGGTGGCTGTACGAAGAGCAGGTTGCTGTCGTAGTTGTACGAGCGCACCTGGAACATGTTGGCCATGCTGATTGCGCTGCCGGACTGGCCGTACACGGCGGAGGAGCCGTGGAAGGTCATGCCGCAGGTCTGCGGGCTGCCGTACGGGGCCGGGCTCTGCTTGCACACCGTGTTCGAGGCATGGCAGTTCGTCGGGCTCGTCGTGTACCAGTTGTTGCCGGACGAGCCGTTACAGCTCGGGTCGGCGACCCAGGGGCCGTTGAGCGCGAACTGCGCCGACCAGATGTTGATGTTCCCGGTCGAGTCCAACGCCCACGGCGGGATGTAGATCGTCCCGGTCGCCTCGACCCCGAGCACGTCGACGCCGTTGGTAGCGTAGCTCGTGTTGCCGCCGTAGATGACGTTGCCCGGCGTCCCGACCGTGACCTTGCCCTTGACGACGCCGTCGACGATCACGTCCGTGTTGGAGTAGATCGCGCCGTTCGCCGGCACCGTCTTGTTGACCAGGTGGCCGCACACCGGAGCCGTCATCCCGTCCCAAACGTTGAACGTCGTCGGAGTCGCGTTGACGTACTTCTTGCACGACTGGACGTTGACGGTGCCGTTCGACAGGAAGTCGAGCCGCCACGCATCGACGGTGTACGCAGGGCTCTGACCGCTGAGAGCTGCGTTCCCGTTGTCGGTCGTCGCGAGCACGATGCCGCCGCCGGCGCTCGCAGCCTGCGAGAGCGTCGTGAAGGTGTTGGCGAAGTTCGAGAACGGAACCGTCGCGCAGTTGTTCAGCTTGCAGAGCGCGGTCGGGCTCGAGTTCTTGTCGTACTTCTGCGCGCCGTTCTGAAGCGTTCCGGCGCTGACCGTCACCGTTCCCTCGGCGTAGAGGTTCGCCTTGGCGACCCCCTGGTGCGTCAAGTTGCCGGGGTTGCCGCCGCTGTCCTCGCCGACGAAGATCGGGCCGGTCGTCGTCGCGTCCGTTCCGTAGGTGATGCTCGTGGCGAGGAACGCCTGGAAGTCGGAGAGCGCCGACGGGCGGATCAGCGTCTCGATCGTCCGCCAGTCCGCGACGTTGGTGTCCCCGGACGGACGGCCGGTCACGTCGATGCGCGTGATCACCTGGGCGATGCCGGAGAGCGCCCCGTTCGGCGGGTAGACCTGGATCAGATACTGGTACGTGTTCTGCGTCGTCGTGCCGAGCGTCCACCAGCCCTTGTCGCTGGCCCGCGCGGTCTTGTACGTCCACGTGGTTCCCGACGACCATGCGAGGTCGGAGCAGCTGTCGATCGTGGTCGTGCAGTCGTTCACATGCGCGTTGTTGCTGGAGTCGGTCCGCGTCGCCTCGCCCTTCGCCATGTAGGCGCTCCAGAAGATGTTGCTCTCGGTCAGATCGGAGAGATACGCGTTCGTGCCGGCCTCCGCCGCCTGGTAGGCGCTGTCGATCTTCTGGTCGCGCCGGCTGTGGCTGTCCTCGCCCTGCGCGAGGGTCATGATCGTCAACGACGCGATCGTCACGAGCGTCATCAGGGCGACGGCGAGGATGATCGCGAAGCCGCGCTCATCGGAACGCAGCGTCCGTACGCGCGCGCGAAGGCTCATCACGCGTTCCCCCGGATCGCGATCAGGTCGGTGACCGTGAAGGAATCGGGCTGGGTGGCGCCGTCGCCGCCGACGGTGGCGAGCGTGAGCTTCACGCCGACGCACTGGATCCCGTTCGTCGTCGACAGCGGGAACGACATCGGCGTCGGCGGCGTGGCCTGGCAGCCGGCCTGGGTGTAGAAGCTGAAGACGTCGGTGTTCGTGACCGACCCCGCCGAGCCGACGACGGTCGTCCACGTGCTCATCGAGCCCGGGAACGTCCACGGCGGAGCGGCCGGATACACGTTCGAGCTCGTCCTGAACTGCCGCTGCAGAAGCTTGGTCGAGACCTGGTACGAGATCTGCTGGAGATGAAAGGTCGAGAGCGTGCTGCCGCTGACGGTCGCTGCGTACTCGTCCGGAGTCGTGAACGTGATCGAGGTCGCGGTGCCGGCGGAGATCGGCGTGGTCACGCCGTCGCCGTAGAAGGCGCCGCGGACCTCCGTCTCCATCTTGTTCAGCGCCGACCGCGCCTCCGTCTGAAGCGTCAGCTTCTCCTGGTTCTGGCTGTTGAAGTGCGTGAGGGTGGTGAGCACGACGATCATCCCGCCGACGACGATCAGCATGATCGGCATCGCAACGGCGAGCTCGACCAGCGTGAACCCGCTCTCGTCGTGCACGAGCTCTTTGACCCGCGCACGCATCAGACGACGGTCACTGTGATGGAGATGGGCGTGCTCGTCGCCGACGAGACGCTCGTCGTGGTCGTGACCTTCTGTACGCCCATGTCGTTGGCGTTGATGGTGTACGTCGCGGCCGTCGAGGTCGACGGCACCGTGAAGCTGACCTGACCGCTGCCGTTCGTGACGCCGAAGAGGTAGATGTTGGCCGGGCCGCCGGTGAGCTCGACGCGGGCGGCGGCGTCGTTGCTGCCGGCCTTCTTGACGGTGACGGTGATCACCTTGTTGTTGGAGACGGTGTACGTCGTCGACGACATCTGCACGTTCACCGACTGCGTGAGCGTCCCCGGGTAGCTCGACGGCACCGTCACGCCGGAGGCCGACGTCGCGCCCCAGTTCGCGCCGGAGTTGATCGTGGCGAAGTACTTGTCGAAGACCGGCACCTGCCCGAGGACGTTCGGCGGCAGCGATACGGTCTTCCCGTTCCAGGTATCGCAGGTCGTGATCGTCGTCGAGCTCGATCCGCTCGGGACCGAGATCGACTGCTTGCCGCACCGGGACGAGTCGAGAGTGAGCGTCGCGCCGGTCGTCCACGCGGCGCCGGCGGAGGTCAGGAGGTTCACCGTCAGCGAGACGGGCTTGTACATGCGGAGCAGGCCGGTCGAGTTGAGGCCCGGCGTGGAGCCGATCGACGAGGCGGCGCCGGGAGAGAGGTCGTCCGGGTAGACGCTGTAGCCGGTCAGCGTCGATGCGAGGGTGAACACCGGCGTGCTCGTCGAGCTGCTCGTGAGCGCCGGGAAGATGACGGTGCCGGAGCCGTCGGTCGTGTCGGTGCGGTTCTCGCTTTTCGGCCCGCCCGTGAGGTTGACGGAGACTCCCGGAAGAACCGCAGCGGTGACGGCGTCGACAAACTGGCGCTTGACCTGTGTCCAGGTCGAGCCGGCGAACGGCGGCGCGGACGCCGACGACACGTACGTCGTCTTCTGCGTCAGCTGGCGGTTGTCGCTGTTCCGCGTGATCGTGATGACGACCTTCTTGTAGTCGGCGTTCGTCACGAACGCGGTCGGGATCGGGTCGGCGACCCACGTGACGGCGCGCGTGATCGTGATCGCCTCGCCCGACGGCAGCGTCGTCGACGTGCTCGCAGCAAGGAGTCCCGGACGGGTTTCCGTTGGTGATCCCGACCTGCGTGTACGGAATCGCCCGAAGCGACTCGATCTGGGCCTGCGCGATCTGATCGGCACCGGTGCGCTCGCGCGCCAGGCTGCCGATCGCGGCGCCCGACGCGAGGATGGCGCCGACCGGCGCCGAGATGATCGCGAGCATCAGCGTCGCGAGCACCATCTCGATCAGCGTGAAGCCGGCCTCGGAGCGAAGCGTGCGGAGCCTGCCGACGACAATGGTCGCGGCTCGACGAACGCTGTTGTCCTTGCGTGCCTCCGCAGGCATCAAAATCTGCTCTCCTGCCGTGGGTCGAGCCCACGGGCTTATCGCCTCCTGCCTCACGTGGCCTATCGGCTCATCCAAGCCCCCCGTTGAGCCGCGGCGTCCCTCGTTCTAGGGACTGGCGTGGGCGGGCCGGGTCACGCGCAGCGGGCGATTACGACTCCGTTGGTGCGGGCGTGAATGCGGATGGTCGCCGTCCAGTTCGGGCCGACGAGAACCGCGTGCGAGGTGAGGCCGGGCTTCGGAACCCAGGCACCGACGCGGAGGCCCTGGCTCTCGCAGACGAGCCCGTCGCCGCGGCTGAGATCGCCCGCGGCGAAGGCGATCTTCTGGCCGCCCTCGAGGATCGCGAGCGGATTGCTTGGGACCGGCGGGAGCGGCCCGGGAGAGGTGCCGCCGAAGCGGATCCAGAGGGGCAGGGCGGCGAAGGCGACCACCGTCAGGCCGACCAGCAGCCACGCCGGCGCTCCCTCGCCGCGGTGGATTTCCACGTGGGCCACTCCCAGCCCCCTTCGGCGACTACGTCGTACTCCGTCGTAGTTTTCCCGCCTCGACCCTGCCCGCGGGTAATAGGCATGTAAAGCGTGTCCCGCATACAGTCCTGGGATGCGACTCAGGGGCAGGCGGATCCTGCGCGGCACGCTCGTGGCGCTCGGCGCGAACGCGGCGGCGCTGCTCGTGGCCTCGACGGCGCTCTCCGGCTTCCACCTCAGCGTCGGCGACTTTGGAATCGTCCTCGTGGCGTTCACGCTGCTGGCGCTGTTCGTCCGGCCGGTGGTCACAGCGGTCGTCCGGACGTATGCGCCGTTCCTCGCGATCGTCGGCTCGCTGATCGCCGCGTTCATCGTCCTCCTGATCGCCGACCTGCTCCTGCGCGGGCTGTCGATCCACGGCATCAAGACCTGGCTCGTGGCGACGCTCCTGATCTGGGGCGTGGGGATCCTGACGTCCCTCGCGCTCGGCGCCTACATCGCCAGGAGCGTGCTGCCCGACGAGCCCGGGCTGGCAAAGAAGTAGGCGGCCACTGCTGCGTCGCGATTCGACGTTCGGTCGCAGTCACGACCTTCGCAGAAGTGCGCCCACCCCCTGCTAACCGGGGCGGCGCACGATCACGCGAAACGTTCGCTTCGACACGTTCCCAGCCGTGTCGGTCGCTGTGACGGTGACGACAGTCGTACCGATTGGGAAGAATGCTCCCGACGGCGTCGAGTAGGTGATCTTCACCGCGCTGACAGCGTCGGTTGCGACGGCGGGCGGATACGTCACGATCGCGCCGGACGCAGCACCAACGGTCGGTGTCGCGAACACCGTGATGTCGGCCGGCAAGAACGTGAAGACCGGCGGCGTCGTGTCGCGCACGGTGATCGTGAACGTCTGGCTCGTCGTGTTCCCGTGCCCGTCGCGGGCGGTCACCGTCACGACCGTCGTGCCGAGCTTGAACATCGTGCCCGAAGCCTGCGAGTACGTGATCGTCACCGGCCCGACTGCGTCGGTCGCCTTCGCCAGCACGTAGTTGACGATCGCGCCGTTCGCGCTCGTCGCCTCGATCGTGAGGTTGCCGCTGACCGAGGTGATCTGCGGCGGCGTCGTGTCGACGACCGTCACCGTGAACGTCTGGCTCGTCGAGTTCCCGGCGGCGTCCTTGGCCGTGACCGTGACGACGGTCGTCCCGAAGCCGAAGGTCGAGCCGGACGCCACCGAGTAAGTGATCGTCACCGGGCCGACGGCGTCGGTCGCCGTCGCGGCCGCGTACTTCACAACTGCGCCGTTGGCGCTCGTCGCCTGGACGGTCAGATTGCCGCTGATCGACGTGATGGTCGGCGGCGTCCGGTCGACGACGGTCACGGTGAAGGTCGCCGTCGTCTTGTTGCCGGCGCCGTCCTTCGCCGTGAC
Source organism: uncultured Actinomycetes bacterium (assembly GCA_963718385.1). Taxonomy (GTDB): domain Bacteria; phylum Actinomycetota; class Thermoleophilia; order Gaiellales; family Gaiellaceae; genus Palsa-739. The sequence continues at coordinate 187,839 of CAVQZE010000005.1, forward strand.
GGTGACGGTCGTCGTCCCGAGCGCGAACGTCGAGCCCGAGGCCTTCGAATACGTGATCGTCACCGGCCCGACGGCATCCGTGGCCGTCGCGTTCGCATACTGGACGACCGCGCCGTTCTTGCCGGTCGCCTCGACCGTCAGGTTCGGGCTCACGAATGTGAACACTGGCGGTGTCGTGTCGCGCACGGTCACGGTGAAGGTCTTCGTCGAAGAGTTCCCCGCGCCGTCGGTCGCGGTCACGGTCACCGTGGTCTTCCCGATCGGGAAGAACGAGCCGGGCGGGAGCGAGTAGGTAAGGGTGACCGGTCCGACCGCATCGGTCGCCGTCGCCGCGTACACCGAGACGATCGCGCCGCCGGTGGTGTTCCCCTCGACGGTCATGTTCGGGGCCGTGATCACCGGTGGCGTCGTGTCGCGGACGACGACCGTCACGAAGAACCGCGCGTAGTTCCCGCCCTGATCCTCGGCGAGGACGCTGACCCGCGATGTGCCCAGCGGGAGCTGCGCCCCCGGGCCTGGGCTGAACGTAAGCGTGATGTTGCCGACGTCGCCGACGATCGGAAGCGTGGCCGGGTACGACGCCGGTGCGCCGTTCGGGCTGGTCGCCTCGACGAAGACCGTCGGCAGGCCGCCGCTCAGCCGCGGCGGCACGCCGGCGCCGCGCTCGTTCGGCAGGATGATCGGCTGGCGCTCGGGGATCGTGTTGCAGCCGAATCCGGTCGCGTCGGAGAAGTCGCGGTGCTGGCCGGGTGCGCTGCCCTCCTGCTCCTGGACGTCGGTGCAGAGTAGTGCGTCGAGCGACCGGTGGTTGCCCGCGGCAGGCGCATCAATGCTCGTGAGGTCCGGCAGCGACGGTGCGACCGTCCACGTGTCCGCCGGCGCGTCCAGAACGTACGGAAGCGGGAACTTCTTGACGGGCTGGAACGGATCCGACGCCGGGGGTTCGAAGTTCTTCGTGAGCTTGACGACGAACGGGACGTACCAGTTCGTCGAGTCGAAGGTCACGATGATCGCACTCGCCAGCTGCGTCGTCGTCCACCGCGTGTCGGTCGGGTCGGCGCCACTCGGGAATGTCTGGCCGTCGGTGACGACCAGCACGAGAATCGGCTGGCCGCCAACGATGACGCCGTCGGAGTTCGGCTTGCCTCCCGCCGGTGCAGCGGTCAGGCGGACGGAGTAGGTGTCCGTCGCGACGTCGCTGACGAGCGTCGAGCCGTTGCTCTGAACCGTGTAGACGAGCGGCGCGTTGCTCGGAAGGATGGTGACCGGTACCGACACCGGGACGTTGAACGCGCCGCCGCCGTTGAGCGTGTTCACGATCGTCGTCGTCCCACCTGCACCGCCCGGCTGGCCGACAGCGGCGACGACGAACACGACCGGAACCGTCCAGTTCGTCGCGTTGAAGGTCGCCGCATGCGTCGTCGGGTTGTAGCGCGAGTCAGTGGTGGTGACGGAGATCAGCGATGGGTCAAACGAGATGGTGATCGCGGCGGTGTTCCGCGGCGCACGCGTCGGTGCGACTGAATACGCATCGACGATTCCCTGCGGAGCGGCGCCGGGCAGCACGACCGTCGAACCTTCGGACTGGGTGACGACGACGCCGCGAGTGTCGTTGTCGATCACGTCGACGGTGACGTTGCGAATCGCGACGTCGTTGAAGCGCGCGTCGGCGCTCGAGCTCGAGAAGTTGATCGTCGCATTCCGCTCGCCCTCGCGACCCGTATCGTCGACGGCCTTCACGAAGACGACCTGCGGGTTGGTGTCTCCCGGCGCGAACGTGAGGACGAGGTACGGCGTCCAGTTCACGCCGTCGAGCGAGACGAGGACGGTCTGGCGGTCTCGGTTCTGGTCCGCGAGCGGGCCGAGCGCGACGGAGACGTTGACATAGACCGTGGCGCGCGGTGGCGAGGCGAGGCTCACCGTGAACGCGTCGATGCTCGGGTTGAACCGGCCGACGGCGTTGCTCAGCGAGTCGTTGTTCCCTGCGCCGACGGCCGGCTGCTGCTCGTACACCCGCGTCGAGCCGCCGCTCTCGGTGATCACGACTTGCCCGGACTGGTCGCCTGCGACGTCGAGCCCGATCCCACCGGCGAGCACCACGCTCTGGATGACGTTCACGTTCTCGGAGAGCGAGATCCCGTTGTTACCGCCGACCACGGCCTCGGCCTGATCGACGATCCCGCTCAGGCCCTCGAGGTCGCGGCTGATCACGGCGTTCGCACAAGTGCCCGTGCACGGCGCGCCCGTCCCGACGATGTGAATGCTGCCGTCGGCGAACCCGAACGGGTTCAGGTGCAGGCCGGCGCCGAGAAGCGATCCCGTACCGGTCCGGACGATGTAGTCGCTCAGGCCGGTCCCGATGATGTAGAGCGCGTTGTCGCCGGCCCCGGCGATCGCGTCGACCGTGGCATCGACCGTGTAGACAGGCACGGTATTTGCGCTCGGCGCGCCCGTGGTCGGATCGGTGGGCGTCAGGAACGTGTCGACGACGACGGTGTTCGTCTGCGGATTCACGAGCGCGCTCGTCTTCAGCGCGAACAGGTCGTTCCCGGCGCCGCCGTCGAGCGTCAGCGCCGCGTGGTTCGCGAGGACGAGGAACGCATCGTTCCCGGCTCCGCCGTACGCGACGATCGGGTACGAGTTGCCGCGGCTCAGCCAGCCGACGGTCGTATCGGTGGTCGGGAACGCGTCGGCCGGGTCGACATCCTGGGCCGGCGGCGCGCAGACGATCGCGATGTCGTTCGTAAGGCAGTTCGTGTTGGCGGTACCGCGTGGCGAGTAGTACGCCTGGCCGATGAGGAAGGTGTCGTCGCCGCCGCCGCCGTCGAGCGTCGTGATGGCGCTGTTGTCGTCGACCGCGAACGTGTCGTTCCCGCCGAGGCCGTTCACGATCAGGCGGGCGTTGATCCCCGAGTTGTAGTTGACCCGTTCGACGTCCTGGCGATCACGCTGGAGCACGTCCGTGAGCGAGCCGTGGAGGAGCGCGACGAAGGCGCTCGGCCCCTGCACCGCCGGCACGAACGCATCGGTCGTGAACGTCGGCTGGGCGCCGGCCATACCGCGGAGCAGGAAGATGTCGGGGTTGCCGGTGCCGTTGACGACGAGGACGTTCTCGCCGTCGGTCGGCGCGCCGCTGTCGAGGACGTTGATCACGTAGTTGTGCTCGTCCGCCGACAGGCTGCCCGCGGTGTTGACCGTGTAGAGGTCGGAGCCGCCCTGTCCGTCAAGGGTGAGCGTGTCGCCACCGGCGACGTTCATCGATGCGAGCTGGTTCACGACATAGGTGTCGTTCCCGGCCCCGCCGTACGCGGCCGCCGACCCGACGAGCGACGTCTGGTTGAAGACGAACGTGTCGTTGTCGGTTCCGCCGAGGACCACCGTCGTGACGACGTGAGGCACGGGTGCCGACTTGATCGTCCCGCCGAGCGTGATCACGGAGCCGACACCCGGGTCGCAGTCGCAGTAGTCGCCGATGATCGCGATCGTCTTGCCGGCGATGATCTGGCTGTTCGGGTCGGTCGTCAGGTTGTCGCCGACTCGGATCGTCACGGATCCGTTCACAGCCCAGATGGTCCCCTTCGTGATCGGAAGGATGACGCCCTCGGCGAAGAGCGCGAGGCCGTTCGCGAGGAGGTTGAGGTCGTCGCCGGTCGTCGGCCGGTCGCAGACGGTCAGCCTGATGTCCCCGTTGATCGTCAGCGCGAGCACGAGGTTCAGCGCTCCGTGCGTCTCGCTGACGTAGATTCCGTTCGTGGCGGCCATCGCAACGTTCGCAGTCGCGAGGTGCGACGAATCGATCTTGAAGTCGCTGTTCGGGGCGCACCCGACGGCGGCGAACGAGATGTCGTTGTTGCAACCCGCGACGCCCGCACTGCCGATGCTGCCGCCGGCCGCAAAGAGCTCGACGAAGTTCGCGACGACGTTCGGCACCAGGCAACAGCCGCCGGGCGCGTTCGGATCGGGAACGTTGTTCCCGAGCCCGCCGTTGCGGCCGTCGAGAATCGAGCCCGCAAGCGTCGTGAGTGCTGCGCTGCCGTTGGTCGTGACGGTGTTCACCCAGAGGTTGCCGCTCGTCTGCGTGATGTAGACGCCGAGGGTGAACGGTGCCGCGGTGTCGAGGACAGTCAGCACGCCCGGCGTGCCGCCGAGGTGGTTGACCTGGATCTCGAGGAAGTTGCCGAGGTTGCCGACGCCGCCGAACACGCCGCCGAGTCCGGTGATCATCGTGATGTTCTGGCCGATCACGTCGGTACCGTCGAGCGAGCCCGTGGAGCCCGGATCGTTGGCGGCGTCGAGGATCAAAGCCCTCGAGATCAGGCCCACGTTGGAGCCGGTCGAGAAGATCTGACCGACACGCAGGTCGCTGTTCAGCTCGGAGTCGATGATGAAGCCGTTCGTGTACTCGTCGATCTGCCCGGCTCCGTCCTGGGTCGACAGGACGTGGTTGTCGTCCCAGCCGAACATGTTGGCGCGGAGGTTCGCGTCCACGTCGCTGGAGACGACGAACGGGATCGTCGTCGCGGAGTCGGTCGAACACGACGTCGCGCCGTGGCAGAGGAAGATGTTGTTCCCCGCGCTCACGTCGGTGAACGTCACGGTGCTGACGATCGGCGAATTGATCGTCCCGAAGGCGCGGAGGATCGCGACGAGATCCGGCGGCAGCGGCAGGTCGGGCCGGAAATGGACGCGGTAGAGGCCGCTCCCGGCGAGCGGGCCGACCGGCCCCGGCGGGTTGAAGAGGTCGACCTCGACCTCGCCGAGGTCGGCCTGGTCGTCGCCCTGGAGGCTGTCGAAGATCCGGATGTTGACGTTCCCGCCGGCGTGGATCGGACCAAACTGCGGATTGAACGGCGCCGTCTGCGGCTCGCGGAGGATGTTGGTGATGTCGAAGTCGATGTTGCCGCCGGCCTGCGCCATGAGGTCGATCAGCCGCTCGTGCGCGCCGCTCCCGTCGACGAACTGGCTCTGGATCAGGTGAAGGACGATCGGCGAGCGCGGCGTGCACGCGATCACGAGGCTGCAGCTGCCGATGCTGCCGATCGACCCGTTCGGCGCATCGAAGAACGCGCGGTTCGTCTCGACGAAACCGTGCGCGTTGATCACGTCGGGGCCGAAGAGGATGCTGCCGCGGTCGTTGCGGACGAGGACGGTCCCGATCGGGTTGATGATCGTCCCGTCGAGGATCACGTTCGACGCCGCGATCGCGCCCGGCTGGAGGTTCAAGATCTGGATCACCGTCGCCGGGAAGAGGTGCTGGATGTCGAACTCGATCGTCGCGCGATTCGGCGGAAACTCGTCGAGGGAGACGTCGTTCGGCGGGCTGTTCGTCGGGCCCGGGATGTCTTCGACCGTGACGGTGATCGTCGCGATCGGGTTCGCCGTGTTCTCGACCTGGATGTAATGCGTGACGAGCGTACGGCTCGACGAGTTCATGATCGTGACCGAGTCCCACGCGTCCTCGACGATGAAGACGCCGTCGTTGCCCCAGATGTGGCCGACCGGAGGCGCGCCGAAATGCACGTCGTCGTCGTTGTGCGACGCGAGGAAGCTCGCGAACCCCGTGAGGTCGTTCGTCGAGAAGTTCGCGATCCCGGAGCCGCTGTCGACAAGGTCGCCGACCTCGATGATTCGGCCCACCGCGAACGTGCTGCCGACGAAGTAGGAGTTGCCGAACTGGTCGGTGAGCGACGCGTTGACGAGCTGCGTCACGGTTCCGTTCGAGTTGACGGTGACCTCGGGGTTCGGCGAAGGCGCGAGGTACACCGTCGACTCCCAGTAGATGTCGCGGCCGAAGTTCGTGGCGCCATTGACGCTGATCCCACCGACGTCGATCAGCGCGCCGTCGGACTCCGCGTCCCAGCCGAAGCCCGGGCTGGACTGATCGGCGTTGACCTCGAGGTCGTACGTGTGGAGCACGGAGCCGGCGATGCCGGAAACCAGCGCGTCGGTGTTGTCGTTGATATTGACGTGCCCCTCGGTGTCGCCGCCGCCGCAGTCGCACGATGCTATGGCGGCCGCAAAGAGATCGTTGCTCGCGTACGTCGCGTTGATCGCGATCATGACGTTGCCGTAGACGTCCGAGCCCGACTCGAGCCGCACTTCGGACGCTCCGAAGGCGTTCACGTTCCCGTTCGCGGTCGTGCTCGCGCCGAGAGCGCCGGCGCTCACGTTCGCCTCCGCGTCCATTCGCAGCCGATCGACCTGGGCATTGAGCACGACGAAGTCTCCGTCGACGTTGCCGCCGCCGAGGAGGTGCACCTGGTTCAGGGCGTCGCTGTCGCCGATCTCGACGTCGGCGGTGATGCCGCCGCCCGTGAACGCGCCTCCGGTGTTCCCGCTTCCCCCGGCGACGCCGTTGACGTTGACGTGCGCCTCGACTGTGGCAGTGTTGCCCGCGCTGACGGTGCCCTGCACGGTCGCGACGTTGACGTAGTCGGCGGTCGCCTCCACCGAGCCGCCGACGCCGGAGACGAACCCACCGCCGTTGGACGACGCCGTGGCGTACGGCTGGAGGAAGGACGACGCATTCACGTCGGCATTGCGCGACGCGTTGATCTGTCCGCCGGCGGCGATCCAGACCGAGTTGTCGACACGCGCAGTCGCGTTCGAGTTGGCGTTCGTGATCGACACGAAACCGCCGCCACCGTTGTCCGTGTGCCCTTCGACCAGCGCGTTGCCGTGCGTCGTGATGTTCACATCGACGCCGTTGACGACGCCGTAGACGGTGTTCGAGATCGTCAGGTGCTCGCGGCTGCCGGACGTTCCGCTGCCGACGTTGATGAACCCGCCGCCGCCACCCGAAGCCGACGCGAACGTGTTCGGCGACTCGTTGTGGGTCGCGCCGAGGTTGACCGTCCCGAACTGCGACGTCGTTGTCGAGCCGCCGTTCACGGTGAACGTCACCGTCGGGTCCATCGACGCGTCGGCACTGAAGTCGTTGACGTTGAGCGCACCGCCGGTCCCGCTGCTCGTGCTCGAGCTCGAGCCCGTGTAGCTCAGCGCCGTACCCGTGATGTCGCCCGTGGCGATGACGATCGACCCGCCACTCCCCAGCGTGCTCGACACGGTCGGCGTGCCGCGCGACGTCGAGTCGGAGCTGCTGATCGAGAGGGCCCCGCCGCCGACGTTGCTCATCGACACGGTGGCGCTGTCCGAGCCTTCGGCCGCGAGCAGGATCGAGTTCGCGCCGGCCGTATTGCCCGGACCGACCACATTGCCGAGGAGGTCCGCCTCGGTATGGCCCTTGGCGTCCGCGATCGGATTGCTGCCGACGCTGCCGAGGTTGATGATCGCGCCGCTCGCGTTCTCCATGCTCGCGGTTGCGAAGTTCCCGGAGGCTGCGCCGACGGTGACCTTTCCGGCTGCGTCGAGCGTCCCGCCCGGGTCGAGCTGCGACGTGACGTTCGCCTGCGCGGTGGCGTTGAGGTTCGACGAGTTGAACGCGGCTCCGAGCGCGGCGCTCGTGATCTGCGCAATCGCCGTGACGGTGTTCGACGTCAAGAAGGTCGACGAGCCGTCGAAGTTGTGGAAGGCGAGGAGCGCGATGCCGCCGAACTGGCTCGTGATCCGCGCGCCGCCGTACACCTCCACTCCGGCATGCGTGCTGTCGGTCGCGTTGGCGGTGATGAAGCCGCCAGAGAATCCGAGTGAGAGCTGGATTCCCGCGTAGTCGGCCAGCGCGCTCGAGAGGACGAACGACTCGACGGTGACGTTCCCGCTTGCCGTGATGCTGCCGCGCACGCGGGCGTCGATGCTTGCCTGTGTGTTCGCCGTCAGCGTCGCGTCCGAGACGCCGGCGAGGAGCCCGCCCGCGGCGGAGCGTCCGATCACCGTGGTGCGCGACTCCACGGTGTTCTCGATGATGACGGTTCCGGCCTCGGAGATCGTGCCGTCGACCTCGCTCGTGACAGTGCCCGCAGCGGTGGCGGTCGGTGCGACGATGCCGATGCCGACGCCGAGGCCGATCGAGAGCGAGCGACCGTCCGCACTCGCCGGCGAGAAGTCCTGGCTCCAGACGGTCACGGTGCCGAGGCTGAAGATCGTCGTCGCGCCGGCGACGAACGTCGACACGGTCGGCGAGTCGATCGCGCTGACCCCGCCCGCCGTGATGCCCGCGAGGATCGCGACGCTACCGAGCGTGAGCGTCGCGTAGGCCGGATCGACCGGGCCGCCCTTGTAGGTCGGAGAGATCGGGTTGTTCCCCGAGTCGACGTTGAGCCGCGCGTCGAAGGTGACGTCGTCGCCCTCAACCATGCCGCGGTTGGTCGTCAGCGCGCGCACCGTCGGCTCGAGGTCGGCCCTGCTCGAGATCTCGCCGACCGAGAACCCGAGCGATGCCCCGAAGCCTTCCCCGTCGGCGATCGCCGTGACCGTGCCGACGGCGCGGAAGACGACGTTGCCATCGGCGAAGACCTGCCCGCCGTCGCCGAGGTAGGCATCCACCCTGGGCTTCGCGGTTGCGAAGCTCGACATGCCGACGCCCCCGGCGAGAACGCCGACGCCGATCATGCTCGCGTTCGAGTACGGGTTTGACGTCAGGGTCGCGAGAACGTTCACGTCGTTCCTCGTCTCGACGAGCGTCGGATTGCCCACGGCGTCGGCCGCGAAGGTGCCCTCGACGGGGCCGATGAACGCGTGGACCGCGCTCGTGTCGGTCGCCCGCGTCGTCGCGCCGGCGCCGGAGAGGAGCCCGATGTTCGTCGAGTCGGCCGTCGCGGTCGGCGTGTTCGTCGCCGTCGCCTGGACGGTCAGCGTGCCGGCGAGCACGGTCGCGCCGTCGTCGACGAACGCCTGCGTTGTATCGGACAGCGTCGCCTCGGCGTCGACGTCGCTGATCTGGATCGCGCCGATCGCGGTGCCCGTGGTCTGCGCGATGGAGGACGCGGTCGACGTGGCGCTGATAGTCGCGGTGCTCGACGAAAGAGAGACCCGCGCGTTCTTGCCGATGAACGCCTGCGTCAGATGCGTCACCGAGGAGGTCGGCGACTCGCCGCTGCCGGAGATCGCGCCGATGTTCGTGACGCTGTCGGTCGCGGTCGCGCTGAGGTTCGACGTTGCGGTGATCTTCAGCGTCCCGGTCTCGACGAACGCGTTGCTCGCAATCGAGGCCCACGTGCCGCCACCGACGCGAGCCGTCGCGGACATCCCCGTGATCGTCAGCCCGGCGCCGCCCACGCCGCCACCCGAATTCGCGGTGGCGACATCGGTCGACGACGCGGTCACGGACACCGTCACGCCGGTGAGGATCACGAACGCGTCCGGGCCGATCAGGCTCTGGACGACAGCGCCCGACTGGATCTCCGCGTCCGAGGTGCCGATCCCCACCCCGCCGAGCAGCCCGATCGAGATGATCTGGGACGTCGCCGTCGCGAGGTTCGTGCCGGTCGCGGTGACGGAGAAGCCCTTGGTGGCGCTGTCGACGGTGCCGTCGAAGTCGGCAGTCGTTCCGCCGTTCAGCAGCGCCGTCGGTGCGTTCACGCCGCCGCTGATCAGGCCGCCGCCGGCGGTGTTCGTCGTGGCCGTTGCGAGGTTGAACGACGTCGCGCTGACCGTGAGCGAGCCGGCGGTCGTGATGTGCGCCGTGCTGCCGACGATCGCGTTGACGTCGCCGGTGGACGTCACCTGCGCCAGGACGCCGGAGCCGGTCAGCGAGAAGCCGAAGCCGATGTTGAGCGCGTTCGTGTCCGCGGTCGCCTGGTTCGAGCCGTTCGCCTGAACGGTCACCTGGGACGCCGAGCTGACGGAGCCGTCGAGACGCGCGGTCACCGCTCCGCCGATCTTCGACGTCGCGAAGAAGACGCCGCCGCTGATGATGCCGACGCCGGTGGAGTGGGTCTCGGCAGGCGCGAGGTTGGGCGTCGTCTGGCCAGCGTCGACGAGGACTGCGCCCGTGATGGCGACCGTCGCATCTGCCCCGATGCCCGCGAAGACGTCGGCGCCCGTCTGGATCTCGGCGTTCGCGACGGCGCCGGACACGCCGCCGATGTTGAAGTTGACGAGATCCGCGGTGGCCGTCGCGATGTTCGAGCTGCGCGAGCGGACGGTGAGGTTGAACCCGGCCGTCAGCTGTCCGTCGAAGTTCGCCGTCGTCGCGCCGCCGACCTTCGCCGTGGGCAGGAGGAACGAGATAGCGATCGCGCCCACCGCGGCGCTCGTCGGCGTTGCCGACGCGTGGTCGGCGGACGACGCGGTCACGAGGACGCTGCCCGGGATGTTGATCGTCGAGCTGTCTCCCACGCCGGCCGACACGTCGGCGACGGAGGTCACCTCAGCGTCGGCCGCGGCGCCGCCGCCGGAGAAGAGGCCGACCGCGATCAGTGCCGTGTCGGCGGTCGCGGTGTTCGTCGCGCTCGCCTGCACCACGACGGATGCGGCATTGGCGACGTCGGCGTACAGCTGCGCCTGCGTCGAGCCGTTCACCTTCGCCGTCGGCACCGAGACGCCGATCGCGACGAGGCCGCCGTTCGCAGCGTTCGTCGTCGCCGTCGCAGTGTTGGTTGCCGACGCGAAGACGATGACGGACCCGGTCGAGACGATGAGGCCGGCGCCCGTCAGCGCATTCACGTCGCCGGTCGACGTGACTTCGGCGTCGACGCCCGAGCCCGTGATCGACGCGAAGCCGCCGATGTTCAGGGCATTCGTGTCCGCAACCGCATCGTTGTGCCCGGCGGCGGTGACGAGAACCGAGGAGCCGCCGACCGAGCCGTCGAGCTCCGCCGTGACCGCGCCGCCGACGAGCGCCTTGCCGAAGAAGATGCCGGCGCTGATCAGGCCGACACCGGTCGACTCGGTCTCGGCGGCGGCATAGTTCCCGTGGCCCGACCCGTCGAGCGTGAGCCCGGCGTCGACCGTGACCGTCCCGGCGACGGCGTCGACGGCGTCCTTGCCGATCTCCGCGACGACATCCGCTCCCGCGAGGATCTCGGCGTCGCTGTTCGCGCCCTGGACACCGGCGAGGCTGAACTGGAAGAGGTCGGAGGTCGCCTTGGCGATGTTCTGGCCGCGCGCCTGGACGAGCAGGTTGCCGAAGACGAGCGCGTCGCCATCCATGTTCGCGAGCGTCCCGGCCCCGACCTTCGCGGTCGCGAGCAGGACCGAGATGCCGAAGAGACTCGCCGCCGCGCTCGACGGGGCGGCCGTCGCGTGGTTGAACGACGTCGCCTCGACCGTGATGTCGCCCGTCGTGCCGATCAGAGCGGTCTCGTCGACGAGCGCGGTCGTGTCGGCCGACGAGGTGACCTCCGCGTCGACGGAAGCTCCGCCGCCCGCGATGAGCCCGAAGGAGACGAGAGCAGACGCCGCATTCGCGGTGTTCGTCGCGATCGCAACGACCGTCACCTGCCCCGAGCCGGCATGCGCACCAAGCTCGGCAGTCGTCGGCGCGCTGACCTTCGCCGTCGGGACGCCGACACCACCGGCCGCGACGCCGATGTTCGCCGCGTCGGTGAACGCGTTCGCGAGATTCGCCGCGCTCGCTCCCACCGAGATGAACGACGAAGCGAGGATGAGCCCCGTACCGATCTCCGCACGCGTGCTCGCCTGGCTCGTCACCTCGGCGTCGACCTCCGCCACGCTGACCGTGAATCCGCCGAGCTGGAACGAGGACGAGCGCGCGTCGGCAGTGCTCTTGCCGAGCGCCAGGACGGTCACCGACGTCGACGTGAGCACAGACCCGTCGAGCGACGCGCTCACGGCTCCGCCGTCGAGCGCCTTCGCAAAGTAGATGCCACCGGAGATCAGGCCGCCGCCGGTCGACGTGATGCGAGCCTGCGCAAGGTTGCCGGGCGGGTTGCACTGCTGGCCGACGGACGACTTGACGTCGATGTCCCGGCAATTGTTCGCGACGGTCGCCTCGACGAGGACCTCGTCGGTCACGCTGATCGATGCAGACGGCGCGACGCCCGCGACGATGTCGGCGCCCGTCAGGATCTCCGCGTCGGCCGAGGCCCCGCTGCCGCTGAAGAGGAGGCCGAAGTTGTCCATGTCAGCCGTGGCGATCGCCGTGTCCTGGCCCTGCGCGATGACGTGGAGGCTCTGGGCGGTCGAGACCGTGCCGTCCATCGTGGCCTTCGTCGAGGCGCCGATCTTCGCGGTCGGGAGCAGGATCGAGATCGAGATCGCGCTGAGAGCGGCGCTCGTCGGCGTCGCCGTCGCGAGGTTGAGGCCGGTAGATGTGACGTCGATCTCACCGGTAACGGCGATGACGCTGCCGGCGTCGACGAGGGCGTTGACCACGGCTGCCGCGGTGACTTCAGCGTCGGCCGCCGCGCCGTTCCCCGCCAGGAGGCCGATGCTGATGATCGCCGTGTGCGAGGTTGCGACGTTCGTGCCCTTCGCCGTCACGGCGAGCGTCGTTCCGGACGTCACATTCGCGCCGAGCTCGGCAGTCGTCCCGCCGGAGACCTTCGCCGTCGGCACCGTGATACCGCCGGCGACGAGGCCGCCGTTGGCGGCGTCGGACGTGGCGTTCGCCGTGTTGGTCGAGGTCGCGGTGACGGCGATCGCGCCTGTCGACGCGATCGTGCCGGTGCCGACGATCGCGTTCACGTCGGCGGTCGAGGTCACCTCTGCGTCAACGCCCGCGCCGCTGATGGCAAAGCCTCCGAGGCCGAACGACTTTGTGTTGCCCTCGGCGTCGTTCGCGCCGGCCGCTTGGACCGTCACCGCCGCCGACGTGTGAACGGTGCCGTCGAGCTCGGCCACCGTCGCACCCCCGACGCTCGCATTGGCGAAGAACACGCCGGCGCTGATGAAGCCGGTGCCGTCGCCGTCGGCGGTCGCCGTCGCCGTGCTCGGCGCGCTCTGGCCGGCGTCGACGAGGACGGCGCCTGTGACCGTGACCTCGGATGACGACCCGATCGTCGCGTGACCGCCGGCCGACGAGGCGATGGTCGCATTCGCGAACCCGCCGCTGACCGAGCCGATCAGCGTGATATTGACGATGTGCGTGGCCGCGCTCGCGCTGTCGGCCGTCCGCGTCCTGACGGTGAGGGAGTCGCCGTTCGTGACGTCGCCGTTCAGCACCGCCGACGTGCCGCCCGCGTCGATCGCGGTCGGCTTCATGATGTCGACCGACACGCCGATCGCGCCGCCGGCTCCGTCGGCGGTCGCGGAAGCGTTGTTCGCCGAGATCGCGCTGACCGTGATCGCGCCCCCGGGCGCGTCGATCGTTGCGGCCGCCCCTACGAGTGCCTGGGTCGTCGCGTCGGCGGTGACCTCGGCGTCCGACGATGCGCCGGCGCCGGCGCCGAGGAGGCCGATCGAGAGGATGTCGGCAGTCGCGGTCGCCGTGTTCGTCGACGACGCCACGACGAAGACGATTGCCGCGATGTCCGCGCTGCCGTCGAACTCCGCCAGCGTGGCGCCTCCGACCTTCGCGGTCGGGAGGTTCACTGCCAACGCGATCGCGAGGCTTCCGGACGCCGCGTCGGAGACTGCGGTCGCCGTGTTCGTCGAGATCGCTCCGACCAGGACCGAGCCGTGCGCATGCGAGGAAGCGCTCGTGCGCGCGGTGACGTCCGCGGTGTTCGTGACCTGCGCCAGCGCGCCCGCACCGGAGAAGCTCAGGGCGCCGATGCTGACCGACTTCGTCGAGGAGGTCGCCGTATTGCCGCCCACAGCGGCGACGACGAGCGCGGCCGAGGTGACCGAGCCGTCGATCAGCGCGAGCGTCCCGGCGCCGACGATCGCCTTCGTCTGGTAGACGCCGCCCTGGATCAGGCCGGTACCGGTGCCGCTCGCGGTCGCCGTCGCGGTGTTGGCCGTGGTCTGGTCGGCCCGGACGGTCGCGCTCCCGCTGAGATTGACGGATGCGCTCGACCCGACGGATGCTTCGCTGGTCGCTGACGCAGTGACCTCGGCGTCGGAGGTGATGCCGATCGCGCCACCGAGCAGCGCAATCGAGATCACGTGCGAGGTCGCCGTCGCCGTGTTGGCCGTCCGCGAGCGGACAAGCAGCGTTCCGCCGTTGGTCACGTCGCCGTCGAGGTGCGCCTTCGTCGCGCCCTCGACGAGTGCCGTCGGGACCATGATCGTCACGTTCACGGCGCCGCCGCCGCCGCCCGGGATGTTGGCGGTCGCGTTGTTGTCCGAGGTCGCGAGCACCTCGATCGACGCCGCATTGTCGATCGTGGAGCTCGAGTCGACGAGCGCGTTCGTGACCGCACCCGTGCCGATGGTCGCGTCTGCCTCGGTGCCGCTGCCGCCGCCGAGCAGCCCGATCGCGACGACTGTCGAGGAGGCCGTTGCGTCGTTGTCCGACGTCGCGTGCACTTCGACCGCGGTCGGATCGACGTCCGCCGCGAGCTCGGCGGTCGTCCCACCGTTCACCGTTGCGCTCGGGAGGCTGACGCCGATCGAGAGGAGTCCGCCCGTGCCGATGTCTGCCGTGGCGGTCGCGTTGTTGTCCGAGGTAGCGGTGACGAGCACAAGGCCGGTCGAGAGCCACGCTCCCGCCCCGGACGTCGCGTTCGTGTTGCCGTCGACCTCGGCGCCCGCGCCGCCACCCGCTCCGGCGAACGCGCCGATTCCGACGACAAACGTGTCGGCCGTTGCCGTATTCGCACCGAGCGCACGAACCGTGATCGACGAGGAGCCCGTGACGTTGCCGTCGAGGTTTGCGACGAGATTGCCGCTCACGGTCGCCTGCGTGTCCATCACTGAGCCAGAGAAGATGCCGCCGAACGAGCCGGCGGTCGCGTGCGCCTCGGCGGTCGCCTGATCAGGCCCGACGAGCTCGGCCTCGACGAGGACGGCGCCCGAGCTGCCGAGCGTCACGCCGGAGGCGACGTTCGCGCCGACATCGCCGGAAACCGTCGCCTCGGCGAACGCGCCGGTCAGGCCGATGACGCCGACACCGATCACCTCGACCGTCGCATCGGCGTGATTCGACGCGTGCGAGCTGATGGTGATCGACGAGGAGCTGGTGAACGAACCGTCGACCTCGGCGTTCGTGTCGCCGCTCACCTCCGCGATCGGCACGAGAATATCGATCGTCACGCCGCCGGCCGCGCCGCCCGGTGCCGTCGCCTGCGCCTCGTTCGTCGCGGTCGATGCGACGACGACGGCACCCGTCGTCGCGATGTTGCCGCTCGACGTGACGGTCGCGAGCGTGGCGCGACTCTCCGAGACATGCGCCACCGTGACTCCCGCCGCGAGAATGCCGGTCGAGACGTTGACGGTGTTCGCCTTCGCGGTATGGGTGCCGGTGGCGCTGACCGTGACTCCGCCGGAGCCAACCGTGCCGTGCGCGCCCGAGCTCGCGCTCGTCGTGCCGGAGAGCGTCGAGAAGGCCATCGCCCCGCCGAGCCCGGCGCCGATGCCCGCCTCGACCGCGATCGCCTTCGTCGGCGCGCTGATCGAGTCGGTCACCGTGACGTTCAGGCTTGCAGCGGGATTCAGATCGCCGACGAGCACGTTGCCCACCGACGCGGTCGCGTCGCCGCTGACGTCGCTGGTGGCCACGGAGGCGCCGGTCGTGAACGCGCCGGTCGAACCGCCGATCGACTCGACGTCGATCGTCCTGTGAGCTGTGGTCGTGACGAAGATGCCACCGCCGGCCTGGTGAACAGCCGAGCCGTTGTCGATGTGGGCGCTCTGCGTGCCGGTGTCGTTGAGGACGACGACCTGGGCGCCGAGCGCGACGAAACCGCCGGTGCCCGCGAACGCGAGTCCGAAGACGTCCTCGTTCATCGACGCCTCGACGGTGACGTCGCCAGAGCCGCCACTACCTGCGGTGATGCTCGAGCCGGCCCCGATGCTCGCCTCGGTCGCACTGTCAACGTTCATCACGAGGACGGCTGCGCCGACACCGACAAAGCCGCCGGCGACCGAGCCTGCGATGCCGGTCACGGAAAGGTTGTCCTTCGCACGAACGTGGACGCCCCGGCCGGCGACGACGGTGCTGCCGGCCTGGATCTGCGCCGACGTCCCTGCGGGGACGTGCGCCGCGAGCGCGTCGCTCGCCACGTTCCCGGTCGGGGCCGCGCTGGTGAGCGTCGTGGTCGGCGACGTCAGCGCGCTTGCGACGCGGCTGTTCGTCTTCGCGTCGGAGGCGCTGTTCAGCTGCCAGTCGGCGAGATCGTGACCCGGGTCGTCGAGCTGCCACTGCGCCGAGTTCGTCTCAGGGTCGGCCCCGACGGTCGGGCTGTCGACCTGTGCCGCCCAGTCATTGCCGTCGAACGTGACGATCTGGCCGAGGTGGTACGTCGTCGAGTTCGACCACGCGCCGGTGCTCGTGATGTCGCGCCGCGCGGTGTATGTGTCGCCGCCGAAGCTGACCTTGTCGTCCCGGGTGTACGCGCCGGAGGCCCACGCCGGAGCCGGACCCGAGGAGCTCGCGCTCGCGCCGCCGAGGATGCTCTTGTAGCCGGGACCGCCGGACTCGTCGTTTCCGGATGCGGCTGCGTCGGCGCTGCCCTGCGCGCTCTGGCCCGGTCCGGCCGCGATCTGCCACTGGCCCAAGTTCGTGCTCGGATTCATCGACGTGTTCGGGTGGTCGACCGTGGCGCCGTAGTACTTGCTGTCGTTCGGATCCTGGACGACGTCGCCCTTCGCGTAGTCGGTCCCGTTCGTCCACGTTCCCTTATCGGTGGTGGACGCGAGCGCGTCCGTGCCGCCGTCCCACTCGCTCGAGTCGGCGACCGGGTCGCCGGCGGGGTTGTCGACCCTGGCCGCGTACTTCTTCCCGCCGAAGGTGACGACGTCGCCCTTGTTGTAGTCCGCACCAGAGCTCCAGGTGCCCTTGTCCGGGCCGCCCGCCGCGTCGTTGTACGTCGTGACCGGCTCGGTGCCGATCGTCCAAACCGACACCGACCCGGCGACGCCGACGAAGCCGCCGCCGATGCTCAGCGCGTAGGTCTGGACGTTCTTCGTCGACAGGCCGAAGACGCCGACGTCGCCTGCGGCGTTCACGTTCGAGCCCGCGCCGATGTAGGCCGTGACGCTCGAGTCGGCGATGCCGATATCGACGCCGCCCGCGACGCCGACGAATCCGCCGGCCGCGCCGCCGGCGACGGTCAGCGACTTGAAGGCGTCAACCGCGGCGACGTTGACGGAGCCGTTGTCGGACGTCGCCGTCGCGCCGTTCCCGATGAAGGCCTGCGTCGTGACGTGGAGGAGTGTCACGCCGACGCCGCCTGCAACGCCGACGAAGCCTCCACCCGCGCTCGCCGACAGGCCGAAGACGTTCTCGCTCGATGTGCTCTGGACGGCGAGGCCGTTGAAGCTCGCGTTCTCGAAGTCTCCGAACCCGGTGATGGTGCCGTCGTACACGCCGTCGATCGCCGTCCCAGTCGCCTTCGCGTCGACATTGGCCCCGGCGCCGATGAACGCTTCGGTGTCCTTCGTCACCGACGCGACACCGACCGCGACCCCAACGCCGACGTATCCACCGGCGACGCTTGCCGTGACGAGGACGAGCTTGGTGTCGTCCTGCGCCGAGACGAGCACGTTGTTCCCGGCGACGATCGTGACGCTCGTTCCTGTGCTGGCAAACGTGTGGACGTGGAGGATGGTGACGCCGACCGTGCCTGCGACACCGACCTCGCCGCCCGCCGCGCCGGCGACGACGGCGATGATCGAATCCTGGCCGGTTGCGATGACGGAGACGTTGCCTCCGGCCGTGACCGACGCGGAGTCGTCGATGAACGCGTCAACGTTGAGCGTCACGAGGTGGACGCCGACGCCGACGCCGACGCCCGCCGTGCCACCGATCGCCAACGTCGCGGCGACGCTGATCTCGTGGTACTGGTTGCCGGCAGCGACCTTGACGTCGCCGCCCGAGTCGATCACGGCGTTCTTGCCGACGTAGGCCGAGGTGTTCGCCGTCACGACGGCGACCGCGCCCGAGAGGTTCACGGCCGCGGTGCCCGAAAAGCCGGCGCTGACGCCGACGACGGCGAGGTCGTCACTGTTCGAGGCGGTCACGGCCACGCCGCCGACCGACGTCGTCTGCGGCGTGATCACGCGCGGGCCGGTCTCGCTTGCGTCGCTGGACGGCGTGTCGCCGCCGCGGACGATGCTGTGCGAAGTACCGGTTCCGGTGCTCGTCAGGTCGATCGTCGCGCCGCCCTTCGCCGCCGCGAGCTGCAACTGCGTGGAGTGCGCGCCGGTCACGACGTTCTTCGCGTAGTACGTCTGGCCGCTCACGAGGCCGCCGATGGCCTGTCCGTCGCCGGAGCTGTACAACACCTGGTCGTCGGTTCCGATGCCGATGGTGTACGGCAGCGTGATCGTGTCGGTGCCCGTGTTCACGTCGATGCCGTTCTGCGGGTCGAAGCGCGGCGACGTGTCCTCGCGAACGCCGCCCTGATCGGTCGGGACGAAGCGGTGCGACTCGCCGCGGTTCGCGGCGCTCGGGGCGGTGAGCCCGCAGACGACGACGCCGCTGCAGCCAAGGACGCCGCTGTCGGCGGTGAAGCCGCCCGGCGCGGTCAGCAGCTGAATGTGACTCGCGTCGACGATGTGGACGTAATAGACCTGCGCCTCGTGACCTGGATCCTCGATGCTGAAGAGGCCGCCGATGCTCGGGCTACCGCCGTTGTCGTAGACGACCCGCTCGTCCTCGCGGAAACTCGCGACGAGGTTCGGGTCGAGATGGAACTCGGTGCCGCCGGTGAGAATTCCCGACGACGGATCGAAGCGCGGATCGACCTGCGTGATCGTGAAGACGCCGGTGCCTGCCGACACCCCGGTCGCCGCGCCGGCGGTGACGTGCGCGCCGTCGCCGATGAACGCGTGCGTGTCCTTCGTGACGATCGGAATCGCCGCTGCGGCGCCGACTGCTGCCGAGCCGGCCGCCGAGATGTTGCCGCCGATCACGTTCATGCCGAGCGACTCGGTAGCCGAGACGCGCACGCTGCCGTCCGCGGTTACGGTCGCGCCGCCGGTGATGAACGCGTCGGTGGTGACGGAGAAGACCGGGACGCCGACGTTGACGTTCACCGCCGCCGTGCCGGCGAAGCCGCCGCCGACCGCGATCGACGTCAGCGACTCGCTCGAGGTCGCGTCGACCGTGGCGTCGCCGCTCAGCGTCGCGACCACGGTTCCGGCGAGCCACGCTTCCGTGTCCTTGTTGACGACCTCGACGTCGACGCCGGCGCCGACGCCTGCGGTGCCGCCGATGGCGATCGCGCCGGCGATGCTGAGGATCGACGTCGTATCGGTCGCGGAAACGTGAAGGCCGGCGCTCGGCGCATCGCCGATGACGACGCCGCCGTCGACGTGCGCCTTCGTGCTGTCGGACATCACGTCGACCACGACCGAGCCGGCCACGCCGACCGAGTCGCCGCCGGCGCCGCCGACCGCGATATAGATCCCGTTGACGGACTGCGTCGCCGAGACCGAAACGCCGTTGCCGCCGTCGGCGTCGACGTGCGCGTTCTGGTGGATCGCCGCGTCGACGGTGCCGTTGCGGACGAGCACGACGACGGATGCGCCGACGCCCGCGCTGCCGCCGCCGATGGCGACGTTGCCGGACGAGAGCGTCAGGTCGGCCGAGTCGGACGCGCTGACCGCGACCTTGCCGCCGGCGTGGACGACCGCGCCGTTGTCGATGAACGCGGTGGTCGAATGCGTACCGGCCTCGTTGAGGACGATGACGAGGATCGAGCCGGTGACCGCCGCGCCCTCGGAGGCGCCGCCGGCGACTGCGAGCTCGAACAGATTCTCGGTGGACGACGCGGACACCGACATGTCGCCGCCCGCCGAAACGTGCGCGTTCTTGCCGATCCAGGCGCCGACGTCCTTGTCGATGACGTCGACGATGATCGAGACGCCGACCGCCGCACTGCCTTCGCTGAGCGCGAGCGCGCCGGCGACGTTGATCAGATGCGTCGTATCGGTCGCGCTGACGTCGATCGTCTGCGTCCCGGCGCCGAGCGGGCCGCTCTGGTTGATCTGCGCGTTGTCCGCGATCCAGGCCTGCGTCGTGATCGAGAAGATGTCGACGATCACGGAGCCGGTGACCGCCGCATCGCCACCGCCTGCCGCACCGCCGACCGCAACCGACGAGACGGCCGGAAGCGTGATCTTCGTGATCTTCGGATCGGGGACGATCGGGTTGATCGACGACGTCGCCTTGACCGTGAGCGCGCCGGCGGCGTCGACAGTGGCGGCGTCGATGAACGCCTGCGTCTGGACGGCCGGAAGGATGTTGACGACGAACGCGCCGCCGACGGCGGATCCGCTCGTCGAGAGCGCCCCGGCGACGGCGAGGTTCTGGAGACCGATGTTCGTGCTCGCCTCGACATCGGCGATGCCGGTCGAGGTGACGACGGCACCCGCGGCGATCGACGCGGTCGTGTGCACGGTCAGAACCTGGACGCCGACGGACGCGGCGACGCTCGCGTCGGACTTTCCGCCGGCGGCCGAGATGCCCCAGACGATGAAGTCGTCTTCCTTGCCGGTCGGCGTGACGGCCTCGACGGTGACCCCGCCGCCGGTCACGTGCGCGCCGGTGCCGATCGTGGCCGTGTTCGTGATGTCCTCGACGTTGACGCCGACGCCCGCGCCGATCGCGACGTCGCTCTCCATGTTCCCGCTGAAGCCGATCGCGCGCGAGTTGGCGCCGGTCTGATCCTCGGCGTCGACCTTCACCGCGCCGGTGGCGGTGATGGTCACGTTCGGCGCGATCGAGGCGACGTTCGTGCCGCGCGCCCAGTTGACGGAGACGGCGGCCGCGATGTTGACGCCGCCGCTGTCGCTGTCGCCGCTCTCGCTGCTCGACTCGCTGCTGCCCTGGTCGGTCGAGTCCTTCGCCTTCGGGAGCGAGCCGTTGGTCTTGCCCGAGGTGTTCGGGTTGTTCTCGGTCTGGTCGCTGGACTGCTTGTCGGCGCTCTTGCCGGAGTCGGACTCACCCTGCGAGCTCGCCTCCGACTTCGCGTCGGTCATCTGCGTCGTCGTCGCGCCGACGGTGAGCGAGGCCGCGGTCAGATCGCGCGCCACATCCGCCGTCGTGTTCGTCTGGATCACGTTGACCGCGACGGCAGCGCCGATCGCGGCGTTGTTCCCGCTCGCCGAGGCGTTCGAGTCGAGGCTCGAGTCGAGATCCTCCGCGGCGGTGACGGACGCGGCTCCGGTCACGGTGAGTGCAGCGCCGGTGCCGAGATGCGCCGAGACGTTGTCGGTGACGATCGCGATCGAGACGGACGGGCTGAGCGCGAGCGTGCTGCCCGCGGAGCCGGCCTTGTCCTCGGTCTCGACGGTGTGGTGCGAACCAGCCGAGATCGTCAGCGCCGCGCCGCCGGAGAACGTCGCGCCGTCCTCGACCGCGGAGCGAACGGTGTAGTCGTTCAGCACCTGGACGGAGACCGAGGCGCCGATGCCGACCTTGCCGCTCTTTGCGTCGGAGTCGGCCTTCGCAGTGTCCTCTTCGTTGCTCAGCGTCTTCAGGGTCACGTCGCCGGTGCCTGCGCTCACCGTCGCGCCGGCCGGGACGATCGCCTCGGTGTGGTTCGAGACGATGTTGATCGACACCGAGCCCGCGAGCGAGAGGGTGTCCTTGTCGCCGCCGGCGCCGGACTCAGCCTCGGCAGCCACATCGTGCTCGGCCAGCCGGAACAGGTCGCCGGAGACAGCAGTCTCCGGAAGCGCGGTGCCGTCGCCGAGGAACGTCCACGCCGAGCCGCTCCACTTGTAGATACCGGGAGCCGTGCCCGCCGTCACCGCGGCGCCGTCGGCCGGAGCTCCGGTGCAGCCGGAAACGCCGGTGAACGACGTCGTCGTCGTGCCGGTGTAGGTGCAGGTTCCTGTGATCCCGGCGATCGTGAAGGTCGAGTTCGCCGGAACGAAGCCGACGGTCGACGCGACCGTGAGCGTGTCGCCGGTGCCGGTCAGCGTCTGCGCGCCCTTCACCGTCGTCGACGGCGCCTTCGTCAGCTGGAAGTAGTCACCCGTGGACGGGCTCGTCGGGAAGGCAGTCCCGGCCGGGATGCCGGCGCTCTGGAGCACCCACTGCGACGTGCTGTCGTTCCACTTGTAGATGCCCGGACCGTCGGAGACGCGCGTGATGCTCGCGCTGTCCTTCACCGATCCGCTGCAGCCCGTGATCCCCGTGAACGTGTTGCCGCCTGAGGTGCCGGTGTACGCGCACGTTCCGGTGATGCCCGAGCCGGCGAACATGCCGCTCGAGGGATCGAACCCGACGGTCGACAGAACCGTCAGCGTCGAGGTGCCGCCGACGCGGGTGACCGCGGTGCCGTTCAGCGGCTTTCCGGTGCAGCCGGTGACCCCGGTGAACGCGTCGCCGCCCGACGTCGCCGTGTACGAGCAGGTGCCGCTGATCCCGGCGATCGTGAACTGGCCGCTCGGGTCGAAGCCGACGAGCGAGATGACCTTCAGCGTGCCGCCGCTCAGATCCTGGTCGCCGTCGACCGTCGTCGCGGCGGGAAGGCTCTGGGCGCCGACGGCCTTCGTGCTTGTCGTCATCGCCACGGCGCCCTTGTCCTTCGGCGAGCCGGTGCAGGTGGTGACGGTGAGGTTCGTCGCGTCGACGACCGTGTAGGCGCACGTGCCGCCGGCGGTGACGCCGTCGATCGTCAGCGTCCCGGTCGCTCCGGGTGCGCCGAACAGCGTCGTCGACTTGACCTTCAGGTTCGTGTTCGACGAGTTGTCGAGGGTCTGGTCGCCATCGACAGTCGTCGTCGCGGGCACACCCTGCGTCAGCTGGAAGAAGTCGCCGTCGTCGGGCGATTCCGGGAACGCCGCGCCGGACTCGATCGTCGCCCACTCGCTGCCGTCGAACCGCTGGATGTGATCGGTGCCGAGGACGCGCATCCCGGCTTCGACGTCGAGCCCGTTCGACGTGATCGTCGCGTTGCCGGTGGTCGCGACGTTCGTGATGTGGACGCTGTTGACCGCGACACCGGCGCCGATGCCGACGGTGCCGGCGTCGTCCGCCTTGCCGTTCGCCCTCGCGCTCGCGTCGGTGTTGGCCTGCGTCTTGAGGCTGACGGCGCCGCTCGTCGCGGTCACGTTGGCGGTGTCTGCGAGCGACGCCTGGGAGATGGTGATGACGACGTTGATCGCGACGGCGCCGGCGACGGTGACGGTGTTGCTGTCGCCGCTCGAGGTGCCGTTGTTGTCCGAGGTCTGCGCCTTCGCGCCGCTCGTGTCGCCCGTCTTCGAGGTCTTGCCCGTGTTGTCGCTGCTCTGGGAGTTCGCGTTCGAGAGCTGGTCGTCAGCCTTCCCGTTCACGTCCTTGCCGGAGGCGTCCTTCTTCGTGCCGCTGTCCGCGCCATTCGCGCCCGACGCACTCGCGTCCGCCTCGGTCTCCGTGTCTGACGAGCCGTTCGCGGAGAAGCTGACCTTCGTGGCGCTGAGCGTCCTCGAATCGGTCGCCGTCACCTCGTCGTCCGGAACCGCGAGCGCAAGCGCGAGGCCGATCGCAGCGTCGCCGCCTGCGGCGTCGCCCTTCGCGGTCGTCGTCGCGGTGGCGGTCTGCGTCGCGCTCAGGCTGATCGCGCCCGAGGCGGTGAGAGTCTGCGACGCGTCGCCTGCAATGGTCGCGCTCGTGATGACCGTCGGAAGCGCAATCGCGGCATCCGCGGTGAGGGTGAGATCGGAGCTGCCTCCGCCGGTCGCGCCGGCCTCGGCATAGGTGGTCGTCGCGTCGGTGTCCGTTGCGCTCAGGGTGACGTTCTTCGCCCCGGTCAGCGCCGCACCGTCGTCGATGGAAGCGGTCGTGATGTCGTAGACGATGTTGAGAGCTGCGCCTGCGCCGATACCGACCGTCCCGGCGTCCTTGTCCTTCGCCATCGCCTTGTCCGTGCTCGAGACCGACGAGGCGGCGGACAAGGTCACATCACTGGAGTTCATGACCGGTGGTGCGCGGGCGCCGTTCGACTTGATCTCCGCATTGGTCGTGACGTTGGCAATGGTCATGGCGAACGACCCGGCGATGCCGACGCTGCCCTTGCCTGCGCCGGAGGTCGCCTCGGCGTCAAAGCTGTGCTTGCTGTCGCCGGCGTTGTTGCGCATCGAGGCGGCGAGCGTCAGCCCGTGCGTGTCGAGTGTGTCCGATCCGACAACTGCGGCGTTCGTAACCGTGGCGAGGGTGATCGCGACCGCGGCGCCGATGTTCAGCGAGCTCGCGTCGACGGCGGTGCCGCTCCCCTTCGAGGTCGCGTCCGTGTTCGCCGACGTCGCGAAGGTCAGCAACCCGCCACTCGTGACGGTCAGGTTGTCGGCGAGCTCCGCCAGCGACTGGGAGGTGATGATCGTGATTGCCGCCGCTGCCGCGACCTCGACCGACGTGCCGCCGCTACCGCTGCTATCGTCGCCGCTCTTCGCCTTCGGCGTGCTGCTCTTCCCAGAGTCCTTGCCGCTGGCGCCCGAGGACTTGCTGTTCGCATCGGCGAGGTTCGAGTCGGCCTTGTCGTTGACGTTGCCGCCCGAGTTGTCGTCCTTGCCCTTCGCTCCCTTGGAGCTGGCGGTGGCCTCGCTGTCGGTGGCCGACGAGCCGTCGGCCGTGAAGCTGATCGCGCCGGTGGCGGCCAGGTTCCGCTCCAACTGCGAGTCGACCAGATGATTCGCGACCGTCAGCGCAAGCGAGAGACCGATGCCGGCGTTGCCACCCTTGTCGGCGCCGGTGGCGGTCGTCGTCACCTTCGCCGTCTGCGTTGCGTGAGCTGTGACCGCACCGGCGACCGAGAGATCCGGGCCTGACCCGATCGTCGCGCTCGTGGTCACGTTGGAGAGCGAAATCGCGACCTGGGCGGAGAGGGCGACGCTGCCGCTGCCGGCGGAGGCGCCGCCGTCGGCGGTGGTGGTCATCGCGTTCGTGTCGTTCGAGGTCATGGTCAGGCTCTTGGCGCCGGTGAGCGCGGATCCGTTCGGCAAGCCGGCCGTCGTCGTCTCGTTGACGATGTTCAGTGCGAACGAGGCGCCGATTCCGGAAGTGCTGCCGCTGCTTGCCTGCTTGGCATCCGCGATCGCGTTACTCGTCGCGTTCGACCGTGACGTAAGCGAGACGTCGCCGTTGACAACGACCGGCGAGGTCTGCTCGACGTCGGAGGTCGTGCTCGAGGTGACGATGTTGACGGCGATCGAGCCGGCCACCCCCACGCTGCTGCCGCCTGCGCCCGACGTCGCATGCGCAGTGAAGATCGAGCTGCCGGCGGTGACGGTGGCCGTGTCGTTCGGCGTGCCGGTGCAGCCTGTGATCCCGAGGAAGTGCGTCGCGTCGGTGCTCGTGTACGAGCAGACGCCGGTGATACCGGCGATCGTCAGAGTGCCCGCCGATGCAAAGCCCGTGGTCGACGCGACGATCAGCGTGCCGCCGGCGAGGTTCTGGCCGGCGCCGTTGACCGTGGTCGAGGCAGCGGCCGGTGCGACGGTCTCGACGGTGACCGTGTTTGCCGTCA
This sequence comes from uncultured Actinomycetes bacterium, assembly GCA_963718385.1. Lineage (GTDB taxonomy): Bacteria > Actinomycetota > Thermoleophilia > Gaiellales > Gaiellaceae > Palsa-739. The sequence goes on from CAVQZE010000005.1 coordinate 213,200, forward strand.
GCGTGAGGTTCCCGGCGAGATATGCCTTCGTGGTGAGGACGACGACGTTGACGGCGACCGCGACGCCGATGCCGGAGTTCGGGTCGGTCGTCGGCGCCTTGTCGGTCGTGCTGGGCGTGACGCTGCCGTCGTCCGTATACGTCAGACCGGCAGTGCCGGCGAGGAACGTCTCGCTGCCGCTCGTGGTCGCGCGGTAGACGCGGTAGCCGGTCGCGTTGGCGACTGCCGTCCAGTTGAGCCCGATCGTCAGGTTGGTCGCGCCGCTGGCGATCGCGAGATTCGCCTCAGGGCTCGGCATGCTCTCGCGGATCTCCGTAACGGCTGCACTGCCGCTGGTCGAGCCGGTGCAGCCCGAGACGCCGGTGAACTGGTTGCCGGCGAAGCCTGTGTACGCGCACGTTCCGGTCAGGCCGGCGACCGTGAGCTTGCCGCTCGTCCCGAATCCGGTGGTCGACGCGACGTTGAGCGTGTCGCCCGTCCCGCTCAGCGTCTGCCCATCGACGGCGGTCGTGCTCCCGCCCGTGAACGTCGCGGTCACGGTGTAGTAGTAGGTCGTCGAGTCTGCGAGCGAGCCGCCGGGAGACGCCGCGAGCGTCGGTGCGTCGGGCGAGAACTTGACGTTGCCGGCGTCGGCGATCGCGGACGAGCTGGCCGACGATCCGGCGTGCACGAGGATCGTGCCGGTACCGACGTTGACGTCGGTCGTCCCGCTGCCCGGCGCGATGTACGCCAGGGTCGTGGCCACCAGCACCGTCACCGACAACGCGGCGCTGAGATTCTGATTGCCGTCGGAGGTCTTGGACTGGCCGTCGGCCTTGCCGCCCGCGGCGTCGGACTGCGCCGAGGAGCCGCCGTTCGCCTGATTGTTCGTCGGCGAGTTGGAGTTGGTGTCGTTCCCCTTCGAGCCGTTCGGGCTCGACTTGCCGGTGGTCGGCGTGTTGTCATCCGTATCGGCGGAGACGGTCAGGCTCTTGGCGTTGACCGGCGTTGCGTTGGTGCTGTCGATGAATGCCTCGGAGTCGGTGACGACGACGCCGACCGCGATGCCCGCTCCCGAGCCGGACGCGGACGAGTCGGCGATCGTCGTGATGTTGCTCGTCAGGCTGGAGGTGATCTTGACGTTGCCGTTCGTGGCCGAGATCGAGCTGGTGTCCGAGAGCTGGCTCTTGGCGGTGGCGACGAGGACGGTGGCGGCGATCGACGAGTCCTTCGAATCCGCGACCTCCCAGTTCGTCATGTCGGCGTCCGGCGCAGTCGTGCTGCTGGCGATGTCGGCCTTCGCGTCGTAGCGCTTGCCGTCGCCCGGGTTCGTCACGACGTCGCCCTTGCTGTAGGCGGTGCCCGACGTCCAGGTGCCCTTGTCGGGCGCGCCGGCCGAATTCGCAGTGCCCGTGACGTTCACGGTGCTCGCGATGGTCACGTCGCCGGTGGCGGTGATCGTCGAGCTCCCGTGGATGTTGATCGTGGCTTCGTAGATCAGCTGAAGAGCGGCGTGGTTGATCCCCGTGCCGCTCCCGTTCTCGAGGATCCCTACCGAGGCGATCGCGGCGCCGTCGGCCGGCGTCCCGGTGCAGCCGGTGATGCCGGTGAACTTCGTCCGGTCGGTTGTGTTGGTGTACGAGCAGGTGCCGGTAATCCCGGCGATCGTGAACTTGCCGCTCGACAGGAACGGCGTGGTCGTCGCAACAACCAGCGTTCCGCCGGCGAGGCTCTGACCGCCGCCGTTGACCGTCGTCTTCGCGTTCACCGACGACGCCTCGAGGTCGATCGTCGCGCCGTTGAGCGTGGCGCTGTCGAGCTCGATCGTCCCGTCATCGCCCAGCAGCGTCGTGTCGATGCCGAGTGCGTCGATCCCGTCGTCCGTCGAGGCAGCGTTGAACGTGATGTTCCCGGTGCCGACGTCGAGGGTCACGCCGGAGTCGACCTTGATCGACTCGGTGTTGATCGTCAGGTTCGAGTTCGGGACGAGGTAGTCACCCGTGAACTCGGTCTTGTCGGAGCCCGCACCGCCGTTGATCGTCAGCGAGTGCGTGCCGCTGATCACGAAGTAGTTCATGACGGACAGGATGGATCCGGTCGGCCCGTCGAAGTTCTGTACCTGGATGCAGTTGCCGGCCGTCTGGCAGGCCGCCGTCGGCGATCCGGCATCCACGTACGGCGAGATGACGAACTTGTCGCCCTGCGGGATCGGGCTCGCGTTCGAGTCCTCGCCGCCGTTGATGACGATGTCCAACCCCGAGACGTCCGGATCCTCGAGCCCCGTGTACCTGATCGGCGATCCGTCGACGACGAGGTTCCCGGAATCCGCATCGGTCGGGTTTGAGATGACGAGGCTCGGATGGCCCGCGATCACGACGGCGTCGTAGCCACCGGCGCCGCCGTCGACGAGGCCGGCGACGCTGCCGCCCGCGGCGAACACGAAGGTGTCCTTGTTGCCCGCCGCGCCGGCGAGATTCTCGACGCCGGTGAACGCGACGCCGGCGACCGAGCCGGAGCCCGCGCCGGAGACCGTCCAGGTCGAGTCGGCCGTCGGGCCGTGGAGCGTGTCGGTGCCTGCGCCGCCGTCGAGCGTGACGGGGACGGGCAGCCCGCCGCCCGAGATGTCGAACGAGTCGTCGCCCGCGCCGCCGGTGACGGTGAGGCTCGTCACGGACGCGACAGGGCGGCTCGACGCGACACCGTCGACCGTGACGACGAGAGCGTCGGCGGTGACGGCGATGGAAACGGTGTGCGAAGCGTCAGAGAGTGCGATCGCCCACGCGGCCGGCGGCGACGGGCCGCTGCCGGGATCCGCGGCCGGGTCGGGCGCCGGAGGCGTCGTGCCGGTCGCGGAGATGCTTTCCGGATCGGCCGGTGCGGAGATCTCCGTCGACGACGAGCCGCCGGCGGAGGAGCCGGTGGCTCCCGTTCCGCCCGAACCGCCGGACGACGTGCCGGCGACGGGAGCGTTCGTATCGTCGGGCGCGGCCGAGCCGGTCGACGCGGAGTCGCCGGTCGGGGTCGTTGCGCTTGCCGGCTCGGGAGCCGAGCCGGGCGTGCCGACCGTGACGCCGCTCGTCGACGTGTCCGGGGTGGTGACGGTGAGCGGAGGTGCGGGAGGTGCTGCCGGCTGCGTTACGCCGTCGAGCTGCGGCGCCGGCGGCGCGGCGCCCGTGATGGCGGACGAGTCGGGACCGGGCGAGATCGAGCCGTCGCCCCCGGACGAGATCTCCGGTGCAGCGGCCGGGGCCGGATCGTCCGCCGCGCTCTGGAGCGCGCGCGACGGGACGGGAGCCGCATCGGTCGCGGCCGGAGTCGTGACGGTGGGCTGCGTCGCGGGGGGCGTGGCGACGGCGGGAGCGGTGACGTTGACCGGCGTGCCGGCCTGGTCGACGACCGTCGGAGCCTGCGACGTCGCCGAGAACGACGTCTGGGAGGTTGCGGAGGCCGCTGCGGGGACAACGGTGTACGTGTCGGTGACGACCGGAACGCGTGTCGGCGCCGCCTTGCGAGCAGCGCTTGCGGGAGATGCGGGAACGGGGGCGACGACGGGAGCGCCGTGCAACGTCGGAACGGAAAGCCGTGCGAAGGAGAGATACGGCAGCTTCAACGCCGGCAGCGCCGAGACGGTCGTGGCCGCCGCGGGCGTGCGCAGCGCGGCTACGAGCGGACCGACGTAGATCGTCGCCAGGCTGATTACGCCAACGGCGGTGAGCCAAAGCCGCGCACGACGTCGCCGAAGCCCAATGAGGCTGAGACGACCATCCGCAGCAACGTAAGCCGAAGCTGACGTCGCGATTCCTCCCCCAAATCCAATCCCTTAACGCGGAACCCCTTCCGCGCCCCCTTAGCAACTCGGCGACAGTCGCACACTCCGGCGAGGATTTCAAGCGGCACCCGACATTTCGCAACCGGGCGTCAACCACCCGGACGCGTTTCTCAGCCGAGGGTGCGCTGAAGGCGGGCCGTCTCGCCGGAGATCCGCGAGCCGAGCGCGTTCAGGGCTCCGATGCGGGCGTTGTAGCCCTTTACGGCGGCGATCTGGGCCTTCTGGGCGGCGACACTCTGGTTCGTCACGGCGGCCGTGTTGAGCCGGTGGAGAAGCGCCGGAATCGCCGCGTAGTGCTTGCCTGCGAGCGCGCCCGCGAGCGCCGCAACGGCGGCCTGGACGCCCTCGAGCGTCCGGATCTGCTGCGCCCAGACCGGCCGCGACGAGGGCGGCGGATCGAGGCGACGGAGCTTCGCCAACACCGGGTCGAGCGCGGCGCGGTAGCGCTCGAGAGCGGCCGCGCGCGCGGGAAGCGTCGTCCCCTTCTGCCCGAGGACCCGCTTCAGGTCGGCGTTCGGCGCCGCGAGGAGCGTCAGCGTGCCGGTGAACGCGGGGATGAACCGGGCCAGCTGCACGACCTCGCCCCCGAGTGCCTGCTCGCGCGCGACGAACTGGAGCACGAGCGCATGGAGCTTGGCCGCATCGGGCGGCGGTTTCACGGCGCGAAGCTTGCGCTGGAGCCGCGCGATCGTCGCCTGCGCGCGCACGAGCTCGCGCCGCGCGGCGGGCGAGGCCCCGCGGCCCTTCGCGAAGTCCCGGTTGGCCTTAGAGACGTCCAGGAGCGGCTTCGCAAGTCGCTGCTCGATCGCGTCGACCCGGAGGATGTACGTCGCCACTGCGTCGCGGCGGGCTGTGCTCTTTCCGCCGCCGCAGGCCGCCGCGAGGCAGCAGAGCGCCAGCGCGCCCACGCCCAGGGCGACGAGCCGCGCCACGCTACTTCAGGAGCTCGACGTCGGAGACCGTGCCGTCCGCGTGCTGGAAGACGAGCTTCACGAGGCCGCGTCCGGGCGCGAACCAGCTCGTGCGCGTCCCGCTGCCGAACGGGAAACCGGCCTGTTTCAGCGTGCTCTGCACTGCGAGCGCCCTGAACGTCCCCGCCGGCACGTGCACCGTCTGGACTCCGAGCACGCGCGACCGGCCGGTCACGCCGTACAGCGCGTACGCGCGCCCGCTCGCTCCCCCACTCCAGCTCATCCCCGCCTTCGGATACGCCGGGAAGATCGGGCCGTAGCCGAAGTTCATCAGGTCGAACGGCGTGAAGAAATGGCGCCGCTTCTTCGCCGGCAGCGAGCTCGGCCCCAGCTTCGGCAGCGTTGCGACGGACGCGGCCTTCGTCGAGCCCCAGAGGTTCACGAGGCCGCCTGCGCCCGAGGAATAGCCGTACAGCGCGGCGACCTTGATCGGCCCGGAGATGCTCTTCGCCGCGAACCGGGCCGCCCCGTTTGCGGCGGCGTCGATCGTGAACTGCTCGACCACCGGAGTCTTCAGGTAGCGCGGATTCGTCCAGCGGTACGTCGCCGTCTGGCGGCCCGAGAGCGGGAAGTAGTTCACGTCGGGCGGGGCCGCCTGCGGGTGCAGGTTCGTCTGCATCAGCTTCGCCGTCGTCACGGCTCCGCCGGCGTGCTCGAAGACGACCTTCACCGGGCCGACGCCGTAGACCCACCAGGTCGTCCGGATCCCGCTCCCGTACGGGTCTCCGAGCGCTCCCGCCTGCGTGATCTGCGACCAGATCTTCGCCGCGCGTACGGGACGGGAGAACGCCGGCACCGAGACCAGCTCCGTTCCGAGGTACGTCGATGCGCTCTGGACGTCGTTCTTGGTCCCGCCGGTGCTCGACCAGTGGAGGCCCTGGACGAGCGGCTCCTCGAGCACGGGCGACCTGCCGCCCCAGATCACGTTGTAGTACGTGCTCGCGAGCGAGTTCCCGCACTGCTCGGTGGTCGGGCAGAGGATGGGGAAGCCCGCCGGAGGCGCGTTGCTCGTCCAGTCGGTGTTGGTCAGCCCGGTAGCGGCCTCCTCGAACGAGACGGTGCCGGTGCTCGCCGGGGCGGTTTTGGCGTTGTTCTGGCCGTCGGTCGTCCAGGCGAGGACGAACGCGGGCTCCGTGACGCTCTTGACGGTGACTTTTTCCCGCGTCGGCGACCGGGTTGTACTTGGTGTCCTGCCAGCTGTAGACCCACGTGGAGCCCTTGCCGTGCGGCAGCCAGCTTCCCGCGAGCGCGGGCGCCGCGAAGGCGAGCCCGGCCAGGGCGATTCCGAGCGTGAGAAGTCCCCGGCGCACGGGGAGAGGGTAGCCCGAGTCGAGGCCCGTTAGTGCGACGGGACCGTGACGGTCACGGCGGCGCCGGCGTTGCTCGTGACGCCGGCGACGAGCGTCTGGGTCGCGGTCAGGGTGTGGGAGCCCGACGCCAGCGTCACGGTCAGCTGCCAGGTGCCGTTCGCGGCGACGGTGGCGGTGCCGACGACGGTAGAGCCGTCGTAGACCGTGATCGTCTCGCCGGCGACGCCGGTGCCGTTGACCGTCACCTGGCGCGTGGCCGAAGGAGACCGAGCCGACGGCGGTCGAGGTGATCACCGGGGGCGCGGGCTGGCTGTAGACCGTGAACGAGACGGCCGAGCTGAGGACGCTGACGAGGTTCCAGGTCAGGTCGGTCTGGGTGGCCGTGATCGCGTGGGCGCCGAGGCCGTAGCTCAGCGGCGAGCGACCAGGTGCCGTTCGCCAGGACCGTCGTCGACCCGATCGGACGCCGGCGTCGTAGAGCGTGACGAGGTTGCCGGCGACGCCGGTGCCGCTGAGCGTGACCGAGGACGAGCATCGTGGCCGTCGCGGCGCCGAGATCGTCGGGGCGGCCGGGTTCGGCGGCATGCACCGTCACCGAGGCGGCGGCGCTCGGGGCGCTCGTGACGGCGGCGATCAGGGTCTGGGTCGCGGTCAGCGTGTGGATCGCCGACGCCGAGGTTCACGGTCATCTGCCAGATGCCGTTCGAGGACCGTCGCCGTCCCGACCGCCGTCGAGCCGTCGTAGAGCGTGATCGTGTCGCCGGTGACGCCGGTGCCCTTGACGGTGACCGAGCGTCGTCGTCTTCGTCTGCGCCGGGGTCGAGACGAACGTGATCACCGGCGCCGCGGGCTGCGCGTAGTCGGTGACGGTCGACGGTCGAGCTCTTGACGCTGAGCGAGGTTCCAGGTCGTGTCGGTCTGCGTGGCCGAGAACGGCGTGCGCGCCGAGCGCGATGCCGACGGTCAGCGTCCAGGTCCGTCGGCGGCGATCGTCGTCGTGCCGACCGCCGTCGTCCCGTCGTAGAGCGTGACCAGGTTGCCGGCGACGCCGGTGCCGTTGAGCGTGGCCGAGAGGAACATCGTCGCCGTCACCGGCGCCGAGATCGTCGGCGCGGCCGGGTTCGGCGGCATCACCGTCACCGACACGGCGGCGCTCTGCAGTTGCTCGTCACCGCGGCGACCAGCGTCTGCGTCGCCGTCAGCGAGTGGATCCCGATCCCGAGGTTCACGTTCAGCTGCCAGGTGCCGTTCGAGGCGACCGTTGCCGTGCCGACCGCCGTCGAGCCGTCGTAGAGCGTGATCGCGTAGCCGGCCGATGCCGGTGCCCTTGACCGTGACCGATGTCGTCGTCTTCGTCTGCGGCCGGCGTCGAGACGAACGTGATCGCCGGCGGGGCGGGCTGCGCGTAGACGGTGACGCTGACGGACGAGCTCGCGTTGCCGGTGAAGGTCGAGACCGGATCGGACTGCTTCGCGAAGTACGTGTGCTTGCCGAGCGTCGGGTTGGCCACGATCAGCGACCAGGAGCCGTTCGCCGGCGACGAGCGCGGTGCCGACGACGGTCGAGCCCTCGTAGACGGTGACGGTGTCGCCGGCGACGCCGGTGCCCGTGATCGTCAGCGGCACGAGCGAGCCGACCGGGACGGAGATCGACGGGGCCGGCGGCGGCGCATAGACGATCACCGTGGCCGACGCGCTCGGGTCGCTCGTCAGCTTCGGCGGCTGGTTCCAGTTGCCGCCGGGCGTCGTCTGCGTCGCCGTCAGCGTGTGCGTGCCGACGCCGAGGTTGACGGAGAGCGTCCAGTTGCCGGACGCGATTGATCGCCGCGGAGCCGATCGAGTGCGAGCCGTCGTAGAGCGTGACGGTGTCGCCGGCGTCGCCGGTGCCGCTGACGGTGACAGGCGTCGAGCTCGTCGTCGGGCCGGGGATCGACGTGAACGTGATCTTCGGCGGGTTCGGGTAGACGGTGATGTCGATGTCGCAGCTCACGTCGCTGGTCAGGCCGACCTGCGGCAGCTCGTTGACCGTCTGCGTCGCCGTCACGTCGTGGCTGTAGCCGACCGGCAGGAAGATCGTCACGGCCCACGTGCCGTCCGCACCGACGGTGCCGGTGCCGACATAGCCGCCGTCGGAGTAGATCTTGATCGTGTCGCCGGCGTCGCCGCGGCCGTGAGACGACGATCGGCGTCGTCGGCGTCGGCTTCGACGGTGCGTTGAAGCCGTCGATCGTCGGCGGGTCGGCGAGCCCGAGGTCGAGCCAGGTCTGGTTCGTCGGCATCCACACGGAGCCGACCTTCGCGACGAGGCCGTTGCAGATCAGGTCGTTCAGCGCTTCGAGGTCGCTCCACGACAGCGTCGCGTACTCGGCCGCCGTGAGCTGGCCGCGGACGACGATGTGGTGGAGCAGCGACTCGGCGTCGTCGTCGGTGTGCCAGATGTCGTCGATCCGGCTGCGTGTGCGCGGACGGCGTCAGCGGGACGATCGGGCCGAGGCTGCCGTCGTCGGCGTGGCCCTCGACGTTGATGCCCGGGATTCGTGCCGTGCCACCAGAGCGGCCACCACCAGCCGTAGTTGTGGTCGTGATCCCAATCCCAGTCGTCGCCGTCCCAATCGGCGAGGCCGAGCTCGCCGAACGGCTCGCCGTTCAGGAAGGACGGATCGTGGCTGAACCACGGCGCGCTCACTTCCGGCCGCGTCGGGTCGGCGCCGAGCGCGAGGCCGAGGTCGAGCAGGAACTGGCGACGTCGTCCGCGTGCGGCTCGTCGTCGACCGTGTCGCCGCCGTTGCCCTCCCACGGGAAGTAGAAGAAGTTGAAGTTCGCGTCCCAGCCGTCGTCGACGAGCCGGTCGGCCACGGTGTTCGCGATCAGGATGTCGTGGCCGCGCCGCCGAAGGCGAGGTCGGCGTAGGTCGGGCCGGTGCCGCGCGGGTCGACGGTGTCGTTCGCGTGCGGGTCGTAGCCGGGCTTGAGGCGCCTGCGCGAGCCGGATCAGCGTCGCGGCCTCGTCCGCGGTGAAGACGCAGGCGATGTCGTCGGTGACTCCCTCGACGCACTCGTCGAGTCGTGGTTCGGGTCGTAGCCGTGATGCAGCGCGGAGTCGTACTGGATGTCGCTCAGCTCGTCGCAGAGCTTGTCGGCCTCGTGGGTGCTCGACGAGTACGCGCGTCGCGAGCGAGCAGAGCTGCTCGAGGTCACCGGTGGCCGTTGAGCGTCGTCACTGGTCGAGTCGAGGTTGTCGTCGGCCTGGAGCAGGTCGTTGCCCAGCCGCCGAACAGGAAGTCCTGGTTCGTGCCGCCGACGAGCCAGTCGTTGCCGCCGTCGCCGAAGAGCGCGTCCTGGCCGTCGTCGACGACCGGCTGCGGCGTCGGTTCGCCGGTCGAACGTGTCGCCGAGACGAAGTTGAGCAGGAAGTCGATTCCCGGCGCGACCATGATCTTCTCGAACGGGTCGCTCGGGTTGA
>CAVQZE010000006.1:0-170980 GCA_963718385.1 uncultured Actinomycetes bacterium
GAAAGTGAGTTACTGGATCCGATCGAGACCGCCGGATGGCTCACGACTCTCGAACACAACGCGGCCGGGCCGCCAAGCTTCAACTACGGGGGCCTACGTCGAAACCGTTACAAGGACTACCCAACCGCCGAGCCGGTACACACCGTGTACGCCACGGCATATGCGTCGATGAGCTTCCTCGCGAGCACGGGGTCGTGGTTCGTGACACTCAATCCGAGGAAGTCGGCGTTCGTCGCTGCCGAAACGGTTGACTTTGCGAGGGTACAGCTTCTGTGGTGGAGCGAGAACGCTACCGCCGCCAGCGGTGACGAAAACCACCGACATGAGAGAGTGATCCAATTAGGCGGCGGACTACGCTCAGGTCGTCGCGCAGGGTCGCCGCATGACGGTGTGCCCTCCTTTCGCTTTCCTTTCCCCTCGATTGTCCGCAGCTTCCAACTTCCGCAGCGGACGTACACATACTGCGACCTTTGCCTGGGATGATCAGATAGGTCATGTCCTGCCTCAATCGAAGGACCGGGCCAGAAGGCAGCGTGTCGGGTGCAGCATTGGTCAAGACTAGGGCAGGTTGCCGGACCAGCGACGATGGTCCCCACAGTTCTCAGTAGTTTCGTAAGAGCGGTCCGTCCCACAGCCAGCTGTGGGTACGTTGAGCCTACGGGGTTGGCCCTCAGGTTCGGGGAGTCACGACTAAGCGACTACGAGGTACGCGCAGGCGTCGTGGCGACCAGGGAGTGGGCCAGCGGCGATTTTCGTCACGGCGAAGACCGTGCCGTCGAGCTCGAGCGTCGAACCAACCGCGGGCGGCGGGCCGTCGCGCTCGACTAGCCGGTAGCCACCGTGATCACCCACGAACAACAGGTGCGACGTGGTGTCGGCATAGTCGGGGGTCTCGCGCGCCTCGGGCTGGTTCTCTGAAGAGCGCGGGGCCCGAAGAAGTTCATCGCGCTCAGCTTCGAGTTCGGCGATCCGTCACCTCGGCCTCTGCGATACGCCGCTTTGACTCCGCGCCGTGTTCGGCGGCTTCCGCGTTGATCTGCTCGAAGTCGCCGGCGCGAGCAGTACTCTCCTGCACAGCCGCCGCCTCGAGCTCCGCGACCTGCCGGGCGAGCTCGGCGTTCTGGACTGCGATCGCGCCCCGAGCCGCGTCGAGCGCCGCCGTCTCGTTCTCGTTCCGAGCGGCCTGCTCACGTACAGCCTCGAGCGAGCCTCGAGCTCGACGCTGCGAGCAGCCGCACCGTCAAGCTCGACGACGCGCTGCTCGAGTTCGGCGATCAGGGCGGCACTTTCGAGAGCGACCCGCTCGACCTCCGCCTGGGCGGCCGCAGCTTCCGCCGCCGCCGGCTCCAGCTCCGCATTTCGAGCCCGCGCAGCCTCGAGCTCGATGGCAAGCGTCGAGCGCTCCGCTGCAACGGCTCGGGTCTCCCGGCGCGCCGCGTCCAGATCGCCGGCGAGCTCTTCGACCTGCGCCTGGAGTCGCGCGATTTCAGGGTCGGGTTCAGGCGCCACCTCGATCGTTTCCGTCACGACCTCGACCGGCTGGGCAGCTTCGACCTGCTGGACCACAGGCTGCTCCACCGGCTGTGCCGGGATCTCCACGGGCTGGACCACAGGCTGCTCCACCGGTTCCGCGGGCGTCTCGACCTGCTGGACCACAGGCTGCTCGACCGGCTGGGCGATGCTCTCCACTTGCTGATACTGGGGCTCCGGCTGCTGTTCGACTGGGTCGGCCGCACGGGCGACGGGAACCGTACGTAGCGCAAGCCCAGGCGCGTTCGGCGGCGGCGTCAGAGCGGGACCGCCGGGAGCAATCGGAGGGGGAGCTACGGGAACAACCGGAGCGGTGTTCGGGAGGTGCAAATCCGACTGCGTAGCCGTACTCAGACTTCATCGGCCCACCGTGCTGAGTCGCGAGCGCCTGTGCGATGGTTGCGGGCACCGCGAAGCCAAGCCGAACGATGACTTCGCCGATCGGCTCGCCTGTGCGTTGCCCCTCTCCGAGGGCATATGCGAGCTGCTCCTCCGTCAGAGAGGCCGCGCTCGAGCAAGATCTCGCCGAGCCGCGGAGGGCCGGAGTCCGGCAGAACGCCGTTCTCATGTGCCACAGCCATTACAGACTCGCCTCGACGAACTCGCCGTCGGTCGTCGTCATCAGATGTCCTTCGCCGCAGGAACGCCGCAGTTACCTCTCTATTCATCGTCGTTTTCGGCACTGCCGCAGTGCCCCTTCCGGGGGATTGCGTCGTACTCCGCGGAACTCCTTCTAGCGACGCACGACGAGAATCGCCGACATCCCGCGTTTGCCGGTGGTCCGCGAGCGAGCACCAGAGGACGTACGTGCCGGGGAGCAGCCGGTATTCGCGGTCGGCGTGCGTCCCGGCCTGGACGACCGGCCACGTGTAGACGCGGGTGCCGCCGTTCCGTTGCATGCGCAGATCGTGCGCGTCCTGGCCCTGGTTCACGAGCTCGACGATCGCCTCGCCCGTCTTGATCGTCCGCCGCGAAAGCGAGAACGAGAACTCCTGCGCGACCACCTGCACGCGCGCGGGAGGCGGGGCGGCGGCGGTCACGCGATCAGCTGCGTGCGCGGGAACGCCGACGCGCCGGGGATGACCTTGCCCGCGTCGACGCCGAGCCACTGCTCGAGCAGCGAGCTGTAGACCCCGCGGAAGTCCGCCGTCGCAATCACGTTGCCGTCGTCGTCGAGCCCCTTCTGCAGGCCCGGGAACTCGCCGACCATCTGTCCCTTCACGCGCGTCCCGAGGAGGAAGCCGACGCCGGCGGCGCCGTGGTCGGTTCCCTGCGAGCCGTTCTCCTGCGCGCGGCGGCCGAACTCCGACCAGACGTGGACGAGCACGCGATTCGCGAGGCCGCGCGCCTCGAGGTCGCGCTGGAACGCGAGCAGCGAGTCGGAGGTGAGCTGGAGCCCCTGCGTGAGCGCGGACGGCTCGTCCGAGTGCGTGTCGTATTCGCCGGGCGCCGACATCGCGATCGCGCGCAACGGCAGGCCCGCGCCGAGCATCGCCGCGAGTCCCGCGAGCTTCTTCGGGAAGTCGTCGTTCGACGTCGGGTACACGACCGGGCTCGTGTAGCCGGGCTTCCCGTCCTGACCCTGGAACGGCAGCAGCTGCTTCCGCAGGCGGTCGACCTGCGCCGCGACACCGCCGGCCGTGCGCAACGCGGGATCGTCAGGCTGCTTACCGAAGAGCCCGAACGACTCGAGCATCCGCTCCTGCACCTCGCCCCAGACGCGGTTGCTCCAGAAGTCGTACTGGTCCGGCGCAGTGATCGACGCGACCGGCACCTTCGCGGTTGCGAGCGACGGCGCGAGCGTGTCGTCGAACGAAACTCCCTGCAGCGGGTTGTCCGCGGTGCCGACGGCGTCGAGGTAGCGGCCGAGCCAGCCGGTGTTGAGCCGCGTGTCCGTCGCGCCGACTTCCCAGTAGTGGCGCGACGTGAAGTGCGACTGGTCGGCGTGCGTGTAGCCGATCGCCGGCATCACCGTCACCTTCTTCTCCGCGTAAAGCTGCGAGAGGCCGCCGAGCGCCGGATGCCAGAAGAGACGGCTGTCCTCGGCGAGTGCGGTGCCGCCGTTGAGCGCGAGACTCGGGCGCAGCTTGCGGTAGAGCGGATCGCCCTGCGGCGAGAGGACCGACAGCGCGTCGGCTCCGCCCTCGAGGAAGATCGAGACGAGAACCTGTTGCGGCTGCAGCGTCGCGGCGTTTGCGATTCCCTCTTCGAACGCGCGCAGGTCGAGACGCGACGCGCCGTACACCGCGAGCGCAGCGCCGAGGCCGTGCGCGAGGAAGCGGCGGCGCGAGAGTCCGGTGCCGGCGGGCATCGGCATCCCCGGCTCGATCGCGGGCAGGCCTTTCCCCGCTTCGGCGATCGCCTTGTGCAGGAGGCGCGAGCGGTCGAGCCCGGAGCAGTGGTTGCAGTCGGGCGTCATGCGGTTTGGAACTCCGGGGAGACGGCGATCAGGTGGCGCAGCGCGTTCTGTGCCATCGGCGGGTACTGCTGCTGCTTCCACTTGTCCTTCTTCGCGTCGGCGAGGGCGGTGTGCACGAACGTCTGCAGCGCCGCCGTCGTGCCCGGGCCGAGCGCCGGGTTGCGCCAGAAGCCGACCGCGTCGTGGATCAGCTTCTGCGCGTCGTACGGCTGCTTCGCCTTGCCGGGATCGAGCGCGTACGGGTTCAGCGCCTGCTGCGCGATCCACCAGCGGCCGCGCCAGCGCGCGGTGTCGAGCCAGCGCGTGTCGTCCCAGCCGGCGACGTTCGGCGGATAGAAGAGCTGCTGTCCCGCCATCGAGTCGAGCCACGTCCACGCGCTCGTGTCGATCGGGCGGCCGAGCCGGCGGAGCAGGCCCGCGGTGTAGAGGACGGGCGACTTGACCATCCGCGGGCCTTCGTAGACCGCGGGATGGCGAAGGATCGCGGAGAGCACGCCGCGCACCTCGTAGCCGCCCTTCACGTAGAGCCGCTGGAGGGCTGCCGCCGTCGCGTTGTCGGGCGCCGTCGGCACGAAGTAGCTCCAGAGCTTCTGCACGAAGAACGACGGATGATCCGGATGCGTGACGCAGAGTCGGCACGAGTCCTTCCACGAGAACGCGCCGCGGCTCTTGAAGATCGTCTTCGTCCCGGCGTCGTGGTACTTCGGGTCGTAGCGGAAGTTCGTCAGGCCGACGTTGCGCTTCCAGTCGTTGCGGAAGCCGGTCAGCGCGCGCGCGTTCTGGCGCACGTCGGCTTCGGTGTAGCCGCGGCCGGCGCCGAGCGTGAACAGCTCCATCATCTCGCGGCCGTAGTTCTCGTTCGGCGAGTACTTCGAGTTGTCGCTGCCGTTGAGCCAGACGAGCATCGCCGGGTCCTCGGTGACGCGGTTCAGCAGCTCGTGGAACGAGCCGAGGCCGTGCTCGCGGAAGAGATTGTTCTGCGCGATCATCAGCCGCTGCGAGCCGACGCCCTGGTTCGACGTCGCGAACCAGTCGTGCCAGACGAGCGTCATCCGCTCGACGAGCGGGCGCGACGTCCGCACCATCCGGTCGAGCCACCAGAGGTGGTCGTGGCCCCACGCGTCGTACGGCGCAAGCGGGTGTCCTTTCTCGTCGTGCGGCTGCGGCCCGACGAAGCGCTCGCGGCCCGGGTAGACGAGGGAGTGGACGGCGTCCGCGAGGCCGAGCTTCGACAGCTTCGCCGCCTCGTTCGCGCGCGGACCGAAGCCGGCCCTCCAGAGCAGCCGCTCTGCCTGGGCTGGGCCGAAATGTCCTCGGAAGACGGCGAGGGAGGACACGGGCTGCCAGGATCTTCGGAGGTTCAGCAGAGCCAGGCATCCCTCGGTCGGGGGAGGCCTTGTAATGCAACCGTAAAACGCGCCGCCGATGAATCCGGTCGACACCCGGGCGAGCGCGCGGCCTCGCCCGCCCGGGCATCTCCCAACTCGCTAGTCGAACTCGCGCTCGGCGCAGCTCTGGCAGTACGCCACAGTTTCCGGCGGATCTTCGTCGGTCACGAGGACTCGCCAGCGCTCGGAAGCGTCGGCCCATTGCCGATCGCACTCGATGCACACGATCTCGGCAACTAGCGGGTATGCGGGTTCAGCCAACGTATCCTCCCCGGGGGTTAAGGAGAGACGAGGCCGCCCGTCGCCCGGCAGTATCTGTGCCGGCTGCACACCTGTCCACCGGCTGTGGATTCTGTGGAAACAGTGGAAAACTGGGGTCGAGCGGTGCTCACCGCACGGCGTTTCGACGTCGAAAGCAAGGTTAGACCGCCGCGCCGGACAGCATTAGCCCGGGCGCGGCGGTCTCTTGCGCTTGCCGTTACGGAGACGGGGTGATCGTCCCGAAGAGGCCGTTGCTCTCGTCGTCCGGCCCCGCGGTGAAGAACAACGTGCCGGTCGGACCGGCGGCTGCACCGTTCCCGAACTCGAGCGCCCACAGCCCGTCGATCCAGATCGGCGCGCCGGACGAGCCGCGCAGCGGCCCCGCGGGCAGGTAGAGCAGCCCGCCGAAGATCGGCCGGTACGCGTTCACATGCCCGTCGCCGAAGTTGCCGACGAGGATGTCGCCGCCGAGCGGGCCGAAGCCGTCCGGCGCCTGGGCGATCCCCCACGGCGCGTTCAGGGCGCCGCGGATCGCGACCTTGCCGTCGAGGATTCCGGTTGCGGCGTCGAACGAGTCGACGAAGCCGAAACCCGGGCCGTGCTTCTCGTCGTTGCTCTTCGGCTGCGTCTTCGCGTACGTGACGAAGACGCGGTTGCCGATCGCCTGGATCCCGAACGGCGCGTAGGGCGGCGGGATCGTCGGGTCGAAGAACTGGAACGGCCGGTGGACCGGCTGCCAGCTCCCGTCGAAGACGTCGACGCGCCGGTTGTGGAAGTCGGTCGCGTAGAGGCGCGGCCCGGCGGAGGTCGATGCGATCGCGAGCCCCTTGAAGACGGCTCCCTGCGCGGTCCCGTCGATCTCAATCTCGGCGGCGGTGCCGAGCGACCGGTTCCAGGCGGTGATCGTGCCCGCCTCGCTGTCGAACAGGAACAGCGACGCCTTTCCGTCGCCGCCCTTCAGGTCGAACGCCGTCGGGTCGGTCAGCCCGGGCGTGTTGAAGACGAGCCCGGTCGGGCTGTCGCCGACGGTCACCGTCAGGCCGATCTTGGTGCCCGTGCCGTTGCCGTTGTAGAGGGTCGAAACGCCCGTACCGTTGTCGGAGACCCACCACGGCGTGGTCGGTCCTGCGGCAAGCCCCCAGGCGTTGACGAGATTCGTGTCCGTCGTCGTGTTGGGTGCGCCGTTGTTGGAGAACAGCGGCGTGACGACGAAGCTGCCGCCGCCTCCGGTTGCGGCGGCCGGTGCGGCGATCGTCGCGGCTGCGGCGAGCACGACGACAAGCGGCTTCCAGCGTGAAGCCATGACTTACCTCCCCTTGCTCGGTTTCCCACTCGAGCCTTGCGGGGTGATACGGGGCGACGCGGTGGTCGGTTTCCTCAGGCCGGTGCGTAGGGTGGCGCCCAGAACAGCAGCGCCACCCCGTTGTTGATCGCGTCGAACGTGTCCTTCGCCGGCTCCTGCGTCGACTTCACGTTGCCGTACCACGACGAGCCGCCCGCGTTCGACTGCCCCGACGCGTACGTGAGGAGCTGCGACACGGTGAGGCTTTGAGCGCCGCCGAACGCGGAGCCCACGTTCCCGATCGGCGGGACGTTCGTCAGGTCGATCGCGACCGAACCGATCGGCACGGCGGCGCCGATCTTGTTGCCGCCGAGCGCCGGATCGCTGAAGTAGACGTCGAGAGCCGTCGCCAGCATCTGAGCTTTCAGCATCGCGTTCATCGCCGATCCCGACGCGCTCGCGGACTTGATGACGTTCGTGATGTATGCCGACAGCGGCGCCGTCGCACCGACGAACGGCTTGAACCCGGTCAGATACGCCAGCAACGCCGACTGATTGGCCCCGGCGATGATCGCCTGGCCGTTCTTGTTCTGCCAGAAGCCGATCGTCAGCGCACCGGTGTTCGTTCCGCACACCTCCACCGACTGGTCCGCGCTCCTCGTGGTTCCGGAAATCGCGGCCGTGTTCGGATACGCGACGCAACGTCCACCGAGGACACTCACCGCGCGCGAGTACCGGTACGTGGCACTCGCGAACGGCTGGGCGTCGGTCGCCGTCAGCGTGCCGAGGGTTCCCGCGTACGTATCCGTGACGTTGACGGTTCGGTTCGCCGTGCTCGACGGAGATCCGAAGGCGAACGCGGCGCTGTTCGACGCGGAGCCGCTCGGCGTGAAGAACGCCGACGTGCTCCACGTTGCGGTGGCGGTGTTCGTGCCGCTCGTGCCGCTCGAGAGCGTGCACGAGTACTGCACGGGGACCGAACCGCCGGCCGGAACCGTCACGGTCTGTTGAGCGAGCGTGCAGCCCGGAAGCGAGTCGGAGACGGTCGCAACCACGTCCTCCCAGTCGTTCGGGTTGGTCACGGTGATCGTTCCGCCGACAGTCCAGCCGGAGTCCGTGAAGCCGGTCTCTGCTGCGTTGACGGTGTAGTTGAACGTCGCCGTCCCGCCGGACTGCTGGACGACGCTCTTGTCGACCGCCTTTGCGATCGCCCAGGAGTACGCGCGCGCGAACGACGTGCTCGCGGTCTTCGAAACGGTCAGGTCGGCGCCGACGTAGACGGTGACCGTCGTACTCGCGGATCCGGTCTTCCCGGTCGTGTCGGTCGTGAACGTGGCCGTGTTGTCGTGTGCCGTGCCTTTTCCGGCCGGGTCGCCGGGGAAGGAGAACGGGTACGAGATCGGGGTCGTGTGCGGATCGGTGTACGAGACGGTTCCGAGATTCCCGGCCAGGCTGTCCGTCACATCGACGCTTCCATCCACGATCGTCGGAGCGACGTTCGCGAAGTCGAACGCCTCAGCCCAGTCCGCGCTGCCGGCGGCAAGCACGCTTCCGTCGCTCAGCGCCTGGTCGTCCCACGCCACCGTCACGGTGTTCGTCCCCGCGGCCGGCGAGGGAGCCGTCGCGTAGTCGCACGAATACGGAAACGCCGTGTCGCCGGGCTGCACCGTCAGACCCTGGCTCGTATCGACAGTGCAGTGCCCGCCGTTGTCGACCGCGTCGTCGATGGCGGACAACGTGACGTCGGCCGTGTCCGGGTTCGAGACGGTGATCGTGCCGTTCACATGCCAGGCGGCGGGGGTGCCGTCGTCGTGGCTCACGCTCACCGTGTAGTCGAAGGTGGCGGTGCCGCCGGCGGCGATGCTCTGCGAGCTTGCGCCGGCCGACTTGGCAATCGTCCACGCGTACGTCTGCGTGTACGACGGGTGCGCGTCCTTTCGGACCGTCGGCGCCAGAGCCGTGTCACCCGCGGCGACCTGGAACGGCTCGCAATCCGCGAATGCCTCCGTCCACAGCGTCGGATCGTCAGGGACGAAGTGCGCAGTGAAGGAGTACGAGCCCGGAGCGAGCGGTCCCTGCGGCGCCGAGCCGTCGACGAACCCCGTGTCGTCCGGGACGACCGAGCCGGCGTCCACGCCGTCGCCCGAGCAGTCCGGCGTCCGGAAGAACGTGAAGTGCACGGTGCCGGCCGGCAGGCCGTTGCTCCCGCCCAGGTTCGAGATCGTCGCGACGTCGTGCACCGTGTCGCCCGCGTCGACCGGGCCTTCGATGACCCCTCCGACCGTGTCGTTGACGATCGCGGTCGTCAGGCTCGGCGTGTCCGGAATCGTGTCGGCGAGAGCGCGAACGCTGTTCGTGGTCACGCCGGGAGATCCCGAGGGGAGCGTCATGGCGCTTGCACCCACGGGAACGAGACCGGCGAAAGCGACGGCGACGGGTGCGAGAAGCACCCGTGCGAGCACAGGGAGATTCATTGGCGGCGTCCTCTGTTCGGCCCCTCTGCGGCAAGGGGCTGTGTGCGGCTGGCCCGGTTATCGGATGCGGCGACGTCTTCGGCCCAGCCCCCACGCGAGGGATCGGAGCGCAGGAGCCTCAGGCGGAGAGCGCGACGGCGATCCGTCGCACGAGCGCCTCGCTGCCGGCGGCGGCGACGCGCGAGCGGCCTTCGAGATCGAGCGGCGCGTCGCCGAACGGCACGTCGTTGTCGAAGAGATCGATCGCGATGCCGAGCTCGCGGACGAGGAGCTGCGCCGCCGCGATGTCGACCGAGCGGGCGCCCTTCAGCGAGCAGACGCCGTCGAGCCGGCCGGCGGCGAGGTGGCAGAGCGACAGCGCGAGCGAGCCCATGATGCGCAGGCGCTGCGCGACGCCGACGATCTTCGGCGCGTCGCGTGCGATCAGCTCGGTCTGCGTCGCCTCGAACGCGAGAATGTCGAGCGTGTCCTTCGGGAGGATCGCGCCGAGCGGCCCGCCGTTCAGCTGCGCACCGCCGCCGCGCGTCGCCGTCCACTCCTCGCCGGTGCCGAAGTCGTGGACGAAGCCGAAGAAGACGTCGTCCATCGTCTCGCCGCCCTCGGCGATCGCGATCGAGAAGCTGAAGAACGGGATGCCGCGCTTCGCGTTGATCGATCCGTCGATCGGGTCGACGACGACGAGCGTCGCGCCGTTGCCGACGCGGCCGACCTCCTCGGAGACGATCGTCACGTCGAGGTCGCGGAAGCGCGCGACGATCGCGTCCTCCGCCGCCTGGTCGATCGCCGTCGTGTCGTCGCCGCCGAGGCCCGCGCCGACGACGGGCTCGCGCTCGTGCCGCGTCGGCAGCGCGGCGAGCACGCCCTGCACGTCGTCGACGGCGGCGCGGCAGACGGCGAGCCAGTCCGTCACAGCGGCAGCATCAGCAGGCCGGACGTCAGCTTCGGATAGAAGAACGTGCTCTTCTGCGGCATCACGTCGCCGCGCTGCGCGACGGCCCAGACGTCCTCGATCTTCGTCGGGCGGAGCAGGAACGCGGCCTCGGCGTCGCCGCGGTCGACGGCGGCGACGGCCTCGCGCGCGTGCGGCGTGTACGTGACGCCCTGCGGCGCGAGCCGGTCGACGGCCTCCGGGTCGAGGTCGTCGCTCTCGAGCAGCTCGTAGCGGCCCTGTCGGTAGAGGACGAGTCCGGGCAGGTCATCACCCGGTTGGTCGATCGGCGTTCCGGCGACGCCGTTCACGGCCTGCGCGACACGGTGCGTCGGGAAGATCGTCAGCCCGTCCTGGTCGGTCGGGACGATCACGACGAGCATCCACGCCGTCGCGTCCGTCCCGTCCTCCTCGTGGAACGCGAGCGCCGTCTCGTAGCGGTGGTGCCCGTCGGCGATCAGCAGCTGCGCGTCGGCGAGCTCCTCCGTGAGGGCGGCGCCGAAGTCGGCGTCGAGCCGCCAGAGCCGCGCCGTGACTCCGCTCTCGTCGGCGACGAGGTCCGGCTCGCCGAGACCGTCGACGTCAATCGTCCCGTCCCAGAGCAGGAAGATCGGCTCGAGCTGCGTGCGCGTCGCGCGGAGCAGCCGCAGCCGCCCCTCCTTCGGGCCGGCGTGCGTGCGCTCGTGTGGGAGAACGACGCGGTTCTCGTACGGCTCGACGCGCAGCGCGGCGACGAAGCCCTCGCGGCTGCGCGCGACGCCGTCGGGACCGACGTAGTCCTGCGAGAGCCACCAGTACGCCGGCTCGGCGTCCTCGACGAGAGCGCCGCTCGCGCGCCAGTCGGCGAGGTCGCGCGCCGCCTGCTCCTCCGAGTCGGGCAGCGTCAGATGGACGACGTTGTGCGGGCTGCGGGCGAGGTACTCGAGCCGCTGCTCCGGCGAGATCACGTCGTACGGCGGGGCGACCAGGGCGGCGAGCGACCCGGCCACGGCCTCGTCATAGCGGAGCGCGGCGAAGGGGCGGATCTCGGCCATCGCCCTCGACCATAATCGCAGCATGCGTATGCGCGCGGCGGTCCTCGAAGAGTTCGGTGCTCCTCTCGTCGTCCAGGAGGTCGATCTCGCGGAGCCGCGCGCGGGCGAGGTGCTCGTCCGGCTGGCGGCGTGCGGGGTCTGCCACACCGACATGTACACGGCGTCGGGCGCCGATCCGTCGGGCTACGCGCCGACGGTGCTCGGGCACGAGGGCGCGGGCGTCGTCGAGAGCGTCGGCGACGGCGTCTCGTCGCTGCGGCCCGGCGATCACGTCGTGACGCTGTTCTCGCCGCAGTGCCGCGAGTGCGTCCACTGCGTCGACGAGCGCACGAATCTCTGTCTCGCGATTCGCGAGCAGCAGAACCTCGGCTTCCTCCCGGACGGGACGACGCGGCTGTCGCGCGACGGCGAGCCGATCCGTCACTTCATGGGCACGTCGACGTTCGCGGAGTACACGGTGATGCCGGAGATCGCGCTCGCGAAGATCTCGCCGGACGCGCCGCTCGACCACGCGTGCGTGTTCGCGTGCGGGCTCTCGACCGGGCTCGGTGCGGCGCTCAACACCGCCAAGGTGCGCGCGGGATCGACGTGCGTCGTGTTCGGCGCGGGGCTCGTCGGGCTCGGCGCGGTCGCCGGGTGCCGGCTCGCGGGGGCGGAGCGGATCGTCGCGGTCGACCGGTCCGACGGCGCGGCTCGAGCTCGCGCGCGGCCAGGGCGCGACCGAGGTGATGCTCGCCGGCGACGACACGGTGGCGCAGATCGTCGAGTCGACGGGCGGCTTCGGCGCCGACTACACGTTCGAGGCGACGGGACTCGTCGGCGTGATGCGGCAGGCGGTCGAGTCGGCGCGGATGGGCTGGGGGCTCGCGACGGTGTGCGGTGTCGCGGGTCGCGGCGAGACGCTCGACGTCGTGCCGCGGTTCCTGATCACGGGCCGCCGCATCGCGGGCTCGTCATTCGGCGGCGTCAAGGGCCGCGACGGGGTGCCGCAGCTCGTCGACCGCTGGCTCGACGGCGAGATCGACGTCGCGCCGCTGATCTCGCACCGGCTCACGCTCGACGAGGTGAACCGCGGCTTCGAGCTGATGGAGGAGCAGGACGGGATCCGCAGCGTGATCGCGTTCGCGTCCTAGGCCCAGGGCAGCGCGTCCCACGCGTCCGGCCGTCCGAGCCGCCACTTCGGGAACGGCGCGTACGCCTCCGGTGGCGCATTCGTCTCGGTCTCGACGCCGGCGCCACGCGCGAGCGCGAAGTCGGAGCGCGGATAGAAGATCGACTTGCCCGGCGCCGCGCGCGCCGACCATGAAGACAACGCACGGGCCGTCGCCGGCGCCGATGAGGATGTGACGCGTTCCGGCGGGGCAATGGACGAAGTCCCACGCGCGAAGCGTCCGCTCCTCCTCCTCGATCACGAGCACGCACTCGCCCGAGAGCACGAGGAAGTCCTCCTGGACGGACTCCGAGTGGTACATCCCGCTCGGCTTTCCCGGCTCCAGCACGGCGACGTTGAACCCCGCCTCCTCGAACCGCACGGGCGCCACGTCGGGCCGGTCGGCGAGGACGCGCTCGCTGCTCTCAAACCCGCAGCGGGCGCCGAAGGCGTCGTTCCGCACCCATGGCCCGTCAGCCGCGTTGACCACGAACCAGCCCTCGGTCACCGGCCCCTGACCCGATCCGAGCTCTTCCAGACGCGCCTGCTCGACCACGGTGCTCGCCTCCTCTTCGTCGGAATCCCCAGACCCTAGACTCTGCCCGATGACGGCGATCGCGCAGCTCGAGGAGAACCGCACGGTCGAGGGCGTCTACGCGGTCGCGAAGAAAGAGCGGCTGCGCACGCGGAACGGCGCGTCGTATCTCGCGCTCGAGCTCGTCGATCCGAGCGGCCGCATCAGCGCGCGCGTGTGGAACGACGTCGAGCTGCTGGACGGGCGGTTCGCGGAGGGTGACGCGGTGCGCGTGCTCGGCCGCGTCGAACGGTTCCGCGACAAGCTTCAGCTCGAGGTGCGGACGCTCGAGCCGGCGGACGGCGTCGATCCCGCGGGGATGGCGCCGGCGATGCGTCGCGACGCGGACGAGCTGGAAGGGTTCCTCGAGTTTCTCGCGGCGGAGATCCACGACGACGGGCTGCGCGCGATCGTGACGCGCGTGCTCGCTGCGGCGCCGCTGCGCGCGTATCCCGCGACGCCGGACGGGCATCACTCGTACGCGGGCGGGCTGCTCGAGCACACCGTCGGCGTCGGGACGATCTGCCGCGAGCTGTCGCAGCTTCATCCGCGGCTGCGCGCGGATCTGCTGCTGGCGGCGGCGCTCGTCCACGACGTCGGACGGACGCGCGAGCTCGGGCCGCCGCCGTTGTTCGCTCCAACCGACGAGGGACGGCTGCTCGGCCACGTGCATCTCGGGCTCCGGATGCTCGAGGACGCCGGCGCACCGGTGGAGCTGCTGCACGCGGTCGCGTGCCACCACGATGTGCGCGCGGCGCACACCGCCGAGGCGGCGGTTCTCTACCACGCGAACCAGCTCGACGCGGTTGCCGCGACGCGGCCCGTGACCGAGTAGTGGGCTCGGCGGCGCTCGCCCTCGGAGCCAGCCTCGCCTGGGGCGTCGGCGACTTTCTCGGCGGGCTGAAGGCCCGGGTGATGCCGGCGCTGTCGGTGCTGGCGCTGTCGCAGCCGTTCGGGCTCGTCGCGCTCGGGATCGCAGTCGCGGTGCGCGGGACGGCCCCGCCGGGGCCGGATGTCGCGTGGGCCTGTTTGTCGGCGGTGCTCGGGACGGCCGGGCTGTTCGCGTTCTACCGCGGGATGGCGGCGGGCGCGATCAGCGTCGTGGTGCCGATCGCGTCACTCGCGGCGGCGTTCCCCGTGATCTGGGGGCTCGCGTCCGGCGACAACGTGAGCACGCTCCAGGAGATCGGCTTCGTCGCGGCGATCGGCGGCAGCGTCCTCGCGTCGATCGAGCGGCACGGGCAGCGGGCGCGGCTCGCCGCCGGCGTCGGCTGGGCAGTGCTGGCGATGGTCGCGTTCGGCGGCTACTACGTGCCGATGCACGCGGCGGCGCAGCAGGACTGGCTGTGGCCGTCGTTTCTCTTCCGCTGCACGTCGGTGACGCTCGTGTGGTCGATCGTGCTGCTGCGGCGAAGCGTGCCGCACGGCTTCCGTCCGCATCTGTTGGCGCTGATCGCGATCGGCTTCCTCGACACGGGTGGGAACGTGTTGTTCGCGGCGGCGTCGTCGACCCACGGGCTGCTCAGCGTCGTGTCGGTTCTCGCGTCGCTCTACCCGGTGGTGACGGTGCTGCTCGCGCGCATCGCGCTCGGCGAGCGCGTGCAGCTCACGCAGGACGTGGGCATCGTCGCGACGCTCGCCGGCGTCGTGCTGATCAGCGCCGGCTAGGCGGCGAACGTCGCGCGAAGCGCGTCGACTGCCGACGGGATGAGCCGGTAGAACGCCCACGTGCCGCGGCGGCTGGCCTCGACGAGGCCGGCATCGCGGAGGATCTTCAGGTGGTGCGAGACGGTCGGCTGCGAGAGGTCGAGTGCCGCGACGAAGTCGCAGACGCAGACCTCGTCGACCGCGGCGAGCCGGTTCACGATCGCGACGCGAGTCGGGTCAGCGAGCGCCTTGAACTGCGCCGCGAGCGTCTGGCGCTCCTTCGGCGCGAGCACCGGGGTGTCGGGCCCGCAGCAGAGGGCGGGGAGTACCGTCAGAGCCTTCATTGATATACATCAATATAACAACCCGAGAGGAGGTGACGCGATGCGTGCATGTGACTGTCCGGAGTGCGGCGGCGGCGACTGCTGCTGAGCTGAACGCGGCGGGGGCGTACGACCCCGCCGTTTCTCAGATGTTGAAGCGCACGTTGAGGACGTCGCCGTCCTCGATCACGTATGTCTTGCCCTCGAGCTTCTGGAGCCCGGCGCGCGAGACCTCTGCGTGCGAGCCGAGGCGGACGAGGTCGTCCCAGCGGATGACCTCGCAGCGGATGAACCCGCGCGCGATGTCGGTGTGGATCGTCGCGGCCGCGTCGAGCGCGGACTCGCCGCGCCGCAGCGTCCACGCGCGCGTCTCCTTCTCGCCCGCGGTGAAGAACGTGATCAGGTCGAGCGTCTCCGCAAGCCGGCGGACGATCTCGCCGAGCGCCGACTCTCCGCTGCCGCGAAACTCCGCGGCCTCGTCCTCGGGAAGCTCGGCAAGCTCCGCCTCGAGCTTCAGGTCGATGCCGCCCGCGCCGTTCTCGATCGCGATCAGCGGCTTCGTCGTCAGCGGCTCGAGCTCCGGCGGCAGCTCCTCGCTCCACTCCGCGAGCGTCTTGTCCGAGTCGAGATGCGCGAGCAGCCGCTCGAGCGCGTCCGCCTCCTTCTTCAGATTCGCGTCGCCCGACTTCGCCTGCTTCGCGACGCGCTCGAGCCGGCGCTCGACATGGTCGCGGTCGGCGACGAGCAGCTCGAGGCGCAGCGTCTCGAGATCGTCGTCCGGAACGTGCGTGCCGGAGAAGCCGTCGAGCACGACGAGCAGCGCGTCGACCTGTCGCAGGTTCCCGAGCAGCGCCGGCCCGGTTCCGCGGACCTCGACGACGCGGATCGCGGCCGGCGTGACCTTGCGCGCCTCGACGACGTCCGCGAGCTGCTGCAGGCGCGGATCGGGAATCGCGGCCATCGCAACCTCGCCGTGCGCCTTCGTTCCCGTGAGCGCTTCGAACAACATCGACTTGCCGGAGCTCGGCAGGCCGACGATCCCTACTTCAAGAGCCACCGAATGGTCTAGCCGAAGCCGACGCGGCTCGCGCGGCTGAAGCGCTTGAAGTACGAAACCCGCGGAACGACCACGTGGTACGGGCCGTCCTCGCTGTCGAGCACGACGACGCGCGGGCCGTCTTCGTGCAACGCCTTCTCGAGCTGGTCCGCGGACGCGGGGGCGATGAACGCACCGATCACCTGTCCGCCTTCAAAGCCGAGCTCGACCCGCACGCGTTCGTCGTCAGCCACGTGACACCACCTCCGAGAGGACACCATGAACGGATTCCGGATGGACGAACGCGATCTCGAGCCCGAACATCCCCTGCCGCGGCTCGGCGTCGATCAGCTCCGCGCCGGCCTCGGTGAGGCTCGCGAGCGCGGCGCCGATGTCGGCGACCTCGTACGCGACGTGATGCATGCCGGGGCCGCGCGCGGCGAGGAACTTCCCGACCGGCGTGTCGTCGCCGAGTGCGGAGAGGAGCTCGACCCGGCTGTCGCCGATCCGCACCGACGCCGCCTCGACGCCCTGCTCGTCGACGCGCGCGCGATGCTCGACCCGGCCGCCGAACAGCCGCGCGTACGTCTCTACCGCCTCGTCGAGGTCGACGACGGCGACGCCGACGTGATGGATCCCGCTGGCCTCCACGGCTTCGATGCTAGCCGGTGGATGGATGAGAGTGTGCGGCAACGCTCGAGCGCAAAGGGAGGCAGGCAATGCGGTTCATCTCGCTGGCGGGTCTCGTCGTGGCGGTCGGTCTTCTCGCGGGATGCGGCGGAGGCGGCGGCTCGTCCTCCAACGGTGTCGCGTCGAAGTCGGCGACCGACATCGTGGCCGCGGCCAAGACGGCGGCGATCGGCGCCTCCGCGGTGCACATCTCGGGCAAGATCGTCAGCGGCGGCACGCCGATCGCGTTGGACCTGACCCTCGTCCGCGGCAAGGGCGGCACCGGCCATATGTCGGAGAACGGCGTCGGCTTCGACATCGTCAGGATCGGCGACAAGGTCTACATCCGCGGCTCGGAAGCGTTCTACAAGGCATTCGCCGGCCCGGCCGCCGCCGCGCTGCTCAAGGGCAAGTGGCTCCAGGGCTCGGCGACGACCGGCCAGCTCGCGAGTCTCACGACGCTGACCGACATGCAGCAGTTCTTCAGCGGAGCGCTCGACTCGCACGGCGCGCTGACGAAGGGCGCCGAGTCGACGGTCAACAGCCAGAAGGTGATCGCGATCAAGGACAACGCGAAGGGCGGCACGCTCTTCATCGCGACGACCGGCAAGCCGGTCCCGATCGAGCTCCAGAGCCCGGGCGGCGGCAAGGACGGAACCGTCAACTTCGACGGCTGGGACAAGACCGTGACGATCGTCGCCCCGAAAGGCGCGATCGACATCTCGAAGCTGAAGGGCTAGACCGGGCGGGGCCAGCGCGTCGCGACGACGCGCGGAATGCCAACCGATTCGGAGGCGCGGGACTCGGCTTCGACGTCGACGACGAGCGCGAGCAGCTCTTCGCGGACAAGCGTCTCCTTCTCCAGCAGCGCGAGCGCGACGCGGTCGAGCGGCGCGCGGTGCTTCTGGAGGAGGCGCAGCGCTTCCTCGTACGCGGAGTCCGTGAGGCGCGCCTGCTCTTCGTCGCGCATGCGCTTCGTCGCCTCGGAGAGGGCGTAGTTGTCGGCGCGCACCGTGCGCGAGGACATGCTGTCCGCCATTCCCCACTCGAAGACCATCGCGCGGGCGATGTCGGTGACCTTTTCGAGGTCGTTCGCGGCGCCGTTCGTGACGCGGCCGAAGACGACTTCCTCGGCAGCGCGGCCGGCGAGCGCGACGATCATGCGGTCGACGAGCTCTTCTTTCGTGTGGAGGTAGCGGTCCTCGCCGGGAAGGTAGTACGCGTAGCCGAGTGCGTCGCCGCGGGAGACGATCGTCACCTTCTGCAGCTCCATCGCCGCGCCCATCAGGTGCGCCATCAACGCGTGACCGCCCTCGTGGTACGCGAGGATCCGGCGTTCCTTCTCCGTCAGGACCTTCTTCTGCTGCAGGCCGGCGACCACGCGCTCGATCGCGTTGTCGAAGTCGGGCTGGTTCACGTACTTGTCGTTGCGGCGGCCCGCGAAGATCGCGGCCTCGTTGCAGACGTTGGCCAGCTCGGCGCCGGTCAGACCTGAGGTCTGCCGCGCGATCTGGTGGAGGTCAACGCCCGGACCGAGCGGCTTGCCGCGCGTGTGCACGCCGAGAATCGCCTCGCGTCCGGCGAGATCCGGCGGCGCCACGAGCATCTGCCGATCGAAGCGGCCCGGGCGAAGCAGTGCAGGATCGAGATCCTGGATTCGGTTCGACGCGCCCATCACGACGACCTGTGCGGCGCCTTCGAAACCGTCGAGCTCGACGAGAAGCTGGTTCAGCGTCTGGTCCTGCTCGCGGTTGAAGCCGTGGCCGCTGCGCTGTGCGCCGACGGCGTCGAGCTCGTCGATGAAGACGATCGCGGGCGCGTGCTTCCGCGCCTCGGCGAAGAGCTTGCGGATGCGCGCGGCTCCGAGGCCGGCGAACATCTCGACGAATGACGACGCGCTGGCCGAGTAGAACTTCGCGCCCGACTCGTGCGCGACGGCCTTCGCGAGCAGCGTCTTGCCGGTGCCGGGAGGCCCGTAGAGGAGCAGGCCCTTCGGCACCTTCGCGCCGAGCCGCTCGAACCGCTGCCGGATCGCGGAGGAAGTCGACGACCTCCATCAGCTCCGCGCGCACCTCTTCGACCCCGGCGACGTCGCTCCAGCTGACGCTCGTCTTCGAGCGGGAGTCGACCGTCGTCGGCTTCACCCGCGGCAGCATCCCGACCATCTTCCAGAGCAGCCAGGCGGTGAACATCATGATCATGAAGAACGCCAGCGGCAGCCAGTACTGGGCGAAATCGTTGGCAGCGTGGAACCAGTGACTGATCATTTCGTCCTCATCGGCACGGAGGCGGGAATCCCTTAGCCGAGGGACACGGGACGTTTCCCGGCGCCGCCAACTGGCATGGCCACACGGATCGGGGCGCCTGCGCACATGTCCCTGGCCGCCCTGTCCGGTGCCAGGCACCGGGCCATGTCCGTTGCGGATGGGTGTCCGGATTCGCCATCTTGCGAAGCCGCGCACGCGCAGGCACCGTCGTCGCGTGCCCCGGCCGCCGCGAGATGTCGCACCCGGCGTTCACCACGTCGTGGTCAAAGCTGCCGGCCCCGCCGCCTACTTCCGCGACGACATCGACCGCACGTCGTGGGTCAGACGGCTCGTGGCCGTCCTCGTACGCTACGACTGGACCTGCCTCACTTTCTGCCAACTGACGACGCACGTGCATCTGCTCGTCGATGTGCCGGACGAGTCCCTTTCGGCCGGCATGCAAGGTCTGAATTCGTGGTACGGAACAATGTTCAACGCGCGCCACGAACGGGCTGGGTACCTGATCGGGAACCGATTCTGGTCGAACCGGAAGCCGACGATGGAACTGGTCTTGGCGGCATTCCGATACGTCGCTCGCAATGCCGAAGAGGCGGGCCTCTGCGACGTACCGGAGAAGTGGCCGTGGAGCAGTTACGGAACGACTCTCGGCATCGACGAGCGGTTTCCGTTCGTGGATGCGACGCTCGTCTTGTCCCAGTTCGGCTCGTCGCCGGCGGCCGCGATCGCAGCGTTAAAAGCGTTCGTCGGACGTGACTAGCCGGGGCGGCGGCGGAATCGGCCGTGGCTCATTCGGACGGGTCCTGGTGCCTGGCACCGGACGTAGCTCTTTGGGCCACGTCTGGTCAGGAGACGAGTTCGAGGCGCGGGTTCTCGCGCACGCTGCGGCCGACCTTGCCGGACGGCTTGCCGTCCGTGACGACGATGTCGGCGGTGAAGTCGTTCGACCCGCGGATCAGCGACGAGCCGACGCCGTACGCGTCGACCGGGACGCCGTTCTCCTCGAAGGAGCGGATCTTCTCCACGGTGAAGCCGCCGGAGGCGACGATCCGCAACCGCTCGTGACCCGCCGCGTCGAGCGCCGCGCGCACCTTCCACACGAGCCGCTCGTTGACGCCGGTCGGCCTGAAGTCGCCGAGCTCCGTCCACAGCGAGCGGTCGACGAGCGCCTCCGACGTGTCGAGACGAATGCCCCAGAGACGATCGCCGAGCGCGTCCGCGACCTCGAGCGCCGTCCGCACGGAATCGTTCTCGAAGTCGACGAGAACCGTGATGTTCGTCTCGGGCGACGCCCATGCCGCGAACTTCTGCGCCGCGAGCACCGTGTCGCCGCCGTACGACGCGATGAGCGAATGCGGCACGGTGCCGATCCCACGTCCGCCCCACCACGACGCCTGCTCGTCCGTCGTGACGCCGACCTCCGCGCCGGCCACCCGCCCCGCGACATACGCGGCGTACCCGTCGCCGGTCTGGACGCGGTGATGGTCATGGCGCGCCGGCATGAAGATGATCGGCTTGCCGTTCGCCGCCTCGAGCACGTGCACCACGTTCGTCGTGATCAGCGTGCGGCGTGCGAGCGTCCCGAGATAGACGGTCTCGAGATGCGCGAATGCCGTGTAATCGCCCTCGATCGTGAGCACCGTCTCCCACGGCTCGATCCGGTCGCCGTCGTAGAGCGCGTGGATCTCGAGACCGTCGTGGGCGTGCGCGCAGAGCTTGAGAATCGCGATCGCCTCGTCCATGCCGCCGAGCCACGCGCTGTTCTTCTGGAAGACCTGCATCACGACGCGCGGGTGCCGTCCGTCCTGCAGAAGCGCGTCGCGCGCGTGGTTGAAGTACGCGTCCGTGTACCAGCCGGCCCGCATCTTCTCGACCGGCAGGTCGAAGATCTCCGGCGCGAGCCGCTGCCTACGCGCCGTCTGCGCCATCTTCGAGCGCGAGGCACGCGGCGAGTGCCGCGTCGGCGACCTCGAGCTGCTCCTCGCTCGGCTCGACGGTCGAGAGCCGGTGCTGGAGCTCGTGGCCGGGCTTCGACAGTGCCTGCGCGACGGGATTCGCGGGATTCCGCGTCATCCAGCCGAAGATCTCAGTCGATGCGGCGAGCGCGCCGAACTGCGCGGCGGTGCGCGCCTGCGGACGCACACGCTCCGGCGCGAGCCCCGCAAGGACGTTGCCGGCGACCGACGTCACGATGAGCGGGCCGACGAGATGGCCGCCGCAGCGCTCGTGCTCCTTCGTCGCGCCGGGGCCGTGCTCGTACGTGCCGATCGAGATGTGCTCTGCGCCGTGATACGCGGCGAGCTCGGAGCCGCGCAACGCGAGCGCAGCGGGCAGGATCGAGAGCATGCCGGACAAAAGCTCCTGCGTCACCGGGCGCAGCCGGCCCGACTCGCGGATCGCCTTGACCGCGACCGCCGCGCCGATCATCGACGCGAAGATCCGCGGGCTCTCCATCGGCAGCTTCGCCGCCGGCAGCTTCCGCTTCACCTGCGGCAGCAGCGCGAGCGCCTCAGCGAACCGGGCGGGGCCGCGCAGGAACGGACTCGACACGCGCGAGGCCAGAATGCGCTTCCGCGCCGACGCAACCTCGATCGTCCCGTCGCCGCGACGGATCGCGCACGCCCACGACGTCGGGCCGTGCACGAGCACGCCGTTGGGGAGCGCCATGCCGCCGAGCCGGACTTTCATCTCTTCAGTCATGCAAAGAGGGTAGCTAGCCGGCGGCTGCGCGCAATGCCCGCTGGAGCGCCGCGGCGGCCGGTCCGGGCGTCCCGGAGCCGACCGGAGCCCCGTCGACCGCCACGACCGGCGTGACTTCGCGCAGCGACGACGAGTAGAAGACCTCGTCGGCTGCGAGCAGCCGCGCGAGCGGGAACGACTCCTCGCGTGCCTCGTATCCTGCGCCGGACGCAAGCTCGAGCAGCGCGGCGCGCGTGACGCCCGCGAGCAACGGCAGCGCGAGCGGCGGCGTGAGCACCGTGCCGCCTTCGCGAATCCAGACGTTCGACGTCGGTGCCTCGAGCACGACGTCGTCGGGCGAGACGAACAGCGCATCGTCCGCGCCCGCGCGGACGGCGGCGTCGCGCGCAGCCATGTTCCCGGCGTAGCTCGTCGACTTCGCTCCGGCGAGCGCGCCCGGCGCCCAGCGGACAACCGCGAGCCGGAGCCCGCGCACGCGCAACGCGTCGAGATCGGGAGCGAGCGTCGAGACGAGCACGAGGCCGACGGGCTCTCCCGCGTCTTCCCGGCCCGCGGTCCAGAGCAGGCGCAGTGACGCGTCCGGCACACCGCACGACGCGAGCGCAGCCGCGATGCTCTCCTCGAAGCCGTCGCGGTCGGGCTGCGGCAGCCCGAGCCGCTGCGCCGACGCCTCGAGGCGATCGAGGTGCGCGCCGAGCCGGAACGGAGCGCCGTTGTACACGCGGATGGTCTCGAACACGGCCTGCCCGCGGAGCACGGCGAGATCGTCCGCGTGCAGCACCGGCTCGTCGACGGGCACGACGCCGGCGCCGAGACGCGCAAGCGCGAGCAGCGTCACGCAATCGCCGCCGGCAGCGGTGCGCCGATCGCGGCAAGCAGCGGCCGCGCCTTCACCCACGACTCCTCGACTTCCTCGCGCGGGTCGGAGTCCCAGACGATGCCGCCGCCGGCCCAGAGATGGATGAGCCCGTCGGCAACCGCGAACGTGCGGATCGTCAGTGCGAGGTCGAGGTCGCCGTTCGGATAGATCCGCCCGAGCGCGCCCATCGACGCGCCGCGGCCGACGGGCTCGAGCTCCGCGATCAGATCGAGCGCGGCGATCTTGGGACAGCCTGTGACGGAGCCGCCCGGCAGGACGGCATCGAGCAGCGCGGCGAGCGACACGTCGTCGCGGAGCTCGCCCTCGACGGTCGCGACGAGATGCGTCACGCCGGCGAGCTCGCGTTCCTCGAGCAGCTCCGGCCAGCGCACGGATCCGGCGACGCAGACCCGCGAGAGGTCGTTGCGCTCGAGGTCGACGATCATCACGTGCTCCGCGGCGTCCTTCGGCGAGTCGACGGAGATGCCGGCGGGACGCGTGCCCTTGATCGGCGAGGTGCGAACGACGCGGCCCCGGCGCGAGAGCAACAGCTCCGGCGAAGCCGACACGATCGTCCAACCGTGTCCCGCGAGCGGCGCGGGCTCGAGCGGACGCAGCGGCGCGAGCGCGGATGCGAGCCCCGCCGCGTCGCCGTCGAACGGCGCCGAGAGATGCTGGACGAGATTGACCTGGTAGACGTCGCCCTCCGCGATCGCGTCGCGGACCGCATCGACCGCCGCGGCGTATGCGTCCTCGGTCCAGCTCGGAGTCCAGTCGCCGACAGTGAACGTGCCCGGCACACGCGGCACCGCATCGATCGGCTCGATCGAGCACGCGACCGCCGGGAGTCGGCACGGCTCGGGCGGCGCCGGCGAACCGGAGCGCCGCAGCCCGTCGGACGCGCGGTACCCGACGTACACGCGCGCGACGACGTCGTCTCGTCCGAAGAACCCTTCCGCGGCGAGCGCAGCTTCGAGCTCCGCAACCGACTCGAGCTCGAGGATCACGCGCAGATCGCCTTCGCCGCGTGACGGAGCCAGCGGACGCCGAGCTCGAGATCGTCGATCGGAATGCGCTCGTCCGCCGAGTGGATGAGCGTCGCGGAGACGTCGGCCGGCATCGTCCGAATCGGAAAGAAGCCGTACGCGACCGTGCCGAACGCCTCGCGCAGCCAGTGGCTGTCGGTGAAGCCGGCGGTGCAGATCGGAACGGCGCGCGCACCGGGCTCCGTCTCCGCGACGAACTCGGCGACCGCATCCCACAACGGCGTCGCGAGTGGGGAGCGCGTGCCGCCCTGCGCCGTTTCGACGAAGTCGAGCTCGTACGCGATGTCGTCGCCGAGCACGGCGCGGATCGTCGGCTCGACATCCTCCGGACGCTGGCCCGGCAGCAACCGGCAGTCGACGCCGACGTCGCAGATCGCGGGAATCACGTTCCGCTTCTGCGACGCGGAGATCATCGTCGGCGAGAACGTCGGCGCGAGCAGCGGCTCCACCAATTCCAAGACCGTCCGGTCGACGCCGCGAGCGCGCTCGACCACGGCAGCAGGCGACGGCACGTCGCCGAGGACGATGCGGAGGAACGCCTCCACCTCTTGCTGGATCTGCGGTTCCGGGCGATACGCGACGAGCCGCTCGATCAGCGTCGCCGCTTTGACGAGCGCGTTGTCGGCGATCGCCGGCATCGACGCGTGCCCGGAGCGGCCGAGGACGCGGATGCGGAACGGCGCCGTCATCTTCTCCGCCATCGAGCAGATGTAGTAGATCGAGCCGCCGAGCTCGAGCCGTTCGCCGGCGCCCTCGTTCACCGCGTAGTCGCAGCGCAGCGCGTCCGGGTGCGTCTCGCAGAGCCACTGCATCCCGAACCCGTCGCCGACCTCCTCGTCGGCGGTCGCCGCGAAGACGAGGTCGCCCGCGGGCGCGAAGCCCTCGCGCGCGAGCGACGCGATCGCGACCGCGCTCGCGGCGACCTGGCTCTTCATGTCGAGCGCGCCGCGCCCCCAGATCTCGCCGTCGCGGATCTCTCCGGAGAACGGCGGCACCGACCACTCGGCCGGATCGGCGAGGACGACGTCGGTGTGGGAGAGAAAGAGAAGCGTCGGCCCGTCGCCCGTGCCGCGGATCCGCGCGACGAGGCTCGCCCGCTCGGGGACGCGCGCGTAGAGCTCGCAGGCCACGCCGTTCGCCTCGAGATACTCGCGCAGCAGCTCGGCTGCAGCCGTCTCGTTGCCGGGCGGATTCGTCGTGTCGACCTGGATCAGCCGGCTGAGCAGCTCGGCGGCCTCGCCGCGAAGGCTCGTCTCCAGCACGCTCCGGAGCATACTTCCGGCGTGGGCGACCTCTTCTCGGAAGCGGCGGAGCGGCGGGCGGGCGAGCTGGCGCCGCTCGCTCAGCGGCTGCGGCCGCGGACGCTCGACGAGTTCGTCGGGCAGGTGCACGTCCTCGGCGAGGGGTCGGCGCTCCGCTCGGCGATCGCGGACGACCGGGTCCGGTCGTCGATCTTCTTCGGGCCGCCGGGCAGCGGGAAGACGACGCTCGCGCGAATCGTCGCCGCGTCCACGGGCTCCGCGTTCCAGGAGCTGTCGGCGGTTTCGGCGTCGGTGAAGGACGTACGGGAGGTGCTCGCGGCCGCGCGCGAGCGGCTCGGCACCGGCGGCCGGCGCACGATTCTGTTCCTCGACGAGATCCACCGCTTCAACAAGGCGCAGCAGGACGCGCTGCTGCCGGCGGTCGAGGCGGGCCTCGTGACGCTGATCGGCGCGACGACGGAGAACCCGTACTTCGAGGTGAACTCGGCGCTGCTCTCGCGGATGCAGCTGTACGAGCTCGAGCCGCTGCGCGAGGAGGACGTGCAGACGATCGTCGTACGCGGCGCGGCGGAGCTCGGCGGCGAGCTCGACCCGGAGATCCGCGACCTGATCGTGCGGCGCTCCGGCGGCGACGCGCGCAACGCGCTGAACATCCTCGAGCTCGCATGGGAGACGTCGAACGGCGCGCCGACCGAGGCGCAGGTCGAGGATGCGGCGCGCAAGCGGCCGCTCGTCTATGACAAGGCGGCGGACGCGCACTACGACTTCACGTCGGCGTTCATCAAGTCGATGCGCGGAAGCGATCCCGACGCGGCGGTGTACTACCTCGCCGCGATGCTCGAGAGCGGCGAGGACGCGCGGTTCATCGCGCGGCGGATGATCGTGCTCGCGTCCGAGGACATCGGCAACGCGGATCCGCGTGCGCTGCTGGTCGCGGTCGCGGCGGCGCAGGCGGTCGAGCACGTCGGGCTGCCGGAGGCGCGGCTCAATCTCTCGCAGGCGGCGATCTATCTCGCGCGCGCGCCGAAGTCGAACGCGAGTTACGTCGCGATCAACGAAGCGACGGCCGACGTGCGCGAGCACGGAACGGTGCAGCCGCCGAAGGCAATCCGCGACGGCAGCTTCTACGGCCGCAAGCTCGGACACGGCGAGGGCTACATCTATCCGCACGACGACCCACGCGGATTCGAGGCGGACAATCTTCCGGACGAGCTGAAGGGCCGTACGTACTACCGGCCCTCCGGCAACGGCGAAGAAGCAGAATAGGCGCGTGCAGCTGCACGTCCACGATTGGGGCGACTCCGCCGCGCCGCCGGTCATCTGCCTGCACGGCGTCACCGGGCACGGCGAGCGGTTCCGGCGACTCGCCGAGGAACGGTGGACGGACTTCCACGTCGTCGCGCCGGACCTGCGCGGACACGGACGCTCGGGGTGGGAGCCCCCGTGGACGATTCCGACGCAGCTCGCAGATCTCGTCGAAACCGTCTCCGCGCTCGGGATCGAGCGCCCGGACTGGGTCGGCCACTCGTACGGCGGCCGGCTCGTACTCGAGATGGCGGCGGCACATCCGGAGCTCGTCCGGCGCGCGGTTCTCCTCGATCCGGCGATCCAGCCGCTTCCCGGTCCGTCGCTCTACCTCGCGGAGACCGAGCTGAACGGCGGCGTCTATCCGTCGGCGGAGGAGTACGTGCAGCAGCGGCTCGCCTCGAGTGATCTCACCCGCCGCGACGACGTGGAGTCGGACATCGCGCAGCACTTCGACACGCTGGCGGACGGGAGCATCCGCCGCCGTACGTGTCAGCCGGCCGTCGTCTCGATCTACGGCGAGCTCGTCGCACCGCCGCCGCCACCCGAGACGTTGCGCGGCATTCCGACGCTGCTGCTCTACGCACCGAACTTCGGGCTTGTCCGCGACGAGCAGATCGCCGCGTACGGTGACGCGTTCGAAGCGATCGCGCTCCCCGGGATGCACATGGTGATGTGGGACGCGTTCGACGAGACGGCGACCGCCGTCGAAGACTTCCTGCGCCGCTAGAGAATCCGCGCGCCGAGCGCCGAGAGCACCAGCTCGACGGCAAGCTTGCCGGTCGCGTTCTCGCGGTCAAGGATCGGGTTCACCTCGACGACGTCGAGCGAATCGACAAGCCCCGACTCGGCGGCGATCTCCATCGCGAGGTGCGCCTCACGGTATGACAGCCCGCCGCGCACGGGAGTGCCGACGCCGGGTGCGGAGTCCGGGTCGACGACGTCCATGTCGAAGCTCAGGTGGACGAACCCGGCGCCGGACGCGTGCGCCAGCGCCTCACGCATGCACGGCTCGATCCCGTGCCGGTCGACGTCGCTCATCGTGAAGACCTTCGCCTTCAGCTCGCCGAGGAGCTTCCGTTCGCCGTCGTCGAGCGAGCGCACGCCGACGAGCGCGATCCGGCCCGCCTCGACGGCCGGCAGCGTCCAGCCGTCACGAGCGAACGCCGGCCCGTTCAGCCCGAGCGCGCCGGAGAGCACCATCCCGTGCACGTTTCCGCTCGGCGAGGTCTGCGGCGTGTTGAGGTCGCCGTGCGCGTCGACCCAGATCACGCCGCCCGGGCCGTGCTCTGCGGCCATGCCGACGAGCGAGCCAAGCGCGACGGAGTGGTCGCCGCCGAGCACGAGCGGCAGCTGTCCCGCGGCGCTCGCCGCGCGCACGAGCCGCGCGACCTCGTCGCAGAGATCGAGGATCTGCGCGAGATAACGCGCACTGTCATCACCCATCGCGGTCGACTCGGCAACGGGTGCGGCGATGTTGCCGAGATCGTGCACGCGCACGCCGAGTTTCTCGACGAGCTCCGACGCGAGTCCCGCGTAGCGAATCGCGGACGGGCCCATGTCGACGCCGCGACGTCCCGCTCCGAGATCGAGCGGCGCACCGATCACCGCGACATCGCGCCGATCCTGTTGCACGGGCACGTCGACAAGGCTAACGTCCCCGCCTGGATGGGACAGCCGGACGCGCCCCACGCGACACCCGCACGCGTCCTGCTCGCCGACGACGACGAGAGCTTCATCGACGCACTGCGGCCGCTGATCGAGCACCAACCGGCACTCACCGTGGTCGGAGCGGCGCCGGACGGCCTCGCCGCGATCGAGCTCGTCGACGCACTCCATCCCGACGCGGTCGTGATCGACCTGCACATGCCGGTCGTCGACGGCGTCGCGGCCGTCGCGCGTCTCCGCAAGGATCATCCGAGCCTCTGCCTGCTCGCGCTCACCGGCGACCCCGACCCGGAGCTGCACCGCGCGGTGACGGAGGCCGGCGCGGACGCCGTACTGCTCAAGGGCGATCTCGTCGAGAGCCTCGTCGAGAGGCTCGCCGCCCTGCGAACGGCGGAACCGACGCCCCGCTAGACTTTCGCCCGCACCTGGCGAGGTAGCTCAGCTGGTAGAGCACTCGGCTGAAAACCGGGGTGTCGCCGGTTCGAGTCCGGCCCTCGCCACTATTCTGCGCGCGCGAGTTCCGGAGCGACCGGATCCTGCGCGCTCCACGGGAACGTGATCCAGCGGTCGGTTCGCCGCCAGACGTACTCGCACTGGACGGTGCTCTGGGGCTTCTCGTAGAGGACGGCGCAGCGGACCTCGGCCACCTTCCCTTCGCAGAACTCCTTCACGATCGCGAGCGTCGCGCCGGTGTCGGCGACATCGTCGGCGATGAGGACGCGCGTCTCCTGGAAGTCGACGAGGTCGGGGACCGGCGGCAGGATCATCGGCATCTCGAGCCGCGCGTCGATCCCGGTGTAGAACTCGACGTTCATCGCGAACGTGTTCTTCACGCCGAGCGCGTAGCCGAGCGCCGCCGCGACGAGCAGCCCGCCGCGCGCAATCGCGAGCACGACGTCGGGCCGGTAGCCGTCGTCGTGGACGGCCTGAGCGAGGTCGCGCGTGCCTAGACCGAGGTCGTCCCAGCTCATCAACTCGCGCGCCTCGTCCACGACGCGACTCTAAACGACCTGACGCTGTAGGTTCCTCCGGTGACCGAGAAGCGAGCCGGCTGGCTGCCGCTGATCATCCTCAGCGCAGCGCAGTTCGTGATGGTGCTGGACAGCAGCGTCATGAACGTCTCGATCTCGCAGATCGTCGCCGACCTGAACACGACGATCCAGGGCGTCCAGGGCGCGATCACGATGTACACGCTCGTGATGGCGGCGTTCATGCTCGTCGGCGCGAAGCTCGGCGACATCTGGGGCCGCGACCGCACGTTCGCGATCGGCCTCGCGCGTCTACGGCCTCGGCTCGCTGACGACCGCGCTCAGTCCGAACCTCACCGTCCTGCTGATCGGCTGGTCGCGCGATCGAGGGACTCGGAGCGGTGCTCGTGATCCCGGCGATCGCCGCGCTGATCGCAGCCAACTACGAGGGGAAGCAGCGCGCGCTCGCGTACGGCGTCGTCGGTGGCGTCGCGGCGCCGCGATCGCCGCCGGGCCGCTGATCGGCGGCTACGTCACGACGTACTTCAGCTGGCGTTACGTCTTCGTCG
Organism: uncultured Actinomycetes bacterium; assembly: GCA_963718385.1. Classification (GTDB taxonomy): domain Bacteria; phylum Actinomycetota; class Thermoleophilia; order Gaiellales; family Gaiellaceae; genus Palsa-739. The sequence continues at coordinate 29,357 of CAVQZE010000006.1, forward strand.
GCGAGGTCGTGATCGTGATCGCGATCCTCCTCTTCCGCCGGCGGATGCAGCGCGCGCCGCGTGTCGAGCACCCGCCGAAGCTCGACTACGTCGGCGCGGCACTCTCCGCCACCGGTCTCGGGCTCACCGTGCTCGCGATCCTGAAGGCGAGCACGTGGGGCTGGATCGTGCCGAAGCAGCCGCCGACGATCGGCGGGCCGAACTGATCACCCGTTCGGCTTCTCACCCGTGCCGTTCATCGTGCTGATCGGCCTCTGCGTCCTCGGGCTGTTCGCGATGTGGGAGGAACACCGCGAGAAGCAGGGCAGGGACGCACTACTTCATCGTGCGCTCCTGAAGATCAGTCCCCTGAAGGCCGGCCTGCAAACGCTTACGATGCAGCAGCTCGTCCTGATGGGAACGTTCTTCGTCGTTCCCGTCTACCTCCAGGTCGTGCTCGGGCTCGACGCGTTCGAGACCGGCAAGAAGCTGTTCCCGATGTCTCTTGCGATCCTCCTCGCCGCGCTCTTGGGGCCGAAGCTCGCCGCGCGCTCCGCACCGCGCCACGTCGTGCAGGTCGGGCTCGGCGCGATGGTTCTCGGGGCCCTGGTCATGATGGGAACGATCGACGTGACGCTGCACGGCATCGGGTTCACAACGTCGATGATCCTCTTCGGCATCGGGGCAGGGCTGCTCTTCTCTCAGCTTGGAAACGTGATCATGTCGTCGGCGCCTCCCGAGGAGACGAACGAGGCCGGCGGCCTCCAGGGGACGGCGCAGAACCTCGGCGCGTCACTCGGGACGGCGCTGATCGGCGCAATCCTCCTGACGGCGCTGACGAACGGGTTCGTGACGAACATCCAGAAGAACACGGCACTCCCGCAACGCGTGCGCGACGACATCACGCAGAGCGCGTCGCAAGGCCTGGACGTCGTCCCGGTGTCTCAGGTCGAGCAGGCAGCGAGAGATGCCGGGCTCCCGCCGCGCCAGGCCGCCGCGGTCGCGGACGACTATGCCGACGCGCAGCTGAAGGGCCTGAAGATCGCCCTCCTCGCCGTTGCGTTCTTTGCCGTGCTTGCGTTCTGGTTCACGCGGCGGCTGCCGGGACGCGCAATCGAAACAGCGCCGACATGAGAAATGCCCCCGCGAACGCGCGAGCGCTCTCGGGGGCGACGAGCGTCCGGACCGGTGCAACCGTGTCGCGAACGTCCGTGCCCGGAGGCTAACGCCTCTTCGCGAGAAGCGCGGTCGACGGCTCGGCGGAGAACTCCGCAAATTGCGCGAAATCCCGCCGGCCGAGCTCTTTGCGGAGCCGCTCGGGCGCGACGTAGATCGGCGTCTCACTCCCGCGCGAGAACGAGAAGACGATGGCTCCGTCCGGCGCGGTGACGCGCACGAGCTCGTCGAAGAACGGGATCATGTTCGAGAGCGTGACGAGGTCGAACGCGCCGTCGTCGAACGGCAGCTCCGACGCGTCGCCGACCTGGAACCGGACGCGCGCCGCGAGCTCGGGCGGCAGCTTCGCCTCGGCCTCGGCGATCATCGCGGGCGAGAGGTCGACGCCGACGATGTTCGCGTCCGGGTAGCGGCGCGCTAGCGCGTATGCGGCGACTCCGGTCCCGGTGCCGAGATCGAGCACATGACGCGGGGGCGGCAGCTTCGTCGAGAGCGAGCGCCATCGCGGTGAGGTGGTGCGGGCCGATCCGCGTCTCCCAGGTCGGCGCGATCTCGTCGAAGAGGTTGCGCGTCCGTCCGCGGAGCAGCCGCCAGACCGCCGGCCGACGGACGACCGCGTCGGTGACGAATCGCGCGACGCTCTGGCTGTTCACGGCGCGTCGACCCGGATCTGGAGCTCGCTGCCTTCCTCGAGCCCGAGCAACTCGGCGGCGCTGCCGCGCGAGACCGCGACCGAAAGGCTGCGGTAGCTGTCCTCGTACAGGATCAGGTCGCCCTCGCCCGCGTCGCCGAACGTCCTGGCGGCGACGGCGTAATACGGCTCGCCGCGGGCGGAGAGCTCGACGCGCGTGCCGGGCACGATCGACGCCTGCTCCAGATGCTCGCGTGTCAGGTTCAGGGATGTGTTGCCGAAGCGGTCGACGCCGAGCACGGTCGCGCGAATCCGGTTGGGCTCGACCTCCGGCTCCGGAATGTCGAGGTGCACGAGTGCGTCCGGGTCGACCGGCGGCCCGAGCTCCGCGAGCGGCACGCCGAGCGAGAGGTGGGCAGCCGCGGGCGCGAACAGGTCGCGGCCGTGGAACGTACGCGACACCGACGGCAGCGCGTACTCGGGGTTCGCCAGCTCGTGTGCGTCGACGACTCCGCCGCCGCGATCCGCGGCCGGCAGCAGAAGTCCGTTGTCGGGGCCGACGTAGAAGCGGCCTTCGGCGTCACGGAGCGCGAGCGGCCGGCGGCTGCCGCCGACGCCCGGATCGACGACGGCAAGGTGGACGCCGACCGGCATGTACGGCGTCGTGTTCGCGAGGACGAGCGCGCCCTGCAGGACGCGGCCGGGGCGGATCCCGTGCGTCACATCGATGATCTGCGCCTCCGGCGCGATCCGCTTGATGACGCCGTGGCACGTGCCGACGAAGTCGTCCTGGAGCCCGAAGTCGGTGAGAAACGTGACGAACACGGCTCTAGCCTAGGCGGCCGAGCGCCGCGACGAGCCCATCCTCGTCGTGCGTCTCGGCCTCGGCCGCGAGCTCGAGCCCGGCGTCGCGGACGGCGGCGGTGGTCTGCGGACCGATTGCGATCGCGGGAATGCGCGCGCCGGTCGCAGCGAAGGCGCGGACGGCCGACGGCGACGCGAGGAGAACGACGTCGCCGGCGGGCGGCTCCGCAGGGCTGAGCTCGACCGTGCGATAGAGCGGCAGGAAGTCCGCACCAACCTCGTCGACAAGCAGGCGTCGCGCTCCCTCGGCGGCCGCAAGCAGAACGCGCCCCGGCGGACGCGGCAACTCGGCGAGCAGTCCCTCCTGCGTCGACTCGCGCGGAACGAGATCCGGCTCGAGCCCGTGCGCGCGGAGCTCCGCCGCCGTCCCCGGCCCGATCGCGGCAAGCCTGCGCGGCGGTGCGGCGAGCCGACCCGCGAGCACAGCGGCGCCGTTCGGGCTCGTGACGACGACCCAGTCATACGGCGCCGAATCCACCGGCCCACCGTCGAGCGGCACAACCTCGATCAGCGGGCACGCGACAACGTCGTACCCGAGCGCCTCGAGCCGCGCAACAAGCGGCCCGGCCTGGGACGCTGCGCGCGTGACGACGACGCGGAGACTGCGATCCGGCGAATTGCGCGACCCCGGCCCCATCCCTAACCCCCACCCTCCCGAGGGGATCGCGGGAGAGCTATCGCCCACGCTACCTCGGCAATCGTGACGGGACAGTTCCGGCTTCGTACCAACATCGCAACGTCGCGTTTCAGCCTGCCGCGCCGTCGGCGATGCGTGCCAGCTCGCGGCCGAGTGCGGCGGGGTCGTCGCCGGTGCGACGCTCGAGCCAGGTGCCGTCCTCGGCCGCGATCAACCCGGTGAGCACCGCGCCGTCGTGGAACGCGGCGACCGGCGCGAGGCAGCCTCCGCCGACGGCGGCGACAACCGCGCGCTCCGCCTCCACACGCACCCGCGTCTCGCCGCGATCCGCGGCGGCGACGAGATGCTCCTCGCCCGCGCGCACCTGCAACGCGAGCGCGCCCTGCGCTGCCTCCGGCAGCATTTCCTCCGGCTCGAACCGATGCCCGATCTCGTGCGCAAGACCAAGCCTGTCGAGGCCGCACGCCGCGAGCACCACCGCGTCGAGACCGCGCTCGCCGCGCTTACGCAACCGCGTGTCGACGTTCCCGCGCAACGGTTCGATCGACAACGTCGGCTCGAGCGCGAGCAGCTGCGCGCGCCGCCGCACGGACGCGGTGCCGATTCGCATCCCCGGACGCACGCCGTCCGCACCGCAGAGCGCGTCGCGGGGATCGTCCCGCTCGAGATACGCGCCGACCGGCAACCCCTCCGAGTCCGTCGCCGTCATGTCCTTTGCGGAGTGCACCGCAACGTCGATCCGATGATCGAGCAGAGCTTCCTCGAGCTCCTTCACGAAGACGCCGCGCGAGCCGATCTCACCGAACGGCTTCGTGCGGTCGCGGTCGCCCGCGGTCGTGATCGGAATCAGCGCGATCTCGATCCCCGGACCGCGCAAACGCGCAGCCGCGAGCTCCGCCTGCGTGAGCGCGAGCCTACTGCCGCGGCTGCCGACGCGGATCAGCACAGCTCGACCGCCCGCGCACCGGCTGGCAGCGGAGCGTGACGCCGCGCGGCCGCACACGCACGAACGCGGTGGGCACCTGCAGCGGCAGGGGCCGTCCCGTCAGCTTCGCGACTTTCAGCGCTCGTCCTCACCGAGACCGAACAGATGCCGCACCGCCTCAGCATAAATCACCCCATCGGCTGCCGCCGCCGCCTGCTTCATCCGCACGGTCGGCAGGTGCAGCAGCTTGTTGACGATCTGCGCCGTGATCGCCTCGACCGCCCGCCGCTGGCTTTCGTCGAGCCGCCCCAGCAGCGCATCGGCCTTCCGCAGCTCCGCCTCCCGGATCTCTTCCGCACGCGCGCGCAGCGACGCGATCGCCGGCACGACGTCGAGCGACGCATGCCACTCGTGGAACTTCTGCGCCTCCGCGGCGACCATCGTCTCCGCGCGCTCGGCCTCTCGCCGCCGACCGACGAGCGTCTCCGCAACGATCGACTCGAGATCGTCGATGTCGTAGAGGTAGCACTCATCGAGCTCGTGGATTGCGGGATCGAGATCGCGCGGCACGGCGAGGTCGATGAAGAGCAGCTGGCGGCCGCGCCGCTTCCGCATCGCATCGGCGACGGTCGCCGCGTCGAGGACGAAGCCCGGTGCGCTCGTCGACGAGACGACGACGTCGGCGGTCGCGAGCTCTTCCCCGATCCGTTCGAGCGGCAGCGCCTCCGCGCCGACCGACGCAGCGAGCTCCTCGCCGCGTCCCGCGGTGCGATTCGCGACGAACGCGATCTTCGCGTCGCGCGACGTCAAGTTCCGTGCAGCCTGCTCACTGATCTTGCCGGCGCCGATGACAAGGATCGACCGGCCCGCGAGATCTCCGAAGACCTGCTCGGCCAGCGCGGCTGCAGCCGACGAAACCGACGCCGGGCTCTCGGCGATCGCCGTCTGCGCACGCACCTTCCGGCCCGCGTGCAGGGCCTGCCGGAAGAGCCGGTCGAGCAGCGGCCCGGTCGTGCCCGACTCGTACGCGGCGCGCACCTGCCCGAGAATCTCGCCCTCGCCGGGAACGAGCGAGTCGAGCCCCGCGGCGACGCGGAAGAGATGCAGTCCGGCCGCAGCGTCGTGGAGGCGGTAGAGCGCGGGCTCGACCTCCGGCTCGAGCTCGGCGAGCGCGGCGACCGCGTCGCGCTCGGCAACGTCGGCGTCCTCGCACGCGAGGTAGAGCTCCGTCCGGTTGCACGTCGAGAGGCACACAACCTCGCGGCCGCCCTCGGCAAGCCGCGCCGCCAACGCCGCCGCCGCGTCACGGTCGAGCGCGACGCGCTCGCGCAGCTCCACAGGCGCGTGATGGTGCGAGGTGCCGACGAGGACGAGACGCATCAGGAGAAGTGGGTCACGGGAAGGGCGAGACGAACAATGATGACGAGCAGGAAGCCGGCGAGCGCGAGATACGCGGCGCGGCGCCCCGCCCAACCGTACGCGGACCGGAGCACGAGGTAGCCGGTCCAGACGAGCCAGGTGACGATCGTCGCGGCGACGAGCGCGTCGACGCGATCCGCGTCCGCGACCAGGCGGACGACGCCGACCGCGATTCCCAGCGTCAGCGCCGGAACGGAGACCAGCACCGTCCGCAGCGCGAGCCGGTCGAGCGTGGCAAGCGACGGCGCCGGCCGGCGCAGAATCGTCGCCTCGCGTCGCTTCAGCCGCCGCTCCTGCCACAGATAGAGCGCCGAGAGCGAGGCCGCGAGCGTGAACCCGGCGAACGCGACGAGCACGAGCCCGACATGCAAGACGAGGAACGCCGTCGAGTAGCGGCTCGGCGCCGAACCGGTTCCGCCGCCCGCGTGCGCGACGACGAGCAGCACCGCCGCGAACGGCATCACCGCGAGCCCGAGCAGCCGGAACGAGCGACGGCAGCCCCACACGAGATACGCCGTGACAACGAGCCACACGAAGAGGTTCAGCGAGCCGGCCCACGTCCCCCACGGGAATCCGTCCTGCCGCGCGGCCTGCGCGACGAGCAGCGCGGTCTGCGCGAGCCAGCCGAGGCGTACGCCCCACGTCGCCCAGCCGCCCGCCGATCCCGGCCGCCGCGCCTCACCGAAGTAGCCGACGGCGGCCTCGCCGTAGCAGAGCAACGCGGGCCAGAAGAAGAGCTCAACCAACGACTGACGCCTCCCGCTCCGCGTCCGGCTCCGGGTCGCGCGCCGCCGCGCGCTCTGCAATTGCATCGACATCGCGCTCGAGCCGCTGCACCTTCAGCGCGATGATCACGACGTAGACGAGGACGATCGCGAACACGACGCAGTACGCGGCCGTCACATATTTCTCGGCGGTGCTCACGCAAGCACCTCTCGCAGCTCGCGCAAGCGCAGGTCGATGCGCTTGCCCGCGAGCTCGACGCGGTAGAGCGTGTACGCGAGCACGAGCAACGCGACCTGCGACACGACGTACGCCGCGAGGATCCAGCCGCCGAAGTTCGGCCCGTGCCTCGTGAACACGACCGGATGGATCGCGGACTTCGCGAGCCGGATCGCCATGAAGCTGACCGGGATCAACACGACGCCGAACAGCGCGTACACCGCACTGAAGTTCTCGCGCTGCGGACCGGGATCAACCGAGAAGCGCAACATGAAGTACGCGGCATAGAAGAGGAACAGGACGAGGAACAACACGAGCTGATCCTCGCTCCACAGCCACCAGTGCCCCCACGAGATCTTCGCCCAGATCGAACCGGTGATCAGCACGAGCACGCCGAAGATCACGCCCTGATGGATCGCGACATAGCTCTCGAGATCGGCGCGCGGGTCGCGCTTCCAGAGATGAACGAACGCCTTCCACGCGCCCAGGCCGAAGCACGCGTACGCGGTGATCGCGATCGAGACGTGGAAATAGAAGATCCGCTGCGAGAACCCCTGGTCGGCGTCGTTCGGCGCGACGAAGAACACGAGCACGAGCGCCAGCGTCACGAGGACGGCCGAGGCGACGGCAAGCGCCGGGAGCGGTATCCGATAGGTGCGACCCACCACTCCGAATTCTGCCCGCTCGGCGCTCACTCGGTCACGACGTACTCGAACGTGGCCCAGCAGATGAGGACGAACAGCGCGTCGTAGAGCGCCAGAAAGCCGAGATAGCGGCCCGGGGACGCGACGATCGAGGCGCCGACGCCGCCGATCACGATCGGGATCGCCAGCGGCAGGAACAGCAGGGGCAGCAGCAGGTCGCGGGCGCGGGTGGCAACCGCCATCGCGCCGAGGAAGGTGCCGACCGCGCAGATGCCGATGTCCGCGAGCACGACGGCGGCGACCGTCGCCCCCGAAAGTCCGTGGAAGAACAGTGCGAAGACCGGAAGCGCGACCACCTCCGCTGCGCCGAGGAACGCGAGCGTCGCGATTCCTTTGCCGAGCCAGATCGCGCTGCGGTCGCACGGCGTCAGCACGAGCCCGTCGAGCATCCGCTGCTCCCGCTCAGGAACGAACGCGCGGCCGAGCCCGAGCAGCGCGGTGAAGACGATTGCCACCCAGAGCAGTCCGCTCGCCGCGAGATCGGACGAGCGCGCGGGCAACGCGAAGTGGAAGACGACGAACGTCGCGACGACGAACAGCAACATCGCCGGCAGCGTGTCGCGCGCACGCAACTCGAGCAGAAGATCCTTGCGCGCGAGCGCCCCGACGTCGCGGAAGTACGTCATGCAAGCACCAGTCGCGCGGTCGCGAGCGACGCGACGCGATCCGGATCGTGTGTCGAGACGAGCAGCGTTCGTTCGCCGCGAAGCTCTGCCAACTGCGCGTCGAGCAACTCCGCACCGCCGGCGTCGAGTGCGGTGTACGGCTCGTCGAGCACGAGCAGCGACGGCTCGTGCAGCAGCACGCGGCACAGCGCGAGCCGCTGCGTCATCCCGCGCGAGTACGACACGACGCGGTCATGCCGGACATCCCAGAGGCCGAACCGCTCGAGCAGCATTCCGATCCGCTCGCGCCGCTCCGGCACGCGGTACAGACGCCCGTAGAGATCGAGATTCTCGAGCGCCGTCAGCTCGCGGTAGACGAGCGGGTCGTGCGCCATGTAGCCGACGCGCCCGCGCGGCACGTCGACGGCGAGCTCGCCCTCCGTCGGAACCGCGAGCCCGGCGCAGAGCCGGAGCAGCGTCGTCTTGCCGGAGCCGTTCGGCCCGGTGACGACGAGGCAGCCTCCGTCGGAGAGATCGAAGTCGACGCCGCGCAGCGCGCGCTTCTCCCCGAACCGCTTGCCGAGCTTCCGGGCCCGGATCATGCGGCCAGTCTAGTTCGCGCCGACTTACAGAGCTTTTACGCGCGCCGTACCTCGACCAGGGCGCGGTCGACTTGGGTTCCTCTGCGGGCGCGAATGAGACATCACCAGGGGGTAGTACCGATGCGTAAAGCTCGTTATGCCGCGGGGCTCGTTGCAGCCGCGGCCTTTGTCGGAGGCGGGGTGGCCTGGGCCAACCACGGCTCCCAGACCACGTCGGCGGCGGCGGCCGACTTCACCGCGAGCTCCGTCTCCCAGATTCGGTCGAACACGTGCGTCGGCAGCGACGGCACGTACCAGGACACGACCGCGACCTACACGGGAACGGCGACGAGCAGCGATCCGCGGTTGAGCGGACCGGTCGAGATCCGTGCCCGGAGCGTCGTGAACACGACGGAGAGCCTCGGCTGGCTCGACGGCACGATCCGCGTCCGCGGCACGAGCGCCGGCTCGTACGCGACCTTCCGCGGCGCGATCGCGAACGGCAACGTCGTCGGCCTCGCCAACGGGAACGGCGACCACGGCGGCGGCGGCAAGCTCGTCGCGACGTTCGTCTCCGCCTTCAGCCAGAGCGCCGGCTTCACCTCCGGCCATCTCGGCTCCGGCACCTCGACGAACGCCGGCGTGTTCTTCACGCAGGGCAGCTGCTCGAAGGTGAAGCCGGTCAAGCCGGTCAAGAGCACGTTCATCTTCAAGCTGCATCTCCGGACGAACGAGGTCGTGCCGCCGGTGCACAATCTGCGCGCGAGCGCGGACGGCAGCCTGACCCTCGACGTGACCCGTGACAGCACGGGCGCGGTCACGGCGGGGAACGTCGTCTTCTACGTCAACTACGGCTTCCCCGGCGCGGTCACGATCACGAGCCTGTCGGTGAACCAGGGTGCGCGCGGCGCGAACGGCCCCGCGGTCATCGATGCAGGGACCGGAAGCGTCGCCGACGCCGACGGGCACGGGAACCTGACGAAGATCGTGTCGGGAGTCTCGCCGTCGGTGCTGACGAATCTGCTCGCGAATCCGCGCGGGTACTACGTGACGCTGACGACGTCGGCGAATCCGAGCGGCGCCTTGCGCGACCAGCTCGACAATCCCGAGCGGCGCTAGCCGCTCAGGATGCGGGTGCGGTCGCGGGTCGGCGACCGCACCCGCAGCAAAGCGCCGCGTGGATAGTCTCCGGACATGGAGCTCCGTCCACTCGGCCGCACCGGCGTCAAGGTCAGCCCGCTCTGCCTCGGCGCGATGATGTTCGGCGGATGGGGCAACCCGGATCACGACGACTCGATCCGGATCATCCACCGCGCGCTCGACGCCGGCATCAACTTCATCGACACCGCCGACGTCTACACCGCCGGCGAGTCCGAGGAGATCGTCGGGAAGGCGCTCGCCGGCGGCCGCCGCGACTCGATCATCCTCGCAACGAAGGTACACGGGCAGATGGGCAGCGACCCGAACCACTTCGGCAACTCGCGCCGCTGGATCCTCGAGGAGGTCGACAACAGCCTCCGCCGACTCGGCACCGACTGGATCGACCTCTACCAGATCCACCGCCCGCATCCCGGAATGGACATCGACGAGACGCTTGCCGTCCTCACCGATCTCGTCCGCGCCGGGAAGATCCGCTACTTCGGCAGCTCGACGTTCCCGCCGTCGCAGATCGTTCAGGCGCAGTGGGTCGCGGAGCGCCGCGGACGCGAGCGGTTCGTGACGGAGCAGCCACCGTATTCGCTGCTCGTCCGCGCGATCGAGGCCGAGGTGCTGCCGGTCTGCCAGGAGTACGGGATGGGCGTGATCCCGTGGAGCCCGCTCGCGGGCGGCTGGCTGTCGGGCAAGTACCGCAAGGGCGCCGACGCGCCGCCGAGCACGCGCGCGGAACGGATTCCGCAGCGGTTCGACCTCACGCTGCCGGAGAACCAGCGCAAGCTCGACGCGGCCGATGCGCTCGCACAGCTCGCCGAGGATTCCGGAATGTCGCTGATCCACATGGCGCTTGCGTTCGTGCTGCAGCACCCTGCGATCACCGCGCCGATCATCGGCCCGCGCACGATGGAGCAGCTCGAGGCGATGCTCGGCGCAGTCGACGTCACGCTCGACGCGAGCATCCTCGACCGCATCGACGAGATCGTCCCGCCGGGGACGAACTTCAACACCGCCGACGCCGGCTGGACGCTGCCGGCGATCGCGGACGCGTCGCTGCGCCGCCGCTAGCGCGTTCGATTACCAGCGAGTCGGCGATCACAAACGCGGCGAAGACGACGCTGATCACGCCGTTCATCGTGAAGAACGCGGTGTCGAGCCGACGGAGATCGTTCGGTCGCACGAGTGCGTGCTCGTACGCAAGCAGCCCCGCGACCACCGCAACGCCGATCCAGTAGAGCGCGCCGACGCTCAGTCCCGCGCCGACGGCGATGAGACACGCGACGGTTGCGGCGTGCGAGAGCCGTGCGCCGAGGAACACGCCGCGCACGCCGAACTGCGTGGCGAACGAGTGCAGCCCTTCGCGCCGGTCGATCTCGATGTCGAACAACGAGTAGAAGAGATCGAAGCCGGCGACCCAGAGCGCGACCGCCGCGCCGAGCGTCCACGACTGCCACGGCAGCTTGCCGGTGATCGCGACCCACGCGCCGACCGGGGCGAGACCGTCGACCGCGCCGAGCCAGAAATGGCAGAGCCACGTCCAACGCTTCAGATACGGGTAGATCACGAAGCCGGCGACCGGGATCGGCCACAGCCAGCGCACGATCGGGTCGAGATGCCAGACCGCGACGAGGAACACCGCGAGCGACGCGGCGCAGAAGAGAACGACCTGGACGACCGACAGCTGCCCGCTCGGCAGCTCGCGGCCCGCGGTGCGCGGATTGCGCGCGTCGAGCCGTGCGTCGATGAGCCGGTTCAGCGCCATCGCAAGCGACCGCGCGCCGACCATCGCGACGGTGATCCAGAACAGATCGGCCCAGCCCGGCGATCCGTCCACGGCGAGGAACGCCCCGACGTACGCGAACGGCAGCGCGAAGATCGTGTGCTCGATCTTGACAAGCCGCGCGAAGCGCGCCGGCAGCGGTGCGAGAGCGACGTCGGTCATGTCTGACGGTGCGCGACGTCGCGTTCGCCGGCGAGCAGCTCCAGCGCGTGCGCGAGCGCGGGCCGCAGCACCTCGAAGCCGTCACGGCAGCCGCCGGGCGAGCCGGGCAGGTTGACGACGAGCGTCGAGCCGATCACGCCCGCCGCTCCTCGCGAGAGCAATCCGTGCGGCGTCTTCGCGATCGAATCGGCGCGCAGCGCCTGCGCGATTCCCGGCGCGTCACGGTCGATCACGTCGCGCGTCGCCTCCGGCGTGACGTCGCGCGGCGCGAGTCCGGTGCCGCCGGTGGTGAGAACGACGCGCGCCGACGCGGCGAGCTCGCGCAGGGCGGCGGAGATCTCGTCGCGCTCGTCCGCGACGACGCGGCGCTCGACGTCGTAGCCCTCGCCGCGCAGCAGCTCGTCGAGCGCGTCGCCGCTCTTGTCCTCCCGCGTCCCTGCGATGACGCCGTCCGAGACGGTGAGCACCGCCGCCTTCAGACCAGCGTCTCCTTCGTCTTCTCGACGAGCGTGACCTCGGCGATGCTCATGCCCTTGTCGATCGCCTTCGCCATGTCGTAGACCGTGAGCGCGGCGACGGTCGCCGCGGTCAACGCCTCCATCTCGACGCCGGTCTGCGCGGTCGTCTCCGCCGACGCGACGATCTCGACCGAGTCGTCGCCGACCACGAGCGTGACCTCGATGTGGGAGAGCGGCAGCGGATGACAGAGCGGGATCAGCTCGCTCGTCCGCTTCGCCGCCATGATCCCGGCGAGCTGCGCGGTCGTGAGCGCGTCGCCCTTCGGCAACTCGCGCAACCGCCGTGCCGTCGCCGACGCCATGCGCACCTCCGCGCGCGCGACCGCACGCCGGCGCGAGAGCGGCTTGCCGCCGACGTCGACCATGCGAACGTCGCCCGACTCGTCCACGTGCGAAAGCTCGTTCATCGCGACAGCGACCGCCGTGCCACGCGAATCAGACCGCGCCGGTAGCGCCACGCAGCGCGCACGCGCTCGCCGCCCGAGCCGTAAAGGACATCGAGCATTCCGCGCAGCCCCTCTTCGGTGCGCGCGTCGTACGGGAACCACCACGCGGGACGCAGCAGCCCGCGATCCTCGTCGACGTACTTCACGCGCGTGCACTCGTAGAGGCCGTGCTTCGAGTTCGTGCGTCCGAATCCCGACGACTTGACGCCGCCCCACGCCGCCTGCCCCGCCGCGAACGAGTAGCCGAAGTCGTTGACCCAGACCATGCCCGCCTCGATTCGCCGCGACACGCGCCGTGCCTTCTCGAGATCGCGCGTCCACACGCTCGCGGCGAGCCCGAACTCCGTGTCGTTCGCGCGCCGCACCGCGTCGTCCTCGCCGTCGAACGGCTCGACGGTGACCACCGGGCCGAAGACCTCCTCGTCGGGCAGCGATCCTTCGATCACCGTCGGCTCGAGAAACCAGCCGTCGCGGTCCGGCCGATGCGCGCCCGTCAAGTCCTCAACCTTGTCGCGCTGCGTCTCCGAGATCAGCGGGCCGACGTCGTCGCCGAGGCGCAACTCGCGCGCGCGTTGCGCGAGCCCGCGCGCGAACTCCGCATACACCGGCCGCTCGACGTAGATCCGCTCTGCGCTGACGCACGCCTGTCCCGCGTTGATGAACGCAGCGAATACTGCGCCGTCGAGCGCGCGCGAGAGATCCGCGTCGGCGAAGACGACCATCGGGTCCTTGCCGCCGAGCTCGAGCACGACCGGGCAGCCGCGCGCGCCTGCCGCAGCTGCGACGCGGCGACCGACCGCAACCGAGCCGGTGAAGAAGACCTTCGCGATTCCCGAGTCGTCAACGAGCGCCTCGCCGACCGGCGCGTCGCCGTGCACGACCTGCACGAGCCCCGCCGGCGCGCCCGCCTCGACGAGCACCCGCGCGACCCACTCGCCGGTCAGCGGAGTCAGCTCCGACGGCTTCAGCACGACGCCGTTCCCGGCCGCGATCGCTGTTGCCACTTCTGTAAACGGAATCCCGAACGGGATGTTCCACGGCGTGATCGCCGCGACGACGCCGAGCGGCTCGTGCAGCAGCCACGCCTTCTTCGTCTTCAGATGCAGCTGCGAGAAACGCACCGGCTCGTCGGCGAGTACGCGCGCCGCGTTGCGCGCGAGCCATACCGCGTGATCGACAGCCGGATAGAGGTCGTGCGCGATCGCCTCCGTGCGCGGCTTCGCAGTCTCCGCGACGACGACGTCTGCGATCTCGTCCGCGTGCGCTCGAACGAGGCGACCGGCTTCGCGCAGCACGTTCGCGCGCGCGGCCGGCGTGAGCTCGCGCCACTGCGCCTGCGACGCGGCGGCGGCCGCAACGATCGCCGGTACGTCGTCAGGGTCGGTGCGCGGAACGGAGCCAACGGGCTCGAGCGTCGCGGGATTGACCGAGACGAGCTCCGGTGCGGAGATCGTCGCCATGCCGAGATGGTACTCGGCTACGCGAGCGAGTCGAGATCGTCGAGCTGCGCCGCGATCCACGCCGCGAGGTCGTGCTCCCGCACATGCGACCGCGTCTCCTCGAGCCGGCGCCGCCGCTCCTCGACCGGCATCGTGAGCGCCGCGTACAGCGCCTGCGCCTGGCCGTACACGTCGACGGGGTTCACCGTCAGCGCCCAGCGGCCGAGCTCCTCGTGCGCGCCGGCGTTCTCCGAGAGCACGAGGACTCCGTCGCGGCCGTTCACGAGCGGCGCCTCCTTCGAGACAAGGTTGAGGCCGTCGAACACCGCGTTGACGAGGAGCACGTCGTACTGCTTGTACGCCGCGACCGACTGCGCAAAGTTGTCGGCGACCCGCAGGTCGATCGGCGTCCAGCCGTCGTGCTCGAAGCGATCGTTGACCGCACGCACCTCGCGCTGGATCGCGCCGAGGTACTCCGAGTACTCGGGGATGTCCTGGCGCGACGGATCGAGCAGCGCGAGCATCGTGACGCGTCCACGGAAGTCCGGGTGGAGATCGAGAAAGCGCGCGAACGCACGGCAGCCGCGGACGACGTTCTTCGACGGGTCTGTGCGGTCGACGCGCAGGACGAGGAACTCCGGCCTGCTCTCGACGATCCGCCGCTCTTCATCGAGCACCGCCGGGGAGTCCTTCAGCTCGTCGAACTCGGTCGGATCGATCCCGAGCGGATGATGCGTGACGAGCGTGCGCCTGCCGTCGTAGGTCACGGTTCCCGACGCGCGGTCGACCTCGGCGCCGAGGATGTCCTCGCACGTCCGCAGGAAGTTCCGCTGCCAGCGCGCCGTGTGGAAGCCCACGACGTCGTTCGCGAGCAGCCCTTCGTGGACGGCGCGGCGCAGATGTTCCGGCAGCACGTGCCAGTAGTCCGACTGCGGCCACGGAATGTGGATGAAGTGCGAGAGCACGGCGTCCGGCCGGCGCTCGCGGATCAGCTTCGGCGCGAGATAGAGGTGGTAGTCGTGGAGGAACACCGCCGCGTCGGGGTCGCGCTCGAGCTCAGCGACCGCGGCGTCGGCGAAGGCCTCGTTCACCGGCGCGTAGCCGTCGAACCATGCCGTGTGGAGAGCAATGTCGAGATCGGGCGCCTCCGGCAGTCCCCACATGTAGTGCTGCAGGAACCAGAGCGTCGGATTCGCGACGACGTTGTAGTAGCGGTCGTAGGCGACCGGATCGTGCGCGACGAGCCGGAGCCGGTACCGCGAGCCGTCGCGCGCGGTCTCCTCGAAGGCTGCACCGTCGTGCTCGGCCGCGACAACCTTGTCCTCGTCGGACATGGCGCTCGCGATCCACGTCACGTCGTGGTGTGCGACGAGACTCCGCAGCGCGGTCACGAGCCCGCCGCCGCCGCGCAGGCTGACGCGCTCGCCGGACGCCGAGCGGGCGTAGCTGACCGGCCCGCGGTTGGCGATCACGAGGAGCTTGCGGCGCACTAGGAGCCGGCCGGGCGCTCGGCGAGCTTCACCGCGACCGCGTGCCGCGTGTGACCGCGCACGATCGCGAAGACCGCCGTCTGACCGGGCCTCAGCGTATTCGTGACGATCCGCACGAGAGCGTCCGCGTCGGTCACCGGAATGCCGTCGACGGAGACGACGACGTCGCCGCCGGTCACAACTCCCTCGCCTTCGAACTGGATCTGCTTCGAGCCGCCGCGGATCCCGGCATGCGCCGCCGGCCCGCCGGGCGTGACCCGCTCGACGATCGCGCCGTGGCGAACCGGAAGCCCGAGCTTCGCCGCGAGCGCCGGCGTCAGATCCTCCGTCTGCAGCCCCGCGTACGCATACGCGACGCGACCGTGCGCGAGCAGGTCGTCGAGCGACCGCCGCGCCGCGTCGATCGGAACGGCGAAGCCGATCCCCGAGCTACCGCCGGAGTCGCTGCGGATCTGCGCGTTGATCCCGATCACGCGGCCGCGCGAGTCGAGCAGCGGACCGCCCGAGCTGCCGTGCGTGATCGGCGCGTCAGTCTGGATCGCGTCGACGATCTGGAAGTGCGCAGCCGTCAGCGCGGCGATCGAACGGCGCACGGCGGAGACGACACCGACCGCGAGCGAGTCCTGGTTGCCGAGCGGGCTCCCGATTGCCGCGACGGGCTCGCCGACGACGACGGTCGCCGAGCGGCCGAGCGGCAGCGGGACGAGCGAATGCTGCGCGCCCGAGACGCGGATCACGCCGACGTCGTCGTAGACGTCCCAGCCGACGATCTTCGCGGCGATGCGGTCGTGGTCGGCGAACTCGACGTAGACGTTCTTCGCGGCGCTGACCGGCGTGCCCGCGGCCGTCTCGCCCGCGTTCGTGATCACGTGCGCGTTCGTCAGGACGGTGCCCGTCGACGAGACGACGAAGCCGGAGCCCTGCGCCGCGGTTCCGTCGGCGAAGTAGGAGAAGACCGTGACGACACCCGGCGAGCGGAGGGCGAAGATCCGCGCGGCGGACAGGCCGGTCGCGGTGGCCGGGACGACCGTCCGGACGGCGGCGGGCCGGCTCGTCGCGGGGGCCGGCGCGTGGACGACGACCGTCTCGACGGTCGAGCCGCCCGAGCCGACGAGCCCCGTCGCGCGGCCGAGCCCGAGAGCGGCGGCGGCTCCGATCAGCGCAGCGAGAATGACGATGGCGACGGAGCGCACGGCCCGACAGAGTAGCTAGCGGCGATTTCCCGTGAAAACGGTCAGGCGGGAACGGCCTCAGGCTCCGGCTCGCCCACCGCCGCCGGCAGCTCGAGCGTGAAGACCGTCCGACCCGGCTCCGAGCTGAGCACGAGCTCGCCGCCCATCAGCTCGGCGAGCTCCCGCGCAATCGCCAGCCCGAGCCCCGTCCCGGAGGCCCGCGACCCGGCGAGCCGCGTGAAGCGTGCGAACACCTGCTCCGCCTCCTCGGCGGGAATCCCGGGGCCGTCGTCCTCGACCGCCAGCACCGGCCCGCGGACGACGATCCGCACCGGCGTGCCGGGCGGCGTGTGCAGCAGCGCGTTGTCGATCAGGGCCCGTCCGATCTGGAAGATCCGGACGTGGTCGCCGAGGGCCACGCCCTCCTGCTCGACGACGACCTCGAGCGGATGGTCGAGCCGAAGTGCGATCGCGACGAACTCCTCCCGCAGCTCGTGGGCGGAGTCGGCCAGCGAAATCGGCTCCAGCTCGAGCCGCATCCGGCCCGCGTCGAGCCGCGAAAGGTCGAGCAGATCGGTGGCGAGCTTCGACAGCCGCCCCACCTGCTCCGACATCGTCGCCAGAAACTCCCGCCGCGTCGCCTCGTCGAGATCCTCGTCCTGCATCAGCTCGACGAAGCCCCCGAGCGAGAAGATCGGCGTCCGCAGCTCGTGGGAGGCGTTGGCGATGAACGCGCGCCGGGCGTCGTCCAGCCGCGCGAGCTGGAGCCGCATCCGGTCGAAGGCGCCGGCCAGCTGACCGAGCTCGTCTCGATGCGAATCGACCACCGGCTCGCTGAAGTCGCCGCCGGCGATCCGCTCGGCCGCCAGCTCGAGCCGGCGAATCCGGCGGGCGAAGGCCGACGCCAGGCCGTAGCCGGCAAGGATCGAAGCGGCGAGCGCAATCAGTCCGGCCCAGAGGAGGCGCGACTTGACGAGGTCGTCGTTGTCGAGCGTGTCCCGGAGGGAGCTGGAGAAGAGGAGAACGTTGCCGTTCTTATCGGGGATCGCGACCTCGGCGTACGAGGTGCCGTCCCGACCGACGCGGCCTCGCTGAAGGGTTCCTGTGGTCGAGGCCCGGAGCGCGTACGGGTCGCCGCGGACGTCGCCGGAAAAGCCGAGGTGCAGCGAGTCGTACTGGACGAGCATCGTCGTCTGCGTTCCGCCGGCGATCGGCGCCAGGAACACCGCGCGCGAGCCTGCGGCGTGGGCGGCATAGTCGACGAAGTCCTGGTCGACCCCGGCCGCGCTCGCTTCCCGCTCGAGTGCCCGCGCCGTCTGGGTCAGCTGGGCGATCTTGCCGTTTACGAGCCGCCGTTCCAGGCTCGGAACGAGCGCGACCCAGACCACAGCGAGCGCACCCGCGACCACCACCGCGAGCGCGAGGCTCAGCCGCGCGCCGACGCTCCGGAACGGGTTCACGAGCCGAGCGGGACGGCGCGGGCGGTCTGGTCCCGGAACCGGTAGCCGACCCCGCGAACCGTGAAGATGAACTCCGGCTCGCGCGGATCCACCTCCAGCTTCTCGCGCAGGTGGCGGACGTGGACGTCGATCGTTCGCGGCTCGCGGTACGCCGAGTCGCCCCAGAGCGCCTCGAGCAGCGCCTGGCGGCTGAACACCCGGCCCGGCCGGCCGGCCATCGTCCGCAGAAGCTCGAACTCGACGTACGTGAGCTCGACGGGCTCGTCGCGGACGGCGACCGTCCGCTTGGAGACGTCGATCAGGAGCCCGTCGACGGCGATCGCGTCCGCCGCGTCCGGCTGGGTCCCGATCGCGGCCCGGCGGAGGAGCGCCCGGACGCGGCTCCGGAACTCGCGGATCGAGAACGGCTTCGTGATGTAGTCGTCGGCGCCGAGCTCGAGCCCGACGACCTTGTCGAGCTCGTCGTCGCGGGCGGTCAGCATGATGATCGGAACGGTGCTGTGCGTCCGAAGCCGGCGGCAGACCTCGAGCCCGTCCAGCTTCGGCAGCATCAGGTCGAGCACGACGAGATCGACCCGCTCGCCGGCGAACCGCAGCAGCGCCTCCTCGCCGTCGCGGGCCTGGAGGACGCGAAAGCCCTCGTGCTCGAGTGGATAGGTGAGGAGCTTCTGGACGGCGTCCTCGTCGTCGACCAGAAGGATTGTGGCGGAGTCTGGCATCAGTTGAAGCGCGATTCGGTGCCTGCCGTCGCCTGGTCTTACTATAGATCGCCGTGGCGGCCGTCCCGTCCCGATCGGAGCGGCGCAGGCCGCGGCCCGGGTCGCTCGAGCGGCCGGTCAACGGACGCCTGTATCGCGGCACCTGGCTGCTGGTCGGCTTGCCGCTGCTGCTGCTCGCTTTCAGCGTGGCGCGGCCGGCTCCGCTCCAGCCGCCGAATCTGCCGCCCGCATTCGACCGCGACGCGGCGGCGGGGATCGCCCGCGACCTGACCCTCCAGTGGCCGAACCGGGTGCCGGGAACGCCCGGCGCGACCGGTGCCGAGCGCTGGTTTCGCGACCAGCTGACGCCGTACGGCTTCATCGTCCGCTCGGAGCGGTTCACCGCTCGGGTGCCACGCCACGGGGTCGTCCCGTTCGTGAACATGGTCGCCGTGAAGCCCGGGCTCTCGCGGCGGGCGATCGTCGTCATGGCCCACCGGGACGACACGGGCACCGGGTCAGGCGCGAACGACAACGCTTCCGGAACGGCGGCGTTGATCGAGCTCGCCCGGGCGTATGCGCCGCAGGCGGGCGCGGCCCGGCTGACGCTCCCGTACACGCTCGTTTTCCTCTCCACCGACGGCGGCGTCTACGGCGGAGTCGGCGCGGCGAACTTCGCGGCGAAGGCGCCGGAGGCAGCAAATGTCGCGGCGGTCATCAACCTCGATGCAGTCGCCGGGCACGGGCCGCCGCGGCTGGAGATCGGCGGCGACACCCCACGCTCGCCGGAGCCGGGCCTCGTCGAGACGATGCGGGCCGTTCTGGCCCAGGAGACCGGCGCGCCGCCGACGCTGGCCCGGTGCGCTACGACAGCTGGTCGACCTCGGATTCCCGTTCAGCGTCTACGAGCAGGCGCCGTTCGTCTCGCGCGCGATCCCAGCGGTGACGATCACGACCGGCGCCGACCGGCCGAAGGCCGATAGCGGAGACACGATTGCGGCGTTGAACGTCCGCCGCCTCGAGCAGATCGGCCGCGCAACGCAGAACGCCCTCGACGCGATGGAGCAGGGCGTCGCCCTCTCGACCGGTCCGTCGAGCTATGTCTATCTCGGCCAGCGGATCGTGCGCGGCTGGGCGATCGAGATCGTGCTGATCGCGATGCTGCTGCCGTTCCTCGCGGCAGCCGTCGACCTCTTCGCGCGCTGCCGCCGACGGCGGATCCGGATCTCGCCCGCGCTGCGGAGCTACCGGAGCCGCCTCTTCTTCTGGCTCTGGTGCGGGCTGCTGATCGCGATCTTCGCCCTCTTCGGCGCGTGGTCCGGCGGTGCCGGGCGGCCGCCGTCGCTCGATGCCGTCCACTGGCCGACCGCCGCGCTCATCGCGTTCGCCGCGCTCCTCGGCGTGAGCTGGTTCGTGGCGCGCGACCGGCTGCTGCCGCGACGTCGCGTCCGGCCCGAGGAGGAGCTCGCGGGACACGTCGCCGCGCTGCTCGCGCTCGGCGTCGTCGGACTTCTCGTCGTCGCAACGAATCCGTTCGCCTTGATCTTCTTGCTGCCGTCGCTGCATGCGTGGCTGTGGCTGCCGCAGGTGCGGGCGCGCCCGTTCCCCGCGCGGATTGCAGTGCTGTTGATCGGCTTCGCCGGCCCTGCGCTGCTGATCTGGTCGTTTGCGGCGCGATACGGCCTCGGCTTCGACGCGCCGTGGTACATCGCGTCGCTCTTCGCGGTCGGCTACGCGCCGCTCGTGACGCTCGCGATCGGGCTCGGCTGGCTCGCCGCAGCCGGGCAGCTCGTCGCGATCGCGGGCGGCCGCTACGCGCCGTACCCGAGCGCCGCGGAGCGTGGACGCCGCGGACCGATTCGGGAGTCGATCCGGAGAGTCATCCTCGCGCAGCACCGACGACGGCGCGCGGCCGAGTCGGAACGGCGCGCGATGCAGGGCTGAGCGTCAGGCGTCGCCGAAGCGAAGCCAGCGGACGACGGCGCCCGCGGGCAGTTCGCCGTCGCCGCGCGGCACATGGACGAGCGCATCCGCGCCGGCGGCGCGCGCGATCATGTGCGACTCCTGGCCGGACAACGGCTCGAGCACCGTCCCGTTTTGGTCCAGGCGTGAGCGCGCCCGCACGAGCTCGTCGCGGGCGTCGTTCCTGCTCAGCGGTGCCGCGAGCGTCCCGCGCTCGAAGCGCGGCAGTGCGTCTGCACGCCCCTGCAGCGCACGAAGCGCAGGCTTGACGAACAGCTCGCAGCCGACGAGCGACGACACCGGGTTCCCCGGCAACCCGAACACGAGCGTCTCACCGCGCACGCCGAACGACACCGGCTTGCCCGGCTTGATCGCGACGCGCCAGAAGACCTCCTCGACTCCAAGCTCGGACTCGATGCGGCGCACGAGATCGTGCTCTCCGACCGAGACTCCGCCCGACGTGACGAGGACGTCCGCGGCGAGACCGCGTTCGACCGCCTCCCGGAGCGCCGACTCGTCGTCGGCGACCGCCGGCAAGGTCTCTGTCACGCCGCCGGCGGCGGCGACCGCTGCCGCGAGCATGACGGCGTTCGCCTCGTAGACCTGACCCTCGAGAAGCGGCTGCCCCGGACGGGCAAGCTCCGTGCCGGTCGACAGGACCGCGACGCGCGGCGCGCGGAAGCAGCGCAACTCGGCGATGCCCGCAGCTGCGAGGCCGCCGAGCTGTGCGGCGCCGAGACGAATGCCAGCCTCGACGACGACATCGCCCGCAGCCACGTCGCCGCCGCGCGGACGAACGTGCGCGCCCGGCGTGACCGCTTCAGCAATCTCGATACTGTTGCCATTCTGGACAACATACTCGACGGGGACGACAGCATCCGCACCCGAGGGAACAACGCCGCCGGTCGAAATCGACATCGCCTCGCCCGCGGCAAGCACGCGCGACGTCGGGCGTCCAGCCGCGACCGTGTCCACGACGGACAGCCTCCCTGGCACGTCGGCGACGCGCACCGCGAACCCGTCCATCGCCGAGCTCGGGAACGGCGGCAGATCGACGGCGGCGCGCGCGGGCTCCGCGGTCACGCGTCCCGCCGCGCGGTCGATCGGCACGATCTCGAACCCGAGCGGGTGGACGCTCGCGAGAACGCGTGCCTGCGCCTCCTCCAAGGTCAGCAAACCCGCCACGGTTACGGCGTCGGGAGTCCGGGATCCGTCGGCGGCGCCGGCGCGGTCGTCGGAGGCGCAACGGTCGTCACCGGCGGAGCTGCGGTCGTCGTCGCCGGAGGCGCCGTCGTGTGCGGTTTCGGCGCGGCCGGCTTCGGCGCAGCCGGCGTCGACTGCGTCGTCGTGTCGGTCGACGTCGTGCCGTACGAGCCGCTGTACTCGTATTGCCCGTGCCATTGCGTCCACACCGGCTGCGTCGTGGCCGGCGGGAACGGAACGTCGGGCTTCTTCCCGACCGCCGTCTCCATGTAGAGGTGCCAGATGTCCGCGGGGAAGGTCGGCCCGGAAACCGCGATGCCGTGCACGTTGAGCATCGGGATCTCGCCGGTCGGGTACCCGATCCACACGGTCGCCTCGAGTCGCGGCGTGTAGCCGGAGAACCACGCGTCGGCGTAGTTGTCCGTCGTCCCCGTCTTGCCGGCGTCGGTGTGCCCGTGGAGATGCGCGCCGGTGCCGGTGCCGTACAGCATGTTCTGCTCGAGCACCTGCGTCACCGTCGACGCGACCCAGTCCGGGATCACGCGCTCCTGCTGCGGCTTGCCCCAGCCGGCGTCATCGACCTTTCCGTTCGGGAGGACGACCTTCGTGATCGCCATCGGCTTCGAGTAGATCCCGCCTGCGGCAAGTGTCGAGTAGACAGACGCCATCTCGATCGGCGTCACTCCGATCGAGCCGAGCGCGATCGACGGCACAGCCTGGAGCGGAGAGCTGCGCACGCCGAGCAGCCGCGCCATGTCGACGATGTTCTGCGGACCGACGTCGAGCGAGAGCCGCGCGTACACCGTGTTGTCCGACGCGAGCGTCGCGCTCAACACCGACTCGACACCCGCATAGTCGTGGCCGTACGTCGCGACGTCCCACGCGCAGCCGGGATCAGTCGGATTGCAGAGCGGGTCGGGCTGATAGTGCAGCGGCGCAGAAAGATACGACGTCGTGTTCGGATTCATCCCGAGCGCGACAGCCGTCGTCAGCGCGACCGTCTTGAACGTCGACCCGGGCTGGCGGCGCGCGCTCGTCGCGAAGTTGAATTGGTTGCCCTTCGTTCCGGGCGTCACGGCGGTCATTGCGCGAATCGCGCCGGTCCGCGGATCGATCGAGACGATCGCCGACGCGGGATCGGTCGGATAGGTCAGCACATGCGTGATCGCCGCACGCGCGGCGCGCTGCAGCGCCGGATTGATCGTCGTATACACCTTGAGCCCGCCGGAGCGAACCGTGTTCGCGCCGTATTCCTGCTGCAGCTGGTCCTCGACGTAGCTGAAGAAGTACGGCTCGCGAATGCGCGTGTACCGCTTCCCCGCCTTCAGATGCAGATTGCGATCGTGCAACGCCGTCGCGTATTCCGACGACGTGATCGCTCCGTTCACGAGCATCGCGTGCAGCACCTCGTTGCGGCGCGCGAGCGCGTCGCCCGGCTGATGGAACGGGTCGTAGATCGACGGCGCCTGCGGCAGGCCGGCCAGCAGCGCCGACTGCTCGAGGTTCAGCTGGGACGCGGGAACCGAGAAGTACGTCTCGGCCGCCGCCTCGATCCCGTACGCGTGATTCCCGTAGTAGACCTCGTTCATGTACGCGGTGAGAATCCGCGGCTTCGACCATTCGTTCGCGAGCTTGATCGCGAGGCACGCCTCGATCACCTTCCGCTTCAGCGTCTGCTCGCGCGAGAGGTAGAGGTTGCGGACGAGCTCCTGCGTGATCGTCGAACCGCCCTCGACGATCTTGCGCGCTTTCACGTCGGCGACGACGGCGCGGACGATTCCGATCGGGTCGATTCCGCCGTGCTCGTAGAAGCGTCTGTCCTCGATCGCGACCGTCGCCTTCGCCATCCACGGATTGATGTTCCGCGTCGAGACCGGGGTGCGATTTCGCTCCGCCGGAATCGCGCCGAGCACGGAGTTGTCGGCGGCGTAGATGAACGAGTTCTCGCCGACCGCGACGGGTTGAAGCTTGCTGAGGTCGCAGCTCGAGCCGTAGACGGCGGTGCCCGCAATCGCAGCAGCGGCGAGCGCGATCACCGGCACGACGAAGAAGACGGTGATCAGGATCATGCGGCGGCTCTCGCGCTTGCGGTTGCGCGTGCGCCGGCGGCGGCGGCGGCCGGGCGAGCCTGTGGCTCCCGCGTCCGACGTGGGCCGGCGGCGGCGGTACGGCGACGAGGGCCCGCTCATCCCCAGACGCCCAAGGCCCGCAGCCGCCCATGGGCGCGGCGACGGAGATCGTGCTCGAGCTCCTCCGCCGAGTCTTCGTTGTCGGCCCCGGCGAGGATCGTCACGGTCGCCACGCTGTCGAGCGAGCTGACGTAGACGGAAGAGTCGCGCGCAGACGCGGCCTCCTCACGAAGACCGTCGAGCGCGGCGTCCAGATCGGCTGTAAGAGGAACTTGCACGGTGACCTCCGCGAACGTCCTTCTGCCGCGGATCGAAGAGTTCCGAATGGTATCGGAGGCAAGCTTTTCGTTCGGGACCACGAGCCGGGCGTGGTCGACCGTGCGGATGAAGGTGTACGTGAGCCCGATGTCCTCGACGACACCCTCCTCGCCCTCGTATTCGACCTGGTCGCCGAGCCGGACGGGCTGGCTGATCGCGATCAGGATCCCGGCGACGAAGTTGCCGAGCGTCCGCTGCGAGGCGAAGCCGATCACGACGGCGAACACCGCGGAGGAGGCGAGGAGGCCGCCCGCGATCGCCCGGACGCCGGGGATCACGAGCAGCGCCGACAGAAGGCCGACGAAGATGATCGCGGCGGTGATGCCGCGCCGGAGAACGCGATAGCGCGTCTCGATCTCGGGCGGGAGGTTGCGCTTGGACAGCCACCAGTCGACCAGCCTCGCGATGAGGATGACCGCGAGGAAGAGGACGGCCGCGAAGATCACCCGATGCCAGAACGTCATGCCGTCCCTTCGTTTCGCCCTGGGACGGCGGATTCCTCAGTCGTCGAGCGGCAACGGGCGCCTGCCGGCGAAGCCGTCTTCGAGGCTGTGCCAGTACCCGATGTCCTCCTCGCCGAGCTTCCAGCAGAGAAGAACGGTCTCGCCGCGCCGCAGCGCAGGAAAGTCGACCAGTCCCTCGTCGACGTCCTTCACCTGGACGCCGAGCTCGACGAGCTCGTCGACGAGCCGGGACAGCGCGCGCGCCTCGCGGTCGACCTCCGCGGCCGCCTCGGCGAGCATCGCAGGCGGGATGCCGCCGCCGTTGCCGCGGATGTGGCCCTCGAGCTCCTCCTGCCGCTCGAGAGCCGTCGCATGCGCGCGCCGCCGCTCGACCATCTGCTCGACGATCGGCCGCACCTCCTCGAGCGCGGCGTTCGCCTCATCCGGTGTGAAGTGACGCACGCCTGCAACCCTACGCCCGTGGAGATCGACGCGGTCACGATCGACGCCTACGGCACACTCGTCACGCTGCGGGATCCCGTCGGTGGGCTCCGCGACGCCCTCGCGGCGCGGGGAATCGAGCGGACCGCCGCGGAGGTGCTGGACGCGTTCCGCGCCGAGGTCGTGTATTACGTTCCGCGGTCGCACGAAGGACGCGACGCAGCGACGCTCGCGCGGCTGCGGCGGGACTGCGCGGCGGTCTTTCTCGCCGCGGCGGGCGTCGCGCTCGATCCGGAGGAGTTCGCGCCTGCGTTCGTCGCGGCACTCGCGTTCGACGTGCTGCCAGGGGCGGAGGACGCGTGCCGTTCGCTCGCTGCCGCCGGGCTGCGTCTCGCCGTCGTCTCGAACTGGGACGTCGGCCTGCACGATCACCTGCGCGCGCTCGGGCTCGACGCGCTCGTCGACACGGTGGTGACGTCCGCCGACGCCGGCGCCCCGAAACCGGCCGCAGCGATGTTCGAGCTCGCTCTCGCGCGGCTCGACGCGACAGCCGCGCGCGCGGTCCACATCGGCGACACCGAGTCGGACGCCGAAGGCGCGCGCGCCGCCGGTCTCCGCTTCGAGCCGGCTCCGCTGGCCGACGCGGCACGCAGGATTCTCGCGTGAGGATTCGCCTCATCTTTTGGACCGCGCTCGTCACGGCGATCGCGGCGCTGAACTACGCGTCGCGTTTCTCGTCCAGCGCGGCGTCGAAAGGCACCCGCGATGTCGTCTACAGCTACTCGACGTTCGCGGGCGGAATGGTGCTGTACGCGATCTGGGGCGGGATCGTGTTCGCGATCGCGCGACCGCACTTCGATCTGCTCGCGCTCCGCCGGCCGCAGTCGTGGCCGCGCGCGCTCGGGCTCGCGGCGGGAGCCATCGTCGCGATCTACATCTGCGAGGCGGCGGTCTCGATCCTCCCGTTGCCGCAGAGCCCCGGGCAGGAGCAGGGTCTGACGCCGACGCACTGGGAGTCCGCGCACGCCGGCGCATTCGCCGCGAACCTCGTGCTGTTCGCGGTCGTCGCGCCGTTCGTGGAGGAGCTGACGTTCCGTGGCCTCGGCCAGTCGCTGCTGATGTTCCTCGGCCGCTGGCAGTCGATCATCATCGTCGGCTTCGCGTTCGGGTTCGCGCACGGGCTGCTCGAGGCGCTGCTGGTCCTCGTGCCGTTCGGAATCGCGCTCGCGTGGGTGCGCGACCGCACCGACAGCGTGATTCCGGGAATGATCGTCCACGGTCTCTTCAACGGGATCGCTCTCGCGCTGGCGGTGGCCGGGTAGTGCTCGTCGCGGCGTTTCTCGCGGCGCTCGCGGTCGCACCGTCGGTGACCGCCTCGGCGTCGCAGACGGCGGGCCAGGCGCCGCTCACGGTGACGCTCACTGCGTCCGGTGATGCGGCGTCGTATCACTGGGATCTCGGCGACGGCTCGCTCGCGGACGGGCCAAGCGTGCAGCACACGTACGCAGCCGGCGCGTGGACGGCGACCGTCACCGCGACCGCGGCGGACGGCGAGACCGCGCAGGCTCACGTCGTCGTGCACTCGGAGACCGTGACGCTCGCGGCGCGGTCACCGGCGACGTACGGCCGGCTCGCGCTCTTCACCGGATCGCTGAAGCCCGCGGCTGCGGGCGTCGCGGTCACGCTCAGCGCGGGCGGCCGCACGCTCGGCCGCGGGACAACCGGGCCCGGCGGCGGCTTCCGGATCCACGCGCGCGCGGGTGCGCCGGGCGCGGTCGTAGCGCACGCGGACCAGGCGACGTCGGCGCCGTTCGCGCTCGCGGTGCGGCCTGCGGTGACCGTCGGCTTCATGGGCCGGCCGTCGCTCGCCGGCAAGCTCACCGTCGTCGTGCGCATCCGTCCGGCGGAAGCGGGGACACTCGCGGTCACCGTCAGCCGCGGCGGCACCGTCGTGAAAACCGCGTCAGGCGCAGCCGTCGACTTACCGCTCGACACGCGGAGTCCCGGCAGCGTCGTCGTCACCGCGAGCGCGAAGACCGCCGCCGGCTGGACGGCCGCGCACGCAACTGCGACCACGACAATCGCGTACCCGTCGCTGGCGGTCGGCGCGTCCAACGCCGCTGTCGCGGAGCTGACGCGGCGCCTCGCCGCGCTCGGCTACGTCGCACCGGCACCGAGCACGTCGTTCAGCGCCGACCTGCTCGACACGGTCTACGCATTCCAGAAGGTGCAGGGCCTCGCGCGAACGGGAGTCGTCGACGCGGCGTTCTGGACGAAGCTCGCGCACCCGCTGCAGCCGCGCCCGCGCTACGCCGGACCGGCCGACCACATCGAGGTCGACAAGGCGCGGCAGGTGCTGTTCATCGTGCGCAACGGCCGCGTCGCGTCGATCGTCGCAGTCTCGACCGCCGGCCTCCCCGGCAAGTTCACGCCCGTCGGACGCTTCGCGATCTACCGCAAGGTGCTCGGCTTCGACCCGAGCCCGCTCGGCACGCTCTACGACCCCATGTACTTCACCGGCGGCTATGCGATCCACGGCAACCCGTCGGTGCCGCCGTATCCGGCGAGCCACGGCTGCGTCCGCGTCCCGATGTGGATCGCGCCGACGCTCTACGACACGAACGACTACGGCGAGACGGTGTACGTCTACTAGCTAGTCGTCGTCCTCGCCGTCGCCGACGGCGAACTGATCCGGCGTGACGTCGTCGAGGAAGCTGCGGAACTTGTCGACCTCGGCCTCGAGCTGCTCCTCGTTCACCTCGTCGCCTTCGAACTCGATCGCGGACTCCTCGATCACGCGGTCGGCGACGAAGATCGGCGCCTCCGCGCGGATCGCGAGCGCGATCGCGTCGGACGGGCGCGAGTCCAGCTCGATCTCCGTTCCGTCCTGCGCGATCGTGATCTGCGCGTAGAACGTGTTTTCACGAAGCTCGGTGACGATGATGCGCAGCACCTGCACGCCGAGCTGCTCGAGTGTGTCGCTGAAGAGGTCGTGCGTCATCGGCCGTGGCGGCGCCTGGCTCTGCAGCTTCATCAGAATCGCGGCGGCTTCGGGGTGGCCGATCCAGATCGGGAGGAACTTGTTCCCGTCTGCGGTCTTGAGAAGGACGATCGGCTGCTTGCCGACCAAATCGAAACTGACCCCGTAGATGAGCATCTCGTGCATCGCGCGCGAGGCCCGTGCCTCACATCGAATATAGCTCAGGCCGCGGAATCGAACCCCGGCGGTGGTGCCGGCTGCAGCTCATCGAGCGGCACGACGAAGCGCTCACGCGTCACAGGATCCTCGACCTCCGCGCGCCGCGCCGGCACGCTCATGGGCTCCATGCCGCGCAAGACGAGCACGCGCCCGTGGTAGATGACCTCGTCGCCGATTCTCATTGCCGCACTTGTGAGCACTTCCTGACCCCTTCCGTCACTTGCATCGGCGACAGCGCCGCGCCGCGGGATCCCTGGATCTGCGTCACTCGTGCGGGTCTCTTGCCCGCCGCACTTGGCTACACTTGCGCACCCAGCTCCATGTAAACGGGGGCGATTAGCTCAGTTGGTTAGAGCGCCGCTCTGATAAGGCGGAGGTCCGTGGTTCGAATCCACGATCGCCCATGTTGCCGCGGGACTACAGCTTCGACGCGGCGCGTTCCAGCGCCTCGGCGAGCTCTTCCAGTTCTTCCTCGTCGCCGAAGACGAGCTCGACGCGGCCACGCGCGACCTTCGCGTGGAAGCCGGTGAGGTGCGCGACCGCCGCGCGGACGCGTTCGGCGAGCGCGGGGTCGACGGGCGTCGCGCGGACGCGGGGCTTCTGTTTCGCGCCGGCCCACTTCGCGCGCTGCTCCGCCGCGCGCACCGAGAGGCCCTTGCGGACGATCTCGCGCGCGAGCCGGCGGCGGCCTTCGTGGTCGGGCACCGCGAGCACCGCGCGGGCGTGGCCTTCCGTGAGCTGGCCGCGCTCGAGCATGCCGAGCACGTCGTCGGGGAGGTCGAGCAGACGGATCCGGTTCGAGACGGACGGCTTCGAGCGGCCGACGCGCTCCGCCATCTCGCCGAGCGAGAGGCCGAACTCGTCGATGAGCACGGCGTACGCACGCGCCTCCTCGACCGGCGTCAGCTGCTCGCGCGCGACGTTCTCGATCAGGCCGAGCAGCAGCGTGTCGCGGTCGTCGGTCTCGCGGACGACGGCGGGAATCGTGGTGCGGCCGGCCTCGCGCGCGGCGCGCCAGCGGCGCTCGCCCGCGACGAGCTCGTAGCCGCCGGCGGCGCGCGGGCGCACGAGCAGCGGCTGGATCACACCTTCGCGGCGGACGGACTCGGCGAGACCCGATGCGGCCTCGGCCTCGAAGCGGCGGCGCGGCTGGCGCGGGTTCGGGTGAATCGAGTCGATCGGCAGCTCGAGCAGCTCGGTTGCGGTCGCCGCAACGCCGCCCATCAGAACTTCGAAACCGCGACCGAGCCCGCGGCGCGGCCTGTCCTCAGGCACGCTCGACAAGTTCCATCGCCACCTTCCAGTACGCGTCCGCACCCGCGGAGCGCCGGTCGTACGCGATCGCCGGCAGCCCGTGGCTCGGCGCCTCCGCGAGCCGCACCGAGCGCGGCACCGACGTCTCGAACACGAGCGGGCCGAAGTGCTTGCGCACCTCCACCTCGACGTCGTGCGAGAGCCGCGTGCGTCCGTCGACCATCGTCAGCAGCACGCCGCCGATTCCGAGACTCGGGTTGAGCCGCCGCCGGATCAGCTCGATCGACTGCATCAGCTGCGCGAGGCCCTCGAGCGCGTAGTACTCGGCCTGCACCGGGACGAGCACGCGATCGGCGGCCGCGAGCGCGTTCACCGTCAGCGGGCCGAGCGACGGCGGACAGTCGAGGAAGACGAAGTCGTACTGCGACGTGCCGGACGCGAGCGCCTGCTTCAGGTAGCGCTCGCCGTCGGGACGCTGCGCGAGCTCGACGACCGCGCCCGCGAGCTCCGGCTTCGACGGCACGAGGTCGAGATTCTCGAACGCGGTGTGCTTCGCGAGGTCGCCGAGCGGCGCGCCGTCGAGCAGGTCGTAGCTCGACGTGCCGTTCGCGCGCATTCCGAGCCCGGAGGTCGCATTCGCCTGCGGGTCGAGGTCGACGACGAGCGCGCGCTGGCCGGCCTCCGCGAGGCAGGCGGCGAGGTTCACGGCGGTCGTCGTCTTGCCGACGCCGCCCTTCTGATTCGCAAGCGCGTAGATCCGGGCCATGCCGCCATTCTCGCGGCAGGCCCGGATGGTCTACGCGATTACTTGTGGAAGCTCGTCTTCAGGGCCGCCGGCGTCACTCAAGCGAGGGGTCGCTTTTTCGCGATGCCGGTGCGGCGCGGGAATCCGGGCGGCGTCGGAGCGAGCTTCGGCAGGACGACGAGCCCGTCGTGTTCCTCCGGCGGGCCGCCGCCGAGCTGCTCGGACACGCGCGCGACATGCTCGAGGTCGGCGGACGGGCCGAGCCAGAGGATCGCCGCGCCGCCCGGCCGCACGAGCGCGAGACACCACTCCGCCGCTACCGGCGGCTGCGCGAGCGCCTTCCCGAGCGCGACACCGTATGCATCGGTCTCCTGCTCCTCGGCGCGTCCCCAGACGACGCGCGCGTTCGGCGGCGCCCACCGCTCGAGAAAGTCGCACTTGCGCCGCTCGGCCTCGAGCAACGTCACCTCGCGCGACGGCAGCGCGGCCGCGAGCGGGATCCCGGGCGAGCCGCCGCCGGAACCGACGTCGATAATCGCCCCCTCGAACCGGTCGACAAGCGACACGGCACGCAACGCATCGTCGAGCAGCATCGCGCGCGCCTCCGCCGGGTCTCGGAGCGCCGTCAGTCCCGGCGTGGCGAGAACCGCGGCGAGCCAGTCAGTCGGCGAGGAGGACGACGACATACCGATTCGGCTCCGCCCCCTCCGACGCCGTCGCGACGCCTTCGTAGTCCTGCAGCCGCAGATGGACGACCTTCCGCTCGACGGAGGTCATCGGCTCGAGGTCGACGCTGGCACCGGTCGCAAGCACTTCCTGCGCCGTTCGCACCGCAAGCGACTCGAGCGTCGCGCGCCGCCGCTCGCGGTAGCCGGCCGCGTCGATGACGACGTCCTTGCGCTCGTCGCCCTGCACGCGGTGCGCGGCGGCATTCAGCAGGTACTGCACTGCGTCGATCGTCTGCCCGTGGCGGCCGATGAGAAGGCCGACGTCCGGGCCGGAGCAGGTGACGGTGATCACGCCGCCGTCCTCCTCGACGTCCACCCGCGCCTCGACGCCGAGCACGGCGACGATCCGCGCGACGAGGAAGCGCATCTCCCCGGCGAGCCCCTCTTCCTCTGTCGGAGCGCGCAGCGTCGACCGCCTCCGCCGGGACCGCGGCGATCACACGCGCCGGCGAGTAGCCGACGCCGAGCAGGCCGCGCTCGCCCTCGGAGACGACCTCGAACCGCACCGCCGACTTGTCGAGCCCCGGATGGCGCTGCTCGAGCTCGCGGAGCGCCGACCATTTCGCCTCGCCGACCGTCTCTCCGGTCGCCTCGACGGTGAGCTCGCTCAACGCCGGCCCGCTTGCTTCTTCCGACGCACGCGCCGCGGGGGCGCCGCCTTGGCCGGAGGCTGCGGCTTCGGCGCGGCAGGCTTCGGCTCAGCACCGTTCTCACCGCCGTCGCCGTCGTCCTTCGGCGTCGCCCTCGACGATCGCTTC
This sequence comes from uncultured Actinomycetes bacterium, assembly GCA_963718385.1. Lineage (GTDB taxonomy): Bacteria > Actinomycetota > Thermoleophilia > Gaiellales > Gaiellaceae > Palsa-739. The sequence goes on from CAVQZE010000006.1 coordinate 61,317, forward strand.
TCCGGCGCGGCGGGACGCGGCATCAGCCGCTTCGTGATCAGGCCCTGCCCGACCGTCCAGAGGTTCGTCGTCACCCAGTAGATGACGAGGCCGGCGGGGAACCGCGCGATCACGAACACGAACACGAGCGGCATCAGCATGAAGAGGTACCGCTGCGTCTTGTCCGCGGTCGCCGACATGTAGAGCGTCGAGGCCATCTGGCTCGCGACGTAGACGACCAAGAGGATGTAGCCGCCCCAGAACGAGGTCGTGTGCCACGTGATGTTCGGGACGAAATGGAGCCACGAGAGGTTGCCCGGCGGCGGGTCCTTCGCGAACGCCTTCAGCGCGTAGTAGAGCGAGATGAAGACCGGCAGCTGCGCCAGCATCGGCAGGCACGAGGCAGCGGGGTTGATGTTGTTCTCGCGGTAGAACTTCATCAACTCCTCGTTCTGCTTCGCCTTGTCGCCCTTGTACTTCTTCTGCAACTCCTTCATCTGCGGGGCGAACCGCTGCAGGTTCTGCATCGAGTGGATCTGCTTCACGGTGAGCGGGACGAGCAGCATCCGCACGATCACCGTGAGGACGACGATCGCCCACGCCCACGGGAGATGGAACGTCGTGTGCAGCCAGTCGAGAACGTTCCGCGCGAGGTGCTCGAGCGGGCCGATGATCGGCAGTGAGGCGAGGAGCCAGTTCATCGGACCGGGTCGTGCCCTCCGCGGCTCCACGGGTTGCAGCGGAGCAGCCGCCAGCCGGCCATCGCGCTACCGCGGACCAGCCCATGCGTGCGCAACGCCTGAATCGCGTACTCGCGAGCACGACGGGTGGTACTTGCACGTCGTCGGGAAGAGCGCGCCGAACGTGACCCGGTACGCCCAGACGAGGCCGATGCCGAGATACGACGGCGCGCGCGAGACCTTCCCCGCTACGGCGCCGGCAAAGCCGGCACCTGCGCTCTTGGTCGGCTCCGTCGAGCCTACGCCGATGTTCATGCCGCGACCTTCGTCTGCGCGAGGACTTCGTCGACACGCTCGCCGAGCCAGTCGAACCCGTTCGCGGCGACCGCCTCCGGCAGGCCCGGCCGGACGATCAGCACGTAGTCATTCCCGGCCGCGACCGCGTCGAGCCGCTCGCGCCAGATCTCGCGCAGCTGGCGCTTGATCTTGTTCCGCTCGACGGCGCCGCCGACGGACTTCGGGACCGAGAAGCCGAACCGCGGCTCCGCCTGCTCCTCCTGCGGGAACCAGTAGAGAACAAGGAAGCGCGACGAGACCGAGCGGCCCTGGCGATAGACGGCGTCGAAGTCCCGCGAGCGGGACAGACGGTTCGCGCGCTTCACGGAAGGCAGCTTACGCCGAGAGCCGCTTGCGCCCTCTGGCGCGCCGCCGCTTGATGATCATCTGGCCGGCGCGCGTCGACATCCGGTTGCGAAAGCCGTGCTTCCGCTTGCGGCGTCGAACGTTGGGCTGGTAGGTGCGCTTCATGAGTGTGAAAAGGGTCGAAACAGAAAAATCCCCCCTCTGCGGGGGACGACGAGCGGCAAGTATAGATGAAGCCCGTCCACCGACTTCTCCACAGGCGTGCAGCACGGAGGAATGCGCGGAGAGGGAGTTTCCCCCACTGCTTTCCACACCTGTGGAGGGCTGCGAACGTCCCAGAAACTCCCTGCAAAACCGCGTGTTTTGTCTCTCTCGGGGGCGCTGGTATGCTCGCCCTCCGGAACATCGACGGAGGAGTTGGCGGCAGGGTGGAGCAGCAAGTCGAGTTGACTGCGGAGTCCCTGTGGAACGAGGTCGCCGGTCGACTCAGAGGAGCTCTCAACGACGCCACGTACAACACCTGGTTCGGCGAGGCTGCCGGCCTCGAGTTGTCCGACGATACGTTCGTTCTCCGCGTTCCGAATGACTTCACGCGCGACTGGATCGAGGGCCATTTCCTCGGACTGATCGGCGCGGCGGTGCGCGACGTCACCGGCACCGAGCGGCCGATCGAGGTGCGGGTCTACGAGCCGCCGCTCGGCGCGTCCCCGGGCGAGGACGACGACGCGCCGGACGAGATCGCCGCCCCGGTCGCCGAGCGGACGATCACGACCCGGCCCGAAAGCGGCGGCTTCAACGCCAAGTACACCTTCGACTCGTTCGTGATCGGCTCGTCAAACCGTTTCGCGCACGCGGCCGCGCTCGCCGTCGCAGAGGCGCCGGCGCAGGCGTACAACCCGCTCTTCATCTACGGCGGCACCGGTCTCGGGAAGACCCACCTCCTGCAGGCGGTCGCGCAGTACGTCAGCGAGCACACCGGCGAGCTCAGCGTGCGCTACGTGACGAGCGAGACCTTCATGAACGACTTCATCAACTCGCTCCGCGACAAGCGCATCGAGGGCTTCAAGCAGCGCTACCGCACCTACGACGTCCTCCTGATCGACGACGTGCAGTTCTTCGAGCACAAGGAGCGGATCCAGGAGGAGTTCTTCCACACGTTCAACTCGCTCTATGAAGCCGGCTCGCAGATCGTGATGTCGAGCGACCGCCCGCCGCGCGACATCGCGACGCTCGAGGAGCGGCTGCGCAGCCGGTTCGAGTGGGGGCTGATCACGGACATCCAGCCGCCCGATCTCGAGACGCGAATCGCGATCCTCCGCAAGAAGGTGAAGACCGACGGAATCCACGTCCCGGATCCGCAGGTGCTGACCTTCATCGCGAGCCGCGTGTCGACGAACATCCGCGAGCTGGAAGGCGCGCTCACCCGCGTCGTCGCGTTCTCGTCGCTCACCGGACGCGCAATGTCGGTCGAGCTCGCACAGAACGTGCTGAAAGACGTGTTCCCGCAGGGCGAGGCCGCGGAGGTCTCGATCAAGCGGATTCAGGAGCTCGTGTCGGAGCGCTTCAGCATGTCGATCGAGGAGCTCTGCGGCGACAAGCGCTCCCAGAACATCGTCTATCCGCGGCAGGTCGCGATGTACCTCTCACGCGAGCTGACGGACTCGTCGCTGCCGAAGATCGGCAAGGAGTTCGGCGGCCGCGATCACACGACCGTGATCCACGCGACGTCGAAGATCGCGCGCCTGATTCGTGAGGACAGGTCTGTGTACAACCTCGTGCAGGAACTGACCGCACGTGTGAAGCAGGTCCGGTAGCCGAATGGTCCTGTCGACAACCGCCAACGCTCAACAGGTCCCCTCCCAGGCAAACATGGCTCAACGGTGCCGAATCGCGGCGTCTTCCCCGTCGTCCACACTCCTACTACCTCTACAAGGATTTAAATAGATGATTGAAACAACAGACATCGTGGTGGGTACCGGGCTGAGGATCACTTGTTCCAAGGACGAGCTCGTTCAAGGGCTCTCCGTGGTTTCGCGCGCCGTGTCGACGCGCACGTCGGTGCAGATCTTGTCGGGGATCCTGCTCGAGGCGCGCGGCAGCGAGCTGCAGCTGGCTGCGACGGACATGGAGCTTTCGCTGCGCGCAAACGTGCCGGCGCAAGTCGAGGGCGACGGTGCAATCGTGCTGCCGGGGCGGACGCTCGTCGACATCGCGCGGCTGCTGCCGGCGGACGAAGTCTCGATCGAGCACAAGCCCGCCGAATCGGTCGTCCACGTCGTATCGGGCAGCGCGAGCTACCAGCTCAACGCGTTCAACCCCGAGGACTTCCCGCGGCTGCCGGCGACGGACGCCGTGGCGACGTTCACCGTCGAGCGTGAGTCGCTGCTCGAGACGATCGGCCGTGTCGCGCGCGCTGCGTCGAAGGACGAGTCGCGTCCGGTGCTGACCGGCGTGCTCGTGCAGTTCGCGCCGGGCAAGCTCGTGATGGCGGCGACGGATTCGTACCGGCTCGCCGTGAAGGAAACGGAGCTCGCAGGGTCGACGCACGGAGCTCGAAGCGATCGTTCCCGGCCGCGCGCTGACGGAGCTCGCGCGCATCGCAACCGGCGAGGGCGACGTGGAGATCGGCGTCCACGAGAACCAGGTGCTGTTTGCGGCTGACGGGATCTGGCTCACAACGCGCCGGATCGACGGCCAGTTCCCGAACTACCGCCAGCTGCTGCCGGAGGCGTTCGAGTACGAGCTGACGATCCCGCGGACGGAGCTGCTCGACGTCGTGCGCCGCGCCGGCGTGATGATCCAGCGCTCGACGCCGCTGCAGCTGCGCTTCGCCGAGGGCGAGCTCACCGTGATCGCGCGGACGCACGAGGTCGGCGAGTCGACCGAGTCGATGCCGGTCGCGTTCACCGGCGAGACGCTCGAGATCGGGTTCAACGCCGACTTCCTCCGCGACGGGCTGGAGTCGATGACCGGCGACGACATCCGGCTGAAGCTGATCAGCCCGCTGCGGCCGGCGGTGCTCCAGGGCGACACGGACGACTTCACGTACCTCGTGATGCCGATCCGGCTGCCAGGCTGACCTGATCGCCGAGCACGTCTCGCTCCGCGACTTCCGGTCGTACGAGCGGCTCGACCTCGCGCTGCGGCCGGGGCTCGTTCTCGCGGTCGGGCCGAACGGCGTCGGGAAGACGAACCTGCTCGAGTCGCTCCACGTCGCGACGCAGGGCTTCTCGCCGCGGACGCGGCAGGACGCGCAACTGATCCGCTTCGGTGCGTCGGCCGCGCGGATCGCTGTGAACGGGCGCAGAGCGACGGTGCCGCTCCAGGTCGAGGTTGTGCTCGAGACCGGTGCGGGAAAGCGCGCGACGCTGAACGGCGCGCCGCTGCGCGCGGCCGAGCAGCTGCGCGCGGAGGCCGCGACGCTCGTCTTCACGCCGGACCGGCTCGGCGTCGTCAAGGGCGCGCCTGCCGCCCGCCGCGCGTACTTCGACCGCGTCCTCGGCCGGCTCTCGCCCGCGCGTGCGCAGCTGCCGGCGGAGTACGGCGCGGCGGTTGGGCAGCGCAACGCCGCGCTGCGCCGGGTCGCCGGCGGCTTCTCGTCGCGCGACGCGCTCGCTCCGTGGACCGAGCAGGTTGCGACGCTCGGCGCCGCGCTCGTCGCGTCGCGGCTCGAGACGCTCGCGCTGCTCGGCGAGCCGTTCGCGGAGCGCGCGGGCGAGCTCGGCCTCGACGCGGCAGAGCTTCGCTACGAAGGTGAGCCGCCGACAACGGCACAGCTCGAGGAGCGGCTCGACCGCGACCTCGACCGCGGCACGACCGTCGCTCGGCCCGCACCTCGACGACGTGATCGTCCTCGCGGGCACGCGCGAGCTGCGCAGCTTCGGCTCGCAGGGAGAGCAGCGGCTCGCCGTGCTCGCGTTGCTCCTCGCGGAGGCGGAGCTGATCGCGCAACGCGCAGGCGTGCCGCCGCTGCTGCTTCTCGACGACGTCCTTTCGGAGCTCGATCCCGCGCGGCGGCGCATCCTCGCTGCGCGCGTCGCCGGCGCCGGGCAGGCGCTGATCACCGCCACCGACGCCGCGATGCTCCCCACGGAGCCCGACCAGCTGCTTACCGTCGACCCTGGCACCGTGCGCTGATGGAACCGCTCGGCGACGACCTGAAGCACGAGCTCGGCCGGCTCGGCCCGCAGGCGGGGATCGGCGACGCGGTTGCTGCGTGGCCCGACGCGGTCGGGCCGGAGATCGCGCGCAACGCGTGGCCCGCGCGCTTCCAGCGCGACGGCGTGCTGATCATCCACGCGCGCGACGCGGTGTGGGCGTTCGAGCTGACGCATCGCGCGGCGGAGATCTCGTCGCGCATGCCGAAGACGCCGACGCTGAAGTTCATCCCCGGGACCGGTTCCCGAGCCGTCCGACGAACCGGCCGGCGAAGCGCCTGTGTCGCCTCCCGAGGCAACAGCGGAGCAGGCGCGCGACGCCGCCGACTGGGCCTCCGCGATCGACGACGAAGAGCTCCGCGAGCTGGTCGCGAGAGCGGCCCGAGCGAGCCTCGCAAGGGCCGCGAACGACCGCTCGTTCTGATACACTTCTTCGTGCCCGCAAATGCGGAATTTGCAGGGCTTTTTTCATGGCTGAACCTACCTACACCGCCAAGGACATCACCGTTCTGGAGGGGCTCGAGCCGGTCCGGCTCCGGCCCGGCATGTACATCGGCTCGACCGGTCTCCGGGGCCTCCATCACCTCGTCTACGAGGTCGTCGACAACTCGGTCGACGAGGCTCTTGCGGACCGGAACGACCGCATCGAAGTGACCCTCCATCCGGACCATTCGGTCACGGTCCAGGACTGGGGCTCGGGCATTCCCGTCGACGAGATGAAGGAACAGGGAATGTCGGCGCTGACGGTCGTGCTGACGAAGCTCCACGCCGGCGGCAAGTTCGGCGGCGAGGGCTACAAGGTCTCCGGCGGCCTGCACGGCGTCGGCGTCTCGGTCGTGAACGCGCTCTCCGAGTGGCTCATCGCCGAGGTGCGCCGCGACGGCAAGATCTACCGCCAGGAGTTCGCGCGCGGCGTCCCGCAGGGCGACCTCGAGGTCGTCGGCGCGATGGAGGACGACCGGACCGGCACGACGATCTCGTTCCTGCCCGACTCGCAGATCTTCGAGGAGCTCGACATCGAGGCGGCGACCGTGACGCAGCGGCTCCGCGAGACGGCGTTCCTCACCAAGGGGCTCCGGATCAAGATCGTCGACGAGCGCGCCGACGGCAAGACGGTCGAGTTCCACTACGAGGGCGGCATCCGCGACTTCGTCTCGCACATCAACGAGGCGAAGGACTCGATTCACAAGCACATCGTCTACATCGAAGGCGAGAGCGACGAGCAGGGCTCCGTCGAGGTCGCGATGCAGTGGAACAACTCGTACCAGGAGTCCGTCTTCACGTTCGCCAACAACATCAACACGATCGAGGGCGGCTCGCACCTCTCCGGTTTCCGCAGCGCGCTGACGAGCACGCTGAACCGCAAGGCGCAGGATCTGAAGCTGCTGAAGAAGGAAGAGAAGCTCGACGGCGAGGACGTGCGCGAAGGTCTCGCAGCCGTCATCTCCGTGAAGCTGCGCAACCCGCAGTTCGAAGGGCAGACGAAGACGAAGCTCGGCAACCCCGGCGTCGAGGGTCTCGTCCAGACGACCGTCAACCAGGGCTTCGCGCAGTTCCTCGAGGAGAACCCGCAGGACGCACGCGCGATCATCAACAAGACGATTGCGGCGATGCGCGCGCGGCTCGCGGCGCGCAAGGCGCGCGAGCTGACACGGCGCAAGTCCGCGCTCGACAGCTCGTCGCTGCCGGGCAAGCTCGCCGACTGCACGATCCGCGACCCGGAAGCCGCGGAGCTGTTCATCGTCGAGGGCGACTCCGCCGGCGGCTCGGCGAAGACCGGCCGAGACCGGATGTACCAGGCGATCCTGCCGCTGCGCGGGAAGATCATCAACAGCGAGAAGAACCGGATCAACAAGGTGCTCTCGAACACCGAGATCCAGGCCATGATCACCGCGATCGGGACCGGGATCGGCGACGAGTTCGACGTCGCGGGCTCCGCTACCACCGGATCATCCTCATGACCGACGCCGACGTGGACGGCTCGCACATCCGCACGCTCGTGCTCACGTTCCTGTACCGCCACATGAAGGAGCTGTTCGAGCGCGGCCACGTCTACATCGCGGTGCCGCCGCTCTACAAGGTGAAGCTCGGCAACCAGGAGTTCTACTTCGAGAAGGAGTCGCAGCTCGAAGACCTGCTCGTGCGCGAGCGGTTCGAGGATCTCGACATTCGCGATCGCGCGGGCGAGCAGGTGAAGCTGACCGAGGCGCGCTGGAAGCGGTACACGTCGGCGCTCGCAGAGTTCGAGGGCTGGTCGGCGCGGCTGCGGGCGGACTTCGGCCATCACGCAGCCGACCTCGTGATCTCGCACCGGCTGCTCGAGCTCGACGCGATCACGCCGGCGACTGTCGAGAAGGCGCTCGCGGGCCTGCCGTCGAACGGCTACACGCTCTCGGTGCTCGAGCGCGACGACGCCGGGCTGCGCGTCAAGGTCGTCGAGGAGGAGACGTCGGCGGCGCAGGTGATCGCGCTGTCCGCGGAGCTGCTCGCGTCGCCGATCTACACGAATCTCCGCAAGGCGTACGCGAAGCTCGTCGAGGTCGTCGGCCCGCCGCCGTTCACGCTCGCGCTCGCGAAGAAGACCGCCGAGGCGCACACGCTCTCCGAGCTCCGCAGTGCTGCGCTCGACCTCGCGAAGGAGGCCGGCATCCAGCTCTCGCGCTTCAAGGGTCTCGGCGAGATGAACGCGGATCAGCTCTGGGAGACGACGATGGATCCGACGAAGCGGCTGTTGATCAACGTCGAGGTCGACGATGCGCACGCCGCCGATCGACTCTTCTCGATGCTCATGGGCGATCAGGTCGAGCCGCGCCGCGTGTTCATCGAGGAGAACGCAAAAGACGTGAACTTCCTCGATGTCTGAAGTAGAGACCGGAGGCCTCGGCGGCGCAGGCCGCATCGAGCCGCGCGAGCTCGAGCAGGAGATGCGCTCGAGCTTCCTCGACTACGCGATGTCGGTCATCGTCTCGCGCGCGCTGCCGGACGTGCGCGACGGGCTGAAGCCGGTGCACCGGCGTGTGCTCTACGGCATGCACGAGGCCGGGCTGCAGCCGAACCGCCCGTACAAGAAGTCCGCGACGACGGTCGGCAACGTCATGGGCCGCTACCACCCGCACGGCGACCAGGCGATCTACGACACGCTCGTTCGTATGGCGCAGCCGTTCTCGCTGCGCTACCCGCTCGTCGACGGCCAGGGCAACTTCGGCTCCATCGACGACGACCCGCCGGCCGCGCAGCGCTACACCGAGGCGCGGCTTTCGAAGCTCGCGACGGAGATGCTGCGCGACATCGACGCGAACACCGTCGACTTCGGGCCGAACTACGACGAGTCGCTGCGCGAGCCGACGGTGCTTCCGTCCCGCTTCCCGAACCTGCTCGTCAACGGCTCGGCCGGCATTGCCGTCGGCATGGCGACGAACCTGCCGCCGCACCATCTCGGCGAGGTGATCGACGCGATCGTCGCGATGATCGACGACCCCGACATCGACGTCGAAGGGCTGATGAAGCACATCAAGGGCCCGGACTTCCCGACCGGCGCGTACATCGTCGGCCGCTCCGGTATCCGCGACGCGTATCGCACCGGCCGCGGGCGAATCGTGATGCGGGCGCGCGCACACATCGAGGAGCTGCGCGGCGGCAAGTCGGCGATCGTGATCAACGAGCTTCCGTACGGCGTGAAGAAGGGCGGCGACACCGGCGTGATCCGGAAGATCGCCGACCTCGTCCAGGACAAGGTGCTGACGGAGATCTCGGACCTCGCCGACCACTCCGACCGCACCGGCATGCGCATCCACGTCGAGCTGAAGCGCGACGCCGTGCCGCAGGTCGCGCTGAACAAGCTGTTCAAGCACACGCCGCTCCAGTCGACGTTCGGCTACAACGCCGTCGCGCTCGTCGACGGCGTGCCGAAGACGCTGTCGCTGCTCGAGCTCGTCACGCATTACCTCGACTTCCAGCGCGAGGTCGTCACGCGCCGCTCGAAGGACGAGCTGCGTAAGGCGGAAGCGCGTGCGCACGTCCTCGAGGGCTACCTCATCGCGCTCGACAACATCGACGCGATCGTCGCGCTGATCCGCGCCGCCAACGACACGGACGACGCACGCACCCAGCTGATCGCGCGCTTCAAGCTGAGCGAGATCCAGGCCCAGGCGATCCTCGACCTTCGCCTCGCCCGTCTCACCGGTCTCGCGCGCAAGGAGATCGAGGCGGAGTTCAAGGATCTGCGCGAGCGGATCGCGGAGTTGCGCGAGCTGCTCGGCGACCAGGCGAAGATCGACGCGCTGATCCGCGACGAGCTCGTCGAGATCAAGACGATCTACGGCAAGAACGACGACCGCCGCACCGAGATCGTCCACGCCGAAGAGGAGCTCGAGCTCGAAGACCTGATCGCGGAAGAGGACATGGTGATCGCGATCACGCAGTCCGGCTACATCAAGCGGCTACCCGTCACCGCATACCGCGAGCAGCGGCGCGGGGGCATCGGCGTGATGGGGATGGAGCTGAAGGACGAGGACTACATCGAGCATCTCTTCGTCGCGTCGACGCATGACTACATCCTGTTCTTCACCAACGTCGGCAAGGTGTACCGGCTGAAGGTGCACGAGCTGCCGCTGGGCTCGCGCCAGTCGAAGGGCCGCGCGATCGTGAATCTGCTGCCGTTCCGCCAGGACGAGCAGGTGCGCGCTGTCGTGCAGACGCGCGACTTCGGCGAGGCGAAGTACCTCGTCTTCGGAACGAAGAACGGCGTGGTGAAGAAGACGGAGCTCCGTGCCTACAACACGCCGCTCAAGGCGGACGGGATCATCGCGATCAAGATGCGCGAGGGCGACGAGCTTGTCGCCGTGCGCCACTCCTCCGGCGACGACGACATCCTCATGGTGTCGAAGCTCGGCCAGGCGATCCGCTTCCACGAGAACCAGGTGCGCGCGATGGGCCGCGACGCGTCCGGCGTGCAGGGCATGCGCATGCGCGGCGACGACGAAGTGATCACGCTCAACATCGCGCAGGACGACGCCGACCTCCTCGTCGTCACCGAGAACGGTCATGGCAAGCGCACGCGCGTCGCCGACTACCCGCGCAAGGGCCGCGGCGGCATGGGCGTGAAGACGATCCAGCTGACCGAGGCGAAGGGAACGCTCGCCGGCGCGCGCGTCGTCCGCGACGGCTACCAGGTGATGCTGATCTCGACCGGCGGCACCGTGATCCGGATGCCGGTGGAGGACGTCAAGCGCCTCGGCCGCGCGACGCAGGGCGTGATCGTGATGCGCCTGCGTGGCGACGAGCGGGTCTCCTCGCTCGCGCCGGTGGTCGAGTCGGACGAGCCGGAACTGCCCGACGAGGCGGCAAACGCGCCCGCACCTGCGGATGACGTTGTCGAGCAGAACGAGCTCGACGACGAGCCCGACTCCGACGACTGAGCTTCCAAACCGGGTCGATCCCGTTTATAAGTCTCCTTCGGGGTCCGATTCCGAGGGGAGACGGGGACGCGTATGGTCATCAGCAGGCAGGCGGATCTTCTGGAACCCATAAACCTGGCTGACCACCTGGACAAGATCGAGCTCTATCTCGGCCAGGTTTGCCAGATCGCGGGGATCTCGAAGATGCAGCTCGACTACTGGACGAACAAAGCCCAGATCCCGACCAAGGGCAAGAAGCAGCGCATCTACGACATCGAGGCGCTCGAGACCGTGATGCTGATCAAGCAGGCGAAGGACAAGGGCCTGAACCTCGGTGCGGCGATCGAGGCGACGCGGCGCTTCCAGGAGCGCCAGGCCGCCGGCGTGGTCTAGGTGCTCTCGCCACCCTTGCCGAGGAACGGCGCCAAGAGGTCGATCGGCACCGGGAAGAGGATCGTCGAGTTGTTCGCTGCGCCGATCTCGATCAGCGTCTGCAGGTAACGCAGCTGCAGCGCGACCGGGTGGTCCTCGATCACGACTGCGGCGTCCTTCAGCCGCTCCGCCGCCTGGTACTCGCCCTCGGAGCTGATGATCTTCGCGCGCCGCTCGCGTTCGGCCTCGGCCTGGCGGGCCATCGCGCGCTGCATGCTGCTCGGGATCTCGACGTCCTTGACCTCGACGATCGAGATCTTGATTCCCCACGGCCCGGTGGCGCTGTCGATGATCTCCTGGAGAATCGCGTTGATCTTCTCGCGCTCGGAGAGCAGCTCGTCGAGCACGTGCTGGCCGAGCACCGCGCGCAGTGTCGTCTGCGCGATCTGCGACGTCGCGACCATGAAGTTCTCGATCTGGACGATTGCGTCCTTCGGCTCGACGATCCGGAAGTACGCCACCGCGTTCACCCGCACCGGGACGTTGTCCTTGGTGATGACTTCTTGCGGCGGGATGTTCAGCGTGATCGTTCGCAGGTCGACGCGCACCATCCGGTCGACGACGGGAATCAGGAGGAACAGGCCTGGGCCCTTCGGCTCCGGCAGCAGCCGGCCGAGCCGGAAGATGATCCCCCGCTCGTACTCGCGCGCGACCTTCACCGCCGAGATCAGGAACAGGACGAGGAAGAAGAGAACGACAGCGAGTGCGACCAGGGCGATATTCATCTACGGCAACCCTACTACTCTCCGCTGACCGTGAGCTCGAGGCCGTCGGCCGCTTCGACCCGGACGTGCGAGCCGGGCACGAGCGCCTCGCCGTCGCTCCGGTGCGCCTTCCAGAGCTCGCCGTCGACCCGGACCTGATTCGGCGCGAGCACGATTCCCTCCGCGCCGACGACGCGCGCCGTCGTCACGAGAACCGGGCTCCGCCGCACCTGAACCGCCTTCGCGATCGCAAAGGCCCAGAAGGCGCCGATTGCGACCGTGATCGCGACCACGAGCGGAACCGAGGTGTGGTACGGGGCGGGCGCGTTGTGGAACAGCATGATCATCCCGATCGAGAGCGCAATGAGGCCTGCGACCGTCAGCGCGCCGTGCGTGACGACGTGCGCATCGACCACGAGCAGCCCGACGCCGAGCAGGATCAGCATGATCCCGACCCACGAGATCGGCAGCACCGAGAACCCGAACAGGGCCGTCAGGAGCGCCACCGCGCCGAGCGCGCCCGGCAGCACGACGCCGGGATGGAAGATCTCGAACCCGATCCCGGCGATTCCCGCGAGGAAGAGCAGGCTGATGATGTTCGGGTCGATCAGCGCGTTCAGGAAGCGCGTGAAGAACCCGGGCTTGACGGTGTCGACCTGCGCGCCGGCGAGGTTCAGCGTGTACGGCCGCTGCGCGTCCTTCGTGTGGTAGCCCTGAAGCTTGTTCAGCAGCGCCGGAAGCGACGGCGCGATCATGTCGATCACGTTCATCTTCAGCGCCTGCTGCGCGGTGAGATTCGACGCGACGCGCACTGCCTTCTGCGGCCAGAGCGGATTACGGTGATGCGCGACGGCGAGCGCGGTGAGTGACGCCGCTGCGTCGTTGATCACCTTGCGGCGCAGGTCGGAGCCGAGGTTCTGTCCGCTCGAGTCGATCGGCGTCGAGGAGCCGATGTTCGTCGTCGGCGCCATCGCCAGCACGTCGGCCGCCTGCGAGATCCAGACGCCGGCCGAGGCGGCACGCGCGCCGTTCGGGGAGACGTAGACGATCACCGGCAGCTTCGCGTTCAGCTCCGCCGTGTAGATCGTCTTCATCGACGACGAGAGCCCGCCGGGCGTGTCGAGGAGGATCACCGCGGCGTCGTAGCCGTCGTTCGCGGCCTTCGTCAGCTTGCTCGTCAGGTAGTCCTGCGTGACCGGGTTGACCTCGAGGTCGGGGCCGAACTGGATTGCGAGGACGCGCGGCTGCGACGTGGCGGCCGAGCCGCCGCCGGCGGCGAGAAGCACGCCGAGTGCGATGCAGATGGCGGCGAGGAGAGCCCGCACGAGTCTTGCGTTCACGGCTTACCGAATTGTAGTCCGGGCGCCCCAATCGTCGTAGCCGCGCTCCAGCTCGGCGAGGATCGCCGCAAGCAGCGGCGCGCGGTCGAGCTCGCGGCCCAGCTCGATCCGGAGGGAGGTCGGCGGCTTCGGCGTGTCGACCGGCAGCTCCTCGGCGCTCTGGTTGACGTTGACGCCGATCCCGAGCACGACCCGGCCGCGCTGCGCCTCGGCCAGGAGGCCGGCGAGCTTTCGGCCTGCGACGACGACGTCGTTCGGATGGCGGAGCGACGCGTCGATACCGGTCTCGGCCCGCAGGGCATCGGCGACCGCCTTCCCGGCGACGAGCGAGAGCTCGGGCCAGAGCGGCATCGGCAGCTCGGGCCGCAGCATCACGGAGCAGAGAATCGCGCGGCCCGCGGGCGCCTCCCAGCGACGCCCGAGCCGGCCGCGGCCTTCGGTCTGCTCGTCGGCTGCGACGGCGGCGCCTTCCGGGTCGGAGTCGCCCAGCAGGCGCTGCGTCGATGCGCAGGTCTCGACGAACCGGTACGGCTGCCCGAGCCGGCCGCGCAGCAACGGCACGAGCCGCTCGGGGCTGAGATCTGACACTCCGAATTAGACTAGTGCCGTGCAACCGCTCCGTGGTGCAGCCCGTCCGATTCGGCAACCGTTCCGGACCGACCGGAACCTCGACTACGAGAGGCTCAGCGACCCGATCTTGGTGACACGGGCGAAGGACGGCGACCGGCTCGCGCTCGACGCGCTGTGCTCGAGGCACGCGCCGAAGGTCGAGCGGCTCGCGCGCCATCTGCTGCGCGACCCGGAGGACGCGCGCGACGCGGCCCAGGAGTCGCTGGCGAAGCTCTGCATCAGGCTGCCGCAGTTCCGCGGCGAGTCCCAGTTCTCGACGTGGCTGCACCGGCTCGTCGTCAACACGTGCCGCGACGCGATGGAGCGCCGGCGGACGCGCGTGCACGAGCCGCTCGGCGACGATCTTCGCGCAGGCCCCGACGACGACCCGGCGCGCGCGGCCAGCATGTCGGAGCTGCGCCGCGAGCTGTGCGACTCGCTCGCCGGCATCTCCGCCGACCAGGCGCAGGTGATCGTGCTCAAGGACGCGCTCGGCTACTCCTTCGAGGAGATCGCCGAGGCGACCGAGATGCCCGTCGGCACCGCGAAGTGCCATGCGCACCGCGGCAGGAAACGGATGCGCGAGGGGCTCGGGGAACGAGACGTGGCGTGACCGTTCCGGCGGCGCCGTTCGGGCGGGACGTGATCGAGCAGCTGATTCCGCACCGGCACCCGTTCCTGCTCGTCGACGAGATCATCGAGCTCGAGCCCGGCAAGCGCGTCGTCGGCCGCCGCGAGATCCGCGCCGACGACTGGTGGTTCGCCGGCCATTTCCCGGAGCGGCCCGTGATGCCGGGCGTCCTCACGATCGAGGCGATCGCGCAGGCCGGTGCGGTTGCCGTGCTCGCCGCGGAGGAGAACCGCGGCAAGATCCCGTTCTTCGCCGGCATCGACGACTGCCGCTTCAAGCGCATCGTCGAACCGGGCGACATCCTGACGCTGGAATGCGAGTTCGTCCGCGTCCGCGGCCCGATCGCGAAGGGGCAGGGCCGCGCGACCGTCGGCGACGAGCTCGCGGCCGAGGCGATGCTCACGGTCTTCGTCGGCTCATGATCGGCTCCGCCCGGAAGGGCATCGAGATCTCGATCACCGGCCTCGGCACGTACGTCCCGGACCGCGTGATGACGAACGACGATCTCGCGAAGTACGTCGACACGTCGGACGAGTGGATCATCGAGCGGACCGGGATCCGCGAGCGGCGCATGGCGACCGACGAGCAGGCGCTCTCGGATCTGGCGCTGCCCGCTGCGCGCGCGGCGCTGGCGGACGCGGGCGTGACCGGAGCCGACATCGACCTGCTGATCGTCGCGACGGTCACGCCGGACATGGCCTTCCCCTCGACCGCGGCACTGCTCGCCGACGAGCTCGGCGCCGTCAACGCCGCGGCCTACGACCTCTCCGCCGGCTGCACGGGCTTCATGTACGCGATCGCGCAGGCCTACGGGATGCTCGCCGTCGGGCCTGTCCAAGCGGGCCCTGGTGGTCGGCGGCGACGTCCTCTCGAAGATCCTCGACTGGGAGGACCGGTCGACGCTGGTGCTTTTCGGCGACGGCGCCGGGGCGGTCGTGCTCGAGCCGGTGGCGGTTCAGGGCTTCCTCGGCTTCGAGCTCGGGGCCGACGGCAGCGGCGGCGAGAGCCTCTGGCTGCCCGGCAGCGGGTCGCGGAAATTCGACGAATCCGCCAAATACGTCAAAATGAACGGGCGGGAGGTCTTCAAGTTCGCCACCCGCGTGCTGGTCCAGTCGGCGCAGGCCCTGCTCGAGCAATGCGGAGTCACGATCGACGACGTCGACGTCTACGTTCCCCACCAGGCCAATGTGCGAATCATCGACCACGCAACCAAGAAGCTCGGCGTCCCGTCAGAACGGGTTGTGGTGAACGTGGAACGTTACGGCAACACCTCGTCTGGGTCGATCCCGCTCGCGCTTGCCGACGCACGCGCTGACGGGAGGCTTCGGCCGGGCAAGCTGGTACTGATGACCGGGATGGGCGCGGGCCTCACGTGGGGCAGCGCGCTGATGCGGTGGACGAAAGAGGCGGCGTGAACAAGATTGCGTTCTGTTTCCCCGGCCAGGGCTCGATCGAGGCGGGGATGGGTGCGGACATCGCAGCGGCGGTGCCCGAGGCGCTGTCCGTGTACCAGCGCGGCAGCATCGCGTCCGGTCTCGACCTCGAGCGGCTGTGCTTCCACGGGGAGGCGGCGGATCTCGTCGACACCGCGGTGCAGCAGCCGGCGCTCGTCGCGACGTCCCTCGCAGTGCTCGCGGCCGTGCGCGCACGTGGCATCGAGCCGGACTTCGTCGTCGGCCACTCCGTCGGAGAATTTGCCGCGCTCGCGGCGGCCGGCGCGATGACGGTCGAGGAGGCGCTGGAGCTCGTGCGCGAGCGCGGGATCGCGATGGCCGAGGCGGCCGCGCGGCACCCCGGCTCGATGGCGGCGATCCTCGGGCTCGAGGACGAGGTCGTCGAGACGCTCTGCCGCAAGATCCTCGGCGTGTGGCCGGCGAACTACAACTGCCCCGGCCAGATCGTCGTCTCCGGCGAGAACGACGCGGTCGACGAATGCTGTGAGCGCGCGCAGGAGGAAGGCGCGCGCCGTGCCGTGAAGCTGAAGGTCTCGGGCGCGTTCCATTCGCCGCTCGTCGCCCGCGCCGCCGACCGGCTGCGCCCCGCGATCGAGCGCGTCAAGTTCCAGGAGCCCGTCGCGCCGTTCATGTCGACCGTCACCGCGCGGCTCGAGTCGGCGCACCGGATGGGGCCGCTGCTCGTCGACCAGCTCACCGCGCCGGTGCGGTTCACGCAGGCCGCGTCGCGAGCTCGTGCGCGAAGGCGTCCGCACCTTCGTCGAGGTCGGCCCCGGCAACGTGCTCTCCGGGCTCGTCAAGCGGATCGACAAGAGCGTCGAAGGCCGTTTCCGTGAACAACCTCGAGACCCTCGACAAGCTCCACGAGGTTCTCGCCGAAGCGTGAGCTTCGCGTCGCTCGAAGGTAAGACGGCGCTCGTTACGGGCGCCTCGCGCGGCATCGGCCGGGCAATCGCGGAGGAGCTGGCCCGCGCCGGAGCGTCCGTCGTCGTCGGCTACCGCGCGGGCCAGGACGAGGCCGAGACGCTCGCCGCAGAAATCGGCGCGCGCGCGGTGCAGGCCGACGTCTCGAGCGCGGAGGACGCGGCGCGGCTCGTCGAGGAGGCCGGCGACCTCGACATCCTCGTCAACAACGCAGGGCTCACCCGCGACGGACTGCTCGCGCGCATGTCCGACGACGACTGGCGCGCGGTGATCGAGACGAATCTCTCGTCCGTCTTCTACACCTGCCGCGCCGTCTGCCGGCCGATGATGAAGAAGCGCGCGCGGCGCGATCGTCAACGTCTCCTCGGTCGTCGGCGTCCACGGCAACTGGGGGCAGACGAACTACGCTGCGTCGAAGGCCGGGATCATCGGCTTCACGAAGTCGCTCGCGCGTGAGCTCGGCAGCCGCGGCGTGCGCGCCAACGTCGTCGCGCCCGGGTACGTCAAGACGCGGCTGACCGAGGTGCTGCCGGAGGAGGCGACGGCGGCGATGCTCCAGAACACACCGCTCGCTCGGCTCGGCGAGCCGGAGGACGTCGCGGGAGCGGTACGCTTCCTCTGTTCCGACGAGGCCTCGTTCATCACGGGCGAAGTGCTTCTCGTCGACGGCGGGCTGGGAATGTGAGCGACGAGAACGGGTCAAACAACGGGCGCAGACGCGTCGTCATCACCGGGCTGGGCGCAGTTACGCCGCTCGGGAACGACGTCGAGTCGACCTGGTCCAACCTGATCGCGGGCGGCTCCGGCGGCGGGCCGATCACGCAGTTCGACCACAGCGATTACACCGTGCACATCGCGTGCGAGGTGAAGGACTTCGACCCGACCGTCTGGATCGACCGCAAGGCCGCGCGCCGGATGGACCGCTTCACCCATCTGATCCTCGCCGCCGCGCGCCAGGCCGAGGCCGATTCCGGGATCGACGTCTCGAAGGAGGCCGACCGCATCGGGGCGGCCGTTGCGACCGGCATCGGCGGCCTCAAGTCGTTCGAGGAGTGCTACGACACGCTCATCACGCGCGGGCCGGACCGCGTCAACCCGTTCTCGATCCCGGCGATCATCCCGAACCTCGGTGCGGGCTGGGTGTCGATCGAGCTTGGCACCCGTGGGCCGCTGCTTGCCCCGTGCACCGCGTGCGCGGCGTCCAACATGGCGATCGGCGACAGCACCGACGCCATCCGGCTCGGCCGCGCCGACGTCATGTTCGCCGGCGGGACGGAGGCAGCGGTCTGCGGCGTCGGCATCGCGGGCTTCGGTGCGATGCGCGCGCTCTCGAAGCGCAATGACGACCCGGCCCGCGCGTCCCGTCCGTTCGACGGCGGACGCGACGGCTTCGTGATGGGCGAGGCGGCCGCGATCCTCGTGCTCGAGGAGCTGCGAGCATGCGAAGGCGCGCGGCGCGAAGATCTACGCCGAGGTCGCCGGCTACGGATTGTCCTCCGACGCGAAGCACATCACCGAGCCGGATCCGACCGGGCCCGGTGCGCGCGTTCGAGATGGCGCTCGGTGAAGCCGGCGTCGCAAAGGACGAGATCGACTACATCAACGCGCACGCGACGTCGACGCCGATGGGCGACTCGTCCGAGACGCAGATGATCAAGTACGCGCTCGGCGAGGAGAACGCGTACAAGACGCCGGTCTCCGGGACGAAGGGCGCGACGGGTCACTGTCTCGGCGCGCGCCGGCGCGGTCGAGGCGATGTTCACGACGCTCGCCGTCCGCGACGGCAAGCTGCCGCCGACGATCAACTACGAGACGCCGGATCCCACGTGCGATCTCGACTACGTCGTCAACGAGGCGCGCGACGCCGAGGTCAACGTCGCCGTGTCGAACAGCTTCGGCTTCGGCGGCCACAACGCCTGCGTCGTCTTCCGCAAGTACGCGGCCTAGCCTCCGAACCGGCCGCTAGCCTCGGTCGCGTGGGCGAGCTCGTCGAGGTGGTGCGCTCCCGGCGCGCGCGGAAGTGGTCGCTGACCGCTCCCTGGGGCGAGCCGGCGCGGCTCACGGTTCCCGCGTGGCTGCCCGACGACGAGATCGAGCGCGTGCTCGAGTCGCACCAGGAATGGATCGCGCGCGAGCGGGCGCGACAGGTGCCGCGTCTCCGGCTCGACCCGCGCGCGGTCTCCGAGACCGAGGGCCGCCGTGCGGTACGCGAGCTCGTGGCGATGGTCGTCGAGGAGGAGGCGCCTGCACTCGGTGTCGCAGTACCGGCGGATCCAGGTGCGCGACCAGCGAACGCGCTGGGGCTCGTGCTCGACCACCGGCACGCTGTCGTTCAACTGGCGGCTCGTCCTCGCGCCGTTCGAGGTGCTCGACTACGTCGTCGTGCACGAGCTCTGCCATCTGGTCGAGGCGAACCACTCGCGGCGGTTCTGGAAGCTCGTCGAGAAGCGCCGCCCCGGCTACCGGTCGCAGAGCGCGTGGCTCGACGAGCACGGGCCGGAGCTACTCGCCTTCCGTCCCGCCGCGTAGATACGCGTCGCTGCCGTCGAGCCAGTCCGCGCGCGGCGGCGCGAAGATGTCGACGTCGAGCGTGTCCTCCAGCGCTTCCGCCTTGTGCGGCAGGTTCGACGGCAGGTGCAGCACCTCGCCCGCGGAGACGTCGACGACCTCCGACTCGTCATCGCCGAGCCAGAAACGCAGCGTCCCCTCGAGGATGTACGTCAGCTGCTCGTTGTCGTGCGAATGCTTCGGGACGATGCCGCCTTTCGCGATGTACACGTGCGCGAGCATCAGCCGCTCGCCGGTCACGAGCCGCCGCCCGATCAGCGGGTTCAGCTCCTCGCGCGGCAGGTCGTCCCAGCGGTAGAGCGCGGCCATGCGGGGAGCCTAGTGGAGTAGGGTCGAGCCGTGGACCGCTGGGCGACCTTCGACTGTTACGGCACGCTGATCGACTGGAACGGCGGGATCGGCCGGCAGCTGGAGCGGGTCTTCGGCGCGGAGAACGCGTCGCATCTGCTTCACCGCTACCACGAGCTCGAGCACGCCGTGCAGCGCGAGCAGCCCACGGCGCCGTACCGCGAGGTCCTCGACGTGACGCTCGCGCGGCTCGCCGCGTCCGAGGGGCTCGAGCTTCCCGCGGATGAAGGCGATGCGCTGTCGCGCTCGCTTCCCAAATGGAAGGCGTTCCCGGAGGTGCGCGGCTCGCTCCAGGACGCGCGCGCCCGCGGCTGGAAGCTCGCGATCCTCTCCAACACCGACCGCGACTACATCGAGGCGTCGCTGAAGACGATCGGCGTCCCGTTCGAGCTCGCGATCGTCGCCGGCGGAGATCGGCTCGTACAAGCCGGCCCACCGCCACTGGGAGACGTTCTTCGCGCAAACGGGCGCCGAACCGGCCGGACACGTCCACGTCGGCGGCGAGCCTGTTCCACGACATTGCGCCGGCCCGCGAGCTCGGGCTCCGGTCGATCTGGATCAACCGGCTCGGCGAGGAGCCGGAGCCGCAGCCCGACGTCGAGCTTCACACCCTCGACGGGCTCGGGCAGGCCCTGGACGGACTCGTCTCCGGGTAGCCTCCCGGCGTGAGCCTTCCCGACGCGATCACGCGGCGGCCTCTGACCCACGACGACCTGGACGCCGTCACGGCGCTCGTCGTCGCGGACGAGTCCGAGCTCTTCGGGCGCCCGTCGCGGCTGACGTCGGTCGACATCCGCAGCTGGTGGGCGCGCGTCGAGCTCGAGTCGAACTCGTGGCTGCTCGAGGAGGATGGCCGCGTCGTCGCCGTCGGCTGGTTTGAGCGTCACGGCGACGTCGGCATGAATATCGGCATCGTCGCCCAGGGCGCGAAGGGCCGCGGACTCGGAGGCGCGCTGGCCGATCTCGGCGAGGAGCGGGCTGCGGAAACGGATGCCGCGCGCATCCATGCCGTGACGCTCGCGCCGGATCGTGCAGCGACCGAGCTCTTCGAGGGTCGCGGCTACGGCGAGGTGCGCCGCTTCTACGACATGGCGATCGAGCTGGACGGGCCGGTCGCCGAGCCCGCGCTCGCCGGCGGAGCTCGTCCTCGAGACGTTCGTCGAAGCAGACGCGCGTCCGTTCCACGCTGCGCTGGGCGAGGCGTTTCAGGATCACTGGGAGAACCATCCGCTGCCGTTCGACACGTGGTGGGAGCGAGAAGAGCAATGCGCCGGACTACGACCCGACGCTCTGGTTCGTGATCCGCGACGGCGACGAGATCGCCGCGACGGTCCGCAACGAAGCGAACCGGAACGGCGGCGGCTATGTCGGCGCGATCGGCGTGCGTCGCCCGTGGCGCGGCCGCGGTCTCGCGCGCGCGCTGCTTGCCCGCACGTTCAACGAGTTCTACGAGCGCGGCCAGAGCCGCGTCACGCTCGGCGTCGACGCGCAGAACCCGACCGGCGCGACGCAGCTGTACGAGAGCATCGGCATGCACGCCGAGTCCGAGGCGATCGTCTTCGAGAAGGCGTCGGCGTGAGCATCCTGCGCGGCAAGTGCCCGACGTGCCACGGCTACACCGCTGTCGCCGTCGGCTCCGAGTACGAGTGCCACTCGTGTGGCCGCACATTCGCCGCCGGTCTTGTGCGCGTGCCGCGCGCGTGGGGCGACGGCGGCGAGGCGATGATCGAAGCGGCGTCGCTGCAACTCGACTATCCGGAGGTTGCGGTCGTCGAAGAGGACTCGCTATTCGCGCAGACGCTCGCCGTCGCGTCCGATCTGCCGGTGCGGCCGCTCGTCCTCGGCGGCTGCTGCTGCTCGCACATCGGCGCGGTCGAAGCGCTGGCCGCACGGCACGAGCGGCTCGGCGTCGTCTGGTTCGACGCGCACGGCGATCTCAACACGCCGGCGACGTCGCCGTCCGGGAACGAGTGGGGGATGCCGCTGCGGATGCTCATCGACGGCGGGGCGGTCGAGTCCGCAGACGTCGCGCTCGTCGGCGCGCGGAACCTCGACGCGCCGGAGGTCGAGTTCATCGCCGCCGCCGGGATCCACGACACCCCGGACGCCGTGCTCGACCGGGTCGACGCGGTCTACGTGGCGCTCGACTGCGACGTGTTCGAGCCGAGCGAGCTGACCGTCTTCATGCCGGAGCCGGACGGGCCGACGCTGATCGAGATCGAGCGGGTGCTCGCCGGGCTTCGCGAGCGCGGCACCGTCGTCGGCGCCGGCTTCACCGGCCTCGCCCCCGATCCGGCCAACGTCGAGAAGCTGGAGCGGCTCTGCGCCGCCCTCGGCTTCTGAGGGCGCAACTCCGTGCCGGAGAGACAGGTCTAAGCTAGGCCATGGCCAAGACTCACGTCTCGATCGAGACCAACGACCAGCCGGCGCCCCCGCCGAAGCACCCGAACACCTGTCCGAGCTGCCACTCCCACTACCGGGACGACGAGCTCGAGGAGTCGCTCTGGGTCTGCCGACAGTGCGGGCACCACTTCCCGATGCGCGCGCGGGCGCGGATCGCGTCGCTGGTGGACGAGGGCTCGTTCTCGGAGGAATCCGCGGATCTCCACTCGGAGGATCCGCTCGGCTTCTTCGACCTGCGCCCGTACACGGAGCGGATCGCCGAGGCCGAGCTGTCGACGGGGCTTTCGGACGCGATCGTGATCGGGCTGGCGGCGATCGAGCGGCGGCCGTGCGAGCTCGCGGTCATGGACTTCGCGTTCATGGGCGGCTCGATGGGCAGCGTCGTCGGCGAGAAGCTCTCGCGCGCGTGCGACTCGGCGATCGAGCACGGCGTGCCGCTCGTCGCGGTCACGAGCTCCGGCGGCGCACGGATGCAGGAGGGCATCCTCTCGCTGATGCAGCTGCCGAAGACCGTGTGCGCCATCGAGGATCTGCACGACGCCGGCCAGCCGCTGATCGTCGTGATGGCGCATCCGACGACCGCCGGCGTGCTCGCGAGCTTCGCGAGCCTCGGTGACGTGCTGCTCGCGGAGCCCGGCTCCCTGATCGCGTTCACCGGCCCGCGCGTCGTCGAGCAGACAACACGGGAGAAGCTCCCCGAGGATTTCGGTCTCGCCGAGCAGAACCTCCGCTTCGGCCACCTCGACGCGATCCTGCCGCGCCCCGAGATCCGCCCCACCGTCGGCAGGCTTCTAAGGTTGTTCGATGGCGCCGAGTGAGCACGAGCTCCGTTTGCGTGAGCGGTTGAGCCGCCTGCGGAACATGCCGCTGCTCGGGGGCGCGAAGCTCTCCGGCGAGCTCGACCGGCTCCAGCGCCAGCTCGACCGGATCGGCTCCGACGCCGACGGACGAGGACATCTGGCGCTCGGTTCAGCTCGCGCGCCACGAGGACCGCCCGTACACGCTCGACTACGTCGGAGCGGCTCTTCGACGACTGGTTCGAGCTCCACGGCGACCGGCGGCTCGGCGACGACGGCGCGATGGTCGCCGGCCTCGGCAAGCTCGGCCGCCGGACGGTCGTGCTCGTCGGCCAGCAGAAGGGCCGCGACATCCAGGAGCGGACGCGCCGCCAGTTCGGGATGCCGTATCCCGAGGGCTACCACAAGGCGATCCGGGCGATGCAGCTCGCCGACCGGTACGGCTTTCCGCTGATCTCGCTCGTCGACACGCCGGGCGCGTATCCGGGAGTCGCCGCCGAGCAGCACGGCCAGGGCGGAGCGATCGCCGACTCGCAGGCCGCGATGGCGCGGCTCGCCGTGCCGACGGTCGCCTGCGTGATCGGGGAGGGCGGCTCCGGCGGCGCGATCGCGATCGCGCTCGCCGACAAGGTCCTGATGTCGCAAAACGCGATCTACTCCGTGATCTCGCCGGAGGGCTGCGCCGCGATCCTCTGGCGCGACGCCGGCCAGGCCGAGAAGGCCGCCGCGGCGTTCAAGCCGGACGCGGCCCACTGCCTCGAGCTCGGCGTGATCGACGGGATCGTCCCGGAACCGGAGGGCGGCGCCCAGACCGATCACGACGGCGGCGGCCCAGCTGCTGGGCGAATCCTTGCGGGAAGCGCTCGAGGAGCTGGACGGCATTTCCGGCGACGAGCTCAGGCGCCGCCGCCGGGCCAAGTTCCGCTCGCTCGGCGTGTTCGCGTAACCCTCGCATAGATTTCAGCAGGATTCGGCGAGGACGGACACGGCTCTTGTCCACACCGTCCACAGGCTTATCCCCGGTCGCGCAGCCCCTTTACAAACAGGAAAACCGCCCTTACGCAGCGTCTTCGCGGCAGGCAAGCTGCCGGGGATGGCCGAGAAGCTCCGCGAGTACGAGCGCAAGCGCGACCCCGCGCGGACCCCGGAGCCGTTCACGTCGACGAAGCGGACCGACCGCCGGCCGATCTTCGTCGTCCAGCGCCACGACGCGCGGAACCTCCACTACGACTTCCGGCTCGAGCGCGCCGGGGCGCTCGCATCGTGGGCGGTGCCGAAGGGAGTGCCGCTCGAACCGGGCGTGCGCGTCCTCGCCGTTCACGTCGAGGATCACCCGCTCGACTACGCCTCCTTCCAGGGCGAGATCCCGAAGGGGAGCTACGGCGGCGGAACGGTCGAGATCTGGGACCGCGGCACGTACGAGCTCGTCGAGGAGAAGCCCGACGGCGGGCTGACCGTCCGGCTCCACGGCGAGCGGCTCGAGGGGACGTGGACGCTTGTGCCCGCGAAGCTCGGCGGCGAGGAGCGCAACTGGCTCCTGTTCCGGAAGGCGGACGATGCGGCGCCGGCGCCGGGTCCGCGCCGCGAGTACCGGCCGATGCTCGCGACGCAGACCGACACGCTGCCGCGCGGCGACGACTGGCTGTTCGAGATCAAGTGGGACGGCTACCGCGCGCTCGGGATCGTGCGCGGCGGCGAAGCCCGGCTCGTCTCGCGGAACGGGAACGACCTGACCGCGCGCTTCCCGGACGCGGCGAAGGAGCTGGCGAAGGCGGTGCGGAGCCCGGAGTGCGTCGTCGACGGCGAAGTGTGCGCGCTCGATGACGAAGGGCGCCCGAGCTTCTCGGCGATGCAGCAGGGGAAACCCGGGACCGCGATCGTCTACCAGGCATTCGATCTGCTCGAGCTCGACGGGACGCCCGTCGTCGACCGGCCGCTGACCGAGCGGCGCGCGCTGCTGGAGGAGCTGCTCGACCGCGGCAACCGCACGATTCAGCTCTCGGCCGCGTTCGACGACGGCGAGGCGCTGCGCACTGTCGCGGAGGAGCAGGGCCTCGAGGGCGTGATGGCAAAGCGCGCGACGTCGCGCTACGCCGTCGGCCGGCGGACACGCGATTGGCTCAAGTTCAAGACGAGCACCGGCGACGAGTTCTTGATCTGCGGCTGGACGGCTGGCCAGGGGCGCCGCGCAGGGACGTTCGGCTCGCTCGTGCTCGCGATGTATCGCGGCAAGGAGCTCGACTGGGTCGGCAACGTCGGCACCGGCTTCAGCGACCGGGACATCGACGACCTGCTCGCGCGCCTCGAGCCGCTGCGCGTGAAGACGTCGCCGCTCGCGGTCGTCCCGAAGATGCCGAAGGTGCGCGCTGCCGACGTGACGTGGGTGCGACCGGAGCTCGTCTGCGAGGTCGAGTTCGCGGAATGGACGCATGACGGCCATCTGCGCGCGCCGCGGTTCAAACGCCTTCGCGACGACAAGGCGCCGCTCGAGACGGCAAGCTCCACCGGTGGTCGCATGCTGAAGCTCTCGAATCTCGACAAGCTCTTCTGGCCCGACGAGGGAATCACGAAGGGCGACCTCCTCGAGTACTACGCGGCGATCGCACCCGTGCTCGTGCCGCATCTGCGCGACCGTCCGTTCACGATGCGGCGGTATCCCGACGGCGCGTTCGGCAAGGCGTTCTTCCAGAAGGATGCGCCGTCGCACATGCCGGAGTGGATTCCGCGCTTCCGCGTCGAGGTGTCGACGCGCGAGGGCAGGCAGAAGAATGGATCGAGGCGCCGCTCGTGAACGAGGAGGCGGCGCTGCTCTGGATGGCGAACATGGGCTGCATCGACATGAACGCGTGGTACTCGCGCGTCGACAAGCCCGACCGTCCCGACTTCGTCCTCTTCGACCTCGACCCGTCGCCGGACGTCGGCTTCGCCGAGACGGTCGAGGTGGCGTTGCTGATCAAGGCGGCGCTCGACACGCTCGGGCTCGTCGCGCTTCCGAAGACGAGCGGCGCCGACGGTATCCACGTTCTCGTTCCCGTCGAGCGCCGGCACACGTACGAGCAGACGCGCGAGTTCGCCGAGATCGTCGCCGGCGCGATAGCGCGCGCACACCCGGGACTCGCGACGACGGAGTGGTCGAAGGCGAAACGCCGCGGCGTGCTCATCGACTCGAACCAGAACGGAGCGGGGAAGACGATCGCGTCGGTCTATTCCGTGCGTCCGAAGGCGGGCGCGCCGGTCTCGACGCCGCTGCGCTGGGACGAGGTGAACGCGTCGCTCGACCCGTCCGCGTTCACGATGGACGTCGTGCTCGAACGCGTCCGGAAGCACGGCGATCTCTTCGCCGACGTGCTCTCGTCGCGGCAGCGGCTCGCCGCCGCGCTGAAGGCGATCCGCTAGCCGTGGCAGACGCGCACAGGCCGCCGGGAACGAAGCGGCCGCCGCGGTTCCGGCCGCGCTTCCACTGGGAGCTGCTCGTCTGCGGGCTGCGCGGCCATTCGCTGATCGGGCTCGACGCGGCGCGGCTCCGTCCCGAGGATGCCGTCGTCGCGCGTGAGATCGACGGCGTGCGCTGGTACCGGTGCGTTCGCTGCGACAGCTGGCTGCCGTTGCCGCCGCCGGCCGATCCGGCGCGCGAGCTGCCGCCGGCACGCGAGGAGATCCAGCTGCCGCTGCGCGGCAAGGCGCTGCGCGATCTGATCGTCCTGCGCGCGATCGCGATTGACCGCGCGATCCACGTCCTCGCGTTCGGCGCGCTCTCGGCCGCGGTCGTCCTGTTCGCGACGCACGAGCAGCGGTGGCGTGCGACGTTCTACCGGATCGTGAACGCGATCCAGGGAACGTCGATGAGGCCGAACCAGCAGATGCACGGCAGCTGGCTCCACCGGCTCGCGCACGTCTTCGAGCTCAGTACGACGACGCTCTACGTCGTCGCGGCGGTCGCCGCGGGCTACGCGGTGCTCGAGGCGGTCGAGGCGGTGGGCCTCTGGTACCAGAAGCGCTGGGCCGAGTACCTGACCTTCGTCGCGACGTGCCTTCTGCTCCCGTACGAGATCTACGAGCTGACGAAGGCAGTGTCGGTGTTCAAGGTCGGCGCGCTGATCGTGAACCTCGCAGTCGCGGCGTACCTCCTGTTCGCGAAGCGACTGTTCGGGCTGCGCGGCGGCGGCGCGGTGGACGAGCGCAAGCGCGAGGCCGACGTCGGCTGGGACGTGCTCGAGCGGACGGCGCCGGCGGGGCCGACCTGATCACGGCTTCTTCGCGGGTGCCGTTGCGCCGAGGGCGAGAATGACGAACCCGATCCCGGCCAGGATGAGCGCGATCCCGACGACGAGGCTAAACAGCGACAACTGAGTCGCCATGTAGCTCGTGTTCAGCGCGGTCCCGAGCGCGGTCTCCGATGATCCAGACGTTCCGGGCTCCGTTCGACACAGGCTGGCCCGTCGCCGGATCGGTGACCGCGTAATCGGGATTGCTCGTACCGCCACCCGGCGAGAGCTGCGACTTCGGCGCGTCCGGCTTGGCCTGGTAGGTCCCCATCTCGGAGTACACGTAGCCGCCGGTCGCCTCCAGCGCATGGATGTTCATGTACTGGGCGAAGCAACGCGCCTCGGAGCCGGTGTCGACCGATTGCCCGGCGACGGTGCACGTCGGATAGCTGACGTTCTTCAGGCCCGCCTTCTCGCCTTCGGCCTTGATCGCCGACGGCGTCATGTCCGGCGTGCCGGTGATCTTCTGCTGCTTGAGCTCGGTGGTAACGGTGTTGTGTCCGCTGATCGCGAGCACGATGACCACGATCCCGAACACCATCAGGACGGCGCCGGAAACGACGCCACCCCAGCGAAACATCTGGTCTCGCTTCACGAGACCACCTCCCATGTGGATGCGACTCCGAAGGTGCACCCCCACTCTGTCATAGCCTCTCCGCTACGGCGAAAGCGCCGCGAGGCGCGAGCGGAGGAACTCGCGCTCGACGTCGCTCGGCGCGAGCTCGACCGCGTGCGCGTATGCGGCCGTCGCCTCGTCGTTGCGGTCGAGCCGGCGGAGGAAATCGGCGCGTGCGGCGTGCCAGAGGTAGTAGTCGTCGAGACCCGAGATCGAGTCGGCGATCCGCAGCGCGGCCTCCGGTCCGTCCGCCATCGACACGGCGACGGCCGCGTTCAGCTCGACGACCGGCGACGGGACGAGCGCGACGAGCCGCGCGTAGAGCAGCGCGATCTGGCGCCAGTCCGTCTCCTCCTCGGCGTGGAGCGACGCGATCGCCGCCTGCACCTGGTACGGCCCGGTCATGCGCAGCGCGATTGCGCGGTCGAGTGCGTGGCGGCCCGACTCGATCTCGGCGGCGTCCCAGAGTGCGCGGTCCTGCTCCTCGAGCAGCACGAGCTCGCCCTCGGACGAGACGCGCGCGTCGCGCCGTGCGTCCTGGAGCAGGAGCAGAGCGTGCAGCCCATGCACCTCCGCCTCGTCCGGCATCAATGCCGCGAGCAGCGCTGCGAGGCGGATCGCCTCCGCGCAGAGCCCGCGGCGCACCGGCGGGCCGTACCCCGCGTTGAAGACGAGGTAGACGACGGCGAGGACGCTGCGCAACCGTTCCGGCAGCAGATGTGCCGGCGGAACGCGCAGCGGAATGCCTGCGTCGCGGATCTTCCGCTTCGCGCGGACGAGGCGCTGCGCGAGCGTCGGCTCTGGGACGAGGAACGCGCGCGCGATCTCCGGCGTCGTGAGCCCGCCGAGCAGGCTCAGCGTCAGCGCGACCTGCGCTTCCGGCGCGAGCGCCGGGTGGCAGCACGCAAAGATCAGCTCGAGTCGTTCGTCGGGAATCACGGCCTCGTCGTCCTCCGGGTCGGGCGGTGCGAGCGCCTCGAGGCGCCCCAGCAGCTCCGTCTTGCGCGCGAGCGTGCGCTCGCGTCTGATGCGGTCGATCGCGCCGTTGCGCGCCGTCGTGACGATCCACGCGCCCGGGCTCGCCGGCACACCGTCGCGCGGCCACCGCTCCGCGGCCCTGACGAAGGCGTCCTGCACCGCGTCCTCGGCGAGGTCGAGATCGCCGAGAACGCGGGCCAGGATCGCGATGCAGCGGGCACGCTCGTCGCGGTAGGCGCGTGCGAGCTCGTCTATGCGGCTGTCCCCGAGTGGTCGACGACGGGACGGATCTCGACCGTGCCGACGAGCGCGTCCGGGATCCGCTCGGCCCACTCGATCGCCTCGTCGAGCGACTCCGACTCGATCAGGAAGTAGCCGCCGAGCACTTCCTTCGTCTCGGCGAACGGACCGTCGCTGACGATCGTGTCGCCGTTCCTGATCTTGACCGTCGTCGCGGTGCCGACCGGCTGCAGCTCGCTCCCGCCGGCGAGCTTCTTCTCCGCCTCGAGGTCGCGCATCAGCGACGCGTACCCCGCGTTGAGCGCCTTCATGTCGTCGTCGGTTCGGGCATTCCACGTCGCCTCGTCGCCGTAGATCAGGAGCATGTACTGCATTCCTACATCTCCACCAGCGGGCGCACCTCGACCGAGCCGCCGAGCCGCGCGGACGGGATGCGGGCGGCGATCTTCACCGCGTCGTCGATCGAGTCGGCCTCGACGAGGTAGTAGCCGCCGAGGTGCTCCTTCGTCTCCGCGAACGGGCCGTCGGTGGTGAGCGTCGAGCCGTTGTTCACGCGGACGGTCTTCGCCGTGTCGACGGGCTTGAGCTGCGCGGCGCCGACGGTGGCCGGGTCGTTGGAGACCGCGGCGTACTCCTCGTAGAGCCCGGCCATCTGCTTCTCGTCGATGTCCGTCCAGTTGGTGGGATCGTCGTAGACCAACAGCAGGTACTTCACGGCTGTGCCTCCTTGGTGAGGTCGATGTCGGGAGTACGACGAACGGGCGACGCCGAAATCGACAGCTACTTTCTGCGACAGTGGTTGCGTAAGACAGGTCGGCCCGCCGTCGCCCTTCCGCGAGATCTCGTCGCCGCGGTAGACGAGCACCTCGACGCCGGCGTGGGCGAGCCGCTCGCGGGTCGTGTCGTTCCCTTCGATCGCGAGCCCGACCCGGGGCGCGAGGGCGAGGACGTTCGGTCCCATGCGTCTCGAACTCCTCCGCCGGGACGACGACGATCTCGATTGCGCGCTCCTCCAGCAGCTCGACGAGCGCGACGGGCATCAGCGGCGGGTAGCCGACGACGAGGTCGTCGTCGAGCGGGCTCAGCAGCGAGAGCAGATGCAGCACCTCGCCGCGACCGTTCAGGTGCGGCAGGTCGACGGCGATCACGTCGACGCCGGGGAGTGCCGTACGCAGCGCTTCGATTCCCGCGGCGTTTGTTCGGTACGAGCGGCCGACGACGAGCGTGCGGTCGTCGAGCCAGAGCGTGTCGCCGCCCTCGGCGAGTGCCGGCTCGGCGATGCTGCCCGCGACGGGGACCCCGACGCGCTCGAGGTCCGGCAGCAGCGCATCCGGCTCGTCGCGGCGCTCCGGCTTGCCGGGGCGGAGGAGCAGCGCGCCGGCATCCGTCATCAGCAGCGGGTCAAACGCGTAGATCGCGTCGAGGCTGCCGCGCTTTCCGTCGCTCGCACGACCTCCGCTCCCGCGTCCTCGAGGAGCGCGCAGAACGCATCGTGCTCGGCCTCGAGGCCGGCGGCATCGGGCTCGGCACGCCACCCGAGCTGCCGCCACGACGGGACGTCGTCCGCGCGCGGCGGGCGAACGAGCACGCGCTCCAGTGCTCCCGTCTTCACGACGCGAGCATACGGCCGAGCAGCGTGAGCGCTCCGCTCTTGTCGAGCATCTCGTTGAGGTTGCCGCACTTCGGGCTCTGGACGCACGACGGACAGCCGCGCTCGCACGGGCAGCCCTCGAGCATCCGCGCGGTGTCGGCGACCCAGCCCTCGAACTGGTCGAAGCCTCGCTCGGAGATGCCGACGCCGCCGGGATGGCCGTCGTAGACGAACACGGTCGGCTCCCCGGTGTCCTGGTGGACGTTCGTCGAGAGGCCGCCGATGTCCCAGCGGTCGCACATCGCCCAGAGCGGCAGCAGCGCGATCATCGAATGCTCCGCCGCGTGCAGTGACGAGAGGAGCAGCGGCATCGTCTCGAGCCCGTCGAGCTGTCGCGGCGTCGGGACGTACCAGACCGCCTCCGTCTCGAACGTCGACGGCGGCAGCGCGAGCTCGACCGTCGCGATCGTCGCGCCGTCGCGGATGCTCTTGCGCTGATACGCGACCACCGTCTCCGTCACGGACACGACGCCGAAGCTCAGCGCGAGCCCGAGCCGGCGCGCGCGACGAAGACTGCGTTCGATGTCGGTCGAGGTCTCCTTCTTCACCTGCGTGTAGTAGTCGCCGGAGAACGGCTCGACGACGCAGCGCCGTGCGGCGAGGTCGAGCTCGCGGACGAGATACTGCTCGCCCATGTGGAGGTAGATCGCCCCTTCATGGATCGTCGAGTACGCGCGCTCCAGCTCGACGAGACCGAGCAGCGCGCCGGTGCTCGCGTCGATCACGGTGAACGCGTCGGCGGAGGCGGAGCGAAGCGGCGTGCGCGCGGCCGGTGCGTCCTTGCCGGCCCAGACCCAGCCGTGCTTCGTGTGCTGGAGGTCAGGGACGTGCGGCGCGCGCTCCAGCGCTTCGTCGCCGAGCGTCGCGCGGTCACCGTCGTCAACCGGCGCCTCGTACGCAGCGGCGGCGACGTGGCCGTCGAGCACACGCGGATTCGCGTGGTCGAGGATCGCCGCTTCGACACGGCGGCCGAACAGCGTCTCCGGCTCGCGCATGAAGTACTGGTCGAGCGCGTCCTCCGACGCGACGAGGATCGCGAGCCCGTGGCCGCGACGGCCCGCGCGGCCCCACTGCTGGCGGAGGCTGGCGACGGTCCCGGGGAAGCCGACGGAGATCGCGCAGTCCAGCAGGCCGATGTCGATGCCGAGCTCCAGCGCGTCCGTCGCGGAGACGCCGAGCAGCTCGCCCTCGACGAGCCGCCGCTCGATGTCGCGTCGCTGCTGCGGCGTGTAGCCGGCGCGGTACGGCGCGAGCCGCTTCGCCGTCTCGGGGCTGACGCGGTCCGAAGCAAACCGGTGGATCAGCTCCGCCGTCTTGCGGCTCTTCGCGAAGCAAATGGTGCGCAGATCGCGGCTGACGAGCTCCGCCAGCAGCCGCGACGCCTCGCCGATCGCGCTCGCGCGCAGGCCGAGCTCTGTGTCGATCAGCGGCGGGTTCCAGAGCGCGATCGTCCGCTCCGCGCTCGGTGCCGCGTCGTCGCCGACGACCTCCGCATCGACGCCGAGCAGCTGGTGCGCCAGCTCGCCGGGATTCGCGATCGTCGCCGTCGCGAACAGGAACTGCGGATCCGCGCCGTAGATCCGCGCGAGCCGCCGCAGCCGACGCAGGACGTTCGCGACGTGCGATCCGAAGACGCCGCGGTAGACGTGTGCCTCGTCCGCGACGACGTAGCGGAGGTTGTGGAGGAAGTCGGCCCAGAGGTCGTGGCGCGGCAGGACCCCGATGTGGAGCATGTCGGGGTTCGTCAGCACGAGATTTGCCCAGCGGCGGATTTGCGGGCGGCGCTCCTGCGGCGTGTCGCCGTCGTAGATCGCGGCGCGGACGCCGGGAACCGCGAGCTCGCCCAGGCCGCGCGCCTGATCCTGCGCGAGCGCCTTCGTCGGATAGAGGTAGAGCGCGCGGCTCTTCGGATCGGCGGCGAGCGCGTCGAGCACCGGCAAGTTGAATGCGAGCGTCTTGCCGGACGCGGTTCCGGTCGTGACGATCACGTGCCTCCCGGCCACGGCGGCGTCGTACGCCTGGGCCTGGTGCGCGTAGAGCTCGGCGATCCCCCGCCGCGCGAGGGCGTCCCGCAGCTCCGGCCGCAGCGCCTCCGGGATCGGCGCCGTGCGGGCGGCGCGGGCCGGCGCGGTCGTGAGATGCGCGAGCTCCTCGCCCTGCAGCAGCTCGTCCCAAAGCGCAACGGCGGTCACTCCACTATTGAAGCTGCGCCGTCTGCGGCGACGAGTATCAGCTTCCCGGCGGTTGCCTTACCGAGATCGGCGCCGACCGGCGCGACGACAGCGTCGAACCGCTCCGGCGGCGGCGCGGCGAGCACGTCGCCCGCGCGCTCGCGAGCCCGCTCCCGGTATGCAGCGTCCGGCTCGGCGACGGTCACGTCGAAGCCGGCGAGCCGCAGGGGCGTCGCGTGGATCCCCGCGAAGCCGAGCTCGAGGACCCGCGCCGGCGGTTCGCCGAGGAGCGCGAGCACCGCCGTCGTCGACTGCGCCGCCAGCGCGGGTGGAAGACGGGTCGGAGCCACAACTCGATGCTAGTCTCGCCCCGGTACCGGGGTGCCCTCGCTGGGCTGAGAACACACCCGTCGAACCTGATCCGGGTCATGCCGGCGAAGGGAGAGCATGGTTCCTCGAGCGTTGACGATCGCGACTTCCGACTCCGGCGGCGGTGCCGGGATCCAGGCCGACCTGAAGGCATTTGCGGCGGCGGGTGCGCACGGGATGTCGGTGCTGGTCGCGCTCACCGCGCAGAGCACCGTCGGCGTGACCGCGATCCACGAGCTGCCGCCGGCGTTCGTCGTGCAGCAGCTGGACGCCGTCTTCGGCGACATCGGCGTCGACGCGGCAAAGACGGGGATGCTGTTCTCGCAAACGATCATCGAGACGGTCGCGGACTACCTCGCCGCGCACCCGGTTCCGCTCGTCGTCGACCCGGTGATGGTGGCGAGCTCGGGCGCGAAGCTGCTCGAGGACGACGCGGTCGGCGCGCTCGTCGAGCGGCTGTTTCCGCTCGCGACCGTCGTTACGCCGAACCTGATCGAGGCGCGAGCGCTGACCGGGCTCGACGCATCGCGCGCGGAGCTCGCCGAACGGCTGCACGACCTCGGCGCGGCGGCTGTCGTCGTCACGGGCGGTCACGGCGACGACGCGGTCGACCATCTCTTCGACGGCGCGTCGCATGTCGAGATCCCGGTCGAGCGGCACGACGTCGCCGCGACCCACGGCTCCGGCTGCACGCACTCCGCGACGCTCGCCGCGCTGCTCGCGCGCGGCATGAGCCTGATCGACGCGGCGCGCGGCGCTGCGGCCGCTGCGTCGCGCGCTGTTTCCCAAGGCCTCGTCGAGCTCGGAGCAGGCGAGGGTCCCGTCGACGTTCTG
Source organism: uncultured Actinomycetes bacterium (assembly GCA_963718385.1). GTDB lineage: Bacteria > Actinomycetota > Thermoleophilia > Gaiellales > Gaiellaceae > Palsa-739. Next base: position 95,505 of record CAVQZE010000006.1, read on the forward strand.
GGGGTACGCAACCGATGACAGTCTCTCCTGGGCAAACGCTGCGCCTGATTCGCGAACGGCGTCCGCTCGTCCACCAGATCACGAATTACGTCGTCATGAACGAGACCGCCAACGCAACGCTCGCGCTCGGCGCGCTCCCCGTGATGGCGCACGCCGCCGACGAGGTTGCGGAGATGGCGGGAATCGCCTCGTCGCTCGTACTCAACATCGGCACCCTCTCGCCGCCGTGGGTCGACGCGATGCTGATCGCCGGGCAGGCCGCGACGGAGCGGCCGATTCCGGTGGTGCTCGACCCTGTCGGCGCCGGCGCGACGCGCTATCGCACCGAAACCGCGAAGCGGATCTTGGACTTCGTGGGCGTGACGGTGCTGCGCGGGAACGCGGGCGAGGTCGCGACGCTCGTCGGCGCGGAGGCGGAGGTGCGCGGCGTCGAGTCGATCGCGTCGGGAGTCGAGCCGGCGGAGCTCGCGCGTGAGGCGGCGCAACGGCTCGGCGTCGTCGCGTCGGTGACCGGCGTCGTCGACCATGTCTCCGACGGAGAGCGCGTGCTCGCGATCTCGAACGGACACGAGCTGCTCGCTGCGGTGACCGGAACCGGGTGCATGTCGTCCGCCCTCACCGGCTGCTTCCTCGCCGCGAAGCCGGAGGCGCCGCTCGAAGCCGCGGCGGAAGCGCTCGCCGCGTTCGGTGTCGCGGCGGAGGATGCCGCCGCCGGCGCGGCGGGGCCGGGGTCGTTCCACATGCGTCTCTACGACGCGCTCGCGGCGCTCGACCCGGCGACGCTCGACGACCGCGTCAGGATCGAGGAACCGTGAGACTCGACGAGTTCGGCGAGTTCGCGCTGCTCGCAGAGCTCGAACGGCGCGGGCTCGCGCATGGGATCGAGCACGACGCGGCGGTCATCGACGGCCTCGTCGTCACGCAGGACGCGCTCGTCGAAGGCGTCCACTTCCGGTTCGACCTGCTCTCGTGGCGCGGGCTCGGCTTCCGGGCCGCAGCGGTGAACCTGAGCGACCTCGCCGCGTCGGGCGCGGAGCCGGTCGCGCTGATCGTCTCGCTCGGGCTGCCGGGGGACACGCTGGTCGACGATGTGATGGAGCTCTACGAGGGGATCAGCGAGACGGGAGTGCCGGTACGCGGCGGCGACACGACGCGCTCCGATCGCGTGCTGCTCAGCATCACCGCGCTCGGCCGCTCGGAGCGGATTCCCGGCCGCGCGGGGGCGCGCCCCGGCGACCTCCTCGTCGTCAGCGGCCCGCTCGGCGCATCAGGCGCGAGCTTCCGTACCGGCCGCCTCGCGCCGCCGCCGCTCCGTCTCGCCGAAGGTCGCCGGCTCGGTGCCGTTGCGACCGCGATGCTCGACATCTCCGACGGGCTCGCGCAGGACGCCGCGCACATCGCCGTGCGGTCGGGGTGCCGTCTCGCGATCGATCTCGACAGCGTCCCGCTCGCCGACGGCGCGACGGTCGACGACGTCGGCTTCGGCGAGGACTACGAGCTGCTCGCAGCGACGCCGGACGCGCTCGGCTTCACAGTGATTGGCCGCTGCGAGGAAGGCGCGGGCGTCACACTGACGCTCGGCGGCGAGCCGTACGCCCTCTCGGGCTGGGAGCACTTCCGCTAGAGCCAGGTCGCGAACGCGCGCTCGAAATGCTCGCGCGGACGCACGCCGACGATTCGCTCGCCGATCTCGCCGCCGGCGAAGAGGATCACCGTCGGGATCGACAGGATCTCGTAGCGCGCGGAGATCTCCGGAAAGTCGTCGACGTTGAGCTTCGCGAACGCGACGCGTCCGTCGGCGCCGGCCTCGAGCTGTTCGAGGATCGGCCCGATCGCCTTGCACGGCCGGCACCACGGCGCCCAGAAGTCGACAACGAGCGGAACGTCGGATGCGATCGCGTCGTCGAGAGCCGCTACGTCGAGGTCGCGCATGCCGGGAGCGTATCCGCCTCAGAAGCGGCCGCGGAGCGCGTTGTACCGCAGCGTCGGCACCTTCCGCACCGCCTCGAGGAAGATCGCGCGGGTCATCTTCGACTGGCCTCTCGTCCGATCGGTGAACACGATCGGCACTTCGGCCACCTTGAAACCCATTCGAGTCGCGCGATACGTCAGCTCGATCTGGAACGCGTAGCCCCTCGTGTCGACGGTGTCCAGGTCGACCCGCTCGAGCACGGCCCGGCGGAAGCAGCGGAAGCCGCCGGTCATGTCGCGGATCTTCAGCCCGAGCAGCGTGCGCGCGTAGAGCGAGCCGCCGGCGGAGACGATCCGGCGGCCGAGGCCCCAGTTCACGGTGCCGCCGCCCTGGACGTAGCGCGATCCGATCACGACGTCTGCGCCGTTCTCCGCCGCCGCGATCAGCCGCGGCACGTCGGCGGGGTCGTGCGAGAAGTCGCAGTCCATCGAGATCACGTAGTCGGCGCCCTCGGCGAGCGCGCGGTGGAAGCCCTCGATGTACGCGGGGCCGAGGCCCTCCTTGCGGGCGCGGTGGAGCACGGAGACGAAGTCGAGCTCGGCCGCGACGCGATCGGCGATCTCGCCGGTGCCGTCGGGCGAGTTGTCGTCGATCACGAGGACGTGAACGCCCAGCGGGGCGAGCGCGTGCAGCATCTGCTCGATGTTCTCGCGCTCGTTGAACGTCGGCAGGCAGATCGTCACCGCGGCCACGAGGCCTCAGGCTACGGGATGGGACGTAAGGCCGGGGTAAGCGCGGGACGTATGATCGGCGCGTGGCGAGCCTGCCGCGCAACGCCGACGTGGCGGACCAATTCGATCTGCTCGCCGACCTGCTGGAGCTGGAAGGCGCGGAGTCCTTCCGGGTGCTCGCGTACCGGCGCGCGGCCACGCGGATGCGCGAGACCTCCGGCTCGGTCGCGCAGCTCGCGCTCGACGGAAAGGCGAAGGAGCTGCCCGGGATCGGGAAGACGATCGAGGAGAAGATCGTCCAGATCGTCGACACCGGCCAGATCGACGCGCTCGCGAAGCGGCGGGACACCGTGCCGCCCGACGTCGTCGAGTTCATGCGCCTGCCGGGGCTCGGGCCGAAGACGGCCGCGCGGATCTGGAAGGAGCTCGGGATCACGACGCTCGCCGACCTGAAGTCCGCGGCGGAGCACGAGCAGCTGCGGAACCTCGCCGGGCTCGGCGCGAAGAGCGAGGAGAAGATCCTCAAGGCGCTCGCGTACAAGGCGGAGAATCCGGAGACCGACCGGCGCCTGCTCGGCGACGGCCTGCCGGCGGTGCAGGCCGCGGTCGCCGCGCTGCGCGAGCATCCCGCGGCGGTGCACGTCTCCGAGGCCGGCTCGGTGCGGCGGCGCAAGGAGACGTTCCGCGACCTCGACGTGATCGCGACCGCGACCGATCCGGCGTCGCTGACGGCGGCGTTCGTCGAGCTGCCGTGGGTGCTCGAGGTCGCGGCACACGGCGACACGAAGGCGACGGTCGTCTCGAACGACGGCCTCCGCTTCGACCTGCGCGTCGTCGAGCCGGAGTCGTACGGGAACCTGCTGCAGCATTTCACCGGCTCCAAGGATCACAACGTCGCGATGCGCGAGGAGGCGCAGCGGCGCGGGCTGTCGATCTCCGAGTACGGCGTCACGACGGTCGAGACCGGCGACGTGTTCCGCACGGAGGACGAGGACGCGCTCTACGAGTACCTCGGCTACGCGCCGATCGCGCCCGAGCTCCGTGAGGCGTCGGGCGAGCTCGAGGCGGCACGGCGCGGCGAGCTGCCGAAGCTCGTCGAGATCGGCGACGTGCGCGGCGACCTGCACACGCACACGCACTGGTCGTCCGACGGCAAGAACACGCTCGAGGAGATGGTCGAGGCGGCGTCCGTACGTGGCTATGCGTACTACGCGATCACCGACCATTCGCACTACCTGCGCGACGGCCGCATGCACGCGCAGCTCGAGGAGATCGAGGCGGTCCGCAAGCGGTATCCGAAGCTCACGATCCTCCACGGCGTCGAGGCGAACATCCGCACCAACGGCGAGGTCGATGTCGCGGAAGAGGATCTGAAGCAGCTCGACTGGGTCGTCGCGTCCGTGCATCAGGCGCAGGAGAACCGCCCGACCGAGCGCGTGCTCGAGGCGATGGAGAACCCGTATGTCGATTGCATTGGTCATCTCACAGGACGGCGGATCCGCACGCGCGGCCCGCGGGACGTCGACGTCGAGCGCGTGATCGGCAAGGCGCTCGAGACCGGCGTCTTCCTCGAGATCAACGGGCAGCCGGACCGGCTCGATCTCTCCGACGTCCATGCGCGCGCCGCGAAGGAGGCCGGTCTGAAGCTCGTCGTGAACTCCGACGCGCACCAGATCCGCGCGCAGAACTACGTCGAGCTCGCGGTCTCGCAGGCGCGGCGCGGCTGGCTGACGAAGGACGATGTCGTGAACACGCGCACGTGGGCGCAGCTCGACGAAGCTGCGGCGGAAGCGGCCGTGAGCGACTTCCGTGAGGACGGCTACGCGGCGGTCGACTGGGCGGCCGCGTATCGCGAGCGGGTCGGCGAGCTGCCGGTGCTCGCGCAGGTCGCGCCGGGCGAGCTGTCGGCGAAGCTGCCGTTGTCGGCGCCGGAGCACGCGCGAGCCGTTTGCGAACGTGCTCCGCGATCTCGACGAGCTGATCGTGCCGGCGATGACGCACTGGCAGCACCCGCGCTTCTTCGCGTACTTCGCGATCACCGCGTCGCAGCCGGGGATCCTCGCGGAGCTGCTGACAGCGACGCTGAACCCGGTCGCGCTGCACTGGCGCGCGTCGCCGGCATCGACGGAGCTCGAGCTGCGCGTCGTCGACTGGGTGCGCCAGCTGCTCGGGTTGCCGGACGGCTGGCACGGACATATCGAGGACACCGCGTCGACGTCGACGCTCGCCGCCCTCGTCGCTGCGCGACACGCGACCGGCCGCAACGTCGTCGTGTGCTCGGAGCACGCGCACTCCGCCGCCGAGAAGGCCGCGCGTCTGCTCGGGATGGAGGTGCGGAAGGTCGGCGTCGACGACGAGCTGCGGATGCTCGCGGACGGTTACGAGCTCGACGACGTCGCGGTGGTCGTCGCTGCAGTCGGAACGACGTCGTTCGCTTCGGTCGACCCGGTGCGCGCGCTCGCGGAACGCGCACATGCCGCGGGCGCGTGGCTCCACGTCGACGCCGCGTACGCAGGTTCCGCGTGGATCCTCGAGGAGCAGCGGTGGTCGCAGGACGGCGTCGAGCTCGCCGACTCCGTCGTCGTCAACGCGCACAAGTGGCTGCTCACGCCGATGGACTGCTCGCTGCTCTGGACCTCGCGGCCGGACGAGTTCCGGCAGGCGTTCAGCCTCGTGCCGGAGTTCCTGCGCACGCCGGAGGACGTCTACGCGCTGTCGGAGTACGGGCCTGCGCTCGGCCGGCGCTTCCGCGCGCTGAAGCTGTGGGCGGTGCTGCGCTGCTACGGCCGCGACGGGTTGCAGCGCGTGCTCCGCGAGCACATTCGGCTCGCCGCGCTCTTCACGGAATGGGTCGAGGCCGATCCCGAGTGGGAGCTCTGCGCGCCGCAGCGGTTCTCGCTCGTCGCGTTCCGCCGCAAGGCGAGTGACGAGGTGAACGAGGCGCTGCTCGAGCGCGCGAACCAGAGCGGTGAGATCTTCCTCTCGCACACGAAGCTCGACGGCCGCTACGTCCTCCGGCTCGCAATCGGGAACGAGGCGACGACCGAGGCGGACGTGCGGCGGGCATGGGACGTCCTCAACCAGGAGGCAGCGCAATGATCGTCACGACGATGAACGACATCCCCGGCTACGAGATCGACGAGGTCTACGGCGAGGTGATGGGTTTGACCGTGCGCTCGCGCAACCTCGGCTCGCAGATGGGCGCGAGCTTCAAGTCGATGCTCGGCGGCGAGCTGAAGGGGATGACGAAGGCGCTCATCGACAGCCGCCAGCAGGTGATGGAGCGGATGATCGCCGAGGCGGAGGCGAAGGGCGGGAACGCGATCGTCGCGATGCGCTTCGACACCTCCGACATGGGCACGGGCTGGACGGAGATCTGCGCGTACGGCACCGCGGTGCGCGCGCGGAAGGCGTAACGCTTTCGTCACGGAGTGTTTGATCCAAACGGCCCTCTGGTGTCAGACACCAAACAGGCTCGCGGTGTCAGACACCAAGCTGCGCGAGGGCCGCGTCGTGGAGCGCGACGCGGTAGCGCCAGAACGCGCGGTCGGTCGCGAGCAGCCGCTCGCGGAGCGGGCCGGCGAGCTCGTCCAGCGTGCCCCAGCGTGCGGCGGCGATCTCGTCGGGATCCTCCGGCGCGAGCTCCTCGTCCTCGGTCTCGGCGAGGAAGACGTGCGTCTGCCACGGAAGCTCGCGGCCGTCGTTGCGGAACACCGCGTCCGTCGCGACCAGATAGCGGCGCAACTCGATGCGCAGCCCCGTCTCCTCGAGCGCCTCGCGGACCGCGCCGGCGACGAAGTCCTCGCCGGGCTTGATCCCGCCGCCGGGCGGACGCCAGACGCCGTCTGCGAAGTGCGGCTTGCGGATGAGCGCGAGCCGCCGCGCCGGGTCGAGGATGAAGAGCGTCACGTCATGGATGCGCGCTGGGTTGTACGTCGCGATTTCCCACTCGCGGTCGCTGATCTCGCCGTCCCATTCCAGGACGACCGGCGCGCCGAAACGCTCGCGCAGCGGTGCGAGGACGGCGTCGTCGACGTGCATCAGAGCGTGCGCAGCAGCTCGAGGAACGCATCGGTGCTGTCGACGACGATGTCGGCCGCGGCGCGCAGCTCGCGCGGCGACTCGGCGGACGCCACCGCGACGCGCACCTTCAACTCGAGGTCATCGACGGCGCGGAACGCGTCGAGGTCGGTCGTGTCGTCTCCCGCGACCAGCGCACGCGTCAGTCCGGATTCGGCAAGCAGCTGCCGCACGGCCGTGCCCTTGTTCGCGTCGATCGGCGGCATCACCTCGAGCACCTTGCGTCCGAAGCGCGTGACGAACCCGGCCTCCTGCAACTGCTCGGCCATCAGCTTGAGGTCGCGGAGCGCCTGCAGCTCGTTCCTGTGGTCGCGGTAGTGAAACGTGACGGAGAGACCCTTGTCGTCGGTCTGCTCGGGAGGCCACGGCGCGTCGGCCGCGACCTCGTGCATGATCGCGCGCCACTTCTCCGCCTCCGGATGCAGTTCGAGCCCGTGCGTCCCGACGATCACGACGCCGGCCGGCCCGACTCGGTCGCGGATGTCCGTCGCTCGGCCGGCCGCTGACGATGCAGACGAGCCCGTAGCGGCTTACGAGCCGGGCGAGCTCCGCGCGCGTCTCCGGCGGCGCCGTCGCGTCCTCCGGCCGGGGGACGATCGGCGCGAGCACCCCGTCGAAGTCGAGGAAGAGCCCGGCCTTCTCCGGCTCCGCCGCGAGGCGCTCCAGCAGGAGGTCTGCCGTCGTGGCCATGGACTTAGCATAGGGCCGTGCCGTTGCTGATCCTCGTCGGGCTCGTCGCCGGTTTCCTCAGCGCATTGCTCGGCGTCGGCGGCGGAATCGTGATCGTGCCGCTGCTGCTCCTCGCGGGACGCTGGGAGATGCGCTCCGCGACGGCGACCTCGCTCGCCGCGATCGGCGTCACCGCGACGGCCGGTGTCGTCGTCTACGTCTTCCACGGCGAGGTGCGACCGGTCTACGCGGCACTCGTCGGAATCCCGGCGGCGTTCGGCGCGTTCGGCGGCACCGCGCTTCAGCAGCGCTTGCCGGTGCGCACGCTCTCGTTCGGCTTTGCGGCACTGCTCACGGCGATCGCGATCAGGATGCTCGTGCAATGACGTACGTGCTCGCGGCGTTGCTCGGTCTCGGCGCGGGCGTCCTGTCGGGGATGTTCGGCGTCGGCGGCGGGATCCTGTTCGTGCCGACGCTGACGGCGCTCGGATTGACGCAGCTGCACGCCGAGGCGTCGTCGCTGCTCGCGATCATTCCGACCGTGCTTGTCGGCGTGTGGCGGCAGCAGCGTTACGGCAACGTCCGCTGGCGGCCGGCGGCGATCATCGGCGTCGCGTCGATCGCAGCCACGGTCGGCGGTGTGCAGGTCGCCGAGTCGTTGCCGGAGTCCACGCTTCGGAAGCTTTTCGCGGTGCTGCTCCTGTTCAGCGCCGGGCAGATCGCGTGGCGTGCGCGGAAGGCTGCGTCGTGATGCGCGTCTTCGGCTGCGCGCTCGCGCTTGCGTGTGCGCTCGCGCCGGGTGCCGCGGCGTCGCATCCGGCAGGGTCGACCGCGCGCGCCTGGGCGATCCAGGTGCTCGTGCCCGGACACGCGCCGGACCGGCACGCGCGTGCTCGCCGCGCCGGCCGGAGCCGTCGCGTTCGACGGCGCGTTCGCGTATCCGGCGAACGGCTCCGTCGTTCGCGCGCGCTCCGTCGCGACGAGCGTCTCCGCCAGCGGCGGCACGCGAGCCGACTCCGACGCTTGGTCGAACGTGCGCGCGCTCTCGCTCTTCGGCGGCGAGATCACCGCGGCGAGCATCGCGGGGGAAGCGCACGCAGCCGCGACACCGCGCGGCGGCTTCGGTGACGCGGGAACGTCCGGCATCGCGCGACTTGTCGTCCTCGGCCGCAAGATCGTCCCAACTGCGAACCGACAGATCCCACTCGGTGACTGGGGCTACGCGATCGTGCTGGAGCACCGCGCCGAGCCGGCGACGGATCCCGTACCCGGCTATCGCGACTTTGTCACCGGGCTCGACGTCACCCTCACAGCTGCGCACGGCGGTCTGCCGGCCGGCAGCGAGCTTCAGATCGGCTACGCGGAAGCGAACGCGCAGGCAGGCGCGCGCGCTCCGCTGCCGCCCGCGCCGTCGAACCGCCCGCCGGAGCCCGACCGGATCGGCATTCCGCAGTTGCTGTCGACGCCGCCGCGGGTCACGCCGCAGCTCGGCCAGCGCGGTTACGTCTTCCCGGTGTACGGCGTTTCGCGGTTCGTCGCGGATACGTTCGGTGCGTTCCGCGGCGACGTGTCCGGCGGCTGGCATCACGGCGACGACATCTTCGCGCCGATCGGCACGCCGGTGCTCGCGGTCGCAGACGGCATTGTCTTCTCCGTCGGCTGGAACTCCGTCGGTGGTTGGCGGCTCTGGCTCCGCGACGCGCGCGGGAACGAGTTCTACTACGCGCATCTCTCCGCGTACTCGCCGCTCGCAATCGACGGAGCAGTCGTGCACGCGGGCGATGTCGTCGGCTACGTCGGCGACACGGGCGACGCCGAAGGCACCCCGTCGCATCTCCACTTCGAGATCCACCCGGTGCGGCTGCTCGGCCGCGGCTACGACGGCGCGGTCGACCCGACGACGTATCTCGAGTCGTGGCGAACGCCGCAGGACGTGCGGCTCGCCGCGGCCGCGAGTACCGCGACCGTTCGCGCAACGTCGACCGCACCGCAGCCGGGAGCATTCCTCGTCCGGCAGGCGGACATCTCGAGCGCGACGGGACTCGAGCCGCGCTCGCTCACGCGCGCCGCGGAAGGTGCGGGCGGGCCGCTGCTGCCGCGTGTGCAGCCGCCCGCCGCAAAACCTCCGGTGCGCTAGCCGCCGTTCGTCGTGCTGCCGGCCTGGTACGTGAAGTCGTCGCCGCCGCCGAGCACCTTGTCGGCGAGCCACTTCCGCGTCTGCGGCCCGGTGAACGGATTGAAGAGAATCCCGAGCACGATGCCGATCAGCAGCAGCGCCGAGTTGCGGCCGCTCTGCTCCTCCTTGCCCTGCATCCGATCGGCCGCGCGGCGCAGGTCGGAGACCGCAGAGCGCAGCTCGTCCTGCATGTCCTTGTCGCTCGCGACACGGGCCGCGATGCCCGTCACGCCGCGGTTGCCGAGCAGCTCGTCGTAGATCGCGCGCGCCGACTCGTATGCGCTGCGCACGCTGTCGCGGAGCTCGGCGTCGTAGAGCGCGCGCTCCAGATACGGTTTGACATTGGCGGCCGCGTCCGTGACCTTCTCACTCGTCTTGGCCATACGTGGTGGATCCTTTCGTTTTGCGGGTACAGCGTTCCTCGCCATTATGGTCCCGATCCTTGCTTCGTCGTGTGGGGGATCCGCGAAGCCCGCATCGGCAGGCGCCTCCCGCTCCGTCGCCGGTCCCGGATTCGTCTTCTCCGTACCCGCCGGCTGGGTCGTGAAACATGGCCGCGGATCGGTCGTCGCCCGCCGCGCTGACGGTACGCTCGTGTCCGCGACGACGTACAAGCTCGCGCGGCCGTACTCGCCGGCGCTCTTCGTGAAGGCTGCGAAAGAGCTCGATGTCGTCGCGGCCAGGCTTGCCGAGGCGTCGCACGGCTCGATTACGGCGAGCGCCACGACGACCGTGGACGGACAGAAGATCCGCGCGTACCGGTTCACCGCGCGTCCCACGGGACAGCCGGCGACCGACAACCGCGTCGGCTTCGTCCTCGAAGGGAAGCGCGAGTTCGAGCTCCTCTGCACTGCGCCTGCGGGATCCGGCGATCCCGACGGCGCGTGTGCGCTTCTCTTCCGATCGTTCGCCGCTGCCGTACAGTGACCGGCGTGGGCGCTCAGATCCGTCGTGTGCTGAAGACCGTCGCCGCCGTTGTCGGCTTCCTGCTCTACGTCTGGTACGCGGCCGTGCGCCACGCGCCGGGTGTGCAGGCGCGCAAGGCGGAGCGCAGGCGCCGCCGGCTGATCGAGCGCGACAGTTAACCCGCGGTTGCGCGTCCGTTAAGGGCGGGCGCGGGGCACTCCTTTTCGCAGCGGCCGACCTACAGTCCCGTCCGGAATGACGGCAGCGGAACGGGTTCGTACGACGATGCTCCCGGTCCTCGCCACCGGGCTGCTCGCGCTCTTCCTTGCGGGAGGCGTGGGTGGCCTGGTGCGCTATCTCCACGGCTACTGGCTCTACCGGGGATTCCCGCCTCCGGCCGATCCGGCGTTCGTGACGTCGCAAGGGACGACGCAGCGGATTTCCGTCGCGAGCGCCGCAATCGGCGGCCGCCGCCAGGAAGTGCTCGTCTACCTGCCGCCGGGCTATGCGACGCATCCGCAGCGCCGCTATCCGGTCTTCTACCTCCTGCACGGCGTGCCCGGCCTGCCGACGGCGTTTCTGCTCACCGTGCGCGCGGGCGTCGTCGAGGACGTGCTCGTCGCGCGGCACAAGGCGCGGCCGATGATCCTCGTGATGCCGATGGGCTCGACCGGGCAGTTCACGGACGAGGAATGGGTCAACGGCGTACGGCGGAACGAAGGCTGGGGGACGTTCATGTCGCGTGACGTCGTGCATGCGATCGACGCGCGCTACCGCACGATTCGCAGCGGCTCGGCCCGCGCGATCGGAGGCCTCTCGGAGGGCGGCTACGGCGCGATCAACATCGCGCTGCAGCACCCGCACGAGTTCCGCGTCGTCGAGTCGTGGTCGGGCTACGAGCTCGCCGACCGGCTGCCGTCGATCTTCGGCCGCAACACGGCGCTCGTGCACGCGGACTCGCCGCTGCTGCGCATCCGCACCGACGCCGCGGCGCTGCGGCGCGCGCACGACTTCTTCTGGTTCTACTCCGGCGCCGCCGATCCGCTGCAGCGGCAGAACGCGCGCTTCGCGCGGCTGCTCGGGCAGCTCCGAATCCCGCATCTGTACCGCGAGCTGCCCGGCGGCCACAACTGGGCGCTGTGGCGCGACCAGGCCGCGGTCTCGCTGCTCGCGGCGTCGAAGCGGGTCGCGCATGCGTAGGCGCTTGTTTGCCGCCGGCCGTGTTGTCGTCGCTGTGCCGCTGATGCTCGCCGTCGCGGCTGCGGCGACCGGGTGGCTGTACGCGATTGGCCCGTTCGCGCCCGTACCGGGGCCGCGGATCGGCGACGGGTTGCCGCTCGACGAGCTGTCGAAGCGCGCGTCAGTTCCGCTGCTCGCATTCGTCGGCGTCTGGGTGGTCGCCGCGGTGCTGCTCGGACTGCTTGCGCGCTTCGCGCGGATCGAGCGGCTTACTGCCGCCCTGCTTCTCGCGCTCGGCGTCGGCGCGTGGGGCTATCTCGCGACCGGCGTCTCGATCCTCGTCATCCGCCAGATCCCTGCCGACGCGGCGTTCCACGCGGCGGCACGGCTGCATGCGGTCTACATCTCCGCCGCGCTCGCCGGTCTCGCGGGGGCGTTGCTCGGCCGCGCGCGCACCGGGTCACGCGCGCGCTGGCCGTTCGTCCTTGCGGCGTTCGTCTTCGTCGCCGGCGGCCTCGACGTCCTCCATGCGATGCTGCCGGAGCACCGCACGTCGCTGCTCGAGCGGCTCGCGCCTGGGGCGGTGCATCCGGCGGCGAGCGCGCTCGCTGCGCCGGTCGGCGTCGTGCTGATGCTGCTCGGCCGCGGGCTCGCGCGGCGGAAACGGCGCGCATGGCAGATCGCCGTCGTCGTGGTACTCGCCTCGACCGCGCTGCACATCTTCCACGGCGTCGTTCCGGCTGCGGTTGCGAACGGTCTGCTCGCCGTCGCGCTCGTCGCGCGCCGCCAGGACTTCACGGCGCACGGCGATCCGTCCACGCGACCGCGCGTCGGCGTTCGCGCCGCGCTCTTCCTCGCGGGGATCTACGCGTACGGCGCCGCCGCGCTCTGGGTGAACCGGCTGATGGCGGACAGGCCGTACACGCTGCCGTTCTCGTTCTCGGAGACGAGCCGCGCGCTCGCCGGGCTCTCGCTCGTGCAGGCGCACCGTCATCTCAGCGGCGACTTCGCGTCCTGGTTTCCCGCGTCGATCCTGATCCTCGAGCTCGTTGCCGTCGTCACCGTGCTTGCGTCGTGGCTCGCGCCGTGGCGCTACCGGCTGCGGCAGGAGACGGACGAGCGGACGCTCGCTCGCGCGCTCGTCTCCGCGCACGGCGACGACACGCTCGCGCCGTTCGCGCTCCGCGCCGACAAGTCGTACTTCTTCGGTGAGGACGAGCGCGCGTTCCTTGCCTACCGCGTCGTCGGCGGCGTCGCGATCGTCTCCGGCGACCCGATCGGCCCGGAGGCGGAGCTTCCGCGCCTGCTCGCACGGTTCGTCGAGTTCGCGCACGACCGCGACTGGCGGATCGCGATCCTCGGCGCGTCGGATCGCTGCCTGCCGCTGTACCGGTCGCTCGGGCTGCAGGCGCTCTACCACGGCGACGAAGCGGTGGTGGACACCGCTGCGTTCTCGCTCGAAGGCCGTACGATCCGGAAGGTGCGCCAGTCAGTCCACCGGCTCGAGCGGGCCGGCTACTCGATCCACGTCGCGACGCCCGGCGAGCTGTCGGACGAGCTGCGCGACGAGCTCGAAGCGGTGGCGCGGGCCTGGCGCGGCTCGGCGCCGGAGCGCGGCTTCGCCATGGCGCTCGACGATCTGTTTCGACTCGACGGCGACGACGCGGTGTTCGTGATCGGGCGCGGGCCGGACGGCCGCGCCGAGGGCTTCCTCCACTTCGCGGTGACGCGGGCCGGCGGCGCGCTCTCGCTTTCGACGATGCCGCGGCTGCGCACGACGCCGAACGGCTTCACCGAATGGCTCGTCTGCGACGCGATCGCGTGGGCGCGCGCAAACGGGTACGAGCGCGTGTCTCTGAACTTCGCCCCGTTCGCCGCGCTGCTGCAGCCTGAGGCGGCGCTGTCGCCGCGGCAGCGGCTCCAGCGGCAAGCGCTGCGCGGGATGAAGGGTCACTTCCAGCTCGACAACCTGTTGCTCTTCAACCGGAAGTTCCAGCCGCGCTGGACCGCCCGCTACGTCGTCTTCGAGCGGCGGCTCGACCTGCCGCGCGTCGGGATCGCCGCGCTCGCCGCGGAGAGCTACCTACCGTTCCAACGGCCGGCGAAAGCCGCGGCGTGAGTGCGCGCATCGTCGGCGGGCTCGTGCTCGCGCTGCTGTCGGCGACGGCGATCAACTGGGGCTATCTCGCGATGCACTCCGTTGCGTCGCAGCTTCCGCCGCTCTCGCTGCGGCATCCGATTCGGTCGTTGCGGTCGATGTTCACCGTTCCGCGGTGGCTCATCGGCTTGCTGGCCGGCTTCGTCGGCTGGATCTTCTACATCGCGGCGCTGAAGCTCGCCCCGCTGTCGCTCGTGCAGGCCGCGTCGGCGGGAGGAATCGGCGTGCTCGCGATTCTCGTTGCGCGGACGACGCATGTTCCGCTCGCGCGGCGCGAGCTCTGGGGCGTGATCGCGGCGATGGCCGGGCTCGTGCTGCTCGGGCTCTCGCTCCATGGGCATACGGACGCGGGCAATGCCGGGTCGACGGCCGCGATCGCGATCTGGGTCGCCGTCTCGTTCGTCGCGGCCGGGCTCGTCGCCGGTCCAGGGTCGAAGGTGCTCGCGGCCGGCGCCGGTCTCGGTGCTGCATCCGGGATCCTCTACGCGGCCGGCGACGTCGCGACGAAAGCCGCGGTCTTCGGCGGCTGGCGATTCGCGTTCATACCGGTCCTGCTCGCGTGCCACGGCGTCGCGTTCGTCGCGCTGCAGTTCGGCTTCCAGCGCGGCGGCGCGCTCGCGACCGCGGGCGTCTCGACGGTGCTGACGAACGCGCTGCCGATCGTTGCCGGCATGGTGCTCTTCAGCGAAGGGATTCCGAGCGGTGCAGCGGGTGTCGCCCGCGTCGCCGCGTTCGGGGCGGTCGTCGTCGGCGCCGCGCTGCTCGCGAAGGGCGAGTCCGAGCCGGAACCGGCGCCCGTCCCGGCCTAGCGCGCCCGCGCGACGAGCGCGGCTGCGAGCCGGTGCGTCGCCTTGTCCACCATCTCGCCGTCGACGAGCGTCGCGCCCTCGCCCGCCGCGAGGATCCGCCGCGCCCGCTCCAGCTCTTCTTCCGACGGGCTGAAGACCTCGTTGACGGGCGCGATCTGATCCGGGTGGACGACCCATTTGCCGTCGTAGCCGTGCGCAAGCGCGCGCCCGGCCGACGTCCGCAGCCCGTCGAGATCGCGGATCGCGGCGTACGGCCCGTCGACCGCCTGGAGCCCGAATGCGCGCGCCGCGACGACGATCCGTGCGAGCGCGTAGTCCCAGCTCCCCTCGCCGATCGTCAGCACGGGAGCCCCGATCGACGCGCCGAAGTCGCCCGGCCCGAAGACGAGCGCCTCGAGCCCGTGGCCCGCCGCCGCGATCCGCTCGACCTCGACGAGCCCGCGCGCCGTCTCGATCTGCGCCTCGATCCCCGTTCCGGCCGGCAACAGCGCCGCAACTGCCGCTACGTCGTCGGGTGACTCGACCTTCGGGATCACGACGACGTCGGGCCGAGCCTCCGCCGCGGCTGCGAGATCGTCCCGCCACCACGCCGTCCCCAGCCCGTTGATGCGCACGGCGACGGTCGCACCGGCGCCCGCGCGCACCGCGTCGACGAGCAGCGCACGCGTCGCGTCCGTCTTCTCCTCCGGGGCCACGCCGTCCTCGAGGTCGAACACGAGCTCGTCGGCCGGCAGCGACGCGGCCTTCGCGAGCATCCGTGGGCTCGACGCGGGAACGGTCAGGCACGAGCGGCGCGGCCTCGTCGCCATCGAGGCAAACCTAACGGTTTCCTTGCAGACCCGAAACGGTCCCTTGACGGGGCCGTTCTATCGTCCTTCCCATGGAGCTGGGGAGCCGGACATGCGCATGATCGTCGCCCTCACGGCCGCGCTGACCGTGCTGCTTCTCGTGCTGCCGGTTCATCCGTAGCCAGTAGCATCGGCCCGGCATGAAGGGCGTCATCCTCGCCGGCGGCTCGGGCACGCGGCTCCATCCGCTGACGCGGATCACGAACAAGCACCTGCTTCCGCTGTACGACCGCCCGATGGTCACGTACGCGGTCGAGGCGCTCGTTGCGGCCGGGATCGGCGATCTGATGCTCGTCACCGGCGGCACGCACGCGGGCGAGTTCTTCCGACTGCTCGGCAACGGGCACGACTACGGGATCGACCGGCTCCTCTACGCGTACCAGGAGGAGGCCGGCGGGATCGCCGACGCGCTCGGGCTCGCGGAGCGGTTCGTCGACCGCGACAAGGTCTGCGTGATGCTCGCGGACAACATCTTCGAGGACTCACTCGCGCCGATCGTCGGGAACTTCGCCGCACAGGAGTCCGGTGCGCGGATCGTCCTCTCGCAGGTCGAGGAGGAGGAGCACCTGCGCCATCTCGGCGTTGCCGTGCTCGACGGCAAGCGCGTCACCGGGATCGTCGAGAAGCCGGAGTCGCCGCCAAGCCGCTTCGCCGTCACGGGGGTCTACTTCTACGACGCGCAGGTCTGGGACATGCTGCCGACGCTGACGCCGTCGGCGCGCGGCGAGCTCGAGATCACCGACGTGAACAACTGGTACGTCGACCGAGGCGCGATGGAGGCCGACACCGTTTCCGGCTTCTGGGGCGACGCCGGCGAGTCGATCGACGCCTACTACGCGGTCAACGACTTCGTCCGGCGCACGCGCGGATGATCGTCACGCGCTTCCCGCTCACGCTGCACGAGGACGGCCGCGGCTGGTTCGCCGAGCTGACCCGCGCGAGCGCGCTGCCGAAGCCGATCCGGCAGGCGAACCTCTCGCGCTCGAAGCAGGGCGTGATCCGCGGGCTGCACTTCCACGAGCGCGGGCAGGACGATCTCTTCGTCTGCCTTGCCGGAATGGTGCGCGTCGTCGTCCTCGACCGCGGCACCGGCGAGGTCTTCAGCGAGGACATCGGCGACGACAATCCCGTTGCGGTCTACGTGCCGGGAATCCACGCGCACGGCTACGAGGCGCTGACGGACTGCCTGTTCGCGTACCTCGTCACCGAGGAATACGACGCTGCGAATCCCGACGAGCACGGAGTCCCGTGGGACGACGAGCGCGTCCGCCATCTCTGGAGCACGACATCGCCGATCCTGTCGGACCGCGACACGTCGTCGTAACCGGCGCGGCCGGCCAGCTCGGCGCGGCGCTGCTCGAGGCGTTCCCGGGCGCGCACGGGCTGACGCGCGCGGAGTGGGACGTCACGTTGCCGCCGCCGCCGCTCGGCCCGGTCGACCTCGTTCTGCACGCGGCCGCGTGGACCGACGTCGACGCCGCGGAGGCGGACCCGCAGGGAGCGACGGCGGCTAACGTCGGAGGCACGCAACACGCAGCTGAGCTCGGCGCGCCGCTCGTCACGTTCTCGAGCGACTACGTCTTCGACGGGACGAAACGGACGCCGTACGTCGAGTCGGACGCGCCGAACCCGCAGTCGGCGTACGGACGGGCGAAGCTTTACGCGGAGGCCGCGGCCGGCGACGACGCGTGGATCGTCCGCAGCTCGTGGCTCTTCGGCTGGACGAGCCGGAACTTCGTGCTGACGATGCTGCGGCTCGGCGCGGAACGGGACGAGGTCGCCGTCGTCGACGACCAGCGCGGCTGTCCGACCTTCGTCGGCCATCTCGCCGCTGCAACGCGTGAGCTGATCGAGCTGCCGCGCGGGGTCTGGCACCTCGCCGCGGACGGCGACTGCACGTGGGCCGAGTTCGCCGAGGCGATCTTCGAGGATGCAGGCCTGGACTGCCGTGTCCGCCGGATCACGACTGCGGAGCTCGGCCGTCCCGCGCCGCGTCCCGCATACTCGGTCCTGCGGAGCGAGCGCGCGAGCGCGCCGGTGCTTCCGCACTGGCGCGAGGGGCTCCGGGCTTGCCTCGAGCGCCTCGCGTAGCAGGATGCCGACGGCCCTCGGGCCGCGGCCACGTGAAGGCGATTGACCCGCCGACCTGAAGCGCATGCCAGCGCGCGGCGAGCTCGTCGAGCAGCGGCACGAGTGCCTCGACCTTCGCTTCGTCCGTTCCTGCCGCCGACAGCCGCGCGCGCCAGTCGGCCGGGAGCTTGCGGACTCGACGGCCGCGTGTTCCAGGCCGCCTCGAGCACGTCGGCCAGCAGCTCGGAGCGGCGGCCGTCGGGAAGCCGGTGACGGTGCGTCCGCTGCTTGCGCCACATCTTCGCGACGAGCGCCTTGTCGACCGGGACGAAGGTGCGTGCGTTCCCGCCGGCGGCGAGGTCGCCGAACACCGCGCCGTCGAGACCGAACTCCGCCTCGGCGACAAAGTGCAGGACGTCGTGCGGCAGGTAGTCGTCGTAGCCGGGCGCCGACCGGATCCACAGGGCCGGCGCCCGGTCACGCGTCGACGTGAACGCTGTAGCGGCGAACGCCCGTCTTCGTGAACGTGACGTTCATCCGGACCGCTTCAGCTTTCCCGTCTTCTTCGCGTAGCGCTCGCCGCGGCGGAAGATCGCGAGGCCGAGCGGGATCGACACGACCGCGATCACGAGCAGCGGCCAGACGTTCGACCACAGCAGCGGCGAGCCGTCGATGATCGACGCGCGGCAGCCGCGGATCGCGTACGTCGCGGGCGAGATCTTCGAGATCGCCTGCATCCACTCCGGCATCACCGAGACGGGGTAGTAGACGCCGGAGACGACGAGCATCAGCCCCTGCGCGACGAAGCCGAGCTGCGCGCCCTTCTCCGGCGAGATCAGCGGCAGCACCGACGTCATCATCCCGACCCCGATGAACGACACGGACGCGATCGCGAGCAGCGCGAGCGCCGCCGCGAAGTTCGCATCGGGCACGTGGATCCCGATGAACGCCGCGACGACGAAGAACAGGATCGTCGCCCGGAGCAGCCCGTAGAGAACCGCGTACGCGCCCATGCCGCCGAGGTGCATCGAGCGCGACAACGGCGCCATGAACGTGTACTCGATCGTCCCTTCCCACCGTTCCCACGCGACCGTCTCCGTCATGAACTCGAAGATGATCCCGAGGAACGCCCAGATCACCGCACCGACGAGCAGTGCAGTGGCGAACTCGTTCTCCTTTGCAGGCGGCAACCCCGCCGCGCGAGCGATGAAGACGATCGTGAGCGTGTTCGCGATCGTCCAGACCATGAACGCGACGTCCCAAAGGAAGTAGCGCCTCGTGAGATAGATGTTGCGCTCGACGATGCCGGCCAGGCCGACCAGCTCGCGGCGCACGGTCACAGCTGCTGCCGTCATCCGAACACCGCCCTTTCTTCGTCGTCTTCACTTTCCGCTTCGAACGACCGCCCGGTCGCCGCGAAGAACGCCTCTTCCAGCGTCGCGACGCCGTAGCGGCGCTTCACGTCCTCGACCGGCTCGAGGAACAGCAGCCGGCCGCGGTCGAGGATCCCGATCCGGTCGGCGAGCGCCTCGGCCTCGTTCATGTCGTGCGTGCAGAGCAGGATCGTCGCGTCATGCTCGGCGCGGACCTCGCGGATGAACTCCTGCACCTCGAGCTTGGAGCGCGGGTCGAGACCCGTCGTCGGCTCGTCGAGGAGCAGGAGCACGGGCGACGTCAGCAGTGCCCGCGCGAGCGCGACCTTCTGCTGCATGCCGCGCGACAGGTGCTCCATTGCCTCGTTGCGCCGGTCCGCGGGGAAGCCGACCCGCTCGAGGATCGCCGGGATCAGATCGCGCGTCTGCTTCGGCGTCATGCCGTAGAACCGCGCCGCGTACGACAGGTTCTCCGCCGCGGACATCTTCTTGAAGAAGCTCGCCTCGACCGAGACGCGGTTCACGAGCGTTCGGATTGCACGCGACTCGCGGAACGCATCGTGGCCGAAGATCGTCGCCTCGCCGCCGTCGTGGATCAGCAGCGTCGAGAGCAGGCGGACCAGCGTCGACTTGCCCGAGCCGTTCTGGCCCAGGATCGCGACGCACTCGCCGCGGGCGATCGTGAACGTGACGCCTTCGAGCGCCGGCCAGCGTTTCTTGCGGGCGAAGCGGCCGGACTTCCGGTCACGCCGGCGGAACTCCTTGCGGAGGTCTTTGACGTCGACCGCGGGGACGCTAGGCCCGAGTGAAGACGCACGTGTGGCAGGTACTGCGAGAGATGACATGGTGCTCCTTGAGAAACGAAGGGGGAACGAGAAAAAAGAGGAAGTGCTCGCGCGAGGCGGCGGACGGACCTAGCGTCCGCCCGGAAAAGCGCGCTTCCTATCTGCGTTCCAGCACGTCATGTCGTCGTGCAGGGTAGGCGCTCGTGCGCCTGCCGTCAACTGCGTTTTACGCAGCGGCCGGCGGCTCGTCGTTCTCGTCGTCGTCGGCGGCGCGCTCCGGCCGGTAGTCGTCGAGCCACGCGACGATCTCCGGCTCGAGCAGGATCAGCTCGACGGTCGTTCCTCCCGCCTGCTCCAAATCGCTCATTCCCCCTCCTCCAGCGTGTGAATCACGAACAGCGGCTCACCCTTCTGTGACGCGTGACGCGACTGCGCGGTTAGCTGGCCGAGGTCGGGGTACTCGGCGACCTCCGGCGACGGCCGCGTTCCGGCGACGAGGTAGCGCACCGGCGCGTCGGTGTTGTTGACCTGGCCGTGCGCGCCCCCCGGCCCGGGGGCGAAGTACACGGCCTCGCCTGCGGCGAGCACGCGTTCGCCGTCCGGCGTGCGCACCGTCACTCCTTCGGAGAGCGCGATCAGGAGCTCTTCCGCGCCGTGGTGGAAGTGGTACGCGCTCTTGCCGCCGGGCGGCAGCTCGTACACCGACGCGCCGAGGAGCGTGCCGTCGCCGCGCGGCAGCCGCAGCGACTTCATCCCGGCTTCCCAGTCGTTGTCGCCGAGCGAGTCCCAGTCGCCGCTCCAGATGTTGTCGGCCATGCGGAGACCATACGCGACAAACAGGCCATCTTCTGTCATGTTTAGAAAATGCGTGCGACACGGCTCGTCTCGCTGCTGCTGCTGCTCCAGACCCAGGGCCAGCTCACGGCGACCGACCTCGCCGAACGGCTCGAGGTCTCGGTGCGGACCGTGCATCGCGACATGGAGTCGCTCGCCGCCGCCGGCGTTCCCGTCGAGGCGGTGCGCGGGCCGGCAGGCGGCTACCGGCTCGCCGGCGGCTACCGCACACGGTTGACGGGGCTCACGGCCGACGAGGCGGAGGCGCTCTTCGCCGCGGGGATGCCGGGACCGGCGGCGGAGCTGGGGCTCGGCGGCGAGCTCGCGGCCGCGCGGCTGAAGCTGCTGGCCGCGCTGCCGGCCGAGCTTCAGGAGCGCGCGACCCGGGCGTCGCGGCTGTTCCATCTCGACACGCGCGGCTGGTTCCGCGCCGAGGACAGCGTTCCGCACCTTCCCGCGCTTGCCGCGGCGGTCTGGCGCGGCTGTCGCGCGCGGATCCGCTACCGGGAGGGCCGCGCCGTCGTGCAGCGCACGATCGACCCGCTCGGGCTCGTGCTGAAGGGCGGCGCCTGGTATCTGATCTCGCGCCGCTCCGCCGGAATGCGCGTCTACCGCGTCTCGCGCGTCGCGTCCGTGCGCGCGCTGACGGAGGAGTTCGAGCGGCCGCCGGACTTCGAGCTCGCCGAGTTCTGGGACGAGTGGTCGCACGCGTTCGAGCAAAGCCGCCCGCGGGTCGAGGTGACCGTGCGCGTCTCGGAGGAAATGCGGCGCCGCCTGCCGGGCGAGCCGCGGGTCGAGCCGGACGGCCGCACCGTGGTCGCGTTCGACGATCTCGGCGCTGCGTACCGCGAGCTGCTCCGCCTCGGCGCCGACGTCGAGGTGCTCGAGCCGGCGGAGCTTCGCGCGCGCGTTGCAGGCACTGCCCGCGACGTTGCCGCCATTTACGCTCCGTAGGTGCCTTCCCTTTCGACCTACGCGGTCTTCATCGCGACGGCGCTCGCCCTGCTCGCGATCCCCGGCCCGGCCGTGCTTTACGTCGTCTCGCGCAGCGTCGACCAGGGCCGCTCGGCCGGGCTCGTCTCGGTGCTCGGGATCACGACCGGGACGCTCGTTCACATCACCGCCGCGGCCGTCGGGCTCTCGTCGCTGATCCTCGCCTCGAAGACCGCGTTCGACGCGGTGCGGTTCGTCGGCGCGGCGTACCTGATCTTCCTCGGGATCCGCCGGCTGCTCAGCAGCTCGGCCGAGGAGTCGCTCGAGGGCCCGGAACCGCACAGCCTGCGCCGCGTCTACGCGCAGGGCGTGATCGTCAACCTGCTCAACCCGAAGACGATCGTCTTCATCTTCGCGTTCATCCCGCAGTTCGTCGACGTCTCGCAGCCGCACGTCGGGCGGCAGATCTTCGTCCTCGGCCTCACCTTCGCGACGCTCGGGCTGATGACCGACAGCCTCTACGCGCTGGCCGCGGGCACCGTCGCCGACCGCCTGCGCGGCTCGCGCGGGATGGCGAAGTTCGAGCGCTGGTTCGGCGGCGGCATCCTCGTCGGCCTCGGCGTGGCCGCGGCGCTCATCGCCCCGCACCGCTCGAACTGACTTGTTCCCGGCCGCCCTTCCGGCTAAAGTCTGATCCAGACGCCCGCCGCGGAAGGCGAGCGTCGAGGCAACGGAGCCTCAGGACCTAGCGTCCTGGGGCTTTTTTGATGGTCCCGTACGCGTGTCTAAGGAGTCAACACCAGGAGGGCTCGGAGCATGACGGAGATCGAGAACGAGTTGAGGCACTACCTCGAGGGCGATGTCGAGCCGCGCGCGGCTCTCGAGTGGTCTCGCGAGACCAGCGCGGTGATGGTCGACCTGAAGTTCTGCGACCTCTTGGGAACGTGGCAGCACGTCTCGCTTCCGGTCGCCGGCTTCAACGAGGACGCCTTCGAGGACGGGCTCGGCTTCGACGGCTCCTCGATCCGCGGCTGGCAGGGCATCTCGGAGAGCGACATGCTCCTGATGCCGGACGCCTCCACCGCGATCCTCGACCCCTTCACCGAGGCGCCGACGCTCTCGCTCGTCTGCGAGATCGTCGACCCGATCACGCGCGAGCCGTACAACAAGGATCCACGCCAGCTCGCGAAGCGCGCCGAGGAGTATCTCCGCTCGACCGGAATCGCCGACACGTGCTTCGTCGGCCCGGAGTGCGAGTTCTTCGTCTTCGACGAGGTCTCGTACACGAGCGGCCCCAACGAGGCGCGGTACAAGGTCGACGCGGCCGAGGGCTACTGGAACTCCGGCGACGTCGGCACCGGCTACACGATCCGCGAGAAGCACGGCTACTTCCCGACCGCGCCGCACGACACGCTGCACGACCTCCGCACGCGGATGGTGCTGACGCTCGAGCGGCTCGGCATCCCGTGCGAGTTCCACCACCACGAGGTCGCGACCGCGGGCCAGTGCGAGATCGACCTGCGCTTCCAGTCGCTCGCGCGGATGGCGGATCAGATCATGCTCTACAAGTACGTCGTCCGGAACACGGCGCGCGAGGCCGGCAAGTCGGCGACGTTCATGCCGAAGCCGATCTTCGGCGACAACGGCTCGGGCATGCACGTGCACCAGTCGCTCTGGAAGGACGGCGGCCCGCTCTTCGCCGAGAAGTCCGGCCCGGCCGGTCTGTCGCCAATCGCGCTGTCGTACGCCGCCGGGCTGCTCGCGCATGCACCGGCGCTGCTCGCGTTCTGCGCCCCGACGACGAACTCGTATCGCCGGCTCGTGCCGGGTTACGAGGCTCCGGTGAACCTCGCGTACTCGTCGCGGAACCGGTCGGCGTGCATCCGCGTGCCGATGTACAGCGATTCGCCGAAGGCGAAGCGGCTCGAGTTCCGCTGCCCCGACGCGCTCGCGAATCCGTACCTCGCGTTCTCGGCGATGCTGATGGCCGGCCTCGACGGGATCGAGAAGGGTCTCGACCCGGGCGCGCCCGCCGACTTCGACCTCTTCGAGGAGGAGCACGACATCAAGACGGTGCCGGGCTCGCTCGCCGAGGCTCTCGACGCGCTCGAGGCCGACCACGAGTTCCTGCTCAAGGGCGGCGTGTTCAGCGAGGAGCTGATCCAGACCTGGATCGGCTGGAAGCGCGAGGAAGAGGTCGACCCCGTCCGGTTGCGCCCGCACCCGATGGAGTTCTCGCTCTACTACGACGCCTAGTGCCCCATCCAGCAATACATGTCCGCTGCTGGCCCGCGATCACACTGCGCGCTGCGGCGTCCTCGGTCGCACTCGTAGGCCAGCCTACGAGGCTCCCTGCGTCCTTGCATCGCTTGGTGCTCACGACCCAGCAGCTAGACGGCATCACTGGACGGGGCACTAGACCGACGGTGGCGGTCACCACCGTCGTGCGGGACCTGCGGCCGGAGGATTGGCCGCAGGTCTCCGCGATCTACGAGGACGGGATCCGCACCGGCAACGCGACGTTCGAGACGGGCGTGCCGAGCTGGGAGACGTGGGACGCCGCCCATCACGGGATCCGTCTGATCGCGGAGCTCGACGGCGACGTTGCGGGCTGGGCGACGCTGACGCTGGTCTCGGAGCGCCACTGCTATCGCGGCGTCGCCGAGAACAGCATCTACGTCGCCGAGGCGGCGCGCGGACGCGGCGTCGGCCGCGTGCTGCTCGAGGCGCTGCTCGTCCGCGCGGACGAGGCCGGCATCTGGACGATCGAGGCGGGGATCTTTCCGGAGAACAGCGCCAGCGTTCGGCTCCATCTCGTGTGCGGCTTCCGGATCGTCGGCGTGCGCGAGCGCATCGGACAGATGAACGGCGCGTGGCGCGACGTGCTGTTCCTCGAGCGGCGCAGCGACCTGACGTAGTCTCGGCGCGTGCGGTTCCAGTTCGTCGACTGTCGCTGGGAGTTGAACGCGCCCGCGCGTGGCCGCGAGTTGTACCTCGCGGGGCACATTCCCGGTGCGTCGTTTCTCGACGTCGATGAGGACCTGTCCGATCTGTCGGTCAGCGGGCAGGGGCGGCATCCGCTGCCGCCGGCGGAGCGGTTCGCGGCGGCGGCGTCGCGTGCCGGGATCGGCGCCGGCGTGTTCGTCGTGGCGTACGGCTCGCTCGGCGGTGCCGAGCGGCTGTGGTGGCTGCTCCGCCACTTCGGCCACGACGACTGCGCCGTGCTGCGCGGCGGGATCGATGTCTGGGGCGGACCGCTCCGCTCCGGCGAGGAGGAGATCGAGCCGGCTGTGTTCGAGCCGCGTGAGCGCGAGGGCGGCACGATCGCGGCGGAGGAGCTCGTCCGCCGGCTTGCTGATCCTGCGCTGGTCCTCGTCGACGCGCGGCCGGCGAACCGCTGGCGCGGGGAGGCAAACCCGATCGACGACCCGCCGGGACGGATTCCCGGCGCGCTGAGCGCACCGTGGGCCGACCCGCAGCCCGAGCTCCCCGACGGGGAGCTCGTGGCCTACTGCGGCTCCGGAGTGACCTCGTGCGTCGTCCTCCACCGCGCCTTCCTCGCCGGCCGCGAGGGGCTGCTCTATCCCGGCTCGTGGAGCGACTGGTCGGCGCGCGGCCTGCCGCTCGAACGCTCCTAGGACGCGGAGTACGTCACCGTCACCGTTGCGTCCGTCTCCTGCGTTCCCGGCTCGACTGTGATCGTGGTCGGTGCGTCGGCGGCCTTCGACGCGCCCCAGACGACGGGACCGGGCGCGCTGCCTTCGACGACCGTCTGCGCGGAGCCGAGGTGGAGGCCCGCGGCGTCGGCGAGCGCGGCCGCCTTCGTCTGCGCGTTCGCGACGGCCTTCTTCAGCGCGTCGTTGTAGAGCGCGTCCTGGTCGGAGAGCGAGAGGCTCGGGCCGGAGACGCCGTCGGCGCCGGCCTTGACCGCCGCGTCGACGACTGCGCCCGCGCGGTCGATCGGGATCGTCACGGAGACGCTGCTCGACGCCGCGTAGCCGATGATCTTTGTCCCGTCCTGCGTCGTCTGCGGCGACAGCGAGACGTCTGTCGTCTGGAGGTCGGCCGAGGCGACGCCCGCGGCCTTCAGCGCCGCGACAACGGCCTGCTCCGCATCGGCATTCGCCGACAGCGCGGCGGTCGCGGTCGCCCCGCGCGTGTCGATGGTGAACTGGAACGAGGCGCGGTCCGGGACGGCGACGACGGAGCCGCTGCCGGTGACCGTGATCGTCCGGCCCGGCGTCGTGTCGGCGCTGTGGGCGAGGCGCGGCTGCGCGACGCCCGCGATCGCGGCGGCCAGGAGCAGCAGGCCGGCGACGAGGAAGGTACGACGGAATCGGTTCATGCGACGTATACGGCGCCGGGGGCGCCGATCGTCACATGACTAGGCGGCGGCTGTTCCCAGGTCGCCGAGGTACTGCGTCCAGCCCTGCGGGATCCGTGGCGCGGCCAGCTTGATGAAGAGCACCGGCGCGGGCGGCCGCGGCGTGCTGCGGAGCTGCATTCCGACCTGCTCCGGGCTCCGGTCGCCCTTGCGCAGGTTGCACGGCGCGCAGGCGGTGACGACGTTCTCCCAGATCGACTCGCCGCCCTTCGATCGCGGGACGACGTGGTCGAGCGTGAGCCGGCCGCCCGAGGTGCCGCAGTAGACGCAGCGCCAGCCGTCCCGGGCGAAGAGCGCCCGCCGCGAGATCTTCCGCTGGATCGCTCTCGGCACCCGCACGTAGTGGAGGAGCCGGATCACGTGCGGCCAGATGAAGCTGCCGGAGGCCGACCGCAGCGGCTGGTCGAGCCGCTCCACGACCTCGGCCTTGCCCTTGAAGACGAGCACGTGCGCACGCCGCGTCGAACAGACGTTGAGTGGCTCGTAACTGGCGTTCAAGACCAATACGTGCTGCACGTTGGGCAAAAGTAGCAGGGCGAACCGCGAGTTCCGCCTGTTTACGAGGCCATGGCCCTTTCGACGGCGTCCAGCTCCTCCGGGGAGAGGGCGACCGAGGGGTGGCCGCGGTCGAGCTCCTTGATGTAGATCCGGGCGTAGTCGCGGCCCTGGATCGCGGTGAGGACGATGCCCGTGCGGCCGGCGTCGAGGAGGGCGACCGAGGCGGACTGGTGGCCGCCGGTGTTCTCGTAGGCGTCGTAGCGGATGATCGCGGTCTTCGAGACGGTCTCGTCGATGCGGCGGTCGACGCGGCCGAGGCCGGCGCCGAGCTCGTCGAGGACGCGGTGGACGTCGTCGATCCGGCCCTGGAGCGAGACGGCGAAGTCGACGAGATCGGACTTGCCGCCGCCGAGCAGGACGAGCTGCGCCGAGCGCACCTTCCGAACGGCCCGGTAGGAGACGAGGGCGACGACGAGCGCGAGGCCGGCGGCCACCGCGGCGCCGATCGCGATCCAGGCGGCGACCGAGGCGCTGACGTGCATCGGACGAGACTAACTCAGCGTGAAGAAGACCGGATACACGGCCTTGTTGTTCGCCGCGTTGATCTCGCCGGCGACCTGTGCGACGAAGGCCGTGATCGTGACGCGGCTGCCGAATGCGCTCGTCGGCAGGCTGAGGCTGCCGCACGTGACCGTCTTCTGCTGTGCGGGCTGGATCACGAGCACCCGCTTCTGGCACTTGATCGGCGTTCCGGCTCCCGTGTCGATCGTCAGCGTGACCGGGATGTTGACCTCCTGGAAGTCACCGGAGTTCTCGATCGTGATCTGGAACGCGAGATCGGTCGAGACCTTGACCGTGGTCGGCGTCGACGTCGAGAGGTCGATGCCCTGCGGGATCGCGCGCGTCGAGATGATCTGGTCGCCGTGCTTGCCGCTCGGCGCGCCGCCGGTCGAGGCGCCGTGCAGGTGCTGGTAGACGAGACTGAAGGCGCGGGCGCTGACGAGATCCTGGTTCGTGACGAAGTGCGAGATCGGGTACCTGACGACGCCGGTGACGCCGACCGACTTCAGCACCTGGATCGCCGGCTGCCGGTAGAGCTGTTCCCAGACGACGTCGCTCGCGCTCAACAGCGCGGCCTGCGCCGTCAGCGCGTCGGCCGCCGTGGTCGCGTCCTTCATCGCTCCCGGCTGCGAGAACGTGTTCGCGAGGCCGGCGAGACCCTTGGCGCGGAGCTCGATCGAGTTGATCAGGCTCTGGTGGATCGCGCGGAGCGGGCCGGGCGGACGCACCTGCTGTGCCTGGTCGTACACCTGCTGCTCCTGCTGCGCGTACTGCTCGAGCGCCGTCTGGAGCTGCGACTGCTTCAGCGCGGGCGAGATCAGCTTGTTCGAGAACTCGATCCCGAGGCGGCGGTCGTTCTTCGCGATCGTCGAGATCTTGTCCATGTAGCTCGAGTACTCGGCCTGCTTGCTCTTGCCCTGGCAGGCGCCGATCCAGGAGACGAGCAGGACGATGAGGACGATCGCGAGCGCGACGAGGCCGGCCAGCCGCACGAGCGGGACGAAGCCGGTCGGCGGCCCCGGCGGCCGCTTCGGGCCGTCTCCCCGACCGCTCCCCGACCGGCTCGGAAGACGCCGCCTCGCCGGGGCTTCCTTGGTCTCCGGCTCGTCGAAGAAGTCGAATTCGATGTTGTCGTCGTCGACCGTGCTCATGGGGGCTCGACAACCTTAGCCTGGTTCCAGGCCGGATCCGCACGAGAGGAGAGTCCGACCCGGTCGCCAACCTGTCTTGGCGTATGTCCAACGCAGCGCTCGCGCTGGAAGGAAGCGGACTCGTCCTCGGCCGCTACCGACCTCTCCGTCCTCTCGGCACCGGTGGCTCCGGCTCCGTCTGGCTGTGCCGGGACGAGCAGAACGGCCTCGAAGTCGCACTGAAGATCGTCGCCCGCGAGGGCAAGGCGGCGCAGCGCGCCGAGCGCGAGGCGCACGCGGCGTCGCGGCTCCGCCACCCGAGCTGTCTGCGCGCGTACGCGTTCGCGCGCGACTCGCGCCACGTCTACATCGCGTACGAGTTCGTCCCCGGCCAGACCTTCCGCGAGGCGATGCGGGCCGGCGAGCTGAACGACCGCGAAGCGATCGAGGCGTGCGCGCAGATCTGCGACGGCCTCGCGCACGCGCACCGCGCCGGGATTCTCCACCGTGACGTGAAGCCGTCGAACGTGCTGCTCGCCGAGGGCGACGAGGTATCCGCGCGGCTGCTCGACTTCGGACTCGCCCGGATGGCGG
Source organism: uncultured Actinomycetes bacterium (assembly GCA_963718385.1). GTDB lineage: Bacteria > Actinomycetota > Thermoleophilia > Gaiellales > Gaiellaceae > Palsa-739. Next base: position 124,135 of record CAVQZE010000006.1, read on the forward strand.
AGGCGGAGACGCTGACCGCGCAGGGCGACGTTCCCGGCACGCTCGCGTACATCGCGCCGGAGCGGCTGGCCGGCGAGGACGCGACCGAGGCGGCCGACGTCTGGTCGGTCGGCGTGATGCTCTGGGAGGCGCTCGCGGGACGGCATCCGTTCTGGCAGACGTCGATGTTGGATACGGCACGCGCGATCGAGGCCGGCGCGCGGCCGCTCGCGGAGCTCCGTCCCGACCTGCCGAAGGGGATGCTCCAGCTCGTCGACCGTGCGCTGTCGCTGAACCCGTCGCGGCGGCCGTCGGCCGCGTCGCTTGCGGGTGCACTGCGCGGCGCGGCGGCTCCGCGGAAGACGAAGCGCTCGCGCGGCGGCGGCGCCGCCCGGTTCGACATGGCGCTCCCGGCGCAGGCCGGACGCGCGCTCGCAGCAGGCACGGCGGCGCTCTTCGCGGGCGGCGCGGCTGCGCTCCTGCCGTTCTTCCCCGGCAGCTGGCCCGCGGGGATTGCAGTCGCCGTCGCCGCGGCGTCGCTGTTCCGCGAACGGCTCGGGCTCGCCGTCGCGCTCGCGGTGCCGGTTCTGCCGCTCGGGAACGTCTCGCTCGGGCTCGCCGTCGTCTACGCCGCGCTCGCGGCGCTGTGGCTCGTGCTGTTCTGGCGGGAGCCGCGCGGCGGGCTGCTCTTCGTGCTCGGGCCCGTGCTCGCCGCGATCTCGATCCTCGCGCTCTTCCCGCTCGCGACCGTCGGGCTGAGGGCCTGGCCCCGGCGTGCGGCACAGGCCGCCGCCGCAGTGCTCGCCGCCGCCCTGGTCGCGGGGCTCCGCCACACCGGGCTGCCGCTGACCGGGGCGCACGCGCCGCTCGGGGTCGGCGTCACCGGCTCCGGCGACCCGTTCGACGTCGCCGGGTCGCTGTTCCGCGCCCTCGGCGCGCAGCCGGCGCTGCTCGCCGAAGCGGCGGCTCTTGCAGCCGTCGCGGCCCTGCTGCCGGCCGCCTCCGCGCGCGGCCGCTGGGGCGCCGCGGCCCTCGGAGCCCTGATGCTCGCGGCCACGCTCCTGCCCGTTCCGGCCGCCGCGGCACTGCCGCTCGTCCTTGCCGCGTGGATCACGGCCGCCGCTGTCGCGCTCCGCGCGGGTGTTTGACCGGCTCTCCGGCCGGTCCGCGGAGCTACATTCAGGCGCGACGCCGATGGTGCTGAGAGGAATCGAGCAGAAGATCGAGTCGCTCTTCGAGGGCGTGTTCGGCCGCGCCTTTCGGACGAACGTCCAGCCGGTCGAGCTGGCACGGAAGCTCGCGAAGGAGATGGACGACCATCGCACGGTGTCCGTCAGCCGCACGTACGTCCCGAACGAGTACACGGTCTACCTCTCGAGCGCCGACCGTGAGCAGTTCGAGGCCTACGAGCTCTCGCTGCTCGCCGAGCTCGAGGAGTACGTCGTCGAGCACGCGAAGCGCGAGAACTACGCGTTCCTCAGCCCGCCGCTCGTGAAGCTCGAGACCGACGACGACCTCGGCCGCGGCGAGTTCGGGATCTCGACGCGCGTGATCCAGCCGAAGCGCGACAAGCCGGCGCCCGCGGAGCCGGCCGCGCCGCTGCTGCCGGAGGCGGCGGCGGCAACCGTGATCTACAAGCCTGAGGACGCCGCGTCGCCGGCGAACGAGCCGCGCGACGTCGCGGTCCTCACATGGGGCGGCAAGCGCCGCCGCGTCGACAAGGACCGCGCGACGCTCGGCCGCTCGAAGGAGTGCGACTTCCAGGTCGACGATCCAAATGTCTCGCGGCGCCACGCCGAGCTCGTCCGGGAGGGCTCGGCGTACTGGATCGTCGACCTCGACTCGACGAACGGCGTCGAGCTGAACGGCAAACGCCTCCGACGCGCGAAGCTCGAGGAGGGCGCCACCTTCGTCGTCGGGGAGACCGAGATCGCGTTCTCGACGGAGCCGGAGTAACCCGTGCTCGCCTCGACGGCGCTCGAGGAGGCACTGCTCGTTCTGAAGATCGCGTTCCTCGTGCTGCTCTATCTGTTCATCTGGCGGATCGTGAGAACCGCCGGCCGCGATCCGAAGCCGGCGCAGGAGAGCTTCATCCTCCGCCCGGCCGACCTCGCCGAAGCGGGAGTCGAGCCGCCGCCGCTCGTGCCGCGCCGCGCGCAGCCGAAGCTGATCGTCGTCGCGAGCCCGGTTCTCGAGGAGGGCGCGGAGCTCGAGCTTGACTCGACGGAGGTCACCGTCGGCCGCGGCGACGACCACGACGTCTCGATCGACGGCGACGAGTTCGCGTCGACGAACCACGCGCGGTTCGAGCCGCGTCGAGACGGCATCTGGCTGCACGACCTCGGCTCGACCAACGGCACCTTCGTCAACGGCGAGCGGATCGAAGCGCCGCGGCGTCTCAACGGCGGCGACGTCGTCTCGGTCGGCGGCACGGAGCTGAGGTTCGAGGAATGAGCGTCGTCGCGTTCACCGCCGCGACCGACACCGGCCGCAAGCGCCGCCGCAACGAGGACGCGTACGTCGTCGCGCCGCCGCTGTTCGCCGTCGCCGACGGGATGGGCGGCGCGCAGGCCGGCGAGGTCGCGTCGAAGCTCGCCGCCGCGGCGGTCGAGGACACCGACTCGGGGCAGCTCACCGGAACCGAGCGCGTGACGTCGCTCTTCCAGGAGGCGAACCGCCGCGTCTACGAGAAGTCGACGACCGATCCGACCGTCTCGGGAATGGGGACGACGATGACGGTCGCGCTCGTCGAAGGCGACACGGTTGCGATCGGCCACGTCGGCGACTCGCGCGCGTATCTCGTGCGCGGCGGGAAGATGGAGCAGCTGACCGAGGATCACTCGCTCGTGAACGAGCTGATGAAGAGCGGGAAGCTCTCGCCCGAAGAGGCCGAGACGCATCCGCAGCGCGCCGTGATCACGCGCGCGCTCGGCACCGACCCGGACGTCGACGTCGACGCGTTCGCGGTGCGCGCGCAGGACGGCGACGTGTTCCTCATCTGCTCCGACGGCTTGACGACGATGGTCGGCGACGAGGACATCCTCGAGCTGCTCGAGCGGAACGGCGACGATCTCTCGCGCGCGGCGAAAGAGCTCGTCGCGACGGCGAACCGTCACGGCGGCGAGGACAACATCACCGTCGTCGCGTTCCGGATCGCCGCGGAAGCCGTCCGACGCGACGGTGACGCTGCCGGTCGCTGCTCCCGAGCCGGAACCGGCGCCGCCTCCGCCGTCGCCGCCGCCCGCGCGCACCACCTCAAGCGTGCCCGCGCCGCGCACGCGCCCCGCCGAGTCGCGCCTGCGCATCGGCATCACGATGGCGGTGCTGCTGCTGGTCGCGGTGCTGCTCGTCGTCTGGGGGCTGACGCGTTGAGCCTCCGCAATCGCGAGCTCGTGAACCTCTTCGCCGTCGGACTGCTGACGGCGGTCGGCTTCGCAAGCGTCTACATCGCCGAGCAGTCGAAGATCTCCGGCGCGTCGCTGACGTACGCCGTGTTCTTCCTCGCGCTGTACGTCGCCGCGCACATCGTCGCGCGCATCGCCGTGCCGCGCGCCGATCCGTATCTCCTGCCGCTCGCCGGGCTGCTGACCGCGATCGGGCTGACGGAGATCTACCGGCTCGGTCCGGCGAACGCGTTCAAGCAGGGGCTGTGGATCGTGATCGCGCGTGGCGGTGTTCGCGCGCGACGCTGCTCGTACCTCCGCACGGACTACCGCGTGCTCGAGAACTACAAGTACCTCTTCGGGCTCGGCGCGATCGTGCTGCTGTTCATGCCGCTGCTGCCAGGGATCGGGGAGACGGTGAACGGCGCGCGGCTCTGGATCCACGCCGGCGGGCTCCAGTTCCAGCCGGGCGAGCTCGGGAAGGTCGCGCTGATCGTGTTTCTCGCCGCGTATCTGCGCGAGAAGCGCGAGGTGCTTGCGCAAGGCCGGCTGAAGGACTGGGGGCCGCTGCTCGTGATCTGGGGCGCGGCGATGATGGTCCTGTTCGTCACCGCCGATCTCGGCAGCGCGCTCCTCTACTACGGGATCTTCCTCGGCATGCTCTACGTCGCGACCGCGCGGCTCTCGTTCGTCGCGGTCGGGCTCGGGCTCTTCCTCGCGGGCTCGGTCGCCGTCTACAAGGGCACGCCGCACGTCCGCGACCGGGTGACGAACTGGCTGCACCCGTGGACGACGCACAAGATCTACTGCCCGCTCAGCGGCGGCACGGCGCTGCGGCAGGACTGCCAGAGCTACCAGGAGGTGCAGTCGCTCTATTCGATCGGGCACGGCGGCTTCGCCGGTACCGGGCTCGGCAGCGGCACGTTCGCGAACGCGCAGGGCCACCAGATCATCCCGGACCTCAACACCGACTTCATCTACTCGGCGCTTGCACAGGAGATCGGCCTCGTCGGCGCGGCCGCGCTGATCCTCCTCTACATGGTCTTCGTGCTGCGCGGGTTCCGCGTCGCGCTCGTCGCCGATGACGGCTTCTCGAAGCTGCTCGCCGCCGGGCTGACCTTCGGCTTCGGGCTCCAGACGTTCATCATCGTCGGCGGGATCCTGCGCGTGATCCCGCTGACGGGAATCACGCTGCCGCTCGTCTCGTACGGCGGCTCGAGCGTCCTCTCGAACTTCTTGGTGCTGGCCGGGCTGATGCTCGTCTCCGACCGCGCGAACCGGGAGCAGGAGACGTGAACAAGCAGCTGCGCCGGCTCGCGCTCGTCACCGTGCTGCTGCTCGTCTCGCTCGTCGTCGCGTCGACGTACTGGCAGGCGTGGGCCGCCGGCGGGCTGCAGGACCGGCAGGACAACGCGATCGAGCGCGTGATCCAGTTCACGATCAAGCGCGGCCTGATCGTGCCGGAGAGCAAGAAGGTCACGTTCGCCGCGAACCGCAAGGAGCGCGTCGCGGGGCAGACGTTGTACTTCCGCCGCTATCCGACGCTCGGGCTTCTCGCGCAGACGGTCGGCTACTCGACCGCGTCGCGCTCGCAGTCGGGCCTCGAGGAGTCGATGAACGACTACCTCACCGGCTCGAACACGAATCTCTCCAACGCGTGGCGGCGCCAGCTCGACCGGCTCGGCGGCGGCACGGTGAAGGGGAACAGCCTCGTGCTGACGATCGACCCGTCGGCGCAGCGGCTCGCGATGCAGCAGCTCGGCAAACGCTGCGGCGCTGTCGTCGCGATGAACATTCGGACCGGCGCGACCCTGGTGCTCGCGTCGACGCCGACGTACAACCCGAATCTGATCGACCAGCCTGGCGGTTACGCAAAGGTGCTGAAGATCCGCGGCGAGTGCACCCGCGCGTCGGCGCTGTTGCCGCGGACGACGGCGGGTCTCTACACACCGGGCTCGACGTTCAAGATGATCACCGCCGCCGCCGCGCTCGACACGGGGAAGTTCACACCCGAGTCCCACTTCTACGACCCGGGCTACTGCATCGACTACGGCAAGCCCGTCTCGAACGCCGGCAACCCGGACCAGGGCGGGACAGAGGTATTCGGCAACGTCACGCTCGCGCAGGGGTTCGAGCATTCGATCAACTCGGTGTTCTGCAACGTCGGCAAGGCGCTCGGCGCGAAGACGATCCTCGACTACGCGAAGCGCTTCGGCTTCTACTCGACGCCGCCGCTCGAGACGCCGGCGAACGAGCGCGCGCCGAGCGGGCTCTACATCGGCTCGCGGCTCTTCGACCCGAAGGATCCGAACCTCGTCGACGCCGGCCGGCTCGCGTTCGGCCAGGAGCGGATGCTCGTCACGCCGCTCCAGATGGCGATGGTCGCGTCGACGATCGCAAACAAGGGCGTCGTGCCGCGGCCGTACGTCGTCCAGCGGATCGTCGGCCCGGACGGCTCGATCGTGAAGGACACGAAGTCGGAGATGCTCGGCCGCGCGATCAAGCCGAAGACCGCCGCCGAGCTGAACGCGATGATGGTCTCCGTCGTCCAGGGCGGCACCGGCACCGCCGCGCAGATCCCCGGCGTGCTCGTCGCGGGCAAGACGGGAACCGCAGAAACCAACATCCCGCACGTCTACACGGCATGGTTCGTGTGCTTTGCCCCCGCCGACAACCCGCAATACGCCGTCGCCGTCGTCCTCGAGCAGCAGCTGAACGGATTCGGCGGCGCCGTCTCCGCCCCGATCGCAAAGGCAGTGCTACAGAACCTCCTCCATGGCTAGCAACCCCTTTACCCTTATCTGACCCGTGGCCTCGAACGATCCCCTCATCGGCTCGCTGTTCGACGGTCGCTACCGGATCGTGCGCAAGATCGGCGCGGGCGGGATGGCGAACGTCTACCTCGCCGAGGACCAGGAGCTCGGCCGGCGGGTCGCGATCAAGATCCTCAACGACCGCCACGCGAACGACGACCAGTTCGTCGAGCGGTTCCGGCGCGAGGCGAAGAACGCCGCCGCGCTGACGCATCCGAACATCGTCTCGATCTACGACCGCGGCGAGGCGGACGGCGGCTACTACATCGCGATGGAGTACCTCGACGGGCGGTCGCTGAAGGAGCTGATCATCTCGCGCGGGCCGGCGCCGGTGTCGGTCGCGCTCGACTACGCGCGGCAGATCCTGTCGGCGCTGCGGTTCGCGCATCGCAACGGCATCGTCCACCGCGACATCAAGCCACACAACGTCCTCGTCGACGGCGAAGGCCGCGTGAAGGTGACGGACTTCGGCATCGCGCGCGCGGGCACGAGCCAGATGACGGAGGACGGATCGATCGTCGGCACCGCGCAGTACCTCTCGCCGGAGCAGGCGCGCGGGACGAACGTCGACCAGCGGAGCGATCTCTACTCGCTCGGCGTCGTGTTGTACGAGCTGCTGACGGGCTCGACGCCGTTCACCGGCGACACGCCGGTGGAGATCGCGATGAAGCATCTCTCGCAGGTGCCCGAGCCGCCGTCCGCGAAGCGGCACGACCTTCCGCACGACGTCGATCTCCTCGTGATGCGCGCGCTGGCGAAGGATCCGGACGACCGGTATCAGAGCGCCGAGGAGATGGACGGCGACCTCGACCGCGTCGCGCGCGGCCTCGCCGTGTCGCGCGAGACGGAGGAGTCGGCGACGCAGATCATGTCTGCGGCCGACACGGGCGCGATGGCGATTGCCGCGACGATGATCGCGCCGCCGCCGCGCCGCGCTGCCGCTGCGCCGCCCCCGGGCCCGCCGGCGCCCGTCTACTACGACCTCGACGAGCCGCCGCACAAGCGTCCGCTCTGGCCGTGGGTCGCGGCGCTCCTGTTCGTCCTCGGCGCGGGACTCGGCGGCTGGTTCCTGTACGACCAGATCTCGAACAAGATCTCGTCCAACGCGCCGGTCGCCGTCGAGTACTACATCAACCTCACGCAGGCGGCGGCGGAAGACAAGATCCGCGCGATCGGTCTCACGCCGGTTCCGAAGACGGGACCGAGCCCGACAACGGCACCCGGTCTCGTGTACCAGCAGGACCCGACCGAGGGCGAGAAGATTCCGAAGGGCAACCCGGTCACGATCTGGGTCTCGACCGGGAAGCCGAAAGTCGAGGTGCCGACGCTGGTCGGGCGGCAGGAGGGCGACGCGGTCGCCGCGCTGAAGACGCTGCATCTGAAGCCCGACGTGCACGAGGTCAACTCCGCTGTGCCCGCAGGGCAGGTCACCGCGCAGGATCCGAAGGCCGGTACGCAGGTCGTCATCGACACGTCGGTGCGGATCAACGTCTCGAAGGGGCCACAGCCGATCACCGTCCCCGACGTGACCAACGAGACGATCGACACGGCGACCGCGCAGCTCCAGAGCGCGAACTTCCAGGTCAGCACGACCTTCGTCGACTCGCCTCAGCCGTCGAACACGGTGATCAGCCAGAGCCCGGGCGGCGGCTCGACCGCAGCGAAGAACTCCACGGTCAGCCTCACGGTCTCGAAGGGACCGAAGACGACGCAGGTGCCCGACGTGACGAACCTCGACGTCTCGACCGCGACAGCGGAGATCCAGGCACAGAATCTGAAGGTGCGGATCGTGAGCGTCAACGTGACCGACCCGAGCCAGGACGGAATCGTGCAGAGCCAGAACCCGACCGGCGGGTCGACTGCGGCGATCGGCGCGACGGTCACGATCAACGTCGGGCGGTTCGTCGCCACGACGACCAGCACGCCGCCGCCGACGCCGTGAGCCGGCGCATCCGCGTCGCGCTGCTCGCCGGCGGCCGGTCGAGCGAGCACGACATCTCGCTCGCGTCCGCGCGCTCGGTGCTCGAGGCGCTGGATCCCGAGCGGTACGACGTCGTCAGCGTCGCGATCGGCCGCGACGGGCGCTGGGAGCTCGAGAGGCGGCGGTCGCGGGCACGTCTTGGGGTCAGACCCCGGGACCGGTCCGGCCGAGACGCTGCCCGTTCCGGCCGCGTCCGGAACGCTCGCCGCACTGGCTGCGGTCGACGTCGTCTTCCCGATCCTGCACGGACCGTTCGGCGAGGACGGGACGGTTCAGGGCCTGCTCGAGCTGGCCGGCGTGCCGTACGTCGGCGCCGGCGTGGCCGCGTCCGCTCTGGCCATGGACAAGGACCTGTTCAAGAAGGTCATGCGCGACAGCGGCATCCCGGTCGCGCGCCATCACACGATCCGGCTCGGCGACCCCGTTGAGAACCCGTTCCCATATCCCGTCTTCGTCAAGCCCGCGCGGCTCGGCTCCTCCGTCGGCATCTCGAAGGTGCACGACGACGCGGAGCTCGGGCCTGCCGTCGCGCTCGCGCGCCGCCACGACGAGAAGGTGCTCGTCGAGGAGGCGGTCGCCGGGATGGAGGTCGAGTGCGGCGTGCTCGGCAACCGCGTGCCGCCGCCGATCGCGTCGGTGCCGGGATGCATCGACACGCTCGGACACGAGTGGTACGACTTCGAGTCGAAGTACGACGCGGACGGGATGGAGCTCGTGATCCCGCCGGAGCTGCCGCAGGAGACGATCGACCTCGTGCAGCGCCGGGCCGTCGACGCGTTCGTCGCAAGTGAGTGCGAAGGCATGGCGCGCGTCGACTTCTTCGTGCGCGACGACGGCGAGGTGATCGTGAACGAGCTGAACACGATCCCCGGCTTCACCGCGACGAGCGTCTACGCGAAGCTGTTCGAGGCGTCCGGCATTCCGTACGCGGAGCTGCTCGACCGGCTGATCGCGCTCGCGCTCGAACGGCACGAGCGCCGCCGCGGTCTCGAGTTCTAGCCCCGGCCGTCGCCTCGTTCACGTGCGCGACGTCGCCCGGCGGCAGCAGCGTGATCCAGACGACGTAGTAGCGCGCGGTCGCGCCGCTGAGGACGAACGTCGTCGACGCGCCGACGGTCTCATCGTTCGAGTCGTCGCCGAACGGCCCGGACGGCGAGTCGCCGGCGAGGATCCGCGCCGTGTAGCCGGGCGTGCTCGTCTTGACCGTGAGGCTGCCGAGCTTCACCGCGCGTCCCGGCGTCGAGGACAAGCCCGACGCCGGACTTCAGGTTGCCGAAATCCGGGGTAGCGTACGTCTCCGTTTCCCAGGACGTCGAGAGCCTGCCGTCGGTGGCCAAAGGAGCCTTGGCGTTGTGCTCGCCGTTTGTCCCGGCCGGGTCGTACCCCGTCACGCCGCGCAGAGTCACAGTCGTGTTTCCACCGGCGCCGGATGAGCCTGCGCGTGAGCTCTCCTGGCGGCCGGAGAGCACGAGTACGACGATGACCGTCGCCGCGGCGATCAGTGCGAGCAACGCAGCAACGAGCGGCAGACGGTTGCCGCGTGTTCGGTGCGAGACGCGCGGCGTCGGCTCGGGACGCGGCATCGGATCGCCGAGACACGCGCGCAGCTCCGCCGCGAAGTCCGCCATCGACGCGAAACGGCGTGCCGGATCCTTCGCAAGCGCCCGCGTGACCGCGGCCGCGAGGCGCGGCGGAACGCCGCTCGGAAGCGGCGGCGGAGCCTCGGTCGCGTGGCGCAGCGCGACGACGACCTGGTTCCCGCCCGGGAACGGGACGTCCCCCGCGAGCAGCTCGTAGAGCACGACGCCGAGCGAGTAGACATCGGCCGCGGCCGTCACCTGCTTGCCGCTCGCCTGCTCCGGCGAGAGGTAGTTGCTCGTGCCGAGCACCGTCCCGGTCTGCGTCAGCCCGCTGTCGGCGCGAGCGACGCGATTCCGAAGTCGGTCACCTTGATCTCGCCCTCGCGGCTGATCAGCACGTTCTGCGGCTTCACGTCGCGGTGCACGATTCCGTGGTCGTGCGCGAACGCGAGCCCGTCCGCGACGGCGATCGCGATCTCCAGCGCGCGCCGCACCGGCAGCGGCCCGCTCGCGGTCGAGCAGCTGCCGGAGGTTCTCGCCGTCGACGTACTCGAAGACGATGTACTGGCGGTCGCCGTCGACACCGCGGTCGATCACCGTGCACGATGTTCGGATGCGAGAGCTGCGCGACCGACTCCGCCTCGTGGCGGAACCGCGTCGACGTGCTCGTCGTCCGCGCCGAGCCGCTCGTGCAGCAGCTTCAGCGCGACGGGCCGCTCGAGCTGGCGGTCGCGCGCTCGGTAGACGCTCGACATGCCGCCGGTGCCGACGAGCTCCTCGAGCGTCGTACCGGCCGGCGATCACTGTCAGCCGACCAAAGCGTCCCTACGCGAGAGCGGCTACGAGCGCCTCTTCCCAGACGTCGAGCGCCTTCCGCGAGCTCGGCGTCCGTGATCACGAGCGGGCACAGCACGCGGTTGCAGTTGCCGAATAGACGCCGGCCTTCAGCAGCAGCAGTCCGCGCGCAGCGGCCTCCTCGGCAACGCGCGATGCGCAGCTCCGGCGCCGGCTCCTTCGTCACCGGATCGGAGACGTACTCGACCGCGAGCATCGCGCCGAGCCCGCGCACGTCGCCGATCGCCGGGAACCGCTCCTGCCACGCGAGCATCCTGCTGCGGATCGTCTCGCCGATGTGCTCGGCGCGCTCCGCGAGCCGTTCGTCCTCGAACACGTCGAGGACCGCGAGCGCCGCAGCCTGCGCAACGGGATTGCCGACGAACGTTCCGCCGACGCCGCCCTCCGCGGGCGCGTCCATGATCTCGGCCTTGCCGAGCACGCCGGAAAGCGGCAGCCCGGCGGCGATCGACTTCGCGACGAGCATCAGGTCCGGCTCTACCCCGTAGTGCTCGATCGCGAACATCTTCCCGGTGCGCCCGAAGCCGGTCTGCACCTCGTCGACGACCATCACGATGCCGTGGCGGTCGCAGACGGCGCGGACACCTTCGACGAACGCCTGCGGCGCGACGATGAAGCCGCCTTCGCCCTGGACGAGCTCCAGCACGATCGCGGCGACCGTCTCCGGCGCGACCTGCGTCTGCAGCGCGCGCTCGAGCGCGGCGAGCGCGTCGGCGGTCGTGATGCCGCGGTACTCGTTCGGGAACGGAACGCGGTAGACCTCGGGTGCGAACGGGCCGAGACCGGCCTTGTACGGATGCGTCTTCGATGTGAGCGTCAGCGACATCAGCGTGCGTCCGTGGAACGCGCCCTCGAACGCGATCACGGCGGGTCGCCCGGTGAACGCGCGCGCGAACTTGACGCCGTTTTCGACCGCTTCCGTGCCGGCGTTGAAGAACGCCGCCTTCGCATCGCCGCGAAACGGAGCGAGCGCGAGCAGCCGCTCAGCGAGCTCGACGTACAGCTCGTACGGGACGATCGTGAAGTCCGTGTGCAGGAACCGCGCCGCCTGCCCCTGCACCGCTTCGACGACGTGCGGATGCGCGTGGCCGACGTTGAGGCAGCCGACGCCGCCGGCGAAGTCGATGTACGTGTTGCCGTCGACGTCGGTGATCGTCGAGCCGCGCCCTTCCGCCGCGACGATCGGCAGATAGACCGACAGCGCGCTTGCGATCGACGCGGTCGATCCGCGCCAGGATCTCCTGCGAGCGCGGCCCCGGAACCGCGGTCTTCAGCTCGATCGCGCGGGTGACGGCCATCGCCTCAGGATACCCGAGGGGCTACGGATGCGCCGGATAGAGCGGCGGGAGCTGCGGTTTCGGCCGCGGCGTTCGAGCGCCTTGGCGTTGTAGATCCCGCCCGCGTTCCAGAGCATGAAGCCGCCGGTGTTCCAGTCCCGGGCCGCCTCGACCTGCGCCTTGACCTGCGGCAGCCGGTACGGCTGGCCTAGCGTGAAGTCCTGGAGCCACGGCACGACGGTCGCCTTCGTCCCGGTCAGCTTCGCGCGGAAGTCGCGCAGCGAGAACGAGACCGTCTTCCACGGATCCGCATCGGGATTCGTCAGGTTGTACTCGCCGCTGCCGTAGTGCGACGGGTACACCATCGGATAGATCGTGTCGACGACCTCGCCGATCTGACCGGGGTACTGGCCGACGCCGAGATCGTGGTTCGCCGACAGTCCGAACACGTCGGCGGAGACGCGGACGCCGAGCGGATGCAGCCGCCGCGCCGCGTACGCGAGGAACGCGGCGATCGTCTCGCCCATCGGCTGCGTGTGCGGGCCGGGATAGCGGATGTCCGCGATGTCGCCGTCGCTCGGGAAGCGGACGTAGTCGAACTGGATCTCGTCGAAGCCGGCCTTCGCGGCGGCCGCGGCGACGTCGACGTCGTACTTCCACGCGGCTCGCGAATACGGATTGAGCCAGCCGAGGCCGGCGTTCGTGCGCCAGACCGAGCCGTTCGCCGTGTGGATCGCCAGGTCCGGATGCGCGACCGACGTGATCGGATCCTCGAACGTGACGACGCGGCCGACGAGGTAGAGGCCGGCGCGGTGGACGCGCTTCGACGACGTTCGCGCGGGTCGTAGTACGGACGCGCGGCTCCGTCGGCGACGGCGAGCGCCGGCGCGCCCTTGTCGAATCCGAGCGAGCCGCGTCTCGTCCTTCACGTCGAGCTCGATCGTGTTCAGCCCCTCCTTGCGCAGCGCGATGTACGACGAGAGCTTGTCGGCGAGCCCGAGCGACACATGCACGCCGCGGATCTCCTCCGGCAGCGGCGTGTGGAACGGGCTCGAGACGGCGGCGGACGACACAGGCGCGAGCGACACCGAGCCCGGACCGGACACGAGCTTCCCGATGAAAGCCGACACGAGGATGATCCCGGCGACGATCGCGATCGCCGTGAGCCGCCTGCGCTGGACCTGGCGGCGCCGGAGCTCGCGCCGGACCTCACGGAGCTCGGCGCGATTCATGTCGCCGACTGTTGCCATGAGGTCCACGATGGTAGTCGTAGAATCGCCTCATGGTCCTCTCCGACGCCACAATTGCGCGCTATCTGGCCGAGGGCCGGATCGAGATCGAGCCCTACGACGCGTCTCTGCTGCAGCCTTCGAGCGTCGATGTGCGGGTCGACCGCCTCTTCCGGGTCTTCCACAACAACCGCTATCCGTACATCGACGTGAAGGCAGCCGCAGGAGGAGCTGACCGAGCTCGTGGAGGTCGAGGGCGACCACCCGTTCATCCTCCATCCCGGCGAGTTCGTCCTCGGCTCGACGCTGGAGCGGATCAGGCTGCCGGACGATCTCGTCGCGCGGCTCGAGGGCAAGAGCTCGCTCGGCCGGCTCGGGCTGCTGATCCATTCGACCGCAGGCTTCATCGATCCGGGCTGGGACGGTCACGTCACGCTCGAGCTGTCGAACGTCGCGACGCTGCCGATCACGATCTATCCAGAGATGAAGATCGGGCAGATCTCGTTCATGCAGATGACCGAGCCCGCAGCGACGCCGTACGGATCGTCGGAGATCGGCTCGAAGTACAAAGGCCAGAAAGGCCCGACCGCGAGCCGGTACTACAAGAACTTCGAAGCGGGCGAATGACCGTCCTCCTCACCGGTGGCACGGGATTCATCGGCCGCCATGTCGCGCACGCGCTGCGTGCGCGGGAGCTGCCGGTGCGCGCGCTCGTGCGCGATTCGCGCCGGGCCGGGCCGCTCGGCGCCGTGGGGCGTCGAGCTCGTCGAGGGCGACGTCACCGATCCCGGCATCGCTCGCCGCCGCGTGCGAAGGCGTCGACGCGGTCGTCCATCTCGTGTCGATCCTCAACGGGTCGCGCGCCGACTTCGAGCGCGTGATGGCGCAGGGCACCCGCGATCTCGTCGCCGCGGCGCAGGCTGCGGGCGTGCGCCGGTTCGTGCTCGCGAGCGCGCTCGGGCTCGACGAGCGGTCGCGCGACGTCGTGCCGTACTTCGGCGCGAAGTGGGAGATGGAGCGCGCGGTGCGCGAGTCCGGGCTCGAGCACGTGATCTTCCGGCCGAGCTTCGTCTTCGGGAAGGACGGCGGCGCGCTGCAGGTGTTCCTGCGACTCGCGCGGTTCGCGCCGGTGACGCCGATCGTCGGCGACGGCACGTCGCTGCTGCAGCCGATCTGGGTCGAGGACCTGGCGGAGTTCTTCGCGCGCTCGCTCGACACCGGCAGCGGCGTCGTCGAGGTCGGCGGCCCGGACGCGGTGACGTGGAACGAGTTCTGGGAGCGGCTGAAGCGGACGACGGGGAACCGGCGGCCGTCGCTTCACGTTCCGGTCAGCGTGATGCGCGTCCAGGCGGCGGTGATGGAGCGGTTCCCGAATCCGCCGCTGACGCGCGACCAGCTGAAGATGCTGCAGCTCGGCGACAACGTCGTCGGCGACCCGGCGCCCGCAGCCGCGTTCGGGATCGACGCTCGTCCCGTTGGACGAGCAGCTCAGACGCGCTGCGTAGCCTCGAAGTCCAGCAGCCAGCGCTTCGTCTCGAGGCCCGCCGCCGAAGCCGGTCAGCGAGCCGTCCGCGCCGACGAGCCGATGGCACGGCAGCACGATCGGAAGTGGGTTCGCGCCGTTCGCCGCGCCGATCGCGCGCGCGGCGCGCGGGACGCCGAGCCGCCGCGCCTGCTCGCCGTAGGTTCGCGTCTCGCCGTATGGAATCTTCGCGAGCGCCGTCCATGCGCGGCGCTGGAACGCGGTTCCGTCGAGATCGAGCGGGAGGTCGAACTCGTGGCGCGACCCGGCAAAGTACTCGCCGAGCTGCGCCGCCGCGACGGCGAGGACGGCGTCGTCTCCGCCCGCGCCCGGCTCGCCTTCCCAGAGAACGCGCGTCAGTCCGTGCTCCGACGCGACGAGCCCCAGCCTGCCGATCGGCGTGTCGACGTGCACATGCGAAGATTGCACGCGTGACGAGCCGCGGTGTCGTCTATGCCGATCCCGATGCGCGTCCCGCCGTCGAGGAGATCGTGCTGGACCCGCCCGGCGCGAACGAGGTGCAGGTGCGCATCGAGGCCTGCGGCGTCTGCCACAGCGACGTCCACGTGGTCGAGACGCGCGGCTGGGGGCTCCCGTTCCCGATCCTGCTCGGCCACGAGGGAGCGGGCGTCGTCGAGGAGGTCGGCGAGGGCGTGACGATCGGTCGCGCAGGGCGACCGCGTCGTGATCGCGTGGCGCGCGCCGTGCGGCGACGCGTGCCCGGCCTGCCTGCGCGGCGATCCGCGCCGCTGCTCGAACAACCTGCGCGCGCGGCGGCGGCTTCATCGCGCGTCCGACGGCGCATTGCTCGCGCCGGTGCTCCGCTGCGGCTGCTTCGCCGACCGGACGATCGTCCACGAGGCGTGCGCGGTGAAGATTCCGGACGAGCTGCCGGTGGAACAGGCGTGCCTGCTCGCGTGCGGGTTCTCGACCGGAGCCGGCGCGGCGCTCTGGGCGACGCCGGTCACACCCGGCGCGGCCGTCGCGGTGATCGGCTGCGGCGGCGTCGGTCTCGCGGTCGTCCAGGGCGCGCGGCTCGCGGGGGCGACGCGGATCGTCGCCGTCGACGTGATGCCGGAGAAGCTCGCGTTCGCGCTGGAGCTCGGCGCGACCGACGCCGTCGACGCGTCGTCCGGCGATGCGGTCGCGCAGGTGCGCGAGCTGACCGGCGGCGCGGGAGTCGATTTCGCGTTCTCCGCGATCGGCGCGCCCGCCGGCCTCGCCGACGCGGTGCGGATGTGCGCGTACGCCGGCACGGCGACGCTCGTCGGCGTCCCGCCGCCCGCGCGAACGCTCGAGCTCGACGTCGAGCGCGACCTCTTCGGGCCAAAGGTCGCGATCGCCGTCACCCACGGCGGCGACACGATCCCGCAGGACGACTTCCCGTTCCTCGCCCGCGAGGCGCTCGCCGGCCGGCTCGACCTCGCGCGTTTCGTCACCGCCGAGATCTCACTCGACGAGGTACCGGCCGCGCTCGAGGAGCTCGACGCGCAGCGCGGGATCAGAACCGTCGTCCGGTTCTAGCTGGCTAGTGCCCGAGGGAGGCGCGGCGCTCGGCGTCGCCCTCGTCGACCAGGTGGCCGTCACGCGGGACGTAGCCGTCCTTGCCGCCGACGACGAGGATGACCGCCTCTTCGTCGAACGGATTCGACACCTTGCGCGGGGTCGTCGACTCGACGTGGAACAGGCCACCTGCAGCGACCTCGCGGGTCTCGCCCTCGACCTCGACCTGGACGCGCCCGCTGTGGACGAAGTACAGCTCGTCCTGCGTGTCGTGGAAGTGGCGGGGGCCGTCGTAATGCGGCGGGTAGACGGTGGCGTTGACGCCGAACGCAGTGACGCCGAGCGCCGCGCGAATCTTCCGGAAGCCGGGCCCCTCGCCGAGCTCGTCGAGCGACGAGAACGCGTAGGTCATGCCGCCTCCCCGTCTTCGGTGCAGGCGGGCGAGGTCTCCGCGAGCGGCAGCCGGCCGAGCAGCGCCGCGAGCTCGCCGCGTTCCTTCTCGCTGAACGGTGAGCCGAAGAGCTCCTCGACGTCCGCGAGGTGCGTCTCCTGCGCCGCCTCGAACTTCTCGACGCCGGCGTCGGTCAGGACGGCGTAGTTCACGCGCGCGTCGGACGCACACCGCGCCTTGTCGACCCAGCCGAATCGCTCGAGGCCGTCGAGCAGCCGCGTGATGCCGGACGCCGTCAAGAGCACCGACCGCGAGAGGTCGACGCGGCGCATGCGCCGGTCAGGGGCGTAGTAGAGCTGGACGAGGACGTCGAAATCGCTGAGCGTCAGCCCGTGCTGCGCCTCCAGCCGGGTCGAGAGCTCGCGCGTCACCGCTGCGTGGGCACGCAGGAACCGCGTCCAGGCCGACAGCCCTGGCTCGGTCAGAGGTTGTGCGGTCAATACTTGACTGGGCAATCTTTCTCCGGTAACATCGTTGACATCGCAAGTATATATGCAAAACGCACCAGGAGGCAATAGCACAGATGTCAGTCATCGAGAACACCAAGCAGATCGCTCCCACAGGCACGTGGACGGCCGACCCGGTGCATTCCCACGTGTCCTTCGAGGTCGCCTACGCCGGCGTGAACACCTTCCGCGGCGGCTTCAACGACTTCAACGTCAGCCTGACCGGCGGCGAGGAGCCGACGCTCGAGGGCTCAGCGAAGATCGCGAGCGTCGACGTGAAGGACGAGAACCTCAACGCCCACCTCCAGACGCCGGACTTCTTCGACGCCGCCCGCTACCCCGAGATCTCCTTCCGCGCGACCGAGCTGCACCGCGTCGACGGCGACGGCGTCGAGGGCGCCGGCGAGCTGACGATCAAGGGCGTCACGCACCAGGTCGAGCTCAAGGGCGCTGTCGCGTCCGCGCCGGTCACCGATCCGATGGGCCGCGAGCGCCTCGGCCTCCGGCTCGAGACGGGGATCGACCGCACCGACTACGGCGTCAGCTGGAACGCGCCGAACCAGACCGGCGGCGGCGACTACGTGGCGAACGACGTCAAGCTCATCGCCGAGCTCGCCCTGATCCACCAGGAGGCGTAGCGATGAAGGTCCTGGCCGTTTCGGGAAGCCTGCGGCGCGACTCGCACAACACGCAGTTGCTGCGTGTCGCCGCCGGGGCCGCACCCGAAGGCGTCGAGGTCGAGCTCTGGGACGGCATCCGCGACCTGCCGCTCTACGACCAGGATCTGGAGAACGACCAGCTCCCGGAGTCGGTTCGCCGGCTCCGGGACGACTGGGCAGCCGCCGACGCGATCCTCTTCGCAACGCCGGAGTACAACGGCTCCGTTCCCGGCCTGCTGAAGAACGCGGTCGACTGGGCGTCGCGGCCGAGGGGAGACGCCTCGCTCGCGAACAAGGACGTCGCGGTGATCGGCGCCAGCACCGGCCAGTTCGGCGCGATGTGGGCGCAGGCCGACCTCCGCAAGGCCCTCGGGATCGCCGGCGCACGCGTCTCCACCGCCGAGCTCGCCGTCCCCCGCGCCCACGAGGCGTTCGACGAGATCGACCTCGCCGAAAAGCTCCGCGCCGTCCTCGAGACGCTCGCCGCCGAGGCGTCCGTCGCTGCAGCCGCCTAGTCCGCTAAGGTCTCGTTACCGCGGAAAGGAGGTGGTCCGGCAGTGATTTCATCAAGTACGGGCAGTGGAGGTACCAGCGGGTAGAGGTGCGTCCCCGGACCCACGGGGAATCGCCTAGCCAGCGTAGGGGACGACGCGTTTCGCGCCGCCCGGCCGCCGAATCATCGGTTGGCCCGGAGCAGGAAGCGCCTCTACCAAATAGGACGCTGGTCACCGGATCGAAGGGCCGCGCAAGCGGCCCTTCGTCTTTCTATTTGAGGATCGTCGTCAGCTCGAGGCCGCGGTCGAGCGGAACCGTGACGCTCACCGTCGTCGGATCGGCCTGGCGGCGCGCGGAGTACTGCGCGAGCGGGTCGGGATGCGAGGTGACGTTGTCCGCGATCACGAGCGCGCCCGGCTCGAGCTTCGGGCGGGCGAGCTCGTAGAGCTCCTCGTAGATGTCCTTCTCCGCGTCGATGAAGACGACGTCGAAGACGTCCTCGAGGCCGGGCAGCAGCTCGAGCGCGTCGCCGTCGACGAGCTCTGCCCACTCGTCGAGGCCGGCCTCCGCGATGTTGGCGCGCCACGCCTCGACCTTGAGCGGATCGCTCTCGAAGGAGAGGAGCCGCCCGCCGAGGTAGCGGACGCCGGCGGCAAGCCAGATCGACGAATAGCCGCGCGAGCCGCCGAGCTCGAGCACCGCGCAGTCGGACTGCGCAGCGACCAGCGAAAAGAGAAAGCGGCCGGTGGTCGGCGCGACGGCGCGTGAGCGGACAGCCGACGGCAGGCCCTGCGCGCGCTCGTCGGCGTCCTCTTCTTCGAGGCGCCTTAGCACTGCGCGCACGCGATCGTCGAGCATCCGACGAGCGTATCCTGAGTCGCGTGACCGAGCACCTGGGCGAGGTCCTCGAGCTGCTTTACGACGCCCGAAACCGGTGGCGGACGGCGCGCGGAGTGCTTCTGCACCGTCACAGCCTTCGGCTCACGACTGAGGGAATCCGGCGGGAGCAGCGCCGGCAGCGGCGGTCTCCGGGCCGCGGCTCGGTCGTGCAGTTCGCTCTCGCGACGACCGGCGACGGGGAGCCGCCGCCGGACATCCACGAGGTGCGCACTCGCTTCTGGTGGGAGCCGCCTAACCGCCTGCGCGAGGAATCCGACGCGCAGACGATCGTGAGGGACGGCGAGCTCTGGTGGATGTACACGCCCGACATCGGCGCCGTGTCGAACGCCGGGCTTCCGGACGAGGAGCGCGCCCGCTTCGGCGCCGGTGGAGGCGACGAGCTCCGACAGTTCCTCGACCCAAGCGGATTGGCCGGCGTGCTCGAATTCGACCGGGTCGAGCCCGCGGGCGACGTATTCCTCGTCCACGCGCGGCCGCGCGTGGATCTCGACGACTTTCACGTTCACATGCGGCTCGGCGTGTCGACCGGCGCCGATCGCTTCGAGCTGGTCGTCGACCGCGCTCGGGGCGTCGTTCTCCGGCGTACCGCCTATCTCGGTGACGACGAGATGTCGTCGGCGGAGCTCACGGAGATCGCATTCGACGAGGAGTTCCCGGACGGAACGTTCGTGTTCGTCCCGCCGCCGGGCGAGGAGGTTCGTTCGCCGGAAACGGCGCACCGCACGTACACGCTCGAGGAGGCGATCGATGAGGCGCCATTCGCAGTCTTTGCGTTTCCCTCGACGCCGGAGGGCTGGGGCGAGCCGCACGTGAGCTATCACCCGAGCCGGTTGCGGCCGCCGACGGAGCCGATGCTCGCGCTCTTCTACCACCGCTCCAGCGGCACGGGGTCACTCATCTTGACCGAGAGCGGCGCAGGCGAGGGCAAGCTGTCCTGGCCGGGCTTCGACCCCCAGCTCGAGGAGATCGAGCGCGACGGCGTCGTCTACACGACGTGCGCTCCCGACGACGAGCTCGGGACGCCGAGCGCCGTCGGGTTCGCGCGTGACGGCACCGCAATCCGGCTGCAGTCCGATGCGCTCGGCTTGGAGGAGCTGCTCGAGCTCGCTAGCGCACTCGTTGCCAGGCCGGCGACGAGTTGAAGAAGCCTGCCGCGTTCGTGAGCGGCGTCGTCTGCGAGCCGTTGGCGCGGATCAGGAGGATGTTGCCGCGGTCGATCGGCGCCGTCGCGAGCCAACGGCCGTCCGGTGACCACGCGACGGAGATCTGCGGCTGCGGCGCGCTGACGACGCGAACCTGAAGGGTGCCGTTCGCGTTTGCGATCCACGGGTTGCCGGCGCGGATGAACGCGATGTGCGTCGCGCCGGGCGACCACGACGGCGAGCGGCCGTTGTGGAGGAGCAGCCGCTGCCGCGTGCCGTCGGTGCGCATCGTCCAGATGTCGCGTCCGCGCGCGTAGAGGATCGAGCGGTCGTTCGGCGCCCATGCGGGCGCGGTCTCGTCGGCCGGCGCGGAGGTGAGCCGCCGCAGCCCGGTGCCGTTCGCGCGCACGACGTAGAGATCGTGGAAGCCCGAGCCGCGGTGAGGGGTGTCGGCGAAGACGATCTTCGTTCCGTCGGTCGACCAGCTCGGGAAGAGCGGGTCGCCGTTGCCGCGGACGATGCGGCGGCGGCCGGTTCCGTTCGCGTTCATCACCCAGAGGCCGCCGGTCGGCGAGCCCGGAACGTACGCGATCTGCTTTCCGTTCGGCGACCACGCGGGCGTGAGCGGCGCGTCGTCTGCGAGCGGCCGGAAGATCCGCCGCTGGCCGGTGCCGTTCTGGCGGATCGTGTAGATCCCCGTCGACGCGAGCCCGCAGCAGCGGTCGAACGCGACGAGCCCGTTGTGCGCGGGCGCGGCCGGGTGGGCGAGCGCGGCGACGATCGCGACCAGCGCGAGCATCACGCGCGCTCGCGCTCCACGTCGGCGCGCACCCAGCACGTCTTCAAGTGGTCGTTGACGACGCCGCACGCCTGCATCGCCGCCCACACGGTCGTCGGGCCGACGAAGCGGAAGCCGGCTTGCTTCAGCTTCTTCGACAGCTCCTTCGACTCCGGCGTCTGCGCGAACCAGTCGGCGGTCGTGCGCGGGACGCCGTACTTCTGCGGCCGGTGCGACCAGATCAGCTCCGGCAGCGGCGTGTCGGTCTCGCGGAGCGCGAGCACGCCGCGTGCGTTCGCGATCGTCGCCTCGATCTTGCCGCGATGGCGGACGATGCCTGCGTCGTCGAGCAGCCGCTTCACGTCGCGCTCGCCGAACCGCGCGACCTTCTCAGGGTCGAAGCCGGCGAACGCGGCGCGGAAGTTCTCGCGTTTGCGCAGGATCGTGATCCACGCGAGCCCGGACTGGAAGCCCTCGAGGCAGAGCCGCTCGTAGAGGCCGCGCTCGTCGCGCACCGGACGGCCCCATTCGTCGTCGTGGTACGCGACGTAGAGCGGGTCGTTCGCGCCCCAGCAGCGCTTCTTAACGGTGACAGTCACTGTTAAGAGACGTTAACGGGGTCAGACCCCGTTAAGAGACGTCGACACGGATCACGCCGTCGACGATCTCCACCGGATACGTCTCGACCGGCTCGTACGCCGGCAGCGAGAGCGGCCGTCCGCTCGACAGCTCGAATGCGGAGCCGTGCCGCGGGCAGACGACGGTGCACGCCTCCTCGTCCCAGTCGCCCTCGCAGAGCGGGCCGTCGTCGTGCGAGCAGCGGTCCTCGATCGCGTACAGCGAGCCGGCGCAGTTGTAGACGCCGACCATGCGCGAGCCGGAGACGACGACGAGCTTCATCGAGCCGGGCGGGAACTCGTCCGCCGGGGCGACGTCGAGCGCGGCCACGCTAGGTCAGCTCGAGCTCGTCGAACCCGGCGAGCCCGTCGGGCAGCGGCGTGCCCTTCGCCTTGTGCAGCGCGACCTTCAGCGTCGTCAGCCCGAGCAGCGCGCACTTGAGCCGGACCGGGGTGAGCGGGATCCCGATCTCCTCGAGCAGCTCTTCCTTGTCGAGCGTCGCGACCTCGGTCGCGGTGCGCCCCGCGACCATCTCGGTGAGCATCGACGTCGCCGCCTGCGAGATCGCGCAGCCGCGGCCGGAGAACTTCACCTCGTCGATCGTCTCGCCGTCCTCGCCGAACGCGACGTAGATCGAGACCTCGTCGCCGCAGAGCGGGTTCTGCCCGTCCGCCTCCGCGTCGGCATCGTCGAGCACCCCATGCCCGCGCGGGTTCTTGTAGTGGTCGAGGATCACCTCGCGGTACATCTGCTCGAACTCGTTCACGCGAACACCTTACGCACGGCGGCGAGTCCGTCGACGAGCTGGTCGATCTCCTCGGGAATCGTGTAGAGGTAGAAGCTCGCGCGGTTCGTCGCCGGGACGCCGAGATGGTTCATCAGCGGCTGGCAGCAGTGGTGGCCGGCGCGGATCGCGACGCCCTCCTGGTCGAGCAGCTGTGCGACGTCGTGCGGATGGATGTCGTCGAGGTTGAACGAGACGACGCCGGCGCGGCGGTCGGCGGGCGGGCCGTACAGCGTGATCCCCGGAACCTCGCGCGAGGCGCGTCAGCGCGTACGCCGCGAGCTCGTGCTCGTGCGCCTCGATCAGGTCGAGACCGGCGGCCTCGAGGTAGTCGACGGCGACGCCGAGCCCGTACGCCTCGACGATCGGCGACGTCCCCGCCTCGAACTTGTGCGGCAGCTCGCCCCACGTCGTCTTCTCGTAGCGGACGGAGCTGATCATGTGGCCGCCGAGGAGGAACGGCTCCATCTTCTCCAGCAGCGCCGCGCGGCCCCAGAGCACGCCGATGCCGCTCGGCGCGCACATCTTGTGGCCGGAGACCGCGAGGAAGTCGACGTCGAGCGCCTGCACGTCGACGCGGAGATGCGGTGCCGCCTGCGCCGCGTCGCAGACGAAGATCGCGCCCTGCTCGTGCGCCCAGCGGACGAGCGGCGCGATGTCGGCGATCGTGCCGAGCGAGTTCGAGACGAGGTTTGCCGCGACGATCTTCACGTTGTGCGTGCGCGCGATCTCGTCGAGCCCGGAGTAGTCGACCTCGTCGTTCTCGTCGAGCGGCAGCATCACGAACTCGGCTCCCTGGCGCCGCGCGATGTACTGGAACGGAACGAACACCGAGTGATGCTCGAGCTCCGTCACGACGACGGCGTCGCCCGGCCCGAGGTTGTTCAGGCCCCAGGAATACGCGACGAGGTTCAGCCCTTCCGTCGCGTTGCGGACGAAGATGATCTCGCGCGACTCGCGCGCGTTCAGGAACGCCGCAACCTTGTCGCGCGCGCCCTCGAGTCCGGCCGTCGCGCGCTCGCCGAGCACATGGACGGCGCGGTGCACGTTCGCGTACGAGGTCTCGTAGAACTCGGACATCGCGTCGATCACCTGCCGCGGCTTCTGCGAGCTGTTCGCGGAGTCGAGATATGCGAGCGGCTTGCCGTGGATCTTCTGCTCGAAGATCGGGAAATCGGCGCGGAGCGCGCGCGCATCGAGCTTCCGCTGGGCGGTTACAGCCATGGGATCATCGTAGCCCGCTAGTGGACTTTGAAAGAGGCGGCGGCATAGCCCGGCGCTGCAGCCTTCCCTGAGCCTGGGCCGACCTTCGCCTTGCCGCTGGAGTTGGCGTGAACCGTGTGGCCGCCGACGGTGAACGTCGCGGTGGGCACGGGGACGCCGTCGTCGAGCGCCTGCGCCAAGTACGTGACGAGCTTGCGCTTCCCCACCTTCTTCGTCGTCTTCGAGATCTTCACGGAGAGCCCGGGCGGGAGCGACTGCTCGACGAGCGAGCTCCCGGTGTTGACGATCACGTCGATCTTGCCCGGGTTCCCGGGGATGCCGACGGCGGAGACCTGGTACGCCGTGCCCGGAACCGACGCGCTCACCGTCGCGCCGAAATCCATCCCGTGCGAGCGCGAGCGCGCGACGTGGACGGCGCCCTGGCCGGTCCACACTGCCCAGAGTCGGTCGGCGCTGTCGACGGAGAGCGCCATGTGCGGGTCGCCGCCGGTGAAGTTCGCGCGGAACGTCACGCCGTCTCCGGACGGCAGGCCCCCTCGGAACGGGACGACAGTGAAGGCGGTCGCGGTCGGATAACCGGGCGGCCACGCTAGGAACGTGTTGCCGCTCTTGTCGGAGACGAGCGGGACGCGGTCGTTGTGCGGCGCCGTCGGCTTCAGCGCCAGCGCCGGGCCTGGGCTCAGGTCGCCGCCGAGCTGCTCGTAGACGAACGCGCCGTCCGCGTCGGCGTTCGAGTAGAACGCGACCTGCACGATCCCGGTCGAGTCGACGGCGAGCGACTCGCCGTAGCCGCAGCAGCGCGTGTAGACGTTCTTCACCGTCTCGCCGTTCAGACCGCGGAATACGTTCACGAACCCCGTGCCGTCCTGCGAGAAGACCGGCGTTCCGTCGGGCATGACCGCCGCGCCCTCGACGCCGCCGACGGTGTGCGACAACGTCTGGATCGGGCCGGTCCACGAGTTGCCGTCGTCCGTGGACGTCATCCGCCCGACGCCCGCCGCGTTCGGGAAGTAGAGCTGGATCGCGCCGTTCGGCTGCTGCACGAGCTGCGTTCGTCCCGCGATCGGGTCGTTCGCGACGACCACCTTCGGCGCGCCCGCGCTGCGCGAGACCGAGATCGTGTCGGCGTTCGGCGAGTCGAACGAGACGAGCTCGGTGCCGGCCTGCGTCACGATCATCGACGGGACGACGATGTTGACGACGCCGCCCGAGAGCGTCGTCCACGCGGCCGCTCCCGGCGCGGCGGCGAGTGCAGCCAGGGCGGCGAGGCCAAGTGCGATCCGGCGCATATCCTGGTTATGCCACGGGCGGCGGCCGGGTTCAACGCCGGTTAACGCGCGTCACAGAGACTTCACAGGAACCCGCCCGATACTCGGGATCGTGGCCCGCCGGTCGCCTGACGTCGACAAGCGCTCGCGCATCGAGGCCGCGCGTGCCCGTGCGCGCGGAGCGAAGGTCGTTCTCGGCGCCCTTGCGGCACTGGCCTTCGGCGTCGCCTTCACCGGTGCGAAGACGCACGCGCCCGGCCACGCGAAGCACCGGGCGAAGCCGCTCGCGGCGCCTGCGGCCTTCGATCTCGCGGTTCGCCGCAGCACCGTCGCCGCGGGCCAGATCGCACCGCCGGTCCAGCCGCCCCCCGTCGTCACGAGCACGTCGTGAGCGGCGTGCACCGCTTCCGCGCGATGGGCTGCGAGATCGTCGTCTCCGGCGCGGATCCGGACGACGTCGCCGGCGTCTTCGCACGCTGGGAGAGCGCGTTCAGCCGCTTCCTCCCCGACAGCGAGCTCTCGCGGGTCAACGCGTCGCGCGCCTGGGCGCTGACGGTCTCGCCGCTGTTCGCCCGCGCTCTCGACATCGCTCTCGGCGCCGCAGCCGAAACGGGCGGGCTTGTCGACCCGACGCTTGCGACTGCGCTCGAGGCTGCGGGATACGACTGCGACTTCGGCGAGCTCGGAGACGATCCCGCGCCGGCCGGTCCCGCCGCGCCGTCGAGCCTTGGCCGCGTCCGGCTCGACGGGCTCATTCTCCGGCGGCCGCCGGGTGTCGCACTCGACCTCAACGGCGTCGTCAAGTCACTCGCGGTCGACCAGGCGGCGGCACTGGTTCGCGGAACCGGTTTCGTCTCGGCGGGCGGCGATCTTGCCGTGCGCGGTGCCGTGGACGTGGGCCTTCCCGGCGGCGGTTCGGTGCGCGTCGTGCGCGGTGGGCTCGCAACGAGCGGAACCGCCTCGCGCCGGTGGCGCCGCGGCGGCGAGGAGCAACATCACCTCGTCGACCCGCGAACCGGCAGGCCGTCGACGTCGCCGTGGCTGCAGGTCACCGTCTCCGGCGCGACCTGTCTCGCCGCCGACGTCGCGGCGAAGGCCGCATTCCTCTACGGCGACGCCGGGCCGGACTGGCTCGACGCACGCGGGCTTCCGGGCCGCTTCGTCGACCGCGACGGAGCCATGACCGCGAACGCTGCGTGGAGCCGCGGGACGCGCGAGGCCGTGTGCACCTGACCGCGTCACCTGCGATCTGGTATGCCGCGCGTGCGTCCGGTGTCGCCGCGTACGTCGTCCTCACTGTCGTCGTCTGCCTGGGGATGGCGCTCGGCGGCAAGGTGCAGACGCGGCGCTGGCCGCGCTTCGCCGCAGAGGACGTCCACCGTTTCGGCGGGCTCCTCGTCGGGTCGCTGATCGGGATCCACGTTCTCGCGATCGCGGCGGACTCGTTCATGCCGTTCTCGCTGACGCAGCTCCTTGTCCCGCTGACCTCGCGGTACCGGCCGCTCTGGACCGGGCTTGGGATCGCAGCCGCCGAGCTCCTGCTCGCGCTCGCGATCACCAACCGGTATCGGAAGCAGATCCCGCACCGGATCTGGCGCAAGGCGCACTACGCGAACTTCGCCGTCTGGGGCGCCGCTTCGCTGCACGGGATGTTCGCCGGCACCGACCGCAGCGCGCCGTGGCTCGCCGCGCTCTACGGCGTGTCCGTCGCGTCCGTCGCCGTGTTGCTCCTGTGGCGGGTCGGCGGATTCGGGCTCCGTTCGCCGGGGATGGTCGCCGTCGGTGCCGCTGTGCTGGTCGGACTGCCGCTGCTGATGCTCGGGCCGCTCCACAAGACTGTGCGGCCGTGGAACGCGTCGAAGGTGAGCGAGCAGCTGAACGGCCGCGTCATTCGCAACGGCACCGCGCTGAAGCAGATCGTCTCGTTCGTCGGCGGCGCCGACAATCCGCAGAAGCTGCTCGTCCGT
This sequence comes from uncultured Actinomycetes bacterium, assembly GCA_963718385.1. Classification (GTDB taxonomy): domain Bacteria; phylum Actinomycetota; class Thermoleophilia; order Gaiellales; family Gaiellaceae; genus Palsa-739. The sequence continues at coordinate 150,989 of CAVQZE010000006.1, forward strand.
GCCGACCTGCTCGTCTCGCCGCAGGCACTCGAGGCGACGTCGCTGCAGCTCGAGTACCTCCCGAGCGGCGACGTGTGCCGCGGCCGCGTGACGCGGGTCGGGATGACGAGCTTCTCCGGGCGGTGCCGCATGCGGAGCGGCTCGTTCCGCTGGGTCGGCGCGACCTGGGTCCCTGCCGACGACAACAACGGTGTCGTGGGCACCATTCACCTGCATGCGTAGCCTCGCGCTCGGCGCAATGGTGCTCGCCGTCGCGGCACCTGCACCGACACCTGCGCAGCGCCTCGGCTTCCCGGCACTGAAGCCCGGCCCGGTCCCCGGCTACCTGATGATCGCCGACCGGAACAACAACCGCATCATCATCGTGTCGCCCGCGACGCGAAAGATCGTCTGGCAGTTCCCGCGACCCGGGGACGTTCGGCCTGGCCAGTCCTTCCACGATCCGGACGACGCGTTCTTCACGCCCGGTTACACCGCGATCTCGACGAACGAGGAATACAACCAGCAGATCGGGGAGATCTCGATCAGGGCGCACCGTCTCGTCTGGACGTTCGGGCACGCCGGTGTCCGCGGCTCCGCGTTCGGCTACCTCTCGAATCCGGACGACGCGTATCTCCTCCCGAACGGACTGTTCATGGTTGCGGACATCCAGAACTGCCGCGTGCTGCTGATCAACCGCGCGCACAAGGTCGTGCGCGAGATCGGCCACGCCGGCGCGTGCGGCCACAACCCGCCGCAGGGGCTGTCGTCGCCGAACGGCGCGACGCCGCTTCCCGACGGCGGCGTGCTCGTCACGGAGATCGGCGGCTGGGTCGACCGGATCTCGAAGAGCGGCCGTCTCGTCTACACCGTGCGCACCCCGACGAGCTACCCGTCCGACGCGCAGCTGCTCCCCGACGGGAACATCCTCGTCGCGGGCTTCGACACGCCGGGCCGCGTCGACGAGATCACGCCGCGCGGGAAGATCGTCTGGACGTTCGCGCCGACCGGTGTCTGGTCGCTCGACCGGCCGTCGCTCGCCGTCCGCTGGCCGAACGGGATGATCGCGATCACCGACGACTGGCATCACCGCGTGCTCGTCGTCGACCCGGCGACGAAGCAGGTCGTCTGGTCGTACGGCCACCTGAACCAACCCGGGTCGGCGCCGGGCTACCTGAACAAGCCGGACGGGCTCGACCTGCTGCCGGCCGTCCCTGCCGGCGCTCACACGACGCGGGCGACATTCGGAACGGTGACGCGGATCGGCTCGCTTCCGCAGACGATCGCGAAAGCCTCGGCGGTCGCGCTGCCCGGCGGGAAGCTGATGCTGCTCGGCGGCGAGGTGGGTGGCACGTCGACCGACCAGGTGCTCGTCGGAACGCCGCAGCATCTCCGCGTCGCGGGCCGGCTTCCCATTCCGACGCATGACGCGGCGGCTGCGCTCGTCGGCGGCTCGGTGCTCCTCTTCGGCGGCGGCCAGGCGACGTCATCCGACGCGATCGCGCGCGTCGCGCCGTCCGGGTCCGCTACGGCGCGGGCCGGCCGGCTCGACGAACCGCTTTCCGATCTCGGCGCCGTGACGATCGGCGGCAAGGCGTACCTCGTCGGCGGCTATACGAGCGTGAAGTTCGCGTCCGCCGTCCTCCGCTACGGAGGCGGCGGCACGACGAAGACCGTCGCGCGGCTGCCGTCAGGTCTTCGCTACGCGGGCGTCGCCGCGATCGGCCCGACGATCTACGTCGCCGGCGGTCTGACGCCGTCCGGGACCTCGAGCGCGATCCTCGCGGTGGACACGCGGACCGGGCGGACCCGGCGGATCGGTGCGCTGCCGGCGCCCGAAGACCACGCCGCAATGGCCGCGCTCGGCGGCAAGCTCTACCTCGCAGGCGGGAGCACGGTGCTGCAGATCGACCCGGCGACGGGCGCCGTCTCGACCGCGGCGCTGCTGCCGTCACCGCTCACGGATCCGACGGCGACGACGGTCGGGAAGCGGATCGTGATCGCCGGCGGCGGCACGAACGCCGTCTATGCGTTCGCTCCGTAGCTCCGCCTGACGGCTATCGTCGCGTGCGTGAGCAGCGAGTACGTCTACACGATGTACCGGGCCGACAAGTTCTACGGCCCCGACCGCCAGGTGCTGGCGAACATCTCGTTGTCGTTCCTTCCGGGAGCGAAGATCGGCGTGCTCGGGCCGAACGGCTCGGGAAAGTCGACGCTGCTCCGGATCATGTCCGGGAAAGAGGAGCCGTCGTCCGGCGTCGCGGAGCTCTCGCCCAACGTGTCGGTCGGGCTGCTCGAGCAGGAGCCGGAGCTCGATCCGGCCAAGGACGTGCGCGGCAACGTCGAGGACGGCGTTCGCGCGCTGCGCGATCTCCTCGACCGCTTCAACGAGATCTCCGCGAAGTTCGCCGAGCCCGACGCGGATTACGACACGCTGCTCGCCGACCAGGCAAAGGTGCAGGACGCGATCGACCGCGCCGACGCATGGGAGCTCGACTCGCACCTCGACCACGCGATGGACGCGCTGCGCGTGCCCGACGGCGACCGCGACGTCGAGACGCTCTCAGGCGGCGAGCGCCGCCGCGTCGCGCTGTGCCGGCTGCTGCTGTCGTCGCCGGATCTCCTGTTGCTCGACGAGCCGACGAACCATCTCGACGCGGAGTCCGTCGCGTGGCTCGAGCGTTTCCTCGCGGACTACAAGGGCACCGTCGTCGCCGTGACGCATGACCGCTACTTCCTCGACAACGTCGCCGGCTGGATCCTCGAGCTCGACCGCGGCCGCGGGATCCCGTTCAAGGGCAACTACTCGTCGTGGCTCGAGCAGAAGCAGGAGCGGCTCGCCGTCGAGGAGAAGACGGAGTCCGCGCGCCGCCGCACGCTCGCGCGCGAGCTGGAGTGGGTGCGCATGAGCCCGCGCGCGCGGCACGACAAGTCGAAGGCGCGTCTCGCCGCGTACGAGAAGCTGTACGCGGAAGAGCAGAACGTGAAGCTCGACAAGGTCGAGATCCACATTCCGCCCGGACCGCGGCTCGGCGACGTCGTCATCGACGCGACGGGCGTCCAGAAGGGCTTCGGCGACCGGCTCCTCGTCGAGGACCTGACGTTCTCGCTGCCGCCCGCCGGGATCGTCGGCGTGATCGGCCCGAACGGCGCGGGCAAGACGACGCTGTTCCGGATGATCGCCGGCGAGGAGCAGACCGACGGCGGGACGCTGAAGGTCGGCGACACCGTGCAGCTCGCATACGTCGACCAGTCGCGCGCCGACCTCGACCCGGCCGGCACCGTCTGGAAGGAGATCAGCGGCGGCCTCGACACGATCGAGCTCGGCAAGAAAGAAGTGAACTCACGCCAGTACGTCTCGTGGTTCAACTTCCGCGGCTCGGATCAGCAGAAGCGCGTCGGCGATCTCTCCGGCGGCGAGCGAAACCGCGTTCACCTCGCGAAGCTTCTGCGCAGCGGCGGCAACGTGCTGCTGCTCGATGAGCCGACGAACGATCTCGACGTCGACACCTTGCGCGCGCTCGAGGAGGCGCTGCTCGACTTCGCCGGCTGCGCCGTCGTGATCACCCACGACCGCTGGTTCCTCGACCGCATCGCAACGCACGTCCTCGCATTCGAGGGCGACAGCCAGACGACGTGGTTCGAGGGAACGTGGGGCGAGTACGCGGAGTGGGTGAAGGAAACCCGCGGCCCCGAAGCGCTCGAGCCGCACCGCATAAAATTTAAGCCGCTCGTTCGCTCTTAGGGAAGCCGCGGCGCCCAGAGCGCCGAGAGCACGCCTGCGAGCACAAGCAGGATCGCGCCCCCGGCGAGGAAGCCCGCGGTCACTTCGACATGGCCGGGCTTGCGGCCGATGCTCGAGCCGAGCTTCGCGTACGCCGCCTGCACGGAGCCGGCCGAGTTCGCGCGGAAGAACTCGCCGCCGGTCGCCTTCGCGATCGCCCGAAGCGTCGTCGGGTCGGGCTGGAGGCCGTAGAAGCGGCCGCCGCCGAAGCCGGGCGGAATACCGAAGCCGCTGCCGCCGCCGTACTGTCCGCCCGGGAAGTTCGTGATCTTCCCGTTCTTCGTACCGAGCGCGACGGTGAACACGGGGATCCCGGCCTTCTTCGCGCGCGCCGCGCCCTCGAGCGGCTGCAGGATGCCGCGCGTCTGGTGGCCGTCGGAGAGGAACAGGATCGAGACGAGCGAGCTGGCCGGCGAGTTCGTCGGCGCGACCGTGCGGACGGCGGCGAGCGAGCTCGAGCCGTTGATCCCGGCCGACTTCAGGCCGAGCTGCACCGCCGCCGCGATCGCGTCGCCGATCGCCGTACCGCCGAAGCCGCGGAACGCGCCGGCGTCAGCGACCGCCTGGCGGACGAGCGCGTGATCCGTCGTCGGCGGCGTTGCGACGTCGGCCTCGCCGGCGAACAGGATCAGCCCGACTTTCAGGCGCGGCGGAACGCGGTCGAGGAACGAGTTGATCGCCTTCTGCGCCGCGACGAGACGCGTCGGCTTCACGTCGTTCGCCTGCATCGAGCCGGAGACGTCGAGAACGAGGACGACGGTCGCGTTGTCCGTCGGCACCATCCGGTGCAGCGACGGGCGCGCAAGGCCGACGCACAGCGCGGCGAGCGCCGCGAGGAAGAGCACCGCCGGAAGCAGCCGCCGCCATCGCCGCCCGACCGCGACGGTCGCGAGCACGTCGAGGTTCGTGTAGCGCACGGCGTACTTCATCCGCCGCCGCTCGGCGAGCCACCAGATGCCGACCGCGAGCGGAATCGCGAGGAGCGACAGCAGCAGATACGGGCTGCCGAACGTCATCCGGCCGCCACGCAGTTCAGATCGACCTGGACGACCGCCTTCACTTCGGCAGCGGCCGGACCCGCGTGGACGGCGAGATGGAGCCGCCCGCCGCGCACGGTCTGCGCCGTCGTGACCGACGAGGCGAGCGCACGCGTCGGCGGCGTGTCGGTGTAAAACGCGATCGCGTGCGTCGCGCCGACGAGCCGCTCGCGCGCCTTGCAGCTCCGCACGTAGCGGTGCGTTCCTGCGACGACCGGGATCTCCGTCATCTCCGGCAGCGTCGGCTGCGAGGGCGGGAACACGCGGTACGCGGTCGGGACGCGCTGGCCGCCGCCCGACGCCGGGATGCAGCCGATGTGCGGCCGGAAGCTCGCCGCCGCGATGCCGGTGCGCTGGAGGCGGCCCATGAAGATTGCGGCGCTCGTCGTCGTGACGCCGGGATTGACGGGGCTGCCGAGCGCCCCGCGGAAGCTCACGGCGATCCCGCGCACGCTCAGCTCTGCATCGAGGCCGCCGACGATGAAGCGTTTCGGGCACGCGAGCTGGTACTGCACGTCCGCGTTCGCGGCGGTGAGCACCCACGGGCCCGTGACGGGGACGCAGACCTGGAGACCCTTGCACTCGTTCGTCGCGCTCGCTGCGGAGGCGGCGACGCCGGCGGCGACCACGACGAGAGCGGCGGCGACGAGCTTCACGGGACCCTCCGGAACCAGAATGCGGAGAGCGCGCCGCCGACGAGCAGGAAGACGATTGCGCCGGCGGCGAAGAGATCGGTGATCTCGCGGTTCTCCGTCTTGTGCCCGACGCGCGTCGCGAGATGCTTGTACACGGAAGCGAGCTCGGTGCTCGTGCGGGCGCGGAAGAACTGGCCGCCGGTGGCGTTTGCAATCTGCTGCAGCGTGCCCGGGCTCGGCGGCACCTTGATCTGCTCCGTGTAGCCGCCGACGAGCTGCTGCGTGACCACGCCGTTCGGCGTTCCGACGAGGACGGTCGAGACCGCGACGTGCAGCGCCTTCGCCTTCCGCTCGGCGACCGTCGCCGAGACGCGTCCGCCGTCGGGTGCGCCGTCGGAGAGCAGCAGCACCGACGTCGGCGGAACCGTGCCGTCGGCGGCGCGCTGTCGCTGTCCGATCTGTGCCGAGAGCTGGACGGCGTCGCCGATCGCCGTTCCTTCGCCGGGGACGAGATCGTCGAGGCCGGCGCGGACGATCGAGCGGTCGAGCGTCGGCGGGACGGCGACGAACGCGCGGCTGCCGAACGCGACGAGCGCGACGCTGTACGTGTCCGGCACCTTGTCGAGGAACGCGTTCGCGGCGTTCTTTGCCGCGTCGAGCCGCGTCGGCAGAACGTCAGTCGCCTTCATCGACCGCGACACGTCGATCGCGAGAACGACTGTCGCCTCGTGCCGCGGCACCTTGATCACCGCGTGCGGCCGCGCGAAGCCGACGATCATCGCCGTCAGCGCGAGCAGGAACAGGATCGGCGGAATCAGCCGTAGCCTCCCGGGCTGCCGGTCGACGATGTTCGGCAGCAGCGCGAGGCTCGCGAACCGCGACGCGCCTTCCCTGCGCCGGCGTTCGTTGTAGAACCAGAGCCCGACGAGGATCGGAACCGCGATCAACGCGACGAGTGCGAGCGGGCGCGCAAAGCTCAACGACGGCCTCCAAGGAACGTCGCGAACGCGCGCAGCCAGTCGCCCTGGGTCGACAGCACGACGTGCGGGACGCCGAGCGACGACAGCACGCGTGCGACGCCGCTCCGCTCCTCCGCCGCCGCGACGGCGAACCGGTCACGCAGCGTTTTGCTTCGCGTGTCGACGCGCAGCTGCTTCCCCGTCTCCGGATCGACGAGCCAGAGCTCGCCGACGTCGGGCAGCTCCTGCTCGCGCGGGTCGCGGATCTCGACGGCGAGGATCTCGTGGCGGCTCATCAGGTCGAGCAGCGGCTTGCGCCAGTCGAGCGGACCGCGGAAGTCGGAGACGAGGACGACGATGCCGCGCTGGCGCGCCATGACGTTCGCGCGCGTGAGCGCTGCGCCGAGCGACGTCGCGCCGACGCGCTCCTGCTCCGGCTCGCCGTCGAGCGCAGCGAGGAGCCCGATCAGCCCCATGCGTCCCTGCGCGGGCGGCAGCGTCTTCGGTGTCGAGTCGCCGAACGTGACGACGCCGAGCCGGTTGCCGCGCCGCGTCGCGACGTGGCCGGTCGCGACGGCGACTCCGTCTGCCACGTCGGCCTTCCGCCGCTCGCCGGTGCCGAACTGCATCGACGGCGACGTGTCGAGGACGAGCCACGTCACGAGCACGCGCTCCGCGAGGTCGACACGGACGTGCGGCTGCCCCGTGCGCGCGGTGACGTTCCACTCCATCTTGCGGACGTCGTCGCCGGGAACGTACGGACGAACCTGCGCGAGCTCGACGCCGACGCCGTAGCGCGACGAGCGGTAGTCGCCGGCGAGCATGCCCTCCATCCGCCGCCCGATCTCGATCTGGAGCGCGCGGAGCAGCTCGATCGGCAGCGGGCCTGGGCCCGGCCGCTCGGGCGTGCCTTTCCCGAGCAGCGGCGCCACGTTCATGCGGCGCTCGGACGCGCCAGGCTCACCTCCGGCACCGGCACCGCTGCCAGCACCCGGTCGAGGATCGCATCCGGCGACACGCTCTCCGCCAACGCCTGGTAGCTGAGCACGAGCCGGTGGCGCAGCGCGTCCTTCGCAAGCGCGCGAATGTCCTCGGAGGTTGCGTAGTCGCGGCCGCGGAGCAGCGCGAGCGCGCGCGCCGCCTGCGTGATGCTGATCGGCCCGCGTGGGCTTGCGCCGTACGAGATGTAGTCGCGGAGATCGCCGAGCCCTGACTTCTCCGGCGTGCGCGTCGCGGCGGCGAGCCCGACCGCGTAGCTCACGAGCGCCGGGTCGATGTAGACGTCGAAGACCGCCTTCTGCAGCTCGCGCAGGTCGTCGAGCGAGAGCGCCTCGCGAAGCTCCGGCTGGGCGACGAGCTGGCGCTGCACGATCGTCAGCTCCTCGTCGTGCTCCGGATAGTCGATGAGGATCTTCAGCATGAACCGGTCGACCTGCGCCTCCGGCAGCGGGTACGTCCCCTCGGACTCGATCGGGTTCTGCGTCGCCATCACGAGGAACGGCTCGGGCACGGGATACGTCGTGTGCGCGATCGTCACCTGCCGCTCCTGCATCACCTCGAGCAGCGCGGACTGCACCTTCGCGGGCGCGCGGTTGATCTCGTCGGCGAGGAGGAAGTTGCAGAAGACCGGCCCGAGCTCCGTGTCGAAGCTGCCCTGGTCCGGCCGGTAGATCCGGGTGCCGACGAGGTCGGCGGGAACGAGGTCGGGCGTGAACTGGACGCGCGCGAACGAGCCGCCGAGCACGCCGGCGGTCGTCTTGATCGTCAGGGTCTTCGCGAGCCCGGGGACGCCTTCGATCAGGAGGTGGCCCTGCGCGAGCAGGCAGACGAGGACGCGTTCGAGCATGGCGTCCTGCCCTGCGATCACACGTCTGATCTCGAAAAGGGCCTGCTCCAGCCGCTCGCTGATCTCACTCGGCGTCAACACCGAGCTCTTCGCCTGCTCCGACACGGAGACCTCCCTGGTTCGCTGAGCCTGGGATTGTTCCAGCCCAAGCTAAGTTCGGGGTGAGGGGTCGGGGTGGATTTCCCGATTCCGCTGGGTAAAGCGTTGGTTAAGTGTGCCTTCCGGGGGAGTCGCGGCCCGGCAGACGGTGCTATCACGTGATCGTGCGCTCGTTCGTTCTCCTCGCCTGCGCGGCAGGTGCGGTCACGGCTGCTGCGGTGCTGGCGCCTTCTGCGCTGCCCGCCCGGCTCGATTCGTCGACCCCGATCGCCTATTCGGATCTCAACGGCGACCTCTTCGTGAATACCGTCTCGGCCGGCGGCGAGTCGCCGGTCTTCCAGAACGACGGCTCGGCGTCGATGGGCGCGCTCTCGGTCTCGCCGGACGGGAAGCAGGTGCTCGCGCTCTCCTCGGGCGACGACGTTCAGCTCGTGCTCGTGCCGGCGGCCGGCGGGGCCCCGGCTTCGATCGCCGGCACCGTCGGCGCGCAGGACGGGTCGATCTCGCCGGACGGGAAGCTGGTCGTGTTCTCGATCGCGCCGGGCGGCTCGGACACGCTCGACGCCGGGATCTACACGGTTCCGGTCGGCGGCGGAACGCCGAAGTCGATCGTCGCAACGCCGGACAACGCGACCGACTCGCTGCCGGTGCTGTCGCCCGACCAGACGCAGGTCGCGTTCGTCCGCGACGGCGTCGACGGCAACGGGGACGAGGTCGTCGCGCTCGAGGTGCAGCCGGTGGCGGGTGGAACGGTGCGGCAGCTCGCAACCGATCTCAGCGCGAGCCTCTTCAACGGCGGCCGGCTCTCGTTCTCACCCGACGGCAAGACGATTGCGTACGCCGGTGCATTCGACAATCCGGGGATCTTCACCGCGTCCGTTGCGAGCGGCACTGTCGCGCAGCTCACCTCCGACACCGACTACTGGCCGAACTTCCTGCCGGACGGCAGCGCGATCGCATTCTCACGCGACGCGTCGAGCACGAACGCGGACGACAACCAGGACGATCCCGTTGCGCCGGCGGAGAGTGACACCGACGAGCTCTGGACGATGCAGGTCGACGGTACGAGCCCGACCGTCGTCGCCGAGGGCGACTTCGAGACGCTCGCGCTTGCGCCTCCGCCGTCGAAGGCGTCGTCGTCCGGCGGCGGCGGCGGCGGTGGCGGTGGTGGGACCGGCGGCGGCGGCGGTGGTGGGACCGGTGGCGGCGGTGGAACGACCGGCGGCGGCGGTGGGACGACCGGCGGCGGCGGCACATCGACAGGCGGCGGCACCTCGCATGCGAAGTCCGCGACGGCGATCGCTGTCGTTGTCCGCGCCCCGCACTACACGGTGACCTGGAAGGGAAAGGCGCCGTCGTGGAAGGTGACGCTGCACGTCGGCAAGAAGGTCCTGAGCGCGAAGGTCGCCGGCGCGAAGCATTCGCACACGTTCACGCTCCGCGGCGCCAAGGGCACCGTGAGCGCGACCGTCAAGTCCGCGGGCTAGCCCGGGTTACGATTGGCTCGCGATGCCGCGAGTCCTCATTCTCGGCGCGGGCTTCGGAGGTCTCGAGCTCGCCACACTCCTCTCCGAATCTGCCGGCGAAGCGTTCGAGGTCACGCTGGTCGACAAGAGCGATGCGTTCGTATTCGGATACTCGAAGCTCGACGTGCTGTTCGGACGCGAGACCGTCGACGCCGTAGGGCTTCCGTACCGGGAGATCGCGAAGACCGGAGTTCGTTTCCTGCGGGAGAGCGTGACCGCGATCGATCCGGAGAGTCGGAAGGTGACGACCGACGCCGGCGTCCACGAGGCGGATGTACTGGTCGTCGCGCTCGGCGCCGACTACGACCTCGACGCGACGCCGGGTCTGGCCGACGCCGGCAACGAGTTCTATTCCGTCGCCGGCGCGGAGCGGCTGGCCGAGCTGCTGCCGGACTTTTCGGCAGGCAGGGCGCTGATCGGCGTCTGTGGCGCGCCGTTCAAATGCCCGCCGGCGCCGAGCGAATGCGCTCTGATGTTGCACGACTACCTGACGGCGCGCGGGGTGCGTGACGCCTGCGAGATCTCGATCGTGATCCCGTTCGACACGCCTGTGCCGCCGTCACCAGAGACCTCCGCGGCGCTCATCGCGGCTTTTGCGGAACGCGAGATCCGATTCGTCGCCGGCCGCCGGGTCGCTTCGCTCGACGCGGCGCAGAAGGTTGCGGTGCTCGACGACGGCTCGGAGCTGCCGTTCGACCTGTTCCTCGGCGTGCCCAAGCATCGCGCGCCCGACGTCGTGCTCGCCAGCGGGATGGCCGTCGACGACTACATCCCGGTGAGCCCGCAGACGCTGGAGACGCAGTTTCCGGGCGTGTACGCGGTCGGCGACGTCGCCACCGTCGGCGTCCCGAAGGCAGGCGTCTTTGCCGAAAGCGCCGCCAGGGTCGTCGCAGAGTCGCTGATCGCATCGCTCCGCGGCGACGAGCCGCCCGGCGCGTACGACGGGCGCGGCTCCTGTTACATCGAGTTCGGCGCCGGAACGGTGGGCCGGGTCGACATCGACTTCCTCTCGGGCCCGACGCGCACCGGCGTGTTCAACGCACCCTCCGAGGCGCTCGTCGTCGAAAAGCGCGACTTCGGCGTGAGCCGGGCCGCCCGCTGGTTCGGCCGCACCTCATGAACGACAACGACGAGCGCGCGCCGATCTGCCCTGCCTGCGGCGTGACGATGGTGCCCGCGGCGCTGAGCGCGCGGAAGGAGCCGGCGGGAGACTGGATCTGTTTGGAGTGCGAGGAGACGGAGGAGCCGCAGTGAAGATCGTCAATCTCCACGGAGACGAGTGGGACCGCGTCGAGGAGCGTGAAGGCTGGCGCTCGAAGGACGCGTGGGTCGGCGCGCGGATCGGCGCCGAGCTGATCGGCGGCAGCATGTACGAGCTCGAGCCCGGCGACCGGCTGTGGCCGTACCACGTCCACCACGCGAACGAGGAGTGGCTTCTCGTCGTGCGCGGTACGCCGACGCTGCGCACGCCCGAGGGCGAGCAGGATCTGACGGAGGGTGACGTCGTCTGCTTCGTGCGCGGCAAGGACGGCGCGCACCAGGTCAGCAACCGCACCGATTCGCCGATCCGCGTGCTGATGCTCTCGACGCTCGTGAAGCCGGACATCGTCGAGTACCTCGACAGCGGCAAGATCGGCTCCCGCAGCGTCGCGGGCGAGCGGATCCTCCTCAGCCGTCCCGGGCCGGATCTCGATTACTGGGACGGCGAGGACTGAGTGCGCATCCGAGTCAGACTGTCGAGGATCAGGTCGAGCCCGAACTCGAACTCGCCTTCGTCGCGGCGCGCCGAGCCGGTCAGGTGCTGGTCGACGTGCTCGGTGAGATCGGGGTAGTCCTCGAGGGACAGCGAGCGCGCGAAGGCCGCCGGGTCGGGAACCTCCTTTGCATTCGCCATGTGGCTGGCCTCCCAGATCGAGAAGCCGAAGATGTGGCTGTCGAGCGCGTGATACGCGTGGTACGTCGTCTCCGGTGAGAAGCCGGCGGCGCGGAGCCGCGCGAGGAGCGCGTCGATGTAGCGAAGCCGCGCCGGACTGACGAGAGCCGGCGACATCATCAGTCCGCACGCCCACGGGTGGCGGAGGAGAGCCTCGTGTGCCGAGACCGCGCTCGCGCGGAGTGCCGCGTCCCAGTCGCCGTCGGCGGCCGGCAGCTCGAACTCGTGGACGACGAGGTCGACGATGCCCCGCAGCAGGTCGTTCTTGTTCGCGACGTGGTTGTAGAGCGACATCGCCTCGACCCCGAGCTCCTGGCCGAGCTTGCGCATCGAGAGCGACTCGATTCCGCCTGAATCCGCCATCGCGAGCGCGGCCTCGAGGATTCGATCTCTCGTCAGTGGAATGCGGGCCACGCCGTATGCTAGCTTTACGCCGTAAGCTTACACTGTATGTCGAAGGGAGCAGCGATGCAGGCGATCGTCAACACCGAGTACGGCCCGCCGGAGGAGCTCGAGCTGCGGGAGGTCGACGCGCCTGCCATGGATGCCGACGGTGTGCTCGTCCGTGTTCGCGCGGCGTCCGTGAATCCGTACGACTGGCACACGCTGCGGGGCGAGCCGTACCTCGTGCGCCTGACTGGAGGGCTGCGCCGCCCGAAGCTGAGCATTCCGGGCATCGACCTCGCCGGTGTCGTCGAGGCGGTCGGCGAGAACGTGACCGGGCTCCGGCCCGGCGACGAGGTGTTCGGCTCGCGCGGCGGCGCCTTCGCGGAGTACGTGCGCGGCGGCCGGGGGAACTTCGTGCCGAAGCCGACGGGTCTTTCCTTCGAGCAGGCGGCGGCCGTGCCGACGGCGGCGGTGACCGCGCTCCAGGCGCTGCGCGACCGCGGCAAGGTGCAGCCCGGGCAGACGGTGCTCGTCAACGGCGCGGCCGGCGGCGTCGGCACGTTCACCGTGCAGATGGCGAAGGCGTTCGGTGCGGAGGTGACCGGCGTCTGCAGCACGCGGAACGTGGAGCTCGTCCGGTCGCTGGGTGCCGACTATGTCGTCGACTACACCGCCGAGGACTTCGCGCGCGCCGGCCGGCGGTATGACCTCATCGTCGACAACGTCGGCAACGGGTCCCTTTCGGAGTTCCGGAAGGCGCTGACGGCGAAGGGGACGCTCGTGACCGTCGGCGGCAAGCCGGACATGGGAAATTGGATTTCGCCGCTCGTGCGTCCTGTCGGATCGCTGCTGCTGTCGCCGTTCGTCGGGCAGACGCTCGTGCCGCTGATGGCGAAGCACAGCCGCGAAGACATGCTCGTCCTCGCGGAGCTCCTCGAGAGCGGCAAGATCACGCCGGTCATCGACCGCACCTACCCGCTGAGCGAGACGCCCGAGGCGATCCGCTACCTCGAAGCAGGGCACGCGCAAGGCAAAGTAGTGATCACCGTCTAGCCAGGGGGAGCCGTTCATGGAGAAGAGACTGGTCACGCGTTACGCGATGCAGTCCGCCGACGACGCGGATGAGAACCAGCGGCGGATCGAAGGCGTCTTCGACGAGCTCGCCGCGAACAAGCCCGACAACGTGAGCTACATCGTCCTGCGGCTCGCCGACGACTCGTTCCTGCACGTCTCGTTCCACGACCACACCGACGACGAGGTGAATCCGATCGCGTCGACGGCGGCGTTCGCGCACTTCCAGGACGGCCACGCCGGCCGGCGAGCGGGCGGCGTCGACCAGCAGACGGCGCAGCTCGTCGGCGCCTACATCACCAAGATCGAGTAGCTACTCCGCGTACTCCTCGAACTGCTCGAGGTCGTCCGTGATCTCGAACCACGGCGCTTTCGAGCCGACGAAGATGTGCGACTCCGGCTGGATCGACGGCTCGTCGACGAGCGATCCCATCGCGACGTGCACCCGCTCGCCGATGACGGAGAAGAGGAACGAGCCGCACGCAGCGCAGCGCGTGTCGTTGAGGTCGTCGTCCTCGCCGAAGACGGCGATGTCGTCGAAGCCCTGTGTGACCGTCAGCTTCTCCCTCTCGATGCCGGCGAACGACTTGAACGCGGAGCCGGTCGCCGCGCGGCACTGCGAGCAGTGGCAGTTCGCCGCGTAGAGGAACTCGTCCGCGACCTCGTAGCGAACCGCGCCGCAGCGGCACGAGCCCGCGAGCACTAGACCTGCGGGATGCGTGCTTCGAGCGCGGCCGTGACGGCGTCGCGCACGGGCTCGAGCTCGATCCGGTCGAGCACGTCCTGGAAGAAGCCGCGGACGACCATCCGCTCGGCCTCGGCCCGCGGCAGGCCGCGCGCCATCAGATAGAAGAGCTGCTCGCGGTCGACGCGGCTCACCGTCGCGCCGTGCGTGCAGCGCACGTCGTTCGCGAGGATCTCGAGCCCCGGGATCGGAACCGCGTGCGCCGTCGGCGAGAGCATCAGGTTGCGGCACTCCTGGTACGCGTTCGTCTTCTGCGCGTCCGGCTCGACGCGGATCATCCCGCGCCAGACCGCCGTCGCGTTGTCGCGGAGCGCGCCCTTGAACGCGAAGTCGCTCTCGCAGTTCGGCGCGATGTGCTCCTGGAACGTGTCGTAGTCGATGTGCTGCTCGCCGTCGGCGAAGTACGCGCCGGTGACGCGCGACGTCGCGCCGGGGCCGTTGAGGTCGTTCTGGATCCGGACCTTGCCCTTCTTCGAGCCGAAGCCGCCGGCGACCCAGTCGAGCTCCGCGTCGCGCTCGACGCGCGCGTGGTGCGTCGCGAAGTGCCACGACTCCTGCGAGAGATTCTGAAGCGAGACGTACTCGAGCTTCGCGTTCTGCTCGACGAAGAGCTCGGTCGCCGCGTTCGAGTACGCCGCCGTGTCGGCGGCCGGCGACGCGTACTCCTCGATGATCGAGGCCCGCGCGCCCTCCTCCGCGACGACGACGAGGCGCCAGAACGTCTGGCCCGTGACAGCGATCCGCACGTAGAGCGGCTTCTCGAGCACGACGCCCTTCGGGACGACGACGAGCAGCCCGTGCTTCCACATCGCCGCGTTGTGCGCGGCGAACTTCTCCGTCCAGCCGACGAGCGAGTACAGCCGCTCGTAGTCCTCCGGCAGCGGCATGAACTGCACGCCGTCGGGCGCCTTCGAGATGTCGATGCCGTGCTCGGTGACCGTCGCGTAGCCCGCGACGTCGAGGTCGAGCATCGTCGAGATCTCGGCGCCCGCGCCGTCGGACGCGAACGACTCGGGGTCGAACCCCGACAGATCGGTGAAGCGCCAGTGCTCTTCGGTCGTGTCGGGGATCGGGAGGCTTGCGTAGGCCTCGACGGCCTCTGCTCTAGCCAACCGAACCCTCCATCTGCAGCTGGATCAGCCGGTTCATCTCGACGGCGTACTCGAGCGGCAGCTCCTTCGTGATCGGCTCGACGAAGCCCGACACGATCATCGCGCTCGCCTCGGCCTCGTTCAGCCCGCGCGACATGAGATAGAAGAGCTGCTCGGCGCCGATCTTCGAGACGGTCGCCTCGTGGCCGATGTCGACCTCGTCCGCCTCGATCTTCATGTACGGGTACGTGTCGGAGCGCGAGTCCTCGTCGAGGATCAGCGCGTCGCACACGACCTTCGACTTCGAGCCGTGCGCGTCCTTGCCGACCTGCAGCAGCCCGCGGTAGCCGGCGCGGCCGCCGTCCTTCGAGATCGACTTCGACGTGATGACCGACGTCGTGTTCGGCGCGATGTGGACGCACTTGCCGCCCGCGTCCTGATGCTGGCCCTTGCCGGCGAACGCGATCGACAGCACCTCGCCGTGCGCGCGGTCGCCCATCAGCCAGATCGCCGGGTACTTCATCGTCAGCTTCGAGCCGAGGTTCCCGTCGACCCATTCCATCGTCGCGTCCTGATGCGCGACGGCGCGCTTCGTGACGAGGTTGTAGACGTTGTTCGACCAGTTCTGGATCGTCGTGTAGCGGCAGCGGCCGCCCTTCTTGACGACGATCTCGACGACGGCGCTGTGCAGCGAGTCGGTCGAGTAGATCGGCGCGGTGCAGCCCTCGACGTAGTGCACATAGGCGCCCTCGTCGACGATGATCAGCGTCCGCTCGAACTGGCCCATGTTCTCCGCGTTGATGCGGAAGTACGCCTGGAGCGGCATGTCGATCGACACGCCCGGCGGCACGTAGATGAACGAGCCGCCCGACCAGACGGCCGAGTTCAGCGCCGCGAACTTGTTGTCGTTCTGCGGGATGATCGTCCCGAAGTACTGCTTGACGACGTCCTCGTGCTCGCGCAGCGCCGGAGTCCATGTCGAGGAAGAGCACGCCCTTCTTCTCCAGATCCTCCTGGAGCTTGTGGTAGACGACCTCCGACTCGTACTGCGCGCCGACGCCGGCGAGGTACTTCTTCTCCGCCTCGGGGATGCCGAGCTTGTCCCACGTGTCCTTGATGTCGGCCGGCAGGTCCTCCCACGAATTGGCCTGCTTCTCGGTCGGCTTGATGTAGTAGAAGATGTTCTCGAAGTCGATCTCGGCGACGTTTCCGCCCCACTCGGGCAGCGGGCGCGCGTTGAAGTAGTCCAGGCTCTTGTGCCGGAACTTCCGCATCCAGTCGGGCTCGTTCTTGTGCGACGAGATCGCGTCGACGAGCTCATGCGAGAGCCCGCGGCCCGACTTGAAGAAGTAGTCCTCGTCGACGGAGAAGCCGTACTTGATCGCGTAGTCGGAGCCGATCCCCTGGACGACTTCGGTCTCGGTCTGTGCCATTACGCAGCAACTCCCTCGTAGGGCGCGTAGCCCTCCGCCTCGAGCTTCTTCGCGAGCTCTGGCCCGCCTTCCTCGACGATCTTCCCGCCGACGAACACATGGACGAAGTCGGGGGTGATGTAGTCGAGGATCCGCTGGTAGTGCGTGATCACGAGTGCGCCCATCTCCGGGCCGACGAGCTCCTTCACGCCCGTCGCGACGACGCGGAGCGCGTCGATGTCGAGGCCCGAGTCGGTCTCGTCGAGCACCGCCATCCGCGGCTTCAGCATCGCCATCTGCAGGATCTCGACGCGCTTCTTCTCGCCGCCGGAGAAGCCGTCGTTGAGGTAGCGCGACGCGAGCTCGCGGCTGACCTTCAGGCGGTCCATCTCGGCGAGCAGCTCCTTGCGGAACTCGGGGATCGCGATCGGATCCTCGACGCCGCCGTTCTTCGCCTTGCGCACGGCGTTGATCGCGCTGCGCAGGAAGCTCGTCACGGTCACGCCCGGGATCGCGTGCGGGTACTGGAACGCGAGGAAGAGGCCGCGCTGCGCGCGCTCGTCGGCGCCCATCTCCGTCACGTCCTCGCCGTCGAGGATGATCCGCCCGCTCGTGATCTCGTAGGCCGGATGGCCCATGATCGCGTAGGCGAGGGTCGACTTCCCGGAGCCGTTCGGGCCCATGATCGCGTGCACCTGGTTCGTGTCGACCTCGAGGTCGACCCCCTTCACGATCTCGGTGCCGTCCTCGAGCGCGACGTGCAGATCTTCCAGCCTCAGCAATCCCACGATGTGAAACCTCTGTTCTCCTCGAATTTGCGGGGATTTTCGCCCCGAAAGCGTCAGCCCGCATTCTACCCGAGACCTATCGGCCTCCATGGGCACGGGCCCAGGAAACAGCTACCATCGACGCATGGGAAACATTGGGCCTCTGGAGATCGTCGGCCTGCTGCTCCTCGCGCTGCTGCTCTTCGGCGCGAAGCGGCTGCCGGAGATCGGCCGGTCGCTGGGGTCGGGGATGCGGGAGTTCAAGGACTCGGTCAGCGGTGTGAAGAACGACATCACGCCCGAGCTGCCTCCCACGACAACCGAGCCTGTGCCGGTCCCTCCCAGCGAGCACGACTCCGTCTAGGCCGGTCATGAAACGCCTGCCGCGTCGCCTCAGTCACGGCGAGGAGGCAACGCTCGTCGAGCACCTCGAGGAGCTCCGCCAGCGGATGTTCGTCTGCCTCGGCGCGGTCGGGCTCGCGTTCATCGTCACCTTCGCGTTCCACCGGCGGATCCTCGACCTCCTGAACTCGGCGCTGCCGACGCATCTCGGGAAGCCGGTGACGTTCGACGTCTCCGAGCCGCTGATGACGTCGCTCTGGGTCAGCTTCTACGCTGCGGTGCTGATCGTGCTGCCGATCCTGCTCTGGCAGACGTGGGCGTTCTTCGCGCCGGCATTCGAGCAGAAGCACACGAAGACGATGAGCTGGTTCGTGATCGCCGCGGCGGCGCTCCTCGTCTGCGGCGTCCTCTTCGGCTACTACCTCGCCCTGCCGGCCGCCGTTCACTTCCTGCTCGGCTACGACTCGAACCAGTTCGACGTGATGGTGCGGGCCAAGAGTTACTACACCTTCGCCGCGATGGTGCTCGTGGCAATGGGGATCGTCTTCGAGCTGCCGATGTTCGTGATCGGAGCGACCCGGCTCGGGATCATCTCGACGCAGAAGCTCCGGAAGACACGCCGCTACGGCTACTTCATCGTTGCCTGCGTCGGAGTCGCGCTGCCCGGCGTCGACCCGATCACGACCCTGATCGAGACGATCCCGCTCTGGATTCTCTACGAGGCATCGATCTGGGTTTCCGTGCTGATCGAGAAGCGGGTTCCGAGCACGTTCCAGGCTCCAACGGCCTCCGAGTCCTGATCGGTACCCTGAGCGCGCGATGGCAAGGGCCGCGGTCAAGGCGAAGCAGCAGGCGAAGGCGGCGTCCGCCCAGCCGGCGAAGCGCCGCGTGCGCGGCCGCCACCACTCGAGCGGCGGCAACCCGAACCAGCAGCTCTTCTTCTCGCGGATGCGCCGCAAGGCGAAGTTCGCCTACTTCTTCCTCGCGATCCTGTTCGCCGTCACCTTCGCGTTCCTCGGCGTCGGGTCGGGCTCGAACGGGCTGAGCGACCTCTTCACGAACATCAACATCTTCCACCACAGCGGCACGTCGGTCTCGAGCGCCCAGAAGGAGATCGCGAAGAACCCGGGCGCTGCGGCGGGCTACCGCAAGCTGGCGACGGCGTACGAGGGGAAGGGCGACACCGCCTCGGCGATCACGGCGCTCCAGCAGTACATCGCGATCCAGAAGAAGGACGGCAAGGCGCTGAGCGAGCTCGCCGGTCTCCAGCTCTCGCAGGCCGGCGATTACCAGAACCAGTACGGCGCCGCGTACACGCGGGAGCAGCTGGCCGCCCCGAGCGCGGCGTTCATCCCGGCCGGGAAGCTCGGCACGGCGCTCGGGACGAACCCGATCGAGCAGTCCCAGTCGTCGCTGGCCGGCACGGCCGCGCAGAACATCGGCCAGCGCATGTCGATTGCCTACGCCGGCGCCGTCTCGACGTACCAGCAGCTCGCGAAGCTCCAGCCCGGCAACGCGAACGCACAGTTCCAGCTCGGGAACACCGCGCAGACCGCCGCGCAGATCACCGGCTCGACCACGTTCAACGCCACCGCTGTCGCGGCGTACAAGGCGTACCTGAAGCTCAGTCCCGACGCGTCGACGGCCGCGCAGGTCCGGCAGCTGATCAAGTCGCTCGAGCCGGCGAAGCACTAAGCGAAGCGCTAACCGTCGTCGCAGTCAGCCCGCCTGGTTAGACTCCCGCCGTGCGCCGGGTCGCTCTCGGATTGTCGCTCGCCGTCGCGGCCGTTCTCGTCACGGCGGGCTGCGGCACGGGCGGAAAAGCCTCGTCCACGGCGGACCCGCAGAACGGGCAGAAGCTGTTCGTGTCCGATTGCGGCGGCTGCCACACGCTCGCCGGCGCGGGCACGTCGGGGACGATCGGACCGAACCTCGACGCGTCGTTTGGGCCCTCCCGCGAGCAGGGCTTCAAGGAGAGCACGATCCAGAACGTCGTGCTGCTGCAGATCCGGGAGGCGTCCCCGCCGATGCCGCACAACCTCGTCACGGGCACGGATGCCCAGGACGTCGCCGCCTACGTCGCGTCGGTGGCCGGCGTCGCCGGGGCGGAGGCGAAGCCGCCGTCGGCGCTCGGCAACGACGGCAAGGCGATCTTCCAGAGCGAGTGCGCGAGCTGCCACACGCTGGCCGCCGCAGGCGCGACGGGCACGGTCGGTCCGAACCTCGACCAGCTGAAGCCGGCGAAGGCGACCGTCATCCGCCAGGTCACGAACGGCGGCGCCGTGATGCCGGCCTTCAAGGGCAAGCTGACGCCGGCCCAGATCGTCGCGGTCGCCGACTACGTGTCGACGAACGCCGGCAAGTAGCTCACTCGCCGCC
>CAVQZE010000007.1:0-133164 GCA_963718385.1 uncultured Actinomycetes bacterium
CCGCATGGCCGAACTACTTGAGCAGCTCGACGGTCGAGACGCTGCCGTCGCCGTGCTTGAACACGAGCTTCACGAGCCCGCGGTTCGCGACGAACCAGCTCGTGCGCACGCCGCTCCCGAACGGGAAGCCCGGTTGCTTCAGCGTCGAGCGCACCGCAAGCGCGTTGAACGTTCCGGCCGGAACCTTGATCCTCTGGATCCCGAGCACGGTCGTCGTGCCGGTCACGCCGTAGACCTGGTAGTCGCGTCCGCTCGCAACACCCTTCCACGTGTCGCCGGCTGCCGGATACGCCGGAATGACGGGATTGAATCCGAACGTCAGCAGGTCGAACGGCGTTCTGAAGTGGCGGCGTTGATCCGGCGGAAGCGAACGTGGTCCAAGCGGCGGCATCTTCACGAGCGTCTTGCTCGACGTCGACGCGAAGAAGTTCGTCACGCCGTCGAGTCGCGTCGTGAATCCGTACGAGCCGTTGACCGCGATCGGACCGGAGACGTTCTTGACGCTGATCTGACCCGTGCCGTTCGACTGCTGGTCGACCGAGAAGCTCTCGACGACGGGCTTCTTCGGAAAGAGCTTCGGATTCGTCCACCGGTACGTGCCGGTCAGGCCGACCTTCAACGGGAAATAGTTTGCGTCGCTCGGCGGCGTCGCCGGCGTCTCGTTCGTCGACACGAGCACGGCCGTCGTCACCGGCGCGTTCGATCCGCCGGAGTGGTCGAACTCGACTTTCACCGGACCGACGCCGTACACCCACCACGTTGTGCGAATCCCGCTGCCGTACGGGTCACCCGGCGCGCCCGCCTGCGTTACCTGTGAGCGGATCTTCGACGCGAGCACCGGGTTCGGAAACGCGGGCACGGTTACCATCTCTGTGCCGACATACGCGTTCGTACTCGAGCTCGGGACGTCACGCGTGTCGCCCCCGGTCGTCGACCACGTCGTGCCCTGCAGCAACGGTTCGAAGAGTGTCGGGAAGCGCGAGCCCCAGATGATGTTGTAGTACGCGCTCGCGAGGCTGTTGCCGCACGGCGCAGTTGCGCACAACGCCGGAAAGTTCGCCGGCGGCAGGTTGCTGTTCCAGTCGGTCGTTGCGAGACCAAGACCCTGCTCGGCGAACGAAACCGTGCCGTGGCTAAGCGGCGCGCCCGCTGGATTGTTCTCACCGTCGGTCGTCCACGTGAGCTGGAAGCTCGTCGGCGTCGGGTCGCCGGCGGTGCACGGCGCAGGCGAGCTCGCCTGGCAGACCGTCACCTTTTCCTTCGTCGGCGTCGTGTTGTAGGTGCTGTCCGTCCACTGGTACTCCCACGTCGCATCGGTCGAATGCGGGAGCCAACTGGGCGGGGGCGCGTCGTCGCCGACCGCCGCTGGGGCGATCGCGAGCACAAGACTGATCAGGACGAGCAGACCCCCGGCGCGCACCGGCTCAGGGTAGTCGAAACCTGGTCGGTTTCAACCGCCTATATATAAGGACAGAGACCTAACAAAACAGCCGGGAAATCGTGTCCCGTTCGGCCGTGTCCAGCGGGAGGTCGAGCGCGGCGAGAGGCGGCTCCAGATGCGCCGCGCGCCGCGGGCCGACGATGACCGCGGGGATGCGCGGGTCGGCGAGGAGCCAGGCAATCGCGAGCGCCGCAGGTGTCGTGCCGCGCTCCTCTGCCGCGGCCGCGAGGCCGTCGAGTCGCGTCGTAGACGGCGTCGGTCGCGCAGGTGCTCGTACGGCTCGGGGCGCATCGTCATCCGCGAGCCTGCGGGCGCCTCCTGGTCGCGGCGGTACTTGCCCGTGAGCCAGCCGCCCGCGAGCGGGCTGAACGGCGTGAAGCCGAGGCCGTGCTCTGCGCACAGCGGCAGCACTTCCTCGCTCCGGCTCCCGGTCGAGGAGCGAGTACGAGTTCTGCACCCACGCGAAGCTGCCGGCGGCGAGCGCGTCGCGCAGCTGCGCGCCGTCGACGTTGCTGACGCCGTAGTGCGCCGATCTTCCCCGCGGCGACGAGCTCGTCGAGCGCACCGGCGGTCTCGGCGATCGGCACGTCGGGATCCGGCGCGTGCGTCAGGAACATCTGGACGTGGTCGACGCCGAGCCGCTTCAGGCTCGACTCGACCTGCCGCTTCACGCGCTCCGGGGCGAGCCCGTGGTCCTCGCCCTCGTCCATCGGGGCGAAGGTCTTCGTCGAGAGGACGATCTCGTCGCGGACATCCGCGCCCTTCGTGCGGAGCCAGTCGCCGATCCACGTCTCGCTGCGGCCGCCGCCGTACGCGTCGGCGGTGTCGAAGGTCGTGATCCCGGCCTCCCACGCGGCGTCCATCAGCGCGAACGCCTCCTCCTTCGTCTCGCCCTTGCCGAAGAACGCCGGCGCCGAGCCGACGCCGCCGAAGTTGCCGCAGCCGAGGATCAGGCGGGTGACGCGAAGTCCGGTCTGGCCCAGGTACGCTCGCTCCATGAGCACGACGCTACTCGACGTCGAGGCAGTCAGGCGGCGCTTCTCGTCCCTTCAGGGCGGCTTCGTCTTCCTCGACGCGCCCGGCGGCTCGCAGGTTCCCGACGAGGTCGGCGAGGCGATCGCAGCGACGCTGCGCGACGCGATCGGCGAACCTCGGCGCGCCCTACGAGACGGGCAAGCGCGTCGAGGCGGATCCTCGACGACCGCGCGCGACGACGCCGGCCGCTTCCTCGGCTGCTCGGCCGACGACGTCATCTTCGGGCAGAACATG
Organism: uncultured Actinomycetes bacterium; assembly: GCA_963718385.1. Classification (GTDB taxonomy): domain Bacteria; phylum Actinomycetota; class Thermoleophilia; order Gaiellales; family Gaiellaceae; genus Palsa-739. Next base: position 2,711 of record CAVQZE010000007.1, read on the forward strand.
ACGGTTCTCGACTTCACGCTCTCGCGCACGGCGTCGCGCGACTGGAAGGAGGGCGACCAGATCCTCGTCGTCGCGGCTCGATCACGACGGCGGCGTCGCGCCGTGGGTCGAGCTCGCAGCCGACCGCGGCTTCGAGGTCGACTGGATCGACGTCACCGACGACCTGCGGCTCGACTCGACGACCTCGGCGCGGAAGCTGGACGAGCGGACGCGCGTCGTCGCATGCGTCGGCTCGTCGAACGCGCTCGGCACGATCATCGACGTGGAGCGGGTCTCCGAGCTCGCGCACGAGGTCGGCGCGCTCTCTGGGTCGACGCCGTGCAGTACGCGGCCCACGAGCCGATCGACGTGCAGGCGCTCGGCTGCGACGTCTTCATCGCTCGCCGTACAAGTTCTGCGGTCCGCACCTCGGCGTCGCCTACGGCCGTCACGAGCTGCTCGAGTCGTGGCGCCCGTACAAGGCGCGACCCGCACCGGTCGAGCCGGTCGGCCGAAGCTTCGAGCCCGGTACCGCGCCGTACGAGCTGCTCGCCGGATTCTCCGCGACGATCGCGTACCTCGAGTCGATCGGCGGCATGGAGTCGCTCCGGGAATACGAGCGCGAGCTCGGGCAGCGCTTCCTCGACGGGCTGCCGGAGTCGGCGACGGTGTACGGGCTGCAGACGATGGACGGCCGCGTGCCGACGTTCCTCCTGAACCTCGACGGCGTGTCCGCGGCGGAGCTGCGCGACGACGCTGGCCGAGCGCGGCTTCGGCGTGTGGGCGCACGACAGCTGGTACTCGCTCGGCCTGCGCGAGAAGCCTTCCCTATCCGGAGCGACGCGCTGCGCGTCGGGCTTCATCCACTACAACACCGCGGACGAGATCGACGGCTTCAACGCCGAGCTCGCGAAGCTCTCCAAGTAACACTCTGTTACAAGACGCCGAAGCCCTGGCTTCGTCCCGCATCGAGACGCAAGTAAACAGAGTGTTACAAGGGACGGTTACGGTGTCGTTCCGGCGAGGACCGCGGCCAGCACCGACGCGTCGACGTTGCCGCCGCTGACGACGCAGACGACGCGGCCTTCGCCGGCGTCGCCGCGAATCGCGGCCGCGAGCGAGAGCGCGCCCGCGCCTTCGGCGACGATGCGTGCACGCGACACGAGCAGACGCATCGCGGCGGCGACGTCATCGAGCGGAATCGCGACCGCCGCGTCGACGAGCTCGTGCGCGCGCTCCCACATCGTCGGCAGCAGCGCGCGGCCACCTGCGCCGTCGACGAACGAAACGGCTGTAGTCGATCTCCGCCGGCGCGCCCGCCGCGAACGACGCGGCGAGCGGCGCCGCGGTCGCCGGCTCCGCCGTCACGATTCGCACGTCGGGCCGGAGCGCCTTCACGGCACTCGCGATTCCCGTCGTCAGACCGCCGCCGCCCCACGGGATGACGACCGCGTCGAACGCCGCGAGATCCTCGACGAGCTCGAGCCCGATCGTTCCGTTGCCGGCCATCACCGCGTCGTCTTCGACCGGATGCACGAACATCCCGTCGACATCCGGGTGTCCGCGGTCGACCATCGTCTGCCACCACTCCTCGTGCGGCACGAGGATCACCTCGCCGCCGAGCCGCTCGACCGCGTCGAGCTTCGCGCGCGGCGCGGTCTCCGGCGCGACGATCGCGCGCGCGCACGCCCGCCTCGCGCGCGGCCCACGCGACGCCCTGCGCCATGTTGCCGGCGCTCGCCGTCACGACGCCGCCGGCGAGCTCCGCCCGCGATGCCGCGCGCACCGCCGACAGCGCGCCGCGCAGCTTGAACGACCCGATCGGCTGCAGGCACTCGAGCTTCAGCCAGGACCTCTGCACGGCGCGTCGACGTCGAGCGGACGAGCGGCGTCCGCGTGACGTCGTCGCCGATCCGCTCGCGCGCGCGGCGTATCTCGTCGAGCGGGATCAATCGCTTTGCTTCGCGAGCTCGGTCAGCTCGGTGCGCACGCGCCAGAGCTCGGGGAACATCTTGTTCTTGATCAGTCCCGCGAGCAGCTCGACCGGCGTGCCCTGCGTGCCGACGACGTCCTCGCCGATGATCCGCGCGACCACCTTGAAGTGGCGGAAGCGCCACACGCCGACGCGCTCGTCCCACTCCGTCAGCAGCTCGGCGAGCTGGTAGAGATCCTCGTGCTCGCGGCCCTGCGTGTAGACCTCGAGCAGCGAGAGCCCGCGCTCGCGTCGCAGTGCGTCGAACGCGCCGTACAGCGGCGTCGACACGCGCCGGATCTCGCGGAAGCCCGGCGAGTCGAAGCCCGAGCCGTGCCCGAGCACGCGCCGCACCTCCTGGTACTCCCACGGCGACATCAGCTCGAGATGCTCGAGGAATCCGTCGACGTACTTGAGGCACGCGCATCGCGCGGCGCGAGCAGCCGGATCGCAGCGGCGAGCTCGCGCGCCTCGATCAGCCGCGTCGCCTCCTCGACCTCGATCCACGCGTGCTTGAGCCAGAGCTCCGACGCCTGATGCACCGTCTGGAAGAGCAGCTCGTCGCGGTGCGCCCACTCATCCGGAGTCTTCTGCAGCGCGAGCAGCTCGTCGGTGCGCAGGTAGCGCTCGTAGTCGCTCTCGCCCGGCCCCGGCAGGATCGGTGCGAACTCGTCGGTGGCGGTCACGACGTCACCCTAGCGCCGCTCGGTCCCGTCGAAGATCTTCATCGGGAGCCCCGCGAGCGGAACGCCGCCGTCGTCGGTCACGAGCCACGTGTCCTGCATGTAGAGGCACGCCTGGCCGTCGGCCGAGATCGCGTGCGGGTGCATCGACAGCACCATCCCGGACTCGAGCACCGTCTCGTCGTCCTCGCCGATCTTCGGGAACTCGATCATCGTCATTCCGATCGAATGGCCGGTGACGTGCCCGAGATGGAAGCCGCGGTCGAGGAAGCCCTTCGCAACGGCGCGGTGCGCGTCGCGCGCGGTCCCGCCGGCGCGGAGTGCGGTCGGCGCCGCGGCGAAGTACTCGTCGTACGCCTCCATCATCCGCTTCGTGTCGTCGCTCGGCTCGCCCGCACAGATCGCGCGCGAGACCTCGACCCAGTGGCCGCCGGGCCCCGCGACCTCGAGCGACGGGAGCAGGCAGTCGGTCGCGGCGATCGGGCGGGTGCCGGCGATCTTGAACTCCGGCAGCGCTCCTCCGTTCGGCCCGTCGAGCACCATGTCCATCGTCCAGCGGCCGCAACCCTGCGCGACGAAGTACTCCTCGCACGGCGCGAGGATCTCCCGCTCGGACTTCCCCGGCTCGAAGTTCTCGAGGAAGATCCAGAAGCCCTCGGTGTTGATGCGGACGCTGTCGCGCACCGACTCGAGCTCGAGCTCGCTCTTGACCTTCCGCGCGTGGTCGAACGCGACGTCCCAGCCGACGAGGATGCAGTCGCCTGCGAGCGCCGCGTAGTCGCGCACGGTCATCACGTAGTCCATGCCGTAGACGCCGACGCGCTTGCCGCGCACCTTGTCGGCGAGCCAGTCGCCGGGCCGGTCGACGAAGACCTGATCGTCGATCCACGTCGTGCCGTGCTCGCCGACGTAGCGCGCCTCGGTCGGGAACACGATCGACGGATCGCCGTCGACCGGCAGCAACACGTACGCGTACCGGTGCACGATCACGAAGCCGGAGAGATACGTGACGGCTCCCTCGAAGCCGGTGTACTCGTTGCCGCACACGATCACCGCGTCGAGACCGTCGCGCGCCGCCGCCTCGCGAACGAGGCGATAGCGCCGGTCGATCTCCTCCTGCGGCAGGCCCGTGTACGTCGGACCGGTCAGTGCTGCCACGACTCCTCCACCCCTTTCACGAGTGCCCAGATCGCTTCGTTCAGCGGCGTCGGCACGCCGTGCTCGCGTCCGAAGCGGACGATACCGCCGTTGAGATAGTCGATCTCCGTTGTGCGCCGCGCCTCGACGTCCTGCAGCATCGACGCCTTGTGGTTGTAGCCGACCTCCGGCTTCGCGGCGTAGTCGATCAGATCTTCGGGATCGGAATCGAGCTCGATTCCCTGCGCAGTCGCGACAGCCTTTCCCTCGTCGATCGAACCCGCTGACGAGCGCGCGCAGGTCGGGACGCTCGCAGACGCGGCCGTGCGTCAGTCCGGTGAGCGCGCCGATCGGGTTCGACGCCGCGTTGAAGATCACCTTGCGCCATTGCGGGCCGCGCGCGTCGACGACCGCGTGCGTCGGCATGCCGCCGCGCGTGCACGCGTCGGCGAGACGCTCGACCTCGGCGAACGGAGCGGGCCGCGGTTCGAACGGGCCGAGCGTCGTGTCGCCCTTCACGTCCCACTGCACGTGTCCCGGCTCGAGAATCTTCCCCGCGGGGAACGTCGTGCCGCGGATCACGCGCTCGACGTGCGCGGCGAGCACCTCTTCGTTGCCGATTCCGTTCTGCACCGTTGCGACGCAGCCGTCCGCGAACGCGTGCGCGGTCGCCGCGATCGCCGGCTCCGTGTGCATCGCCTTCGTTGCGACGATGCCGAAGTCGCACGGAGGCAACTCCTTCGCGTCAGAGGTCGCTCGCAGCTGCGCATGCACGTCGCCCGCGCCGCTGAGCCGGAGCCCGTTCGCGTTGATCGCGTCGACATGCGCCTGCGACGCGTCGTATGCCCAGACCTCGACGTCGTCGAGACTCGCAAGATTTGCCGCGAACAGCGAGCCCACGGCGCCACAGCCCACGATGCAGATTCTCATTCGGTGTACGAAGCCTCCTTCGCCTTTACGAGTCGGTAGAGCGCGGTGTGCAGCGGAACGGGAACGCCGGCACGCTGCGCCTCGCGCACGAGCGAGCCGGTGATCGTCTCGATCTCCGTCGGCCTGCGCGCGGTGACGTCCTCGAGCATCGACGGGTAGTGCCAGTGGCCGCGCTGCGTCGCGAGGACGTTCATCTCCCACGGGTCTTCCCACAGCTCGACGCCGGCACCCGCCGCGGCGGCCTTCCCCTCGTCGACGAGATCGCGCACCAGCAGACCGAGATCGCCGGGATTCTCGACCTGCGCGAAATGGAAGTCGTGCGGGAGCCCGGTGAGCGCGGCGACCGCGTTCACGGTCGCGTTGAAGATCAGCTTCGACCACTGCGCGGGCCGCAGGTCGTCGAAGGCTTCCGCCTTCAGTCCGGAGGCGACGATCAGGTCTGCGACCGCGTGCGCGTCGGCCGGCGTCGTGTTGCGGTACGGGCCGATCCACGTCGCGGTGTCGAGGATGTACTCGACGTGCGTGTCGTCGTGGCGCGTGCCGCTCATGAACGTCACCGACGAGAGCAGCGGCCAGTCGCCGTGCGCGCCGACGATCTCCTCCGCGCCGAGCCCGTTCTGCACCGTCATCACCGTCGCGCCCGCGAACCGGCCCTCGAGACGCGATGCGAGCGACTCGAGATCCGTGCCCTTGCACGCGAGGATGACGAGGTCGGGATCCGGCAGCGCGGCCGGGTCTGTGGACGCGACGACCTGCGACGTAAAGTCGGACCGGCCGGACACGCGGAGGCCGTGCTCGTTGAGCGCACGTGCGTGGTCGTCGCGCCGCGTCAGTACCGATACCTCCGCGACCTGCGCGAGATGCCCCGCGAGCAGGCTGCCGATCACTCCCGCGCCGGCGACGCATACGCGCGTCACGAGCGCCTCCCCGGCAGCCGGAACTCGCGCCCGCCCGTGATCCCGGTCGGCCGCAGGATCAGCACGACCGCCATCAACACGCCGACGACGACGAGCCGCGTGCCCGCCGGAAGGTCGAGCGTGTGTCCGAAGATGTCGACGCCGTTCTCCGCAGAGGCGAGAAACGAGTCGAGCGCGCTCACCGCGAGCGCGCCGACAACCGCGCCCCAGAGGCTCGTCGCGCCGCCGATCACGAGCATCGCGAGCGTGATGAACGTCAGGTCGAGATAGACGACCTCGGTGTTGAGCGGCAGGAAGTGGACGTAGAGCCCGCCGGCGAGACCGGCGAGCGCACCGGAGAGAACGAACGCGATCAGCCGCTGCACGTAGATCGAGATTCCCGTCGCCGCCGCGGCCGCGGGATCCTCGCGCGTCGCGCGCAGCGTCCTTCCGTAGCGGCTCCGTTGATATCCGAACGCAACGACAACCGCGATCAACGCGCCGATCGCCGCCTGCCACATTCCCGTCGTCTGCGGCACCGACGAGAACGTGTTCAGCCCAGGGCCGATCTTGTCGTAGTAGCGGAGCATGTTGTGCACGATCTCGAGCAGCGCGAACGTCGCGATGCCGGCGGCGAGACCCGAGAGTCGCATGATCGCGAGACCGGCGACGAGTGCGAAGATCGCGCCCACCGCCGCGGCCAGCGCGAGCGACGCCGGGCTGCTCACCGTCGTGACGCGGAGGAAGTGCGCGAGGTTCGGCATGATCGCCGGTTTCTGCGACGCCGGCACCGACAGCACGCCGGCCGTCCACGCGCCGAGCGCGACGAAGCCGATGTGGCCGAACGAGAGCACGCCCGAGTTCCCGATGAAGACGTACAGGGCGACGACGATCGTCACCTTGACGAGCGTGTCGACAAAGTACGTCTGCGTCGACTGCGACGCGCTCGTCCCGAGCAGCGCGGCAAGCACGACGAGCGTCGCCGGCGCCGCGAGCTCGAGCCAGGTCGAAAGCCGCCTCATACGCGCTCGGCTCCCGCTCCCGGCCGCGCGAAGATCCCGTTCGGACGGACGAGCAGGACGAGGATCACGGCGATGAAGAGAAACGAGTCGAGGTACTGGCTCTGATTTGTCGGCAGCGCGCCGCCGAGCAGTCCGCTCGCAAAGCCGATCGTGAAACCGCCGAGCGTCGCCGAGAGCGGACGGTTCATGCCGCCGAGCACGACGCCGGCGAGCACGATGATCGTGTCGCGGAGCGCGAAGTCCGGCGTCACGAGCGGCGACTGCACCGTCATCATCACCGCAACGACCGCCGCGATCAGGCCGGAGATGAGCACGGCGCCGCCGATCACGCGATTCGCGCGCACGCCGAGCATCCGGGCCGTGACGAAGTCCATCGACGCGGCGCGCATGTGCAGCCCGACCGACGTGCGGTCGAGCAGCAGCCGCAGCAGGAAGAGACAGGCGGCCGCGACGACGACCGTCACGATCGCGATCTTCCGGATCTCGACACCGCCGAGGTCCCACGGCCGGTTCAGCGGCGCAAGCGACGACGCGATCGTCCCGAGCGAGCCGAACCAGAGCAGCGCGACCGCCTGCATCAGATACGCGACCGCGAACGTCGCGACGAGCATCACCGCCGGCGTCTGGCCGCGCAGCGGCCGGAACACGAGCCGGTCCATCAGGAACGACAGGACGAGCACGACCGCGAAACAGAAGAGGATCGACACCCACACCGGCAGGTTCCATTCCGAGCCGAACGCGAGCGCGTAGGCGCCGGCCATCACGAGCTGGCCGTACGCGAAGTTCACGAGCCGGAGCACGCCGAACACGAGCCCGATCCCGACCGCCATCAGCGCGTAGATGCCGCCGAGCGCCAGCGCGTCTGCGAGCGTCTGCCAGTCGATGTTGAGGATCGCGGCCGTCACGAGAAGTACGCCGCCACGAGAGCGTCGGTGTCCGCGGCGTCCTTCGGCCCGAGCGTCGCGCGGAGCTCGCCGTTCGAGATGACGTGCGTGCGGTCGGCGAGCGCGACCGTTCGCTGCGCGCGCTGCTCGACGAGGAGGACGGCGAGGCCGCGGTCGCGGATCGCGGTGAGCGCGCCGAAGACGATGTCGACGACGCGCGGTGCGAGCCCCAGCGACGGCTCGTCGAGCAGCAGCACGTCGGGCTCCGCGACGAGCGCGCGCGCGATCGCGAGTTGCTGCTGCTGGCCGCCGGAAAGTGCACCGGCGGATCGCTTCCGAAACTCGTGCACGATCGGGAAGAGCTTCGTGACGTCGGCGATCGCAGCGGATGCGTCGCCGTTTGCGCGCCTGCCCGCGAGGCCGAGGCGAAGGTTCTCCTCCACCGTCAGCTCGGCGAAGATGCGGCGCCCTTCCGGGACGAGCGCGATGCCGCTCCGCGCGACGTCTTCCGGCCGCCGGCCGGCAAGCGACGCGTCGCCGAGCCGTACCGCGCCGCCCGCGACGGGCACCGCGCCCATGATCGCGTGCAGCGTCGATGACTTTCCGGCGCCGTTCGGCCCGATCAGCCCGACGATCTCGCCGGGCTTCACCTCGAACGACAGACCGCGCACGGCCTGCACCGGCCCGTACCGAACGTCGAGCTTCTCGACGACAAGCGTGGTCACTCGGCATCCTCGTGGACTGCGCTCTCGCCGAGATACGCGGCGGCGACGTCGAGGTTCGCGCGAATCTCCGCCGGCGCGCCTTCCGCAAGCGTCGCGCCCTGGTCGAGCACGTGGATGCGGTCGCACACGTCCATGATCAGCGCCATGTTGTGGTCGATCAGTAGGACACCGGCGCCGTGGTCGTCGCGGACGGAGCGCACGAGCTCCGCGAACGCCGGCACCTCCACTTCGGGCAGCCCGGCGGCGGGCTCGTCCATCAGCACGAACCGCGGCTCGGTCGCGAGCGCGCGTGCGACGCCGAGCCGCCGCTCGTCGCCGTGCGCGAGCGCAGCGGCCGGAGCTTCGGCGTACGGCGCGAGGCCGAGGACGGACAAGAGCTCGTCGGCGCGTTTCGTCGCCTGTCGCGGCGCGACGCCGACGCCGAGCGCAGCGACCTCGACGTTCTCCCGCACCGACAGGCCGCGGAACGCGTGCGTGTGCTGAAACGTGCGCGCGAGCCCGTGGCGTCCGCGCCGGTGCGCGCGGCCAGCGCGTGACGTCGCGCCCCTCGAGCTCGACCGCGCCGTCCGTCGGGCGGTCGAATCCGCTGAGCACGTTGACGAGCGTGGACTTCCCCGCTCCGTTCGGACCGATCAGCCCGAGCACTTCACGTCGGTGCAACTCGAGCGTGACGCCGCGGAGCGCCTGCACTCCCTCGAACGAACGGGAGACGGAGGAGGCCCGGAGCGTTCCTCCGGGCCTCCCCTCGTGCTCTTGGCCGATCGTCTCGGTCAACCGTTGATCTTCGGGATGACCTTCGCGGTGATCGTGGTGATCTCCCGCGGCTTGTTGTTGTTGATCTCGATCACGCGATACTGCACGGCCGTACACCGTGTGCAGCTTCGGCGAGAAGCTCACGAGGCCCGACAGCGTCGGAACCTTGTGGAACTTCTCCATCGCGTTCGCGAGCAGCGCGCCGTTCGTCGAGCCCTTCGTCTGCAGGATCGCGGCCTTCAGGCCGTCGATCGCAGCCGAGCCGGTAACGAAGCCGCCCGTGCCGGCCTTGACCTGCTTCGCGAGCACGTTGACGGCCGGGTTGGGATCCTGACCGAACGCGTTGGCGAACGTGACGAAGTAGTAGTTCGTCACCTGCGGGCTCTTCGGGAGCCAGTAGACGCCGTCACCGGCCCACGAGTTGAGGATCGGCGTGTTGACGCCCGCCGAGCGGAGCCCGGAGACGAGCGTCGAGAGCGCGCCGAACGCGCCCGCGGTCGAGGTGACGAAGACGTCGGCACTCGTGCCGGTCCACTTGCTGACGACGTTGTTGATGTTGTTGCCGCCGAGCGACTGGTACGTCTCCTGGTCGACGACCTTGCCGCCGAGCTGGGTGAAGCGAGCCTTGAACGCTGCGACGACGTCCTTGAAGTAGACGATGACGGTGTCCGTCGCGAGCGCCGCGGTCTTCCAGTGGCGGCCCCACGCGTACTGCGCCATGGCCGAGCCTTCATCCTGCGCGACGTTGCCGAAGCTGAACGCGAGCCGGCCCTTCGGACCGAAACGCTTCGGGCCCATCTGATCGGTGCCGATGCACGGCGCGATCGCGAGCACGCCCGCGTTGATCGCCTCCTGGACGACAGGAGCGGCGAAGTCGACGTCGCACGTCGTGAAGATGACGTTCGCGCCGCCGGCGAGCAGCTTGTCGGCGCACGCCTTCGCGATTGCCGGCTTGTTCCCCTGCGTGTCGCAGGTCTTGATCACGAGCGGCCGTCCGAGGACGCCGCCCTTCGCGTTGACCTGCTTGACGCGGATCTGCGCAGCCGCGAGCGCCGGGTTGTCGAACGGCGCCATCGCGCCAGTCGAGTCGTAGGCCCAGCCGATCGTGATCGGAGCGCCGGCGGCCCGTGCGTGTGTGCGTGCCGCCGCGGTCGTGGCCAGGCCGAGCGCCGAGACGGCCACGAGGACGAGCGCGAGACGCGCCCGTGTGAATCCTTTCATTCCCTCTCCTCTCCGGGCCCGGCTCACGCCGCAACCCTCCGTTCCTGCCAGCACCGAACGAAGCTTTCCTTGCTGCGCCGTACAAGCTCGGCAGAGTCGGCGTCCCAGAGAGAGTCCGGGTACGCCGTGCCGAAGGCGCCGTTGTCCGAGAAGATTTCCAGGTCGTAGTAGCCGCCCCACCCGGCGGCGTCGAGGGCGCCGAGGATACGTGCGACATCCGCGGCGCCGTCGCCGGGAAGTGCGCGGTCGGCCCAGCCGCGCGTCGGCTCCCGCCAGTCGTTCACGTGCACGCCGGCGAAGCGGTGGATGTGCGTCTCGATGTGGTCGAGAAGATCCGGGGTGTTCCAGAGGTGCCAGATGTCGAACTGGATGCCGAACGCGGGGCTGCCGACCTCGTCGATCAGCTCGACCGCCTCGGGGATCGTGTTCACGAGCGACCAGTGCTCGATTCCCTCGCGCTGGAACGGCTCGAGTGCCATGCGCATTCCGGCGCGCTCGGCCTCGGCCGCGATCGTGCGGAGGCCGGCGACGACGGCGGCGCGCGCCTCGTCCGGGTCGCGTTCGCCGGCGGGGCCGGTGAGGCAGACGATCGCCGTCGGGCCGAAGGCGGCGAGACGGTGGATCGACGCGCAGACCGCTTCGACGCGCTCCTGCGGGTCGTCGGGGCCGGGAAGCAGCGGCAACGGGAGGACCGACGGGACTGTGGGGACGGCAGAGGCTGCGCCGAGCCCGCTCGCTTCGAACTGTTCGCGGGCCTCGTCGTCGCGGCCGTCTTCGGCGAGCTTCGTCTCCCAGATTCCGATCGCGTCGAGACCGCCGGCGGCATAGGTCCGGACGTCGTCGGCGAAGCTCGAGGTGAGCGTGCTCACCTGCGAGATCGAGTACAGCGGCTGGGGCGAGTCATTCGTCAATGCGCCGGGCGAAATCGTGTCACGCGTTTGACATCTGATCAAGTGTGATTCACGCTCCACGTCGGTGGAGGGGACGACGCAGGTCACCGGTGGGGCCACTGTCCGTCACCGGACGATGGCGGAAGCGGCGCTGGAGCGGCTGCGCGAGGCGATCATCCTCGGCGAGCTGACCCCCGGGACGCCGTTGCGGCTCGAGGATCTGGCGCGCTCGCTCGGGATGAGCATCTCGCCGATCCGGGAGGCGGTTCGGCAGCTGGAGGCGCTCGGGCTGGCCGAGCACGTCCCGCATCACGGGGCGAAGGTCATGGGCCTCGACGTCGAGGAATTGCGGGAGCTGTTCTCGATCCGGCTGGCGCTCGAGACGATGGCCGTGCGGCGCGCGGCGGAGCTGTTCGGCGCGGAGGACGAGGAGAAGGCGCGTGCGCATCTCGGCGCGGAGCGCGAGGCCCGGCGCGCCGGCGACGTGCGGGTGGCGGTCCGGGAGCACGCGGCGTTCCACTTCACGTTGTACGACGCGGCGCGTTCGGCGTGGTTGGTACGGCTGATCCGCCCGACGTGGGACAGCTGCGAGCGTTACCGGCCGGTGCTGCTGGCTGCCGAGGGCGAGCTCCAGGACCGGCACGAGGAGCTGGACGTCGAGCTTCTCGACGCGTGCGCCGGCCACGACCCCGACCGCGCGGCCGCAGCTTTCCACGCGCACCTCGAGCTCGCGACGGATATCTATCGCGTCGAGCTGGCCGGCCGCAGCATCTTCGCGTTCTAGCGGTCGCATCGCGAATGCCGGTGCCAGCCGGTGTCTGACACCGCAGGCCCTTCTGGTGTCTGACACCAACGGTGCGCTTGGTGTCAGACACTTTTGGCCGTTTGGTGTCAGACACCACGCGGTCTGTTCGCGGCTTCGTTGCGAGTCTGTCGAGCCTTGAAAAGGACAGTGGCGGTACCCGAGCAACACGGGCATCGTGGTCGCTATGGCACGGCGCCCTCGCCCGGTTCACGCAGGCCTCTACCACGTCGCAACCGGATCGACGCGGCCGGACCCGTTCTTTCGTGACAACGTCGACCGCGCACGCTTCGTCGCCGAACTCGTCGCCATGCTCGCTCGCGAAGACGTCGTCTGCGTCGAGTTCTGCCTCGTGAGAACTCACTATCACGCGATCTTCGACGCCGAGGAAGGCGCCCTGCCCCGGGCGATGCAACGGCTGAACTGGCACTACGCGCGAGCGGCTAATCGGCGGCACGGACGCCGCGGCCACGCGGTCGGCGGGCGCTACATGGCAATCCCGATCGAGAACGACGCGCACCTTCTCCGCGCCTTCCGCTACGTCGCGTGGAATCCCGTCGAAGCCGGCGAGTGCAAGCGCCCGCAAGACGCGCGCTGGAGCAGCTACGCGACGACCGTCGGACTTCGCGACGACTACCGGTTCGTCGACGCCTCGCGGGTCGTCGGATGTTTCGGGCGCCCGCGCTGGGCGGCACTCGAGCGCCTCCGTGGCAACGTCGAAGCGCCTAGCGCCGCGTCAGAGCCTTCACCTTGGCCACCGCGCGTTGCGAGATTGGCGGCTTGAGGAGCTCCGCGGCGACGAGCGTGCCCGAGCCGGCGCCGAGGCCTGGGCCGGGCCACGTGCTCGCGCCGATGTGGAACAGCCGCTCGACCGACGTCGAGTGGCCGGGGCTCCGCGGGAACGGGCGCCAGAGGAAGTTCTGGTCGAGCGTCAGCGCGCCGCCGTACGGATCGCCGTGCCGGAGGTTGACGTTCGTCCGCTCGAGGTCGTGCGGACCGAGCGCGACGCGCTTCACGATCGACGACTCGAGATTCGGGATGTGCTTCGCGAGCCGCGCCTGGATTCGGTCGGCGTACCGCTCGCGCAGGTCGTCCGTCCACGACCCGTCGCCGACGTCGAGCTCGCCGGCCGCGTCGCCCTTGATCCGCCACGGCAGCTCCTGCAGCTGAATCCAGAGCAGCCCCTTCCCGTCCGGCGCGCGCGCTCGCGTCGATCGTCAGCGGCTGGCCGACGACGACCGTCGCCTCTGCCGGCAGCAGCCCGCGCTCCGCCTCGTTCACCGCCCGCGACACGCCGTCGAGGCCCGGCGTGACGTGGACGATCGCCGTCTCGTTCAGTCGCTCGTCGCCGTCCCAGCGCGCCGGCTCGGAGAGCGCGAAGTGGATCTGCATCTCGGAGCGGCCGTACCGGAAGCGGCGCGCGCCGTCGAGCACCGCGGTCGGCACGTCGGCCGGCCCGAGCAGCCGCTCGTAGAGCTGCGTCGGCGTCACGCCCGCGATCACCGCCCGCTCCGCGCTCACCTCGTCGCCGTCGGCGAGACGAACGCCGACCGCGCGGCCCGAACGGACGACGACGCGCTCGACGTCGACGCCGGTCTCGCACGACGCCGCCGTGGTCGCGGATCAGCCGACGAGCGCATCGGCGAGCTTCGCGCCGCCGCCGCGCGGAATCGGCATGCCGCCCTCCTGCACCGCGACCGCGATCACCTGCGTCATGAACCCCGACGCCGCCGCGTCCGGGCCGAGTCCCGTGTGGAGCACCCACGGCGCGAGCAGACCGTGCGCACGCTCCGACGCGAACGTCGTCTCGAGCCAGTCGCGGCTCGTCTGCAGCAGCTCGCCCGCGAACGCCGCGGTTCCGCCTCGCCCGAGCCGCCGCAGCGCCTTCGTCGCGAGCCGAGCCCCGACGCCGACCAGAGCTCGGTGCCGAGCAGCGCCGAACGCGAGGTCGGCATTCGGGAAGAACCGCTCGAGCACGCCGGGCCACTCCGGCCCGAGCTCGCGCGCGTTCGCCTCGCGCGTTCCGCAGCAGGAACGCCGCACCGCCGTCGGGAAACGCCGTCGCCGTCGGGCAGCTCGGTGTTCAGGTACTCGAGCCCGCGCGCGGCGAGGTCGTCGCCGAGCTGCGCGTGCGCGGCGCCGCCGACCCACAGCGGATGCCACGCGCTGAAGACGTCGTGGTGATATCCCGGCTCGGTGATCTCCGCGGTCCGGATCGCGCCGCCGAGCCAGTCGTTCCGCTCGAGCACGCAGACGCGCCAGCCCTCGCGCGACGAGCAGCGCGCCGCACGCGAGCGCGTTGACGCCGCTGCCGACGAGCACCGCGTCGTAGTCAGCCACCGGCGACCAGTGCCCGGAACTCGTCGTCGGTCACGAGCCCGCGCTTCTCGCGCTCCGAGCGCCTTCACCTGCGCGAGCAGCTCTGCGCGCCGTTCCTCCGGAACGTCGAGACCCGAGCTCCTCGGCCTTGATCCGGATCGAGTCGATGCCGCTCTTCTTGCCGAGCACGATCCCGCGCTCCGCGGCGACGAGCGCCGAGGAGTACGGCTCGATCGACGGCGGATCGTGGAACTGCGCCGCGACGGCGCCGGACTCGCGGCGGAAGAGCGTCTCGCCGGTGACCGGCTTCCACGGCTCGAGCGCGTAGCCCGACAGCTCCCGCACGCGCGCCGAGACGTCGCGGATCCGATCCAACCGCAGATTCGACTCGACGCCGTAGAGCGCGCGCAGCGTCAGCGCGACCTCGCCGAGGTTCGCGTTGCCGGCGCGCTCGCCCATGCCGTTGATCGTCCCGTGCACCCAGGTCGCGCCCGCGCGTACGGCGGCAACCGCCGACGCGGTCGCCAGTCCGAAGTCGTTGTGCCCGTGGAAGTGCACCGGCACGTCCGGGCCCGACCCACTCGACCGTCTTCCCGACGAGATCCGCAACCGCCTCGGGCGACGCGATCCCGAGCGTGTCGACGACGACGACCTCGCGCGCACCCGCCTCGACGGCGGACACGTAGACGCGCTCGTAGAAGTCCGGCTCGGCGCGCGTCGAGTCGACGCCGAAGAACGCTGCGTGGATCCCGTGCTCCGCGGCGAAGCGCATCGCGTCGGTGATGCGACCGAGCATCTTCTCGCGGTCGACGCCGATCGCGTTCAGCTTCAGATCGGAGATCGGCGACTCGATCACCGACGCGGCGACGCCGAGCTCGACGAGCGCCTCGAGGTCGGCCGGAACGGCACGCGAGAAGCCCCACACCTCGGCGCGGAGCCCGGCGCCGGCGATGAGCGCGACCGCATCCCAGTCGTCCTGCGACACGCGCGGGAAGCCGGCCTCGATGCGGTCGATGCCGAGCTCGTCGAGCAGCCGCGCGATCTCGAGCTTCTGTTCCGGGTCGAGCACGACGCCGACGGTCTGCTCGCCGTCGCGCAGCGTCGTGTCGTAAAGGCCGACGCTTCCGCCGAACGCGGTACGCGTCGTTCAGCGCGCCGGTCCAGATCTCGCTCATCCGCAGCGCACGACCCCGTCGGGGAACGGCGACAGCTTCTCCGGCCCCGACGCGGTGATCAGGAAGTTGTCCTCGACGCGCAGCCCGCCGCCGCCCTCCCAGTACATGCCGGGCTCGATCGCGAGCACCATCCCCTCCTCGAACACACCGCCGCCGGCCTGGTGCGGATACGGCGGCTCGTGTGCGCGCGCGCCGATGCCGTGGCAGATCGGATGCGTCGGCTGCCCGGGATATCCGGCCTCGGCGATGCCGTCGCGCACGAGCACGTCGAGCTCGGCCATCGAGGCGCCCGGCCGACAGTGGTCGACGGCACGCGCGTAGACCTGCATGAGCGCGTCCTCGAGCTCGGCGTAGCGCTCGTTCAGGTCGCCGATGACGAGGTTCTTCGTGTGGTCGGCCCAGTAGCCGTCCGCGCAGACCCAGATCTCGAACAGCACGGGCTCGCCTTCACGCACCGGCAGGTCGCCGGTGGCGGTGAACGTCTTGATCCCCGGCCCGGACCAGACGAGCGAGAACGGCAGCGCGAGGTCGACCTTGCCGTGCCAGCCGGTGCCTGCGCCGTGGACGTAGCCCTGCCAGAGCGCGGCCGCCTCCGACTCCTTCATGCCCGGACTGCAGATGCTCGCGCACATGGTCCATCGCGGCGGCCGCGATCTCGTTCGCGATGCGCATGCGCGCGACCTCCTGCTCGGTCTTGATCGACCGTGCGCGCGCGAGCAACGGCGCGGCGTCCACCGCATCAGGCCACGCGTCGAACCACGCCTTCGTGAACGTCGTCGGCTCGCCGACCATCCGGTCGCTCGCCTGCGTCCCCAGCGAGAGCTCGAGCCCGACGCGGCCGTACGCACGCGATGCGTCCAGCGCCGCCTCGAGCGTGCGCGCCGGCACCGGCCGCGGATCCGCCGCGTCGTACCCGCGCACGAAGCGCACGTCCGCCGTCCATGCAGCGCGCTCCGCGTCCTCCGCCGACGCCTCGAGGCAGATCAGCACCGGCTCGCCCTCGCGCGGAAACACGCAGGCGTCGTAGCCCTTCATGCCCCAGAAGTTCGTGAGGTAGAGGACGTTGTCGGGGGCGCGGACGACGAGCGCGTCGAGCCCGTCCTCCGCCATCAGCGCGCGGACGCGGTCGAGCTTCGCGTCGTCGCGCGGCCAGCTCACACGTAGTTCTCTTCGGTGCTGCTGCGCACGCGGTCGGCGTCGACCATCATCCGGACGAGCTCCTGGAAGCGAACGGTCGGCTCCCAGCCGAGCTGCTCTCTCGCCTTCGAGTAGTCGCCGATCAGGATGTCGACCTCGGAGGGACGGAAGTAGCGCGGATCGATCTTCACGTAGTCGCGCCAGTCGAGGTCGACGTACGTGAACGCCTCCTCGAGAAACTGCTCGACCGAATGCGTCTCGCCCGTGGCGAGCACGAAGTCGTCCGGCTCGTCCGCCTGCAGCATCATCCACGCGCCCTCCATGTAGTCGCGCGCGAAGCCCCAGTCGCGCTGCGCGTCGAGGTTGCCGAGCTTCAGATCGTTCTGCTCGCCGCGCAGGATCGCGCCGACCGCGCGCGTGATCTTCCGCGTCACGAACGTCGGCCCGCGGCGCGGCGACTCGTGGTTGAAGAGGATCCCGTTGACCGCGTACATGCCGTACGCCTCGCGGTAGTTGCGCGTGATCCAGTAGCTGAACACCTTCGCCACGCCGTACGGGCTGCGCGGATGGAACGGCGTCGTCTCCAGCTGCGGGATCTCCGTCGCCTTGCCGAACATCTCGCTCGACGACGCCTGGTAGAAGCGGCACTCGACGCCTTCCTCGCGGATCGCGTCGAGCAGGCGCAGCGTTCCCATCGCGTCGGCGTCGGCGGTGTACTCCGGCACGTCGAAGCTGACGCGCACGTGGCTCTGCGCGCCGAGGTTGTAGACCTCGTCCGGCCGGATCGTCCGCATCAGCTGGTTGAGGACGGAGCCGTCGGTCAGGTCGCCGAAGACGAGCTCGACGTCGCCGAAGATGTGGTCGATCCGCGCGGTGTTGAAGGAGCTCGAGCGGCGGATCATGCCGTAGACCTCGTAGTCCTTCTCGAGGAGGATCTCCGCCAGATACGAGCCGTCCTGGCCCGTGATCCCGGTGATGAATGCTTTCCGCTTCGCTGCCACGGGCCCGTTCTACCAGCGCACGCGCGGAGGCGCGGCAGCTCCGTGGCCGTCCTGCCACGAGATGACGGGGTTGCGCAGCACGCCGATCCGCTCGATCTCGGCCTCCATCACGTCGCCCGGCTTGAGGTACAGCGATGCGGCGTCCTCGCTGAACCCGGCGACGCCGCTCACCGTCCCGGTCGAGAGCACGTCGCCGGCGGAGTAGCCGAGCGGCGCGTAGTGGCTGATGATCTCCGGAATCGTCGTCGACATGTTGCCGGAGTGCGACGTCTGCCGCGTCTCGCCGTTCACGCGCAGCGTCATCGCGAGATCGTGCGGATCCGGGATCTCGTCGGCTGTGACGATCCACGGGCCGAGCGGGCAGAACGTGTCGATCGCCTTGCAGAACGAGAAGACGCCGGATCGCATCTCGCGCC
The DNA here is from genome assembly GCA_963718385.1 of uncultured Actinomycetes bacterium. Taxonomy (GTDB): domain Bacteria; phylum Actinomycetota; class Thermoleophilia; order Gaiellales; family Gaiellaceae; genus Palsa-739. The sequence goes on from CAVQZE010000007.1 coordinate 20,653, forward strand.
GCTGGATGTCGCGCGCGGTGATGTCGTTGAAGATGACGTAGCCGGCGACGTAGTCCATCGCCTCCTCCGGGCCGAACCACTTGCCGTCCTTGCCGATGATCACGGCGAGCTCGAGCTCGTAGTCGAGCTCCTCGGTCAGGTGCTCCGGATAGATCACCGGTTCGTCGGGGCCGACGATCGCGTCGACGTTCTGGAAGAAGACGATCCACGGCGCGATCTCGTGCGACCACGCGACGTTCTTCGACTCCTCCTCGTGCTCGCGGAAGTTGCCGGCGGTGTGGAAGAACTTCTTCGGGACGATCGGCGCGCGCAGCGTCGCGTCGGCGAGCGGCGTGCGCTCGTCCGCGTCGTCGGCGCCGCCGCGCTCGAAGTACTCGCGCATCGTCGGCACGTCGAGGCGGACGATCTCCTCGCCGTCGATGCGTCCGACCTTGCCGTCGTCGTACGTGACGAGTTTCATCGTTCGCGCAGCCAGGCCAGCACGTCGCCGGCGTTCGCGTCCGGCGGGAAGACGGGATAGAAGACCTTCACGATCCGGGCATTCTCCGCGACGAGCGTGATCCGCTTGTAAAGGGTGAGCCCGGCGATCTCGAACGTCGGCAGGCCGAGTGCCGCGCCGAGCCGTAACTCCGGATCGGAGATCACCGGATACGGCATCCGGTTCCGCTCGGCGAACTCGAGCTGGTCGTCGAGGCTCTGCGCGGAGAGTCCGGCGACCGGAACGCCGAAGTCCGCGTACGCGTCGCGGAACGCGCACGACTGCGGCGTGCAGCCGCGCGCGCCCGGCGTCTCGTCCCAGTTCGGGAGCAGCGGCACGTCGGGGCGGCCGGAGCGCGGATAGACGTAGATCACGCCGAAGTCGCGCACGTTGACCCGGCCCTGCGACGAGTCGAGCTCGAGATCCGGCAGCTCGAGCCCGGTCAGGTGATCCGCCGCGCCGTCGTCTTCCGGGACGGGCAGGTTCGGCGGCAGGGAGTAGACGTCAAACGACACCGCAGACCTCCATCGCGACGAGCGCGTACGTCTGCGCCGTCTTCACGAGCCCGTCGATGTCGAGATTCTCGCCGTTGGCGACGTCCATCAGCCCGGTCGACGTGCCGTAGTTCACGGTCGGGATGCCGTAGCGCGTGAGCGCCGACGCGTCGCTGAACCAGCGCGTGACGTCGCGGCCCGGCTTCTCGCCGAAGACCTGCTCGTGCGCGGCGTCGATCGCGGCGACGAGCTCATGGCCCTCGTCGATCTCCGCGCCGGGCGCGGTGACGTAGACCTCGCCCTCGACGCCGTAGTCCGGGAACCGTTGCGCGAGCGAGCGGACGAAGTCGAGCACCTCGCGGCGCGCGACGCCCATCGGCTTCGTCGGCGGCACGCGAACGTCGAGGAAGAGATCGGTGTGATGCGGCGTCCGCGACACGCGCCAGCCGAACCCGCCCTCGACCGCGCCGACGTTGACGATCGCATTCGCGCCGCGGTATGCGTTCGCGGGATCGCTCTCCCAGGTCGGGATCCATTCCTGAACCGCCGCCAGCACCTCGTGCATGCGGAGGATCGAGTTCTCGCCGCGCTTGCCCTCGCTGAACGCGGTGTGGATGAAGTTGCCGTGAACGCGGATCCGCAGCCAGAGCGAGCCGAAGTGGCCGAGCACGACCTTTCCCTCGGTCGGCTCGCCGAGCAGGCACATGTCGGCGACGCCGCCGTGCGAGACGAGGTAGCGCGAGCCGGCGGCGTAGCCTCGGTACTCGGCGCCGGTAGCGTCGCCGTACTGCGTCTTCTCGATCTCGCCGCAGACGGCCGCGATCAGCACGTCGCCGCGCAGCCGCACGCCCGCGTCCTGCAGCGCGCGCACCGCTTCGACGTAACAGGCGAGCGCGCCCTTCATGTTCGAGATGCCGAGCCCGTACAGGCTGTTGCCCTCGACGAAGGCCTTCGGCTGGAAGCCCCGCACGCCCTTCAGCCACGGCTCGCGGCCGGAGTACGACGTGTCCATGTGCCCGTTGAACATCAGCGACTTGCCGCCGCCGGCGCCGGCCCAGGTGCCGAGCGCGTTCGCGCGGCCGTCCTCGACCTGCTGCCACTGCACCTGCAGACCCATCGACTCGTAGAGCGAGACCATCAGCTCCGCCATCGCCTGCTCGTCGCCCGTGAAGCTGTGGACGTCGATCATCGCGCTCGCCGCGTCGACGAGGCGCTCGCGGTTCACGGCGACGGTCACGACTGCGGCCCGCCCATGCCCGGCAGCCCGTCCTCGGGCGGCGGCGCCGGGACGACCGGCATCCCCGCGGCGGCCCAGCCCTCGAACCCGCCGGCGAGATCGCTCGCGTGCTCGAAGCCGAGCGCGGCGAGCGACGCCGCCGCGAGACTCGACGAGAAGCCGTGCGCGCAGACGAGGATCAGCGTGCGCTCGCGGTCGGCGACGACGGGATTCGACCAGCCGGAGTCGGGATCGCAGCGCCACTCGAGCACCGAGCGCGGGACGTGGACGGAGCCCGGGATGATCCCGGTGTGCGCCCGCTCGGCGTCGCCGCGGAGGTCGACGAGCACCGCGTCGGTCGCCGCCAGCGCCTCCTCCGGGGAGTAGCGGGCGATGCGGCCGCGGGCCGCATCGAGCGTGTCGTCGATGCCGCTCACTGCCGGAAGTGCGGGAGCACCTGCTCGCCGAAGAGCCGGATCTGCTCGTGCCGGTTCGCGCCCCACAGCTCGAGCATGACGTGTGTGCAGCCTGCGTCGCGGTACTCCTCGATCGCGGCGATGCAGTCGGCCGGCGTGCCCGCGATCGGCTTGCACTTGTCGAGGATCGCGTCGGTCACCTTCGCCTTCGCCGCGAGCCGGCCGCCCTGCTCCATCGCCTCCGCAACCGGGCGGATCTCGTCCTGCTCGAGCCCGGCGAGGTCGAGCAGCGTGTCGGCGGAGCCCTGGATGTTCTGCACCTTGTTCGCGAGGTACATACCGGCGATCTCGCGCGCGCCGTCGCGGCCCTCGGCGCGGTCGGTCGCGTGGATCGACGCGACGACCGTGCAGCCGATGTCGATGTCGGCCGCGACGTTCTCGCGCGTGTAGCGACACGAACGCGGGCGTCGTGATCGACGGCGTCAGGCAGCCGTCCGCGATCTCGCCCGCGAGCGCCTGCATCTTCGGCGCGGTCGCGGCGACGTAGACCGGCGGCACGCCGCGCGGCGTGTGCGCGTCGGCCTGGAGCGCGGGAACGTCGGCGTTCCACGTCGTTCCTTCGTACTGAAACGCGTCGCCGCCGAGCACGCCGCGAACGATCTCGACGGCGTCGCGCATCGGGCCGAGCGTCTTGTTCGTCTGCATGCCGGCGTTGTTGAGGAAGATCTTCGACGTTCCGAAACCGATGATGAACCGGTCCGGCCCGGCCGCCTCCTGGACGACGCGCGCGTCCATCGCGACCTGTACCGGATGGCGCGTGAACGGCGAGATGATCCCCCAGCCGATGGTCAGCCGCTCCGTGTGCCGTGCCATCAGCGCCGACACGACGGTGGACGACCGCGCCTCCATCCCGTGCTTGCGCCACCACGGGTACGCCTCCGCGAGCCAGATCGTGTCCATGCCGGCTTCGTCCATCGCGCGCGCCGACGCGAGCATCTCGTCGAGCGGCTCCATCGTCAGTTGCATGACGCCGATGCGGAACGGAACCGCCATCAGCCTGCGGCCAGCGCCTCCTGCACCTGCGCGTCGAGCGACGAGAGCACGCCGTCGACCTGCTGGTTCACGATCGGCTGGAGAACGCGCTGCCCCATCGAGCCGACCGGACCGGCGATCTTCACGTCGGCGGCCCACTTCATCGCGGTACCGCCGTCGGGCGCGTCGGAGAGCTCGAAGGTCGTCGTCATGTTCATCATCGCGCCGACGCCGGAGCCCTTGATCGCCATTGCGGCGTACTCGAGCTCGCGCTCTTCCGTCTTCTCCATGTCGACCTTCATCTTCAGGCCGCCGAGCCCGAGCGGGATCTTCACGTTCGCGGTCCAGCGCTTGTCGTCGTGCACGTCGAAGCTCTGGACTCCGGGCATCGTCTTCGCCATCGACGCGGGATCGTTCAGCACCTGCCAGACCGTCGCGCGCGGCGCGTCGAAGGTGCGCTCGCCGGCGACGTTCACGACACCGCCACGCGCTCGCGCGTCCGTTCGGGGTGCTGCAGCATCTCCCACACGCGGTGATACGGATTGCAGCTGTCCCAGACGATCGCGTCGCCGTGCCCGCGCAGCGCGTCCTGCACCGCCGCGCACACCGCGTGGATGCCGGCGCCGCCGCCCTCGCCCATGCCCTTCGTGCCGAGCGGCGTGAACGGCGACGGGCTCTCGATGCTGCCGGTCTGCAGCGGCGGCATGTCGAGCGCGTGCGGCACGTGGTAGTCGTAGAAGTTCGGCGTCAGGAGATTGCCGTCCTCGTCGTAGACGAAGTTCTCGTGGATCGCCGCGCCGATCGCCTGCGCGGTCGCGCCCATCACCTGGCCCTCGACGATCTGCGGGTGGATCCGCTTGCCGCAGTCGTCCACCGCCGCGTAGTCGACGATCTCGTAGTAGCCCGTGTCGGGGTCGATCTCGACGACCGCGACGTGCACCTGCGCCGCGTAGGTCAGCGTCAGGTTGCCGAACTTCCGCTCGATGTCGGGCACCTCGAACGGCGGCCGGTAGACGTAGCGGCAGTTCAGCGTGACGCCGAGATCCTCAGGGAGGCCCGCGTTGTTCGCGTTGATGATCGCGCCGCACGCCATGAACGGGAGGAATGCGTCCGGGTTCTCCGCGATGCGCACGCCGCCGTCGGCAAGCTCGAGCGCCTCGACCGGGACGCCGCCGAAGATCACCGACGCGAGCTTCTTGATCTCGACGGCGAGCATGTCGGTCGCGCCCTTCACGGCGCTCAGGCCGGTCACCGCGAACTGCGCTCGCGTACGTGCCGGAGAAGCCGGCGTGCGAGTTCCAGTAGCTGTCGTGCCCGGCGCGCACCTGTACGTCGTCGATCGAGCAGTTGAGGATGTCGGCGACGACCTGCGCGGCCGTCGTCTCGTGGCCCTGGCCCTGCGGCGTCGTGCCGAGCGTGACGACGATCTCGCCGAAGATGTCGAGCTTCACCGTCGCGACCTCGTTGTTCCCGGAGAACTGCAGCTCCGGGTTGATCATCCGCGACTGCCCGAAGTTGTTCGTGCCGGAGTCGAGCGTCGAGCCGATGCCGAGACCGAGGTGCTTGCCGCGCGCCGCTGCGTCGTCGCGCCGCGCCTCGATGCCGTCGTAGCCGATCAGGTCGAGCGCAACGTCGAGCATCTGCGCGTAGTCGCCGGAGTCGTAGACGCAGCCGTTCGGCGTCTCGTACGGCATGTCCTCGGCGCGGATGTAGTTCTGCTTGCGCACCTCGACAGGATCGAGATCGAGCTCGTGCGCGACGATGTCGATCACGCGCTCGGTGAACCAGAGGTGCTGCATGCGCGAGTAGCCGCGGTTCGGCGAGACCGGCGCCTTGTTCGTCGCAACCTGCGTGAACTCGAGCCGGATGTGGCGCCAGCGGTACATCCCAGGCGTCACCTGCGCCCAGATCACTCCGCCGAGCGGCTCGTAGCGCAGCCACGCGCCGGCGTCGTCGAGCGCCTTCGTGCGGAACCCGAGCAGCGTGCCGTCGTTCTTCACCGCGACCTCGGTGTCGTGGAACCAGCGCTCGTTCCCGTGCGACATCGACATGTGGAAGTCGGTGCGCCACTCCGTCCACTGCACCGGCCGGTTGAGCTTGCGCGCGAGCAGGCAGCAGACGACGAGCTGCGGATGCGACGTGATCTTGTTGCCGAAGCCGCCGCCGATGTCCTGCGTGACGAAGCGCAGCTTGTCGAGCCCCGTGCGCATCGCCGGGCCCATCATGATCGCGGCGAAGCCGGGGAACTGGTTGTTCGTGTGGATCGTCCACTGCCCCGTGCCGCGGTTGAACTCGACGAGCGCGCCGTCGGTCTCGAGCGGCGTCGAGTTGAAGCGGTGGAAGTGGAGCTCCGAGATCTTCACGACGCGATCGGCCTCGGCAAACGCCGCATCGAGGTCGCCCCACTCGTAGACGCCTTCCCACATCAGGTTCGAGCCGGAGTCCTCGTGGAGGACCGGCACGCCGTCGTCCTGCGCGTTGCGCGCGTCCGTCACCGGGTCGAGCGGCTCGTACTCGATCTCGACGAGCTCGGACGCGTCGCGCGCGAGCTCCCGCGTCTCGGCGACGACCGCGACGATCGCCTCGCCGACGTAGCGCACCTTGCCGACCGCGAGCGCGAAGTCCTTCAGGTGCGCGCCCGGCGGCGTCGACAGCTGGAAGAACGGATCGGTGAGCGCCGCGACTTCCTCGCCGGTCAGCGTGCCGTAGACGCCCTTGATCTTCTCCGCCTCCGAGACGTCGATCGACGTGATGTGCGCGTGCGCGTACGGCGAGCGCACGAAGAAGATGTAGCCCATCCCGTGGCGCTTGATGTCGTCGACGAAGACGCCCTCGCCCTCGACGAGCCGCTTGTCCTCCTTGCGCGGGACGCTCTGGCCGGCCCAGCCCTTCTGGATCTCGACCGGCGCGGGCGCGACGGTGGTGCTCATGTCGCTCATGTCGCTCACTTCGCCACCGCTGCGACGGCCTCGAAGATGTTCCAGTAGCCGGTGCAGCGGCAGATGTTGCCCTGCAGTGCCTTCTTGATCTCCGCCTCGCTCGGGCTCGGGTTCGCGCGGAGCAGCGCGGTCGCGCTCATCAGCATTCCCGGCGTGCAGTAGCCGCACTGGAGCGCGTGATGGTCGCTGAACGACTGCTGCAGCGCCGTCAGCTCGCCGTCCTCGGCGAGGCCTTCGACCGTCTCGACGGACGCGCCGTCGGCCTGGACGGCGAGGAGCATGCAGCTCTTCAGGAGCGTGCCGTCGACGATCACCGAGCACGCGCCGCAGTTGCCGGTGTCGCAGCCGATGTGGCTGCCGGTCAGGTCGAGGTCGTCGCGGATGAAATGGATCAGCAGCTTCCGCGCCTCGACCTCGCGCTCGTACGCCGTGCCGTTGATCGTGACCGTGATCGTCTTCGAGGACTCGACTGCGCTCATCAGCTTCTCTCCTCCGCCGCGCGCACCGCGCGCACCGCGAGAACCTCGGCGAGGTGCGTGCGGTACTCGCTCGACGCGTGAACGTCGCCCGGCGGATCGATGCCTGCGCCGCGAACCGCCTCGCGCACGGCGTCGTCGTCCGCCGACGCGGGCTCGACGACAACCGGAACGGCGGCGACACAACCGAGTGCGACGCGCAGCGACCCGTTGACGCTCGCCGCCGCATTCGCGATGCAGGTGCCGTCGGCGCCGAGCGTGACGGCTGCGAATCCGTCGCCCTTGCCGGCGGGAATCGTGATCCGCGTCAGCAGCTCGTCCTGCGCGACGGCGGTCAGGTAGACGCCGATGAAGAACTCGCTCGCCGGGACGACGCGCTCGCCGCCGGCGCCGGCGATCGTCATCGTCGCGCCAATCGCGGCGAGCAGCGGCGGCAGATGATTCGTCGGGTCGCTCGCGCAGATGTTGCCGCCGATCGTGCCGCGGTTCCGCACCTGGACGTCCGCGATCTGGGCGCAGACCTCGCCGAGAATCGGCCGCGCGCGGGCCTCCGCCGAGGCGACGATCTCGGAGTACGTCGTCATCGGGCCGATCGAGAGCGTCCCGTCGGCTGCGAGATCGATCCCCTTCAGGTCCTCGATCCCGTGCAGGTCGACGAGCACCTCGGGCGACGCGGCGCGCGCCTTCATCACGTTCACGAGCGTCTGGCCGCCGGCGAGCGCGCGTGCGCCGTCGTTGCCCGCAAGGATGGTCAGCGCCGCAGCGACCGACTGCGGTTTGGCGTATCCGACCTCGCGCAGCAGCATCGGCGCGATCCTACGTTTTTTGGCCGAGGCGGTGGGTCAGGCGCCGGAGACGGCCGGTTCGGACGGCTCGACGTGGATCCGCGTCTTCGCGTCCTTCAGCTTTCCGCCCGGCCTCGCGGCGCGGACGGCGAGCATCTCGGCGAGGATCGAGAGCGCGGTCTCACCCGGCGTCTCCGCGCCGACGTCGAGCCCGCAGGGGCCGGAGATCCGGTCGAAATCCGCCTCGGAGACGCCGTATTCGACGAGCCGCTCGCGCCGCCGCTCCTGATTCTTGCGCGAGCCGAGCGCGCCGATGTAGAACGCGTCCGTCGCGAGCGCGGCGCTCAACGCCGGCAGGTCGAACTTGTCGTCGTGGGTGAGGACGACGATCGCGGTGCCGAGATCCGGCTTCACCTGCTCGAATGCTTCCTCCGGCCACGCGACGATGATCTCGTCCGCGCTCGGCAGCCGATCGCGCGTGGCGAACACCGCGCGCGCATCCGCGACGATCGACGTCCAGCCGAGCAGCTTCACCGCGCGGCAGAGCGCCTCGGCGGTGTCGATCGCGCCGATGATCAGCAGTCGCGCGGGCGGCGCGAAGACGTCGGCGAACACCTTCGCCTCGCCTTGCACGATGACGTGGCTGCGGCCCTTGCGAATCGCCTCCGGCGCCAGCTCGGCGAGCTCGGCCGGCCCGTCGCCTGCCGTTGTCCCGTCCTCGCGAACGAGCAGCTTCGCGCCCACGCCTGAACCGGAGACGACAGTGAGAACGACGGCGCGGCCGCCGTCGTCGACGATCCGATGCACGTCGTCGTAGATGCTCACTCGAGCGGCTCGACGAACACGTCGATCTCGCCGCCGCACGGCAGGCCGACGGTGAGCGCCATGTCGTCCGTGATTCCATAGGAGAGGAGCCGCGGCTCGCCGCCGGCGAGAACCTCCTGCGCGATCAGGCAGACGTCGCTCTCGACACAGCCGCCGGAGACCGAGCCGGCGAGCTCGCCGCTCTCGCTGACCGCGAGCTTCGAGCCGACCGGGCGCGGCGCAGACTTCCGCGTCGCCACGACGGTCGCGATCGCAACCTTCTCGCCCTTCGCACGCCAGCGGTCGATGTCGGGCATGAGCTCTTTCATGGTCTAAGGCTACCGCCCGAGATAGGCCTTGCGAAGCCCCTCGTCCTCGCGGAGATCCGCCGCCTTCCCTTCGAGAACGAGGCGTCCGGTCGAGAGGACGTAGCCGCGATCGGCGATCGAAAGCGAGACGTTCGCGTTCTGCTCGACGACGAGCATCGCGACTCCGGCGTCGTTGACCTGCTTGATGATCTCGAAGCTCCGCTCGACGAGGATCGGCGCGAGCCCCATCGACGGCTCGTCCATCAGCAGCAGCGTCGGCTTCGCCATCAGCGCGCGTCCCATCGCCACCATCTGCTGCTCGCCGCCGGAGAGCGTGCCCGCGAGCTGCGCGCGACGCTCATGCAGCAGCGGGAAGAGCGTGTACACGCGTTCGAAGTCCTCCGCCGTGCCGCCGCCGTGAAGGTACGCGCCCATCTGCAGGTTCTCGAGCACGGTCATCGGGCCGAAGAGCCGGCGGTTCTCCGGAACGATCGCCATTCCCTTGCGGATCCGGTAGCTCGTCGAGCGCTTCGTCACGTCCTCGCCGGTGAACCGCACCGACCCGTTCCGCGGCTGCACGATCCCGAGCACCGTCTTCAGCGTCGTCGACTTCCCCGACGCGTTGCCGCCGAGCAGGCAGACGAGCTCGCCCGGGTACACCTCGAGCGTCAGCCCCTGGAGGATGTGGATCGGCCCGTAGAACGTGTCGACCGCGTCGAGCCGGAGCAGCGGCTCGCCCTGGGCGCCGTTGCCGCTCATTTCGTCGAGGTCGCGCTCGTGCCGAGATATGCCTCGACGACGCGCGGGTCGGTGGCGACCGTCTCGAACGTTCCCTCGGAGATCTTCTCGCCGTGGTCGAGCGCGATCACCCGGTCGGAGATGCCTTCGACGACGTGCATGTCGTGCTCGATCACGAGGATCGTGTAGCCGCCCTTGTCGCGCAGCTCCCCGATCAGCTCCGTGATCTCGTGCGTCTCTACGGGGTTCATTCCGGCGGCCGGCTCGTCGAGCAGCAGCAGGCGCGGCTTCGTCGCCGTCGCGCGCGCGATCTCGAGCCGGCGGCGATTCGCGTACGAAAGGCTGTACGCCGGCTGGTCCCAGCGGTAGCCCATCAGTCGCTGGCCGAAGAACGACAGCCGCTCCTCCGCGAGCGCTTCGATCTCCTTCTCCTCGCGGCGCATTCCCGGCGTGCGCAGGATCGAGCGGAAGATGCCCGCGTGCGTGTGCGAGTACGCGGCCGCCATCACGTTCTCTTTCACCGTCATGTTCAGGAACAGGCGCAGCGTCTGGAACGTGCGCGCGATGCCGCGTGCGGTGATCTGGTGCGCCTCGAGCCCGAGCAGGCTCTCGCCTTCGAAGCGGATGTCGCCGGCGTCGGGCCGATAGACACCGGTGACGAGATTGAACAGCGTCGTCTTGCCTGCGCCGTTCGGGCCGATCACGCTGACGATCTCGCCCTCGTCGACGTGCAGGTCGAGGTTCGTGATCACGCTCAGGCCGCCGAACGCCTTCGAGATCCCCTGCAGCTCGAGCAGCTTCTCGGCCATCAGGCGATCTCGATCCGCGCGGAGCCGAGCAGTCCCTGCGGGCGCGCATTCATGAGGACGATCAGGATCACGCCGATCAGGATCAGACGCGTGATGCTCGGCTCGACGACGAGCCGGTTCTGCCACGTGAAGCACGCGAGATACAGCGTCGGGATCATCGCGAGCCACAGCTTCCAGCCGTGCAGCAGCGTCAGCCCGAGCACCGCGAACACGAGGATGATGAACGCGACGTTGCCGATCATCCGCGGGTCCGACGGGTGCAGCACCCACTGGTCGAGCCACTCGCCGAGCCAGCCGCCGATCGTCGGGTCGCCCGCCGTCCAGCGCGGGAACCACTCGTTGGCGATCGCGGTCAGCGCGTAGCCGAGACCGAGCGTGCCGCCGACGACGATGAACAGCCACTTCCACGGCCGCACCTTCGCGATCAGCGTCGCGAGGATGACGATGTAGAAGATCCACGTCGCGTGTCCCGGCGTGCGCAGCGCCTCGAGCGAGACGTTGACGACGAACGCGCCGAGAATGACCCCGCCGAGGCTGCCGGCGCCGCCGAGGATCAGCATCGCGTAGACGATGATCAGCGTCGGCGTGTCGAAGTCCGCCGCGAAGACCGCGGTGTTGAGCCCGGCGAAGAGCGTGCCCGCGAGCCCGCCGATGGCCGCGGAGAGCGCGAACGCGACGAGCTTCATCCGATTCACCGGAATGCCCATCAACTCCGCCGCGAGCGGATCCTCGCGCAGCGACTTCCACGCGCGACCGGTACGCGACATGTCGACGAGGTAGATCGCGAACAGCGACACCATGAACACGACGAGTGCGACGTAGTAGTACGCCTGGAGCGACGCGATCTTCAGGCCGCCGAGATCCCAGTTGTCGATGTCCACGATCCCGTTCGGACCGCCGGTGACGTCCCAGCTGTGGTGCCCGAGCCCGAGCAGCGAGATCCGGCTGCCGTTCTGGAACACGGTCACGAACAGCTGGCCGAAGAAGAGCGTGACGATCGCGAGGTAGTCGCCGACGAGGCGGCGCGACGGCAGCGCGACGAGGAAGCCGAGGATCGCCGTCGCGGCCACCGCGATCGGCACGACGATCAGCGTGTCCCAGTGCAGGCCGAAGTGCGGCGACGCGAGCATCGCGTACATGTACGCGCCGAAGCCGAAGAACGCGACGTAGCCGAGGTCGAGCAGTCCGGCGTAGCCGACGACGACGTTCAGGCCGAGGCAGAGCAGCATGTAGAGCACCGTGTCGAAGCCGACGCGGATGACGTAGCCGTTAGCCGTGAGCGCGGGCAGCAGCGCCGCCGCGATCCCGAACGCCGCATAGAACGCGGGCCGCGGCGTGCGTCCGATCTCGCGCTGGAGCCGGCCGAGGACTCCCGGCATCTGCTCGTGCCGCTGCTCGTGCGTCGCGACCCAGTCGTCGACGCCGACGCGGATGCCGGGCTCGCCCTCGTCGGGGCGCGCCGGGATGTTCGGGATCTCGCGTCCGCCGTCCATCAGACCTTTTGCACCGCCGCCCGCCCGAGAAGTCCGCTCGGCCGCACGAGCATGACGATGATCAGGATCACGAACACGATCGCTTCCTGGAACACCGACGACACGTAGCCGGTCGCGAACGCCGACGTGAGCCCGATCACGAGTCCGCCGAGCACCGCGCCGGGAAGGTTGCCGATCCCGCCGATCACCGCGGCCGTGAACGCGAACAGCCCGGCCTGGAAGCCCATGTACGGCCAGAGCTGCTGGTAGACGAGGCAGTTGAACACGCCGGCCGCGCCGGCGAGCGCAGAGCCGATGAAGAACGTGACGACGATCACGCGGTCGACGTCGATCCCCATCATCGACGCCGCCTCGCGGTCGAACGACGTCGCGCGGATCGCCTTGCCGGTCTGCGTGCGCTGGACGAAGTACATGAGACCGAGCATGAGGACGAGCGCGCCGACGACGACGATGATCTGCGCGAGCGCGACGTGGACGCCGCTCGGCAGCGTGAAGCCGTTCGACCAGAGCGAGCCGTTGTTCCAGGCGTAGCTGTTGTAGCTCTGGTACTGGGCTCCGAGCACGAGCTGCGCGGAGTTCTCGATGAAGAAGGCGACGCCGAGCGCGGTGATCAGCGGCGCGATCCGCGGCGCGTTGCGCAGCCTCCGGTACGCGAAGCGCTCGATCATCACGCCGAGCATTCCCCCGCCGAGCATTGCGGCGACGAACATCAGCACGAGCAGCAGTGCGATGTTGATCGAGAGCGCGGTTGCACCGCCGAAGACCGTGATCAGCCCGAAGCCGATGAACGCGCCGACCATGAAGATGTCGCCGTGCGCGAAATTCAGGAGCTTGAGGATCCCGTAGACCATCGAGTACCCGAGCGCGATCAGGGCGTAGACGCTGCCCTGGGTGATGCCCACGATCAGCTCGGTGACGAAGAGATTCCAGTTCATCGGGGCCTCAGATGCTGAACGGGGCGCGGCTGCATTGCAACCGCGCCCCGTCCGACGAACACGAACTGACTCGATCTAGCCGACGGTCTGGTAGCTGCCGTCGCTCTGGATCTTGAAGATGAAGAACTTCGCGCCGGCCACGTCACCATTGGCGGTGAACTTGACCGGGGTGCCGAAGATCGTCGTCTTCAGGGTGACCTTGGACAGAGCCTTCCGCACCTCGGCGCGGGTGATCTTCTTGTCCTTGCACGCGACCTGGATCGCGGACGCGTAGGCCTGCGCGAGGACGTAGTTCGGAGCACCGAACGGCGTCGTCCCGGCGCCGTAGACCTTCTTGTAGAGCGCGACGAGCTTCGCGTTCTTCGCGATCGTCGTCACATCCGGGGCGAAGAACGAGACGTACGCGCCCGGGGTGTTGAACTTCGACGAGTCGAACGTGCCGTCGCTGCCGAACACGACTGCCGACTTGCCCTGCGCCTTCAGCTGCTGCGAGAAGAGCTGAGCCTGCGACGCGAGCTGGAACGGCAGGAACACGACCTTCGCCGAGCCCGCCTTGGCGACGAGTGCGGAGAAGTCGGTGTCCTTCTGGCTGATCGACTCACGGTCGACCTTGATGCCCTTCGCGGCCAGCGACGCGCCGACGATGTCGGCGAGGCCGGTCGAGTAGGACTCCTGGTCGTCGACGATCATGACCGTGTCGCCCGACTTCACGCCGAGCTTCGTCGCCATGTAGTTGCCGTCGGTCGGGCCCTGGACGCCGTCGTTCGGGACGTCACGGAAGAAGTAGCCCTTGTACTGGCCGTTCGTCAGGGACACGCGAGTTGCGGAGCCCGAGGCGAACGCAAGGCCCGCCTTCTTCAGGATCGGCGCAACGGCCTGAACCTCGTCGCTACCGGCCGGGCCGATGACGCCCATGATCGAGGAGTTCGAGGCGAACGACTGCGCGACCGTCGACGCCTTCGCCGGGTCGAGCTGCGTGTCGCCCTGGACAAGCTTCAGCTTCGGCTTGTTGCCGGCCTTGTTCCACTGGGCGATGAAGAACTGCGCCCAGTGCAGCTGGTCTGCGCCGATCGAGCCGGCGGGGCCGGTGATGGGCGCCAACATGCCGATCTGCACCGTTCCGCATGACGCCGCGGAGCTCGAGCTGCCCGAGAGAGCAGCGGGACGAGCTGAGGCGGCGGTGACGACCGCAAGCGCCGCAAGACCTGCTGCAGCCGCGATCAGTCCAACCCTCCTAAACATCTATTCCCTCCTTGTGGATTGCCTCGGTATAGACGCTCGCCGAACCGCATGGTTGGGGCGATGTCCTCGACCGAGGGTGGGCACTCTAGCCCAACTGGGTCAGACCGCCGACCGCAGAGGCGCCGGAGGTACGCTCACCGGCGCGATGCGTTATTGGCTTGACAGAGCGGCAACACCGGCCGAACCGCCCTCCGCCGACGGCGTCGAGACGACGACGTTCTTCTGCCCCGACCAGGGCTGCGCGGAGTTCGAGCAGCGCGCGCTGCGCTTCAGCGGCCCGGCTGCGGAGCGATCCGAGCGCGGCGTCGGACGAGGTGCTGTTCGTGCTCTCCGGGCACGGCGTCGCCACGATCGGCGGCGACGCAGCACGAGCTCGAGCCCGGCGTCGCGGCGTATGTCCGCGCCGGCACCGCCTGGCAGATCGACGACGCGGCCGCGCTCGACGTCCTCTCCGTGGTCGTCCACGAGCCCCTGGCCGGCGCCGAGCCGCACGCGGTCGTCAGCGTCGACGGCGAGCGCGGAGGTGCGACCGCGGGCCGCGAGTTCCGGCTGCTCGCCGTGCCGGAGGTCGGCTGCGCGTCGGTGACGCAGTTCGTCGGCTACATCCCCGTCGGCCGCGCGCCAGATCACTTTCACAAGTACGACGAGGTCGTCTACGTGCTCGAGGGCTCGGGCGAGCTCCACATCGACGGCGACAGCCGCCCGCTGCACGCGGGCACCTGCGTGCACCTGCCGGCGCGGCTCGTCCATTCGCTCGAGAACGTCGGCCCGGGCCAGATGCCCGTGCTCGGCGTGTTCCGCCCGGCCGGCTCGCCCGCCGAGGCCTACTACCCCGACGGCACCGCCGCCGTCGTCCCAACCGAGGAGAGCTGATGCCGAGAATCGAGCGCACCGCCGAAGTCGTCTGGGAGGGAAACGTCGCGCGCGGGATCGGCGCGATCTCCGCCGGAACCGGTGCGTTCACCGGGCTCGAGTTCTCGCTGCCGACGCGGATCGGAGCGGCCGAGGGCAAGACGAGCCCGGAGGAGCTGCTCGCCGCGGCGCACGGCGGCTGCATCACGATGTCGCTCGCCGGCGAGCTCACGAAGGCGGAGCACGCCGCCCGGCCGGCTCGACGTCACGTGCCTGATCGTGATGGACGAGGTCGAGGGCGAGGGCCACCAGATCGTCGCGTCGCACGTCGAGATGGTCGTCGACCGCCGAAGGCGCCGACGCCGACTCGCTCCAGGCCGCGCTCGCGAAGGCCGACGAAGGCTGCCCGTTCTCGACCCTGCTGCGGAAGGCCGGCGTCGACGTCGTCGTCTCCGCCCGGCTCGCCTGACGTGGATCTCGCGGAGCTCGTCCGCGCAAGGCGGACGCACAAGGACTTCGGCTCGGAGCCGGTGTCGCGCGAGACGCTGCTCGAGCTGCTCGACCTCGCGCGGTTCGCGCCGAACCACCACCTGACGCAGCCGTGGCGGTTCCGCGTGCTCGGCCCGGAGGCGATCGCGCGGCTGAAGGCAGCCGGCGGCGAGAAGGAGGCGGCGAAGCTCGGCCGCGCGCCGACGCTCGTCGTCGTCTCCGTCGCGCTCGGCGGCGATCTCGTCGAGGACGAGGAGGACATTTGTGCCACCGCGGCCGCGATCACGCTCGTGCTGCTCGCCGCGACCGAGCGCGGCATCGCTTCGTACTGGCGCACGCCCGGCCTCCTGCGGACGATCCCGGGCCGCGAGGCGGTCGGTGTCCCGCGCGGCGAGCGCGTCCTCGGCCTGATCCACCTCGGCCCCGCGGCGCGCGAGCCCGCAGCGCGCGAGCGTGAGCCGGTCGAGAGCTACGTGCAGTTCCTCCCGTAGCGCCTCCGTGATCAGGTAGGGGTTCTCCGGATAGTCGCAGCGGCGGCGCGGAGCGATCCTCTAGTCGATCATTCGCACTGGAGGAGTCATGAACGGAACACTCGAAACCATCCCCGGGCCGACGGCTGAGCCGCGCCGGCTGACGCGGAGCCGCGACGACCGCTGGCTCGGCGGCGTCAGCGGCGGACTCGGGCGCTACTTCGACCTGAATCCCGTCGTCTACCGGATCGCGTTCGCCGCGCTCGCACTCGCGGGGGGCACCGGGATCCTGCTCTACGTCGCGGCGTGGCTCGTGATCCCCGACGAAGGTGTCGAGGACTCGATCGCCGCGGACGCGCTGAAGCGGCACCGCGACCGGCCGTGGCTGATGGTCGGCTTCGCGCTGCTCGGGTTCGGCGCGCTGCTCGCGCTCTCGGAGGCACGGTTCTGGCCGAGCCCGGGGAATCTCTGGCTCGCTGCCGCGATCGGCGGCGCCGCGATCGTCTGGTGGCAGGTCAGCACGCACCGTCCCGCGCATACGGCGACGACATCGACCGACCTGGTGCCGGTCGCGCCGCGTGCGCGCAAGCGCTCGCTGCTCCCGGTCGCGACCGGTCTGCTGATCCTCGGCCTCGGCGTCGTCGGCCTGCTCGACGCGACGGGCGCCGTGCATGTGAACTGGCGCGTCGCGCTCGCGGTCGCCGCGATCGCACTCGGCGTGATCATCGCGATCGGCGCGTTCACCGGCCAGGCGGTCGGCGGCGTCGTCGTCCTCGCGCTCGGCGTTCTCGCGGCGCTCGCACTCGCGTTCGCCGTCCGCGTGCCGCTCTTCTCCGGCGTCGGCAACCAGGTCGAGTCGCCGGCAACAGTGGCAGCGGTTCACTCGACGTACGAGCACGGGATCGGCGACTTCCACGTCAACCTCGATGACGTCGCGTTCCCGGTCGGGCGCACGCACGTGAAGGCGACGCTCGGGATCGGCAACCTGACCGTGCGCGTGCCGCAGGACGTGACCGTCGTCGCCGACGGCCGCGCGAGCGCGGGAGACGTGCGGCTGCTCGGTCACGAGGACAGCGGCACGGACGTTCACTCGCACGTCGTCGAGGCCGGCGCGCATCCCGCGCGCGTCCTCGTGCTCGACGCACGCGTCGGGCTCGGCGCGCTGAAGGTGGAACGCGGTTGAGCAGCGGGCCGTCCCGGTTCCAGGTCGCGCTCCCGACCGTCACGCGGTCGGAGCGCGGCCGCGTGCTCGCGGGCGTCTGCGCCGGAATCGCGGAGCGGCTCGCAGTCGATCCGACGCTCGTCCGCCTCGTCTTCGCGTTGCTCGCGTTCGCGTCGGGAGCGGGAATCGTCGCGTACATCGGTGCGTGGGCGGCGCTGCCGGCGCCGGGCGAGTCGCCGCTGCCGCGCTCGCGTCGGATCGTCGGCGTCGTGTTGCTCGTGTGGTCGGCGGTCCTCGCGCTGCACGGCGTCGGTCTCGAGGGCTCGCTGCTCTGGCCGCTGGCGCTCGTCGCAGCGGGGCTCGTGCTCGCCGCCGGCGCAGTCTCGTTCGGATTGCCGCAGCGCACGACGCGCATCGCTGCGGTCGTGCTGATCATCGGCGGCGTCGTCGTCTTCCTCGGCGAGAACACGCGCGGCAGTGCGACCGCACTGCTCGCGCCGGGAGCCGTCGCCGTCGCGCTGCTGCTCGTGCTCGGGCCATGGGCCTTCCGGCTCGTGCGCGAGCGCGACGCCGAGCGCGCGGCGCGCATCCGCACCGAGGAGCGCGAAGAGCTCGCCGCGCGCGTCCACGACTCGGTGCTGCAGACGCTCGCGTTGATCCAGCGCGAGCAGAACGACCCGCGCCGCGTGGCGACGCTCGCGCGGCGACAGGAGCGCGAGCTCCGCGCGTGGCTCTACCCGAGCGGCGAGCCGGCCGCGGACGGAACGCTCGCCGGCGCGGTCGACGCCGCCGCCGCCGAGATCGAGGAGCTGCACGGCGTCCGCGTCGAGGTCGTGCGCACGGGCGACGCGCCGCTCGACGAGCGGACGCAGGCGCTCGTGCTTGCCGCGCGCGAGGCGATGGGAAACGCGGCGAAGCATTCCGGCGTCGAGGACATCTCCGTCTTCCTCGATGCCGACACGACACACGTTGCGCTCTTCGTCCGCGATCGCGGCTCCGGCTTCGACCCGGACGGGGTTGCAGCGGACCGCCGCGGCATCGCCGAGTCGATCCGAGGGAGGATGGAGCGCGTGGGAGGTACCGCGCGCATCGTCTCGTCGCCGGAAGAGGGAACCGAGGTCGAGCTCGAGTTGCCGGAGATCGCACCATGAGCAAGAGCGTGCCGCTCCGCCGCGTCGTCCTCGTCGACGACCACGACCTCTTCCGCGCCGGCGTGCGCAGCGAGCTCGGACCGACCGTCGAGATCGTCGGCGAGGCGAGCTCGGTGCGCGGAAGCCGTGCCGCTGATCAAGGAGCTCGATCCCGACGTCGTGCTCCTCGACGTGCATCTCCCCGACGGCGGCGGCCAGGCCGTCGTGCTCGAGGTCGCACCGGAGCGGCCCGGCGTGAAGTTCCTCGCGCTCTCGGTCTCGGACGCCGCGGAGGACGTGATCGGCGTGATCCGCGCCGGTGCGCGCGGCTACGTGACGAAGACGATCTCAGGCGACGAGCTGACCGAGGCGATCCACCGCACCGCGGACGGCGACGCGGTGTTCTCGCCGCGCCTCGCCGGCTTTGTGCTCGACGCGTTCCGAACCGGCGAGGCCGCGGCGGACCCGGAGATCGACCAGCTGACCGCGCGCGAGCGCGAGGTGCTGCAGCTGATCGCCCGCGGCTACCGCTACAAGGAGATCGCGGCGCGGCTCCATCTCTCGACGCGCACCGTCGAGTCGCACGTCTCCGCCGTCCTGCGCAAGCTCCAGCTCTCGAACCGCAACGAGCTGACGCGCTGGGCGGCGCAGCGCCGCCTGATCTAGGACGCCGGGCTGCGGCCGGTTGCGGCCGGAGATACAGGAACTCGTAGCGAGCGCAGCGACGAGCCCACCGAGCGCCGGGCCGACGTAGTAGATCCACGCGTTCGACCAGTGGCCCGAGACGAGCTCCGGCCCGAACGCGCGCGCCGGGTTCATCGCCGCGCCGGTGATCGGCCCGCCGGTGAAGACGTCGATCGAGATCGATGAGGCCGATCGTCGAGTCCGGCGATCTTCTTGAACGCGCCGCGCGGGTCGACCGCCGTCGCGAAGACGGTGCCGACGAGGAAGACCGTCAGCACGAGCTCGAGCGCCATGCCCTTGCCCGAGCCGAAGCCCGACTTCAGCGTCGGCACCGAGCCGAGCATCGCCGGCAGCTTGAAGAACCACCGGAGCAGCAGCGCCGCAACGGTCGCGCCGGCGAACTGCGCGACCCAGTAGACGCCCGCGAGCACCGGCGTGATCCGGCGCGTCGAGAGGAAGCCGAGCGTGATCGCCGGGTTGAAGTGCGCGCCGGAGATGTGGCCGAGGTTCGAGACCATGATCCCGATCGCGAGTCCGTTCGCGAGCGCGACGGCGACGATGTCGTGGCCGCTGATGATTCCGGCGCCGCCGCCGAGGAAGATCAGCGTGAACGTGCCGACGAACTCCGCGACTGCTACGCGCAGCATGTTTCCGTTCATCCCCGCGGAGGCTAAGCCGGGGATCGGACGGAACTACGTTACGGCGTTGCGGAGCGCCTGCGCCTCGGGCAGATGCTCGAGCTTCTTCAGCGTGTTGTTCTCGATCTGGCGGATCCGCTCGCGCGTGACGCCGAAGGCGCGACCGACCTCCTCGAGCGTGCGCGGCGGTCCGCCGTGCAGCCCGAACCGGAGCTCGATCACCTGCCGCTCGCGTTCCGGCAGCGCACCGAGCGCGTTCTCGATGTCCTCGCGGCGGAGCGAAAGCTGCGCGGTGTCGAACGGCGACTCCGCCGCCTCGTCCTGGACGAAGTCGCCGAGCGCAGAGTCCTCCTCCTCGCCGATCGGCTTCTCGAGCGAGACGGGAAGCTGCGCCATACGCAGGATCTCGCGTACCTCGTCCGGCTCCATCTCGAGCTCCGTTGCGATCTCCTCCGCGTTCGGCTCGCGGCCGAGCCGCTGCACGAGCTGCCGCTCGATGTGCACGACTTTGTTCAGCTTCTCGACCATGTGGACGGGGATGCGGATCGTGCGCGCCTTGTCTGCGATCGCGCGCGTGACCGCCTGGCGGATCCACCACGTCGCGTACGTCGAGAACTTGTAGCCCTTGCGGTAGTCGAACTTCTCCACCGCGCGGATCAGGCCGAGCGACCCCTCCTGGATGAGGTCGAGGAAGCTGAGGCCGCGGCCGAGGTAGCCCTTCGCGATCGAGACGACGAGGCGAAGGTTCGCCTCGATCATCTGCGACTTCGCGAGCATGTCGCCGCGCTCGATCCGCTTCGCGAGCGAGACCTCCTGGTCGGCGGTGAGGAGCGCGACCTTGCCGATCTCGCGCAGGTAGAGGCGCAGCGAGTCGAGCGACGGCTCGACGGTGAGGTCGAGCTTCGGCGTCGCGGGGACCTTCTCGTCCTCCGGCACCGGCTGCTCGTGCGGCGGCGTCTTGTGCTGCTCGCCTTCGACGAGCTCGACGCCGTGGTCGATCAGATAGGTGTAGAAGTCTTCGACCTGCTCCTTCGTGAGCTCGACGTCGTCAAGCCCGCTGACGATCTCGTCGTACGTGAGAAAACCTTTTTCCTGACCCTCCGCAACGAGCTTGTGGAGTTCCTCGACGTCAGGAAGCGAGATGTCGACGGTGAGCAAGTGGCGCCTCCGGCTGCTTGTCGTTACGAAAGACCCTACGACGACCCGACCTGCAGAGAGCCGGTGGTACCCACCCCCGGCCTCACCCTCAAAGTGAGCGGATCTTAGTGAGGAGTTACAGGTTCGTAAAGAGAATCTCTCCGACTCGCTCGCCGCGGCTGTTTCGGAGCGGTACCTCGGCGAAGTCCGGCAGCTCGACGCCGAGCGGAGCGAGGAAGGCTGCGAGCGCGGGCCGGTGGGCACGGCTGTCGCCGTCCTCGGTCTTCAGCGCGATCCCGATCCCGCCGGGGCCTCCGGCGCAGAAGAGACCCTCGGCGCCGCCTTTCGCGAACCAGCCGGGGGCGGCTTCCATCAGGGCGAAGTCCGGGCCGTCCGGGCCGCCGACGAGCTCGGGGTGTGCGCGCATCGCCCCGGCCACGCGCGCGCCGGCGGGCAGGCTCTCGAGCCGCGAATACGCGTAGGCCATCCGTTCGAGCGGGAGCGCGAATGTGACAACTCCGCATCCGTCGGTCGCGGTCGGCAGGTCGCTCTCGTCCGCGTCGGCAGCCTCCGCGTGGGCCGCTGCGGAGCCCCGCTGGACGGGATGGTCGGGGAGGCGGTAGCCGGCCGCGTCCCAGCCGCGGGCGCGGCACAGCGCGAGCATCCCCGCGTGCTTGCCGGAGCAGTTGTGGAAGATCCGCTCCGGCGGCCGGCCGTCCTGGAGGCCGAGCTCGAGCTCGTCCTCCGTCGCCGGAGCCTTCGCGAGGAGCGCGCGCACGGCGGCGATCTGCTCCGGCGTCGCGCGGTGTGAGGCCGACGCGATCGCGAGATCGCGCTCGTCGAGATCGTCGCGCGCGCGGGCGAGCGGCAGCGCCTGAATCGGCTTCGACGCGGAGCGCATGAAGCACGTGAGCCCGCCGTCCCCGGCCTCGGCGACGACCGCGCCGTCCCGAACCGCGACAGCGTGCACCCGGTGCCGGGCCTCGACGATCCCGTTCCTCCGCACCTCGACGACGATCGCTTCCACCGCCGGAGCCTATGGGCCTTGCGAATGGTCGGGAAAAGCCGTACATTTCGGAATTGTGGGACATTCGCCACAGCTCAGCCCGGCGCTGCCGGACTACGAGGCGGAGGACGTGCTCGTCGTGCGGGAGCCCGAGCGCCTTCGCGCACTCGGTGACGATCTCCGCTCCACGATCGTCTCGCTCCTGCGCGACCGCGCCTACTCGACGACGGAGCTCGCCGAGAAGCTCGGCCTGCCGAAAGGGACGGTCGGACATCACCTGAAGGTGCTCGAGAACGCCGGGCTCATCCGCGTCGTCCGGACGCGGAAGGTGCGCGCTGTGACCGAGAAGTTCTACGGCCGCGTCGCACGACTGTTCCTGTTCGAGAGCACGGACGCGGACGGCGAGGACATCCGGAACCTCGTCGCCGCCGCGCTCCGCCGCGTCGCCGAAGAGATGGTCCCTCAGGCCATCGGCGACGACGATCTGACGACCTTCGGCGTCGTGCGGGCACGGCTCACGGACGCCGACGCGAAGCGCCTCAGCCGCCGCCTCAAGAAGGTGCTCGACGACTTCCGCGCCGCCGAGTCTGCGGACGGCAAGGAGTACGGCCTCGCCGCCGCGCAGTACAGGCGGACGGTCGATGCGTAGGCCGTCGATCCCGCGCGGCGGCCTCTGGGCCAACCACGACTTCGTCAAGCTCTGGACCGGCCAGACGGTCAGCGAGTTCGGTTCGGCGGTCTCCGGCCTCGCGATCCCGTGGCTTGCGGCGAAGGAGTTGAACGCGAGCCCGTTCGAGTTCTCGCTGCTCGGCGTCCTCGGCTTTCTGCCGTTCATCCTCTTCGCGCTGCCCGCGGGCGTGTGGGTCGACCGCCTGCGCCGCCGCCCGATCCTCATCATCGGCGACGCGAGCCGTGCCGTTCTGCTCGCGTGGATCCCGCTTGCGTGGCTGCTCGGAATCCTCACGATCTGGCAGCTCTTCGCGATCACGTTCTTCGTCGGGATCTTCACGGTGTTTTTCGACGTCGCGTACCAGTCGTATCTCCCGTCCCTCGTCGAGCGGGACGAGCTGATGGAGGGGAATTCGAAGCTCCAAACGACGGCGTCGGCGGCACAGGTCGCAGGCCCGGGTCTCGCGGGCGTGCTGATCGGGGCGTTCACCGCGCCGTACGCGATCCTCATCGACGCCGCGAGCTTCGTCGTCTCGACCCTCTTCATGATCCCGATCCGCCGCGTCGAGAAGCTGCCCGAGCGGACGGAGGGCGCCCCGAAGCCGAAGATGCTCCCCGAGCTGAAGGAAGGGCTTCTCTACGTCGTGCAGCACCGCTATCTGAAGTGGATCGCGGCCTGCACCGGTAGCTCGAACTTCTTCGGCAGCATCGCGTTCTCGATCGGCGTCCTCTACATGGCGCGCAGTCTTCACATGTCCTCGCTGGCCGCGGGCATCGTGATGGCCGGCTTCGGAATCGGCTCCATCGTCGGCGCGGTTGCGACGCCGCGCTTCCAGAAGGCGGTCGGCGTCGGGCGGGCGATCTGGATCCCTGCGATGGGGTTCTCGCTCGCCGGCCTCGCGTTCCCGCTGGCGCCGAGCGGCTTTCCGATACCGGTGCTGCTGGCCGGCACGCTGCTGTTCGGGATCAGCGGCATGGCGTACAACATCACGCAGGTCAGCCTCCGCCAGGCGATCACGCCGGAGCGGATGCAGGGCCGGATGAATGCGTCGATGCGGTGGATCGTCTGGGGGACGATGCCCATCGGCTCACTCGTCGGCGGCGCGATCGCGACGACGTACGGCATCAAGACCGCGCTCTGGGTCGGGGCGATCGGCGGCTGCTTCACGTTCCTGTTCGTGCTCCTCTCCTCGGTGGCGAAGATCCGCGTGATGCCGACGCAGATCGAGGAGATCACGCCCGCCGAGGCGAACCTCGCAGGCGGGCTGCTCGAGCCGGCCGCGCTTCCCGGCACCGAATAGCACCGCTACCGTTCCCTCCATGCCGGAGCTTCCGGAGATGGAGGCGTGGCGCCGCGCCCTGAACGACCCGGTGTCGGCGTTCCCGATCGCGAAGGCCGGGCCGGCGCACATCGCGACGCTGAAGACGTTCGACCCGCCGCTCGAGACGCTCGAAGGACGCCGCCTGCGCGGCGCCGAGCGGCGCGGGAAGCGGCTCCTCCTCCCGACCGACGACGGCGAGCTCGTGCTGCTCGTACACCTGATGACCGCGGGCCGGCTGAAGATGCTCGGCGCCGGCGAGGCCGGGCCGAAGACGCCCGCGTTCGCGCTCGCGTTCGACGGCGGCTCGAAGCTCGTCCTCACTGAGAACGCGCGGAAGAAGCGCGCCGGAGTGTGGCTGCTGACGCCCGACGCCGCGCAGGCGGAGGTCGCGTATCTCGGCCCGGAGGCGCTCGGCCTCGACGCAGCCGCGCTCACGGAGATCCTCCGCACGAAGGCGCACCGGCTGCACCCGCTCCTCCGCGACCAGCGCGCGATCGCCGGCATCGGCCGCGCATGGGCGAACGAGATCCTCCACACGGCGAAGCTCTCGCCGTATGCGCTGTCGACCGACGTCTCCGACGAGGAGATCGCGCGGCTCGCGGACGCGATGAACGAGGAGCTCGCGCGCGGCCTCGAGCTGCGCGAGCGCGGCGCGAGCGACGACAAGACCTACCGCATCCACCGCCGGCTCGGCCAGCCGTGCCACGTCTGCGCGACGCCGATCGCGCAGATCGACTTCGAGGAGCACACGATCTTCTACTGCCCGCAGTGCCAGACCGGCGGCCGCGTCCTCAAGGACCGGCGCATGTCTCGCCTGCTCCGATAGCGATATCCTCGAGCTCGTGACGACCGTTGCAGACGTGATGGTGAAGGACGTGCTGACCGTCGAGCCCTCGAGCTCGATCGGCGAAGCTGCGGAGAAGATGGAGGCGGCGCACGTCGGTGCGGTCGTCGTCGTGGAGGACTTCGTCCGGATCGTCGGGATCATCACGGAGCGCGACCTGCTCCGCGCCGTCGCGTCGCGCGCCCGCGCAGCCGAGGCCCGTGTGCGGCAGTGGATGACGCCCGATCCGATGACGATCGAGCCCGAAACGACGATCGAGGACGCGGCGAAGATCATGTTCGAGCAGAACTTCCGGCACCTGCCGG
The DNA here is from genome assembly GCA_963718385.1 of uncultured Actinomycetes bacterium. Taxonomy (GTDB): domain Bacteria; phylum Actinomycetota; class Thermoleophilia; order Gaiellales; family Gaiellaceae; genus Palsa-739. The sequence goes on from CAVQZE010000007.1 coordinate 45,526, forward strand.
TGGTCAAGGACGGCCGCAACCTCGGCATCGTCAGCCTCCGCGTGCTCGCGCGGTGGGCGTTCGAGCAGTCGCGGTAGAGCTGTCCGCCGGGAACCGTAGAGTCGCGCCGTGATCCGGTTGTTCCCAGAGCGCGGCGGCTGGCTCGAGGTCGTCTGCGGGCCGATGTTCTGCGGCAAGAGCGAGGAGCTGATCCGGCGGCTGCGGCGCGCCGAGATCGCCGGCCAGCGCGTGCTGATCCTGAAGCCGCAGATCGACGACCGCTACGACATCGGCCACGTCGTCAGCCACGCCGGCGCGAAGATGCGGGCGGTCGCGGTCTCGCGCCCGGAGGAGATCATCGGGCTCGTCGAGGGCTACGACGCGATCGGGATCGACGAGGTGCAGTTCTTCGCACCGGAGATCGTGCTCGTGATCGACCTGCTGGTCGAGCGCGGAATGCGCGTCGTCGCGGCGGGGCTCGACCAGGACTTCCGCGGCCTGCCGTTCGGCGCGATGCCCGAGCTGTTGTGCCGCGCCGAGCTCGTCGACAAGCTGCAGGCCGTCTGCCACCGCTGCGGCGGCCCGGCGACGATGACACAGCGGCTCGTCGGCGGTCACCCGGCACCCGCGGACGGCGCGACGATCGTCGTCGGCGCGCTCGACTCGTACGAGGCGCGCTGCCGCACGTGCCACGAGCTCGCCGAGCCCGCGCGCGCGACCGGCTGATTCGACGCAGGCCGAAACCGGCTCCGTACACTGGCCGGCGATGAGCAGCCAGCTTGCAATCGAGGCCGAGACCCTCGTCCGGGAGTTCAAGAAGGGCCCGCGCGCCGTCGACGGCATCGACCTCGCAGTCGCGCCCGGCGAGATCTACGGCTTTCTCGGTCCGAACGGAGCCGGCAAGTCGACGACCGTGCTGATGCTCGCGACGCTGCTGCCGCCGACGTCGGGGGTCGCGCGGGTCGGCGGCTTCGACGTCGCCAAACAGGGGCCGGAAGTCCGGAAGACGATCGGCGCCGCGTTGCAGGAAGCCGCACTCGATCCGCTGCTCACGGGACGCGAGCACCTGCGGCTGCAGGCAAGCCTCCAGGCGCTGCCGCGCGACGAGCGCGTCACCCGCGCGAACGAGCTGCTCGAGCGGGTCGGTCTCGTCGACGCCGCCGACCGGCGGATCAAAGGCTATTCCGGCGGGATGAAACGGCGACTCGATCTCGCGCTCGCGCTCGTCCACCGGCCGCAGATCCTCTTCCTCGACGAGCCGACGACCGGGCTCGACATCCAGAGCCGAACCGCGCTCTGGGAAGAGGTCCGTCGGCTCGCGAAGGACGAGGGCGTGACGGTCTTCCTCACGACGCAGTACCTCGAGGAGGCCGACGTCCTCGCCGACCGCGTCGGGATCATCGACCACGGCCGGATCGTCGCCGAGGGCACGCCGGCTGCGCTCAAGGCGGAGATCGGCCGGCCGACGGTCGAGGTCGTTCCCGCAGACCCGGCGGAGAGCGACCGCGCCGCGGCGATCCTCGCGCGCTTCGGCGAACCGGTCGCGTCCGTCCGCGGAATCGCGGTCAGGCTGCAGCACGGGCCAGGCCGACCTCGCCGAGATCGTCCGCGCGCTCGACGGCGAGCACGTCGCGGTCGCGCAGCTCCAGCTGCACCAGGCGTCGCTCGACGACGTCTTTCTCGCGAAGACCGGACGCTCGCTCGAGGGCGCCGACGACGACGAGAAGAGGCGCCGGTCGCGCGGGCTCGCGATGGAGTCCGCGTGATGGAGACCGCCGACCAGGCGTACCTGCTCGCGCGCCGCTCGGTCGTGCGCACGCTCCGCCAGCCGGCGAACATCATCGCGCCGGTCGTCTTTCCGCTGATGCTGCTGGCGGTCAACTCCGCCGGTCTGCGCGCGGAGACGCGCATCCCCGGATTCCCGACCGGCTCGATCGTCGCGTTCATCCTCGCCGTGCCGTTCATCCAGGGCGCGCTGTTCGCGACGATGAACACCGGAACCGATTTCGCGCGCGACATCCAGACGGGCTTTCTCAGCCGGCTGTCGCTGACGCCGATGCGCGGCGTCGTGCTGCTCATCGGCCAGCTCGGCGGCACGATCACGCTCGGCCTGTTCCAGGCGGTCGTCTACATCGCGGTCGGTCTCGCGATCGGCGTTCGCTTCGCGTCCGGCCCGCTCGGCGTGCTCGTGCTGCTCGCGTTCTTCACGCTCGTCGTGCTCGCGTTCGGCGCACTCGGCCTCGTCGCCGCGCTCCGAACCGGTTCGGGCGAGGCCGTGCAGGGACTGTTCCCCGCGTTCTTCGTCTTCCTCTTCATCTCCTCGATGGCGATCCCGCGGAACCTGATGACGCACGGCTGGTTCCACGACGTTGCCACGGCGAACCCCGTCTCGTATCTGATCGAAGGCGTGCGGAGCCTGATCATCACCGGCTGGGACGGCGAGGCGCTCGCGCTCGGCTTCGGCATCGCGGGCACGATCGCGGTGATCGCGATCGCAGTCGCCGCGTCGTCGCTGCGCGGAAGGCTCGGGCGCTCATGAGCCGCCTTGCGGTCGCACAGGGCGTCGCGTGGCGGAGCCTGCACAACTTCACGCACAACAAGGCGCTGCTGATCCCGTCGATCGTGTTCCCGCTGTTCTTCTTCACCGCGTTCGCCGGCGGGCTGTCCGGGATCTCGCGCACGCCGGGTTTCTCGTTCCCGGTCGGATACACGGCGTTCCAGTTCGCGTTCGTCGTCGTGCAGTCCGCCGCATTCGCCGGCGTCTTCACGGGCTTCGGGATTGCGCGCGACTTCGAGAGCGGCTTCGCACGGCGGCTGCTGCTCGCGGCGCCGAATCGCAGCGGGATCGTCCTCGGCTACGCGGCCGCCGCGCTCGGACGCTGGTGCGTCACCGTGTCGATCCTGACCGCCGTCGCGTTCGCGGTGCGGATGCAGGTCGGCGGAAGCGGCGTCGACCTGTTCGGTCTTTACGCGCTCGGGATCATGATCAACTTCGCCGCCACCGCGTGGGCGGCCGGCGTCGCGATGCGGCTGCGCACGATGCAGGCCGGGCCGATCATGCAGATGCCGGTGTTCCTCGTTCTTTTCTTCGCCCCGGTCTACGTGCCGCTCGCGCTGCTGCAGGGCTGGATCCACGACGTCGCGACCGTGAACCCGATGACACGCGTGCTCGAGGCCGGACGCGGCTTCGTCGCCGCCACGCCGACCGAGGTCTTCACCGCGTTCACCGCCGCCGCCGCGCTCGGGGTCCTGTTCTCGATCTGGGCCTACCGCGGACTGCTCAAGGCCGAGGCCGCCGGCTGAGAGTCCGGCCGGCGCCGGTTCCGCCAAAGCCGGATCGCCCGGCCGCTCGCGGCGCCGATCACCCAGAGCATCAGAGTCAGAAACCCGTAGATGCCCATGAGCACGACCGTGCTCGCGCGGTCCATGTCGCCCGTGTCGCCGAACCACCCCCCCATCGACTCGGCGAACGAGAGCACGACACCGATGATGACGATCCAGCGGAACCACGACGGGCGGAGGAACGCAGCGACGCCGGGAACGAGCATCACCCCGAGCGCGAAGCCGCCCAGGATGAGAAATACCGTCGACGACTCACCGACTTCGGCAACCATCGGGCTCGTTATCGGCAGCTCAGGCTACGGTCGTGAGCGCCGCGAACCGGATCGTCAGCGTCCCGTCCGCGACGGCGACGGAGCCGCCGAGCGACGCGAGCACGCGGACGGCGACCGCCGCGCCGAGATCGCGCAGCTCGTCGCCGAGGACGACCGGCGCCGACGCGTCGGTGATCGGCGACACGTCGATCTCCGCGCCGCGGACGCGGACGTCGACCTCGTCGAGGCCGCCGTGGCGCAGCGACGCCTGGATCAGCGCGGAGAGCCCGCGGTCGACGGCGACGACGTCGACCTGCACCGGCGCCCCCTCGCCCGTGACGTGCGACGCGGTCGGTGCCGAGCCGGTCGGCGGCCGCGAGCGCCAGCTCCAGCGTGTCGGCCTCGCGCACCGCGGGCTCGTAGCGGCCGCCCTCGAGCCGCGCCGCGAGCGACAGCTCGTCCAGCAGCTCCGCGATCTGCGCCGACGCCGCCTCGATCATCTCGACGTACTTGTCGGCCGGCGGATCGAGCTCCGAGGTGCGCGAAAGCGTCCGCGCGAAGCCGTGCACCGTGGCCAGCGGGGTGCGGACGTCGTGGCAGGCGAGCGAGACGAGGCGGGCGAAAGACGTGTCGTTCTGCACGGCCGTGGCACAGTATCGGCATGACCGACAGCCCGCGCCCCGTCCTGGACGACCTCCAGGCCTCGTCCCCCGAGATCCAGCTCGGGCTTTCGCGCGCCGGCGTGACCGGCGTGCAGAAGGCCGTGCGCATCGGCCGCGGCGCGCGCGAGAAGCTGATCCTCGCCACGATCGACTGCGCGGTCGACCTCGATCCGTCGCAGAAGGGCGTCCACATGTCGCGCTTCCCCGAGCTGTTCGAGGAGGCGATCGAAGGCGTCGTCGAGGACGAGGCGTTCCTCGTCGAGGATCTCGCGGAGCACGTCGCGCGGCGGATCGTCGAGCGCCAGGACGCGCTGCTCGCGGAAGTGCAGATCACGGCGCGCTACCCGTACGAGCGGCAGACGCCGGTGACGAAGCTCTCGACGCAGGAGATGGTCTCGCTGATCGGCATCGCGTCCGCGTCGCGCGCGGGCGGCTCGCGCCGCGTCGTCGGCGTCGAGGCGGTCGGGATCAACGCGTGCCCGTGCGCGCAGGGGCTCGTGCGCGGCAAGGCGTCGGAGCGGCTGCTCGAAGCGGGCTTCGACGCGGGCGACGTCGACCGGATCCTCGAGCTCGTCCCGATCGCGACGCACAACCAGCGCGGCAAGGGGACGCTCTACATCGGCACGTCGCAGCGTCTCGACGCTGAGCGGCTCGTCGAGCTCGTCGAGGGCTCGATGAGCTCGCCGATCTACGAGTTGCTGAAGCGTCCCGACGAGCTGTTCGTCGTCGAGCACGCGCATCTCCAGCCGCGCTTCGTCGAGGACTCGGTGCGGGTCGCACTGAAGAGCGTGCTGGACGAGCTCCCCGCGCTCGACGATGGCGACTTCGTCCTCTCACGCCAGGTGAACTTCGAGACGATCCACGCGCACGAGGTGCTCGCGGAGCGGTACGGCACGATCGGCGAGCTGCGCGCCGAGCTTCGCGACGGCGGCCACGGGCCGCAGCGCCACACCGAGCTCAGAGACTGGTTGCGCCGCTAGCCCCGCCCTTGCGCCACCAGCGCCGCCAGAGCGTCGAGCGGTTCTCTTCGCCGTGCACGAGCCGGCGGATGTTCTCCCGGTGGAGCAGGAGCACGGCGACGGCGGTGAGCGCGGCGAACGTCGTCACCGGCCACGGATAGCCGAACAGCACCGACCACGCGACGATCGAGACCGCCGTCACCATCGACGCGACGGACGGATAGCGGGTGACGACGAAGACGACGATCCACACGCCGAGCCCGGCGAGTGCGGCGAGCGGCGCCAGGCCGAGGAACGCGCCGCCGCCGGTGGCGACCATCTTCCCGCCGCGCTGGAAGCCGCAGGAACAGCGGCCGGTAGTGGCCGAGCATCGCCGCGCCTCCGGCCAGCGCGCCCGCGAGATAGCCGACGGTGTGCGTCGCGACGAGCGCGGGCACGAATCCCTTTGCGACGTCGAGCAGCAGCACCGGGACGCCGAGCTTGCTGCCGTAGAGGCGCCACACGTTCGAGGCGCCGATGTTCCCGCTGCCCTTCGTCCGGATGTCCTCGCCGCGGAAGATGCGCACGAGCCAGTAGCCCCAGGGCATCGACCCGACGACGTACCCGAACGCGATGAGCCCGGCGGTGGCGATGAGCTACGAGATCCCGTAGTGCGCGACCAACCCGTTGACGACGTCCCAGTCGAGGTTGTCGAAGAACGCATCGATGTAGGACGCGCGGTCGGTCTGGTAATCGAGGAAGTACGCGTGCTCGTAGACGTCGAGCGCGACAAGGGGCGTCGCGTTCCAGACCGGGAACGTGTTCTGCGCGTCGCCGATGTAGTTGAACAGGTGCTTCTCGTCCCAGTCGTACGCCGTCCACGCCCAGCCGCGGCCGGCCATGCCGGTCGCCTTCAGGTCGGCGCGCCACGCGTCCGCCGAGCCGAAGTCGCGCTTCACGAGATCCGCGAACGCGCCGGTCGGGGCGCCGCCGCTGCCGCCGAGGTGGCCGAAGTAGAGCTCGTGGTTCTTGATCCCGCCGATCGCGAAGGTCAGCTCGACCTTCAGCTCGCGGATCTCGGAGTACGTCTGGTTCGCGGAGGCCAGATCGACGTCGGCGAGCTTGCCGAGGATCTCGTTCCGCTTTGCGACGTATCCCTGGTAGAGCTTGACGTGCGCCTCGACCGCCGCACGCGAGATCCCGTGGAGGTCGTAGACCTCGGGACGGAGCTCCCGGGGGGCGATCTCCTCGAAATTGAAGGCAAGCGTCGGCATCGGACTCTCCTCGGATTCGACCTGGTCGGGCGGCCGGAGCATATCCTCCACCCCGGAACCGAAGAGTCGCAAAAAGGAGCCGACGATGCCCTTCGAATTGCCCGACCTGCCCTACGCCTACGACGCGCTCGAGCCGCACATCGACGACGCGACGATGCACATCCACCACGACCTTCACCACAAGGCCTACGTCGACAACGCGAACGCCGCGCTCGACGGAACCGAGTGGGCCGACCGGCCGGTCGAGCAGGTGCTCGCCGACCTCGAGCTGATCCCGGAGGAGAAGCGCACCGCGGTGCGCAACAACGCCGGCGGCCACGCGAACCATTCGCTGTTCTGGCAGATCATGAGCCCGGACGGCGGCGGCCTCCCCGGCGGCGCGCTCGCAACCGCGATCGACGCGGCGATCGGCGGCTTCGACGCGCTGAAGGCCGCGATCAACGACGGCGGCGTCAAGCGCTTCGGCAGCGGCTGGAGCTGGCTCGTCTGGGACGGGACCGGCCTCGCCGTCTACTCGACGCCGAACCAGGACTCCCCGCTGCTGCAGTCGCACGTGCCGCTGCTCGGCATCGACGTCTGGGAGCACGCCTACTACCTCAAGTACCAGAACAAGCGCCCGGCCTATCTCGAGGCATGGTGGAACGTCGTCAACTGGCCCGAGGTGGAGCGGCGGTTCGCGGAGGCGCAGACCCGGTAACCAATCCGGGCCGCACCGCGATGCGTAGAGACGATCAGGACATGGAGCTCGCGCTGAATCCACCTGCGCGGCTGCGCCCACTGCCTGCGGACAGCGACACAGCGGCGGCGCCGGCCGAGACGACGGAGACCGATTCGGATCTCCTCGTCCGTGTCGCGGACCGCGATCGCGAGGCGTTCGAGCAGCTCTACCACCGGTACGTCCGTCCTGTCTTCGGCCTCGCGCTGCGACGCCTGCGCGACCGCCAGCGCGCGGAGGACGCGGTGCAGGAGACGTTCGCCTCGGTGTGGCGGTCGGCCGCGAGCTACCGGCCGGAGCGTGGGCCGGCGGCGCCGTGGCTCTACGCCGTCGCGCGGAACGCGATCGTCGACCGGATGCGGGCGCGCACCGACACGCCGGGCGAGCTGCCGGACTCCGCGTCGACCGAGCCCGGGCCGGCGGAGCGCGCCGAGTCGTCGTACGTCTCGTGGCGCGTGCAGCGCGCGATGGAGGAGCTGCCGACGCGCGAGCGGGAAGTCCTGGAGCTCGCGTACTGGAGCGAGATGTCGCAGAGCGAGGTCGCGAGCATCCTCGGGATCCCGCTCGGCACGGTCAAGACGCGGACCCGCAGCGCGCTCGGTCGCCTCGCCGATCTGCTGGAGGGGGAGTTCGAGTGACGCGCGTTCCGGACTTCGACGAGCTGGTCGGGCGCGATCTTCCCCCTGCGGAGCGCGAGCGGCTGCTCCGCGTGCACGACATGATCGTCGCGGCCGGTCCGCCGCCGGAGCTCGCGCCCGAGTTCGAGGCAGGGCCGACGCTGGCGATGACGCTCGCGAAGCCGAAGCGCGAGCATCGGCGCCACCGTATGTCGCTGCTCCTCGCCGCGTCGATCGCGATCCTGGTCGTGTTCCTCGGCGGCTATGTCGTCGGCAACAGCCGGACCGGCGGCGACGCGCCTGCGAAGACGATGACGCTCACGGGGACGAAGGCCGCTCCCGACGCGCTCGCGTCACTTCGGATCGACCACGCCGACCCCGCGGGCAACTGGCCGATGCAGCTCACGGTCACCGGCCTGCCGAAGCTCCCGCAGCATGCGTACTACGTCGTGTTCCTCGTCCGCGACGGCAAGCCGTGGGCTCCGTGCGGCGCGTTCAACGTCGCCGGCACGAAGCGCGGCACGACCGTCAACATCACCGCGCCGTACGAGCTGCAGAAGGGCGACACCTGGGCCGTCATGGAGCAGATGCCGCACGCGAGCTCGCCCGGGCCGGCGGTGCTGACGCCGACGACCTAGGTCGCGCGAGATTCGTTCCGCATCTCGCTGAGCAGCCGCTCGAGCCGCTCCTCCGTCGAGTCGTCGACGAAGCTCATGGTCGCGGCGACGTTCGGGTGCACCTCCGCGATCTGGCGGCGCATCTCGTGCGCGACGGCGCGGTACGACGGATGGCCCTCGCGGCCGGAGCGAAGCTCGATCAGGTGCAGCGCCTCGCGCGCGTCGAGCTCGAGGACGTAGCGGATGCGGTACGCGAGGCAGAGCGCGTACGGCGCCTCCTCGGCGAGCCCCTCGCCGCGTAGCCGTTCGTACTCGACGCGTGACGTCTCGAGCGCGCGCGCGTAGTCGGAGCCGAATCCCGCCGCCTCGACCTCGTGCGGAACGTCGGCGCCGAGCCCGGGCGAGAGCCGCTGCCACTGGCAGGTCAGGAGCCGGTGCCGCTGGAGATCGCGGAACGCGCCGTAGTCGGAGACGATCTCGAACCGGTAGCTGAGCGTCTCGAAGCCGCGGCCGGGGCGGTGGCGTCGGTTCTCGCGCTCGCCGACGAGCTCACGGAGCAGCGCGGCGCGCTCGTCCGCCGACAGCGCCTCGACCGCGCGCAATGCCGCGTCCTCGCTCGCCTCGGATGCTTCATAGAGGAGCGCTGCGAGCAGTTCCTGCTCCGTGCCGTGCGCGCGGAGCAGGCGAACCGACGGCGCCGACTCCGTCTCTTCGCCGAGCCCGAGCCGCGCCGCCGCGGCGGCGGCGGTCTCGCCGCGCGTGCGCAGGAACTCGACCCAACGCCCGCCGCGATCCTCGCGCGGTACGCGCGCGACGAAGCTCGGAATGATGTGCTGCAGCTCCTCTAGCATCATCGCGCCGTACGCGCGCGCCTCCGCGAGCGGGTGCGCGAGCAGATGCAGCACGAGCTGCTCGTACGTCTGGCCGCTGCCGTAGATGCCGACATGCGAGAGCGACGCCGCGGGAAGGAGACCGCGCACGAGGTCGAGCGCCTTCGCGCGAACTGCGCGCCTGTGCGCGGCCGGGGACTCGCCGTCCGCCGCCGGGAACCGCTCCGCCGTCCATTCCGTCACGCCGTCGAGCAGCCGCGCGTACGTCTCGAACAGCTCGTCCATCGCGCGCTCGTACTGCGGCCCGAAGCGCGCGTCGCGGTGGTAGCGGTAGCCGAACCCGCCGATCACGTCGTCGTACGCGATGTAGCGCGTCGACTGCTCGAGATACGCGGCGAGCCGCGGCCGCTGCAGGATCTTCGTCAGGAGGTTCGACGTCCACTCGCACGCGAGGTGCGCGCCGCCGAGCTGCGCGACGGAGTCGTCGCCGAAGCCGATGAAGATGCGCTCGTAGAGCTGCGACGCGCGCTCGCCCTCCGCGCCTTCGATCGCGGGCACCACCGGCACCGAGTCGGCGAACTCGTCGAGGAACATGCGACGCAGGGTCCCCGCATAGCGCGAATACCGCGCGAACATCGCGCCCTTCACCGTCTCGGGCAGGTTCACGAGCCCGAAGACGGGCCGGTCGAGGTTCGTGAAGTGCGGCGCGAGCCGCTCCCGCTCCTCGTCCGTGAACTGCTCTACGGGAACTGTCACTGTTTCCATCGTGGCCAAAGGACCGCCCAGAGTAAACCGCGTCTCGGTCGGCACCTCCGGGTGGTCGTACCCGACCTGGCGGCCCGGCTTCTACCCGGCCGGCCTCGATCCGAAGGAGTTCCTGGGCTTCTATGCGCAGCGGTTCGACACGGTCGAGCTGAACACGACCGGGTACCGGCTCCCCGCGGAGGAGCAGTTCCGCCGCTGGGCGGAGCAGGCGCCGGACGGGTTCGAGTTCGCGCCGAAGCTGCCGGGCCACCGGCTGCGCGCGCTCGACGAGTTCGCGTCACGGGTGCGCGTGCTCGGCGACCGGCTCGGGCCGGTTCGCGTGTCGATGAAGAACGCGCGCGACGACGGCGTGCTCGAGCTGATGCTCGGCTCGCTCGATCCGTCGCTGCGCATCGCGTTCGATCTCGAGCATCCGTCGTGGGACGGCGTCGAGCCGCGGCTGGCCGAGGCGGGCGCCGTGCGCGTCAACGACCTCGAAGGCGACGCGCCGTTCCGTTTCCTGCGGCTGCGCGAGCCGCCGTACGACGACGCAGCGCTCGACGCGCTCGCGGAGCGGATCCGTCCGCTCGTGGAACCGGTGTACGTCTACTTCCGCCACGAGGACGAGCCGACGGCGCCGGCGTACGCGCAGCAGCTGCTGGAGTTACTGGGCTGAGCTACTGGCCGGCGCGGCAGCTGCGGTCGCCGAAGCCGGCGAGGACCGCGGACTGCTGCTGCTCGAGCTGAACGTCCGCCGAGTTGCGCGGGTCGAACTTGTGCAGCGCCGGCACGACGACGGCGACATCCGGCGTCACGCCCGGGCCTTCGGCGAACAAGCGGTACTTCTCGCCGACGCCGGGACCGCGCACCGCCGTCTGTCCCGGCGGATGCGCGTACCCGCCCTTGTTCGGGTCGAACGGGTAGAAGCCGTAACAGAACGCGCCCGTCGGGTTGTGTGTGACGAAGGAGTTCTCGCGGCGCCAGCCCGGCCCGTACACCGAGTTGAACGTGTCGAGATAGACCAGGGTGCCGAAGCCGTCGGTCGGCGCGCCGTACCGCGTCGTGCCGAAGCCGTAGACCGGCGTGCCGTTGTACGTGTAGCGGCCGAAGAGATCCTGGAAGCGCCCGTTGTAGACCCAGTCCATGCCGGTCTCGAGCTTCGCGACCTCGCCGGTCCAGTGAGAGACCTCGAGCCAGTACGCGCTGCGCGCGGCGTTCCACGGCGAGTAGCCGAGGTCCGGCAGCGGCTGCGGCCAGCTCTGCGCCGCCCAGTACGAGCCGTCCGGCGCGGTGCACGCAGCGACGACGTCGGGAAGCACAGGGCCGGTGTACGGGCCGCACGATCCGCGGAACGTCTTCCAGTACGTCGTGTGGTACTTGCCCCAGCCGCCCGCGTAGTCGAGGCTGAACTTCACCTGGTGCCCGCCGGCGGTCGGGGGCAGCGCGTTGACCGCGCCCCAGACGAGGATGTGCTTCGTCCTGCCGGCCTTGTTGTAGGTCAGGAGCGCCTCGCCCTTGGCGTTGATCGAGATCCGGACGGCGGATGCGTTCCGGTCGATCAACTGCGACGCGGAGGCAGTGCCCGCCGCAACGAGGCAGGCGAGGATGACGGAGGCGATGACGGCGACCCGACCCACGTGGACATAAAGTCGCCGCAAACGGCAATTTCCTGCACCCCCGTCTCAGGGAATCTCAAAAACGAGCAGCAGCGCCGGCGTGCCGCTCGTAGGCGCCGGTGGCGATGATGTCCGCGAGCTCGTCGACCGTGTGGCGGAGCTCGTCCTCGCTGTTGAAGAAGTGCGGGCCGAGGCGGACACCCGCATCGGGGCGGAAGTCGCAGATGATTCCGCGCTCGCCGAGCTCACGATGGACGGCGGCGTGGTCCGGCGTGTCGACGAGGACGGTGCCGCCGCGGCGCGCCGGGTCGCGCGGGCTCGCGACGCCGAGGCCGCGCTCGTCGAGCAGGTCGATCAGCAGCTGCGTCAGCACGAGCGACCGATCGCGGATCCGCGGCACGCCGATCTCCTCGATCACGTCGTAGCCGGCCGTCGCCGCGTACAGCGCCGGGACGTTCGGCGTGCCGGTGAGGAAGCGGCGCGCGCCGGCGGCGTACTCGAGCTCGGGCTCGAACGCGAACGGGCGCGCGTGTCCCTGCCAGCCGACGAACGTCGGCTCGAGCCGCTCGGCGAGATCCGGACGCACGTAGAGCCAGCCCGCGCCCGGTCCGCCGCAGAGCCACTTCACCGAGCCGCCGCATGCGAAGTCGACGTCGAGCTCCGTCAGGTCGAACGGGACGACGCCGGCCGACTGGTAACAGTCGAGCACGACGTATGCGCCGGCCTCGTGTGCGCGCGCGACGATCGGTGCGATGTCCTGGATCTCCGCGTTCTTGAAGAGAACGTGGCTGATCGGGACGAGCAGTGTGCGCTCGTCGATCGCGTCGACGATCGCGCGGTCGTCCTCGACGGCGACGACCTCGAGCTCCGGCTGCGCCTGGTAGAGGTAGCGCACCGACGGGAAGTTCGCCTCCTCGTAGACGACGCGGTTGCGCGCGCCCGGATTGCGGAAGCACGAGAACACCGACATCTCCGCGACGGTCACGTTCTGATGCATGACGATCGAGCCGGTCGGCGCGCCCATGATCCGCCCGAGCTGGTCGCCGACCGTCACGGACATGTCCCACCAGCCCTCGCCCCAGGAGCGGATCCCGCGCTCGCGCCACATGCGCGCGTACTCGAGCAGCCGGTCCTCCGCCGCCGCGGGCATCGCCGCGAGCGAGTGGTTGATCAGGTACGTGCAGTCGGAGAGGATCGGAAAGCGGTCGCGATACGCGAGCAGCTCGTCCACTAGATCGACTGCAGCGAGCGCGCGGGCGGGCCGACGTACTTCGCCGCCGGCCGCACGAGGACGCCGAGCCGCTTCTGCTCGAGGATGTGCGCGGACCAGCCGGCGGTGCGCGAGCACGCGAACATCGCCGGCGCGAGCGGCGGCGGGATCTCCGCGACGTCGAGCACGATCGCCGACCAGAACTCGACGTTCGTGTACGAGTGATCCGGGTTCTTCTTCGCGATCGCCTCGTGCGCTGCCTGCTCCAACGCTTCCGCAACCTCGACGCGCGGCGAGCCGAGCTCCTTCGCGGTGCGCTTGAGGAGGCGCGAGCGCGGATCCTCGGCGCGGTAGACGCGGTGGCCGAAGCCCATGATCCGCTCCTTGCGCGCGAGCGCGTCGGCGACCCACTTCTCCGCGTCGCCGGACTCCGCGACCGCGTCGAGCATCGGCAGCACGCGCGCGGGCGCGCCGCCGTGCAGCGGGCCGGAGAGCGCGCCGACCGCCGACGCGAGCGAGGCGCCGCAGTCGGCGCCGGTCGACGCGACGATCCGCGCGGTGAACGTCGACGCGTTCAGCCCGTGCTCCGCGGTGCAGATCCAGTACGTGTCGATCGCCTTCGCGTGCGCCTCGTTCACCTCGCCGCGCCACGCGAGCAGGAAGCGCTCGGCGGCGGTCTGCCCCTCCATCACGGTCGCCTCGGGCACGGGCGGCTTGTCCGCGCCGCGCGCCGACTGCGCGACGATCGAGAGCGCCGCGGCGGAGAGCCGGCGGAGATCCTCCTTCGCCTGCTCGTCGTCGATGTCGATCAGCTGGCCGAGCTGCCAGCGCCCGGCGAGAGTCGCGAGCATCGCCTGGAGGTCGGCCATGTGGCTGCCGGTGCGCACGTCGAGCTCGCAGTACGCGGCGGGCAGCCCCGGCTCGAGCGCCTCGTCGACGAGCAGCCCCCAGACGTGTTCGAACGGGACGTTGCCGACGAGCTCCTCGATGTCGACGCCGCGGTAGCGGAGCTGGCCGCCGTCGCGATCCGGCTCCGCGATCTCGGTCTCGAACGCGACGACGCCTGCAAGGCCCGGGCTGAATTCCTGCGTGCTCATCGATGGATCTCCTCCAGCTCGATCCCCCTGCCGACTCCGCGCTCGTGCGCCGCGGCGAGGACGAGGGCCGCTGCGGCGAGGTCCTGGACGGCGACGCCGACGGACTTGTACAGCGTAATTTCCGCGGCCGTGGCTCGGCCGGGGCGACGTGCCGGAGACGAGCTCGCCGAGCTCCGCGTGGATCTCGTCCGGGCCGAGCCCCTGCGAGCTCGCCCGCGCCGGCGGGCGGCGGCTCGAGCGCGGCTCGCGTCTCGACGACGATCGTGGCCTCGCGCACGATCGCCGGGTCGACCTCGCCGCCGGACCGCGGCGACCCGACGGAGCTGACGTGCGCGCCCGGCGACAGCCACTCGAGCCGGACGACCGGCTCGGACGAGTGCGTGGTCGCGGCGACGACGTCGGCGCCGCGCACAGCGTCCTCGAACGACGCGGCGGCGGTCGCGCCGATCTCCGTCGCGAGCTCCTGCGTCTTCTCGGCGTCGCGGCCGGCAACGCGTACCTCGTCCCAGTCGCGGATGCCCGCGAACGCGCGCGCATGCGAGCGCGCCTGCACGCCGGTGCCGATGATCGCGAGCACCTTCGCGTCGTCGCGCGCGAGCAAACTCGCGGCGAGCGCCGCCGCAACCGCGGTCCGCGTCTCCGTCACATAGGTCCCGTCCATCAACGCGACCGGCGTTCCGTTCGCGGGATCGAAGAGCATGATCGCCGCCTGGTGCGACGTGCGATCCGTGTTCCCCGGGAAGACCGTGACGAGCTTGCAGCCGAGCCCCGCCGACGGAAGGTACGCGGGCATCGCGCCGAGCAGGCCCGAGTCGGACCACGCAGCGATCCGCGGCGGCATCGACGCCTTGCCGGCGGAGAGCTCGGCGTGCGCGCGCCCGAGCGCGTCGAAGAGCGCGTCGACGTCGAGCAGCTCCTCCACCTCGGATCGCGTGAGGACGAGCATCGCCGCGGACACTAGCCGCCGCCCACCCGGCCTTGTAACAGAGTGTTACTTGCCCCGGTTCGCGGCTTCGCGATGCGGGCTTGCGAGCCTTGTAACAGAGTGTTACTTGCACCGTGCGCGGCAACCGGTGCGCGCGCGGCCGGCTGAGGCGGCGGCCTCGAGTCGACGAGGATCGCCGCGACGAGGAGCACCGCCATCGCAACGGCGCTCTCGCCGAGCATGCTGCGCGACAGCCGCGAGAACAGCGTCCCGCCCTCCCCGGCCGCGAGCCGCGGCGCCGCGACGAAGTGATGCGTCGCGCCCCAGAGCAGCGCGAGCGCGACGAGCGACAGCTTCACGAGCAGCACGTGCCCGTAGCCGGTCGTCCAGAGATCGTGCACGTGCGGCAGCCGCAGGATCGACAGATACGTCCCCGCCGTGAGCAGCACCGCGACGAGCACGGTCGCGAGCCGCGAGAAGCGGAGGAACGCCGTACGGCGCAGCTCGGGCGCGCCCGGCCACACGACGACGAGCAGCTGCACGAGCCCGCCGACCCAGAGCATCGCCGCCGTCAGGTGCACGTAGTCCGCGAGCTCGGACAGCCACGAATGTCCCGCGTCGGCAGCGGAGTGCCCGGACAGCGACAGCCCCGACGCGAACACGAGCCCGAGCACGAACGCGACCCAGAGCAGCCACCGCCGCTCGACGAGCCACGCGAGGTAGAGCGACGCCGCGACGAGCGCGAACCCGAGCGTCATCGTGATGAACACCGTGCCGAAGCGCGTGCCGTACGCGAGCGGCGACAGGTCGCCGTAGAGGAAGCAGCCGGAACGGCAGCTGCAGCATGTCCTCGCCGCGCAGCAGGAAGCCGACGATCCCGACCTGGAGTATCCCGACGGCGCCGATTCCGGTCGACCCAGAAGAAGCGGCGCTCGGCGCTCGGCGGCAGCGGGCCGCGCACGATCAGCAGCCGGAAGCCGAGCCCGCCGACGAGGAGCGCGAGCGTGACGAAGTAGAGCCAGCGCACGATGTTCTCGGTGCCGCGTCGGGCCCTGCGCGCCGACGGCGGCGGTCACCGGCGGCGCGGGCACGCCGACGCCGAACGTGTAGACGCCGGAGACGATGTGGCCGTCGTTCGAGAGCGCCTGCCAGCGGATCGTGTACGGGCCCTTCGGCAGCCGCGGCACGGTTGCGACGAGTTGTCGCGCCGCGGAGATCACGTGCGGCGAGCCGGCGAGATCCTTGCCGCTCGGCGTGAGCACCTGGATTCGCCTTGGGCAGCGCGTCGATCGTCTGGTCGAACTGGAGGACGATCCGGCGCGGCGAACTGCGAGAGCTCCTGCCCGAACGACGGCGACTCGTGCTTCAGCGTCGCATGCGCGAACGCCGCGCCGGGAAGCGCGAGCGCGACGAACGCGACGAGCGACGAGCGCGCGCCTCATCGGTGCGGCGCTCCCGCGAACTGCGACAGGTGGCCGAAGATCGGCGCGACGTCGCGGTCGCAGTAGAGCAGCACCGCGAGCAGCGACGAAGAACGTCGCGAACCCGGTCGCAGCGACGAGCGAGCGCGGCCGGAACGCGTGCACGAGCGGGAAGACCGCGCAGACGAGCGCCGTCCAGCCGAGCGCGTGGTGCAGGAACGCGGCGCGCGAGAAGAGCCAGTGGTTCTGCTCGTGCGACGATGAACGCCGTCCCCGAGATGAGCAGCGCGAGCGACGACGTCAGCCGCCAGTACTGCGAGTGCAGCTTCCCGCGCGCGAGACCGAGCTCCGCCGCGCCGCAGAGCATCAGCACCTCCGCCCACGATCCGTGCGCGACCATGTGGATCGTCGAGTTCGTGAAGAACGTCATCACGGGCCACATCAGGATCCCCATCCCGAAGCAGATGCTCGGCCAGAGATACGGCCGCCAGCGACCGACGCGCCCAGATCTCCGGGCCGACGACCGCCTCGGCGAGCAGCAGCAGCCCGAGCATCAGGAAGCCGGTGGCGAAGCCCCAGTGGACGAACTCCGCCTGCGGCATCAGCCCGGCGACGATCACGACTCGTCCTCGAGGAGATCGTCGGCGACGCCGGGCGCGACGACGAGCCGGAAGAGGATGCCGACGGCGATCACGTAGAGCTGCGGCTCGGCGAGCAGCCACCAGACGCCCTGGCCGCCGCGGGTGCAGCAGCGTCAGCCGCCACGGCTGGAGCACGGCCCAGATCACGCCGCCGAGGGCGGTGACCGGTCCGATCGCGAGCACGATCCGCGCGCGCGCCGCCCGCGAGAGCCCCTCGCGCGCGTCGGCGGCTTCCTCGTGCCGTTGGTCAGTTCATGCGCGAAGTCCGCGCTCATCTCCGTTCCTCCTTTCCGCTCAGGTCACAACCGTCGCGGGCAGGAGCCCGCGACTACGCGACGAGCGGAGGAGGCCGAGATTCGAACGCGATGCCGAAGCGCGAGCGCGGTGCCCGCGAGACGGCGTGGTGGAGGCGCGGGACGGGAACCGCGCCACGCGACGTGAGCCGCCGCGCAAACGCGACCGCCTCGGCGGCGAGGGTCTCGTAGTCCCCGAGCCATGCGGCGACAGCGCGGAACAGAACCGCGACGAGGACGGCGAGCACCGCGAAGACCGGCAGCGCAGAGCTGTGCAGCCACGGCGAGAAGACGGTCCAGCGTCCGGCGTCCGCGCTCTCGGCGTCGGCCTGCAGCAGATAGATCGACGCGGTGCCGACGAACGAGAGCAGCCAGAGGCGCGGCGAGAGCTCGATGCGGACGCGCGGCGCGCGGCGCGCGGATTCCGAGCGACGCGATGCGCCGCCCGACCCGCTGCGTGCGCTTTCGCGAAACGCCACGCGAGCCGCGCGAGCATCAGCGCGACGCCGATCTTCACCGCGGCGAGCAGGAACGGGTAGTACTCGGTGTGCGCGTAGCTGACGCGGCCGACGTGGCGGCCGACGTCGAGCCGGTGCGTCAGGCTGCGCCCGGCGAGCTCCGCGACGAGCGAGAGCAACCCGAGTGCCAGGATCGCGAGGAGCCGCTGGTGGCGGCGCGCTCTCATGCCAGAAGAGTAAGCGACCAGTCGTTCCTGTGCTCGCTGTCGAGCGAGAACAGGAGGATCCGCTGCCACTGGCCGAGGCAGAGCGCGCCGTCGGCGAACGGCACCTGCTCGGTGCGCGGGCCGAGGAGGGAGGCGACGAGCCGCTCGCGCGCGGGCGACGCCGCTCGGGCACGACCCGCTCGAGCAGCGCCTCGAGGTCCTCGAAGAAGCCGGTCTCGCGCTCCTGGACGCGGACAAGCGTGAGCCCGTGTGCCGTGTGGATGTACGCGATGCCGTCCGGACGCTCCGAGCGCGCGACCGTCCGCGCGACCTCGTTCGTGATGTCCATCACCGAGAGCGTCGGGAGCGCAGCCGCGATCGAGTAGGGCACTTCGATGCTCGTCATCCGCGTGCGACCTCCTTCGGCAGCCGGAAGTGAACGTGCTCGCGCGCGACGGTGATCTCCTCGAGCGTGTCGTAGCCGCGACCGCGCGAGGTTCGGACGCGACGGCCTCGACGAGCTCCTCCGGCGTCGATGCGCCCGCCGTGAGCCCGATCGTCTCGTGGCCGGCGAGCAGCTCGTCATCGGGCGGGCTCTCACCGTCGATGAGCGTCGCGATCGCGCCGTTCGTCTGCGCGACCTCGACGAGCCGCTGCGCGTTCGAGCTGTTCGCGGAGCCGATCACGAGGACGAGCGTCGCGCCTTCGGCGACCATCGCCTTCACCGCGTCCTGGCGGTTCTGCGTCGCGTAACAGATGTCGTCGGCGGCCGGCCGGCGCATCTCGCCGAGGTGGCCTTCGAGCGCGTCGACGATCGGCGCGACGTCGTCGAGCGAGAGCGTCGTCTGCGTGATCACCGCGACCGGCTTGTCGGTCTTCAGCGCGCGCGCCTGCTCCGGCGACTCGATCACGACGGTCGAGTCGGGCCGCTCGCCGAGCGTGCCGATCACCTCGACGTGGTTCGCGTGTCCGACGAGCGCGACGAGATGGCCGCTGTCGGCGTAGCGCCGCGCCTCTGCATGCACCTTGTTCACGAGCGGGCACGTCGCGTCGACGACCTTCAGGCCGCGCTGCTCGGCGTTCTCCTTCACCGACGGCGCGACGCCGTGCGCGGAGAGCACGCAGATCTCGCCCTCCGGAATCTCGTCCTCGTGCTCGACGAACACCGCGCCGAGCTCCTCGAGCCGGCGGACGACGTGCTCGTTGTGAACGATCTGGTGGCGGACGTAGACCGGCGCGCCGTGCTGCTCGAGCAGCCGCTCGACGATCTCGATCGCGCGGTCGACGCCGGCGCAGAACGAGCGCGGCGCGGCGAGGAGAACGCGGCCGCCGTTCACGCGAGTCGTTCCTCGAGTGCGTTCAGCGCCGCGACGGCGTCGCTTGATCGAGCGGACGGCGGCGCCGCGCTTCGTCACGACCCAGCGGACGAGGCCGACGGACATTCGTGCGTCCGTCGGCGTGCACGGTCGTGTCGATGCCGGCGATCGCGCTCGACGGCACGTCGCTGATCGCGCGGAGCACGCCGGCGAGCCGGCCGCTCGCCGCGAGCACGCCGCTCTCCATGTCGACCGCGTCGGCGCCGCTCGACTCGTGCAGCCGTCGCCGCTCCGCCGGATCGTGCACGAGGTCGTCGGATGCGAGCACGACGGCCGCCCGCGCACCGCGCACGCCCAGCGGCTCGCCCTCCCAGAGCGTCGCGCCGGATGCGTCGACGACGCGGGACGCGTCGAGCACGTCGCCGACCGCAAGCCCGTCGTGCAGCGCGCCGGCGAGGCCGAACGAGACGACGCGCCCGTCGGGCACGCCGTTCACCGCGCGGATGCCGACACGCGCCGTGACAAGCCCGACCCGCTTCGCGACCCGCTCCTCGGCGGACGTCGCGCAGGCGAAGGTCAGCCCGTCAGCGTCCACGCCATGCTCCGCACCGTCTCCTTCAGGCTCTTCGACGATTCGAACGCGGCGGACGGCTCGAACCCGGAATGGATGCCGCAGTGCTCGCAGCGCGGATCGTTGCCCGGGCCGTACGCGTCCCACTCCATGCCGTCGAGCAGCGCCTCGTACGTCGGGAAGATCCCGTCGGTGAGCAGGTAGCACGGGCCCTTCCAGCCGTACGGGTTGCGCGTGATCGAGCCCCACGGCGCACACGAGAGCTTCCGCTCGCCGGTGAGGAAGTCCTGGTAGATCGGCGTCGCGATCCAGCGGTAGCCGTGCTTGCGCACCGCGGCGCGGATCGCGCGGAACTTCTCCTCGTGCTCGGGACGCGTCATCGTCAGCGCCGGATCGATCTGCGAGTACTGGTACCCGGGCGCGACGAGCATCCCGTCGATGCCGACCTCGTCGGTGAGGTAGCGCATCATCTCGATCACGTCGTCGACCTCGGTCTCCTTGAAGATCGTCGTGTTCGTCGTGACGCGGAAGCCGCGCGCGCGGGCGAGCTTGATCGCGTCGACCGCGATCTCCCAGAGGCCGGGGTAGTCGCAGACGTAGTCGTGGATCTCGCTGCATGCCGTCGAGGTGGACGACGAACGTCATGCGCGCCGACGGCTCGAACCAGTCGAGGCACTGCTCGAGGCGGAGCGCGTTCGTGCACAGCTCCACCGTCTTCCCCATCTCGATCATGCCGGCGACGACTTCCTCGATCCCCTTGTAGACGAGCGGCTCGCCGCCGCAGATCGAGACGACCGGCGCGGGACACTGGAGACCCGAGTCGACGCATTCCTCGACGCTGAGCCGCGCACGATTCGACTCGTATTCGCGGATCTTTCCGCAGCCGATGCACGCGATGTTGCAGGCAAGCGTCGGCTCGAGCATCAGCACGAGCGGATAGCGCGCGCCTTTTCGCTGCTGCACGGCGACGTACTTTCCGATCGAGATCGTCGACTGCAAGGGGATCTTCATTCGGAAAGCCTTTCTCTGAGTCGGCCGAGTGCGAGCAGTGGGAACGTGATGCGGTAGAGGTGATATCGGATCATGAAATCGAGCGGGAAACCCGTGCCCGTGAAATGGGTTTCCTCCCAGTCGCCGTCGTCTTGCTGGGCGGCGCAGAGATAGTCTGCCGCCCTGCCGCGCACCCTGAGCCTCAGCGTTTCCTGCGGCCATGTAGCCGAGCAGCGCCCAGGCGGTCTGCGACGGGGTCGTGAACGGAGCGCGGCCGCGCCACGCGGGGTCGGCGTACGAGCGAATGTCCTCGCCGAAGCCGCCGTTCTCCTGCTGGACGGAGTCGAGCCATGCGACGGCGCGGCGCACCGCGGGATGATCGGCAGGAACGCCGCATGCCTCGAGCGCGGGCAGCGCGGCGCCGGTTCCGTAGAGGTGGTTGACGCCCCAGCGGCCGAACCAGGAGCCGTCGTGCTCCTGCTCCGCGAGGAGCCAGTCGAGACCGCGGTCGACGGCGTCGTCGTAGCCGTCCTCCTGCCCGAGCGTCTCGAGCGCGTGCGCGGTGACGTCGGCGCTCGGCTCGTCCGTGACCTTGCCGAAGTCGCAGAACGGGATCGGTAGAGCCACATCGCCTGGTTGTCGACGTCGAACGCGCCCCAGCCGCCGTCGCGCGACTGCATGCCGGCGAGCCAGTCGAGGCCGCGCGTGACGGCGTCGCCGCCGATGCCGAGCTGCCGCAGCGCAAGCGCGATCACCGCTGCGTCGTCGGTGTCGGGATAGAGGTCGTTCTCGTACTCGAACGCCCAGCCGCCGGGCGCGAGGTCGGGCACGCGCACCGACCAGTCGCCGCTCGCCGTGACTTCCTCGCGGAGGAGGTACGCGCCGGCGCGCGCGAGCTGCGGATGGTCGGCCGCCACGCCGCACGCGCGCAGCGCGAGCACCGCGAGGCCGGTGTCCCAGACCGGCGACTGGCACGCCTCGGGACGAAGCCGGTCGCCGTCCTGCACCATGAAGCCCTGCCAGCCGTCGACTGCGCGGCGCAGCGTCGGATCCTCGAAGCCGTGGCCGAGCGCGGCGAGCGCGACGATCCCCCAGACCCACGGCGGCTGGATCCCGCCCCACGATCCGTCCGCCTCCTGCCGCTCGCGGATCCACTGCTCCGCGACGGTGAGCGCCTTGCGGCGGAGCGCCGTCGGCCGGCGCGCCGCGCGCGTGCGTCCGGGAATCGCGCCGATGTCGCGCAGGTCGACGTCCGCGTGGCGCACAGGCCGGAGCGACTGCGCGACCGCGAGCGCGACGAACGTCTGCCGCGCCCAGCACGCGAAGTTGTAGATCGAGAGCGGCGCCGACGGCGGCAGCAGCACGAGCTCCGGCGGGATCGGAACCATCCGCTGCCACGGCCACTGCCCGAGCAGCGCGAGGAAGCACTTCGTGAAGAGTCGGCTCTTCGCGATTCCGCCCTCGCGCTGGATGTACGCGACGCGCGCGCGGCCCGGGGTCGACACCGCACATCCGTAGCGCGACGTACGCCTCGATCGACGTCGACAGATCCGGCGGGCCTTCGAACCAGATCGCCCACGTGCCGTCGTCGCGCATCCGCGCGATCAGCTCGTTCGCGATTCCCTTGTCGAGCTCCGGCGTGCGCAGTCCGAGGAAGTGGTTCCAGAAGAGATGCTGCGCGGTCATCGTCACGTTCGACTCGAGCTCGCCGACCCAGACTCCGTCGTCGCGCTGCAGCTCGAGCAGGCGCCGCGTGCCGCGGTCGATCGCCGTGTCGAGGCGCGTCAGCGTCGAGGCGGTCGCGGTCATGCCGCCACCGCCGCGGCGGCGGCGCGTCCGCTTCGCACCGCGCTCTCCATCGTCGCGGGCCAGCCGGTGTCGGTCCACGCGCCGGCGCGGACGACGTTCGCGCGCGCGGTCGCGGCGCCGGCGCGCGCGATGCCGGGTCGGAGCGCGATCGTCGCGTAGGGCTCGCGGCTCACGCGCGACCAGAGGATCTCCGCCGGGCCGAGCCGTTCCGTGAGCTGCTCCGCGATCCGGTCGACGAGCGCGCGGCCGCGAATCTCCAGCAGCTCGGGTACGCCACTCGAGACGACGGTGAGGTACTGGCCGCGCTCCGGCTCGTGCCCGGTGAGCGCGCCGCGGTCGAAGACCCAGTGCGCGTCGCTCGCGAGCATCGCGGCAAGCGGCGACCGGAGCAGCGGCCGGTCGAGCCAGAGGTGGACGCTGACGATCGGCGAGTCATCGAGCCCCGGTTCCGGATCGCCGAGCAGGCGCGCGCTTTCGGTCGGTGCCACGGCGACGACGATCACGTCGGCCTCGAGCTCCGCGCCGTCCGAGAGGCTCGCTACGTTGTCCGATATGGCAACGACCCGCGCTTCCGTCCTGACCGTCGCGCCCGCGTCTTCGAGCACGCGTCCGGCGGCGTCGCCGTGCATCGCGCCGAGCGGCCTCAGCGGCAGGATCAGGTCGGCGTTCGCGCGCGGCCCGAGCAGCGCGGTGCGCACGGTGAAGAGACCCGCCTCGGCGCTCGCCTCGTCGCTGCGGAGGTTCAGCGCCGGCCTGATGAAGACGTCCCAGAAGCGGTCGACCGCGGCATCGGAGGAGCCGAGCCGGCGCAGCACGGAGCCGAACGTCTCGTCGTCGGCGTGCCTTTGCGCCGCGGAGCCGCGCGAGCACGAGCGGCAGCCGAACGCGGTCGCGCAGCGGCAGATGGCTGTATCGGAGCAGCGCCGCCGGGCTCGGCCGGATCTCCGACACCGAGCCGTCTTCCGCGATGACCGGCAGCGCGAGCCGTTTGCGCAGTACCGAGCCGCCCTCGCCGATCCGGTCGAGGAAGCGCAGGTACTCCGTGAAGCAGCCGAGCGCGATGTGCTGGCCGTTATCCGGCGGCGGCTCCGGGTCGCCCTCGCGTTCGGGCAGGGTCTGGACGGCTCCGCCGAGCGTCGGTCTCGCTTCGAGCACGGTCACGTCGGCGCCCGCGTCGACGAGGTCGAGTGCCGCGGCGAGCCCCGCGAGACCGCCTCCGACGACGACCGCCTTCATCGGACGAGCCCCTTCGCCACGACCGCGAGCTTCGCCGGCGCCGAGAGTCGCGTCTTCTCGCCGAAGACGTCGAATCCGTTCGCCTCGATGCGGTCGAGCGTCGCCCGGTAAAGGCCTGCGAAGGTCGACACGCACAGCGAGCTGCGCCCGTCGAGCGAATCGAGCAGGCGCAGGCCCTCGTCGAGGTGCGCGCGCGCACGCGCGGCCTGGAAGGCCATCAACGTCCGCCACTCGGACGTCGTTCGCCCCTGCGCGATGTCGGCTTCGGTGACGCCGTACGCGGCGAGCTCGTCCTGCGGCAGGTAGACGCGGTCGAGCTCCCAGTCCTCGCGCACGTCGCGAAGGATGTTGATCAGCTGCAGCGCGATGCCGAGCGTCCGCGCGCGGTCGACGTCGTCGGAGCCGTACACCGCGACGCAGGCGACGCCGACTGCGCCCGCAACCTTCTCGCAGTAGCCGCTCAGCGCGTCGAAGTCGGCGTACCGCGTCTGCTCCGTGTCCTGGAGCCCGCCGTCGACGAGCGCCGCGAGGGCGTCGCGTGGAATCGCGTAGCGTGCGCGCGCATCTGCGAGCGCGACGAACGTCGCATCCGTCGGCGTCGCGTCGTCGAGCGACGCGCGCAACGCCTCGAGCCGCGTCCGCTTCTCCGCGAGCGGCAGCGTGCCGTCCGCGACGTCGTCGACCTCGCGCGCATACGCGTACACGGCCGCGATCGCGCGCCGCTTCGGCCGCGGCAGCACCATGATCCCGTACGCGAAGTTCTTCGCCCGCGTCCGCGTCACGCGCAGGACTTCGTCGTAGGCCGTCGACTCCGACGTTCATCGCACCAGCGTCAGCGCGGCCTCGCGCGCGAGTCGCGCCCGCGACGGCTTCGGTCGCTGCGTGAAGACATCCCAGTTCGCCGACTCGAGCGCGTCGAGCGCCGCGAGCCCGCCGCGGCCGAACAGCCCGACGGCGCGGCCGAGCCGCCCGCCGATCCGGGCGCGCAGCAGCTCACCCGCCGCGAGCAGCCCGGCCGCCCGCGCTGCCTCGAACCGCAGCAGCGCACGCAGCTCGTCGCTCGGCCGGTCGAGGAGCGGATCGCCGAACCGCCGCCGGTCGTCGGCCGGCAGATACACGCGCCCGAGCTCGAGGTCGCGCGGCACGTCCTGGAGAAAGTTCACGAGCTGGAGCCCCGTGCACACGGAGTCGCTCGCGTCGACGAGCTCCGGGTCGTCGAGCCGGCGCAGCACGCCGAGCACCATCCGCCCGCACGGATCCGCCGAATGCACGCAGTAGCCCTTCAGGTCGTCCCACGTCGCATACTCGCTGATCCGCTGATCCATCCGGTTCGCCTCGATCAACCGCTCGAACGGCTCGCGCGGAAGGTCGAACTCGCGCACCGTCGGCTGCACGTTCACGAGCACCGGCCAGGTCGGCTCGCCCTCGAACGTCAGCGCAACTTCCTGCTCGAGCTCGTCGAGCGCGGCGAGCCGGTCGCCGTCGTATGCGTCGCCCAGCTCGTCGACGAGCCGCGCGTAGCAGTAGAGCGCGCGCACGTGCGGACGCAGCGAACGCGGAAACAAAAGCGACCCGACCGGAAAGTTCTCCCCGGCCGCCCGCGCGGCTACCTCGGCGACCTCCATTCCGAAAGCATCCCGGCCGGAGACGCCCCGCGTCAAAACTGACCTGTAGCGTGCCGCCCATGGATCCCGACGCACTGCTCGAGCCCAAGGAGCTGAAACGGTACGCCGACGCGATCGTCAAGGGCGGCCTCTCGCTCCGTCCAGGGGACACGCTCGTGGTCCGTTGCGAGCACGCGCACCGCGACCTCATGGTCGCCGTCACGGAAGCCGCCTATCGCGCCGGAGCCGAAGCGGTCGAGCCGCTCGTCGCCGACCCGCGGATGACCCGCGCACGGTTGAAGTACGCGCGCGACGACGCGCTCGGCGCGATCACGCCCTGGGCGGCGCGCCGTCTGCGCGAGATGACGACGCCCACCGTGGCACAGCTCGCGATCGCCGGCGTCGCCGATCCCGACTATCTCGACGGGATCCCCGCCGCGCGGATCCGCACCGACCTCGTGCGCGCGTCGAAGCACGGTCGCGCGTACCAGCGCGCCGCGCTCGAGATGCGCGCCCGCTGGACGATCGCCGGGTGGCCGACCGACCACTGGGCGGGCCTCGTCTATCCCGAGCTGCTCGACACTCGACGCCAAGCGCCGCCTCGCGCGCGACCTGCTCTGGTTTTGCCGGCTTACCGACGACGACGGACGCGGCGCGACCGGGTGGCTGAAGCACGCGCGCGCGATCGCACGGCGCTCCGCGAAGCTGTCCAAGCTCGACCTTGAGCGGCTGGAGCTGCGCGGCCCCGGCACCGAGCTCGACCTCCGTATCGCGCCGGCGACGCGCTGGATGGGCGGCATCGTCTCGACGCCGGGCGGTCTCCCGTTGACGCCGAACATGCCGACTGAGGAGACGTTCACGAGCCCGCACGCCGCCGGCTCGGAAGGGACGTTCACCTGCACGTTCCCGCTCTCGTTCCAGGGCAGGATGATCAACGGCCTCCGCGGCGAGCTCCGCGGCGGCAAGCTCGTCCGCCTCGACGCCGACCGCCCGGCCGATCGCGACTACGTCGCGGCGTATCTCGACAGCGACGCGACCGGCCACGGCCGCCGCCTCGGCGAGATCGCGCTCGTCGACGCAACGTCGCGCATCGGTCTGAGCGGGAGGACGTACTTCAACACGCTCCTCGACGAGAACGCGTCGACGCACATCGCGTTCGGCCAGGGCTTCAGCGGCGCGCGGGCGGAGAAGCCGGCGCGCGGCGTCAACCAGTCGATGGTGCACCTCGACCTGATGATCGGCGGCCCGGACCTCGAGGTCACCGGGGTCACCGCGAAAGGCCGCCGCCTGCCGTTGATCGCCGACGGGCTCTGGCAGATCTAGCTAGCGCACCAGCTCGGCGAGCACGGCGCCGAGCAGCGGGATCACGAGCGTCAGCGCGAAGTTCGCGCGCCCGAGCAGCTTCAGCCGCGTCCGCAGCGTCTGCGGCTTCCCGTCGCGGATCTGTTCCGCCAGCCCGGGGCCGAGCACGTAGTCGTGGAGATACGCGCCGGCGACAAGCAGCCCGACGAGCGCGCCCTTCACCGCCAGCACCCAGTCGAACCCGCGCGACATCGTGTCGAACGCACCGTCGCGCGAGGCGAGCGCCGCGCCCGTTGCGATCGCAACCCCGAGCGAGCTCCAGCCGATCGGCCGCCAGCGCTTTCCGAACGCGCGCAGCGTCTTCGCGCGCGCCTCGCCTTCCAACCTCTGCACCGGTGGCACAGCGACGATCACGAGCGCAACGGTTCCGCCGACCCAGACGATCGCCGCGAAGAGATGGACGATTCGGAGGATCGAGTCGACTATTCGGTCGAAGCCTCGTTCGCGACCGGCTGCGGGATGAACGGCACGCGTCTCAACACGGGCTGCAGCAGCGGCGAGTACGACGGCACGAACCGCGCGACCGCGGCCGCGCACGCGATGCCGCCGGAGAGAACGTACGCAGCCGAGTCGTTGACGAGCAGCGACGTGACGACCGCGACGCCAACCGCGAACACGAGGTCGCGGCCGGGATGCGGACGCGCAACACGAATCGCGATCACCATCGTGACGACAAACGAGATCGCTATCGGCAGCACGAGCGTCCACGCATGGAACGCCGGCGCGTACGACAGCGGGATGCGGTTCACCGCCACCGACCAGAGGCCGCCGAGCCCATGGCCGAACGCGCTGCGCAGATGGTTCGGACCGGGAACGCGAAGATCCATCCAGACGATCCCGAGCACGGTCGTCGCGGAGACGAGCAGCAGCGTGACGAACCCGCGCAGCCCGACACGCAGCAGCCGCGCGCCGAGGAACGCGATCGCGACGCCGAGCACGATCGCGCCGCCGCCGTCGGAACCGAACTTGTTGCCGGTGACGATGACAAGCCCGAGCATCGCGAACGCCGCGAAGCCCGCGTTACCGAACAGCCGTCGCGAGAGTGTCGCGCCGAGCAGGAACGGTGCGAGCAGCAGCGTCTCGAGCTGATTCCCGATCCCCCAGAACCGCGAGTTCTGCGTCGGTCCAAGCGGACTGATCGCCACCCACTCCGGCCGTCGCGCGAGCACCAGCAAATACAGCAACAGGACGCCGACAAACAACCCGAGCAGCCGCAAGTCGTCTCGACAGACTCGCGCGAGCCACAGAGCTCCCAGGAACGTGCCGAGCGAGAGCACGGCCATGATCGCGATCTCATTCGACACCTGAGAGATGCCGAGCGCCAGGCTCGTGACGAGCGCCGCCGGAATCGCTGTGACCGCGGCGCGCGAGCGAAGCAGCAGGAAGAAGAGCGCGAAGCCGGCGACCACGAGCAGCGCGGCGAACTTCAGCCGGTTGTTCGCGTGGATCTGAGCGTTGAGGCTCGTGAGCGACGCGGTCGGGTTCGTGGTCAGCTCGGAGCCGAGCGCGCCGCGGCCGCGGCCGAGCGCGGTCGGCGCGATGTCGACGATCGATGCGAGCCCGGGAATCCGCGTCGTCGGCGACGTGATCACGCCGTGATAGCCGCGGCCGACGATCGCGATCCGATAGCGGCGGTCGTTCGCGGCCGGCCTCCCCTTCGGCGGCAACTCGACGACGATGTAGCAGCAGCCGGTCGGATATCCCGTCGCGGCCGTCGCGGTGATCAGCCTCGGCCCGGTCGGAACGCCGCCGAGCCGCGCGTTGACCTCCGAGCCGCGCAGCATCTCCGCGAGCGCCTGTCGACGGTTCGTCGACGGCCCGACGCCGGGCACGATCAGGCCGACCGCGCCCTTGTGAGCGAGGTAGTGGAACTGGCTCGACGTGAGGTGATCGAACACGAGCACCCGGAACGGCGGCTGACTCGGCACGGTCCGCGCTCCCGCCGGCGCGACCGCGACGAGCGCGGCGAGCACCACGAAGGGAATGACGAAACGCACCCGGAGCATCGTGCTCCGCGATTCTTTCCGATCCGAGGCTCTGCGTGAAGGCCGCACCGTCGACCCCACGATAAGGACCCGCGCCGAGACTCAGCGCGATGACCGCACCGACGATCGTGAGCGGGACGAGCAGCAGCCCGAGCCGCGAGTACGTCGCGACCGATGTGCGGGCTCCGACCGACCGCGCCGCCTGCCACCAGAGGAAGGCCGAGAGCGAGCCGGTGACGGCGAGGTCGGGCCCGAGATCGAGCCCGACGAGCAGCGCGCGGAGATGCGGCGGCGGCTGGGCGGAGAAGACGACGGCCGCGGGAAGGTTGTTGACGACGACGGAGCCGACCGCGCCGATCGCCGCGGTCTCCCACCGGCCGCTCCCAGCGAGAAGGCGCGCCGGTCCTCCCCACGCGCCGGCCAGAGCGCCGAGAGCCGCGGCGAGGACGAAGAGCAGCGTCAGCACGCGCAGGTCGAGCCGCGGGCGGATCCGCCGAAGAGCCGTCGCCGCGAGCCCGACGGCGAGCACCGGCAGCGCGGCATTCCGCAGCACGAGGACGAGCGCTGCCGCAGCGGCGACCGACGCGACGCCGAGCCCGAGGACGAACGGCGGCGGGTCGCCCCCGGCGGGCCGTCCCTCGCCAAGGCGGTACACGGCCACGAGCACGGCGGCGGTGATCGTGCAGGCCGCGAGCCACGCGGGGAGCATCTGAAGACCGAACGCGGCGCCGTCGACCGGCTCCCGCCGCAGCACGAGCAGGTTCGTCAGGTTCGACCCGGGCAGCAGGAGCGAGGCGGCGTTGGCCATGAAGACGGAGCCGTAGAGGAACGGCCGCTCGTCGAGCCCACGCCGCCGCGCGGCGAGGACGAGGACCGGTGTCAAGAAGACGACCGACGTATCGAGGTTGAGCACGGCCGTGACGACCGCGACGAGTCCGAGCAGCGCGACGAGGAGCCCCCGGGGCGGGAGTGGCGCGCGCGCGAGCCGTGCGCCGACCGCCTCGAAGAGCCCGTCGCCGGCCGCGACGGCGCCGATCAGGAGCAGCCCCGCGACGAGCACAAACGGTGGCCAGACGTCTCCGGCTGCGGCTAGCATCCGATGGAGAAGCATGGTTAATAGTAAAGCAGACTTAACTTACTGATGGCCAAGCACCGGCGGCATCCGGACGCGCGCGCGGCGGCGGAGGGGCTCGCGCGAACCGCGCCGCTCGTCAGCCGCTGGATCGAGCGCCTGCTCGCCGCCCATGCGCCGCCGCTGACCGTCGCGCAGTTCCTCGTCCTCCAGTCCGTCGGCGACGGCGAGGTCGTCGGCTCGGAACTGGCGCGGCGCGCCGCCGTGTCGCCGGCCGCCGTGTCACAGCTGCTCGCGACGCTGGAGTCCGCCGGCCTCGTCGAGCGCACGCGAGGCACCGACGACCGCCGGCGTCAGCCGCTGACCTTGACCCCGATCGGCGAGACGACCCTCCGGTCGGCACGCGCCCTGCTCCACGACCGTCTGGGCGAGCTCCTCGCCGACATGCCGCCGCCGGAGATTGACGCACTCGGACGGCTGCTCACGCGACTCGAAGCGTCACTGACCGGCACGGCCCCGCCGCCGCGCCCGCACCGGCCGCCGCCTCCGCACCACCGGCCGCCGCCGCACCGACGCTAGATCTACGGCCGGTAGCGCAGGCCGTCGAGCGCGAGCTGGAGCATCCGCTCTTTCTGCTCGGGATCCGTCGTCGCCACCACGGCGATGCCGCTGACCATCCGCGCGACGTCCATGAACTCCGCATCCGCGCGAACGACGCCGGCCTCCTGGGCGCGTTCGAGGAGCGCCGTCCCGGCCGACAGGATCGCGGTGCGGCACGTGAACATGACGTCGGATTCCGGCCCCTCCGCGATCAGCGCCTCGGTCAGCGCCCGCTTCGTGGCCGCGAAGCCGACGTACCGATGCAGCCATTGCGAGAGCGCGTCCCACGGCGGGAGTCCCGATAGCTCATTGGCGGCCTGGGCGATCGCTTCGACCTCGTCGACGTAGACGGCCTCGAGCAGCGCCTGCCGCGTCGGGAAATGCCGGTAGAGCGTTCCGATCCCGACCCCGGCCCGCTCGGGCGATCTCCTCGAGCGGCGCCGAGGTTCCGTCCGCGGTGAAGACATCGCGCGCCGCGGTCACGAGCGCCTCGTAGTTCCGGCGCGCGTCGGCGCGCTTCGGCCGCTGCAGCTGGATCTCGGTCTCGCTCATTGCATCACCTTCTTTTCCAACCTCGTTTGACAAGCGGAGGGTTCCTCCGTATATTAGCGGAGGTCGCCTCCGGATGTTATGGAGGTGGCCTCCACTTTACAGCAACGACCGCCCGAAGGAGGCCTGCTCCGCATGCCTGCAGCTCGCCGTGCTCCCACCGCTCTGCTCGCGATCATCCTCTCGAGCTACCTGATGATCGTGCTCGACATCTCGATCGTCATCACCGCCCTCCCGCAGATCCACGAGGCGCTGGGCTTCTCCGCCACCGGGCTCTCATGGGTCCAGAGCGCCTACACGCTCGCGTTCGGCGGCTTCCTGCTGCTCGGCGCGCGCGCCGGCGACATCCTCGGCCGCCGCCGGATGTTCATGATCGGGATCGCGGTCTTCACCGGCGCGTCGCTCGCGGCCGGCCTCGCGCAGTCCTCCGGCTGGCTGCTCGCAGCGCGGGCGGTGCAGGGCCTCGGCGCAGCAATGGCCGCACCCTCGACGCTCGCGCTCCTGACGACGAGCTTCCCCGAGGGCCGGAGCGGACGCGCGCGGTCGCCTATTACGGCGCCGTGGCCGGCGGCGGCGGCAGCGTCGGCCTCGTGCTCGGCGGCATCCTCACCGAGCTGGCTCTCGTGGCGCTGGGGGCTCTTTATCAACGTCCCGATCGGAATCGCCGTGATCCTGGCCGCACCGCGGTACCTGCCGGAGACGGAGCGGCGTCCCGGCCACTTCGACCTCGCCGGCGCCGCGACCTCGACGCTCGGCATGACCGCGCTCGTCTACGGGATCGTCCGCTCGGCGAGCCGACGGGCTGGGCCGACCGCGATCACCGTCGCGTCGATCGTCGCCGGGCTCGGCTCTGCTCGCGACGTTCATCGTCAACGAGCGGCGCGCCGAGCAGCCGATCACGCCGCTCCGGCTGTTCGCGAGCCGCGTGCGCTCCGGCGCCCTCGTCGCGCGGCTCCTGTTCGTCGGCGCGATGTTCGGCATGTTCTTCTTCCTGACCCAGTTCCTGCAGGGCGTCCGCGGCTTCAGCCCGATCGAGGCGGGCGTCGCGTTCCTGCCGATGACTCTCGTGATGTTCGCGATGGTGTTCGTCGTGCCGCGGCTCACAGCGCGCTTCGGCTACGCCCGCCTGCTCGCGGGCGGCGTGACGCTCGCGCTCGCCGGAATGGCGTGGCTGAGCCAGATCTCGGTCTCGACGCCGTACCTGACCGGGATCGCACTGCCGATGGTCGTTCTCGGCCTGGGCGCGGGCGCTGTCGCTCGCGCCGCTCACCGCCGTCGGCATCGCAGGCGTGGCAGCGGAGGACGCCGGGGCCGCGTCCGGCCTCGTCAACGTCGCCCAGCAGCTGGGCGGATCGCTCGGGCTCGGGATCCTCGTCACCGTCTTCGCCGCGGTGAATCCGAGTGCCGGTCGGGGGTGGCGCCGCGCTCACGGAGCGGATCGCAGCCTCGCTCACGGTCGGCGCGGTCATGCTCGCCGGAGCGCTCGTCGTCGTCCTCGTCCTGATCGTGCGGCCGCGGAGGGCGCCGGCGACGGTCGTGCAGCTCGCTCAGCCCTCCACCGAGGCAGTCGACGAGGCCGCCTGAGAGAAGCCGACGCGCGGATTCGAACCGCGGACCCCATCATTACGAGTGATGTGCTCTACCAGCTGAGCTACGTCGGCAGCCCCCGGAGTGTAGCCGCGTCCCGGGACATTTTCTCTGTGTAAAAGGTTGTTTGGGAATCGCAAATTTGCGATATCTGGGAATGGACTTACGGAGGATCCCGTTCTATAAGACAGTAAGAGCAAACCGGGACGTCGCGAGACATCTCGCGCGCCGGAGGCCTCGGAGGCCACCGCCGGGTGGCCCGACACGAAGGAAAGGGATTCCACTGAACGCGACTATTCACCTGCACGACCTGACCCCTGCCGATCGCCTCGTCGAGGAGGCCGCTGAGCGCGGTTTCGTCGAGGAGAAGGAGATCGAGGCGCTGGCGGACGAGCACGAGCTCGCCGACGACGAGGTGGCTGCGCTCCGCGCCGCGCTCGAGGAGCGCGACGTGACCGTGCGCGCCACTGTCTTCACCGCTGAGGCCGGCCCGGCCCCGTCGGGCACGCTTGACCCGCTTCAGCTCTTCATGGACGCCGCAGGCAAGCACAAGCTGCTCACGGCGGCCGAGGAGGTCGCGCTCGCGAAGCGCATCGAGCGCGGCGACGCTGCGGCGAAGGAGCGGATGATCAATTCGAACCTGCGCCTGGTCGTCTCGATCGCGAAGCGCTACCAGGGCCACGACGTCCCGCTGCTCGACCTGATCCAGGAGGGCGTCATCGGCCTCAACCGCGCCGCGGAGAAGTTCGACCACCGCAAGGGCTTCAAGTTCTCGACCTACGCGACCTGGTGGATCCGTCAGGCCTGCCAGCGCGCGGTCGCGAACCAGTCGAAGACGATCCGGATCCCGGTGCACGTCCAGGAGCGGCGGATCAAGCTGAACCGCGCGTCGGCGGAGCTTCAGGCGAAGCTCGGCCGCGAGGCCACCGTCGACGAGCTCGCGCAGGCGACCCGCCTGAAGAAGGAGCACGTCGAGGAGGCGCTCGACGCGGTCGACTCGATCTCGCTCAACATGGGCCTCGGCTCCGACAGCGACTCCGAGCTCGGCGACCTGTTCGCCGACGAGACCTCGGTCGATCCCGCCGAGGAGGCAGTCGAGTCGGTCCAGCGGCAGCGGGTGCAGGAGGCGATCGCCGACCTGCCCGAGCGGCAGCGCCGGATCATCGAGCTCCGCTTCGGCTTCCACGGCGAGTCGGCTTCGCTCGAGACGATCGGCAAGGAGCTCGGCCTGACGCGGGAGCGCGTCCGCCAGCTCGAGAGCGACGCCCTCGCGCGGCTCGAGCTCGCGCTCGGCGACGATCTCGCCAGCGCCGCGTAGGACACGCAGCAGATCACGATCGACGGGGGCCGGCGAAAGCCGGCCCCTAATCGTTCTAGGAGTTGGTATTCGAGGACGTCGACGTTGTCGCGGGCAGCTTCTTACCGGTGACGGTGCCCGTCGACGTCGTGGTCGTCGTGGTGGTAGTCGTCACCGGCGTGCTCGCGGGCGCGAGCGGGCTGTCGGGCGAGTTCGTGTTCGCGACCGGCGGGCCGTTCTTCGGGTTGAGCAGCGTGACGACCGTCGTCGTGGGCGAGTCCGACGCGCCCGTGCCGGGGTTCGGGACGTACGGGATCGGCGCCTTTGGCGAAGTGAGCGGAGTCGCGCTCGTGCTGCTGGAGCTGGAGCTCTGATCCTGACCGGACGCCAGCGAGCCGCCATCCGTCTGAGCCACGGGCGGTGTGGGCGTCACAGGCGGGGCGCTCGGGCGGAGTCGCCGGCGCCGCCGGGGCGGCGGGGGGAGCCGCAGGCGGTGTCTGCGGCTGCGCCGCCGGCTCGGCGGGCGGCTGGGACTCCGGCGTCGCCGTCGGCGTCGCGGTCGCCTGCGGATCGGTGGCGGCCGTCGGCGCGAACGAGGACGCGCCGAGACCGGCGGCGAGCGCGGCCGCGTGGCCGTGCGTGGTCGTGGCGACCCTTGCCACGCGCGAGCACCGCGGCCGGCGAGGGCACGAGCGCGGGGCCGCCGGTTCGGGCCGATGCGACCGCGGACTGCGGCGTGCGCGGTGCAGACGCCTTGTGGTGGTGCTGGCGGTGCTGCTGCACGGGCGCCGTGACGGCGACGGTCGTCGCGCTGACGACGGCAACGGTCGCGGCGACCTTCACCGCGGCCGCGCCGCTGAAGAGCAGCGACTTGATCCCGGCGAGGATGTTCCCGAAGTCGCCGGCGGCGCGCGCGCGCCTGCGGGCCGGCTTCGGCGGCTGCTCGAGCCCCTGCGCGAGCGAGCGGCGCGCGCGGAAGATGAGCGTCTCGACCGCCGCCTGCGAGAGCTCGAGCTCGTCGCCGATCTCGCGGTACGAGAGCCCCTGCCACTCGCGCAGCAGGATCGCGCGGCGCTGGTTCTCCGGCATCGTCTCGAGGACGTCCTGCAGGCCGATCAGCTCGTCGGACTGCCGCGCCGGCGCGGGCGCGAGCTCTTCGACGAGGTCGAAGTCGGCCGGCGACTCGATCCGCCCGCGGCGCCACGACGACCGGCGCCTCGACAGGCAGACGTTGTGCGCGATCTTGAAGAGCCACGCCGCCTCCATCTCCGGCACGACACCGCGCCGAAGCCCGCGGAACGCGTTCAGGAACGTGCTCTGAACTGCGTCCTCGGCCTCCTCGCGCGAGCCGAGCTGGTGCAGGCAGTAGCCGAAGATCTGATTCGCGTAGCGCTCGTAGAGCGCGCGCGTCGCGTCCGCCTCGGGTGCGGCGGCCCGGTCGACGTGATCGGCGCGTCCTGTGGACGGTACTGCGGCCAAATCATCTCTTCCCCTGCGAAAGACGGAAGCTGGCCCCGCCCGAGCCAGCCGTCACATCTTGCGTAGGTTGCCATCAGGGGCAACCCCACGCGGGCGGGATTTACCGGGGATTTACCCGGACGGGGGACACTGGCCTCCCCCACAAGGGGCACGTCAAGCGCCTGTGAGGGCTCTCCCGGCCAGCTCGCGGCGCAGCCGGACGAGCAGCGCCTCGAGCGCGAGCGGCACCGAGAGCTGCAACTCCTCGGCCTCGCGCCACGCCGCCCGGACGATCTCGCAGGCGCGCTCGGCCCCGAGCAGCCGCTCGCGCGTCGCGTCGGCGCGCAGCTCCTCGCGCCGGTCGACGTGGACGACGGCCGCCTCCGCGCCGGCCGCGATCACGACGAGATCGCGGTACCACCACTCCAGCTCCTCGAGCATCGCGAGCAGCTCGTCGCGCTCCGCGCCGCGCTGCGAGCGCGCCGCACGCGCTGCTCCGCCTCGCGGCCCGTCAGCTCGAGCACCGCGACCGTCTCCTCCGCGTGCTCCTTCGCCTCGGCGCCGCGCTCCGCGATCCCTTCGAGCAGCGCCTGCGCGCCTCGCGTTGGCGTCGAAGTCCGGATCGAGGTAGACGGAGCGCGCGACGCCGAGCAGCACCTCGCGCCGCTTCGCAGCCGCCGGGTCGAGCAGCCGCTCGGCGCGGTCGAGCCGTCCGCCGGCGACGCGCGCGATCGTCGTCACTTCCTCGTCCGGGAGCTCCGGCCCGCGTGCGCGGACCGCATCGCGCACCGCGCGCTCGGAGAGCCGGCGGAACGGGATGAGCTGGCAGCGCGAGCGGATCGTCTCCGGCAGCGGCCCGAGGTCGTCGGCGATCAGCAGGATCACCGCGTACGGCGGCGGCTCCTCGAGATCCTTCAGCAGCGCGTCCGCGGCGTCCTCGTTCATCGTGTCCGCGCCGAAGATGAGGTACACGCGGCGCGACGCCTCGAACGGACGCATGTGCAGGTCGCGGCGAAGCTCGCGGATGTCGTCGATGCGGATCTGGTCGCCGAGCGGCTCGAGGACGTAGAGGTCCGGATGCGTCTGCCGCTCGACGCGCGCGTGGTCGCCGAGCAGCTCGGCGGCGAAGAGGAGCGCGAGCGTCGCCGCTTGCCGACGCCGGGCGGGCCGTGCAGGAGATACGCGTGGCGCGGACCGTCGGCAGAGCGCCGCCGAGAGCAGGCGCTTCGCCTCGTGCTGCTCGGTGATCCCCTCGAAGCCGAACGAGCTCACGCGCGGCTCCGCAGCTCCGGCTCGACCGCCGCCCAGACCTCGGCGGCGATCTCGCCGACGTCGCGGGCTGCCGCCGTCGTCGCCGGCGGTCGTCGACGACGCGCCAGCCGTCGCGCTGCGCGAGCGTCGAGATAGACCTCGCGCGACGCGCCGGCGCCCTCCGTGTCCGACTCGAGGATGTCGGCCTCGAGCGTCGTGTACGTCCCGCGCGCCCTTGCGCGCGACGAGCTCGCGCGCAAGCGCGGCGGGCGCGTCGAAGCAGCACGACGAGATCCGGCCGCGGCAGATCGAACTCGCCGTACTCGACCTGGAGCAGCCACTCGATCGACGCGCTCGCGCGCCTCGCCCTCGAGCTTCGCTCCCTGGTGCGCGAGGTTCGACGCGACGTAGCGGTCGCAGACGACGAGGTCGACGTCGGCCAGCGCGCGCGACGAGCTCCGGCCGCGCGTGCAGCCGGTCGCACGCGTAGAGCAGCGCCGAGAGCTGCGGGTGCACCTCGTCGAGCCCGCCGAGCTCGCCGTTGAGGTAGTCGCCGATCGCGACGCTGAACGGGTTTCCGTCGTAGCGCGGGAAGCTGAAGGAGGCGACGGAGTAGCCCGCGGCGCGGGCGGCGTCGGCGAGGAGCGCGGCCTGCGTCCCCTTGCCGGAGCCGTCGATCCCTTCGATCGCGAGCAGGAGCCCTCCCATCCCGGCCTAGGATACGAGGCCGATGCGCGCGATCGTCACCGGAGGTGCCGGCTTCATCGGCTCGCACGTCGTCGATGCGCTCCTCGCGCGCGGCGACGAGGTGCACGTTCTCGACGATCTCTCGAAGGGGAAGCGGGAGAATGTGTCTGCCGGCGCCGAGCTGCACGTCGCCGACATCCGCGACCCGGACGCCGTCTTCGACGCTGTCCGCCCGGAGGCGGTCGTCCACCTCGCGGCGCAGGCGGACGTGCGCGTCTCGGTCGAGCGGCCGGACTTCGACGCGGACGTGAACGTCGTCGGCACGGTTCGGATCCTCGAGGCGGCGCGGCGGCACGGCGCGAAGATCGTGTTCTCGTCGTCGGGCGGCGCGGGCTACGGCGAGTGCGACGGCCCCGCGCCCGAGACGGCGCCGATGCAGCCGCTCGCGCCGTACGGCACCTCGAAGCTCGCCGGCGAGGAGTACCTCGCGACGTACAACCGCCTGTACGGATCCGCGCACACGACGCTGCGGCTCGGCAACGTCTACGGGCCGCGACAGGAGTCGCACGGCGAGGCCGGCGTCGTCGCGATCTTCATGGGCCTGCTCCGCGACGGCGGCACGCCGCGGATCTACGGCGACGGACGGCAGACGCGCGACTACGTCTTCGTCGGCGACGTCGTCTCCGCGACGCTTGCGGCGCTCGACGCACGGCGGCGGCGTCTTCAACGTCGGCACCGGAATCGAGACCTCGGTGCTCGAGCTCTACGCCGCGATCCGCGCGGCGAGCGGCATCGACCGGGACGCGGAGCACGCGGAAGCGCGGCTCGGCGAGCTGCAGCGGAG
The DNA here is from genome assembly GCA_963718385.1 of uncultured Actinomycetes bacterium. Lineage (GTDB taxonomy): Bacteria > Actinomycetota > Thermoleophilia > Gaiellales > Gaiellaceae > Palsa-739. The sequence continues at coordinate 83,580 of CAVQZE010000007.1, forward strand.
CGTCCTCGACGTCTCGCTCGCGGCGCGCGAGCTCGGCTGGCGGCCGGAGCGGTCGCTCGCCGACGGGCTGGCGGCGACCTGGGCGTCGCTCACCGCGTAGAAGGAGCCGGCGCCGGGGCGCCGAAACGAGTCGGGCCGTGGAGCACGCCCCGCACCTTTCCCGTTCCTTTCCGTGGCGCACCGCAACGATCGTCGTCGGCGCGCTGGCGGCGGCGGAGCTGATCGCGCTCGCGCTGATCGGCGGCACGAGGATCGCGCATCTCGTCCGTCCGGTCGCGCACCCACACGCCGCGCCGGCGGCCGCGGCGCCCGCGCACGCGCCCGCGACGCACGCAAAGGTCACCGTCCCCGCAGCGCCGCCCGCGCATCCGATCTGGCCGCGCTCCCGCGTCGCCGTCCTCGTCCTGAACGGGAACGGCGTCACCGGCGCAGCGTCCGCCGAGGCGGCGCGCATCCAGGCGCTCGGCTACCGCGTCCCCGCGGCGACGAACGCGCCGTACCACGACTACTCGCGCTCGATGATCCTCTTCAAGCCCGGCTTCCACGCCGAGGCCCGCCGGCTCGCGCAGGACGCGCACATCAGGCTCGTCGCACCGCTCGACGGCCTGCGGCACTCGCAGCTCAAGGGGTCGAAGCTCGTGGTGATCCTCGGGGGCAGTTAGGCGACCAGACGCCGAGCACCTTGTGGCGCGCCTGATCGAGCAGGCCGCACGGCTTTCCCGCAGGACCCTGGCTGTCGTACTTGTAGGCGTTGACGAACGCGTGGTACGCGAGCGCCGCGGCACCGTGCTCCCAGTAGAACGAGCCGAGGTCGTACCAGGCGCTGCCGTTCTGCGGCTCGAGTGACACCGCCTGCCGGTACAGCTGCGCCGCGCGGCGGAGGTTCCCCGACCCGTCCTCGAGCGCGGCCCAGTCGGAGAGGACGAAGGTCGAGAGCGGGTTGTACGTGTGCGCGCGCTTGAACTGCGCGATCGTCGTCGCGTGCGCGAGCTGGCGATCGGAGAGCCACGGCGCGGCAAGCGAATAGACGACCGCGACGGCGACGAGCACGGCGCCGGCCGCGAGCAGCGGATGCCGCGCGCGCACGGTCGCAGGTTCCGGCGCGCGCCGTCCGACGAGGGCGCCCGCGACGAGCAGCAGCGGGCCGACGGACGCGACGTAGTTCCAGTCCATGTCGACGACGCTGTGGACGAGGAACGCGGCGAGCCCGACCGCGAGCGCCGTCACGGCCGCGCGCTCTCCGCCGCTCGCACGGCGGCGCGCGCGCACGATCCCGACCGCCGCGGCGGCCGCGGCGCCGGCGAAGAGCAGGAAGCCGACGATCCCGGTCTCGCCGAGCAGCTGCAGCGGCGTGTTGTGCGGCTCCTCCGTCGTCAGCGGGCTGAGACGCAGCCGGAGATCGGTGAACTGGAACGTGCCGGCTCCGGTGCCGCCGAACGGATGCGCGGTGAACGCGCTCCACTCCTCCGACCACCAGCGCCAGCGGTTGCTCGAGTTGACGCTCGTGAGCCGGCCGGAGTTCGAGGCGATCTGGCTCGAGACGGGATTCGTGAACTCGTGCCAGAGCCGTCCGGCGAAGGCCGCGCTCGCGGCGATCCCGGCGAGGAGAGCGATTGCCGCGACGATCACGGCGATCCGCTCGACGCGGCGGCGGTGCTCCGCGGTGAGCGGGCGGCGCGTCTCGGCGCGCGCGAGCGCGTATGCGATGCCGGCCGCGACGGCGCCCAGCCCGAGCACGGCGAGCGCGAAGATCCAGCCGTCGTGGACGCGCGACGCGTGCGACTGCCCGTCCTTCGTGATCCCGTCGAGCGCGAGCGCGACCCCGAAGGCACCCGCGCCGGCGACGGCGGCGACCGCTGCGGCGACGAGGCTCTCGACGCGGTCGCTCTCGAGCACGACCCAGGCCGCGACCGCCGCGACCGCGAGCGCGACGCCGAAGCGCGAGTACGTCAGCAGCACCGTCACGACCGCGCCGTAGAGCAACACGACGCCCGCGGCGCGAACGACCGGCGCGCGCCGCCGGGGCGCGGCGATCCAGAGCGCGACGGGAACGGCGACGTCGGCGAGCAGCGCCAGCTCGTTCCAGTAGCCGAGCGGCGCGCGCAGCCGCGCGACGCGTCCGTAGTCGCCGTACAGCGCCGGCACGGACTTCGCGAGCAGCGCCCACCCGAGCACGAGCGCGAGCAGCACCGCGGCCGCGCGCGCGACCTGCGTCGCCGGCCGCGGCAGGATCGCCGCGAGGAGCACGCCGAGAAGCGCAAACGCGGCATACACGAGCGTCCGGTTCGTGTAGCCCCAGGTCAGGTTCGGCGACAGCGACCAGAGGGTCGACACGCCCATCCAGAGGGCCAGCCCGAAGAGACACGAGAGGAATGTCACAACCGGCCGGTCGAGAGCCGGCGCCGGCGTCAGCCCGAGAGCCGCCGTCGCCGTCGCCGCAGCCGCCAGCCCGAGCGCGATCGCGCCGATCCAGACGAGCGGCGAGTCCGCGAAGCCGCCGCTGAAGAAGAGGGCGCAGAACGCGGCCGCGAAAGCCCCCGCGGCGAACGCGAGGCCGGCGCCTCCGATCCGTTCCGCCGCAGCATGCACCGGCGATGACGCTAGCATTGTGAAAACCCGGCGGACGGCCCGTTCACAAACGGTTTACAACGGCATAACCGTGGGAACAACGCCGTCCGGGAGACTGGAGAGATCCAGCCGAAGTGCGCGCAGTTGCGCGGTCCGGGTGGGCATCGGGAGATGAGGAAGACGAGACTGACGACCCGCAACGGCACACGGAGCAGGCGTCCCATGTGGGCGTTCCTCGCCGTCGCCGCAAGCGCCGTCGCACTGCTCGCCGCGGCCCCCGTCGCGTCGGCTGCGCCGGCCGCGTCGGCGACGCCGACGAACAACTGCTGGAAGGACGTCGTCAACGACTGGCTCGCGCATCAGCCGAACGTGCGGGGCTACTACCCGATCCCCTGCTACACGCAGGCGATTCAGCACCTGAACGCGTACTCGGATGTCCAGGCGTACTCGAACGCGATGGACGACATCCACCGCGCGCTGCTCGATCGCGATCCACAACGATCACGGCAACACCGACGGGGGCTCGAGCTCCGGAGGCTCGTCGGGTGGATCGAGCGGCGGCATCGAGCGGCGGCTCATCGAGCGGCGGCTCATCGAGCGGCGGCTCCTCGTCGAGCTCGCAGAGCGCCGGCCCGATCAACAGCCTCTTCAACGACCTCGGCCCGGGGAACGCCCAGTCGGTGCCGCTCCCCCTCCTCGTGCTCGGCGGGCTCGCGGTGCTCCTGCTCTTCGCCGCCGTCGCCACGTGGATCACGCGGCGCCTCCAGGCACGCCGGTTGACCCCGGCCACGGCCCCGGCGACGGCGCCGCGCCAGGCTCCGCCGAACCCCCGCTAACGGTCCGGCGCCGCAGCGCGTCCATCCGACGCGACTTCTACATTGCGCGGTCCCGCTCAAGGCGTCCGCGCCCGCGGTAGACCGGTTAAACGAGGCTAAAGTTCGGGAGGGGCAGCATGGCGAGCGTCGAGCACACAACTACCGATCAGGCGACCGTAGAGGTCGTCAACACGGTCATCGACGAGGAGGCGAAGCTCGGCGTACGCCGGTACTTCACCATCCCCGGCCGGGACCCGTTCGACGAGATCGAGTGGGAGATCCGCGACGCCGTCATCCCGGGCCGCAACGGCCCGGCGTTCGAGCAGCGGGGAGTCGAGTTCCCGAAGTTCTGGTCGCAGACGGCGACGAACATCGTCGCCCAGAAGTACTTCCGCGGCCGCCTCAGCTCACCCGAGCGCGAGTCGAGCGTGAAGCAGATGATCGGCCGCGTCGTCGGCACGGCGGTCATGTGGGGCAAGCAGGGCGGCTACTTCGCCGACGACGAGGAGGCCGACACCTTCGAGGCCGAGCTGAAGGCGATCCTCGTCAATCAGTACGCCTCGTTCAACAGCCCGGTCTGGTTCAACGTCGGTTTCGAGGAGAAGCCGCAGTGCTCGGCGTGCTTCATCCTCTCGATCGAAGACTCGATGGAGGCGATCCTCGACTGGATCCGCCGCGAGGGCGTCATCTTCCGCGGCGGCTCCGGCTCCGGCGTCAACCTCTCGCGCCTCCGCTCGTCGAAGGAGCAGCTCTCGAAGGGCGGCTACGCCTCCGGCCCGGTCTCGTTCATGCGCGGCGCCGACGCGTCCGCCGGCACGATCAAGTCCGGCGGCAAGACGCGGCGCGCCGCGAAGATGGTCGTGCTCGACGTCGACCATCCGGACGTCGAGGAGTTCATCTGGTGCAAGGCCAAGGAGGAGCGGAAGGCGCGCGTCCTCGAGCAGAACGGCTACGACATGTCGCTCGACAGCCCCGACTGGGCGTCGATCCAGTACCAGAACGCGAACAACTCGGTCCGCGTCAACGACACGTTCATGGACGCTGCGGCAGAGGGACGCGAGTTCAACCTGACCGCGCGCACCGACGGCGCGGTCGTCGACACCGTCGACGCGCGCGACCTGCTCCGGCAGATCGCCGCGGCTGCGTGGGAGTGCGCCGACCCCGGCGTCCAGTACGACACGACGATCAACTCGTGGCACACGCTGCCGAACACGGGACGGATCAACGCGTCGAACCCGTGCTCGGAGTACATGTCGATCGACGACTCCGCGTGCAACCTCGCGTCGCTGAACCTGATGAAGTTCCGCCGCGAGGACGGCGAGCTCGACGTCGAGGCGTTCGAGCACGCGTGCGACGTCGTGTTCCTCGCGCAGGAGATCCTCGTCGGCTACTCGTCGTATCCGACGCCCGAGATCGAGCGGAACGCGAAGGCGTTCCGGCAGCTCGGACTCGGCTACGCGAACCTCGGCGCGCTGCTGATGGCGCGCGGGCTCCCGTACGACTCGGACGAGGGCCGCGCGTACTCGGCCGCGATCACGGCGCTCATGACCGGGCGCGCGTATCGCAAGTCGGCGGAGATCGCGTCGCGGATGGGCCCGTTCGCGGGCTACCCGGTGAACCGTGCGCCGATGATCGGCGTGATGGCGCAGCACCGTGCCGCGGTCGGGAACATCGAGAACGCCGACATCGTCCCGGGCGACCTGCTCACCGCATGCCGCAAGGCGTGGGACGACGCACTGAACATCGGCGAGATCCACGGCTTCCGCAACGCGCAGGCGACCGTGCTCGCGCCGACCGGAACGATCAGCTTCATGATGGATTGCGACACGACGGGCGTCGAGCCGGACTTCTCGCTCGTGAAGTCGAAGAAGCTCGTCGGCGGCGGCGAGATCACGATCGTCAACCGCACCGTCCAGGCAGGCCTCGAGAAGCTCGGCTACGCGCCGCGCGAGGTCGAAGAGGTCGTCGCGTTCATCGACGAGCGGAACACGATCGTCGGCGCGCCGTACGTGAAGACGGATCACTATCCCGTGTTCGACTGCGCCGTCGGCGACCGCGCGATCCACTACCTCGGTCACGTGAAGATGATGGGCGCCGTGCAGCCGTTCATCTCCGGCGCGATCTCGAAGACGGTGAACATGCCGGAGGAGTCGACGGTCGAGGACGTGATGAGCCTCTACGTCGACGCGTGGAAGCTCGGCGTGAAGGCGATCGCGATCTACCGCGACAACTGCAAGGTCGCGCAGCCACTCTCGACCGGTAAGGAAGGCGCCGGCGCCGCTGCGCTGCCGCCGATCCCGATCCGCGAGCGGAAGCGCTTGCCGCTCGACCGCACCGAGGTCGGCCGCAAGTTCCAGGTCGGCGACCACGAGGGCTACATCCACGTCGGCCTCTACGACGACGGCAGCCCCGGCGACATCTTCGTCGACATCGCGAAGGACGGCACGACGATGGCCGGGTTGATGAACTCGCTCTGCCTCGCCGTGTCGATGGGCCTCCAGTACGGCGTGCCGCCCGAGGTGTACGTCTCGAAGCTGTCGCACATGCGCTTCGAGCCGAGCGGCCTGACGAACGACGCCGACATCCGCGTCGCGAAGTCGATCGTCGACTACATCTTCCGCTGGTTCGGCAAGAAGTTCCTGACGCCGGAACAGCAGGAGGAGGCCGGCATCCTCTCGCCCGAAGTGAAGGCGATGATGGCGCAGCGCTACGAAGGCGCAGCAACCGCGCCGGCCGATCCGGCCGAAGCTCCGCCGCGCGGACAGACGGCGCTGTTCAACAACTGGGAAGACGCCGTCGAGTGCGCCCGCTGCGGCGGCCGCATGATCCGCACCGGCTCGTGCTACACGTGCCGCGACTGCGGCACGAACACCGGCTGCAGCTAGAGGCGAGCGGCTTGGGCCCGGTCCCGTTCGCGGGGCCGGGCCGTTACGCCGAGGTCAGGAGCGAGGCTGCCGCGGTGCGCGTGTGCACGTCGAGTCGCCGGTAGATCTGCTCGAGATGCTTGTTGACCGTTGCCGCCGCGATTCCGGTCGCCGAGGCGATCTCTGCGTCGGTCTCGCCGCGTGCGAGGCGCTCGAGGATCGTACGCTGCCGCGGCGTGAGCCGGTCGAGGCGCGTGTCTTCCTCCCCCAGAAGCAGGACGACCAACCCCGAGACGCGCTCCGCCCGCAGCGTCAGTCGCCGCCCGTCCCGCTCGAAGACAACGGGCTGCTCCCGGCCGCGGAGGGCGCTCATGACCGCTTCCGGCAACCGACCGTTCGCGCCCTCGACGTAGGTCGCGAGAAGGCGCTGCGATTGCGGCGAGGCGAACTCGATCACGCCGCGCGCCGAGCAGAGGACGACGTGCCTGGGATCGTCGCCCGCCTGCTCCTCGAGTGACGCGAGTGCGTCTGCCGCCTCGACGGCAGCTTGGACACGCTCGTGACGTCGCTGAAGGTGCGGCTGAAGCAGGTCGAGCAAGAGGCGGTCACGATCGCTGAAGTCTCCGCGCTCGCGCGTAAAGATGAAGACCCGCGTGTGCGTTCCGTCGGATCGGAGCCCGACGTCGATCCAGTAGTTGACGCCGGCGTCCCGGTACATCTCGTTCCAGAGCTCGGTGCGGCGGAACTCCCGTTGCGAGACGAAGTCCGACACGATCCGCGTCGTCGTCCAGTCGTTGGTGCGCTCGCGATAGCCGCAGACGGGATGTTGGTGGTGCAGCCGCCAATACGTCTCTCCCTCGCGTCCTTCTTCGGCCGGTACCTCCGACGCGCCGTGGCCGTCCTCCCACCAGGAAATGAAGAGGGTGCGCTCTCGGCTCCGGTCGAGCTCGCAGTACCCCCCGTCGCGACTCGCGAGGAGCTCGGTCAGCCGCTGAAGGAAGTGCGGCGGGAACGGCTCAGGGTCGTCGAGCACGGCGAGCTCGGCCGTGACGGCAGCCAACGCCGCAGCGTCGGACTCCCCCAGCATTCGCATCCCCTTCGAGAGTACGGCAAACGTCGTATGGACTCAAGGCTCACGCCGTCGCACGATCGAGGCGTACTGCGGCTCGAACAGGAGGAGAAATGAACGTGAAACGGTTGACGGCCAGGGCGAGAATGCTCGCTGTCCTCGTGGCCGTCGGTGCAGTGGCCGCAGTCGCCTGGATGTCGGCGGCCTCGGCGAACACCCGCAAACCCGTCGTCGTGCCGCCGGACGCCGTGCTGACGTGGAACGCGAACACGGTGAACGCAGTCCGCGCCTCGCTGCCGACGAAATTCCAGACCGACGGCATGGTCTACATGTCGTACGTCCAGGCCGCGGTGTACGACGCGGTGACGAAGCTGATGGGCGGCTACCAGCCGTACCACGACTTCGCGTTCACGCCCGCTCCGGACGCCTCGGTGCAGGCGGCGGTCGCGGCGGCATCGCAAACGGTCCTCGACCACTACCTGCCCGACCAGGCAGCGACCGTCGACGCCGAGTATGCGGCCTACATCGGGCCGCTGACGGGGAACGTCGCCGGCGGGGTCGCGCTCGGCCAGGCTGCAGCGGCGGACATCATCGCGCTCCGCACCGGCGATGGGCTCAACAACACGGCCGTGCCGAGCTACGGCACCAACGGTGCGATCCTGCCGGGTCAGTGGCAGCTGCAACCGAACCAGAAAGTGCAGACGCCGTGGTACGCGACGATGCGTCCGTTCCTGCTCGAGGAACCGAACCAGTTCCGCGCGCCGCCGCCGCCGTCGCTCACGAGCCACACCTACGCGCGCGACCTCAACGAGACCGAGCAGTACGGCGCGCTGAACAGCACCGTACGCACCTCCGACCAGACCGCGATCGCGTACTTCTGGGTCGGCTTCAACGTCAACCAGTACAACGTGACGTTCCAGAGCGTCGTTAACCAGCACCACATGGACATCGTCGACGCCGCGCACCTGTTCGCGATGGGGAACATCGTCACGACGGACGCCGGCATCGCCTGCTACGACTCGAAGTTCTTCTACCAGTTCTGGCGCCCGATCACGGCGATCCAGAACGCGGACAAGGACAACAATCCCGACACGACCGCCGACCCGACGTGGCAGGCGCTGCTCGGCGTGCCGGGACACCCGGAGTATCCGTCGCAGCACGGCTGCTTCACCAGCGCGTTCGCCGACACGATCGCCGAAGCGCTGCACACGCAGCACATCGACGTGGTCATCCCCGGCGGAAACGACGGAACCAGCGCGCTGCACACGACGCAGCACTTCAACACCGTCCGGGACATCGACAAGCAGGTCGTCGACGCCCGCGTCTGGCTCGGCTTCCACTTCCGCAACTCGGTCGAGCAGGGCGAGAAGGTCGGCAACCATGTCGCCGACTGGGAGCTCGACCACTTCTTCAAGCCTGTGCACTAAGGCATGACGTGCCCGCCGTGCGTCGCAAGCTCGCGGCGCACGGCGGGCGCAACCTCGGTCCCGTAGAGCTCGATCGACCGCATGATCTTCGTGTGCGGCATCGTGCCGACGCTGAACTGGACGAGGAAGCGGTCGTGCTCGAAGAGCTCGTGCTGGAAGAGGATCTTCTCGACGATCTGCTCCGGGTTGCCGACGAAGTTCGCGCCGCGCCGCGTCGCGGCTGCGTTGTAGTCCTGACGCGTGTGCGGCGGCCAGCCGCGCTCGCTGCCGATCCGGTCCATCATCGCGGCGACGAACGGGAACGAGTCGTCGAGCGCGTCCTGCGCCGTGTCCGCGATGAAGCCGTGCGAGTTGATGCTGAGCGCGAGCCGGCCGTGTCCGGCTTCCTCGCCTGCGCGCCGGTGCAGCTCGGCGAACGGCACGAAGCGCTCCGGCAGGCCGCCGATGATCGCGAGCGCCATCGGCAGGCCGAGGATGCCGGCGCGCGCCGCCGACTCCGGCGAGCCGCCGACCGCGACCCAGACCGGCAGCGGATCCTGCAGCGGCCGCGGATAGACGCCGCGGTCGTCGATCGGAGCGCGGTGCCCGCCGCCGGGCCAGCTGATCCGCTCCGACTCGCGCAGCGCGAGCAGCAGCCGCAGCTTCTCCTCGAAGAGCTCGTCGTAGTCGCGCAGGTCGTAGCCGAAGAGCGGGAACGACTCGATGAACGAGCCGCGCCCCGCCATGATCTCGGCGCGGCCGCCGGAGAGCAGGTCGAGCGTCGCGAAGTCCTGGAACACGCGCACGGGATCGTCCGAGCTGATCACCGACACGGCGCTCGTCAGGCGGATCGTCTTCGTGCGCGCCGCGGCGGCCGCGAGCACGACCGCAGGCGACGAGACGGCGAAGTCGGGACGGTGGTGCTCGCCGACGCCGAAGACGTCGAGCCCGACCTGGTCGGCGAGCTCGATCTCCTCGATCAGGTCGCTGAGCCGCTGCTGCGGGCTGACCTCGTCGGAGGTGAGCTCCGCGAACGTATAGACGCCGAGTTCCACCCCGAGACGATAGTTGCGCCGCTTAGCGGAACAGCGCTTCGTACAACGTCTCGCGCCGGCCGCGGACGAACATCTCGCGGAGCTGGCGGCGGACGAACTTGTCCTCGCGCCGTGCGAGACGCGCGAGCTCGAGCAGCTCGGGGTCGGTCGCCGTCGTCGCGTCGCCGTCTTCGATCAGATCGAGCGCCGCTTCGAGGACGTCGATCATCACGCCGTTCGACGCTCGCGCGAGCGCGCGCGCCGCCTCGTCGCGATCGACGTCGCGCTCGTGGCCGGGCAGGTCGAGGTGCGTGTCGAAGAGCAGTCCGCGCAGGAGATTCCACGTCGCGTTCTTGCCGTAGTTGCGGCCCTCGAACGCGATCAGGCACCAGTCCCAGAGCACGTCGACGCGCGGATCGAGGAACCGGTACTCCGCGTCGAGCGCCGGCCCGACGAGACGGCCCTCCTCGCGCAGACGCTGCTCCATCGGCGTGCCGACGTACGGCAGCGTGCGGCAGAACCCGGCGGCGACCCAGCCGTCTGCGGTGAAGTCGCGCAGGAACTCGGTGTTGCCGCGCGCGCTCTCCAGCGTCGACCACGGCTCGAGCAGCATGAAGCCGAAGTCGAAGCTGAGATCGAACTCGCGCAGCACCTTCCCGGCGTTGATGTGCGCGTCCACCTCGAGCAGCTTGTTCAGCGAGAGCAGACTTGCCGGGTCGCCCGACTCGACGCCGAGGTAGACATGGCAGAGCCCGGCCTCGATCAGCGGCTCGAGCAGCTCCGGCCGCAGCTCGTCGGAGCGGCACGAGATCTTGAACCGCATCTCGTCGTGCAGCCCGCGCGCGACGATCTCGCCCGCGACGTCGACCGCCCAGCGCGCGCGCCGCGGGCCCGCCCGCGAGGAAGTCGTCGTCCTGGAAAAGGATCAGCCGCGCGCCGCGGTCGCGCACGAGGCCTTCGAGCTCGTCGACGACGCAACGCGGATCGCGCCGCCGCCGTCCCTTCGTCCCGTTCCCCTCGTAGAACGTGATGATCGAGCAGAAGCTGCACTTCCACGGACAGCCGCGCGACGCGAGCACCGATGCCGTCGGCAGCTCCTGCCCGCGGTAGTCGACGTCGCGGCGGTCCGGCTCACGGCAGCTCGTCGATCGGCGAGCCGCCGAGCCGCGGCGGGTTCACGACCGCCTCGCCGCCGTCCGACCACGCGATGCCTTCGACCTGCCGCCATGCCCCGGCGTCGAGCTTCGACACGAGCTCGGCGAGTGTCTCCTCGCCCTCGAAGCGAACGACGGAGTCGAGCTCCGGGATCATCCGCAGCAGCTCGGTCGGCTCGAACGACGCATAGTGGCCGCCGATCGTGAAGTGCGCATCGACGCCGGCGTCGCGCAGTGCGCGGATCACCGCGCCGAACTCGGGAACCATGTATTGGAAGATCAGCGAGAAGCCGACGACGTCGGGCTGCTCCTCCTCGATCACGGCGAGGAGCGGACCCGGATCGTTGCCGAACGCGACGATCCGGGTCTCGTGTCCGTCTTCGAGCAGCCTGCTCGACAGGTACCGGATGCCCAGGTTGTCCTGGTCCTCGTACCCGACGAGCAGAACGCGGCGGCTCCTCACTTCGCTACCGCTGTCTTTGGCCGCCGCTGGCGGTTCTCGGCCTCTTCGTGGCCGTCTTCTTCGTGGCCGTCTTCTTCGCGGCGGTCTTCTTCTTTGCGGCGGACTGACGTGTCCCGACGGTCTTCACCGGCACCGACACCTTCGTCGGCTTCGCCGCGATCGCCTGGAGCGACTTCAGTGCCGCCTCGCCGCGTGCGAGCGTTGCCCTCGTGCCGGCGATCGAGCGCTTCAGCTCGGCCGGCGACATCCCGCGCGCTGCGTCGACGAGCCCTCCGAAGACGTCCTCCCCGACCGGCTGGCCGCGAACGAAGTCCAGCGACTCGACGATCAGCTTCAGCCGCACGAGGTCGTCGGGCGACGGGTCGACACTCGTCGGGACGAGATGGTTCAGCACCGCCTCGTCGATGAGCTCGATCAGCGAGTCCGGGAACTTCACCTTCTGCGCCACCGGCTGTACGTAGCCGGCGAGCACGGTCGCGCCGGAGTTCTGCGCGAACGCGAGCGTCTGCGCAGTCGTCGCCGCGATCCCCGTCACCACGCCGCCGGACGAGCCCAGCCCGGCGTCGTTCTCGTTGAAGACCGAGCTGTCGTCGCCGCCGAAGATCAGCGTCATCAGCGACGAGAAGTCGAGCTGCGGATCGCTGACGCTCCGGCGCAGGTGGTTCTGCGCACGGATCGTCGCCGGCCCCCACTGCGTGCGCACCTGATGGTCGTTGCCCGACCACGGCCACGCGGTGTTACCGGCGCCCGGCCCGTTGACGAAGCTGCTGCCCGGCCCGTCGATCGGCGTCGGGTCGAGCGTGCCGTTGCCGACCCAGTACGCGTCGATCCCGACGATCGGCTGCGGCGGACCGTTGCCGCTCGGCCCGTACCACGCCGTCGCGTTCCAGGTCGTCCAGTCGGCGAGGTGGCTGAACGTCCAGCGCACGTGCCGCAGATTCGTGATGCGGCGGCCGGTGTCCCAGAACAGGAACCCGCGCTGCGAGTCCCCGTCGGGAAGAAATGCGGGCGCGGTCTGGTCGACGGTCGTCGAAGGACCGGTGACGTCGACGTCGAGCGCGCCGAATCCGGGAAAGCTGGTGCCCTCCCGATACCGCTTTCCAGCGGTCGTGAAGTGATTGCTCATGGTGCCCCCAAAGTCCGGAGTCGGAGCACCGCAAACACCGACCGAGTGACTAACCAGTCGAGAACTTACGGGGGCGACCTGAACAATGCAAGGATGCGCACATGAGCGAGCCGCGCGAGATCGCCGACCATGCCGAGCAGGTCGGGGACGGGCTCTGGCACTGGCGCATCGCAAACTCTGCGATCGGCGGAGCGATCTCGAGCTCGCATGCGGTCGCGGCGGGCGACGGCTGCGTGCTCATCGATCCGGTGCGTCTCGAGCCGCTGACCTTGCCGCCGCCGGCCGCAGTTGTGCTCACGGCGACGACCCACCAACGCGCGGCGTGGCGCTACCGCGCCGAGTTCGGTGTCGAGGTCTGGCTGCCCGAGGACGCGCGGCCCGGCGACGAGGAACCAGACCGCCGCTACGCGGAGGGCGACGTCCTCCCCGGCCGCCTGCTCGCGTTCCGCACGCCGGGACCGGAGCGGCCGCACTACTCGTTTCTGCTCGAGCGCGAGCCCGGCGTTCTCTTCTGCTCCGACCTGCTGATGAACGACGGCGACCGCAGCCTCGTGTTCGTGCCGCCGGAGTTCCACGAGGACCCGGCCGAGACGCGCCGCAGCGTCGAGAAGCTGCTCGACCTGCCGTTCGCGATCCTCTGCCTCGCGCACGGCACGCCCGTCGTCGACGACCCGAAGACCGCGATCCGCGAACTGCTCGACGCGACGGCTTAGACCGGCGCCGGAGACTCCGCGAGCCACGCGGTCGTGCGGCGACGGAGCACGTCCTCGTCCGTGACCGCCCACTCGTGCTCGCGCGCGTACGCGTCCTGCGCGCGGAGGTCGGGGCGGCCCGCAACGAGCGGTTCCAGCAGCGACGGGTCGTCCGCCGCCGGAGCGAGAACGTCGACGGCGAGCGAGCCGTAGAGGTGCAGCAGGTGGTTCCGCGTCGTCCGGTCGAGCTCGACGGGCCAGGCGATCCGCTCGAGGCCTGTCGCGCCCGGCAGCGGCCGAGGCTTCGTCGAAAGGCCGCGCACGCCGAGCTCGTCCAGCGCCTCGAGCGCGATCTGCCGGTACGTCGTCAGCTTGCCGCCGGCGACACTGACCATTCCCGTCGGCCCGGTGGAGTAGACGGTCTCGCGCTTCGCGCTCGCGGTCGCGCCGTCGCCGCCGGGAAGGACGCGGAGACCGCAGAACGTCGCGAGCACCGGCCCGATCCCGTCGACCGCGACAGCCGCCTCGTCGAGCACCTGGCGCACCTCGTCGTCCGTGACGTGCGCGGTCTCGGGCTCGCCGTCGAAGAGCGTGTCCGTCGTGCCGAGCAGCAGCTTGCCCTCCCACGGCACGGCGAACGTCACCCGCACCTTGTCGTGCGAGATCGTGAGCGCCGCGTCCCACGCGCCGGCGGTGTCGACGACAGCGTGGACGCCCTTGCTGAGCCGAACCGACGGCTTCGCACGCGGATCCTCGAGCCGGCGCACGTGATCGACCCACGGCCCCGTCGCGTTGATCACACCGCCGGCGCGGACGACGACCGTCTGTCCGTCGACGACGATCTCCGCCTCGCCCGGACGCAACGCGACGACCTCGGCGTAGTTGAGAACCGTCGCGCCCGACTCGGCCGCGCCGCGGATGTTCGCGAGCGTCAGCCGCCCGTCGTTCGTCCACGCGTCGGTGTAGAACGCGCACGACCGCAGGCCTTCGCTGCGCAGCTGCGGCACCATCCGCCGCGCGCGCTCGACGCCGACGAGGCCGTTCAGCCGCGCGCGCGCCAGCGTCGAGTACACCGCGATCCCGCTCTGCACGAACCACGGCCGATACGGGCCGTCCTCGTAGAGCGGGAACAGGAACGGCAGCACGCGCACGAGATGCGGCGCGACGAGGTTCATCAGGATCCGCCGCTCGCGGTGCGCCTCCTTGACGAGCCCGATGTCGCCGAGGCGGAGATAGCGGAGACCGCCGTGGATCAGCTTCGACGACGCACTCGACGTCGCGCCGCCGAAGTCGCCCTTGTCGACGAGCGCGACCGAGAGCCCGTGGGCCGACGCCGCCTCGGCGATCCCGGCGCCGACGATGCCGCCGCCGATCACGAGCAGGTCGAACCGTCGCGCGCCGAGCTGCTCGACCGCCGCTACGCGATCCACAGCGGATTCGTCCAGGCGCGGCGACCGTCGGCATCGGCGACCTCGACGCGGCCGTAGCGCTGGTTCCACGGCCGCTCGAGCCGGCAGGCGGTGATCAGCCCCGCAGCGTCGCGCTCGAGGATCTGGGAGTTGTGGGGATAGCCGAGCCGGCCGGCGTTGGCGCGCGCGCCGCGCATCCGGCTGGCGAAGAGCGTGACGCTCGCCGCCGGGCTGCAGCGCACCACGACGTCGTCGTCGGCCACGTCGACCGAGAACAGCTCCGGCCCGGTCGAGCCGTAGAACGCACCCGTCCGGAGCGCGTCGAGCACCGCCTCCTGCGACTTCTCGGCCGCGCGCACCATCGTCCAGGCGAAGCCGCTGTCGTAGCCGGGATAGTGCGAGTCGTCGGCCGCGATCCCGAACAGCAGCCGGCCCTTCTCGAGCGCCTCGTCCCAGTGGATCCCCGAGTCGCCGCGGCCGAGCTCGACCTCGCAGCTCGAGTTCCAGACCTCCAGCCCGACGAGGCCCTCGCACTCCTCCCACTGCTCCGTGCGGAGCCCGCTCCAGTACGTGTGCGCGATGTACGGGACGCCGCCGTTCGCGGCGATCCAGTCGACGACCTCCTGGAGCGGCGCGAACTCGCCCTCCGGAATCACCGGGTCGGCGGCGATCCCGAACGCGAGGACGTGGGTGTCGTGCTCAGGCCCGCCGCAGGTCGCATTCAGCTCCGCAGACGGGATGACCAGGAGCTTCCGGGTCGAGCGCTCCTCGGTCCGGACCCAGTGGTCGGTGATCGCCAGGACGTCGTAGCCGGCCCACTCGTAGTGCTTGGCCAACAACTCCGGGGCCAATTGGCCGTCTGAGTTGGTTGTATGGGCGTGCAAGGCACACCTGAGCCAGACGCCGTCGGCCTCGAACGGGGTCACGAGCCGAGCCTACAGCTAAGGAGATCTGGTGAACGTCAGGTAACAGCCCTGCCATCCCCATTGAAGCGAGGCGCCAGACGTGCTTCGCTTACCACTCGTTCACATTCTCTTTCAGGGAGGGGTTGATGGAGGACTACGAAGAGCAAGAGGTCGAGTTCTGGCGCAAGCTGGAGGAAGAGGACATGAGTCGCTCGGCGATGCTGAAGCGGAGCATCGCTGCTGCTGCGGGTCTGACCGTGTTCTCGAGTGCCGGTGCGGCACTCGCGTCGGGACGGAAGGTCTCTGAACTCGCTGCGGCACCGCCGCTCAAGGGCACCGCCGCGAACATGAGCTCGCTCATTGCGGCTGCAAAGAAGGAAGGCAAGCTCAACGTCATCGCCCTCCCGCCCGACTGGGCGAACTACGGCGCAATCATCTCGGCCTTCTCGAAGAAGTACGGGATCCCGATCACGAGCGACAACCCCGACGGCAGCTCGGCTCAGGAGAACCAGGCGATTGTCTCGCTCAAGGGTGATCCCCGTGCTCCCGACGTGGTCGACGTCGGCCCGTCCTACGCGGTCGCCGGCGCCACCCAGGGCCTCTATTCGAAGTACTTCAACAGCAACTACGGAACGATTCCGCGGGCAATGAAGGACACGCGCGGCTACTGGATGGGCGATTACTGGGGCTCGATCACGATCGGCTACAACGCCAACCTCGTGAGCACCCCGCCCAAGTCGTTCGCCGACCTGTTGAAGTCGGACTACAAGAACAAGGTCGCACTGAACGGCAGCCCGCTCACGTCGAACTCGGCGATCGCGGGCGTGTTCGCCGCCGCGCTCGCAAACGGCGGCTCGCTCAGCAACGTCGGCCCCGGCGTCGACTGGTTCGCGAAGGCGAAGTCGGTCGGCAACTTCATCCCGGTGCAGACGACCCCGCAGACGGTCGCGTCCGGCCAGACGCCGATCTCGATCGACTGGGACTACAACAACTTCGCGTACGTGAAGCAGTTCCCGTCCGCGAACTGGAAGGTCGTCCTCCCGACCGACGGCCAGTACGGCGGCTACTACTGCCAGGCGGTCAACTCGACCGCCCCGCACCCGAACGCCGCACGGCTGTGGGAGGAGTTCATCTACTCCAACCAGGGTCAGATCCTCTACCTGCAGGGCTACGCGCATCCGGCCCGCTTCGCGGATCTGATCGCGAAGAAGTCGATCCCGAAGTCCGTGTCCTCGGCGTTCCCGGCGAGCTGGCTCGCCGCGAAGCCGAAGTTCGCGAGCCTCGGGCAGATCAATGCGGGTGCCGCGCTGATCAAGCAGCAGTGGCCGTCGAAGGTCGGCGGCTGATCGCCGAGCTGGCGGCAACCGACGCAGTAACTCAGAGTGCGCTCCGGCCGGGCCCCAAGCCCGGCCGGCGGCGCCGCTCATTCGCGTGGCTGGGCGTCGTCCCGTTCTTCGCCTACGCCTGCATGTTCCTGATCTTCCCGGCGGCGGTCGTGATGATCGGCGCGTTCAAGAGCGATCACGGCGGCTACACGACGAGCAACGTCCTGGACATCATCCGGACCGCGAATCTCCGCCAGTCGTTCTGGGCGAGCATCAAGCTCAGCGGAATCACGGCGATCGGCGGCGGACTATTCGGACTGCTGATTGCCTACGCAGCGATCCGCAAAGGCACGCCGGGGTGGGTTCGCTCCGCGTTCGGCACGTTCTCCGGCGTGGCGGCCAACTTCGGCGGCATTCCGCTCGCCTTCGCGTTCATCGCGACGATCGGGACGATCGGGATCATCACCCAGCTGATCCAGAACGTCTTCGGGGTCAACATCTACGAGCACGGCTTCGCGATCTGGTCGCCGCGCGGCGTCGAGATCGTCTACCTCTACTTCCAGATCCCGCTGATGATCCTCGTGATCGCGCCGGCGATCGACGGCCTGCGCGCCGAGTGGAGCGAGGCGTCCTCGAACCTCGGCGCGAGCCGCTGGCAGTACTGGCGTCACATCGGCATCCCGGTGCTGATGCCGTCGATCCTCGGCGCGGTCGTTCTCCTCTTCGGGAACGCGTTCGCCGCCTACGCCACGGCCTACGCGCTCACGAGCGGGACGGGCCTGCCGCTCGTGCCGATCGTGATCGGCGCCGACCTCTCGGGCAACGTCCTCTCGAACCCGCACGAGGGCCAGGCGCTCGCGTTCGGAATGTTCGTCGTCCTCGCGGCGATCATGATCTTCTACATCCCGCTGCAGCGTCGCGCGTCTCGGTGGGCGAAGTGAACAAGCAGCGGATCGCGCCGTCGGCTCTCCTGTGGCTCGTGCTCGGCGCGCTGTACTTCCTGACCCCGCTGTTCGCGACGTTCCTCTTCAGCCTGCGCGGTCTGCAGACCGGAAAGTGCTGCAGCCTCTCGTCGTACGGGTTCATCATCCACGACCCGCAGTTCTGGTCGACGATCAAGCTCTCGTTCCGGCTCGCGCTCGAGACGATCGTGATCGGGCTGCTGCTGTTCGTGCCGACGATCTACTGGGTGCATCTGAAGCTGCCGCGCCTGCGGCCGCTGATCGGCTTCATGGCGCTCGTGCCGTTCGTGATCCCGCCGATCATCCTCGTCGTCGGCCTGCTCAAGTTCTACAAGGACACGCTGCACGCGCCGTTCTGGTTCCTCGGCAAGCCCGACCTGTTCCTCGTCGGCGCGTACGTGATCCTCGCGTTCCCGTACATCTACTTCTCGCTCGACGCCGGCTTCCGCTCGATCGACGTCCACACGCTGACGGAGGCGTCGCAGAACCTCGGTGCGAGCTGGCGCACGACGCTCGGACGTGTGATCCTTCCCAACATCCGTGTTGCGGCCCTCAGCGGAGCTTTTCTCACGCTCGCCATCGTGATGGGCGAGTTCACGATCGCCAGCCTCGCCCAGTTCCACACCTTCCCGACCTACCTCCAGCAGATCAACCAGGACGAGGCGTACCCGGCCGCTGCCGCGACGCTGCTGAGCTTCGGGATCACCTGGCTCGCCATGCTGTCGATCCTGCTCATCGGCCGGCGCGGCGGGCAGCGGACCGTGCGCGTCGGGGTCGGTCGCTGATGGACGCGCACGTCGAGCTGCGGGAGTTGTGGCGCTCTTTCGGCCCGGTCACGGCGCTGCAGGGGATCAACCTCTCGCTCGAGACGGGAGAGTTCGTCTCGCTGCTCGGTCCGAGCGGCTGCGGCAAGACGACGGCGCTCCGCCTCGTCGCCGGATTCGACCAGCCGGACTCGGGCCAGATCCTCGTCGACGGCAAAGACCTCACGCGCACGCCTCCGAACAAGCGCGACATGGGCATGGTCTTCCAGGCCTACAGCCTCTTCCCGAACATGACCGCCGAGCAGAACGTCGAGTACGGGCTGCGGATCCGGAAGAAGCCGAAGGCGGACCGCCGCACGCGGATCGGCGAGCTGCTCGAGCTGGTCGGGCTCGGACACGCCGGCAAGCGCTATCCGCATCAGCTCTCGGGCGGCATGCAGCAGCGCGTCGCGCTGGCGCGCGCGCTCGCGATCGAGCCGAGCGTGCTGCTGCTCGACGAGCCGCTCTCCGCGCTCGACGCGAAGGTGCGCGTGCAGCTGCGCGAGGAGATCCGCCGGATTCAGCTCGAGCTCGGGATCACGACGATCTACGTCACGCACGATCAGGAGGAGGCGCTCGCCGTCTCCGACCGGGTCGCGGTGATGTACGGCGGAAAGATCGAGCAGGTCGGGTCTCCGGCAGAGATGTACGGGAGCCCGGCGACGCCGTTCGTCGCGGAGTTCATCGGGACGATGAACCGGCTCGTCTCCGCCGTCGCGGACGACGGCTACGTCGAGTACGCCGGCAGCCGCCTGCGCGTGCACGCGGCCGACGGCCTGCCGCGCGGCGAGCGCGTGCTTCTGCTCGTACGCCCCGAGACCGTGGAGCTCACGCCGGCGACGAACGGAGAGACGCCGGACGGCGCTGTCGCCGGCGAGGTCGTCTCGCACATCTTCCTCGGCTCCGTGACCCGGGTCCGGATCGAGGATCCGAGCGGCGACAACGGACTGACGGCGGACATCTCGCCGGTGCAGGCGGCCGGGCTCACGATCGGCACGCATGTGACCGCGACCTTCCCGCCGGAGGGCGCGCGGCTGCTCAGCCTGGCCGACCAGCCAGAGTCGTACGGGCCCGATCCGGATAGTCAGTAAAGACGCCGGTCGCGCCGAGCGCGGCCAGCTCGAGCATGCGCGCCGGTTCGTTCACGGTGTAGACGAGCGCCTCGAGCCCGAGCGCGCGGGCGGCGGCGATTCCGCGGGCGGTGACGCGGCCGTTCGCAAAGCCGGCCGCCCAGGCGTCGCGCGCGCCGCGGATCGACGTGCCGAGGCCGACGTGCTGCACGGTGCGCAGGCCAGGCCGCAGCGCGCGCGCTTCGTCGAGCGGCGGGCGCTGGAAGCACACGAGCGCGTCGTCGGCGCCGAGCAGACGCACGGTTCGCGCGACGACGTCGAAGCGGCGGTAGCGGCGCGGCGTCTTCAGCTCGACCATGACGGGGATGCGGCCGCGGCAGAGGTCGAGCGCCTCCTCCAGCGTCGGATACGCCGCGCCGCGCGTCGGCGGGTCGTGCGTGACGACGAGCCGGCCGTCGCGGTCGGCGCGCACGTCGAGCTCGATCGCGTCGGCGCGCAACCCGATCGCGCGCTCGAACGCGGGCAGCGTGTTCTCCGGCAGCTCGGCCGACGCGCCGCGGTGCGCGATGATCAGCAACGGCTCGGCCGCGGAACGAATGTCGGGCCGACCTTCAGCCCGTCGCTGCGCGCGAGCGCGGCGAGCTTTGCGCGGTAGACGACCATGTCCGCGTGCTGCCAGTCGCCGTGCGTCTGGCAGCGCCACGGCGCGTAGAGCTCCTTGTGCAGCGGGCTCGTCAGGCTCTCGTTGTGGCCGATCACGTTCTTCAGCGGGATCTTGTACTTCCACATCAGCCATGCCGTGAGCGCGAGCGACGACCGCATCTGCGCCGCGTCGCCGAGCACCTGCGCGTCGGAGGTGCCGACGTGCTCGATCCCGATCGCGGCCCAGTTCAGCCCGACGGTGTGGCGGCAGATCACATTCGTGCGGACGAGCTGGTAGATCGTTCCGTCGGTGTCGATGACGAAGTGCGCGCACGTTCCGGGCAGCTCGTGCAGCTCGGAGTCGGGCACGTCGGCGGCGAAGCCGTTCCAGACGGAGCTGAACGTCGACGTCGCGGTCACGTGCTCGACGATTGCCTGCGGATGGAGCACGTACGAGTCGGTGCCGTAGTGCTTCTTCGCGTACGCCGCGGTCTCTGCGAGGCGCTTTGCGCCGAACGGAATCGGCTTCCAGACGATGTGCGGCTTCGGCGGCGCGGTGGTGCCGCCGGCCAGCGCGAGCGCGGCAAAGAGGGCGGCGAGCATCGCGTCACCGTAGCCGCAGCCGGTGCAGGGCCATCGTCCCTTCCGTCTCGGTTGCGACGTCCCAGCGCACCGCCGCGCGCTCGACGAAGCCCTTCGCGAACGGGCGGCCGGGATCCGCGAGCAGCACGTCGGCGCCGAGCCGCGGCAGCAAGTCGAGCAGCTGGTCCGCGTTTCGGCGCTCGTAGAGGAGATCCGCGCCGAGCACGAGCGACCACGGCGCCGCGCGCAGCAGCGACTCCGGCTCGTCCCAGCGGACGGACTCCGCGCGGAGCGCGATCCCGTTCCGCTCCGCGTTGCGCCGCAGGAGCTCGACTGCGTCGTCGGCCCAGTCGGTTGCGAGGACGTCCGCACCGCCGAGCGCCGCCGCGAGCGACGGCAGCCCGAGGCCGGCGCCGAGCTCGAGCACGCGTGCGCCGCGCACGTCGAGTGCCGTGACCGCCCGCGCGAGCGCGAGCCCGCTCGGCCAGAGCTCGGCCCAGTACGGCAGGAACTCGTCGTCGTCGAAGGCGTCCTCGTCAATGAGCGCGTCCGCGCTCGGCGGCCGGAGCAGCGAGAGCTGCCGGCCTGCGAGGTCGATCTGCTCGTCGACAAACGCCGAATCCACGGTCACTACGTACCATGAGTCGCATGGAACCCGACGTTGCGCTCGTCCTCTCCGGCGGCGCCGTCAACGGCGTCTTGCTGGAGCTCGGCTTTCTCAAGCGGTTGCGCGAGAGCGCGATCTGGCCGCGCATCGGCTGGATCTACGGCACCTCGGCCGGCGCGCTCTGCGGGATGATGGCGGCGCTCGACCGGCTTGACGAGCTCGAGGAGTTCATGCTCGGGCTGCAGCCGAACGACGTGTTCCGGCCGCACTCGCTCTGGCGCCTGCCGCTGCTCGGCACGCACGACTACCGGCTGCCGGAGACGATCGACGAGCGGGTCGGCAATCTCGTCGAGATGTCGCGCGAGCTCGCGAAGGCGCCGATCGAGCTCGTCGTCTGCGCGACCGACGTGACCGGCGAGGAGCACGACGCGGGAGCGCGCGCGTACGAGCTCGCGTACTCCGCGCGCACGACGCCGCCGGAGATCTTCGCGCAGGCCGTGCTCGCGTCGGCGGCGATCAGCGCGCTCGTGCTGCCGCGGCCGATCGGCGAGAAGATCGCAACCGACGGCGCGTGGGTGCGGAACTTCCCGCTCGGCTACGCGTATGACCAGCCAGGCGTCGAGCTGATCGTGAGCTTCCGCTACCTGCCGAGCTATCCGCGCTTCTCCTCGGACGGGCTCTCGCGCCTGCGCCGCCGGCTCGAACGATTTCCGAAGCTGCCGCCGGTGCGCGCGCTGATCGACGAGCTGCGCGAGGCGGAGGAGCGCGACGCGCGCGGTGAGCCGGCGCACTGGGGCGACATGATCGTCCGCCTGATGCGCGTCGCGGTCCAGCAGAACACGATCCTCGAGGAGCGGGCCGCGGTCGAGAAGGACCAGGCGATCGCCGCACTCGCTGCGCTGCGCGAGGACGTCGCAGCGATCGTGAAGCGCGAGGGCGGACGCCGCGGCACGCGTGTCGCCGCCGCCGTCGACGAGCGCTTCGCGGCTGCGCGATTCCCGTTCGGCACCGACCGGCTCGTCCCGCGCATCGCGGTGTCGGCCGGCCCGGGCACGGTCAGCCTCGAAGCCGGGCTGCGCAACCCGAAGCCGTGGAGCGACGACGCAAAGCGCGAGCTGATCGCGCGCGGCTATGAGCTGCTCGACGCGGAACTGCGCGAGCGGGCGGTTGCATGAGCGTAGGCTCGACGGAGCTCAACAAGGAGCGGAGGTGCCGGCTTTGCCGGCGCCGGGAGCGGGCATGAGCGCTGAGTACCGCTTCCTCGACGAGTGGCATCTGCCGGCGGACATCGAGCGCGTCTACGACCTCGTCGGCCATCCGCTCGACTACCCGAACTGGTGGAGTGCGGTGTTCGTCGCCGCGGACGGCGACGGCGGCGATCCGGCACCGGGCAAGAAGGTCTCCGTCAAGGCGCGCGGCTTCCTGCCGTACCGGCTGCACTTCTCGCTGACGACGCTCGAGGTCGAGCGTCCGTACCGGATCCACTCGCAGCTCGACGGCGACTTCGAAGGCACCGGCACATGGCTCCTCCAGCGCGAGGGCGACGGCACGCGCGCGCAGCTCGACTGGCGTCCGTCGGTTCAGAAGTCAGGCGTCAAGCAGCTCTCCCCGGTGTTGCGTCCGCTGTTTCGCGCGAACCACAACTGGACGATGCGCCGCGGCCGCGAGAGTGCGCTGCGCCGCCTCGCCGGCGAGTAACGGCTGTCGCGACCCTTAACGGTGGTCAGACCCTGTTAAGAGAACCGCCACGTCTCCGGCGGGGCATGTCCCGCGGGTCACGCGGCGGGGGCGGGGATCACCTTTCCGGGATTCATGATCCCGTTCGGGTCGAGCGAGCTCTTGATCCCGCGCATCAGCGGCAGGGCGTCGCCGTGCTCCTTCTCGAGATAGGCGAGCTTGCCGAAGCCGACGCCGTGCTCGCCGGTGCACGTGCCGCCGCGCGCGAGCGCGTCCTCGACGACCGCCGTGTTCAGCTTCTCCGCGCGCGCGATCGACTCCGCGTCGTCCGGATCCAGCAGGAACGCGACGTGGAAGTTGCCGTCGCCGGCATGCCCGACGATGCCGCCGCGGAGGCCTGACGCGTCGAGCGCGGAGCGCGCGTGCTCCATCGCGCCCGCGAGCTGCGACACGGGCACCGCAACGTCCGTCGTCATCGCGCGCGAGCCGGGCGCGAGCGCGAGCGACGCGTGCAGCGCGTTATGGCGCGCGTCCCACATCCGTGCGCGCGCCGTCGGGTCGCTCTCGCTCTCGAACGCCGACGCGCCCTCGTCCGCCGCGATCTCGCGCGCCGCCTCGAGATCCGCGGCGACGGCGGCCTCGCTCCCGCCGAACTCGACGAAGAGATACGGCGACTCCGGGAACGTCGTTCCCTTATAGGCATTCAGCGCGCCGATCGTCGTCGCGTCAAGCAGCTCACAGCGCGTGAGGAGAACGCCTGCGCCGACCAGCGCAGCCGCCGCACGACACGCGGCCTCGACGGAGGGAAACGCAGCGCGGGCGACAACGGACCGCTCGGGAATCGGATGCAGGCGCAGCGTCAGCTCGGTGATCACGCCGAGCGTTCCTTCCGAGCCGATGAAGAGATTCGTCAGGTTGTAGCCCGCCGACGTCTTCACCGCGCGCGTGCCGGTGCGCACGACGCGGCCACCGGCGAGCGCGACCTCGAGCGCGAGCACGTGCGCGCGCATGCCGCCGTAGCGGACGGTCGTCGTCCCGCTCGCGTTCGTCGCGGCCATCCCGCCGAGCGTCGCGTCCGCGCCCGGGTCGACGGGGAAGAACAGCCCATGCGGACCCGCGGCTTCCGCGAGCTGCGAGCGCGTCACTCCCGGCTGGACGACGACACTGAGATCGTCGGCGTACAGCGCGACGATCCGGTTCATCCGCGTCAGGTCGAGCGAGATCCCGCCGTGCAGCGGAATCACATGCCCCTCGAGGCTCGAGCCCGCGCCGAACGGGACGACGGGCACTCCCGCGCGGTCTGCGTACTCGAGCACCGCCGCGACCTCGGCGGTCGACTCCGGGAAGACGACGACGTCGGGACGGCGCGGCCGGTGATAGCTGAGGTCGCCCGCGTGCTGGTCGACGCACCGACTCGCCGTCGCTCACGCGCTGCTCGTCCGGGATCAGCCGGAGCAGCTCCTCGCGCAGGTCGGCGGTGACCGCCACGAGGGCGAGGTTACTCCGGAAGCACCGCGTCCCGCGTCGACAGCACCTTGTCGGCGAGCCCGTACTCGACGGCTTCCTCGGGGTTGAGGTACCGGTCGCGGTCGATGTCCTCCAGCACCTGCTCGACGTCGCGTCCCGAGTGCCGTGCGATCACCTCCGCGTACTTGCGTGTCAGCGACAGGATCTCGCGCGCGGCGATCTGGATGTCCGCCGGCGTGCCGCGTGTGCCGCCGGATCCTTGATGGATCATCACCTTCGAGTTCGGGAGGACGTGGCGCTTGCCGGCCGCGCCGCCGGCAAGGATCATCGCGCCCGCGGACATCGCCATCCCGACGCAAAAGGTCTGCACATCGGGCTTGACGAACTGCATCGCGTCGTAGATCGCCATCCCGGCGTACGCGTCGCCGCCCGGCGAGTTGACGTACATGCGGATGTCCTCGTCCGGGTCCTCGGCCTCGAGGAAGAGCAGCTGGGCGACGATCAGGTTCGCCGACTGCGCCTCGACCTCGGAGCCGAGGAAGACGATCCGCTCGCGCAGCAGCCGCGAGAAGATGTCGAACGAGCGCTCGAAGCGGCCGTCGGACTCGACGACCATCGGGACGAGGTGCTGCACGGCGGCTCCCTTCGCTAAAGTGCAACTCAGCAGTTGCGCATACTATACGCAACCGAATGGTTGCGCGTCGCGAGAGGAGTCGCACCGTGGAGATCGTCGAGCGCGAGATCGCCTTCCCCGAGTCCCCGGACGAGCTGTGGGAGGCGCTGACGGAGCCGGAGCGGCTCGAAGAGTGGTTCGCGACCGAGGTCGAGCTCGACGCGCGTCCGGGCGGCGAAGGGATCTTCCGCTGGGGCGACGGCGAGGAGCAGCGGGCGACGGTGCGCGAGGCGGAGCCCGGCGAGCGGCTCGTGCTCGACTGGGACGACGGCGGCGAGGTCGTGCTCGAGCTCGAAGAGGTCGAGGGCGGGACGATCCTCCACGTGGTCGAGACGTCGCCGGCGTTCGGCATCGCGCTCGAGCTGCGCGCGTCGGCGTGCGCGCTCGCCGCGTAGACGGCGTCTTCGCGGCGCTCGGCGACCCGGGCCGGCGCTCGCTCGTCGAGGCGGTCGCGGCGCGCGGCAGCGCGACGGCGACGGAGCTCGCCGTCGGAGCTGCCGGTAACACGGCAGGCGGTTGCGAAGCAGCTGACGGCGCTTGCGGACGCGGGGCTGCTGCGCGCGACCCGCACGGGCCGCGAGACGCGCTACGAGCTCACACCCGGGCCGCTGGAGGACGCGGTCGCCTGGATGGTCGAGGTCGGCGCGCGCTGGGACGACCGCCTCGACAAGCTCGCGCGCAGCCTCGAGCAGCGCCGCTAGGGCGCGAGCCGCTCGATGCGCCAGCCGGCGCCGTCGCGCGTGTAGCGGAAGCGGTCGTGGAGGCGGCTGTCGCGGTGCTGCCAGAACTCCCACGCGCCCGGGACGACGCGGTAGCCGCCCCAGCTTTCCGGCCGCGGGACGTCAGCCCCCTCGAACGCGCGCTCGGCCGTCTCGACCCGCCGCTCCAGCTCGTCACGATCGGCGATGACCGAGCTCTGATCCGAGGCATGCGCGCCGATCTGCGCGCCGCGCGGCCGGCCCGCGAAGTACGCGTCGGACTCCTCCGCCGACACGCGTTCGACCCGGCCCTCGACCCGCACCTGACGCCCGAGCGGATCCCAGTGGAGCAGCAGCGCCGCGCGCGGGTTCGCGTCGAGCTCCGCCCCCTTCCGGCTCGTCACATTGGTGTAGAAGACGAGCCCCGACTCGTCGAAGCCCTTCAGCAGCACCATTCGCACCGACGGCGCGCCGCTCGCGTCCGCGGTCGCGAGTGCCATGGCCTCCGGCGCGCGGACGACGCCACGCGCCTCCTCGAACCAGCGCCCGAGCTGCCGCAGCGGGTCCGGGTCGAGGTCGCGCTCGTCCATAGCAGGAGCGTAGTGCGGGAAAGCCGCGAAATGCGTCGGCGGGTGCCACGATGCAGGTCAGCGGGCCGACAACGAGCATTGGAGGTGCGACATGAGCGCACTGACTCACGATCCCGAAGACGTGATCCTCCGCGACGGCACGACGCTGCGGCTCCGGCCGCCGCTTGCCGCCGACGCCGAGGCCGTCCTCGACTTCTTCAGCGGTCTCTCCGACCGAAGCCGTTACCTGCGCTTCCACGGCTTCCCGCACCTCTCGCCGAAGCTCGTCGAGTCGCTCATCGAGCCGGACTGGGACGAGCGCGGTGCACTGATCGGGTTTCTCGACGGACGCATCGTCGCGCTCGCCAACTACGCGCGCCTGCGCAACCGCCGCGCCGCGGAGGTCGCGTTCACCGTCGACGACGAGCACCAGGGCCGCGGCATCGGCACCCGCCTGCTCGAGCGCCTCGTCGCGCTCGCGGCGGACGCCGGGATCGAGGAGTTCGTCGCCGAGGTGCTCCCGGAGAACCGCCCGATGCTGCTCGTCTTCCGTGACGCCGGCTTCGACATCGTGCGCGAGCTCGACGGCGGCGCGGTCGAGGTTCGCTTCCCGATCGCCGCGACCGAGCTGTACCGCGATCGCGTTGCGGAGCGGAACCACGTCGCGGTCACCGCCTCGCTGAAGGGATTCTTTGCGCCGTCGTGCGTGGCCGTGATCGGCGCGTCCGCGCGGCGCGGCTCGATCGGCGGCGAGCTCTTCCGCAACGTCCTGGCCGGAGACTTCTCCGGCGCGGCCTACCCCGTCAACCGCGGCGGCGAGCCGGTGGCCGGCGTCCGCGGCTACCCGTGCGTCGCCGACATCCCGGAGCAGGTCGAGCTCGCCGTGATCTGCCTGCCCGGCGAACACGTGCTCGGCGCGGCGCAGGAAGCGCTCGAGGCCGGAGTCCGCGCGCTCTGCGTCATCTCCGCCGGCTTCGCCGAGATCGGCGCCGAAGGTCGGCGGCGCCAGGAACGGCTCGTCGAGCTCGCGCGCGAGCACGGCGCGCGGATCGTCGGCCCGAACTGCCTCGGCATCGCGTCCGCCGCAGTCCGCCTCAACGCGACGTTCGCGCCGCGCGCGTTTCCGACCGGGAACATCGGCTTCTCGTCGCAGAGCGGCGCACTCGGTCTCGCGGTGCTGGAGCGCGCGGAAGCGAGCGGGCTCGGCCTGTCGGCGTTCGTCTCGATCGGAAACAAGGCCGACGTCTCGTCGAACGACCTCCTCGAATGGTGGGAGGACGACCCGGCGACGGAGATCGTGCTGCTCTATCTCGAGTCGTTCGGCAATCCGCGCGCGTTCGCGCGCATCGCGCGGCGCGTTGCACGCACGAAGCCGATCCTCGCCGTGAAGGGCGGCACGACACACGCCGGAAGCAAGGCCGCGAGCTCGCACACTGCGGCGCTCGCCGGGTCGGAGGCCGCGGTCGACGCGCTCTTCCACCAGGCCGGCGTGATTCGGACACGAACGCTCGACGAGCTCGTCGAGGTCGCGTCGCTCCTCTCCGCCCAGCCGGTGCCGCGTGGCCGGCGCGTCGCGCTCGTTACGAACGCGGGCGGGCTCGGGATTCTCTGCGCCGACGCCTGCGAGGCGGCGGGACTCGACCTGCCGACGCTCGCCGAGAGCACGCGGCACGCGCTCGCCGCCGTGATGCCAACGGAGGGCAGCAGCGCGAACCCGGTCGACATGCTCGGCTCCGCGAACGCGAAGAGCTTCCGCGACGTGCTGCCGATCGTGCTCGCCGATCCCGGAGTCGACGCGGTGATCGTCCTGTTCGTCCCGACGGTCGGCGTCGACGAGGACGAGGTCGGTGCCGCGATCAGCAGCGCCGCAGTCGGCGCCGGCGACAAGACCGTGCTCTGTGCGTTCCTCAGCGCGAAGGGCGCGCCGGCATCTCTGCGCAGCGCCGCGCAGGTGCCGTCGTTCTCGTATCCCGAGGCCGCCGCGCGGGCGCTCGGCCGCGCCGCAGAGCGCGGCGACTGGCTGCGCCGCCCGCCCGGGACGATCCCGGAGCTCGAAGTCGACCGCCCCGCAGCGGAAGCTGTCGTCGCGAACGCGCTCGGCGCCGCCGACGAGGCGTGGCTCGACCCCGCAGCGACGCGCGCGCTCCTCGAGGCGTACCGGCTGCCGGTCGTCCCGGAGCGCGTCGCCGACTCGGCCGACGACGCTGTCGCGGCCGCACGCGAGCTCGGCTTCCCCGTCGTCGTCAAGAGCGCAGCCGCCGGCGCGCACAAGACCGAGTCGGGCGGCGTCGCGCTCAATCTCGCCGACGAGGCGGAGGTGCGCGCGGCCGCCGAGCGGATCGGCTCGCCGGTGCTCGTCCAGCCGATGATCGCCGGCGGCGCCGAGCTTCTCGCCGGCGCGGTGCAGGATCCCGTCTTCGGGCCGCTCGTCGCGTTCGGACCCGGCGGCGTCCTCGCGGAGCTGATCGGCCAGGCGCAGTTCCGGCTCGCGCCGCTCACCGACCTCGACGCGAGAGATCTCGTCCGCGGCGGCAAGGCCGGCCGGCTCGTCGCCGGCTTCCGCGGCACGCCGCCGGCGGACGAAGAGGCGCTCGTCGACCTCCTGCTCCGCCTCGCGAAGCTCGCCGACGACTTCCCGGAGATCGCGGAGCTCGACCTCAATCCCGTCCTTGCGCTCGCCGACCGCTGCCTCTGTGTCGACGCGCGCGTCAGGGTCGCGCGGCCTCCGCGCCGCACGACAACCAAGACCTGGTGAACCGAAGGAGAGCCATGAGAATCGCAGACGTCATGACAACGAAGGTGCTCACGGTCACGCCGGAGACCTCGCTGAAAGAGGTCGCCGAGCTGCTCGCAGCACGCGGGATCTCCGGCCTGCCGGTCGTCGACGGCGACGGCCAGGTGCTCGGCGTCGTCAGCGAGGCCGACATCCTCCAGAAGGAGCGCCGGTATGCGAAGCGGACGAAGCTCGACCGGATGCTCCATCGGCACGACGGAGACGACACGAAGCGCAACGCAACGACGGCGGCGGAGGCAATGACCTCGCCGGCGGTGACGGTGAAAGGCTCGCGGCGGGTCGATGTTGCCGCGTCGCTGATGCTCGACCGCAAGGTGAACCGGCTTCCCGTCGTCGACGAGCAGGGCTTGCTCGTCGGGATCGTCACGCGCGCCGACCTCGTCCGTGCGTTCGTCCACACCGACGAGGAGATCATCCGCGAGATCCGCGACGAGGTTCTTCTGCACGAGCTCTGGCTCCGCCCGGAGGACTTCGAGCTGACGGTGACGCGCGGCGAGGTCTCGGTCGCCGGACACTTCGCGACGGGCGAGGATCGCGACCTGCTGATCCGCCGCGTGTCTCTCGTCCCCGGCGTCGTGTCGATCGAGGTGCACGAAACCGCCGAGGTCTAGCGGGGTTCGGTAGCGTCCGCGACGTGCATGCGTTCGGCGTCGCAACGGTGGTCGAGAAGCTCCGGGAGGCCGGCGGCGGCTACGAGATCGTCCACGAGTCGCCGGGGGTCGAGCTCGGTGTCTACGTGCTCGTCGCGCCGGAGGCCGACAAGCAGCAGCCGCACGAGGACGACGAGATCTACGTCGTCCTCGACGGTGAGGGTGTCCTCCAGGTCGACGGAGTGGACACGCCGGTGAAGGTAGGCGACGCCGTCTTCGTCGAGGCAGGCGCCGACCACCGCTTCGTCGCGTACGAGCACCTCGCCGTGCTCGTGCTGTTCGAGCGCGGCTCGGGCGCGAGGAGCTAGCTAGAGCCCCGGAACGTGGAGCGGCGCGGCGGCATCCTTCCGCCACGCGAACGCGGTGTCGGCGACGCGCGGCTTGCCGTCGAGACACGCGCGCCATTCGGTTGCGGCGCGCCAGAGCGACGCCTCGCCGACGAGCTGCTCGACGACGGCGCGCGCGTCCGGGCCTTCGAAGACGAAGACCGCCTCGTTCTCGGTCAGGTAGACGCAATGGCCGTCGAGCGGCGTGTCCTCGAGCCGGAACGGCGGGCCGCTCTCGACGAGCGTGCGCGCCGCTTCGTACGCTCCCGGCCGGATCGGGACGACGACGGCGATCCTGCTCATACCGTCGCTCCGGCGGCCTTCAGCTCCCCAATCTCCTCGGCCAGCTCGATCAGCATCCCGACACCGTCGAGCGACGCGATGCGCACGGGGCCGCCGGACGCGAGCTCCAACACCAGCGCCGGCCGGCCGCCGAGCCGTTCCGCGCCGTGGCCGACGTGCACCGACTCGATCTCCTCGTACGGAATCCGGTGGTCGTGGGCCGTCGGCTGTCCGCCGCCCGAGCCGGAAAAGCGGAGACAGATCGTCTCGAGCTCGAGCTTGCCGGCGACGACTTTGCCGTTCGGGCCGCTCCAGAGCACCGCGTGACTATCCATGTGCGAATGCTGGCGATCCCGGCGCCCCGCTGAATCCGCGGCCGTTCTGAGCTGTGATTCGGGAAAGTACGGTGCTAGGAGGGTTCGGCGGAATGGTGCTCGTTGCCGGGGTGCGATGGGCGGTGCGAGGCAAGGACGCAGGGAGCGTCGATAGTCGAACTATCGGCGCGACTGAGGACGCCGCATCGCGCCGTCCAGCGCGGCCCGGCGACACAGCCGCCATTTCGCCGGACCCTCCCTACGAGGGCTCGGCGGCCTCGTCGAGCAGCCCGTGCTCGAGGGCGTAGCGGACGAGCTCGGCCCGGGTCGAGAGACGGAGCTTCTGCATGATGTGCGCCCGGTGCGTCTCGGCCGTGCGGACGGAGATGTAGAGCATCTTCGCGATCTCCTGGTTTGTGTGACCCAGGGCGAGCAGCCGCAGCACCTCGCGCTCGCGGTCGGAAAGCGGGTCGGCGGCGGCGCGTGCCTGCGCGTCGGCCTCGGCCGCCGCAAGCCGCGCGCCGAGCGTCGGGTGGACGTAGCTGCCGCCGGCGGCGACCTCCCGTACGGCGGCGACGAGCTCCGCGTCCGCGGCCTCCTTCAGGAGGTAGCCGTTCGCGCCGGCGCTGAACGCCTGGCGGACGTAGCTCGGGTCGTCCTGCATCGAGAGCACGAGGATCCGCGACTTCGGCGCAGCCTCCTTGATCGCGGGCGCCGCGTCGAGCCCGCTGCCGCCCGGCATCACGATGTCGAGGAGCACGACGTCCGGCTTGTGGAGGCGCGCCTTGCGGACGGCATCCTCGGCGTTGCCGGCCTCGTCCTCGACGGTGACGTCGTCCTCGGCCTCGAGCAGCAGGCGCAGGCCGGAGCGGACGAGCGCATGGTCGTCGACGATCAGGACACGGATCACGGCGCCGGCACCTCCACCACGAACGTCGTGCCCGCACCGGGACGCGACTCGATTGTCAGCCGGCCGCCGAGCAGCGCGACGCGTTCCTGCATGCCGACCAGGCCGATACCGCTCTCGCTCGGGCTGTCCGGGTCGAACCCCACACCGTCATCTTCGATGAAAAGCGAGACGGAGTCATCCGTTCGCGCAAGAACGATCCGCACGTTCGCGGCCCGCGCGTGCTTCACGACGTTGGTGAGCGACTCCTGCACGATCCGATAGAGCGCGGTCTCGACCTCCGCCGGCAGACGATCCGCGTTCGGCAGGAGCTGCTCGAAGAGAACAGCGATCTCGGTCTGCTCGCCGAAGGTCTGCGTCAGCCGCTCGAGCGCCGCGACGAGACCGAAGTCGTCGAGGACGCTCGGCCGCAACTCGACCGCGAGGCGGCGCACGTCCTCCAGCGTCGTGCGCACGAGATCGCGGACCAGAGTGACGGCGGCACGCAGCTGTGCCTCGTCCTGCGCCTCGTCGACGGTGCGGAGGCCGAGCAGGATCGACGTCAACGCCTGGCCGGTCTCGTCGTGGAGCTCGCGGGCGAGCCGGCGGCGCTCGAGCTCCTGCGCGGCGACGACCCGCCGCATGGAATCGCGCGCGACGCGCTGCGACAGCTCGACGGCGACGGCGGCTCGACCGGCGAAGATCTCCGCGATCCGAAGGTCGTCCTCGGTGAACCGCGGATCGGCGCCCCGCTTGTCGTGCGCCGCGACGATGCCCATCGCGACGCCGCCGACGACGAGCGGGACGTAGAGCGAGGTCTGCGCGCCGAGACGTCGCATCGAGTCCTGGTCGATCTCGGGGTCCTCGAGCACCGAGTCGACGCGCTCGCTGTGCTTCCGCTCGAGCACGCGCATCGTCTTCGAGCGCTGCGGCAACAGCATCCCGACGTACGCCTCCGACTCCTCTCCGGCCGCAACCTCGATCCGCGCGGATGACCCGTGCGGCAGCGCGATCGTCACGAGCCGCGCGCCGAGCAGGTCGCGCAGCCGGGTCGCGATCAGCTGCAGCAGGCGGGGAAGGTCGAACTCCGTGACGAGGACGTTCATCACCTCGTTCAGCGACTCGAGCTGGGCCGACCAGCGCGTCGCCGACTCGTACAGGCGCGCGTTCTCGATCGCGACGGCCGCCTGCGAGCCGAGCATCACGACGGCTTCCTCATCGTCGTCGTTGAAGTCGGCGCCGCCGGACTTCTCGGTGAGGTAGAGGTTCCCGTACTGGATGCCGCGAAGCGCGAGCGGGACACCGAGGAACGAACGCATCGGCGGGTGGCCGGGCGGGAAGCCGACGGAGCGCGGGTCGTCGCCGAGGTCGTGCAGCCTCAGCGGCCGGGCCTCGCGGATCAGGACACCGAGGATGCCGCGGCCCGACGGCAGATCGCCGATCTCGGCGCGAAGGTCGTCGTCGATGCCGGTGGTGATGAACCGCTCGAGCCGACTGCCGCTCGGGTCGAGGACGCCGAGTGCCGCATAGCGCGCATCCGTCAGGACCGCCGCGGTCTCGACGAGTTTCTGCAGCAGGGCGTCGAGCGACAGCTCGGAGCTGAGCGCGATCCCGGCCTCGACGAGCGCCCGCGTGCGCTCCTGCATCGACTCCATGCGGCCCATTATCGGGCCGACGTCGGCGGCGCCCTGGCGGATCACTCCGGAACGAGCCGGGCGCGCAGCTCCGCCGGGCGGAGGATCTTCGCGCCGAGCTCGCTCTCGGCCGGGACGAGTTGCTGCACGACGCGCAGCACAACCGCGGCGTCGTCGCTCAGCGGGCTGATGATCCGGTTCCCTTTCAGCAGCGCCTTGCCGCGCGGGCCGGGATGGACTGCGAGGTCGCGCTCGGTGTAGCCCTTGTCGCGGAGCGCGTCGTTCGCGGCTGCGATCGGATCGGTCATCGGAAGAGATCCTCCGCTTCCGGGATCACGAGCTCCAGCGCGCTGCCGCTGCCGGCGACGTCGAGGCCGCGGATCACGGCGACCGGCACGCGGTCGAGCTTGCCCATGACGAGCTGTGCGGCCCCGGCGATCTCGTCCGCGATCGCGATCACCGTCGCGTGAAGCTCGTAACCCGTCGGATCGCGCTCGCCGATGTACTCACGGACGACGTCGATCCCGGCCGCGCCGAGCGCGACGTCGGTCGTGCCGCGGCGCCACGGGCGGCCGAACGAGTCGGTGACGATCACGCCGACGTCACGGCCGGTGCGCTCACGCAGCGCGTCGCGGAGACGCGCGGCCGACGCGTCGGGGTCGAGCGGCAGCAGCACGAGCGTTCCCTCACCCGGAGTGTTCGACGCGTCGACACCGGCCGAGGCGCAGGTGAAGCCGTGGCGCGTCTCGCAGATCACAAGCGGCGGGCGGACACGGACGATCCGCTTCGCCTCCTGCAGGATCGCCTCGATCCGGCGCGGGTCGGTTTCGTTCTCGGGATCGGCGACCGCGATCTCGCGCGCCTGGGCCGACGGCTCGTAGTCGTCGAGACGCACGACCCGGCCCTCGATCTTCGAGATCGCCTTCTGCGCGACGACGAGCGACGTCGCCGTCCTCGAGCTCGGTCTGCTCCGCGATCAGCGCGGCGAGGTCGTCGCCCTCTCGGAGCTCCGGGATGCCGGTGACGGGAGTTGCGCTGAAGCCGCTCACGGCAGGCCGGTGACGCTGAAGCCTGCGTGACCCTTGTAGCGGCGGTTGAGGTTCACGATCACCGCCGTCATGCCCTCGAGCGCGCGGGCGCTCGCGAGCGGGCCGGCGTCGAGCGCGCGCCCGGTGACGACCTTCGCGGCGAGGTCGAGCGCGAGCTCCTTCGCCGCGAGATCGTCGCCGCAGACGAGCGCGTCGCACTCGGCGCGGCCGGCGGCGAGCGACGACGCCGCGAGCGAATGGAGGCCCGCGGCAACCGGCGCGTCGAGCAGGTCCGGCGAGCCGCTCGGCGATCGAGCGCTCGTCTTCCGTCGGATAGACGCCCTGCTTCGTGAAGTTCAGCTCGCTCGCGACGCTCAGCACCGGCGTCGCGCCGATCGCACCGGCGAGGCTCTCGGCCGTCGCGAGAGTGGCTTCGGCCTTCGTCGCGAGCACGACGAGATCGACGCCGCGGACGGCGTCCTCGTTCGCCGCGCCGGCCGCCCCGATCTCGTCTGCCTTCTCCTGCGCGCGTGCGGCGTCGCGCGAGCCGATCACGACGTCCATCTCCCGCTGCGACGAGCTGCTGCGCGAGCGCGAGTCCGAAGTCGCCCGTGCCGCCGACGACGGCGACCTTCACGCGGGGACCCCGCCGAGCGCGGCCTCCGCGAGCCGGCGGCGCGCGTCGGCGTCGACCATCAGCGTCCGCGCGACGATCGGCTGCACGCCGTCGAGCCCGTCGAGGTCGTCGGCGTCGGCCTCGTCGACGACGATCGCGTCGATCAGGCCCGAGTAGCACCCGGCGACGTGACGGGGCGAGGTCCCGCCCGCGAGGCGCGTCAGCATCCGGTCGGCGGGGCCCTTCACCGCGCGGCCGCCGATCAGCGGGCTGACCGCGACGCACGGGACGCGCCTGCGCGCGAGCGCGTCGCGGATCGCGCGCGACGGCGAGGATCGGGTCGATCGAGACGAACGGGTTGCTCGGCGCGACGAGCAGCACGTCGGCTGCGCTCGATCGCGTCGAGCACGCCCGGCAGCCGGAGCTGCGGCACTCGGCGCCCTCGAATCGGACGCGCGTCGACCTCGTCGCGATGCCCGCGCGCGACGAACCACTCCTGGAACGGGAACGAGCCGGCCGGCGGTGTCGATCCACGTCCGCAGCTCGTCGTCCGTCGCCGGCAGCAGCGTCGTCGCGACGCCGAGCGACGACGCGAGCCGCGCGGTTACCGCCGAGAGCGGCTCTCCCGCGCGCAGCGCCTGCGTGCGGACGAGGTGAACGCCGAGGTCGCGGTCGCCGAGCGCGAACCAGCCCTCGCCGCCGAGCGCGCGCACGCTCTCGAGCGCGTTCCAGGTCTCGCCCGCGCGGCCCCAACCGCGCTCCTCGTCGTTGAGACCGGCGAGCGCGTAGAGAATCGAGTCGAGATCCGGCGAGACGTGCAGCCCGAGCACCTCGACGTCGTCGCCGACGTTTCCGATCACCGTGACGTCGCGCGGATCGATCGCGTCGACGACGCCGAGAACGAAGCGCGCGCCGCCGACGCCGCCCGAAAGGACGACGACCTTCACGCGAGGATCTCCTGGAGCTGGCACGCGCGCGTGCGCGCGCCGCAGCGCGCGGCGAGACGCCGGAGATCGTCGAGCGTGTCGACGTCGTCTTCGAGGTTCGCGACCGCGAGCTCGACGACGCCGAGGCCGAGCGACGCGGCGTGCGCCCGAAAGCGCGCCGCGCTGCCCGCGCCGTACAGCGGCGCGAACGCGTCTCGGCTCGGCAGGGACAACGCGTTCGTCGTCCCGTCACGCGCCTCGACGAGCGCGAACCCGCCCGCCGCGGCAAGCCGCTCGAGGTCGGCGGCCTCGACGCACGGCAGATCCGCGTTCACGACGAGCACCGGCCCCGCGATCGCGGCGAGCGCGGCCCGCACCGCGGCACCCTGGCCGCCGCCCGGATCCGCGAACGACTCGGCGCCGAGCTCCGCCGCGAGCTCGTCGGCGACCGAGTCCGCCGAGACGACGACGGTCGGGCCGAACGACACGGCCGCGTCGAGCACGTCGCCGAGCATCGCGAGCGAGATCTCGCGCCGCAACGGATCGGGCGCGTCGAGACGCGTCTTCCCGGACGCGCCGGCGAACGGAACGAGGACCGTCGGCATGGCGAGAGCCTAGCCGCGTGCGGGCAGGCTCAGAAGTCGGCGCCGGGTCGGCCGGCGGCGATCCAGCCCTGGATCTCGTACCAGTGGCTCGCGAGCAGCGCCGCGGCGACGCCCTCGTCCGTGTGCGCCGCGTAGAAGACGTTCTTGTCGAGGTCGCAGCAGATCGCGACGTCGGAGAGCTGCACGTCCGTGATCAGCCGCAGCGCGTCGGCGGGCAGCTGTCGCCTCGGCGACGGTGTAGTGCTTGAACTGGAGCTCCGGCGCGAGCTCCATCAGCTCGGGCCAGTCAGGGCAGGTGCGCGAGCTCACGCGTCGTCTCCACCTTCGCGTCATCGCGCGACCAGCGGCCGTCGAGGCGGACGAGCCCGCGCTCGTCGCCCGCGGGATAGACGACGAAGACGAGCGCGTCGTCGATCGAGTGGTACTGCGTGTCGCCGCGCGCGTCGGTGAGGTCGACGCGGAGATGCAGCCGCCCGTCCGAGAACGGCGGCCGGTCGGCGTCGAACCGGAGCGAGAGCCGGCGCGTCGTGTCGTCCCAGCCGAGCTCGCCGGTCAGCGTCTCGCCCGAGGCGACGAGGATGCCCGCGTCGTCGCGCAGCTCCCACACGAGCCGCGGCGGCCGGCAGCGCGGCGTCGGCCGAGACGTCGACGCCGATCGCGAACGCCTCGCCGGCGAGCAGACCCTGCGTCCGCTCGGCGCCCTCGGGGCCGAGCAGCCGCGCCCCGTCGACGCGCGCGATGTCGCCGCCCCACTCCTTCAGTCCGGCCGCGCGCTCCTCCGGGTTGCGCTCGCCCGCGAGCAGCCGCCGGTACTGGACGATCGCCTCGTGCGTCGGGCCGTCGAACGCAACGGCGCCGTCCTTCAGCAGCACCGCGCGGTCGCACAGCCGCTCGACCGCCGACGCGTCGTGCGAGACGAACACGATCGTGCCGCCGCGCTGCTTGAACTCGAAGATCTTCCCGAAGCACTTGCGCTGGAACGCCTCGTCGCCGACGGCGAACACCTCGTCGAGCAGCAGCACGTCGGCCTCGATGTGCGCGGCGACCGCGAAGCCGAGCCGCATGTACATCCCCGACGAGTACGTCCGCACGGGCAGGTCGATGAAGTCCTCGAGCCCGGCGAACGCGACGATCTCGTCCAGCTTCTCGCGGATCGTCGCGCGGCGGAGGCCGTGGATCGAGCCGTTGAGGTAGACGTTCTCGCGCCCGGTCATGTCCGGGTGGAAGCCGGCGCCGAGCTCGAGCAGCGAGCCGACGCGGCCGCCGACCGCGACCGTGCCCGAGGTCGGCTTGATGATCCCGGAGAGCAGCCGCAGCAGCGTCGTCTTGCCGGAGCCGTTGCGGCCGACGAGGCCGACCGCTCCGCCCGGCTCGACGGAGAAGGAGACGTCGCGCAGCGCCCACACGTCGACGCCCGGCACGCGGCCCCGCGAGAAGAGCACGTCCTTCAGCGTCCGCTGCTCGCGCGGGTAGACGCGGAAGCGGCGCGCGGCGCGCTCGACCTGGATTCCGCCCGACTTCACGCCCGTGACGCTACCGGGAGCGCTCGCCGGACGATCCCCGCGAGCGTGCGGATGAAGGCCGGATCGGCGTTCGGCATCTCGATCCGCTCGAGCTGCATCCCGAGCTCGGCGGCCTTGTCCTGCGCCTCGACGTCGAGATCCCAGCGGATCTCGAGGTGGTCGGAGACGAAGCCGACGGGGCAGACGAGCACGTGGGCGACGCCGGCCTCGTGGAGCGCCGCGAGGTGGTCGAGGATGTCCGGCCCGAGCCACGGCTCTCCGGTCGGCGACTCGCTCTGGAACGAGAAGCTCCAGTTGTCGCCGAGTCCCGCGCGCTCCGCGACGAGCGCGGACGTCTCGAGCAGTTGATCTTTGTACGGGTCGCCCATGTCGAGGATCCGAGCCGGAAGCGAATGGGCCGTGAAGACGACATGCGCGTCGGTTCCGCGCACGCGGTCGGCGAGGAGGTCGACGAAGCCCGGCTCGTCGTGCCAGCTCTCGACGAACGCCAGCTCGGCGCGGCCGGCGAGCGCCTCCTCGAGCTGCTCGCGGTAGCCCTTGATCGAGAGCGCGGAATAGTGCGGCGCGAGGACGAGTCCGACGACGACGCCCGCGTCCGTCGCGAGCGCTGCTTCCGCGGCGTCCGCGATCCGCGGCGTCCAGTGCTTCATCCCGGTGAAGACCGGCACGCCGAGCTCCGTCTCGAGCGCGGCGCGGGTCGCCTCGGTGATCGCGTTGAGCGGCGACGAGTCCTCGATCCCGAGCCGGCGGTAGCGCTCGACGAGGTCGGCGAGGTTCTCCGGCGCGATCGGCCGGCCGCCGCGGATGTCCGCGTAGTACGCGGGCACGTCGGCGAGCCGCTCGGGGGAGCCGTAGGCCATCAGGACGACCGCAGCCTTCACGGCGCGCACGGTAGCTCACGCGCCCCCGAGCACCGGAGACTCAGGTTTTCGCCGTCTCCTTGCCGCCGTCGCCCGGGTCGGGCAGGGCCGTCGTCAGTGTGTCCTGGGCCCAGCGCTCGCTGAAGCCGGCGAGGAACCCGACGACGAGGATCGCGAGGCGGTCGTCCGCGGCCGGGTCGCTGCTCGAGATCGGCAGATGGAGGATCCCGCTCGTGAACGCGAACGTGATCGCGAGCGCGAAGGCGCCGCCGATCAGCGGTCTCAGCCCGCCGAGGAAGAACGCGTACGGGCGGCCGACGTCGTAGCTCAGCTCGAACGATCCGTTGTTGATCCGCTGGATCACGCTGACGACCGCGCCGACCGAGCCGGCGACGAAAGCGGCGACGCCGCTCTTCCACTCGACGGAGAGGAACAGGAACGCGAGCAGCGAGGTCAACGCGGCGACGGAGACCATTCCGGAGAAGTAGACGATCTGCGCCTGGCCGTTCGCCGCCTGCCGGTAGTACGTCTCCGCGTCGTCGAGCGCGGCGATCTCCGTCTCGAGCGCCTTGTCGAGATCGACCTCGTGGGCGCGGCTCGAGCTGACGTCGACAAGGGCGAGCAGATGCCCCGCGCACTGCGCGACGAACTGGAGGCAGATCCGCTGGCGAACGCCGGTGAGGACGGTGCGCGCGCGGACGGCGAGGTCGTCGCAGCGGTGGAGCTGGAGCGTGATCTCGGGATGCGCCTTCGTCGCCCAGTCGCTCTCGCGGTGGAAGGTCGACGTCGCCCGCTGCCATGGATAGCGCGGCTTCCGCTCGGTGAGCGCGACGGCACTCGCGACGTGCGAGCACCAGAACGAATGGATGAGCCGGCCGTGCGTTCGCTCGAAATGCGTCAGGACCTCGTGATACGTCGACGCCGCGTCGACCTTCGCGTCGTCGCGAAAGTCGCGCCACCACTCGAAGTGCGAGTACACGAGCTCCGCGAAGGACGGCTCGTGCGAATGCGCCGAGACGGCGTGGACGGTTCGCGGCTTCGGCTCCGCGGCCAGCGGCTGGAGCACCTCGGTCACGTTCGACCTCCCCCTGATTACGCCGCAGCTGCGTTTTTCGGTGGATGGAGGGTAACAGCGCTCTAGCGCAGCGCGGCGCGACAGCTTCTGGAGCCAGGTGTCGGCCGGGACGAGCAGGCCGCGGCCGGCGAAGCCGACCATCCGGTCGAGCGAGTCGAGGTACGCCTGCGACAGGTCGGCGCTGTCGCGGATCGCCCAGAGCGCCTCGCCGTTCGTCCACGCCGCGTCGCGCGCGCGGGCGACGTCCCACATCGCGACGACGTCGTCGATGCGGTCGAACCGGTGCACGATCCGGTCGAGGCGCCGGAGCCAGCCGGTCACGTAGTCCTTCTTCACCTTCGCCTCGGTCGCGGCGAGCTGCGCGTTGACCGCGACGAAGTCGGCGTGCTGCGGCGTGCCGTCCTCGACTTCGACGCCGAGCTCCCGGGAGGTCGCGACGAGCGCGACCGGAAGGTCACGGTTGATGTGCGCGTTCATCCCCGCGAAGGCGAACTGGAGCGGTGCGATGCCGCGCCGGCCGCGCGCCTGGAACAGCGGCGACCACGCGTGCGGCTCCGAGCCGGGCCGCGTCTGAAACGCATCGAGCGCGTCGAAGAACAGCCCGGCGAAGACGACGTCGAGCCGCTCGACGAACCGCACGTCGTGGAACAGCGGCCCGTCGAGATCGGTCTTCACGCCTTGCGTGACCGCGAGATAGAGCCGCGTGAAGCAGCTGACGCCGTCCGAGCGCGGCAGCGGCGCGGCGATCGCCTCCATTCGGGCAACGACCTCCGCGACAGTTGTCGGCGGCTCCACGGGATGACCATAGCCTTGTCCGCACGCGCCGGTCGCGCTACGGTCCCAACCCTGCGGCCCCGACAAACCGCGAGCTAGGGGGCTGGACGACATGTGGATCGAAGAAGCGGACGGCGTCTTCCGAGGCGGCGGCGTCAAGGGGCTCGGCCTCGCCGGCGCGCTGCTCGGATTCGCCGGAGCACCCGACGAAGCCGGTGAAGAAGTGGGTGAACGTCGCCGGCGCGAGCGCCGGGCGCGATCATCGCCTGCTACCTCGCGACCGGTCACGACGCGCACGAGATGGTCGACCTGATGAAGAAGACGAAGTTCGCCGACTTCCAGGACTTCCCGACGGGCGGCGAGTTCTTCGGCGGCGTCCCGAACCTGTTCCGCAAGCACGGGCTCGCGCACGGCGAGAAGTTCCGCACCTGGTTCAACGACAGCTCGAGCACGAAGACGTTCGCCGCGACAGAAGACCGCCGACAGCGACGGCTACCGGCTGAAGCTGATCGCCTGTCGACGTCGACGAACCGCGCGCTGCTCGTCCTGCCCGACGACCTGCGAGCGTTACCGGCTCCCGGGCGAGCCGACGGCGATCGACCCCGACGAGTTCGAGATCGCCGACGCCGCGCGGATGAGCATGTCGATCCCGTACTTCTTCGAGCCGGTCGCAGCTCGTCCGCGACCGCGTGTTCGTCGAGGACGTCGGCGACACCGACGGCGCTCGTCGAGCGGCATGCCGAACGACCGGCTCGACGTCGACGCGGCGAACGAGGCGCGTCGGCGCGCAACGGAAAGGCCGCGAGCTTCCGCGAGCTCGACGACGACGGAGCTCGAAGCAGCAGGCGTCGGTGATCGTCGACGGCGGCACGCTCTCGAACTTCCCCGTCTGGCTCTTCGACGTCGACGACGCCGAGCCAGCCGCTGACGCGGCCGACGTTCGGCTTCACGCTCACGGGCGGCAAGGGCGTCGGCGCCGGGCTGAACAACGCGGTCTCGCGCATGCC
This sequence comes from uncultured Actinomycetes bacterium, assembly GCA_963718385.1. Taxonomy (GTDB): domain Bacteria; phylum Actinomycetota; class Thermoleophilia; order Gaiellales; family Gaiellaceae; genus Palsa-739. The sequence continues at coordinate 125,460 of CAVQZE010000007.1, forward strand.
GTGGGCGATCCGTTCGGCTTCGACATCTTCCACACGTCGCAGGAGGCGTGGGACGAGCGCTTCGTCTCGCACTCGACGCGCGTGCGCACGGTCGCCGTCGACGCCGGCAACGATCGGCACGACGCAGTTCAACCTCACGCAGGCCGACTGCAGGACATGCTGATCAACAACGGCAAGGCGGCGACGGCAAAGTTCCTCTCGACGTTCACGCTGGAGGGGTACGAGAACACCTACGGCCGGAAGTTCGGCGACGCGCCGCCGGGGAACGGCAAGCCCGCCGCGAAGGAGCTCGCCGGGAAGAGCTAGACGCGCGCCGTCGCGTGCACGAGCTCGACGAGCCGGCCGAGCACGTCGGGGTCGGTCGGCGGAAGTACGCCGTGGCCGAGGTTGAAGATGTGCCCGGGCCGCCCGCCGGCTCGGTCGAGCACGTCGAGCGCGCCCGCCTCGATGCGGTCCCACGGGCCGAGCAGCAGTGCCGGGTCAAGGTTTCCCTGGACGCCGCGATCCTCGCCGGCGATCTCCCAGCCGGTGTCGAGCGGCACGCGCCAGTCGAGGCCGAGCACGTCGCCGCCCGCGGCCGCCATCGCGGCGAGCAGCGGCGTCGACGCGCCGGTGCCGAATTGGATCGTCGGCACGTCGACCGACGCGAGGATGCGCGCGGAGTACGGCGCGACGAACTCGACGTAGTCCGCAGGCGAGAGCGCACCGATCCACGAGTCGAAGAGCTGGATCACGTCGGCGCCTGCGGCGACCTTCGCGACGACGTAGCGCGAGAACTGCTCGGTGAGCTTCTCCATCAGCGCGTGCCAGACCTCGGGCTCGTTGAACATCAGCGACTTCGTCCGCATGAAGTCGCGGCTCGGCTTCCCTTCGATGAGATAGCCGGCGACGGTGAACGGGCCGCCGCAGAAGCCGACGACGGCGCGCTCCGGCTCTAGCTCGGCGCGCACGATGCGCACCGCTTCGAGAATCGGTGCGCCCCACTCGGACGCATCGGTCACGCGCAGCGCCTCGACGTCCGCCGCGGTTGCGAGCGGCCGGTCGACGACCGGACCGACGCCCTCGACGAGCTCGACGTCGAGCCCCATCGGCGGGACGGGCGACATGATGTCGGCGAACATCACGGCCGCGTCGACGCCGTGCCGGCGCACCGGCTCCAACGTCACCTGGGCGCAGAGCTCCGGCGTCCCTGCGAGCTCGAAGAAGCTGTACTTCTCGCGGAGCGCGCGGTACTCCGGCAGCGAGCGTCCGGCCTGGCGCATGAACCAGACCGGCGTGCGCTCGACCGGCTCACGCCGCGCCGCCCGGACGAGAAGAGGCTCCGTCACGCGGCCTAGACTAGCCCCGCAATGAGCACCGCAGGCCCTCTCGTCGTACGCTGGCACGCGCTCGAGCACGCCCCGGTCGAAGCGGGCGCGATCCAGGAGGCGACGGTCGAGCTCGAGAACGCCGGCTCGGCGACGTGGAAGACGCGCGGCCCGCAGGACGGGCTCTTCGTCTCGTACCACTGGCTCGACGAGCGCGGGAACCCGATCGTCTGGGACGGCCGCCGCACCGCGTTCGACCGTTCCGTCGCACCGGGCGAGACGCTGCGGCAGCAGTTCCTGCTCCGCGCGCCGATCCCGCCGGGCCGCTACCGGCTCGCCGTCGACATCGTCGAGGAGCACCGCTTCTGGCTCGCGGAGCTCGGCAACGCGCCGCTCGAGGAGGCCGTGGACGTCGGGCCGCGCGACGCGTCGGCCGCGCGCACCTTCTTCCCGGACGGCGCCGAGCCCGCCGACGACTGGCTCGAGCTCGCGCGCGCGCTGCACGCGGAGGGCTACTCCGCGGTCGGGGGCGCAGTCGAGCCGGAGCGCGGCCTGCTGCGGCGGAAGAACGCGGAGCTCGCGCCGTACACGCCCGGCGGCGGCCGCCATCCGCGGTTCCCGCACCCGCTCGTCTGTCCCTCGCTGCTGCCGCCACTCGAACCGAACGCGGAGGTCGCGGGACTGCCGGCGTTCGTGCCGGAGCGGGACGAGCCGTCGATGTTCGACGGCAGGCTCGTGCTCAGACTTCGATCGCGATCTGATCGTCCACGCGACTGAACACCCACGCGCCGACGGCGAGCGACAAAAGCGAGACGAGCACCGCGTAGATCACGTCCGCGAGCGGCGGCAGGGTGCCGAGGAAGAGCGGCGCGCGGATCGACTCGATGATCGGCGATAGCGGGTTCAGCCAGTGGATCGCCCAGACGACGTGCTGGTGCGCGGCGAGCTGCGACAGCGGATAGATCACCGGCGTCAGGAAGAACCACGGCACGAGCAGCGCCGAGACGATGAACTCGACGTCGCGGAAGATCGCGTTCAGCGACGCGGCAGTCAAGCGAGATGCCGGCGACGAACGCGACGGCGAGCACGCGCGAGCGGAATCGCGAGCCACTCGGTCGCACGCACGCGCGAGAGCGCGATGAAGTTCAGGATCAGCACGAGCGCGAGCATCGCGCCGAACGCGACGACGTGCGCGCCGACGACGGAGAGCGGTACGAGCTGGCGCGGGAACCGCGTCTTCCGGATCAGGTTCGCGTTGTCGAGCATCGAACGGGTCGACGACTGCAGCGCCGCCGCGACGAACGTCCAGACCGAGAGCCCCGAGAGCAGGAACAGCGGGTAGTGGCCGCCGTTCGCGAACGGCGAGTTCCAGACGACGCCGAACACGAGCAGGTAGACGCCCATCAGCAGCAGCGGGTTCGCCACCGTCCACGACGACGCCGAGCGCCGAGCCGCGGTACTTCGCCTGCAGGTCGCGTCGGAAGAGGTTCGAGAAGAGCTCTCGGTACCGGTAGACGTCGGCGTACGTGTTCACGACGACCGAGGGTAGACGACGTCGCGGAGGACCGGCGCAAGCTGCGCCGCGAAGCCGCGTGAGGTGTGGTCGCGCTCGACACGCGCGCGGCCCGCAGCGCCGAGCCGGGAGCGCAGCTCCGCGTCGCGCGAGCAGGCGCTCGATCGCGGCACGCATCGCCGCGGGATCCTCCGCCGGCACGACGAGACCCTCGACGCCGTCGTCGACGTAGTCGCGGAAGATCGCGCGCTCCGTCGCGACGACGGGCCGCTGCATCGACATTCCCTCGAGCAACGTCGTCAGGCCGCCGCCTTCGGAGCCGTACGCGAACTCGTCGCGCCGCTGCGCGACGACGACGACGTCCGCACGCGTGTACAGGTCGCGGAGCTCCACCGAAGGAACGTCTCGCAGCACGTCGACGTTCGCCGGGAGCCGGATCGCCCTCGAGATTCCGTGGCATTGTCACGAAGTCGACGTCGACGTCGAGCGGTCGACCGCCGCGCGCGACAGTCGCGTAGTCGCGCGCGAGATCCTTGCCGACCGTCAGCGACGCGAGGGTGCTCGTTCGGCGACGGCGGCTGCGGGCGAGAAGAAGCGGTCGTCGATCGGCAGCGGTAGCGTCACGACGTGCTCCGCCGGAAGTCCGGTCAGCTCGACGAGCTCCGTCGTCTGCGACTCGCCGAAGCAGACGATTCGCGCCGCCGCTCCGAGCGACGCGCGAAGCAGGCGCCGCCGCGCCGACGACGCTCGCCGCCAGATCAGGTTCAGCCCGAAGTTCATGACGACGACCGGGCAGCCCGCGCAGCCGCGCTGCAAGCGGCAGCCCCGCCGCGCCGAGCGGTGTGAACACGACGTCGATCCCGCGCAGCTCGAACGGAATCGTCGCGCTCGCGGAGATTCCACGCCGCCTTCCAGAGCGGCCCCGGCAGCTGCCGCCGCGTGAGCAGCGGGTCGTGGTACACGACCTCGATGCCGTGCTCCGTGGAGGTACATCGCATCCGTGCAGCTGCGAGTCGTAGCCCGGTTGCCGTCCGCGACGCTCGGCGAGCATCTCGCGGCGCGAATTCGGATAGACGAACGCCGCTCTCACGCGCGCTTCCGCGCGTAGATCGAGACGCCGGAGTACTGCGCGGCCGTGAGGTGCGCCAGCGCTCCGAGCGACGGCCCGACCTTCGGGATCGTCGACAGCGCACGGCCGTACGGCACCGGCGGCCAGCCGTCGGCGCGCTCGAGCCGGCGCACGACGAGACCGGCCCGCGAGAACGAGTAGACGTAGGCCCAGATCGTGTGGACGTGCTCGTTGATCCCGAGCGCCTTCTCCGCCTCCTGGTCCGGGTTCTCGGAGCTCTGCCGCACGCCCTTCGTCCAGCAATACGTAATGTTTTTGCCTTCTCTCGACAGTTGGTGTTTGCTATGATAGTCTGCTTCACTGGCGGAAATATGTGCGACAGCTAAATGATCCTCTGCCAATTGAGTGTCTACTAAAACTTGTGGATTTGCATACTCTAATAGTTTTTCCAATGATATGTACGTCATCCGAATAATCATAGGGATAAGGACAACATAACTTACTTCAAATACGCAACCAGTACGGCTTATACTCCATTCTTACATCTTCACGATCATTCTCTTTAAGCAAGTTTGAAAGAGTAGATCTCTTGCGTAATTAACAGCTATAATCGGACCGTTGCTCAAGGTAAGTTCTGGGAGATGTATAAGTATTTAGACATGGGCAAGTACTTTACTGACGATATTGAGTTGTCGTGCTGGCGTATAGGGGTGATATTACTCGAAAATACTAGTCATTTGCAATCCAAAAATACCATCTCCTCCTCCCGATTAATTTCAGCGAATCTTTTCCTGATGATCGAATGGAGGACTGGAGGCTATAACGGCATGGTTTTCTAAGAAGGCGGTAGAAAAAGGTCATGATGTTTTATTAATAACAGCCAAAGGCTCTTCAATGGCAGGCACTTGGAGATTTAGAGGTAAAAAAAACGGGAAAAAACAGGTATGGTCAACCTTAACTGGGATAGAAACAATAGAACCCTCCTTGAGCCATTTTGCTGAACAAGAGCATTATATGATGTATAAAGACATACTAGAAAAAAAATTTGGGGAAGGACAAGGAATAGTTTGGGACAACACTTGGCAGTGTCACTCATATCTTTCATGTAAAAACTTTCCAAAAATGAAAATGCTTCATACACAGCACGGTGCTTTAGAAAAGTTAGCGGTTAATCTACAAGATGTCATATCTCCTAGGTTTATCGGAATTTCGAAGCCTCACTCGCTCCACATGTCTTCTATTCTAAAAATACCGGTAAGATATATTCACAACGGAATTCCACTCCATAACGAATTATCTAAAGAAGATGCAAAGAATGATCAAGAAGCTGATATTAAACAATACCTTCTTTCATTAAACAGAATCACTCCGGAAAAAGGTATAGAAGATGCGATAGACCTTGCAATCGAAACGGAGAGCCAAATAAAAGTTGTAGGAGACACCAGGTTTTCGCCATCTGATTATGTAAAGAAGATACTAGAAAAATGCCAAAATAGCAATGGATATGCAGAATACTATGGCCTTGTTAGCAATGATGTTAAATGCCAAATGCTAAAGAATTGCAAGGCTGTCATTGCATGTCCTAAACCATACTGGATGGAGGCATTTGGATTATACGCAATCGAAGCAAATGCATACGGTAAACCTGTGCTCGCTCTCAAGAATGGAGGATTAAATGACATAGTTGTACATGGAGTTAATGGGTTCTTGGCTGATACTCCTGAAAAACTAAGAGCATTCGTGGATAAATTAAATCATTGCACTCCTGCAGCTTGTAGAAGAAGAGTGGAAGAAATGTTTACAGATGAAATAATGACAAATAATTATCTTGCTATATTTGAAAAGGTTATAGAAGATGATCCACAATATCTCTGGTAGTTGGCAGTGCTCAAGCGATTTATGGATTTGCATAGACTGAGGATGTTATGGACTTTAAAGGAGAATATTACAGTATTCCAGCTTCAAAAATAGGCCCTATGTACATAAATGCTAAGATCGCTTACGAAAGACTTGATATAGTAGGTGTTACTTATCGTAGTGTTTTCAATTTATAAAAAATGATGGTTGTGTCTTATATAATTCTTCTCTGTACCGTTAATCCCTTCACTTCAAAAGGTGGTGCATCCATATCAAGGTATTTTTTCATTCTAAACTCAATAGAACCTTGATGTCAGTAGCGATACATCAGTTAAAGCTCCATTACCAATACTGTACGAAAAAGAAAAGATTGATCTTGTGGTTAATAATGCCGGTTACGCTTTAGTAGGTCCATTCGAAGATTGATCAATGGATGAAATAAAAGAACCTCCACCTTGAAGTACCAAAACATTTTCAATTTTATTATAAGACATGACAATATCTCCTGATTCGTTTCGCAGTTTTACTACAGTTATAAAGATACCTGGACATACTCAACCCTTCTTATCAGCCTTTTGCTACCATGTAATTGTCTAGTTTACGGTACCGTCGTTGAGCGGTTTGGGAATATGGTTTCTAATTGCCTCTTTTAAGGTCTGTGTCACAGTTGGAAAAATTCTTGTGTTTATACGCCTCTTACAGATGCAAGTTACACACGAGCCCTCTTTCAGACATCAATAATCCCACAGACTTGTTTGAATTCTAATTATACGTAGACTTTGCGATCTTTTCTAAAATGATCTTCTGCCCATTGAGTATGTACCAAAACCTTCCAGGGTGTACATATTCCAGTTTTGTTTTTGTAATGACATATCAATTAAACAAACTCGGGATATAACTAGGTGCGAATATTCCACTTATACAGATTATATGAATATCTTGCGTGTTTTCATTCTTTAAGGTATTTCTACCATAATGATAATGGTAATGGTGTAGTGTATTTCAGATTACAGTTAAGATTTTGTTTTTACGTATTGAATCCTAAGTTGACGGATAGAAGTCCCAGGATGTTACCTATAATTCTTTGTGATTTGGCCGATGAGCGGTAAAGTAGTAAAAAATATTGTGTGTTCCATTATAACGAGCGATATCAACTACAAATCTAGATAAGAGTAGTAACTATATGCTAACAATATACGCCCTTCAAAAGTACATGAATTATCTAAAAATCTAATGTATGTAAATGTAATGAGTATATAAGTTTTAAGAAAAGCATAAATTACTCATTAACTAAAGATTAGTGGTCCTTCTTAAGATGATAGGTACAGTAGTACCTTCTATTCGGTAGTTGGTAAAGTGGTGAATCCACTATAATTTGCAACATATTTTCAATATTTTAAAAGAAATCTCATCAGATGTAAATATGGAGCTGATTGTCATTGCCCACTTTTTGATGAAACTACTTGCCATTTGGAGGAGGGAAGTCATATGATTGAATTTCAATAGATAATTCTGCCTATCAGGGGCGGTCTGTAATTCACCTATTTTCGTCATGCCTTGTGTGCATAGAGTAGCGTCACTCAGGGCACATTCATTCTACACGGACAAGATCGACAAATCACATGTAATTATGAGCCTCCTAACATAAGCCGCTGATAAATGGGAACTGAACTTATTTGTGTCATATCTTATTTTCTTTGAAATTAATGATCAGATAATCTCTATTTTTAATTCCGTCTATATCGTCATGTATTATGTTAATAAGTTTTCAACATAATGTGAGTTTGGGTTAGGAACTAAAATACATAAGATGGTCATCGCGTTTGTCAATCTTCGCCTTCTCAGGGCTAGCCCAGTATGGTAGCCCCTCTAGAGGGCGGGTGGCGGAAGCCTTGCACTGAAATGGTGCTCCAACCTTGACTTCTGCATCTTTTTAATTTCTTTATTAGATGATTTAAA